>NZ_FOCZ01000002.1 GCF_900110245.1 Niastella yeongjuensis
CTTACCGGCTGGTATATCTTTATATGTCCTACCTCTGCAAACAATCCGTTACCAGCAGATGGTACAATTTCAATAGGTGCAAAACCTCCCTTCTCGGTCACTTTCGTACCTTTTGAGAGTCTGGCCTTCCAATTATAGAAAGTACCTTCCGCAATATGTAAACCAGCGCAGAAAGCTTTTACGCTCAGTCCGCTCTTTTCCCAATCCCGCAATAACAGCTCGATTTCCTGCTTGCTCCTGAAAAATTTAGCCTTCTTAGGTTTGGCTATCGATTCCATACACTGCTTTTAATGAGCTAAGCTAATGTTCCTTTTGCTCTTTAAAGAGATGTACTTGGTCGAGAGGATACATATATTATGCAACATTGCTGGAATTCTTTAATAGCATTTTGTTGCATAACATTATTTAATATAAAAGAACGGACCATCATAATTGTCGTCATTGTCATCTAGAATAATGCTTTCCCTATTTCTACACCTGTGAAGTTAAAGGTCTTCTCAGTAAAGTAACTGAAATGCTGTTGAAGGCTTCAGTTTTAATCATACGAGCGGCTCCATTTTCTTAAAGACTTTCTAACTTCTTTTTTTGTCAATGTCCAAATGTTAATTATAACAATACTGTCATTATCAAATCCATTAGAATAGCTTTTTGCAGTCAATACTTCAGTCCTAACGATTGCTTTTTTCGAAATTCGCAAGCTGTCATTTGTAATAAGATAACCATTCAGGAAGTAGGTTTTATTCTTGTTCAAATAGTCAGACTTTCTTTTATAATCAACCTGCGAAGGAATAATAAAGTCAAAAGTTTGCTTTGTTTCTTCTACAATAACGCCATTTGTTCCAATGTCACCATATGTTTTGTAGGCGTCAGGACATTTTATAACATCAACATGTCGAAGCAAGCTTGCATTTACCTCTTCAGTTCGGATTACAACTCCGTTTGCAATCAATATGCTTCTACAGTGTTTTGTTCCTTTGATTGTGTGACTTTTTACCGACTTGAAATACTCGTCGCAAATACCAGGTGTAATTTTTTTACTTGTCGAACAAGCTGAAAGAAAAAGTAAGGCAAATATTGAAATTTGACGCATTGACATTCTCATGTACATTAATCTGTGAAAATTAAGGCACGGATCATTGGATTAAAGATAATATGTTAATATTAATATTTTTTATGCGAGTTTTTAACTTTATTCATTTACAGACCTATTTCAAAGAAAATACTTCCCTGTCCAATACTTTTGCTAACGAATCAAGTGGTACATTCTGCTGCGTTAAATAGTGCTCCTCCAACTTTCTAAAAGCTTCATTAGCCACCCAGGCATTTAACGCACGCTGGTGAATATAACTGGCGTATTGGCCCTGTGTCAGTACGTTGTAAATAAGGGGTGCAATATCCTGGTTAATAAATTGAATCCCTGGCCGTCCGTTGTATTTACCGCAGTATGAAAGCTTACTATAGATCGCTTGCTTAATTAACTCTTTTTGTCTGTCTGATAACTGTACAATACCGTCCATTTCTTTTACAAACAAGTCAAATATGCCGGCAGTATCGGTGGGATGTCGTTCTGTCCATTTTGTATAGTTGTTGCGTACAAGGTGTTTCCATTTATCCGGAGAAGCATTTTTTTGTAACAATTCCGTTTTCTCGAGATTCTCCTTTTTCAGATCCACGAATTTATCAACGCTACCATACTTATGAGCAAGCAACGATTGTATGCCATTATATACCTGCAGGTCAAGATCCACAAATTTTAATTGTCCGGCATTCAGGATCGCTACCTGCTTCATCGAAAATGCTTCTTCCATTAAAAGATCGAATGAAAACAACCTTTTATCGAAACCTGTTTTTTCAACCATGTTAACCCACTGCGGCATGTTTTCCCTGCCACTGAATTCATCAATGGTCATATAGGAGGCAGGGAGCGGCCCATTTTTTTCAATTACCACTACCACCTGCTTGTCTTTTATCAGCAAAGCCCGATAATTACTGCTATCGATCTGCATATAGTTAATAACACTGCTATCAACGATCAACTGCCGGGCTGTACCAGTAAAATGACAATATGGTATTATAATTACCTGAATGGTATTTGTGAGGAATTCCTTCACCCTGCCTTCATTTGCTCCATTTTGAAGAATAGTCTGTTTCAGCGTGGTCTTATAGTTGTCAAGCATCTTTTCCAGCTTATTTTGGGCATACAGGGATGCCGAAAAAGTGCTTAATAATATCACTAATAAAACTTTCATATATCTCATACTGTCAAATTTATCATTTACAACCTGTAATAGGATAGGCGTACAGTGCTACATCCCCGGTATTCCAGTCGTTATACAACATGGATGACTGGCCTCCGGTGTCCGGGTCTACATAATACAGGCGACGGTTATTAGGGTCAGAAGATTCGTCGTACCCAATGATAACAACACTATGGTACCCATTGCTATTTTTTATGGTAGTCAAAATTGGGTTTCCGGCATCCAGTGATGTAATGGCCCCATTGTAAGCGCTCGTGGTAAATTGTGCATTTACATAACCGGTCATTTCGCTCAACGGTATGCCATCTACCGAAACGTTTGCGCCGGCATGAGCAGTCTCATATTGGCTAATATAATAACTTTCACTGTGATTACCGCCGCATACAGCTTCATTTAAATATGACATGGTTGCGGGAACGCAGGTCATTGGAGAGGTTTGCATTTTAATTTTCAATTTCATATTCGCCTTCGCATACTTTGGCTTTGGCTTATATTCCGCAGGGGGCGGATCCGCGACCGGTTGCGGGTAAGTGTATGTGGGGTCATATCCGGTTATATAAGGGTCGTCCTGATATAACATCTGATTCATAAGCCACGACCAGTCTATGTCATCTACACTGTGATCGGGATTGGTAGAAGCAGTAACAGTTACCGCATCAAGCCAGTTCCAGTTAATTCCATCGTCAGGGTTCGCTTGTGCGTATACGGTCACCGCATCGAGAAATGTCCAGGGATGATCGGCAGGTGGATCGCCCCAGCCGTCTGTGTTGGACATAAAGGATTCGAAGTCATCGGAAATATCGGCATATTCATCATAAAATCCACCATCGTCCAATACGTCAGAAAATCCCTCCTCGGTATAATCATCCCACCAATCGTCGTCAAAATCATAGTCTGTTGTACACCCCCCGGTATAATCTGCTCCTAAGGCGGCTGCAACATTTCCTTCATAGGATGTAGCCAGGTTTTCCTTACTATCTACTGCAAGTCTATTAACCGAAATGTCATTTTTGTAATTGCCAACCAGATTAACTTTTAAAAATCCATCCGCCGGTGCTATGCTTCCAAAGGTGTGCGCGCCTTTTCTTGAAACTTTCTTACTATAACTTTTTGTTAGCAACATATCCTTGTCATAGAAAGAATAGACCAGGGAAGGCTTTCTGGTTTGCCTTATCCCTTTTATAACATCAGGGACCGCTAAACCGATACCAACACCCAGTGTTGGTAAGATCTCGTTTGACCGGGAGTGTGGTGCCTTTTCTGTAACAGGACCGGATAAACTTTTATTTACCTGATAAGCTGCAATACCACCAACAATTGCCTTTATTGCCCCCTTTAGAAAATAATGGTGCCGTGGGGCGAATTCAACATCGGGGCAAACGAAAATGCTATCTCCTTTATGAACGGGAATTAACTTGCCAGTGATGGCATTGGGTTCGAAAGACTTTGTTGGCAGCGGCGGCTTTTCTCTTTGATTAGCGGGATGTACTTGTTGGGCAGATGCCTGAATGCTCGCTACGGCGAGGATAAGGCTTAAGCAGATGAGCTTCATAGTTAGGTTTGGTTATAAAGAATGGTATTTCTAAAATTAACAAAACAATGTAAATTCCTGAAATTATTTTGCGCAGACCAAGAACATTTTGCTCAACAAGTATTTTGACTTAGTTTGTAGACAACTGCGTCATATGAAATATAATTATCATTTCCTCTTCTTGTTGTTAGTGCAACTTTTCATGATTGCTTCGTTTAGGGCGAAAGGTCAGAATGATACTTCAACTTATGGAAAAACATTTACACTCGGGAAGGCACACCCTTTTTTATTGTTAACTGAAGAACAGGTGGTGTCAATTCGAAAAAGCCTAAAAACAACTCCCTGGAAAGGAGCTTGTTGGGAATTGCTCAAAGAGGATGCTAATAAATACCTCAGTCAAAAAATTGAAATCCCCAACCGGGGTGGTAATTGGGATCATTACTATGTTAACCCTGTTACCGGCTCTCCCCTTTCAAGAGGTAAGTTGGTTGGGAATTGGAAGTGGCAACATATTGATAAGGTGACCGGTCAGGTTTTCTCTGGCGACACGTCATTGCCAGAGAAAGATTATGATGGCGTAATTGTCGGTCTCATACATAATGCCTGGGCGCTTGGCGTATTGGAACTTGGCCTTGCTTATCAAATTTCAGAGAAGCCGGTTTATGCGCAAAAAGCAATGGATATTTTACTATACTACGCAAAGTTGTATCCCAAACTTCCTATTCGGAATCGTAAAACAGAAAACTTTTCAGCTGTAGGATCTGGCAAAATACATGTTCAGGACCTGGATGAATCTCAATGGCTGGTTTCAATGATACAAGGAGCAGATCTGGTATGGAATACGCTTTCCTCACAAGAGCAGGATACAATAACCAACCAGTTATTACTACCAGCAGCTGCCGTTATAAAAAAGCGACGAGCCGAAATTTCAAATATTCAATGTTGGAAAATTGCTGCCATGGGCATGGTTGGCTTATTCACAGGGGAACAAAAGTATTTTAATGCAGCAACAGTAGATTCTTTGGGAGGCATCGGCGCCCAAATTACAAAAGGATTCAATAAAGAGGGCATCAACTTGGATTTATCACCGAGCTATCAGGATTTTTCATTGCAACCACTTGTTTTATTAACAACTGCGTTGCAGAATTGTGGCTATAATACTATCCCATCATTACAAAAAATGTTTGAAACCCCCATTTTAATGTCAACGCCGGGGTTATCATTACCAGCGTTCAACGATTCTAAACCTATAAACCTAAGATATCTTGCCTATTTATACGAATGGGCCTACACGCATTATAAATCGCCTATTTTTTCGGAGGTGCTAACGAGGTCGAACAGAGGAAGATATCAAAATATTGGATCTTCCTATAGAGGATGGTCTTTATTATTTGGCAGCGAAGAACTACTTCAGGCGCCACAAAGGACAACAGGTAACAAGAATTTTGAAAAATCCGGCATCGCTCTTTTGTCAATAGGAAAAGGTGACAGCAGCCTTTCCTGTTATTTTAAGTATACAAACCAGTTAAAAAAGCGTGTTCATTTCCAAAATGCGCAGTTAGACTTTGGCATTCTAAAAGGAAATAAACAAATAGCCATTATTCCTGGAAATGCCAGTTATGCCTCAAGATTATCTGACGGCTGGTATCGGCATGGACTTGGACACAATTCGTTTATCTTCAATGAAAAAGAGCAAAAGCGATCTTCCGGCCAATGCCTGGCTTTTGGAGAAAGCAAAGGTGTTAGTTATGCAGTCGCAGAAACAACCAATGCCTATGACTCCGTTCGTTTTGTTCGTTGCATAGCTGTTCTTGATGAAAATACCGTTCTGATCGTTGATCAATTTAGATCTGGTAGAAAAGATAGCACCCTTTTCGATATTGCATACCACCAGGCAGGCGTATGGGACAATGAGAAAAGGGGGAAAGACTGGAAGGCGCCCAATGCAAACGGCTATGCTTATGTTGCCAATACCAAAATCATTAAAAAGCAAAATCAGATTGAGCTGAGCACCAGGCTTGGAGCGGAAGGCAAAGTAAGCTTAAGCGGTACCACTACAGTGCAAATGGACATCATAACAGGCTATGGAAGACCCTTTGAAGGCCTGGATGTTCCTGCTGCCATTTTCCGGATCAATGCCAGTGAGGGCGCATTGGCCTATTGTATTTCAACCAAAGGGGAAAAATTTAAAGTAGAGCTTACCAGGCTGCCATCTACCGACAAGGAAGATTCACTCCGGGGTTATAGAATTATGGCAATAGTGAAAAATTCGGAAGGGAAGAGAACCGGCATTACTATAGCTCCTTATTCCATGGATAAAAACGCAAAAGTAAGTATTGAATACGCTGATGACAAAACTGCCCAATATGACCCAAAACAGTAATGATAGAAAATGATTGTCAATTTTAATGCAGCTAACCGCTTCAGATCGGCCGGAAAGTGATTGACGAGATGATGCCGTACACGTAGCGGCGTTTTATTGTTGGATTGATTTTTCTTCTGTAAATATTATGTCACCCGAGGTAATATGATAAACCAATTGTGATTTTTTAATTGTCAACTGGCTGTATTCTTTGCAATCAATAATGCTCAGGAGATTGTTGTGAGCTTTCCATTTATATACTTTGGCCGAGTTGTCGTCGGCATGTTCATATATGTCTTTTTTTTCAGGAGGAACATCTGCAATGACGCTGGTGGAAACAGTTACAGAGTCTTTTTTAAAGTTCAACAAACAATAAGTGTATATCGTGCCCAATTCATCTTTACAAAGTTGTCCGATTTCGGCTTTAAAAGTCTTATTAGTCAGCTTCGTTTGTGCTTTTAAGCCGCTTGCAAAGGAAGTCAACAATGCCTGGGATAAAAATAGTTTTATAAGACCGGTTTTCATGCTATTTGTTTTCTTTTAAACAATCCTGTACTTGTACTCGTAGGCCTGTTCAAGAATGGTAATATCAGCGAGTGGGTATTTGCCGTGTATATCAATCTCTCCGCCTTCCACCTCTTTTTTAAATTGTTCATTCATTTCTTGCAATCAGGCCCTGTACATAAGTGTCATTTTCTAATTGACGGGATGGCTTTAGTTTATTGTATTTAGGATGGGGCATGTATTTTTGTGGTAATTCATCCTGGTGCGGTTTTTTCCAGATCCGTTCATACGAACCGTTGTCTTTTGCTGCATCCCAACGAGAGATCCCACCGGATTTTAATGAAACGATCCGCTCGTAATGAAATAAAAAATTGATGCCGTTTTTACTCCAGTCACAACCGCAAAAAATGTCATAATAAGAGAAGTAATCTTTGGAGATCGTCTTTATTGTAATGCCGGCGATCCCCATTATGGATTTAACGTTCTCATATTTTATATGCCGGAACTTCTTTTCGTTTTCGGAGCTGTATCGTCTGATATCCCGTAAATTCCAAAGTATTTTTTCTGTGATAATGTGTACGATCTTTTCCTGGTTGTTAAATATAAAATCCAGCGTATTCAATTGTTCAACGTATGGGTCGGGGTTGTCAGTCAGGTCGTCTTCGAACCGGATGGTCACCACTCCTTTAGCGGGTAATTCAGAAGAAATGGAGGCGTAAGGGCCGCGTCGTTCCTGGAATCCGGCAAATGCCGGCAGTTCTATTTCGTACGACCAATCACCATTGAGCTCAAAATTGTCTTTGTTCATCATATTTTACACTAAAATCATTTTCTTCTGGCCGCTTCGTTTGCATATAAGTAAGCTATATAGCAAAATTGTAAAAAAAACGGCAATTGTGCAATAGGAGAGTGGACATGACTTATTATACAGGGGCGCACACCCGAAGAAATAATATGCCGAATGGTAGTGAAATGGTACAATAATGCGTGGGGTATTACACCGGAACAGCCTGGATATGGCCTGGACCCCTTCCAGGGACTCCCCTTGCATAAGGCTAGTCCCAGGCGGTCTCCAGGCAGTCCGCAGGCCATTCCCAGGCCATTCCCCCCGGCATCTACCCCTTAATATTTGTCCCGCCAGTAGCTAAATGCTGGTTTAATAAATGTAATGCCCACTCGCAAAACGGTATTTTTACCAATACCAGGCCATCTTGCAAACTCAACCTAAAAGCATTTATTTTGTGCCCGGAATTATCAAAATCATAAACCACCTTTATTTTGAAACGTATTGCATTGCTTTTCCTGCTGGGGCTTTGCCTGCAGGTATCCGCCCAGAAAAATTATCAAAGAGGCCTGGTCGTTCTTACAAACGGCGACACCTTAAAAGGCTGGATCGACTACCGCAACTGGCATGTTAACCCCACTTCGTTCGGGTTCAAACAGGATTCCCTAGGCGACAATGTCCGCCAGTTTACAACTACAGATATCAGCTTTTTTCAGGTAGCTGGCGACAAATACCTGAAAGCCTTTATAACAAAAGACATGCTGCCAGTTGATTTTGGTAACCTGGCATCTGACTCAGCAGAAAACCAACAAACAGATACCGCTTTTTTAAGGGTGCTGGTAGAAGGGCCTGTACTGAATTTATACGAAGTGTACGATTTTAAACCACACTATTACATACAGGACAGCACTAAAAGTTATCGCGAACTTACTTATAAATGTTCCTGGGACGAAGTGAATAACCGGGTGAAAACACGTAATTATTTCCATAGCGAATTAATAGCTTATTTAACCCTCCAACCACGATACGATAAAAAACTTACCCACCAGATAGAACATATGGGTTACACGGATAAAGAGATAGCAAAAGCGGTAGCAGCCCTGAATGGTTTAACAGGTCAAAGCGTTCCTTATGTTTCTAACAACAACAAAAAGTCTCTTTCATTTTATGCCGGGGCGGGCGCGATATATAGTACCATGACGTTTAGTGGAGATGACCCTTATTTAAAAGCATTTGATTTTGACTGGAAGACCACTCCAGCAATAATGGCTGGTGTAGAACTTTTCTCGGTAAGGAACTTTAGCGAACTTTCATTCAGGCTTGAGGTCGCGTACAGTTCAATAGGCTATAAAACTGACAACCTCGTTAAAAGGAGCGGTTCTGGTACCGATACTGTTCACTATGAAATTAAACAGCGGAATTTTACCCCTTCAGCTACCGTTTTATATCACATTGTAAGAAAAGAAAAGTTCCGGTATTATATAGGTGCGCAGTTCGCAGTCAACATATCCCGTTATCCTGCCAACGCATTAACAGCGAAGCATCAATACACAACATATCCTTCTAAAATCGATAACTATCTTCAAATAAATAATGATTGGCCTGTTGTTAATATTAAAACAGGGGCCATTATCAATCGCAGATGGGATGTAAGTATAACCGCTAATGTATGGGGTAGCAGTGTTAAAACCGATTTGATGCATAATACGGTTAAACAATACGCCTTGTGGCTGGCCTATCACTTCTTATAAGCAAATGTAAATTACTCAATAAAAGTCCCCGGTTTGTAGTCTGTGGGGCCTAACTTTTTGGCGCGCGTGGTCGGTAATAAATTTCACGATTGAAAATGATTACATTTGCATCCCCATGGTGCGGGTAGTTTAATTGGAAAAACGCCGTCCCGTCAGGACGGAGTCATAAGTTCGAGCCTTATTCCGGCCATTGGCTTTACGGAGGGATAATTTAATTGGAAAAATAGCGGCCAGCTAGGCCGAAGATGGGGGTTCGAGTCCTCTTCCCTTCTCCATCACCTATAAACGCTCTTTATCGCTATACTATCTGCATGGGCAGGATAAGTTTTCTCTGACTGATACCTGCTCATTTCAAGACTGCCGTTCCTTCTGCTCATTGCTTCTATCAACCTGTTTCTTTCTACTTCAGGCAGGCTCATTTTACCCAGATTCAGGTTTATCAGATTTGGCCTCCGCTCAATCAATTCAACCAATAAAGCAGCTGATGCATCAGATAGCTCATTGGCTTTCGCTTCCAGTACTTTTGTTGAGGGCGCATAGCCAAGGTCAAGGCTTTTTAGATTGTCGTTTGTCTGCAACGTAGTAAATAATAATTCCATGCCTTTACCGGTAATACCACAACTGGCCAGACTTAGTTCCTCCAGCGTAGAATTGACTGCCAATCCCGGAATAAGTGCTGCCACACCCTCATCCCCAATATTGTTTACACTCAGGTAAAGCGACTTCAGGTGTTTGTTGCGGGCCAGCATTTTACCAACATACTTCATTGTGTTGGCCGTAAGGAAATTGCCGCTGAGGTATAAACGCTCTACCGAATCATTTTGCTCCATGTATTCAAACAGGATATAAAACCCCTCGCCTGCGCGGGTATTTACCAGGTCGAGCGTGCGCAGCTGTTTATTGCCAGATAACATTTTTATTATAGCCGGCATACTTTCAGCACCAATGGGATTTCTTTTAAACCAAATGCTTTTTACGCTAGGGCTTACTTCCACCGCTTCACAAATAGCCTTGCACCCCTCCTGTTCAATATAATTACAACCCAGGTAAACCGTTTCAATAGAATGGTTGGCCGCTACCAGTTTTGCCACAGCGGCAGCGCCGACATTGCCAAACGCATTGGTGCCTAGCAGTAAGTGCTTTACTACCTGGTTGTTCATTAAAGGTATAGCTACCTGCTCCAAACCCCGTATTCCCAACTGCTGTTTACACATATCTAAACGACCGTCGGCGGTAATGGTTCCCACTGGGAAGGCGGTGTTGATTGCAGGCAGTGGGGCATTGCTATTTAAAAAGTCAATAACCGGTTGTAAATTCTTTTGAGGAAAAGGGAAATCGGCTTTTACATGATCAACAGGACAGTGTATCTGATTAGGTTGCATAAAACAAAATAGTTGATTGTTATCACCACGCAAATGGTACATAATCTTTTAAAAAGTGACCAAACAAAGGCAAACCGGCTTGGGTTACCCCGCTTACAATGGGGTCATAAATTCTTGCCATACCATCGGTTTCATCGAGCGGCGGTACAAAGCCTTCCTCATGATATATTCGCTCTTTATCAGGATAAGGGTTCTCCTGGGTGATCCAGCCCGTATCTACGCTGTTCATAAATATTCCGCTCAGTGCATAGTCCTGGGCGGATGTTCTGGTCATCATATTGAGTGCCGCCTTGGCCATATTTGTATGCGGGTGAAAAGGTGTTTTAGAAGAACGGTTGAACTGACCCTCCATGGCAGATACATTTATAATGAATTTTCTTTCAAAGGGTGATCTTACCATCATCTCTTTTAACTGGCTGTTCAGCATAAACGGCGCTGTTACATTTACCAACTGGGTTTCCAGCATTTCAACCGGCGGCACCTCTTCCAGTAGTAACTTCCAGCTGTTGTTTGTTCTTAGATCTATCTGTTGGCCATCTTTATCGTATTGATTGGCAGGGAACATGGTTTCGGTCTCATAAGGCAACAAGTGTTGTTCCCAATGGCCCAACTGAAACTGGAATACAGCAGGCGATACCAGGCATTGTTGCAGATTGACAGGCAAAGCCTGCACCCCGTTCTGCTCAAATTCGAATAGATGTTTGTAAAACTCCGCCGGCCGTTTTATGGTTTGCGCGGCATTGTTGATGATAATGTCAAGGTGTGTTTCCTGCTCCTGCAGAAGTTTTATAAAACTTCTTACCTGTACCAGGTTACGAAGATCGAGTGAAACAATTTTCAGCCGATGCGCCCACTCGGAGAAATCTTTTTCTTCACTAAACCGCATAGCACAATCATTGGCGAACCGGGTGGTTACCCACACTTTGGCGCCGTCGCGTAATAGGCGCAATGCGGTAAGGTAACCGATCTTTATTCTTCCGCCGGTTATCAATGCTATCCGGTTTGACAAATCGGCCTTTTGTTGCCGGCGTGTATAGTTAAACTCCGCACAGGCTGGACAAAGCTGGTGGTAGAAAAAATGAACTTTTTTATAGGGCGTTTTACAGATATAACATTTCTGGTAGCTGGTTAACTCAAGCGACGCTGTAGTATCAAAGCTTTTTTCGTCGTTGGGCAACTCGTACTTTTTATGCAAAACAGTTTGGGTCAAAACAAGCTTCTTGTCATACTGTTTCAGCAGGTCCTGTTGTTGTGAGATCTTCTTTACCTTTTGTGCCGATAGCAAATCGGTAGAAGTGATTAACTTCCTGACTGGTTCCTCAACCCTGTTAAGCTTGTTTTCCTTTTTCGCCCTCCGGTACAATTTGGTGACCAGGCCTTTCAACATATGCGTATCCAGCGATTTCTCAGGGTCTCGTGATAATACCTGTAATACTTTTATACAGGCCTCCCATTCTGCCTGTGTAAATTCATTTTTCATAGCTAGGTTTCTGTAAGGTTATGTGGTTCCTGGGATTAAAGATAATGTGCCAATATTGATCGGCAAAGTCATTAATCAGGCAAAAAGGTTGTTTTTCACTGGTAGGGTAATGTCTGTAATATATTATCGTTGAAAATCCCAAAGGTCTAACCGAACTATGTTGTCTAACGTACCGCCAAACATTCCCATATGTCCCCTCTCATTCGCGTTGAATGTTCCAATTACTATCACATACTTATTATTAAACTTTTTGAGATCTTGTTTTTCCGCCAACTTGCTGGAAAAGTTGACCCAAAAGCTGTTCTCACTTATAGCGTGTTTGAAATCTTCTTCATGGAGATAGATCGCTTTGCCTTCAAATTCCAGATGTAAGTAGCCGATAACCTGTATCCGCTTACCATTGTATTTTTCCGGATTGGCAATTAGTTTTACCAAAGAGACGTTCTCCTTAACATCGAGCAGTTGATATGGTAACATTTCTGTCTCATCAACGCTGCCTTTGTTTGCCTGTCCACATGCTGTCACTGTAACGATAAGAAGAAAAACCGGTAGTAGATACAATTTCCTTGTCATATTCATTTAGGGTTGGAATTTTCTGATGCCACGCAAAATTCCAAAATACAAAATATATTCAAGAAGTTACTGCTGCAATAAAATTCAATGGCGTTATGGATTGACAGGTGGTTTGTGCGTTTGGATCCATCTGCCAGGCGCATGAACACCCTCCTATAGCTTAAAAAGTTTCTGTAGTTAATACGATCTGTGTGCCGGGCGTGTCAATGGCGGGATTATCTTCCGCCGAAATAAAAACCCTTGAAGGCTTATAGGAGCTTACTGCCGAAATATCCGCTTTTTTGGCTTTGGATAACATACTATGACCGGTATGCAGCTGGCCAATGTTTTTAGCGCCACCCTCTTTAGTTTCTATCCAGACAATATAGGTTTTTTTGGATGGTGTAAGCTTTTGGGGATCTGCAAGGTGGTCTACATGTATATCAATTTCATAGTTTTTGTTCTTGTCCTTTCTAACTTTCACACTGCCTTCCGCTTCCGGCACAACGGTTGAAGTAACAAATCGAACTGTTTTCTTTTGGCTATATGATGTAAGATAAAATATGATGGCTAGTGACAACAGGCACAACCTTAAAGTCATTGATAGTGTAGGTTTCATGGCGCAATTTTTTTCAAAAATAGCAAATGGTGCAGGCCTGGCGGGATTTTACGGTTAACTGTAGGGCGAGATTCTAATCCGGCAAATATGTAATTGCGAATAAAATTATTAATTTGCTGTTTATTAACCGCCTTATGAAATCGAAATTATCACTTGTGATATTGATACTGTCTTTTTTTACTGCCTGCAAAAAGGACAGCCCTTCGCCCCCCATTTCCCCTGAAAATATTGATCTGTCAGTAGGCGAATCGAAGTATATAATAGTGGCCAGCTCAAACAGGGATACTCTTGGCCGTTTAATTGGAGCCCTCACTGCCTATAACCCCGATATGTCTGTGAAATGGAGTAAGAATTATTGGGTTGAGCAACCCGATCATCTGCTTTATAGCAAAGGCTTATTATTTATATCGGAGGTATCGGGCCCTGTTAAAGCCCTGGATATTGAAACAGGTAATGAGGTTTGGAGATACGGCAGTGAAAACAGTTTTTACTCGGGTTTCTGTCTTCAGGGCGACACGCTTTATATTGTCAGCGGCAGTACCTACAGATTGCATGTTTTAAATGCAAAAACGGGTACAGCATTATGGACCCTGTCCTCAGATTTCATTTACACGACACCAGCTATTATAGGTAACACGTTAATGGTACAGGCACTTCCAAAGGTTACCTTAGGTGCGTTTTATATAAAAGGGATTGACATTTCTACCCATACAGAAAAGTGGAGTATTCCCGCTAGTGGATGGGGCCCCGGCGCTTTAACCAGATCTGACAGCTTGTTTTATGCTACCAGCGGCGGCAGAGACAAGTTTTGGGCGATTGATACCAGCGGAACTGTTAGATGGTCAAAAACGGGAACCTACGTCGTTACGCCCATCTACGATAACGGAGTACTTTATTCATCATTCATGGAGGGATTATCGGCATTGGATCCGGTTATGGGTTATACAAAATGGTTTTATAAACCTTTATACGGCTGGGGAGGCAGCGGGGCTGCGATCAATAATGGGAAACTATATGTGGTTCGAAGCAATATGTCTGACCTGGTGTTCGATACCCGGTCAGGACAAATAATTCGGGAAACTCCAACGCCCTATTACTACAAATATAATGTGGTTGTATCGAATGATATGCTGGTAAGGTTGCGCACGGCTTATGAAAATAAGTTTGATTATAATCTGGTAGAGATCATAAATCCGGAAACTGGCGAGTTGAAAGATTCTGTAAAGATTGTTGGTGAGCGAATAGGCCCTGTTAGTATATTAACCAAATCGGGAAAGTGGCTCAATTCAAATAATTGATCTTTATATGGCAGGTTGACTAAAACGGATACCCCAAAGCAAAATTCCAGATCAGGTTTTGTTTCCGCCAGTCCCGGTTACCCAATTGTATATCCTTGAATGTCCATCGCTGTCCTTCTTCCAACCAGGGTTTATAGAAAGGCATGGCAAGGTCTAAACGAATGATCAAAATGCTTACGTCTATTCGCAGCCCCAAACCAGCATCTATTGCAATTTGCTTGTAAAAATCTTTTGTCAACTGACCCGCTTTTTCGTAAAGTACGCTGTCCTTCATCCAGATGTTGCCGGCATCAATGAAAAAGGCACTTTTTAACCGACCAGCCAGCGGTAAGCGGATTTCACTACTTGCTTCCAGTTTGTAGTCGCCACCAATTTGTGGAAAGGCGCTTTGCTGAATATCGGTTGCCTGGGCACTGCCCGGCCCTAAGTGGCGGGGAAGAAAACCACGCAGGCTGTTGGCACCCCCAATCAGGTATTGTCGTGAAAAAGGTAAAAATGGAGAATTGCCATAGGGGTAACTGGCGCCAATTATAATACGGCTGGCCCAGGTGAGCTGGGGGTTGAGTTTTAGAAAATATCGATAGTCAACACCGGCTTTTACAAACTGCATAAAATAGGCATCGCCAACTTTGGTGGAAAAATAACCATGGTTCCCTTTGATCAAACCAAGAATACCGCCGGCAAATTCAACGCCGGCATGTAGATAGGTCGAATGGTTCTTCCTATCCCTGTTGCTGGTGATGAACTGAAAACCAAAAGAAGGAATAACAATGGTAGGAAGAACAAACTTATAGGCTGAATCAAGGGCCGGACCAGTTAAAGCATTATGGGTAAGATTTGCAGTATTGGTAATGGTCAAACTCAGGGGTGTAAGCCTATACTGTCTTGTTAATGTATCATTCCATACCAGTTCATAACGGCCATGCAGGTATTTTTCCGTGTAAAGGTCCTGATGTCTGATCCAGTCAAAACTTACAGGGAAATAGGTCCTGGGGATCAGGGGCAGATTACGGCCTTTCCCAAAAGGGGCCAGCAACTTAGGGATACTATAAGTGGCTTCAAGCCCTACCCGCCAGTTGTTGTTGTACTGCAGCGAGTCGTTTGGGGTTATTTCAAATGAACCAGTAGCCTTGACGGTGAAGTTGTGTGCTTTTTTTAGAAAATTTTTGTCGCTCCATTGTAAGTTCAGCTCTCCGCCACTGTAGGAATTGCTCCGGGTAAAACCTCCGATATCTGTTTGGAATTTCTTTTTTCGATAAGGCGACAGATAATAGGTGACATCCATTAGATTATCCCTGTCGGCAGTTTTCGTAAACTGTGGCCTGATGTATTGGAAGGTGCCAATACTGGTGAGCCTTACCTGTGATCGTTTTTGTTCCGCCAGCGAATACACATGTCCTGTTCGAAAGGTGATGGTTCTGGGAAATAGTGATGCGTTGAATTTTTTCAAGGAGTCGGAGATATAGAGGCCATCTTGTTGCGGAAGACGTTGAATAATGCTGTCGGGTAATGGGTCAAAGGAACTGAAAGGGGTGCGTACAATGACCCGGTTAATGGAATAAGGAATTTTGGCACCCGCAGAGATTTGCTGACTGACGGCCAGGTAAATGTTTGCCGTAAAATTGTTATGGTTCGTATCTATATAACTCAATAACTGATCGGGGGTGAAATAATAATATCCCTTGTCTTTTAATAACAGACAGAGCCGGTCTTTTTCAGCTTTGATGTTTTTGGTGCTGTACTGTTTGCCTGCTTGTAATAGAGCGCCTTCCTTTGGCAGCACTGACAGGTCTTTGGCAACTCCACTACTATCGGGAATCCAGGAAACTTTTCCTATCAGGTAAGGACGTTGTACCGATGCGGCATACACGAGCTTCGGTTTGTTCTTTTTCATTGTAAGAGAAAACGTCACTTTGCTGTTGAAATAGCCATCGTCTTCGAGCTGTGTCTGCATCGACTGGGCGTTGATCTCCGGTGTCAAATCGCTGATGAATA
This sequence comes from Niastella yeongjuensis, assembly GCF_900110245.1. Taxonomy (GTDB): domain Bacteria; phylum Bacteroidota; class Bacteroidia; order Chitinophagales; family Chitinophagaceae; genus Niastella; species Niastella yeongjuensis. The sequence continues at coordinate 16,517 of NZ_FOCZ01000002.1, forward strand.
CGGGTGGTTCGCCAATGGTATTCCGGAGCCAGTTCTTGAACCCTTTTTGTTTCTTCGGCTTCAACTTATACCACAACCACAGTTTATAAGGTTGCCCCAACAGGAACTTGTTTCGTTTGGGGGTTGCATATTTCGCCAGACTGTTCCTTATCTCGATTGGCTTTGTCTTTACGTTCGGTACTTTGCTGACGCTAATATCGGCGCCATAATACAGCTTTTCCCCTTTAGGCAAATAGCGTTTGACACTGCAGGATAAGCCGGCAGTCAGCAGGAAAAACAAAGCAGGTATTTTGAGGACGGAAATCATTCCTTTTCATTGGCGGATTCTTTATTTCGTTTAAGCAGTTCTTTAAATTTATCATAGGCCAGTTCAATGGTAAAGTTGATGCCGTATTGCGTAAAATAGCCCTGCAATACCGCATCGTATTCGTTTTTTTGATAGGCTTTGAGCTGTAGGCGACCGTCTTTCGAAAGCTTGTACGTGCTGGTGATATCAGGCACATATTGTGACCCGCTTTTTTGTGCAGTAGCGGTGGTGTTGCCTACCGGAATGTTTTCTTCAATCCGGATCACCAGGCGGTTTTCAAACAGGTCTTTAGACATGGAAACTCCCAGGTCGGTTTTCGAAACCGGATCGTTAGCTGTTTTGTACGTATTTAAATTCACGTCCACATCCACACCTTTGATCAATTGGTCGGCCATCTGATTCATGGCGGCCGACAAAAAACTACTGAGTCCTTCTTTGAGAGCATTGCTGGCATTGAGATTGCTGCTTTCCAGGTTTGTCTGTTCACCGGTGGCAACAAACTGTTTGGTGAGCAAAAGCGAAAACACCTGTTTATTCATTTCGGCTGCGTCGTTTCGCAGCCGGTTCAGCGCATGTTCAATGTCGGACTTTACCGTGCTTTGCAGCACCGCTTTTCCCGGTTTCAGTTGTATGTCGAAAGAAAGCTCCGGTTTGGAAAGAGAACCTTTGATAAGGAAAACAACCGCGAAGGTTACCCGTGGTGGATATGTGGTGTTATCATCTTTATAATTCAGCAGGCCTTTCGGACTGGCGTCAATGTCATACTCTGTTGTAATATCGGTTTCGGCCGATGGGAGATCGCCATTGAAGGTAACCGTGCTTCCTTTTGTTACCAGGAACTTTCCCCGCAGCAACAGGTTGTTCATTTTGTAATAACCCGATTGCAGGCGGTAAACACCGGTAATTCCGCTGCTCCCATCTTTGCCAATGCCTGCATTTAACTGGGCTTCTCCTTTCAACACCAATTCATCCTTGTTCGAAGGATCAACGATGACCGTAAGTGCAGCCTCTTTGTCTACTTTCAGGTTCAGGTTGTACTTAAATCCTGTAACAGGTTTTACAACGGCGGAAGTATCTGTTGGCATTTGTGTAACCTCACTGGTCAGTCGGCTCAGGGTATCGATGTCTACGAAAATGATCCCCTCTTTTTTATTCCGGCTGGCCGTCGTTTGCGAGGCCAGTATAACATGAAAATCGCTTTTACCCTGCAGGTAGGCACTTCCTTCAACGACAGGTGACAGACTGGTCCCTTTCAAACTCAGGGTTGCATCGATGATGCCCTTCCCATACAGCAGATTCCCGGGTACGCGCGGAGCATTCAATGCCATAAAATCCCTGGCGACCAGGTTGATGTCAAACTTTTGCTCAGCACCGCCTATTAAATCAGCAATTTTTCCGTTGATGGTAAAGAGATGACCAGCAGAATCGGTCAATGAAAACTGTGGAAACTGAAGATCGGAATTTTCAAGAAGCAGGTGTTGTTTGTTAATGCGGTAGGCTGTATTCAATGCCTTAATGACGAATAATATTGAATCCAGGTTGATTTTACCGTTCACCCGGGGTTTACTGGCGGTACCTGCAACCTGAACATCGCCGGTTACGTTGCCCGACAATTGACTAAGAAAACCTTTGGTAAATCCATGTACCATGTTCATGTCGAGCCGTTGCAATTGTGCCTGAACGGTAAATGCTTTTTCTTTCAGGCCAATTCCGCCATGAATATCGAGCTGGTTAACACCGGTCAGAGCTCCCTGCAAAAAAACACTGTCGCCAATGGTCTTTGATTGAAACATAAAGTCACCAATCCGGGTAGTATCATAAGCAATACCGGTTGCGTTGACCGTACCGGTGACAATCGGAATTTTTTGGATGGGTTGCTGTATCACAATGTCTGCATTCAACAGTCCTTTCACGCCCGTACTATCACCCGGCGAAAGAAGGTTATACAACCTGCCCATATCGAATTGTTCTATTTTGATAGCTAACGGCGATAATTTTTGTTGGTCCTGGCTGTTCAGGAAAATGGATTGCGCCTTGTTCTGCAGTAACAGGTGGTTGATGATGAATCCTTCTTTCAGTAAGTGAATGGAATTGTCGTTAGATACCGTCCATTTATTATAATTGAGTATAAGCGTGTCAAGAATGTTTACAACAGTTGTTGAGTTTTCTTTTTTTATCCGAACGCCGGCTGCAAAAAAATCCTTCCCTGTGCTGTCGTCGAAGGCGGCTTTTACAAGAAGGGAGTTTTGTGCAGCGATACCCGTTACAAGTGCATTCGTTAGCCTGTTTTTGCCTGTCAGGATCTCCCGGCCATACCCTGTAAAAAGCAGCGTAGAGTCAACGGTTTTTGTATCGAAACGCAAGTCATGAAACTCAAATCGTTTAAACCGGAACCGGGGCGCAAGGACCTGCAACGATAGTAGCGAATCTTTCTGCGTGGCATCTAATTTACCAGTTACGGTTATGGGTTGTGGCAAGACAAGACCGGGAACCAACGCCTCAAGCAATGAATCTTCTGTCAGCGTTAATTGCAGAAAGGTGCGGTGAGTATTGGCCATCACAATTGGCTGATGAGCGTACGCAGTGTCTTGCGGGTAAATGGTTTTCCGGAGTGCCCTGATTGCTGTACCCAATTGAGTTATAGAGTGGTTGCTTGCTACTTTTGCGTTTAAAAAAGGCGCTTTTACCAATATGTTGGTGCTATTGGTATCAGCATTGCACAAAAAAGAAAAGGCGCTTGTTTGGAAGTTTCTGTCGTTGATAGTAATGTTATTACTGTCGGTTTCCATTTCAGCAACGATCGTATAAGGTTGTTTGTAGGCTGCATGCAAATGGAGAGAACCACTGTAAAGCAGGCTGTCACTTGTTAATTGTAACTGTTTCAGATTAGCATGGGTAATATGGATAGTGCCATCGACAAGATAGTCAGGAGTAAGATGTCCCTGCAAACCGACCGTTATTTTCAGGTTCGGGTCCAGGGTTTGTAATTCCAGGCTGAACTTCGATCGGTTTAAACCTGCTTTCAGATGGATATCAGAAAAAGGGTAGTGATTAATTTCCGCCGACGAGAGCTGAACCGCGGCAAAGGCAATCATAGTTTTTGGATCGATGCCATTGCCTTGAACCGTTAACTCACCGGTGATTTTTCCTGCTATTCTCTCAAGTCCAATCCATTTTCCCGTTTCAAAATTGTTCGGCTTCAATTGAACATCATACACCAGTTGTTGAGGGCGGGAAATATTTTTTGCTGTTCCCCTGATGGCAACTTGTCCGAATGCACTGTTGATGGTCAAATCGGCGATCATCATTTTATTGCTACCTTGCAAACTGCCGGTTAGGTAGATGGCTTCAGGAAGATTTAGCCCGGTTTTACCTAATTGCTGTAACAGCTTTTTTGAAAGCAGCTCCCGTTTCAACTGAAGCTGACGTAAATCAGCCCGAAGAATGTGGTCCGGGCTGTTGCGTTGCAACACAAGACGTCCATTCAATGAAAATAAATTGCGGGACATGGATATTCGCACATCATTAGTTGCGATCTGCTGCCCTGTTACCGAAAACCTTCCGGTTAACGTAAGTTGGTCAGCGGGCAAAAAAGAAAACGGCAGCTGCTTTGATAATGCAGGTACTGCCAATAAAACATCGCCGTAGTTAACAGACAGGATTTCGAGGAAGAATTGTGAAGATGGAATGGCGTAAGTGCCCCGGGCTAATGGCAACGAAATAGCACCGCGCGACCGTAAGAGGGAACGATTGATGGCAAATGCTGCATCGTTTAGCTGCAACACACTATCCCTAAATCGAAACGTAACATGCAGGTGTTTTACATTGATCTGTTTGTTGAACAAAAAGCTGCTTTCGTTCACTGAAGCAGAAAGACCGATAGAATCATAGCTGCTCTTGCTTAGTTGCAGATTGAGGTTTTGAACGTCCAGGTGATTGCCATCAATGCCCTTTCCTAAGGGTCGTGATGAATTGTGATAACTGAAAGAATTATTGACGAGGGCAATGGTATCTACACGGATTTTCCATTTCTTATTGCTTGCAGCTTTTGACAAAACAGGCATCCCTTTTTTAGGTTGACTGACGGCTATTTTTGCCGCAAGCAAACGGACAGCAGTGTTACTTATATGAACCTTTTTGGCGTTGGCTACCTGATTGCCAAGGTCAAGCAACGGGTGCTGTAACAATAGACTATCAACCAGGAATGCATAGTTGAGTTTACTATAGGGCTTTTGGTAGACAACAGAAACATGACGCAAACCCAATTGATTTAAAGAAAGCACTAATGCTGCATTGCTTTTATCCGGTTCGTCTTTGGAAGGTAGCCTAATCTGGCTGGATGAATCGATCAGTGCTACCTGGCAGTTGCTGATTCCAAGCGTGTTGATATTGTAATTTGCCTTTTCAGGGTACAGAAAGTTAGGCAAACACGAGAGCTCGTTGATATTGACGAAAAGAAAGAGCCGTGATCTTTTATCTTGCAAACTGAACCGCACCTGGTGTAACAATAGCTGCTTAACAGAAAGCTGCATGGGTTTTTTGCCAGTCTTGTTACTTTTCTTTTTGGGTGTTTGGGCAAAAGAATCTAAAATGAATTGAAAATTAAGTGCAGGATCATCACGTTCGCGTCGAAGATTGACAGTGGTGTTTTTTAGCTCAATCGTTGTTACGTCAACTGTGTTCGAAAGCAATTTCAGCAGCTTTATGCGAACGTATAAATCACCGGCATAAAGCAGGGTGTCGTTTTGCCGGTCAAATATGAGCACCTGTTCGAGTCTGAGCCAGTTAGGTAATGCGTAGTCAATTTTTCCAATTGAAACAGCCGTTTTCCATTTCTTCTGAAGAAAGCCTTCCACCTTTGCCCTTAACAGATCTTTTCCGGCAGAAGTATGCAGAAAGACAAGCAGGCTGGCCAATAGAACAACAAGTAATGCAAGAAGAAGAGCTGCTCTTCTGGTCCACTTCAGAACGATGTTCCTATACGACGTCATAAAGAATCTTCTTGCGGCTGTCTTTCCGGGCATACGCACGATCATTCTTCCCTTTTAACAGCCTGTTTTACTTCCCCGTAACTGTGGATTCAATTTAGGCCATCTTCTATGCATTCAGGAGCATTTTACCGTTATATAGAGGTAAAATGCGCTTTCCGGTGTTTTAATCCCGGTGATTGATAATGAGACGCTTTAAGTTGTGTGTGGTTAACGATTTGAAGAACCTGCATATAACGAAACAGGTACTATGTTCCAGGTGAGCGATACCATATTTCGGTGTTTAGATTCCGGTTTAGGCGCCGGTGTAGGTTCAGGTTTATGGTGTTTTTGTTTCCCTTTGCCTGAGGTGGGGGGTGGTAACTCTTTCCATTTGATCATCCATTTAGTATTATAGTGGATCCATTCAGGTCTTGGAATAAACGCCTCATTTGATTTGATCTGGTCGAGCAACAGGTTGGCAACAACCAGGCCCCGCAGTTTGCACAAGGTGTCATTCATTTCCTTATCAGCGGACGTAGCGGAATATGCGATCACGGTCTGAAACTTTTCATGGGGGTGGTCGTTAAGGAATAGGATGATGCGCCGTGCAATTGGTTCCATTGCTTCTTTTGCTTCGTTTATTTTTCCAGCAGGAATACTGCCACTATCTGCAGGGAAGAAGGTGGCGGTTTCGAACTGCGAATACGTTGAAATATCGTACAGATGGCGTAAAGATAAAAGATTGATCAACGAATTCTGGATGAGCACGTTGGTTTGTTCGGCAAAATTAAGGATCTCATACTTAGTACCTTGTTTCCCAAGGTGAATGGAAACAGGAATCAGGGAGTCGATTTGTTTAACGGTTGCTGTCAGGCTGTCGATTATGTCATTACCGACCTGTGCATCCACCTCACTTTTCTTTTCTTTTTCATTGGTCAGTTTAATGACATCGAGGATTTCCATTTTAACCAGGGTCAGTGTTTCCCGGGTAGTTTGGTCTAAAGGCTGACAACCTGGGATGGGCTTGCATGATGCTATCAACACACTAATAGGCATTAGTGTCATGAAGATTATGGTACGGATCATAGGATAAAGATATATGTTATTTATTCTGATAAGCGTATTTTTTAGTATATGTTGACAGTGATTTCTTAGGAAGGCTGCAAAACATTTTTATTTTTGCGTATTAAATCCGTACCGAAATTTTGCTTTTATGAATACATCAGAATTTGACGAAAACGTAGTTTATACTTTGAGGATAGAGTTATTAGATGGCAAATCGCTGTTATATGCCATTGACGCTGAAAACAAGCAGTACCTGATCAACAACCTCCGATTAAATGCCGATGGATCGTATCAGGAGGATAAACTATCTTTTTTGTGGTTTGAAACTACTTATAACCGTCAGGTAGTCATCAACGTAAAATCAATAGTACGGGTACTATTTGGTGTTGACCCTGCTGTAACAGACTACCGTGACAATTTTCAGGTTGGTAGTAATCCTTTGCCACAAGCAATCGTATATCACACGGGAAATACCCCCGAAAACAATTCGCAGAAAACCCCGTTGCTTTACTTTTCATTAAATGAAGGTTGTCTTGCCTCATTTGAGCTTGAGCTGGAAGGGAAGCAACGGTTAAGACAGTTCATTAATCTTATCGATGAAAATGGGGAAGAATCCTTTATCCCCATGGTGCAGATAATGGTAATGGAATTTGACCAGCAGTTGTTCTATGGGGAAGAGGAGGAATATGAGGAAGAAGAGTAGTGGCATATTTGTCCATGTAAAAGCATCATTTGTCCATGGGCGGCAGTAGCTGGCAGATGTAGTTTTGATGCCTGAACCTCATCAAAACTTACAAGCATGAAATACATTAAAAACAGGCGAAAGGGCTAAGCTTTAATCATTATAAGGTTACCAGGTAGGCGCGCATAAGACAATCTTATGCGCGTTTTTGTTCTGCGATTACGTCTTACCTTTAACCAATGCACCAGGAATTTGAATCTCCTTTGCCACTACAGGATGCTATTGAGTGCTTTTGGTACGATCGAAGAGATTTCGGCCGGCAGCAATCAGGTTTTGAGGTGATGCCTGATGGTTACGCGGAGATTATATTTTATTTCGGAAGCAGCTGTAGCATTTCTACCAACAATGGCCTGCAGCTATTGCCATCACCATTTTTGACGGGATTATTGAACCAACCGGTTATTTTTTATTCAGAGAACATTTTGGAGATCATAGGCATCAGGTGTTATCCCTGGACGGTCTTCGATTTGCTCGGGTTGCCATCCGGTAAAGAAAGCGTACAAACATTCGAACATCCTATTGCCCGGCTTCAACCTGTATTGGATAAATGGATCCGGGAAGGAAAAATAGAACAGGCGGTGGCTGAGATACAACAATATTTGCTAAATGCAAGGGAGCAGATAGCTACCGATAGTATGTTATTCAAAGCAGGCGTTGCCATGCGCAAAGCCAATGGCACCCTGCAGGTAAATCAGGTAGCGGCGGCGGCTCATGCAACGGTACGTACCCTGGAACGAAAATTCAAACAGGCTGCCGGTCATACGGTCAAAGACGTTTCCAGCCTGATGCGTTTTGAGCAGGTCCGAAACCAGTTATGGATCACTCCGAATGTCAACCTCGCCGGGTTGGCCCATGAATTAGGCTATACAGATCAGGCGCACCTGAGCAAAGAATTCAAACGCTATAGCGGCACTACACCCGCAGCATTCGCACGAAAAACAAAAAGAGAGAAACAGAACGGCAACGATTTTGTCGCATTTATACAAGCCTGACGCAGGTGCTTTTTAGAATTTTGTGTATCAATCATACAATATGAAAGCTACACAAGATCATCCAATTCATGATGTGATCGTCGCCGGGGCCGGACCTGTTGGATTATTCCTGGCCTGTGAATTGGCCCTGGCCAACTGTTCCGTACTAATACTCGAAAAAGCGCAGGACCCCCATTCGCCTTTAAAGCAACTTCCATTTGGTTTACGGGGCCTGAATGCCCTTTCTGTTGAAGCAATGTACCGCCGCGGGCTGCTGCAGGAGCTGGAAATGCATAAACGCATTAAAACCCCGCATGTCACGGCTACTGCTGCGCAAGACGCAAAACCCCAGGCCGAAGGTCATTTTGCCGGCATTCAGTTCAATAAAGCCAGCATTGATACTTCACAGTGGAAATATCGCTTATCCTCTTCTACTGACACGCAATTGTTTTCTGTAATGGAAGAGCTGGAGACCGTGCTTACCCGTCGCGCTGAATCGCTGGGTGTAACCATCAAACGCGGATTGGCCATTACCTGTTTTCAACAAACTGCAGACAGGGTAACTGTTCAGGCCGGTAACCAATCGTTTGAAGGAAAATGGCTCGTAGGCTGCGATGGAAGCCGGAGTGCTGTTCGCAAAGCGGGCGGTTTTGAATTCGCTGGTACGGAACCGGAATTTACCGGCTACTCTGCCCGGGTTGATTTGGCAGACCCCGAAAAACTTAAACCAGGCCGTAATGTAACGGAAACAGGTATGTACCTGAAATCTCAACCGGATTATATAATAATGCAGGACTTTGATGAAGGCTCATTTCATAATTCGGGAAAGCCGGTTACCTTGGAACATGCACAGGAAGTGTTACGCCGTATTTCAAATACTGATGTTACAATCACGGCGCTACATGTTGCAACTACCTGGACAGACCGCTCACGGCAGGCCACAACCTATCGTAATGGGCGGGTATTATTAGCCGGTGATGCGGCACACATTCATTCCCCATTGGGTGGTCAGGGACTTAACCTGGGGTTGGGTGATGCCATGAACCTTGGCTGGAAGCTTGCTGCCACTATTCAAAACAAAGCACCGGAAGGCTTATTGGATAGTTATTATACCGAGCGACATCCCTTGGGCATAAAAGTACTGGAATGGTCACGCGCCCAGGTTGCTATTATGAAACCAAACCCACATGCCCGCGCGCTGAATGCGATCTTCCGCGACCTGATGGATACCCGCGATGGCGTTACCTATATTGCAGGTCGGATATGGGGTATTAACACCCATTACAGCCTTGAGGGAAATCATCCGCTCACGGGCCATAGCGTTCCCAACTTTGAGTTCGACGATGGGGTAAAGATGGGCGAACTTATGTTCGATGGTGAGGGTGTTCTACTTGATTTTAATGGGAATGGTTTACTTAAAAGGTTGGCTGCCGAATATGGCTTAAAGTACATCTCCGGCTCGGCGAAAGAACAATTAGGCATAACCGCTGCATTGGTACGTCCGGATGGAATTATTGCCTGGGCTTCGGACAACAATGACCCTGACCACAACGAACTCCAAAAAGCTGCTGGTCGGTGGTTTAAAAAACAAACCCACTGAACCAGGTAGTTTCAATGGGTTTGCTGATCTATCGGAACCTGAAAGGTTTTGCTCCTTTATTCGGCAGCTACTAATTCGCAATCTTTCATCAAAACATTCATCATTAAGCCTGAACATTTTCCTTTGAAAGTTACAGACATGCCTTTGCTCAGTTTGCCTGCTGTTTCTGCATCATCAAAATAGCATTGCACTCTTCTGATTATGTTTTCTCCTTCAAGAATAACGTAAATTTTATTCACGATATCTTTTTTAATGTCTGCCACTGTACCAGTAACATAAAAAGTTTTGCCTTTGAAAGCGTTATCGGCGCTAACCTCATTGGCCTCGTACTCTGCTACCAATTGTTTAGCTGAAATGGTGTTCTTTTTAATTTCTTCCTGTTTTGCTTTTTCAAGGCTGTCTTTTTGAGCTGGTGTCAGGGCCGTGTTTGCCTCGGAGTTTATAGAGTCAGTTGACCCTTTTTTGTCTAATTGGCTGCCGATTAATCCAATTAAAACAAGGATGCCAAAGCCAATTAATACTTTCTTACCAGTACTCATTTTTTTCTTAGGGCTCTCAGATGTACTTTCCATAAGGGGGTTTTTAGTTAATTAATTGTAAGAACGTTGTAATTCAGAAATTATGCAAATGAAATAAGATGTTTTTTTATAAATTATCATGGTTCACCATGTTAGATACGGTTAGGGAAAAGCGAAAATGGCATATTAATAGCCAGTTGCCTCCTCAAGACAGGTTGGTTATCGTAGTTTTCCTATGATAGAGGTGTTCTGGCAATCATAACTGCAGGACTGGAATATTCAGTTTCGCACTGAATATTCCGGTTTTGCATTTTATGGGTTGCTGTAGCGTATGTCTGACGTCCCTGTCGCAATTGTCATTTAATTCCTCGTCCATTCCCCAAATGCTACAGAAAATTTCCCACCATCTATTGGCACAATTTTTTTCTTACGAAATATTAGGCCTGAATCTTATGTTTTACCATTAAAATGTAATTAAATAGCAATTGCATTTTGATGAGCATATTCTTTTAAGGGAAGGGAACCATATTTTTGAAAGCTGTAAATCAAGATTTTGTGTCTTTAGAAAAAAATTACGACGCTACGTTTTGCGGTAAACTACCAATACATCAAACGAATTCCATTCAACCACATGGCGTTCTTTTGCTGCTCGATGATACCATTACCACCGTTCTTCAGGTAAGCGAAAACGTTCCTGAATTACTGCGGCAGTCTGCGCGGGAAATAGCCGGTAAACCAGTTACAGCCATTTTGTCAGCGCAAAGCATACACAAACTTCGGATATCTATCCGGAAAGGGGTAGATGAGAAAATACCCCTTACGCTTTCATTCAACTTAAAAGACAGTGAAGAGCAGGTATTATGCCTGGTGCATACGGTTGAAGAAGGTTGTATGATCGAGGCCTTATTAAAAAGTTTCTATCCCCTGCAAGGCCGCACTTTTATACATATTTATCAGCGGGTAAAGCAGGTTATGCAGTACATAAACCGGGGTGAGACATTAACCGATGTATGCCATGTGGCAGTACAGGAGTTAAAAAGAGCCACTGGTTTTGATAAAGTTATGATCTACCGGTTTGATGAGGAATGGAATGGCACAGTGTTGGCAGAGGAAGCAGAGGAGGAAATGGAAAGATATCTTGGATTAACCTTTCCCGCATCCGATATTCCAAAACCAGCCCGGGATATGTATGTTAAAAATCCCTACCGGCTTATTCCTAACCGCGACTATGAAGCAGTAAAACTGTATCCGCTAATAAACCCGGTAAGTAAGGGGTTTACCAATTTGTTAAATGCCGATTTGCGCAGCGTTGCTACCGTGCACCTGGAATATTTAAAAAATATGCAGGTGATGGCCTCTATGTCGGCCCGCATTCTGTACCAGGACAAGTTATGGGGTTTAATTGCCTGTCACCACCGGGTCGCCAAATACCTGTCGTTTGAAGAATGTTCGGTAGTGGAAATGATCTCGAATATTGTATCACAAAAAATAGCCAGTCTGCAAAATGCCGAAGGGGTAATGCTGAGGCAACAGCTCACCCGGCAATTTGCCACGCTGGTAGAAAATTTTGTAAACAGGAACAGTATGATGGAAGCCTTTCTCGAAAATGCAGGGTTGTTACAGGAATACTTACGTGCCAATGGCATAGCCATTTGCTGGGAAGGCCAAATAGAAACACTTGGCCAAACGCCCGATGTCGGTGATATAGAAACGCTCGCATACTGGCTCAGGCAAAAGGCAAGGCAACAAATATTTCACGAGCACCAGTTACCGCTTGTGTTTGAAGAAGGAATGAATTTCACGGCAACCGGCAGTGGCATTCTGGCGCTTCCCATACAACCCGACCGGGGAAATTATCTCATTGCCTTCAGGCCCGAGATAATAACAACTATTTCATGGGGTGGTAATCCCAACGACGCCGTACAATTCGAACCCAATTCAACCATTTACCATCCCCGCCATTCATTTAAGATATGGCAGCAAACTGTTCGTCAAACGGCAATACCGTGGCGCAATGAAGAAATTGCAGCTGCAGAACAGTTTCGGAACTTTTTGGTGCAGCATACTTTAAACAGGCTTAATTAAACATAAAAAGCTCTTATAGAAAAAACGCATGTTGTTCTTTACAAAAAATAATACGCTCCAGCAGGATGATACGTACGTGGTAGGCATTGGCGCCTCAGCGGGCGGATTGGAAGCTATAAATGAACTGTTTGATAATGTTTCATACAGTGAAAATATTGCTTTTATTGTAGTGCAGCATTTGTCGAGCGATTATAAAAGCCTGCTGGTTGAACTGCTGGCCAAACATACGCACATGCCGGTAGAAGAAGCCGGTCACCGCCAGCGTGTTGAACCCGGAAAAGTATATGTGATCCCTAACAACAAAGAACTTACTATACACAACGGCCAGTTGATACTGGCCGAAAAAGAATTCGACAAAGGACCCAATACTGCCATTGACACTTTCTTACAATCGCTGGCCCGCGACCAGCGGCAATTTGCCATCGCCGTATTGCTCAGCGGCACTGGTACTGATGGCACCCGTGGCATTGAGACCATAAAAGATCATGATGGATTTGTAATTGTGCAGGACCCTATTTCAGCCCGGTTCGATGGAATGCCGAAAAGCGCCATCGGCTCAGGGTATGCCGATTTGATCGTTTCGCCTGCTGAAGTGTTCAGTCAGATAGAAAACCATATCGATGGTGTTATCCCATCTAAAAATACTTCGTCAAAAAAGTACAACGACGGCGTTCAAAATATTCTGGCGATCATCTATCGCAAAACGGGTTATGATTTTTTACAGTATAAAGAACCCACCATAGTACGACGCCTTACCCGTCGCATGCAAATGCTGAAACTGGAAGATATTCAGGCGTATGAGCATTACGTGGCTGCACACGAGGAAGAGCCGCTGTTGCTGACCAAAGAATTTTTTATTGGCGTTACCAACTTCTTCCGGGATAAAGATGCATTTAATTGTTTGAACCGGCAGGTTATCATAAAACTTATAGAGAATAAAGAGGAACAGGAATCGTTGAAAGTGTGGGTAACCGCCTGTAGTACCGGCCAGGAAGCCTATTCAATTGCGATCCTGGTCGATAAAGCGCTGCAACAGTTCAACCGGCAGCTCGATGTAAAGATCTTTGCCAGCGATATAGATAAAACAGCGGTAGAATTTGCATCAAAAGGAAAATACACCCGTAACCAGTTGTTGGGGCTGGATAAAAAGTTCCAGGATGAATATTTTACGGAAGTAGAAGACGGCCTGATCATTATACCGCGGATCCGCAAACAGGTGGTATTCGCCGCACATGATATTACGAAAGACCCGCCTTTCATCAAGAACGACCTGATCACCTGCCGCAACCTGCTGATCTATTTAAATCCTTCGCTGCAGGAAAATGTGCTGTCTACCCTGCACTTCTCATTAAACAACGGTGGCTATCTTTTCCTGGGCACCAGCGAAAACCCATCCCTGTTACGTAAAGGATTTACAGAAGTCAATAGTAAATGGAAGATCTATCGCCGCACTACCGATCAAAATACCTATGCCCGCGGCGTACTTAACTCAGCCCGCAACAGGCTGGCAGCCTTTACCAATAATACCGGCAGTAAATCAAAAACAGACGTTCAGTTATCGGATGATTTCAGAAATGTGCTGGCCGATAAAATGGGGTTTGCCGGTATTTATATCAACGACAATTACGAGATCAAGGAAGCCATCGGTAATTTTAAGAAATACCTTACGCTGCCCGATAAGCTCAGCACGCTGAATATTCTGAAAATGGCGCCGCCCGAACTATCGGGTATGTTGAGTACTTCACTCAGAAAATGTTTAAAAGAAAATGCAAAACAGGAAATAAGGAATGTACGTGTACGGCTGAATGAGGAGCAACGGATGCTGGATGTATTTATTTACCCGCCCCGCGAAACCAGCAATGGTACCTATTCACTGGTGGTATTTGCCGATTGTGTTTTCAAAAACGATAAAACGCCGGTGATGGTGCAGGACATCAGCGAGCTGCAAAAAGACCAGTATGTTTCACAACTGGAAGATGAATTGCGCGAAACACGTACCAACCTGCAAATGGCCATTGAAAGCCTGGAGACTGCCAATGAGGAACTGCAAAGCAGCAACGAAGAACTGCAATCGGCCAACGAGGAACTACAAAGTTCCAATGAAGAGTTGCAGTCACTGAATGAAGAACTGCATACCCTCAATACCGAGCACCAGATCAGGATCAAGGAACTGGTAGAGTTGAACGATGACATCAGCAACTACTTGCAAACCTCGCAAATTGGGCAGATCTTCCTTGACCAGAAGCTGCGCATCCGCCGCTTTAACAATAGCGCTACTGGTGTATTCAATATCATTGAAGGGGACATTGGCCGTCCGATAGAACATATTACCCACCATATAAAGGCCAGTTCTTTTGGAGAAGACATTAAGACCGCCAATAAAACCGGGAAAGTTATTGAGCGCGAAATTGAACTGGATAATGGAAATGTTTACCTGTTGCGCATTCTGCCTTACATCAGACAGGATAAGGTGCGCGATGGCCTGGTGATCTCCATGGTGGATATCTCTGCTACCAGGAACCTGAATACCCTGGTGAAAAGTGTATTTGAGGCCAGCGCCAATCCCATCTTTGTATTTGAAAGCAAAAGAGGGGACGATGGCAAGGTGATCGATTACGTGTGCACCGTAGCCAACCACAACGCGTATCATTCGCTGGGCACACAGATAAAAGGAGACAGGATGTCGCTGGTGAGAGATTTTACCGAGTTGGCCAGCAGTTCATTGCTGAAAAAATACAGTGAAGTAGTTAATACCGGCGAGCCTGCTGTAGGCCTGGAAATAAATTTTATCAAGAACGGGAACAAGATGTGGTACCAGGTAGGCATTAATAAAATGCAGGATGGCTTTGTGCTGGTACTTTCCGATATCACTCTGCGTAAGGAAGCTGAGGAAAAACTACGCAAGAATTACAACGAACTGCTGATCACCAAGGAAACTCTTAGGGAGCTCAACAACCAGTTGGAAAAGAAAGTAAAGGAACGCACCCGCGACCTCGAAGAAAGCGAAGAACGTTTTCGTATGGTGGCTTCCCTTACCAACGATGTTATCTGGGACTGGAATTTTGCGGAAAATAATGTATGGTGGAGTGACAGCTTTTATGATTTGTTCGGGTATGTGGGAGATGAAAAACAGGTACGGAAACATTCTTTCCGTTTAAAACATATTCATAACGACGACCGGCAGCGGGTTGAAGAAGCCATCAATGCTTCACTGGAAAATCCGCGCAGGGAATTCAACATCGCCTACCGTTTCCAGAAACAAAATGGTGAATATGCCTATGTGCTTGACCGGGGAATGTTGCTGACCGATGACCAGGGAATTCCCTATCGGATGATCGGTGCTATGGTAGATGTTACCCGCCTGGAGCATAGCAACCAACAATTACAACAAAAGAAGATCGAGCTGCAAACCCAGATCGGCCAGTTTAGGTTTGTAACCGACTTTATGCCGCAGATCGTATTTTCAGCCCAGGCCGATGGTAATTTTGACTTCTTTAACCAGAAATGGTATGAATATACCGGCCTAAAAGAGGAACAAACCGGAAACAATGGCTGGATGACTGCATTGCATCCGCAGGACTATGACCGCACGTTGAAAACCTGGCAGCAGTCGCTCGCCAATGGGAACAGCGTCCAGTTTGAAAGTCGCCTGCATCGTTCAGACGGTTCTTACCGCTGGTTCCTGATGCGTGCCCTGCCCATGCGCGATGAAAAGGGCCAGATAGAAAAATGGTTTGGGACCTTTACCGATATTCATAACCAGAAACTGGCAGAACAACTGCTGGAAGAAATGATCCAGGAAAGGACGCGCGAACTGCGTATGTCGAATGAAAAGCTGGAAGCAAGCAATGCAGACCTGATGCAATTTGCGTCCGTGGCTTCACACGACTTGAAAGAACCCCTGCGAAAGATCCATTTCTTCAGCGGATTGATAAAAGAAATGCTTGCTGAAGAAGCTGCGAGTGTCGATATAGACACTTATATCGATCGCATCATCAGCGCTTCCTCACGCGCTACCAACCTGATAAATGATGTGTTGTCCTATTCGCGGCTGTCGAGTGAAAACATGGTGGAAGACGTGGACCTCAACAACATTGTTGGAGAGATCCTGCAAGACCTGGAACTGGTGATCGGTGAAAAAAACGCCCGTATACAGGTGGGCAATCTGCCGGTTATACAGGCCGTGAGCGGACAAATGCGGCAATTATTCCAGAATATCATTGCCAATTCGCTTAAATTCCATAAACCAGGACAATCACCAGTTATTTATATAACAAGCAAACCCGTTGACATAGATACCTATCCTGAAATGAACGATGCTGCAGGGCAGTTGTTTGAGATCAGGTTAAAAGATGAAGGAATAGGGTTCGAAGACCAGTATGCCCGGAAAATTTTCTCCCTGTTTCAACGATTGAACAGTAAAGAGAAATATGAAGGAACGGGTATTGGTTTGGCCATTGCTAATAAGATCGTTGAACGCCACCACGGTTTGATTATGGCAAAGGGGCACCAGCACGATGGGGCCGAGTTCATCATTGTGCTTCCGGAAATGCAGCCTGCTGTTCGATCAAATGAAGATGGTCAGGTAAAAAATGAATTAATAAAAAGTAACTGAATATGATAGGTGAATCAGTCGCCATATTATACATCGACGATGATCAGGATGATCTGATGATCTTTGGAGACGCCATAGGAAATTTGTATCCCGGCATTATTGTACTTACCGCAGAAAGCGGTGAGGCAGGCATTGCCCTGATTAATGATATGGAACAAAGTGCGCAGCCCTTACCATCGCTTGTTGTGCTCGATATGAATATGCCCAAGATGGATGGCCGGCAAACCCTGCAGGTTATAAAAAGTAAATGGGAAGATCTTCCGGTTGTCATCTTCACCACCTCATCTAACAGGGAAGACGTTGAGTTTTGCAAAGGGTTCGGTACCGAATGCATTACCAAACCCATGAACTATAAGAACCTGAACCATACCATGCAGTTGCTGGTAAGTCATAGTAAATTGCCTATAACCTAGTTGTCTTCCCAGGCATAATAGTCGTTGATATTGGCCTCGAACTGTTTAAAACAATCATTAGCAGCTGTAATGGCTGCTGATTGTTTGGCCGTATCGTCAAGCAGCGAATCAAACTGCTCCAAAAACTTTTTCCACTGCATTCCATTTTGTTGATCATATCCTGAAAAGAAATCAAACGCATTTTCCGGTAGCTGCTTACACTGTTCCTGAATGATCTTTTTGATAATAACACCACCCAGTACCGATCCTTCCAGCACATAAAAACATCCCAGCGCGGCAAACAGATTGTTTATTGCGGGCAACCGCCGATACCATGTTGGTGGTGTGGTAACGCCCACTATCTGCAAATCCTGTAACAGGCGGTTTGATTTTCTGCGCTCGTCATAATCTGCCAGTACCGGTTTCACCCAGGGTTCAAACAATTGTTCAACCGGCGCATAAAAGGCATACAGGCAACTCAGCAACTTGCCGTATTGCCGCTCAGTTTGAATATGCTTAATTTGATATATAAGCGTTTTTTCTGTTTTTGCATGCGCCAGTGCAGTAGCACTTTTAATGGCTGCTGAGGTCTTCATGATAATTTCCAATCAGCGGTATTTTGAACATTTTTAATAGTAAAAATCATTCCAGCGCAATTTTACGGTGACTTCCTGCTGAACCAGGGCGTTTGGGCTGAAAATGTTTGAAACGCCAGGTAAATCAATTATTTTGGGCGCTTAACCAAGTACCCTTTAGAAAAATGAAGAATTATCTTTTCGCGCTCCTCGCAATGGGGAGCCTGCTGGCCTCCTGTCACAGCGATGTTTCTGTTTCTTATAACGCCAGCTATTGTAAAGACCATGTAGTAAAGATCGACGACACCATTACCCTGAAAGCCGACGATGAAAAAGAATTTTTAAAGAAAACGTTAGCAAGCGGCAAACATACCCTTACCGTTGATGCCGGCAAACCAGTCGCCTTCGAATTAAAGGATGACGGCATCCTGAATATTGCGCACCAGGAATTTGTAGTATTTCCGATAAAATTCAGCTTTGGATCATCCAGGGAGAATTTGGCAGTGAGTGAAACTTCCGGCATGCCCAACCTTTTGGTCATCGATTCTTTTGTGGTGGGCAATAAGTGGATTATGGAGAAGGTTGCCCCTAAGTGGAAAAGAGATCGTATTATGCAGTTGGGAAAAGGTAGAGAATCAAAAGGAGACGAAGTAGGAACAGAATTAGTGAAAACCGATAGCAACCAACTGGTCATAAATAAGACATGGGAAATCGGTATTTCTGACGAAATCCCCAAGTCTCTTGAACAATCCGTATCAAGTTCTACAAGATCAGCCGTCGCCTTTCGTAAAAAGGTTATGGATGCAAAAATGTTTGTATTATTTGCCAGCATTTCAGACTCCTATACGGTTCAACGACTTTCATCCTGGGAAGATTAATCCGTATTATTCGTATATAACGTCAACCCGCATAAAACAGTTTATGCGGGTTTTTTTATGAGACGCTGGTGCCACCATCAGGCATTTAACGGTTTAACACATAACATACGGTTTGCTCATTGTCTTAGCTTTGACGAGGCGGGTTGAATTACGTTGCACATGGTACAACTGGGCAAATCAAGAAGGTTATTAAACCCAACTGAACGGGCTGCGGAGATCCTGTTCGGATTAATAATGGCGCTTACCTTCACCTGTTCAATCAGTGTTGCCAATGGGCGACAAATGGAGATCAGGCAATTGTTGATTGGTGCCGTAGGGTGTAACCTGGCCTGGGGTATTGTTGATGCCATCATGTTTCTTATTGGCGTGCTGGCACAAAAAAGCAGGAACAAAGCGATCTTTGATGCCATTCAAAATTCAGATAAGGACGAAGCAGGTAAGTACCTTGCCGATATATTGCCTCCCGTTGTTTCTTCGGTGATCCTGCCAGAGGAATTGGAACAGATCAGGATTAAACTGTCAGATCTGCCAAATACAACCGGAAAGGTCCGTCTTTCTGCCCGTGACATCATGAAGGCGATAGGCATCTTTCTCCTGATCTTTCTGTCTACATTATTGGTTGCGGTCCCATTTTTATTTATACACAACTCCATATTTGCGTTAAGAATTTCAAACCTGATTGCCATTGTAATGATGTTCCTGTGTGGGTGGTCTGTGGCCAGGTATGTAGGATTTAGTACATGGCTAATGGGCATAGCCATGGTTGTGGTTGGGGTATTACTGGTATTTGTAACCATTGCACTGGGAGGGTAGTATGAAAAAATATGTATTCTTTTTGCTGGGTATCATTGCGAATAAATTACTGGCACAGGAAAATCAAATTGATTCAGCCAGTACCGCCTGGAAATTTTCTGCCTGGGCAGAAATGTTCATTATACCCGGTGAAGAAGATTTTTTTAATCCCACTTTCTATGCCCGTCACAAAAATCTTCACCTGGAAGGCCGTTATAATTACGAAGACCGGAATACCGCCTCTTTTTGGGCTGGCCGAAGATTTAAGTTTGGCGAAGGGGTAAACTTTGTATTTGTTCCAATGGCGGCCGTGGTTATTGGGAATACAAACGGGATGGCTCCCGGTCTTGAAATGGAGATCATGTACCGGAAATTCGATTTCTATGCAGAAAGTGAATACGTGTTTGACTTTGAATCGAAAGAAGACAATTTCTTTTATATGTATTCAGAGCTGGCAATCCGGCCAATTAAACCAATACGCACGGGGCTGATTGCCCAGCGAACAAAATTGATTGAAACCGATTTTGAAATACAGCACGGCCTGTTTGCAGAATATTATTTTGGACGATGCAGGGCCGGCGTATTTTATTTTAATCCCTTTGGTTCAGAGAATTTCTGGATTGCTTCTTTCAGTGTTGATTTTTAAGCCTGCAAAATTCAAAGAATGTTGATGTGGGTACAACACAGGGCTCATTCGACCTTTGGGTCCTTAAACTGAACAGCGGCGGTAAAATTCTTTGGAGTAAAACTTATGGTGGAACGGATTACGAGGAGGAATATGGGCTGGCATTGAATGCAGACAACAGCTTTTAAATTGCCGGGTATACTATGAGTGGTGGGCATGGGGAAGGCGATGGGTGGCTGCTGAAGCTTTCAGACCACTAAACTGATAATTCAACTATTAAAAAAGCCCCGGAAGCTTCATTAGTTCCCCGGGGCTTTTTTAATGCTGTTATGAAGAATGCCTTTATACGTCTGCTTCTTTTTTAGAGGTGGGTTTCAGAACCGCCATCCCTTTTTTGCCATGCACCAGCATTTTTAAAGTCCTTCTTTTCAAGGAGATGGTGATGGTGCCCTGGCCTTCTTCTGCCATTTGCCGGTAGCCCGACAGTACATCTGTATACGATAATACGCCCAGCACGCTGTTGTTGGCGCGGTCAACCACAGGCAACACGTCTACATTTTCTGAAGCCATTAGTTGCACTGCCGCCTTTAAAGTATTACGGGGCGAAATCACTGTAGCCTTTCTTTTTATAAGTGTTTCAATAGGCTGAGATATCTCGTGGTGCATGCTGAACAAATTAGAGGCGCTTACGATGCCTTTAAAGATGCCTTCATTGTTCACTACGATATAATAATTACGTTGTTGTTCTTTCTGTTGTTCCAGCCAGCTTCTTACTTCTTTGATGCTGGTATGTCCTTCGATCACCGTAGCGTCGGACAATACCTGTTCAACCGTAATTTTTTCCAGTACATCGGGTTGATAAATATCCGGTGTTTTAACGCCACGACGGGCGATCTTTTCCGTCATGATCGTATGTTCCATTAAGAAGTACGATACAATGTAGGCTGCAATACAACCGGCGAGCAAAGGCAGTAAGGCATTTTCCTGACCAGTGGTTTCAATGGCAAAAATGATAGAGGTAAGCAATGCCCGGGAAGCACCTGCAAACATGGCCGACATACCAATTAAAGCGGCCATTGAAACGCTGATGCCTGCCTGGGGGAAAATAGCCATAGCGCCGATTCCCAATGCGGCACCGGTGGCACCGCCAATAGTTAACAGGGGCGCCAGTGTACCTCCTGATGTTCCACTACCCAGTGCAATGGCCCAGGAAATAAACTTCATCACCGCCAGCGATACAATGAGCTGTAATGTCATTTGTCCGGATAATACGTGCGTTATATTTTCATACCCCACGCCTAATGTATATGGAGCAAAATAACCTACTAAACCAACAGCCAGACCACCAATAGCCGGCCACCAGGCCCAATGGATGGGCAATTTTTCAAAAGCATCTTCAATAAGGTATACAATTTTGGTAACACCGGCAGCCAGCAAGCCGATTGCTATACCAATAATGCTGTAGGTGATCAGCGCCATATTGGAAGGCGCTTCCAGTACAGGTGATGGAAATACAGGTCCTGATTCAAACAACAGGTGATGGCCGGCTGCTCCGGTAATACAGGCTAACGCTACAGGTATTATAGAACGGGGCGAAAATTCAAACAGTAATAATTCAATAGCCAGGAAGATGGCGGCAACCGGGCTGCCAAAGATGGCCGACATACCGGCTGTGGCGCCGGCAGTAAGCAGGATCTTTCTTTCGTAGGCGCTTATGCGGAACAGTTGTCCGATGGTAGAACCCAATGCTCCACCCGTTGCAATGATCGGCCCTTCTGCACCAAAAGGTCCACCGGTACCAATGGAGATGGCCGATGACAATGGTTTCAGATAAGTGATGCTGGGTCTGATCTTACTATTGTTGGTCAGGATCTGTTCCATGGCTTCAGGAATACCATGCCCGCGTATAGCTTTTGAGCCATATAAGGCCATCAGGCCAACGATGAGGCCGCCAATGGCTGGAATGATGATCACGAATAAACCATAATGGTGGCTGCCGGGATTACCCGGCTCAATTGACCATGTATGATGAAAGGCAAGATTGGTGAAGATGTTAATCAGGTATACCAGTCCCTTTGCAATAAAGCTGATGCAAACGGCCACTGCTACAGCGAACCCCGACATTACGGCAAGTCTTTTTTTATTACCTGCCTGTGCCTGGTTCATGTCGTTAAGGCTCATGGTTTCGTCGAGCGATACAGAGATGGGGATACGATTGTGTGAATGTTTAGCTGTGTGATCCATTTATTCGATGTTAGGTTCGTTTACCAATTTTTGCAAGGCAATCGTGTTGTTTATTTTTATCCTTTTACCAGTAGAAGTAATGATGTCTTCTGCTACGAGATTGGTAAATAATTTAAAAACGGTCTCATAAGTAGTGCCAGCATAAGAGGCAATATCCTGCCGGCTGATAGGTATGCTGATGTATTGTTCTGCGTCGGTTCCAAACAGACTGGCTATTTCCAGCAATGCCTGGGCAATTCTGCTCTTAACTTCCATTAAGGCAAGGTCGCGCATGCGTTTTTCGGCAGTTTGCAATTCAATAGCATACTCCTGTAATAAGCGATAGGTGAATGCAGGATTGGTTTGCAATGTGGCTTGCAGAAAACTGTAGGGGATATAACAAACTTTTGAATCTTCCAACGTGGTAGCTGAAACAGGAAAAACCTGGGTAGCGCCAAAACCGCGATGTCCCAACACATCACCCGCTTTGGCAAAGCGAACAATTAATTCCCGTTGTTCACCCCATTGTTTGTGCACTTTTATTGAGCCTGCAGTTATAAAATAAATACCCTCAACCGGATTGCCTTCTTTAAAGATCAGGGTGCCTTTTTTCAGGTGTAACGTCCTTTTTTTGATAGCAATTAGCTCTTTCCAATCTGATAAACAATGCTTACATAAAAAGCAACTGGTCAGGTCGCATGAATTGTCAGGCATGGCGCAAAATTAATGATTTTTTGTATAGAAGGAAATATTAAAATATTGCACTGGAAAGGTTATTTGTTAAAATGTCATAATTTAGCGCATCAAAACATTGCAACGGCAATATTCTGTCTCCCCTTCCGAAACGACCTGTTTGTTGCAGCCGATACTTCATTTTTAATTAATAAACAGAAGGTTATGAATTCTTCGTATTTGACCAATTTCTCAAAAGCCCTGTTAACCGGCGTGTTTGCAGGCATTTCTGCCACATTTATCTGCATCATTTACAATGTTATTTTCAGAGATGAGACCAGGTTCCAGATGTTTAATATCATCAATGTTTCGTCGCTCATTTTCGGGGTTAATATTGCGTTTATGTTAATCGGCATCATTTATTACTGGTTCATTAAATACCTGAAACGCGGCGGCGAAATTCTTTATATAGTTGTGTTTGTGCTGATCACCATCTTTAGTATTGTTAAAACCTACGGCATTCAGCGCACAGATGACCCGGCTGCGAATATACAGTTCCATCACTTGCTGATTGCGATGATAGTTATTTGGAGCATTTCTGCATCTATTGGCATTCCGGTGATGTTTCACAGCAAGCGTTTTGAAGAACACGTATTATAAAAAAGATATTTTCTTTAGGAACTCATTTTTAAAGAATCTACTAACAGGTATTGACAGGTTACCAGTCAATACCTGTTTGGTTTGTACACTATAGAAAATAAATTTTAACTTCAGGCTATAGATAACCATCCATGAAAAGAGTCTATAGTATTGATGTGCTCAGGGGCATTGTAATGATCATTATGACGCTGGACCACGTCAGAGACCTGTTGCATACAACCAGTATCACCCAGCAACCCACAGACTTAAATACTACTACACCCCTTTTGTTTTTTACACGCTGGATCACCCATTTGTGTGCCCCAACCTTTGTTTTCCTTTCGGGTACATCTGCTTTTCTGTCTATGAAGCGTACAAATGATCTTCAGGCCTCCCGGAGATTTTTACTAACAAGAGGATTGTGGCTGATTGTGCTGGAGTTTACGCTGGTTGGTTTTGGTGTATGGTTCGATATTCATTTTAACGTCCTTTTCTTTAATGTAATAGCAACTATCGGCATTGGATTTATTGTGCTGGCCCTGCTGCTTGAACGCTCAACCAAAACAATTGCCATTATTGGGTTATGCATTCTGTTGCTGCATAACCTGGCACCACTGGTGCCCGGCAATGAAAATGCACTATTCAAAAAACTGCTGATGCCATTGTTTGCACCCGCCTCGTATCCATTGGGCAATGGCCGGTTCTTTATTATCGGCTATCCGCCAATCCCCTGGCTGGGAATCATGCTGATTGGGTTTGTCTGCGGTCGTTTTTTTGAATTGGAAATAAAGAAACAGCAATCCCTGTTTATAAAGATGGGCTTTGCTGCCATTGGTTTGTTTATTTTGCTCCGGTTCATCAATTTGTATGGAGACCCTGCTCCCTGGTCGCAACAGAAAAATGGTTTGTTCACCTTTCTTTCATTTATTAATGTTACCAAGTATCCGCCTTCGCTTCAATTCTGCCTGCTGTTTTTAGGAGTTATGTTCCCGGTGGCGGCTGCAATAGCAGGTTTGCAAAATAAGTGGACAGAAATTATTAGCGTATACGGCAAGGTGCCGTTGTTTTATTTTGTGTTGCACTGGTACCTTATTCACCCGCTTGTTTTTGTAATGGTATTCATGCAAGGCTTCAAAAGCACTGACATGGTATTTGGTTTCAATTTCGGGCGGCCAATAGCGGGCAGCGGAATACCGTTGTGGACCGTTTACATAGTATGGATGGCTATTGTAATGGCGATGTATCCTCTGTGCAAATGGTATGGACGATACAAGGAACGCAATAAAGGGAAATTGTTGCCGCGGTATTTTTAAAAGCGCTATGTATCTTCGGTGCTCATATTTGAATGAGCCGGTATGGTTGAAGTATTCAAAAAATATCTTGCTGAAAAAATGACTCTGACCGATGAAGACTGGGCGGTTATTGGATCAGTATGTATAATAAAAAAATTACGCAAACATCAATTCCTTTTGCAGGAAGGTGATGTATGGCGGTACCATGCTTTTATTTGTAAAGGATGTTTGCGCAGATACAGTATCGATGCAAAAGGAATAGAACATGTTATTCAGTTTTCCATCGAAAACTGGTGGGCGGGCGACAGGGACAGCCTGATGAATAAAACGCCCTCAAAATATAACATCGATGCCATTGAAGATTCAGTGGTATTGGTGATCCGGAATGAAGATTTTGAAACGTTGTGCCGGCAGATCCCTGCATTCAATAACCTGGTAAATCAAATTTTATTCAGAAGCCTCAATGCTTCCCAGGAAAGGATCAATTCCACCATCAGCCTCACGGCCGAAGAAAAATACCTGCACTTTATTAATACTTTTCCCGCACTTGCCAATAGGGTACCACGCCATATGATAGCTTCCTACCTCGGAATTACTCCTGAAACGTTGAGCAGAATAAAAAGCAATCTTTCGAAACAAAAACGGGAGTGAGGGATTTACGGTATACGTTGATTATCAGTGAGTTGTAGTGTGTTGTCCTAATTATTTGAAATACAGCTGTCTGGTAAGGCTGCCAGGTGAATCTGGCCAGTCCGATTATGATTTTATGGAGACCTGACAAGGACATCACAGGGACCTCACAGGGACATAACAGGGACCTGAAAGGGAATTTGCCCCTGTCAGGTCCCTGTTATATTCCTGGTTGGTCTCATCTTAATGGGTTCCAATTCTCAGGTGATTTGGTCCGGATCCCCTTGATATTTGTCAAGATTCTTTGTAGCAATTGTCAATGGTTACCCCCTGATGACGGGAGTAGTTTTGTGTGGTAAATAATTAAACACTTACAAACACAAACAATGTCAAAGACAATATTAATTACAGGAACAAGCACTGGTTTTGGCAAACTGATGACCAAAACACTGGCCGGTGAAGGTCATACTGTTATAGCGACCATGCGTGGAGTTGATGGAAAGAATGCCGCCGCTGCAAAAGAACTGGCAGCTATTCCCAATGTTGAAGTAGTAGAGATGGATGTAACAAGCGATACATCGGTTAATAATGCGATCAGTAAAGTATTGACCCGGCACGGACAAATTGATGTACTGGTGAATAATGCAGCTGTCGCCGGCTTTGGACTGGTAGAAGCCTATTCGCTTGACCAGATCCGGAATATGTTTGAAGTAAATTTTTACGGCGTATTACGCACTTATCAGGCTGTTCTCCCTTCCATGCGGAAACATAAGAACGGATTGATAATCAATCTTACCTCTGGCGCCAGCGGCCATACGCTGCCATTTATGGTGCCCTACCTGGCTTCAAAGTTTGGGGTGGAAACCATAACAGAAGGCATCCAGGATGAGTTAAGTGAGTACGGCATCGAAAACGTAAGCATTCAACCGGGTGTGTATCCTACAGAAATGAATAATGGCAGCAAGGCGGGTTTTCATGCCGATAAACCAGGCATTGTAGCTGAATATGGGGAAGCTGCAACCAAAAAGTTCAATGCCATTGGCGCCGGTTTGTTTGGTAAAATGGCCGAATTCAACATGGACCCGCAGACCATTGCAGACGGCGTACTTGCATTGGTGAATATGAAAAAGGGTACACGCCCTTTACGCTATCCGCTCGATGCCATTGCCCAGGGTACTGACGTTGAATTTATAGAGGCCAGGGCGGCTAATAAAAAGAAATGGGTAGTGAAGTATAGTTAAAAATATTTATCCGCCTGTGTTGTTTAACAAGCTCACAGGCGGATACCCAAAGTGTTTTTTAAATTGCCAGCCAGTTTTTTTGTTGCTGTTAACATATTTGATTGTTTACAACAAATGTAGAACGGGTTGTGCCTGACGGCTTTGTTGTGCATGTCAAATGTGTTTTGTTCAGCGTGTCAACCGTATTATTGATAACTCATATGAAAAGGCTATTTTCTCTGGTATTGTGCTGTACCTTTATGTATAACAGTCAGGCACAAACTTCCGTACAGGTTACTCAGCTGGCAACACTTGGTAAAGTATGGGGTTTTTTAAAATGCTTTCACCCCGCTGCTGCCAAAGGCAATCCCGACTGGGACAATGAATTGTTACGTATGATCCCGTTGGCAGAAGACGCAGAAAGTAAATCTAAATTTGATTCCCTCCTGGAAGCGTGGTACCGTTCTTTACCGGCAGCAAAGCTGGCTGAAAAACCGGTGAACTGGCATGCAGATTCTATTGTAACTACCTTCTCAGAAAAAGATATTCGAAAGTTCCCTGTTTCAAAGTGGCTGAAAGGAGAACTGGTGCGGTTATATGAATACCACGTGCCCGATACCAACTGCTATGCAACCCGCTATTTTGATGGATATCGGTTTGATCACATTATTCATGACGAAAAGGCGTATGATTTACCGCTATGTCCCGAAAGTTCTGTGCGCATGCTGGCCCTATTCCGCTACTGGAATACTATCAATTATTTTTATCCGCATAAAGCGCGTATTCCCGGGTGGGATACGGTGTTGACAGCTTATATCCCGCGGTTTATGCAAGCCAGATATTTGACTCAATATCAACAGGCTGTACTTCAACTGATCCATGAATTGCCGGATTCACACTCTTTTATAAAAGGGCCGGGTTTCAGTAATAATATGCCGCCTTTTCGTGTTGCACACGTTAAAGACAAATACCTGATTGCAGAGAGTGACGACAGCATTGCAAAAAAATGGGATTTTCGGGTGGGCGACGAAATAGTGTCCGTTAATGGAAAACCGGTTTCGCAAATAGAAAAGGAATTGTTACAGGTCACAACTGGTACTAACAGACCTTCCCGCTATCGCAATATTGCCATGAGCCTGTTGCAGAATGACAATTCAATTGTACAGGTAGGCCTGGAAAGAAATGGTAAAATCGTAAACGATTCTGTTAAGTTGAATGACTATTTAATAAACAGCCTGATTCCCCGGTCACCAGATAAACCCTATTGGGAAGAGGTGGAAAAAGGGGTCTGGTATGTGCGTTTTTGTACCATCAAGGAGGCCGATACGCTGAGGCGGTTATTCAGCGACATTCATAATGCAAAGGCAGTGATCTGGGAAATGCGCGACTACCCCAATTATAAAGTATCTACGGAAGTATACAAGTACTTCTTCCCTTCAAAAACAACGTTCTCGGAAAGAGAAAATGCCTGGGACTATTACCCCGGCGCCTTTGTAAAAGGACCACTGGATTTTATTCCGGAGGAAAAAGAACCCCTGATCTATAATGGGCCGCTGATCATTTTGGTGGATGAACTAACACAAAGTTTAAGTGAATCGGTGGCAATGGCCTTAAAACAACGCTCCAATTCATTTACAATTGGGCGGCAAACAGCAGGTACAACCGGCAATATTACCTGGCTTTCTTTGCCCGGCGCCATAGAAGTGAGCTATACAGGTGTGGGGGTGGAAGGGGCGCAGGGCAGTTTTAAACAGGGCGATGGCGTTACGCTCGATCAGGAGGTGCCGTCCAGTCCGGAATACCTGTTACAAGGCCGGGATCCCATACTGGAACAGGCGCTTAAGTACGCGCAAACACCCCATTAGGCAGAACCGGGGCCTTAACAATTCCGTCTGATCTTTTGTTATTACCTTTGATTTATATAAGCGAACATTTGTTTGTGTTTCAACTGTAGTACAATGGATAAGAAAATTCCAACCGAAAGTCTGTCAGACTATTATGCCAGAACGGGCTTTGCCATTACAAAAGACCATTTGCCCATTACGAGTGAATCGGGCCACTTCAATGTGCGTATGGCAAACATTTGTTGCCGGAAAACACCTTTTAACCGGCGGGATTATTTAAAAATATGTATATGTTCAGGCAAGGGCAACGGTACCCTGGTATATGATGACCGGGAGATACAATTGAGCCAGCCTTGTATCATTTTTACCCATCCGTCGGTACCAGCTTCTATTGAAATCACAAAAATGAGTCGCTATAGCTGCATCTTTAATAAACAGTTTATAGAAGGGCAAATGTCGCCCGATGTGCAGTATGCCAGCCCTTTGTTCAATGCTACCCTGTTCCCGGTGGTAATGCT
This sequence comes from Niastella yeongjuensis, assembly GCF_900110245.1. GTDB lineage: Bacteria > Bacteroidota > Bacteroidia > Chitinophagales > Chitinophagaceae > Niastella > Niastella yeongjuensis. The sequence goes on from NZ_FOCZ01000002.1 coordinate 45,690, forward strand.
TACTGAAGAAGAATTGGACCGGTTGAATGGATACTTTGCAGAGATGAAAAGACTGCAGGAATCGGATTACCCGTTTAAATGGGACATGGTCCGCAATATTTTGCAATTAGCTATCCATGAAGGAATACGGTTGCAGCAGCAGCAGGCGGTACAGTCTGGCGTTGTGCGCGACCGGCTGGTAAACTCCTTCTTTTCCCTTCTAAACCAGCAATTTCCGGTTGATTCACCCGAGAATTCGTTAAAACTGTTAACCCCTGCCCATTTTGCCGATCTGCTGCATGTGCATGTGAACCATTTGAATAGTGTTATTAAAAAAAGCACCGGTAAATCAACCCGCGTCATAATTCACGAACGCCTTGTTTCCGAGGCCAAGGCACTGCTGCGCAATACCAGCTGGAATGTGGCTGAAATTGGCTATGCGCTTGGGTTTGAGTATCCTTCTCATTTCAATAAATACTTCAAGCAATTTACTGCGGTAACCCCGATGGAGTTCCGGCAAAACAATATGGCTGTTTCGATGGCCCTTTGATTTGTATAATCATCTCTTTGAACCGTATAATTGGGTTTGCGCTTCGGTTGACTACTTTTACATCGTCAATTAAAAGATATCAACCATGAGGAGCATTACACAATCAAGGATACGTTCAAACACTTATGTGGCATTAGGCCTGATCCCGCTTTCCGGCTTTGCAATGGATGTTTACATCCCATCACTGCCCGATATGGCCCTGCAGTTACACACAACGCCAGCTGCTATTCAGCTTACCCTTTCCTTATTTATCATTAGTTATGGGGTTTCCCAGTTGATAGTGGGTGGTTTGCTCGACAGCTACGGCCGTTACTGGCCTACCATGATCTCTATGCTGGCATTCAGCGCCGCCAGCTTTGCTATAGCTTTTGCTCAAAGCATGAATGTGATCTACGCCATGCGTATCGTCCAGGGCTTTACGGTAGCCGTAATTGTCGTCTCGAAACGCTCATTTTTTGTGGATGTATATAAAGGAGAAGAACTAAAGAAATACACCAGTTTGTTCTCTGTGATCTGGGCAATAGGACCAATTGTGGCGCCATTCCTCGGGGGTTTCTTTCAAACCACATGGGGCTGGACTTCCAACTTTATCTTCCTGGGTATTTTTAGTTTAGCTTTCTTTTTAATTGAAGTAGTAATAGGTGGCGAATCACAAAAACAAGCCCAGCCGTTCAGCGTTCGTACCATTCTCAGTACCTATGGCAAAATGGTGAAAACACCTGATTTTACCGCCGGCATGATCATTTTGGGACTTGCTTACGCCATGATCTTATTGTATGGGATGGCCAGTCCGTTTTTGATAGAACAACGTTTACATTTTGATCCGCATGTAACTGGTTATTGTGCCCTGTTCTCAGGGGTGTCAGTAATGGTGGGCGGCACTTTATCAAGAATGTTGATTGCAAAACCTTTTGTAAAGAAATTGTTGTTTGCTTCTATTTTACAACTGGTAGCGTTGGCGGTGCTGATCACCCTCACTTCATTCTACCAGAATTTACCAACCCTGCTGATCTATGTTTTCCTGATACACAGCACAGGTGGATTTATATTCAATAACCTGATGTCGTATTGTTTGATCCGCTTTCCACAATATGCGGGTAAAGCTGCTGGTTTGGTAGGCGGCGGGTTTTCTGTAGTGACTTCTATTTTAAGTTCATTACTGGTAAATTTCTTAAGTATAACCAATCAAACCGTTTTGGGAATTGGTTATGGAGTATTAGTAGTTGGCGTTTTGTTCACCATCATAAGAACGAAATGGATTGTAAACGAAAGACCGGCATCGAGTGAAAACGCACAAAGCAGTCCGGCAACTGCTGCGGCGTAAGATGATTGTAGCAGTAAAGAATGTTTATATAATGTTTGTTTAGGACAACAAGCCCTCCAGATACATCGGGAGGGCTTTGTTGTTTTTATGCGGTGAGGATTTCTTGTTCTTTTAATGTTTTGCAAATTTCTTCCAGATGGCTATGGTCTGTTCCGCAACAACCGCCAATCACTTTTAATTCCGGTAACAAATGAAATAACTGAACATATCCTTCTGCCAGCAGGCATTTATCGCCGGCATCCAAGGTTACAGATTCATCCAGTTCTGCATGACTTTTAAGGGAAGCATTTGCCCTGATGCCCCGCACCCTGTTTTTCCAATCACCCTCATTCTCCATTTGCGGTAGAAAATGTTGCGGGTGTGCACAGTTGATCATAAAATGTTCGGCATACTTATTCGTTGCCTGATCTGTTTTTTCAATGGCTTGGTGTAACAATTCGCCACCTGGCAGTTTGCCATCGGTTTCTACGGTGAAGGATGCAACAACAGGTATTTGCAACGATTGGGCAGCCTGAATAATGCCGATGGCTTCATCACTGTAAGTCATGGTTACTGCAGTTACAATATCTGCCCCGGCCGCTGCAAATGCCTTTATCTGTTCCAGGTGATATTGCATAGCCTGATCGGCTGTCATGCGGTTTTCGGCTTTGTAGCCATCCCCTCTGGGCCCAATGTTTCCGCTTATAACAATATGCGGCAATGAGTGTGAAAAAGGCTGGGTTAATTCCTGAATGAAATAAATAGACTGTTTGTTCAACGCAAACAAATCATCGCGTGAGTAACCCAATTGGGCACCCCAATCAGGGTTCGCCCGCCAGGTGGGGGATTCCATTACAAATCCCATTTGGTATTGTTCCGCCAGGGACTGATAAGGTTGGAAGTATTCTTCAAAGGCCTTCCTCCCTGCTTCGGTTTTCAGCAACTCAAAAGCGGCAAATGAATTCAGTGAAAATCCTTTATTGAATATCAGGGTAGTTTCCAGACCGCCATCGGTGAGGTAATACTTTTCCCTGAAAACAGCTGATGGGTGTTGTGTGTTTTCCATTTTTGGTCAGTTTATAGGTTAGGAAAAAGTTACCCCTTTTTTAAGCCAACCTCAAATGTTTTTTGAGTGATAATACAAAAAGGCCCCGACGGTACCGCCGGGGCCTTTTATAAATATAATATTGGTTTAGTTGATACTTATAACGGTTGAATCGGAACTCCAGGTCTGGTTGGTTTTCATAACAAAACTACCGGCAACATTGGTGGGGATACCGTATAAATAGCCAGTTACAATTGTTTTTTTGTTAGCACTCACTACAACGTTTGAGATTGTTTTTGATTGAGGTGCGCCTGTAAGCCTGTCTTTCCAGTATATTGTCAGGGAAAGTGGGTTGGTTGAACCAAAAAGATAATATTCCCAGGTTGTTTGAGAGGTCCTGTCTATAGAGGAATTGCCGTAATTATAAGAAGCAATATCAGCGTTAACCAGATAAGTTTGTGGTACTCCTGAAATGCTTACAGATACAGCACCGCTGGTATCTGAGGCAGGTAAAGCATCTTTAAGCTCTACTTTTAAAAGCCCCACGATGCGATTTAAAGTTACATCGTTATGTGAGGTGATCCCATTACTTACGGTGACCTGTAACTTTTTATAAAAAAAATCACCAGTCGGCTTGGCATTGAAGGAATTGAATGCTGCACTGTCCAATCTGCTATGGTTAGTAGTGATATTTGAATTGTAAAGTCCCTTTCTATTCCATGCACCCAATGCAACTGTATAAGTTCCCGGGAACAGTGAGTCCGAAATATTGCCGAAATTAATATCTGTAGAATCCTGTACAATGTAATTATACGGACTGCCATCGCTTTTAAAAGCCATATAGAATATTTTCTTAAAACCGGAGAGCGAAGGGTCGGCCTGTACACGTCCATTTGCACTCATGTCTTCCTGTGAAACCAGGAAATTTGTAAGGCTGAAATTTACGGGTATTTTCGACTCGGAAGCGGGCGATTCATTTGGCGCAGTGTTTTTTTTACAGGCAAACAGCACGCATGCCAGTAACAGGGACGGGATTACTTTTTTCATGACAAATTTAGGGGATTGTTTTTTTACGAATATTGACGGTATCTAACGACCGTAAAAGATAATAATTTTCTTTTATCGAAACAATATACCTGGAATAAGTAGTTTCCCCCTTTTTTATGTTTGAAATGATTAGCACATAGCGATTATTGCCATTTCATTTGCCTGATCTTGGTACCGGTGCCAATGATCAGCTTTATGTAGGGACCTTCATAATTATATTCGGGCGCATCCTGAGGCTGATGCCCATTGATGCGGGCTTTGTTTACGCCGGGTGAAATGTTATACCCGAGCCTTACTCCCATGGTCATATATCTGTTGAATTGTGGGCAATCCCATTTATTATTGGTCAGGGTGAATATTTTCTCTAACTGAACACCCAGGTCAAGGGTTGCATTTGAAAACTGAAGGCTGGAATTATAGCGGGGTGTATTCAGCAATTCATTCATGTCATAAACATTTGAAATATCGTTGAACTGCAATTTTGTATTAAATGCCGTAATGCCTGCGTATGGGTATAACCGAAATTTTGGTTTCTGCACCAGGGCATACCCAATGGCGGCGCCAATAGTATAACCTTTAAATTCGGTATTTCTGCCGATACGCTGATCGACATGATTGGGCAGCACCAGGGAAAAATCTGTACGAAACAACAACCTGTTTACAAAATAACCAAATGAAACCGACAGGGTACCATAATCTTCTTTCATGGGTTTGAAGCCGGCGCCTTTTAGCGACGCATTTATTGAACTCATATTGGTGTGCAGGTACCCAAGCCCTACATCCATTTGAATATATTTGTTTTTGGAAACGGTAATGGAGCTGTCCTGTGTAAAACCCGTTGCTGCAAGCAGGCAACTTATTGCCAGCAAAGCTGTTTGCTTCATGAGTATTTTATTTGATAGTTACAGAATTGTATGATGCGTTGACTGCCAGTAACGGCAGCGATAAAGAGCCGGTAGTAATGAATGAAGTTTGATTTCCTTTTTTTATTAACCTGTCTGTATATTTTCCAGGCAGGTACAGGGTGCCGTCAGTGCTGATGAGTTTGTACCGGCAGCCATCCAGGTCTTGCGGACGGATGGTAACATCAGACCGGTTTGATTTAATATTCAACGAACCGATCTTTTTTATGCTTAGGTCAAGATCCCCCTGTTTGCTAAAAAAGGAATAATGACCGCCGCCATCGAGGTCGAGTGAGATCTTTGATTGTTCATCTGTACAGTTCAGCGAAGCGATATTGATACAATTGCCCCTGATATCGCTGTAGCCGGCATTGGCTACCAAATTTCCGCCAACATCGGTAAAACGGAGGTCCCCAAAAGAAATGGTTACCTGAATATTTCCGGTAAGTCGAACCAGGTTTATTTCTCCATATTTATTCGTGAGCTGCAGTTTGTTCCGGACGGGCACCATCAGTTCCATTTTTATTTCCAGTTTACTTTGAATATGATCTACTGCCGCTGGTAGTTTGAAAATATTCTGAAGCGCTACATAGTCTTTTTCATTGGCAATGCCGAATTGCATATAGCCTAACTCCCGGTTTGCAATGGCCAGGTCTGGATGACGGGCAAAGTAATTGATGCGTACCTGGATGTAATTATTATTCCAGCCGGTTACCATCATGGTGGCCTTTTCGGCATTTACTACAAATACAGTAGCAGGGGTGCAGGAAATGTTTTTTGTAAAAGACCTGCTTGCGGTTTGCGCAACTGGCTGGGCTTCCAGATTACCGACAATCGCGGACGCAAGTATGAATAAAGCACTGACCCGTTTATGCATATTACAAAGTTTGCAGCATGGCTTTTACAATCCGTGCCTGATGATTTTCAATTCTTGTTTTAGCCCTTATCAATTGTTCGTCGTTCCCGAATATTTTGAGTTGCTGGTTGATGTCTGCAAGTGCTGTTGAAGACGCATCCAGGTCCGATTGCAACTCTTTAAAAGCCGGGGAATCACAAATGATATTATTACCCCGGCAAACCCTTTTAATATATGCCATCGCTTCTTTTTCCGTAGCGGGTAAGGGGCGTATTTTATGTTGGAAAGAAGACAGGTCGGTTTCTTTTTTAGCGCCAGGCCATAATGTTATGGCTGTTGCAAGTAATATTATAGTGGCTGCGACACTCCATCGTTGCACTCTTATTGCACGCCTGTGTTTTCTTTTAGTATCGATGGCTGTCCATAATGCGGTTGCAGGTGGCAACCCGGCCGGATATCTTTTTTCTAGTGAGGCGGCGCTTTGTCGCAAGGCTTCCTCTATCAGTTGATCATTCCATTCCATCCGTGGATTTTTAAAAGTTCCTTTAATTTATTACGGGCATGTGTTAGCTGCGATCGCGAGGCGCTTTCTGTAATGCCAAGAAAATGGGAAATTTCCTTATGGCTGTACCCATCTATCACATACAGGTTTATTATGGTGCGATAACCAGGTGGTAAAAGATGGATCAGTCTAATAATTTCCTTTGCTTCCGGACCGTTGTGCGCAGGTTGAACAAGCTCCTCCTGTTTTTCTTCATCGATCAATACCAGCGGATTGCTTTTGCGAAGCCGCATGAGGCATTCGTTGATCATGATCTTTCTTATCCAGATCTCCAGGCTTTGTTCGCCGCGGTATTCAAACGTTTTTAATTTGTCGAATACCTTTATGAAACCGTCAATAAGTACGTCCTGTACTTCAGCGTCGTTTTTCAGGTATCGCTGGCATAGCCGGGTCATTACGGTTACATACCGTTCATACAGGAGCTTTTCGCTCATGCGGTCGCGTCGAAGGCATGCTGCTATTAGCTCCTTAACTTCCAAATAATTCCGGGATTTGTGTTATAATAGTATAATGCAACAGATGAAAGGAACGCTGCATGGACGTTTGTAAATAAAAAATGCCCTCCTGGCTCAGCCGGGAAGGCATCTTAAACTTCTTTAATAATTACCTGTTTTCTTTTCGTTTGAGATAATTCTGCCAGACAAAAAATGCTGCAAACGCCCAGAAAAACACGGCTACCCAAATGTTCATGTTATCGCCGGTATAGTTCACCGGCATCATATCATTTAGTGAAGGGTTGTAGAATACGGGAAGCTGATCATTGGCCTTTAGCTTATCATAATCGTCTTCTTCAATGGGGATCATTCTTTGTTCTTTATCAAATTGAACCCAGGCTTCGTAAGTAACCCACCAGGCATCGCTTCTTTTGGAATGCCGTTGGTATTCGGTGCTGATGATGGTAACTGTTTTTTGTTGCCCTTCATTTTTGATCTTGTTGAAGTAGCTGTGGTATTGCCAGCCGTTATAAGTGAAATACAGGGCAAAGGAAAGTACCCCTGCGGTAACAATGAGGCGGCCCACATGGGCCAGCAAAGGGATATGCACAATGCTGCTAATAAGGCCCATGGTCAGAAGTACAAACGCAGTTCCAAGGATCAGGGTTAGCAACAGCCATTTTCGTTCATCGTTCCACATACTTACAAAAGAGAAATCCAGAAGAAGCGAGCGATTGGTCCGGTCTTTAAAATTTATCTGTTTGGTGGCCTGCCGGAAGGCATTATACTGCGGGTGATACAATAAGGTTAATTTATCACCTACGTACACCCATCCTGAATCCTGGATGTAGCGGGTGGAATACGATTGGTTATTGTAATTAAATGTAATGTAAACCTTATTAGAGAACTGATCGTACCAGACGTGGTTTTGCCGGTCGGTGGCAGTTACCTGTACTTTTACCGGCTGGCCCTCCTTAATGAACTGTTGTAATTCTTTTTCGTTGTTGTACAAACGCCAGCTGCCCCAGGTGAGGTATCCGAGAAGTAAGGCGATAATGATTGACCAAAACCAACTGTAGAAATTCCTGGCTGTGGTGATTAGTCCTTTTAACATTGATTTTATTTTGTACGAATACCAAAATAAGAATTTAGGCTTTTCACGCAAACATGCCGGTTATTATATTGGCCCCTGTTTAAAATATTATTAACAGTATTTTCGAAGTCCCTGATAACCCGGGTTTGAAATATTTAATTTTTTTTATCTTTTTGTGGTACGAATTTAGCAGAAGACCCAACCATCAACCCCAATAGTATGAAGTATGTATTTCCTTTGTCTCTTGTTTTTTTATCCGGTATTGCTATTAAAACCAGTGCGGCTGACTTTTCTGTGCCTTTAAAACCGGTTCCTGCGGTGTCGGCCGCTCCAACAGACTATACAAGCATGGCCATCGATGTGCTTAAATATGTTAACGAGTACCGTCGTAAAAAGGGATTATCCCCGCTGGTAATGAATAATGTAATGAATGCAGAAGCTTTAAAGCACAGCCAGAATATGGCGTCGCGCCGTACTTCCTTCGGGCATAATGGTTTTGACGGCCGTTCAAACAGGATCTCTTCAGCCATAAGCGGTATCTCAGAAGTAGGCGAGAATGTTTCCATGGGCAGCACTTCTGCCAAAGAAGTTGTTGATCACTGGTTAAAAAGTGATGTGCACAGAGAAAACATCGAAGGACATTATAAAATAACCGGTATTGGCATTGCAGCCGATAAAAGAGGTATTTTATATTTCACTCAGATATTTGCCATGAACTAACTATTTTGCCAATATGAAGTATTGGCCGCTTTCAATTCTTTTCCTGATAGGGGAGCATGCGTTCTGTCAGCTGGATGATATCCCGGCAAGAATGGCGGTGTATGCTTCCCGCAATAATGCTGATCAGTTGTTTGTTCATACCGATAAGCATATTTACACCAACAACGAATATATCTGGTTCAGCGGCTGGTTGCTGCACTGTGGCAATGATTCCATGCCCTTACACCGCCTGCTTTCGCTGGCGCTGGTGCCGGCTGATACCCGCACTCCCGGCATTCAACAAAAGTTTTTCATGCGCAATGGGTATAGTTATGGCAGTATGCAACTGCCCGATTCCATTGCCCCAGGGGTATACAAACTGATAGCCTATACAAATGTGATGGGGCCAGACAGTCTGCCCCTGGCTTTGTTTACACAGGACCTGTCGATCCGCTCCATTCGAAAGCCCGATATTGTAGCTGCTGCTACAATATTGGAAGATACAACAGGGAAAAAGGATCTGCTGCTCACTGTTAGAAATAAGGAAAATTATCAGCCAATTGCCGGCGCCGAATTGTGGGTGTGGTGTGGGAACAGCAAAACAATAAAAGGTATTACCGATAAAAAGGGCACTTATCGGCTTAATCTATCTCTTGTTGACCCGGGCAGTACGGCTTTCCCCATTATTAATACGAAAGTGAAATATCAGGGTGATATAACCTATCTCCAGAACAAATGGCCATCAAACACAGCAGACCGGCAATTGGATGCGCGGTTTTTCCCTGAAGGAGGTTATCTGGTTACGAATACCATTTGCAGAATTGGGTGGGAGTCAAAATCCAGTGCGGGTGAGCCGGCCACAATGCGGGCCATTGTTTTTGAAGATCAGCAGCCCATCGATACCATTACAACAAATGAACAGGGATTGGGTAAGTTTGATCTGCCTGTGCATACAGGCGTCTCTTATAGTATAAAACCCATTGCCTGGCCGGCTGAGTTACAATTGAAAAAAGAGGGCTATCTCCTGCCAACGGTATTGTCAAAGGGAGTAACGATCAGTATTCCAAAGGCGATAACCAATGATTCCCTTTTTTGTAAGATCTCTGCAAGCGGGTATTCACAGGTGAATATAGTAGTACATAATTACCGAACAGTTTTCAAACAACAGGCACTGGCGTTAAAGCAGGGTGTCGTTCGCGCATTGCTTTTATTGGATGATGTTCCCAAAGGGCTTACCGCCATAACCCTGCTGGATACTAATAATCGACCGCTGGCAGAACGCATCTTCTTCGCCCATTATAATAGTAAAACGATTTGTACTGTTACTCCGAATCAACAAGCGTATGAAAAGCGCCAGAAAGTAACTGTTTCATTTCAACTGAGCAAAAACGGTCAGCCCGTTGAAGGCTTTGCTTCTGTTGCCAGTGCCCAGGCTAATCGTTACAATTTAAGTAAACAACAGGATATTGAATCCTTTACCTATTTGCAGTCGTCATTGCAGCATGTACCGGATTATACCAATGGCGAAGGGTATAAAAATGAGGATCATCTAGAGAAAGTATTGCTGGTGCGCGGCTGGCGAAGATATACCTGGCAGGAAGTACTGACTGATAAACAGCACCCGCTTCCTTTTATTCAGCAGCTTTCAGTGGAAAAGTGATCGCCTCCGGAAAAATAAAAAGGCCCGTTACAGTAACTATTTTGAATGGCAGCACAACCCTGCCTTATACAACCACAGATCTGTCGGGAAATTTTGACTGCACGTACGACCAATTGCTGGTTGACCAGGGCAAAAATTTATGGATAAGTGCTGGCGATAAATATTCAGGGCACAAAGTAAACATATTGGACCCATTCATTACCATTAATAAGAAACTGGCCGCTGGTGTACATTTCAATACTATAAATGTAAACAGGTACTTACAATATGCCGGTGACCTTACTTTGAACGATCTAAATAAAGTAAAGCAACTGGCCGTGGTTACTGTCACTGCGCATAAGAATAATGACAATTCAATATGGGGTACCAGCGCCAATGCCTGCGGTGATTTTGTTTGTCCCTGGAATATACTGAATTGTCAGAACCATGCCGGTTTCCCTGGCAATCACCTGCCTGAGAAGGGAAAAACATATAATATTAATGGTGGTGGCATGGTCACTTATTGGGGGTGTGCCATGGAAGAACCCAATACAACCATACTACAGTATGAGGGAATTAAAATGGGAAAGGAATTGTATAATATTGGCGAAGAAGAAATTGCCAGTCCCGGTCCATTGTTCGTATCAACTATATACTGGTCGCCTGCGTTGGTATTTGACAAAAACGGTAAAGCCGAAGCTAGTTTTTACACCAGTGATATTACGGGACGTTTTCGCATTGTAGTGAATGGGATGGCTGCTAATGATGTTTTTTATGCTACCGGTACCATAGAGGTGAAGTAATGTCCATTATTAAATTATTACATTCAACGATGAAATATTCAGTAGTAAAGATCATTTGTTGCAGCCTGCTAGTGCTGGCTGCCCGGTTATCGTATTCGCAGGACAGTATTAAATACGTAGATGCCGCCACATTGATGCTGATCGGTAAAGCCAAAATTACCGATTCCATTTATCAACGCATTGATAGCATGGAAGCGAAGGATATGCCGCAGGCAGTGAAGGGCCTGGCCAAACAAAGCGCAGGCATTGCCATTTTGTTTGAAACCAATAGCCGCAGCATTCGCGCCAAATGGAGCCTGCCAAAAGAAGTGTATTTGCACAACATGACACCCGATGCCCATAGCGGCCTCGATCTGTATTGTTATAAAGCCGGTAAATGGCAGTTTGTAAGCATAGGGCGTGTGGCGCCTGGCATCAGTCAAAACCAGTTGATTGTTCAGAACATGGACAACACTGTAAAGCAGTTTATGCTTTATCTGCCACTTTACAATGGCATAAGCCAGTTGCAGATCGGTATACAAAATACAGCAACGATCAACAAACCTGCGCAGCCTGCTATTAACATTGCAAAACGAATTGTTGTATACGGCTCCAGTGTGGTACAGGGAGCTTCAGCCAGCAGGGCAGGCATGGCATACCCCGCTATGCTGCAACGAAGGACCGGGTATGATGTTATAAACCTGGGATTCAGCGGCAGTGCAAAAATGGAAATGCCGCTCGCCAAGTACCTGGCTACTGTGCCCGCAGATTGTTATGTGCTGGATTGTATTCCTAACCCCAGCCCCGAGGAGATCAGTGAAAGATCATATCCTTTTATAAAATACCTGCACGAGCAACAACCTGCTATTCCCATTGTGATGGTGGAAACCATCTTCAGACAAAATGGATTGTGGGACCAACAGGTGGGTAATACAGTTAAAAGGCAGAATGAGGCGATCAGAAAAACTTATGAGCGATTGAGAAAAGAAGGCGTAAAGAATATCTATTATCTTGAATCGGATAAGCTCATCGGTGATGACCATGAAGCTACCATCGATGGCATTCACTTGACCGATCTGGGTTTTACCCGTATTGCAGATGCAATACTGCCGGTAATAAAGAAAGCATTGGCTGAGAAGAAATAACTTATTTCTGGTATTGGTATTCGATGCCGTTTGCGAATGGCGTCCACCAGCAGGCTTTTTGGCCACATGATTTTAATGCATTGTTAGCCCAGGTATTACAGGTGTGAAATAAACTGTATTTGCCTTTTGCTTCATAAAAGGCATCGTGGTCGCCATAAGGTTCAACGGCTGTGATGGCAATGGGTTTACCTGATGAATTAGTTTGCAGGCTGTTTTCAATGAATATAATTAACCGTTTGTATTGTTCGTTGGAGAGTTCCAGCTTTACACAGGTTTTTCCTTCTTTTACTTTGTTAAGATAGTTGGTGTGTACAGCTGTAGAACTTAACCAGAAAGCAGCTTTTAGCGCAACACTGGCTTTCAGCTGGGCCATGGTACGCGTTTCGAGATAAAAGCCCTTGTCGCCCCAGCCAAAGGCAATATAATTGAATGCGGTGTCGCGGGTACGGGTATTGGTATACAGGATACTTTTACTCCAGTCTATTAGTTCTGTTTTAACAGGAAGAATCAGATCGGTATGTACAGGATTTGTTTTGATGTATACTGGAATCTGGTGTGCAGTATTGGCTTCGGCTTTAACCGTTAGATGTGACAAAGTCCAGGCACTACCCAAGTACAGGAGTAAGAGCAGGATAAGGGTTAAAAAGGTATAACCCGTGTATTTGAAAAGCTTTCTCATGTGGTTATTGATCTTATCTTAATTCCGCTAACCCCATGAAAGTAACCTATTTTTCGTATAAATAACACTTACTGGTAATGGTAATGCGGATAGTTTTAACAGATAGTTATCAAGCCCGGTACCCACTTACACTATTGGTACATAATTACCCGTATAATTCTACCCGCATTTGTACTAATAGACTGTTGTACTCAGTTGTTGCATGTTACTCCGTTTTATAAATAGTCCTGCCCTGGTATTCGGCTGCTATTACTTTACCATAAACGATCTTTGTCCAGCCATTTTCAAAGCCATGATTATTGGCGATCAGGTATCCTTTGTTAGTATCTTTCTTTACTATTTTATGCGCGTCTATGTACCTGCCTTTTACTTTACAAAATACAATATCGCCGATGTTATAGTCAGTTGCTTTTATAAAAGTTAAAAGGCTTCCATTTTTCAATATTGGCAACATGGAGTTCCCAAATGCTTTTAATTTTCCGGTTCCGGCTGTCTCTAAATCAGACTTGAGCCGTTCATACTTGTTCATCTTATAAAAAATTCCTTCTGGTCTTAGTATTTGAAAACCCCAGGTACATGGCCTGGGGTTTTTATTAATCAATCAACAGCTTTGTTACTGCTGCCGTATTTTGTGCCCACCTGGTAGTATACACTTCATCTGCTTCCGGTGTTTCTACCAGTTGCAGGTGCTGGGCTTCGGCCTTTATTTTCAATAACTCACCAATGGTTAATTTGCTGTTCAGTTTCTTCAACAGGGCTTCCACATTCCGGGTATCCAGATTTTGAACGATCTGCCCTGAGAATTGCATTTCAAGCCAAATTATCTCGCGGCGTTGAACATCCAATACACCAAATACCAAACCCTTGCTCAGGTCATTTACCACACGCACCTGGTGTTGTACGCACGATGGATCATATGCCACGCCTGTATTTTCAGACACCGTCATTTTATGTTTACTGTTCATCCATCCGACTACAAGGTTAGGCGTAATGCTACCATTGCTATAGGCGTTGCAGGTAAAGCTTACGTATTTAGCGCCCGCTTTTTGCAATTCGGCCAGATCTATTTCAATGTATTCGGCTGTACCGATCTTGTTAGGTATATGCCTGATGTCGCCGCTATGTTTACAACCGGTAACCGTCAGGGCGCTGTAAGAACAGCGTTCCGTTTTGTTGTTATAGGCAATTAAACAGCTCAGGTCCATATCCATATGCTGGGCATGTAAACCGGTTCCCCATTGCATAAACAGACGAACGGAATTGCCTTCCACGGCGAATCGGGCACCCATTAATGCAGCCGACATGTCCTGCACGGTATCGCTTCTATCTCCTATAGAAACAGGTATTTTGAACAACGAAGGCTCTATATACATGGTTTTTCCTGTTGCTGGTATTTTGGCAAAGCGGGTTTTAACCGCCAAAAAGCACAGATCAACAACAGCAGCCTGCATTTCCTCCAACTGCTCATCGGTATACATAGCCAGCATCCGGTTAGGTGGAATGTTCTTATTCACCCCGCCCAGTGGTTTTACTGAGCGGGTATTTGTTTTGTCGAAATAATTTTCAGCATACATGGCCAGTGTGAACAACAGACGGGCCGGTACTTTATCGATGATATCCATAAAAGCCGCGATGGCAATATCACTGCCAAACCACAACATGTTGGCGAACAAAGAACGGGCAAATAATCCCGGACGTTGTTGCAGTAATGCAAAGGTGGTGGTTACATCATAACGCAACTTGTAGTGCTCTACCAGTCCCTGCCATACTTCGTAATCCTCTTTATAGAACTTATCCAGCAGGTCACGCAGTTTATCATATCCTGTACGTTTGCTGTATTCAGCCAGTCGCAGGGCTCTGATAAAACGTACCCACATACCGCGTTTAGGGTGCATCATTTCGCACATTTTTGCGGTATCGAGGTTCATGTTGTTTAACCAGGACGCAACCATAACACTTTCTTTGCGAGTGTATTTCAGTTTCAGGGCCGCTTTTACGTTCAGCTTTGTATGGGCGGAATTATTCAGTTTCGCTACCAGGTGGCTGTTGTTGGTTACTTTGCGTTTTAAGATAGTGCCAGGCTCAATAATTTGTAAGAACCCGGTATGTTTATACCATAAGTAACGCAACACATCGGTTGGTGAGTTGAACAATGACTGTACTTTCTCCGCCTCGTTACGGCTGATATAAAGATCTGTCACGGCCATCAGGGTTTCTTTCATCCCTACCTGTACTTGTGGTAAAGGCAGTTCTGACAACAATATCTTCAGGCTATCCATTTGGGTAGCATCCAACGCTGTTTTAGACGATAACAGATCAGCCAGAAAATTAGCGGCATCTTTTGACGTCCACAACTCAAGTATTTTTTGTTCACTTCCCTGTTTGTAATCTTCAATGGCACCAAATTCAAATGGGGTACCACAGAATGGGCAACCATTATAGCGCTGCAACGGGAACGTATTGGCCGGGATGGTATGTCCGCAAGGCAGTACTGGCCCTTTGGTTTTATAGATATTGGCAAAGAAGGTCACAATATGATCTATTATAGATTCACCGGTTGGAACCAGCCAGTCTTTCACCAGCGGGGTCCAGTTTTTGTTCACACCAGTCACGTCACGCAACATTTCCAGTATGGTTAACTGAAATCCTGGTACGGTGTTATTTAAAGCTTTCAGCAATGGTTCAGAAACGCCATAACCCAGGCTGGCTAAATTAGCTACCAGTAAACCTGTGTTTCCCGTAAGGGTGTCATAGTTATTGGTGATAGCATTGTCTGGGATAAAAATAGCCTGTTGGCGGATGCTGACTTTTAATAAAGGATTCATAATACTTAATTTAAAAAACCTGATAATTTTGTTGCTTGTTACTTGGAAAAAGTGGATTTGGAGTAAGCAACAATTGACCATAGTTCAGCGAAGCAGGTTGGACTCGAACCAACGACACAAGCTGGATGTAAGTGATAATTGACCACGGTAATTCTCAAACAGATCACCAAATTGAATTGAAGTATGTTTAAATTGACCGATAGTAATTTTAAAACTTTTCTTTGCTCTAACCAACTGAGCTACTGCTTCGGATATCAAAAACGGTAATTGAAATAGTTTGTTTTAAATTGACTTGAAGTAACTTTTTCTTGACCATGAATTTGATACAGCAAATATGCACGCATCACTACGCAGTATAAGTGCGCGGCGAAAAATTATTTTGTCTGCCTGGGTTTAATTGTCTGGTTAACACGCAATTAAAGCTGAAAATAATTTCCGGTTTAAATAAAATATGCTGGAAGTGCGCAGCTGTATTGCGTATAAAAAATTGGTGTATTACTTTTACCACCCCAACCAACGTTATGTCTGTAAATAAACTGGCCCTTATTCGTTATAAAACCATCGATGATTGTCTGCGTAACAGGTATCGTAAATGGACCCTGGACGACCTGATTGAAAAAGTAGCCGATGTGCTGTACGAAATGGAAGGAATTACCACTGGTGTTAGTAAGCGCACCATTCAGGCCGATATTCAGGTAATGCGCAGTGATAAATTAGGTTACAATGCCCCCATCGTTGTGGTTGATAGAAAGTTTTACTCCTATAGCGATTCCGAATATAGTATTACCAATGCTCCGGTAAACCAGGCCGATGTAGAAAAAATGAAAGAGATCGTGGGTGTGTTGAAGCAATTCAACGGGTTTACCTACTTCGATGAAATGAGCGATATGATCGCCCGCCTTGAAAATAATCTGTACAGGACCGAAAACCAGGGCCGTAATTGTATTCAATTTGAAAATAACCATTTGCTAAAGGGGCTGGAACACATCAATCCCCTATATCAGTCAATACTGCAAAAAAAATCACTACTGGTAGAATACAAGTCGTTTAAAGCCGCCGCCTCCCAACATATTATATGTTATCCTTATTTGCTAAAGGAATACCGCAACCGCTGGTTCCTGATAGCCCGGGCAAAAAAACGGAATCAGCTACTGACCATGGCCCTCGATCGCATCATAGAATTTCAGGAGCTTTCCAAAGAGCCTTTTAACGATCATGACGGAATTGACTTTGACAACTACTTCGATAATCTCATAGGGGTTACCAAGAACGAGAGTGATAAGGCAATTAAGGTAGTATTGTTTGTTGACAAATTCAATGCGCCATATGTATTGACCAAACCCATTCATCATTCCCAACAATTGTTAAAGCAGGATGAGCAGGGTATTATCATCCGCATAGAGGTGGTACTGAACTTTGAACTGGAGCGGGAGATCCTGGGTTTTGGCGAATGTATGAAGGTATTGTCACCGCGAATTCTTGTTTCAAAAATACAGCGACGATTAAATAAGGCGATGCAGGGGTATGAACCAGAAGCATAACAATTTCATCATATACTAACGGTGTCACGTGTGTATATGTGAAAAAGAAATGAAAAAATAGAAGATTGGTTATGAATTTAGCCGGGTTCTCTTTTGTAGCTTTAGTGCCATTAAAAACCTTCCCATGGCTAAAAGTGTAAAAAAGGCAATACCAAAACGTAAGCCCCAAGCCCACCTTTCACTCCAGCCTGGTTCTAACGCTACAACCAAACCCACAAACCATACCAACATGCCAAAACTAACAACCACTTCACTGGTTGCAGAAAGCGCCCCGCATTCCCTGCAGGTGAGCATCACCTTTACATTTACCGGAGGTATAGGACAGGCCACTTCATTACTATTCAGAAATGGCGTGCTGATCAATATGCAAAGTATCAGCAGCAGCGGAAATATCCGGTTTTCAGAGGTACAAAGCGGTGATTCCATTTCCGTAAATGGCGTTTGCACCGGCCATGCAGTTATTGTCATCGATACTCCAACTGTTCCCGTTTCTCCCCAACAATTTGCTGCAGGGATCATCCTTACCGGCTATTTAATTCAATAATCAAACAGGCAATATGATCGGAAAAATTACGGGCATCGTAATGGTGCTGCTGTTTTGCTTTGCCACTACGCTGATAGCGCAAAAGAGCCCCATACCCAATCCTATATTAACGGCAGATTCATTAGCAACGGGTAATTATAAAGACGTGCTCAACAGCTTCTTTCAACTGGCATTTGACCGGCTTACCAGTCCTGACAAAACATTGAAATTTACAGGTACCCCTTTTGCGGTTATTGCAAAGCTGGATACTGTATTGCTGGTTGATACCATCTATAAGAAATACAGAACCCTCCGGAACCTGAACTATTCGTTCGGGTTACGGCTCGATTCCTCGTACCGGTTTAACGGATTTTCAGCAGGGCTCAAATATGCCATCATCAATAAAAGAGATGAAACGGTACAGAACGCATTTGTGAAGACCGTGCTTTCGAATGCAGCGGTGAAGCAATTGTTTGCTTTGAATAACCAAATGGTTGCAAAAATTCCTGCCATGCCTAATCCCTGGCCGTTGATGCAGGAATATTCAAATTTCACCATGGGGTTGATAAGCTTCGGGGCTTTAAGTAAACCATTACAGGATACCATGCTGGCTTTTGCCGGTAGCAGCGACAGCACGCGGGCTTTGTTTGAAACCCTTATGCAAACTCCGGACTTTAACATGAAACGCACAACCGATAGTCTTTATCAGGACATGAAAATGAACTTCAATAAAAATGCCCTGTGGACGGTTGGCGTTACTGACACCACTTTGAAGAATCAGTATGTTTTTGCCAATGTGGTCTTTCACACAGAATTTATAAAAAGCATTAATAAATACAGCAAAACAAAAAACGACCTGGAGTTAAATATCAGATCGCAATTGCAGCTGGTAGACGATACGTTGAAAGCTGGTCGCGATCTGGGGCGGGCTGTTTTTAATTTTGAACCCGGTATTAACTGGGTGCTCAATACCAAAAGTATCAGGAAGAGCTACCTGGAGCTGAAATTCAGTGGAGGCTATTATCATCTCTTCAACAGGGTATATGCGAACGAGGAACAAAATCAGCTCTGGTTAAATGGTACCATACGCATCAGGATCTTCAATGATATCTGGGTACCGTTCGAAGTGAAGTATGATCCCAGGAACGGGAATTTGTTCGGCTTTATAAATGTGAGGGCCAACTTTAGAGCCCTGGCAGGAGCAGCAAAGCAGCTTTATAAATAATCAACATAAGATAATGGATGGACGGGTCTCTGCTTAGCAGGGACCTTTTTTATTATAAGGGTGTTTAAATAACTTTAATTTTCTTTCTGTTTTAATGATGATTTAATACATTTAGCTGGATCGGTTGAATTAGGTGAATGACCGATAAAACGGCTGCATTCAAGATAATATCATGCTAATGGGTTAATAGTCAGCTGAATAAAAATGTTAACATTTGCGTTTCAATTTGGTATTATTTACTTAACATTGTGCTTTAATTATCTTAAAATACATTTAATTTCTTTGCCGAAACTTAAATGTATAGTTATGATAAGAAACCAGACACTGCCATCACCCGGCCAACGAAACGATTGTTCACACATTTGTTCACTATCTAACCTTGCTATATGAGATCAAGCTCTTTCTTAAAGCAGTTATTACTATCGACTGCTATTATCGTACAGGCACTGTTGCTTATGCCCACAGGAATAGTTGCCCAAAACAATAAGCCGCTAATAAAAGGGCAGGTATTGGATGAAAAAGACGCTCCGCTGCCGGGCGTAAACATTTTAATCAAAGGCGCCAACAGGGGAGTTAATTCCGGTGCTGATGGTAAATTCAGTCTTGAAGCACCCGGCGAAAATGCCGTGCTGGTTATTTCCTACATTGGTTATGTAACCCGCGAGATCTCCATAAAAGGCATCAGCAAAGAACTGTCTATTCAATTACAGTCTTCAGGCAACACCCTCAATGACGTAGTGGTAATTGGTTATGGTACGCAGAAAAAAGTAAACCTTACTGGCTCCGTTGAAAACATCAATGCGGCCCGTTTGGCCGACCGGCCTGTAACCCAGTTATCTACTGCTCTGCAGGGGATAGCCCCCGGCGTTACTGTAACTACCAGTACCGGTGCGCCGGGCAGTGATGCCGGAAACATTCGCATTCGCGGTATTGGTACCCTGAACAATGCCAATCCGCTCGTTTTGATCGATGGCATAGAAGGCAATATGAATGAGCTGGACCCCAACATGATTGAAAGTATTTCTGTGTTGAAAGATGCGGCCTCCTCTGCTATCTATGGTTCGCGTGCCGCCAATGGCGTATTGTTGGTAACCACCAAAAGAGCAAAAGGCGACAGGCTTACAATTACCTATAATGGTTTCATGGGTAAACAAAAAGCCACCAACCTGCCCGATAAAGTAGATGCGCTCGATCATATGCGCCTGTTGAACGAAGCTTATGTAAATACAGGTATTACCCCCGTATATACCGACCAGTTTATCGAAAAGTATAGCCAGGAAATGTTGACCAATCCCGATGAATACCCCAATACCGATTGGCAAAAAGAAGTGCTGAAAGGGTCGGGTATGATGCAAAACCACTCCGTAGGCATCAGTGGTTCATCGGGCAAACTGCGTTTTCTTACCACACTGGGCTACCTGCACCAGGATGGTATTGTAAAGTCGTCCTCTTTCGAAAGATACACGCTGCGTAACAATGCGGATGTTAAGTTCAATGAAAAAGTAAGCATGAAGCTCGATCTGCAGCTGATCAACCGGAACACGACAGAGCCGGGACGGGGCATGACGAACGTGTTCTCACAAATGAACCGCATTCCTGCTGTACAGTTAGGCCGGCTAACCAATGGCAAATGGGGTGAAGGTTGGAATGGAAACAATCCTATTGCCATGGTGGAAGACGGCGGCGCGCTGAAGAACAATACGCTGAGCATGCAGGGCAATTTGCAATTAAGCTATAAGCCGGTATACTGGTTAACAGCCGACCTGGTAGCAGCGCCCCGTTTTGTAAATTCTTATGATGATGATTTTGTAAAAGCGGTGACCACTTACACGGGCACTGGTTCAGTAGCCTTTACCCAGCCCGCTAAAAGTGAAAAGACCAATACCAACGCCCGCTCTTACTATGGCAATTATCGCGCAAATATTACCGCCGACAAACAATTTGGCAGCCATAGTGTAAAATGGTTGTTAGGAGCCTCAAAGGAAACCTATTATGCATCTGATTTCACTGCCTTCCGCGATAATTACCAGTTCCCCGATTATACGGTGCTCAATGCCGGTGATAAAAGTAATCAGCAGGCATCGGGCAGCGCTTCCGAATGGACCTTACAAAGTTTCTTTAGCCGCCTCAACTACGATTTCAAAGGGAAATACCTGTTAGAGGCGAATGCCCGCTACGATGGTTCGTCCCGTTTTACTAAAGGAAACAGATACGGGTTCTTCCCTTCTTTCTCTGCCGGCTGGCGTGTTAGCGAAGAGAACTTTATGGAAAGCCTGCGCAGCGTGTTAACCGATCTGAAATTCAGGGCCAGCTGGGGAACATTGGGTAATCAGAACATCGGCACCTATCCATTTGCTTCCAATATAGCATTGGGCTCTTACTCCATGGCAGGTCAGGTTGTTTCCATTGGTGCGTTGAACGATATGAGCAATAAGGATATTACCTGGGAAACCACCACCATGACTGATGTGGGGGTGGATGTAACGCTGTTTAAGAATTTGTCCATCACAGCCGACTGGTACCGGAAAATCACCGACGACATTCTGCTTACGCTGGATATCCCTTTATACATCGGTTTAAATGCGCCATATCAGAACGCAGGTAAGGTAAGTAACGTGGGTTGGGAGTTAGGTGTTAATTACAATGGCCGGGCCGGTGCGTTTACCTATGGCATTAATTTCAATATTTCCGATGTAAAAAACAAGGTGCTCGATCTGAAAGGCATCAGTGCTTCCAGTTTGTTGCAGAGCCGCGAGGGATATTCCATCAACTCCATCTACGCCCTGGAAGCCGATGGTTATTTTCAATCGCAGGCGGAGATCGACAACCATCCGGCGCAGGTGGGTGTGCTGGCGCCCGGTGATATCAAATACGTAAACCAGAACAAGGACAATATCATTAACAATGATGATTATAAAATAATTGGCAGCACCCTTCCCCGCTACACGTATGGGTTGAATCTGAACGCCGGGTACAAAGGGTTTAGCCTGAACGCCTTTTTGCAGGGCGTGGGCAAAGCCAATGGTTATTTATATTCCTACGCCATTCAGCCGTTTTACAGCGGCGGTACGGCGCATGAACAACATAAGGATTCCTGGACACCCGAAAATCCCAATGCAGCATTCCCCCGCCTTACCTATGGCGATGGTGGTAACAACTATCAGCCATCCAGCTTCTGGATGAAAAATGCCGCTTATGTACGCCTGAAAAATATTCAGCTTGGTTATTCATTGCCGGTATCACTCATCAACAAATGGGGCATGACGTCCCTGAAAGTATATGTGGCCGGACAGAACCTGCTTACGCATGATAAATTCTGGAAAGGATATGATGTGGAAACACCTGTAGGTACGGGTAATTTGTACCCACAGGTAAAAGTGTATACTGTTGGTCTGGACATTAAATTCTAAACATCCTTATTTACAAATCATGAAATGTACATCCACCATAATATTGATTGCCGGTATTATAGCCGGATTGACTGCCTGTAATAAATCGCTCGACAAGGTACCACTCGATAGCCCTTCTTCTGCCTCATTTTATAAAGATGCTACTGAAGTAGAGATGGGTATTCTGGGTTGTTATAAATCATTGAACTGGGAATTGAAAACAGCCCGCCCCTGGCCGGTGATGTTGGATAATTGCGCTGATATCAGCTGGAACCGGAGTGCACATGCCGTACAGGACCTGGGCAATGGAACGGCTACCAGTACCAATGGGTCAGCCGAAGTTGCCTGGACACAATGCTACAAATCAATAGGCCGTGCTAATTTTCTGCTCGATAATATCGACCGGGCAAAAGCCACGCTCGCCGAAGCTTATTACAGGCAGGTAATTGCAGAAGCCCGTTGGGTAAGAGCGTTCAACTATTTTCTGCTTACAGAAATGTTTGGCGATGTGCCGCTGGTAACAAAAAGCATTTCGTTAGAGGAGAGCAACCTGGAAAGGACCAGCAAGGCCGACGTGGTTACTTTCATCCTGAATGAAATGGATGAATCTGTGGCCGATCTGCCTGCATTCAATACGGGAAATATAACAGGCAGAGCCACTAAGGTAGCAGCGTATGCCTTAAAAGCACGGGTAGCTTTGTACAATGGGCAATGGCAGCCGGCAGCCGATGCTGCCAATGCAGCGCGGGCAATCGGTCATTACGGATTGTATGCCGATTATTCAAACCTGTTTAATTATACCGGTGAGTATTGCAAAGAACAGATCTTTTCCCTTCAGTATACAAAAGGGGTACTCACACATAGCAATAGCAATTTTCTTTCGAGCCGCCTGGCAGGTGGCGTAGCTAACGAAGTACCCACTCAGCAAATGGTTGATTCGTATGAGTGCACCGATGGATTGACGATAGACAAATCACCCTTATACAATACCGCCAAACCATTTGAGAAACGCGATCCCCGGCTGGCCATGAGCATCGTATTGCCAGGCAGCACGTATTATGGCTATCAGTTTGAAACGCACCCCGATAGTTTGAAAGTCTGGAATTATAATGTAACACCGGCAGTGCGGGTAAGCAACACAGATGCCACCAACCAATACGCTACGTTCACGGGTTATATGTGGCGTAAATGGACAGACATAAAAGACATGAAAGATGATGAGAATTGTGAAGGCGATATTGTGATCATGCGTTACGCTGAACTGTTGCTTATTTATGCCGAAGCAAAGATCGAGGCCAATCAAATAGATGAATCAGTATATAAAGCATTGGATTCGGTTAGGACCAGGGTTGGCATGCCTGTTGTGCCCCGTGGGCAAACACAGGACTATATGCGCTCGCTGGTACGCCGCGAACGTAAAGTAGAGCTGGCCAATGAAGGACATCGCCTGTTCGACATTCGCCGCTGGAAGATTGCGGAACAAGTGATGAAAGGGCCTCGCTATGGCCGCAGCCGTACTGCCTGGCTGAATACAGCGCCAGTGCTGGATGCAAACAGTACACCTGATTACAGCAATGTGTCAAATACGAGTATCATGCGTGTGATTGAGAACATGGTGTTCAATCCAAAGCGCGATTACCTGTGGCCTGTGCCGAACATTGAAGTGCTTACTACAAAGGGATTGGTAAAACAAAACGATAACTGGTAAAAGATATGCCCGCCATAGAACAACCAACAAGATCGTGGTTCGATGTTAGACGCCGCTGGTTTATAGTGGGGATCATCTTTCTTACGATCGTCTTTAATTATGTTGACCGGCAAATGGTGTCGATCCTGAAACCATTGCTGAAAAAAGAGTTTGCCCTGGACGATAGCGGCTATGCTGTTATTGTAAACCTCTTCACCATTTGTTATGCCATCATGTACCCGGTATCGGGCTGGCTGGTTGATAAATTTGGCGCTGGTAAGATCATGTTGTACAGCATTGTACTGTGGTCAATAGCTTGTGTAGGTGGTGGTCTTAGCAGAACGGTTGCCCAGTTTGGTTTTTTCAGGGGCATGCTGGGATTGGCCGAGCCGGCCAATTTCCCCGCCCAGTTAAAAACAGTGACCGTTTGGTTTTCGGGTAAGGTGCGTGCTACTGCCAACAGCTTGTGCGTAGCAGGTAGTTCTATTGGCGCCATTATAGCACCGCCATTGATTGCCTGGTTAACCCTGTCTTTTAGCTGGAAAACTGCTTTTGTTGTTTGTGGCGGCATGGGTTTGCTGATCGCTTTGTTATGGAAAATGATCTATCGCAAACCGCCGGTGGAAGTAACCAAAGAGGTGATGCAGTCGGAAAACCGGGACGCCACCGGGCGGTTCAGCTGGAAACAACTGTGGTCTACAAAAAGCCTGTGGGGTATTCTGATGATCCGGTTTATCAGCGACCCTGTATGGTATTTTTGTTTGTTCTGGCTGCCGGGTTATTTGCAGGAAGGGTCAGGGCTTACATTGCCACAAATAGGTTTGTTTGGCTGGATTCCTTTTTTGATTGCTGATGCAGGTAGTATAGGAACAAGCGCCTGGAGCGATAAACTGGTGCGCAGGGGCATACAGCCATTACGGGCAAGAAAGATCATGCTTACTGCAACAGTGATACTGGCGCCCTTGTGTGCGTTGATCAATTATTTGCCAGGTGCGGTAAGTACATTGGTCGTGTTCAGCCTGATAGCCGTAATGGCCCTGAGCTGGCTGGTATCGCTCAGTGTAGTAGTAGCGGAATCGTTCCCTATGCACAACGTGGCCAGTGTGCTGGGTATAGCCGGCGGTTTTGGCGCATTGGGTGCGGTACTGTTCAATTATTATGTAGGCCAGGTAATAGGCAGGCTGGGTGCGGGCAACATCTTTATGCTGATGGCGATACTACATCCGTTATCAGCTTTAATACTATGGACTATGGTTCGTAAAGAAAAAGCCCCTTTTTCAGCAACTGCCCAATCAACTAATTAAAAAAATTAAACATCATATGAAGAACAATCTGGGTACCATTCAAGAGCCCGCGAAATCAATTCCTATCAGAACCGAGGTAGATGTGTTGGTGGTAGGTGGCGGCCCCTCCGGAATAACAGCTGCGATGGCCGCCGCAGAAGACGGATTGCGGGTAATGCTGGTAGAGAGCCGCAGCTTTGTGGGCGGCAATATGACCATTGGCTTACCTATTCTTGGTTTTTTGGGACAGAAAGGCAACCAGATCATAAAGGGACTGCCGCAAAAACTCATCGATCGCCTTGCTGCCCGGCAGGCTGCCAGTGAACACCGGCCCTGTCCACTGCATATGAGTCTTACCCTGGTGGAACCGGAAAGTGTAAAAACAGTGGCACTGGAAATGTTAACAGAAAGCGGTGTGGAAGTGCTGTTCTATACTTTTTGCGCTGGTGTGGTAATGAACGGAGATGCATTGAATGGCATTATTGTAGAAAGCAAAGCCGGCCGGGAAGCCATCATGGCAAAAGTAATTATCGACTGCAGCGGCGATGCAGATGTGGCTTATCGCAGTGGCGTGCCCTGTGAATATGGCAACGAACAGGGCGGCGTGCAACCTCCTACGCTTATGTTTTGCCTGGGTGGCGTAGATACCGAGCAGTTACGCCTGAGCGTTGCAAAGGAACCAAGGACCTATCTGACAGATTTCATTCCGGCAGAATATTTTGGCCAAAACAACCAGTTTGTACTGGTAGGTATGCGCAACCTGGTACAAAAGGCCCAGGCCGATGGATTGACCCTAACCACAGAACGCACCATCCTGATCACTGGTTTACGTAAAGGTGAAGTATGGGTGAACATGACCCGCGTAAATGGTGTAAACGGAACCGATCCGGAAAGCCTTACCCATGGTGAAATCGAAGGCCGTAAACAGATTTACGATATCCAGCGCTACCTCATTGGATATGTGCCTGGTTTTGAAAATGCTTATTTTCTAAAAACAGCGCCCTTCCTTGGTATCAGGGAAACACGTCGCATCAACGGACTGTATACCATGACGAGGGAAGACATCATGGGCTGCCGTCATTTTGATGATGCCATTGCAGTGGCCAGTTATCCGCTCGATATCCATCACCCGCAAGGCGGTGGTTGCACCCTGGAATGGTGTGGTGATTGTTATGATATCCCATACCGGTCCCTGGTTCCGCAAAAAATAAAAAATCTGCTTGTAGCCGGACGTTGTATCTCAACCACGCATGAAGCCATGTCGGCCATTAGAGTAATGGCACCTTGCATGGCAATGGGCGAAGCGGCAGGCCGGGCCGCCAAACAGGCGGTAAGGAAAAATATTCAACCCGCAGATGTAGATGTGCAGGAATTGCAACAGGAGTTGTTAAGGAAAGGCGCTTACCTGCGTATAAACAGGGAAGCGACTGTTTAAAAATATTATTCTTCATGAAAAACACGAGTCAGTTTGCAATGGCTTCCCGCAGGCGGATGATAAAGAGGCTGGGCGCTGTTGCTTTAGCCCCTTTCCTCCCAGCGATGGGCATGGCCGCCGTAACAGCAGTTACTAAAAAAGACAGCGCCATTCACAAAGTGCTTACCTGCAATATACGCGTAGCCCTACCCGAAGATGATGCCATCGGCCTCGGTTGGAATGCACGAAAGGAAGTTTGCGTACAGGTGATCAAAAAACAGCAGCCGGATCTTATCGGTTTTCAGGAAGTGTTAAAAGAGCAGGCCGCATATATACAACAGCACATGCCCCAATACGCACTCTTCGGCTTCGATGGGCCTGAGATGGATGCTAACCCAACAGGCTATCATGGTATAGCCAAAAATCCCATCATGTATTTAAAAAGCCGGTACGAATTACTGACGGCCGGTACCTACTGGTTATCAGAAACACCACTGGTAGCAGGAAGTATGTCGTGGAATACGGCCCGCGCCCGACACGTGAACTGGGTGCGGTTAAAGGAAATAAAAACCGGTAACGAATTCAGGGTGGTAAACCTGCATCTGGATCATAAATCACCCGAAGCCAAAGTGCAGCAGGCGAAATTGATGGCAATGGAAAGCAGCCAGTACTTGCCCACCTTTCCGCAAATACTTACAGGCGATTTTAATTCAACCATAGCAAGCAATGTGTTTGAACCGGTAAAAGCTGCCGGTTTTGCCGATAGTTATGCAGCTATACATGGCGATGCAGAACCCGGTGTTACGGCGCATGGGTTTGAACCGGAGGAAAGTCCCAGGTTGAGTGGAAAAGGAAAGATTGATTTTATTTTTTGCAAGGGGAATTGCAAACCTTTGGCCGCGGGTATTATAAAAGACAAACCCAACGGCATTTTCCCCAGCGATCATTTTTTTGTGCAGGCAGAAATATCACTATTGTAAAAGGTGCTACTACAATACCTACTGGCAAAGAATGTGTTGCAGGAAGTAGAGATCGGTGTAATGCCCGTGGCACAATTTTATCTTAAAAGTAGGTATGCGCTGCTACGTCAGATCATATATATGGTTGGGACTTTTATGCATATCCCTTAATACAACAGCCCAAACACCTGTAGCAGATACGGCTGCTTCCAAATATATGGCTGCCGGATCAGCTTATAGCAGGCCATCTTTTTACCGTTGGTTATGGGGCAGCAACCATCGTACTGAATGGGCAACTCCCATTCGTGTTCCAGTTTTGTATTTAGATACTGCCTTTGGCGGTTTAATACCTTATAAGAATGGTGGTGGCAATGAATCGAAATCATTGCGGCTGCAAACAAAAGAGGGAAAGGAATACACTTTGCGTTCCATCAACAAGTCAAGAAAAGATGTAATACCACCCCAGGTAAGAGGAACGTTCGTGGAAGATATTGTGAATGATGGCATTTCTATGTCGCACCCGTATGGTGCATTTGCCGTGAGCAATATGATGCAGCACGCCGGTATTTATCACGCCCTGCCAACATTAGTATACCTCCCTCAACAAAAAGCGCTGGATTCCTTTAATTTCAGATATGGCAATGACCTGTATTTGCTGGAGGAGAAGCCGGAAGGTGATTGGCACGAAGCCGATAACCTGGGCAATTTTAAATCTTTTATCAGCACTGATGAATTACTTACACTATCAGAACATGATAATAGCTACATAATAGATCAGCACGCGTTTGCGCGCGCCAGGTTATTTGATATGCTAATAGGCGACTGGCTCCGCCACGAAGGTAACTGGAGCTGGGGAGAAACACCTACGCCCAATGGTATTCTGTTGAAACCGGTGCCACGCGACCGCGATCAGGCTTTTTTTTATCACGATGGCGTGCTCATTAACCTGGTGATAAAAGGCGGTGGTCTTAGCTTTATGCAGCATTTTGGTTACAAGGAAAAAGATGTTGCAATACTGAATACTTCGGCAAGGCATATGGACCGGTATTTCACCAATGCCCTTACGCTTACCGATTGGTTGTATGAGGCAGATGCATTGCAAAAGGCATTGACCAATTCCGTGATCGAACAATCGGTGGCGCAATTACCGCCTGAAATATTTGCCACAAAAGGACAGGAGCTGATCGATAAATTAAAGTCCCGGCGTGATCAGATACCCGGGTTTGCCAAACAGTATTACCTGTTTATTGCCAAAGAAGTAGAAATAACCGGCAGTAGCCAGCGGGAATATTTTGAAGTGTCGGGTGCCGGTAACAATGAAACATCGGTAACGGTATATCGAATTGATGAAGACGGTCAAAAAGCAACAACTCCTTTTTATAACAGGATCTTTAAACCAGCAGAGACAAAAGAGATCCGGTTGTTTGGCATAAAAGGCGAAGACGTGTATGAGGTAAAAAATGACCGGAACAACATCACCATACGCATTATCGGTGGCGATAACAAGGATTCTATTGTTCAATCAGCCCATAAAGTGCAGGTATACGATGATGCCAATAATACTTTTCAAACCAGTAATGCCCGTAGGCATTTATCATCCGATTCAACCATTCATAAATGGAGTTACCGGTGGAACAGGTATGATGAATCGGGTTTCACGCCGGAGGCGTTCTATAATAATGCCGACAGGATCTTTGTAGGCGTACGGTACACCTACAGAAAGTATAAATGGCGCAAGGATCCATTTGCCTGGGAGCATTCAGCTGGTATCCGGTATTCACTATCTCAAAATGCGCTCAGTTTTTATTGGTCCGCTGTATACCCGCATGTATTGGGTAAATGGAACCTGCTTATGCGGGCCGATTATGATGTGATTCGCTGGACAAATTTTTATGGTACTGGTAATGAGACTAAATCAATTACCAATGACATCAATTATTACCGGTTGCGAAGCGAAGAATGGTATGCGGCTGCCGGGTTAAACCGCAATTTTGGTAGAAGCACAGTAGCGATAACCGGTTATTATTTGCTGACAACAGGTAAAAACGACCCCGATCGGTATCCCTCCAAAGTATTTACCACCAATGGGGAGGTGTTTAAGGCCAATCCGTATGCAGGCCTGCAGTTGACGTATTCATATGTGCGTGTGCGGGATTCGGTAGTGCCAGAAAGTGGGTATACTTTTTTAGCCAATGCCACCTATGCAAAGAATTTCCTGCAAAATGAGTTCTATCAGCAATATAATATGCATGGCCAGTTGTATGTTCCAATTTTCACTCATGTGTCACTGGCAATAAGAGCAGGTGCCGAAACCATTGTGAACAATGATGTGCTGCATTCGGGCCAGGCGTATGAACATGCCATTATTGGCGGCCCCCGCACGTTACGGGGGTTCCGGCGGGAACGGTTCTGGGGGAAAACTGCATTTTATAATAGCAATGAACTACGGTACATTACCAATTTTAGAACCTATTTTCTGAGGGGTAAAATCGGGGTCTTTGCCTTTTTTGACCAGGGACGGGTATGGGTGCCTGGTGAGCGATCGAATAAAATGCACATCTCCTATGGACCCGGTATTATGGTGGCGCCTTTCTACAAGTGCAATATCTCCGCTACGTATGGTATTACCGAAGAGATCAGACTGATTCAGTTACGGTTGAACCGGGTGCTCTAATTATCCTTTGCGATAAAATCAATGATTTCTTACAATTCTCCGCTATCAGTGGTTAGTAGTTTTGTGCGAAACAAATACCAATGAGATCATTACCCAAAGTATACCTGTTAAGCCTGTTGATGGCTCCCGGTATCCTCCATGCACAGTCAACCACTAATAGTAATAAAAAGGAGATAGTTATGAACACCACACAACAAAACAAAGAAGTAGTACGGCAGTTATTTGAGCAGGGCTTAAATAAACGCAACCTTGACCTGGCAAAAGAATTGGTATCTGATGAATTTACGGGGGTGCAAGGTAAAAAGGGAGGTGCCGCTTTTGTAGAACCGGTACTTCCCCTGATAAAGGCGTTCCCCGATATTCAGTGGAATGTAGTTGACCTGATTGGCGAAGGTGATAAAGTAGTGTTTCACTGGAAATGGCAGGGAACACAAAGTGATACCTGGATAACACTGCCGGCCTCTGGCAAAACGATCACCAATGAAGGTATGGGAATTATGACGGTGAAAGAAGGCAAAGTGATAAGCGCCCAGGTACTAACAGACCGCCTGGGCTTTTTACAGGCAATGGAAGTATTGCCTGCTGATGTAAATGTACTGTACAACAGAAAAGCACAAATGCAGCATTAATTAAAGAATGAAATAGAAAAGCTGTTCGCTGGCAGGGGAACAGCTTTTTTTTTAATGAGGTTCATGCAGCAAGGGGCAGGTGGTAATTCCTCCCTATAACGGAATATTTCCATGCTTCTTTTTAGGCAGGGTAGCTACCTTGTTCTCCAGCATGGCAAAAGCCTTTATCAATTTGGAGCGGGTGTATTGGGGTTCTATCACTTCATCGATAAAACCTCTCTCGGCTGCCAGATAAGGGGTAGCAAATTTTTCCGCATACTCCGCTTCCTTCTCGGCCAGTTTTTGGGCAGGGTCGGCAGCTTCGGAAATTTCTTTTTTAAAGATGATCTCGCTGGCACCCTTGGCGCCCATTACAGCAATTTCAGCGGTAGGCCAGGCATAGTTGATGTCGGCGCCAATATGTTTTGAATTCATTACATCATAAGCGCCGCCGTATGCCTTACGCGTGATCACGGTAACACGTGGAACTGTTGCCTCGCTGAAAGCAAACAACAGTTTGGCGCCATTGGTAATAATGCCATGCCATTCCTGATCGGTACCTGGTAAAAAGCCCGGTACATCAACCAGCACCAGTAAGGGAATATTAAAACAATCGCAGAAGCGGGTAAACCGCGCTGCTTTTTTTGAACTGTCAATATCCAGTACGCCGGCTAAACTCATAGGCTGATTAGCTACTATGCCAATGCTTCTGCCGGCTAACCGGGCAAAGCCAATAACGATGTTGCCTGCATAATCGGGGTGGATCTCAAAAAAGGAAGCCTCATCAACGACACCTGCTATCACCGCCCGCATATCGTAAGGCTGGTTATTGCTTTCGGGAATGATGGTCTCCAGGGCAGGCCGCGTTTCCTCACCCAATGTATAAGGAAGCCTGGGCGTGGTATCTTCACAGTTTTGAGGAATATAGCTCAACAGTTTTTTTACCTCGGCAATACATTCCACATCGTTGGCAGCCGTAAGGTGCGTAACACCCGATTTGGTGGAATGGGCTGAGGCGCCGCCTAATTCTTCCGGGCTCACTTCTTCATTAGTAACTGTTTTTACCACGTTGGGGCCTGTAACAAACATATAACTGGTGTTTTCGACCATCAGGGTAAAATCAGTCATGGCGGGTGAATACACCGCACCACCGGCACAGGGCCCCATAATGGCAGAGATCTGTGGTATTACGCCCGATGCCTGTACATTGCGGTAAAAGATATCTGCATATCCACCTAATGACCTTACGCCCTCCTGTATGCGGGCGCCGCCGGAATCATTCAGCCCGATCATGGGGGCGCCGGTTTTCATGGCCAGGTCCATCACCTTGCATATTTTCTCCGCCTGCGTTTCTGATAACGCACCTCCAAATACGGTAAAGTCCTGCGCAAATACATAGGCCAGCCGGCCATTGATAGTACCATAGCCCGTGATCACGCCATCGCCATAATATTGTTGGTTATCCATCCCAATATCATTGGCGCGGTTCAATACGAGGGCGCCAATTTCTTCAAACGAACCGGGGTCCATTAACAGGGTGATGCGTTCGCGGGCAGTGAGTTTCCCTTTTTTATGCTGTACTTCATTTCTATGCTTACCGCCTCCCAGTTTGCCTTCCTCTATCTTTTGTTTTAATATGTCCGATTTCGTTTTTTTCATCAGGAGCTTTTTACAGGTTATATCCGTTTTGTCCAGTTAGTAGGAGTTGATTCAACCGCTTTTACTTCTTTTTGTTTTTGAAGCCAGTAATGCAGGGCTATGAGGGCTGCCAGCTCAGCTTTGGTTTTTTGTAGGGCCAACAGCTTTTCGGGGGTATAATATTTTTGAACGAATTGGGTGTCGAACCGGCCACTTAGGAATGCTTCGTGGTCAAATACAAAATTGCCAAAGGGTAAAGTCGTTTCAACCCCTTCGATGGTATAGTTGACAATAGCCGCCTTCATTTTTTGAATGGCTTCCGTTCGGTTACGCCCATGAGTGATCAGTTTGGCGATCATGGGGTCGTAATAAACCGGGATGGCCATTCCTTCCCTATATCCGTCATCAACCCGAATACCTTCGCCTTGCGGTGGCCGGTATTTGGTTAGCGTACCGGTTGATGGTAAAAATTCATGTAAAGGATCTTCTGCATACACCCGCAACTCCAGTGCATGGCCATTGATGGTAAGCTCATTTTGCTGGAACCGGAGTTTATCTCCCCGCGCAATTTTTATTTGCTCTTCAACAAGATCGATACCGGTGATCATTTCCGTAACCGGGTGTTCCACCTGCAGCCGGGTGTTCATTTCAAGAAAATAAAAATTGAGTTGTTCATCCAGCAAAAACTCAACGGTGCCGGTACTGCGATAGTTGCACGATTTAGCCACCATCACTGCAGCCTCCCCCATCTTTTGCCGGATCTCGGGAGTTAAAACAGAAGAAGGTGATTCCTCCACCACTTTCTGGTGCCGTCGTTGTATGCTGCATTCGCGTTCAAACAAATGAACGGTATTGCCATAGTTATCGGCCAGCACCTGTATTTCAATATGCCGGGGGGAGTTCACGTACTTTTCAATAAATACCGACCCGTCCCCAAAAGACGACAGCGCTTCACTGGTAGCCCTTTCCATTTGTTCTTCCAGCTCGCTTTCCCTGGCGGCTATGCGCATTCCCTTTCCGCCCCCACCGGCCGAGGCTTTAATAAGAACGGGGTAACCGATCTCCGCCGCTATCTTTTTGGCAACGGCAATGTTGTCGATGGCTTTGTCGATGCCAGGCACCATGGGAATATTATATTGCTTCACACATTCTTTGGCTGCCAGCTTGGAGCCCATGATGCGCATGGCTTCATAACCGGGTCCGATAAAGGTAATGCCGGCTTCCTCTACCTGTTGGGCAAAGCCTGCATTTTCACTCAGGAAGCCATAGCCTGGATGAATGCCATCTACTCCCAATTGTTTGGCAAAAGCAATAATGGCATTGCCATTCAGGTATGACTGGCTCGAAGGGGCGGGCCCCAGGCAGACGGCTTCATCCGCAAACAATACATGCGGGGCATGCCTGTCGGCTTCTGAATATACCGCTACCGATTTTATGCCCATACTGTGAATAGTGCGCATGATCCGCAACGCTATTTCGCCACGATTGGCCACTAATATTTTTTGCATTGTTCCCTATTCTGTTGATAAATGTTATTCCAGTTCTATGAGTACCTGGTTTTTTTCAACGGCCTGTCCGGCGGTTACCAGTACCTTTTTAATAGTAGCATCAGCATGAATCAGAATGCTGTTCTCCATTTTCATGGCTTCCAGGATCAACAACCGGTCACCTTCTTTTACCGGCTGTCCATCGGTTACATCGATGTTCAGCACCAGTCCGGGCATAGGCGCCTTGATCTGTTTTATTTGTTTACTGGCCGATGCGCTAAAACCCATCTGTTCCAGTTTTTGATCGAGTTCATTCTTGATCACCACCTCAAAGGTTTCTCCCCCGGTTTCAATAGTAAAAGTTTTATTGAGCAGATCGACTTCCAATAACCGGGCATTTACCGATTGATGGTTGCTGATGCCGTTGAATTCGATAGGTGAAATGGCAACCAGGTCAAAGTTTTCCAGATTGGCAGGGGTAAAAAGGAAGGTAAACCCATTGACCAATATTTTATATGAATCGTTAGGTGGCATTGGCAGGATTTTATTGTAATTTAAGTAATTGAGTAATGCTATAAAAACAAAAGGCGCAATGTGTTAGATGATCAATAACGGCAGATTGCGTATTTTTAACAGGTGAATATACACGTATCGATAGCGCTGGCAACATCAGATGATGCTGCGGCCATTGCCAATGTGATCAGCGAGGCTGCTTACGACCTCACGGCCAAACATGGCCATGGGCATTGGAGTGCAATCGCCAGTGCAAAGGGCGTATTGAACGGCATGAGTAAGGCGAAGGTGCTGGTGGCCAAAAATGGTAAAGAAGTAATTGGTACGCTTCGGTTAACATCGTCGCGGCCATGGGTTATTGATCCTGCTTATTTTACTCCCGTACATCGTCCTGTTTACCTGGTTGATATGGCGGTACGCCCCGGTTATCAGCGGATTGGTGTAGGCCGCGCCTTGATAGAGGAAGCAAAAAAAATGGCCACTGCGCTGGCCGGTGATTCTTTACGGCTCGACGCCTATGAAGGCGTGGCCGGTGCGGGTGGGTTTTATATAAAATGCGGCTTTACTGAAATGGGTCATATCCTGTATAAAACGGTGCCTCATATTTACTTCGAGTGGCTGATCATAAGGTAATTACACTGCTAACGCTGGTGCCAGACAAGTGTACAATACCCTCACGAATTCTTCTGAAGAAGCATCCTTACAAAGATATCCATCAGCCCCAATTTCCCTGGCCTTGATCTTAAAACTATTCCCATCATTCATGGAAAAGAAAACGATCTTTATGCCAGGCCATTTTTTCTTTAACCGGGCGGCTGTTTCAAAGCCATTCATAACGGGCATATTGATATCGAGTAAACAAAGATCAGGAAAAGGAGATCCCTCTTCTTCCAGTTTGTCGAGGAATTGTTGACCGTTTTCAGCCTCCATTACCACATTATAGCCCATGCCGGTTAACCGGTAATTAACAGCTTTGCGTAATAAGGCATGGTCGTCTACCAGGGCTATTGTTGATTGATGATTTTCCATAGTATAATAAATGAAAGTTACATGGGTTAGAATTGACGTACGATAAGTTATGAAAATCTTGGGCCAGCTGATAATGCGCTGATTTTGTGGAAAATGGGGTAGAATGTGGGGAATTTAATAAGAACTACTTATTGCCCGATAAAGGGTATCTGCGAATCTCAGCAAGTAATTTTTTAACATTCATCCTAATGAGAATAAGTTCATTACGCGGAGCGTTCTCTTTTAATGCCTTTAAAAATTTGCCTACCTCAATCATATATTGCTTGTGCAGATTCATAAGGTAGTCTGACGTGGTGATTTCTTTCATACACACAAAATTCATAGATACACAATAGGTTTTGGTTATAGTACAAACGTTATACCTGCTAACTTTTTTGGAATTAGCCCGGACATCCACGTTACTAACTGTAGAAGGGCGTTTGAATTGTAGAGCTGTCTCCACAATGAAATTAACCGGATCGTAACAGACCTTTAACTGCCGGGATCTGCATTTCAATGCATTATTCAGACATTTCGATCAGCAGCGCAAATATCAACGGGCGGTTTGTTGTAGCATTGGTGGTTAAATCCAATCACATGAGTTCACTGCTAACAAAAACTACCTGGTTACCCCTATTGATCGGCTGCTGCCTGCAGGCGAGCGCACAGGATGAAATAACCATTGCCGAACAGGCTTTTGCTCAAATGGCTAAAGACAGCGGCACCCAAAAAGCCTTCCTGCATTTTTTAGACAGCAATAGCATTGTCTTTCATAAAGGGCAAAGTCAGGCCGCGCTGCCCTTTTGGAAAAGCCTTTCCCACGATCGGGAGCTACTGTTTTGGAAACCGGTGTATACGGGTATGGCCGCCTCCGGTGAAATGGGTTTCTCCACTGGTCCATTTGAACAGCGGGATGCACCCGCAAGCCCCGTGAACGCAAGTGGCAGCTACAGCAGCGTTTGGGTAAAAAACAAACAGGGTGTGTGGAAGGTGTTCATTGACCTGGGCATGCCCTATAAACCTTCGTTATTTCAAAAAGACTGGGAACGAACCGTGCCTGGCAGTTTATCACCTGCCACCGCCGGGGCAAACTGGCAACAGGTTGAACAGGACTTGATAACCCAATACCGGCAAAAAGGCAATAAAGCCTTGCTGCCCTATCTTACCAACAGGTCGTGGTTTAACATACAGGATCAGCCGCCCTTACATACAATAAACGACATAACAACCGGTTTGAAACAAATACCTGCCGATCTGCAATTTGAATATCTGGGGGGCGCCATCTCCGCTGGAAGGGATCTGTTTTACGCCTATGGCGTCGTAAACCGGAATGGCAAAAAAGAAAACTACCTACGGGTTTGGGGGCATGAGAATGACGGCTGGAAATTGCTGTTACAGGTGTTGCGATGGGTACGTTAAATTTGTAAATCAATATGGGAAACAGTATGAATGAAAAAAAGATAAGGCTGTATACGCCCATTGTTATTTATGTGTTTGTGCTGATATTCTTTATGGGCATGTACATGCGCGATATGCGTACTGCCCTGCTGGTGCTGCTGGTAAGCGCTTTCTATTCTTTAATAACCTGTGAAAGCGCGCGGCTTGTTTTTGTATGGAGCCGAAAAAAATATGCGGGCCTGACCAATACCAAACGACGCCTGTTGTATGCGTTGAAACCAGGCATCCCCTTTTTAATTCTGGTACCCGCGCTGCAGGAGGCGTTTACCTTTGCAGTTGGCTATTTCCCCGTGAATAAAATAAATTGGAAACTACTTTTCTGGGACTATGTTTTTATGGTGGGGTTGAACGTGTGGGGCACCCTGATTGTGGTAGGTTTGTACGAAGGACTTTATTACATTCACAACTGGAAGATCCTGTATGCGGAGTCGGAACGGCTGAAACGGATCAATCTTAACAGCCAGTACCAGTTTTTGAAAGACCAGGTAAAACCGCATTTTCTTTTCAATAGCCTGAACACCCTGGCCTCGCTGATAGGGACAGATGCTGACCGGGCTGAAAAGTTTGTAATGGAAATGTCGGCTGTATATCGGTACCTGCTCAGTAAAAAAGAAACCGAACTGGCCACCTTGCGCGATGAACTCCGTTTTCTGAACTCCTACGTGTTGATGTTAAAGACCCGCTTTTCCGATTCTTTACAAATGACAATCGACATCGATGAGAAGGAATACGATTTTCTGTTACCGCCTTTTGTATTGCAATTGTTGGTAGAGAATGCCGTAAAACACAATGTGGTATCGCGCGAGAAACCACTGTATGTTACTATTGGCAGCGATGCCAGTCACAACCTGATCATCAGCAATAATATTCAACGCAAGCGTACTCCCGAACCATCGGAAAGAACGGGGTTGACCAACCTGATTACGCGGTATCAATTGCTGAAGAAGGAAGAGCAGCTTTGCATTACCGATGATGGTGAAGTGTTCAAAATAGTATTGCCATTGATTGAAACAAGTGTATACGAAGGAGTGGCTTTAGCCGATTAACATGCTTATCTTTGGTTATTAAGTGAAATAAGTATGACGGTTGTTATTATCGAAGACGAGGACCTGGCCGCCGAACGGCTCACCCGCTTTGTAAAGGAATATGATGCCAGCATTGAAATAAAAGCCTACCTGGATACGGTAAAGGGCGCCGTAAAATATTTTGAAGAAAATGGTTCCCCCGACCTGGTGCTGCTCGATATCGAATTGGGCGACGGTAAAAGTTTTGAGATCTTCCGGGAAGTGGAGGTATCGGGCAATATCATTTTCGTAACAGCCTTTAATGAATACGCCATCCAGGCATTCAAGTACAACAGCATTGATTATTTATTAAAACCGCTGGTAAAAGAAGAACTCTATTTTGCGCTTGATAAATTCAAAGCCCACCAAAACGCCAAAAAACCGATTGATCTTACGGCACTTATTGAACAGCTGCAGCCCCAAACAGACAAGGAATACAAGACCCGTTTCCTGGTTAAAAAGGGAAGCCGGTATTTTTCCATAGAAGCCAAAAACGTAGCACATGTATATACGCGGGAACGTGTTCACTACCTCAAAACTTTCGATAGCGCCGATTATATCATAGAGAATAACCTCGATGAGCTCGAACAGCAATTGTCGCCTGACACTTTTTTTCGCGTAAACCGGCAGTTCATTGTAAACTATACTTCCGTAAAAGAAGTGATCACCTGGTTCGATGGAAAATTAAAACTCATCATTCACCCCGAGTCGTACGAAGAGATCATTATCAGCCGCCTGAAGGCAGGGGATTTTAAGGGGTGGTTGGGGGGAAGCAGGTAAGTTGATCAGATTGTGTTGATAAAGGGAAACCAGTTTAAAGTTTCAAGTTTTAAGTTCAAGTTATTGGGTTATTGAGTTCTTAGGTTCCTGAGTTCGGGGTTCTGTTCTCGGTCCTTAGTTTTGGGTTGCCGGTTGCATCGCCCGTCGAATCCGCCGGCTGGCGGAGTAGGAGGGCCGCGTCGCAGTTTCTCTGCCTTCTGCCCTCTGCCTTTCCCTCACTGCCTACTGCCCACTGCCTCCTGCCTTCCCCGGCCACTGAAAAGAACGGGTATTCTGTTCCGTATACCATTTGACATTAACCGGCAACGCCGCTCCGTCGTTATTGAAAATATTGTTCAGGGTATAATTGGTGGCCTCCTTATCGGTAAGCTGGTGGCTCCATTTGGCCCGGTTAGCTATCTCGGCGCCGGGGCCGCTGTTTTTATATTCCCCATAAAATGTAGTTTGTTCATTGGCGGGGTTGGCCCAGTTGTTCCAGCCTTCAGGTACAATATGTTTTCCCAGGGTGCACCGCACAAAAACTGTCTTTGCATTTGCCCGCCAGGGCCGACCGAGAAATACTTTGGTGGTGCTGTCGTCTGCAGTGAGTTTGCAGTCCAGGAATACATACCCGAATTTTTTACCCTGGGTAGTACTGGCGGCCGTGACAAAGGAATTGGTTTTGCTGTGTATTTCGCAATTTTGAAAAACTGCGGTGGCTGGTCCAAAGATGAAATCGGTGGTACCTTCTATGTAGCAGTTTACAAACAGCTGACGGGCGGTTTCTCCGCCGGTAAAAATAGTATCCTGGTTACCAAGGAAACGACAGTTTACAAACATGGCATTGTCGGCTTCTACGTGCAGGGCTACCGCTTGTCCAACCCGTCCGGCTGAATTGGAGAACGTTATGTTCTCAGCCCGGAAACGGTTGCCGCATATTTTGGCTGTATACGAGGTGAATGTAGTGAGCTTTCCCCGGCCTGAATAATCATTGAAAACGATAATGGTTTTGTCAACGCTTTCGCCAATAAAAGTGACATCAGTATTACTGGCGGGCAGTTCGATTTTTTCATTGTATACGCCATTCTTTATGTAAAGCGTAATGGGTGCCAATGGGTAAACCCGCATAGCATCGATGGCATCCTGAATGTATTTGTAATCACCGGAGCCATCCTTGGCCACCGTGAAAACATATTTATACTGTTGCGGGTTGGCAGTTTGAGCAACGGTGGTAAGGCCCATAAAAGCGAGGGCAATCAAAAAGGCAAGCTGTTTCATCTTATTTAAATACGCGTTTTAAAAAATCATCAATATAGTTTACGGTTGGCTGAAACCAGGGATCGAACAAGCAGAACGAATGCGGGGCGTTCTCAAAGGTCTTTACTTCAGAATAGATGTGGTATTGGTCCAGCACTTTTATAAAATGATTGCGGCCGGCATGCATTCTGGCCACCCCGCTATTGATGAACAGGGTAGGTGGCGTGTGCGGGCCCACATAGGTAAGGGGCGAGGCTTCATTCCATAAGGCCAGGCTGTCTTTTTTGGAATAGCCCAGCCAGTAGGTAGCGGCAGAGATCTTTTTACTGTCGTCGCCTTCCCCGGTTTCGGGGTGGGTAAAGGACAAGGTTCCATCAATATCTACTACGGCCTGTATGGGCACCGGCTTTAATATCTTCAACTTGTTTGGGGGACCTAAAAATTTAGGGTTGTCTACCGTGGTACCAAGAAAAGCTGCCAGTTCACCGCCGGCCGAAAAGCCCAATACGGTAATTTTAGAAGTGTCTACCTGGTATTTATCAGCATGCTGAATAACCCAGCGCAAAGCTTCTTTCAGGTCGTATATGGCTACCGGATATTGAGCATAGGTTGACAATGCATAACTGGGGGTAAAACAAACATAACCCCTCGCTGCCAGATGCTGAGCAAGCGGATAGTGTTGAGTGCGATTGCCCGAGCGCCAGCCGCCGCCATGAATGATCACAATGGCAGGATGTTTTTTACCCCGCTTGCCTGCCGGGTAAAAAGCATCGATCCAGCGGATATATTTGCCACCTGCCGGTATGTACTCAAGATTTCTTTTTTCGACTACCGCTTTTGATTTCAGTTCCGGAACGATCTGTATTTCAGAATGAGTTTTGCGGGTGTTTACAAAGGCGCTCCACGTGGTATAGGAGGTATCGGGGTAGGGCGAATGGCCATCTACATGTTGTGCCTGCGCATGGGCTGCCAGGGCGAAAAGGGACATGATACCGGT
The DNA here is from genome assembly GCF_900110245.1 of Niastella yeongjuensis. Taxonomy (GTDB): domain Bacteria; phylum Bacteroidota; class Bacteroidia; order Chitinophagales; family Chitinophagaceae; genus Niastella; species Niastella yeongjuensis. Next base: position 86,714 of record NZ_FOCZ01000002.1, read on the forward strand.
ACAAATGAAGTATCCTAAGGTGGCAAAGCAATTCCTGAGCATTGAACAAAGTTTAGCTGAACGTAGTTGTACAAATTTATCGATTTGGAAATTTTCCGGGGTTCGAATTATGGTCATACTGGTTTAAAAAATCGTATTCCTTACTTTTAGGTATTTATTACCCTGCCTCAAACAACATATTAAGTAAAGTTTGGCATTGAAAACATTGTAGCATGTATCAGTCATTAATAATCCTGCATTCCCTGGTCCGGTGGTTTGTTTTAATTAGTTTACTGGTTGCTATTATCCGGGCATACAGCGGTTGGTTAGGCAATAAACGATTTTTGAAGACGGATAATACAGCCCGCATGGCAGCAGTTACCATCGCGCACGTTCAATTGGTGATAGGTATTAGTTTGTATATTATTAGTCCGGCGGTACGGTATTTTATGAATAATTTCAAGGAAGCGGTACACCAACGGGAGTTCCGGTTCTTTGGTATGGAACATATTACCATGATGGTGGTGGCGATTACATTATTGACGATTGGGTCTGCAAAGTCCAAAAGAAAAACCACCGATCTGCAGAAATTTAAAACCATGGCTATCTGGTTTACCATTGCCTTGCTGGTTATTTTCTTTTCCATACCCTGGCATTTTTCACCCTTTACCAGCCGGCCGTATTTTAGATGGTATTAACCGACAACTCACAAAACTAATGGAATCAACTGAGTACATTCAATTTTACGAAGGCAGCAAAATGGGCATCAAAACACTCGAGGGGGACATCATCATTCCCGCCATTTACGATTTTGTGGCCCATTCTTCAGACGACCTGTTTACGATAACAGAAGGAAATTATACCGCCTACTTCGATATTGCAGGAAACCAGGTTTTGCCCTTCAGCAATAAATACGAATCATATGGCAATTTTACCGAAGGCCTGGCCCGGGTGCGGAGTAATGAAAAATGGGGATTCATATGAGAACGATCTGCATGGTGCCATCGACGAATTTGGGAATCTGGTGATCGATTACCAGTTCCCGGTGTTCACTCCTTTTGAAAAAGGCTTCGCCAAATTCGGCGACCTTAAAACCTGGGGGCTCATCGATAAAGCAGGAAATATAGTGGTGCCTCAAATATATGTATCCATTGGCCGGGTATACCGGAATACAGTAACCGTGCAGGTGCTGGAAGGGGAGGAATATCGCGAAGGCGAACTGACCATTGGAGGAACGGTGAAATGGAACAACAACCTGGACCATTTGAATGAAGCCAATCGCCAGAAGAAGCAATTTGCAGCCGCCTGCGAGCAGTTGATTGCCGACTTGTATACAACGGGCTGCCCCTGCGAACAGGAACGGTTCCGGGATTTTATTCAATGGAACAACCCTGTTGGTTTTGTTGATCAGGAACTGCTGTTTTCGGTATTTATGAAACAGTTGCAAAACCTGGGGAATGATCAGTTTCAGTGTGGACATTGTGGTACGATCTATCAGCAGAAATGGGAGCAATACAGCGCCTTTTTGTGGGTGCTGAATGTGACGATCATTCAGGCTGGCAACTTTATAAACAAAGGTGCCCCGGTACCACCAGCCATTCCCATGGCGCTAGGTTTTTATGGGTATGGTATTGAAAAGTACAGCGGCCGATATGAGCAAAAAGATATTGACACAGTGATCGGTTATTTAAAAGGGTAACACCTGCTCCATCTTGTAATTTCCTGGCTGATTTTTTATCTTCGGCCCTGATTGAAAAATTACCTGATGAAAAACCCATTTATTCCGTACTACCTGCTATTGCTAGGTGTATGTTTAGCATCCCTTTCTGCTGTTGCCCAGGATAAAAAACCAGATACGGTTTCCGCGGGCATTTATATTACCAGCATTCATGACATCGATTTCAAGGACAAAGAGTTTTCTGTTAACTTATGGCTCTGGTTGAAATACCGTAACCGGGACTTCAATTTCTACGACAACCTGGAGGTACCGGGCGCCAAAGAAGTGACCAAATCGTTTGTTACTATCGACAGCTCAGGCGATAAGGTGTATATGCAAATGAAGCTGCAGTGTGTAATGAAAGACAGCTGGAAGATCGCCAATTTCCCTTTCGACAAACAAAAGCTCAGGTTCTCTATTGAGAACTCGCAATACGATTCCCGCTCCCTGGTGTTTGTGGCCGATACCGTTGGTGATCATTATGATAAACGTTTTACTATGAGCGGCTGGACGGTCGACAGCTGCATTGTTGGCACCGGTAAAAAAGCCTATGAAACTGCCTTTGGCGATGAGCGGTTCCAGAAACCCCATACCGAATACAGTAACTTTAAAGTAAGGCTCAGTGTTCACCGCGAGGCCATGGATATGTTCTGGAAACTGTTCCTGGGCATGTACATCGCCTTCCTGATCGCTTATGTATGTTTTTATATCCACTCCGATGGTATGGATTCGCGCTTTGGTTTAAGTGTGGGAGCGTTGTTTGCCGTAATTGGTAACAAGTATATAATTGACTCGTCTTTACCCGAAACTACCTCCTTTACCCTGGTTGATACCCTGCATGGGTTAACGCTGTGTTTTATTTTTTCAGTAGTTTCATCAACCGCCTGGTCATTACAACTGGTAAAAAGGGGCAAGGCAGAAAAAGCCAATCGTTTTGATATGATTATGGCCCAGGTATTGTTGCTGATCTATGTGATACTGAATATTTATTTTATCAACGCCGCGGCAAATAGCTAATAATCATGGGTGTATATTATTTAAAGGCCGAACAGTTATTGCCGGTTGATCTGCAAACCGCCTGGGCGTTCTTTTCATCGCCCAATAACCTGGCATTGATCACTCCGCCGGAAATGGGTTTTATTACCCTCACTCCCATAACGGAAGGCCAGGAGATCTATACCGGAATGCTGATCGATTACAAAGTGAAACCCCTGTTTGGCATTCCCCTGCACTGGCAAACCAGGATCAGGGAGGTGCAAAAGCCGCACCTGTTTACCGATATTCAGTTGAAGGGTCCTTATCGTTTATGGGAACATACCCACACCTTTACGCAAACCGATAAAGGCGTACTGATGAAGGATGAGGTAAAGTACGAGCTGCCGTTTGGTCCAATAGGCAGCGTTGCCAATTCTCTGTTGGTACGTAAAAAGCTGGAGAATCTGTTCAGGTATCGTAAAGCCGCTATTGAGCGCATATTTAAATAGAAAAAGCCCCGGCGTAAAACACGCCGGGGCTTCTTTTATCCGCTTCCTGACCTTTTAACGCTTCATGAGCAGGCCTGAAAGCTGTAAGTCTCTTTTATAAATATCTTCCCTGAAGTTCAGGTCGCCCTTTCTGTCTACCCAGGCTGTGAAATAGGTAATATACACCGGCATTGGGTTTTTAACCGCAACGAATTGTTCCTTTCCGCTGGCCATTGCTTTGGCGATCCGCTCTGGTGTCCAGGTTGAATCATCACGTAACATATAGTTGGCCAGAAATTTGGGATCGGCCACCCGTATACAACCATGGCTGAAGGCCCGTTTACTTTCCTGGAAAAGACTTTTTGAAGGCGTATCGTGCAGGTAAATGCTATGGCTGTTAGGGAACAGGAATTTTACCTGGCCTAAGGAATTCCAGGGACCGGGTTTTTGACGAACGTCGGGACCATTCCATTCCATGTGATTTTTTTCCAGGTAGTTCGGGTTCTTTTGAATGCCCGGTAATATTTCTTTTTTCAAAATACTGGCAGGCACATTCCAGTAAGGGCTGAAAACAACCTGGCTGATGGTGCCGGCAAAGATCACCGTTTTGTTTACATCCTTACCCACAACTACGTTCATATTCCACAATAATGAATCATCATCATACGCATGCAGTACAAACTCAGGGATGTTTACAGCCAGGTACCGGCCGCGCACATCGGTTGGTAACCAGCGGTTGCGTTCCATGTTAACCATTATTTTCTCTATCAGCTGTGGTACAGGAATATTCAATTCCCTTACCAGGCTGCCGCCGGCAATGCCATCCTCTGTCATACCGTGTCTTCTTTGAAAGCGTTTAACGGCTGTCAACAGCGTAGAGTCGTAGGTGGCGGAACCGGTATCGCTGGCATTAGTTAAATCACCCAGGAGAAAAAGCTTTTTGCGCAGTTTAACAATCTCAGGTGAGGTATCGCCGGGGCGAATGGGTTTATTAGCGGGCAGGCTGATAGTACTGTTATCAGCCGGTAGGGTCTTATATTTTTTGAGGTATTCTTTTAACAGGTTGTATTGGCGGTAAACGGGTTCTTTAACAGTGCCGGTGTTGCCCTGCTTAAGCACCGAATCGAGGAAGGCGCTGTAGGAAAGCTTTTTACGCGGCATCAGCCAGTCTACCTTTTGAGTAGTACTTTCTTCCAGGCCACCCCATACTTTTTGAGCAAAGAAAAAGTAGAGACCCGTTAACAGCAGCTCGGTTTCGCTTTTTTGTTCAAGGGTTTGGTTATTGCCGGCGTTTATAAGGCTATCGAGTGTGCGCCTGTAAGGCAGTGTCACAATCAGTCCTTCATCGGGCAGGTTTTCCAAACGAACGTACAGATGACTGGCTTGTTCAGTTAATCCGCTGTCGGTATACCAGGCAAAGGAATAGTTGCGACTGGTATAGAAAGTAGTGATATCATTTTTAAAGGTGCGCAGGGAGTCGTACCGGGCAAAGAAAGAATCGAGGCGATTGGCAGAAAAACGCAGGGAACTTTGCTCACTGAAGTTACCGGCAATATCCCGGGCGGCATCCTGCACTACTTTATTGACGGAATCTTTTTTACGGTTGTCACCTGGTTTGGAACCAGATTCCCTGCATCCCCAAATACACAACAGGCAAAGGGCGGTGAAATAAATAGTTTTTTGCATAAAGGCTACTCTAAGGGGGTAATGCACAATGAAAAAGGGGTTCAGGAATATGACTGGTGTGTGCTCCTCGCTTTGACTTTAACTGCCAGTTATACCCGTAAACCCCGCAATAAAATGTTCTGAATGTCTTTTGGAAGGCGATTATATACGTTGCAATGGTCCTTAACAGTTAAATGCAGTAGCTATGGAGTTGCAATCGTATAGTTTCAATGTGACCTGAATTTTAGCCATTTCCTATGAGGAATAATGTAAAGGCCCTTGTTGATCCATCCTGTAAAGGGCCATTTTTGCGGCCAGAGAAATGAAGGAGAAATTGAAATAAAAGAAAGGTACTTACTAACCCGGTCTTTTACAGGATGTAAAACCATCCATGTTACCTGTAAAAGTTTTAATTCCTTCAATTCGCATATACGAACTACTTCACGTGTTTGTTTACCACTTTAGCCAGTTCAAACATTGAAATTTGATCTTTACCAAACAGAGGTTTCAACTTAGTGTCAGCATTGATCATTCTTCTGTTCTTGCTGTCTTGCAATTTGTTCTTTCTGATATATTCCCAGATCTTTTTAACGATCTCAGTTCTTGGTAAAGGTTTGCTACCTATAACTTCAGCTAAAACAGGGCTGGCATTGAGCGGAGCCATGAACGCAGCGTTTGGTTTTCTGGCAGATTTCTTTTTAGCTGCCTTCTTTTTAGGAGCGGCTTTTTTTGCTACTTTCTTTGCTGCTTTTTTAGGAGCGGCTTTTTTCGCTACTTTTTTTACTGCTTTCTTAGCAGCTTTCTTAGCTGTTTTTGCCATAGTGTTTTAAAATTTAAAAGTGAATAATGAAAGTTTTTGAATTATAGTTTGAAAGTAAAACTCAGTGAATATACTCAAATTTATAAATAACAAAGAGAATTATCGCAATATCCAGCTGTTAAAATCATTTGTTCCTCGCCTGTGCAGGCCCGTTTCCCCTGGTTAATTTAAGAAAGCTGCTGCAAACATAAGACTCCTTTTTTAAGAATACCCCCATTTTGACTGGTATTTATAAGAAATTTATTTATGAAACCTTTGGGTTTCATTATATTTGCAACCTAAAGGTTTCCTATTTAAAACTATGCGTAGAGACGTATTTCAGGCCATTGCCGACCCCACCCGCCGGGAGATCATCAACATGATCGCCCACCACCCGTTGAATGTAAATGCCGTGGCAGAGAACTTTGAAGTAAGCCGTACTGCCATCTATAAGCACATTAAAATGCTTACGGAATGCGGCCTGGTAGTAATTACACAGTTTGGCCGGGAACGCTTCTGTGAGGCCCGACTGGAGCGGCTTACAGAGGTTATTGACTGGGCAGAACAATACCGGAAAGTATGGACGGAACGCTTCGATAGCCTGGAGAATTCACTGGATGCAACCGATAGCCCCAAGAGAAAACCGGCCAGGAAGAAGTAGTGGTTGTGGGTATGATAGCTTGTGTGTTTGGTTGACGCATTGGGGCCCCGAACTCTACATGTGAGTGGTGAGTTGTCAGTGGTTAGTGGGTTCCCGAAAATGAGGATTCAAAACAATTGGCGGGCATTCTCTCTCTATTGCACGCTATTCACAATTTACTAACAACTCCCCTTTATCAACTCTGTGAACCTGCAACTGGGCCCCCTAATCCATTACCAAAAGTTCCTTATTGTACTTATTGCGATACTCTATAGGAGAGAGCCCTGTTATCTTCTTAAAAATGCTCCGGAAAGCCTTCACGTCACTATAACCCACATCATACATTACCTCGTACACATTCTTCTGTCCCGTCTCCAGGTCCTTCTTCGCAGCCTCTATTTTAACCCGTTGAATGTATTCCGTTACCGTATTACAGGTGGCTTTCTTAAACCGGCGTTCCAGGCTGCGGCGGCCCAGGGCAAAGGTTTCGGCGATCCGGTCAACTGTTATTTTCTCCTCGAAATTCTTTTCAATATACTCCTGGGCTTTTTTCACGGTTTCATCTTCATGGGCTTTTTGCCCCTGAAAAATGATAAACGGTGATTGCAGCGTACGATCGATATCTATCATAAACGCCTTGGCAATAAGAATAGCAATATCCCGGCCAGCGTATTTTTCTATCATATATACCAGCAGGTTCAAATAGGAATAAGCGCCTCCGCTGGTATAAATGCCATCCCCATCGGTAATGATCTTATCGTCTACCAGTTCCACATCGGGATACAGTCCCCTGAATTCATTGGCGAAACGCCAATGAGTGGCGCACTGCTTTCCCTTTAACAAACCGGTAGCTGCCAGAAAGAAGGACCCGATACAAAGACTGGCTACCTCGGCACCTTTGTTGAATTGATGCAGGATCCAGGGAATCAATGCCTGGTTGGCCTCTACTATTTGTACAAACTGGCCATGTATGGCGGGAATAATGATCAGGTCGGTTTTGGCAACATCCGTATACAAACAATCAGGTTTGATAGTAAACAGCCCTTCGCGCTGACTGGTTTCCTTCGATAATCCAACCATTTGAATATCAAACAAAGGAGCCTTGCCCATGCTGGTACGCAGGTTGTTTACCTCAGAAAAGATCTGGTGGGTGCCTTCTATATTCACCAGGCTGGTATGCCCTTTCGGGATCAGAATGGAAACATGTTTCATGCTGTAAATTTTTGTTTTTTTCCGGCCCCATGAACAGTAGTTCCGACAAACTAGGATTTTACTATGATAAAGGGTGAAAAGTTAAGGACATAGTAACGGCGTTTTATGGTAGCTTTCCCCTTTATAAAGATAAAAAACAATTGTCGCATTCAGCCCCTTAATTGGTCGCTTTTACACCCTTTTGAAGTTAACAGGTGAATGTACATTTGAATACGATTGCAGCAGGCAGTTAGTGATACCAATGCGAAACAAAAAGTAAGCACTATGATCGAGGTTTTTAAAACCAATGTACAGGAGTTTTCAGAAGCCCAAAAGCTGGTGGCTCTACTACTTAGGCATTTCCCCAACAGCAAGATCAACTTCGATCTCGATGATTGCGATAAAGTGCTGCGGGTAGAAGGCAATAACCTTCGAATAGAAAAAGTAATGACCCTGGTTACGGAAAAAGGCTTCCTGTGCAAAGTGCTTGATTAAGGTAAAAAAGTAATAAATAGTTATCACGCATAACCGTATGTTTGTTTCCTGGAATAAGAACTTTATAATATTTCTAAACAATTAAAATAAAAGAACATGCCAGCATTGAATCCTTATTTGAACTTTAACAACAACACCGAGGAAGCATTCAACTTTTACAAATCAGTATTTGGCGGTGAGTTTGCCATGGTTATGCGTTTTAAAGACATCCCTAAGGAATACAAAGGACCAGATCATGAAGATAACAAGGTTATGCACATTTCACTTCCTATTACCGGCGGTGGCGTGTTAATGGGTAGCGATGTACCCGAATCAATGGGCGAGGTTGTTTTGGGAAACAATATTCAACTCAGCCTGGCGCCTTCCAGCAGGGAAGAGGCCGATAAATTATTTAATGGTTTATCAGCTGGCGGTAAGGTAACGATGCCTATGTCCGATGCTTTCTGGGGCGCCTATTTTGGCATGTGCGAAGATAAATTCGGCATTCGCTGGATGGTAAATTTTGACGCTAATTCAAGATAATTACACCAACACGTATTTATTAAACCTGGTTTTATGAACACAGCAACAGAGCTATTGCAGGAATTTGAAGCGGCTACCGAAGGGTATCTGGATATTGTTTCTGGTTTAAACCAGGACGAAATAAATACAGTTCCGTTTCTGGGCAGCTGGACGGCTGCCCAGGTTACGGAGCATCTTTGTAAGTCAGATAATGGCATGATAAACGCGTTGAACGGCCCGGTACATACAACCAACCGCCCGCCCGATGCAGGGGTAGGTAACTTACGCCATGTTTTTTTAGACTTCAGTACCAAACTGCAATCGCCCGAATTCATTATTCCGGAAGAAAGGACCTACGATAAAGACACCTTGATATACTCGTTTAAGGCTGGCCGGGAACAAATCGGCGAAGCCATCAAATCTCTGGACCTCACCAGCTCCCTTCATATGCCTATCTTTGGGGAACCCACCCGTTTAGAGTTGATCTATTTTGTGATCTTTCATACCCAACGCCATATCAACCAGGTAAAACACATCAGTGAAAAACTGGCAGGCGTGTAGGAAAACAGGTATTTTAGCAGGACCAAACCGCCTGCCTATGCTTTACAAAAGAATGCCTATTGAAAAGGAGTCGCCCGAAGAAAGGGGGTATAACAGCATCCTGTTCAACCTGGCCGAAAGCTCTGTTGCCGACCTCACATTGGGCGAACTGAATATTCAGCTGAACGAGTTGAAGCTGGAATACATTCCCCATCGGGGTAATACACAACTTCGGCAAATGCTGGCGACAGAAGCAGGTGGTTTACACCCCGATCAGGTACTGCTTACCAATGGGGCATGTGGTGCCTTGTTTATAATAAATACAGCGTTGCTTACTTCAGCCGATCACCTGATAGTGGTACGGCCCAATTACGCGACTAATATAGAAGTGCCGCTAACCATAGGGTGTGCCATCAGTTATATCGACCTGCAATTGGAAGAAAGCTGGCGCGTGAATCTGAAGGCCATTGAAGCGGCCGTAACACCAGCTACAAAACTCATAAGCATTACTACCCCGCACAACCCTACCGGCACGGTTATGACGCAGGCCGAATTACAGGCACTGATCACACTGGCTGAAAAAAAGAAAATCTACCTGCTGGTTGATGAAACTTATCGCGACACCTGTTTTGCGACGCCATACCCGGTGGTGGCATCCACGAGCGAATGGGTCATCAGTGTATCCTCCCTGTCAAAAGCATTTGGGTTGCCGGGGTTACGGATCGGTTGGCTTATTACCCGCAATGAGCATTTGATGGAACAGTTTCTGGCAGCAAAAGAAATGATCTATATTAGTAATGCTGCCCTCGATGAAGAAGTGGCTACGCAGTTTTACAGGCAGAAAGAAAAGTTTGCTACGGTCATTAACCAAAAGGCAATGGAAAACTTTCAGGTATTACGTGCCTGGCTGCAACAGGAACCTGCCTTTGAGTATGTATTGCCAGCAGGCGGTGTGGTGTGTTTTCCGCGGTTTGCAAATCCCGATACTATTGATATTCCCGGTTTTTATGAAACCCTTGTTCAGAAATACAAGACCATGGTAGGTGCCGGTCATTGGTTCGCCATGCCCGATTCATATATGCGCATAGGTTTTGGCTGGTTGGGTAAAACCGCCTTTCAGCAGGCACTTGAGCATGTTAGTGCGGCCATTGCAGAAAATAAGCGGTAGTTATTTCAGCACCAATACCCCAAATGCAGATGGAATATGAAAATCGGGTTGTGTGGCAGTTGGTTTTACCCAGCTGATCCAGTGAAAGGAATTATAACCGCCCTGTGTTGTTTTCCTTTCTGCCCTGAACAAACCAGCCAGCAATCGCTGGTTGTGTAAAAGCCCCAGTTCGTTGAGTGAGGATATACTGATTGCCATTTCAACCATATAGCCGGTATGGGTAGCAGACGTTTTAATGATACATTGTTGAGCGGGCCACGACCAGTCATAATCCATTTTACGGTAAAACGACGCCCGGTAATCGAGCGTTCTTCCGGCAGCATCCATTTCGAGGCAATAATAGTAAGGTAATAAAGAAGTATCACGAGCCATAAAGAGCTCTACCCGGTCTGAGGCGCCGGCGTCTATCTTATTATTTTTTATCACCGGAGTAATGATGGAATCGTCAGTTACCTGGTACAAACAATACAGCCAGTGCCCGTCCCAGAGGGCCGCAAACGAAGTGGCGGGCGCCCTTTCCGTTTCCCATGGATAGGTAAAGTCTGTTAACGCCGTCGCATTTTCCCAGGCTTTGCCATCACCCCTGCCCGTTATTTGCAGCCTGTTTTCAGGTATTCTCTTTACTGTATACGTTTGCGCATCCGCCTGTATAAAATTCACGAATAACGCGAAGGCGGTAATAACAGATAGTTTCATAGCTTGAAGTGTTTTGAGGGCTGCCCTATATTGCTTACAGCTTACGCTTATAGCAGCGCTACTGATTCCGGATTTTCCTCCTTTCCATGGTCGCCACATTATTCCCGGATGCAGCCCTTCTCAATTTAGCCACTTCTGCCGACGCAACAAGGTCTTTTTCTTTATAGAACCGTCTGTTGATATAAGTGGCAATAGAAGCAATGGCATGGTCATCGAGCAGGCCGCCATGGGCCGGCATAATGCCGTTATAAGTTTTGCCATTCACTTTAATTGCTCCCTGCAGACCGTTCAATATTATTTTTATCAGTTGTTCTTTATTGCCGGCTATCCAGTCAGACCCGGCCAGGGGCGGATAGCGGTTGTTGTCACCCTTTCCATCCCGCTGGTGACAGCTGGCGCAAAAGCTGTTGTATAAGATCAGTCCATTCATTTCACCGCCCAGTCCCAGGTTATCCTTTAGGGAATCGGGCGTTTTAATATAGGTCCGCGATTTGCGTTGTTCCATAGCCGCGAGTTGGGTGGAACCAAAAGATTGTCGATCGCCCTTGTAGAGCACCCGCCATATTTTTCCTTTGTTTGATTCAGAAATGTACAGCGATCCGTCAGGTCCTTCCGCCAGTCCCATGGGCCGGTATACGGCATCACTGGTATTGAATACGGTGTCGACGCCCGTAAAGCCATCGGCAAAAACTTCCCAGTCACCGGTTAGTTTTCCGTTTTCAAAAGGGACAAAACAAACAATGTAACCCGCCTGTGGATAGGGCGAACGATCGGTAGAACCATGAAAGGCAATAAAGGCGCCCTTCTTATATCTTTCCGGGAATTGGTTGCCGGTATAAAAGAGCAGGTCCATAGGTGCCCAGTGACCGGGGAAACCCATTACCGGCACATCGAACTGACTGGCGCGGCCAATGGATCTGCCATCGCCGCCATAACCCGGTTGTAAAATATTTTTTTTTAACATGTGGTCGTAGTACGCATAAGGCCATCCGAAATTAGCATGTTCAGTGACTTTCAACAACGGTTCAGAAGGAAGTACGGCCGCCTGCCAGGCCGAGTAAACCTGTGGATAGCGGGTGTGAAAATTATCCATGCCGTTCATGGCAACGTACAGACAATCATCCTGGGGGTTCCAGTCTATGGTCAGCACACTTCTGATACCGGTGGCATATTTATACCCATCCTGTTGGGTTTGCTTTAACTTGTCGGCATCGAAGCGCCAGATGCCGGCATGTTTTTCCAGGTCGGGCGCGGGGTCCAACCCTTTGCCACCGGGTATCCCGGCCGGGCCAACGGTGTTGATGTCTTGTGCCGCATCCGTGGGCGCACCAAAAGGCACATAGATATGACCATGCCGGTCGAAAGCAAAAGGTTTGGCGGTATGCCAGTGTTTACGCAGGTCTTCATCGTCATCAATTAATATGGTATCGGTTGCCGGGTCGGGAAACAAAAGACCGGCTATCAGTTTATTCCGGAAGATATATTTTACGGTAGAAGTATATAAATACCCACCATGTACGGCCATGCCGGCAGGCAAACCGCCTTCATCTTTATAATTGCCAAAATAGGCAATGATGTCCGCCTTGCCATCTTTGTCGGCATCCCGCAGACCAACGGTTCCTCCGCTCCCATGCATTATGTCGTTATAAACTAATTTAACGTAGATGTCACCGTTGGAGTTAACGGTAAGGTGCCGGGCACGGCCCAGGCTATCGGCTACCACCACCGCTTCAAAATTGCCCGGCAGCAACAGCCCACCATTGTCCGGGTCGCCTGCAGGCAGGGACAATGGACCTTTGGGCGACTGGCAACAAACCAGCAAAACACCTATGCAAAACAATGGGTATGGCCAAAACCGGCGAATGATAAAGGAAGGCATAGCAGTTAGTTTAGTGAATAAAATGCCTTATCAGATCGTACACCATCTGACGGTTAGTATTACAGCAGGTTTTTGTGTGTTACAGCAGGGTGGAAAATAAAAACGACGTTCCCGTACTAATGAAGTGGGTTATTAAGTGTAGTTTGTAACTTAAATTTATAAAATTTTTCCGCGTCCCCGGTTCCGGGACTTGCTTATTTTTTATCTTTAATGCTTTGACCACGACCTTGGCATCGATTAACCGTTAAACCTGTATAATATTTGAATTATTTAATTTAAACAAAATGGCCGCCCGGCTGGTTATTGTTATTTTTATAACAATAAAACTTTAATTATGAATGATGTTGCTTTAACCACCCACCCTACCAAAGAACTGTTTATTAAAATGGTGGTTGATGCCTGGAACCACTCTACTAACCAGGTTACAAAATTGTTTGATGAGCTGTCTGATGAACAAATAAAGGCAGATGCTGCTCCCGGAAGAAACAGCGGTATTTATTTATTGGGCCATTTAACCGCCGTTACTGATAGAATGTTGCCATTATTAGATCTGGGCGAACGCTCCTATCCGCAGCTGGATAAACCATTTTTAGCCACTCCCGACAAATCAGGCCAGGAAATTCCCTCTGTACAGGAATTGAAACAATATTGGAAAGATGTAAATGCAAAACTGTCGGCTGGCATTGCCACCCTTGCACCCGACGATTGGTTTGCAAAACATACAGCTGTTTCTGCAGAAGAATTTGCCAAAGAACCCCACCGCAATAAATTAAACCTGGTTATTAACAGAACCAATCACCAGAGCACGCATTATGGTCAGCTTATTTATCTGAAACCTAAAAATTAAGAATACCTTTATCGGCTGAAAGGAGTGAGGGCTGTTATTTTACCGGCAGACAAATAATGACTACGACAGATGAAAAAGAAGATTGATCACATACTGTACGCCCGCGAAAAGAATATCACTGAGGACGAAACCGTGCGGCAATCCCTGCCCCATAAAGATTTTCGCTTTGCCAATCCATTTATAGTTATACATCATGGCGGCCCATATACCTTCCAGCCCGGGCAGCATGCTAGACTACAACCGCATCCGCACCGGGGTTTTAGTCCATACACATTTATGTTGCAGGGCGAAGGCTTTCACCGTGACAATGCCGGCAATGATGAAATAATAAAAGAAGGCGGGGTGCAATGGATGTTTGCCGGTAGTGGTATCTTGCACAGCGAAGGGCCCACCAATGAATTATTGGCAAAAGGAGGCGTACAGGAGCTCATTCAACTTTGGATAAATGTGCCCCAGGCCAATAAATGGGACAAGCCATTTTACCAGGCAGCCACTGCCAATCAGCTGCCCCGGGTAATCGATCAGCCGGGAGTACAGTTCAGGCTGGCCAGTGGTGACTATAACGGTCACACCGGGCCCATTCAAAATTTTACGCCCATTATCTCCATGATCGGGGAAATAGAAGCTGGCAAAGAAATTGAATTGAATGCCACACCCGATTACTGGACCCTGCTGTATGTGGTAAAAGGAAAAGTAGTGGTAAATGACCAGCCGGTAGACATGCATAACCTGGTAGTATTTAATAAAGCAGCCGGGAATATTATAGTGTCAGCCACTGAAAATGCCCAGGTGTTATTTTTAAGCGCTGAACCGATTGAAGAACCCATAGCCGCCAAAGATAATTTTGTAATGAACACGGCCGAAGAAATAGAACAGGCTATGAACGATTACAAAAACGGAAAGTTTGGAAGTTTAAGCTATTAAACAACATTACATATGCAACCTAACATTGGTATCAAACCGGAAAATCTAACCGCTGTAGCGCACCTTTTGAATGGTTTACTGGCAGATGAATTTTTGCTGTATACCAAAACGCGTAATGCCCACTGGAATGTAGAAGGCCCCGATTTCCACGACAAACACAAATTCTTTGAAGGCCAGTATGAGGCACTGGATGAGATCATGGATTCAGTAGCTGAACGCATTCGTAAACTCGGGCACTATGCACCTGGTACATTAAAAGATTTTTTAAAGCTCACACACCTCACAGAACAGAGCCGCGAAAAAAACGACAGCCTCGGTTATATTCGCGAGTTGCTGGAGGATCATGAAGGCATCATCGTGTCTATGCGGGAAAACATCGACCGTATTGCCAATGAATATAAAGATGCTGGTACCAGCGACTTTCTTACCGGCTTAATGGAAGAGCATGAAACAATGGCCTGGATGTTAAGGTCACACTTCCGGTAATTGGAATTATAATAGTTGACAATAAAAAAGCCTCCGCCCGGATCATGCCGGCAGGAGGCTTTTTGTTTTAAGACAGGTTATGATAGCAATTAATCATAATCAGATACCCGCACTGCAAATACACAACGGTTATCGGTGCCGTACTTCACTGTTTCATACTCCGTTAAATTCCACAAATAACCGGTGCTTGTTTCATAGTATAAGTCTTCAGCGCCATGTGGCCAGCGATAGCGAACCCCGGCAGCTGCGCCATCATTGTACCGCGTGAGGCGGGCCGTTGAACCTTCATAACTGCTGTTACCGGTAGTGCTCATAAATGTTTTGGTGCCCGCGCGGTACACACCCTGAATGCCATTCACATTGGTATTGTCATTATCGATAGGCGTAATTACTTCCGGGGCCGGACTGGTAACAATTTGTCCGGAAGCATTTAAATGGAAACCATATGCTTTGGGAACGGTGGTTTCATCGGCAGTAATGTATTGCGCCGTCCAGAGCATAATATCAGAAGTCGTAGTGCCGGTACCTGTTTCTATACAGCTGAATGGCGATGCATTGGTGATCTTGTAATAACCGGTTTGGGGCAGGATATAGGCATAGTTAAATGCTTTCAACGTACCATCTGTTTCTTTACCGCAGCGTGTTTCGCCATCATCGCCTGCAGCGGATACAAATTTAGTAACATCAAATACGCGGATACCCAGTTTGGTATCGGCTACATACACCTTGGTGCCGTAGCAGGCTATGCCACCACCATGAATGGTTACGGGGATGTATGAATCCAGCTGGGTGTAGGGGTTAGATGCTTTGTACAATGCGCTGTTGGTCATATTGGCTTTATTCTGCACCAACAGAATATGGCGATAAGTGATGTTGCTCATGCTGGTGATATCAACCAGGGAAACACGCACCCCCTTGTGTTGGTTATTTACACCGGCAATATCATCGGGCCCAATGCCATACCACGTGATCAGTAAATAGTTCTTTGAACCGTACGTAAAACCGGTAATGCCTTGCGGACGCCATTCGGTAGTGCCTTCGTCGCCATCATTCCATTTAAAACCTTTTACCTGGTTGGCGGCGGGGATGTTAAATCCATAAACACCGGTATAACCGCTGCTGGTGCCCACGCGGTTAAGGCTTAACTGGTTGGGTGTTTTATAACCGTAGGAAGAAAGGCTGCTGACAAAACTGCTTTCATCGGTATAGGTAACCGTTACATTGGCAGCTACGGCGTTTTCAACCGCAACCCGGCCATCTTTGTTGGTAGTTGATTCGTTGGCAGGTGTTGGCTGTGTTTGTTTGGCACAGGCAAACAACGTCGTTGCTGCCAGGGCAGCAATACAATAAATACGTAAATTCACAGGATTGTTTTTAGGTTAAATAAATATTGTTTTGATTAGTTCGAACTATAGTTATTGACTCAGCGAGTGTGAAAAAGGTACTAGCGGTAATGCGGCTTTATTTTTCAACAACATGAGCCTGAGCAGTGTAGTTGAGCGGAATGTTAAGTGTGTGTAAAGCTTTTGATATCCGGATGCGATAGATTCAAAAAAAATGTAACATATGCATTGGTGAGGGCGGAAGATATTTTTAAAAACAATGCGTAGGTTTACTTCCAGTCTTCATAATCGCTGCGTATTTTGGCGCTGTGGAATTAGAACAATTTATACAGGACATTATTCAGCAGGGAAAGGTTATTGTGGCAGGTGCGGTAGTACCATTTACCGGGGAAGATATACAACAGGCAACACAACGCCTGCGCGAATATTACGAACAACAGTTACCCGAACTAACCGGCCGGGTACCGGCATTTGAACCAGAAGCGGCCGTATGGGCAGCTGTTTATTTGTATCGTGCAGCCCAGCTGACTGTGCTGCGCGCACTGGATGAAGATGCCGTAAACGGATTACTCACTCCTTTTACCGGTGCTGTTTCACCCGGAACCATTTTATCAGTTGATATAAGTTTTCGCCATTTGCCCAATCTGGTGAAGGTGGCCAAAGGCCTGTCGCCTGAAGACGCGCTGGTAAAACAAATACAGGCTGCCGCCGTTCAATGGCCGTTCTCTTCAGTTGGAATGAAGGTGGAAAAGGAAGTGAATATTGACGTGATCATGCACGATACCTGTTTACGCAGAGCCTACATTGACAGGATCATCGACACGCGTGACAAGAACAGGTGTAACAATGAATTGGTAAATGAATATATAAAGGAAGCATTGGGCGATCATGGCCAGTTATTATGGCCTGGTTGGCAACCCCAATAAAAAGAAACGTACTCATGGAAAACAAAACTGCTATCGATTTTCAGTTAATCGATAAAGTGAATGCGGTGCTGCAGCACATTAAAAGCACCTTCGTTGGTAAAGATGATATTATTGACCTGATGGGAATTTGCCTGGCCGGTCGCGAAAACCTGTTTTTGCTGGGGCCGCCCGGCACCGCCAAAAGCGCCCTGGTGCGCGAACTGGCGAGGTTGTTACAGGGTAAAACATTCGAATACCTGCTTACCCGGTTTACCGAACCCAATGAATTGTTTGGCCCGTTCGATATCCGGCGGTTGCGCGATGGTGACCTGGTAACCAATACCGAGGGTATGCTGCCCGAAGCGCATTTGATATTTCTGGATGAATTGCTGAATGCCAATAGCGCTATTCTGAATAGTTTGCTGATGGTTTTAAATGAACGCATCTTCCGGCGCGGCCGCGAAACAAAGCACTTACCTGCTTTGATGATCGTAGGCGCCAGCAACCACCTGCCCGAAGAAGAAGCATTACAGGCTTTGTTCGATCGCTTTTTGATCAGGGTACGCTGTGATTATGTTGATCCGCATCACCTGAACGATGTGCTGGATGCCGGCTGGTTACTGGAACAAAAGAAAACTGGCGATGCTCCTGGTATAGAAACCGAAGAGGTGCGTCAGCTGCAAAGTTTCATTCCCCTGGTTGATATGCAGGAGATCCGCCCCTATTACATCGAGCTCATTGAGAAATTGCGCAATGCCGGTGTACAGGTGAGTGACCGGCGTGCCGTAAAACTGCAACGGCTGATTGCCGCCAGCGCTGTGTTGTGCAAGCGAACAAAGGCTTATCGAAGTGATATGTGGGTGATGCGGTACATCTGGGATACCGATGAACAGCGGGAGGTAATTACCGGTATTGTAAATGCCGAACTGGAAGAAGAAAAAGAACAGGAACAAGTGCATCCAAGAGCAACCATCAATAGCATGCCCAATGCAGATGATATTTATAAAGAAGTAATGCAAATGACCGAACAATGGAATAATTCCGCAACTACGCGGGCAGAACGTTCGGTTATAAAAGACAGGCTGCGCTATCTGAATGGCCGTTGTGAATGGATCAGTAATGCAGATCAGAAGAACTATGTACTAAAACCTATTGATGCGCTCTGGCAAAAAATAATGCATGCCGAATGATAGAGTTGATTATAGTATTGTCGATAACGGATAAAGCAGCGCTGGGTGCAGTACGCTGCCTGCCTGGTTTAAAGGCAGCTGAAAAAGAGGCATTCATTTGGGTACGCGGCATTCCCATGGATGAAACAATAGACCTGCGCATCCGGCAGTTGCCCGGTTTACATACCTATACCCTGGATGAGGACGGTAATTTATTTCCACCGCGGGGGCTTACTCCGGTAGGGAAATTACAGTCCATGAACTGGGCGCCGGTATCGGATTATATCAAGGTAACACTGCCGGTATCTGCCCTGCCTGGTAAAATAAACCGGCAAATGGCTGTACAATTGGTGCCTTCGCAACAATTACAAAAAGGCAATGCCCTGCTCACCGATCTAACTGCCTGGAAGGCGTATGGAGAAACAGCGCCGCTGGTGCGTTTGCAACAAACCCGCTTTGCTGTATCTGAAGAAAATAAGGTGTTGGTGATGGGAGATCTATTGCCGGCTCTGCCGGGAAAAGAATACGTGTTGCTGAACGATTTGCTGATACCGTGTGGGTATGAATTTGATCCACCGGTGATAAGCAGTTTGATCGCTTCACAATTCAGTCCCGATAACGATTCCATATTGTTGTTTGATATAGATAGTACCTGGGAGGAAATTCCCAAAGATGCGTTTGTGCAATCAACCCGCAGTGCTATTCGCTTAACAAAGGGGGGAAACGATGGATAATTTTTTGAATACGGTAACAGATTACTTTCAGCCGCCGGGAAATTATTTCTGGCGTTGGGCCGAAGATGGTCAGGTAATTGAATGGCAGGATGGCGATACCATTTGTTATCGCGAGGAATTACTGGACATTTTAAAGAAACTGTCCCGGGAAGGCCTGCCTTCCATTGGTGCCATCCTGCTGGTGATCAGCGCCTGCAGGGATAAGCGGGCTGATATTGATAAAGAAGGTGGTTCAACCATTGTGCTTCGGTTGATGAATTACTATGGGAAAAACACTTCCATCCTGATGGGAATGAGAGAACGGGTGATTGAAGCAACCCGGATATTACACCTGGTGTCGGCTTTACCCGAGGAACTGCGTTCCGGGTCTAACAGGACCTGGATGCTTTATACCATCTTTAAGGGGGTAAGAAAAAAGATCACCCCAAACGTGGCTGCTGGTTGTATTGATTATTTTAACCAGGGCTCGTTGGATAAGTATATTTTCAGGGAAGGGAATTCAGACAATAAAGCCCGGGTATTTAACGACGATATGCAGTTGTTGAACCAGGCAAAGCAGTTGATCCCCACCGTACAGCACCTTGAAATGTTAATTCGCACGGGTACCGGAGACTTGCCCCAGGCTGCAGCGCTGGAGGTCCCCCACCTGGAAACAGGCGAACTGTTAGAACAACTGGAAGAAGATGTAAAAACTACCGGCCTGGCGCAATTGACAAAACGCCTGATTGCCGCGTTGAACATTCCTATACATACCCACGGCAGCGGCGATCAGTTGTTTGGTGGTGTATCGGACATTACCAACAGGGGCAATTTCGATCGCCTGCTATTAAGCGAACTGGCGCATGATGACCTGTCGCTAATGGCCCGGCTGGCAAACAATGAAGCCCTGTACCTGCGTCGGGAAGAATTGCCATCGAACCCCGAAAAGCAACGGATTGTATTAGTTGATACCACACTGAAGATGTGGGGCCTGCCACGGGTATTTGCCGTGTCTGCCGCATTGGCCTGCACCCTTAATAACAAAGCAAAAGCCCAAATTACCTCATACGCTTTGTCGGGGACTGCGTTTAATGAAACTGACCTGGCTACCAAAGAAGGAGTTGTACGTTCATTGGAACAGTTGGATGCAGCCCTGCATTGTGGCCGCGGACTTTCCCAATTTATGGACCAGCAGGCGGTGGGAGAAAACGATGAAGTGTTCTTAATTACAGAAGAAGAAATTACGCACAGCGTACTTTTTCAATCAATATTGGCTTCGCTAAAAAAGCCCGTAAATTTTCTGGTTACGGTTACTAGAGATGGGGAGCTGCGCTTCTATGAATACATCCGGGGCCGTAAAAAACAATTAAGCGAAGCCCGTTTTGATCTACAGGAACTGTTATTCAATATCAGGAAACCTAAAAAGGAAAAGTACAACAACAAGACCAGGGACTTATTGAATGCGCCTGCTTTTATGCAATACCAACCCTCTCCGCTTTATTATCCTGCTTCGAAAATAAGATTCTTTACAGACTGCATCTTTGAAGTGAAAAAAGATCATTTGATCTGTGTAACGCATGACCAACGGGTTTTATACTGGACCAGCAATAAGAAGGGCGCCCGGGAAATTATTGAAAGCCTGGAATCTGGTCTGGTGCGTTTTGGTTCAGCCGGGGATGCAACGGTATATATGCTTGTTTATCCGGTTGGCCAAAAGCATATGTGGCTCTATGAGGTAAACCTGGAAACAGGTACCGTTGAGACCAAAAAATTACTCAAAGGCATTTCCGGATATGCGGAAACTGTGTTCGAGAATGGGTATTTCAATATAAGAGCAGATAATGAGTTGTTTGTTATTGAGGCTGCCACCGGTAAAATATCTCCTGCGAAAGAGCCGCCAGGTGTTTTTGATCTTATGGTTGAGCGTAGTAAAAAAGCACTTGAAAACATAAACCTGAACACGTATAAAAGGTTTGTAAACAATGGATACAACACCATCAATACAGTGAAGCGTGTATATGTGACTGCGGATGGAGAGATAGGTTTTGACGAAAAGCTAATTACTTTAAGAGCGCAAGGTCAATCGATCAACATATGTAAGGTACGAAAAAGTATAAACCCGGATTACGGTGCAAAAGAAAGTGAGGCATCCATTATTGGGATAACCAGTACCAACATTAAATTTTCCAGATTTGTTTGGGCCGACGGTAGCGAAGCGGTGGTGGACTCAAGAGGGTTAATACACTTAAGAAGCGCTGATCGCAGCATTCCTGAAATTACCATCGTAATGATCATGGACAAACCTACCGCCTGCTGGTCCGCAGATGAACGGGTCTGCGGGGCCGCTTATTTTATCGGGGAACCCACCGGGCAAAGTCATGACGGCGTAGCCTGGTTTTATAAAAACCATATTCAACGGTTCACAGACAGAATAAAAGAAACATGCACATTACGCTGAAATATAATGAACATGCTGCGCATGTATTGAGCGGCGCCTTTATCAGGGGTAATACACCTGATGTATGGTTTCAGGAAATAAATGCATGGCAGATACCATTGGAAAAACTGGTATGTTTTATAATTGCCCAAAACAATAACCCGACCGATGCGGCAGGGTTATTTGTGATCTTTAGTAAGGGCCAGATGCCCGGCCTGTTGCAGGTGCGGCATCCATATACGGTGCTGGGTAAGAAGCTCTTTATTCCTGTTGATGCAGAATTGTCGCCCGCTGTCAGCGAACAGGAATTGCAATCCCTGTTGATCTGGGATTACCAGGTATTTCACCCAACCGTTGGGTTTATTGGGTTTGAAAAGTCGGACCGCATTGACCTGGCCGGGTTGCTGCAATACAAGGAACCCCGGAATATTTACTGGGGATATGCCCAACCCGGTCTGCGACCCTGGCTCCCCTTGCGGCAGATAAGTGTGCAGCAAATGACAGCAGAGGATGTTTTTGAGTCATTCAAAGAGGAGATCAATAACAAGCCACTGACGGATATCCCAACGTCGAATGAAAGAGAGGTGCCGGCCTGGTTGAAAAATCCGATTGTCGGCAAATTTTTTGAAAAGGTATTTGATATGCTCAACGGATCAGATTCCAAAACGCCAGAGGAATCGTCGGGTGCTATGGCTGGCAAGGAAAGTGGAAAAAGCGGTCAGGCATCGGGGAAGGATAAAAAACCAGGTCTGTTTGGTAAGGTCATGAAATGGATGGCAGAAAAAATGGAGGACCTGGAAAAACAGCGCGAAAGTGAGTTGAAGCGCCTGTCGGATATGTTTGATAAGGACACCGATGAGGCCCTGAAATATGCCATTCCTTTAGGCAATCCATATGCAGGCAGGGGCACTGCCCAACCATCGGGTCTGTTAGGAAAGCGTTCCACAGAATTTAATTTGAATAGTTTGGGGGGCGGCCATGCAGTGGATAGTTGGAATGTAGACAATTACTTCAACGATTTACGCAGTAAGTACCTGAAGGCAGCGCAGAAAGCTATTGAGGAGGGAGATTTTAAGAAAGCCGCTTACATCTATGCGCATTTGTTGGGTGATTTTGCAACTGCAGCGGCCACTTTACGCCAGGGTAAATATTATCGGGAAGCAGCCTTGTTGTATAAGGAACATTTAAAGAATCTTACCATGGCAGCTACCTGTTACGAAGAAGGCGGGTTGCTGCAGGAAGCCATCGACGTATATAGTGAGCTTGGGCAACACGAAAAAGCAGGTGATCTATATAGAGTACTGGGGCAGGAAGAACAGGCCCTTCAATGTTATGAAATATGTGTTCAGGCTGCAGCGGCCCACCAGGATTACCTCGAAGAATCGCGCATAGTTATAGATAAAATTGAAGATAAGCCAAGGGCAAAAAAGTTATTGTTAAAAGGCTGGCAGGATGTAAAACAACCTGAAGCCTGCCTGTTGAAATACTTCAACCTGATTGCTGATGAGGATAAAGAAGAAGTTCATTCAGCTATAAAAACGCTTTATGCCAATAAGCAGGCGGCCAAAAAAGAAATGGCCTTTCTGAATGTATTGGATAAAGTAAATAGAAAGTATAACACAACGGAACTCGAAAATGTCTGTCAGGATATTGCCTATGAGATAGTAAGTGAACAGGTGAGCGCCGGTAATCCCGACAGCCTGTTTGTACTCAGGAATTTTGTGCCCGATGATCGGTTGCTGACACCCGATTTTCACCGCTATATACATGCGGTTAAAGAAGCGCCCATTCAAAAGCCGGTCTCTGATAAATGGCAGTTGAAGGCCGATGTGTATTGGAAAAAGGTACTTACCTGGAACAATCAATTACTGGCCTGGGGATTACATCCGGAAGGGATGGAAATGGTGAGAATGAATTGGAGTGGGCATAAAGAATATTTTACCTGGAATGTACTAATGAAAGCGGGCAGTTCCTTATTACCCATAGCTAATCCCGCCTATACAGACCACATCCTGGTATATGATTACAATCCGGCGTTGAATAAACAAGGCCTGCCGAAGAATAGCTATTTTCAGGAAGCATTAACTGTTTTTTACCCAAACTTTGTGGATGCCGACACCATAGGTATTGGGTTTTACAAAGACCTGGTGGTTGCTTTACGACAATCAAATGGCGAAGGTTCGTTGATTTATTATACGGTTGAAGGGAAAGTTATTACATACGATCCCTGTATATTCAATGACCCCGCCTATAACTTTAGCCTTAGGCCTGCCGCAGTTAAAGAATTAATGTGGTGTGGAGATAAGTTTTATCTGTCAACCGACCATTCATTGTTGACCATTTCCGAGAAAGGCGCCATAGATGTGTTGTTTCTGGCCGATACACCCATAAGGGACCTTGCCATAAATCGATTGTCCGATGGGTTGTTAAATCTTGTGATGGCACTGGATGACCGGGTGGTGATAATAACTTATAATGACAGGAATGAACGTTGTAGTGAACCATTTGAAATACCAGAGCTGAAAGTAAAAAGCATGGCCCTCTTGCCAAACGACCGTATTGTGCTGGCTACTAAGGAAGAACTACGGATAGTTAATTTAAAAAATTACTCATTGCCCGAATTGGAATGGCGTTTGAGTTTGGAAAAGCCGGCAGTGGCCGTTTTTCCCGGTCCCACACGTGACCAACTAGGCGTTTTGGAATCAAATGGAAAGATAACTTTGCATAATTACAAAGAACTGGAATAAGACGGGTTCAGCCAATTATTACCATATACCTTAAAACTATAAAGCTTGCAATTATCCGAAGAACAAGTACTTGCACTGGCGCCTGATGAGTCATCCAGGAAATCCGGGAAAGAACTTAGCAGTCCGGGCAAATGGGTAAGCAAAGGTGTAAATGAGCTGGCGCTTTGGGGCGAATGCCAGGGCAGCGGAAGCAAGCCCTACCAAACCCAGGTTGACCTGGCAAACATAGCTTTTAAATGCAGCTGCCCCAGCCGGAAATTCCCCTGCAAACATGGCGTAGGCTTGTTATTGCTGTATGCCCGCGCAAAAAGTGAATTTACCAGTCATGACATGCCCGCCTGGGTGTCGGAATGGATCGGCAAACGATCTGAGAAACAGGAAAAACAGGTAGAGAAAAAGGATAAACCCGTAGATGAAGCCGCCCAGGCAAAACGCCGCCAGGCCCGGGAACAAAAAGTAAGTGATGGTATAGAGGAATTATTACAATGGATAAAAGATATCATTCGCAATGGTATCATCAGTATACCTGAAAAAGGATCGGCCTGGTTCGAAAATATGTCGCGCCGAATGGTAGATGCCCAGGCATCCGGCCTGGCCGGTATGATCAGGACCCTGTCGGAAATAAATTTTTATCGCGATGGCTGGCAAACGGAGTTTATAGATCAGTTGTTGCGATTGTATATCATCGCTACCGGGTTTAAAAACAATGAAACCCTTCCCACCTTATTACAACAGGACATTCGTACCTGGATCGGCTTTACACAAAATCAGGAGGAACTAAAAGAACAAACCGGTGTTACCGATACCTGGCTGGTATTGGGCAAACAGGTTACCGAAGAAGAAAATTTAACCATTGAAAGAAACTGGTTGTATGGGATCAACAGCAACCAATATGCTTTGGTACTTCAATTTCTGATCCGTGGCCAGGGTGCACAGGTGGCTTTAACCCCCGGTTTATTTATACAGGCGGAGTTGGTGTTCTATCCCTCCGTTTCTCCATTAAGAGCCATTGTAAAAAAACAGCTCAATACCGAAAAGGTGCAGCAATACAAAGGATTTGCCAACTGGCAGCAGGTGGCAGAAGCTGAAACGGACCAGGCAAGTATCTTGCCTTTCCGCAACGAAAGACCCTTTATCATTGAGCAGGTATGCCCGGTTTTTTATAACCAGCAGTGGTGGCTGCAAGACAGTAACAATGCCCTGATGAATATTAAAGGGGGATTTAAAAACATCTGGAAGCTGTTGTCATTAAGTGGCGGCGAAGCCCTGAATATGGCCGTTGTAGGAAAGGAAACTGCGTACGAACCCTTTGGGGTATGGTACCAGAATGAGTACAGGATTTTATAAGGGGATTGAACATTAATCAAATTGAGGATATGCAAACCTGGGATCAGATCATTAATACAGCTTTGCTGGGTACAGACAAACGAACGCTTGCCGCCAATGAATTACCGGCTGAACTGGCAGCGGCTGTTGAACTCATACAAAAAAGCACCACTGATAAAGAAGATCAGTTTTTACAAATAGCCGCCCTGGCATTCAATTATCGCCAATGCGGGATGCTGCCCCTGCAAAAAGAGGGCGTAACGATCTCAAAAGCCGCCATTGAAGAGAAACCATATTGTTCACCATGGGCGCTTCAAACGGTAAACGATATTCTGGAATCGGAAAGCAATTCCTTATTACAATTCTGGCTGCAATTATGTGCTGCAAAAAATCAGGTGGTAACACCGGAGTTGGTGCCGGCACTATTAACCATTGGCACGCAACAAAAGAAATTGCAAAACCTGGTGGTGGCCTGCTGTGGCAAACGGGGCGACTGGCTTAGTAAGTTCAATCCGGAATGGAACTTTTCAACCGCCACCACCCAGGAAGAATTATGGGAAACCGGGTCTGCTGAACAACGCAAAGCCGTGCTGGAACAATTGCGTAAAGACGATCCGGCAAAGGCAAGGACCTGGTTGCAACAAACCTGGGCACAGGAAGACGCCGGTACAAAAGTAGAATGGCTGATGCTCATGGACATCAACATTGGGGAAGATGATATTGAGTTCCTGGAAAGCCTGGCAAAAGAGAAAAGTAAAAAAGTAAAAGATGTGGCCCTTTGGTTGCTGAAGCAGATCCCTGAATCCCCCATTGTACATCAATACCAGCAGGTGCTGCAAAAGACGGTCACTATTGGTAAAAAAGGCTTGCAGATAAAATTGCCTGCCGGGTTGGATGAGAACCTTTTCAAAACCACGGGGCTTGATAAGCTAAGCAACAGCAAAGATTTTACCGATGAAGAGTTCATCATTTTTCAAATGATGCAGGCAGTGCCGCCGGCTTTTTGGGAAACCCGCTTGAATAGCGAACCCGATATTATCATCAGGTCCATGCAAAAAGACCCTATAGGTAAAAAGTTAATGCCGGCGCTTGTACAGGCGGTAGTAGCCTTTAAAGATCAACAGTGGGCAACGGCTTTCATGCAAAACAGCCAGGTCTTTTATATAGATATTATCCCTCTGCTGCCGGTAAAAGAACAGGAGTTTTACAGCATCAAGTTCATGGACCAGTTTTCAGAGAACATAATAGAACATGCTATTAAACGGGAAGATACCTGGAGCCTCGATTTAACGCGGGCCATTTTTATAAAGACGGCAAAAAGTGTTTATCAGTATAACCGCTCGTTTTATAGCCGGTACATTCATTGTATACCCATAGGTATAGTTACCGAATTGGAAAAATGCGCACCGGCTGAAGACTATCTGAAAAATACCTGGTATAATACCAGTGAATACATTACCACGCTCATCAACCTGAAAAAACAAACTATACAATCCTTTAACGATTAAAAATAATAACACCTTATGTCTTCCTTACTACGTCAACACGCTGAACAATTATATGCCCAGGAGCTGGAAGAACTGCAAAAACAGGAAACCGGCAAGCGTCCGGCCAACTGGAAATTAACGCCTCAGTCGGTGGTTACCTACCTGACCGGCGGAAAGTTGCAGAACGGGTTTGAGGTAACGCCAAAATACATTGGTAACAAGCGGTTGATGGAAATAGCCGTGGCTACATTGACCACCGACCGGGCGTTGTTATTATATGGATTGCCCGGTACGGCAAAAAGCTGGGTGAGTGAGCATTTGGCTGCCGCGGTTTGTGGCGACTCTACCATGATCATTCAGGGTACAGCCGGCACCAGTGAGGAAGCAATCCGGTATGGCTGGAACTATGCCCGGTTGCTCGCAGAAGGTCCCTCAGAAAAAGCATTGGTAGAAACACCGGTGATGCGATCTATGAAAGATGGTAAAATAGTACGTATAGAAGAGTTGACGCGTATTGGCGCCGATGTGCAGGACACGCTCATTACCATTCTGTCGGAAAAAACTTTGCCTATACCCGAGTTGAATTCAGAAGTACAGGCGGTAAGAGGGTTCAATGTAATAGCAACTGCCAATAACCGCGATAAAGGGGTGAATGAATTGTCGAGCGCCCTGAAGCGCCGGTTCAACACCGTGATATTACCGGTGCTGGATTCCATGGATGAAGAAATCGATATCGTAAAACGCCGGGTAGAAAGTTTTGAGAAGGTAATGGAATTACCAGCCGAGCCACCAGCTTTGGCGGAGATCCGTCGCATTGTGACCATCTTCAGGGAACTGCGCAGCGGTGTTACCCTCGATGGAAAAACAAAAATAAAAACACCCAGTGGTACGCTCAGCACCGCAGAAGCCATTTCAGTAGTGAACAATGGCCTGGCTATGGCTGCATATTTTGGCGATGGTCAGTTAAAGGCTGCTGATCTCGCTGCGGGTATTATTGGTTCAGTAGTGAAAGACCCGGTGCAGGATAAACTCGTTTGGCAGGAATACCTGGAGACAGTTGTTAAACCAAGAGAGGACTGGAAGGACATTTATCGGGCGT
The DNA here is from genome assembly GCF_900110245.1 of Niastella yeongjuensis. Lineage (GTDB taxonomy): Bacteria > Bacteroidota > Bacteroidia > Chitinophagales > Chitinophagaceae > Niastella > Niastella yeongjuensis. Next base: position 114,930 of record NZ_FOCZ01000002.1, read on the forward strand.
GCCGCGACCTGCTGTAGGCACCCACGCACAACTCACTACTCACAACTCACCATGATTCACATACTAGGCATACGACACCACGGGCCCGGTTCCGCCAGAAATGTAAAAGAGTTTCTGGAAAAGGTAAAGCCGGATATTGTATTGGTAGAAGGGCCGCCCGAAGCAGACCCTTTGCTACAATGGGTAAACCATGAGGCGCTGAAACCACCGGTAGCCATACTGGTGTATCAACCCGATGATCCGCAGCGGTCGTCGTTTTATCCCTTTGCAGAGTTTTCACCTGAATGGCAGGCGATCGCTTATGCCCGCCGGAACAATATCCATGTGCGGTTTATGGACCTGCCCATCAGCCATCAGGTTGCACTGGAAAAAGAAAAAAAGGAACCACCAGTTGCAGTTGAACCCTCGGTGAACAATTATATAATCCGAAATAACGAAGCAGGAGATAAGATTGCCTTTGCCAAAGACCCGATCTCCTACCTGGCAGAAGCAGCCGGATATGAAGATGGGGAGAAATGGTGGGAGCATATGTTTGAGCACCGGCAAAGTAATGAGCAGGTGTTTGAAGCCGTAACGGAAGCCATGCAGGTATTGCGCGAAACCATGCCGGGAAAGGAAGACCGGGCAGAACAATGCCGCGAAGCCTGGATGCGAAAAACCATTCGCCAGGCAGAAAAGGAAATGTTCCGGAACATTGCAGTGATCTGCGGCGCCTGGCATGCACCCGCCCTGGTTAACATGCCCAGCGCCAAAGAAGACAATGAGTTGCTGAAGGGTTTGCCCAAAGTAAAAGTAGAATGTACGTGGATCCCCTGGACGTACAGCCGCCTGAGTTATTACAGCGGTTATGGCGCGGGTATTGGATCACCCGGCTGGTATGATCATGTGTGGCATTATCCCCATGACGATGGTACCCGCTGGATGGCCAAAGTGGCCCAGTTGTTCAGAACAAAACAAATGGACACCTCTGTAGCGCATGTAATTGAAGCGGTACGGCTGGCTGAATCACTGGCCAGTATGCGCAACTTATACAAGGCGGGGCTGGAAGAACTGAACGAAGCCACCCGCACGGTGCTTTGTAATGGGGAAAGCATTCAAATGCAGCTGATCAACGATGAGCTGATCGTAAGCAACCGCATTGGCGAAGTGCCCCAGGAGATCCCTAAGCCGCCATTACAGCTGGATATTGAAAAGCTGCAGAAACGACTGCGTTTACCGGCAGCTGCCGATTTTAAGGATTATACGCTTGACTTGCGCAAGGAAAACGACCTGGAACGAAGCATCTTTCTGCACAGGTTGCAATTGCTGGAAATAAACTGGGGTGAACGCCAGGAAGTGACCGGCAAGGGTACATTTAAAGAACAATGGCGTTTACAATGGAGCCCGGAACTGTCGATCAACATTATTGAAAAAGGCAATTGGGGAAATACCGTGGCAGAAGCTGCGGAGAAATTCGTGATGGCAAAAGCCGGTGATGCCGATTCACTAAGTGTTGTAACTGAATTACTGGAGAATACCATTCCGGCCGAATTACACCGGGCCGTGGAAACATGCATACAACGCATCAATAACCTGGCAGCTGCCAGCGGAGATGTGATCCAGTTAATGGAAGTAGTGCCAGGACTGGTACAGGCAACCCGGTATGGCAGCGTACGAAAAACCGATGCCGACCTGGTAATGGGTATTGTAAACAGCATGCTTACACGTATTTACGTGAGTTTGCCGGCAGCCTGTACAGCCGTAAGTGACGACGCTGCCCAAAAACTGCTTGAGTTTTTCTTTAAGTTGAACGATGCGGTGAATGTGTTACAGCAATCCGATATTACCAGCCAGTGGCAGCAGACCCTGCAGGCTATAGCCACAGGGGGGAATACTACGCCCACCATTGCTGGTTATGCAACAAGACTGCTGGCAGATTATAAATTACTGGAAGGCGAAGCCCTGGTGCGGGTATTTCATTATGCCATGTCATCGGCAACGCCACCCGATAAAGCAGCTGCCTGGCTTGAAGGTTTCCTCAAAGGCAGCGGCACCATTTTGTTAATCGATAACGATCTCTGGAACCTGGTGAACAATTGGGTAGATACATTGGATGAAGAAACCTTCACCAGGGTGTTGCCCCTGTTACGCAGAACATTTGCCGGTTTCTCCTCCCCTGAAAGAAAAAAGCTGGGTGAGAAGGTGAAGACAGGCGGTAGCGGTACAACCGTTAAACAGGTTGAAAGTAATATAGACGAAGAAAGGGCTAAACGGGGCCTCCCGGTTATCATGCAATTATTAGGTATAAAAACCAAACCATGAGCAACAACGAACAACATACCCGCAAATGGCGGTTGATTCTGGGTGGAAAAGAAAACGACGGCACCGGTGTTACCCTGAATGAGCGCGATCTGCAAATGGATAAAACACTGGAAGCATTATACGACAGCACCCGTCAGGGCGGACTCGGCCCATCCTCCCCCAACGTAGCCCGCTGGCTGGGAGATATACGCACGTTTTTTCCTTCCTCCATTGTACAGGTAATGCAACAGGATGCCCTGAACCGGCTGAACCTGACGCAGATGTTGTTTGAAAAGGAAATGCTCGAAAATGTAGAAGCTGATGTGCACCTGGTAGCTACTTTGATGACGCTGAGTAAAGTAATTCCTGATAAAACAAAAGACACGGCACGCCAGGTAGTGCGTAAAGTGGTAGAGGAGTTGATGCGTAAACTGTCACAACCCACCCAACAGGCAATCATGGGTAGTTTAAACAGAAGCGCCCGCAATCGCCGGCCCCGGCATAACGAGATCAACTGGCATGCTACCATTCAAAAGAACCTGAAACACTATCAACCCGAATATAAAACCATCATTCCCGAAACCAGGATCGGCTATGGACGTAAACGGACTGCTTTGAAAGACGTGGTACTGTGCATAGATCAAAGCGGATCTATGGGCACTTCAGTGGTTTATTCCGGCATCTTTGGGTCGGTGATGGCCTCGATCCCGGCTATAAAAACAAAGATGGTAGTATTTGATACGGCCGTAACAGATCTCACGGAAGAACTGACCGACCCGGTAGAGTTGTTATTCGGTGTGCAACTGGGTGGAGGAACAGATATCAACCTGGCGCTTACCTATTGCCAGCAGATCATCACCAAACCAAACGATACCGTACTGGTGCTGATCACCGATCTATACGAAGGTGGCAATGAAGACAAAATGCGTAAACGGGCTGCGGAACTGGTAGCGGCAGGTGTTCAGGTAGTGGTATTGCTGGCCCTGAATGATGAAGGTGCTCCTTTTTATGACCATAACAATGCGCAATATTTTTCCAACCTGGGCATTCCCGTGTTTGCCTGTACGCCCGACAAATTCCCCGACCTGATGGCTGCTGCTTTAAGTAAACAGGATATTGGGATGTGGGCTGCGAAGGAAGATATGGTAATAAAAAAATAAAGAAGGTGTCTTCTAAAGACCGCCTTCTTTATTGTAAACTTTTCGAAGTACGAAGTAAGAAGTAGGAAATAGAAATTCGCGAGCTTCGTACCTCCTGCTTCTTACTTCCTATCTCGCTTACTTACGCGTGTACGTTCTGAAGTAACCGCATTCTTTGATCGCTTCTTTATAAAACTGCGTATTGGAATATTTTGTTTTCAATGTTTTAAAGCCTTCCCATGCTAAAAAGTCTGGTCTGTTATCTGGGCTATACATAGAATCTTTATTGTTGACTACTTTCCCATCGTAATATTCGTTGCGTTCACATTTGGCCAGCATGAAGTGGCATTTTGCTTTCTGCTCATCAGTTTTGGCAACACTGAGGGCCAACGTGTAATATTTAATGGCCGGTTGCATATTGCCCGGGGGACTCACGACGTGGGGAGCGTCACTGCTATAGCATTGATACACGTTACAATCATAAAAGGCGCGGGCATTACCATACCAGGTTATATTATAAAACGCATTGGCCAGCAGCATGGCATTGGTGTATACATCTGTGCCCGCTTTGATCTTATCTTGCATGTCTTTCATTTTTTTGAGTAATGAAAGCTTATTGTATTTTATCTTTTGCGGGGCTTCATGGTCGCAATCGTGACAATCCTGTAAGCGGCCATTGAAAGGGTTACCCTGCAGTTCGATATTAACAGTACCTGTCCCCGCTTTTGAAACGGCTTCCTCCATTTTTGAAATGGCTTCATTCAGGTTGTTGGTATAGGTTACCTGGATGGCCTGGTATTCAAGCAGGTCCTCCATTTTTAGTGCATATTGTTTGGATACCAATAATTCATAGGGCGTTTTATTGGGCTTGTTTAAGAAGCTTTTCAGGGCCTCTATGTTTTTGTCATTCGTATAATAAACGCAGTCATTTTCAAAGCATATCGCTTTTATAGATTCGTTTTGATTGTTGTACATCTTCGCCAGCGATCCTTTTATCCAGTCTGTGGCCCCCTGGGTCCTTACTTCTTTTTTTATGTGGTCATCCAGTAACCATTCCAGGTCAGGTAAAATAGCTTTTTCCAGTTTGGCATCGGCTTTGGGTGCGCTGGAAATTGTATTTATTAATTTAAATACACGCAATTGTTCCTTTTCCCCTTGTTCTTTTGACAGCCTTTTTTCCGCCTGTGCATAACAGGCTGCTGCCTGCTGATACTTCTCATTATGCATATACAGATAGCCGGTGGCCATATGCCACATGGCTGGCCGATTGGTATTGTTAGCCTGTGCAATTCGGTTGATCAGAGCTATCACCTTGTTTTTAGACGTATCGCTGCCATCATATTTATGAGAATTAAGGTTCAGGGTTTCTTCAATCTGATTGACCGCTCTTGTTAATAAGAGATTCAGTTTTTCACTGCGCGGATTCAATGCATAGATCTCCTGGATGGAACGATACTCATCTTCATAAAAAACACCGAGCATCTGCCACAGGGTTATCTTTTCCTCGTTGTTGGCGCATAAGGCCAGGGTAGCCTTCCAGTCGGCTTCTTCCTGGGGATGAAAGCTGTAATGGGCTACCGTTTTGAGGGCGTTGGAGCCATCGTATACTTTACTGTAATAATAGTTGGCTTTGGTGTAGTTCTTTAATTTGTAGTAGGCGCCGGCCGCGTAGGCCATGGTACGGTAATACAACTCATTCTTTGGAAACACTTTTTCGTTGCTTTCGAAAAAGCTGATCGCTTTTTGTGCAGAGTCATTAAAGAAATAAGAACGTTCTAACTGGAACCAATACCGTTGCTTTAGGAAGGGGTCTTTTGCCTGGGTATATTCCTGTTGTAATTTGCTGTTTAAAGGCTTTGCATTGTAATAAGGATTCTTCTTTTTTGAATCATAATCCCACTCATATTCGAGGTTATTAACGGCAAATACTTCTGTTTTTTTGGCCAGTGATAAATAGGTCAGGAAGGCGATCGTCTTTTTCTCCCCCTTGTTAAGCAGTTGGAACGATTGCATACTGCCAGGGAGGATTTTTAATTTCCCCGCAGCATAACCGGCAGCACTGTCAATTGATCCCTCCGTGGCTTTTTGTAATAAATATTCCAGCTCAGTACGGGGAGTGCTGCTACCTAAATAAGTTGCCCAGTCAGTGACATTTGATTCATTGAACCGGGTGTCGTGCTTGTTATCGTACCCGAAACCATAAAAGCTTTCAGGGGCATAAAAGAAAGGACTGTAACTGCGATCGGCAAATACATCGGGAGTAAAGTTGAGGCGGGACCCGTCGTCCCAGTCGCCTGCGCAAGCCAGTATAATGCCGGTGCCAACAGCCAATGAGCTAGTCAGCGTTAGTAAGTACTTTTTTGATAATATCCGTTTCATATTGAATGAGGTTAGTGCTGTCGAGGTCGTAGAAGATCAGTTTTCCAATGCGGTGATTGGTATTTTTATTTATCTGGGTTGTTATTTCCAATAGGTCATCAGCCGGTACATGCTCGTTTTTTATTTCATCACCTGGCTGAAAATAATACCCTGCCTTGAAGCAGGCATGTTTTACCTGGTACCGGTTGCTGGTTAAAATAGTAAAGTTGCTGTCATTTTCAAATTGTGTAAAGTTAATTTTATTTAACAGGTCAATTACCTGGCCATTACGCATTTGTAATCCCCACGAAAACACTGGTAAAGCAACATCTAATGATAAAGGATAAGATCTTATATATGAATTATACCGGTTGGCAACCGACCTTTCATAAATGGAGTTGGTATTATCACCGTTGATGGCGCCGATATTGTAATACATCAACACACCATGATCAACCGGCGGAATGCCCATCCTTTCTTTATACTTTACCTGGTGCAGGCGTATGGTAGATGAGATCTTTTGTTTGGAAATTGACTGGTATTCCCGGATGAATTGAAAGAAGTGATCGCGGGTGGTTTCTGTCCAGTCACAATCGAATTGTATTTCCCGGGTAGTAAGGTGTTGTGATTTATTAATTTGATCAATCAGGTGTAATACGTTTGCAGCCAGCGTAGGGATGTCGGCAGCCTGTAACCGGTCGAATGTTCTGTTTTTTATAAATATGACCGGAACTACCTTGTAATGAGTTATTGAGGAATCAAGTCGGATGGGAGATACGGGTGTTGGCTGGGTAGCTTCCGGTTTATAATCGATGTCAAAGTACCGCACATACAACGTATCAACGGCATGTTCCCGTAATACGTTTTGTTCAAACCTATTCAGGGCGAACTGAGTTTTCCAAAAATAGAACGAAACAGGGCGCTTATGTACTGGTTGTTGGCAGGCTGCCAGCAACAACACAAAAAACAACAAGGGACCCCAATACTTTTTCATTGCGGTTCGAAGGTAAGACGGGTTATGCTTTCACCCCAATCAAAAACATAGTGGTTACTGGGTAATCTAGTGGTTCCAGTTCCTTGTTATTCAACGTAAACAATTCCGTTTTGCCTTTCCAGCGGTTGTTCACGATCCAGTCATTAGTAAATGCTTTTGAAGAAGGGTGAATGGTAAAACCTGCCTGCTGCAAATGGCTTTTCCATTCTGAATAATCCCAGAAGCAGAAAGTTTCATGCATTTCGCTTTGCCAGTTGTCGGTATAATCTTTACGGCTCAGGAACTCCATGGCATTCCGCAAGCTGGTTATTACGTAGTTTTTATTATTGATTGTAGCAGTGGTATAATTCAACACATATCCTTCTTTATGCCTGAAGTCGCGTGCAAGACGCAGAAAACGCGCATAGGTTGATAGTTCAGCGAGGTAATGCGAAAAGGCTGTTTTGTCTTCGATCAGTTTATATGGATCATTATTACTGCCATCTGTATCGTTCAACCATAAGTATACGGTTTGGTCCTTGTTTTCGGGGCCTACTACGTCGCGATTGATCCAAACACCACCGGGGGCCAGTTCTGCATACCGGTTCTGAATAAATTGTAACAGGTCGGTGCGGCTGCCATACGATTCAATTTCATGGGTAAGCGACGAGGTGTGAATAGTATTCATGGAATTGGGTTCAAACACCAGACCGGTTACGGCGTTCTTTTGTGAGAAGAAGACAAACGGATTTACAAACTCACCATTTTCTTTACGTTGCTGGCAAAGCACATATAAATAGCGGGAAACTTCTATTCCATAAAAATCAGACTCGCGCAGGCGCTCATCTTTACAGGCCAGTTTTATCCAGGAACCTACGGCACAGCCAATGTCGCCAATGCGGCCCGGTTGAATATACTGGGCAGTATCGTGGTATTTCATTTCAGCAATATCATCCATTTGCCGTACGTAAACATTGTAATCACGCGTCTCCGTTAAATCGCCGTCACTGCTGATCATGGCATCCCTGAACAGCATTTGTACTTTTTCGCCCCGCCTGTATTTCTTCCAAACAGTAAAGGCTGAGGCATGCATATGTTGTTGTACAAACGGATCTGTTTGCCATTGGTTGCTTTTGGCAATCTGTTCTACCACATCCCAGGGCATGGCCGTGTGGTGTTTCCAGGTGGCTATATCCTGCAACTCGGCCGGCAGTATGGTAAAACCAAGGTGGTGATACATATTTAACACCGGGGTAGAGCAAATTACAACGGTATTAGCGGGCGTGCACTGGAATTGTCCCTCACTATCGTGTTGAATGCGTTTGAGGGTGTAGGCGGCAAAATTGGGAACATACCCTACATCGTCGATGCCGTACATATAGGTGGGAACGTCCAGTTCATTGCCAAAGGCCTCGATGGTGATGGCGCGCAAATAAAACGGCAGGGGATTGCGGCGGGTATTGGAATGGTTGGCCGAAGTAACGGCAAACAGCACCGCCTCAATTTTCTGCCTGCTGCCAATAGGTTTACCAAATACATCTTTTTCGTTTTCCAGTCCGTTTTGAATAAGGCCCTGAATATAACGGAACTGAAATTGGGTAAGCAGCTGGTGGCGGCCGGGGATCAACAGGTACATGAAACTGATTTGCGTTAAAGATACAGTTTGACCGGGATAGCTTGGTTCTACCACCGAAAGTTTTATATTGCAGCCCATGTCAGCATCCGGTTCAGAGATAAAGGTAGCAGTAGACGCCATTGTATTCGGATATTCCAAAAACGAAGGCGTGTCCATTCTGCTGATTCAGCGGAAATATCCCCCATTTAAAAATATGTGGGCTATACCGGGAGGCTTTGTACTGCCCGATGAGTCCCTGGAAGAAGCGGTGCGCCGGGAACTGGTGGAAGAAACGGGCATAGGGGTAAATTACCTGGAACAGCTGTATACATTCGGGGAACCGGACCGGGACCCCCGTAAACGGGTGATCTCCATTGCCTATTTTGCCCTGGTTAAAAGCGCCCAGTTTCAGCAGTTAAAGGCCAGTACCGATGCCGAGAATGCGCAATGGTTCAATTTTAAGAACCTGCCCTCGCTGGCTTTTGATCATAAGAAGATCCTGAACCTGGCCATTGAACGGGTACGTACCAAGATCCGCTATCAGCCTATTGGTTTTGAATTGCTCGATCGTAAATTCCCGTTTTCCGACCTCGAAAAACTATACATTACCCTGCTCGACCGTGATATAGACCGCCGTAACTTCTCCAAGAAAATGCTGGCCCTGGGCATACTCGATGAAACCAATGAGTATGCGAAAAGCGAAGGCAAGGGCCGCCCCAGCAAAATGTACCAGTTCAATAAAAAACGCTACCAGGAACTGGTGAAGGAAGGGATCAATTTTGAGATCTAGGAATTATTAAAAAATGTTTAAGGGCTTGCAGGTTGACCGGCTGTAAGCTATATTACCGCAGCATCTTTTATAAATAGTTGTATGCATGCCCCTTTATGCCCCACTAATGGAGTTAATTTATTTTGCGTGTATTAGACGCAAAATATTTGGAGATTCCAGATCTGCGACATAAATTTGCGTATAAATAACGCAAAATGAAAGCAACTGGTGTTATTATCGCAAGATTTCAGACCCCGTACCTCCACGATGGACACAAATATTTAATCGACGAAATTCGCTCGAAACACAATAAAGTTGTAGTAGTACTGGGCGTATCTCCGGTAAAAGGAAGCCGCCGCAATCCATTTGATTTTTATACCCGGGAAAGATTATTAAAACAATATGCCCCCGAGCTGATGGTACTGCCGCTGAGCGACCATCCTTCAGATGAAACCTGGAGCAAAAACATCGATTCCCTGTTACAAAATACCTTCCCTTCAGAATCGTTTATATTGTACGGAAGCCGGGATAGCTTTATGCCCTATTACAGCGGCCATTTACAGGTAGTAGCCCTGCCTGAATTTGGAGAACATTCAGCTACGGCTATTCGCAATGAGAACAGCGACAGGGTGCTTGAATCAACAGATTTTAGAATGGGCATCAATTATGCTTTTCAGAATGCCTATTCAAAAGTGTACCCTACTGTTGATATAGCTGTACTGAAAGACGGAGATACCCAGGTGTTATTAGGAAAAAAACACAATGCACCCCAATGGCGTTTTCCTGGTGGGTTTACTGATCCTACAGATGATAGTTACGAAGCCGCAGCCCGTCGTGAATTGCAGGAAGAATGTGGCGATCTGGAAGTAAATGCCATGCAATATATAGGTTCTGCCAAAATAGACGACTGGCGTTATCGCTCTGAAGAAGATAAGATCATAACCCTGTTCTTTAAAACCCAATGGGTGTTCGGCCATCCAAAAGCAAATGATGACCTGAAAGAGCTGGGCTGGTTTCCGGTAAAAGAATTGCAGGCAATGATGCAGCAGGGAACAATAGTGAAAGAACACCACATACTGGTAAACATTTTATTAAGTAACCTGGCCAAATAAACTTAACAGACCTTAAAACAACCTTGGATTACAATTTAAATTGGACATCGTATGAAAACGCAAGAAAACTTTGTATTACTCGCCGACGCGTATAAATATTCTCACCATAAATTATACTATCCCGGAACCACCAAGATCTATTCTTATCTCGAAAGCCGGGGTGGACAATTTGACGAGACCACTTTCTTTGGATTACAATATTTTCTGAAATATTATTTGGAAGGCCAGGTGATCACCAAAGAAAAGATCGATGAAGCAGAAGGGTTTTTGACCCAGGTATTTGGCAGGACCGATGTATTTGATCGCAGTAAGTTCGATTACATTCTGGAAAAACACAATGGCCGGTTACCTATTCGAATAAGAGCGGTACCCGAAGGCACAGTAGTCCCTGTTAACAATGTGCTGATGACCATCGAGAATACCGACCCGGAGTGTTTCTGGTTATCGAACTTTTTAGAAACCCTGTTGATGCAGGTTTGGTACCCCTGTACAGTAGCTACGGTATCAAGGGAAGTAAGAAAGATCGTAGAAGAATATTTTGAAGAAACCGCTTCAGAAGCAGCAAAAGCCGGTATTGACTTTGTGTTGAACGATTTTGGATTCCGGGGTGTAAGTTCTGTTGAAAGTGCCGGTTTGGGTGGGGCCGCACACCTTATCAGCTTCAGAGGTAGTGATACCCTGATGGGTAGTATGATGGCAAAAAGATATTACGATGCACAGAAAGTATATGGGTTGTCAATACCAGCTACAGAACACTCGGTTTGTACCCTGTTGGGTGAAGAAGGTGAGCTGGAAGTATTCAAACACATTTTAAAAACGTTCCCTACAGGAGTGGTAGCCTGTGTATCTGACTCGTTCGACATCTTCAGGGCTTGTAGCGAATATTGGGGAACAGAATTAAAAGACCTCGTATTAAGCAGGGATGGTGTACTGGTAATTCGTCCGGATAGTGGCGACCCGGTGTTCACTTTATTACGGGTGTTTGATATTTTAATGACCAAATTCGGCTACACCATTAATGAAAAAGGATACAAGGTATTACCACCCCAGGTGCGCGTGATACAGGGTGATGGCGTAAATGTACAGGCCATCCGCAGTATTTATGGTGCCCTGAAAGTAAACGGTATCAGTGCAGAAAACCTGGTGCTGGGAATGGGTGGCGCCTTATTACAAAAGGTGGACCGGGACACCCAAAAGTTTGCCTTTAAATGTTCATATGCCGAGGTAAATGGCAATCCTGTAGACGTACAGAAGAGCCCGGTAGAACTGGACACACACGGCAAACTGGTACAATCATTTAAAAAATCAAAAGCCGGCCAATTAAAATTGATCCGCACCGATGCCGGCTATCAGACAGTAAGAAAAGAGACCCCAACCGGATATGAAGATCAAATGATAACGGTGTTTGAAAATGGAGAAATAATCAACACCAACAGTTTTGAGGAGATCAGGGAACGGGCCATTGTTACGAAAGCGGTGCAGATAGAATCGTAAAAAAGGATTTATGAAACAAAGTAGAAGAATTGAAATAGCAAATGATACACTGGGGATCCTGGAAAAAGGATTTTACAATAATACGCAAGGCGAAAAAGTAGATATCTCCCTTATCCAAAAGAACGCAGTAGACAATACACAGTTATTCAAACCGGAACAGTTGGATGAATTGCTGAATAACACTAAAAAAGAGAACAGTTTCCAAACTCAATACGAGGTAACGAATGAAACTACCTGCGATGCAGCCCGGCGGCTGGTCAGTGAAGGAATGCAGGATGTGATGTGTTTGAATTTTGCTTCCGCAAAAAATCCAGGTGGTGGTTTTCTGGGTGGTGCACTGGCACAGGAGGAATGCATAGCACGGGCAAGTGGGCTATACCCAAGCCTGTTGACAGCGATGGAGTATTACAATTATCACAGAAAACTGGGTACCTGTTTGTATTCTGATCATATGATCTATTCACCCGCAATTCCTATAATCAAGGATGAGGGCGGCCAGGTACTGGATGAGCCGGTATGTGTTACCATTGTTACCTCACCTGCGGTGAATGCAGGGGTGGTAAGAAGAAGTGAAGAAAGTAATATTGAAAAGATAATTCCCAGGATGCGTATGCGGGTTGAGAAACTGCTGGCACTTTGTCAAAACAAGCAACATACAACATTGGTACTGGGTGCCTGGGGATGTGGTGTTTTCCAGAATGAACCGGAAGAGATTTCCGAGTTGTTCCGGGAAGCGCTTACAGGCAAATTCGCCAATCAGTTTCAACGGGTGGTATTTGCAGTTAAAACAAATAAGGAAAGTATAATAGAACCATTCGAGAAGAGATTTAAATAGCGAAGTATTATGAAATACTCCATAGACTGGTTAAAAGAACAGGAAGCCCGCGATAAATTAATAGAAAATGGAAAATCAAATTAAACACATAAGTAAATTTTTAAGCCTGGTTTTACGACATGAACCAGAAAAGATAGGACTTACACTCGATAATGAAGGCTGGGCTGATGTAGCAGAGCTGATAGAAAAGGTAAGTAAAAAAGGCCCGCGCCTGGATTTTGAAACCCTGCAACTGGTAGTTGATAACGACAGTAAAAAGCGGTTCGCTTTTAAAGATGATAAGACCCGTATTCGCGCCAGCCAGGGACACACAATAGAAATTGATCTGAACCTGCCGCCGCAGGTTCCGCCAGCAATCCTGTATCATGGAACAGCGGTTAAAAACCTTCCCATTATTAAAGAGAAAGGGCTGATCAGAATGGAACGTCAGCATTTGCATTTATCAGCTGAGGAAGGGACCGCCAAAAACGTAGGCGGGCGACACGGCAAGCCGGTGGTACTGGTTATCCAGGCACTGGCCATGCATGAAAAAGGGCATGTATTTTATCTGTCAGCCAATGGTGTTTGGTTAACCGATCATGTGCCGGCTGAATTTATTGAATTTTAAAGACAACGTATGACAACGAACCCTGTTCATGGCGCTTTATTTGGTGTGGCAATTGGGGATGCATTAGGCGTACCGGCCGAGTTTAAAAATCGTTCGGCACTTCAATTAGACCCGGTTACAGATTTTATCGGATACAAAACACACGGACAACCTCCGGGTACTTTTTCTGATGATAGTTCGCTCACCTTCTGTCTCGCTGAATCCTTGTGCCTTGGTTATGACCTGAACGATGTAGGTGAACGTTTTGTGAGGTGGTATGATGACAACTATTGGACCGCCGGCAGCGACGTGTTTGATATTGGTATGGCTACAAGTAGAGCCATTGATCGTTTGCGAAACGGTACTAAACCTTCCCTGGCGGGTGATTTTGACGAAGGAAGCAATGGCAACGGTTCTTTAATGCGCATCATGCCCTTGTTGTTCTATATCCGTGACTTTGACATAGAGAGACGTTATGCTATTATAAAAGATGTTTCTTCAATGACCCATGGACATATCCGCAGCGTAATTGCCTGTTTCTACTACCTGGAGTTTGCGTTGGAATTTTTAAAAGGTGGTGATAAGCAAACGGCTTATGCCCGCACCGGTAAAGTTGTTCATGAGTTTATCGTAAGTAAACAAATCGTACAATCCGAAGTCGACAAGTTTGCCTCTTTGCTGCAGGAAGATATTTCAAAAAAAGATGTTGCATCCATTCCCTCTTCGGGTTATGTGATGAGTACCTTGCAGGCATCTATCTATTGTTTTCTCAACACAGATAATTATAAGGATGCTACGCTGATGGCCGTTAACCTGGGAGATGATTCAGATACAACCGGGGCTGTAACCGGTGGACTGGCTGGTTTGTATTATGGTTTTGCATCCATTCCCGAAAAGTGGCGCAATGAAGTTAAAAGACGCCATGATATAAAAGACCTCTGCGATCGCCTGGCGAAAGCAATGGGCGTTTAGCTATTCACCGGGCTATTAAACCTTTTCCAACCTCCTGTGTTACTTAGGCATGTCTTTACAATTAAGTATCCTTGATCAAACCCCCATTCGCCGGGGAAGCAATGCGGCTGAGGCTTTGCAGGAATCTATTGAACTGGTGCGCAAGGCGGATGAATGGGGATATACCCGCTACTGGCTGAGTGAACACCATAATACCATTACCCTGGCCGGTGCAGCGCCTGAGATCCTGATTGCAAGGCTGGCATCGGAAAGCAAACGCATCCGTTTGGGATCGGGCGGTATTATGTTGCCCAATCACAGTACGTTAAAGGTGGCAGAGAATTTCAAATTGCTTGAAGCCCTGTATCCGCAACGCATCGATCTGGGTGTAGGCCGTGCCCCCGGTGGCGACCGCATAACTTCACAATTATTAAATCCTTCCAATACATTCGATCCACAGGAGTATATTCAACAGATTGGCGATCTGCAGGATTTCCTGACCGACAATCCCAACTACAATAATATTCAGGGTAAAGTACGGGCCATTCCGCAAATTGATACCGTTCCCGAAATGTGGATGCTTACCAGCAGCGGCGAAAGTGCTTACCTCGCAGCCCATAGCGGTATGGCGTTGAGTTTTGCTCAGTTCATCAATCCTGTTGGCGGTAAAGAAGCGATCGCTATTTATAAACAACGGTTCAAACCGTCAGCCCAATTGAAAGCGCCAAAGGCAAGTGTGGGTGTTTTTGCTTTTTGTTCTGAAGATGAACAAAAGGCTGCGCAGGTACAGGCCGTTATGGATTACCGGTTATTGAGTTTTGAAAAAGGCCGTTATGATGAAATCCCCACATATGAAGCGGCCAGCAAATATGATTATACTGCTGCTGAATGGCAACGGGTGTTGTTTAACAGGCAGCGTACCATTGTGGGAACGCCTGATGTGGTAAAGGAAAAAATAACCGCATTAGCTGCAGAATTGGAAGTATCTGAAGTTATTCTTTCCACATTTACCGAAACCCGGGAAGATCGTTTTTATAGTTACGAATTATTAGCTAAGCTGTTTAAATTAAATACTACTACGAATAACAAGCAGGCATAATATTACTGGCATAAAGTTTATATAACTAGATAAGGCTGTCTTAATGGGCAGCTTTTTTACGTTATATATTTTGCAAAACATTGCCAATTCTGCAATCACGTATTATTTTTAAGCCAAACAAAACGGTTTCACAAACTGTTTTATCAATCTAGCCGTATTAGTTTATATATGAAAATTAAAGCAATTATAACAGGTGCGTCCGGAATGGTAGGGGAAGGGGTTTTGCATGAATGCCTGTTGAATCCTGATGTGGAAGAAGTATTGATAGTGGGTCGTAGAACAGCTGGTTATACACATCCTAAATTGAAAGAAATTATACATCCTGATTTTTTTGACCTCTCTGCTATAAAAGATCAGTTGAAGGGTTATAATGCCTGTTATTTTTGTTTGGGCGCTTCTTCTATTGGGATGAAAGAAAAGGATTACCATCATGTTACCTATGACCTTACCATGCATATGGCAAGCATCCTGGCCGATCAAAATCCGGGCATGACCTTTTGCTATGTGTCGGGTGCCGGTACTGATAGTACAGAACATGGTAAAATGATGTGGGCACGCGTAAAGGGACAAACAGAAAATGACCTCATGCGTCTTTCGTTTAAAGCGGCTTATATGTTCAGGCCAGGTTTTATGCGGCCTACCAAGGGGTTGAAGAATATTTTAAAGGGATATAAGTTTTTAGGCTGGCTGTATCCTGTTTTTAAAGTATTATTCCCCGGCCGTGTTTCAACATTGCAGGAAGTAGGCTGGGCCATGATCAATGTAACCAGGCAAGGATATGAAAAGCCGGTACTCGAAGTAAAAGATATTATTAAGCTGGCCCATTCTGCGTAATTACAGGGATGGATATTAAACGGCATTAATAATATTACCGGCTTTAGCACCTGTAGCTGCAACACGTACAGGGCTAAAGCATGGCCGGTAATGAATGTTCAATAAATTGATTAGATGGTAAAAGGCTATTTTGCACACCTGCTCAGTGAGCTTCTTGCGGGCTCGCGTCGTTAGTTATTTTTTTGTCTTGTAACAATCCGTTCGATTTTACCCATAAGGTGAGTGAAACCAGGGAAGTGAAAATTAACAGGCTCGATAAATTAACCTCACCTTTTAAATACAATACCGCACTTGTAACGCTTGTGATGACAATGCAGGCCAATTCCAATAGCAGGTAGAAAAGTTTCATATGGTACCGTTGATTTTATAATGAATGAATACGGAATACGAAATTATCTGTCAGCACATGCTGATAGCATACCAATACATAGGTTGATCCCAGAGATGATTGGAATAGATTAAATAGTCAAATGACGTAAGGAAATTGGAATTCGACTTAGGGGTAATAAATGTGCAGGGAATAATAGGTCTTTGCTACTGTACAAATTTGGTAAGCAAATTTTAATAGTGCAAGCTTTTGAGGGTGCTTTTCTTAAATATTTATTTTTGTTATGGGGAAGTGGTTTGTTCTTCTCGCATTATGCCTGTTGTGCTGATTGACCTACAGTCTTTGTTGTCTGAATGTAAGTCTGTCCCCAGTTAATAAGGGCAACAAAAACCGGCTCCAGGGAAATTCCAAGGTCGGTTAAGGTGTATTCGACGCGGGGCGGTACTTCGGGAAATACCTGCTTGGTTACAATGCCGTCTTCTTCCAATTCCCGCAATTGAGCAGAAAGCGTTTTTTCGGAAATCCCGGTCAATGCTTTGTGAATAGCAGCGTATCTGAAAGGGCCGCCAGCTTTTAATACTTTATAGATCTTAAGCTTCCATTTACCACCTATTATAGAAAGCGCGGCATCCACAGCGCAGTCTTTGTCTGGGTTATTTTCACAATTCAGCGTCTCTATTCTGTTATAGCCCATAGTTTTAACATTTTATAAAATGCTGGCAATCAACATAGCCGACCTTCCTTTCCGGAGCTAACGCCAGGGTAAGCTCTTGAAAATGAGCAATGGCTGCATTTCCTTTGCGTAAAATTAATCAAGTTTATGCAAAAGACTATGGTCATTACGGGCGGCTCGTCGGGGATAGGAAAAGGAATAGCTCAATATTTTCACAAAGCCGGATGGCAAATATTGGTCACCGGTAGAAGTAAGAGCAGTACGGCTGCTGTGGCCGCAGCATTGCCCGGCATACATACGCTGGAATATGACACGGCACTGAACGACCAGGAGAAGCCGTTGACTGATTTTATCCGGCGGGAATGGGGTGGACGGCTGGATGTATTGATCAACAATGCCGGGCATGTAGTGATAACTCCGTTGAAAGGCATTACCCGTGAAGCTATGGAATCGATGTACCGCACACATATGGCTGAACCCTCTATGCTTACTGCGGGATGTATAGATTTCCTGGCTGCAACTAAGGGACAGGTCATTAATATCAGCAGCAGCGTTGGCATTAAGGCATATGCTGAGATGAGTGCGTATGGTTCCGCTAAAGCGGGAATGAATATGCTTACAAAAATATGGGCAATGGAACTGGCTCCGCTGGGCATTCGTGTAAATGCTGTTGCTCCAGGTCCCACAGAAACAACCGTGCTGGAAAAAGCAGGCTTGTCAACCGATATGATCCAGATGATCCACGAGTCGGAAAAAGCCGCTATCCCATTACAAAGAAGGGGACAGGTAAAGGATATAGTTGAAACGGTTGCCCTACTGGTAAATTCAGCATCTACGTGGGTGACTGGAGTATTGTTGCCTGTTGACGGTGGCGTGTCTATTACGTAAAATTATTCAGGGCCAGGTATTCTGCCCATTGTAATCCGCCTGGTAATTGCTGGTCACTGAATTCCAGGTGGATCACCCTTCTTTTGTTATTGTTCACCGTTCTGTTGGAGGCATGCAGTAATAGCGGCTGCATGATCATAATACCGCCCCTGGGCACGTTGCAAACAACCTCCTGTTCTTTGTTCCAGTCAATGGTCTCAGGCCGGTATATCCCTTTACGGTGTGAACCGGGGACTATTTTCAAGGCGCCGTTGTTTTCATCGGTATCATCGAGGTGGATCCTGATGGTGAAAATATTCTCCAGCAGTGCTATGGGAGGCTGTACGGCAAACTGATCGTTTTTTATTGTCCATTGATCAAAACCTTCGCAGGGTATTTTTTGATCAACGGAAATGGTCAGGTCCTGGTGATAGGCTACAAACCAGTTGGATTGTTCCGGCTTATCAAAGTAAATTGATTTCACCAGGAAATAATCCTTGCCGAACAGCTGGCTTATTATTTCGCGTAAGCGGTTTGTAAAAATGAACGGCCTAATTCCGGGTACTTCTTTTAAAAACCGCCTGATAGCAAACAGGTCATTGGTTTTTCTAAAGGCCGGTCCACTCGTATCGATATTATTAATAGTATCAAGAATCCCTGTTATTTCTTCTGTCCCAAACACGTCGTTAATAACAGCATAGCCTGCTGATCGCAATGACTCCATATTCCGTTTTTACAGTTGAATAATATCATAAATAGGAACCGGGGGATCGAAGGACTGGTTTTCTTCATTTTGACTATAGATCTTGGTCACGATGTCCATCCCTTTTATCACTTTGCCAAAAGCGGCATAACCTTGTTTGTCGGGGTTGTTCTCACCGCCGAAATCAAACCCGGGCTGATCGCTCAGGCAAATAAAGAATTCGCTGGTAGCCGTGCCGGGCGCCAGCCGGGCTAAAGAAATGGTGCCTTTTTTATGAAGAATATGCGTTTGTGCAGTGGTCTCGTGCGGAATGCCGGTTAAAGTATCATGCACTTTAGGCATCGATTTATACATGCCGCCCTGTATCAATTCCGCCTTGTCAGCATTGGAAGGCTGGTTATCGTCGTTCAGTACCCGATAAAACGAGCTGTTTTTGTAATATCCCCTTTTAATATAAGAAAGGAAAGCCTGTACTGTTTTGGGGGCCTGGTCGGGATATAATTCCAGTTCTATCTCACCCTTGCTGGTCTGTATCTCAATATGTGGGTTTTTATACTTCGTGGAACAGGCACCGATCAATAAGCTGATGGTTACAATGAACAGGTATTGGTTGCGCATCGATGAATTTTAACAATGCAATATATAGTTTAAAGCCTGATTGTTAAAGAAATAATAACCAGCTGTTAACGATCTCCCAAATGGACCGTTTTACTAAACCGCCACTAAACCGCAGGAATAGTTAACCTTCTTATACATGACCACTTTTTATTCACTTTAAAACACCAGGTCATGAAATCTTATTTACGCTTAACCTTGTTATTTGTTGCTGTTGCTTCTTTTACCAGTTGTACAAAAGTTGGAGTTGCCATCGATATACAACCTACTATTACCGGTTCATGGGTACTTACTGATGCTGCCCAAAAAGATGCTTACGGTTGGTACAGTGTGAACACCGGTGTTGAAAATGGCGTATTTACTTTCTATAGTAACGGACAAGCCACTTATGTTGAAAACGGCGCCACTTTAAAAGGTAACTGGAGCATGAAATCTGCTTCTTCCGGTTACTATGATGAAGCAGGTATTTACTTTACCAATGCTCACCAGGACTTACAGATCCACGTTTCAAACTATAAAGGAGATGATGTAGTAGACATGTACTTTGACAACGTAAATATTTATGCTAACTCTTTTGTAGCTACTAACTATATGAATCACACCATTGGTCGTTATAAATTCAGCAGGTATTAATCGGAGTTTTATCCGTACTATATTGAAGGGTTATAAAGAGAAGAGCCATCCCGCTAAACCGGAATGGCTCTTACTATTTTTAAGAGATGTGTTCAATTATAAAGCCGCGTGGGTAGGGGCAAACTCCTGCGCCCATTTTTCAATTTGTTGCAACAACTGGTAGCTGGAAAGAATGTCACGCGCAAACGAAGCCTGCCGGTTCGACAAATCGCCTGGTTTGCCTTGCGTCAACTGCCAGGCATTGTTTACCATTTCCATTTCAGGGGTATTGCCATCGCCGAGGGCCTGATAATACCGCAGCTGTTGTTGCAGGTCCTTCTTCAATGATGTAGCCACCTTGTTAGCCAGTGGCAGATCATCGGCCAGGTAACAGGCCTCCAGGAACTGGATAGAGAATATATTATGCATGTTACCACGGTTAGCAGTCATGCCATAAGGCACATTGGCTTCGCTTACATGATCGTCGAAGCGATGCAACACTTTTCTGGCTTCTTCTTTTCTACCGGCCTGGGCCAGACTGCGGGCTATTTGGGCATGCGCCAGTTTAATGGTGTTCAGCCGGCGGCGGTTCTCTTCATCGAAATAAACACCTTTTTTGCCGGCCTGACCATAACCAAAATGTTGCACATTGTTATACGCCACATTCAGATTTACTCCGCTGTCGTTGGTATTATCAACAGGCACCAGCTGATAAGCAAGGCCATTCAGGCGGGTGTATTTATCCAATCCTAAATCCTGTGCAGTGCCAAGGTTGGAGAAACAGATCGGCCGTTTCCATTGGTTGCCGGCAATAACCGCCAGCATAGCCAGGTCGTTTTTGAACAGGTAAGTTTTACCGCTCAGGTCAATCTTTATAGAATCAGGCACCTTGTCGCCGGTATGTACGGTTCCATTGGCCATTACTGTTTTTGCATCAACCGGTACGCTGAATTTTTGGGTGGGAAATAGACTGTAGGTGTCACCATCTTCTGAGATAGTAGTGAATTGCTGGCTATCCACTTTTTTTAGAACACTGTACAGATCGTAGTATTTGTCTTTATCATAACCCGGTGTTTCGGAATAATAAACCACGTTGAGTTTATCACCGGCCACCTGATTGGGTGTGAACACTACATTAAAGGGCGCACTGTTATTTACTTTATATCGCAGTTGATCTATGCCCCAGTCGGTACCAATAAGCGTACTTACCACTACCCGTACATCTTTTCTAATGCCTTCTACTTCCTGTGCATACCACAAGGCGTAGGAGTCATTGTCTTCTGCCGTAAATAAAATGGCATTGGGCGGACAACTTTCCAGGTAATTTTTAGCAAGGTCAAGCGCCAGTGTTTTCTGGCTGCGGTCATGGTCATCCCATTCCTCTGCGGCCATTAAAACGGGAACGGCCAGTAAACAAAGACCGGCTGCCAGGTAGCTGGCCATCGGCGGTTTGATTACTTTTTCCAGCATTTGTTTCACCCATAACATACCTAACCCGATCCAGATACTAAATGCATAGAACGAACCTACAAAGGCATAATCACGTTCTCGCGGTTGATAACCGGCCTGATTCAGGAAAAGTACAATCGCCAGTCCGGTAAAGAAGAACAACAATCCATTTACCAGGCCATCGCGGCGGTTGCGTTTCAATTGATATACTAAGCCGGCAACACCCAATAACAGCGGCAGCATATACAACCGGTTAAAGGCTTTATTGGTAATGTGGGCGGTATCGGGCATTTTTTGCTGATTGCCATAAAAGACGTTATCGATAAAGGATATGCCGCTGATGAAATTACTGTCACGCGGATTACCAAAACCCTGCAGGTCGTTTTGACGGCCAACAAAATTCCACATAAAATAACGCATGTACATCCAGCCGGCCTGGTATCTGGTGAAGTATCGCATGTTATCGGCCATGGTAGGTGTTTCACCCACTTCCAGTCCGGTAAACTGGCGATAGCAGTCTATTTGTCCGCGGTCATTGCCGGCATCGTACATACGGGGGAACAGGTGCGATCCGGGCGCGCTGCCCCAGTCCTGAATATACCGGCTACCGGCCACTTCATAATTTTCTTTCCCTTTTACAAATTGATCACCGGCTTTTTTATAAGGTGTTTTTTCTGTAAAATCAGGACCATAAGCTACTGGCCAGTCGCCATATTTTTCCCGGCTCAAATAACCTTCCAGGCTTATGGGGTTATCGATGTTGTACATATCAACACCGGGGTTGGCGTTCGACCTGATCATAGTAGTAAGGTAGGTGGAATAGCCAAGCAACATAAAGGCGCAACTCCACAGACCGATTGTCACGTATTTCAATTTTCTTTTATTGGCGAACCGGATTCCCCACGCAAGAGTGGCGGCTATTAATAGAAAGAAAACTGTAAAGCCGGTAAAGAAGGGCAGGTTCAATTCGTTGGTAAAGTAAACGTCGAAAGCGCCGGCGCCCTTAACAGAATACACGATAATGAATTTCATTACAAAACCGGTGATGGCACAGCCGGTTAAAAAAGCGAGAATGGTATTTCGGTTGGTTACTTTAAATCGTTTGAAATAATACACCATAATGATGGCAGGAATGGTCAACAGGTTCAAGAGGTGAACGCCAATGGAAAGCCCCATCATGAAGAAAATGAATATAAGCCATTTGTCGGCCCCGGGTTTATGGGCCTGCTGTTCCCATTTTAAAATAGCCCAGAACACGAGGGCGGTGAAGAAGGAAGAAAGGGCATATACTTCCCCTTCTACGGCACTGAACCAGAATGAATCGGAGAAGGTGTAGGCCAGTGCACCAATAACACCGGCACTGATAATGCTAAAGACTGCCTGGCGGCTCAATGGCTCGTCGTTTTTTTGTACCAGCTTTCGCGCAAAGTGAGTGATGGTCCAGAATAAGAACAGAATGGTAAAGCCGCTGGCAATAGCGCTCATGCTGTTAACCGAAATAGCGGCAGTGTGTGGGTTATTACCAAATAAGATGATAAAAAAACGGGCTATCAGGATAAACAGGGGCGCACCGGGCGGGTGCGGAATACCCATGGTATAAGCGGTTGAAATAAATTCCCCGCAATCCCATAAGCTAACGGTTGGCTCCATCGTCAGCAGGTAAACAGTACAGGCTATGGCACATACCGCCCATCCTGCCAGGTTGTTCACTTTGTTGAAATTCATTGTTATGGATTTAAAGTTTATGACATATATGTAGTTTATAGAATACACGGTCACCATCACACGCTACAGCCGGATGCTATTAATACTTTAATCCCTTTCCTGATCTGGTAATTACAAAGTGCCTTTCTGTTTCAACTCCTTAACAGTACCTTAAATGTCGAATATATTTTCAGAACTCAATTTTCCGGTACGTGAACAATATCCTATAGAAACGTTAATAATTGGGCACGCCCTTATATCTGAATAAACAAGCATATGCGGCAATTATAGTGGCATAAATTTTTCTTTTGCTGATATACAACCATCCAATATGAAATTTGCTGTTCGTTGCTTAACTGTAGTAACCCTGGTGCTTATTGCCGGCAGGTATAATAGTGCACAGGCACAAAAGCTATTTTTCATATTTGCGCACGGTCAATACGCTTCTCCCATGCAAGCCAGTTTCAAACATGATTACGATTTCGGGTTGGGGGCTGAAGCCGGCGTTGGTATTGGTTTTGGTTCAAAGACATTTTTAACCGGAACGATAGGCTACTCGGTTTTTAAAGCGCAAATAAAGGAACTGGGAAATGTCACCTTTGTTCCCATGAAGCTGGGGTTTCGCCGGTATTTTTTACCTGCTAATTTGTTGTTCATTCATGCCGATGCAGGAGTAGCGCACATAAAAGATAAAACCACCAACGCCACTTCTTCCCGCTTTAGCGGTGATGTGGGCGCTGGTATAAAGCTGGGTCCATTTGAAGTAGGCGTGGCCTATGATGGCTTTGCCCGGGAAGAAGCCGGTTATGCCTCCTGGCTCGCCTTTAAGGCGGGATGGCGGTTTGGATTGTAGTTATTATAAACATGCCTTAATCTCCTCAATAGTTTCCACGAACCGCTTCTCGCGCCTGATATCCTTCCTCCACGCCAGATCACGTTCTATTAAATCAATTTCTTTTTTGATAGTAGCGCCTTCCTTTCCCGGTTCAGTCCCCAGGATAAACACCGTGTCGGAAATGGCTACGCTGTGCTCGATGTCGTGCGAAACAATGATGAGGGTCTTTAACTCATCAGACAGGGAAACCTGTAACAGCAATTCCACCGCTTTATCGATCATACATACATCAAGACCACTAAACGGTTCATCCAGTAAAATAAAGTCAGAACCCTTTAGCAGTTGCTGCAGGATGCTAACCCGTTGGCGCTGCCCGCCCGATAATTGTTGGGGATAAACATGCAGGTGTTCGGTCAACTGGAACTGTTCGGCATACCGTTCTATGGTTTGTTTTTCCATACCCCACAGTTGCTTATTCTTTTTGGCAGCCAGCATCAACGATTGATACACCGTACGCCATTCGAACAAATAGTAGTTCTGAAAAATAACTCCCATGTCGCCGGCTTTTACCGATTTGTTATTGTGAATGGTTATTTGTCCGGCAGTAGGGGCCTGCAGGCCCGACAATACTTTAAACAACTGAGTTTTGCCAATACCGCTTCGGCCTATGAGGGTAACCACCTGCCCCTGTAACAAACCGGGACGGGTAATATTCCTGATACAAAAATTTATATCGCGCAAAATAGGGTGTTGGTCGAATGTAAGCTGCACATTGGTTGCCTGCAGCAGGACTTCTTCTCTATTATAGACTGTCATTTTGTTGCTGTTTTTAAATGGCTATACGGAAACAACCAGTGTCTGAGGCTGCCCAGTAAATAGTCGAAACATAAACCGATTATAAAGATGGACAACTGCAACGCGAGTACATTGGTAAGATCGTTGTACTTGTTGTATTTTATCAACAACGTACCAATACCTCCTTCGCTCATGCTCAGTCCTTCTACCATGGTGATCATTAACCACGAAATGGCAAAGTTCTGCCGCAGGATCTCGAATACCTGGTCGGCCTTACCGATGATAATGATCTCATACAGGGTTTGCCAGTTATTATAACCCAGTGTTTTGCAGAGTTCATATTCCTGCGGGTTGATGTTTACAATGATCGACAGGAATGAGGTTACAAAAAAGGGCACAATGCCAAAGACCAGTAACGATAATTTAAGTTCGCTGCCATCTTTGGTAAGCAGGGTGAAAATGAAGATCAAACCCGTAAGGGTCAAATACCGGCATTTCACTATGAACAAGGCCACACTTTTAAAAAAGGGCAATACAGATAACCAGGCGAACAACAGGGTAATCAATATGCTGTATAACATGGCTTTTAAGGTAAGCAGCAGGCTTACCAGCATATTTTCGATGAATAGTTTGGTACCCAGCAATGTTACGAATGCACTGGCCACTTTACCAGGTTTGGGTATCAATCCATCGCTGAAGCTTTGCCATAGCAGCAGCGTAATAACTACTTGCGCGGCCACCATGATCATGAATGTCTGGCGGTTAATGATGGCAAATGGCTCTATCAGCTTTTTCATTTTTTATTTAGTTGGTTTGTTGCAGTTTGAGAAAATGAACCGTGTTATAGCTGCAACCCCATAACACGGCTTTTATTACTGATAGCTAACCCACAGATTACTCACCCAGCACGATCTCTACCCGGCGGTTTTTACTTCTGCCAGTTTCTGTACTGTTATCGGCTATGGGTTTTTCAGAACCATAACCTTTGGCTTCGATCTGGTTTTGTTTCAACCCTTTTTTCAACAGGTAGCTTTTAACTGATTCCGCTCTCTTTTGCGACAAAGGAACGTTTACAGCATCGCTGCCCTGGTTATCGGTATGGCCATACACTCCCAGTTTCAAACCTTCTGCTACTACAGCCGATTCAAATATTTCATCCAGCAACTGGCACGAGGCTGTTTTAATATTGGCTGAACCGGTCTCAAATTCTATCCGGTATGATTTAGAGGATACGGCCTCAGTGATCTGTTCGGCATATTTCGCTTCTATAGCTTTGCCCTGTAATAATTCAGGGTGGTTCGAAAGTACACTGAACAGGAATGATTTATCAACGGCTTTTTCGTAGGGTAAAAAGCTGGGCAGGATGGCGGGATACATTTTCACCATCAGGTTACCGAAGGTGTTGTACACCGCTTTATAGCGGTCAACTTTATCGTCGCCCAGTCCATAGGTATTGGCCATATCATTCAGGTTGAAAACGGCAGAACCACCCAGGGTTACCTTCAGGCCCTGAATATCTTTTTCTTCCACGCCATTATAATACTTCAACCAGTAGTCGGCATTCTGCTCCTGGTACAGTTTGGTACTCACTTCTGCCGCAAACTTTTTGGCTTCGGTAAACGAGCGTACCTGGTCGCCGGCCTGTGCCAGGGCTATGATCATGTTCTCTATATCGGTGCGGTGATCGTAAGCCCATTTTTTTATGGCAATGGTTTGGTTACTCATTTGCGATGCATACTGTCTGGTGCTGGCAATGGTTACCAGGCCACCCTTCTTGGTGGCGACATTTACGTCACCGGGCGTCCAGGTAGCTACTGCATCCACACCGACAGTGGTGTCGGAGCCGGTGGTTTTACCATGTACGATCAGCTTCCTTTTTTCGGTATATCCGGTGATGTACTTGTTAGGTGCATCGAGGAAGTCGTTAGCAGCAATGAGGTTGATGGCATTGCCGTCGTAGGTGGTTTCATCGGGGTTTACTTTCAACCCGTTGTCGCCGGCCCATTTCAGCAAAATGTTGATGTCGCCATCGCGCAATACGCCAGCCACACATTTACCTATTGCGCTTTTAGGATCATGTTTCCAGGACTGCGGGCCCATCACCTGGTCTTCACCAAATGATTTACCATGTGAAACCGGGATAATAATAGGCTGGTATTCGGCGCCTAAAGGTTCCAGCTCTTTAGCGAGCGAGGTCATAAAGGCGGGCATACCATCGCCCATAAAAGTGATCAGCACCCCGGCGGCATTGGGGTTGCTTTTATAATCATTGGCAAATTTTACCAGGTCGGCCATTTGTTTGTTACAGTCGTCCTGACGGAGATAAGTCACGTCGAGGTGCGCTTTGTCGAACAACGAGCTTTTAGTCGTACGTACACCACCGTTAGCGTACATACCGCTAAACTGACTGTTCCAGGCCATACGCTCCCAGGTAATGGAGGTGCCGCCGTTCACAGCCTGTTCATCACCGGGTAATGGTAATTGAACTGCGTTGCCTTGCAAAGAAGCCTCCGGTGCATCGGGCAGGGCTATATTACCTACTTCAATGGAGCCGTTTACATCTTTCGGGCGGTTTTGATACCACCTCACCGCCAAAATGCCTGCAGCTACTACTGCAGCGATGATAAATACTTTACCGGCGGGTTTTAATTTAAGTGCCATTTTGTAATTATTGTTTGTAATCTTTTAAAATTGTTTGTTTGGGTTTTCATAAGGTGCGAAAGGGCAGAAGGCAGAAGGCAGAAGGCAGAAGGCAGAGAAACTGCGACGCGGCCCTCCTACGCCAAACAGAACCCCGAACTCAATAACCTAAGAACTTAATACTTGAAACTTTAAACTTTAAACTGGTTTCCCTTGTCAACCTGTTAACTCGTTAACTAATCCAACAACCCTCTATACCTATCAGGCGTGTTTACCCCCTTCAACCTACCGCTATCACTATTCCTATCCAATGCTCCCTGCGTGTAGTTAAAATCATTTTCTTTATTGAACTGATCGATCAGTTCAATGGCCTGGGCCGATTTGGCTTTATCTTCCAGCACCTTGTCATCCATAAAGCGAGAGGTAACATCTATGGCCGATTTAATGTGACCGATCTTTTCACCAATCTGTACTTTTAGTATGGCCAGGGCTTTCTCGGCGTCCTGGTTCAGGTCATCGTCGCCCTTAAAGGCCTTCATGGCGCTTGTTACGGCTGATAAACCCGTTGTTACTGAATAGTACAGGTCTTTCTTGGCTTCCAGATCGAGCTTTGCATCTTCGAGCATAAGGCCACTTTCTTCATAGGCAGCATCGGTGAATGTGATCAGTTTGTTCAGGTCGCCAACGATGGGCGTTACATTGTCGATGTATTCCCTGCAGCGCAGCACATTGTTGGCATACAGATCAACCTGGCGACTGTTCCTGCCTTGTTCGGCTTGCAGGATCTTCACTTTTTGTATGTTCAACTGCAACTCTTTTTCTTTGTCGCTCAGCTTATCGACCAGCTCGCTTTGTTTACCTTTTAATTTAGCCCCCTGTTGATACAGGGTGTTTCTGTCTTTGTAACCCTGTTCTATTTTGGCTTGCAGAATATTGAACGGGTTCAGCTCAATAGCAATCCCAATGGTGTAGTTGGCAATAAATTCAGACAGGTATTTCAGGGCCCGCCAGAATTTTTTATTGGTTACGATCATCAGCAAAAAGCCGAGGACCACACCGGCTATAACCAGGTTCACCAGGTTCCAGGTTACGGTTATCAGCCAGGGTAATACAAAGGTGAAGAACAGGTAAGCCAGGCCGGCGAATAAGGATATCCCAATCACGGTGGTGGCTATGTTCTTTGGTTCCGAGAACCAGCCGGGTGTTTTTACTTTTTGAATCGGGTTTATCATCTTTCGTTAGTTTATTGTATATATGATTTGATCTTTTCTATATCGCGGGTAATACTTTTTTTCAAGTCCTCGCTTTCATAGTTATAGCCAGCCATATTGGCCTCGATCCTTGCTTCATTCTCTTTTATTTCAGCCTGCGTGCTCAAGAGGTCATTTTGCAACGTGCTTATTTCCTGCATAAGCAGTTGAATGCGTTTCTCCTTTTCATCCAGCTGTTGTTTTTTGGTGGCCACCTTTTCCTTTAAAGCGGCGTCTACGGAATGCTGAAAATGTTGGGCATCGGTTTCCAGTAGTTGCAGGTATTGCGCAGCGGTGGATAACAGTGTTTGTTTATCGAGCCCCTGTACACTTAAGCCTGCAAAAGCGGTGATGAATCGTATGTGTTCGTCGGGCACCGTGTGCATGGCAGCCAACATTTTGCTGTATTCAAAATAGGAGGGGCTGGGCATGTTTGATTCGCGGAACAGTTTTTCAAAGTGTTCTTTGAACTTACTGCTGTTCTCCTGTGTTGTATAGCTGTTGTTGGCAGTTTTACCGGTGAAGGTTGTCATCGCCTCTGTTGTATTTTTTTCCGTTTCTGTTTTTTTGTTGTCGTTGACTTCCACAAACGCCGATAAAATTTTCTTTCCTAAGTTGGCCATAGTTTTATAAGTGTTTAAATGTTGTCAGTATAGGCAAGCCACATCCTGTTCCCCTATGTTCCGGGGAATTTAAATCCTGTCGGGAATGGCCATGAGTGGTCATCCATAACAGTTTACCAGTTATGTCATTTGTTATTGCTGCCTTGTTAGCTTAACTGAAAATAATTCAGAAGGGCAGTGTATCCCTGATTAAAAGGGTACTGGCCATGGGAGTGCTGATCTCCGGCTTTTTCTTTTCTATTGCTGCGGGTATTGCTGACTGTGGTTGCTCATTTTCCATTTCATCGTATAACATCTGTCGCAGTAGTAGTAGAATAATTACACCAAGTAACGGACCAATCCAACATTTTAATTTCATCATCTATGAATTGAGCATGGCAAATACATCTCATTCCCGGGCGCTTGCAAATAAGCAAGTGCCTGAGTATGGTTCACTCAGTGAGCCATAAATGGTTGATTAATTACTGATGATTGCTGGTGGTTTAACTCGTTGGCGGTAGATGAAGAAACGAAGCTCTATGACTTTGTTCATGGTAGTGGAGAATGTTCTCCTGTTTGTTTAGACATATCAAAGTTATATGGGCCTTAACATTTCGTTTAGAAAATCCGACACGAGCGGCAACTTTTGTTTGCCGGCCGGTAAAGTATGTGTGATGACCGGTAGTATAAAATGGTAAACACGCCTATTGGCGGGTAAATGGTTGACTATCTGCAGATAAAGTTATTGATAATCAATGGGGTGAAATACTATGGCTGAAGTATGTTATTGATATTCAGGGTGTTAACAAGGTATATTTTAGAAATCTTTATTCCTAAGGTTTTCTTAGGGTATTACCAGGGTATTCCCAGGCTTATCCCAGGGTCTGAACCCTAGGATAACCTAAGGATGACCCTAGGAAAACCCTAGGATGACCTTAGGATGGATCACAGGATAAATTAGGCCAATGAAGGCCAAAGCCCACTTCGGAACCGAAGTGGGCCTTTGTTTTTGTCTTTTTTTGATCTTATTTACTTTGCAACAGGGTCAGTAATTTTCTATCGAGTTTGTAACCATACCAGTTTTCATACTGAACATCTGAACGGTTGGAGTTAAGGATCCCGAATTCGCCTTTTAATTCCCACAGGGCAAAGCCAATTCCGTTTGAAGTGAGGATATCAAGCACATCGCCAAACCAGGCCATGTACACATCGTGGGGCGTTTCTTTCCAGGCGCCACATTCACCGCAATGCACCCCTATGCCTTTTTTAACCAGGTCGATCCAGGGTTTGTAATACGCCTCCATGGTTGCCTTGCTGTAATGTTTGCCGCCCATATCGCCGGGCCAAACGGGTTTTGGCTGATAGGCAGGATCGGGAAATACCCAGGGCGCTTTATAATGCGAGATCTCGTACGGTTCATAACCGCGGCAGCTTTGTACTATGTTCAGATTTGCCAGTTCAGGAACGGGATTGGTTCCACCCATATTCCCGTCGGCAATCACATAGAAGTTGGCATTCTCTTTACGAATGGCCAGCGTAGCTGCCTGAGCTACGGAGCGATAGGTGGAGCCGGGTACAGCAGTAGTCTTTGAAGAGGTGTTGTTTACGTCTTCGCGGTAGCAGGGTTCGTTTACCAGGTCGAAGCTGATCTTTTTGGTTGACACCTGCCTGAACTTTTTAGCCCAATAACTCCAGTGATGAACAAATGCATCCTGCGCCTCTTTCTGCTTCCACAGGTTGTAAGGTTCGTGGTAACCGGTACTTACACAAAACCCGGGTGCGCGATGCAGGTTAAGGCTTACGTGCAGGCCATACTTTTGCGCCCGGTAAATGGTTTGCGCTATCTGGTTGGTTTTGTTTTCATCTATCTTATACACATCATCGGCATTGATGTATTGCTGCCCTGGCTTTAGTTTCAGATAGGTGGGGTAAGCAACAGGAATACGAATGAAATCAAAACCCCAGTCAGCCACAAATTTGAAAAGTGCTTCCGGGGTATTGGTGCCCACATACCCGGGATCGGGTTGAAAATAATCGCTTATGTTAAACCCTTTCCATTTCGGAATTTTATTTAAAGAAGAAATGTTGTTGTTGTTCTTATTTGTAAGTGCTGCTACTTCAGACAATACTTTACATCCTATGAGCGAGCCTGCGGTAGCCAGTCCTGCATTGCGAATAAATGTCCGGCGGTTCATTTCTTTTTTTATAAGTGTGAATTATTTTCAGCGGCAATAAAAGATGCATGTATCGTACCAATAAAAAAATCCCAACGAGACCGTCGGGACTTAATTTTTCACGTGTAAACCTGGAGAATAATAACCTGTTGGAAGCTATTTTCTTAATTAATGTTTTTTTTAGTGAAAAACCGGTGCGGCTGGCAATAGTTGCAGCACTAGAAAATCCAGCCGTTTTCACCGGTTTTATTTCATATTGGAGTTGCTATATGCTCTTTAAAGCCTGGTTATTCGAATGGATGCATTGATTAATGGAGGTAAGAAATATTGGAGTGGTGTTGGTAATCCGGATTGACCTTCGTTCTGAGGTAAAAATAGAACGAATGTAGTGTTCCTTTTACCCCTTTTGATTCAAATAATACCGGGATCGGGTCAACAAACACTTAGCCATCAGGGTTATTGTTGCTTTTTCGCTTGACCACGATCAAGTGGACTTTAAGACAAGAAAATTGATAAGAGAAAATGCTTATGCGAAATGAAGGTTTCTGCTCAAATAGAGAAATACTATATTTTTTCTGTGTTCATAAATTAGACACAGGGGTATTTATTATATATACTTGTCGTTGATTTTTACCCGATTTGATAGCAGGCACTCTCCAATGTTATGAATCTTGTATAAATTAAATCAATAGTTGTATGAAGAGCTATTCAATTCGAGTAAGCAATATTGACCGGGAGTCAGCATTTAAAAGACTGGCCCTTGAAACCGGTGGGGAGTTGGAAGAGGGCCATACGCTCATCAGGTTTTCGAGTGAAATAGGACGGGGAAGAATAAGAACATG
The DNA here is from genome assembly GCF_900110245.1 of Niastella yeongjuensis. Classification (GTDB taxonomy): domain Bacteria; phylum Bacteroidota; class Bacteroidia; order Chitinophagales; family Chitinophagaceae; genus Niastella; species Niastella yeongjuensis. The sequence goes on from NZ_FOCZ01000002.1 coordinate 147,064, forward strand.
GCACCTGGAAGCGGGACTGTATATGCGGGTTTGGGATCTGTACCTGTTAAAGCCCATCGAGTTTATAAAAGAAGCCTTGCCCGTACATATAACTAATAACGGGTTTAGTTTACTTTGTATACATACTCCTGAATCGGTTGAGTTAAGAAGCATCAACCAACACCATCAGTTTAATAAAGTGCGCGAACGGCGTTTTGCCCTGGTACCTGACTCGGTAACGGCAGGGTTTCAATTTAACCCGGCGCTGCCTGTACAACTGATTGATTTCTCCATTTCAGGCTACTGGATCAGGAACCAGCCTGGTTACCTGCGTATAGCCAAATACTTTAATGATGGCGTAATGGAAGATGGCGGCCTGCCGGTGTTGATAGAAGCCTTACAGTCAAAGACCGGACAAATGGCAACCAAACTGATTGATAGTGTAGATGACCCCAGGGCTGATGCCACCGCCCTGTTTATGCAGGGAAGTGGGCTGATAAAAGATTTCCTGACCGCGGCAGCACGTGGGGAACAGGAAAAAACGAGCAGTCACATTGAACTGTATTATGAAAAGATAAAAGAGGCCGAGTCCATTCTGCTGGATCATTTACAGAAAACACCGCCCCGCATGAACATGATCGCCAAAATGGTAGCGTTAAGCGAATCAACATTAAAGCGGTACTTCAAACTTATATATGGTAAAAGTGTGTACGACTACTACCTGAACAAGAAAATGGAAATGGCCCGAACAATATTATTGCAGAAGCCCTATTCTGTAAATGAAATTGCAGAACTGATGGGCTATGAAAAAGTGAGCCATTTTATTGAGATCTTTAAAAAGCACCATGGCTGTTCGCCCGGTAGCATAAAGAAGAAACAACTAGAGAACGCATAAGATCAACAACTATATTCAGAATCGTCCCCTTAGTCGGCTTTCAATTATAACCCTGCGAAGCGGTAAGCTTTGTAGGGTTTTTTATTGTCCGGTTTAAAATCCAAATTTTGGCAACGACGGTCTGTATACCGACGGTTCTGTTCGGGTTGGTTCTTTAAACAACCAGGTGTAGAACCGGTTCAGCAAACCCATGAAGTTATGTTTATAGGTAAACCGGGGTTGATAGCTATAATATTTTGCGCTGCCGATCTTGAATTTGATCAACACCATTTCCTGAAAAGCTTTTGCTTTTATTTCATCAGATAAACCAATAAGGCTGTTTAATTCTTCAGGATCATTTATAATATAGGCTTTGCCGGTTATTTGCAAATAATATCCTTTGCCTTTGCGATAGATCTGCATATCCGCCAGAAATTCTTTATCGAATTCCTGTAAATGCTGTTCGGGCCGGTTGGTAAAGAACCAGATGTTGGCCACCTCATCTACCTTTAAGATCGATACGATGGTTGTAGGGAATTTCAACACGCCTCCGCTCATATTATAAAACAACGCACTACCTATTCCCTGTATCTTGTTTTGTAAAAACGGTATACTGTTGGAGGATCTCATATGTGTGTGTTTTAGTTGTTAAATTTCAAAACAAATACCAGTAACAAATTGTGCTCATATCAACAAATTATGGGTGTTTCACGTAGAGTTTTTTCTACACAACCAATCGGCTATTCAGGCAATCGTGGCATTTCTTTTTTATCAATCATTTACGAATCCGTTTTTTTCACCACAAAACAATGAGTTATGGAAAGAGGTAAAAGTGCAAAAGGACATGGAGCTGCGAAAACTTCCAGAAGTAGTAAGGCTTCCAGCTCTATGAGTAAAACCGGATCAATGAGTAAATCCGAATCTATGGGTAAAAAGGGAGGAAACTCATTATTGAAACAGTTTTTTGTTGAACAGTTACAGGATATCTACTGGGCCGAAAAAGCGCTTGTGAAAGAATTTCCGAAAATGCAAAAGGCTACTACTACAGAAGAATTGGCTGAAGCCATTACAGACCATATGACCGAAACGGAAGATCAGATAAGCAGGTTGGAACAGATTTTCGACATGATGGGGGAACCTGCCAAAGCCAAGAAATGCGAAGCCATGGAAGGACTGATCAAAGAAGCGCACAATATTATCGATGAAACTGAAGCTGGTACTGCTACCCGCGATGCAGCTATCATCATGGCCACTCAAAAAATGGAACACTACGAAATTGCCACTTATGGCAGCCTGGTTCAACTGGCTAAAACTATTGGGATGAACGAGGTGGCTGAATTACTGGCTCAAACCCTGACCGAGGAAAAAGGCGCAGACCAGGCGCTTACTCAAATTGCGGAAGGCAACATTAATGAGGAAGGCGCCCGGGAAGAGGAAGGAGAACAGCAAATGGAAGAAGGCGATGAAGGGGAAGATGATTAGAGCCATATTAGAAATTAATTAAAACCGCCCCGGTTTACCTCAAATGCCGGGGGCTGGTATGGATTTTTTAGTTCTGGTTATAGATTTAGGGGTTTTTTAAGGTCTACTGGTGTCGGGCCATTCTTGGCCTGACTTTTTTTTGTACCTACTCTAGCTACTTCTTACAAGCACTCCATTCCAAAGATTCCTAAACTTATCAGTATGCAGCAAACAAAGAAGAAGAACAAACTATCTATGTTGTTCCAGAAGATGTCGAATAAAGTGACTAAGATAACCGGTTCACCTATAGCATTTATAGTAGCCTTGTCGGTGGTGATCATTTGGGCGGTAACAGGACCTCTCTTTGGTTATTCTGATACCTGGCAGCTGGTTATCAATACAGGCACTACCATTATTACCTTTTTAATGGTGTTCATTATACAACAATCGCAGAATAAAGACACGGTGGCTATTCACCTGAAATTAAATGAGTTGATAGCCAGCCATGAACGGGCAAGCAACCGCCTGGTCGATATTGAGGATTTAACCGATGAAGAGCTGCAAAGGATCAAACAATTCTATATAACCATTTCGGAACTGGCCGAAAAGGAAAATGAGGTCAGCAGTTCGCACTCATTAAGTGAGGCGAAAAATCTGCATAAATTCAAACAGCAACAAAAAACGGGGAAATAATATGGGGCAGCTGGCAAAAGTGACGCACAGGCAATATTTGAAAATAAACCGGGATTATGCAAAGGCAGCCAGCCTGGCCGATCTGGTTTATGTATCGGATGCTGACCCCGGCATCAGCCGGTCGAAAAAGGGACGGGGATATACTTATGTATTTGCGGGTAAAGTGGTGCGTAAAAAAGAAGACATCCAACGGATTCGCAGCCTGGCCATTCCACCTTCCTGGACATCGGTATGGATCTGTACCCGGGCAAACGGTCACATACAGGCCACGGGGTTAGATCTTCGCAAACGGAAACAATACCGGTATCACCCCTTGTGGTCGGTGCTGCGTAATGAAACCAAGTTTCACCGGATGCTTGAATTTGGAAAAGCACTGCCCGTTTTGCGGCAACAACTGGAAGCTGATCTTGGTCAGCGAAACCTGTTGGCCCCCAAGGTTATCGCCACCGTAATTAAATTAATGGAAAGTACTTATATAAGAGTGGGAAGTGGGGAGTATGAAAAACAAAATGGCTCGCATGGGTTAACTACTTTGAAAGACAGGCATGTTGCTATTACCGGCGATACCATTAAATTCTCCTTCAAAGGCAAAAAGGGCGTCACCCATAATATAACGCTCAAAAGTAAACGGCTGGCCCGCATTGTACAGAACTGCCGGGAAATACCCGGGGCAGAACTTTTCCAATATTATGATGAAGAAGGAAATAAACATCCGGTTGATTCGGGCATGATAAACAGTTATATAAAAGAAACAACGGGTAGTGATTTTACTTCGAAAGATTTCAGGACCTGGGCCGGTTCACTGAATTTATTACGGTCGTTACAGGCTATAGGTGAAGCGGTTACGCAGGCTGAGCAAAAGCGGAACATAGTAGCGGCCCTCGACGAGGTAAGCCTAAAGCTGGGGAATACCCGCACTGTATGTAAAAAGTACTACGTTCACCCGGGGCTGATAGCCCTGTACGAGCAAAATAGTTTAACCAGGTACGGTAAGGCGCTGGGAGGCAGCGAATCGGCGGAAACCGCCACCGGCTTACATACCGATGAACAGGTTTTGATGAAAATTCTACAGTCATTCCACAAAAGTTAATGGAGTTTGGGAAGTATTTTCTACAGATGCAATTAGTTCCCGTTTAAAATTTTAGGCATAGTTTTTATAAAAATATATATGTATCCGCCGCCGGGAATGACGAGAGAAAAGTGCGAAAAAGGCGGTAAAAAGCCGATCATTTAAACTCATTATAAACTTACGCTACAAATCAGGCCTTAACCAAGGACTCCCGATGTTTCTACATCGGGTTTTTTTTGCTTGCCCGCCGAAGCTTTAACATAGGCGGGTCCCCGACGCCAAAGGCAATAGGCAATGATAAAAGGGCAGAAGGCAGAGGGCAGAAATGTGAGAAAAGGATCCCGCGGCAATCTGCAGTCAATCGATGAGTTTTGGAAAACATGCTGTTCAATAATAGTCGGAGTAATGCCAAACCACCTCCACTGGAAGGGCAGGTCGATCCTCAACCGCGAACTCAAAACTCAATAACCCAATAACCAAATAACTTCCCTCCTCTAAGAACTCACCCTAAATATTTACAACCTAAACATTAACTCCCAAACTAAGAACTGAGAACAAAATTTCCCATTTAAAAAAGCTACTCATCATACTAAGCTGTAACCCAAAGCGGAATAATTTTTTAAGCACTATAGTATCATTGTTACGTTGCTATTATACGAAGAGATTTCAATAGTTGCGTGGAATGAAATACGTTATATCCTGACAAAATACTATTAGTAAACTTAAAATGTATTTATATGGCACAAAATAAGGACGTGATAGAAGTGTTGAACGATTTGATCAGAATCAATAACGATCGTACTGCCGGCTATATGAGAGCTGCAGAAGACACAAAAAATGTAGACGTTGACCTCCGTACCATATTCGAACGAATGGCTGATGAAAGCCGTCAGAACGCCATTGAATTAACAGCCCAGGTGGGCCGTTTGGGGGGCGAACCGGCAACAGGTACTACCACCACCGGTAAAATATACCGTGCGTGGATGAATGTAAAGGATATGTTCACCGGAAAAGACCGGCATGCCTTGCTGGCCTCCTGTGAATATGGGGAAGATGCGTCCCAACGTGCCTATGAAGATGCACTGGCTTCCGATGCGCCTTTGTCAACAGAAGTTCGTCAGTTAATAACCAGTCAAAAGTCATCGCTGAGAAATTCACACGACATGGTTAAGAAGTATAGAGACATGCATGAAATAACAAAGTAACCTAAAATAGTGGCTTTAGTACTGTAGAGCAAAAACGCAGGCCGTCCCGATTTAAGGGATGGCCTGTTTGTTTATATATGTTGATTTTACATCAAATTGTTGAAAACATATCGGAAAATTAATATGGATGTGGGGAAATAAATACACTCTTTGTTGAAAATCACTGGTAAAACTCTTGGCAACAATTTTTAATTATAATCTCAAGTAAATAAATGGGTATGAAAGCAGATTATAACAAGTCTACTCCTTACATACAGAGCATGGTCTCCTGTCTCAGTAAGGTGGTAGATGACGGTTACAAAGAAGATTTTGTCGCTACCCGTGAAGGCCTGGAATCGTCCAGTACCCGGAAGTTGTACGGCCCTACTGAAGTAAAAGTGATTACTTCATTTCGGTTTGAAGGTTTTTCCGACCCCCATGATAGCGCAGTATTGTATGTTATAGAAACGGCAGACGGATTAAAGGGAACGCTGATTGATGGATGTGGGAACCTGGCCGATCCATTCGTATATAAGTTTATCACAGACGTAGAATCGCGCAGTGAGAAACTCATGATCAACTAACCAATCTTTTTCCACTATATATACAACGTGATAAGAGCTGTCTCTCCGGCTTACCCGGGGAGACAGCTTTTTGTTTTATTATACCCGTAATAAGACATAAAAAAATCCCCCGATTTTAATCGGGGGAAGGGTTTTAACTGAGACTTACTATTTTATTGAAGGATATAATCTAGGTGCTGCGGATCAATCCAAGTATTAAGGAGATAACGGCCAATACAATTAAAATGTGTATCAAGCCACCCGCACTGTATACAAAGAATCCTAAAAGCCAACCTATTACCAGAATCACTGCAATTAGATAAAGTATACTTCTCATGGTGATCGATTTTTTAGTTTACTAATATGTATCACTATTAAAAATCTATTGCCATGGAGTGTTTTACACTAAGTGGAGAATATTTATAACAAAAGGCAAAATGGATGTAGATAATATTGCTCAGGGCCTGACTATTGTACACTATTGTAGTGAATGGGAACATCTTTTTACATGTATTCCCTATGATCATTCTTAAGATAATGACAAATACCTGGAAAATCTTTAAACAATCAGTAGATGAGTTTTTAAACGATAATTGCGTAAAGCTTAGTGCTTCCTTATCTTATTATACCATTTTTGCACTGGGGCCAATGTTGATCGTTATTATTTCATTTGCCGGCATCTTCCTGGGGCGTGATGCGGTAGAAGGCAAGTTGTACAATCAGATAAAATCCCTGATAGGCAGTGCTGCAGCAGGACAGGTACAAAGTATTATCGCCAATTTACAACATAGTCAGCAGTCAGTGGTGGCGGCCATCATTGGGATTGCCTTATTGATGCTGGGTGCCACCGGTGTATTCACCGAAATACAGGGTTCCATCAATTATATCTGGTCGGTACGGGCCAAACCCAAAAAGGGCTGGTTGAAATTTATTACCAACCGGCTGATCTCTTTTTCACTGGTAATAAGCTGTGGGTTTATATTACTGGTTTCGCTTATCATAAATGCCGTTATGGAACTGTTGAATGAAAGGCTGCAGCTCTATTTCAAGAGTGTTACCATTGCTGTGTTTTATGTTTTGAACTGGGTATTGATCTTTGCAGTGATCACCGCCCTGTTTGCCATCATCTTTAAAGTGCTGCCCGATGCCATCATTCGATGGAAGGACGCTACTGTTGGCGCAGCCTTTACGGCCCTGCTTTTTATGTTGGGCAAATTCCTGATCAGTTTATATATCGGGAAATCAAATGTAGGCCTCACCTATGGGGCCGCAGGTTCCATTATAGTACTACTGGTATGGGTGTACTATTCTTCCCTGATCCTGTATTTTGGGGCTGAATTTACCAAGATCTATTCTATACGCCACGGCTCGGGCATAAAGCCAATAGAAACAGCCGTTTTCATTATCAAACATGAATCAAAAGAAGCAGGAGAATCGCAACTCTAAGGGGTAGTTTTTATTTTTAACGTAGATTTTCCTCCCCAGCCTCCCTGACGCAAACAAAAATCATTAATTTAATTGTATAAGACCGTTGTAATGGCATAGGTATTTTATAGCTATCCCTGTACCCTCAAGGGAATCCCAAACAAGTACGCTAAAGCTAATTACGTGAAGAAAGCGGCAAAAATAAGTCTGAAAATACTCCTGTGGTTCGTGGCAGTATTGCTGTTGATAGCAGTGCTGGTACAAACGCCACCGGTGCAGAACTTTGCCCGTAAAAAAGTACAGGCCTGGCTGCAAACCAAGCTGGGTACCCGCTTTGAAATTGGCCGCCTGCGTATCGGCTTTCCTTCTTCCGTTGTACTGGATAATGTATATGTAGAAGATAAAACAAAAGACACGCTGTTATATGGCGGCCGTATAAAGGTGAGCCTGCAAATGCTTAAGCTGCTGCACAATGAAGTGCAGATAGGCGACATCAGGCTGCAAAACATGACCGCCAAAATAAAACGGCAGCTGCCCGATACCACCTTTAACTTTCAATTCATCATAGATGCCTTTGTAAGCGAGAATACAAAACCCGCCAAACCCGCAGATACCGCTGCATTGAAAATGGGCATCGATAATGTGTACCTCGATAATATCCGTTTTTTATATAAGGATACCATTTCGGGGAATGACTGGACCATTCAATTAGCTCATTTCAACACCCATATAACCAGGTTTGATCCACAAAAGTCGGTATACGATGTGCCCGTGTTTTATCTCGATGGGCTAACAGCCCGTATGTATCAATACAAGCCCCTGGTAACGGTGGAAGATGTAGTGGCCAATGATTCTTCCATGGCGCCCATGCCGGTGATCCAGTTGAAACAGGTACAGTTGAAAAACATCGATGTAGATTATCAAAACAAGGTGTCGGCCTTTTATGCCCAGGCTAAAATAAAGGACCTGGATACCCGCGTAAATACTACCGATTTAAATGGCCGCCGGATAATACTCGACAGAGTACGGTTATCGGGAATTGATACCCGGGTAACCATGGGTAAAACACAAGGGACGAAACTGGTGGCGGAAAAAGCAAAAACAGAAGCCAAAGACGTCGCTAACCAAAGCTGGCTGGTAAACGTAAACAACGTCAATATTCAGAAAACAAATTTCCAGTTTGATGATGAGAACCAGCCCCGCCAAAAACAGGTGCTCGATTATGGGCACCTGAAAGCAACGGATGTTACCCTGCAGTCGCGGCAATTTTATATGAGCGGCGACACTATAACCACTTCCATACAGGAAGGCTCATTAAAAGAACAAAGCGGGTTTACATTAAAAAAATTACAGGGCGACCTGGTATATACCAGCAAAAAAGTATATGCCGATAACTTATTGGTGGAAACCCCGGGCACCCGCATAAGGAATACCATTCACCTTGATTATCCTTCGTTGGAAGCCGTACAAAAAAATATTGGCCTGCTGCAGGTAAGAGCGGTATTGCCAGGATGTTATGTGTCTAACCGGGACATGCTGTATTTCGTTCCTGATATGAAAAAACGGCCGGGTTTTAGCGATCCGGCAACGGTATTTCATCTCAATGCGGATGTATCGGGCCGGGTAGATAACCTGAACGCCAAAGTACTGCAACTGGAAGGCTGGAACAATACCAAACTCGATGTGGCTGGTACGGTGGTAGGCTTACCATCGATAGAAAAAGTGTATGGCGATGTGCGCATTAATGAAGTACGTACTACCCGAAAAGATGCAGAGCGTTTTCTGCCGGAATCGGTACGTAAGCAGATAGCCATTCCTGAGACCATATCGCTTACCGGCACCATCAAGGGCGATACCAAACAAATGAACACCAACGTGCTGGTAAAAAGTTCATCGGGTAATATTACCCTGCAGGGTGCCATGAACAATTACCAGGATATGAAGGCAGCCACCTACGATTTGCAGGTAAAAGCACAACAGGTAAAGGCCGGCGCCATTATGAGAGATACCAGTTTACAAACCGTTACCGCCGACATAGCAGTAAAAGGGAAGGGACTGACAAAAGAAACCGCCGATGCTACAATGAAAGGCAAGGTGACGTCATTGGTGTATCAACGATACAATTACCAGAACGTAAACCTCGATGCCGCTTATAAGAACCAACAGGCAACAAGTAACCTGAGCATTGCCGATGATAATATTAGCCTGGCGGGGAATATTTCCGTTAACCTGGCCCTGGCCGACCCGGCCATAACAGCTGATGTAATGGTTGACAGCATCAAAACAAAACCACTTCATTTTACTACCCAGGATATCATCTATCGCGGAAAGATAGAAGCCGATTTTTCAAATATAAATCCCGACAGCCTGCAAGGGGACCTGATGCTGGTGCATTCCCTGCTGGTGAACGGCAGCCAACGACTTCAGCTGGATACTTTGCTGATAAAAGCTACCCAAAGCGCCGATAGCAGCCGCATAACCATGGAAAGTGATATTGCCAAAGCCCGTCTTACCGGTAAATATAAACTGACACAGCTGGCTGATGTGTTCTCCCAGGCCATACAACCGTATTTTGCAGTAATGCCTGCCACACAGCCTCCACCAAAAATAGAACCCTATAACTTTCGGATAGGCGTATATGTAAAAGACAATCCTGCATTAAAGGCCATGGTGCCAACGATCTCCCAGTTTCAAACCTTGTTTTTGACGGCGCATTTTGCAAGTGACAGCGGCTGGCAGGCCCGGGGAAATATGCCGTTGCTGGTGATGGATGGCATGACGATCGATAACCTGCGCCTGGATGCAGGCGCAGCAGACAGCGCCCTGCATTTTGTTACCACCGTGAACCAGTTCGCATTTGGTAGTAACACCGTATATAATGCCATGATCCACGCCCATGCAGCGCACAATAAAATAGATTTTGTAACCCGTTTTCACGACCGGGCAGGCCGTATTCGATATGCCATACCCGGCATGTTGCAACAACCGCAAAGCGGTGTCTACGATATCAGTCTGAAGTCTGACAGCCTGCTATTGAACTATGAGCCCTGGACGGTGGCGTCGGATAACCAGATCCATGTAGGGAATAACGATATCAGGATGAACAATTTTATCCTCAATCACTGGTTTCAACAGTTTAGCCTCAAAAGCAGGGGAAATATGCTGAATGCACCGATAGAAGCCAGTTTTACCAGTTTTCAGATCTCTACCCTCGCTGCGTTTGTAACCTCCGACTCGCTTGATGTGGATGGGACACTCGATGGAAAAATATTGTTACACGACCTTACCAGCAAACCCATGTTCTCAGGTGATGTAACCATTAACAACCTCAACTTTAAAAAAGATACAGTCGGTAATATAATAGTGAAGGCAAAGAACACCACCCCCGATATCATCAATGCCGATGTGGTGTTGACCGGCCGCGGAAACCATGCTACCGTGAAGGGTGATTTTTATCTGAAGCCGGTTGATGGTAATGATTTTAAATTCCAGGTAGGTATAGATACCATAAACCTGGCCACCATAGAAGGTGTTACCATGGGCGCCATTAAAGATGCATCGGGCCATATCACCGGTAAGTTTGATGTATCCGGCACCTCCAGTAAGTTCAACATAGATGGCAGTCTCAACTTCAAAAAAACCGACTTTAATTTAAGTATGGTCAACAACAACTTCCATTTGGAAGATGAGACCATAACCGTGAATAATGAGGGTATTAAGTTCGACGGCTTTACGCTGGAAGATTCAGCTAAAAACAAAGCCGTGCTTGATGGCATGGTGTATACCACCGACTTTACAAAATACAAGTTCGATCTTTCTGTAAAGGCTACCAACTTTCAGGCTATGAACAGTACCAAAAAGGAAAACAGCCTGTATTATGGCAAGCTGATCTTTAGCAGCAATATGAAAATAAAAGGAACCACTGAGGAACCAGTTGTGGATGGAAGCATCACCATTGGCGATAAAACAAATGTAACGGTGGTTTTACCGCAAACAGACCCTTCGGTAGTATCGCGGGAAGGTATTGTGCAGTTTGTAGATATGGATGCGCCCGAGAATGATACTTTGTTCACGAAAATGCAGGCTGGTCTCGATTCATTGAATAAATCGGCCCTTACGGGATTGGACATCTCTGCCAATGTGGAGATCAAAAAGGAAGCGGAATTTACCATGGTGATAGATGAAGGCAATGGTGACTTTGTTCGGATGCAGGGTGAAGGGTTATTGACAGGCGGTATTGACCCAAGTGGTAAAACAACCCTCACGGGCTCTTATGAGATCAAGAGCGGCTCCTACGAATTAAACTATAATATGTTGCGCCGCAAATTCACCATGCAGGAAGGCAGCAAGATCGTTTGGAATGGCGAGCCTACCAACGCCGACCTGGATGTAACTGCTGTATACACGGTAAAGGCGGCTCCCATGGACCTGGTAAAGAACCAGGTGGAAGGAGAAGAGGAAAACGTGCGTAACACCTATCTGACCCGGCTGCCGTTTAATGTGTTACTGAAACTAAAGGGTCAGTTAATGCAGCCGCAGGTAAGTTTCGATATTGTATTGCCCGAGTCGAGCAATGAAATGGCAAGAGGAACCGAGACTACTATCAATAACCGGCTTATCCAATTGCGGGAGGAACCCTCTGAATTGAATAAGCAGGTGTTCGCCCTTATTTTGCTGAATCGGTTTGTAGGTGACAATCCATTTGAAAGCAGCTCAGGCGGCGTATCGGCGGAATCACTGGCCCGCCAAAGCGCCAGTAAATTACTAACCGAACAGTTGAACCGGCTGGCAGGCAGCCTGATACACGGTGTTGACGTTAACTTCGATGTTACCTCTTATGATGATTATTCTTCCGGCAGTGCGCAAACCCGCACCGAAATGAATGTAGGTGTATCGAAGAATTTGCTGAGCGACCGGCTGCGGGTAACCGTGGGCAGCAATTTCGACCTGGAAGGTTCTGCACAAACCAGCAGTGGCAGCAGCAACACTATTGCTGGTAATGTGGCAGTGGATTACAGCCTTAGTAAAGACCGCCGGTATATGTTACGGGGGTATCGAAAGAACGAATACGAGGGTGCCATAGATGGCTATGTTATTGAAACCGGTGCCGGGTTTGTCATTACCCTCGATTATAATAAATTCAAGAACCTGTTTCTGGGCAAAAAAGGCCGGGAAGAAAGACGGCAAAGGAATCAGCGTGCGCGTGAACCTGAGCAACAACAGCAACAAAAACCGACCCCTCCACCAGTGCCTCAACAAACAAGTATTCCATCACCCGAAAACAGGGAACTCATAAAGCGTGAAGATAGTTAGTGTCATATACCTTTCTTTGCTGGTATTGTGTATTTTTTTACTGGATGCCTGTTCCAGCACTAAAACAGTGCCTGCAGGCGATGCCTTGTACACCGGCGCCAAAATAGATATCAGGGATAGCCTGCTTACCCGCAAAAAGAAAAAAGCATTGAAAAGCGAGTTGTCGGCTTTGCCCCGGCCTGCTCCTAATTCAAAGATATTAGGCATCCCATTCAAGTTGAATATTTACAATGCTTTCCAGGCAAAAAAAGGTCCTGGCAAATGGATAAGGGAAAGGATGGGTCAGCCACCCGTATTGCTGAGCAGTGTTAACCTTACTAAAAATGTACAGGTATCGCAAAGCTACCTGGTGAACAAAGGATACTTTAATGCAAGGGTGCGCGGCGATACTACTATAATGGGTAAAAAAGCATCGGCTACCTATTCAGTGCGGGCCGATGGTCAATACCATATACAACAGGTGCAGTTTAAAGGCGATAGTTCGGTATTACAGCAGGCCATTCGGCAAACCATGCCTAAAACATTGCTCAAAACAAACGATCCCTTCGACCTGACTGTTATTACTGCTGAACGGTTGCGGATAGACAACTATCTTAAGGAAAACGGTTTCTACTTCTTTAGTCCCGATAACCTGCTTATAAAAGCCGATACCACTGTTGGTCAAAATAAGGTAGATCTGTATATAACCGTTAAACCAACTATCCCCGACAACGCAAAGAAGGTATACCGGATAAACGATGTATATATATTCACCGGCTATAATCTGGAAAGGGGGCAAAGTGATACCAGCCTGGCAGACGCCACCCTGTACAAAGGATACTACGTAGTAGACAAAAGACATTTTTATAAACCGAAACTGTTTCAGCAATCCATGGCTTTTGATTCGGGCGATGTATATAATCGTACCGATCACAATGCCAGCATCAGCCGACTGGTTAGCATGGATATCTTCAAGTTTGTAAAGAACCGGTTTGAAGTAGTGCCGAATGTTGATTCCCCGTTGTTGAATACCTATTATTACCTTACCCGGCAACCTAAAAAATCTTTACGGTCAGAGTTGAATGGCTATACCAAATCGAATAACCTTACCGGTTCAAACATTACACTGAGCTGGCGTAACCGGAATGCTTTCCGGGGTGGTGAAATATTAGCCGTAAAAGCTTCGGCCGGTTTTGAAATACAATACAGTGGCCAGTTCAAGGGTTATAACACGTTCCGGTTTGGGTTGGAACCTTCCATTTCCTTCCCCCGGTTCCTGGTGCCGTTCTTTAATTTCAATACAAAGGGCGGGTATTTGCCCCGCACCACCATAAAACTGGGTTACGACATCCTGGAAAGACAGAAGTTGTATACCATGAATTCCTTCAGGGCCAGTTATGGGTTTACCTGGAAGGAAAACATTCAAAAGGAGCACGAATTGAATCCCATCGTGGTCACCTATGTGCAGCCTATAAGCATCACCCAGGAATATTTAGACAGCGCCAAGAATAATACCGCCTTGTACTCAGCTATCGATACACAGTTTATCCTGGGTTCTGAATATTCTTACACCTGGACGAACGTGGTTTCCTATAAACCCGTAAACGGGTTTTATTTAAATGCGGGGGTTGATGTATCAGGTAATGTAGCGGGGCTGATAACGGGCGCCAATATCGCCAAGGGCGATACCGGGAAAGTAATTGGTAAACAGTTCTCTCAATTCACCCGGTTGATAGGTGATTTCAGGTTTTACCGCAAAGTGGCCAACAACAGTGTTTGGGCCAACCGCATCTATGCCGGTATTGGTATCCCCTATGGAAATTCGAATTCCCTGCCTTATGTAAAACAATTCTTCTCGGGTGGTAACAATAGTTTGCGGTCCTTTAGAAGCCGTTCTGTGGGCCCAGGGACATTTGAGGCGCCACAGGTAAATGGGTCGTTCCAGGAACAGCCGGGCGATATAAAATTAGAAATGAATACCGAATTACGGTTCCCATTGGTGAGCATTGTACAGGGTGCGGTGTTTGTTGATGCAGGCAACGTATGGTTATGGAACGATGACCCTTACAGGCCGGGCGCACAATTCACCAGTAAGTTCCTGAGCGAAATAGCCGCCGGCACGGGTGTAGGTCTCCGTTTCGATCTCAGTTTCCTGGTATTGCGGTTCGACCTCGCCTTTCCCATCCGCAAGCCCTGGCTGGAACCAGGTAAGCGCTGGGTGTTGAATCAGGTTGATTTTGGTGACAGTCAGTGGCGGAAGGATAATTTGATTTTCAATCTGGCGATAGGGTATCCTTTTTAGAGCTTCCCATCTATCCCCACCGTCTTCTGCACCCCTTCAAAGATCGATTTCCAGATAAAATTAAAGAGGGAGCGGTATTTATTCCTCGGGTGTGTGACCGTTACAATACGCACTGGTTTATTTTTAGCGGGGTTGGCATTGATGACGGCAATATTCGCCATTAACGACATTACCTTCTTCGTTTTGTATTCCTTGTCACCGTCTTCATCCTTCTTTAATACTTTAATTTTAAGATCGTCATACAACAGCCGTACAAGGCCTTTTATACGGTTGTCGTTACCAATAAAATTGAAATCGAGACTGGTAATATTGCCCGAGCTGACCTCCACCAATGCCATGGGTTTGCTTAATGAATTCAGGATGGTGGCATCTAATGACTTGATGTTGCCGTTGATGGTAAATTTGCCGTTTTTACTATTTAAATATAACTGCAGGGTGGCGCTGACAGGTACTTTGCGAAGAAAAAGACTGTTGAAGTTTACGGTGCAAATACCGTTCTTACGAATGTCGGCCGGGTTATTGGTAACGTTGTGCAGGGTGGCATGCATGTCGTCGAATATTACCAGCCCGCTGTTACCGGTAATGCTTTCCATTTCTTTGTAATGGATAAACCCTTGTTGAATGACCACTTTTTTAATGGCTACATTAACCGGGATCTGTAAAAAGCTTTGCTGTGGGTAATGCCCTATCAGGCTTTCTTTTTTATCGGGGTAATTCTTATCCCTGTACACTTTAAATTCCGCGTTTTTGATAAGGAGTTCATTGGCGATCAAATTACCATTCAGTATCTCCTGCACATTCACCTGTTTGAACAACAGGTTATAAAAGTCGAAGTCAAGCCGGTCTGTTTGCCGTTTGGCGGCTTTTGCAAAAGCTGCTTCGCCCAGTTGTGGTGTTATATGCATGCTTTTAACGGCAAACGATCTTTCGCCAGACAGTAGCTGAATACTTTTAAAGCGATAATTATACAGATGGCTTCTGCTATGAATTAACACATCGGCTACATCCAACGAAGCCTGTTCGGCAAACAGTACGCGGGAAGTATCGGTGCTGGTGCTGTCACTGATGTTGATGTGATGCAATTGTGCATTTATTTTTGAACCGCTGAAAATAGTATCGCCTTTGGGCCATTGGCAGATATGATAATCGGCATCGGTGATAAGAATAGTATCGACCTTTATTTTTTCGAGGCCGCGTAATAAGATCTGGTATATTTTAAAAGAGGTAGGCGTGGGATCATTGTCTTTATCCTTTTCAACGTGATTGTTATTGAACATGGTTACAACCGGGCGGGTGAGTTTTATTTTGGTAGCGATCACTTCTTTATTTAAAACAGCCGCATCTGTTTGTACGCCGGAGATATAAATTTCAGGAACGGTGATCTGTAGCAGGTTGCGGGGCAGTGTGCTGTCAGTTGGTTTTTTATAGGTGCTGTCGGGAAACAATTGCAGGTTCCTGATCACAATTTCACCCTCCACTTCATCGATGTCAACACTGTCGTAAGTGATGCGGTATAAGCTGTCTGATTTAAGAAAAACCAATTGGGGTACTTTTTTCTGCAAAAGATCACTGCGCCATTTTTTATAATATATCAGGCCTGCTGCAACCAGCAGAACAAGTATCAATAAGAAGATCAGCTTTTTCATTTTCGTTAGCTTTTAGGGGGTGATAACGGTTACATATAACATAAAATTTATTCAATACAAACTGTTTGAGCCGGCGTCCTGCAAATCCCAGCAAGTCAAGTACATGTCCTGCTCCACAGAGCAGGCACATATTTATCATGGCCACTACTATTGCTTTTATCCATTTAATAAACTTCATATGTAATAGTGATTAGGTTCGGTGTTATATAGAAAAAATTTGTGCCTGCTGAAGTGAGGTGGTAACAAACTGACCATTTTGTGGTAACGCCTGAGGATATAATTCCACGCCGTAAACGCTGAGTTGTAATACCGGGCAGGTTTTACAGCGGAGGCACAGGATTTTAACAGGTACGAATAAATTGTTTTCTAAAATTGTGTGTCTCTAAACTTTTACTTTATGAAAAAGATGATGTGTGCAGCTTTATTATCGGCCGCTTTTTTAACAGCGGGAAACAGCTTGTTTGCACAGGTACAACAAACAGGAGCAGAAAACGAATTAACACCAAAATTCGGTATTAAAGGAGGGTTGAACCTCACCAATATGTATGTGAAAGACGTATCGGATGAAAACTTGAAGGTAGGTTGGAATGCCGGCGTTTTTGCCAAATTACCGGTAACACGTGGATTCTCCATTCAGCCTGAGTTGTTGTATACCAGCAAGGGCGCTAAAGAAACCTATAATAATTTTATTGAAGGAAAAGGAGAGTACCGCTTCAATTTAAATTATATCGAACTGCCATTGCTGGCCGTGTTCAATGTGGCTAAAAACTTCAATATTCATGTTGGTCCTTATGCCTCTTACCTGATAGGTGCAAATATCAAAGACCTGAAAGATGATGGTACTATCAACAACATTACCGACCTGGATGCTGAAAACTTTAACCGTTTCGACGTAGGTGTGGCCGGTGGTTTTGGCATAGATATTTCCAATTTCACTTTAGGTGCCCGCTACAATTATGGATTTAGAGAAATAGGTAAATCCGGTAGCCTTTCTGGACAATTGACAAAAGACTCCAAGAACAGTGCTATCTCATTATATATCGGATTAGGATTTTGAGCGATACGGGTTTGAGGATTTCAACAAAATCCCGACGGTAACCGTCGGGATTTTTTTTATGGGATTATAATTCTACCACATCGTGATTTTTGGGGAAAGTAATAATGAAGGAGGTGCCTACATTCAGGGTGGATTTTACATCGATAGCCCCTTTGTTGGATTGTATAATGTTCAGGGTACTGGCAAGCCCCAGCCCCATACCGTTTCGTTTGGAGGTAAAGTAAGGTTCAAACAAACGTGAAATATTTTCTTCACTAATGCCACAACCATTGTCGCTGATAACAATGCTGGGGTCAGGAGCATAGTTGATGACCACTGAAATTCTTCCCTGTTTGTGGTTGATAGCCTCTGTAGCATTGATAAGGATATTGGAGAAGGCCAGTTTTAGTTTTTCCTTGTCAACGGTTACCAGTACCGGCGTATCGGGGTATTTGATCTCCAGTTTTATCCGTTGCAGGGTCAGGCGGTCAATGGCATCCAATATGCTTTCATCCATGATGCTTTGCAGCACATGGGATTCCATTTTCATTTCAGCCGGGCGCGATGAGTTCAGTAACTCGGTAATAAGGGCGCCTATGCGATTGCTGTTACGCTGAATGATCTCCAGGTAGGTTGACCCGTCCTCATTGGCGGTTTCTTCCCGCAGGTGTTCTACCGACAGGTTGATATTGTTAAGCGGGTTGCGTACTTCATGGGCCAGCGTGCGCACCAGACGGCCGGCGGCTGCCAGCTTTTCTATTTGCAGGGTGGCCTTTTCCGCTTTTTTAAGATTGGTAATATCGTGCACAATTCCCTGCATGTATCCCTGGTTGACATTGCCTCTTTCAAGCGAAGCGGAAATAATACAGATCCGGTGGTCGCCTGTTTTAGTGCGGATCTCGGCTTCCAGGTCATTTACTTCCTCCCGCTCGTTAAATAAATAGCGGAACCTTTCTTCTTCCCGCTTTTGAATAAAAAGGTCATAGATGTTGATCTCCATCAGCTCTTCCCGGGTATAACCCAGCAGGTCGGTAGTGGCATTGTTCACGTCATTAAAACAACCTTGCTGGTTGGCGATGAACACCATGTCTTTCGACCGCTCGAACATATTGCGGTATTTGCGTTCATTGGCGCGGAGGGCCTTTACAGAAGCCGATCTTTCCAAAGCGTATCGAATGGAACGCTCCAGCTTTTCTTCGTTTAATTCGCCTTTTACGAGGTAGTCCATGGCGCCTACCCGCATGGCTTCCATATCAACGGTGTGGTTGCCTTTGCCGGTTAACAGGATCACGGGTTCTTCACAACCGCTGGCAATGGCTTCCTTCAACAGGTCTAAACCGGTTTTGGCGCCCAGGCGGTAATCAATAAAGTAAATATCATTGGCCCGGCTCTTCATTTGCTCCAGTGCATCTTTATAGGAATAACACCAGTTTAAAGTAAAGCCAGAGGAAGGTATGCTGCGTATAAGATCGCTGGTAATTAAATAATCATCCTCGTCGTCATCTACGATGAGGATACGGGCCTGTAAGTTGGATACTATCATCAGTTCTGAAAAGTTTATTGATGTTCCGGCAATATTATCGTAAAGGTAGCGCCATTATCCGGGTCGCCGGTTGCGTAAATAAGTCCCTTGTGCTGATCTATTATTTTTTTACAGATGGCCAGCCCAATGCCTGAACCGGGGAATTCAGTTTTGCCATGTAACCGTTGAAAGATCTGGAAGATCCGTTGGTTATATTCAGGTTCAAACCCAATTCCATTGTCGGTAAAGTCTATTTTAAACCAGGTATTGCCCGCATCGAGGTGGTGCTGTTCTTTCTGGCGGTGCGTTAATCGCAAACAGCGGATGGTGATCACCGGTGGTACGTCGGCTCTTTTGAATTTGATGGAATTGTTCAGCAGGTTATCGAACAGCTGTTTCATTTGCGAGGGGATGGCTTCCAGTGCAGGTAACACCTCAATATGAACGGTGGTAGCTGTTTCTTCTATCTTCAGTTCCAGATCGGTTTGTACATCTTTTACAATGCCGTTCAGGTCAACCTGGGTAAAAGGTTGGTTACTGCGGGCAGTGCGGCTGAACTCCAACAGGGTATCAATCAGGTGCCGCATATTATCAACCGAAGCAGAAATACGGGTGAGGTATAATCTCCCATCGGAACCCAGCTCGGTTTTGTATTTATTTTCAAGCCGTTCAATGAAGGTGGTGATCTTGCGCAACGGCTCATTCATGTCGTGAGAAGCTACATAGGCAAATTCTTCCAGTTCTTTGTTGGAGCGGTCGAGGTCCCTGATCTTTTCTTCCAGGTTCAGCTGGTTTTCCAGTTCACTGGTAATATCCTGCGCAATGAACAGGATAGACACAACCTGCCCCCTGCCGTCACGGTGCAGCACGGTACCCATAGTGCGGAAGTGCTTCCATGTGCCGGACTTATCCGTTAAACGCGAATTGTAACTGTAACTTTCGTTGTCCTGTAACGAAATGAATTTCTGCAGCTCCGTGTTTACATTTTCCTGGTCGTCTTTGTGCACAATGCGCATCAGGTCGTTACCCCAGGTACGTACATCGGTGAGTGAATAACCAAGCAGCTCGGTTATTTTTCGATTGATGTACTTTAATTTCCGGGTATCAGTATCATAGATGTAAACGATACCCGGAAAAAAATCAGTAATCTTATCCGGAAGCCCATCATTATCGCTACTGGATTGAAACAAAAGCTTCAGAGGGTTAATCTCCTGGTTTATTAATTGTTCCATTAAAGCATGGACTTATATGACTTTATTTCACTCATAGGGTCATCAACCGTGCTATTGGTTGTTGAACTCCTGGTACTGTTTCATTTTATTGTACAGTGTTTTACGGTCGATGTTCAATAACTTGGCTGCCTTGCTTTTGTTAAAGTTTGATTTCTTCAATGCTTCAATGATCGTCTCGTATTCTGCATCGATGCTTGCGTTTTTCAGAGATAGTTCACTGTGTGAATGATGCGGATGAGGCCGTGGTATTTCCGCTTCGCTGATAGGTGAAGGAATAGGTGGGGTAGAAATGGCCTGTTTAGGTTCTGCCTGTATGGTAAAGGAAGTATCGGGTGCTTCGTCGAACTGTAACCGGGTAAAGTTGCTGATCTCAAAAGGCAGCGTATGTGCTTCCACAAAGGTGCCTTCTGCCAGCAGGGTGGCCCGCTTGATCACGTTCTTCAACTCGCGCAGGTTACCATACCAGATATAGCTTTTGAATATGTCTTCCACTTCTTTGGTAAATCCTTTTACATTTTTCTCCAGCTCCTTATTGGTTTGCAGTAAGAAGTGGCGGGCAAATACCATAATGTCTTCCTTGCGTTCGCGCAATGGGGGTACAACAATGCTGAATTCGTTAAAGCGGTGGTACAGATCCTCCCGGAACTTTCCTTTACGGGCAATGTCCCACAGCTTTTCATTGCTGGCCACAATAATGCGAATGTCGAGGTCGATATCCTTGGTACCGCCTACACGGCGCATTTTTCTTTCCTGCACTACGCGTAACAGGGATACCTGTATGTCGTATGACAGGTTACCGATCTCATCGAGGAAAACAGTACCGCCATTGGCTATTTCAAGATTACCAATTTTCTGGTTCAGGGCGCCGGTAAAGGACCCTTTTTCATGACCAAACAATTCGCTGCCGGCCAATTCTTTCGACATGGCACCGCAGTCAATAGCAACAAACGGCATGGATTTACGGCGGCTGCGTTTATGTATTTCCTGCGCAATGGCTTCTTTACCACTGCCGCTTTCCCCGTAAATGATAATGCTGTAGTTGGTAGGTGCTACCAGGTCAATTTGTTTCAGGATCTTTTTGAAAGGCTCGCTGTCCCCGAAAATATAATCGCCGGAAACAACAACCAGTTGTTTTTTGTCCCGGTCTGCCAAACCATCGCCTTCAGTAACAGTGGCAGGGGCCGTATAAACAGGGGCTGCCTCAACGGTGGTATTGGTAGCCTGTGCAGTAGCAGCAGGTTGTGGCTGCAATGCTTTTTTTATGGTTACCAGTATTTCATCAGGGAACAATGGTTTGCCGATATAGTCGTAAGCGCCCAGCTTCATAACTTCTACAGCTACTTTAATATCGCTGTAGCCGGTCATAATAATAACCGGAACGTCGGGCAGTTGTTCTTTTATTTTCACCAGTAAAGTAGTGCCATCCATATCATCCAGCCTGAAATCGCATAAAACTAGGTCGGGCGTGAATGAATTCATCAGTTCCAATGCCTTTTTACCGGCATACACTTCTGCCACTTCGTAGTTATGCTTGGTCAGAAAGCGTTTTAATAACAGGCAAATATCCCTGTCGTCATCAATTACAAGAATTTTCGGCATCTTCAAATTTACTTTTTTACTGTGAGTTTATGATGGATTGTTTTTGGAATAACCGGATTTGAGCGTGTAAAATTTAGTATTTTTTAACAATGCCAGCCCTTGGGCTAAGCCCATATCGATCGCATTTGCGCAACAGGTATCTGTAAAATTTCACGGTACTTAGCAACCGTTCTTCTCGCAATGGAGAATCCTTTTTGCGCTAAAATAGCTACCAGCTGCTGATCGGTGTATGGGTTTTTCTTGTCTTCTTTTTCAATTGCATCTTCAATCGCTACCTGAATAACCCGGTTACTGATGGCTTCTCCTTTTTCATTGATGATGCCTTCAGTAAACAGGTCTTTCAGCAATATCATGCCAAAAGGCGTATCCACGTATTTATTACAGGTAATACGCGATACTGTCGATATATCTACGCCGGTTTTATCGGCAATATTTTTAAGGATCATAGGTTTCAGCAGTTTTATATCCCCTTCACGAAAATACTCATACTGCATATTCACAATAGCTTTCATTATGCGCAACATGGTTCCTTCGCGCTGCCTGATGGCGCTTACAAACCATTGCGCCGACTGATACTTGTTCTTTAAATATTGTGCCGCGGCTGTATCTTTCTTGTTTTTCTGGCTGTCGGCCACAATTTCTTTCCATTCGCGGCTGATAAACAGGGAAGAAGAGCGCTGGTTGTACAGTGAAACTTCCAGGTAATCGCCTTCCTGTACTATCAAAAAGTCGGGAATGATGTGGGCATTGGGGGTGCTGCCTTCCTGCACTTCGGCCACCGGTTTCATTTTCAGCGAGCTCACCAGTTCCAGAATGATCTTTAATTCATCTTCCTCCAGTTGCAGGCACTCCATAATTTTATCCATATTGCGGTTGCGCAGGTCCTGGTAATGGTCCTGCAACAGGCAAATGGATTTTTGTACATCGGGTCGTTTGCCATTCATGGCTTTCAGTTGCAGCAACAGGCATTCGCAAATGCTGCGGGCGCCAATCCCAAGTGGATCCAGTTTCTGCACCTTTGCCAGGATCTTGTCAAAATCTTCCCCCTCCAGCCAGGTTTTATTGGCAAAAGAATATTCTTCGGCTACTTTATCCAGTGGTATCTCCAGCAGGCCATTGTCGCTGAGGGAATCAATAAGATAATCGGCCAGTAAAGTTTCTTCGCCATCATTGCAACAAAGGCGGTATTGCTTTTTCAGGTCTTCCCTGAAATCGGTGGCTGCCTTCATGGGGCTGAAGGTTTTTTCCTCGTCGGGCAAATAGTTGCTGTATTCCATCTTGTAGTCGGGAATATCGTCGTAGCCGTACTCGTCCCAGTCCTGGTATTCCTGCACCTGTTCCTTGGTGCCCTTTTCCCCCTTGGCGTCGTCCTCGTCTTCTTTCTTTTCCAGGAAGGGGTTGTCTTCCAGTTCCTGTTCAATTCTATGTTCTAATTCCAGTGTATTTAGATGAAATAAATTCAGTAGTTGTATCTGCTGCGGTAAAATTTTGGTTTCCTGCTTCTGCACAAGGTTCTGCTGTAACATACGGGTTCGTTTTTCTTTATTATCTTCAAGATGCTTTCCACTTTGCTCTATTCTGAAAATATTTTTTAGTGTATTGATTCTTAAGTATTTGTCCTTGACTCGTTTTTTTACTATGTTGCAGATAGTAAATATGCATCAGGGCTGGTGTAGAAATTTATCCCCGATTTGTAGAATCGATGATTATGAAAAGAAGACTATTTTTTATAATAACGGCATTTGTGCTATCGCTCGTTATCACCTTATCGCTCTCGTACCTGCTGTATGAAAGCTATGTTCAGTCTAATGCGCAGAACCGGCGCATTGAACATGCTTATAAAGTTATTCTGCAAACAAGTGCGCTGGAGAGTTTTATCAAGGAGGCCGAAACAGGACAGCGAGGTTATTTGTTAACGAATGACAGTGTGTTCCTGCAACCGTATTTACGCATTCGCGATGATATAAAACCCGGATACGATTCCTTAAAACGGCTTACGGCAGATAACAGCCATCAACAGCAACTGCTGAATAAGGCGGGGTTACTGATGAATAACCTCATCGATCATTTTCAGCACAGCGTGTTTCTGAAATCGCGCATAAGCCTTCTGGAAACCAAGGTGAATATGGATAGCCTGCGAACCGTGTTCAAAGATATTCAGAATGAAGAGACCAACCTGGTGAAACGCTCTTCGGTGAACCGGTATGAACTGGTTATGCCGCGCTATTTCACCGCCATTTTCCTGTTTGCCGCCACCATTATTTTTATTTCCTTCCTGGTAATATTGAAAGAATACCGGCAGCGTTCGGATTATCAAAAACAGCTGGAGCAGAAAATGATGGAGGTAAATGCATATAACGCAGAGCTGGAACAAATAGCCTTTGCCACTTCGCACGATCTGCAGGAGCCGTTGAGGCGCATCAGAACTTTCAGCGACCGGTTGTTATGGAAATACCGCGATCAGTTAAATGAAGACGGGCAAATGATCCTGTCACGCATCGATTATTCAGCACGTCGCATGCAGGGCCTCATTGAAGACCTGATGAATTTTGCCAACCTGGTACGTGGTGGGGAAACAATCAATGAAGTAGATGCCGACAGATTATTGCAATCGGTTTGTGAATTGCTGAAATCGGATATAGAGCAGAAGAAAGCCACCATTCACATTGGGCAAATGCCGAAAATAACGGGGTTCGAAAAGCAATTGTACCTGATGTTCAAGGCGCTTATCGACAATGCCATTAAGTTTGCCAAACCAGGCATTCCACCGGTGGTTACCATTCAATGTGTGCAAACAACCGGGGAAGAGTTAATGCCTATTGATAGTAAGCTGTTAAAGAAGCAATTCATCCGCATCAGTGTGCAGGACAATGGCATCGGCTTCAGCAATGAATTCAGTCAGAAAATATTTTTGATATTTCAACGGCTACATAGCACGGCAGAATATGAAGGCAAGGGCATTGGGCTGGCAATCGTAGAGCGGGTAATGACAAATCACAGCGGGTACGTGCTGGCCAGGTCCCAGCCAGATAAGGGGGCCCTGTTTAATTTATATTTTCCTTTACCGGAGAGTTAGCAATAAGGTCAATATGGTACCTGATGCTTTCAAAAGCTTTGGCAATGGCTGTTTCCCAACGTACGGCAACGCTATATCCGGTATATTCACCGTTCTGTGCGCCGATCTTGATCAGGGCAGCCACCTCATTGTCGCCCGGATTTGATAAGGTTACTTCTACTACGGCAATTTCTTCCAGAATTTCTTCCAGCAAATTTGCCTTGAAGGATGATAAGAAGCTGATGTCTTCAAGCGGTATCCCCAGTGTTGTATGTTCATCTATATGCATTAAATAGCTGTTCTTCATAACGGGTGATTTAAATATTACTAAAACGCGATCCACTATTAATTGTTCATTATACAACGACTAACGAGAAGCAGCTCTACTTCATTATTATAAAGGCCGTGCCTGCAATCGTCATATTGAAAATGGAAATAATAGTGTAGAAGGATATCTACACGGCTGTAAAATTTTACCTGAACAGGGGCATAAACCCGCTTGATCAATAAGAATAGGTCTAGATGAAAGACCGGCGGTATGATTTTTACAAATTATTCTATGTAATTGCCGGTGTGGGTTGTAAGTTAAGATGCAACAGTTATAAAACCGGTTAATCTATAGTTAACAATATTTACTCACTTAAAAACTATCACTATGTTACGTTGGACAGTCATTTTTCTGGTGGTAGCATTAATCGCAGCTCTTTTTGGATTTACAGGAATTGCTGCAGGCGCTGCCGGAATAGCCAAGATTCTGTTTTTCATATTTATCGTATTGTTCCTGATCTCAATCATTGCTGGTGGCTTTCGCCGGGTTGACTAATGTGGAGAATTGTAGTGTTGAGTTAGGAATATTTAAGTCCGGGAGAAAGCTGCAATACCAAATGTACTTCTTCCGGACTTTTTGTTTTAACCTAAAGGTTTACTTATACGAAATGTCTTCTTAAGGAAATTTTAAGGTTATCGCTTTTAACAAATACTTACTTTTGAAAGGATTAAAGAGAGAGGGAAGGATATTATGAATAATCAGCCAATCCTTATTGCTGAAGATGATGCCGACGACCGGTACCTGTTGCAGACTGCATTTTCGGAAATAGGTTACCCTGAAAAAATAGATTTTGTTGAGAATGGAATTGAAGTGTTGAATTACCTGAATTCCAATTATACCCACAATACTTCTGATGACAAAGCCCTGCCGGGTTTTATTCTGCTCGATTTAAACATGCCGAAGAAAGATGGCCGCGAAGTGTTGAAAGAATTGAAACAACACCCCGTGTTTAAAAAAATACCGGTCATAGTTTTTACCACAACCAAGAATGAGATAGAAATAAAGCGCTGTTATGAACTGGGCGCTAACAGTTATGTGGTAAAGCCTATCAGTTTCGATGCTTTACTAAAAGTTGTTGAAAACATTCGCAGTTTTTGGTTTCAAACTGCCTCCATTCCCGTTTCCTGAATTTCTTCTTCTACCGTTTCTTTTTCTTTTTGGGGTTTCTTTTTGAAAAAGTTTTTGATCTTATGTATGATCTTTTCCGGTTCGTCGGTCAGGTGCGATGCATAATTCTTTATAAAGAAGGGTACCACGGTGCGTATAAGCCAGCCGGTATTGCCCAGTAACACCTTTTTTACAAAGCCATCGGCAAAGATGTTAACACCCAGCTGCATGGCCGATACGGTAGCCTTACGGGTAAAGAAGTTACGTATGGTGGCTGCTGCATTAGTGTAGGGTTTCAGGTCTTCTTTAATTACCTGCCAGTCTTCTTTTATCTGCAATTCCTGTTCGGCCAGTAATCCCTTTAACCTGGCTTTCTCCTGCAGTAATTCTTTATAATTCGTTATTTGATTTATCATAGATTCTTTTCACAATAAAGTCTCTGAAAAATGGGAATACTACTTTTTTGCGCAGCAGGTACAATAACAAAACGAAAAACAGGTACACAGCCGCCACAATAAAATAACCTGCTGCTGTATTGTACAGCAATTTACCCAAATAAAGGGCAAGTCCAATGCCTGCTAACAGTAATACACATAGTACCAATCCGGCCAACAAAAAGAAAATAATAGCACGGGCGAGGGTTTTAGCGCCTGCCTGTGCTATGTTTATACGGGCTAAATCATAATAAGTTTGGGCAATGTCCTGAACATGATTTGCGAGGTTGGCTGTTTTGGTATGTAACTCTTCCATAGGTGTTATTTTAGATCCGGTCTACATTAAGTAAGCTGTACAATCAATTCAACCAGCTTGTGTTAGCTCTCCATTTCCTGCGCTGCTTCCGTGGCCCCTTTATACATATTCTGCATTTCATCTTTACCAAGTGCCAGCAATTCCGATACGTCTTCCATCACTTCATCGATACCGTCTTTGATCTTTCTCCTGAGATCACTTCCTTTTTCGGGAGCCATTAAAACACCAATTGAGGCACCCGCAGCTGCGGCGGCCAGCATGCCTAGAATGATTTTTGTGTTAGATGTCATACATTTACGTTTCAGGAATTTGAGGAAAAAATTATACCACTGACAAAAGATTCCTGTTTTTTTTATATTTTTCATCAATGGGAAACAATTTCCCCAGGGGTATTTAAAATTCAGCTCTAAAAAACATGACAAAGGAGCGCCTTAAGGTTTTAATCATTGACGATGAGAAGGATCTGTGCCTTTTGATAAAGGCCTACCTTAGCCGTAAAAACTGCGATGTACATACCGCCTATACGCTAACCGAAGGGCTTAGCCAGGTAGACCAGTTTTTGCCAGACATACTATTCCTGGATAATAACCTGCCCGATGGACTGGGCTGGGAAAAAGCGGAAGGTATTATCAAGCACCATCCCAATATAAAGCTGCACCTGTTGAGTGCCTTTAACCCGCCTCAGATCAAGGACGGTATTCCCGTAACCAGGATCTGGGAAAAGCCTATCTCCCTGCGTGACCTAGATATGTACTTCAGCTAATTACCCCCTTTATCTCTTATACTTCCCTTAGCAGTTCTGCATTAACCAGTTAACTATATTTGCAACTCATTTAGAAACTATATGATGAGAATTGCAATCAACGGTATGGGCCGTATTGGCCGCCTTTTGTTCAGACGCCTGATCGATAGCAACGAGGTTGAACTGGTTGCGGTCAATGATATCATGGATGCCGATAACCTGGCTTACCTGTTAAAGTATGATTCTATCTACGGCACCTTTGCCGGCAACATTACCCATAAACCGGGAGCGTTGGTGGCCAATGGAAAAGAGGTAAAAGCCCTGCAACAGCAACATCCTTATCTGCTGCCCTGGAAAGACCTGCAGGTAGATGTGGTGCTGGAGTGCTCTGGACAGTTCAGCAATCGTGCTGCTGCCGAACAGCATATAAAGGCCGGTGCCCGCAGAGTGTTGTTATCAACTACCGGGTCGAACGATATTCCCCTGCTGGTGTATGGTTTTAACCAGCACGCCCTTACCAAAGAAGAAACTATTATTTCTCCCGGTGGCTGCATGACCAACTGCAGTACCCATATTTTGTATATCCTGAATGCCATAGGCATTAAATCGGTACAGTGTAATATTTTACATTCCTATACCTCCCGGCAGGAGCTGGTGGATGCCCCGCACAAACAGTTCAGACGTGGCCGGGCAGCTGCCGAAGCTATTATACCCGTAGAAATTGACCTGCAGCAATCGCTGGAGCGCCTGTTGCCCACCATGAAAGATAAGATCGCCTCGGTTTCAACCCGGGTACCGGTAGCGAATGGTGCCCTGGCCGATTTTACCATTCAGTTGCAGCACGAAACCACCCGTGAAGAAATAAATAAACTGTTTTCAACAGCCGCTAAAAACGATTATAAAGGGATTATAGAGTATACCGAAGATCCCCTGGTATCACTGGATATTAAAGGAAATACCCATTCCTGCGTGATCGATGGCACCCTTACCTCGGTTATCGGCAATCACGTAAAGCTGATCGCCTGGTTCGATAACGAGTATGGGTTCACTACACGCATGATTGATTGGCTGGGTTTGATGAAGTAGTTGATCGGTTGACACGTTGACAAGTTAACAGGTTGATAGGTTAACAGGTTGGCGGGGAAAAAGGAGAAAGCTGATAGGGTTGATAAAGGAATGAAGTAAGAGGTAGGAAGTGGGAAGCAGGAAGTAGGAAGTAGGAGCGTTGATAGGGAACCCACTCACCACTCACCACTAACAACTCACAATTTTAATTTACTTTTAATTCCTTAAATTGAGCTAGGATACCCGGTAAGTTTATTATTTGTGAATTTTGCGTCCATGAATTTTTAGCTATGGAAGAAATAAAAATTTTACTGGTTGAGGATGAAAAAAAGATAGCAGAGTCATTAAAGAAAGGACTTAGCGAACAGGGTTATCATGTAGAAGTTGCCTACGATGGCCTTATTGGAAAGAAATTGTTCGAAACCTATCCGTTCGACCTCATCATTCTGGATATTAATCTGCCTGGTTTGAATGGTTATGAGCTGTGTAAGGAGATCCGCCGGCACAGCGAACGTATTCCCGTTGTTATGTTAACGGCCCTCAATACCACCGCCGATAAAATTGAAGGCTTTGATGCCGGCGCCGATGATTATATTGTAAAGCCATTCGATTTTAAAGAGCTGTTGGTACGTATCAGGGCCTTGTTAAAACGGATCTACCACAATATTCCAACCGGCAATATTTTAAAGGTGGCCGATTTAACCATGAACCTCGACAGTAAGGAAGTTACCCGGGCCGATAAACCCATTTCGCTTACCGCCAAGGAGTTTCAGTTGCTCGAATACCTGATCCGGAACAAGAACCGGGTAGTGTCGCGGGCCGACATCGCCCTGAACGTATGGGACATTGATTTCGATACCAAGACCAATGTGATCGATGTATATGTAAACTTCCTGCGTAAAAAGCTGGATAAGGATTTTGAAACCCGGCTTATTCATACACAGGTAGGCATGGGTTATATACTGAAAGAAAACCCTTAGGTTGAAAATCAAATTTAAAATAACCGCGCTTTTTGCTTTACTGGTTACCATTATTTTGTTGGTACTAAGTATATCCGTTCATTATTTTACCTCCCTGCAGCGGATAGAAGCATTTAAAAAGCGGTTGAAAGGAAGGGCAAATAACGATGGCCAGCTGTTTTCCTATATGGGAGACAGCGACAGCAGTCGTGCCTTTCTGTACCATATTGATTCTGCCTCAGCCTTTACGCTGAGCCAGAAAAGCGTGGTTATCTTCGATTACCTCGACAGGCCTGTTTACCGGTACAATGCCGGTGATATTGATTCCATTATCCCCGACAGGGAAATCTTGAAACAGGCCCGGGTAAAACACGATATCTACTTTACCACCAACAAACGCGATGCGCTGGCCTTTCATTACACCGATAACCGAAGCCGCATTGTAGTAGTGGTGGCAGCGTACGACGTGGATGGCTGGCAACGGTTGAAAGACCTGCGCGACATATTACTTACCTGTTTGTTCATTGGCATTGCCATTGCATTAGTGGTTGGGTATGCTTTTTCGGTACAACTGGTAAAACCCATTAAGCAGATCATTCACGATGTAAAACATATTACATCGCAAAACCTTACCCACCACATACAGGCTGGCAGCACACAGGATGAACTGAACCAACTGGCCAACACGTTTAACGAACTGCTCGACCGGTTGCAGGAGTACTTCCTGGTGCAGCGGCGTTTCATCTCCAATGCCTCGCACGAATTGTCGACCCCGCTTACTTCTATTCTGAGCCAGCTGGAAGTTACCCTGCAAAAGAAAAGAAGTGATGAAGAGTACCAACAGGTTATTACCTCTGTGCATGAAGACGTACAGCAAATGCAACAGCTTACTAAAAGCCTGCTGGAGATAGCTAAAACCGGTACCGAAGGCGGCATTGAATTAAGCGAAGTGCGTATAGACGAAGTACTGCTGAAGGTGACTGCCGATGTGCAAAAGAACAGCGACGCTTATAAAGTGTTATTGGAATTTGGCGACTTTCCTGATGATGAAAAAGCTTTCCTGGTTTTCGGGAATGTGGATCTGTTGTATAGTTCACTACGTAATATTGCAGATAACGGTTGTAAATTTTCGTACGACCATCAGGTAATGATCAACCTGCTGTTTGAGAACGACAACGTAATTATACAGTTTAAGAATTTTGGCAACACCATAACCGAGGCGGAAACAGAACATATCTTTCAGCCTTTTTACCGCAGCGCCACGGCTTCACCCATAAGAGGCTTTGGGTTAGGACTCCCATTGGCCAAACGCATCATAAATATGCATAAGGGTACCATTAAAGTGAATTCATCCCGCGAAATGGGCACCATCTTTACCATCATCCTTCCTTCCGTTAAAGCCCTTGCGGCTAAAGCCTGAGGTTAAACACCTGCATTAACTATCGTTAAACGTTGTTTAATTGCATTTTAATTCCTGTTTAATTATCGTTTAACCATAATAAAGCATATTTGATGTTACTTATTATTTAAATGAAATTGAATCGATCTGTTTTTATATTCAGAAGTCTGGCAACTGGTTTAATTGTGTTTGCAGCGCTGGCTTTTGTGCTGCAGCAAAAGAATAAACGACTGAATGAATTCAATAATAACCTGGTACTACAAAACGATTCTGTTTTATCGGTAAATCTGCAACTGCAAAAAGATATCAACTCGCTGAAACACGACCTCGACAGTTTATTACAAAACAATCCCGAAAAGCAACAACTGACCACAAACAAACTGGTATCAATAAAATAGTGTCAGTAACTATGAGCTGATCATTGATGTAACATTAAAAGCGCATTGCTTTAATCGGTTTAGCATCATGCGTTCATATGATTCAGATCATAGGTAGGGAATGTTTTTCCTTCGATGTTTGCACGGCTTAACAATACAGGTGATCACGGAAAAATAATAGAATAATTCCTTTTATAGTTTTTCAAAACATCGTACCTTTTGAGACGGCCAGAAAATTCCTAAACAATATCTTAGCCTTTAATTGATCAACGTGTCTGGCAATTCTGATCATGTTATTCTTTTGATGCCTAGTGTCGATATCCTTTGAAAGCTGTGGCAATATCCGTATTAGTTAGTAAGTAACCATTTTTTGTAGGCACCTAAAATGAAGGAGGGCACCATGAAACACCATCAATCCCCTTACGTAAACAAGAGGAAGAAGTGTATTGAGTTTCACATTATGAACTCCTGCGCAAACAGGATTTCACTGGCAGGTGATTTTAACAACTGGGCTCAGGACCAGCTAACCTTACATCCCACCAAAAACGGATTTTGGACCATAGAAATACCTATGTTACCGCGTGGAAAATATCATTACAAATTCTTTATCGATGAACGGATGTGGGCTGAGGATATCGAGAACCAGTTTCGAGAACCAGATGGCGTTACCGGATGGAACAGTGTGCTTGAAGTATAACCTATGAACAGCAGATCAAGTAGGTGGAAGTTAAACAAGAATTGTGTTATATGGTGTATATGATCCTGTGTGTTTATGATTCGTACATCCCGAAACAATCGGGTTGAAAGCTTTGTTAAGTACTCAGGGTTATAATAGAAAAGATGAGCTCCCCAACGGGAACTCATCTTTTTTTTATGCGTTGTTGTAAACTTTATAAACAGACTCCCGCAATACATTGCTGCTGTCTGAACAAATAAAAGACAGCACATCGGCAATTGCTTCTGGTTTTACCCAGTTGTCGAATTTGGCATCGGGCATGCTGTCGCGATTGGGTTTTGTATCGATGGTACTGGGGGCTATTACCGATACGGTAACATTTTTTCCTTTGGCTTCCCTGTTTAGGATCTCAGCCAGGTTAAACAGCAGGGATTTGCTTAATGCATAGGCAATCTTGTTGTGGCCTTCTTCCAGTTGTATACCAGGGCGGGCGCCGGTGAAAACCAGGCGGCCGTAGCCGTTCTGCATCATATGCTGAAACAATGGCCGGGCCAAGTGATAAGCAGTTTCAAAATTCAGGGAGAACATTTTTCTTAACTGGGCCGTATCGGTAGTATCGATGCCGCCCATTTCGAAGCCGCCGGCCAGCAGCACGGCACAGTCAATATTGCCGTACAGGCCTATAGCTTCGTTTACAAAGGTTTTGCATTCTGCTTCATCGGAAAGGTCAATGCCATGCAGTTCGAAGTTGGGATGCCTGTCTGCAAACCCCAGGTGGCTACCTGAATGGTCAACCGCAACTACTTTATAATCCTGATCGAGGAATTTTTTTACTACTGCGGTACCCAGGTTGCCATTAGCGCCTGTTATAATAATGGTTTTAGACATGTGAAAAGGTATATGTTGTTGTCAAAGATAGAAAAAGGACCGATCCACCTGGGGGCGAACCGGTCCTTTTATTATATAGTAATATATGATCTAGAACAGGAAGTTCCAGCCGTGTTTGTCTTCTTCCTGACATTTACGAATAGCTTCCAGCCTGTTCTTTAACCGGAACATCACTGAATTATCGTTAGTAGCCGGTAAATGATGGTCGATGCCGTTTATGTGAATAGTTGCAATGGGCGCTACTACAGCGGCTGTACCGGCGCCAAATGCTTCTGAAATGGCATTGTGACGGAAAGCGTTCTCCAATTCAGTTACTGCAATAGGGCGGGCTTCATGGGGAATACCCAGGTCATCGGCCAGCGTGAGTAAAGAATCGCGGGTTACACCGGCCAGAATAGAATCACTGGTGGGTGGAGTAACCAGTACGCCGTCGATCACGAACATGGCATTCATCATGCCGCTTTCTTCAATATATTTGTTTTCGCGGGCATCTGTCCAGATTACCTGGTCGTAGCCGGCTTCTTTTGCTTTTTGTGTGGGGTAAAAGGCGCCACCGTAGTTACCAGCACATTTTGCTGAACCGGTACCGCCTTTGGCAGCGCGGGCAAAATCGGTTTCTACTTTCAACCGCAATGGGTTGGCAAAGTAAGAACCAACGGGCCCGGTAAACATGATGAAGCAATATTCATCAGCGATCTTTACTCCGTATTTGGCTTCGCTGGCAAACATAATGGGGCGAACGTATAAAGCACCGCCGGGTTGGGTAGGTAACCAGTCTCTATCTACTTCTATAAGGCGGCGAAGACCTTCAACAAAAATTTCTTCGGGTACACCTGGCATGCACATGCGGCTTAAGGAACGCAGCATTCTTTCGTAATGCTTTTGTACCCTGAACAGGTTCACCCGGCCATCATCGAGCCTGAATGCTTTCAACCCCTCAAATACCGATTGACCGTAATGCAGGGCCAGGGTAGCAGGGCTCAGGGAAATATCGCCAAAGGGAACAATACTGGGCGCTTCCCATTGTCCGTTTTTATAATAGCAGATCAGCATGTGGTCTGAAATATAGTTTCCAAACCCGAGCTTGTTAAAATCAACTTCAGGTAACCTTGATTTGGTTGTTCGCTGAACCATTATCTCATCGGTAAGTTCCATAAACTAAAATTTTTTATTGCTACAAGTCATTCAATGTGTAAAGATAACTCTTAAAAATCAAAGGGCAGAAGGCAGCGGGCAGAAGGCAGAAAACCTCAGCGCGGCCTCCAGGTTCAAAAACAAAGAACTCAATAACCCAGAACTCAATAACCTGCCAACCTATTAACCTACGAACCAAATAACTTAAAACTTTGAATTGAAAACTTCTTTCCCAATCCTTATAACCTCATTTACAAGTAATTCGAAATCGGAGAATTTACTGCGGTGGTTGGTAATTGCGGCACGGATGGCATATTTATCGTTCAATACTGTATAAGAGGGTGCTGCGATGCCCTGTTCATGCAGGCGCATCAGCAATTCCTTGTTTCCCTTATTTAGTTTTTCGGCACTGCAATTGCCGGCATTATACCGGAAGCATACGATGTTCAGCGGTACGGGCGCCAGTAATTCCAGTTCGGGATGTTGTTGTATCAGTTCGGCCAGGTATTGCGCCTGCTGCAGGTTTTGCCTGATGAGGGTGCGATAGGTCTCCAGCCCGTTCTGCTTTAACAGCATCCAGATCTTAAGGGCTTTAAACCCGCGCGACAGTTCCATGCCCAGGTTGTTAAACGCCTCAGGGCCGGCAGATAAACCGCGTTCGTGCAGGGTTAAGTAATTCACAGCGGAAGTAAAAGCCTCCCGGTGTAATTGCGGGTCGCGAATGAGCACACAGGCTGCTTCATAATTCACATACATCCATTTGTGAAAATCGAAGGAGAGGCTGTCGGCCAGTTCCAGTCCGTTCAGGGCGCCGGCAAATTCAGGCAACAGCTTGGGAATGGCCCCAAAAGCCCCGTCTACGTGCAGCCACAGGTTGAATTCTTTTGCAAGGGCAGCCAGTTCATCCAGTGGATCGATGGCACCGGTATTTACAGTTCCCGCATTGCCTACGATACAAAATGGCTGACAGCCCGCGGCTCTATCTTCCACGATCATACGTCGCAGGGCTTCCACATCGATCCGGTAATCGGCATCAACCGGCACTTTCCGGAAGTTATCGCTGCCAATGCCAATGACTTCCACGCCTTTTACCACGCAATTGTGGGTTTCGGAAGAACCGTAAATAGTGAGTGGCCCCTGTACTGCCTGTAAACCTTTTGTTTTAATTTCATGGTTGGCATGGTGCCGCGCTACTATCAAAGCGGTAATGTTGGCTAAGGAAGCACCACTCAGCAACAGGCCACTGGCGGTTGACGGAAAGCCCATCATTTCCTTTGACCAGTTGAGCACCTGTTTTTCAACATACATGGGCATGCTGTCGCCCAGGCTTACGTTAGCGTTCATGCCCGAAGCCAGCATATCGGCCAGCATGCCAAAAGGCGAACCGCCTCCTTGCACCCAGGCCCAAAACCGCGGATGAATGTTGTTGATGTTGTAGGGAAGAACGTTCGCAAAAAAGTCTTCGTACACGGCTGTGGTACCCTCTGGTGTTTCGGGCAGAGGCTGGTTCATGCTGGCAAGTACATTTGCGGGTGGTTTGGTGTACACCGGGCGTTGCCGCGTTGTTTCCAGGTAATAGAACAGATCGTCTAACATGCGATGGCCCAGCTCATTCAGTGTTGACCAATCCTGCGGGTCGAGCGTTTTTTCTTCTGTTAGTAAGGCTTCTTTCTTCATGGCTAAATTTTTGTAGGTATAAAGTTGAATCTTCAGGCCCGGGCGCGCAACCCGTTTCATGCTTTCCCTTACAAATTTCCCCAGAACTACCGTTATAAAACAGATGCAGTTATTGATAGTTTGACTAGATCAGTTGTAGTGTTATTGGGCACTGCCTTATGGCTGATCCGGGTGTACTATATCTCAGATATACGGTATACTCATATTTAAGAGGTACTTATTGCGTATATGTTCCGTATATGTCTCGTATCTATAAAGGAACGGGACATATACGAGACATGTACGGAACATGTACGAGACATATACGGAAAATCAATGTGTTAGACTTGAATCTGACATGAATAGGCAAAGGCCCCGTTCCGACTTTAATCAGAACAGGGCCTATGGTTTATATGTATCAGTTATTTACGCGTAGATGTGCGCTATAGAGTCGCGGTACTTTTCCATGACCACCTTGCGTTTGAGGCTCAGTTTGGGGGTCATTTCGCCGGTTTCAATGGTCCATTCCCGGGGTAACAGTTCGAACCGTTTTATTTGCTCTACGTGGTTGAAGAATTTGTTGTAACTATCGATCAGTTCGCGGTACAGGGCATGTACTTTGGGTTGTTTGATCAGTTCGGCATTGCTCATGTCGGGCAGGCCTTGTTTACG
Organism: Niastella yeongjuensis; assembly: GCF_900110245.1. Classification (GTDB taxonomy): domain Bacteria; phylum Bacteroidota; class Bacteroidia; order Chitinophagales; family Chitinophagaceae; genus Niastella; species Niastella yeongjuensis. The sequence goes on from NZ_FOCZ01000002.1 coordinate 183,749, forward strand.
GGCCCAGTCTTTCAGCGTTGGGAAGGCCGGGATAATAAGGGCGCCCACAAATTTCTTTTCTGCCCCTACTACCATGATCTGTTCTACAAAGATCGATTCCTTCAGTTTGTTCTCAATAGGCAATGGCGCTACATATTTGCCACCGCTTGTTTTGAACAGTTCTTTTTTGCGGTCGGTAATTTTCAGGTATCTGCCATCTACTATCATCCCGATATCGCCGGTATGGTACCATTCGCCGGTCATTTCTTCTTTTGTCAGATCGGCGCGTTTGTAGTAGCCCATCATAATGTTGGGGCCTTTACAAAGTATTTCACCATCTTCTGCAATCTTTACTTCCACATCGTCGATAAGCGGGCCTACGGTACCGAATTGCCGGTCCTGCACTTCAAAGCGGTTTACGCTGACCACAGGCGAGGTTTCTGTTAACCCGTAGCCTTCGAGCACCGGAATTTGTGCGGCCGTAAAAATGCGTATTAAACGCACCTGGCAGGCAGCGCCGCCGCTTACAATACATTTCAGGTTATTGCCCAGGCCTTCGCGCCATTTACTGAAAATGAGTTTATTCGCCAGGGCCAGCTGCAGGTTGTAACTAAAACCCATGGGCTTGTTTATTTCATAGCGCTCGGCCAGGCCGTGCGCCCAATAAAATAATTTTCTTTTTATACCGGTCAGCTCAGCGCCCTTGGCCATAATGCGGTCATATACTTTTTCAAGCAGGCGGGGAACGGTGGTGAACATACCGGGTTTCACTTCTTTCAGGTTTTCCCCAATGGTATCCATGGTTTCCGCATAATAGATGGGTATACCCCGGAACAGGTAGAAATAAGTGATCATGCGTTCGAAAATGTGGTTCAGCGGCAGAAAGCTCAGGGCTTTCATCTCCGGAAACACAGGTAGGCAGGGATAACAGGCCATTACATTGCTCAAAATATTTCTATGCGACAGCATAACCCCCTTGGGTGTTCCGGTGGTGCCGGAAGTATAAATGATCGTCGCCAGGTCTTCATACCTGATGTTATCAGCAATGGTTTGCACTTTTTTCTGCGCTTCTTCGCTCGAAAGGGTAATCACTTCTTTCCAATGGCGGGCGTTGGCTACGTGTTCAAACGTATAGATGTCCTTCAGGGAAGGCACCTTATCTTTTACACTTAAAACTTTATGAAACAGTTCCTCGTCGTTTACAAATACCATTTTCACCTGGGCATCGTGCAATACAAATTCCAGGTCCTGCACATTGATGGTGGGGTAAATAGGGGTAAGAATAGCACCGATCTGCTGTACGGCCAGGTCAAGGATCACCCATTCGGGCCGGTTTTTACTGAGAATGGCAATTTTATCGCGGTTTTCGGCGGTCATATCGCCGCATCCCATGCCCAGGTTCAGTAAACCTGCGCTCAGCTGATCTACGGTAGTCTTAACTTCCTGGGTGCTGTAGGATCTCCATTGGCCATTTTCCTTTGCCGCCATCATGTTGGGCAAGGATTTGTTTTCTTTTAAATGGAATTGCAGGCAATCGAATAGACGTTTGGGTTCGGTCATAGCTGTAGTTTTAAAGCCATTCCTGGCCTTTATTGAATTTAGCAATTCTGCGGTAATAAAAAAAGCCCGGCGCTGGGGCCGGGGCTAATAATTATTTGGGTGTTTGGTAGTACTGTCCCGTCGCTGGTAATTTGAATACCCGGTTGCGTTGGAAATAGTCAAACTTGTTGTATTCTTCCTGGTGGGTTTTAGTCCAGTTTTCGTAAGCTGGCAGGTTGGTGGTAGTGCCGAATACCCATTGGTTATAGGCATCGAACATACCTGCTTTTAACAGCTGTTGGTGATATTCGTATAGCCGGAAAGGAACGCCTTTGGCATATTTCGAGAACCATTCCAGCACAAATTTGGTGCGTACCGCCGATAAGGTTTCCGGGGTAACCCCGTTGGAACCAACAAAGGAGGATTGTGATTTCATGACATCGAGGAATGCCCGCACAAAATCATTTTTAGTATCCTGGTCCTTGGTAAGATTGGCATCGGTAAATAATTTCTTGTAACCATCCAACAACAGCGTTTTTACCTCAGCCGTGCGTTTTGAATAGCTTTCCAGATTTATAAAGATCTCCCCATAGATCAATGCCCATACTTTATCGGTTGTTAAAAAGTAATATTTGGCGGCGTTATAATAGTTGCCTGAATAGTTGGGGTCTGACTCAATGCCTTTTTCCCACAATTTGATGGCATCGGAGTAGTTCTTTTTACTGTACGCCATTTCGCCATATTCATTGTACAGGGTACCACTGTTGGGGAATTTCTTCAGGGCTGCTTTGTACATTTTTTCGCATTCCTTTACTTCTTCAATGGCTTTGTACAACATCCCCAGGATCTGAAAGCTTTGCACATCGGCATCGGGCCTGTCGGGAAATTTTCTGGCTACTTCAATGCCATGGGAATAATCACGATTTAAATAATAGGCAAAGGCCAGGTCTTTTTGCAGTTCCAGGTTATCGGTATTGGTTTGCAATCCCCGGTTCAACACCAGAACGGCATTGGAATAGTCTCCCTGCTTCATGTAATTTTTGGCCGTTTCCTGAACGGTTTTCACGTCAACAGTCTCGGTTTGAGCCTGTGTCATATTTACGGCCAATAGTAAGCCTACAACTGGTAGAAGATGTTTCATACGGTTCCAAAGATAAGGGTTGTGGGGAGTTGTTGTTGGGGAATTAAGTTAAAATCGGGATGTGGGATTGTTAACTAAGGTTAACGGGGAAGGGCAGAAGGCAGAGGGCAGAGGGCAGAAGGCAGAGGGCAGAAGGCAGAAGGCAGAGGGCAGAGATGAGGCAGTAGGCAGTAGGGGCAAAGGGCAAAGGGCAGAAGGCAGAGAGGCAATGGGCAATGGGAGAAAGGCAGTGGGTAGTAGGGGCAGAGGGAAAACAAAGTCTTACAGTAAATGCTTGCTCCAGGCTAATCAAAAAAACGAAAAGCCGGCGGGTAGTACTAATTGCTAGTAACTGCCCTTCCGGCTTTCTATAATTCGGCCTTCGGCCTCAGGATTTGTTTACATCGGCCTTCGGCCTCAGGATTTGTTTACATCGGCCTTCGGCCTCTAACTATTTGTATTACTTGTTAACGTGTTAACCTGTTAACGTGTTAACCTGTCAACGTGTTAACTGGTCAACTCCCACTAACTATAAATCAGGTGCGTAAGAAGGCCATCGCGTAACTTTGGCTCGAACCAGGTGCTTTTGGGTGGCATTACGTTGCCACTGTCTGCAATATCGAACAACTGCTGAATGGTAACGGGGTGCAGAGAAAACGCTACGGCCATTTCTCCGCTGTTCACTCTTTTCTCCAGTTCACCAAGGCCACGGATTCCACCTACGAAATCAATTCGTTTGTCGGTACGCTGGTCTTTGATGCCTAATAAAGGATCCAATACCAGGTTTGAAAGAATAGATACATCCAGCACGCCGATAGGATCGTTGGTAAAGGTACCCGGTTTAGCGGTAAGGATATACCACTGACCTTTCAGATACATACCAAACTGATGCAGACTGGCTGGTGCTACGGCACTGCCGGATTTTTCGATAGTAAATGATGTGCTTAATTTTTCCAGTAAATCGGCTTCGGTTAATCCGTTGAGGTCTTTCACCACGCGGTTGTAATCCATGATGTACAACTGGTTCGATGGGAACAGGGTAGTAAGGAAATAATCGGCTTCTGCCTTGGCCTGTGTACCCAATGCTTTCCGCACCTTGGCAGCAGATGCCGCGCGGTGGTGTCCATCAGCGATATATGTTTGTGGAACCTGTGTTTTAAACAGATTGGTTATTTGCCCGTTTATCGCATCATCAGTGATCACCCAAATGGTATGACTGATAGCGTCGTCAGCTACAAAGTCATATACAGGCGTATGCGTGTTCTTCCAATTCTCGATCAGTGCATCTACCTGCTCATTGTTTCTGTAAGCCAGAAATACATTACCCGTTTGTGCACCGGTAGTGGCGATGTGATTGATACGGTCCTGCTCTTTTTCGGGGCGGGTGAACTCGTGTTTTTTAATGATGTCATTTTCGTAATCATCAACCGAACTGGATGCTACCAAACCGGTTTGGCTACGGCCATTCATTACCAGTTGATAGATATAATAACAGGGTTTATCTTCCCTGAACAAGATACTGCGTTGGATAAACGCTGCAATATTCTCTTTTGCTTTATCATACACCGGCTGGCTGTGGATATCCATGTCTTCGGGCAGGTCGATCTCTGATTTGGTTATATGCAGGAACGAATGGGGATTACCTACTACCTCATCACGGGCTTCCTTTGAATTCAATACATCGTAGGGGCGTGAAGCAACCTGCTTAGCCAGCTCAGCACGCGGGCGCAGGGCTTTGAAAGGAGAAATATTAGCCATTATACTTGTGTTATGCGTTTAAATTATCTATTAAGAACAGCCACCATGTTCCTCTCTCCCGATTTATCGGGCGGGCCGGGGGAGGCTTATCCTTTTTTGTTTGCGAAATCTTTCATGAGGTCGGTCAGTACCTGCACACTTGACAGGGGCAATGCGTTGTACAGCGAAGGTCTGAACCCGCCAACACTGCGGTGGCCTTTCACCCCATAAATATTGTTTTGTTTGCACAGGGTCAGAAATTCTTTTTCCAGATCGGCATTGTCCATCACAAAGCAGGCATTCATGATACTGCGATCTTCTTTATTGATCACTGTGCCTTTAAACACCGGTAAGCTGTCGAGGGTGTTGTACAGTAACTGCGCTTTCTGGTTATTGATCTTTTCAATAGCTGCTACACCACCCTGGCTTTTTAACCAGCGCAGCGTAAGCATACATACATATACCGCAAAAACCGGAGGCGTATTTAACATGGAACCGTTTTCGATGTGCTGGCGGTAATCCATCATGGTGCTCAGCTTGCGGTTTACCTTGCCCAGGATGTTTTTGTTTACGATCAGCAGGTTTACACCTGCTGCGCCTACGTTCTTTTGCGCACCGGCATAAATAAGATCGAATTTTTTAAAATCCATTTCCCGGCTCAGGATATCACTACTCATATCGGCTACCAGCGGAACCCCGGCTTCAAAGAAAGGAGTGAAATCGTGCCACTGTACCCCATGAATGGTTTCGTTTGTGGTGAGGTGCAGGTATTTGGCAGTTTTAGGAACGGTGAATTGTTTGGGCAGGTGGTTGTAGTTCGATTCTTTAGCGCTGCAAACTACTTCCACATGGCCGTATAATTTGGCTTCTTTTATGGCTTTTGACGACCAGGTACCGGTATCGGTATAGGCGGCTATTTCATTTTCATTCAACAGGTTCATGGGAATTTGAAAGAATTGCGTGGAGGCGCCACCATGCAGGAACAGCACTTCGTGCTGATCGTCGAGTTGCATTAATTCTTTCACCAGAGCAATGGCTTCATCCATTACTGCCTGAAACAGATCGGTGCGGTGACCAATCTCCAGGATCGACAAACCGGAATTGTTGTAGTTTAAAATGGCTTCACTGGCTTGTTTGAATACTTCCTGCGGCAGAATGCTGGGTCCCGCGTTAAAATTGTGCATCATTGTTTCACTCTTAAATTAGAAGGAGTGCAAAGGTACCTATTTTGGTGGACTAAAGACCCTTCAAATTTTGTTGTTAATGCGTAATTAGTTCATAATGAACTAATCACAATCTTTGTTTAAGGCCTTTCCCGTTAACCAGGCCTGGTTTAACCGCTCAAATTCGCGCTGCTCTTCCTCGCTCAGGTTTTTATGGATGAGCTGTTTCAGGTTGGGCTGACCGGCATTTACCCAGGCCGTATACCAGTAGGAAGCCACGGCCGCAATGGATTGCTGCATACGCCGCTCGATCATATTGTTCAATCGCTGGTTATATGCCAGGCAGTAGCTGGTTGCATATTGTTTTATCACCTGGCCATTGCGTGGTTCAAAGGAATATTTACTATCCGCAGAAAATTGAGCAGTCAGTTCCCGCTCTATGCGTAATACGCTGTCGGCAGCAGCCGCACTTTCCAGCACCCGCTTCCAGGTAAAAGCGAGTGGATTGGTTACATAACCGGCTTTTCCCAGCAGGAAGTCCCAACTGGTGGCGGCCAGCAGTTCGGGAATACGTGATTCCCAGAAGGCATGAATGCCCTGCTGGTTGGTAAGTTGCCCGTTGTGATTGCTGCATACATGTAAAGGCACATGTGCATCGGCGATATAATGGCCCAGATCGGCCGACAGCTTCAGGATCTTTACCTGGTCTTTTTCTTTGAACGCACTGGTTAACCTTTGCAGCATAATTTGTATATGCCACGGCACAATGCCATAAGCCTGTAACGTATCGCGGCCATATTTTTCAATGGCTTTCTTGAACGTGCGTGGTAATGAATCGAATGGATATACGCCGTAATGGTCAATGTCTATATAGTGTCGGGCACCTTCTGCAGCTACCATATAACGGCGTTTGTCGGGGTCAACAGCATGTTCGCTTAGAAAAGAGATGTTGGGTTTATACAGCACCATCATTTCCGGAGGCAGCATAAATACTGCGTAATAATTTATTTGTTGATGGGCGTAGAAGCCCCAGGGGTAGAGGGGGTGGTGGTTTAATGTGTATATGGTTATTAAGAGAAGCTTTTTCATAGGCAATATTTTTGAAGGGCAGAGGGCAAAAGGCAGAGGGCAAAGATTGCACTCACAAAGGTAGGGAAGTGGTTTTCTATAGCCGGTAGTTGGTCGGATAATTTGAAAGAGGTGCTTTAATAACAAAAAGTGAGCCGCCCACCAGTTGGCAGACGGCTCACTTTTTAAGTATTCTGTTTTGGCTTTCGCCTTTCAGCTTTTGCCTTAAGTTTTGAATCTTGAGCTTTCAGCCTTCTTCTCTTTGCCCTCTGCCCTTTGCCTTCTGCCCTTTGCATTTAATCTATTTCCCATTGTTCTTTGCCGATATGCTTTCCTCATCAATGGTAGTAACACCACCGGAGATAGCGAATTTCATGGCTTCGGCTGAACTGATATCGGTTAATAATTTTACCCTATCGGTTTTTACAAAATACAGGCGGCCGGTAAGGGCATACGATTGTGGAATGTATACCGCAACAAATTCCTGCAGGCCAAAGCCATGCACTTCTTCCTGGGTAATAAAACCGATTTGCCATACGTCGGTTGTTTCAACACTGACCAATACGGCTTTATCGAATTTTCTTTTGTTGCCTGCGAAAGCTTCAAAGAAATCTTTTATGGTAGAATACAACAGCTTGATACCGGGTGTACGTTCCAGTACTTTATCGAGCAGATCAACCAACTTGCTTATAACATAAGAAGAGGAAACATAACCCACCATGATAACGATAAAAGTTACCAGTATAAAACCCAGTCCGGGTATTTTTTTGGCATTGCCGGCGCTGTCGGTTCCCAGTAAGTTGGGGTTAAAATAACCGATGAGGCTGGGCAGGATGTTGTCGATAAAATTGAATAAAGCAGTGACTGCATAAATAGTAATGGCTATTGGAGCCAAAATAATTAGCCCCTGCAGAAAGTACTGTATTATCTTTTTAAATATATATGAGGAAGATTTCATGTGCTGTTTTGTTTTGCTTTTCAAAATTAGTCCATTGCTGTTGGCTAATAAAATAAGCTTGTGTAAAGATGTGTGTTTAGGACTGGAAAGCAATTGGTTAGCAAAGATAGGGGTTGGCGCAAATACTGTACCACAGGCGTTTTAAAAGCAATAAAAACGAACAATAGTTTGGATAGGCATTTGTTACAAGCGGTATAAAATTGGGGCCGGAAACTTTGGTTACATAAAAAGTTTCCATAGTTTTGTGCCCGATAAATTATGATACCAGACATAAATACAAAAGTGCGGATCCGGGATAAAGCGAAGGAGCTATTCTTACGGTATGGTATTCGCTCCGTATCCATGGATGATATAGCCAATCAGCTGGGCATGTCGAAAAAGACTATTTATCAGTACTATACTGATAAAAATGAGCTGGTTGATGCAGTAGTGGAAGATGATGTTCAGGGGCTGCAGGGTGATTGTATGAAATGCGGCGAAGGGGCGAAAGATGCTATCGAGGAGATCATTCTGACCGTTGAAATGGTGGTTCAACAATTAAGTAGTATGAATCCGATGGTATTATACGATATGGAGAAGTTCCATATTCGGGCATACCAGCGGTTTATGGAATTTAAAAATAAATTTTTGTTAGAGAACATCAGAAAGAACCTGGAGTGGGGCGTGAGAGAGGGATTATACCGTCCCGATGTGGACGTGGATGTTATTTCGAAATTCAGGTTGGAATCGATGATGATGGCTTTCAATATTGATCTTTTCCCGCCTTCCAAATACCGGCTATCTGAAGTTACCAAAGTTATACTTGAACATTACGTATTCGGGGTTGCATCCCTGAAAGGCCATAAACTTATTTTGAAATATCAACAGCATAGAAATAAAAATGCAAAGAACTATGAAACTGAATCCGGCAAGCATTTATAGGATCGCCGCGATGCTGGTATTAACAAGCATCATGCGACCGGCCCTGGCACAGCAATCGTATACTTTCAGCGCCAAACAGGCGGTGGAGTATGCCATGAAAAACAGCGTAAACGTACAAAACGCGCTAAAGGATATCGAAATACAAATACAATCAAACCGCGAGATCACCGCTGCGGCGTATCCCCAGATCTCTGGTAGCGTTAACGTTACCGATTATCTGAAACTGCCTACCCAGTTGATCCCGGCCGAGTTTTTTGGTGGACAACCAGGAACGTTTGCAGCCGTACAGTTCGGTACAAAATACAATGGTACCTACGGCGCCAGCTTAAACCAGATACTTTTCGACGGTCAGGTTTTTGTAGGCTTGCAGGCACGCGCTGCTTCCATTGAGTATGCTGAAAAGAATGTGGCAGTTACTCAGGAATTGATCAAGGCAAACGTGTATAAAATATACTATCAGCTGGTAGTGGCCAAAAAGCAAATAACCCTGTTAGATGCCAATATTGCCCGGGCTGAAAAACTGTTGCACGATACCAAGGCGTTGTTTGAAAACGGTTTCCAGGAAAAACTGGATGTAGATAAAACAACGGTTTTATTATCGAACCTGAAAACAGAGAAACTTAAAGTAGAGAACCAGTTACAATCTGGCTACGTAGGCCTTAAATACCTGATGGGTATGCCGGTAAAATATGAGCTGGCATTATCAGATACACTTACCGGTGAATTTATGCGCGACCAGGTTCTGAGCGACAGTGTTCGTTTCGAAGACAGACAGGAATTCTTAATGTTGAAATCAGTTGAAAAGCTGAATAACTACAATATTAAAAGATACAAGTTCACTTACATTCCTACTTTATCGCTTACCGGCTCATACAGCCGCATGGCACAACGTCAGTCATTCGATTTCTTTAAAGGCGGCGAACCCTGGTACAACACTGCTTACATAGGCTTACAGCTAAACGTGCCCATTTTTGATGGCTTTGCCAAAGACGCGCGGGTAAAACAGGCGAGACTGGAATTGGCAAAAACGCAGAACAGTATGGAAGGGTTAAAGAACCAGATCAATAATGAAGTGGAAACTGCCCGTATCACTATTGGAAATGCGTTGATAGCTATAGATGAACAAACGAAAAACATGAAGCTGGCTGAAGAGGTTTATAACCAGACCAAGATCAAATACGAGCAGGGATTGGGTTCTAATCTTGAAATCACCAATGCCGAAACAGACCTGAGAGAAGCACAGAATAATTATTTCAATGCTTTGTATACAGGAATTGTTGCCCGTGTTGATTACCTGAAAGCCATCGGAAAACTTTAATTCAATACACTATAAAAACTCTAAACCAACAAATGCATTCACCGGATAAATTTACCGATATGAAAAGTACGTATAGCATAATTGGCACAGCCGCCCTTGTTCTTTTTTTAGCAGCATGCGGTGCTTCTGAAAAAAAAGAGAATGGGCTGGAAGCGAAAAAAGCCCGTCTTGAAGAATTGAAAAAGGAACAAGGCAAACTGGAAGCAGAAATTGCCAAACTGGATACCAGTGCAGCCAAGGCTGAAAAACCCAAGCTGGTTGTGTTATCTACTGTTCAATCAGTTCCTTTTACCCACTATATAGACCTGCAGGGTAAAATCGACGCCCAGAATATAGCCTGGGTTACACCGCGCAACCAGGGCGGCCTGGTACGTGCCGTATACGTAAAACAAGGTGATTATGTGCGCAAAGGCCAATTGTTGTTGAAGCTTGACCCAGGTGTGGTTCAACAACAAATTGATCAGGCCAATGTACAGTTAAACCTGGCCAAAACTGTATACGAGCGTCGTAAGAATCTGTGGGACCAAAAGATAGGAACTGAAATAGACCTGATCAATTCAAAAAGCAATGTAGAAAATATTGAAAAGCAAATAGCCCTGCTGAAAGAACAGGAAAACATGTCGAATGTATACGCTGAATTAAGTGGTGTTGCCGACCTGGTAACCATTAAAGTGGGCGAAACATTTTCAGCGGCTGGTATTGCACAACAAATGGGTATTCGAATTGTAAACACCGGCGATTTAAAAGTTACTGCCAACGTACCGGAAGCTTACCAGACAAAAGTAAAAGAAGGAACCGCTTTAAAGGTTACGTTGCCTGAGGATAACAATAAATCCATCAGCACAAAAGTATCAGTAGCCGGTAAGATGATTGATCCCATAACACGCTCTTTCTATATTGAGGGACGCGTGCCTGGCAGCAGCTTCCGTCCTGGTCAGGTAGCCATGGTACGTATTCAGGATTATGCAGTATCCAAAGCCATTACCGTGCCTGTAAATACCCTGCAAAACGATGAAAAAGGAAAATTTGTAATGGTAGCGGCTACTGAGAATGGTAAAAAAGTAGCCAAGAAAAGAGCTATTACTGCGGGTGCCCTGTATGGTGATACGCTTGAAGTAACGAGCGGCCTGCAAAGCGGTGATGTAGTGATCACTGAAGGTTTTCAGGGTCTGTACGACGGTCAGGCCATCATTACGGATGCCAAATAGTATTGCGCCAATTTTGACTTACACACCAAATTTGATTGTATGAGTGTCTTAGAAAATATTAAAGGGCCCTTTAAAAACTTTGGTCCCACCACGTGGAGTATCAAGAACAAGGCCTCCATTTACCTGGTCATGCTGGTCGTGAGCTTATTTGGAGTGTTCCAGTTTGTGACCTTACCTAAAGAACAGTTTCCTGATATTGTTATCCCTACCATATATGTACAAACCATTTATGTAGGTAACTCACCCAAGGATATTGAAAACCTGGTTAGCCGCCCCATTGAAAAACAGATCAAGGGTATCACTGGCGCCAAGATCAATAAAACCACCAGTACATCAGTAGCAGATTATTCAGCCATTATGGTTGAGTTCAGTACCGATGTAAAAACCGATGTGGCGCTGCAAAAAGTAAAAGATGCGGTAGACAAGGCCAAGCCCGATCTGCCTACCGATCTTACCGAAGAACCTGCCGTAATGGAAGTGAGTTTTTCTGAACAGCCCATCATGTATGTGAACCTGTATGGTGATTATGATCTGCCGCGGATGAAAAAATATGCCGATGACATGCAGGATAAACTGGAAGAATTAAGCCAGTTGAACCGGGTTGACCTGGTAGGTGCACCTGAACGCGAATTCCAGATCAACGTAGATAACTATAAAATGCGCAGTGCCAATATCACCTTCGATGATATTGCCGGCGCCGTTTCCCGCGAGAACATGGATATCTCCGGTGGTTTGCTGGATGTAGGAAGTACCAAACGCACCCTGCAGTTGAAAGGCCAGTTTAAAACCGCTTATGATATTCAGAAGGTAGTAGTACGCAATACCGGCGGTTCGCCTATTTACCTGAAAGATATTGCAGAAATTAAGGACACTATCAAGGACAGAGAAAGCTATGCGCGTCTGAATGGTAAGAATGTAATTACGCTGAACATTATTAAACGTGCCGGTGAAAACCTTATTGAAACATCCGATGCAGTAAAGAAAGTGGTGGAAGAAATGCAGAAAACCACACTGCCGAAGGACCTGAATATTGCAATTACCGGTGATCAGAGTAAAGCTTCCCGCACTTCGTTCAACGACCTGGTTAATACCATCGTTATTGGTTTCGTGCTGGTATTGATCATCCTGATGTTCTTTATGGGTGTTACCAACGCGTTCTTCGTGGCGTTGTCGGTACCGCTGAGTATGTTTGTGGCCTTTATATTTTTACCGGCTGCCGATCTTATTGTGGGTACGCACGTTACCCTCAACTTCATAGTACTGTTCGCCCTGTTGTTCGGTTTGGGTATCATTGTGGATGACGCCATTGTGGTAATTGAAAATACCCACCGCATATTTGTTGAAGGCAAAGGGCGATTGAATAGTGAACGGTCGGCCATGATGGCGGCAGGGGAGGTATTTGTACCCGTATTGGCTGGTACCCTCACCACACTGGCGCCTTTCGTTCCGTTGTTGTTCTGGCCCGGTATCATTGGTAAGTTCATGATCTATCTGCCTACGATGCTCATCTTTACCTTAACGGCATCGTTGATAGTGGCGTTCATTATGAACCCGGTATTTGCGGTTGACTTCATGAACCATCCTGAAGGCGAACACAAACAGTCTAAATCGGCTATCTTCCGCAAACCAGCCTTATGGGTTGCATTAGTGGTAGGTATCTTATTCGATCTGGGTGGTATTACCTTCCTGGGGAACTTTTTGATCTTCATCGTACTGATGATCGTCCTGAACAAATATGTACTGGATGGTGTGATCCATGCGTTCCAGAACCGTGCGCTGCCCTGGATCATGGGGCATTATGAAACTGCCCTGCGTTGGGCCCTGAAAGGATGGCGCCCCGTGCACTTGCTGTTAAGTACTTTTGTTTTACTCATACTCACCTTTATATTCTTTGGTACCCGTAAAGTGCCAGTAGTGTTCTTCCCCAGTGGTGACCCGAACCAGATCTATGTTTACCTGAAATTACCTGTTGGTACCGATGTAAACTATACTGACTCAGTTACCCAAACACTGGAAAAGAAAGTGTACCAGGTGCTGCACATGGACAAAGACAGCAAAGGAAATTATAAAGAGAACCCGATCGTTGAGAGTGTGATCAGTAACGTAGCGGTAGGTGCGGGTGATCCGCAGAGCGGCGATAGAAGTACAAGACCGGAACTAGGCCGTATACAGATCTCCTTCGTTGAATTTGAAAAACGCCATGGCGTTGCAACGGCGCCCATCCTGGATGAAGTTCGCCAGGCGATAAAAGGTATTCCCGGCGCTGAAATTTCGGTTGACCAGGAAAAAGGCGGTCCGCCAACAGATCCTCCAATCAATATTGAAGTAGCGAGTGAAGATTTCGATAACCTCATCAAAACGGCTGTATCGTTGAAGAATTACCTCGATTCTATACAGATCCCGGGTGTGGAAGAGCTGAAAATGGATATTGACCTTACCAACCCCGAAGTAACCTTTACGGTAGACAGGGAGCGGGCGTTGATAGAAGGAGTAAGTTCCCAGCAAATTGGTATGGAAATAAGAACGGCAGTATTCGGAAGAGAAGTTTCGAAGATCAAAGATGGTGAAGATGAGTATAAGATCCAGCTGCGTAACCTGGAAGGTCAGCGCAAGAGCCTGGCCGATCTGCTGAATATGAATATCACATTCCGGGATATGGGCAGTGGCGGCGCCATTAAGCATGTGCCTATCAGCTCGCTGGTAAAAGTTGATTATACCAGTACTTTAGGTAGTGTAAAACGTAAGAACCAAAAACGCGTGATCACCATTCGTTCGAACGTATTAATGAATGTAACCACACCTACTGCGGTTAACCAGGTTATAGCCGGGCACATCAGCAAGTTTAATCAGGGAGCTCCTGAAGGGGTTACCATTAAACAAACCGGTGAAGGTGAACAACAGGCTGAAACTGGCGCCTTCCTGGGTAAAGCCCTGGTAATTGCGCTGTTCTTTATCCTGTTGATCCTGGTAATTCAGTTCAACTCGATCAGTAAACCAGTGATCATTTTGACCGAGATCATCTTTAGTGTGATTGGGGTATTGTTAGGCTTTGCCTTTACCGGCATGCAGGTATCGGTGGTAATGACTGGTATTGGTATAGTAGGTTTGGCGGGTATTGTGGTGAAGAACGGTATCCTGGTAATTGAGTTTGCCGATGAGTTAAGGGCTCGCGGTATGAAAACCAGGGAAGCGCTGGTACAAGCTGGTAAAACCCGTATCATTCCGGTGTTGTTAACTGCCCTGGCAGCGATCCTGGGTCTGATACCACTGGCTGTTGGTTTGAACATCAACTTCGTTACCCTGTTCTCTGAACTGAACCCGCACATTTTCTTTGGCGGTGATAACGTGGTGTTCTGGAAACCATTGTCATGGACCATCATCTTTGGTTTGGCCTTCGCGTTCTTTATGACGCTGTTGATATTGCCAGCCATGTACCTGATAGCTGAACGTTTAAGAAGACCCATGCGCAAAATGTATGGTGGTAAATGGATCTCCTTTGCAGGTATTCCGCCATTGACCTTTGTCTTTATCTTCCTGATGATCGGTACAATGATCCGTCAGTATATTAAAGTTTACCGCAGAAGAAGAAAGCTGGCTGGTAAACCAGAGAAAGTAAATGAAGCGTTTATTGGATCATGGTTCTAAATACAGCTGTAACTTTAAGCGGTAAGCGGTAAGCCAAATACAGCCTCAAAATAAAAAAGGGATCCCGATGAGTCGGGGTCCCTTTTTGCTTATGGCTTAAAGCCTGCGGCTGTATATTAAAATCCCTTCTTCGATTCTCCATCAACCGGCATTCCATCGGTATTCAACTCTATGATCTCATAGCCGCTTTTTTGTAAGCCGGGCAGAATACGCATTTTATCGCCTACCAGCACGATATTCATTTTATCAGGATGAATGTATTTTTTAGCGAGGGCATCAATTTCGGGTTTGGTGATGTGTTGTAAGATCTTGTTCTGCTGATCAACATAATCGGCGGGTAAATTATATTCCAGCATACGTTGAATAAACCCGGCTTTCTGCATACCGGTTTCATAGCGTAAGGCATCGCGCTGTCCAATGGCGTTTTTCATAAAGGTGAGTTCATCATCTTTTATACCATCCGCATTATAAGCCTTCATTTCTTTTATTACTTCCGTTAATGCGCTGTCTGTAGCATCGGCCTTAATGCCTGAGCTGAATGTAAAATCACCTGTGTACTCATCGCCATCGAAAGTGGTACGGGCGCCGTAGGTCCAGCCTTTGTCTTCACGCAGGTTGATGTTTACGCGGCCATTAAAACCACCACCCAGGGCAAAGTTCATCAGGTTGGCTTTGTAGTATTCACCGGTGGCATCATACTTTAAACCGGTTACATCGCCTATTCTGAATTCTGTCTGTGCAGCCTTGGGAATGTTTACCAGGTATATCTTCGATTTATCAACCTCTTTTGGTTTGGCCGCTATGGAAGGCAGTTCAATTGTTTTATTCGGCAGCTTATACAGAAAGGCCAGTTTGGGCAGGATCTCATTTTGGGTAATGTCGCCCACCAGTACCACTTTTGTATTGGTGGCCGTCATGTAGTTTTTATAATAATCCTCTACATCTTTCAGGGTAATGTTCTTAATAGTGCTTACGGTACCCGATTCATTCATACCCAGGATATGATTGGGGCCATAATCCACCAGGGAAATTACATCATCAGCTACAGCGGCTGGACGGGTTTTTGCCTGTTTCAGGCTTTCGAGGGTTTGGTGCTGAATGCGGTTGAAAGTTTCGTCGGTGAACTTTGGATTGAACATCCGTTCCTGCAGCAGGGCCAGGGTTTTATCGAGGTTCTTTTTTAGCGCTTCCACAGTAAATACAATGGCATTGCGGCTGCTGCTTACATCAATCTTACTACCCAGTTTTTCCAGCTCGATGGTCATTTGTTCGGCAGTGTAATTCCTGGTGTCTTCATTCATCATATCGGAAAACAAACTGGCCAGTCCAACCCTCGCGGTGTCTTTTGCCTGCAACAGGTGCCCACCGGGTATAGTAATTATGAGGGTTACCGTTGGGATCTCGTTGTTTTCTGCCCCAATAAATTTGATCTTGTTAGGAAGGTCTTTGCGCCAGAAAGCCGGCACTTTTACAACGGGGTTAGGTCCGTTACCGGGGTGTGTGCTGCGATCGAAATTGTCGGTTGCCTTGGTGTATTTTAAACTGGCATAACCATAATCGGGGGCATTATAATGGCTTTTGTCAATTTCGTAGTTGTCGGGGCCGGCAATAACATTTTCCTGTCCTTTGGGCAATACGCTTAATACAACGGCGTGTTTGCCTTTTACATATTGGTTGTATACGCGCATTACATCTTCTTTGGTAACGGCATTGTTCATTTTCACCAGCGTGCCTATCATGTTGGCATTACCGGTTAAGGTTTGAAAGGCTGCCAGTTGAAATACTTTGCCCGATACGCTTTGCAGGCCATTGATATATTGTGCTTCCGCGTATCCTTTGAACTTCTGAATATCCTCATCGGTAACGCCGCGTTTCTCAAACTCATCGAGCGAGGTGCGGATCAGCTTTTCCATATCGGCCAGCGTTTTGCCGGGCATGGGCACTACCCGGATGGTAAACTCACCGGCCAGTTCACTCAACTGGCTGTATACATTTGCCTGCAGCGCCAGTTGTGTTTTAACCAGGTTTTTGTATAACAGGGAAGAATTGCCGCCACCGAGTATTTGTGCCAGGCAGGTGAGTGCCGGCATGTCTTTGTGATAGTTGGGTACTGTAGGCCATACAAGGTTTATCAATGGAAGCCTGATGTAATTATCGGTATAGGAAACATAGCGGTCTTTATCGAGCACTACAGGGGGAACCACTACCTTTTCTACTGAAGGACCTTTGGGGATAGAGCCAAAATACTTTTCAGCCAGCTTTACTACATCAGCTGTTTTTACATCGCCGCCAACTGTGACCGTTGCGTTATTAGGGCCATACCAGCGTAAAAAGAAATTCTTGAGGTCGTTCACATCAACCCGGTTCAGGTCTTCGATATACCCGATCGTTAACCACGAGTAGGGGTGTCCGTAGGGGTACAGGTTCCTCGAAGCTACTTCACTCATTAAACCATAGGGGCGGTTGTCATAGTTTTGTCCGCGTTCATTTTTAACAGTGGCCCGTTGTATTTCGAACTTTTGCTGCGTAACGGCATCTAACAGAAAGCCCATGCGATCCGCTTCGAGCCAAAGCATTTTTTCGAGTTGGTTAGCCGGGACCGTTTCATAATAATTGGTGCGGTCGCGATTGGTTGAACCATTGAGTGTGCCGCCGGCATCGGTAACCATTTTAAAATGTTCTTCATCTTTTACATGGTCGCTGCCCTGGAACATCATGTGTTCAAAGAAATGTGCAAACCCTGATTTCCCTATTTGTTCACGGGCCGAACCAACGTGATAGGTAACATCGACCTGTACAACAGGGTCGCTGTGGTCTTCAGCAACGATCAATGTAAGTCCATTGGGGAGGATGTATTTTTCGTATGGTATTACGAGTTCATCACCCTGCCGGGTAATTTTTTCAACCAGCTTTGCCTGGGCGATAACCTGGTTGCCAAGCGCCGGCATTGCAATAGCCAAAAGCAGTATAGCCCTTTTCATATGTATAATTTTTGTTAAACAAGATTACCCGTAAGGTAAAAGAATTATTATGGGGAGGGAAACCATTTATCAATTAGGCCACCCAAAAAAATAATCAAACTCATGAAACGAATAACCTTAATTTGCGACTAACGATCCTTAGACGGAGTGGTCAATATTCATAATACATTAAACAGATTTACATGCGTACAAATCACGAAATAGACTATAAGATTTATGGGGAAGAGATGCAATATGTTGAAATAGAGCTTGATCCCAATGAAACTGCCATTGCTGAAAGTGGTGCCTTTATGATGATGGATGATGGTATTCAAATGGCAACCATGTTTGGTGACGGATCTAAACCCCAGCAGGGATTACTGGGTAAACTGATGTCGGCCGGTAAGCGGATGTTAACCGGTGAAAGTTTGTTTATGACTGCCTTTACGAATATGGGTCAGGGAAAAAAGCGGGTGAGCTTTGCATCGCCCTATCCTGGTAAGATCATTGCATTAGATCTGCAGGAGCTGGGTGGAAAGATCGTTGCACAGAAAGACGCTTTCCTGTGTGCTGCTAAAGGAGTGAGTGTTGGTATTGAGTTTCAACGGAAACTGGGCACCGGTTTGTTTGGTGGTGAAGGATTTATTATGGAAAAGCTGGAAGGGGATGGAATGGCTTTTGTACATGCTGGTGGTCACGTGTTTGAAAGAGTGCTGCAACCCGGTGAAGTATTGCGTATAGATACCGGTTGTTTAGTGGCTTATACACAAACCATCGATTACGATATACAATTTGTAGGCGGCATTAAAAATACCCTGTTTGGTGGTGAAGGTTTGTTCTTTGCTACGCTGCGCGGCCCTGGTAAAGTATGGATCCAAACCCTGCCTATCAGCCGTTTGGCCAGCCGTATTTTAACGTATGGCGGAGCCGGTGGGCGTAAAGAAGAAGGCAGCATTTTAGGTGGACTGGGCAATATGCTTGATGGTGATGGCTGGTAGTAGCGACTGAGAGTAAAAAAGCCGGATTAACTATTCGGCTACAAAATAAAAAGGGCCGTCCTGCGAATAGCGGGATGGCCCTTGACATTTTTTATAAGTGGAACTTATTTTCTGCTGGCGAGTTTCGATAACAGGCGTAACACTTCGATGTATAACCAAATGATGGTTACCAGTAAAGCAAAAGCGCCATACCATTCCATGAATTTAGGAGCACCCTGGTTAGCACCGTTTTCGATCATATCGAAATCGAGGATCAGGTTCATAGCAGCCAATGCTACTACTACCAATGAGAAACCGATACCGATGAGGCTTCCTTCATGCAGAAAAGGAATATCGATGTTGGCAAAGTGCAGGCCAATGGCGATCAGGTAGAATACGGCAATACCCAGTGTAGCGGTGATAACGATCTTTTTGAAAGTTTGGGTAGCCTTGATGATGTTGAATTTGTACAGCAGGAACATGGCTATTACAACACCAAAGGTTAATGCAACAGACTGTGTGATAATATTGGGAGCAATTTTTTCGAAGGCATGGTTATAGTAAGCCGAGATCACACCTACTGCAAAGCCTTTGATGATTGCGTATATAGGAGCCAGGTAAGGCGCCCATTGCATTTTAAAAACCATCAAAACCGCAATACCCAATGTGGCGAACACGCAAGGCCACATGTAGGGAGTTACATCCACCCCGGAATAAACCATTTTCCAGGAGAAACCGGCTGCTGCCATGGTGAGTAAAAAAAGGATACCAAATTTGTTCAGGGTACCTTTTACCGTCATAGAATCTGTTCCTGTGTAAGAATAGACCTTATCGAAAGTTTTTTCGTTCAGGGCAGGATTACCGGATTTAAATAGAGCCATAGTTATAGAGTTTAATTGAGTACAAAATACAAAAAAGCGTGAATGTTGAAAGGTTAAAACAGGACGGGCAGCTATAATAAAAAAGTTGACCAGTTAACTTGTCAACATGTTAACTGGTCAACTTTCGCCATTATCTTAATTATCCTTTTTAGGAGGATTGTTTCTTCTGTTGTCATCACGGCGGGGAGGTCTGTTGTCGCGGCGGTGTTGCTGCTGGCCTTGACCCTGACCCTGACCCTGGCTTTTTCCATGGCCACCCTGACCTTGTTGGCCTTGTCCCTGCTGTTGCTGCTGACGAGGTTGTTCTTTGTGGTGGTTGTCTTTTTGGTGGTGGTGCCGTTTTTTCTTTTCGGCTCTTTCCAGACTGCGTAAGCTGATCTGACCAACCACATCAACAAATTCAGGTTCTACCTCTTTTGGTTTTTGTGTGGTTACATCAACTGCTTCCAGTTCATCAGGAACCTGGTTTCTTTCGTTCAGTTGTTTGATCTTTCTTACCCGTTCAATAGTCAGCGGATACTGCTTGGTACTGTCGGGCAGGGTATACCACATGAGGTTTTTAAAAATATCTTTCTTGATCAGGATGGCGGTGCCTTTTGCTACCTGTAATGTGTCGGCATTGTCTGGGAAATGCTGTAAAGCATCCAGGTAAATATCCAACTCATAGTTAAGACAGCATTTTAAGCGGCCGCACTGACCACTGAGTTTGCTTTGATTGATTGACAGGTTCTGGTAGCGGGCAGCCGTAGTATTAACTGATTTGAAATCGGTTAACCAGGTACTGCAGCACAATTCGCGGCCGCAGCTGCCAATACCACCTACTTTGGCGGCCTCCTGGCGGGCGCCTATCTGGCGCATTTCTACTTTAACCCGGAATTCTTTGGCGTATACCTTGATCAATTCGCGAAAGTCAACACGATCATCAGCAATATAAAAGAAAGTGGCTTTGCGACCATCGGCCTGAATTTCTACCTCGGTGAGTTTCATTTCGAGGTTCAACTGGCGGGCAATTGCCCGGGCCCGGATGAGGGCTTCTTTTTCGCGGTCTTTATTTTGTTGCCAGATCTCGATGTCTTTGTCGGTTGCGCGGCGTAATACCTTTTTGATGTCGGGATCGGTTTCGTCGGCATTTCTTTTTTTCATTTGCAGGCGAACGATTTCGCCGGTTATATTAATAGTGCCAACATCGAAACCGCTTACACCTTCAACGGCAACCAGGTCGCCTTTTTCAAATAAGTGAACAGTGGTGTTCCGGTAAAAGTCTTTACGACTTCCATTATTGAAAGTTATTTCTACAATTTTACAGCTGCCCGAAGGGTCGCTGAAAGGCAGGTTACTCAGCCAATCGTGCACATTCATTCTGTTACAACCACCCGTGCTGCATCCGCCATTGCTTTTACAACCGGCAACTTTACCGCCTGTTCCGCATGAACTACATCCCATTCTTTATTTAGGATTAACGATTTATAAAATTTATTTATGTACGGCCGGAAATAGGCATGCAGAAATAATGGCGGGCGAGGTATTATACATTCCTTTCGGAAAGCCGGGGTGCGCCTATACCTGATCAATTACGGCTAACAGTGTTATAACGTATTGACTAAGACGCATTTATGAATAATATAGCGAAATTAGATAACCTGGTATATATAGTAACCCTGCTCGCATGCAACCCCAATCGCACAATTTTTCTGCTTCCTGCTTTACAGGCCGATTTACAAATATAAGTTATTAACGTTAAAAGCCCCTTTATATGATACTTGATTCTAAAGGGGTTAAAGAGGGTAATACAAACGCTTGTATGAAGAATAATGTTAATGCATGTGGACTAAATAACTGCAGTAACCTCCTTGCTGGCAAGTATATGATATAATTTAATGGTGAGGGCGTGGAACAACATCTTTGGGTTGGCGTTCCGTTCAACATAATAGGCCCCTTTATCCAGTTCTTCAATAATAGCCTGTTGCTGCATGAAGTTGGCGATCTTGTTCAGGCGTCCGGCAAAGTCCTTGTCTTTATCAGGCAGGTGCACATTGTCGGGCCCCATAGCATGCAACCTGATGGCCTGTTCGAGCAGGTGGGTAAAGTAGCGCAGGAATTGTTTTTGTTTTTCGCGCCCCAGCTTGCTTACCTCATCAATCCATTTTACCTGGGCAATCGGTCCGTTCTTTAATATGGCGTTCAGCCATTCGCGCAGCAACGACTGCCAGTCTTCATCGGCATGTTGCATCAACTGCAGGGCTTCCCGGTAATTGCCTTCGGCAATAAGGGCGGTTTGGCGGGCCGATTCTTCGCCCACTTTGGCCTTTGTAACCAGGGCTTCGGTAATATCCTGATAATTGAGAGCCGGTATTTTAATCAGCTGTGTTCTTGATAAAATGGTTTGCAGGATCAGTGACTCATTTTCAGCCACCAGTACAAATAAGGTATTGGGTGGTGGTTCTTCAATGAGTTTCAATAATTTATTTCCTTCATTGCCCAGGTATTCGGGCATCCACATCACCAGTATTTTAAATCCGCTTTCAAAGCTTTTGAGCGATAGTTTGCGGATGATATCGTTACACTCGTAGGCAGTTATATTTCCCTGTTTGTTTTCGGCCCCGATAAACTGCAACCAGTCGTATGAATTGCCATAGGCATATTTAGCAATAAATTCGCGCCATTCGCTGATGTAATCTGCACTTAGGGGTTTGTCGCCCGATTTACGGGGAATAACCGGGTAAGAAAAATGCACATCGGGGTGCATCAGCTGCTGCATCTTCAGACAAGAGGGGCATTCGCCACAGGAATCGAACATGGCCGCAGAGGCCGAAGGGGGTTCTTCCCCAAACAAAGATGGGCCCGGCGTTTCAGTGGCTCCTTTTCTGTTTACTTTTTCGCAAACAATATATTGAGCAAATGCAATGGCCATAGGCAGAGCACCGCTGCCTTCTTTTCCTAAAAATAAAAGGGCGTGGCTGATGCGGTTCTGTTGCACCATATTTACGAGATGTAATTTTACATCTACCTGGCCAATAACATTTTTAAATAACATGCGGGGCGAAGTTACATAATCCCGACTTATCGGGGCGAGTTGTAAACACGGGAATAATAAATGCAGGGATAAAAAGTGGAAGTCCCGACGTTGCTGTCGGGACTTCCTGAAATTACTTTTAACGGGATCAACTCTTTTGGGCTTTTAAAAGGAATAGGATCAATTTGCAAAAAAGAGTCACCAGAAAAGTGGATGGAACTGCTTTTCAACAGTATTGGATCTTATTGGTTTTTCTTTCAAGGATATCTTCAGCTTTCATAGGACCTTTGGACATTGGTTTTCTTCAGATATCGGATGGTTTCTTTCGGACTATTGGATCTTAAGTGATATTGGATATTCAAAATTGTCAATATAAACCCGCAAGGTGAATTTTATTCGTTCAATTGACAATTAAAAGCGATGTGTTGACTGATTTTGCAGACGAGAAACTAGTGTAAACCCTTATAAATGGCAAAGGTTTAACATTTACCTCACGGGATTTGGGTAGTGTGCAGAAAGCAGCAATCGCATCTTCATATCATATATTACGGGAATGTTAACAGGGCGGTTGCCGGGGAATTATAAATAAAAAGCCCCGGTCTGGGCTCAGCCTGGACCGGGGTCTGTAATAATGTGTTGCAAAATCTTAGTTCAGATATTTGGTCACTTCTTCGCTGGTAACTTTTGTTTTGTTGTGGATCACGGTGATCAGGTTACCTTTTTCATCTAACAGAAACTTGGTGAAGTTCCATTTAATGGGATCGGTAAATCCTTTCTTCTCGGCCTCGGCCACCAGGTATTTAAATAAGGGGTGAATGTCATCGCCCTTTACGGAAACCTTTTCTGCCATGGGGAAGCTTACACCATAATTCTTTTTGCAAAACTCCTGGATGTCGTTATTGGAGCCCGGCTCCTGACCGCCGAAGTTGTTGGCTGGAAAACCTACAATGACCAGTTTGTCTTTGTACTGCTCATATAATTTTTCCAGATCGGAATACTGTGGCGTGTTACCACATTTGGATGCGGTATTCACGATCATGATCTTTTTGCCTTTGAATTTCTTGAAGTCGATAGTGCCTGCGCCATCCAATGCAGGTACTTTAAAGTCGTAAATAGATTGAGCCGAAATAAACAGCAGGGAAACAAGCAATAAACGTATCATAATTGATAAAATTTAAAGTATAGTGTTTGTTAACTGGCAACTTGTACTATACAAAGATGGTACTAAATTGGTTGCTTCCTTGTAAAAATATGGTTAACGGCGGAAATACAGCTGTAAGCTATAAGCCGTAAGTCGTCGCGGCAACGCTGCGAATTAAACTACTGTCTTTCATAACACCCTAAATCCGGAATTCCGACTGGTCTTGGTTTGCCGTCGAGGTCGAGGGTAATGCCCAGGTCGGCCCCTTTGTTAAGGGCCGGGGAGTTTTCACTAAGCCGGAAATTGTAGTATTTTAATTGGGTATTAATGTTTTCGAACGCGGGGGATTGGTTTGCAATAATGTTGGTGGCGGTTACATTCGCGGGCTGGTTCTTTACTTTCCACAAACAGTTCTGGAAACTTACATTGAATGCGGAGGTGCCTTGTTTGTCTACCACTACTTCATCTTCGGTAGTGCCATTTTCGCCCCAGAATATGCAATTTTTGAAACTGGCGGTACAATTATCGATGCTTATTTTGTTTCCGTCTTTAAAATAGTTGGTTACTACGAGTACCGGATCTTTATGTAGAATATATGTATTTGACCAGGTAGCTGCAGTTACCTGTGAAAAATCATATTTACCGCCATACCCCAACACTATATTTTTACCACAGTTGCTTACAAGACAGTTCTGCGCTTTAATATTTGATCGCATTCCTATTATGCCGGCATCGTAACAATTATCGATAACACATTCGCTGAGGAATACTTTGGGGTTGGCATTTACTGATGAGTCTGCGGCTGCGATACCCTGATAGGCGTTTAGGATGTTGGCGTATTGCAGGACATTGTCTTTACTGTTTGTGAGGAAATAAATGCCTGGCCAGCCGCCGGGGAAATCGCGATAGGGATCATCGAGCCTGTCACTTCTGAATACCACGCGGGTACTGTCGTATTTTTCACCCTGGACTTTTAAGGTTCCATCAACAAGAATTGCACCATCGGCATGCATATATATTCGGCATCCCTTTTCAATAGTAAGGGTGGCATTTTTTTCAATCACCAGTTGGTCCAGAATAACATAGGGCATTAAGTTGGTCCAGGTAACATTACCGGTTACCGTTCTTGAACGCATGAAATTGGCATTTTGTCCCCAGGCGTCCAGTTGTATCCAGCGGTGATTGCCGTTGTATTCTATGGAAATGCTATCCTGTATAACAAATGGCAGGTTGTCGATGGTTGGGTCGATCTTCACGGTGACGAAAACGTATATACTATCGTTGGCATCCATTTCGATATCGCTTACTTCGGGACCTTGTGTACCATCAACATTGATCCTGAAAAAGGAGGCGTTGCCCCCTTTAAGGGCCACTTTACCCAGGCGCAGTTTCTGGTTGTTGTTATTGTAAATACGAAAGTACCTGACAGTAGAACCTGTTGTAGTGAACAAGGTATCGAAATGAAGGCTGTCGGTGCTGGTACTCAGCGATGCTGTGCTGCTGGTGATAAATGATTCCTTTTTGCAGGATATCAGGATGCCGGTAAGCAGTATAGCAACTAGTATATATTTCATGTTCTGTAAAAATACACGTTTTCGGATACACATAAAACGCCGCGCTTTTTGTGTTTATTTTACCGTGAAGGCCATGGTCATTATGCTTAAGCGGGTGCTGGGGACGGTTAACAACTGCTGCCCGCAGGCTTCGAGGGTGGCGCCGGTGGTTATTACATCATCAACCAATAATATATGTTTGCCGCTGATGGCATCCGGTTGTTGCAGTTCGAATTTGTGTTGCATATTCAACCAGCGGTCAATGCGGTTTTTGTTGGTTTGGGTATCGCTGGAAGTATGGCGGCGAATTATTTGTTCTAATACAGGAAGCGATAAAACGGCCGCCATGCCCCTGCAAAGAAGCGATGCCTGATTGTAGCCGCGTTTTCGTTGACGGGCTGTAAACAGCGGTAATGGCACCAGGGCGTCGATCTGTTGAAAGCGTTGTGTTTGTAACAATGCCTCGCCCATTTTACGGCCTATAAATAATCCCAGTTCTTTATTGCCTTTGTACTTTAACTCATGTACGATGTGTTGTAACAGCGAATCTTTTGAAAAGTACAGGTAACTGGAGGCAGCATCGATGGGCATGCGGCCCCAGAAAATTTTTTCAATGGGATTGTCAGCGTGGTGATGAAACCCCGTAACCGGCAACCGGTTAATGCAATGCATGCATAAAACCTGTTGCCTGCCGATAATGTCACTGCCGCATCCGGCGCAGTGATGGGGAATAAAAAGATGCAGTAAAGGGTGTAATGCGTTTTTAAACATAGCAGTTGTTTTTTTACTGCTACTCATCAAAGCTTTATTGAAATAAATACTGGTACACTTCTTCTACCCGGCCCATGGGTATTACTTCAATGTTACCAGATTGTTTACCGATTGACTTTTGTCCATACCGGGAAACGATGATCTTTTCGAAACCGAGTTTTTCGGCTTCTGCTATACGTTGTTCTACGCGGTGCACTGCTCGTACTTCCCCGCTTAGTCCCACTTCACCGGCAAAACAAACATGCTGGGGTAAAGGAACATCTTCATAGGAGCTCAGGAGAGCGCATAAAACGGCGAGATCGATCGAGGGGTCTTCTACCTTCAAGCCACCGGCAATGTTCAAAAAAACATCTTTTACGCCGAAATGAAAGCCTCCTTTCTTTTCCAGTACTGCCAGCAGCAATTGCAAGCGTCGCAAATCGAAACCTGATACTGTGCGTTGGGGTGTTCCGTACACAGATTGGGTAACGAGCGCCTGCACTTCAATCAACAAAGGACGCATGCCTTCAATAGTGGCGGCAATGGCTATTCCGCTGAGGCGATCTTCCTTTGGTGTCATCAGGATCTCGCTTGGATTATTTACACCGCGCATGCCGGCGCCGGTCATTTCATAGATGCCCAGTTCTGAAGTACTTCCAAAACGGTTCTTGATGGTTCGTAAAATGCGATAGGCATAATGGCGATCGCCTTCGAACTGCAACACGGTATCAACCATATGTTCCAGTATTTTGGGACCGGCAATGCTTCCATCCTTGGTAATGTGGCCTATAAGGAATACAGGAGTATTGGTTTCCTTTGCAAAACGCTGGAACTCGGCAGCTGATTCCCTTATCTGGGATATGCTTCCGGGTGACGAATCGATGTAGGGGGATTGAATGGTTTGAATGGAGTCAACAATAACCAGGTGTGGTTTTAATTTTTTGATCTCCTGGAAAATAGTTTGGGTTACTGTTTCAGTAAGCAGGTAAAAGTTATCATTCTTTATATTCAGGCGGTCGGCCCGCATTTTGATCTGTTGTTCACTTTCTTCCCCGCTGATATATAACACAGTTTTATTCTGAAGTTGCAAACCATTTTGTAAAAACAAGGTTGATTTACCTATACCGGGTTCACCGGCGATCAATACAATACTTCCCGGCACTATACCGCCACCCAATACTCTGTTCAATTCTGCATCGGATGTAGTGATGCGAACCTGTTCACTGCTGGTGATGCTGTTTAATGGAATGGTGCGGATGGATTTTGTTTCTTCGTGATAATCATCCCAGCCATTTTCTTTTTTAACCGAAGGTTTTGAAATTACTTCTTCAACAAATGTATTCCAGGTTCCGCATGATGGACATTTTCCTAACCATTTTGCACTTTCATATCCACAATTAGAACAAAAGAATGCTGTTTTAACTTTAGCCATGCGATAAAGTTAATGAATGAAGTGAAGATGAAGGAGTGAATGATTTTTGATGTGACTAAAACAGCGTGGAGGGTGGTATGATAGTTATGAAGAATGAATGATTAAAACAAACAGTTTTTTTGAACGAAGCAGGAGCGAAAAAAAGTAAATAAAAGTGAGGTAAAAATCAGGTGCTTTTTTTTAAAGTAAAAAGGCCAACATTGCTGTTGACCCCTTACTTACTAACCCATTAAATTCTTGCACTAAATTACAAATAAGCGCCACATAACAAAATTATTTTTTAGGGTTGTGAATAAAAATAAAAACCCTACAAACGATTGCCCGATTTTGTGAATTAGTGCCATATAGCATTGATAATCAAACTTTAATACAATTTTAAGAAAACAGTCAAAACCCTTGTGATAAAATGTCAGCCTACCGCGATTATACGCTAACAGAATGACAAAAAGTACCCCGATTTCTGACGAAAAATGGCGTAAAAAATACTCAAATTATTTGGTAACTGATTTGATAGATTATTGTTATTAATTAAAAAAAGAGTAAGAAAAATGACACCAGAAATTTGGTTGATTTCGATCCTGTTTTTAGTGATCAGCATGGTGGTGTCCGGTGTGCTAAAAGGCAAATTTGCAAAGTACAGCCGGGTGCCCCTGACAGCCGGTTTAACGGGTAGGGAAGTGGCAATGAAAATGTTACGCGATAATGGCATATATGACGTACAGGTAAGATCTTCAGACGGCTTTTTGAGTGACCATTACGATCCCCGCACCAAGACCGTGAATCTGAGTTCGGACGTATATAATGGTATATCAGTGGCTTCTGCGGCTGTGGCTGCCCACGAATGTGGGCACGCGGTACAGCATGCCACTGCGTATCAATGGCTAACGATGCGTAGCAAGCTGGTGCCTGTAGTCATGTTCAGTTCGGGCATTGTGCAATGGATCCTGTTACTGGGGATCCTGATGATCAACGCCTTCCCGGCCTTATTACTGATAGGTATTATACTGTTTGGTCTAACTACCTTATTTTCAATAATTACGCTGCCGGTTGAGCTAGATGCCAGCAGAAGGGCCCTGGCGTGGTTAAATCGCAGCAATATAACCGATGGCAGGGAGTACCCGCTGGCAAAGGACGCGCTTAAATGGGCTGCCTTAACGTATGTGGTGGCAGCACTGGCTTCTATAGCTACCCTGGTGCAGTATATTATGATATTCCTGGGCGGCAGAAGCAGGGATTAACAGGTGAATCGAATTTTAAGCCCCGATGCGCAAAGCGGTCGGGGCTTTTTCTTTATTGCAAGAACATTAATTGATTATGAGCATGAAAGGGGAGCAAATAAGTGGCGATCTAGGTAATTTGGAGTTTTTGCTTACACACTTATCGGCAATAAATGCGCACTTATTGGCAAAACTGCACACTTACCAATTTTTACTTTGCTGTATTCTTTTAAAAAATAATTTTGGCATGTCTGATTCACTTTTTTCCCTACGCCTTTCTGGTTTTATATTACGATCGGGCATTTCTTTGCCCGATCCTGTTTTTTTATACCTACCTGAAAATCAAATAATATACTAAAAATAAAAAAGGCCCCGACAGTATCGTCGGGGCCTTTTTAAATCTATTTAAGCTTATAGCTTTATTTCGTCGTCGTGTTTATCGAAGAAGTGGAATTCGGTGAGGTGATAATTGGTATTTTCCCTGATCTTAACCTTTTGGCCGTATTTCCATCTCCATTTCCATTGTTTCGATTTAAACAGGCTGCCTTTGGTAAGGTAGGCATGCATAATGGGATGTACAACCAGGGTAAGGTCTTTGTGCTGGTGGGTAATGAGGTAACTGAGGTTTTTTTCAATTTCATCCTCCAGCAGCAGGGTAGAAGAGATTTTACCGGTTCCGGCGCAACTGGGACAAACTTCCTGGGTATTTATGTTTACCTCAGGTTTCATCCGTTGCCGGGTAATTTGCATGAGCCCGAATTTGGAAATGGGCAGCACGGCGTGCTTGGCCCGGTCGGGGCGCATACATTCTTCCATAGCCTCCAGCAACTTACGTTTATTATCGGGCAGCTTCATATCAATAAAGTCAACCACGATAATACCACCCAGATCGCGTAACCGTAACTGGCGGCTAATCTCCGCTGCGGCTTCAAGGTTGGTTTCCAGGGCATTTTGCTCCTGGTTATTGCCAACGCTTTTATACCCGCTGTTTACATCAATTACGTGCAGGGCTTCCGTATGTTCAATAATAAGGTAGGCGCCACTTGGCAGGTTTACGGTTTTACCAAAGGCAGCTTTTACCTGTTTGGTAATTCCATACTGATCAAAAATGGGCAGTCCATTATTATAAAAAGAGACTATTTCTGCTTTTTCGGGTGCAATACGTTGAATGTAGTTGCGGGTATCGTTATAAATATTGCGGTCATTTACAACAACCCGGTTAAAGTCTTCATTCAACAGGTCGCGCAGGATACTGGTGGTTTTTGTTTGTTCACTCAGAATCTTGGCGGGGGCTACTGCACCTTTTAAATTACCCTGAATTGTTTGCCAGGTTTCAACCAGTTCGGCAAGGTCTTCATGGAGTTCGGCAGTATTCTTTCCTTCGGCAGCGGTACGAACTATAACCCCAAAGTTTTTGGGTTTAATAGCTTCCACTATCTTTTGCAGCCTTTTTCTTTCCTCGGCAGAATGGATCTTGCGGGAAACGGCTACTATATCATTAAAAGGAGTGATTACTACAAAACGTCCGGGAAGGGAAATTTCGCAACTGAGGCGGGGGCCTTTGGCGGCGATGGGCTCTTTCAATATCTGCACCAGAATGTTCGGCTTACCGCTTAGTACTTCGTTGATTTTACCGGTTTTGATAATTTCCGGTTCAACCTGGAAGGTGGCGAAGTTGAAACCCTGGGGGCTGTTATCACTAATAGCCTGTTGGGTGAATTTCAACAACGACCGGGCGTATGGGCTAAGATCTGTATAGTGAAGGAAAGCATCCTTTTCAAAACCTACATCAACGAATGCAGCATTTAGTCCGGGGATGAGTTTCTTTACTTTTCCGAGATATAAGTCTCCCACCGCGAAGCTTGCATCAGCTTTTTCGTGATGCAATTCCACGAGTTTCTTGTCCTCTAATAGGGCGATTTCAACACCCTGAGGCGCTGCATTTATAATTAGTTCCTTATTCAAGCGTACTGTCTTTATACCGTCTAAACCATCTCATCACTACAAGGAAAGGTGCTGAAGAGGAATCAGTTGTCAGGTATCAGAATCAGCCTAGTAAGTACTCTAAAATAACCTGTAATAAATGACAACATAACTAGATTCAGCGAAAGAAGGAAAAGGCCTCGCCGAATGGCGCGACCTTTTTCAAGAAGATAAAACTAGCGGTTCTTCTTCTTATGCCGATTTTTTCTTAATCTTTTTTTACGCTTGTGCGTGGCTATTTTATGACGCTTTCTTTTTTTACCACAAGGCATATTACACCAATGAGTTTAAAATT
Organism: Niastella yeongjuensis; assembly: GCF_900110245.1. Taxonomy (GTDB): domain Bacteria; phylum Bacteroidota; class Bacteroidia; order Chitinophagales; family Chitinophagaceae; genus Niastella; species Niastella yeongjuensis. The sequence continues at coordinate 214,607 of NZ_FOCZ01000002.1, forward strand.
AAATAATACTGTTTCAAATGTCTTTACCGGAAAGGTTTAATTATTTATTACCAAGTAATTTAATCCGTTCGTCGATTTCATGAACGATATCGGCATTGTGAATGTGCTTCTTTGCTTCGTTATACCATTTCACTGCACCTGCCTTATCGTTTTGCCGTTCGTAGGCTTCAGCCAGCATCAACATCGCTTCTACATTCTCTGGCTGGTGTTGCACTACTTTCAGGAGGCGGTCAACTGCTTTATCAAACTGCCCTGAAATAATTCCGCCTAAACCGAGCATAAATTGTGCATACATATTTTCCGGGTCCCGTTCTGCTACTTCTCTTATTTTCAAAATTCCCTCCATGGGTGAGTCGCTGATGCCGGCGAGCAGATAACAACTGCCGAGGCCGATTTTCAACGAATCATTGTCCGGTGCAATTTGTAATGCTTTCTCAAATAACTCTTTAGCTTCAATTCCCATCCACCGCTGTAACTCCGGGTTATCCTGGCGGCGAATGCCCTCTAAAAAGAATTGGGCAGCAAAGGTGAGACTTTTTTGAGAATTTTCCAATTTAGCGGCTTCTGCTGTGTAATAACCGTAGGGAAGTAGCAAATGCGCCGAGTCTTTCCAGAACCCGGCCAGTTGTTTATACACCTTTTCCTGCTGTTCTTTTACGTCACCGCGTACCACAGCCGTTTCCAACTGAGCAACCTGGGCCTGCTGGGCAGGTGTCAGTTGCTTCTTGGATGCCTCCAGAATGGTAGTAAAACTTATTTCTTTAGGACTGGTTGCTGCTGCAACAGCACCAGGGTTTTTTTTAGGGGGAATGGTTTTGCCAAAAAAATAGATCAGGCACAGGACTACGACTCCGCTGCCTACCAGGATCAGTTGTTGCTTTTTCAAGAATCAAATCATTTAAGCAACAAATTTACATCTCATCATCCGGGTTTGGCTGATCTTCTTTTACTGATTGCAGTTTTTTAACTTCTGCAACGAATTCTTTGGCTGGTTTGAATGCGGGAATAAAATGTTCGGGAATGTGCACCGCAATATTCTTTTTGATATTACGGCCAATTTTAGCAGCTCTCTTCTTTGTAATAAAGCTGCCAAATCCACGAATGTAGATGTTCTCGCCCTGGGACAAGGTGTCTTTTACTTCCTTGAACATGGTCTCCAGCGTAACCAGCACATCAACCTTCGGTATACCTGTTTTTTCCGATATTTGGTTAACGAGGTCTGCCTTTCTCATGTCGCATGAATTTTTACGGGTTTACAAATTTTATTTTTTGAGAAAAATATTTTCATAGGAAATGTCAAAGGCAATCTACACTAAATCAATTCTTTAATGAAATTAACGGTAAATTTTCACATTTGCAAGAAAAGTATAAACAATTGAAAATGAATTTTAAACAAATCCCATGCCTGTTATTTCTCTAAAGTTATTCATTTTCATGAAGTTATAAAAAAATCACCCAAAAAACAAGTATTAGCATTTTTTTTCAGTTTTGGTAAAACCCGCTTCCACACTATTATTCATTGATTAAAAATGACCTGTTGGTGGATCAGGCGGGTTAAAAAATGAGCAATAAATACATGAAACCTGATTTTACGCGTAAGCTTTTACAATGGAATAAGAATAGTAACACCAGAGCAATGCCATGGAAAGGAGAGAAAGACCCTTATAAAATATGGTTGAGTGAAATTATATTGCAACAAACAAGAGTTGAACAAGGCTGGAGTTATTATGAAAAATTCATTGCTGCATTCCCTACCATAATTCATCTGGCAAAAGCAAAAGAAGAAAAGGTTTTTAAAATGTGGGAAGGACTCGGTTATTACAGCCGTTGTAAAAATCTCATTGCTACAGCCCGCAAAATAGCCAGTGATTATAAAGGAAAATTTCCTGCTACCTACGATGAAATAAAAGCGCTGCCCGGCATTGGGCCCTATACAGCGGCTGCCGTTTCTTCGTTTGCGTTCAATGCACCGCATGCGGTGGTAGATGGAAATGTGCAACGCATACTGGCTCGTTACTTTGGTATTGCCACGCCTATTGATACAACAGCTGGCAAGAAGGAGTTTCAAACCCTGGCCCAATCGTTATTATACCTTGATGAGCCCAGCACCTATAACCAGGCCATCATGGATTTTGGCGCCGTGGTATGTAAGCCACAAAACCCATTGTGCAGCGATTGTGTGCAAAACAAGGCCTGTGAAGCATTTAAACAGCAAACAGTAACACAGCTGCCGGTAAAACAAAAAGCCATCATCCGCAAAGAGCGCTGGTTCTATTACTTTATCATAGAATACAAAGGCAGGTGGTATATAAAACAAAGAACGGGTAAGGATATATGGGAAAATTTATTTGAGTTTGTTTTGTTTGAATCGCCCGCTGCTGTTGAAAGCATTACCCCCCAAACGCCATTCCTTAAGAAGCTGGTTAACGGACAGCAATGCCATATAGAAAGCATTAGCCGTATGTACCGCCAGCAACTAACACATCAAACCATTCATGGACGGTTTATAAAGGTTAAGGTACAGGATGCCTTACCCACTTTGAGCAATTATCTGCTAATTGATAAGAAGCAACTATCCAATTATGCCTTTCCGCGGGTTATAACAACGTTTTTGGGTGAGCCCGTAACCCCGGCCCAGTTGTTTTAAAGCCGTTAGGAATCTTTATTATCGTTCATATGAGCCTATAGGCACTATTATGTACCCGTGAACACGCATGGGAAAAACTATACTATTTGTAAAAGTCACTACAGATGGCTATCGGGGTCATAATCAGCCTAAAAAACTTCTATTTTTTTCTATTAAAAAATTTAACTTTAAAAAGGAATAAAAAGGCGCAGACGATTATATAACATCAAATTTACCATCTATGAGAGGAGTAAACAGGGTAATGCTAATTGGTAATTTAGGAAAGGACCCGGATACACAGCACCTTGAGGGACATATTGCCGTAGCAAAATTTCCTTTGGCGACCACCGAGACATTTAAAGACAGATCGGGCAAGCTCATTTCTCAAACAGAATGGCATACCGTGGTACTTTGGAGAGGATTGGCAGAACTGGCGCAAAAATACCTGCACAAAGGCAGCCTGGTGTACATCGAAGGCAGACTCCGTACTCGTAGCTGGGAAGATAAAGAAGGTAATAAAAAATTTGCAACCGAAGTAGTAGGAGATAACCTGATCATGCTGGATAAAAGGGCCGATGCCACGCACGGCTCACATGGCACTACCACTCCGCATAGCGATAATATAGAAGGTTTTAACAGTGCCGATATACCACCCATAGGGGATACCCCATCTCAGGATTTGCCATTCTAACCCAACCCATTATTTTTGCAGTTCAAAAATAAAATCAGCGGGGCCGATTAAAGAAATGTAAAGTTGCTTTTAATCGACCCCTTTCTGATTAACTTTGTTAATTAAGGATTTAACGACTGGGATGCAAATCGACTTGACGAGATCAATTTTATTCATGAAAACCCCAAGTTTTGGATAAGCCTTTGTTGATTTTTGGATTTGAGTATGTGTTTAAGCTGCTGTTGATGGTGACCAACGTACAGGCTACCACTCTGTTGGCTGCCGCGGTACTGGTGTTATTGCTGCTCTCATTTTTTATTTCCGGTGCTGAAATGGCTTTCTTTTCCCTCACGTACCGGGATATCAATATGCTTAAAACGAAGCAGGACACCGGCTGGAAAAGGATTGCCACCCTGCTGGAAGAACCCAGGGCCCTGCAGGCTTCCCTAATGATTTCCAATACCCTGGTGAACATTGCCATTATTATACTCCTCAATTTTTTTATTGATCAGGTACTGATCATAAAACCGGGTAATGTGTCAATGTGGGTGGGGTACGGTATAAAGCTCGTTATAATATCTTCCCTCATTATACTTTTTGGCGAAATACTGCCCAAAGTACGGGCATCGCAAAATAACCTGCGTTCAGCCTACGAAGCCTCCTTTTTGGTAGAGGTGATCTTTTACATGTTCAAACGGATCTCTACCTGGCTACTCAGGATCTCTGATGGCCTTGAATCGTTATTAGGTGGCAAAGCCTCCAGGGCATACACCCACCAACAACTGGAACAGGCCATTAAAAGCACCATCCACGAAGAAGAAGAACAACGCATACTGGCCGGGATCTATAAATTCCCCAACATTACCGTAAAGCAGATCATGCGCACCCGGCTTGATGTGAATGGTATTGAATACGAGGCCAGTTTTGAGGCACTGAAAAGGAAAGTGGAAGAACTGCACTATTCCCGCCTGCCGGTATACCGTAAAAGTCTTGACGACATTGTTGGGATCGTTCACACCAAAGACTTGTTGCCGTATTTGAATGAAGCCGATAATTTCGACTGGCATATTGTTGTTCGGCCACCATTTTTTGTACACGAACAAAAACACATCGAAGACCTGCTGAAGGAATTTCAAACCAGGCACGTGCACTTTGCCGTGGTAGTGGACGAGTTTGGCGGTACCAGCGGTATTGTTACCCTGGAAGACATTCTGGAAGAGATCATTGGCGACATCAGGGATGAATTTGATGAAGAGGAAACCGGCAGCAAGAAAATAGACGAGAACACTTACATTTTCGAAGGCCGCACCATGATACACGATGCCTGCAAAATGATGAACCTGGCAGAAGATACATTCGACCAGGTAAAAGGCGACAGCGATTCCATGGCCGGCTTAATGCTGGAACTGGTAGGTGAAATTCCAAAAGTAAATGATACCGCCTCTGTGGGTGATTTTGACTTTGTGGCCCTGGAAGTTGACCGTAACCGCATTCGGAAAATAAAAGTAACCATCAATATTAAACAGGATAAACAAGTTAGCTAGATCTCCAATGAAAACATCGCTGTTAAAGTACGTTCCCTTTATCGTATTACTGATTTCTGTAGTAGCCTGCAACAGTACGTATACCCCCAAACGGAAAGGATATTTCAAAATTGATTTCCCGAAACATGAATACAAAGTGTTTGAGCAGCCCGGCTACCCTTACACATTCGAATACCCGGTATATGCTTCTGTATTAAAAGACACTACCTTTTTTGAAGATAAACCCGAGAACCCGTACTGGATCAACATCGACATACCCCGGTTTCATGGGAAAATTTATATCAGTTATAAAGAGATTGGAAAGAACGATCTGAACAAACTGGTAAATGATGCCTACAACATGACCTATAAACACAGTACCAGGGCTACCGAGATCGTTGATTCTGCCATGCACACACCCAATGGAGTAGGCGGGGTGTTTTTCTCAGTGGGTGGCAATGCCGCTACCGCCAAACAATTCTTTGTAACCGATTCCACCAGACACTTTTTACGGGGCGCCCTGTATTTCGACGCCAGTCCTAATGAAGATTCACTGCGAGTGGTTAACAATTTTTTGCAGGACGATATGAAACACCTGATCAATACATTCAGGTGGAAATAAGGAGGGCTGGCGGTAAATGCCAAATTCCGGTAAAACTTTGCCAGGGGCTGCGCCAGTTTTATGTTTAATTTTACGCTTTAAAACCTTTTTAAGTGATAGTAGTAGACAAAGTGTTGATCAGTGATGAAATTGCCGAAGCACAATTTGTGTGTGACCTTACCAAATGTAAGGGCGGCTGTTGTGAAGAAGGAGATGCCGGCGCTCCCCTTGAGGATGCCGAACTGGACATCATGGTTGACCTGTATGAAAAAATAAAGCCTTACCTCACCCCGGCCTCTGTTGCTGAGGTAGAGCGTAAAGGCAAATATGTTTATCATAAAGAATTTGGCTGGGTAACACCCACGCTGGGTGGTGATAATGAGATCTGCGTGTATGGCACCCGCGATGAGAAAGGCATCATAAAATGCGCCTTTGAACAGGCTTATAACGATGGCGTTATCGGCTGGAAAAAGCCCATAAGCTGCCATTTCTTCCCCATAATTCAAAAAACCGGCAAGAAAGGGGATTACGATCGAATGAACTATGAACCCCGGCCCACTTTGTGCAGCCCTGCCTGCTCGCTGGGAAAGAAATTAAAAGTGCCGGTATACAAATTCCTGAAGGAACCTATTGTTCGCAAATACGGTGAGGATTTTTATAATGCCCTGGATATAGCTGCCACAGAGTACAAGTCTGACAAACACTAGTAAAACAACGGGATAACGCGCGATTGTGAAGCAAATGGTATCAGGGAACCTGGAACGTTGAATCCAACAGGCAATAAGCACTTAAAAAAGAATTGGGAATGAGCGAACATTCATCCTCTTTCATGGCAAAAAGCACCATTAAGGCTGCTGATCTGGAACATAGAAGGAAAGTAAATTTCAATATAGGCAAGTATAATGCTGCTGTACCCCTGGGTAAAACACAGTTTACAGATGTTCACCTGGCGCGGGAAAGAGCCAAAAATGTAAAATGGCGGGCTATTGAAAACCTCGATAAGAACCTGGAGCAGTTTGAAACACTGTTAACCAAACGCGGTGGCAAGGTGATTTGGGCGGAAGATGCCAAGCAGGCGGTGGAGGAAGTACTGAAAATTTGCAAGGCGAAGAATTGCAAAACCATCGTGAAGAGTAAAAGCATGGTGACTGAAGAAATTCACCTGAACGATCACCTGGAACAGCATGGTATTGAAAGCGTGGAAACCGACCTGGGTGAATATATCCAACAGCTGGACGGCGAGCCTCCTTACCATATTGTTACCCCCGCTATGCACAAAAGCCGGGAAGACATCGCTAAATTATTTACAGAGAAATTGCATGTAGCGCCTAACCTTTCAGCCGAACAACTGACCCTGGTGGCCCGGGATGTATTGCGGGAGAAATATGTACAGGCTGAAATAGGTATAACCGGCGCCAATTTTATACTGGCCGATATTGGCGGTGTAGCCATAAGTGAAAATGAAGGAAATGCCCGTTTGAGTAACGCATTCCCCAAAACACACATCGTTATTACGGGTATTGAAAAGGTGATCCCTTCCATGAACGACCTGGCTCTCTTTTGGCCATTGCTGGCAACCTATGGTACCGGTCAGCAGATCACTTCTTATAATACTATTGTTTCTGGGCCAAGACAGGCAGGCGAACCTGACGGTCCCGATGAAATGTATGTAATACTCCTGGATAATGGCCGTACAAATATTCTGGCGAATGAGCGCACCCGCGAAAGCCTGTACTGCATTCGATGTGGCGCCTGTTTAAACGCCTGCCCGGTGTATAAGAATATTGGCGGCCATGCGTACGAAACTACCTACAGCGGCCCAATTGGTGCCGTAATTACGCCACAGCTGAAAGGGATGGATGAGTGGAAGCATTTAAGCTATGCCTCTTCTCTGTGTGGTAATTGTACAGAAGTTTGTGCCGTAAAGATCAACCTGCACGAAATACTGCTGGAAAACAGACACGATGCGGTGGAAGAAGGGGGTTACAGCTGGGGTGAAAAGGTAGCCTGGAAACTGTGGAAACAAGCCACCCTGCACCGGAACATGTATAATATGGGCAACCAGAAGTTGAAGAACTGGATGGTGAATAAAGTATTTAAAGGCTGGACCACTAACCGGGCCGATCTGAACTTCGCCGGCAAAACCTTTAATGAAATGTGGAAGGAGAGGAAAGGCAAATAGGGATCGTAAGCAAACAACATAAAAATAGTTTCTAAAAGTCAACTTTTTAAGTTGACTTTTTTATTTTGCAGGTACTGATGCTACTTCTATACACCCATACCATAACCACGCGACTACAATACGTTGTAGATTTTATTGGTAAGGAGTTATTTGATGAAGCCATCACCATTACTACCGATGAAGCTTATTTCAAAACATCGAAACAACCACGTTTAAATTATTCAGCGCAGGCGTTTTCTGAAAAGGAGTTCTTCCTTCGTAGTACCCATTTACTTTTTGAAACAGGCATTCACCCGCAGCGCTTTGAATGTTTTGAGGTGAATTTTTACAAGGCGTTTTTTGAAACCCGGGGAGATTTCCCGTTCGATATTTTTGCCGCTTCTTTTTATTTGCTAAGCCGGTACGAAGAATACCTGCCCCATGCCATAGATGAATATGGCCGATACGCGCACATCAACTCCCTGGCGCATCGCGAACATTTCTTAACGCAACCGTTGATCAATTACTGGCTGCAATCGTTTAAAAAAGCATTGGAGTTCAAGTTCCCTGAGCTGGTTTTTAAACAGGCGCAATTCAAATGTTTATTGACATACGATATAGATATAGCCTGGTCATACCTGCATAAAGGCTGGCTGCGGACTGCAGGCGGCTTTTATAATTCCATTCGAAAAGGAGAGTGGGCACGCGTAAAAGACAGGTGGCTGGTGTTGCGGGGTAAACGAAAAGATCCCTTCGATTGTTTTGAGTGGCTGGATGCCTGGCACTTATACTGTCGTATGAAGCCCCATTTCTTTTTCCTGGCCGCTAAGAAAACGGGCCGCTACGATAAAAATAATTCCTGTAATAAAAAGCCTTTTCGTGACCTGGTCACCTATTATGCCAACACCTGGCATTTAGGGGCGCATCCATCCTGGCAAAGCGGTGATAATACAGCCTTGTTAAAAGAAGAACTGGAATGGCTGGAAGTAGTAGGGGAAAAAAAGATCACCTACAGCCGGCAACATTATATTCGTTTTTCCATGCCTGTAACTTACCGCCGGTTACTAGAAGCAGGTATTGAAAAGGATTTCTCTATGGGTTATCCTACCATAAATGGTTTCAGAGCTTCTGTATGTTCCCCGTTTTACTGGTACGATCTGCAAAAGGAGCAGGCTACTTCGCTGATGCTTTATCCGTTTTGCTTTATGGACGCCAATTCATTGTTTGAGCAAAAGCAAAACCCGCAGCAGACCTATAAGGAGCTGATACAGTATTATGAGCGGGTAAAAGGTTGTAAAGGCGTTTTTATACCCATCTGGCACAACTTCATATTAGGGACCGATCCGGCAAGCGAAGGCTGGCGTAAAATGTTTGAGCTGTTTATGAAAGAAACAGTTTACTGGGATGCTTATAATGATGAAGGATAGTTGTTTCTTTCACACATATTGCCCAAAATAACACGGTTATTGCCAATTCTGCACGGTTATCAAATTGCCGGGCTCTCTGTTTATTAAATCTCTATTTTAGTATTTAATAATCATATTTCATGATGCCTGCCACCATCCGTGCCACACTTTTTTTAGTAAGTATTTCTTTTTTATGTACCCTTTTTTTACCGGCTTGCCTTACCTCCAGGAAAATTGACAAATGGGTTGATAAAAAATACAGTGAAACAGTAGCAACTCCTGTCAAAAAAAATCATGATTACCTGGCTGTTACTACCACCCTGCCAACTGCAGATGAAAAAAGTTCGACTACCCAGCAAACCCATAACAGTTTGTTGCCATTATTATTTTACTGGCGTTGGCATATTACCAATACCTGTACGTTGAATCCTAAAATACCTTATAACAACTTTACCAATTCTGCCTTGTCTTATGCCAATTCAAAAGGGTTGAAAAGTAAGTTGAACGGACGCCGGATTGAGCTGGAAGTAAAGCAACTGCCATACATGTTTGCGGTTGACGATATAAGTCAAATGGTGTGGGTTATATATGCTTTTGGCTGGGATAATTTTTCTGTAATACCGGTAGCCAATAACATGGTTGTTTCCTACAAAATAATGGAGCAAAATACCGAAATTAAAGAAGGGGTCATCACTATTGCCGACGCCTGCAAACCAATACAGTTAAAAATGTTCCAGTCTATAAAGAAGAAAACCTGGATGTATATTGATCAATACAATGACAATATAACTGCCATGAGTAAAAAAGTGGTGGATAGTTTAATTACTACTTTGTAAAGAAAGTTGGGTTAGTTAGTAAAAGGGAAGGCCCCAAATACCATCCAGTACATTGGGGCCTTTTCGATATTATGCTTTTCTGCTAGTGTTTGAAATGGCGCATGCCGGTCATAACCATAGCCAACTGGTGTTGCTGGCAGTACTCGATAGAGTCTTTGTCACGAACGGAACCGCCCGGTTGAATAAAGGCAGCAATGCCGGCTGCATGGCCTAACTGTACACAGTCATTGAATGGGAAGAAGGCATCACTTGCCAGTACAGCACCATTCAGATCAAATTCAAACTGACGGGCTTTTTCCAACGCATGACGCAGGGCATCAACACGGCTGGTTTGTCCGCAGCCTTTACCGATCAGCTGTTTGTTTTTTACCAGTGCAATAGCATTTGACTTCAGGTGTTTGCAAACGATGTTGGCAAATTCCATATCACTTTTCTCAGTGGCATTGCTTTCGCGGCCGCCTACTTCTTTCCACTCGAGGTAATTACCTTTATCTTCACCCTGGGCCAGCACGCCATTCAATACTGATTTGTATTGATTGGGGCGGTTGACAGTTGATTTCTGCTGTAACAGGATGCGGTTCTTTTTAGATTTTAATACCGCGAGGGCGTCATCATTAAAAGAAGGCGCAATCAATACTTCGAAGAATATTTCATTGATAGCATCGGCGGTAGCCTTGTCGATGGGTTTGTTGCAAACCAGTACCCCACCAAAAGCACTTTCAGGGTCGCCGGCCAGGGCTGCATCCCAGGCAGCTTTAACAGTATCTCTCGATGCTATACCGCACACGTTGGTGTGTTTAATAATTGCAAATACAGCGCTGGTTTCACCAGCCGCAAAATCATTTATCAATTGCACGGCAGCATCCACATCAACCAGGTTATTATAAGAGAGTTCTTTGCCATTCAGCTGATCAAACAATTGATTCAGATCGCCATAGAACACGCCGGTTTGGTGCGGGTTCTCGCCATAACGCATGGTTTTGGGGCTGGGAATTGATTCCAGGAAGTACAGATCGCCTTCCGGATTAAAATATTTTGCAATAGCCACATCGTAATGGGCCACAATTTGGAATGCTTTAGAGGCAAAGGCCCGGCGTTGCTCCAGGGTGGTAGTGCCGTTTTGGGCTGAAAGCATGTCGGCCAGAACCTGGTAATCAGATTTTGCCGCTAAAACCGTCACATGACTGAAGTTTTTGGCTGCACCACGGATCATGGAAGGCCCGCCGATATCAATTTTTTCGATGATCAGTTTTTCTTCAGAAGTACTGGCAACAGTTTCCTCAAAAGGATACAGGTCAACAATAACCAGGTCAATTTCCGGAATGTTGTATTGCTTCATTTCCTGAAGGTCCGATTCCAGCTCTCTGCGGCCAAGGATGCCTCCAAAAACCGAAGGATGCAGGGTTTTTACCCGGCCACCTAATATAGAAGGGTAGGTGGTTAAGTTCTCAACCGGCACCACCGGAATACCCAATTTTTCTATAAATGATTGAGTACCACCAGTTGAATAGATGGTAATGCCTTGCTCATGCAGCACCTTTACGAGCGGCTCAAGGCCATCTTTATAAAAAACGGAAATTAATGCCGACTGTATCTTTTTAGTCATATGCGTATTTTATTCGGAAGTAGTGAAAGGGACATTGGGGATTACCAACCATCAATGGCTTATCAATAGTTGATTTAAGGGCGCAAAGGTAGGTTAATACAGGTTGAAAACAAAAGCGCCCTTGTCGGCCACCGAAAATGCCAAAAGTCCCAGTTGTGCACATTCCTGTTGCCATTTGGCTATTTTCCAGGCCGGATTCGAGGCGTCAAAAACGAACTGGCGGCAATTAAAGACCCCCGTTAACTGCGTAATTTGAATGGGCGGATTATTTGAAAGTATGATAATATCGACTGGCGTTTTTGGGTAAAATACAGAAAGGTCTAAAGGGCCATTAAACAGTAAAAAGGAGGTGTTCCCGAACCGGTAAAAATTCTTTTCAACCAGTATATTCCCGGGGTTAAATGGGTTGATTACGCGGTGTAGTAACCGACATGGTTGCAGGTGAAATTTTTGCAACAGGTCATCCTGTTCCAACAAACTATCGCCTTTAAAAAAGTATTTCGTACCAACCATAACGTCAATGGCGCTGTGCCTGGGAATGTTATAAACTATAAGCTTTTTCTGTTGCCCGGTATTCCACAGATCAACAACCCGAAATGCAATAAACCCCAATAACGACATTAGCGACAATAGAGCACCTTTTCGTTTGTTATTCAATAACCACCACGCCATGGTGCTGATGAAGATATACAGGCAAACAAGTTGCGCCCCATTTATTTTCAGATTGCCCATAATTGCAAAAGGCAGTCTGCCTACCTGCTCAATAAATGTATTTAACCAATGGATGGTATAATGCAACAGGTAGCCCACGCCTGTTGCGAGTATAGGTAACACACCGGCTATACAGAGTATTATTTCCCCAATAATGATAAGGCTGGATAAGGGTACTGCTAACAGATTAGCAATGAGAAATAAATTGGGGAACTGATGGAAAAGGTATACTGAAACCGGCACGGTAAGTACTTGCGCGGCAAGCGTTACGCATATTGATTTCCATAAAAGATCAAGTAGTTTATTCTGTACAAACACCATGTTATAAATGGGTTTATAAAACATTGCCAGGCTCAGTACTGCAGCATAAGACAATTGAAAGCCGGCATCCCAAAGCCAGAAAGGATTATAACAAAGCAACAGAAATGCAGAAGATGCCAGGCTGTTGTAAATGGACGTTCTTCTGTTCAGGTGCGCGCCAATAACCAGACAGGTAAACATAACAGCCGAACGCAATACGGAAGGCGAGCCGCCAGCAATACAACTGAATAACCAAAGGCCGGCAATGATGAGTATTGGTTGTACCAGTTTACCTCCTTTACGTTGAGCCAATGGCTTGCATAAGAGCGTTAACAACCAGTATATTAATCCAAGGTGTAAACCAGAAATTGCAATGATATGCACTACACCGGTATCAGAATAGGATTGAACCAGGCGTTGGTCAAGATCTTCTTTATAGCCAATAAGCATCGCTTCGGCCAGGCCGGATTCCTTTGCGCCAGGAATGTATTTTTTCAACAGCGCAACGATTTTTGTCCTTGTGGAAAAAAGAAATTTCCGAAACAGATTTTCATTTTCTATTTTGAGTAGAACATACTCGCCCTGCTTTAGGTATACCTGGTGTGAGATGCCTTGAAAATAACAGTAGCGTTGATAGTCGAAGCAGCCTGGGTTGCCCGTATTTTTTACCGGTTGCAATGCTTTATAGAGTAACAGTTGTTTGCCATAATGAAGATGTTGACTGGCGCTGTCTTTTTGAAAGTAGAGAATGATCTTCCCGCTGGCCTTGTTAATAGAATGGTCAAACACAACTGCCTGAACAGAAGCAATGGTTTTAAAAGATTGTTTTTTTTCAGACAGTGGTTCTTCAATGGTTACCAGAATGGCCTTTCCTGCTGTTTTCTGCCTGGTAATACTCGTTTTCTGATGTTGAATATCACCATAAAATAAAACTAAACCACCTGTGGCAAATAGCATTGCATGTATGCATACGCCGTAAATCCATTGGGCACGGTATTGGCGTGAAAGTGGCTGAGCATAAAGAACCCAAAGCACAACTATGCTGAAGGTGAAAGACAGCCATATGAAATGAATGGGAAAAGGCCAATACCACTGATAAGCAATGCCAGCGATAAGCGGAATAATAAGCCTAACAAAGGGCGATTCTTTCCAAATGGGTCGGGCAGGCAAATGAGACATACCAATAAGTGAAATTACATACAGACCGGTAATAGGAAATTACAAGAGCATCCTGGGAGAAGGGATGGAGGCGGGGTTTTCAAAAAACAAACTACCTACTTTATCAAAAAAGGACAAGGCTAATGGTAAAAAGATAAAGCAGGTAGTTTGAAAAGGAAAATTCTGTTATCAGAATAAAATTTCCTCAAGAGGATTTGTGGATAACAAAAGCCTTGAGGAAATCTGTCGGCGGGTTTTCACAGGACCATTGGATTTCTAAAACGGGATGATAGCAACTCTCCATGTCTAATTTCAGACAAAAACCGGATACATGCCAGAAAAGCGCGATTTATTAACTACGGTTTTTTGTACGGGAAATTAGCGGGCGAAATGCCCCCGTAAAAAGACGGGGTTTAATAATGTTTTTTAAACGGTTAATCCTTCCTCATTTCACGGTATTTACACCGTCATTTTCACGTGACTCCTTGAACTCCTTCACTTTACGAATTATAGTAATCCGTAATTAGTTGTCTAACATTCAGTTGTAGCCGAAGTTTGCTGCGCCCTCGCCGCTACCTTCACATCGACAACACAATCACACTAAACAAAACTCACAAGCTATGACTACAATTGAAAAAAAATCCTTAAGGGCTGGAAGATTCGTGGATACACAACATGTTGACACGCTTATCCGCACATATAAACAAGAAAGATGGATACATAATTCAGAGCGAATGGGGCGGGAAGATTCACTGAGCCTTTTTTATAGCATTGAAGAACTGGAAGATTTCCTGGCAAAAGCGAAAGAGGCTGGTGCCAATACGGTTACTCTTCACTTTGGGGTATATCCTGAAAATTTTACTGAAAAGCCTACTCATGCCGGCAAACAAACAACTGTGCTGGTTGCAACCGACCACCAGCAAACAGAGGCGGGTGTAAGCCATAAAAATGTTTATATTGACACCAATAAAGGCAAACAATTGCTGGCTTACAATGTGGGAACATGGCCTCCCGGTGGTGTTGAAACTGATTACGATGGTCTGGGTATTACCATCGTTGACAAGGGAAATGATGGCATGGTCGTGATTTAAGAAATTATCAGAACGTATTATATTTTGAAAATCCGCCCCGGTTTAGCCGGAGCGGATTTTTTATTTATGCTGAATTATCTACATTAGTGCCTGATGGAAGTGACCTCCCTTATAATAGAAATTATTTGTTTTTTAGTGTCTCTCGCTCTGTTTCGGCAGGCATTTACACCTAAGTACCTGATAGCTTTTCCTTTTTTCCTGTTGATTACCATCGGCGTTGAGTTCGCCAATAAGCTATTTGTGAAAACGGATCGTAGTGCGGCCCTGCTGTTTAATACATTCACCACATTCGAAATTATCTTTTACCTGTATATAATAAGATGTTGCCTCTATAATTTAAAGATCAGGAAGATCATATTATGGGTGATGACTATTTATCCAGTGCTGGTACTTATTAATAGTGCCTTTTTTCAGGTAAAAACATTCCATACGAGTACCTATTCATTTGGTTGTTTACTTATAGTAGGCGCCTGTATTTATTATTTTTTAGAATTATTTCAATCTACCCGTTCGGTAAACCTGTTGAAGGAACCGGCATTCTGGATCTGTTCGGGACTGTTATTCTTTTATACCTGTTCTTTTCCATTGTTCGGTTTATGGAATCATTTGCATGGATTGCCGGGTATCATTTTGCGAAATCTGTCTACCGTTTTACAAATACTGAATGTTTTATTATATTCTTTATTTTCTATTGCATTTTTATGCCGGGTCAGGTTCCGGAAGGTCCGTGCGGCCGCCTTGTAGATTGAATGATTGGTTCTTTTAAAGAAAGGAGATGATAACGATATTTTTCAATTCGTACCTTATTTTACTGGTCATTTGTTTTATTGTGGGTGTTATTTGTACCTGGCGTTTAAAATGGTCCCTCTCACCTGTAAAAATGCTCCCCTGGTTTGTACTGCTAACATTTATTTCAGAAATGACAGCCCTGCAATGGATGATCAAATACCACAATAACCATTGTGTGTATAATGTTTACCAGGTGCTTCAGTTTGTGTTTTACAGTTTTGCGTTGTACCAATTGATCAAAAACAGGCAGATAAGGAAAGTATTGCTTTTTGTTTCAATTGGGTATCCGGTTTTTGCCATCATCAATCTTTTTGTACGAGGCATTCATCTGTTTAATATCGTAAATTTTTATGGCGGGGCTGTTATGCTCGCTTTTTTCAGTGGCTATTTATTGAGTGAATTATTCAGAAAAACAGCTATAGACAACCCTTTTAGAATGCCCGCTTTCTGGACCGGCAGCAGCATATTAGTCCAGAACAGCTGTTTGATCCCCCTGGAACTGCCTGCTGCACTCTCCCTCACTTTTAGCCCCGGCGAAGTAAATATTTTGGTAGGAATGATCATGGTGGTAAATTTTATTTCTTATACCCTTTTTATCATAGGATTTATACACCTGTATAAAAACAGTAAGACTTCTACCCTGTATCGTTAAACTTTGTGCTAAATTGCTTGCCGCAACGTTTTAATATGACACCAGATATTTACATAGTAATAATATTTGGCGCTATACTGGCAGTATTGCTGGTAGGCTTTATTGTTACCACTCTTTTTCTGTACCAACGAAGACAACACCGGCAGGAGTCGGAGATAATCCGCATGAAAGAAGAATATGAACGGGAAACGCTGAAGTCGCAACTGGAGATACAGGAAGAAACCTTTAAGAACATTGGTCAGGAATTGCACGACAATATCGGTCAAATGTTATCGGTGGTAAAACTTTCCCTGGCGGTATTGCCTATGGACAAAGAGCATGAGGCATATGAACCCATTCAAGGCACCCGGCAGGTATTGAATAAAGCTATGATTGATTTGGCCAATCTTACCAAGAGCCTTCATACCGATCGTATAGCGCAAATAGGCTTAGCGGAATCCATACACTTTGAATTGGAAAATATAAACCGCACCGGTTTGCTGGATATTGAATTCTCGAACGCTGGTATTGAACAAAGCTTCGATGATCAAAAGGGTATAGTGTTATTCAGGATATTCCAGGAAAACCTCAACAATATCTTAAAGCACTCAAAGGCCCAAAAAATTCAGGTGGGTTTAACCTATCTCGAAGATAAATTCATAATGAAAATAATAGATGACGGGGTGGGTTTCAATGTGGCAGAAAAGAAAAATTCCACGTCCTCTGCGGCTGGTGTTGGATTAAAGAGTATTTTCAACCGGGCAAAACTTATTGGTGCTGATATAGACATGCAAAGTGAACCTGGCAAAGGCACTATTGTTACCATTCAGTTGCCCATACCTCATTAAATAAGTGAATGCGCGAACATAATGACTGTTAACAAAAATATACAGGTAGCTGTTGCCGATGACCACACTTTGTTGCGGAATGCACTGGCGCGGTTGATCAACTCATTCGAGAATTATAAAGTGTTGTTTGAAGCCAGCAATGGACAGGAGGTTAAGGAAAAGCTTAAAAATCATATTATACCTGACATTATTTTACTTGATGTAAATATGCCGGATATAGATGGGTATGAAACGGCTAAATGGATATACAAGAATTTTCCGCAGGTAAAGATCCTGGCACTTTCTATGTTCAGCGATGAAAATATAATTATTCGCATGCTGCGCCTGGGCGCCAAAGGATATATCATGAAGAATGCAGAACCGGAGGAGTTAAAACTGGCGTTAGATTCGGTGCTGCATAAAGACTTCTATCTTTCTGAGCTGATATCAGGTAAGATCATCAGCGGGTTGCACAAGGACATGGATAAACCACAGGAACCCATTCACCTTACTGAAAAGGAAAAAGAATTCCTGAAATGGGTTTGTACCGAGTTGACCTATAAGGATATTGCCGGCAAAATGTTTGTTAGCCCCCGTACGGTAGATGATTACCGTAACTCCCTGTTTGAGAAGCTGGGTGTTAAAACCCGTGTAGGATTGGTTATCTATGCCATCAAACACAGCATGGTAGAGATATAGATCATTCTTTTAATTTATTATAACAACAAAAAAGCCCTCCCGATGCATCGGGAGGGCTTTTTATATAGTGTTACAATGAACTACTTGCTTAAGTACATACTTCTGTCTTTGTATAATTGGCGGAAGTATGGATCGCGCAGGTCTTTTATGAAGCGGATGGCTTCACCTGTGCTTTTCATTTCAGGTCCCAGCTCTTTGCTAACGCCAGGGAATTTTTCAAAGCTGAACACCGGCTCTTTGATCGCATAGCCTTTCAGGCGTTTTACGAACTTAAAGTCGCGTAGTTTATTGGCGCCCAACATGATCTTGGTAGCTACATTCAGGTAGGGGATCTGGTAGGCTTTGGCAATAAACGGTGTGGTACGCGACGCGCGCGGGTTGGCTTCAATCACATGCACTTTACCATCTTTAATGGCGAACTGAATGTTGATAAGACCTTTGATGTTTAATTTGAACGCAATTTTGCGGGCGTATTCTTCCATGGTTTCCACCACCAGCGGGCTCAGGTTGAACTGAGGCAATACGGCGTTGCTGTCGCCGCTATGGATGCCAGCGGGTTCAATGTGTTCCATTACACCCATTATGTGTACGCTTTCTCCGTCGCAAATGGCATCGATTTCAGCTTCCTGGCAACGATCGAGGAAGTGGTCGATAAGGATCTTGTTGCCGGGGATATGTTTCAGCAGACTAACTACTGCTTTTTCTACTTCTTCATCGTTGATTACGATACGCATGCGCTGGCCGCCTAATACATAGCTGGGGCGAACCAATACAGGGTAACCTACTTTATTGGCTACTTCAACTGCTTCATCAACTGTATAGGCTGTTCCGTAATTGGGGTAGGGAATGCCCAGTTCTTTCAGCATATCGCTAAAGCGACCGCGATCTTCTGCGATGTCCATATTATCGAATGAAGTACCGATGATCTTAACGCCTTTCTTGGTTAAGCGTTCAGCCAGCTTCAGGGCTGTTTGTCCACCCAGCTGAACAATTACACCTTCTGGTTTTTCATGTTCGATCAACTCCCACAGATGCTCCCAGAATACGGGTTCAAAGTACAGTTTATCGGCCATGTCGAAGTCGGTAGAGACTGTTTCGGGGTTACAGTTCATCATGATGGCTTCGTAACCGCACTCTTTCAGAGCCAGCAAACCGTGTACGCAGCAGTAATCGAATTCAATACCCTGACCTATGCGGTTGGGGCCCGAACCGAGAACGATCACTTTTTTGCGATCACTGGCTTTGCTTTCACTAATATTACCTGATTCGAAAGTAGAGTAGAAGTAAGGTGTTTTGGCTTCAAACTCGGCGCTGCAGGTGTCCACCATTTTATAAACGCGGGTAATGCCTGCTGCTTTCCGTTTTTCGTATACTTCATCATCCGTACCATCCTGCATGATCTTGCAGATCTGCTCATCGCTAAAGCCCATGAATTTGGCTTCTTTCAGCAGTTCAACAGGCAGGGTGGCCATTTTGTATTTCTCGATCTCTTTTTCCAGGTCAACGATCTTTTTGATCTCGTTGATAAACCAGCGGTCGATGAGAGTGGCTTTAGCAATGGTACTAACTGACACACCATCCATGAGGGCATCCTTAATGCGGAAGATGCGATCCCATTTTGGGGTCTTGATGTATTCGATCAGTTCCTCAGCGTGCATCTGGCTTTTTCCGTAGTAACCCAGTCCAACCGCGTTGTTCTCAAGGCTCTGACAGGCTTTTTGAATGGCTTCTGTAAAGCTTCTGCCGATAGACATTACTTCACCTACCGATTTCATTTGCAGACCGAGTGTATCGTTGGCGCCTTTGAATTTATCGAAGTTCCAGCGAGGCATTTTCACGATCACATAATCCAGTGCAGGCTCAAAGTAAGCTGAAGTGGTTTTGGTGATCTGATTTTTCAGTTCGTCGAGCGTATAGCCGATAGCGAGTTTAGCCGCTATTTTAGCAATAGGATACCCCGTTGCTTTAGAAGCCAGGGCCGATGACCGGCTTACGCGCGGATTTATTTCAACGGAGATCAGTTGTTCTGTTACAGGATCCAGGGCAAACTGCACATTACAACCGCCAGCGAAATTGCCGAGGCTGCGCATCATGAGGATGGCTTTGTTACGCATGTCCTGGAAAGCGGTATCGCTTAAGGTCATGGCCGGGGCAACGGTAATGGAGTCGCCGGTGTGAACACCCATTGGGTCAAGGTTCTCTACGGTACAAATGATGGCTACGTTGTCATTTTTGTCGCGCAGCAGTTCCAGTTCGTATTCTTTCCAACCCAATACGGCTTTTTCAACCAGCACCTCATGTATAGGAGATGCTTTCAACCCTCTGTCGAGGGCTGCTTCCAGTTCAGATTTGTCGTGAACGAATCCGCCACCGGTTCCACCCAGGGTGAATGAAGGGCGAATTACAAGGGGGAATCCTATTTCCTGGGCAAATTCTTTTCCTTCCAGCAGGGAGTTAGCTACTCTTGAAGGAGCAACTGCTACCCCTATCTTTAACATCAGCTGGCGGAATTTTTCCCGGTCTTCAGCTGTGTCGATGGCGGCAATATCAACCCCGATCATTCGAACGTTGTATTTTTCCCACACACCTAATTCTGCTGCCTCTTTAGCCAGGTTTAAGGCTGTTTGTCCGCCCATGGTCGGTAGCACCGCATCAATCTGGTTTTCTTCCAGAATTTGCTCAATGCTTTCTACCGTCAGTGGCAACAGGTAAACCTTATCGGCCATCATAGGATCGGTCATGATGGTAGCAGGGTTACTGTTGATGAGTATTACTTTAATTCCTTCTTCCCTGATACTACGGGCTGCCTGTGAACCGGAATAATCAAATTCACAAGCCTGGCCGATAATAATGGGACCTGAACCGATAATTAGTACTGACTTGATAGAAGTGTCTTTTGGCATTTTGAGTAAAGAGCGATTTTTTTAATTAAACCTTGGTTGAACCTTTATCTGGCGCCTTTCCTGCACACTTTTTTGTGGCCATATTGGCGGGATAAATTGCGCAAAAGTAAGGCAGCGAGGGGAATTTTGTCGATTAATTTTTTGTCTGAACCAGGATGCGTGAGATTTATGGGATGCCGGGATGTCGATGTAACAAAGTCTGAACCGTGGAATATCTTCTTTTCCAGGGGAATATCTTCTTTGTCGTTTATCTCAGGCAGCTTACGAATTACAGTACAGGCAATAAAAAAAGCCTTTACCATCCGGCAAAGGCTTTGAATTGCTGGCTGAAAATATGATAAATCAGTTGTTGTGAAAAGCGGCTAATTCGATATCATCGAGCGCAACGCCACCACCCCGTACCAGTTTTTTCTCTTCGGCTATTTGACGTTTTTCGTCAAAACGACTTCTGATACGGAATACCCATTTCTGTTTAGCTTCATTTCCACGAAAGATACCTACTATCGTTCCAACCGACAGCGCCAATACTAGTATCATCCTATTCCTTAGCGTTTTCATAAACCGAGTTTGTAAAATTTTTCTAGACTATACTTATTATTATTTAAGACAACTTATATACGCCAAAAGCTGTTCCAATGTTTATAAAAATCATACCACTATGTGGGTATTTTTTTAAAATTAACAGTTCAAAACCTTTAGCAGTTCTATTTCTGTTTTATTCTGATTTAACCGGGCAGGTAACCCGCCTTAATGTTTTTTTAATATTGGCTTTTGTTCACTATTTCCAACCACTTAGTTTTGCAACCATATTAATCACCCATGAGGATACTCACACTATTTTTATTATTGAACAGCTCTGCGCTGGTTGCTCAAATTTTTCCACCTACTAGCTATCCGCAGGGTTATTTCCGCGACCCGCTTGAAATACCCATTCGCCTTGCAGGCAACTTTGGCGAATTGCGGCCGAACCACTATCACATGGGCCTTGACATAAAAACAAATGCTCGTGAAAACCTGCCCGTATATGTGGCGGCAGACGGTTACATCAGCCGCATCAAGATAGAACCCTATGGGTTTGGCCGGGCCATTTACATCACACACCCCAATGGTTTTACTACGGTATATGCCCACCTGAATGCATTTAATCCCACTTTGGAAAAATGGGTAAAAGACCAGCAATATCAACAGCAATCGTGGAAGGTTTTTCTCGAATTAACACCCGATCTGTTTCCGGTAAAAAAAGGCGATTTCCTGGCCAATAGTGGCAATACCGGCGGCTCGCAGGCGCCGCACCTGCATTTTGAGGTGAGGCGCTCAGACGGCGACGTGAATGTGAACCCTTTTTTGTTCGGATTTCAGATCCCGGATAACGTCCCCCCTCAGTTGCAACGGCTGGCAATATACGACAGGACACGTAGCGTATATGAGCAATCGCCCCGATTATTCCCGGTAAAGGCCTATTCCGGTTCAACTTATATCTCTACGCCCTCGGTGATCACCGTTTCTTCCCCCCTCATAAGTTTTGCCATTGGGGCTTATGATACCCAAACCGGTTCCACCAACCATAATGGGATCTATGAATCTACTCTTACGATTGATGACCAGCCGGTTGTTGCTTTTAGAATGGATAATATCAGTTACAACGATACCCGCGATCTGAATGCACACATTGATTATAAGAACAAAGCCCAGGGCGGACCTTTTTTACAGCATTTGTCGGAATTGCCCGGTTATACGAATGCTATCTATAAATGCAAGAATGGCAATGGAGCCATCGACGTGAGCGATGGGGTTGTTCATACGGTTTCCATTCAGGTAAAAGACGCCAGTGGAAATATCAGTACGCTTGGATGCAAAGTGCGGTTTATAAAAGGCAGCCAGGCGCCGGCACCGGCTGGCAAACCCTTTTATCCTCAAATGATGGATGGTCTGGAAAACCCCGAATGTGAATTTTTCCTTGGTGAGCGCTGTTTATACGATTCGGTACACATACGTTATATTAAATCGGCCAACTCAAATGCGCATGTGGTGTCGTCTATACATACCATTGGGGCTGCGTATATTCCCATCCGGGACTCCATGCTTGTTCGCATTCAGCCTGTGCGAACGCTAACCGATGCCGAAAGATCACGGACTGTAATGCAGTGGTTTGCCGGTACTAAAAGTGAAGTGCAAAAAGTGCAATGGCAGGGAAACTGGGCATCGGCCCGGTTCCGCGATATGGGAAGTTTTCAGCTGGTACTTGATATTGAGCCCCCGGCAATAGCACCGGTTGGTTTTGCAAATGGAGCAGACCTAAGTAAGGCCGCCCGCCTGACTTTTAAAGTAACTGATAATTTGGAAGAGATAAAAAATGTAAAAACTGAACTGGATGGTAAATGGCTGCGGTTTAGCAATGACAAGGGGGAGATCTTTATTTACCAGTTTGATGAAAAGTGTATGGCCGGCCAGCATGAGTTGAAGATCCGTGCAGAAGATGAGGCCGGGAATGTAACCGCGAAAACGTATAATTTTACCCGCTAATTTTCAAATTAATATGATCACTCTACAAGAAGGCGATAAAGCTCCGGCGTTTAGCGGAAAAGACCAGAACGGAAAAAAAATAACGCTCAGCGAGTTCAAGGGCAAAAAAGTGGTGCTGTACTTTTATCCGGAAGATGACACCCCAACCTGTACGATACAAGCTTGTAATTTGCGCGATAATTTTGCCTTGTTGAAGAAACATGGCTTTGAGGTGATTGGGGTTAGTCCGAATGATGAAAAGAGCCATAAGAAGTTTGAGGCCAAATTCAATCTGCCGTTTACTTTACTGGCCGATCCTGATCATACTGTAATAAATAAGTATGGCGTGTGGGGCGAAAAGCAAATGTTTGGTAATAAATATATGGGCGTTCACCGCACCACATTTGTGATCAATGAAAAGGGAGTGATCAGCAAAATATTCCTGCGCCCCAAGAATAAACAGCATGCTGAGGAGATTGTAGCGGCAGAGAAATAACTTGATTGATGTCAATAAATTAAGCTATAGAAAAACTAATAATATTAGTATTAATGGGTATCTTTAGTATTCCATTTGTACTTTATGCCAACTATAACCATTACCAAGCTCTATGATCTTGTTTCAGTTAAACTGGGCAAGGAAACTGCTGAAAATTTGACTACTTTTATTGAGGAAAAAATAAAAGGAGAAGTGGATACAAAAACTTCCATACTTGCTACAAAAGAAGACCTGGCCCGGGAAAGAGCAGACATTATAAAGGATGCCGCTAACAATAGAGCGGAAACGATAAAATGGATGTTTCTTTTTTGGATTGGTCAGATGGCGGCCATGTTTGGTTTGCTTATGCTTTTCCTAAAAAAATAGCGCCCCCCTATTACTTCTTCACCAACTTCTCCGGATGTGCCGGTTCCTTTTTAAACTCATTTTTCTCAAAGTTTTCCATTACCAGGGCGGCGGCGCCGGTAACTTCGGCCTGATAGCCAAGGGAAGAAATTTCAATTTCTGTATTGGAGGCCAGCCGGGGAATGCAATGTTCGTTTAATGCCTGTTGTATAGGCGCCTGCCAGATCTTTCCTGCCGATGACCCGCGACCGCTTAAGATCACCAGTTCCGGGTTCAGTAAATGGATCAGGATTGCCACGCCCCTACCTATATTATAACCTGATTCAGATAAAATTTCTACAGCAAACTTATCACCCTTACCTGCAGCTTTAATAATGTCCTGGAAAGCCTGTTCTGCATGTTCTACTGATAGTTCATTCAACAGCGATATTTTGCCCTCCTTCAGGCCTTTGTTTGCTTTTTCAATAACCACCAACAGGGAAGTTTCGGTTTCCAGGCAGCCACTTTTGCCGCAGCTGCATAGTTTATTATTTAGGAAAAGCGGAATGTGGCTGAACTCGCCGGCAAACCCGTTGTGTCCACGAAAGAGGTCGCCATTCAGGATCATACCTAAACCAACCCCCCAGCCAACGTTTATCACCATGGCATTTTTCTTGGTGCGGGCGGCTCCAAACATCAACTCCGCCAGGGCAATCAGGCGGGAGTCGTTGTCGATGTATACCGGTAGTTTGATCTTTGATGAAATGTATTGGGTGAGGGAACCCTGTTCGGGCTCCAGAAAAGTATAATTCATGCCTTTGGCAGAATCAACAAACCCCGGCATGCCTATACCCACTCCGGCAATACTGTTTTTTGAGATGCCCGACCGGGTTATAACCTCGTCAATTTTTTCGGTAAGCATATCAAGCGCCAGTGGGTTCTTTAGTAAAGGAAGCTCGCACAATTCAGTGGCAGCTACCTGTTTGTTCTGCATGTTCAGAATGGCAATTCGGGTAATCAACTGGTCCATGGCCACCGATACCACATATAATATATCGGGCAACAGGGAATACATAACGGCACGCCGTCCGCCGGTAGATGCTGCAAAACCGGTTTCGGTAACCCAACCTTCCTCAATAAGCTTGCCCAGCATTTTGGTGGTAACGGGTAAGCTTTTATGGATCTTGTCGCTCAGGTCAGCGCAGGATAGCATATTAGAAAAATACAGATGCTTTATGATCTTTTTTCTATACAGTTGATTCTTTTCCGTCATGTACTGTTGCTGAACTTTTATCAAATTTACTGTTAAGTACCTGAACTTTAAAGCAATTCACAAAGCAGCCGCACAAGTCAGGTTAAATCACCCTTTACAAGATCGTTGTTTTAGCACATTCGCTGCTATACTATAATACAACGGCCTGAATGTCTGGCTCCTTTAACCTGGTTTAAATGTAATGGCAGCAGATCGAATATATATGCCGGGGCAACTCTGTTAAATTCTTTATCGTATTGTTTTCTGAAAATTCTGCCATTGGCTGAGAATATCCCCGTTCCTTGCCCAGCTGGGTTAAGAACCCGGAAGGGGCTATATTAAAAAAAAAAGTAATTAACTGGTAAAGTGTAATCGAGGTTAAGCCCTGATTCAAATCTGTAAGTGGGCCGGGTAACCGGCTTACTTGTATATGGGTTATTTTTTAGTTTTAGGGTTTGGTTACCCTGTCCTTTTAAGGACAGGGTTTTTTATTGTAGTTGTTACAAGTTACCCACGAAAATCAGTGAAAGGCAACCAAATGAAACGGTTAATCGTACAACTCCATAGAAAAAAGCATGGATGCAGTCACTCATAGAAAAACTAAACTCCTTAAACAGCTGAATTAATTGCTATACTATGATTAAAAAAATTACAGGCGTTTTAGCAGGCGGTATGATATTATTTTATGGTTGTTATAACGACAAGGAAGAGATCCTGTACGGTGCTTCAACCTGCGATGGTGTAAATGCATCGTTTGTAGCCGATGTGAACCCGATTATACAATCCAGTTGTGCCAAACCCGATTGTCATGCAGCAGGAAGCACCAATGGACCAGGCGCCTTAACATCATATACACAAATAAAAAATGCCGCTACGCAAATAAAATCGGCGGTGGTTTCCCGTTTTATGCCTGAAGACGGCTCGCTAACGCAAAGCCAAATAAAATCTATAAGCTGCTGGGTTGACTCAGGCGCACCCAACAATTAAATTCACAATCTTCCATGAACAAGAAAAGGACAATCATTGGTGGTATCGTAGTAGTTATTGCATTGGCTGCCGGTTATGGCTGGTACCAATATAACAGGACCGTTCAGGGGCTCGCCAATGTAAGTGCTGATTTTACTGTAAATGCTACAGATCTGATCAAAGAATTTGTTAGTAGCGAAGACGCCACTAATAAAAAGTACCTGAATAAAATTTTATCGGTAAAAGGCATAGTTAAGAACGTGGAAGCAGCGCAGAACACCGTTGTACTGGGCGACACCAGTGATATGTCGGGCGTTCGTTGCGTATTAGACAGCACCGCCAATACCACGGTAGGATCACTACAAAAAGGAGCCCTTATAACTATTAAAGGAGCCATTACCGGATTTAATAAAGATGAAACAGGGCTGTTAGGATCAGATGTTCAATTAAACCGCTGCGTTATAGGCAACTAAGCAATTGTTAAAACCAAATATTTTATTATGAGTTTCTTGATAAAGAAAGGCATTATATCGTGCTGCCTTATATTAATGGCGGCGTCATTAATGGCACAGGACAAATTCTTCACCAAAAGCGGAAACATACAGTTTTCTTCAAAGGGCGCTATTGAAACCATTGAAGCAACGCATCGCAGTGTTACCTGTGTACTCGATTCAAAAACCGGTGACATTCAGTTTGCAGTACTCATGAAAGGTTTTGAATTCAAAAAAGCATTGATGCAGGAACACTTCAATGAAAATTACGTAGAAAGCGATAAATACCCCAAGGCCGAGTTTCGCGGACAAATAGTTAACAACAGTGAAGTAAACTACACAAAGGATGGTACCTATACGGTTCATATAAAAGGCAAGCTTACCCTGCATGGACAAACAAAAGATGTAGAAGCGGATGGCAAAATCACGGTGAAGGATGGCAAGCTGCAGGCTGCCTCCAAACTCAAGATCCTGATGTCTGATTACGACATTGACATTCCCGGTACAGTAGCGCAAAACATGTCAGATACCATAAACATTTCAGTAAGCTGTACGCTGGAACCATTGAAACAATAAACGGCACAGACCAAACTAAATAACCAACCAATATGAGCAAAATAACCTACATACTCCTGACTGCCTGTTTTGTTATAACGGCGGCCAATACCATTCAGGCGCAGGACCAGGACCTGTTAAGCATGGTCAAGGATTCTGCAAAAAAAGAATATGCAACCGGCGCCTTCAAATCAACACGTGTTATCAACGGCCAGTCTATGGAACTGCTGGGCAAGGGCGTGCTGGACGTGCGTATTCTGCACCGTTTTGGCCTTATCAGCGAGGGCGCTAAAGAATTTTTTGGTTTAGACCAGGCCAGTATGCGTATGGGGTTTGACTATGGCATAACTGATAACTTAAGTGTAGGTGTGGGAAGAAGTACCCTGGATAAAGAATTGGATGGCTTTTTTAAATTCCGCCCAATACGCCAGGGTGCAGGTGGCGGTTCTCCGGTTTCTGTAGTATGGGTATCGGGTGTTACGGTTCAAACCATGCCCTGGGCAGATACCACCCGGAAAAACTATTTCTCTTCACGTGTAGCTTATTACCATCAAATAATCATCGGACGCAAATTCAGCAACGCCTTCAGTTTGCAGGTAAGCCCTATTATGGTTCACCGCAATCTGGTTGCAAAAGCCGATCAGGAGAACAATACCTGGGCATTAGGGATTGGTGGCCGGTTGAAACTTTCTAAACGCACTGCTTTTGTAGTAGATTATCATCCCATACTGGCAGGACGTGAACCCGGAACCAAAGACCCCTTATCTATGGGATTTGATATTGAGACCGGCGGTCACGTATTTCAGTTACACTTTAGTAACAGCACCGGTATGAATGAAAAAGCCTTCTTAACCGGTACCAGAGATGATTTCTGGAAAGGTGATATCCGGTTTGGCTTTAACCTGTCGCGCGTGTTTCAGGTAAATAAAAAGAAAAAATAAGCCGTTTTTACCCAGTGAACAATAAATAGGCCTTCCGATTTTTCGGGAGGCTTTTATTTTAAAATAAGCTCTACCTCGCCAAAGTCAAATGCGCGTTCCATCACGTCTTTGGTTAACAACTGGCCATTATCTGAAACACCCATAATGGTAGTTTCAAACAAAGCAGCGCCCTTTTTCAAGGTAACGGGCTGATGTAATTTGAATAACACCTGTTGATATTCCCACATGATGGTTTCAATACCACCTGCCTGTAATTGCCGGTACCGGTGTTCCAGCGACTGACACAGTTCCTGACCCAATGCAGCCGCATCAAAATCTTTGCCGGTGATCTGTTTCAATGAAACCGGGTTGGGTAAACTGGGATCAAAAACAACCTGGTTTATGTTTATTCCAATGCCTGCTACGGCAAATAACCAATCGGTACCGCGGAATACATTTTCTATTAAAATGCCACCTGCCTTTCTGTCACGCCAATACACATCATTTGGCCATTTAATAGCGGTTTCATCCCCGGCATATTTTTTATAAAAATCATAACAGGCGAGGGCTACTGTAGCAGAGAGCCAGAACTGGCGACTGGGCAATAAGCCGGGTACAATAACCGCACTAAGCATGATGTTTTGATTAGGGGTTGTTAACCAGCTTTTTCCCCGTTGGCCTTTACCGGCTGTTTGTTCCAGGGCGAACCAGGTGGTGCCATGAGTTGCCAATCCGGCTTGTATTTGCCGCATGGCATAGTTGTTGGTGCTGTCTATTGTTGGTAATATTATATAAGGATGACCAATAGGAGCCTCTTTACCAGGATGTGACAAAAGATTATTATTTTTGGGAAGTGCGAAATTAGGGATTGCCCTTGAGCGTTTAGTAAGAAATGTGGTAATAAGCGGATTTATTCGTATTTTAATTACCTGAAGTCACTTCCCCGGTCAGGGAAGAAACGAGTCTGAAATCAGAGCTCCTCGCTACCAGAACCTAAAACACATTGATCATTAAAACACAGGATTATTGGAACAAGTTTCATTGTTAGCTACCCGTCGTAAGCGAAATAGTGTAGCCCGGTTAACAAAAAATTCAAAGATTTACAAAGCAATCATTCACGCCATAAAGGAAAAGAAGGGAGAGCATATTGTGTCGTTGGACCTGCGCAAAATCCCCGAAGCTGTTGCCGACTTTTTTATTATTTGTGAAGCCAGCAGTACCACACAGGTAAAGGCTATTGCCGACTTTGTACAGGAGCATGTTAGGGCAACTGCTGAAGAAACTCCTTTCCATAGCGAAGGACAACAGACAGCCCACTGGATATTAATCGATTACGTTAACGTTGTCGTGCATGTAATGCAACCGGAAACCCGCAAGTTTTACAAATTGGAAGAAATGTGGAACGATGCTGAAGGTGAAGAATATTAAGCTCACCAGCAAAATTTAATGTTAAAATGCCGGTTTGTGCGAAATAATGATTAACTAACAGCTTTTTAGGCGAACAATTTAGCGTCGTCGATCATTAATTATTTTATCTAGAAAACCAAGGACAAGCAACAATATACTATGTCACAAGACGAGTCAAGACAGAACGACCGCAATTTCCCTCGCTTACGGCCCCGTGATGACGGTGGTGGACAGCGGAAAGGTCCAAAATTCAATATTTACTGGGTTTGGGCTATTATTTTCGCAGTTTTAGTAGGCTTTCAATTATTTGGTTCCTTTGCTCCCGACGCTAAAACCATTACCGATCTCGAGTTTTACAAAATGTTGGATAATGGGGATGTAGATAAGCTTAACACAGTTACCAATAAAAATACGGTTCGCGTATTTATCAAGAAAGACAGATTGGATAAATACAAAGACCAGCTTTCAAAAAATAACTGGACCAGCGTTGGTGATAAGGGTCCGCACTTCGAATTCAAGGTTATTAAAGCTGATGATTTTAATAAAGAACTGAACGCCTACTTCGATAAACATCCTGAACTTACCCGGGTTGCCAATATACCCATTCAGGAAGGAGAGTGGTTTGGCTCTATCATTCAATTCCTGTTACCTCTTGTAGTGATCGTGCTCATATGGGTAATGTTGATGCGGAAAATGGGTGGCGGTGCTTCCGGTGGCAGTGGCCCCGGTGGTATCTTCAACATTGGCAAATCAAGAGCAACCCTGTTCGATAAAGGCACGAAAGTAAACATTACCTTTTCGGATGTAGCTGGTCTTGATGAAGCCAAGGTAGAGGTGATGGAGATCGTTGACTTTTTAAAGAATCCCAAGAAATACACCGCACTTGGTGGTAAAATTCCAAAAGGTGCATTGCTGGTAGGTCCTCCCGGAACCGGTAAAACCCTGCTGGCAAAAGCCATGGCTGGTGAAGCACAGGTTCCTTTCTTCAGCATGAGCGGTAGTGATTTCGTGGAGCTGTTTGTTGGGGTAGGTGCGAGCCGTGTTCGCGACCTGTTTAAACAAGCCCGTGAAAAAGCGCCTTGTATTATCTTCATCGATGAAATTGATGCTATTGGCCGTGCACGCGGTAAAAACGCGATCATGAGCAACGACGAACGGGAAAGCACCCTGAACCAGTTACTGGTTGAAATGGATGGTTTCAGCGGCGAAAGCGGAATCATCGTACTGGCTGCTACCAACCGCCCCGATGTACTGGACAGTGCGTTACTGCGTCCCGGCCGTTTCGACCGTCAGATCTCTATCGACAAACCTGATCTGAAAGGCCGCGAGCACATCTTTAAAGTGCACCTGAAACCGATCAAGATCTCTGAAAAAGTAGATATTCATAAACTGGCTGAACAAACACCAGGTTTTGCCGGCGCCGATATTGCCAACGTATGTAACGAAGCCGCCCTGATAGCTGCCCGTAAAGGAAAGCAATCCGTTGAAATGGACGACTTCCAGGATGCCGTTGACCGTGTTATCGGTGGTTTGGAAAAGAAAAACAAGATCATTTCTCCCGACGAAAAACGCATCATCGCTTACCACGAAGCTGGTCACGCAATTTGCGGCTGGTTCCTGGAGCATGCGTATCCATTATTGAAAGTGACTATTGTACCAAGAGGCGTTGCCGCCCTGGGATATGCACAGTATACACCCAAAGAGCAATACCTGTACAATACCGATCAGCTGATGGACCAGGTTTGTATGACATTGGGCGGTCGCGCGAGCGAAGATATTTTCTTCGGTAAAATATCAACCGGTGCACAGAACGACCTGCAACAGATCACACGGATAGCCTATTCGATGGTTACTGTATATGGCATGAATGAAAAAGTGGGCAATGTAAGTTTTTACGATCCTGCTGCGGAAAACTCATTCACCAAACCATACTCTGAAGAAACTTCCAAAATCATAGATGAAGAGGTGCGTAAGCTGATAGAAGTGGCGTATGAAAAAACCAAGGAATTGCTTACCGAGAAAAAGTCACAGGTTGAAAAACTAGCCGAAGCTTTACTCGAAAAAGAAGTGTTGTTTCAAAGTGATGTAGAAGCATTGATTGGAAAACGTCCTTTTACAGATAAGAAAACACTTGATGTAGATGGCGAAGGCCATGCCGAAGGAGCCATCAGCGAAGGTGTTCCTCCTTACGACAGCAACGTTACCAATCACCCTGCTACATAATTGATGTTATGAACGTTTCTCCAGCAAAAGAAAATATTTTAAAAAAAATACGAAAGGCGTTGACTAGTTCAACGCCTCTCCCTTTTCCGGCAAGTGAAGGAAATAGTTCCGTTTATCAACCTTCTCAGCAAGACCTGGGTTTAGAATTCGCAGAACGGTTTACCAGACTTCAGGGGAAATTTGTTTTTTGCGAAAACTATCAGGAGCTGGCTGCCCAGCTTAGCCAGCTTGTTGCCGCTAACAAATGGGATAAGGTATATTGTAAAGAGGAAGGTTTACGAAAAACGCTCGCAGATAATCAATTCAACAATTATTCTCACACCGATCTGGCTTCTTGCGATACGGCTATCACTACCTGCGAATGGCTGGTGGCCCGTACCGGTAGCATTGTTATGTCAGCTGCCCAGGAAAGTGGCCGTACGGTAAGTGTATATACGCCCGTGCATATTTGCATTGCTCATACCAGTCAACTCGTGTATGATGTTAAAGACGCATTGGCCAAAGCCCGGGAGAAATACAACGGTAATCTTCCATCGTTGATCACCTTTGCAACAGGCCCCAGCCGTACAGCTGATATTGAAAAAATGCTGGTGGTAGGGGTGCATGGTCCAAAAGAGGTATACGTATTTCTGGTGGATCAATAAAAATAGCAATCGGCATAAGGCCTGCTATTGAACGGGTGACCCTATTACATGTTTTACGTTTCACGCACATGCAATCAAATATTTACCGGTTATTTTTATATGGTACACTACGAAGTGGATGTCATCTGCCTGTATATTCCTATATAAGCCGGTATTTTATATTTGATGGGGTGGGGGCAGTGCCGGGTCAGTTGTTCGATATGGGTGACTATCCCGCCGCTATTCCCAGTACAGAAGATTGTTTAATTACCGGAGAACTGTATCATATTGCCCAACAGGAAGAGTTTGACTATGTGATGGAACAACTCGATGACTACGAAGGGCTGTTGGTTGAACCCGGCGGCATTCCTTTATTCAGAAGGGAACCGGTAAATGTGTTATTCAAAAATTCTACTGTAATTGCCTGGATGTACTGGTATAATAGAGACATTATTAACCAGCATAGGATAGAGTCAGGTGATTATGTGGCTTATAAAATGGGTATAGGGAAGTGAGCGGGAGGTTGAAAGAGTTGATAAATTGACAAGTTAACAAGAACATAGAACTAAGAACGCGTGAATCCCGGTAAAAAGATATACTTTCTGTCAGATTTCCATCTTGGAAGCCCCGACCATGCGTCGAGCCTGGTGCGTGAAAAACGTATTGTTGAGTTTTTAGAAGAGATACGAAAAGACGCGGCGGTAATATTTATCGTGGGCGATATGTTTGATTTCTGGTACGAATACCGGACCGTTGTACCGCGGGGTTATGTGCGCTTACTGGGAAAACTGGCCGAAATAACAGACTCGGGTATTCCCTTGCATTTCTTTGTTGGTAATCACGATATGTGGATGAAGGATTATTTTCAAAAGGAACTGAATATTCCCGTATACTTTGAACCCCACGCATTTGAATTCAATAATAAAAAATTCTGGGTGGGGCATGGTGATGGATTGGGACCTGGCGATCATGGTTACAAGATGATGAAGAAGATCTTTCGCAACCCAATATGCCAGTGGCTTTTCGGTATTTTACCGCCGTATATGGGAATGGGTTTGGCCAATTACCTCAGTCGCAGAAGCCGCCACGTAACAGGTGCAGCCGATGATAAGTTTTATGGCGAAGAAAATGAATGGCTGATCACTTATTGTAAAGACATGCTGAAACAACAGCATTACGATTACCTGGTATTCGGGCACCGGCACCTGCCCATTGATTTCACCTTAAAGGGCGGCAGCCGGTATATTAACCTGGGCGACTGGATCAGATATTATACCTATGCGGTTTTTGATGGAGATCAGCTAACCCTTACCACCCGTTATCCTGAACTTGAAAACAAAATCGTACGCCATTAGTGGTTCGCATACTGATCATATTAACTTCTTTTTTGTACTGCTGTAAAACCGCCTGCGCACAAACAGCTGATACTACCTTTATTTTTAATAAACTGGCCGGCCAACAGGTAACCGATTTTACGGTTGATAACCTCGGCAATCTGTATATTCTGAATAATACCGGACAAATAAAAAAGATGGGGCCGGCAGGTGATTCTATTGCAGTATTTAATAATGTGCGGCAATATGGAAAACTGTACCTGATAGATGTTACCAATCCATTGCGCGTATTGTTGTACTTCCGCGACTTTGGTACCATCGTTGTGTTGGACCGGTTTTTGAACCCCCGGGCAACTATTGATCTTCGAAAACAACAGTTGTTTCAGGTAAATGCCATTGGCCAGTCGTACGATAATAATATTTGGGTATATGATGAATTGGAGAGCAAACTGAAGCGGGTGGCTGAAGATGGCCGGGTGCTCGATCAAACGACCGATTTCAGGATGATCGTAGATACTGCCCCTTCACCCCAGTTCATTGTTGACCAGAACCGGTTGGTATATTTATACGATTCGTTGAAGGGCGTTTATATGTTTGATTATTACGGAGCCTATAAAAACCGGATTCAATTAAAGGGCTGGACGGATTTTACCGTTATTGGCAATGCCATTTATGGCCGGGATGCCAATATGTTGTATCGTTATGAAGCCGGTACCTTGAATTTGCAAAACTACCCCATACCTGCAGCCATGCGGGATGCACAAAAAATAAAGATCATGCCCGGTAATTTATATGTGCTGCGTAACAACCGCCTGGAGGTGTTTTCTTATCACTGATTGCTTTCCTGATATTGTAACTAATTTGTAGACCGATTACTTTTTAAAGTTTATAACTTTGAAAAGTTTAAAGCCACCGAATATTTTAAATGGGATCTTTTTTAGATAAGGTTATCCTCGACAATTCTATTAGAAGCTACCTGATAGTAGCGGGTTCATTACTGCTTATATTTTTGTTCAAGCGATTATTATCGCGCTACGTGGCAGGGGTATTATTTGCTATTGTGGGGCGTGTAGTACGCGGGGTTGACAGAACTTCATTTATAAAACTGGTGGTTTCGCCGCTGGAAGTGTTCCTGCTTGTTTTACTAAGTTTAATTGTCTTCAATAAACTCACTTTTCCGCAGAACCTTAATGTTGATATATACAAATTCAATGTACGTGAGTTTGTTGATGCCATTTCCATCATTGTATTAATCATTGTGTTTATATGGTTGTTGCTGCGGATCATGGACTTTATTGCAATGATCCTGCATCACCGGGCCGATCAGACAGCTGATGCAGCCGATAACCAGCTGATAGTCTTCTTCAAGGATTTCTTTAAAGTGGTGCTGGTGATTTTTGGCATTTTGCTGATCCTGAAATTCGCCTTTCATTATAACATCAGCAATCTGCTAACGGGGTTGAGCATCGCTACGGCAGCCATTGCGTTGGCAACACGCGAAAGCCTGGAGAACCTGATCGCTTCCTTTATTATCTTTTTCGACAGACCGTTTACCATGGGCGACCAGGTAAAGGTGCACGATATTACCGGTACTGTAGAACGCATTGGATTACGCAGCACCCGCATAAGAACCGATCAAAAAACCTATGTTTCGGTTCCCAATAAACAAATGGTGGATAGTATACTCGATAACCTGTCACTGCGTACCCAGCGGCGTGCATTTGTACAGTTGAAACTACATGCCGATACGCCACATGATGCCGTGAACCAGTTTGTTTTACGGGTTAAAAACTATTTAACCCAACGAAAAGATAAGGTTGAGAATTTTAACGTGTTCCTCTCAGACATTCAGGAGAATGCATTCGTTATTCATGTTGAATTTTTTGCGGCACCTATACCTATAGCAGATTTTAATGAGCTGCGTCAGCAGGTAAACCTCATGCTGATAAACCTTATGGGTGAAATAAATATCAGGCTGGCTACGAAAGAAGATGGGAAACAAGTAGTGTAAACTAAAGAATTTCTCCCCTATAGCCGCTTTAAAGTAAACTTGCTTTGTTTAAAACCCGGTTCTTCAGAAGGTATCTCGATGGTCATTTGAGTGGTTTGTAAAGAGTGCACTTTCAATGACATGGTACGGTAGGCTTTAGAAAGGCCATCGAAGCTGGTTAACACAATGGTTGTGTTGTTAGGCCCCATTGCATAAGTGCCTTTGAATTGGGCGCTGTTTTCGGTATTGCCACTCCATAAAAAAGATTTGTCTTTGTTGAACGCAAGTTTAAAGCGAATGGTTTCGGCAGCAGATAATACTTTTCTAAGTTCCTGTCTTATACGTATGCTGTCTGCCTTTAAAACACCAGGTAGTTTGTTCTTTTGTTTGTAGTTCTCAACCATATATCGGAAGCTGGCAAGGGTGTCCTGAAAATCGAGCAGGCGGTCGGTAGTTTCCCAACGGGTTACGTACCAGATGCCGTTGATGGATGTTTCATTCACGGCGGTTTGTGCATGGGTGTGATACTGGCAAATCAGGGTAAGAACTATTAGCAGATATTTCCACATAGAGGGTAGTGTTGTTACATGGAATTTACAGATTTTTCGCTATGTGCCATAATAACTTTTCACCTCACATATTGAGTATTAATTACATAGTGAATTATTCTACTACAAAGCAGCTTTTATTTCAAGTAAAAATCCTTTTAATGATTGCAGGGATTGAATCATCTCAAAATGTTCTTTTGCTTTGGAGCTTTTCTTCAGGAAATCTTTCGCCCCTTCGATGGTGAGTTTGCGACGGCGCAGCAGGTCATAAATAAGCTCCAGGTTTTTTATGTCAATTGGTCTGAAATGGCGGTCGCCTTTACGGTTTTTGCGGGGTTGAATGATATCGAATTCATTCTCCCAAAAACGAAGCAACGACTGGTTTACGCCAAACATATCGGCTACTTCTCCAATGGAATAATACTGGCGTTGAAAAAGGGTTTCGTCATCAGGGATGTTTACCAGGTCAGCCTCGGCATCGAGGGCCTTGAGCGATTTACGGCCCCTGGTGGACTTTTTTACCGGAGTTACGACAGATTCTGCTAAAGGCGTTTCCGCCTCGGTTTCCGGGGTTTTAATCGGTTCAGGGTCTGTTTTCAATGACTTTACCCTTACCCCCACAGAGGCTGCATTTTCCTGTTCTGCGGGCACTTCACTGCTGAACTCAAAAGTAATCTGGGAGTAGTTGCGGTTGTCCATAAATCCAATTGATAACCTGGTAAAATTGTATAAGCTATCAAATATCGTGCAGTAAAGATACACCGGCAAAAAAACGCCGGTGTATGGAACTTATCAACTATTCTGGAACAATGTGGAAAACCTGGGCTTCTATCCTTTAAAACACAGGCTGTTGGCGGATTTCAGGCTTGTAAAAAAGTTCATAAAAAGGGGCATTAAATGAGGTTAAACCCTTTTATTTTCAGTAAATTTGCAGGATTAATTTTTTATAAACTTCTTGAGTATTCCACACGAATCTATGGCTACAGAAACTACGGAAATCCCTATTAATGCCAATAACAGTTACGGAGCAGATAGCATTCAGGTTTTAGAAGGTTTGGAAGCAGTGCGCAAGCGTCCTGCGATGTACATTGGTGATATTGGAGAGAAAGGTCTCCACCACCTGGTGTATGAAGTAGTAGATAACTCTATCGATGAAGCCCTGGCAGGCTTTTGTAAAAATATCGTGGTTACCATACACGACGATAACTCCGTATCAGTTGATGATGATGGCCGGGGCATTCCTACGGGCATCAACAGCAAGGAGAAAAAGAGCGCCCTGGAAATGGTAATGACGATCCTGCATGCGGGTGGTAAATTCGATAAAAACACCTACAAAGTTTCCGGCGGTTTGCACGGGGTGGGTGTGAGTTGCGTGAACGCATTAAGTACCAAACTGCATGTTACTGTAAAACGTGAAGGCAAGATCTTCGAACAGGAATATCACATTGGCGTGCCTCAGTATGAAGTGCGCGAAATAGGTGCCAGCGAACAAACTGGTACTTTGGTGCACTTCTGGCCCGATACAACCATTTTTACAGTCAGTGTCTATAAAAAGGATATCCTGGAAGCCCGTTTGCGTGAGCTGGCTTTCCTGAACCGGGGTATTCGGATCACTCTGATTGATCTGCGTGAAAAAGATGATAACGGGGAGAGCTATTCAAAGGAATTTTATAGCGAAGGCGGTATTACAGAGTTTGTTGAAATGCTCGATAAAAGCGCTGGTCGTACCTCTTTTCTGCCCACTATCATTAACGTTGAAGGAAGAGACGAGGAAACAAATGTTGCGGTGGAAGTAGCGTTGACCTATAACGACAGTTACAGCGAGCACATCTATTCATACGTAAACAACATCAACACCATCGAGGGCGGTACACACGTTACCGGTTTCCGCCGGGCATTGACCCGCGTTTTCAAAAGCTACGGTGATCGCCAGAACCTGTTTGAAAAAGCGAAAGTAGAAATTGAAGGTGATGACTTCCGCGAAGGATTAAGCGCTATCATCTCAGTGAAAGTTCCCGAGCCGCAGTTTGAAGGACAAACAAAAACAAAACTCGGTAACAGTGAGGTAAGCGGTGTGGTTGATTCAACCGTATCAAAAGTATTGGAAGCATACCTGGAAGAAAATCCCAAGGAAGCTAAAAATATCATTGCCAAAGTTATTCTGGCCGCACAGGCAAGGGCCGCTGCCCGTAAAGCACGGGAACTGGTGCAACGTAAATCGGTATTGACCGGTGGCGGTTTGCCCGGTAAACTGGCCGATTGCAGTGATCGTGATCCGGAGCGTTGCGAACTGTTCCTGGTTGAGGGTGACTCGGCCGGTGGTACTGCCAAACAAGGCCGTGAACGCAGCTTTCAGGCTATTCTGCCGCTTCGTGGTAAGATCCTGAACGTAGAGAAAGCCATGGAGCATAAGATCTACGAGAATGAAGAAATTCGTAATATGTATACTGCGCTGGGTGTAACAGTAGGTACACCTGAAGATCCCAAAGCGTTGAACCTTGTTAAACTGCGTTATCACAAGCTCATTATCATGACCGATGCCGATGTGGATGGTAGCCACATTGCCACACTGATCCTTACTTTCATTTATCGTTATATGAAAGAAATGGTTGAGCAGGGCTATGTATACATTGCCCAGCCACCATTATACCTGGTTAAAAAAGGTAAAGAGTCGGCTTATGCATGGAATGAAGAACAACGCAAAGCACTGGTTGAAAAGCTGGGCGGTGGAAAAGAAGAAAGCGTTGGCATTCAGCGATACAAAGGTTTGGGTGAAATGAACGCTGAACAATTGTGGGAAACTACCATGAACCCCGACAGCCGCACATTGAAAAAAGTAACTATCGAAAGCGCTGCCGAGGCCGATCGCATCTTTAGTATGCTGATGGGTGATGAAGTAGCACCTCGTCGTGAATTTATAGAAAGCCATGCTAAGTATGCACGCCTTGATGTGTAAATAGCATATTTATATTTATGAAAATGTGCAAATGAAATACAAATTCATTTGCACATTTTGTTTTTTAGCGCATAGGCCACCGTTAGTAAAGACACTATTGAACGGTAGTGATTTTTACCAGCAGGTTTGTTATTAATGTTGCTGTTACATATTCTAAATCAATGCTAAAGGAGGGTAATACAAAAAAGGCGTATATTTAAACCCTGTTTTAATGTTCTGGCTAAGATTTTGTAAGACTAGATCAACTTTTTTATTATTATACTAACCAAGTAAATGAACCAAATTATGTCTGAAATTACACTCACTGCATACAACGTAAAAACAAAAGAGAAAGGTGTTCCCATTCAGGATGCGGTTATTACAAAAACTGCAAAAGGTGCTTATATGGCACAAGGACACGATGGTAAAGGAAATAAATTAACCACCTTATTGGGCGAGGCAAAAGCATTGGAAGCTATTAAAGCCGGTATTGCAAAACAAGGCTGGGAGTAAAATTAATAGATCAGTCAGTATAGAAAGTAAGTCAAATGAGCCAATTAATATGTGACTCATTTGACTTATTTGAAAGTAAATCACAACCTTATTGGGCTGATCAAATAAAGTTCAGGTATTCGTATTGGTTGCCTAGTATCTTTCTATCATCTGCCTGCAGCCATTTATTCAGGATTGTTGCGTACACATTTTTGAAATCTACTTTGTATTTAAGATCTCCTTCCTGCAGATCCGCCAGATCTGGCATTGCATTTAACACTCCCTTTTGTTGTAATCCACCACTTATCAGAAACATATTATTAGCAGTACCATGATCGGTGCCACCACTTGCGTTTTGTGATACACGACGCCCGAATTCTGAAAAGGTCATCAGCATTACATCCTGAAAACGATTATTGGCTTTGAGGTCTTTCACAAATGCGGCAATAGCATCATTCATTTCTGCAAACAATCTTTTTTGCTGACCTTCCTGTCCTACGTGTGTATCAAAACTTCCCAGTGATAAATAGTATACTTT
The DNA here is from genome assembly GCF_900110245.1 of Niastella yeongjuensis. GTDB lineage: Bacteria > Bacteroidota > Bacteroidia > Chitinophagales > Chitinophagaceae > Niastella > Niastella yeongjuensis. Next base: position 254,741 of record NZ_FOCZ01000002.1, read on the forward strand.
AGTGTTGATATCGGAAAATATAAGACTGGCAATTGTTTTCAGGCTGTTGCCCATATCTGTTTTCGGATATTCGGTATTGCTTGGGTGAAGCCGACTTTGCTTATAAATGTAATCGACACTGCTTACCGTTTCGGCCATTGTCTTGTATAAATAGTCAACCGGTTTTTCATCAGTATCAGCAGTATGACTGGCAGCTACTTCTTTAAAGTATTTTTCGTTCGATGAGTTGAACAGGCGGCGTGGATCTTTCATCGCCAGTCCTTTTACATGTTCCCCCTTCATGGCCAAACTTAATACATCATCTATTTCCAATGCCTGAGTAGGTTTGTCGCAGCCTGCACATTGAGCATCGAGATAGCGGCCTAACCAGCCGGTGTAAACATATTCATTGCTATTGCTGGCACTGTGCCAGATATCCATACTTCTAAAGTGTGATCTGTCTGGGTTGGGATAACCTACGCTGTTCAAAATGCCCAGGCTGCCATCACTATACAGGTCTTTAAAACCAGTTAAGGCCGGATGCAAGCCTACTTCGTCTGTTACTAATAAAGCCTGTTCTTTGGTAATACCCAGCCGCGGGCGTGATTTATAATAAATGTCGTTACGTACAGGTATTACGGTATTCAATCCATCGTTACCCCCGCTTAATTGCAAAACCACCACCACTTTATTCCCTTGCGGAACCAATGCCGGTTTTTCAAATGCCTTTAAAAACTTTGGCAGCATCATCGATGCGGTAGCGAGGGAACCTAGTTGGATAAATTCTTTACGTTTTATAAGCATAAAAAAAGTTCGTTAGTTTAAAGTTTCAAGTTCCGAATTCATGATTCTTCACATCAATAGTCAACATTAGCATAGTTGATATTCCGGGGTACTCATTAATTGTATAGTAGTACTTTTTATGAAGCTTTCTCTGCTGGATGAATCAATGTATTTGCTTACTATCTTTTCATCAACCGGGGCAACACCCTGTATGAGGATGCCTGAAATAGCACTCATTAATTTTTCGCGCGGAACTTTTTCAAACTTGTTGAGGTAGGTTTGCCAATCGACTGCAGCAGAAATAAACTGACCGCCTTTCATGCCCTTTTTCCCCATGCCTTTTCCTTTTCCAACCATATCTTTCATGCCCATCATCTGGTCATCATCGTCTTTGGGGCTGAGGGCTACCTCATCATTATCGTAAATTAATTGCGGTATGCGAAGCCGGAACATTAAGGAAGAACTGTCGATCCAGTTTTTACCACCAGGCCAGCCGGCAACATTGGGTGGATAAAACAAGAGTTGCCCTAACAGCCGTTGCAGTAATAATTGCACCTGTTCATTCTCCAATTTCATGGGCAGTACACGGCGAATACCAACGATGAGCTCAACCGGCGATTTAATTCGACAGCCGATATTTTTGGCATCGTAAAACCAATCGCTGGTGAAAATATCTTTCATCAATTCCTTGATATCATAACTGCTGCTATAAAAACGATCGGCCAGCCACGTTACATGCGTTTCATCAGGCACATCGTTTACGAAGTAGCGATATATTTTGCGGGTAATGTAAGTAGCCGTTTGTTTGTGTTCCAGTAAAATGTTCAGTACATCATCGCCAGTAAAGTTGCCTGTTTTACCCAGGACGGTCTTTTGTCCGTCATCGTGCTGAAACTTTTTGAATGCAAATTCCCCGCTGATAGTGGCCCCCCAGCCGGTAAAAGCGCGGGCAGCTTCTTTAATATCGTTTTCAGTGTAGTTGCCACGTCCCATGGTAAACAACTCCATTACTTCACGGGCAAAGTTTTCGTTGGGATGACCTTTCCTGTTTTGATTGTTGTTGAGGAAGTTGATCATGGAGGCGCTTTTGCTTACTTCGCGCAACAGGTCGCCAAAATTACCGAGAGCGTTTTGACGAATGATATCCAGCAGTTGTTGCTGGTAAAGGATATTTAGGTTACGGCTGGCAAAATGCCCGTGCCAGAACAGGGCCATTTTTTCACGCAGTTGTTGTTCGCTGTTCACCATCTGGTTCAGCCAGGTAACGTTGAGACTTTTAATGTCTTCGCGCGATTGCTGGCGGCGTTTTCTGCGTTCGGCCTCGTCTTGTTCGCGCTTCTGCCCATTACTCACTTCCTTTATACCCATTACCAGTCCTTTGAGGGCATTATCGGCCACATCGATCATTTCGGGGCCTTTGGCCGATGCTTTAAACAGGGCATTAACATACGATTTATGGGTGGCGGTTGCCAGTTGCTGGTATTCTTCGGCCATTGGGCCAAAGCCGGCACGCCATAACAGGTGTTGGTTTTTCAACTGGGGTGTTACTATCATTATGGGACAATTTGCCCTGTGACCACCTCATTTATTAAAAGTTTAACGAATTGTTTTAAATTAATATGAACTTGATAATTAAAAAGGGCCCGCCATTACCGGCGGACCCCCTGAAGGTGAGAATATGTTATCCGTTCGTGTTAAAGTATAAAGCGGCAGCCAACATTGAATTCGACTCTTCCACCAGTTGACACTCCGGCTGTAAACTCGTTGCTTTTATTAATCGTAGGTTCGGAAGTACTTCCGGCAGGAAGCTCTGTTTTTGATTCACTTTTATTATATGCTATACCCAACAGGTTATTGAATGAAGTTTCCAGATGGAATTTTTTGGTAACGGCAAAGGATACACCAGGTGTGACACTCAGCCCGGCAGTCCAGATTTTGTTTGTTAATTTGGAGACCCCATTCGTAACCGAACCATAGATGGAATTTCTTTTTAAGCTATTAAAATAGGCATCGGCTTCCCCAAAAATGTATAATCGGGTTACTACAGGAATATACTGGCGTACAAAAAAACCGCCGCCATAGGTATTAGTTTTTTCACTCGTTGTCTGCCCATTATATTCCGATTTTCCATGGTTATATAGTAATGAAATTCCTACTACCAGGTTATCTTTAACCACCATGCCTATAGCCGGGTTGATGTTAAAGTTATTCGATTTAAAAATGGGGGAATCAACGCCTGATTTGCCTTTGCTATATCCAATACTGCCGCCTACCCATACAGCGCCTTTGCTGATCTGGGCCCGGGTAGTTACCATAAATGCACAAACGAATACGAGGGAGAGTAAAAGTTTTTGTTTCATATTTACTTTGGTTTTTGGTACAGCAAATATGAAAAGCAAAAAGGAAGTATGCACTATTGCACACTTCCTTTAGCAAAGATTTATGTTAAGAAAATCTGAAGAGAAATTATCGGATATTGCTGTTAGTTGATCTGAGACGCACCAAAATAACTATGAAGCGCAGCCGGTAATTGAATGCCGGTTTCGGTTTGGTGGTTTTCCAGTAAACACGCAACGATCCTTGGCAGGGCCAGGGAGCTGCCATTTAATGAATGCACCAGTTGGTTCTTTCCATTGGCATCTTTAAACCGTATTTTCATCCGGTTGGTTTGGTAGGACTCAAAATTCGATACAGAACTTACCTCCAGCCATTTTTGCTGTGCGGCGCTGTATACTTCAAAATCGTAGGTAAGCGCAGACGCAAAACCCATATCGCCGCCGCATAGTTTTAAAATGCGATAAGGCAATTCCAGTGATTGCAACAGTTTTTCCACATGGGCTACCATGTCTTCCAGTACGTCGTAGCTTTTATCGGGATGAACGATCTGTACAATTTCTACTTTGTCGAATTGGTGCAGGCGGTTTAAACCACGTACATCTTTACCATAACTGCCCGCTTCACGGCGAAAACAAGGTGTATAAGCCGTCATTCTAACAGGTAGCTCAGTTTCCTTTAATAATTCGTCGCGATAAATATTGGTAACCGGTACTTCGGCTGTTGGTATCAGGTAAAAATTGTCTTCGGTAACAAAATACATCTGACCTTCTTTATCGGGCAGCTGTCCAGTACCAAAAGCAGATGCCTCATTTACCATATGCGGCGGCATAACCTCCTGATAACCGGCATTGGTATTATAGTCCAAAAAATACGCAATGAGTGCCCGTTGCAGTTTGGCGCCTTTGCCCATATACACAGGGAAACCGCTGCCGGTAATTTTATTACCCAGCTCAAAATCTATGAGATTGTATTTTTTGGTGAGGTCCCAATGTGGAACGGCACCGGCATGCAGGTCAGGCTTTTTACCGCCTTCCCGTATGGTAATATTATCTTCAGGTGTTTTGCCGGGTGGTACTTTTTCAGAGGGCAGGTTTGGCAGTTTTACGATCTGCTCCTGCAACTTTTTCTCTGTTTCTGCCAGTTGATCGGCTATTGGTTGCAAAGTTGATTTTAAGGTAGTCACTTCCTGCTTATGTGTTTCTGCGGCTTCCTTTTGTCCTTTTGCCATTAATTGCCCGATCTCTTTGGATGCTGCATTTACTTTTGACTGGGTAGTATCAAATTCAAGCTGCAACTTTTTCCGGTTATCATCCAGGGATATGATCTCATCTACCAATGCAAGATCCCTGAAATTTTTTAAAGCCAGTCGTTCCTTTACCAGCGCCGTGTTTTGTCGAATAAATGCGATCTGTAACATGTGAAATCAGGTTTGGGCAAAGATAGGTTAATTAGGCAAAGTGCAAGACCTGTCACGGCTCCAACCTGCCTATTCAACAGGTTTAAGTACACCTGACAGGTCTTGCATTCAATCAACTATTTTTTTTTGTATAAGTCAGACTTTACGATCGCCAGCATGTATTCAGGATTGTTCAGCTCTGTAAAATTGAACTGTCGATACAGGCCATGCGCATCGTGGGTAGCCAGCATAAAACGGCGTAAACTCTGCAGGTCGGGGTGGGAAAGGATCACCTCCATTAACCATTTGCTAAGGCCCTGGCCTCGATAGGCTTCGTCGATAAATACATCAGCCAGGTAGCCAAAAGTGGCGCAATCGGTAATTACCCTGGCAAATCCCACCATTTGGGCGCCCTTATAAACGCCAAAACAAATAGAGTTTTCTATTGATCTTTTTACGGTAGGCAAGGGAATTCCTTTCGCCCAATAGGATTGCTCAGAAAGGTACTGGTGAATGTATCCCAGGGAAAGCGTCGTTTTGTCGGTGCTGATGGTGTAATCTTCTTTGTGCCAATTCATAGGCTAATTTAGTAAATTAGGTTGCTATCTTTGCGGCATGCAAGCAAATGACGATTTACAAACCCGTTGGTGGAAGCTGGAAGAAAAACTGATGGAACGGTTTGGCAAAAAGCCAGACATGGAAACCATTTTATTTTTAATAGGTATTCAGGAATTTGGCGATATAAAGGCAAAGTTTACCAAAGAGCAAAAGCAGGACCTGATGCATATTGCTACCTGTTCGTTGCTGTCGCAAAGCGGTTATTACGAACTGGAAGGGGTAGATGAAGAGGGCTGGCCGCATTTTAAGCAATTGAAGGCCCTGCCCGTGATGAACCTGCCCGAACAGGAGAGTTTTTTAAAAGACCATATTCTTTTGTATTTTGATCAGCAAGGGTTCTAAACCATGTAGCCGTTCCGGCTTAAATCACACTACTTATGAATAAACTATTTGCACTTCTCGTATCCTTATTTTTCTTTTCATCCTTTGGCGATCCGCATCCTTACCAGGTAAAAAAGGGAGATTTGAATAAAGATGTGGAGCTGGTGACCTCCAAGGGCACCATGGTTATCCGGCTATCGGATTCTACGCCCAAACATCGCGATAATTTCATAAAACTGGTAAACCAGCATTTTTACGATGGGCTGTTGTTTCACCGGGTAATGAGCCAGTTTATGATCCAGGGCGGCGACCCCAAAAGTAAAACTGCCAAACCTGGTGAAGCATTGGGTGGAGGAAGTCCCGGTTATACCATCCCTGCCGAAATGAGACCGGATTTGTTTCATAAAAAAGGCGCCCTGGCCGCCGCCCGTACGCCCGATGAAGTGAATCCCCAAAAAGAAAGCAATGGCAGCCAGTTCTTCATTGTACAGGGCAGGGTATATGATGATGCTGACCTGAACCAGGTGGAAGCCCGGCTCAATGGGTATAAGATCCCTGAGGCGCATCGCGAGGTATTTAAAACCATTGGCGGTTCTCCTTCGCTCGATTCAAAATATACCGTGTTTGGTGAAGTGATAAAAGGACTTGACATCATTGACAGCATTGCTGCTGTACCCGTAGGCGATCGTAACCGCCCGGTTGAGGATGTGCGTATCATAAAAGCTACCCTCATAAAGAGACAATGATGTAAGAAATACAAGGCGTAATTATACACTTTCCCGCATCTGGCCCGTTGGGACTAACATAAATTTCTTAATCTTGCAGCACAAAAATTGAAAACATGAATTTTCCGGAAAATCTGCGCTACACAAAAGATCACGAATGGATTAAACTGGAAGGCAACATTGCCACTATAGGTATTACAGATTTTGCGCAACGCGAACTGGGTGATATCGTTTATGTAGAAATAGAAACAGTGGGTAAAGCCCTGATGGCTGAAGCTGTATTTGGTACAGTAGAAGCTGTAAAAACTGTATCTGACCTGTATCTGCCAGTTTCCGGCACCATTAACGAGGTTAACCCTGCGTTGACCGATTCCCCCGAAGTGGTTAACAGCGACCCATACGGTGAAGGCTGGATGGTTAAAATGACTGTAACCAATCCGGATGATGTAAAAGCCCTGATGGATGCAGCTGCCTATAACGAACTGGTAGGCGCCTAATAATAAATAAGATCCGATGCGGCTGTTATTACGTAAATTGAAAGTGGTTTAAGACCACTTTTTTTTGTAATACGCCACAGGTTCCGGGTAATTACATTGGGAATAACACTAACATATACTGAACAGGAGTTGGTGTCCCTGTTGCGCAATAGGGACAACAAGGCCTATGCATACTTATATGATAACTATGCATCGGCCCTGTACAGTATTGTATTGCAGATAGTGAATGATGCAGAGCTGGCCAATGATGTTTTACAGGAAGTGTTTGTAAACATCTGGCGCCGGATGGAACAGTACGACATGAGTAAGGGCCGGTTGTTCACCTGGATGATGAACATTGCCCGGAATGCCGCTATTGATACCCTGCGGTCGAAAGGTTACCAGAATAGCCGTAAAAACCAATCTATTCAGGAAAACGTAGATACTATACGGGTTACAGATGTATTACAGCCCGGGGTTGATACGATCGGGTTACGGAAAGTGCTGGAAAAACTAAAAGCGGAGCAACGGGTTTTGATAGAACTGGCTTATTTTAAGGGATATACACACGAGGAGATTGCTGAGCTGGAAAAACTACCGCTCGGAACTGTAAAAACCCGTATCAGGAATGCACTGGTTCAGTTAAGGGAATACTTGAAGTGAATATACAGGAATACATATCAAGTGGCATAGTGGAAAGCTGTGTATTAGGGCTCGCCGGGGAAGCGGAACGGGTGGAGTTTGAGCAAATGTGCGCCCTCCATACGGAAGTACGCGCAGCCCGGGATGCTTTTGAGCTTTCCATTGAACAGCAAGCTTTGGCAGGTGCTGTTGCCCCTCCTGTGCCACTGCGTGAAACAATTTTGCAGCAATTAGCCGCAGAAACTGTTCCTGAAACCATTAGAAGCGCCCCTGTGGTTCAAATGCGCCCTATCAGGCGGTCTGCCGTTCCGGTGACAATGCGGTACGTAGCAGCTGCTGCTGTTATTCTGCTGGCAGGCAGTGCTCTTTTAAATATCTATTACTTCAATAAATACCGCGATTACAACCAGCGCTACGATCAATTGCTGGCCCTCCAAACCCAACTGGCAAAAAATAATAATGCCATGCAAACCCGCATGAGCAATTACGAACAAACCATTCGGGGTTTAACCAATCCATATATGGCAAGGGTTACTATGGAAGGTAAGGACGTTCCTGATAATGGCAGTCCTGATCCCGGCAGCGTAGCCACCGTTTTGTGGGATACCCGCACCAAAGACGTTTACCTGATGGTAAACAACCTGCCCATGCCTGAAACCGGTAAACAATATCAGTTGTGGGCTATTGTAGACAACCAACCCGTTGATGCCGGCATGCTCGATATGAGCCACGGCCATATGATGGTTAAAATGAAAAATATCCCCCGCGCCCAACTTTTCGCCATCACTCTTGAACAACAGGGCGGAAGTGTTTCTCCTAAAGGACCCATGTACGTGATGGGGAAGGTTTAGCCGGCAAACCGACCCCGGTAATTAACTACTTCTGTAATACCCAATAATGCCAAAAAGTATAAGAAAGTCCTGAGCGAAGTCGAAGGATTGAACTATCTTCCCTTCCTATATGATGCGTCTTGTTAAAAAACTTTGTACCTGGAAAATCATTCCTTTTGCCTGGACAGCCATTACCATTATCTTATTATGCCTGCCCGGTTCTGCCATCCCCAGTACCGGTGTTTTTTCTACAGAAGGTATTGACAAGGTAGTGCACACCATTTTGTTTGGCGGCATTGTTTTGCTGTGGGGCTTCAACCTGTATTTTCGTCGTAACGACAAACAAAAATGGCAGCTCATTATTGTCTTACTGACACTTTTCAGTATAGCATTGGGAATTGGGTTAGAATTTCTACAACGGGATTATATTCCAAATCGCAGTTTTGACGGATATGATATCATTGCCGATTCAACCGGCGCCATAATCGCGGCTGTTTATCACCTTTTTGTAAGAGTAAAATAGAAGGAGAAAATCTGTAAATCAGTTAGTTATATACAAAAAAATAGCCCCTGTAGAAACAGGGGCCGTAACCAAAACTAACTGCTTATGAGAAAATTGACTGCTTTGTGTGAGTCGTTAAAAAAGAACTTTATTATATAACGCAAATCAAATGCCATTAGTATAGAGGAGCCCGTTAAAGTAACATTAAAAGGACCATCTGCTAACTGACAAAGAACTTACGCGATAAATTTCTAATGCAAAGGAACTACGTATTTCCAATATTTCATTCATCTGCAAAGACTTTTTGTAAAACGTTAACATTCGCGTGTTTTTAGAAATCAAGTGCCGATCAACAGCACGTAAAAGTCCGCAAGGCAAACCAAACGAACGTTAATTTAAGCCCCTTGTAACTCATTCATTATTATTTCGGTAAAAGAAGCCGTTATAACGGCCAGTAGTACACTAGTTCGGTAGCCTGTTAATTAATGAAAAATTAATGCATAATTCTTAATAGTGCTTTTAGGGGGATTTTGTAATATGGGGCTCGTGGTAAATAGGTATCGTGAAACTATGTGGAACCCCGCCTGAGGCGGGCTATATCTGCGTTACAGCCGTTTAGCAATTGTGCCTGTGCAGTAACATTTTGTTAATACCGGGCAAAATAAAAAAGGTCCCCCGGCTTAACCGGGAGACCTTTTTTATTGAATGTGTTTTTTACACTATTAATTCTGCTTAGCTAACTTTTCAGCATTTTCAGCAAATTGTAATGCATCGATAAACTCCTGCACGTTGCCATTCATTACATCGTCTAAGTTATAAACGGTAAGTCCGATTCTATGATCGGTTATACGGCCTTGTGGATAGTTATAGGTTCTGATCTTGGCACTACGGTCGCCAGAGCTTACCAGACTTTTTCTATGTCTTGAAATTTCATCTTCCTGTTTGCGTACCTCTTCTTCGTACAATTTGGTACGAAGCATTTGCATTGCTTTTTCACGGTTGCCTAACTGGGTACGTTCGGTTTGACACATAACTACCGTACCGGTTGGAAGATGGGTTAAGATCACTTTGGTTTCCACCTTGTTTACGTTCTGTCCACCAGCACCACCGCTTCGTGCAGTTTCCATTTTTACATCACTATCCTTTACTTCTACGTCAACCTCTTCGGCTTCGGGCATTACAGCTACTGTAGCGGCGGAGGTATGTACCCGGCCTGAAGTTTCGGTATCAGGAACGCGTTGTACGCGGTGTACGCCACTTTCAAATTTCAGGGTGCCATACACATCTTCACCGGTTACTTCCAGCTGAACCTCTTTGTAGCCCCCTACGGTACCTTCCGATTCGCTCAGAACGGCTGTTTTCCAGCCTTTCTTTTCGCAATAGCGCAGGTACATGCGTAACAGGTCGCCGGCAAACAGGCTGGCCTCGTCGCCACCGGTACCGGCCCGGATCTCCAGAATACAGTTTTTTTCGTCCTGCGGATCTTTGGGGATCAGCAACTGACGAATGTGTGCTTCCAGTTTTTCCTTGTTTTCATCCAGCCCAGGCAGTTCTTCCTTGGCCAGTTCCCGAAGTTCGGCATCATCGCCGTTCAGGGCTTCTTTATATACTTCCAGGTCTCCCAATACTTTTTTATACTCTTCGTAAGCTTTCACGATCTTTTCCAGGCTGCGGTATTCCTGGCTCATGGCCCTGAATTTCCTGTTATTGCTTACAATTTCAGGATTGGTTAACGCAACCCCCAGGTCCTCAAACTTGGCTTTTATGGCTTCCAGCTTGTCTAACATAATTTTTGACTTATTTTACCAGTTACAGTCTAAAACGGCGGCAGGTCGATTTGTAAGAAAGAAATGTGCTTACTTTTGCCCCTTCTTTCGGACCAGCGGACCGTCCGTTTTTCCGACTGATATTAAAACCTGCAAAGTTAATTGTTTCAGCGCTTACATGAATTACAGAAAGTTCACCGCCGACCATTTATTTACTGGTTCAGAATGGTTATCAAATGATTTCGTTCTAATTACCAGCACCGAAGGGGAAATAATTGATATTGTGCCAGCTGCAGCAGCCGGCGAAGGGATAACGGCCCTTACCGGAATTTTGAGTCCCGGTTTTGTAAACTGCCATTGCCACCTGGAACTGAGCCATATGAAAGGCGTAATTCCTGAAAAAACAGGCATGGTCGATTTTTTGGTGCGGGTGATCCAGCAACGCGGGTTTGAGGGCGGGATCATTCAAAAAGCCATTGAAGAGGCAGAAGACAGCATGCTTCAAAATGGTATTGTGGCGGTAGGCGATATTTGTAATACCCCCAATACGGTAGAACAGAAAAAGAAGGGCCGGCTGCTGTACCATAATTTTATTGAAACAATGGGTTTTATAGAGCAATCCGCAGCGCAGCGCTTTGACGCTTCCCGGGCAGTTTATGAGCAGTTTGCGCGCTTGTATCGCAATCCCGCGGACTCCAATTCCATTGTGCCACATGCTCCTTATTCCGTTTCACCGGCATTGTTTCAAATGATCACCCATTTTCCTGGCAATCACCTGCTCACCATCCATAGCCAGGAGAGTGGGGCCGAACGAGAGTTTATTGAAAATGGTACCGGCGATTTCCACCGTTTATACCAGGCGCTGGGGATAGACATTTCTTTTTATAAACCCCGGTCAACCGGAAGTTTGCCCGCTTATTTGTCACACTTTCTGCCCAATCAGTCGCTTATACTGGTACATAATACCAATACCAATAAAGAAGACCTGGAATACATTGCCAAAGGCGATTTACCAGTTGCCAATTTGTTCTTCTGCGTATGTCCTAATGCCAATGAGTACATCGGCAATCCTTTGCCGGATATTAACCTGTTACGTCAGTACCAGGCAGCTATTGTGGTGGGAACCGATAGCCTGGCTTCAAACCATCAGCTAAGTGTGCTGGCTGAATTACAAACGATTCAGCGGCAATTCCCGGAACTTGAAAAAAGAGAGTTACTTCAATGGGCTACGCTCAATGGCGCGAAAGCACTCGAACTTGATGATGTGATTGGAAGTTTTGAAACGGGGAAAAAGCCGGGCGTACTGGTGATTGATGAACAACTGTCTAAAGTTGAGCGGCTGGTATAACATATTCCTATTATAACTTATTGAATATAGCCTGAATAGGCTCTAAATATACCCTCAGTATGCCACTGGGGTTGCACTGCTTAGAGAGTCCCAGTGGGATTCCAGTGGCATTCCAGTGGCATTCTACTGCAGGAAATGGCATTTCAAAGCATTATCCGAGTACTTCCTGCAAAACGGGGAGCGTCTTCATTACGCCAAAATCCGCAAAATGCAGGGCATAATAGGTTTGATAGGCGTGTAGTAAGGTGCGCCGGGTCTCCTGGTTGAGCTTTATCTGCGACAACTCATGCGGCTGCATTACCTTAAGCAGTTGTGACGTGATGTAGCTATAGGGATATGATAAAAAATTGGGGTGAACCGGATGTTCCTGTACAAAGTCTCCTTCCTGCAAATCGAGATACGAGGTTTGATCGGTATACCGGTCGCTGAAACGAAAGCCATAAAACGAAGCCAGGTGTAACGCAAAGTAGAGGGGGAAGTTAGCTGCTATCTGGTCATCGGCTTTATCAAGATGCATGAAGGCATCTTCTGCAAAATAGAATAACTCGGGGTTCGCCTCCGGTTGTTTGAGTGTTTTCGACAACAGTTCCACCATAAACAAGGCTATCGAGTTTTTAACTACATCAAAAAAGATATGCTGGTATAAAAAGCTCCATCTAAACTCGCGCAGGCGTTGCAGATGGTGCAGGTCGTTATGATAGGCCGTAAGGTCAAGGATGGCACCTGGTTGAAACAGGTTGGCTTTGCCGCTTCCTTTTTTGCTGGATGTACGCACTCCATTTACGATGTAGGATTGTATGCCGAACAGCTCAGTGAAAATAGTGACGATCACGCTGGTTTCGCCATATTTTACGGTTCGTAATACAATGCCTTTGGTATTATGGAGTGTCATTTTTGAATAAATACAATTTTAGTGACCAGTTTTTGTTGGTGTTCTTCATCGCTGGCCAGTACCAGGTAAACACCAGATGAAATACTACGGCCATTATAGTCTTTGCCATTCCAAACAGCCTGGCTGCCGATCGCTTTCGTTTGGTATACCAGCCTGCCATTCAGTTCTGTGATTTTTACAATGGCATTGTTGGCTACACCTCTGACGGCAATGGTGCCGGTGTAACCCGGTGGTACCGGATTGGGAAATACCAGTACTTCACTATTAGTTTCTGTTGCTTCGGTAGCTGTGCTGCGAAATGAACAAATGCCCTTGGCAGTGGCAAAAAATACTTCACCGGTTTTACCATCGATGGCAATCTGTTTTACATCATTATTCAACAACGGACTATTGCTTTCTGTAAAACGGTAAATGATCTTACTGGCATCGGGGCTTAGTAGCCATACGCCATTTTGTGTACCTACCCATTTGCGATCGGCGCCATCTACAGCAATGGTTTGCACCTGTTCGTCACTGAATAAATATCCGGCAAAGTTATCCTGCTGCACAATAGGTAACACCGCTTCGCAGCTGTTGTTTGTCACAACCTGTTGCGTGCATTGAATAATGCCAATGCCTTTGGCGGTGCCTACCCAAATAAAGTTATTTTTATCTTTCGCAATGCAACGAACATCATTATCTGGTAGATTGCCATTTCCTTTTCCACTGCGGAAGAATTTCCACTGGTCATCGCCGGGGTTATCGATGCTTTGGCCGTGATTAAAACAGGCAATGCCGTTATTCTTAGGGAGTACTATCCATTTTTGATTATTGTCATCAATCACTATTTGGGCAACCGCCTGTTCAGTAAGGGCAAACGGAATAATAAACGACAGCCAGCTGCCATCCGTTTTTTTTACCAGCAGGGGATTCAGGCCACCATAATTTGCCACCCACAGGTTGTTATCACCATCAAATGCAAGGCCGCTTACCCGGTAGCTTTTTGCATTAAAATAAGCGGGTTGAACAGGCGAGTTTTGTTTAAAGATGCTGATGGAATTATCTTTTTTGATGTTCACAAGTCCACCGCCAAAGGAGCCGGCCCATACGCTTTCGTCAGCAGGGTCAGCGGCTACTGCTACCAGATCGGTAAGTGAATCCAGTTTTGGAAAACGCATTCCGTTATAAAAATTCCAGGTATTATCAGTAAATGAAAACAAACCATTTTTATTATTGAGCGGTTCCCAATTGGCATTTACCCCGCCGGCGGTTGCCCAAATGGTGTTATGCAGCGCCTGCACAGCGCCGGTAGCTATTGCGGGCGGGGCATCAGGCACCAGGCGATGGAAGGCAGTGCCACTGTAGTTAGACAACCCGGCCAATGTATCGGCGATATAGTATTCGTTTTGAAAAAAAACAGCCTGCCGGGGCGCTGTGGTGAGCTGAGCATCCTGTATGGTTTGCTCAGTTGTTCCCGATGAAGTAAGTACCACAATACGGCCTGTGTTGTTATTGGTTTCACTCAGGAGGATCTTGTTATTTGTTACTGTACAATTGTTAATGGCCCAGCCATCGCGGTACAATAGATTCCAGGTACTGCCAGCTTGTAGCCATAATGAATCGTTTCTTATTGCCACTACATTATTCTGAACAGCAGCCAGGGTCTGTACATTGCCGGCAGGTAAACCATTGCTGCCGGAAACCAATTGCCAGTTTCGGAAATCGGCAAGGTTGGAATTGGCGGGTGCCTTCTTCAACCCTTCGCTGGTAGCTGCGTAAACAGCGTTCCCACTGCTGGTGATTGCATTCACTGCCACTTTTGAACCACCATTCCCAATGATGTAGGTATCTTTTATTTCGTATTTATCAAGGTTGATCACCACAATACCGATGCCCGTAGCCAGGTAAGCCAGCTGCTGATCGATGAATATCGTCTTTACGCTTTTGTCACCTGCTATAGTGGCATTTTTTAAGGAATTAATATTGATCAATTTGTCATCAACCAATACATCGATATTGCTGTTATTGTAGGCAATTACCACCCGCTGGCCAGCAGGATCGGCGCCAATGGCGCTGATGCCGGTTTCGGATAAACCATTGGTACGGCTCCAGCGTTCGATGGTGTTATCAGCCACTTCAACTGAAAATAAACTATAAGGAGTTGCTGCCCATATTTTATCGACGGTGTTGGCAACACTTGTAACCTGTTGATAGGGTAAGTGATCTCGCCATTGACCAATAGGCTGCAATTGTGCCAGCGAAACGAACGGAATGGTGATCGCCGCGCAATAAAAGGCCAGGATCCGTTGTAGCATAGTTTTCAAAGGTAATTATATGTGGTTGAATTAGTAATATACAAGACGCGGGCCAATGTGCCGGTACATCCTTTCAATTAAATCTGGAAGTATAAATACTAAAGGATGACAAAAATGCGTACTAAGGGCTGTTTCAACAGCACACCTGTTGCAACAACCAAGCTGCCATATTATAAAAAAATAGTTTTTTAATTCATTGACATTAAAAGTTCGTTAGGGACTTTTATTAGCGGCAAATAAACTTCCTTAATCCTGTTAAAATGAGTTTCTTTGCTGCCAATAATTAATATTCTTAGCAGTAAATTCTATATTCTACATGTGGGAAAAAATCGCCCGGTTCATTCTACGGTCTCGCTGGATGTTATTGATTGTCTTACTGGCTTTAACCGGTTTAATGGGCTATCATGCTTCCAAAGTTCAAATGAGCTATGAGTTTGCAAGAGCTATTCCAACCGATAACCCCAAGTACCAGGCCTATCAGGCATTTCGCAGTCAGTTTGGCGAAGACGGGAACCTGATGGCTATCGGTATTACCACCGATAAACTATTTCAGGCTGATGTATTTAATGATTATGCAGCCCTGGCCAAACAGATAAAAGGCGTTAATGCAGTTGAAGATGTGTTAAGTGTACCCGCCGCTACCAACCTGGTAAAGGATACCGCTAACGAAAAATTAAATGCCGTTCCGGTTTTCCCCAGCAGACCACTATCACAACCGGAGCTGGATAGCATGGCCAACATCTTTTACAGTTTGCCATTTTATCAGGGTTTGTTGTTCGATCCTACCTCTCATACCTACATGATGGGTATACGAATTAATAAAGACGTACTGAATTCAAAAGCCAGAAATAAAGTAGTCGCTGAAATTGTTGCCATTGCCGATGCGTTTGGTAAAAAGCACAACCTGGAAATGCATTACAGCGGCCTGCCTTTGATCCGTACCAACCTGGCCACCAAAGTGGCTGCCGAATTGCAATGGTTCCTGCTGGGCTCGCTTATTCTTTCTGCAATTATCCTGTTAGTCTTCTTCCGCAGCTTTAGTGCTACGCTTATGTCACTGGCAGTAGTGATCATTGGCGTAATTTGGTGTATGGGTACTATCGAATGGTTTGGGTATAAGATAACATTGCTCACAGGTGTAATACCACCATTGATCGTGGTGATCGGTATTCCCAACTGTATCTACTTCCTCAATAAATACCATACGGCCTACAACGATATCAATGCGGAAGTGTTCACCAATGAAAGCAGAAAGCGCGTGGCCTTAACAGCCATGATCAGCCGGATGGGTATTGTAACCCTGTTCTGTAACATTGCTGCCGCTATTGGCTTTGCGGTGTTTGGGTTAACCAAAAGCGCCGTGTTGAAAGAGTTTGGGATTGTGGCAGGTATCAACATCATGGCCCTGTTCTTTATCTCCATCATGTTTATACCGGCGATACTGAGCTTTTTACCCGATCCCAAAAAACGGCACACCAAGTACCTGGAGAACAAATGGCTGCTGGCGTTGCTGGATAGCCTTGAACGCTGGTCATCGCATCATAAAAAACTGATTTACGGAGTAACTGCCCTTATATTAGTAGCATCGGTGGCAGGTATGTTCCGGTTGAAATCAGTAGGGTTTATTGTAGACGACCTGCCAAAAACAGATAAGATCTATAAAGACCTGAAATATTTTGAAGAACATTTCAAAGGGGTGATGCCGCTGGAAATTGTAGTAGATACCAAACAGAAACAGGGATTACGACGCAGCCCGGTTCAAACCTTTGCCCGGATAGATTCTTTATCGCAGTTTATTGCCGCCCAGCCTGAAATGGCCCGGCCGCTTTCGATAGTAGAAGGGTTGAAATTTGCCCGGCAGGCGTATTACAATGGCGATAGCAGTAACTATAAAGCACCCAATGAAGCGGACCTGCTCTTTTTATCGCAATACCTCAGTACCAAAGCATCAACGGATAGCAATAGCAAGGCAAATAACTTTAACCGCGTGGTAGCATCGTTTATGGATAGCAACCGTCGCCTGGCCCGAATAAGTGTCAATATGAAAGATGTAGGCAGCCAACGCCTGCCCGAGTTGATCAACACTATTGAAGGCAGAAGCCGTCAGTTGTTCGATACGGCTAAATACCATGTTGAGTTTACCGGTACCAGCATCACCTTCCTCGAAGGCAGCGCATTCATTATAAATGGGTTGAAGGAAAGTATTATGTGGGCCTTCCTGCTTATAGCGCTTTGTATGTTGTACCTGTTCAGATCATTCAAAATTCTAATATGCTCCCTGATCCCGAACGTTATCCCGCTTATTATTACCGCCGGGGTAATGGGGTGGGTAGGTATTGCCATCAAACCATCTACCGTACTGGTATTTTCGATTGCGTTGGGTATTGCCATCGACATTACCATCCGGTTCCTGGTGAATTACAAACAGGAGCTTTCCCTCAACAGTAAAAAAACATCACACGAACTGGTAATAGACACTATTCATAAAACAGGGATCAGTATCATTTATACGTCGCTGGTATTGATTGCCGGGTTTGTTATTTTCTGTTTTAGCGGATTCGGTGGTACACAGGCAATAGGCTGGCTTACTTCGCTTACCCTCGTTCTGGCAACATTGACCAACCTGATATTTTTACCAGCTTTGTTAATGACACTGATAAAAAAGTAGTACCAGGCTTAAAAATGTTAGATTCTAACATGAGGCTGTTTCTTAAATGAAACAGCCTTATTTTTTTAGTATATTCCCCCCGCATTAACACGCAAATTGTTCAAATACGATTAAATTGAATTTAATTTGCATTTAACGTGGGCTGATATAAAAAATAAGCACTATATACATGCGAAAACTTGAAATTCATGATAAGAAATCAGTGAATTGATTAGTAAAAAGCAGCAGTAATCATTAATTTATGTCCCTGTATAAAGCCCGAGTCACAAACGAAACTGATTGTAGTCTATTAAATCGACCAAATATGAGAAAGTTACTATGGCAACCCCATTCTTCAACGTTCGTACGAAACACCCTGCACCCGAAGCATCCAATGCTACAAAAAAATTCCGCAAGCGGTTCAATCGTTGCTAGCGGGCAACGATGAGTGTTTAACACTAAGCACTATCGGCGGAAAAAGAGTTTGATAATCAACGTTTAGGATCACTGTATAAATAAACCAGAAAGGAAGTTATAATTGTCTGCACTACACACGCAGGGGATACAAGCTATCTTACTTCGACCTGATAAATATTGATTTAGAAACATTAGTGTTGCATGCTTCTCCTTTTTGGGACTTATTTTATATTAGCCTGATTCAAAGTTGTGAGTCATTCCCGGCAAAAATCCGCTGCTTTAGAATCCACTGTCCTCCATACCAGTTACAACCAAAATAAAATGAAATGAGAAAAATTCTAATGCTACTATGCGGCATGTTACTCCTATATGGACAACTGCTTGCCCAAACAAAAACCATTTCCGGAAAGGTAACAGACGAAAGTGGTAACCCCCTCCCGAATGTTTCCATTACTTTAAAAGGTTCTTCACAAGGTACAACCAGCAAACAGGATGGTACCTATTCTCTCAATGTTCCTGCTGACGTAAAAGTATTAGTGTTCAGTTCGGTGGGAATGATATCACAGGAAATAGCTGTGGGCTCTTCTTCAACAATAAGTGCTGTATTGAAGGCAACCACGGGTAGTATGAGTGAAGTGGTTATTGTGGCTTATGGTACTCAGAAAAAGAAAGAGCTGACCGGTGTGGTGGCCACCATCAAGGCACCGGATATCGAAAGCAAACCCTTTTCCTCAGTTGATAAAATATTACAGGGACAAATACCCGGTTTGCAATCTGTTGCCAGCTCAGGAACACCTGGCGCCGCCCAAACTATCCTTATCAGAGGTATGAGTTCTATTACTGCCAGCAATGCGCCTTTATGGGTAATTGATGGTATTATTATTAACACGGGCGATGTATCCCGCCTTACTACTACTGCCAACCTGTTAAGCACATTAAACCCCAACGATATTGAAAGTATTTCTGTGTTAAAGGATGCGGCAGCCGGTTCCTTATATGGGTCCCGCGCTGCCAATGGGGTGATCATTGTTACCACCAAAAAAGGACGGGCCGGAAAAACAAGGTACAGACTCGATACAGAGATAGGCAGTAATAAAATTGCTTATGAAAACGACAAATACAAGCCGTTAAATGCTCAGCAATATTTTGACATAACGCGGGAAGGGCTCGTTAATCTGGGCGGCAGAACTGACTCAGTTATCAACGCTATGTTAAAAGGCCTCGGTGAAGGTAACGGCAATGATTTTAACTGGTATGAGGCCGTAAAAAGAACTGGTAAACAGCAACAATACAATCTGAGTGCTGAGGGTGGTAACGAAAAAACCACTTTTTATTTATCAGGCGGCTATTTTTTACAGGAAGGTTCTACAATAAATTCCAAGCTCGACAGAACGACTGGAAGTGTGCGGATCACTCATAAAGGCAGTGACAGGTTTACATTAGGCTTTAATATGACCGGCGGTTATACAAACCAACGCGCTCCTTTAAACGGCGGTGCTTTTGGTAACCCGGTGCTCACCTCCATGTTTATGGTGCCTTCCTATAGCCCATATAATAGTGATGGTACCTATAACCTACCCAACGGTACATTGGGTGGCCTGCATAATGTGATCGCTTTATCTGAAATCGACAAGCGCTTATTAAGAGAAATAGGATTAAGGAGTAACCTGTTTGCCGAATATAAGATCCTCGAAAATCTGAAATTCAGAACAAGTCTGAGCGGCGATCTGAACCTGCTCGAAGAAGACCAATATAATAACCCATTACATGGCGATGGCCTCGGTGTAGGGGGCAGGGCATATTCCTATTATACACGTTATTTCAACAGGCTTTGGACCAATACCATCGATTACCAGCAACTGCTCTCAAAGGCATATAACGTTTCGATGAATTTACAGGTAGGGTATGAGTCGCAGAAGTCAAGCGGCTACCAGAATTCTGTTCAAACGCAGATATTCCCTACCAACCTTTCCATGACGATGCCTTCTGTAGGGGCTTCACCGGTTACTGCGGCAGCTACCCTGTCTGATTATTCGTTCGTATCACAATTCTCATCGGTCAATTTCAATATGGATGACAAATACATCCTGTCGGGAAGTTTTCGCCGGGATGGATCTTCAAAATTTGGCGCCAATAACAAATACGGTAACTTCTGGTCAATTGGTGCTTCCTGGAATCTTGATAAAGAGAAATTTATTGAACACATTGATTTTATCAGTCAGTTGAAATTACGTGCATCCTATGGTGTGAATGGTAATGCCGGTATTGGTAACTATGACTGGTTTAAACTGTATGGCTATGGTTATAATTATAACCAGGGACCCGGTAGTGCCCCTTCGAATGTGGGTGATAGCAACCTTACCTGGGAATTGAACAAACCATTTAATGTGGGTATCGATGTAGGGGTGTTGCAGAACCGCATTAGTCTGAGCGTTGATTATTATACCAGGAAATCGGAAGATCTGTTACTGGATATGCCTTTGTCACTGACTACCGGTTTTAATAAGGTTACCCGCAATGTGGGTTCTATGGAAAACAAGGGGATTGAAATTGCCTTGCATGGTATACCGGTGAGGACAAAAGATTTCCAATGGGATGTTGATTTTAATTATGCACGCAATAAGAATAAAATACTTAGCCTGCCTGATGGCCAGGATATCATTACAGCGTCAGTATATATGCTACGTCAGGGAAGCTCCATTCAATCATTTTACATGAGGGAATATGCAGGGGTAGATCCTGCCAATGGCGACCCTCTTTGGTATACTGACGGTACTCATCAAACCACTACTAATAACTATGCCGCTGCCACCCGTAGTATTGTAGGCAATTCATTGCCAAAATACTTTGGTTCTTTTACCAATACATTCCGGTATAAGCAATTTACTCTCGATGCGCAATTGTATTATAGTATGGGGAACTATGTGCAGGACCTGTGGGGTAGTTATTATGTAGGTGCAGGTAATGCGCCCAGTTTTAATAAGGTGAACCGCGTTTTAAATCGTTGGACGAAGCCCGGCGATGCAACTGATATACCAAAATATATCTATAATGGCAATAAGCAGTTCCAAAGTGTATCTACGTTTTATTTGAATAAAGCCGATTTCATTCGCTTACGCAATATTCAGTTGGGTTATTCATTGCCTGCTTCCCTTGCTTCAAAAGCAAAATTGGGAAGCGCCTTATTGTATGTGCGTGGTACCAATTTATTTACCTGGGTTAAAGACGATAATTTACCATTCGATCCTGAGCAGGGAAGCAGCAGCCAGGCGAACCTGAATGTATTTATTCCCAAAACTATTACTGTTGGGCTTAGCCTTGGTTTCTAACATCAACAACCTAATTTATTTACTATGAAATCTATATCTAATTATAAAGTGTTATGGCTGGCTGTGTTAGTGGCCACCTTTGTTTCCTGTAAAAAGAGTTTTCTGGAGATCAATCCTCCAACCTCGGTAGCGCCTGAAGAGGCATTAAAAACGGAATCTGATCTGCAGGTGGCTTTGCGTGGTATGTATGCGGGGTTGCGTACAGGTATGTCAATTGGAACTACCAGTTATGCTGCCGATGCCTTTGGCAGAACCATTCCCGTAATTGGTGATGTGATGTCTGATAATGCGTATCAAACAACTCCCAATGGGAACCGGTACACCGCGTATAATGGTTATACATTCATTGCCTCCGATGCAAATGCCCTGGGCCTTTGGGGGTCTTTGTATCTGGTGATCTTAAGAGCTAATAACATCATCAATGCCGATGTGGCTACCAGTGACAATGTGAAACAGTATAAGGGGGAGGCCTATGCGGTTCGCGCATTGTGTTATTTTACGCTGGTACGCTATTATGCAAGGCCTTATACTGATGATCCCGGTAAGCTGGGTGTGCCCATCGTTACGGTTTACGATGCTAATAGCAAACCCACGCGCAATAAAATTTCAGAAGTGTATACGCTTATACAAAACGATCTTACCCAGGCTTATACCCTGATGACGAAATTTACCAATTCATCCCAGTTTAGTAAATATGCAGCCCAGGCGTTACTGGCAAAAGTTTACTTAAATATGGGTGACATGGACAATGCTAAAACTGCTGCGCTGGATGTAATCAACAGCGGTCCATTCAAATTAGTAGGAGCTGCGGATTATGTATCGTATTGGGCTGACCCCGGTATACGCACCGATAAACTGGAAACCCTGTTTGAAGTTTCATCTGATGCGGTTAGTAACCTGGGTACCGATGCCCTGGCTTATTTATACAGTCAGGCAGGTGGTTATGGCGATTTCTTTGTTTCCGATACCCTGTATAATTTATTTGGCACTAATGACGTAAGAAAGGGATTGTATCCCAAAGGAACCCGCCAGGGCGGGGCCACCGGTTATTTTATCAATAAATATCCCGCCATCAGTAACGATCGCAGCGATACCAAGGTATTACGCCTGAGTGACGTGTACCTGATAGCAGCAGAAGCTTCCGCAGGCACTAATGAAACAGATGCTCGTAGCTATGTAAACGCTGTTACAAGCCGCAGAGGCGCCAATGCAATTGTTTCTACAGGAACTGATCTGTATAACGATATTATAATTGAACGTAGAAAAGAACTGGCCTTTGAAGGCGATCGTTATCCAGACCTGCAACGGCTGAAACGTGACCTTGTACGCAACGCTAATTATCCCGCTACAGCAAGGTCAATCCCTTATTCTAATTTCAGAAGGGTGTTGCCGATACCACAAACTGAGATTGATGCCAACCCGAACATAAAATCACAACAGAATGATGGCTATCAACCGTAATTAATTATCAAATAGTGTTGAATACAGGCGGGGCTGACCTATTGGGTCAGCCCCGCTTCTTTTTGATGTGGTCAGATGCTTTCCGACTTTAAATTGTATTTACTACATATTTCCCCTGCTTTAGAAAAGTTTTTTATTTTATTTCCTACCTATATCGGTTTTTTATTGCCTGTTACCTGCTGACAATTTATCATATACCCCTTTAATATTGATCCAGTCCTTACCTTTGACCCCCCTACCGTTAACCTTGCAGGATGTACTAGCGCTATTTCGGTAATTGTTTTTGATCAATATCTTTTATGAAAGATCAATAAGGCAATACCGGGAACGTCCTGATAAACCGTTACTAAACCATTAAGTTCTTGATGCAGGAAAATATCGTGACCCGGTGTACGATCCGGTCATGGTAAGATCATGTATGATAGATACATTCAGTTGCAGCGCTCTTGTGGTTTAATTATCCTTCTTTTGACTGTTATTTTGTTATTCACTGTTATAACCTATATAATAAATACTAACTCCGATGAGAAAGCTCCTTATGTCCCTATGGTGCAGTTTATTGCTCCTTTCAGGGGACCTCATTGCCCAAACGCGTACCCTAACCGGCAAAGTAACTGATGCCAACGGCAAACCCGTAGCCAATGCTTCTGTTGTTGTTAAAGGAACAAAAGTGGGTACTATCACGGATACCGATGGATCGTATTCCCTGAATGTACCTGTAGGAGCCAAAATGCTTATCATTTCTTCCATTAATATGCAGCCGGAAGAAATTAAGCTTGGCACCGTGACAGATTACAGTCTCACCCTGAAGCCGCTGGAAGAATCGATGGATGAAGTGGTTATAGTAGGGTATAACACCATTGCCAAACGGTCATTAACGGGTTCGGTAAGTAAAGTGAACGGCGACGCAATGTTGAACAGACCTGTAATGAGCTTCGATCAGGCCCTTACCGGTAAGGCCGCCGGAGTGCAGGTAAATACCTCTTCGGGATTACCTGGTGATGATGTAGTCATTCGCATAAGAGGTGGAGCTTCCATCTCCATGGGCGGTAATCCACTGATTGTATTGGATGGTGTACCCATCACGCAGGGTAATCAACAGGAGCTGTATAATAAGTACAATGCACTGGCCGAATTAAACCCAGCCGATATTGAAAGTATCGAGGTATTGAAAGATGCTTCCGCCACTGCCATTTATGGTTCACGCGGATCAGCAGGCGTATTGCTCATCACCACCAAAAAAGGGAAGGCCGGACAAAGCAACCTCACCTATGATAATTATGTAGGGTTCAATGAAGCCGCGCGTAAACTGAAAGTATTGAATGGAGCCGATTATAATAACACCATCAATAAGTTAAAGACCAATGCCGGGTTAGCGCCCTCCGCTTTTTGGGGCGATATAGATAATGATGGGAAAATAGACACAGTCAATACCGACTGGCAAAAAGAAGTGCTTCACAAGGGCCTGGTACAAAATCACAACCTGGCTGTAAGCGGCGGTTCTCAAAGAACTACTTATTTCGCTTCGGTGAATTATAATGAAAACCAGAGTTACATTGAATCGGTTTCGCAAAAAAGAGGATCGGCCCGGTTGAATATAACCTCAAAAGTTACAGACTGGTTACAGATAGGGGTCAATACACAATATTCCCGAACAAAGATCAGTAACCTGGGCTCAGGGGTGGGAACTTCTTATTCAGGTTTTCCCTTTGGTCCCTTAACCGCTTTGCCCAACATTCCGGTAATGGGCCCTGATGGAAATTATTATACAGGCATTGGCGGAAATACCAGCGTTACCAGCTATCAAACACCTAACCCCGAAGCGGTGACGCAATTGAATTATGAAGATCGTGATGCCCGCCGTTTTATTGGTAGCGCCTTTGGCGAGCTGCAACTGATAAAAGGACTTAAGTTTAAAAGCCAGGTAAACGTTGATTATTCAAGTGCCTTCATCGATGCATTCTGGGATAAAGAAATTGGTGATGGATCAGGCACGGGCGGTATACGGCAATTGGATGATAATGTAAAAAACACCTGGAGCTGGTTCAATACCTTAAATTATAACCGGCAAATTGGCGCCGATCATGAACTGAATGTATTGGCGGGCACGGAATATACCCGTCGTACCAGCTCATTCGTTTACACTTTTGGGGCGGGCATCAACAATCCCGATCTGCTGATGATCAATGACGCCAACTACCAGGAAACAGGCGGTGGCAGTGGAATGGATAAAGTAGATGATGGCCTGGCTTCTTATTTTGGTTCTGTCAATTACGGGTTCAGAAAAAAATACCTGGCAACCTTCAATTTTAGAACAGATGCCGATAGCCGTTTTGGAAAAGACAACCGGTGGGGCTACTTTCCTTCAGGGTCGCTGGCCTGGCGGGTAACCGAGGAAGATTTTATGCGCCCCTGTCAATTTGTGAACGATTTGAAGTTACGCGCCAGTTATGGTGTAACCGGTAACTCGAACATTGGTTATTTTCCGGCGCAAAGGTCGTTTGCCCCCGACACTTATGGCGACATTGCATTGATCACCCTACAAAACCCCGGCAATGCTGATTTACGCTGGGAGCGGCATTTACAATTCGACGCAGGCATAGACGCCGTATTGTGGAAGAACACCAGTGTTACGGTGGACTTTTATAATCGTAGAACCCTGGATCTTATACTAAACAACCCGGTACTGGCTACGCTTGGCTTCCCCTACAGTATTCGTGCAGAAAACGTGGGTAAACTGCAAAGCCGGGGTATTGAACTGGCTGTAAGTACACCGGTACTGCACAGAGGAAATTTTAACTGGAACATTAATTTCAATGCGGCCTGGAATAAAACGAAAGTGATCGCTACCAATAGTATGGGTGATGACCTGTATGACAACAACGATGCTACCGCCCAGTTTTCCATTGCCCGGCCAGGGCAACCGCTGGGAGTTTTTTATCTCATCCGCTGGGCCGGTGTAAATCCTGCCAATGGCCTTCCTACGTTTTTAGATATAAACGGCAATCAAAAGCAATATGACCGGGCTAATGCAACCACGCCCTGGACCCTGGTTAAGGATGGCAGCGCCACATCAGCGATCGGGTCAACAGACCGGGTGGTATTGAAAGATAATTCACCTTATCCAAAGATCTATGGCGGTATAACACAAACATTCAATTACCTCAGGTTTGATGCAAGCCTCGATCTGCAATATGCACTTGGGTTTTATGTATATAACCAAACCAAGCAAAACCTGATGGCATATGGCAACTCAAGGAACAAATCGGAGGACATACTCGATGCCTGGACGAAAGCAGGTGAAAATACAAATGTGCCCCGCCTCTATTGGAACGATAACTTCTGGACGAATACAGCAAGCACCCGCTGGCTGGAAAAAGGTGATTTTTTACGGATCCGCAATGTGCAAATTGGTTACACACTGCCCAAAACAATTACAGAGAGAATCAAGGTTAGCAGAGTACGCTTTTTTGTACAGGGCAGTAACCTGTATACATTTACCGGTTATACCGGCATTGATCCTGAAGCCAATAGTGTAGGGCAAACCAACATCGGTTTGGGCATCGACAAGCTCAGACCTTATCTTTCCCGTACTTATACAATGGGTATTAACCTGGGCTTATAAGCCGGTATTGCATTAAAGACCTAAAATTGAAAATAGTTATGCGACATATAGTTTCTGGTTTATTGTTAATAGCTATCGCTGGCAGCTCCTGTCAGAAGAAAGTGCTCGATATCAAATCGCAGGACCTGATCCTCGCCGATTCTGCCTTTACCACACCCGAAAAGATTGAAGCTGCTACCCTTGCCGGTTACGATGGATTACAAAATCCTGAATTTTTAGCCGGACGGGCTTTAATTTATGTAGACGTGATGGGTGAAGATGTATATGACCGGAACCAGGCTTTCGGTGACCTGCCACGGTATGGCCTGCTTTCGAATAGTTCTATTGCCCAAAATGTTTGGATGGCAGGGTATGATGCCATTGGAAGGGCTAACAGGGCCATTGCTGGTATTACGGCTAACAGCAGTAAACTCACCGCTGCTAAAGCAAAAGCACTGATAGGTGAATGCAAATTCATAAGAGCAGTGGCTAACTTTTATCTGGTTAACTTTTTTGCACAACCCTATAATTTTACGGCCGATGCATCACACCCCGGTATTCCATTAATAACAACGAGCTATATTGTAAATGATCCGGATGCCAATAAGCCAAGGTCAAGTGTAGATGCTGTGTATACAGCTATCATAAATGATTTTACAGATGCGTTGGCCGATTTACCAACGAATTATCCTGCTTCCTCCGATAGCACTTATAATAAGAAGACGCGTGGCACCAGGGCCTCTGCTTCTGCTTTCCTGTCGCGTGTTTATTTGTATAAAGGTGATTATGCCAATGCCAAAAAGTATGCGCAGGATGTGATCAATGGAATGTATGGCACCTTTGCTTTAAACAGTACTGTCAATGGCGCCTTTGGCCCCGGTCATTACGAAACCAGTGAAGCCGTTTGGTCAATACCTGCCAGCATAACTGATAATGCGAGTACCAATTATTCATTGCCGCAGCATTATTCTCCTTTTGGAACAAGAGCCGATATTGCCGTTTCCAGCACTTTCCTGAATGTGGCCACCAATCCTTACTTTGCCCTGGATGATAAAAGAAGAAGTATGATCATTGCCGGACCAGGTACTTTAAGTGCACTTAAATTCACGAACAAATATCCGGATGTAGCTACCCGGGCCGACTGGGCACCTGTTATCCGGTATGCAGAAGTGTTATTGACCTATGCAGAAGCGCAGGCTCGTACCGCTACTGGTATAGATGCTGATGCCATTGATAAATTGAACCAGGTAAGAAACCGCGCCCTGGTTTCCCAGTTACCCTATACGATAGCCAGCTTTACCAGTAAAGACGATTTGATCGATCATATATTGGGCGAACGTCGCATTGAACTGGCTTTTGAAGGTCACCGTTTCTGGGACCTGATGCGGATAAAAGCTGCTGTTACCAATAAGTACGATAGTGATGGACAAAAGAAATTACCTGTTCAGCCATTTGGGGCCCCAAAGAACGTCTTCCCCATTCCACAGCTGGAAGTAGATAAAAGCAAAAAGGTACTGGAGCAAAATGATGGGTATTGATGATTAGATACTAAGTATAAAAATGAAACGTCCCGACATTAGCCGGGACGTTTTGCTTTATACAACTTAAAGCACTATGAAAGTTATTTCAGAAATATTTCGTGTAATTTATTTTCGAGCTCTTCGCCGCGTAAACCCTCACCAATCACATTGCCTTCCGGATCGATCAATACATTATAAGGGATGCCGGTGAAACCAAAGACAGTTACCGCTTTGCTGTCCCAGAATGCGAGGTCGCTCACATGTGTCCATTTTAACTGATCTTCTTGAATCGCCTGCAACCAGTTTTCTTTCTTTTTATCGAGCGATACGCCCAGGATGGTGAAGTTCTTGTCTTTGTATTTATTGAACGCAGCCACTACATTTGGGTTTTCAGCCCGGCAGGGTTGACACCAGCTTGCCCAGAAATCAACCAGCAGATACTTTCCTTTGAAGTTTGAAATGGAAACCTTTTTGCCATTTACATCGGGTAAGGTCAATTCAGGTGCTTTCTTTCCAACCCAGGCATTTTGTTGTTCCTGCTGCGCTCTTATTTTTTCAACCTGCTCTTTGTAAGCGTTGTAACGCTTTTTCATTTCTGCCAGGTTTGAATCGCCATTGTACTTTTGCGTTAAGTTGTTGAGAGCAGTTTCAAACTCGGTTTGAGGCAGGGTTTTCGCTGAACGGCCCAATACAAAGGCTGCCACTACGGGTTGGCTTACATCACCCATCATGCGCTTCATATATTCGTTCAACTCATTTAATGCGGCATTCTTTTGGTTGGTAAGGTTGAGCAGGGTGCTATCGGGTGCGCCAATGCGTTTAAGGCTATCCAGTTTGTTCATGGTTTGCTCGGCACTTACACTTTTAACATCGTAAGTGAAAATAAAATCCTGTAACTCCCGGCTGGCTACAGAGCCGGCCACGGTATAGAATTTTTCATTGGCCATATCGATATCAACAGTAATGTTGGGAGCATCATTCACCAGGGGAACCATGGGGCCATCGGACACTACCAGGTTATACATGCCTACATTGGGGGCCTGACCTTTTAATGTGTAGGATCTTTTTTCAGCCGAAACAGTCACTGAATCCAGTTGAACGGGTGGCAGGTCACCACCAAATGGCACTTCATACAGAAATAAGGTTACCATTCCATTTTTAACTGCATGCGGGTACATCTTGGCTACTTTATCAAGATTGGCAATATTGCCGGTTACCTCTAGTGTGCCCTTCTCTTTAGCGCCACAGGCACACACCGTAACCATTACTATGATCGGCAATAGCCAGTTCGAAAATCGTTTCATCTATGTGGTTTTTGTTTATAGTTATTGCAGTTTCTTTAAAAGGATATCGTTGGTAAGCTTTGGGTCGGCTTTGCCTTTTGATACTTTTTTCACTTCACCTACAAATAACCCGATCAATCCTTTTTTTCCCTTTTTATATTCTGACACTTTATCGGGCATTTTGTTCAGCACCTCTTCCACCCAGGCAGCTACATTGCCTTCGTCAGAGTCCTGCAACAAGTTCAATTCTTTTGCTATTTGTAACGGTTCTTTGCCGGGTTCTTTTAACAAGGCGGCAAATATTTTGGTAGAAGCCACAGAAAAGTTTACCTGGTTGCTATCTATCAGGGCTATCAGTGCGGCGATCGTTGCAGGCTGCACGGGGAAAGCCGTAATGGGTGCACCCGTTTCATTCAACCACGATTTAACAGGCCCCAGCATCCAGTTAGCGGCTGCTTTGTAATTGGAAGAATGATCGATGATCTGTTCGAAGTAAACAGCCAGCTCTTTTTCATCGGTTATTACGCGGGCATCGTATTCGGGTAACTGTAATTGCTGAATATAGCGTGCTACACGTTCTTCGGGCAATGCCGGAATAGAACTGGTAACTTCCTGCAGCAAGGCATCTGTTACCACAAACGGCGTAAGATCAGGATCGGCAAAATACCGGTAATCGTTGGCATCTTCCTTGGTGCGTAGGGCGAAGGTAGTGCCATTGCCGGCGTCGAAACTTCTTGTTTGTTGTATGATCTTTTCGCCTGCTTCAGTAATATCTATCAGGCGTTTTGCTTCAAATTCAATAGCCCGTTTTACGTTGCGGATAGAGTTGAGGTTCTTAACCTCTACTTTGGTGCCGAGTTTCGTATCGCCTTTTTTACGAACCGAAATGTTGGCATCGCAACGCATGCTGCCTTCTTCCATGTTCCCATCGCAGATCTCGAGATAGCGCAACAGTTTTCTCAATTCGGTAAGATAGGCATAGGCCTCGTCGCCGCTGTGTATATCAGGTTCAGTAACTATTTCTACGAGTGGTACGCCCGCGCGATTGTAATCAACACAGGTGTTTTTAGCGTCAACATCGTGCAGGCTTTTACCGGCATCCTCTTCCATGTGAATGCGGTTGAGCTGAATGTCTCTGGTTCCCCCATCCTGTGTACGGATGGTTACATAGCCACCCACACAAATGGGCGTAGTATGCTGGGTGAGCTGATAGCCTTTGGGAAGGTCGGGATAAAAGTAATTTTTACGGGCAAAATAGTTATGCCGGGTAATGCTGCAATTACAGGCCAGGCCTATTTTAACGGCATAGGAAATAGCCTTTTTATTCAACTTGGGCAAGGTGCCGGGGTGCGCCAGTGTAATGGGACTGATGTGTGTATTGGGGTCGCCGCCAAAAGCAGCGCTATCGCCGCAAAACAACTTACTATCAGTGAGCAACTGGGCATGCACTTCCAGACCTACAACTACCTCATATGCATCGTAATTTGTCGACATATTATTCTAATTGCCTAAAATGGTGAAAAATCAGACAAAAATACCTCATTTCTGGTTATGGTATTTTTAATAAAAAAGCCGCTCCGCCCAGCTAAACGGGCAGAACGGCTATAATATAGGGCTGATGTTTGAAAACTTATAAATTGGCGGTCTTTAGCTTCTTAGGCGTTTTTATTTCAATTGATTGCGATTTGCCATTCCGGTTTACCATTACTTTAACCGCTGGCTTTTCCCTTGCTTCGCGGGAGGCTGTCAACAGGTCTTCTGTAGTGCCTACTTTTTTGCCGTCAAACTCGGTGATCACGTCGTCTTTTTTGATGCCGGCTTTTTCGGCAGCAGACTCGTTGTCTACGTCCAGCACTTTTACCCCTTTGCCATTCTCTGTATCCTGCGCTTTTATGCCCAGACGGGGTTTGTTATTATAGTTGAAATTGAAATTACGGGGGAAGTCACCACGGTCCTGCCAGTCGAAATTGAAGTTTGGTACAGTCAGGGCATTGGGTGAAGTGATCGTCATCCTACGGCTTTTTTTGCCCAGCGTAACAGTAGTCTTTTCGGTTTTACCTTTTCTGTCGTAAGTGATCTCTATTTTATCCTCAGGTTTGTGTTTGCGAACAATGCGGGTAAGGTCTTCGGGTGAATTGATAGTTTCATCGTCTATTTTTTTGATGATGTCGTTTTCCTTTAAACCCGCTTTTTCGGCTGCACTGTTCTCAGTAACTGCTGAGATTTCGGCGCCGCCTTTATCTGCTTTATCAGTGGCTACACCCAAAAACACGCTGTTGTCGTTAAAGAAGTTGCCATGGTTGTCAAAACTAAGGGTACTGCTGCCGGTAAAAGGGGAGTGGCCGGGCCCATAAATGATAGTCCTGCCCTTTTTTATAACTATGTTGTCATCATCAAAATCGTCCAGCGGTTTTCCGTTCACAGTTACTTCGTCGCCTTTTATTTCAATGGTGACCTTGGTGTCTTTATCGCTTTTTCTTTTGATAATGATCTCTTCATTATCCTCCATTTTGGATTTGTCCTTATCCTTGTCTTTGTCTTTTGTGTCCTGGGCTGCCAGTGGTTGGCACCACAGCAGGGATACGGCTGCAATGGCGGTGCAGGAAATCAGAAATCGTCTCATTGTATTGAGTGTTTTTAAGTATTTATAATTTACTACGTCGACTTTCGTACATCAAATATAGGGATTTAATTGAAATACGAAAATTTTCGGAAATGTTAAGATTGGGGGAGTTATTTTGGCTTGTCTGACCCATCTACCAGCCCCGAAGACGCAAGGGCAATGGCTTTAACTACATCGGCCATAAAAGGGTAATCCAGGGTTTCCCATTCATCATTTAGGGAATGATAGTATATATCGTAAGGGGAGGTGGTCAATACGGTATGAGCGATTATGCCACGCCGGGAAAAGGGGTAATTATCTGAGCGGGCGTAAAGGTGTTCATCTTTAAAGACGCCGCTATGGAAATAATTTCCGCCATATTGGGGGGCCAGCTCAAACAGCTTTTTATTCATCAGTTGCTGAAGATCTGACCACTCACTGCCAGTTATAAATGGATATTTATGATCGTTGGAAAAAGGCCGGCCAACCATATCCATATTGATCATGGCGGTCACCGCTTTGGGGTCAAAAGCTTCTGCCAGGTTTTTTGAGCCTAACAGGCCTTCCTCCTCTCCTGAAAAAGCGATGAAAATCAGGGTGCGTTCCCGGTTAGGGTATTGGGCAAAATACCTGGCTAAATGAATGAGTGCACTAACGCCGGATGCGTTGTCATTGGCACCATTATAGATCTTATCTTTTTTTTCGGGTTTGCCCCGTTCCGGTAACCGGGTGAGTATAGTTTGGTCTGTGGTGCCTATGTGATCGTAGTGTGCGCTGAAAATAACCGACTCCTTTCCTTTCGAACGGCCCGGTAAGGCGGCTACCACATTAAATGCGGTTACTTTATCAGATGCATTGAACGGAATAATGTAGCCATCGGTACCGGCTATAGTTAAAGAACCGGCATTTTTGAAGGCGTCGCTGATGAGCAGGGCGGCTTTGGAAGCCTGTATCGTGCCTGTAAGGCGTCCCTGAAAGCTGTCTGCCGCCAGTGTTTGCACCAGGACTTTCAGGGACGAAGGCGTTATAATAGAATCAATACTTGCTGTCTGGGCTGTACATATAGTAACATTCCAGGATAAGATAGCGATAAGGAATAGCCGTGTATAACCAGGACACATGCCCTAATTTACAACAAGCTTTTGACTTTATCGATCACCTGTTGCAGATTGCTGGCATCCTGTCCGCCGGCTGTAGCCAGGGTTTTTTGTCCACCGCCGCCGCCTTTGATCAGGGGAGCAATGTGCTCTTTAATGATCTTGCCGGCATCGAGCGAACGGGCCGCTGCTACCGTATCCGCAATACCAACGGCAACAAAGGGTTTGCCGCCAATGTTAGCGCATAATACCACCACATGATCGTTCAGGTGGTTCTTCATATCAAAAACCAGTTTCTTTAAGGCGTCGGCATTGCTTACTTCTACAACATCGCCAACGAACGTAACGCCATTGATGATCTCATCTTTATGCAATAATTCATTGCGCACGCCTACCAGTATCCGGTTTTCCAGGTGTTCCAGCTTTTTCTTCAGGTCGCTGTTATCAGCTGCCAGGTTCTGCACGGCCTTTAACAGATCGGCCGGGCTTTTCAGCTCATCTTTCACCTGGTGCAGCTGGGTTAATTGTTCATTAACGTATTGCTCAGCTGCCAGTCCGCTAATGGCTTCAATACGACGCACACCGGCGGCTACCGCTGTTTCGTGTTTTATTTTGAACAGACCCAGTTCGCCGGTAGCGCCTACGTGGGTACCACCGCACAGTTCAACCGAATAGGCGGGGTCCATGATCACTACGCGCACCACATCACCATACTTTTCGCCAAACAAGGCCATAGCGCCCAGTTTCAGGGCCTCTTCCTTGGGCAGTTCTTTTATAACAACGGGTATGTTGGCACGGATCTTTTCATTTACAAGGGCTTCTACTTTTGCAATTTCGTCGGTGGTCATTTTGGCGAAATGCGAAAAATCGAAACGGAGGTATTCATCATTTACGAGGGAGCCTTTTTGCGCCACATGGGTACCCAGTACTTTACGCAAAGCTGCGTGCAGCAGGTGGGTGGCGGAGTGGTGAACGGCTGTTCTGGCCCGGCGTGTTGTATTGATGCGGGCATCAACAATACCGGTTATATTGATCGGCAGTTTCTCCACAAAGTGAATGATAAGGTCATTTTCCTTTTTGGTATCTACCACGGCTACCTCTTCGCCTTCAAAAAACAACGTACCGGTATCGCCAACCTGTCCGCCGCTTTCCGCATAGAAAGGAGTGGTGTTCAACACCAGTTGGAACGATGTTTTACCCTTGGCGGTTACTTTCCGGTACTTCACTACTTTGGCTTCGGCCTGGGTATGATCGTAACCGATAAAGCTGGTGCTGCCATTTTCATTCAACACAACCCAGTCTTCAGCACTGATAGCAGTAGCGGCGCGGGCGCGGTCCTTTTGCTGTTGCATTTCAGCTTTGAATCCTTCTTCATCTACCTCTAAATTGTTTTCCCGGGCAATAAGTTTGGTTAAGTCAACCGGAAAGCCATAGGTATCGTACAGTTCAAATGCGGCTGAACCGTCGATGGTTTTGTTTTTGGTAGAACCGATGATCTCATCGATCTTCTTCAACCCTTTTTCCAGGGTACGCAGGAACGCTTCTTCTTCCTCTTTTACCACTTTGGCAACAAAATCCTGTTGCTGTTGCAGTTCAGGGAAAACAGTTTGAAACTGGGTAGCCAGCACCGGCACCAGCTGGTGCAGCAAGGGCTGTTTATAATCGAGGTATGTATAATAATAACGAACGGCCCGGCGCAAAATACGGCGGATCACGTAACCGGCTCCCGTATTTGAAGGCAGCTGACCATCGGCAATTGTGAAACTGATGGCGCGAATATGATCGGCCAGCACCCGGAAGGCTACAGCCTTATGCCAGTCGGCACTTGTTTCCGGCGTGTTAGGATCGTATTTCTTTTTAGTGATCGTTTCAATGGCTGCGAGTGTGCCGGTGAAAACATCAGAATCGTAATTGGATTGTTTGCCCTGCAACACCCGAACCAGGCGTTCAAAGCCCATCCCGGTATCCACGTGTTTGGCGGGAAGAGACTCCAGGGAACCATCTTTTTTGCGGTTGAACTGCATGAACACATTGTTCCAGATCTCAATCACCTGGGGATGGTCTTTATTTACCAGTTCAGCGCCACTTTGTTGTTTTCTTTCTTCGTCGGTACGACAGTCAACGTGAATTTCAGAGCAGGGACCGCAAGGGCCGGTATCACCCATTTCCCAGAAGTTGTCCTTCTTATTACCGGGCAAAATGCGTTCGGGAGCTACATATTTGCTCCATTCATTAAATGCTTCTTCGTCTTTAGCCAGGTTTTCTGAGGCATCCCCCTCAAAATAAGTGACATATAACCTGTCTTTTGGTATTTTGTACACTTCGGTGAGCAGTTCCCAGCTCCAGGCAATGGCTTCTTTTTTAAAATAGTCGCCAAAGCTCCAGTTGCCAAGCATTTCAAACATGGTATGGTGGTAAGTATCAACGCCTACTTCTTCCAGGTCGTTGTGTTTACCGCTTACGCGAAGGCATTTCTGGGTATCCGCCACCCGGGGAAAGGGGGCTTTTTTATTTCCGAGGAAGTAATCTTTGAACTGGTTCATACCCGCATTGGTAAAAAGCAGGGTAGGGTCATTCTTTACCACAATAGGGGCCGATGGTACAATTTCGTGTCCCTTATTACGGAAAAAATCCATGAAAAGCTGTCGTATTTCTGCGCTGGTCATCATAAACGGAACGATCTTTGATAAAAATTGACTCTTAAGCCTTTATATTTGTAACTGTTACCGATGTGGCAACGGCAGCAAAGGTAATTTAATTCGGGCTGTTTTGCTGAAAAGCAACCTTGGTAATCGGCTTGTATCCATGAAGAAAATAAAGTACTACTATAATACCAATACACTCCGTTATGAAAAACTGGAGACTCCGCTGCACGTAAAGCTGCTGCGAGTGTTCGGTTTTATTTCGGCAGCTATAGTTACCTCAGTAATAATCGTTTCCGTCGCTTATAAATACTTCCCCTCCAGTAATGAAAAAAGACTGATGCAGTACAATGAACAGCTGCAGGAGCGCTACTGGGTGCTGGACGAGCAGGTGGCCAAAATGCAGCAACGCATGACCCAGCTGGAAGAACGGGATAACGATATTTACCGCACCATTTTCGAGGCCAACCCCATCCCTGACAGTATGCGTGCGAAGGAAATGGCCCAGCAGAAAGAAAATGAAATGGTGGCCAGCATGACCAATTACGAGCTGGAAAACTCAATTGTACGCTCCCTCCACAATCTGGAAAACCGCATGGGCGCCCAGGAAAAATCATATGTTGAAATAACCAGCTTTATCAAGAACAAAGAGGAGCTATTGGCCTGTACGCCAGCCATTCAGCCGGTTAGCAACAGCGACCTGAAACGCCTGGCCTCCGGTTTTGGTTATCGTATTGACCCCGTGTATAAAACTGTAAAAATGCACGCCGGCCTCGACTTTGCCGCTCCCCAGGGTACACCCATTTACGCAACAGCCAATGGCTCGGTAAAAGTGGCTGGTAATTTGGGTAATGGCTATGGTAATCACGTAGTATTGAACCATGGCTATGGGTATGAAACCCTGTACGGCCACATGTACCGCATTAAAGTAAAACCCGGCGATAAAATAAAACGTGGTGAAATCATCGGCTGGGTAGGCAGTACTGGTAAATCAACCGGTCCCCACTGCCATTATGAAGTACATAAAAATGGCCGTCACCTCGATCCGGTTTACTTCTTCTACAACGACCTTTCACCCGAACAGTACGACCGTTTGCTGAAGATGTCTTCTTCAAGCAACCAAAGCTTCGATTAATTTGAATCGGCAGTCGGCATTCCTGAATTGGCCATAAATCAATTTAAATTGTTGATCGAACAATTTAATTGTTCAGTACGTTTTAGTTCCCGGCTTATCGTGTAAACGCATGGTTTGCAGATTATCATTGTATTTGCTTACCGCTTACGGCTTAGAGCTTACAGCTGTATTCTGACATTTCCATGACGCCTCAACCGACAAACCATTGGGAATTTTAACGTTGTACCTGTAAATTTGCGTCCGTATATGTATAATCCGCCTGATATACTTTCAATGGCTTACAAGCAACCGATCATGCACGATCAGTTACAACTGTTGCAGGAAAAAGAGCAACAGATGCCTGGTTCGGTTCAGTATGCCATTAAAAGATACCGGAAACATTCACAATGGAATATTGAGGATACCGGTGTGTTGGTATATCATTACAAAAAGGCTGCGCCCCAGGAGAACTATGTGGAGCTTCGTTTTTGTATTTCGGGTAATATGTATTGCAATCAGAAAGATGTGGAATGCGATCAGTGTAAACTGAATACTTCGAAGGCCTGTGCCGAAAGAGTAGAAAGCATCGATGTTATGACTTTCCGTTTCCTGTCTGTACACCTGTCGCAATTTGTAAAACCCGGTAAGCTGAAGACCATTACCGATGAGGTATTGCAATTTGTACATCCTTCTTCTTTCTCAAAAATTCTTCCTTTATGCGGCCGCACCCGTCAGGTGCTGGAAGCATTGTTAGGACATTCCTATACAGATAGCCTGGAGAATATCTTTATCAATGGCCAAAGCCAGATGCTGTTGTTGTACAGCCTCGAATGTATGCTGGGTGATGATAAAGAAATTGAACCCTTCCAGTGCAAATTCCTGGCTAATGAAGCCGATCGCGAAAAGATC
Source organism: Niastella yeongjuensis (assembly GCF_900110245.1). Lineage (GTDB taxonomy): Bacteria > Bacteroidota > Bacteroidia > Chitinophagales > Chitinophagaceae > Niastella > Niastella yeongjuensis. The sequence continues at coordinate 292,275 of NZ_FOCZ01000002.1, forward strand.
GTGAAAGCCCGGGAGATCTTACTGCAACATATTGGTGAGCCTATTACTATTAAAGAACTGAGCCGTAAAGTAGCCATCAATGAATGCTATCTGAAAAAAGGGTTTAAAGAATTATACGGCACTACCATCTTCGACTTCTACCAAAGCCAGCGCATGGAGCATGCACGGTATTTATTATATGAGAAAGGGTTAACCGTAACCGAAGTATCTATGATGCTGGGCTATTCTTCTATCTCACACTTCTCCACTGCCTTTAAAAAGCAAACCGGATTGAAACCATGTGAATTACTGTTGCACTAATTTTCCTTGCCGCCCCTTTTTCCCTTTTGCGTAAACCATTTTACCGATAGTATAACGGTACTCCGATTTAGGAACAGCATATTTGTAGCAACTATCTGCGTGGTTTGCGCAATTTTATAATATGACCGTTAAAAAGATCATTGGAAAAGTTCATTTGTGGCTGGGATTTACCTCGGGGATCGTTGTTTTTATTATTGCCGTAACCGGCTGTTTGTATGCATTTCAGGCCGAGATCTCAAAACTAACGGGCAAGGCCTACCGGAATGTGGCACCGCAAAACACTCCTTATCTGCAACCGACCCAATTAAAAGATATTGCTGAAAAGCAGCTGCCGGGCAAACACCTGCACAGTGTGCAATATGGAACCCGCAACGAAGCAGTGATCGCCACCTTTTATAATTTCGAACAGGGCAATGAGTATTACTATACCCTATTTGTAAATCCATATAGTGGTGCCGTATTGAAGGTAAAGAATATGGACCGCGACTTTTTCAGGATCGTATTGCTGGGCCATTATTATTTGTGGTTACCTGAAACGGTTGGACAGCGCATTACCATTTATGCTACCATCATTTTTTTGGTGATGATGATCACGGGGATCATTTTATGGTGGCCAAGAAATAAAGCAGCGGCCAAACAACGGTTCTCCTTAAAATGGAATGCTGCCTGGCGGCGGAGGAATTACGATCTGCACAATGTGTTGGGTTTTTATATGACGTGGGTAGTTATTTTCATGGCCATAACCGGTTTGATCTTTGGCTGGCAATTACTGGCCAATGCCATTTATAAAACAGCAGGTGGTAAAAAATCATTGACCTATCAGGAGCCATTGTCAGATACCACTAAAATAACCCGGGCAGCAGTCTTACCGGTTGATCAATTGTGGAGGCAAATGCAACAGGAGCACAAGGATGCTGCAACAATTGAAATGCATTTTCCCGGCACCGATAAATCGGCCATTGAAGTAGCCGTGAACACAGATGCGTATACTTACTGGAAAACAGATTATCGCTTTTTTGATCAGTATAGTTTAAAGGAATTATCGGTTGGTCATATATACGGCCGCTTTAAAGACGCGAAGGGAGCCGACAAGTTACTTAGAATGAACTATGATATTCATGTGGGCGCTATATGGGGTTTGCCCGGAAAGATATTAGCTTTCTTTGCGTCATTGATCGCCGCCAGTTTGCCTGTTACCGGTTTTATGATCTGGTGTGGTAGAAAAAGAAAAAACCTTCCCGATAAATCGAGAAGGCTGTACTAATCAAATACCATTAACCATTAAACCTTATCCTATGAAAGCATAAAGATACATATAAAAACCTTTATATGCATTTTGTGCTTTCATAATTTAGAACTCATTAACATTAGTGTTTGATGAGGTCAAATTTTTAACCGTATCCGCCATTTAGACAATAATCCCGTCAGCAAAATGATCAGCAAGGCAAACACCAGCGATTTAATTAAACCCGCTGCACCGGTTAATAAGAAGGCAGGTAAACCGATGCCCACCAGATGAACCAACGGATAAAATATATAGGGAAGTAAATAGGCGGTAAGCGTACTGTTGCCCGCAGGTTTTATAATATCAAACCAGTGTTGTTTCTTTTTGCAGTCAACCAGCCAGATCAATCCGGTAAATACCAATATGCTGATGCCGGTACAGATCGCTATCCAGGAAGGGGTAGCATGTATTTTTGAAATGCCACCGCCCAGTGGTCTGATGGCGAATCCGCCGGCTAACATAAGTGCTCCTAGTAATAAGAAAAGCATATAACATTTGTTGTATTGTCCCTTTTCAGCTAATGACGAATACAATACAGCGGTAAGAATACCGGCCATGGTGAGGGCAGGTAAAGAACCATCGCCTGTTATCCATACATAATGTCTGATGGAAGTCAGCATATGCAGCCAGCCGGCTTTGGTGGCGACGTTAAACAGGGTGAAGAAAAGAAATCCGCCAATTAAAATCGAAAGCCTTCCTTTTGAGAACTGGAATACAAGGGCCGATAATAAATACGACCAGCCAATCAATCCCAATATTCCCCACCATTGTGGGTGCAGCCAAACTGTTTGTCCTTTTTCTTCGCCTTTATATACGGCCGCTAAAAACACCAGCAACCCGGTACCAATGCACTGTAAGATTATCTTTTTTCTTTTTGAAAAGGTAGATGGATAATCGAGCCAGATAAAAAAGAAGCTGATGGTGATGAGGATCTCCCATATTGGTTTAGGGAGAAAGGCTGCCGCGTTGTTATAATTCTCCAGGTTCACATGAAAGAAACCCATTGCGAGCAAGGCGAAGGAACGAATGAATATATGACCAAGGATGTTGCTTTGCGAAGCGCCCTTTGCCCAGCGGTTGCCAATGGCAAAAGGGATAGAAAGACCTACTATAAAAAGAAAAGCAGGGAAAACCGTATCTGCCAAACCCATGCCGTCTTCGTTGGCCTGGGTGTGTTCTAACCAGAGTGGAATATCTTTCAGGGTCCACAGATCGTTAACAAAGATCATCAGCAGCATAGTCAATGCCCTGAATACATCGATAGAAGCAAGTCGTTGAGTAAAAGGTCGCATAAATAGCTTTGAGGTTTACTATGTATATTAATAAAAAAAGCCGTATCCGGAGTTTTAATCCATCAACGGCTTAATTTAAAATATTTAGCAGCTAATATGATATCATTTATTTTATAATATCTCCTGCAGGCTTTCTTTTGCTTTTTGAATGGTCATGTCAAGGTCTTCCCTGGTTAATGCATTGCAGAGGAACCAGGTTTCAAATGCAGAAGGCGGTAAATACACGCCGCGTTTCAGCATGGCATGGAAGAATTTCTTGAACAGCTCATTATTGGCAGCAGCTGCCGAGGAGAAATTGGTAATAGGGTGTTCGCTGAAATGTATGCTGATCATGGAACCCAACTGGTTGATCACATATGGGGTGCCACTTGCTTTCAGCACTTCATCTAATCCCTTACGCAGGTAATTGGTCGATTCTTCCAGGTGCTTATAAATGGAGGGGTTTTCCTTCAGTGTTTTCAACATTACATATCCGGCGATCATGGCCAGCGGGTTACCGCTTAGCGTACCTGCCTGGTACACATTGCCCAATGGAGAAATGTGTTGCATGATCTCTTTTTTACCACCAAAGGCGCCTACTGGCATACCGCCGCCGATCACTTTACCATAAGTGACCAGGTCGGCATTTACTTTCAGGCGTTCTTGTGCACCGCCGGGTGCCAGTCTGAATCCGGTCATCACTTCATCCATGATGAATACAATACCCTGCAGATCGCAGATGGCACGCAGGCCTTCCAGGAAACCTTCCTGGGGTAAAATACAACCCATGTTACCGGCAACGGGTTCTATAATGATGGCGGCAATTTCATTGTGGTGTTCGGCTACCAGTTGTTTAACGGCGTCCAGATCGTTGTACGCACAGGTAAGGGTATCGTTGGCTACACCTGCTGTAACGCCAGGTACGGTTTGAATATTGAACGTGGCTACACCGCTGCCCGCTTTTACCAGGAACGAATCAGCATGACCATGGTAACAACCTTCAAACTTGATGATCTTGTTGCGACCCGTATATCCCCTCGCCAGCCTGATGGCGCTCATACACGCTTCGGTACCGCTGCTTACCATGCGAATGAGGTCCACATTGGGTGCGATGCTGATGATGAGTTCGGCCATTTCAATTTCCAGTTCGGTAGGGGCACCAAACGAGGTGGAGTATTGTGCATATTCCTGGATGGCCTTTACCACCGGCTCATAAGCATGGCCGAGGATCATGGGACCCCAGGAATTGATGTAGTCGATATAGCGGTTACCATCGGCATCGAACATATAAGCGCCTTTGGCCGATTTCATGAACACCGGTGTGCCGCCCACGCTTTTAAAAGCCCGAACGGGTGAGTTTACACCACCGGGAATGCTTTGTTGTGCCCGGTTGAATAATGCAATGCTTTTCTCAATCATAGTTAAGTACTTTAGCTGATTAGTTTAACGGCATCTTTGGCAAAGTAGGTAGCAATGAGATCAGCGCCAGCCCTTTTAATAGCGGTAAGGGTTTCCAGGATGGCTTTGTTCTCATCTATCCAGCCCATTTTGGCTGCAGCTTTAATCATGGCATATTCTCCACTGATATTGTACGCACTAACGGGTACAGACACAGCATTCTTTACTTCACGGATAATATCCAGGTAGGCCAGCGCAGGTTTTACCATTACGATATCGGCGCCTTCTTCTACATCCATCAGGGTTTCTTTAACCGCTTCAATACGGTTGCTGTAATCCATCTGGTAGGTCTTCTTGTCGCCAAAGCCAGGGGCGCTGTCGAGTGCATCACGGAAAGGACCATAAAAGCAGGAAGCGTATTTGGCGCTGTAGCTCATAATCCCGGTTTTGTTCAGCCCATGTTCTTCCAGTGCTTCACGAATGGCGGCAATGCGACCATCCATCATATCGCTGGGAGCTACAAAGTCGGCGCCAGCCTGGGCATGACTTACGCTCATCTGGGCCAGTACTTCTACAGTGGCATCATTCACAATGTCAGAACCTTCTACAATACCATCATGACCGAAAGAAGAGAATGGGTCAAGGGCTACATCGGTCATCACCAACATATCGGGACAGGCTTCTTTAACTGCCCTAATGCTGCGTTGCATTAACCCTTTGGGGTTTAATGCTTCGGTACCTTTATTGTCTTTCAGTTCGTCTTTGCTTTTAACAAATAACAACACGCTTTTTATGCCCATGTTCCACAGTTCCTTTACTTCCTTAACGGTGTTGTCGAGGCTCATGCGGTAATAGCCCGGCATGGAAGCAATTTCTTCTTTATAGTTTTCGCCCTCGTTGATGAACAGGGGGACAATAAAATCATTCGGGGTTAAAATAGTTTCAGCCACCATACTTCTGATGGCAGGCGACTGGCGTAATATGCGGTTTCGACGTTGTAAATACATAACTAATATTTTCTGATTTAGAGATTTATTATACCCATTCAACCGGGTTCAAACAGGCTTGCCACAGTTTGTCTTCTTCGCTCCCGGGTTCAGGTTTATAGTCGTATTCAAAGCGTACGGTAGGCGGCAGGCTCATTAAGATACTTTCTGTTCTGCCGTTTGTTTTCAACCCAAACAACGTGCCCCGGTCATGTACCAGGTTGAATTCAACATACCGGCCGCGGCGGATCTCCTGCCAGTGTTTTTGTTGTTCGGTATAAGGTAGTTGTTTTCTTTTCTGTACAATAGGTAAATAGGCGGTTATAAATGAATCGCCACAGGTTTTACCAAAGTTGAACCAGAAATCAACATCCTGCCTGGCCGATGGACGCTGGTGATCATAAAAGATACCACCAATACCCCGGCGTTCTTTATTACGATGCCAGTTCACGAAATAGTTATCGCATTCTTTTTTGAAGGCTGGGTAAAAACCGGGGTCAAATGCATCACAGGCATTCTTATACGTTTGGTGAAAATGTTTGGCATCTTCTTCAAACAAATAATAAGGAGTGAGGTCTGTGCCGCCGCCAAACCAACGATCAGCTGCAGCCAGGGCCTCCCCGCGACCCTCTCCAATAGAGCGGGAGGGATCATTGCCATACACCTCGAACATTCTATAATTACAATGAACGGTTGGTACAAACGGATTCACCGGGTGTAATACCAGTGACAAACCACAGGCGAACCAGCTTTTGCCATCGATCTTTAACTGGTTGCGCATGGCGTCGGTTACTTCGCCAAATACAACAGACGTGTTTACACCGCCTTTTTCAAATACATTCCCATTGGCAATTACGCGGGTTTTACCACCACCGCCTTCGGCACGTTGCCACTGGTCTTCTTTAAAGGTCGCTTTGCCATCTTCCTGCTCCAGGGCTGCGCAGATTTTATCCTGCAACCCGTGGATATAATTAATCCAATTCTCTTTAATATTCATATCGTCAATAATAATCGTGAAACCCTGTCAACTTTATCAACTTGTTAACTGGTCAACTTTTCAACCTGTCTATATTCTTTCACTGCATCAACAAATGCTCTCGCATGATCAACCGGTACATTCGGTAAAATACCATGGCCCAGGTTGGCAATGTGGCGTTGACCGCCAAATTCGGTCAGCATTTTCTTTACTTCTTTTTGTATCACTGGTATGGGTGATAACAATTTAGCGGGATCGAAATTCCCCTGCAGGGTTACGTTGGGGCCTGCCAGTTGACGGGCCATAGCTGGTGTAATGCACCAGTCGATACCTAAGCCATGCGCACCGGTAGCGGCCATTGGCTGCAGCGAGTGCCAGGCACCTTTAGCGAAGATGATGGTAGCTACTTCGTCTTTCAGTGCAGCAACGATTTGGCGGATATATTTTAAAGAGAAGTTCTCAAAGTCTTCAGGTCCCAGCAGGCCACCCCAGCTGTCGAAGATCTGAACTACATCTACACCGGCTTTCACCTGTCCTTTCAGATAGGCAATGGTGGTGTCGGTGATCATCTGTAATAATTTATGTGCGGTTTTAGGCTGGGTATAACAGAAGATCTTGGCTTCGTCGAATGTTTTGGAGCCTTTACCCTGCACCATATAACACAACAGCGTCCAGGGGGCACCCGCAAAGCCAATTAAAGGAACACGGCCGTTCAATTCTTTTTTGATCAGTTTGATGGCATCAAAAACATAATTCAATGTCTCATCTACATCGGCTACGCGCACGCGATTCAGGTCATTGATATTTTTGATAGGCTCAGGTAACAAGGGGCCTTTACTTTCTATCAACTGAACTTCCAGGCCCATAGCTTGTGGCACTACCAGGATGTCGGAAAACAGGATAGCTGCATCTACACCAATAATATCTACGGGTTGAATGGTGATCTCGCAAGCCAGTTCGGGTGTCTGGCAACGTTCAAAGAAGCCATACTTTTCGCGTAAGACCATGTACTCGGGTAAATACCGGCCGGCCTGGCGCATCATCCATACGGGGGGACGTTCTACTTGTTCTCCTTTCAGTGTTCTTAATAACAAATCGTTTTGCAGCATAATATGTAGTGGTGTTACTTTTTAAAAAATTGAAACATTCTTTTTACCAGTTCATCTTTACCGGGCCGCTCAGATTCAATGATCAGGTTATGGGTAAATGATTTTATGGCATCGGCCGTTGTTTGACCTATAGCGAATAATACAGTCGACGCAGGAACGGCATTGGCGTAAAAGAAACTTTGTACTGCACTGGGGCTAAAAAACAAAATACCATCATACGCTTTTTCTACTTTGTGAGGCGTGCTGATGGTATGATAAACGATCACTTCCTGAACCGCTATTCCGTTTTGCCGCAGTTTGCCGGGCAGTTCTTCCCGGCGCTGATCGCCACAGAAAAATACCACCTGTTTAACCTGTTTACTGGCGATCATTTTATCGGCCAGATCTGAAGCGTTGTTACCAACTGACTGTATCGACTGTTCGCCAAAATACCGGGCAGCCTGCTGCCGGGTAGTGTTCCCGATGCAGAAAATATCCCAGTGGGGCCTGTTACCATTTATATAAGCCGCTACGGTGTTTACTGCATTCATGCTGGTGAACACAACGGCGGCTGGTTGTTTTAATATTTTACCGATCTCCTCTTTAAGACCGGTTGTTTGTGCCGGTGAAGTATCAATGAACGACACGATATCGATCTGGACATCCTTTGCCTTGGCAGCTTCCAGCAAAGCCTTTTCCAAAGGCCTTGTGCTTAATATCGAAATCTTATTTGCCATGTCGGATCTGGTCTGCAATTTCCTGGCCGCCGTTCTGCAGCAATTCTTTTGCAGCAATACTGCCCAGGTTGTTACTATTATTGATAGCTATTGTTTTTTCGATGGTAGCTTTTTCTTTACCGTCTAACGACAGAATGTTGCCTTCAAAATGAACCTGGTCGTTCATAATGGTTGCCAGTGCGCTGATGGGAGTGGAGCAACCACCGAGTAACGCACGAAGGAAATCTCTTTCAATGGCCGTACATATAGCGGTGTGTTCATCGTTGAATAGTTGACAGGCATCAAAAGCGACCTGATCATTGCTGCGGCAGGCCACTACTATGGCGCCTTGTGCAGGGGCGGGCAACATCCAGTCCAGTTCAATAGATTGTTCAGGACGCAGGCCGATTCTTTCCAGGCCGGCTGCAGCGAAGATGGCACCATTCCAGGGACTCTCGGCCAGTTTCTTTAAGCGGGTATTTACATTACCGCGCAGGTTGTCGATGGTGTGGTGCGGGTACCGGTTCAACCATTGTGCCTTGCGGCGAATGCTGCTGGTTGCGATGGTGAGTGGTGAGTGGCTCGCGTTGTTTCGTCCTTCGTTAAGTATTTCAGGCAACTCGCCCTTGTAAACTAACAGGTCTTTATACGAGGCTCTCTTTAAAACAGCGGCAGTAGTGATGCCGGCAGGCAATTGCGTGGGCACATCTTTCATGGAATGCACGGCAATATCTATACGGTCGGTAAGCAAGGCAATATCGAGACTGCGGGTAAAAATGCCTTGTACACCCATTTCGTATAAGGGGGTCTTAAGGTCAATATCACCTTCGCTTTTAATATATACGAGTTCGGCGGCAAAGCCACGTTGCGACAGCAGGTTTTGGACTTGAGTAGCCTGCCATACCGCAAGCTGACTTTCCCTGGTGCCAATGCGGAAAACTTTATTCATCTAGTACTTGTTCAAAATTTCTGCAAAGCTAATAAACAGCAGTCGGCAATCGGCAATACTGAATCGGCAATTGGTAAATAATTAACCGCCATTCGCTCTCTGCCCTTTGCCTTCTGCCTTCTGCCCTAGTTCGACGGCGCAATAAACTCATTGATAGCTTCTATATAATAACAGCCACGTTGGTTATTCTGGCGCATTTTAGAAGCCATGCCATTTATTACCCGTTGTATTTTCTCGTCGGCGTTTTTAGTTTGAACCGCAGTTAATTCGGGTGAAAGTCGTATGTAAGATGGAAAGGTCTGGATCTCTTTTAATTTCGTTTTAACGGCTTTGAATACCGGTACATGCTTGCGCATTTCGAACCATTCCAGGAATTCGTCGATGTGTTCCTGAATGATGGACATGGCCTTGGGTACTTCACCTTCCCGCATTTGCAGGGTTTCGTCTTTCAGTTTCGACAGCTCATCAACATTCACCAGGTGTACGTTGGGTAATTCCTGGGCGCTTTCTTCTACATTGAAAGGAACCGACAGGTCGATGATCAGTTTTTCGCCCTTGCCTTCCAGGTGCGATTTCTTTATGGTGGGTTCTACCGAATTAGTAGCTACCAGTATAATGTCGGAGGTCTCTATTTTTTCAGCCAGCTCAGTCAGCGGAGCGTGATGCAGGTTCAGCTCTTCTGCCAGTTGGGCGGCTTTATCGTGGGTGCGGTTAATAAGGGTAATGTGGTCGGCATTCAGGTAATCAACCAGGTTCTTACAGGTATTACGACCAATTTTACCAACACCCAGTAACAGGATCTTTTTATTGGAGATGTCTGTTATTTTTTCGCGGATGTACTGAACCGCAGCAAAGGAAACCGAAACGGTGCCACCGCTGAGGTTGGTTTGGTTCTTAATGGCCTTTGAAGATTGCAGCACACAGTTTACCAAACGTTCCATAAAGGTTTCGGTAAAGCCATGTTCTTTGCTGAATTTCACTGCCTGTTTAATCTGCCCTACAATTTCATAATCACCCAGTATCTGCGAGTCGATACCGGCAGCAACAGAGAAAAGGTGCTCAATGGCGGCCATCCCTTTTTTTATGTATGCTAATTGGGTAAAAGTGGAAGCGTTTCCTTCGGTTTGGGTGCACAGGAGGTTGATCAGTTGATCGGCACTTTCTGCAAAACCGTAAATTTCGGTACGGTTACAGGTGCTTAAAACAAATAACTCATGCAAACCAAATTCGGGGGCTTTGGAAAGTAGGGTAGCGTATTGATCATTACTCACTGCAAACTGGCCTCTAATCGCAGCATCGGATTTTTTGTAATTGATCCCGGCTATGAAAAACTTTGTGATATCCTTGGTACTGTTTCCGTGCATGAATACTGAATTCTGAAAAGTGACACTGCAAAAATACTTTCGGACTCGTCAATGTCCTAATATGTCTGTCATTTCAATGTCATTTTACTGTCTGATTATCATCATCTGCGCATATGAGTAAATTCATTGATGTTTTTGCAGAATGAATTGTGGGTTATTGCGAACGTTTGTTTGGTTGGAACCATGCAGTATGTTAAAGAACAGAATTTCTCAGTCGGGATGCGGATTTCGGACGAAATCAGCACCGGTAAAATGAGCCCAATACCCTGTTAAAAATGACCGTTAAGGCAAATTTGGCGCTTCAGCCCCTCGTTTTTTGAAAAATGTGACAATGTCCTCGTCCTGGTGAACGGATATGTCATCGGCCGGTAAAAAAGAGCCGGCGACGGGGTAGGCAGGCTACCCACACCGGAATAAATTTGATTTTTAAGTTGTTAACCTGATTAATTTTGCAGCCAATTATTATGACAACTACAAAAAAAGGTATAGTATTAATGAATCTGGGGTCACCCGATTCGACCAAAGTGAAGGATGTTCGTCGGTATCTGAATGAATTTTTGATGGATGAACGGGTAATCGATATGCCTTACCTGAGCCGGTTATTATTGGTAAAAGGCCTCATTGTTCCATTCAGGGCGCCAAAATCGGCCCATGCCTATTCTACTATCTGGACTAAGGAAGGTTCTCCATTAATGGTATTGAGCAAGCAATTACAGGCGGCTTTGCAACAACAGGTAACAGAACCTGTGGCGCTGGCTATGCGGTATGGTACGCCGGCCCCCTGGACTGCCTACGATGAACTGTTGGAAAAAGATCCTGACCTGGAAGAAGTGGTGCTGGTACCTTTGTATCCCCATTATGCGTTGAGCAGTTATGAAACTGCGGTGGAATATGCAAAAGAAGCACATGTGAAAGGAAAATATTCTTTCAAGCTAACTATTATTCCGCCCTTTTATGATAATACCCTGTACCTCGATTCATTGGCCGAAAGCATAAAACCCTACTTACAGCAGGAATACGATCATATTGTGTTCAGCTATCATGGTATTCCTGAGCGGCATGTACATAAAACAGATGTAACGGGACACCACTGCTTAAAGGTTGATAATTGTTGTGAAATAAACAGTGAAGCACACAAGTATTGTTACCGGCACCAATGCCTGTTCACTACAAAGAAAATGGTTGAGATGCTGCAGATACCGGCAAATAAATACAGCTATGCATTTCAGTCACGTTTAGGTAGAGATGAATGGTTAAAACCTTATACCGCAAAACGACTGACGGAATTCCCGTCGGAAGGCGTAAAGAAATTACTGATAGCTTGTCCGGCTTTTGTAAGTGATTGCCTGGAAACCCTGGAAGAAATAGCCGGGCAGGGTAGAGAAGCCTTTATTGCGGCTGGTGGTGAATCGTTAACACTGATCCCCTGTATGAATGTGCATCCGATGTGGGTGAAGGCAATTGCGAGTTGGATAAAAGAGTACTAAATATAGAATGTTGAATATTTTATCATAGCACCATAGCGATTACTTATTCCTATGTATAACTACATCAAAGCACTACACATCGTTTTCATTGTAACCTGGTTCAGTGGTATGTTCTATATCGTTCGGCTTTTTGTGTATAACACCGAAGCAGGGGAGAAAGAGGAACCGGAGAAAAGCATTCTGCGCAAACATTTCACCATCATGATCAAACGCCTTTGGTTTGGCATTACCTGGCCATCGGCGGTGCTCACGCTTATATTTGGTCCGTTAATGTGGTGGCAACTGGGCGTACTGCCCGACTGGTTATTGATAAAACTCCTTTTTGTACTGGGTCTATATGCGTATCATTTTTCGCTGCATGCTATTTATAAACAGCAAATGAGTGGCGTATTCAAATACAGTTCACAAAAGCTGCGCATCTGGAATGAAGTGGCAACTATCTTTCTGGTTGCTATAGTAATGTTGGCAACCGTAAAACAAAACATGAGTGTGGTGTGGGGACTGGTGGGACTTATTGGTTTTGTAATGGTCTTAATGAGTGCTATCAAGATCTATAAAAATATCAGAACGAAAAAGTGAGTTGTCAATAAAAAAACCTCCAACCGGAGGTTTTACTAAAGGGTTACAAATGTCTTTACTTCCCGAAAACGGGCTGCGTTCGTAGGCACTGCATAATTGCCTGGATGGTTTTCCACAGGCATAACCAGAGATTAAAAACGGGAAGGTAGCGGATTACAAAAAGGTATAAAAAGAAAAACCTTTCCTTAGTTTTAGAATTTTAAAGGAAAGGGGAGCAGGACTACTCCCCTTTTTAACCCCTAAACCCTAAACCGTAGAAAAGGTTTTTCATATAATGAGGTAAACAGTAATCGTTGTTAAGAGCGTTTGTGTTAAGGACTTAATACTTAGAAAATATCGTACCAAAAATCACTCAATCACACATTTCAAGTCGCTATTATTTTCAACATTTATTGGTATTGTAAAGAGCTCCTAAATAGTTCCATAAATTATGCCAAACGTCATTTTTGTGGATAAACCCAGCATAAAATCACATGCTTCATTAAAAATCTTCAAACAACTTCCCTAATACCCAAATAAGTTTCATTATACCGGGTACGGTATAACTATAACCTCAAAACCGCTCGATTTCTTAAGAATTATGATAAAAAAAATTAGTGGTAAAACACACGTTTTGTACTTCGTATAAAACATGTTGAAACAACGAGGGTATAGTGGATGACTACCAATTGCAAATAAATATTGGTTAACAGGAGAGGCGCAGGATGTTTGAAGCAGTTTGGTGCCTAATTGCAATGGACCTCACAAGGACCTGACAGGGACCTCACAGGGACCAGGCAGGGACCTGATAGGGAGTTTATCCCTGTCAGGTCCGGGGTATGTCCCTTCCTGGCCTGCGGTATCTAAGCCCCTGTTGTACAGGCACTGGCTTACAGCTAACTGCTAAACCCTATCCGCCAACTTTTCAGTACCTTTGCACACTTTTCGGGCTGCGGAATGTACTATATTTTTCTTCAGCTCCAAACAACAGTGTTTAAACAGATTTACCCGGAATTATATGGCAGTTAACTACAGAGAGTTTCAGAAATTGAATTTGCCTGTTATAGAACAGGAAATGTTAGCTAAATGGAATGAAAACCAGGCATTTGAGAAAAGTGTGTCGCTGCGTAACGATGCTCCTTCCTTTGTGTTTTATGAAGGTCCGCCCAGCGCCAACGGAATGCCGGGAATTCACCACGTTATCAGCCGCACTTTAAAAGACCTGGTTTGCCGCTATAAAACCATGCGTGGCTTTCAGGTAAGCCGCAAAGCCGGTTGGGATACCCATGGCCTGCCAATTGAGCTGGGGGTAGAAAAAGAGCTGGGCATCACCAAAGAAGACATCGGTAAAAAGATCTCTGTTGAAGAATACAACCGCAAATGCCGCGAGGCCGTAATGCGGTACAAAGATAAATGGGACGACATCACCAAGAAAATGGGGTATTGGGTTGACCTGAACGAACCTTATATCACCTTCGAGAACAATTACATAGAAACCCTTTGGTACCTGCTGAGCAAGATGTATGAAAAGGGATTGTTGTACGAAAGCGTAAGCATTCAGCCCTATTCTCCTGCGGCTGGTACCGGTCTTAGTTCGCACGAACTGAATCAGCCAGGTTGCTATAGAAATGTAAAAGATACCAGCGCCGTGGCTATGTTCAAGGCAGTGAAAGATGAAAAATCAGCTTTTCTGTTCGATGCCATCAAAGATCAGAATAAAGAGGTTTTCTTCATGGCCTGGACCACCACCCCTTGGACCCTGCCATCGAACCTGGGCTTAACAGTAGGAGGTCGCATCAACTATGTGCTGGTGCAAACCTTCAACCCCTATACACATTTACCGGTTAACGTGGTGCTGGCCAAAGACCTGCTGGGTAAATACTTTAAACCAGAAGCCGAAAACACCGGTTTTGAGGAATACAAAGAAGGCGACAAAGTGCTGCCCTGGAGAATACTTACCGAATTCAAAGGTGCTCAAATAGAGGGTTGCCAGTATGAGCAGCTGCTGCCTTACGAGGCTAACTCTATGGAATCTATCACGGCACTGAATCCCGATGCCAAACCTTTCCGGGTATTGATCGGTGATTTCGTTACTACCGAAGATGGTACCGGTATCGTACACACCGCCCCTGATTTTGGTGCAGATGACTTCAGGGTTGGTAGCAAATACAATATCGGCGGTTTTAGCGGGATAAATAAATACGGTAAACTGGAAAAACTGGTGCTGGTTGACCGTACCGGTAAATTCGTGGAAGGACTGGGCGAGTTCAGCAACCGGTACGTAAAGAATTATAAAGACGAGAAAGATTATGTTGATGTGAATGTTGACATCAGCGTAAAACTGAAAAAAGAGAACCGCGCCTTCAAGGTTGAAAAATATGAGCATAATTATCCACACTGCTGGCGAACCGATAAACCGGTGTTGTACTATCCGTTAGATGCCTGGTTTATAAAAACTACTGCCCTGAAAGACAGGCTGGTGGCCCTGAACAAAACCATTAACTGGAAGCCAAAGTCAACCGGTGAAGGCCGTTTTGGCAACTGGCTCGAAAACATGGTTGACTGGAACCTGAGCCGCAGCCGGTTCTGGGGTACCGCCTTACCTGTCTGGAAAACCGAAGATGGCGCTGAAGAAAAATGTATTGGTTCGGTTCCTCAATTGAAAGAAGAAGCGGCTAAAGCAGATAAAGCATTGGGTACCAATAATGCCCGCCTTATGAACGACCTCGATCTGCATAAACCTTATGTAGATGAGATTGTGTTGGTGAGCGAATCGGGCAAACCCATGAAACGCGTACCCGACCTGATTGACGTTTGGTTCGATAGCGGTGCCATGCCATATGCGCAATGGGGCCTCGATCATGAAAAACTGAAAGCCGGCGACCCCATGCCTTTCAAAGAACCATTCAGCAAAAACTTCCCGGCTTCCTTTATTGCCGAAGGAGTTGACCAAACACGCGGCTGGTTCTATACCCTGCACGCTATAGCTGGTCTGTTATTTGATTCTGTTGCTTATCAAACCTGCGTTTCGAACGGGCTTGTGCTGGATAAGACCGGAAACAAAATGAGTAAGCGCCTCGGTAATGTGGTTGATCCGTTTAAAACCATTGAACAATACGGCGCCGATGCCACCCGCTGGTACCTCATCACGAATGCCTCGCCGTGGGAGAACATGAAATTCGACCTGGAAGGGATCAAAGAAGTGCAGCGTAAATTCTTCGGTACCTTATATAATACTTACCAGTTCTTTGCGCTGTATGCCAATGTAGATGGATTTGCTTTTAAAGAAGCCTATATACCACTGGAGCAACGGCCAGAGATCGATCGCTGGATCCTGTCTTCCCTGAACACCCTTGTAAAGAAGGTAACGGAGTACATGGACGATTACGAGCCTACACAGGCTGGTCGCGTTATTGAAGAGTTTATGGATGAACACCTAAGCAACTGGTATGTAAGGTTGTGCCGCCGCCGGTTCTGGAAAGGGGAGTACGAACATGATAAGATCTGTGCTTACCAAACCCTGTACGAGTGCCTGGAAACGGTGTTGAAACTGATGGCGCCTATTTCGCCTTTCTTTAGCGACGCTTTGTTCCAGAACCTGAACGCAGTAACCGGCAGGCATAAGGTAGAATCGATACACCATGCCGATTTCCCCGTTAGTAACCCAGCCGCCGTGGATGCTTCCCTGGAAGAACGTATGCAGTTGGCGCAGGACAGCTCATCGCTGGTATTATCATTGCGTAAAAGGGTGAATATCAAGGTGCGCCAGCCCCTGCAAAAGGTGTTGATCCCTGTGTTGAACAAACACATGAAAAACCAGATAGAACTGGTGGAAGACCTGATAAAAAGTGAGGTGAATGTCAAGGAGATAGAGTACCTAACGGAGGATAACGGGTTTATTAAAAAGAAGATAAAGCCAAATTATACGGTATTGGGTAAGAAGTTGGGTGGAAAAATGAAAGCGGTGGCAGCAGCATTAGCCGAATTTACCCAGGAAGACATAGCCAAATTGGAAAAAGATGGTACAATTTCATTGCAAATTGACAACGAACCCTTAATATTACAGACTAATGAAGTAGAGATCACCAGTGAAGATATCCCCGGGTGGATGGTGGCCAATAAAGATGCTCTCACCGTGGCTTTGGATGTAACCGTGTCCCCAGAACTGGTCAGCGAAGGAAATGCCCGCGAATTAGTTAACCGTATCCAGAAAATCCGCAAAGACAGTGGTTTTGAACTCACTGATCGAATACTGGTAAAAGTAACTGAACACCAGGAGTTGAATCAATCGATCGCCCAATTTAATAATTATATTTGTGCGGAAATTTTGGCAGACAAACTTGAACTAGTACCTGAATTACCAGATGGCACCGAAATTGAAGTGAACGATATTCCAATAAAAGTGTTCGTTACTAAAAAAGCGTAAATGTATGGCAACCAAGAAAAAGGCGGCCAAGCCAGCAAAAAAAACGATTGCCCCGAAAAAATCGGCTCGTCCGGTTGTGGGGGCAACCAAATCTGCTGCAAAAAAAATAGTTGCTAAAAAGGATGTTAAGCCTGCTGCAAAAAAGGCAGTTAAGCCACCTGTTGAAAAGAAGGCCCCGATAAAACACGCGGCCGTTGCTCACCACGAGGTTGCTGCCAAGGCACATGCAAAACCATCCCATGCACCTGATACGGCTAAGCCTGTTGCCAAACACGTTGATATAAAAGAAATTAAAGATATTAAAAAGACAGTGGAGGCTCCTGTTAAGGTCGAAAAGCCGGAAGTAAAGGTGGAAGTCAAAAAACCGGAACCGGTTATTCCACCTCCACCACCTAAAAAACCGGAGCCCCCAAAACCGGTAAAAGTGGTGATTCCGGAAATAAAGACAAAAACATCGCGTCGATACGAACCGGAATTCACGAAATCAGTATTAGATCAACCAGAAAACATTCAAACAGGACCAACCATGAGATATAGTGATGCCGAACTGAGCGAGTTCAAAGACCTGATCCTGAAAAAAGCAGAGCAGGCCAAAAAAGAACTTACTTATTTACAGGGTTTAATAACCCGCAAAGATGAAATGGGTGGCGATGAAAACGAAAATCGCTACATGACCATGGAAGATGGCAGTATGAGTATGGAACGGGAGCAGTTGGCCCAAATGGCCAGCCGTCAGATCAATTACATTGATCACCTGGAGAAAGCTCTGATGCGCATCGAAAACAAAACGTATGGCATTTGCCGGGTAACCGGTAAACTCATCGATAAAGCCAGGTTACGCGCGGTACCGCACGCTACCCTGAGCATCGAGGCCAAGCAAATGATGAATAAATAGTCGTTTGCCAATCGGTTGGTAATCATTCTGCTTTTAGTGGAATGGGTTTGTTATGCCAGTTATACATTAAATTATTAAGCCCCCTTGGTTATACCGAGGGGGCTTTGTTTGTTTAAGAAGACAGAAATTTCATACCACCTGTCTCTAAAATCCTTTCTGCGCGCTGTCAGGTGCCCAAAAAGCTGCCGGCATCGGCTTCTCCAGTAAGTACTGATAATAGAATTTGTAAGCCTCATAGCGGCTATGAACGCCTTTCGCACCGATAAAGCCATGGCGTTCGCCGGGATACAGCATAAATTCAAAATGCTTTTTCATATCCTCCAGCTTATTGATGAATACCAGGCTGTTTTGCATATGTACATTGTCGTCTGAAGTGCCATGTACAATACGCAACAATCCTTTGTATTTATTGGCATACGTTAAAACCGACGTGTTTTTATAACCTTCCGGATTGTCCTGGGGCGTATTCATAAAGCGTTCGGTGTAATGCGTATCATAATATTGCCAGTCAGTTACCGAAGAATTGGCTATGCCATATGGGAATACATCGGCACCATAGGTGAGGGCCATACAGGTCATATAACCACCAAAGCTGCCACCGGTAATACACAGCTTGTTGCTGTCTACCCAGGGCTGGCGTTTTAACCAGCGGCCACAGGCCATAAAATCTTCAATTTCATATTTACCTAACTGACGGAAAATATAGTTCAAACCCTTCTTGCCAAAATGGCCACTGCTGCGGTTATCAAAGGCAACCTGTATCATACCCTCCTGTGCAAACCACTGCGCAGGGGAGCCGGTTGGCCGCCAGCGGTCGTATACAGTACCGGCATTAGGGCCCCCATAAATACTGATAAGCACCGGGTATCTTTTTGCAGGATCGAAGTTGATGGGGTAGGTGATCAGAACTGGTAACTCAAACGTACCATCGGTTGAAGTAACATATTTCAACTCGCTTTTAGGCAGGTTGTAATCATTAAAGCTGCTTCCTTTACTGCTGGCCACTTCCCTTACCACTTTGCCTTTGGCATCAACCAGGGCCAGCGCGGGCGGTGTACTCAGGTTTGAATAACCGGTAATAAAATAACTGCCGTTGGGCGAAACGCTGATGAGGTCATGACTGTATTCGCCAAAACTCAGTCGGGTAAGGCCTTTACCATCTAACCCCGCTTTATAGAAATCAAAACGGGCCGAGTTTTCTTTGCGGGCTTTGAAATATACCACGTTTGCTTTGGCATCGATCTTTATGATGCTGGTTCCCCAAAAATTGCCGTTGGTGATGGCATTCTTTAACTGACCGTTGTTATCGTAGTAGTATAAGTTTTCCCAGCCATCGCGATCGCTTTTTACAATACAACCTTTCCCTGCAGGGAGAAAAGTGATGCGTTCACTTTCATCCAGGTCGATCCAGGTAGATTGCTTTTCATCGTACACCTCTTTTTTACTGCCATCGGTGAGGTTGATGCTATAAAACTTCAGGTTGTTTTGTTTCCGGTTCATCCATTGGATCCATAATTGCCCATCGGGCGACCAGGCGGGGGCGCCGAAGTACTGATCGTCCTGAGCATTGAAATCGGCCCAAACAATGTTGTTGGCGTCAACGGAGGCGATACCGATCTTAACATCGGGGTTTTTATCACCAGCCTTGGGATAGCGGGTGTTTTCAAGATAACCATGCTGGCCATCAGCCACATAAATGGGAAATACGGGCACCTGCGATTCGTCGAAGTGCATAAAACAAAGGTGTTTGCTGTCGTCGCTCCACCAGAATGCTTTGTATTTGGTGGCGCGGCCAAGGATCTCTTCATAATACACCCAGCTGCTGTAGCCGTTTAAAATGGTGGTAGATCCATCGGTAGTCAGCTTTGTTTCTTTGCCGGCAGCTACATCATAGAGATACAGGTTGTTATCTTTTTTGGTGTAGGCTGCATATTTTTTATTGGGGGAGAACGTGATGTTTATACCGCCGGAAATACTGGTAGAAGGCTGCAGCTGGCTCATATCCATATCGGGATAGGGGACTGCTTTTCCGGTTTTTACATCTACCATGGTGGTTGACAGGTGGCCGTCGGCCTCTTTTTGCGTAAGCAGATAATGGGCGTCGTCTGCCCAGCCTTTAACCGTTGGTAGTTGTTTTACAACATTGGTTTCACCGTTCTTGAAGATCTGTTCAAAGGTGTAATTCTGTTTTTGAGCATGGGTTGATATCGCAATCAGTAACAGGCATGGCAATAACCTGCCTTTGGTAGCAGCCATTTTCATGTAGTATGTTTAAATATTTAATCCGAAAATTAGCTATTTAGATAATTTGGCGGCATTTTCATGGCTGAATGGTTGAATCTATTGACAGCAGGTAATATGATTAGTAGTTAATGGACGATAGCAAAATACTGGTTGCAGGTTTCAGGTAACACGTTACAGGGAAAGGTTTTAAAAAAGAAAACCCTGCAACCTGAAACTTGTAACCTGTGACTACTTAACTTCCTGCATTTCAACCAGTTTTCTGTAGAAGCCGTTCTGGCCGATCAGGGTATCATGTGTACCCCGTTCTACGATCTTCCCTTTTTGCAAAACGATTATTTCATCGGCGTGGCGGATGGTGCTTAACCGGTGTGCAATAACAATGCTGGTACGGTTTTCCATCATTTTATTGATGGCATCCTGAACCAGTCGCTCGCTTTCGGTATCCAGAGAGGAGGTGGCTTCGTCGAGGATAAGAATAGGAGGGTTCTTTAATACAGCGCGGGCGATGGTGAGGCGCTGGCGTTCGCCACCGCTCAGTTTGCTACCCCGGTCGCCTATATTGGTTTGATAATTTTCATCTTTTTTCATGATGAAATCATGGGCATTGGCTATACGGGCGGCCTGCTCAATTTCAGCAATATTGGCCACCGGATTACCCAGGGAAATGTTGGCGGCAATGGTATCGTTGAACAGGATGGGCTCCTGGGTTACAATACCCATTTGATCGCGCAACGACAGCAACGAATATTCCTTGATGTTAACGCCATCGATCAGCAGTTCGCCGGTGGTGGCATCATGAAAACGAGGTACCAGGTCGGCCAGGGTACTTTTACCGGCGCCGGAGGAGCCTACAAAGGCAACTGTTTTACCCTTTTCAATAGTGAGGTTAATGTTATCGAGAATGGTGATGTCGTCGTATTTGAAGGTTACATTTTTGAACTCGATCCTGCTGCCAAATGTTTGCAGCTGACGGGGATTATCCGATTCTTTTACCATTACAGGTGCAACTAATACCTCTTCAACCCGGTCGATGGCAGCAGCGCCCCGACGCATATTATAAAATGCCTGGGAAAGTGATTTGGCCGGTTGAATGATCTGGTAAAACAAAGAAAGGTAGGTGATGAAGGCTTCAGGCGCCAGACCTTTGCCGTTGAACACCATGTACCCGCCAATGAGGAGGATGCAGCAAAAGATCATTACGCCCAGGAACTCCGACATAGGGGACGCCAGGTCGCGTTTGAAGGCCATTTGTATACGCAATTTGTTCAGGCGGTTGTTGGTACCAAAGAAACGGTCGCGCATCAGTTTTTCGGCATTGAAGGCTTTTACTACCCGTAAACCACCCAGGGTTTCATCAAGAATACTTAACATTAACCCCTGTTCTTCCTGCGCCTCGTTAGACTGTCTTTTCAGGCTTTTACTCACCTTACCAAGGATAAATCCGGCTACGGGTAATAATATCAGCATCACCAGGGACAGTCCGGGACTTAAGAAGATAAGGGAAGCCAGTACTATGATGATGTTCAGCGGGTCTTTTATCAATCCTTCCAGGGCGCCCACGACACTCCACTCGACCTCATTCATGTCGTTACTCATACGCGACATCATATCGCCTTTACGCTGATCGGTGAAATAGCTTACGGGCAGCACCAATATCTTATTATACAGGTCTTCCCGGAAATTGGTCATAATGCGGTTGCGCAGCGGAATAAGCATACGGAACCCCAGGTATAAAAACAGATTTTTAAATAAGATGGAAAGTATAATGGACACACAAATGGCGATCAGGGCCTGTGTATAGCCGTAGTGAATGATGAGGTATGACAACCCATATTTCAGCTGGTTCATCAACCCCTCGGAGTTCCATTGAACAGCCGGTCTTACGGTAAGGGGTGGTTCATTGGAAAATAACAGTTTTAAGAAAGGAGCCAACATTGCCAGCGAAACCAGCGAAAAAATTATAGATAACAGGTTGAAAACTAAGTATCCTACAATTCTGCTCTTTTGGTCCCGCAGGTAAAAGAAAATCCTTGAAAATCGCTTCATGAATCAGTTAAATAATGAGTAAACGGTGCAAAGTAACTAATTTTACGGCTATTAAACCGTTAAGGAAATGCAAGAAGGGAAACGCCAAAAACAGGTGGGAAGTTTACTAAACGAAGAATTAAATCTGATTTTTCAGCGATTGGGGCTGAGTATGATCGACGGAGGGATGGTATCCATTACTTCCGTAAAACTGACGCCCGACCTGCTGGAAGCCCGGATATACCTGAGTTTGTTCCAGGTTCAGGATGCCGACAGCACCCTGAAAAAGATTGAAGAAAGAGGCTGGGAAATAAAAAGGGAGCTCACCGCCCGCGTGGCCAAACAGTTACGGCGCATGCCCGAACTGAAGTTTTATCTCGATGATACGCTGGACCATGTGTTTAAAATGGAAGAATTGTTCAAGAAGATCAATCCCGACGACGACAAGAACAAACAATAGAAAAGATTATAGTACCCAAAACACAAACTATTGAACTTTCTTTTTGCCTGGCGATATTTTAAAGCGAAAAAAAGTACCAATGCCATCAATGTTATTGCATGGGTGAGCATTGTTGCCATTATGGGTATTACGTTTGCCTTTATTGTAGTACTAAGTGTGTTCAACGGATTTGAAGGACTGGTAAAGTCATTGTATTCTTCGTTCTATCCCGATATAAAGATCTCAGCCAAATCGGGCAAAACCATAATTCTCACGCCACAGCAGCTGCAAAAACTGGCAGCTATAAAAGGAGTACATGCCTATAGCCTGGTAGCAGAAGAAAAAACATTGCTTATAAATGGCGATGTGGTGGTACCTGTTAATCTCAAAGGAGTCGATACCTCTTATGAGTCAGTGGCCGGTGTGGCCCAGAAACTGATCCGGGGTAATTTTCAAACCGGTAATGCAGAGGAGCCTTCGCTTGTTTTGGGCAATGGGGTAGAGAATGCCGTAGGTATTGAAAGCGATAAATACCTTTACCCGCTTTCCGTATATGCTTTTAAACGCGGCATGAACTTCAATGTCGCTGATCCATATCAGTCGGTACAGGCTGCCAAGATCGCTACTTCCGGTACTTTTTTAATTCAACAGGATATAGATAACAAATACGCCATCACCAATCTGGATTTCATGAAAGGGTTGATGGGACTGGGGCCAAATGAATACAGCAGCGTTGAGATGGGCCTGCATGGTAGTGTACAGGATAAAGACGTACAAAAGGAAATACAGCAACTGTTGGGGATAACCTATTCAGTAGAAACGAAGTATGAGCAAAATCAAAGTTTGTACAGTGTAATGAGCCTGGAGAAGTGGGCTATTTATGGCATTCTTACGTTGATGCTGATCGTGGCTGCTTTTACCATGATCGGCAGTTTGACCATGCTGGTGCTGGAAAAACAAAAAGACATCCAGGTATTGAAATCGATGGGTGCCAATAATAAACTGATACAAAAGATCTTTTTGACGGAGGGGTTGCTGTTAGCAGGTATTGGGTGTTTGGGCGGTGTGATACTGGCGGTCATCTTCTGCTGGGCCCAGGTGAAGTATAAGATCATTGCTATACAAGGCGGCACGTTTTTAATTGATTACTACCCGGTACAATTAGTCGCAACCGATTTTCTGCTGGTGTTGCTGACCGTATCGCTGGTAGCCTTTCTGGCCTCCTGGTTCCCTTCGCGTAAGGCTGCATTGCAACCTATTGAATTGAGGAGTTAAGGGATTGGGAGGTAGTGAACTTTTCTTTCCCATGCATATGAGACGTATATAATATTTAACTACTTATAAAGGTAGTGATTTTGAATCCTTACATAAAACAAAAAGCCCTCCCGATGGATCGGAAGGGCTATAATATTATAAAGCTTCTTATTAATAATCGCCAAGTGTCTCTGGTAATTGAGCAAGGGCTGAAGCCAGCTGCTCATCGTTGGGCGCAATACCATGCCATTCGTGGTGGCCTTCCATGAAATCAACACCGGCGCCCATTACTGTTCTCATAAGAACAACAACTGGTTTGCCTTTACCTGTATGTTTTTTGGCTTCTTCCAAACCTGCAACTACCGCGTCAACATCGTTTCCTTTGTCGAGATGTACCACATCCCAGCCAAAAGCTTCGAATTTAGCACCCAGGTCGCCCAGTTTCATCACTTTATCGGTAGGGCCATCAATTTGCTGACCATTCCAGTCAATTGTAGAAATAAGGTTATCAACGCCTTTAGCACCTGCAAACATGATAGCTTCCCAGTTCTGACCTTCATCAAGTTCTCCATCGCCATGTAAGGTATATACTGTAGTATTTTCGCCATTGAGCTTTTTGGTCAACGCAGCGCCTATGCCTACGCTCATGCCCTGGCCAAGAGAACCCGAGGCAATGCGAATACCGGGCAGGTGTTCGTGCGTTGCAGGGTGACCTTGTAAACGGGAGTCTATTTTACGAAAAGTTGCCAGTTCCTTTACATCGAAATAACCTGCGCGGGCTAAAGTAGAATAAAATACTGGTGAAATATGTCCGTTCGATAATACGAAAACATCTTCATTGCGGGCGTCCATATCAAACTGAGGATTATGCTTCATTACCTTGAAGTATAAGGCAGTAAAGTACTCAGTACAGCCCAATGAACCCCCTGGGTGGCCACTAGCGCAACCATGAACCATACGAACTATATCCCTGCGAATTTGTGTAGCAATGTCCTTTAAAGCTGGCATAGCGCAATTAAAATTTGGTTGCAAAACTACAGGAATTGTTTTGTATCAATAAATCAAATTAAACTTTCCCAATATTTTTATATCAAATGCCGTTTTATAAAGGAATTTACTAATTAAAGTAAGTGTTATTAATAGTTGGAATTCCGAAAATACGCTGTAATTTGCGTTGCTTTGTTGTGTGTGAGCCCCAACCGGCCCGATTAGTAGCACGTATTTTATTTCCAAGACTAAAATCAGGCTGATGTTTGATGTATTATTCTCTATAGCTATTTCATTCGCAATTACCTTTTTAGCTATCCCGGTAATTATTACCGTTGCAGAACAGAAAAAACTATTTGACATTCCTGATGAAAGAAAAGTGCACCAAAGCCCAATTCCTTCATTAGGTGGTCTGGGGATATTTGCCGGGTTTATGCTGGCTTGTCTCATTGCTATCCCTTACCAGTCTGCGAGTGACTTCCAATATTATTTTGCAGCAGCATTTGTTATCTTCTTCCTGGGGTTGAAGGATGATATTCTGGTAATATCACCCATCAAGAAGTTCATTGGCCAGGTATTGGCTGCCTTCCTCATCATTTACAAAGGAAACGTTCAGATAAAGAGCATGTATGGCTTTTTGGGCATACATGAATTGCCTGAAATGTTCAGCCTGTTGTTAACTTACCTGACCATCATCGTGATCATTAACTCGTTTAATTTGATCGATGGTATCGACGGGCTCGCTGGTACATTAGGGTTGATGGCTTCTACCGTCTTCGGTTTTTATTTCCTACAGGTTAACATGCTGCCTTATTCGATCCTGGCCTTTTCACTGGCCGGCAGTCTGATGGCTTTCCTGATCTTTAATTTTCAACCGGCAAAAATATTCATGGGTGATACGGGATCACTGCTCATAGGATTGGTGAATGCCATACTGGTTGTAAAATTCATCAGCGTAGCCAATCAAACCGATATAGCGGTACCTGTTATTGCATCACCGGCCATCAGCGTAGCCATACTGGTAATACCTTTAATGGATACCCTGCGGGTGTTTGCGATAAGAGCTTTTCACCGTCGTTCACCTTTTAGTCCCGATAGAAATCACATTCATCACCTGTTGCTCGACAGAGGTTATTCACACCGGTTTATAACTATTGCACTGGTATCGATCAATATGCTGTTCATAGTGGCTGCTTATGCAGGTCGTAACCTGGGTTGCACCTGGATCATCCTGGCTATTCTGACCATATTCTTTTCCGGCATTGCAGCCCTGTACTATACCCGGCCACGTGCACGCCTGTATGTTGCTAAAACCATGGAGGCAACCGATGGCGAATTGAAAAGCTCCAAGATCGTACCGCTTACTACCGATACCATTCTGGAACATAAGAATTAGTTCCAGGTTCCAGGTTTCAAGTACCAGGTTGAAATTCACATTTTAAGCCTTGTAGTCCCGATTTATCAGAGCAAGCCCTGCAACCTGTAACCTGTAACTGCAAATTGGCACCGCAAAGCAGTAACTTTGTATCTGAAGCCATTCATTTTTTGTAGGTTTGCAGGCATTTAATATTTCTTCCTATGTCAGATGAATTAAATATTATTATTGAATCAACCCAGGAGGGCATGGATAAAGCCATTAGTCACCTGGAAACGGAATTAGTAAAAGTACGTGCCGGTAAAGCCAATCCAAACCTGGTAGACGGTATTGTAGTTGATTATTATGGAACACCTACACTTATTAGCCAGGTGGGAAATGTTTCGGTAGCCGATGCGCGTACCTTAACCATTCAACCCTGGGAAAAAAATATGCTTCAGCCTATTGAAAGGGCCATTATTGCCGCTAACATTGGAATTAATCCACAGAATGACGGTAATATGATCCGGTTATTTATGCCCCCATTAACCGAGGAAAGGCGTAAGGAACTGGTGAAGAGAGCACAGGGCGAAGGTGAACATTCAAAAGTAGCCATCCGCAATATTCGCCGCGACGCCATGGAAGGGGTGAAGAAATTACAAAAGAATGGTTTAAGTGAAGATGTGTGCAAAGATGCCGAAAAGAACATCCAGGAAATGACCGACCGCTACATTTCGTTGGTTGATAAACACCTGGCGGCTAAAGAAAAAGAAATTATGACCGTTTAATTTTCAAAATAAGGAGTAGGAGGTTTGAGGTAAGACGCTCGCTTATTTCAGATCTCCTACTTTTTCTTTTTGTACTTCCTACATCTTGCTTCCTGTTTCTTTCTTCTTCCATCTGGTTGTAACATATACTCCTGCCAGAATAATTACCAGCCCAAGTATCTGCCAGCCATTGATCGTTTCTCCCGCCAATACGCCCCACGATAAAGCAATAAACGGAATGCCATAGGTTACCATGGACGCAAACAATCCACCGGAGCGTTTTATCAAAATATAAAAAAGGACTGTGGCTACAGCTGTTCCCATAATACCTAAAAGGGAAGAAGCGCTACTTGAAAAAACAATGCCTTTTTGAGAAAGCGGCAGGGAGAAATAACCGGTAAACCAAAGGATTATTAAGCAAGGCAGCAACAATAAAGCAAAACTAACTGCTACCACAGAAAGCGAGCCGATCTCTTTTAAATGACGGCCCACCAGGTTTATATTCAAACCATACAGAACGGTTGCCACCAACGCAAAACTGGCGTAAGAAAAGTACTGCACGTTTACATTTCCTTTGGCAAACAGCAATACCAGCATTCCGCTGATGGCTATCAGTACGCCGGTTAATTTGTGCAATTGAAATACCTGGCCAAAGAATAACAATCCGGTAAATATGGTAAAAACAGGTGTAAGTGAATTGAGAAAGCCAGCCAGGCTGCTATCGATCTTTGTTTCAGCCAGGCAGAATAAATAAGCCGGAATAAAGCTGCCCAATATTCCTGATAGAAAAACAATACCCAGCTTATTGGCTGGAATATTTTTCCAGTGGCGGATGGCAACGGGTAATAACACCACCCCCGCGCTGAGTATGCGGATGGTGGCTACCTGGTAAGGACTTAAAAACTTCATTCCTTCCTTCATGAGGATGAATGAACTTCCCCAGATGATACAGAGTGCAGTGAAAACAAGTCCACCGATAAGGCTATCTCTTGTGACTGACATGCAAATATTTGTTCAAAAATCAGGTATTAACTTTGAAAAGTGATAATTTGAAATAAACATATTTCCATGGCTAATATTAAACTGAAGGAAATCAGTACCCGGGCGCCCAAAGACCTGAACAAAGAAGAAACAAAAGAAAAATTGACTGGTATACTGGCGAAGCTCGATCAGCTGCAGAACTTATTGTATGCCGAATCGATACATTCGGTGTTGATAGTTTTGCAGGGAATGGATGCCAGCGGGAAAGACGGTCTTGTAAGAAAGGTTTTTACCAGCATGAATCCACAGGGCGTACGCGTACACTCATTCAAGGTACCTACCTCCGAAGAGGCGAGTCATGATTTTTTATGGCGCATACATGCAGCCGCTCCGTCAAAAGGTATGATCCAGTTGTTTAACCGCTCGCAATATGAAGATGTACTGGTGACCAGGGTGCATAAAATGATCGACGATAAAACAGCCAGAAAGCGCATGAAGGCGATCAATGATTTTGAACAGTTGTTAGTGGAGCATAACAATACACAGATCCTGAAATTCTACCTGCATATATCGCCCGAAGAACAACAAGAGCGTTTACAGGAACGCATTCATAACCCGGCCAAACAATGGAAGTACAACGAAAGCGATTTTCAAGAAGCCAAGTTGTGGGACGATTACATGGCTGCGTATGAAGATTGTTTTGAACATTGTAACGATGTACCCTGGACTATTGTGCCTGCCGATCAAAACTGGTATAAGGAATACGTTATAGCCAGCGCCTTGCTGAAGACGCTGGAGAAACTGGACATGCAATTTCCCGGATTGAAAAAAGGTTAATGGGGATTTATTAGTACGTTTGGGGTCAATGGGTTAAAAATTTAATATATTAGTTCTAAATATCATTAACAACTAAAACTATATTTTATGGGTATGATGAAAGAATTCAAAGAGTTTGCCATGAAGGGCAACGTAGTTGACCTGGCAATTGGTGTTATCATTGGCGCGGCTTTTAGTAAGATTGTTAGTTCGTTGGTTGATGATGTTATAACGCCCCTGTTATTAAAACCTGCCCTCGACGCTGCTAACCTGCAGGACCTGGACAAACTGGTTATAATGGGCACCGTTAAGGTTGGAGTATTCCTTTCGGCAATACTTAACTTCATAATTGTTGCATTCATACTTTTCCTGATAGTGAAAGGTATAAACCGGTTCAAGAAAAAAGAAGAAGCAGCACCCACCGTTACACCCGAGGATATAATTTTATTGCGTGAAATTAGAGATGCATTAAAGAAATAACCTATGTGGTTTTTATATTTGCAAGGCATTTTGGTACAAATCAAAATGCCTTTTTTTTAATCCATTCAATTTATAATATGAAGAAGTTGGCCATGGCCGTTGTAACCGTTTTTTGCATAACAGTTACTGGTATTGCACAAGACAAAACCGTTCAGGATCTAAGAGGTGAATCAGGAAAAACCATCAAGAAAGATGAAAGTGACACTACGGTCAAGACCTGGAAAACAGGTGGTATGTTCAACGGTACAGTGGGTCAAACTTCGCTCAACAACTGGGCAGCGGGTGGTGATCAATTCTCTTTTAATTCCAACGGAATATTAAACCTGCATGCATTTTACAAAAAGGGGATTCATTCATGGGATAATAGCCTTGACCTGGAAATAGGGTATATTAATTCCACATCATTGGGTACCCGTAAAACAAATGACCGTATTGATCTTATATCGAAGTACGGCTGTCAGCTCTTTGATCATATGTATCTGACGGGACTGTTTAATTTCCGGTCGCAGTTTACTGCAGGGTTTACCTATCCTGATGATACCACCAAGATAAAAACATCAAATTTTTTGTCCCCGGCCTATGTGATCGTTGCAGCGGGTATGGATTGGAAACCAAGTCCTACATTTTCACTCTTCCTTTCACCTATAACCAGTCGCTGGGTCATAGTGAATGATGATGAATTATCAGCCAAAGGGGCTTATGGGGTAGATTCAGGCAAAACAGTTCGCAATGAGATTGGTGCCTATTTAACAGCCACCGTAAACAGGGAAATAATTAAAAATCTGACCTACAAAGCCAAGCTCGACCTGTTCTCAAATTATAAACACAATCCACAGAATATTGATGTGTTCATGACCAACCTGATCAGTATGAATGTATACAAAGGGTTCGGTTTTAATGTCGGAGCCGATTTTATTTATGATGATGATCAAAAGAGTTTTGGAAAAGACAAAAATGCAGCCCGGCTACAGGTAAGGCAATTCATTGGCATTGGCTATCAGCGAAAGTTCTAAATAATTGATTGTTAGGTGCCTCAGGTCATTCCCCGGGCGCCATTTCACAAGTTATATACAAAATGCGCTCAGGGAGGCCTGTAATTTTCTGCAATTGTTTTTTTGGCGTACGTTTGTTGGCTCCCGCCAGTGTAGGGATGGGTTAAAAATATTTGCAAGTGAATCAAACACCGTCGTATCAGATCAAGTTGCCGCAGTTTGAGGGTCCGTTTGACCTGTTACTGTTCTTTATTGAGCGGGATGAGTTGGATATTTATAATATTCCTATCAGTAATATCATAAAGGATTTTCTCGAATATATTCATGGTCAGGAGCAATTGAACATTGAGTTGTCGAGCGAGTTTATCTTATTCGTTTCCACCCTTATGCGCATCAAAGCCAGGATGTTACTACCACGTAAAGAACTGGATGCTCAGGGTAATGAAATTGATCCCCGTCAGGAACTGGTTGACAAAATCCTTGAATACAAACGTTTTAAGGAAGCATCGGCTAAAATGGCCGAAATGGAAGCCATTCGTATGCTGATGGTACGCCGTGGTAATTTGGCAAAGGAAATTGCCAGTATTGGGGAGGAAAACGGAGAGGGAACTGAAATTCAAACTATTACACTTTTCAAATTGATGAAGACCTTTGAAAAGGTAATGAAGCGTGTTGACCAGCGGAACGTAAAACCGGTGCATACCGTGGTGAAATATGCATACACCATGGAAGAAAGCAGGGTGTACGCGCTGGATAAAGTGAAGAGAGAAAAGGTAATGCCATTTGATAAGATCTTCGATGTTTGTCAGGACCGCATACATGCCATCTTCATATTCCTGTCGATGCTTGAGCTGATACAAATGAAATACATGACCATCATGGTAGGTGAGGGACGTAATAACTTCATCATTGAATTGAACGAAAATTGGGAACAGGACGTAGATCCCGATATGGGACCGCTTAACCCTGATGATGATCCCGACAGACAACCGGAATCAGTATTATAAATTATTACAGCCTTTGCTTACGCAGAGGCTGTTTAGTTTTTGTCAAATATATACAACAGGATCGGCTGTGGTGATTTATCAATAAGCTGCCCGAGCTTTTGTAAAAATGCAGTCGATACCATGGGGCAGCCATCGCTTTGGCAATGGGCAGCGGGATTCGTTTCTTGTTGCAGGGTTATGGAGTAGACAAGAGGATGCCTTTCCCATAATCCACAGACTATCGTTGCCAATAAAATGTTAAAGGAAAAAAGAACCGGCTACCAAATTCTGGCGCCGGTCCCTGGTATGTTTAGCTGATTGGCTTGCTAACCGAGTAACTGACTAACGGTAACTTTTCCCTTCATCATCTCACGTACCGCAGCGGCAATTCCCGGGGCATCGTAACCACATTCGTGATACAATTCTTTTGGGGTACCATGTTCAACAATGGCATCGGGGATACCTAATATTTTCACTTCAGCTTTGTAGTTATGTTGAGCCATAAACTCCAGAACAGCGCTGCCAAAACCACCGGTAACTGTACCGTCTTCTACCGTAAGCACCTTGTCGTACCTGCTGAATACTTCGTGTAACAAAGCTTCATCAAGCGGTTTAACAAAACGCATATCGTAGTGTGCGGGGTTCAGTCCATCCATCTTCAATTCGCGGATAGCAGTGGTGACAAAGTTACCCGGATGGCCTATGGAAAGAATGGCGATATCCTGACCGTCTTTGATCTTTCTGCCTTTACCGATAGGAATTTCTTCGAAAGGCGTTTTCCATTCTGGCATTACACCCTGACCGCGCGGGTAGCGGATCACGAATGGCGATTCCATAGTATCCAGCTGAGCGGTATACATGAGGTTACGCAATTCACTTTCATTCATGGGGGCGCTGATAACCAGGTTTGGGATACAACGCATGAAGGCGATATCGTAAGCGCCGTGGTGGGTAGGTCCATCTTCGCCAACCAGTCCGGCCCGGTCGAGTACCATTACTACCGGTAGTTTTTGAATGGCTACATCATGTACTACCTGGTCGTAGGCGCGTTGCATAAAGGAGGAATAGATATTACAAAACACCCGCATACCCTGTGTGGCCATACCGGCGCTGAGGGTTACCGCGTGTTGTTCACAAATGCCTACGTCAAAAGCGCGGTTGGGCATTTTCTCCATCATGAATTTGAGCGAAGAACCTGAAGGCATAGCAGGTGTTACGCCAAAGATCTTGTCGTTCTTTTCAGCCAGTTCTATGATGGTATGTCCAAATACATCCTGATATTTGGGCGGTTGGGGCGTTTCGTATTTCTTTTTATAAATTTCACCGGTGATCTTGTCGAACAAACCGGGTGCATGCCACAGTGTTTGTTCTTTTTCAGCGAGGGCATAACCCTTACCTTTTGTAGTGATCACGTGCAATAATTTGGGCCCGGGGATCTTTTTCAGGTCTTGCAGGGTATCAACCAGTTTGGTGATGTTATTGCCATCGATAGGACCAAAATACCGCAGCTTCAGCGCTTCAAACAGGTTACTGCTTTTGTTGAGGAAGCCTTTGATACTATGCTCCAGCTTACTGCCCATTTCGCGGGTAAAGTTCTTCCCAACGGGTAATTTGCCCAGTGCCTTCCAGATATCGTCTTTAAGGCGGTTATAAGTAGGAGAGGTAGTAATATCGGTAAGATATTCTTTGAGCGCACCCACGTTGGGGTCAATGCTCATACAGTTATCGTTCAGGATAATGAGTACATCAGAATCGGCTACACCGGCATGGTTCATCCCTTCAAACGCCAAACCGGCTGTCATGGCGCCATCGCCAATTACGGCTACAGATTTGCGGTTCTCGCCTTTGTATTTGGCAGCCATGGCCATACCCAGGGCGGCAGAGATAGAGGTGGACGAGTGGCCTACGCCAAATGTATCGTATTCGCTTTCGCTGCGTTTGGGAAAACCACTGAGGCCGTGGTATTTGCGGTTGGTATGAAATTCATCGCGGCGGCCGGTAAGGATCTTATGGCCATACGCCTGGTGCCCCACGTCCCACACCAGTTGGTCGTAAGGGGTATTGTAAATGTAATGTAATGCTACGCTAAGCTCTACCACACCCAGGCTGGCGGCAAAATGCCCTCCGTGTACACTAACTACATCGATAATGTATTGCCGCAATTCATCACAAAGTTGATGTAACTGTTCTCTGGTCAACTGCTTAAGATCGGCTGGGGAATTGATGGTAGTCAACAATGGGCCGGGTGTAATGTCCATCTTTTTAGAAAATTTGGTAACAAAAATACAGCTTTAAATCATGAGCCCTAATAAAGCTTATATTTTAACAGAACAAAAAAGCGGGCCACGGAAAACCGGGCTGCCGCTTGTAAAATACAAGCTCATTTCCCTGACAATTTTACTACTTTGTAGCGCCGGTAACCTATTTATTACCGCCATATATCCCAAATACCAAACCAGAGTGGGCTAATTGCCTAGATTTGTTACAGTTCCAACTAGCATGATGAAGAGTAGAATTCCATATTACTGGCTTTGCCAGATCATAGGCTGGAGCGCCTATATAGTGTTGTTTATATTTTTCTATCTTACCCTGCGTACCCGCGTGCAGCCCTATTTTTACCAGACGCTGGTATCGGAAGCCTCATTGGGGTTTATTATCACCCACATAATGCGTGCTTTTATCAAAAAATACAAGTTGGTTGAAAAGCCGGTTAATGAGCAGGTGGTTTACATAATCTTAATTTCTATAGCGTTCACCCTCGTGTATGGTTCTACCATTGCGAAACTGGAAGAGTGGCTGGAATTTGAATCGGATAAACAGCGGGTGCTGACCTTTCTAAAC
This sequence comes from Niastella yeongjuensis, assembly GCF_900110245.1. Classification (GTDB taxonomy): domain Bacteria; phylum Bacteroidota; class Bacteroidia; order Chitinophagales; family Chitinophagaceae; genus Niastella; species Niastella yeongjuensis. The sequence goes on from NZ_FOCZ01000002.1 coordinate 326,140, forward strand.
AAAATGATCCGCATTTCGCTGGGGTATTTTTTTATCATCATTGTATGGAACCTGATCTATTTCGCGTACCACTACATTGTAAAAACCCGGCAGGCGCAGTTGGATAAGATCAGGCTGGAATCGCTGGTAAAAGAACTGGAGTTGAAAACCATAAAGGCGCACATAAATCCGCACTTCATTTTTAATGCCCTTAACAGCATCAGGGCGCTGATAGATGAGAACCCAAACCGGGCGCGCAATGCCATTACGGAGCTGAGCAATATTCTGCGCAGCAGTATGCAGGTAGAAAAGGTGGAAACGGTGCCTTTTGAAAAAGAGCTGGGGATCGTAAAAGATTACCTGGCGCTGGAGTATATCCGCTTTGAAGACCGGTTGAAGATTGAATACCAGATAGATGAAGATACACTCGATCAACCGGTGCCCCCCATGATGCTGCAAACGCTGGTGGAAAATGCCATTAAACACGGGATCGGCAAACAGGTAGGTGGCGGACTGGTAAAAGTGATCTCTGATTTTAAAGACAATTTCCATGAACTGGTAGTATTGAATACGGGTTATTTGAACGGACATATTCAGGAGGGCGATGGTTTTGGCTTATTGAGCACCCGTAACCGGCTACAGTTATTGTTTGGTGAAAAAGCTAACTTTGAAATAAAGCAAGTGGGATCTGACCTGGTGGAAGCCCGCATACTGATCCCCGTTTAATAAAAATAAAACCCGTTATGATCAAAGCCATCATTATCGACGACGAACGGCTGGCCAGAAGTGAGCTTCGGAAACTGCTTATGGATTTTCCGGAAATTGAAGTAGTGGCAGAGGCAAGTAATGCCGGTGAAGGAGTGGAAAAGATAGAGAATATAAATCCCGATCTTATTTTCCTTGATATAAGCATGCCCGGTAAAACCGGTTTCGATATGCTGTCGGAACTGGATAAAGCACCCCACGTTATTTTTACCACAGCTTACGACGAATTTGCACTGAAAGCATTTGAAGTAAATGCGCTCGACTACCTGTTGAAACCAGTAGAACCCAAAAGACTGGCCGATGCCATTCAAAAACTGCACCTGCAGGAAGAACGTGAACAGGGACCCATGGTGCCGGTAAATTTCAACCGCAGTATTTTAAGCGAGAACGACCAGGTATTTGTAAAAGACGGCGAGCGTTGCTGGTTTGTAAAGCTGTCGGATATCCGGTTGTTCGAAAGTGTGGGCAACTACGCCAAAGTATACTTTGGCCCCAATAAACCACTCATCTTAAAGTCACTGAATGCCCTGGAAGAAAGGCTGGATGAAAAAACATTCTTCAGGGCCAATCGTAAACATATTGTGAACCTGCGTTTGATCGATAAAATTGAGCCCTACTTCAATGGCGGTTTGTTGCTGGAGCTGAAAGGGGGTGAGAAGATAGAAGTGAGCCGTAGACAAACGGTGAAGTTCAAAGAAATGATGAGTTTATAAAAGACGAAATTTGTTAAAAATTACAATTCATGGTTAAGCGCTACTCGTACTTTATCCTATTGTTGCTGGTAAAGCAAACTGTTTTTTCCCAATCCATAGACAAGATCATCAATGCCAAAGAGGTGGAGCGTATTGAGAAAACGCTGTCAGCCGATGACTTGCGTGGCCGCCGGGTATTTTCTCCCGAAATAGACAAAGCAGCTGATTTCATTGCTGCGGAATTTAAAAAGGCAGGTTTACAAGCCGGTAATGGTACCTCCTTCTTACAGGATTTTTCCATGTTGCGCACTACACCGGTTTCTGTTAATGGAACCATGAATGGAAAACCGCTTACTGAAAAAAACGTGGCGGTGCTTACTGGCAAAGAAGACATATCAATAAATCAGTCATCAGGTTTTAAGCAGATCGTTGTAAAAGCAAATGATGTGTTGTCAGCCCTTCTGATGAAGATCAGGGGTGAAGGCGGCAATTACCTGCTGATGGTTGATACGGCACAACGTGCGATGTTTGAAAGAATTAAACGATCTTCTATGTTCAGTCCCAAGGGTGATATCGTAATGGTATTGTCAGAAGAAGAGGCAGGCGAATATTCCATTCAATACAAACAAACCGTAAGTGGCAGACCGCTGAAAAACGTGGTGGGTATACTACCGGGTAAATCAAAGAAGAATGAATATGTGATCTTCTCCGGTCACTACGATCACCTGGGTGTTGGCAAAGCCAATGCAGCAGGCGATAGTATTTTTAACGGAGCCAATGACGACGCAGCGGGTACTACTGCCGTGATCATGCTGGCCAACTATTTTGCCAAACAAAAAAAGAACGAACGCACACTCGTCTTTGTAGCTTTTACAGGAGAAGAAAGTGGTGGATTTGGTTCTCAATATTTTTCCCAGAATTTCAATCCCGACCAGGTAATGGCGATGTTTAATATAGAAATGATCGGTACTGAAAGTAAATGGGGTACCAACTCAGCCTTTATTACCGGTTACGAAAAAACCGATATGGGCAAGATACTGGAGAAGAACCTGGAGGGAACCAATTTTAAGTTCTATCCCGATCCATATCCCGACCAGCAATTGTTTTACAGAAGTGATAATGCCACACTGGCCAGGCAGGGCGTACCTGCGCATACCATTTCTACTTCAAAAATGGACAGCGAGCAATTTTATCACACGCAGGAAGATGAAATTGAAACACTCGATATGAACAATATGGCGGCCATTATCAGGGCTATTGCTATTAGTTCTACTTCTATTGTTGCAGGGAAAGATACACCTGCCAGAGTTTCGCAGGAATCTTTAAAGAGATAGTTACAAAGTACAAGTTGCAGGTTACAGGGAGCCCTGGAACCTGCAACCTGAAACTAGAATTTCTTCAATACTCCATCCATTACTTCCACAATCTCTTTATTGCATAAGTTACCAATGCTGCCTTCGTGCACGTGGTGGAGTTGTTTTTTATAGTCGAAGTTGAACTCGCCTTTTTCAATCTGGTTACCTACTTCTTTATAGGCTTCGCGGAAAGGAATGCCTTTATTCACCAGCTCATTTACCGCTTCTACACTAAACAGGTATTTGTATTTCTCATCGTCCAGGATATTGCTTTTAACCGACAGGTTCTCCAGCATTAACCGGGTCATTTGCAAACAGGCTTTTAGTTCTTCAATAGCCGGGAATAAGATCTCCTTGGTCAATTGGAGATCACGATGATAACCTGAGGGCAGATTGGCTAATAATAAAGCCAGTTCGTTAGGGACAGCCTGCAGGCGGTTGCATTTTGCCCTGATCAGTTCAAACACATCAGGGTTCTTTTTATGCGGCATAATGCTGCTGCCGGTTGTTAATTCCGATGGGAAGGAAATAAAGCCAAAATTCTGGCTGATATACAAACAGCAATCCATTGCCAGGCGGCCAATGGAACTGGCAACGCCGGCAACGGCGGTTGCAATAACTTTCTCTGTTCTGCCCCGGCTCATTTGCGCATATACCGAATTCCAGTTTAAGGTTTTGAACCCTAACAGTTCGGTAGTGCGTCTTCTATTCAGGGGGAAAGAAGAACCATAACCAGCGCCACTGCCCAGCGGGTTTTTATTGGCTACCTGGTAGGCGGCCACCAGCAGTTCCATGTCATCCGTTAGGCTTTCCGCATAAGCGCCTAACCACAATCCGAAGGAGGAGGGCATGGCAATTTGCAGGTGGGTATATCCGGGTAATAAATGGTCTTTAAATTTTTCACTTTGAGCTATCAGCAGGTCAAAGGTTTGTTTTACTTCCTCTTTAACGGCCAGCACTTCGGCACGCAGGTATAATTTTATATCCACTGCAACCTGGTCGTTACGGCTGCGGCCGCTATGGATCTTTTTACCGGCATCGCCAATGCGTTGGGTGAGCAAAAATTCAACCTGGGAGTGTACATCTTCAATGCCTTCTTCAATTTTGAAGCGGCCCTGTTCAATCTCGGCAGCTATTTCCTGCAGGCCTTTTATAGCAATGTCTGCTTCTTCTTTCGTCATTAAACCTACTTCGCCCAGCATGCGTACATGCGCCATAGAACCCTGCACATCGTATTTCGCTAACAGGATATCAAATTCTTTATCTCTGCCGACAGTGAATGTTTCGACTAATTGTGATGTATTGGTGGTCTCTTTGCTCCAGAGTTTCATTGTGTAATGGTTTCCAGTTGCCAGTTACCGGTTACCGGGGGGCCAGTTACCAGTTTCCGGTTTCCAGGTTTATTAATTAATGCCATTGAGGTTTGATTCTACCCACTGAGTATATTTATTGATTCTTTTACTTAGCAGATCATAATCACTTCTCAAATTATTATATAGCTCAGCATTGCCGAGAGATCATTTTATGAATATTAACAGCCAGACGCTTTGACTCTTTATAGATTTCCAAATCCCTGTAACTTGACATGATTGAAGTGATTTTTGTTATAAAATGCACTCTAATCAAAGTATTAACCATATTCTGTATTCCCTGGTAACCGGTAACTGGTAACCGGCAACGGCAACTACAATATTCCCTCCAGCAGCTTCACATACAACGCTATCCCTTCCTTAACCTCCTCCACGTAAATAAACTCATCGGCCGTGTGGCTCCTTGCCGAATCACCCGGGCCCATTTTCAATGCCTGGAAGGGCATCAGGGCTTTGTCGGAGGTAGTAGGGGAACCATAGTAGGTTCTGCCTAATGACACGCCCGATTTTATCAATGGGTGGTCGAGTGCGATAGAGGTGGAACGCAGCCGAGTACTGCGGGGCATCACTTCACACTGCACGTTTTTGTGGATCACTTCCAGAATATCTTCGAAGGAATACAGCTCGTTTACGCGGGTATCCACCACAAATTTGGTATGGGCAGGTACCACGTTGTGCTGTTTGTTATCAGTCTCGATTACCGTAACGCTCATTTTTACTGGTCCCAGCAGGTCAGATACCTTGGGGAATTGATAAGACTGGAACCACTCGATATCTTTTATGGCTTTGTAGATCGAGTTCTCGCCTTCGTTACGGGCGGCGTGCCCCGCTTTGCCATGAGCTACGCAATCCAGTACCATCAGGCCGCGTTCAGCCACTGCCATTTGCATTTGAGTGGGTTCACCAACAATGGCGCAGTCAATTTTGCCAATGTGGGGGAGAACCAGTTCAATCCCGTCTTTCCCGCTGATCTCTTCTTCTGCAGAAGCTGCCAGCACCAGGTTGTATTTAAGATCGTTTCTGTTATAAAAATGGAGAAAGGTAGCGATCAATGATACCAGCGGACCACCGGCATCATTACTGCCCAAACCGAATAGCTTTCCATCTTTTTCAATGGGCGTAAACGGATCGAGGGTATAGTTCTTATTGGGCTTTACAGTGTCGTGGTGCGAGTTTAATAAGATGGTGGGCTTATTCTCGTCGTAGTGCGCGTTGCGGGCGTATACGTTGTATTGCACGTTTTTAACCGGCACACCATGCTTTTCAAGGAATGATTTTAAAATGTCAGCTGTCTTATCTTCCTCTTTGCTGAAGGAAGGGGTGCTGATCAACTGCTTAAGCAATTCAATAGCGCTTTGTTGCAGTGTATGTAAATTGGTATTACTCATGTACAATGCTTGTTCCGGCCTTACCGGTGATGAGATCAGTTAACTGTTCAGCTTTGCCTATGATCACTTTCTTTACTCCACGGGTCAGCGCGGCAAAAGCATTATCCAGTTTAGGGATCATGCCGGCGAATATTTTTTGTTCGGATTTTAATTGCTGATAATAGGAAGGGTCAATGGAGTTGATGACCGTGCTGTCGTCATTGGCATCGAGCAGCACCCCGCTTTTTTCGAATGAATAGATCAACTGCACATCGTACAACTTGCTCAGCGATGTGGCTACTTCCTGTGCAATGGTATCGGCATTGGTATTCAGTAGCTGTCCTTTCTGGTCGTGGGTAATGGGGGCCATTACCACGGCAATCTGTTGATCGAGGATGCTTTTCAGCAGGCTGGTATTGATGGCATCCACATCACCGGCAAAACCATAATCGATGGTGGGGTGATTCCTTTTATGGGCAAGAATAACATTACCATCGGCGCCGGTTAAGCCAATAGCATTGCAGTTATTGGCCTGTAACTGCGCCACCACGTTCTTGTTGATATAACCAGCGTATACCATCGTAACAATCTTCAGGGTCTCTGCGTCGGTAATGCGCCGGCCATCGATCATTTGTTGCGGAACGTTCATTTGTTCGGCCAGTTTGGTGGCCAGTTTGCCACCGCCATGGATCAGGATCTTCTGGCCTTTTACTGCCGCAAAGTCTTTCAGAAAATCCGATAACTTCTTTTCATCATCGATGATGTTACCGCCTATCTTAACAACATATAATGTAGACACCGATTGCTTGTTTATTTTAACGATTCGAGTATTTCACTGAGTACGGCCTGTGCTGCCCAAACGCGGTTACTGGCTTCCTGGGTAACAATGCTGTTGAGCCCATCCAGTATTTCATCGCTCAATTCCACATTACGGCGAACCGGTAAGCAATGCATAACTTTGGCATTGTTGGTAACGGCCAGTTTTTTATTGGTCAGCATCCACTCGGGATCGTTGGTGTAAATCTTACCGTAATCTTTAAAGGTGCTCCAGTTTTTCACATATACAAAGTCGGCGTCTTTTAACGCTTCATCCTGGTTGTGTGTAATGGTAGCGCCTTTGGTGAATTGTTCGTCCAGCTCATAATCTTCGGGGTGAGTGATCACAAAGTCGGCTTGTCCCCAGGCGTTCACCCATTGCGAAAAGCTATTGGCCACGCATTGCGGCAATGGTTTTACGTGGGGGGCCCAGGTAAGAACGATCTTGGGCTTTTTGCCTGCCGGCAGTGGTTTCTTTTTCAGGGATTCTGTAATGGTAATGATATCCGTAAGGCTTTGCAGCGGGTGCAGGGTAGCGCTTTCCAGACTTACCACCGGAATGCCGGCGTACTTTATGAATTGTTTTATGTACAGTTCGCTGTAATCGTCTTCCCGGTTCTTTAAGGAAGGGAAGGTGCGAATGGCCAGAATGTCAAAATAATTACCCATGATGGGCGCAGCATCTTTTACGTGTTCTACGGTGCTTCCGCTCATGATGGCTTCGTCTTCAAACTCCAGTGCCCAGCCTTCCTGACCTACATTGAACACGATGGGTTCCATACCCAGGTTCTGGGCTGCGATCTGGGTACTAAGGCGCGTACGCATACTTGGGTTCAGGAACAATAAACCAATACGTTTACCAGCTCCCAAAGATTTGTCTATAAACGGAGTGGTTTTGTAAGAGAGGGCCTTAATTACCAGCTCGTCGATACTGGGGACATCGTGTACACTTGTGAAATTTTTCATGCCTGTAGCGGAAAGGAGAATGAATAATAATGTTACCGTTCAATTTATTTTGCCATGCTTTCAGCGCCTACCTGAATTTCTTCTTTGATGGCTTCCAGCAGTTGGTCTGCATCTTTTTTGCGCAGGGCCAGCGAAGGCAGCAACCGGATCACGTTTGGTTTTGCTTCGCCGGTGAAGATCTTGTGTTTCCACAGCAAGTTCTTGCGCAGGTCTTTGAACTGTTCGGGTACATCAAACCCGATCATTAAACCACGGCCACGTACATTTTGCAGCTGGGGTATTTTTTTCAGTTCAGTCATCAGGTATTCACCTATTTCGGCTGCATTCTGAATCAGGTTCTCTTTCTCAATAGTCTCTACTACTGCCAGGGCTGCTGCGCAGGCCAGGTGATTACCGCCGAATGTTGTGCCCAGCATCCCATGTTTGGGTTGTAAATGCGGAGCAATGATGATGCCGGCAACAGGGAAACCATTACCCATGCCTTTGGCCATGGTGTAGATGTCCGCATTTACACCTGCCCAGTCATGGGAAAAGAATTTACCGCTTCTGCCATAACCGCATTGTACGCTGTCGGCAATGTATACCGCGCCATATTGATCACATAAGCGACGGATGGCTTGTAAAAATGATTCGCTGGCTACATTGATGCCGCCCACGCCCTGTATGCCTTCGATGATCACCGAGGAAATTTCATTACCCTGTTCTGCGAAGCAGGCTTCCAGCGCTGCTACATCATTGAAGGGAAGAAAGATCACATTCGATGTTTGGTTCACCGGTGCTACTATAGATGGGTTGTCAGTGGTAGCAACTGCCAGGGAGGTACGTCCGTGGAAAGCTTTCTTAAACGCTATTATTTTTTTGCGGCCATTGTGAAAGGAGGCCAGCTTAAGGGCATTTTCATTAGCTTCTGCGCCTGAGCTGATCAGGAATAACTGATAATCGGGTTTGCCGGATAATTTACCCAGTTTTTCCGCCAGTTCTTCCTGCAAAGGCATTTTAACCGAATTGGAATAGAAGCCGACTTTATTTAACTGATTGGTTAATCGTTCTACATAATGCGGATGGGTATGGCCAATACTAATTACCGCGTGACCGCCATACAGGTCAAGGTATTGTTCCCCTTTGTCATCCCATACATAAGAGCCTTTAGCCTTATCTATGACGATGTTGTTGACAGGATAAACGTCAAAGAGTTTCATGGTTGTAAATGTTTACATCGTGGTTGCCCACTCCGCCGTTATGATTAAAAATAATTCGCTTTCAATTTCAGCCCGGCAGTCTCCTCTAATCCGAAGATCAGGTTCATATTCTGAACTGCCTGGCCGGAGGCGCCCTTGGTAAGGTTATCGATGGCGCTGTGCACCACCAGTTTGCTGCCTATTTTCTCCAGTTGAATAACACATTTATTGGTATTCACTACCTGCTTTAAAAAAATCTCGCTTTTGCTCAGTACGGTGAAAGGCTGGCCTTTATAGAAGTCACTGTACAGTTCAATCAGCTGTTCCAGTTTCCAGTCGCAATCGACCAGGGAACTGATGAAAATGCCGCGGGTAAAATCACCACGCCAGGGAATAAAGCTCAATGATTCTGATGAACCTTCTGCGGTTACCGGCGAAAAGCCGGGTTGCAGTTGTTGAATCGACTGCGTGATCTCTTTTAAATGCTGATGGGTTAGCGTTTTATACGCCTGAATGTTATTGGCGCGCCAGCTGAAGTGCGAGGTGGCCGATAATCCTTGTCCGGCCCCGGTAGAACCTGTAATGCCGGTGGTATAAACCGGGCCCAGCAGGCCGGCTTTTGCCAGGGGCAACAAGCCTAACTGAATACCGGTAGCAAAACAACCGGGGTTGGCGATATTCTGTGCACTTTTGATCTGGTCTTTGTTCAACTCAGGCAATCCGTATACGAATTGCCGGTTGCCGATCGAAGATTTCGGGGCAAGTCTGAAATCCTGCGACAGATCGATGATCTTTATTTTATCGTTTACAGTATACTCCGATAAGAACTTGCGGGCATCGCCATGTCCCACACACAGGAAAATAACATCTACGCTGCCATCCTGTAAGGGGGAAAGATCATCAGAAAACAGAAGGTCTGTTTCACCGATCAGGTCGGCATGCACCTGCGAAATGGGATTGCCGGCATTGCTTTTACTATTTATGAAGGCGATCTCAACTTGTGGGTGATTGACCAGTAACCTGAGCAATTCACCACCGGTATATCCTGCTCCTCCTATTATGCCTACTCTTACTTTCTTACTCATAAAATTCATTTAATTGTGAATTGACCCATTGTCAACTCTGTCAACCTTATAAACACTATCAATCTCCTTCGCCAACTTGTTAACTGGTCAACTGATCAACTATTTCTTCTCATTCTCTTCTGTAACCGATTTCCAGATTGAAGTCTGGTTACCAAATATTTTGCTGAACCCACGAACGTCTTCGCCTGTAAAGCCGGTATTCATTTCACCATATTTGCCAAACTTGCTGCTCATAAGATCATAGGTTGATTCAATACCGATGATCTGGAAGCGATAGGGTTGCAGGTGAACAAATACGTCGCCGGTTACATGGGCCTGGGAATTTTCGAGGTACGCTTCAATATCGCGCATCACGGGGTCCATGATCTGTCCTTCGTGTAACCAGTTGCCATAGAATTGGGCCAGCTGGTCTTTCCAGTTCAACTGCCATTTGGTGAGTACGTGCTTTTCCAACGCGTGGTGTGCTTTCAGTATCACCATGGGAGCGGCTGCTTCAAAACCTACACGGCCTTTAATGCCAATGATGGTATCGCCTACGTGAATATCGCGGCCAACGCCATATGCACCGGCGATGGTTTGCAGGTACTGGATGGCTTCGCTGGGGTGAGCGAATTCTTTATCGTTGATCTTTTTCAGTTCTCCTTTTTCAAAGCGCAGTTTTACTTCTTCGCTGCCGGTTTGGGTAACCTGGGTTGGCCATGCTTCTTCTGGCAGCATACCTTTTGATGACAATGTTTCTTTACCACCTACGCTGGTTCCCCACAGGCCTTTATTGATAGAATAAACGGCTTTGGCGAAGTTCATGTTCACGCCTTTGCCTTTCAGGTATTCAATTTCTGCTTCGCGGCTCAGTTTCAGATCGCGGATAGGGGTAATGATCTCTACACCGGGGATCAAAATGTGGAATACCATGTCGAAACGAACCTGGTCGTTACCGGCACCGGTGCTGCCATGTGCTACGGCGTCGGCGTTTAATTTCTTTACGTGCTCTGCAATGTGCAGGGCCTGGCTCAACCGTTCGGCGCTCACACTTAAAGGATAGGTGTTGTTCTTTAACACATTCCCGTAAATGAGGTATTTTATAATGCGATCGTAGTATCCTTTTATGGCGTTAACTGTTGTATGTGTTTTTACACCCAGATTATAAGCGTGCTCTTCAATTTTCTTCAATTCCTCATCGCTGAAACCACCGGTATTTACAATAATGCTGTGCACTTCGTAGCCCTGGTCTTCGCCCAGGTATTTTACACAAAATGTAGTGTCTAAACCACCGCTAAAACCGAGAACAACTTTCTTTGCCATCTTCGCAAGAATTGTTTTTAGAGATTAAAAAAGTAGTGAAAAAAAGATTTGATCTTGCCGGCTCCGCCGCCAGAAGGGGTGTTGGAGTCTTTATCTTCCTTAAAGAAAGGCTTCAGCAATTTCCATTGTTTTATTCGTAACAGGCGCTCGAACACGCTCTTCTTCTCTTCGAAGAACTCTTTTGTTTCCTCTGGCTCGTAGTGATCTTTAGGATCATACAGCATGGCGGTGCACAAACAGTTCTTGCGCTCTTTGCTCATGAGAATATCGTAGTTCACACAGCTTTTGCAACCGGCCCAGAAGGCTTCATCCTGCGTAAGCTCTGAATAGGTAACGGGCTCGTAACCGAGATCGCTGTTGATCTTCATAACGGCAAGGCCGGTAGTAAGACCAAAGATCTTTGACTCGGGGAAGGTTTGCCGGCTAAGCTCAAAGATCTTTTTCTTAATAGCTTTTGCCAGGCCGCCTTTGCGGAAGTTGGGCGAAACGATCAGCCCCGAATTGGCAACATACTCGCCATGGCTCCAGGTTTCAATGTAACAAAAGCCGGCCCAGATGCCATCCTGGTTAAAAGCGATCACTGCTTTTCCTTCACGCATCTTCTGTTGTATATAATCGGGCGAACGTTTAGCTATACCGGTTCCGCGGGCTTTGGCCGATGCGGCCATTTCATCGCATATGATCTGAGCAAAGCTGAGGTGTGATTCGTTGGCTACAATTACCTGAAATTGATGTTGGGTTTCCATTTTTGAAACAAGGCTAAATGTGAAAAATGCAACGGCTTAAAACATCGTGCCGGAGACGAGGGCTTGTTGGAATGAGGTTCATTCCAAATACCACAAAGCATGCTGTATGGTCAGTGAGTATCAACGTCGCACCCTTACGGGGATAGGTTGGAAGAAAAAAACTGTACTGAGACGTACAGGAAAAACCCCACGCACTATAGTAATCACGGCTTGCGCGACTACATCAGCGAGTATTATGGTGAGATTTTTTTGCATTTTAAACGGGTATGCTTTTAAATCAATAGATTTTGTCACCGCAAAGAAAAACAACTTTTTACAATCAATGGGGATTTTTGGTGTAAAATTTTAGCTAATTCCCAAATTAATTGTGTAAGCACCTTTCTGCAATAAGACAATCAAACAGTCAAATTGTTCAATAAACTAAACTATACGGGTAGGCACCGAATGGATGGCGGCGCTCATTTCTTTTATCAGCGAAGCATCTTTCTCGATGGCATTCCCAATAACGATCATATCGGCACCGGCTTTGCAATTAAGATAAGCCTTTTCAGGGTCAAGTATACCGCCACCAACTACAAGTGGCACTTCAATTACCTGCGCCACCTTCTCAATCATGCTTTCGTTGATGGGGCGTTTGGCACCGCTGCCTGCATCCATAAAGATCAGCTTCATGCCCAGCATTTCACCGGCCATGGCGGTACACATAGCAATTTCATTTTTATCGGCAGGTATAGGTGCCGCATTGCTGATGTAAGAAACGGTTGTGGGAGCGCCACCGTCAATGACCATATACCCGGTTGAGATGATCTCTAACCGGCTTTGTTTTACAAACGGAGCAGAAATAACGTGCTGACCGATCAGCAGTTCTGCATTGCGACCGGAAATAAGCGACAGGTAAAGCAAAGCATCGGCATATGAAGTTATTTGCGATGGACTGCCCGGGAACAGGATCACCGGAATATTGCAATTCTTTTTTATTTGCTGTACTACCTCATCGAGGCGGTTGGTAACAACCAGGCTTCCACCCACCAGCAAGTAATCCACTTTTGCTTCAATTGCCAATGCGGTCAATTCATCTATCTTATCTACCGTAACCTTGTCTGGGTCAATCAGTACCGCAAAAGACTTCTGTCCATTCGCCTTATGTTGCAGTAAAGATTGATATATGCGATTCGTCATGCTGGGCTATTGGTGACTACAAAAATGCAAAAAGTTTTCCAAAGGGGCGATAACGTGCCGAAACTTTTACCGTTTATTGTTATTCAGGGCATTATAATCTGCTAAAAGCAGTCACCTGAACCAGGTTTTCGTGCGACCATCCCGCTGCCGCATCTTTGATAAGCCGTAACATGTACGATAACTCCAGGTCAATATGCCGGTTGAACCGGTAACCGGCGCCTACCAGGCTGCGATTTTGATCGAACCACTTGCCATTTACATACTGCCGGCCGCTCACATTAAAAAAGAATTCATTTTGCAGCAACACATAAGTGCCTTTGTTAAAGTCGTTTACGAATGAAACCAGGGGAATCTGTTCCCTGAGCTGATAACGTAACCGGTTGCTGAAGGAAGTTCCCGTTTTTTTCAGGTCATCATTTCCCTCTACCAGGTTGGGCAGCCACCGGTTTTCGAGCCGCAGCCGGTGCCGCATAAAAGTTTTATGGCGATGCCCTTCGGTACCAAAATAAACGGGATGAATATACCAGGCCTGTTCAAGTGCCTGATGCTCTGCGGCATAGCCGGTAGTGCCGCTAATTGTACGGCGGTTGTCGGTAAGGCAATAGCCGCCGCCCACACTCCACTGGCTGTTCAATTGTACAAAAGCACCGGTCCGTAATAAAAAGGTTTGCAGGTATTGTCTTTGGGGATCACTGCGGAAACTGGCCTCTAACTGATACACTACTTTACGTGAGATCGAGAACTGGTTATTCGTTGTAGCCCAGCCAGATAAAGCAATCTGTGACCGGCTGTTATAACCAGCGATCATTCCAACCATCACCCACGTTAATTGTTTATAAAAGGACATGGGGGCAAAGAAAATGAAGATTTCCCTAAAAAGTAATCAACATTACGCCGTATTCTGTGCAAAAATCAAGTAAGTCACAACCAGCTTGCATCTTAGTATTTTTCACATCCTTTTTCCACAGCTGTGCATATTTCAGGCTCGGAAATGTGGCCGTTGAAAGATACTTTCGTTCTTCACCCCGTATCCCTTCACCTTGATTTAATCATGTTAAAAACTTACTAACCAATGGCCATTAAAAAGCAATCGAAAGGCTTACAGTTCAATCGCCGATTCACCCGTGATGGAGTGTCCGTTTTTGATCAGTTTGAATACGATTACCGAACGTCGGTTATTCGCAACCCAAGTGGTGAAGTGGTGTTTGAAATGAACAATGTGGAGGTGCCCAAACACTGGAGTCAGATTGCTACAGATATTCTGGCCCAGAAGTATTTCCGCAAGGCAGGCGTTCCCCAACAGGATGGGTCTTTAGGTCGCGAAACATCGGTAAAACAAGTGGCCCACCGTATGGCGAACTGCTGGCGGGTATGGGGTGAAAAACATGGCTATTTTGCTTCAGAGCAGGATGCCACTATTTTTTATGAAGAATTGGTGCATTGTATCCTGAACCAGTCCTGCACACCTAACAGCCCGCAATGGTTCAATTCAGGTTTGTTTGAAAGCTATGGCATTAAAGGCAAACCACAGGGGCACTATTATGTAGACCCTGTTGATGGTCAATTAAAGAAATCAACCTCAGCATATGAACGTCCACAACCACATGCCTGTTTCATCTTAAGCGTGGAAGATGACCTGGTGAACGAAGGTGGGATCATGGATCTGTGGATGCGCGAAGCCCGCATCTTTAAATATGGTAGTGGGGTAGGAACTAACTTCTCACACATCAGAGGCGAAGGGGAGAAATTAAGCGGCGGCGGAACTTCCAGTGGGTTGATGAGCTTTTTAAAGATCGGTGACCGTGCAGCCGGCGCCATCAAAAGCGGTGGTACCACCCGCAGGGCAGCCAAAATGGTTTGTCTTGACCTCGATCACCCCGAGATCATGGAATTCATAAACTGGAAAGTTGAAGAAGAAAAGAAAGTAGGCGCACTCATCGCCGCAGGTTATCCCAGCGATTACGAAGGCGAAGCATACAGAACCGTGAGCGGACAAAACTCCAACAACTCCATTCGCATCTCCAATGAGTTTTTCGAAAAGCTGGAGAATGATGAAGACTGGGAATTAAAAGCCCGCACCGATGGCCGTGTAATGAAACGCATTCCGGCTAAGGAAGTATGGAACCAGATCTCCTATGCTGCCTGGCGTTGTGCCGATCCTGGTACGCAGTATGATACCACCATCAACGAGTGGCATACCAGTCCCAAAGGCGGTCGCATCAACGCTTCCAATCCTTGTAGTGAATACATGTTCCTAGATAATACGGCCTGTAACCTGGCATCGGCCAACCTGCGCCGTTTTTATAACGAGACTACCAATACATTCGACGTAGCAGGTTTTGAATATATCTGCCGTTTGTGGACGGTAGTGTTGGAGATCTCTGTGCTGATGGCACAGTTCCCGTCAAAAGAAGTAGCGCAGCTGAGCTACGATTATCGTACGCTGGGCCTTGGTTATGCCAACCTGGGTTCCATGTTGATGGTGATGGGCATTCCTTATGATAGTGAAGAAGCCCGCGGTATCTCTGGCGCTATCACCGCTATCATGACGGGTATTGCATATAAAACATCGGCAGAAATTGCATCTATACTGGGGCCCTTCAGCCGGTTTGAAGAGAACCGCGAAGATATGTTGCGGGTTATGCGCAACCACCGCCTGGCCGCCTATGATGCAGATGACTATGAAAAACTGCACATAAAACCTCAGGGTATAAAAGCAAAATATTGTCCGGATTACCTGTTGAAAGCTGCTACAAAAGCATGGGATGAAGCGGTACAGTTAGGCGAGAAATATGGTTATCGCAATGCACAGGTTACTGTAATTGCCCCTACCGGCACCATTGGCCTGGTTATGGATTGCGATACCACTGGTGTGGAACCCGATTTTGCGCTGGTTAAATTTAAAAAACTCAGTGGTGGTGGCTACTTCAAGATCATTAACCAGAGTGTACCCACCGCATTGAAAAACCTGGGTTATCAAACACGTGAAATCGAAAGTATTGTAAAATATGCAGTAGGCGCAGGTACTTTTGTAGGCGCTCCGCATATCAATCACCAGACATTAAGCGAGAAAGGATTTATAGCTGAAGAAATAAGAAAGTTAGATGCCGCAGTAGCATCTGCCTTTGAGATCGGATTCGTATTCAATGTGTACACGCTTGGCGAAGAATGCCTGCAACGCCTGGGATTCAAACCCGAACAGTATTTTAATTTCGAGTGGAGCCTGCTGGAAGCATTAGGCTTTACCGACGAAGAAGTAGAAGCCGCCAATGATTACATCTGCGGTACCATGACCATTGAAGGCGCCCCCTTCCTGAAGGCCGAACATTTGCCCGTTTTTGACTGTGCCAACAAGTGCGGTAAAAAGGGACAACGGTACATTCATGCCCATGGCCATATTCGCATGATGGCCGCCGCACAGCCCTTCCTGAGTGGTGCTATTTCAAAAACCATTAACCTGCCCAATGAGGCAACAATAGATGAAATTGCCGATGCGTACATGATGAGCTGGAAACTGGGCTTAAAAGCTTGCGCGTTATACCGCGATGGTTCCAAGTTAAGTCAGCCGCTCAGCAATAAGAGCGATAAGAAGAAGAAAGCAGAAGACGAGACCAGCGAAACCACAACAGCCGCTGAACCACAGGAATCGAACATTGTTGACCTGGGCAAACTTACCATCACCGAGTTGCTGGGTGAGGTACAAAAACGCGTGCAGGCCTCGCCCGATACCAAACTGAAACGGGAACTGGCGCGTATTGTTGAACGCAGAACCTTACCGGCCAAACGCCGTGGCTTTACACAAAAGGCCAAAATAAACGGACAGGCATTGTTCTTACGCACTGGAGAATATGGCGATGGAACGGTAGGAGAGATCTTTATCGACATGGCAAAAGAAGGCGCTACCATGCGTAGTATGCTGAATTGTTTTGCTATTGCTATTTCCATTGGCCTGCAATATGGGGTGCCGTTGGAAGAGTATGTTGAGAAGTTTGTGTTCACCCGATTTGATCCGGCAGGTATGGTTGATCACCCGAACATTAAGAGCACCACTTCAATTGTAGACTTTATTTTCCGTGCCCTGGCGTATGAATACCTGGGTAGAACCGACCTGGTACATGTACTCGACAAGCCGGAAGTAATGAATACCGGAGTAGATGAATGGGATGAAATTCCCACATCACTGGAGTATGATAAGAAAACGCCTCCATTGAGTGATGTACGGGTTGTTCCCGGTAAACCTACAAAAACACCAGAAGCAGAATCTTTAAAACCCGTAAAAGCCACTGTTAAAAAAGCAGAAGCAGGCATCGATGCCATCAATGCTGCCGCGAAAAGCATGCAAAGTGATGCGCCGGCCTGTAATACCTGCGGGCATATTACCATCCGCAGCGGAACCTGCTATAAATGCCTCAATTGCGGTAATAGCATGGGGTGTAGTTAGTAGACTGTGATTGTGAAGACCGCCTTAAGCTCATTTTTTGGACGGTTATATTTTATAAATTTTAATCCGCTCATGTCAATGGGCGGATTTTTTGTTTAAAACCCCGGGGAAATGGTATGAAATCCCGGGAAAATAGGGTGAAATCCTATCTCAAATGTCGGAGATTCATTCGCTTTAGCATTTATTTATATGTTTTAAAGTATTAATCTAAAAGCCAGGTACGTTTATCCCTAAATCCCAACCCCATGCACATGAAATGGAGATCTCTCTTACTGGCAGTTATCTGCCTTATTTTTTTTGCCTCCTGTACAAGATTTATTTCACCATATGAAGCAGCCAATGGCCGTGCTAAATGTGGTCGCGGAGTACGATGAGAATCCATTTAACCCATTAAACTTATTTATTGCGCAGTATCCTGTTTTTTCGGGTTACTGGGCATTTTTGTTCCGATCATCTCATCCCCACCATCCCACCCCCCAGTCAAATATACCCGATCACCCCAATATGCGTTTTATTCTTATGTCGTTGATATCCATTATGTTAATAATTTACGTCATTTCGCACCCCACCACAAAGTGGTATTGTAAACCGCCACTTTCCACAATACTTTTGCAACACGAAGCCTTTTTGCCCTCTGCACTACATTATTCGAACGAATTACTAAACCTCAAGTGTAGCCATTAAGAACAATTTTGCCCTGAAAACAGGACATTCCCGCTTCGGCGGGATAGTTTCATGTGCACTGCTGGACAGGGTTCATTAATTTGGACCCTGTTTTTATCCCAGCCTTGTCTGGGAATTCTTACTTTTACGCCCTTAATGGGGGAAAACTGAATGACAGTTCAATTTGGTTATGATAAGAAGCAGGTAATTCAAGCCTTGCGATACCACTTTTTAATGCGTCCTGAAATCAAGATCCTGTTGGTTTTGATCAATGTATTTGCCATTACCTCTGCGGTACTGTTTGCGTTGAAGAAAATACAACCTGTCTCTTTTTTAATATTCTCTTTTTTGTGGTTCCTGCTGATGCTGGTGATCTGGCGCATTTTGCCAGCCAGTATTTATCGCAAGGCGCTCACCTTCAAAGATCATTTTACCATGCATTTTGAAGGCGAAGGCGTAATGCTGGAAACTGCCAAGGGTTCCAAAGGCTGGGACTGGAAGAAATTCAGCTATTTTATTGAAAGCCCTTATTTTTTTCACCTCTATTTCGATGCCCGCTCCTTTTTCCTGGTACCGAAAGATGCATTTAAGGATATTACCGACCTGCAGACGGTAAGGGAAATGCTTCGGGAAAAGGTAGGGAAGAAGTAGTTGATCAGTTGACACGTTGACGAGTTAACAGGTTGGCGAGTTAACACGTTGAAAAGGCCCCGTCGCGATTTGCCGCGCTGGGGTGCCTAAAATCCAGTGGAATTGCCGGTTTTTTTGAGCCTCGAATTTCGGGCGCCCACTCACAACTCACTGCTCACTACTCACTAATTCGGTCTGTATTTACTTTCTTCAAAAATCCCTCGGGCATCCGTATTCAGCAGCTCATTTAACGAAAGGTCGCTGTGTTTAGTCATGTATTTTTTTACTATCTGCCAGCCAACGAAGATGCCAATGGCCCCGGGTGATTGTTCGCTGATCTCAGGCGTGTTAGGCGCTTCCTCCATATAAGGCCTGATATCAGCCGGTTCAATAGTGAACAATAAATTGTGGGTGAGAAAGTGGTTCCAGATAAGCCCTTCGTTCTTATAACATCCGGTGAGCTGTGCAGCTGTATAACCGGTTTTAAGCGAATCTGCGGTATAGGGGAGGATCTTATCCAACACATATATCCGCTTTCCTTTTTCAACCATTTGTTCGATCAGGGGCTTGCTGCCGCTTTTTTCGGGCGAAATATCATTGATGATATTTTTCATACAGTTCACCACAATATAATCGGGGGTGAACCGGCGGGAAATATAACCAGGAAAAACCGCCTGGCCCATGCTGCTTTGATACAGGGAGTAGCTGCTGCCCATGTGCAGCTGTAAACCTACGGCCAGTGCATCGCGTGTGATCACATCGCTGTAACCTTCCATGGGACCAATGTAGGTGATGAGCTGCGAAGGTGCTTTATAAGCAGGAAAATAATATTTAACAAACTGCAAACCCTTTTTTACGTCCTTTTCAATATCGCTGAAGTTTTTGAATACCTGGTCGGCTGAATCTTTTACCGTTTTGTAGTCGCCAATGAACTTTTTCAGCAATGCGTGTTCCTGTACGCTGGTATCACTAAGCCCCGGCAGTTCCATAATATTGTATAAAAAGTCGCCCAGGAAAAGCGGGTATTTAGGGCCCAGCTGCTCCATGGAGTTCATGATATGATTGGTATCTAGGGAAAAGAAATCTTTTTCGAACCGCTTTACGGTAAGATCAACCTTTATATTCGATACATTGGGAACGTCTTTGTCTTTACAGGAAAATAATCCGGCAATGATCAACAGTACTAATCCAGTTCGTTTCATCTTGGAATGATTATTTAATGCTTAGCGCCGAAAGCTTAACGCAGAACGCAAGGCCCCTAGTATTTCATTTGCAGCCTTCTGCCTTCTGCCCTCTGCTTTTTTTTAGGCCTGCAATATAGGGCATATCGGGCTGTTGTATCTCTTTGCACATTCGCGTAAATTTGTACGTAGAACCTGAAAAACGGGGCCCGTTTTGTTAAACCCAACATATTCAAATGAAAATTGCCATTGCGCAACAAAATTATCATATAGGGAATTTTGAAGATAATACCCGCAAGATCATGGGGGCTATACAGTATGCCAAAAGCCGTAAAGCCGACCTGGTTATCTTTTCCGAGCTAAGTATCTGTGGTTACCCGCCACGCGATTTCCTGGAATTCGACGATTTTATAAGTGAATGTGAAAAAGCAATTGACATTATAAAAGAGCAGGCCGATACCATTGGGGTAATTATCGGCAGTCCGCAACGCAATCCGTCAAAAGAAGGCAAAGACCTGTTTAATGCCGCCTGGTTGTTGTACGATAAAAAAGTGGCCGGGATAGCACATAAAACCCTGTTGCCAAATTATGATGTTTTTGATGAGTACCGGTATTTTGAACCGGGTTACGAATGGAATGTACTGGAATTTAAAGGAAAGAAAATAGCCTTAACCGTATGTGAAGATATCTGGAACCTGGGCGATAATCCATTGTACCGGCAATGCCCTATGGATGTACTTATTACCCAGCAGCCCGATCTCATGATCAATATTTCGGCTTCCCCCTTCGATTACGACCACGATCAGGACCGCGAAGAGATCGTACGGGCTAACGTTATAAAATATGGCCTGCCCATGTTTTACTGCAATGCCATTGGTTCGCAAACAGAGATCGTATTCGATGGTGGCAGCCTGGTAATGGATGCCAACGGACAGATCGTGAAAGAAATGAAATATTTTGAAGAGGATTTTGCCATTGTAAACCTCGATGAAATAGAAGTGCAGAAGGCCAAGCGTAAGCCAATGAAGGCCGTTCCGGAATTTGATAAAGACATGCGCGTAGGGAAAGTAGAAGACCCCGATAAGATCATTGAATACCTTACCTCCGATGAAAACATCGGTCAGATAAAAGAAGCATTGATCCTCGGCATCAGGGATTATTTCCGTAAAATGGGCTTTAGCAAGGCCATCCTGGGCAGCTCAGGTGGTATTGACAGCGCTGTAACACAGGCACTGGCTACCCGTGCCCTGGGCCGTGAAAACGTACGGGCCATTTTAATGCCTTCACAGTTTTCTACAGGTCATTCGGTAGAAGATGCAGAAAAACTTAGTAAGAACCTGGGCAATCCGTATGACATCGTGCCTATAAAAAATGTATACGATTCGTTGCTGCATACATTGCAACCTGTTTTTGGCGATCTGCCATTTGGGTTGGCCGAGGAGAATTTACAAAGCCGTACCCGCGGTAATTTATTGATGGGTATCTCCAATAAGTTCGGTTATATTTTATTGAACACTTCTAATAAAAGTGAACTGAGTACCGGTTATGGTACTCTGTATGGCGATATGGCCGGCGGGTTAAGTGTATTGGGCGATGTATACAAAATGCAGGTATATGCCCTGGCAAACTACCTCAACCGCAATGGAGAGATCATTCCAGAAAATATTATTACAAAGCCACCATCTGCCGAGCTGCGTCCCGATCAGAAAGACAGCGACAGCTTACCGGATTATGCTGTGCTGGATAAAGTATTGTATCAATACATCGAAAAAAGAAAAGGACCCAAAGAATTGATCGCTATGGGCATCGATGAAGCACTGGTGCGCCGGATCCTGAAGCTGGTAAATACCAATGAATATAAGCGTAATCAGTTCTGTCCAATCATCCGGGTAAGCTGTAAAGCGTTTGGGGTAGGCCGTAGGTTACCTATTGTGGGAAAGTATTTGTCTTAAATAAATAAAAAAGGCCCCGACAATACTATCGGGGCCTTTTTACATCGTATAGTGAAATTATCTTTTAACCAGGGTAACAGTTATAACCTCGTCATTATTGCTATTACTATTAACTTCTTCAATAACCAGGTTTGTAGTTGTCAGTGATCTGATTTTATAAGGTTCGCCATTCCAGTAAAAAGTACTGCCATTTACATCCCAATCGCCAGAATCATTACTCGATGGGTAACAGGTTGTACCTGCATCAACCATTTGGAGGGACAGGTCGCTTTTTAAAACCATCAGGTCGTCTTTTTGACAATCCTGAAGATAATCATCAGTAACATTCAGCTCAGAAGAGCCTGAAATTTTACTTGTAATCGATACTATTGTATAAGTGCCAATGAGGTCCTCTTTGTAATAGGTCTTTGTTGTTGTTTTAGAACAGGCTGAAAATGAACTGATGGCTACCAGGGCCAACACAAGAAGTTTAGTAAATGTTCTGGTCATATATTGGAATTTGTGGTTGCTTAGGGTCGGCACTTAAACAGCTTTTATCCCCCTTTATTGTGCAGATGGTGATTTTTTAATCTATGTTTTAATGTAAATAAAAAAGCCTTCTCCCGGGTTAAACCGGGGGAAGGCTTTGATCTGATATAATTAAGTATTAATGTTTTAGATCGATCATTATGTTCGCTGTAGGGAAAGGAGCGATGGTCACTTGTTTAGTTACCCGTAGTTTGGTGGCTGTAAGCTCAATTACTTTTACATCTCCGTTGAAACCGCCGAAAATAGGGTCGGGACTATAAAGTGTATTGCCATTGTCTTTAAACCACCATTTGAAAGATGTATTCTGGGAAGAACCTGAACACATAAGGGCCCCTTCGTTGAGCGTACCGGTACTATCGCTTTTAAAGGTGATGGTGTTATCTTTTTGGCAGGCATCAATGGATCCCGGCGGTAAAGCCGATACAGGTTTGCCGTTATCGTCGGCAATCGCAGCCGTATCATATTTCCAGGTAGCACTGGTTATTAACTGCATCTTTGTGTTATTTTCATCTGATTTTTTATCATCGTCTTTACTACAGGCATAGAAGATGGTACCAATGGAAAGCAGTGCGAATAGATATTTTTTCATCTTGACAGTTTTAGACATTAATAGCCAGTTTTTGAAATTGGGTAATTATGGCCACTAATATGAGCAAATTTTGTTCCTTTTCCGTTGCTTTATGAGCAGCCAGTTCGTAAATTACTGCAACTACAAATTTGACAGTTTATTGTATGTTGTCAAACATGTTTATTTTTATTGATTTTAGTGTGGTTTTTACAAGTTGGCAAGCCCTTTGCAAAGGCATTGACGTATTTTCATAACTGATTATCAATCATTCATACTAAACCCCGTATATGCTATTAACAGCAGATGATATCCGGCAGCTCAATGAAAAAATACAGTATCAGAGCGCTTTTATCGACCGGCTCCGCGACGAAACAGCCAGGGTTATTATTGGCCAGCATCATATGCTCGACAGACTGATGATTGGTTTGTTAAGCAACGGACACGTTTTGTTGGAAGGGGTACCGGGTTTGGCAAAGACCCTCACTATTAAATCGCTGTCACAGGCGATCCATGCCAAATTCAGCCGTATTCAGTTCACGCCCGATCTGCTGCCGGCCGACGTAATTGGTACGATGATCTATAACCAGCAAAAGAATGAATTTATAGTACGCAAAGGGCCTATTTTCGCCAACTTCGTACTGGCCGATGAAATAAACCGTGCCCCGGCAAAAGTACAAAGCGCCCTGCTGGAAGCCATGCAGGAACGTCAGGTTACAATTGGCGATACCACGCATAAACTGGATGAACCGTTCCTTGTACTGGCTACACAAAACCCGCTGGAGCAGGAAGGTACCTATCCGTTACCGGAAGCTCAGCAGGACCGGTTTATTATGAAAGTGATTGTTGATTATCCTACCAAAGAAGAAGAACAGATCATCATCCGCCAGAACCTGCAGGGAGAAAAAGGACCTCAGGTGTCGCAGGTAGTGACGATGCAGGAAATAAAAGAAGCAAAAGACCTGGCCCGCCAGATCTACATGGATGAAAAAGTTGAGAATTATATCCTCGATATAGTATTCGCCACCCGTTTTCCCGATAAATACAAACTGGAAAAATTAAAACCGCTGATCGCTTATGGCGGATCACCCCGTGCCAGCATTAACCTGGCCCTGGCAGCCAAAGCACACGCTTTCCTGAACAAGCGTGGTTTTGTTATTCCGGAAGATGTACGCAGTATTTCAAAAGATGTATTGCGCCATCGTCTCGGGTTAACCTATGAGGCCGAAGCAGAAAATGTGAATGTGGAGAATGTGATAGACGACGTTTTACGTGTTATACAAGTACCATAAATAAAAAAGCAAACTGCAGCAGGCTATAGAATTCTCTGCCCTCTGCCTTTTGCCCTTTGCCTTTTTAATATGCTAACGACAGCCGAAATAATAAAAAAAGTTCGCGAGCTGGAGATCAAAAGCAAAAAGCTCACCCGGCATTTATTTACCGGAGAGTACCACAGTGCTTTTAAGGGACGCGGTATGTTGTTTAAAGAAGTACGCGAATACCAGGCCGGCGACGATATCCGGTTTATTGACTGGAATGTGAGCGCCCGCTTTAACCATCCCTTCAGCAAAGTATTTGAAGAGGAGCGTGAACTGTCGGTAATGCTGCTGGTCGATGTAAGCGCCAGCTCCCTGTTTGGTACAACGCATGCCCGCAAAAAAGATCTCATAACTGAAGTGGCCGCCGTAATGGCTTTCTCCGCCATCAGTAATAATGATAAGGTAGGCGTACTGTTCTTTAGCGATGTAATAGAGAAATACATTCCACCCAAAAAAGGAAGGGACCATGTGCTTTACATCGTTCGCGAACTGTTAACGGCCCAGCCAAAGAACAAAGGTACCCGCATAGGCCATGCTTTGCAGCGGTTGAATAATACCGTTCGGCAAAGCAGCATCGTTTTTCTGTTAAGCGATTTCCTCGATAATGAATTTGAAGATGGCCTGAAGGTAGCCGGTAAAAAGCATGATGTGATAGGTATAAAAGTGTACGATAAAATGGATATGCAATTGCCCGATGCCGGGTTAATGGAAATTGAAGATGCCGAAAGCGGGGCCCGCAGCTGGATAGACACCAGCGACTACCTGGTTCGCCAACAATACGAAGCTGCTTTCTTTAATCATACAAACTATTGTAAAAACATCTTTGTGCGGGCTGGCTGCGAACTCCTGCATATACGCACCGGTGAAGATTATGTAAAAGTGCTGCAGAAATTCTTTGTCGGGCGTAACCGGTAATTATGAAAAACCCTATTCTCAATATTATTCTTATTGGTTGTTTACTCGCCAGTCCGGTTTATATGAACGGCCAGGTACTGGCCCGGGCATCGGTTAACCGCGATCAGATCCTTATTGGCGAGCCCATTAAACTAACCTTTGAAGTACGTATACCGCTGGGACAAATCTATACCTGGTTTAACCTGGATAGCATTCCACACTTCGAGATCATCGATAAAGGCAAAACCGATACTTCCGATAACATCGATGGCAAACAATTTCACCAGGAACTCACCCTCACCAGTTTTGATTCAGGTACCGTTGTAATTCCGCCATTGACCTTACAGGTAAATGGAAAATCATACGCTACCGATTCTATTCCCGTTGAAGTGAGTTATGCACCGTTGGATATTTCCAAAGACTATCGCGATATAAAAGAAATTGAAGAGGTGCCAAAGCCCAAATGGACAGCCTGGATACCCTGGATCCTGGGCATCTTTACAGTTATTGCCATTGGCGTGATTGTTTACCTGTTAAGAAAACCAAAGAAGGTGCCGGCTGTTGCAGAACCGGCAAAACCTAAACTGGGTCCTTATGAAGAAGCCTTACAGGCGCTGGAAGAATTGCGTAAGCAGGGCTTCCAAAATGGGGAAGTAAAAACCTATTACAGTCGGTTGAACGATATCCTGCGTGTATTTATGTTCCGTAAACTGAAAGTGGCCACGCTGGAAAAAACAAATGAAGAACTGATTGTTCAGCTGCGCGAGACGCCAATGGAAAAAGAAAGTTTCAATCAGCTGGTACACGCTTTACAGATCGCAGATTTTGTAAAATTTGCCAAGTACCAGCCCGATGAAAAAGATAATGAACAGAATTTCGCCGTAATAGAAACGGCTATCAAAACATTAAACAATATTTCCTGACCCTTGCTGTACAATTGGTTTCAACATATAAAATTTGCATATCCGGAAGTATTCGGGCTGTTTGTGCTGATACCGGCTATGCTATACTGGTACCTGAACAAGTACGACCGCAAACAGGGCGCATTGAAAGTGTCGTCGCTGGCGGTTATTCGCCAGGGCAGTTCCTGGAAAAATACTTTTCGACATGCACCATTTGTGATCCGGCTGGTGGCCGTGAGCTGTATCATCATGGCAATGGCCCGCCCGCAAACCCGCAACGATGAAGAGTTGAAGAACGGGCAGGGGATCGACATAGTGCTTTGTCTCGACGTGAGCGGTAGTATGCTGGCGCAGGATTTTTTACCCGACCGGCTCGAAGCTTCCAAGCAAATGGCAGCCAACTTTGTCGACATGCGGCCCACGGACCGTATTGGCGTGGTAATATTCTCTGGTGAAAGTTTTACCCTGGTGCCATTGACCACCGATAAAACAGTTTTAAAAACCCAGATCTATAACATCAATCGCGGACTGCTGGAAGATGGTACGGCCATTGGTGATGGCCTCGGCGTAAGCGTTGACCGGTTAAAAAATGTAAAAACAAAATCAAAGGTCATCATTTTGCTTACCGATGGAGAAGACCAGGGCGGACGTATTGACCCGCTGGCTGGTAAGGAACTCGCAAAAGCTTACGGTATCCGCGTATACACCATTGGGGTGGGGTCAGAAGGGTATGCACCCGTGCCTACTGCAGATGGCACCCGGCAGCAAAAAGTGAACATCGATGAAAAGCTGTTGCGAATGATTGCTACAGAAACCGGCGGGTTGTATTTCCGGGCAAGAGATAATGAAAGTTTAAAAAGAATTTATCTGGAAATAGACAAGCTCGAAAAGTCACGCATAGAAGTTACCGCCCTGAAACGATACACCGAGCGGTTCTTCCCCTTTGCATTTGCCGCCGCGGCCTTGCTCTTCCTTGAAATATTCCTGCGGTATACTTTATTCAAGAAATTTCCATAGGTATGGGTACCACGGTTTGGAACCGTGGCACCCATAATTCTTGTACTTTTACCCTCCAATGAAAGCAATCGTATACCGGTCAACCGGCAGTTGGTACAATATAAAAACAGAAACGGGCAAAACAATGAGTGCCCGCATCAAAGGGGTTTTCAAAATTGAAAATATTACCTCTACCAACCCCATTGCCGTGGGTGATGAAGTGGGGATCGATATAGAAAGCGAATCAGCCAATACGGCTATTATTACTGAAATTCTTCCCCGGCGTAATTATATCAACCGGCAATCGCCCTCGCATAAAAAACAGCATCATATTGTGGCTGCCAATATCGATCAGTCGGTATTGTTTGCCACCCTCAGGGACCCCAAAACGTCGCAGGGGTTTATTGACCGCTTTTTGGTAACCTCCGAAGCCTACCATGTACCTGCCATGGTGGTATTCAATAAGGCCGATCTGTACAAGATCAAAGAGCAGGAAAAATATGCTATGCTTAAGGAAATGTACGCGGCTATTGGCTACCGTACGGTACTGATGTCGGTTAAAACCAATGAAGGTGTAGACGAGTTAAAGAGCATTCTGGAAAATAAAATAACGCTCATGAGCGGTCACTCCGGCGTAGGGAAATCTTCGTTCATCAATAGCATTTTCCCCCAGCTGCAACTTAAAACGCAGGATGTAAGCGGCTGGAGCGGCAAGGGGATGCACACTACCACTTTCGCAGAAATGTTCGACCTACCGGCACCAACCGGAGGCCGGGTTATAGATACGCCGGGTATGCGCGAATTTGGTTTGGTTGATATTTCCCGGCAGGAACTCTCGCATTACTATCCTGAAATGGCGCGTGTGCTCAACGACTGCCAGTTCAATAATTGTTTGCACATAAATGAACCGGGCTGCGCGGTGAAAGACGGGGTTGTCAATGGAACCATTCATGAAGAGCGCTACATAAGCTACTACAACATTCTGGAGTCTATTGACGAAAAAAACTATTAACTGCGGATATTGGAAATTAAAGAGAAGGGGAGTTATTCAGCATTAATAAACTTCCTGGCTTTGTTTATCAGTAGTTTGGTCTCCAGAAATTTGGCCACCTCAATAACGGCATCATTGTCCTTACGGGCAGCTTCCTTGAATTTGTAGGGATAAATAGAAATGCCAGTGTAAATGTTGTAGTACAGCGTAAGAAGATGTTTGTTGTACGTAAAGTTCCAGGTAAGCGTATCGAAATCGTCCTGCTTGTTGGTGAACCGGATCTTGAGTTCATCCAATAGAATATTGGCGACCTCATAAAAGCGCTTCAATCCGCAGTCTTCATCGATAATAGCTTCGGTGAAGCCATTATCTGTGCGTAGAGTCAGGCTCATAAAGTACGGTTTAGATTATGAAAAGGTTGAACCCTGGGGTTCAACCGGGTATACAGGGACTACGCTTTGAACTTTCTGGCCTTAGGCACTTTTTCGCCGCTCAGGATCCGTTCAGCACCTACGTTTTTACCATTACTGGGGCAACCGGTTTTGCGGCTGCACGAACTTCCACCTAAAACATAGGCTACTACAATTGCTAGGAACAGAAAAATTCTAATAGATTTCATATACTGATTTTCTTAGGATAAAACGCACTTAAATTTAGATATATTATGCCATATCTACAAGAGACAACAGCAATTATTCGGTTACCTGATCACGGAACCAATCGGCATATTTTATGTAATTGTTGGCTATCCGGTCAATTTCACCGTGAACCTGCGTAATTACAATGTCTTTTACCTTTTTGGCAGGTACACCAGCAAAAATAGTTCCCGGCGGAACAATGGTTTCTTCCAACACCACAGCGCCAGCTGCAATGATGCTGTTACTGCCTATATGGGCCCGGTCCATAATGATGGCGCCCATGCCTATCAACACGTTGTCGTCTACCGTACAGCCATGTACAATGGCGTTATGCCCAATAGATACATTGTTACCAATGACAGTTTGGGTGCGTTTATAGGTACAGTGAATGATGGCGCCGTCCTGCACATTTACTTTATTTCCCATACGAATGGCGTTTACATCACCCCGTACAACGGCATTGAACCAAACGCTGCAATCATCGCCCATTTCCACATTACCAACAATGGTAGCATTAGGGGCAATAAAAACATTGCTTCCAAATTTGGGGTATACCCCTTCAACGTGTAAGATTACTGGCATAGTAGTTAGGTTTTAAAGAGTCCGGAACAAATATCCTAATAAATCCCATGCAAGCCGTAGTAAATAGCATAAATGAAATCTGAATTTCCCCCTTTAGGGGGTTAGGGGGTATCTTTGCGGTGATTATGAATAAACGCGAATTATTTCTCCGTCACGTAGCCCAAACATCGCCTGCTCCAATTGGGTTAGAGATCGTGAAAGCCAAAGGAAGTACGTTGGTTGACGCTGCCGGAAAAAAATACCTCGACCTGATTGCCGGTATCAGTGTGTGCAACGTAGGCCACCGGCACCCAAAAGTGGTAAAAGCCATCAAAAATCAGGTGGACGACTACATGCACCTGCTGGTGTATGGCGAAATGATTGAAACGCCCCAGGTCCAATACGCAAAATGGTTAACCGACTATTTGCCTCCCACACTAAACTCGGTGTATTTTACCAACTCCGGGGCCGAAGCCACCGAAGGGGCCATGAAACTGGCCAAACGGGTCACCAACCGAACACAGATCATTGCCTTCAATAAAAGCTACCACGGTTCAACCCAGGGCGCGCTGAGCATTATGGGAGATGAATACTGGCGCAATGCCTTCAGGCCGTTATTGCCCGATGTATTGCACCTGGAATACGACGCCTTTGAATCGCTGGAACATATTACTAACCAAACAGCCTGCGTAATAGCCGAAACCATCCAGGCCGAACGGGGCGTGGTGGCTCCTTCGCCCCAATGGATGACAGCCCTGGAAAAAAAATGCCGGGAAACCGGGACGTTACTGGTACTGGATGAAATACAGGCGGGCTTTGGCCGAACCGGTACCCTGTGGGGGTTTGAACAGTTTAATGTGGTGCCCGATATTGTTTTATTGGGGAAGGCCCTCGGCGGTGGCATGCCCCTGGGCGCTTTTGTGGCCGATAAGAAGATCATGCAGGTATTTACCGAAAACCCCGTTCTGGGCCATATTACCACGTTTGGCGGCCATCCCGTATGCTGCGCCGCCGGACTTGCGGCATTAAAAGTACTGTTGAAAGATGAAATAATAGCACAGGTGGCCCACAAGGCAGCCCTGTTTGTTGAAATGTTGCAACATCCATTGATAAAAAAAGTACGGTCAAACGGACTGCTGATAGCGGTTGAATTTGAAAGCTTCGAGATCAATAAAAAAGTGATCGATGGTTGTTTACAGCAGGGCCTGTTGACCGACTGGTTCCTGTTTGCCCCGGAGTGCATGCGGATAGCCCCGCCGCTGACCATTTCTGCCAAAGAGATTAAAAAGGCTATAAAAACGATGTTACAGGTACTTGATACACTGAAATAGGCTGGTTTTTTGATTGTTAATATGTTGTCAAATGGGTAGATATCAACTATATACCTTTACATTTGCGCAGTTGTATGGATCAATGTGAGCATGGGTTAACCATTATTTAATCATTTTAAAAATAGTTTATGCGTAAAATTGGTCTTATTCCTTTTCTGCTGTTAGGCATGGTTGCTTGTAACGATGGTGGTTCAAAAACTGAAGAAACCGCTACTGATACAGCCGCAGCTTCTTCTGCAATGGATACCACACACCACGTAGCCGACACGGCTGCTATGGCTGAGATAGCCCCGGTGCCTGAAATTCCTGCCGGCGCCAAAGTATTTTTCAAAAACCTGAAAAACGGCCAGAAAATAAAATCTCCCTTTAAAGTACAAATGGGTGTATCAGGTATTGCACTGGATTCTGCCGGTGTAATTAAACCAGCTTCTGGTCACCACCACATTTTGATCGATAACGGCGATTCGCTGGCTTTGGGAACAGTGGTGCCTAAAGATTCTACACACCTGCACTTTGGCAATGCCCAAAAAGAAGCAGAACTGAAATTAACACCTGGTGAACACAAATTGACTTTGCAGTATGCCGATGGTATCCATCGTTCATATGGTGGAAAACTGGCTTCGTCAGTTACCGTAACTGTACAGTAATTTGTTATACATAATAATTAAAAAAGCCGTCCCGACTAAAATCGGGACGGCTTTTTTAATTACTGTTTGTTAGTTAAAAAACGAATACACAATCGGTTAACCTGATTAATTTCCTATTAAAGTGTCGTTATTACACAAAATGCAACCGGTTGAATATGGTTTTTTGGATGACTTATTTGTTAAAATACTGCTGCTCGTCTAAAAAATTATTTATTTAAAATTCTGTACAATATTTTTGATGTAGTTAAACAAGGTCTATGCAATAGCTTTGAGGGCATGACCTGCGGGGCGATTTTCTAATCGCCCCTTTTTTTTGTGTAGAATCGTCAAGTTTTACTGCTTTTCAGTTGATTAGGATCAATATGATGAATTTTTTTCATGGTTCTTTAGTACCACCCAATCATTTAGCTGTTTTAATAAGTGATAGTCAGTTACTGACCGGACAAATTGAAATTTCCCCTGAATTTCAATCGGGCATTAGCAAATTATCATAGTTCTTTTTCTTTGTGAAGTATCGCAAATTACACTTTACCAGGAGCCATTTCTATGGCACCTGTTTTTTTTTAACCCTGAATAAAGGGTAGGTGCATAAAAAATCCCGACCGAAGCCGGGATCAATACTATAAGTTGATATTTCCTTAGAATTGGAGCCTAAAGCTTCCGAATACCCCAAAACGCTGATTGGAAACTTCGGGCAGGGGTTGAGGTAATACCCGCCATATAAAATCAAACCGCAGCACTTTAAAGATATTATCTACACCAGTACCAACTTCCAGATACGTTTTTCCATCCAGTGATTCAAACATATAGGTAGAACCGGAAGGCATGTTCAATGACCTGTTTTCTTCACTCAGGCTGCCCCATAATCCCTTTACTGTATAAAACTGACGGAATTTTAGCTTTCGGGTAAGTCCAGTAAACCGGAAGATCCCTGAACCGATATTATGTTCGAAATTAAACCCTGCATATTTATCATGCAGATATTGCCAGCGGTTCATTAGGCTATAAGCATACTTGTTATAGTAATATATTTCATTACCGGGTGCTACATCCAGCAACATAAAGGGCAGGGTGCCAAAGGTTTTACCCCCAAATACACTATAATACAAATTGCCGTAAGGCGATATTTTCAGATAGTCAGAAACACTACCGCTAATTTTACTGTAATCATAATTGCTGTTCCATACACCCTTTATACCACGCGTATATTTAACAGACACGATCGGGTAGGGGCTACCCAGGCTGTACCGGTAAAAATCCCCTTCCAGAAATTTCTCCAGATAAGCGAAACGCACCTGAACCGAACCTTCAAACGTATTTAATGGTTCTGTGATGCCATTACCATCGTAGAAAATCTCTTTTTCGGGTAGGTTCAGCAAGGGATTGTATGATCTGCGTGAACCAGTGAGGTTAACCGATAAACCAGAATGCCATTCCTTGAACAGGTCCATCTGCATTAATTCGGTCTCCATGAATTTCATAGGAACGCCAGGTTTTCTGATGGCCAACGCAAAAATGTTATCCTGGCTTACTTCATCTAAATAATTCTGTCCGTAATCGATGTCTTTTAAGTATCTGGCAGAAATGTACGTACGGGGGCTTTTTTTGAACAAATACAAGGCATCACCCTCATATTTGAACTTCTGGTCTTTTGTACCATAGGCCAAATACCCATGTAAATACAGATTTTTGAACATTTTTTCATTGGTACCAAGGTCAAAGCGGAAGCGCCAGCCTTCCAGCGTATTTGCATAGATCCAGTTGTACCAGGGACCGATCTCAAATTTGCCTATGTCAAGGAAACCAGTGGCCAGGAAATTCACTGTTTTTACTGCCCGTTGAAAGGCCGGCAGTTTTAACAGGGTATCGATAGTTTGGTATAATTTCTTTTCAGTGGCGCTTAATTCTTCGTGGCGGTTATTGACCCAAAAAGAATCAGGGGCGTTATTGGCCTGGGGCGGAAAGATAGTTTCTTCAATAAGCTTGTTTTTTGCCAGCTCATTCGTTACTGAAGTATCATTTACAACAATGCCTTTGTAGGTGGTGGTTTTTCTGCCAATGGCGCTTAACATCTTTTCACCGGAAAGCAGCGAGAGGTCAACCACGAATTTATCTCTGGTGAGGAACCAGGTGGTGTCGTTGAGCATACTGAATTCCTGTATCAGACTAAGGCGGTTTACATAGTTCAGGTTGGCATCTTTACCCAAACGAAGGTTCATTTTTTGAATGGCAAAGGTGGTATCATGTACCCAGCAATCCCCTTCAAAGGTGTTTTGTCCTTTGTGTTTGGGAATAAAGAAGAAGTGAATGAGGCGGCGGCCGTTTACAAATTGCGAGTCAAGCACCTTGTAATTATAGAACGCATCGCCGTTATCGCTGATGGGGCTTACAAATTGTTTATCGAAAACGGGTATGAAGTTGGCGTAAAAGTTTACATTTTGGTCAATACCGCCCAATAATTTTGAAACGCTTTCATTATTCACCCCCATGGTTTTGGTGCCTTTAAACACTTCACGACGACGCAGGGGTGTTTTTTGGAAGTAGTAATCAGAGATGGCTTCTGTAATATATACCGGTAAATAGGGTACCCCCTCCTCGGTGGTATCGATATTATTCAGCACAAAATTAAACTTCTTGATAAAGGGCAGATTCTCCCATTTTTCCTTTTTTATATTCTTGAGGTCTACTTCTAATTTGTTATACAGTTCATAGGAGAAGTTATGGAAGCGGTAGCGGTCGTTCTGGGGTTTGTGTTTAACAATACGTTTCCACATCAGTAAACCACGATCAACTTTCTTTTTTACAATAACGGCGGCAAAATTGCCACGCTCCATCAGAATGCTGATGTCTAAAACATTGTTTTTGGCACGGGACAATAAGAAGCTGTCGAATGGTAGTTTAAAATCCTGATATCCTACATAAGAAATGATGAGGGTGTCAGTAGGCCATTCGTTAAAATGAAAGATGAAAGATCCTGCCGAATCGCTGAGTTTGCCGGTCTTTTGGTTCTGGAACTGCATCGAAGCAAAAGGGATACGTTCGTCACTATGAGCATCTTTAACAATTCCTTTCAGTATCCTGTTTTGTGCCATTGCGCCATGAGTCAACAGTATCAACAGCAGGATTTTAAACGGTCTAATAGGCATTTCTTATAAGGTCGGTTTGATTTCTCCGCCAAAAATACGATAACAGAAAGAAAAGCATTTTGTTAAAAAAGATAAAAAGCACAAGTACATCGGTAAAACCCGCATTATTTCGGTGAACACATAGTATCCGAATGACATAATTATCGTGAAAACACGGCGAATAATGTTGTGGGAACACTGTTTGCACCGATACATACAGCTGTTAGTAATGCAGCCGTCAGCCATAAGCTGTAATCTTTAAGCCAAAATACAGCCACAAGCTTACATCCGCCAAAAGACCTCACGCGCTTCTGCAAGCTGCAATCCACCGGACTGCAACCCCCAATAACCTTACTCAATAACCTAACCCAATAACCCAATAAGCCATGAACCCAATAACCTACGAACCTAATACCCCAATAACTCCAAACTTTGAACTTTTAAATAAAAAGTTTGGAAATCTGCGAAACGCATGCTTACTTTGTTTTACAAAGTGCTTTTTATGGATAGCCAACATCCCCCGCTGGAAACCCTGCAGGACATTAAACGAATGATGGAACAGTCGTCGCGCTTCATTTCCCTGAGTGGGTGGAGCGGGATCAGCGCCGGCGTATGCGCCCTGCTGGGAGCTACGGCTGCACAGCTGCGTATCGTTAGTTATTTGCAGGCATTGCGGGGCGACCACACCTATGAAAGCTATTACCGGGGCGACACTAATTCTTTAAGCGCCAGCGCTGCTGCATTGTATAACGACCTGTTTTTGATCGCTGGTATAACTTTCATTGCCGCCTTTATATCATCGTTTTTATTCACCCGGGCGCGTAGCCGCCGCAATGGTACCTCTATGTGGGACCGTACGGTACAACGCCTGGCCTGGAATACTGTTTTGCCTATGATGGTAGGCGGGTTTGTAATTTTACGCCTGGTAGAATCAGGGTTTTATGGCCTGGTGGCGCCCTGTTGCCTGATCTTTTACGGCCTGGCTTTGGTAAACGCATCAAAATATACTCTTGGCGAGATCCGCTATTTGGGGTATGGACAACTAATATTGGGTATTATTAATTTGTGGACAGGCGGGTGGGGTTTGTATTTTTGGGCCGCAGGTTTTGGCATCCTGCATATTGTGTATGGAGCTTTTATGTGGTGGAAGTATGAACGTCAGGCCTAGATAATAATTTACAGCATGAAGAACCCGATTGAAAATCTTAATAAAATTTTTGATAGCCGCATTCGCATGGGGGTCATGAGCATCCTCATTGTGAATGAGGAGGTGAGTTTTAATGACCTGAAACAAATGCTCGATGTAACCGATGGCAACCTGGCATCACACATGGTAAACCTGGAAGAAAATGGATTCATTAAAGTACACAAAGGATTTATTGGCCGCAAAACCAATACAACCTATTCTATTACCCGGGCTGGTGAAAAAGCATTCAAAGACCACATTGAGGCCCTGGAAAATATGATCAAAGGCATGAAGTAAATTTTTTTTGTCCTTTCACTTTGAAATACAAAGCACTTTTAAATCTTATGAAGTACGCATTTTTAAAGCAACTATTATTGGCACTCCTGATCTGGCTGTTTGCCATAATAATAAATACCGTTCTGGGCACCCTCTACCTGCTTGCTATCAAATTTCATAACGATGCAGGCGATCTGGTGATCTTCGGCACTATCTATGGCGCCGTGTTTTCCTTCCCTGTTATGCTGGCCATTCTTATTATCATTAACCGGTATGCAGCAGGTTTTAAAAAAGGCGCCTTTTTATTCAATGCGGTTTTTATATCCAGTATAGTGCTTACCGTAATTGTGTTTTTGCTTTTCTGGAATATGATAGGCATCCGCGGAATGATAATGGCGCTGGTACTGCAATGTATAGCCATCGTATCTGGGATTACAAGCCTTATGACGTTTTACAAACAACTGGTACAATGGGGCGGTGATTTTAATACAGTTCAAAAAGTATAGCCATGAAAATCAAAATGATCTTACCAGCACTTACCGAGGCTAAAAGCCCGTACTGGCGACCCATTAAATATTCCTTGTTCCCGCCATTGGGCCTGGCTACGCTGGCAGCCTATTGTTCACCCGATGATGAAATTGACCTGCAGGATGAACACGTAGAAGAATTGCAGATCAACGATACCCCTGACCTGGTAATAATACAGGTATACATCACCAACGCATTCAGGGCCTATAAACTGGCCGATCATTATCGCCAACGGGGCGCGTATGTGTGCCTGGGAGGTTTACATGTTTCTTCCCTGCCTGATGAAGCAATACCCCACGCCGACAGCATTTTTATTGGTCCGGGTGAAGATACCTTCCCGGAGTTCCTCAAAGATTTCAACAATAGAACTCCCCGCAAGGTATATGTGAACAGTAAGCGCAACATCACGGATATTC
Organism: Niastella yeongjuensis; assembly: GCF_900110245.1. GTDB lineage: Bacteria > Bacteroidota > Bacteroidia > Chitinophagales > Chitinophagaceae > Niastella > Niastella yeongjuensis. Next base: position 362,710 of record NZ_FOCZ01000002.1, read on the forward strand.
CACCCATTCGCCGTGACCTAATAAAACGAAATCATTACCTGGTGCCTAACTCTATTGTAGTATCCAGAGGTTGCCCGCATCACTGTGATTTCTGTTATAAAGATGCTTTTTTCGAAGGCGGTAAATCATTCTATACGCAACGGGTTGATGCGGCCCTTACTGAAATAGACCGCCTGCCTGGCAAACACCTTTATTTTTTGGACGACCACTTATTAGGCAACCAAAAATTCTCCAGCGCTTTGTTTGAAGGCATGAAAGGGATGAACCGGGTTTTTCAGGGTGCCTCCACCATCGATGCGATTCTAAGAGGCAACCTGATAGAACAGGCCGCAGAGGCCGGTTTACGCAGCGTGTTCATTGGTTTTGAAACGCTCAGCAATGCCAACCTGGCTCAAAGTAACAAGAAACAAAACCTGGGAAAAGATTATCGCGAGGCCATCAACCGTTGCCATTCACTGGGCATTATGATCAACGGCAGCTTTGTGTTTGGGTTAGATGATGATGACAAAGATGTATTTGACCGAACCGTTGACTGGGCAGTAGAGAACGCATTAACCACCTGTACCTTTCATATTCTCACCCCGTACCCCGGTACCCGGTTGTATCAGTCGATGGAGCAGCAGGGCCGCCTGTTACACCACAACTGGGACCTGTACGATACCCGCCAGGTAGTATACAAAACCGTAGGCTTGAATGCTGCTGAATTAAAAGCCGGGTATGACTATGCTTACAAATCATTTTATAGCTGGAAGAACATTTGCCGAGCCAGTATGAACCACGATACCCTGAAACATCAGCTTAAACATTTTGCCTATGCCGGCGGCTGGAAAAAGTTTGAACCCTTATGGAACTTCATTATAAAAACTAAAGGGCTCAATAACATGCTGCCCCTGTTGGAAACCATTCTGTCGAAAGTAAAAAGCAATAACAACAATAAATCAGTAAGCCCATTCCCGGCTATTGCATAAAAAAATCTACACTATGAACAAAGATCTCGTAAAAATAATTTTAGTAACAGCAGGAGCTGTTTTGTTTAATCTGGTTTTCTGGAACGAAAAACTGGCCATCAATACAGTTTTGTTTGATGCCTTCTTATTATGTGCCCTGTTTTTCCTGTACCCCAATGCCCGCAAGTCAGCCGCGGTAAACTGGTTGCTGTTGGGACACCTGGTTAGTTTGTCAATGGTAGTGATACATAATACCGATCTGAGTAAGATTGCTTTTGTGATAACGTTGCTGCTGGTAGCAGGTTTTGCAGAGTATATACATCGATCGGCATGGTTCGCCAGCGGCTCTATGTTAATGAATGTAGTAATGATAGTAGCCTCTTTTGCCGAATCCTTTAAGATCAACAAAAGCAAACCTGCCAATCGTAAGGGAATCGGCCGCTTTATCAGGTTTGCAATTTTCCCGCTGATACTGGTGATTATCTTCTTCCTGATCTACCGGGGTGCTAATAATGCTTTTTCCGACATCGCAAACCGCATTGGTGCACAACTGGAGATCTTCTTTAGTCACTTTTTCGATTTCTTCTCCTGGCAGCGGTTGGTGTTTCTTTTATTAGGACTGTTGATCACTGGTTCCATTTTACTGAAAAGCAAACTGGATTATTTCAGCACCCGGGAAACCCGCATGAACGATGGGTTGCAACGATCCAGGAAGCCTATGCGTCAAAAAAGAAATGGTGCCTTTTTCTCTTTCGTTGAAATGATCATGGGTAAAATGGCCAGTGGAATGATGGCACTTAAGAACGAGAACACTACCGGTATCATCAGCCTGGTATTGCTAAATGTATTGTTGCTGATTGTCAATGGCATTGATGTGGACTTTTTATGGTTGCATTTTCAATACAAGCCAGGGTTGCCGGTATATATAATGGTTCACGAAGGAACAGAGCTACTGATTGTATCGATAGTACTCGCAATGGCTATTTTATTGTTCTTCTTTAAAGGCAACCTTAATTTTTATAAAAGGAACAAATGGTTAAAGTATGGCGCGTATGCCTGGATCTTGCAGAACGCGATGCTGGTTAGTTCTGTTTTCCTGCGTGACTATTATTATATACTCAAGCATGGCCTGGCCTACAAGCGTATTGGTGTATTGTTCTTTTTGTTAATGGTATTGATTGGACTTGTAACGGTATTCCTCAAAATATGGAGCCGCAAAACAAACTACTTCCTGTTCAGGGTGAACGCATGGGCAGGAATTGTAGTGCTGGTGCTGGCTACTACCATTCACTGGGATGAATTTATAGCCGGGTATAACCTGAAAAGAAGGAATACAGTTGAGCTGGACGTGCCCTTCCTGCTCTCCCTGTCAGATAAGGCCTTGCCTTTGCTCGATACCAATATAGTGGCATTGCAAAAACGCGAAAATGATACAAGGGTGATAAATGTCAACGATGGACAACCGGCCTGTGATACCTGTTTTATTGAACAGTTAAAACAACGGGAAAAGCAATTTGAACAAAGGCAAAAAGAATACACCTGGTTATCGTGGAATTATGCCGATGCTTATACGAAGCAATATTTTAGGAAAAGAGGATTGATAACTTCAATTCATTAATACTATGGTAAGTCCTTTATTTGTGGCAGTTAGAATATGGGCGAAATCGGTTGCAATAACCATCTTGATTTTGTCAATAAGCCTTCTAATGTCTGAGATGCTCTGGGGCATTGTGTTCCTATTGATAGCGCTGCTTGTTGGGTTCTTTATAACATCGCCTTTGTTAATAATTATTTCTCCGTTGGTAGAATGGTCGGCTTTAATGCCATATACCAACCGTTCAAAAATGACCTGGCTGATCTTTTTTCTGTCAGTATTATACCTGCTGATTTTTATAGGGTTAGTAAGTTTATTTCAGAGTAATTTCAATGGTATGTTCTCAAAGGAGCTGGCCCTTATTTTTCTGAGCATAATTGTTGTAGAGTTTATTGCTGTAAGAACAACCCAAAAGTCATTGTATCAATTATATGAACAGAACAAATGGCCCCAAGAATAAAAAATAAGTATTATGAAATCACAGGAGTTTTCAATCCGCGCAAGAGTAAGGAGTTTCCGGTTTGCATTGGAAGGTATTGCCGCTTTTTTTCAAAGTGAACACAATGCCTGGTTACATTTTATGGCAACCGTAGCGGTGTTTACGCTGGCCTCCCTGGTTGGAGTAACCAAAAACGAACTGCTGGCACTGGTATTTGCCATTGGTTTTGTTTGGGTGGCAGAGATGTTCAATACCTGTATTGAGCGGGTAATGGATTTTGTTTCTGATCAGCGGCATAAAGAAATAAAATTTATAAAAGACCTCGCTGCGGGCGCTGTATTGACAGCGGCCTTAACAGCCCTGGCCGTAGGTGCGATAGTATTCATTCCTAAATTATTTTAACGATGAAAGTGGCGCAAATGAAATCGATCAGCAGGCCGTATCGCTGGGTGTTGTTTAAAACAACCGGCAACGAAATGGATCGCATGCTTACCCTGTCAATGGGATTTAGTATTGCATTGGTGATGGCCCGTATTACCTATACCGGCAAACTCACCTTTTTGTCGCTGATCTGGAATCTGTTCCTGGCCTGGTTACCGTATCTGATCTCGGGCTTTATGCAGAAACGCAACCTGGCTTATACCAATCCTATAAAGTTTGTTGTAATAGCATTCGTATGGCTGTTGTTCATTCCCAATTCGTTTTACATAATGACCGATCTGTTTCATTTGGGCGAACACCCCAACGTGCCCAATTGGTTCGATCTGGCCATGATCATTTCATTCGCCTGGGATGGCCTGTTGCTGGGGGTATTGTCGGTACGGCAAATGGAGAAAATGATGCAGCAGTTTTTGCCCGGAATGCGCGAGCTGTTATTTATTTATCCCATTATGTGGTTGAATGCATTGGGAATTTATATTGGCCGTTACCCGCGGTTCAACAGCTGGGATATTATAACCAACCCCATCGGATTGTCTACTTACCTGATTAAAATGACGATTCATCCCATTCAATATAAATATGCCTGGGGTATGGTAGCCTGTTTCTCCATCTTCATGACATTGGTATACCTCACCATAAAAAGAATAAGTAAAGCCATTCATTGATCCCGCCGCTATATGGACCCTTCCAATATAGCGGTTGGTTTATCCACAAACGGCGCTGTGTTCCCATAGCGCCTCTATTTTAGCTTCTCTGATACCATAAATAAAAAGGCCTCGTGAGTTTAATCACGAGGCTTAAGTATTTTTAATTCTCTCTGCCTTTTGCCCCCTTAAAAGTCCACACCCATGGCAAAAGCCAGTAAAGGTTTGCCTTTGAAGAATCCATTCATTTCCCAACCGCAATCCAGTCGCAGGAAATAGCCAAGCAGTGTACTGCGTGCGCCAAATCCATAACCGCCAACAAACGGTCCAATACCACCGGCTTTTATCAACACCTGGGCCGGCGTATCTCCATACACCACTTGTGGGCGCGACAGTTTATTATACTTGCCATTCCAGGCACTGCCCAGGTCAATAAACTGAATCAGCTGGAAGTTGCGCAGGAAGGCATTATTGATTGGTTTATTAAAGAGCGTAGAGAAAACTGGTAACCGGAATTCACTGTTCAACACTACGTTGTTATTACCATTGGCCACGTTTTGGGTGAACCCACGCACGTTAACCGCCAGTGACTGGAAGGCATAATCGGGGTCCTGAGGACGTGGATTCACACTGTATTTAGGGAACATCCAGCCATCAACACCACCCAGGTAGTAGATGATCTTTTGGCTGCCCCACGAGAAGTCGCCGGATGCCCGGCCAGCCCAGATAAAGTTGCGGTAAATGGGGTAGTAGTAACGGCCGTCAAAACCAAAATTATAGGTAAAACGACCTGGTTTAACGGTGGTAACAACCGATGGTTTGCTGATCTGTCCATCGAGGTCCATATAGATCTTGAACCGTAACCCGTTCCAGATGTTGGTTGCTTTTAAGATAGCATCATCATGAACATATTCCAGGCGGGTTACAGCATAAGTCTGTTTGTTTACGTCGGGCGATTTCAAGGTGAAGGTATCACCCAGTTCACCGCGTACCACTACTTTATCGGTACGGATACCACCTGAAAACCGGAGGCTGCGTACCCGGTCGAACGGATATTTCACAACAGCCTGGTACAGATTGGTGTATGATTTTCCTTCATAAGCTATAGCAGTACCGCCTATGTTGGTTACATTACCCAATTCGGTACGGCGATAATAGAGGAGTGAATAATCAAAGCGTTTTTTAAGATAATCGGCCCGGGCGTACCACTCACCACCACCATCAAACAGGGACTGGTTAACCGGTACAAATACGCTGGTGTTGGTATTGCTTACCACTGCACCGGTTCCGGTACCACCGATCAAAGGCAGCCGCATAGCGCCGGTAAAACGTATGTCCTCAAACAGATCGAAGATCGAAGCTTTCAACATTCCATTGAAAGCACCGCCGCTTTGCAACATGATTGGCAGGGCACCGGTGTAAGGTTGATAACGGCTGATAAGAACGTCGTTATTAAAGCCACCGGAGAAATTATCTACAGAGAATTTCAGCTTATAATCGAATCGTTTGGCCTTTTTCAGGATCGACTCTTCACCTGCTTTGGGTGCAGCAACAGTTGCCGGTACCACAGGTGGTATTATCGTCGGGTTGGTTACCGGCGGTGGTTGCGGTTGCTGTTGTTGGGCACTGTCTTTTTTCTCTTTCTCAAAGCCGGTCTCAAAAATATCGTTGATCTTTTGCGGCTCTTGTGGCTTTTCTGCAGTTGGTTTGTTAAACTGAATGGCCGCACCGCTTGCTGCCTGTTCTGCTATAATGGTCTTGCGCCGGTATTCGGTAGGCCGTACATTCAGGTTGCGTTTTTTCAGGGTGGCGTCATCCACTTTCAGCCGGTATAAGAATTTCAGATTTCCCTGTTGTCTTACTTCACTCACCTGGCCATTGTAACCTGCTATCTTGGTTTCAATCAGGGCACTTTGATAGTTGGTAATAGGGAAAGTATAGGCGCTGTCTTTAGTTACAGAGAACGTAAACACAGAATCCGGTTCGGTTTTGCCCCAGGCTTTCAGGGTAGAGTCTATTTCCAGTGGGTCGGGATTACGCAACACCTGGTCGCCCACCAGTACTACCGTATCGAGGCCAGCCCGCTGGGTGCTGAAAAAGCCGGCGAAACGGTTGCTGATACCGGTTTCATCACTTACAAAAGTAAAGTGATAGGTATTGTACTGCATGGGAAAGCGCGCGTTCCCGTATTTCATCTTCGTTAACTGGGTAATTTGCCTGAACTCGCTTTTGTTATAGTTGTCGGCCAGGAAGATGTTATAGCGTTGGGAAGCAACAGCCGTGTCGCCTCCTTTGGTAGTGGCATCGGGTCTGTTACTGCTGAAAATGATCCCGGTTTTATTGGGGAAAGCTACAAAGCTGGCATCCAGATCGGCATAAGCGTCATTGGTCAGCTGTTCGTAGGTGTCCTTTTCAATGTTGTAAATGTACAGGTCAGACTGGCCATTGCGAACGGCACTAAATAACAGGGTATTGGAGTTAAGCATAAACTCCATGCTCTGGATCTGTTCAAAATGGGTGATGTCCTGTTTTATGCGTTTAAAGCGGGCCACCATGTCGTATACGAACAGGTGAACTTTTCCTTCAGACCAGTAAATACAGGCGAGGCGGGTGCCTTTACCATCCCAGGCCAGCAGGGGATAGTTAGGATTTACCTCGTTCTCATTTGAGCGTACCCCAATATTCAACAGCACTTTTCTTTCGGTCATATTATCCCACAATACCACCCGGTACTTGCCTTTTATAAATTCCACCACCGCATAGGTTTGACTGCGTGGTGCGGGGTTTTGCGTAAAATGGAGAAAGTCTTTATTGTGGGTTACTTCTTCGACGATGGCTACGGTTCCTTTGGGAATATCACGGCGGCCGCGGAGGTCTTTTTCATACATTTCCGTTCGTTCGTTCATGAAGTCTTTCAACAAGTCCTTGAACTTCTTTTTGGCAATGCGTTGCGAAGCACTGTTCAGGTTGCGGTATACGCGCGACAGGTATAAGAAATAGGTAACGTTCTCTTTTTTATATTTTTCAGAGATGTATTGCCAGAAGGCGTGACCGGCCAGCAGCGGTTTTTCATATGCCAGCTGGTAAAAGTTGGTGTATTCGCCCGAAAGCAGGGCCAGTTTCAGTTCATTATCGTAGGAGGGGCTCCATTCTTCGGCTACATAATCAACATATCCGTCAACCAGCCATTTGGGAAGATCGAGCAATGCCTGGTTGGTAGCAAACTCCCCCAGGTCGTCGCCAAAAAGGATGTTATCAACCAGAATGCGGGCAATACCCTGGCGTATCTGTTTGCGTAAGTTGGCATGGTCGCCATCGTAATAGATCACCACCTTGTTGTTCACCAGCTTGGTAATACCGCCGGTTGTTTGCCAGTCGAGGTTCAACCCGATGTTGGACTGTTGCAATTCATCAAAATGGTTATAGATAACGATATTGGCACGGCGTTGCAGGCCATATTCCACAAATTGTTCCAAAGCGGGCAATTCGGTTTCAGCTACCTGTGCTACGTAATTGGCAATAGGCTGACCATTTTCGTAGAAATAAGTATTGAAATTGGTAGATTGATAATATTGCCATTTAAATTTACGGTACTGAACCCGGTTCTTTCCAAATTCCACAGTATTCACCTGGGCGAATAGTACGGTTGGCAGCAACAAGGCAAGTAAAAAGGGAAAGGAAGAAAAAATTGTTGTCTTTGGCTGAATCTGTTGAAATTGCATAGCCTGTCTTTAAATGTTTTAAAGTTAAAACAATCCATAATACCGCGAAAATCAATTATAATAGGTACGAGTATGCTAACAGTAACGTCTTTTACATTTAGTCCCGTTCAGGAAAATACATATGTGGTGCACAACGACACGGGAGAATGCTGCATTATTGATCCCGGCTGCTATTTCGGCAACGAACGTAATGACCTGAAAGAATATATACAAACTTCCGGCCTAACGCCTAAATATTTGTTAAATACCCATTGCCATCTCGACCACGTATTCGGAAACAAATTCATTCATGATACCTGGGGGTTAACCCTTCACCTGCACGAAAAAGAAAAACCTGTTCTGGACTATGCACCAACGTCTGGAATGTCCTGGGGGTTGCCTTTTGATAATTACAAGGGCGACCTTATATTTTTACGCGAAGGAGATACCATACCGTTGGGTAATGATGCATTCCAGGTGCTTTTTACACCAGGTCATTCGCCGGGACATATTGCATTTTATTGTCAGGCGCAGCAGTTTGTTTTGGGTGGCGATGTCTTATTCCGGGAGAGCATTGGCCGTACCGACCTGCCCGGCGGAAATTTTGAGACGCTTATTGCCAGTATTCGTAACCAGTTATTTGTTTTGCCAGATGAAACCGTGGTTTTTTCGGGTCATGGCCCGCAAACTACCATCGGGTATGAGAAAAAGCACAACCCATTTCTTAAATGAACCGGTAGATCAGTTTTCCCACATAAGGCAGCTTACTGAATTCCTTACGTTCAATCCGTAAAATAAATACGAGATAACCAAGGGTTAGAATCGTGGCCAGGGAAAGGCTGAGCCATTCTCTGGGCCACAAGCCAGTAACGGTATGGTGAATAAGATACAACACATATACGATCACCATATAGGAGCATAGCTTTTTGGTAGCATAGGGAATGGGGTACCTTTTTTGTCCCCATACATAAGAAACAACCATCATGCTGCCATAACAAAAGAAGGTGGCCCAGGCGCAGGCAAGGTAGCTGAACCGGGGAATGAAAGCCGCGTTTATTACCAGGGTAATAATGGCGCCTATCAGAGTGATCCAGGCGCCGGCCGAGGTTTTTTGTGATAATTTATACCAGATACTGAGGTTGTAATAAATGCCCAGGAACATATTGGCAAATAGCAGAATGGGTACCACGGTAAGCCCTTTCCACATAGCTTCGTTCTGAATAAAATTCTTCCATATATCCAGGTACAGCGCCACCACCAGGAACATAAGCGTAATGGTGATCACAAAGAATTTCATTACCCGGGCGTATGTTTTGGGCGCATCCTCAGAAAGCGATTGTTTAAAGAAGAACGGCTCGGCGCCCATGCGAAAAGCCTGTATGAACAGAGTGATTAAAATAGACAGTTTATAACAGGCGCTATAGGTTCCCACCTCAAAACGGGCGGCTTGTATGGATTGTACCGGTGCCCACCAGCCCAGCATAATGCGGTCGAAGGTTTCATTGATCATACCCGCAAAACCGGCTATTGCCAGCGGCAGGGCATATACCATCACCTCTTTCCACATGGGGAAATTGAATTTCCAGTCAAAATCGAACAACTCTTTTCTTAATATGATCAGCTGGTAAAACGACTGTACGGCGTTTGCCAGCAAAATATAACCTACGCCAAAGTCTTTGTGGTAGAGCAACAGCAGCGGGCTGTTTTCATTTTTCTCCAGTATGCGGGGGCAAACCGATAAAAAGAAATAGATAATAGCTATGTTAATGATAATTCCACTTACCCGTACAAATGCAAACTTCACGGGCCGGCCTTCATGCCGCAGTTTGGCGAAGGGCAGGGCAGATAAGGCATCAAATGCAATGATGAGCGCACTTATGGTAACATACTCGGGATGGTCCTGGATGGAGATCAGGTGGGCAAACGACACATTAAAGATCATCAGCATGGCACAAAGCGTAAAGGTGCTGGTGATCAGGGAAATCGAAAGCGTACTGTAGATATCGTTCTTGTAATCGTCTTTTTGAATATACCGGAAATAGGCTGTTTCCACCCCAAACAGGAAAAGGGTATTTAAGAAGGGAATGGCTGCATATACCAGGCTCATTTCCCCGAACCCCGAACCACTTAATTTATAAGTCAGATACGGAGTAAGCAGATAATTCAGGAAACGGGCAAAAATACTACTGACCCCATACCACAATGTTTGCCCGGCTAATTTTTTTATACCGCTCAATGAAATTTATTTAAGATTAATGTTCAAAATTAAGGGTTCGAATAGAATAACATCACACCGTGGGACGGAATATACAGGATATGGGGCAGAAATAACAATTAGAATACGAATGGAATCCCGATTATGTGTATAAATATTGATTATCAGGACTTCCGGATGAAAGCCGGATTAAAATCGGACCGTTTGCCGGGTGCGGAATTGTGTATATGTTTTTTGCCGCGGTACTATTGCTATCTTTGATCGCTGATTGTATATTTAAGCATCAAAAATCCGATCCCGATGAAAGTATCTTTACCATTAATGGTCCTCGTAACCGTTATAACATTAAGCACTCCTGTATTTTCGCAATCCGGCGAAACAAAAGTTGAATTTCAAAAAGGCGATAAAATTTCCGCAATCATCGAATTACCTTACACTGCCCGCGTGGTAGAAGACGCCATCCAGGAATATATGGAGAAAAAAGGTGGCAAAAGCGACCGCGTCAAAAGTTTTGACGTATATCGTAATTCCCGTTTGGATAAAGATGAGCCTGAAATTGTTGACGTGTACTACAGAGTAGACCGCAAAGTGACGAAAGACAAGGAAGCGGCTACCGTGTACCTGCTTATTGGCCGCCCCGGCGAAAACGTAGGCGCCCGCGCAGAGGACGATCACTTCAAAATTGCCGAGTCAAAGGAACTGTTGAATAAAATGGCTCCTTTTATCGATGCGTACAACCTGGATGTACAAATTAAATTGCAGGAAGACGTTGTAAAAAAATCAGAAAAGAAACTGCTGAGCCTGAAAGATGATCAAAGCGATCTGGAAAAGAAAATAAAAAGCCTGCAAGACAAGCTTGCCCAGAACAAAAATGATCAGCAATTACAAACCGATGACCTGAACCGCCAGAAGGAAGCGTTGAATCTGATTCAGAATAAAAAAGATACCAGCAATCAGGGTAAGTTGAGTAAGCAATAGAAGGCAGCTGTATGCCTTAAGCGTAAGCAAATAGAGAAAACCGACAAAATAGTTGATTGGTTTATAAAAAGAAGAAGCGTTTTTTGTTTAATAGTTGTAAGCCCCGACGGTACCGTTGGGGCTTTTTTGTGCTTTGCCGCCTTTAGATTTTCTGCCCTCTGCCCTCTGCCTTCTGCCCTTCTACGGTTGCGCAAACCGGGCGTCATTTAAAAAAGTGGAATCGGTCAGGGTTTTCAGGAATTCAAGCAGGTAAAACTTTTCGGCATTGGTGAGTGGGATCTTGTTCTTTAACAGGGGATCGAGGGTGGGACCAGTTTGAACATCACTGCTGTAAAAATCAAGTACGCTGGTGATGGAAGCAAAGCGGCCATCATGTTCATAGGGAAAAGTAAGTGCTACATTGCGCAGGCTGGGAACTTTAAATTTCAGCGAGTCGGTCCGGTTGTTGGTGATACGCATTCTGCCAACGTCTTTAATAAAGGGATCTAGTGGCAATCCAACATTGCGAAAACTATGATCGGTGAACAGCGGCTCGGGATGGCAACTGGTACATTTAGCCTGAAAAAGCGTGTACCCGTTTTGCTCCGTTAAGGAAAAGGAGGCCAGGCCCTGTTTTACTTTATCGTATTTTGAATTGGCCGATACCAGGGAGGTTACAAACTGTGTAATGGCAAATAATAGCCGCTGGGAGTTGATGGTGTCACTACCAAAGGCGGCCGTAAACATCTTTTTATACGTGTCGTCCTGCTGCAGTTTGCTGATCACATTGCTTATGCTCTCGGCCATTTCATTGGGCGCCGTCAGGGGCGCCAGTGGTTGTACTTCTATATTGGTAATACCGCCATCCCAATGCATTTCTTTATTCCAGGCCATATTGAACAGGCCCGGTGCATTGCGAAACGTAAACTGGTTATCAAAACCATGACTGAGGGGGTGATCATATGTGGCAAAGGCGGCGAACTGCTGATGGCAACTGGCGCAGGGGAAATTGCCATCTTTCGACAGCCGGCCATCATAAAATAATTTCCTGCCCAGTTCAACCCCTTCCTGAGTAAGGGGATTGCCGGTAAAGGAGTATTGCGGGGCAGGAAATCCTGCTGGTTGAGGCAATGTAAGCGGGTGCGGCCCGCTGTTATCCCCGCCTGATTTTTTATTACAGGCATTTACCAGCAGGCATCCTAAAAAAAGCAATAAACAAACTCTTATTGTCCATCTAACAACCACTATTATTGTTCGTTGTACACCGAATCTAAAGTAAACATGTTTTTATAGTTCTCTGCAACGTGGGTTGCATCCAGGCCAGGTTCCGCTATCACCGGTTTGTCGGCAATTTTTATGTCCCAGGGGTTGAAGAACCATTTATTAGCGTCACAGGTAACAAACATCTGGCTTTCTTTGCCCGGTTGCATGTCAAGGCTAAAAGGATAAGGGAATAATAATTCCACCTGTTTAATTACGTTGTCAGCACCTGAAAAACCGCCAATGTGATATTCAAATCTGCCGGTGGATGATTTGGGCGAAGTACCCTCCAGTTTGGCCATAATGTAACCGGTATTCCAGGTCCAGAACATTCCGTTGGCAGGATCCAGTGCATCGGTTTGGGCGCCGCTTACATTCCGGGCGCTGTCAACGCCAATGGTAAAGTAAAGACGGTTATATACATATGGAGCAACGCTAAGCTTTATTTCAGTAGTGGTAGAATCGGAAAAATCCACCAGGTAATATTTATCGTTATCCAGTTTAAAGGTTTTACCTGAATCGGTATTAGCTAACACAAAATTATGCACGTAAAACTTGAAGCCGGTAGGGGTATACTGTTCTTTAAAATTATTGGTGTAGGTTTTACCCAGTACAAGGGGCACTGAGTCATAGGAAGCAACGGGTTTGAATTTCAGGATAATGTTGTGGTCTTTCTCAGGTTCTTTGTCAAAATGTAATTCTTTCTGGCACGAAAAAACTGCTGTTACTAACAGTAGTCCAATGCAAAGTTTGGGCAAATTAACTCGGTGCAGTTTGTGAGTCAGTTTCATAGCATTCGGTGTTACGCTTACAAATCGCCGGGTCGGATTTTTCGACGATTGTTTTTGTGTTGTGATTGTTTCTGTTTTGTTTCGAGCCGCTTTTCTTTAGCTGCTTTCGAAGGTTTTGTGGCGATCCTTTTTATTTCTTTCTTTAATGCCTGTCCTAATAACGCATTCATTTTTTTTACCACTTCTCCCTTGTTCTGCAACTGGCTGCGGTGAATCTGGCTCTTCACTTGCAAAAATCCTTCCGAATTTATCTTTGCAGCCAATTTCTTTTGAACAATCGCTTTTTGCTGTTCACTTAAAATCAGTGAATTAGATATGTGAAAATATCCTTCCACCATGGTCTCTACCTTATTTACGTTCTGCCCCCCTTTTCCACCGCTGCGTGCAGTTTGAAATGCTATTTCTTTTGAAACATCTATCTTCATTGCACAAAGGTAAAATTAATTTATAGGTACTATGCGAGCGGTAATACAACGGGTAACTTCGGCGAATGTTGTGATCAATGATAAGGTACGGTCATCTATTTCAAAGGGTTTACTCATTTTAGTAGGAATTGAAGACAGCGATACCACCGAAGATGTTATTTGGCTGAGTGGTAAAGTGGTTAATATGCGGATTTTTAATGATGCGGCCGGTGTTATGAATGAGTCGGTAACAGACCAGGGCGGCGATATACTGGTAGTAAGCCAGTTTACCCTCCATGCCTCTACGAAAAAAGGAAACCGGCCATCGTATATCAGGGCATCAAAACCACCAGTGGCCATCCCGTTATATGAGCAGTTTGTGCAACAGCTGCAAACAGACCTGGGCAAACCGGTATTTACCGGCGAATTTGGCGCCGATATGAAAGTATCCCTTTTAAATGATGGGCCTGTTACGATAGTAATAGACACAAAAAATAAAGAATAATGTTAATAAAAGAAGCGCAGCAACAAGTTGACCACTGGATAAAAACAGTTGGGGTAAGATATTTCAGCGAACTAACCAATATGGCTATTCTCACAGAAGAGGTAGGGGAGCTGGCCCGGCATATGGCACGTATATACGGAGACCAGTCTTATAAGAAAGATGAACAATCTCCCTTCCGCCAGCCGGCGGAGAGGGCCGGGGAGGGGCCTCTGGCCGATGAAATGGCCGATGTATTATGGGTGCTTATTTGCATGGCCAACCAAACCGGGATTGACCTTACCGACGCGCTGGAAAAGAATTTCGAGAAAAAGAATATCCGCGACGCCACCCGGCACAAAGACAATGAAAAATTGAAAGGATAGCTATCCTACCCCCTAAAGAAAAAATGCAAAGTGCATTGAAACCGCCTTTGCCAGAAAACCGGAAGTACCTGTCCGATTTATAAGTTTCCTTGTCAACTTGTTAACTCTATTAACCGATCAACTATTATATTTGCATCCTTATGGCAACAGATAACAACAGGTTCCAGGCAATAATTGCGCATTGTAAAGAGTATGGATTTATTTTTCAGTCCAGTGAAATATACGACGGCCTCAGTGCCGTATATGACTACGGTCAGTGGGGCAGCGAGCTCAAGAAAAATATCCGTGACTACTGGTGGAAGAGCATGACCCAGCTGCATGAGAACATTGTTGGTATCGACGCGGCCATTTTTATGCACCCCACCACCTGGAAGGCCAGTGGGCACGTGGATAATTTCAGCGATCCCATGATCGATAATAAAGACAGCAAAAAACGCTATCGCGTTGACCACCTGATAGAGGCAAAAGCTGATGAGTGGGAAAAAGAAGGCAAAAAAGCAGAAGCCGACGCCCTGTTGGCCGACATGGATAAATTGCTGGCAGCCAGTGACCACGAAGGTTTAAAAAAGCTCATAGAAGATAATAAAATAAAATGTTCGGTAAGCGGTACCGCCAACTGGACTGAAGTTCGTCAGTTTAACCTGATGTTCAGCACCCAGCTCGGAAGTGTATCGGAAGATGCCAGTGAAATATACCTGCGTCCCGAAACGGCTCAGGGTATTTTCGTAAACTTCCTGAACGTACAAAAAACCGGCCGCATGAAAATACCATTTGGTATTGCACAAACCGGTAAGGCTTTCCGCAACGAGATCGTAGCCCGTCAGTTCATTTTCCGCATGCGCGAGTTTGAGCAAATGGAAATGCAGTTCTTTATTCGCCCCGGCTCTCAGAAAGAGTGGTACGAATACTGGAAAGAAGCACGGATGAAATGGCACCTGAGCCTGGGTATTCCAAAAGAAAAATTCCGTTTCCACGATCACGTAAAACTTGCTCACTATGCCGATGCGGCTTGCGATATCGAATATGAATTCCCAATAGGCTTTAAAGAGCTGGAAGGCATTCACTCCCGCACTGACTTCGATTTGCGTAATCACCAGGAGTACAGCAAAAAGAAAATGCAGTACTTCGATGCAGAGATCAATCAAAACTATATTCCATATGTAGTGGAAACTTCAGTGGGGCTCGATAGAACATTCATGATGATCATGAGTGAGGCTTATACTGAAGAAGACCTGAGCACTGCCGACAAGCAGGATAGCCGGGTGGTATTGAAATTCCCGCCTAAATTAGCCCCCATTAAACTGGCAATTTTACCATTGGTGAAAAAAGATGGTTTACCTGAAATTGCCCGTGAGATCATGGACGAGTGCAAACCGCATTTCCGTTGTTTTTATGAAGAAAAAGACACCATCGGAAAGCGTTACCGTCGTATGGACGCAATTGGTACACCGTTTTGTATTACAATTGATAAGCAAACCAAAGAAGATGGAACAGTAACAATCCGTCACCGCGATTCTATGCAACAGGATCGTATTCCTGCCAGCCAGGTTAGAGAACTGGTGCAGAAGTACCTTGTTTAGTAGCAGCTTAAATATTTAATTAATTGAGATGTTTTTTTAGGAAAACTACTCTTTTAAATTATTGTTAAGCGTGTATTTTTGTAAGAACCTAAAAAACCAGGGGAGATGGAAGTACTATGCTCTTAATCAAACTGTCAATCAACGTAACTATGCTGTTGGGCGCTATTGTAGTAGCCTTTGCTGCCGGATTCCTGCTCCGCGGCGCACAGCTTAGAAAACAAAAAAGCAGGGTTTGCGAATTGGAGAAGGAAATGATGACAAGCCATTCTGAAATTCTTGATTTACACAAAGAAAAACTGGCATTGGAAAAACAGCTGAAAGGTGCATCAAACATTCCGGTGATACCTATAACAGCTAAAGAAGAGAAGAAATCAGACAAATCCACAGGTTCAAAGTAAGCCCTCAGTCCTTCGTATTCGCATTTTTGTCCTTTACCCGCACTTATTTAAGACAACATCCTTTGTAATTATCCCCCGGGAGTCATTCTTATTGTCATCGGTACACTGGTGGCAAATGTGATACTTTTATCCATACAGTTCCAGGTGAATGGTTTTACGATCATAACCCAGGTCCTGAATGCGTTGTTTTGCCTCATCGATCATGTTTTTCCAGCCGCATAAATAAAAATAGGCTGGTTTCATGGCTGCTGGGCCGGCACTTGTTTGTGCACTTCCCCTGATTATTTCCTCATAGATGGAATGCACATATCCCGTGCGTATCAAATGGTTATAATTTTCAGGCACTTCCCGGGAATAGGTAGGCAGGTATTGAAAGCTGGTCACTTTTTCCGACAGCTCCTGTAATTCCTTACCATACAGGTTATCGGTTAACTTTCTGCAGCCGAAGATCAGGTAAATGTTCTGGTGGGTGATGTTATGGTTTAAAATATGATGCAGCATCGACCTGAAGGGGGCAATGCCCGTTCCGGTACAAATAAAGAACAGGTCGCGGTCAATGGGTTCGGGCAGGGTGAATTTGCCTTGTGGGCCGCGAAAGGTTAGTGGGTCGCCTTCTTTTACCTCATTAAAAAGCCAGGTAGTGCCCGCGCCACCTTCCAGTAAAACAATCACCAGTTCAAATACATTGGAGCCATCGGGCCAGGAGGCGATGGAATAACTGCGCCATCGCTTATTGGGTTTTTCATGAATGGGCATGTCGAGGGTCACAAACTGACCCGGTTCAAAATCGAATGCGGGCATTTCAGGCACTTCTATCCAATACCTTCTGGTGTTACTGGTTTCATTTACAATGCGAATCACTTTTCCGGTGTGCCAGGTTAATGACATATGGCTTGCAATTTTTTAGATACCTGTTTAAGTTACTGGATTTATTTTGAAAGGCAATAGGCAACTGGAAAAGGCAGAAGGCAGAGGGCAGAAGGCAGAGGGCAGAGGGCAGAAGGCAGAGATAAAAGGTAGTAGAAAAAGGGCCCTTCTATGTTCTTCGGCGTACGCGGTCGGCGAGCGAAGCCCCCTATCAACCCAATCAACTTCGTACTTTATTTCCCAAACCAACTATTCGCCATTAACCTGTCAACTTGTTAACCCGTCAACTTTCCATACCTTTGCGTCCGCTGATATGAATTTGCAGGAGTTGCTCGATAAATATAAAAATAACCCCCGCCTTTTTTCCCTGGCGGACAGACTCTCTTTTGCCCAACCTCAACAGGTTTTTTGTAAGAATCTACATGGCAGTGCATCGGCCTTTGTGATTGGCACTATTTTCCAGCACGAAGCCAGCAGCCAGCTCAACCACGTTATCGTTTGTGAAGATTCTGAATCAGCTGCTTACATGCACAATACGCTGGAAAACCTGACCCAGGCGCTGAATCTCTTTTTCTTCCCCACCTCCTTTAAGAACAGAAAGAATTTCCGGTTGCTCAACTCGTCGCACGTTATGTTGCGAACAGAAGCGCTTACCCGGTTTTCTTCACCCCTGGCCGGCAGCAACCGCGTGGGTGCCCTCATCACTTATCCGGAGGCCTTGTTTGAAAAAGTGGTACTGCCTAAAACCCTGGCCGGTAACATCATTTACTTAAAATCAGGTGACTCCATAGACGTGGAAGCGCTGTTGCGTCAGCTGGTTGATTACGGCTTTTCAACTACCGACTTCGTATACGAACCCGGACAGTTCGCTTTACGCGGCGGTATTCTCGATATTTATTCATTCGGTAATGAAAAACCATATCGGATTGAATTGTTTGGCAATGATGTGGACTCCATCCGCATCTTTGATCCGGAAACCCAGCTGAGCGAGCGGAAATTGCTACAGGTAAGCATCATCCCTAATGTGGAGACCCAGTTCGACGAGGATGCCAAGATCTCCCTGTTCGATTTTCTGCCCGAAAACACCGTGTACTGGTTCCAGGACTGGGAGCTTACCAAAGAAAGATTGCTCACCCAGGAAGAAGACCTGCACCTGTTTCTGGAAATGCAGGCCAATAACACCGTGCCCAAAGAGGCGGTGGAGGAAGAAGACAAAACAATAAAGACCAGCATAAAGGCCGATGAGTTTATTACCGGTTCGCTTAAACAACAATTGGCCAACCGGCACCTGGTAGAGTTCGGCTATCAATCAGGTTTTATGGAGGATAGTGAGCCCACTCACCACTCACCACTCACCATTGACTTTGCTACCAAAGATCAGCCGGCCTTCAACCGCCAGTTCGATCTGCTGATAAAAGACCTGAAGTCGTGGGAAGCAAAGAAATTCAGTTTGTATTTGTTTGCAGAAAACCCGCGGCAGTTAGAACGGTTGAACAGCATTTTTGAAGACCTGAAAGCGGGTATTCAGTTTACGCCGGTTCCCACCAGCATACACCAGGGATTTATTGATGAAGACCTGAAAGTGATCTGTTATACCGATCACCAGATCTTTCAGCGTTACCATAAATACAAGGTTAAACAGGCTTATAATAAGAACAAGGCCATAACCCTGCGTACCCTGCGCGAATTGCAGCCGGGCGATTACGTTACCCACATTGACCATGGGGTAGGTATTTACAGCGGACTGCAAAAGCTGGAATCGAACGGCAAAATGCAGGAAGCCGTACGCATCATTTACCGCGACAGCGATATTTTGTATGTGAACATCAATTCACTGCACAAAATATCCAAGTACACCGGTAAGGAAGGAAGTGTGCCCAAGGTGAACAAACTGGGCAGCGATGCCTGGAACAAGCTGAAAGAAAAAACCAAAACAAAGGTTAAGGAAATTGCCTTTGACCTTATTACGCTGTACGCACAACGTAAGGCGCAACAGGGCTTTCAGCATGCACCCGATAATTACATGCAAACCGAGCTGGAAGCTTCCTTTATTTATGAGGATACGCCCGATCAAAGCAGGGCTACAGCCGATGTAAAGAAAGATATGGAGTCGCCATCGCCGATGGACCGGCTGGTGTGCGGCGATGTGGGTTTTGGAAAAACAGAGATCGCCATCCGGGCTGCATTCAAAAGCTGTTGCGATGGAAAACAGGCAGCCATACTGGTGCCCACCACCATCCTGGCATTCCAGCATTATAAAACATTCAGCGAGCGCCTGAAAGATTTCCCGGTAACGGTGGATTATGTAAACCGGTTCAAATCGACCAAAGAAAAAAAGGAAACCTTAAAGCGGCTCGAAGAAGGAAAAATAGACATCATCATTGGTACCCATGCCCTGTTAGGCAAGGAGGTTAAATACAAAGACCTGGGTATCCTGGTTGTGGATGAAGAACAGAAATTTGGGGTAGCGCATAAAGAAAAGATCAAGACCCTGCGTACCAATGTGGACTGTTTAACCTTAACGGCAACGCCTATTCCCCGTACGTTACAGTTTAGTTTAATGGGCGCACGCGACCTGAGTATTATGAATACCCCGCCGCCCAACCGGCAACCCATACAAACCGAAGTACAGGTATTTAACCACGACTTCATCCGGGATGCCATCTATTACGAAACGGAGCGGGGCGGACAGGTATTCTTTATTCATAACCGCGTACAGGGATTGTCAGAAATGGCCGCCCTTATTCAGGGTTTGTGTCCCGACCTGAGCATTGGCTTTGCCCATGGACAACTGGAAGGACATATTCTCGAAGAACGTATTCTTGACTTCATTGATAAAAAGTACGACGTACTTATTTGTACCAATATCGTGGAGAGCGGGGTGGATATACCCAACGTAAATACCATCATCATCAACAACGCCCACCATTTTGGCTTAAGCGATCTGCACCAATTACGGGGCAGGGTAGGGCGCAGCAATAAAAAAGCATTCTGTTACCTGCTGGCGCCACCCATGAGCACCCTGCCGCCCGATTCCAGAAAGCGTTTACAAACGCTGGAACAGCACAGTGAGCTGGGCAGCGGCTTCCAGATAGCCATGCGCGACCTGGATATTCGTGGGGCAGGAAACCTGTTAGGTGGTGAACAAAGCGGCTTTATGGCCGAGATAGGTTTTGAAATGTACCAGAAGGTACTGGAAGAAGCCATCAAGGAATTAAAGCGTACACAGTTCAGGGAATTGTTCAAGGCAGAGATCTCCAAACAGGAAGATTATGTGCAGGATTGCACCATCGATACCGATCTGGAGATACTGATCCCCGATAGCTATGTAGAAAGCATCACCGAACGGTTAACGTTATATACCCGGTTGGATAATTGCGACAATGAAGAAGAGCTGCAGGCGTTTGCCCTGGAGCTGCAGGACCGGTTTGGCCCAATACCACAGCAGGTAGAAGATTTATTTGATACCGTGCGTGTGCGCCGGCTGGCCGTAGAACTGGGCTTTGAAAAAATGTTGTTGAAAGACGATACCCTGCGGTGTTATTTCATCAATAAAGCCGACTCACCTTATTTTGAGTCGAACATTTTCCACAACATCCTCACCTTTATTCAAACCAAAACGAATAAAGCCCGCTTGAAACAGAACGGGAAACTATTTATGCTGGTGGTAGCAGATATGGGCTCCATGCAAAAGATGGTTCGTTTCCTGTCACAAATGAAGGAGTTTGTAACCAGCGAGGAGGCTACGGCGTAGGAATTTATCCCCTACTCAGAAGGGTTGGTCGACGTTTTATCCCCTCCTGGGAGGGGTAGGGGTGTAGGCGTTTTATCCCCTCCCGTGAGGAGTAGGGGTGGGTAGGCGTTTTATCTCCTTCCGTGAGGAGTAGGGGTGGGTAGGCGTTTTATCCCCTCCTGGGAGGGGTAGGGGTGGGTAGGCGTTTTATCCCCTCCTGGGAGGGGTAGGGGTGGGTTGAATCTCTGATTTGTAGGAAGAAAAAACTTAAAAGACTTACGAAATGAAACGTAAAATTCTTCCATACAATCCTGCATTAAAAGAGCTGGCAAGAAAACTCCGAACGAATATGACTTTCTCCGAAGTGAAATTATGGGATGCATTGAAGGATGGAAATATGCTGGAGTATGACTTTGACCGGCAAAGACCCATTGGTAACTACATAGTTGATTTTTATTGTAAGGATTTGATGTTGGCTATAGAAATTGATGGAATTACGCACAGCTTTGAAGATGTTTGCGTAAAAGACACGAACAGGCAAGAAGAACTGGAATGCTTAGGGGTGAAGTTTTTGCGATTTAATGCCTTGCAAGTCGTTAATGATATAACCAACGTTTGCCGTGCTATTGAATACTGGATAATAGATTTTGAGGAAAAGCATGGCATTCCTGACCACATACAGAAAAAAAGAAACAAAGGAACTTCTTAATCCTCTTCTCGCGAAATTTCAACCCACCCCTGCCCCCCAAGGAGGGGATAAAACATTAAATCCCCATTAGACTTCCATTAAAACTCAGAGTAATTTCTCCATTATATAGTGAGGGATGGTAACCTCTTCAAATTCCTGGCCCGTTATGCGGTAGCCAAGCTTTTCATAAAAGCCTATGGCTGTTTTGCGGGCATGCATGGTTATTTTCTGGAAACCGCGGTCGCGGGCTATGTTTTCGGCAAATTGCATCAGGGCCCGGCCAATGCCTTTACCCTGCAGGTTGTTTAATACGGCCATCTGGCGCAACCGAACGGAATTAGGGGCCTCCATTATAAGCATACAGCAGCCCAGCATCTTTTCTTCCTCAAAGGCGCCTATCAGGATCTCCTCTTTTTCCAGTTCCAGTTCTTCGGGGGTAAATTGCAATCCCAGCGGTCTGCGTAGGATCTCATTACGCAGATTAACCATTTGCTGGTACTCCCGGGAACCGTGATCTATTATTTTTAAAGCCATGCCGACTAATTGGGTAGTGCGCTGCAATATAAGGATTTACCGCATATCTGCCCCTATTCCCCCTATGAAAAATAAAAGCGCCTGGTTTAGCATAAACTTGCCCATATTCCGTTTATGGTGGCTCCGCTGGCTGTGGAGGGGGCGGGATTTTACAATAAAAGTCGTAAATCACAAAATATTAACAAGATTAATTAAAAACCAGGCTTTTATTGTCATTATTCCAAAATCTATATTTTTGCAGCCGTAACTAAACTTTACAAAAATGTCAGACATCGCAACAAGAGTTAAAAAGATCATTGTTGATAAGCTTGGTGTAGAAGAAGCAGAAGTTACCAATGAGGCTTCTTTCACCAATGATTTAGGTGCCGATTCTCTCGACACCGTGGAATTAATTATGGAATTTGAAAAGGAGTTCAATATTTCCATCCCTGATGAACAGGCCGAAACAATTACCACTGTTGGCCAGGCTGTTGCTTACTTAGAAGAGCATGCTAAGTAATTTGAATTTTGTAGATCAGGTGCAATAAATTAAATCCGCTTTCGATAGCTGGGCGCATGCTGCGAAAGCGGATTTCTTACTTAAAACTCCCTCTGGCAAGAGCTATGCAATTGAAACGAGTTGTTGTAACCGGAATTGGTGCCCTTACACCTATCGGAAATAATTTAGAAGAATATTGGAACGGACTCATTAATGGAGTATCCGGTGCCGATTTTATTACCCAGTTTGATGCTTCAAAATTCAAAACACGCTTTGCCTGCGAGTTAAAGAATTTCGACCCGTTGAATTATCTGGACCGAAAAGAAGTCAAGAGAATCGACCGTTTTACCCAAACTGCTATCATTTCAAGTGATCAGGCAGTATTGGACGCCGGCATTAATAAAGATAATGTCAACGTTGACCGGGTAGGCGTTGTATTTGCAAGTGGCATCGGTGGTTTAATTACCTTCCAGGAAGAAGTGGTAAACTTCGCCAAAGGTGATGGCACCCCCCGCTACAATCCATTCTTCATTCCAAAAATGATCCTGGATATTGCAGCTGGTCATATCTCCATGCGACATGGCTTCCGTGGTCCTAATTTTGCGGTAGTAAGTGCCTGCGCTTCTTCTACCAACGCCATTATGGATGCATTTAACCTCATCAGGTTAGGCAAGGCAGATATCATTTTAACCGGTGGTGCTGAAAGTGTTATCAGCGAAGCCGGGGTAGGTGGTTTCAATGCCATGAAAGCCCTGAGCGAGCGTAACGATGATCCAAAATCGGCTAGCCGCCCCTACGACAAAGACCGTGATGGCTTTGTTATGGGAGAAGGTTCCGGTGTATTGGTTGTGGAAGAATTGGAGCATGCCCTGAAACGGGGAGCAAAAATTTATTGCGAAATTGCTGGTTGCGGTGCTACTGCTGATGCGCATCATATTACGGCCCCGCATCCCGAAGGTTTAGGCGCTAAAAATGTAATGTTGGTTGCTTTTGAAGACGCCGGCATGAAGCCCGAGGATATTGACTATGTTAATACCCATGGAACTTCAACCCCGCTGGGCGATATTGCAGAAATAAAAGCAATCACCGATGTTTTTGGCGAACATGCCTTTAAAGTAAACATCAGTTCTACAAAATCCATGACGGGTCACTGTTTGGGCGCCGCCGGGGTGATAGAAGCAATTGCCTGTATCCAGGCTGTGGTACACAACATCGTACCGCCTACTATCAACCATTTTACCGACGACCCTGAGCTCGACTCCAGATTAAATTTCACCTTTGAAAAAGCCCAGCAGCGAACTGTACGTGCTGCATTAAGTAATACTTTTGGGTTTGGAGGGCATAACGCCTGCGTAATCGTGAAAAAATTTGAAGCGTAGCTTTATACGCAATGTTGTTGAAATACTATCAAAGATTTTGATGATTGCGGAGTCCGGCCCTATTATGATTTTTTGGCTTAATGAAAAATTTGTAGATTGACAATTGTGGGAATCCTGGACCGCTTTTTAGGCAAAGAAGAGAATCTTTCTTTTAAAAAGAATCTGCGCAATGTACTGGGTTTTACCCCGGGCAAGCTCGCATTATATAAGGCTGCCCTTACCCATAGGTCGGTAAGGGATAGTGCCGATGAAAATAATGAACGGCTCGAATACCTCGGAGACGCCATTCTCAGTGGAATCGTAGCTGATTTTCTCTTTAAAAAATATCCTTACAAAGAAGAAGGCTTCCTTACCGAAATGCGGTCCAAAATGGTGAACCGGAATAAACTCAATGAGATCGCCATCAAAATGGGTTTAAAAAAGATCACCTTCTACAATAAGTTCGACAATTCCCTTAAAATGAGCCAGATCTTTGGTAATACCCTCGAAGCAGTGGTAGGCGCCATTTATCTGGACCGGGGTTTTAGTAAAACCAAACAATGGGTGTTTGAATGCATCATTATCCCCCATTTGTATATGGAAGACCTGGAAAACCTCGAGATCAACCATAAAAATAAATTATACGGCTGGGCCAATAAAAATGGTAAGAACCTCGAGTTCGAAACCCTCGACGAACGCATAGAAGGCGGCCGTCGCCTGTTTACCATTGGCGCCGTAGTAGATGGCGAACTCCTCGCTGAAGGCAAAGCCTATAATAAAAAAGACGCCAGTCAAATAGCCGCCGCCATCGCCATCGATAAACTCGGACTAAATAAAACTGCAGAGCCCGAAGAAGATTAGCTGTTAGCTTTTAGCCGTAAGCTGTAAGCCAATACAGCTTCAGGCTTCATCCGCCAAAGGCGGATACGCGCTTCCATAAGCAGCCGCAAGCGAGTTTCCGATTTTTCAGGCAACTGCACTTTCGGTAGCCCACTCACTACTCACTACTCACTACTCACTACTCACTTCCTCCCTGTCAACGTGTTAACTTGTTAACCGATCAACCGCCCTATCAACCTGCTAAACTCCCCTTAAAACCATTAGCCCCACGCCTAAAACCCTCTACTCCTCTCTAATCAATTCCCCTTATTGTAAAAATATTCCATGTATGGGAAAAAATCCGCATACTGGGCTAGTATTCACCGGTAGGAAATATGCTTTTTTTTGAGAATGTGGGAAACTATAAATGGCAAGTGACAGTCAATTAGATATAAGGATAAATACCCATTTCCGGCATCGTTATTTGCGTTCTTTTCAGCCATGCCGGAAAAAACAGGTACGTGGATTGGAAACAATAGATCAAATCTGTTTACCCCATGAAAGCCCTGCTCGTAACCCTATTTACTTTACTGATGGCTACCACCCTGATGGCAACCAGAAAAACGGCTACTAATGGTAGTTGGACCAGTAGCTCTACCTGGAGTCCGGCCGGAGCACCTGCAGATGGAGACACGCTCATAATTCCAAGTGGCGTTACCGTAACAGTGTCTGGCAACAACAAACTGGATAAGATAGTAATCATAGTAAGTGGGGTATTGGACCTTTCCACCAACGGCAAATTAGACCTGGATGACAAAAGCAAAATTTTCGTTCAAACCGGGGGAAAAATTATAGGGAATGGAAACAGTGATCAAATAAAACTTGGTTCTGATATTAAATGGAAAGGCGGAGATCCTCCGGTAATCGGCCCCAAGTATGCAGATGACGGCACTTCCGGTTTTGAACCATGGTCAGTGCTGGCCGCCAGCTTTCAATCGTTTTATGTAACCCGTCAGGGCGCCAATGTTCAGCTCAGCTGGTCAACCATTTCAGAATTGAACAATGCCTATTATGCAATAGAAAGAAGTACCGATTCCCGCACGTGGAAACAAATAGGCACGGTATCAGGCGCAGGTACAGCCAGCGTGGTTACCAAATACAGTTATACCGATAATAATATTACAGATGCTGTTGATTACTACCGCATACGTCAGGTTGACAAGATCGGAGGTGTTTCTTACTCGATCATCCGTGAAATAAACGACAATGAAAACAGTACGGTAGCCAACATCTATGCTTCTTTAAACAAAACAGTTATCATCGACTTTAACAGCGATGCAAAAGATAACGTTTCCATACAGTTGATAAACATGAGCGGACAGGTTATAGTGCGCAAAGAATTCAAACAGGCTTCTAACCGGCTTATCGTAGACGCGATGAGTGCCGGCTCCGGTGTGTATGCAGTACGGGTAAGTGATAGTAAAGGCTGGAGCGAGGTTAAGAAAATAGCATTGTAGGTTTAAATGGTCCTCATATTAGGTAAACAGTAATGGTTCCGCTGTGTCTACAGTGGAACTTTTTTTATTTCAGGCCAAACTATTTTTTAACATAACCAACACAGTTACAATTGCTTCTGATTTTTACCTCCGATTGTGTACTAATTATTAGTCTTTTTACCATTATATTCATCGGGTTAAGATTGTATCTTTAAGCGAATAGCTTTGCCATGTCAGCATTTGACCCGGAGCGTCATATTACTAATGTAGACTACAAGATAGTAGCCGCTTTGGAAAAAATTTCTGAGGTCTTTAGGGTTTTGTTATGGATGGAAGCAAAAGAACACAAGCTAAGCCCCATACAAATGCAGTTGCTGATATTTATCAAGTATCATAACTCCGATAAGCAACGCCGCATAGCCTCCATGGCCCGTGAGTTCAACATGACCAAGGCCACCATCAGCGATTCAATAAAAGTACTGGAACAAAAAGGGTTGATAGAAAGAGCTGATGACATGCTCGATTCCCGCAGTTTCAACTTTTCGCTTACCGATAAGGGCACTAAGTTAACCGGGATGATAGAAAATTTTACAAAACCACTGGATGGCGCCATTGCCACCCTGTCGCCCCAGCAAAAGAATGAGTTCCTGCTATCGGTACTCGATTTAATATACCGGTTGAATCAAAACGGTATTATTTCTACCCAGCGCATGTGTTATACCTGTTATTACTACAATGGCGACCGCCAGCAGACCCATTATTGTAACCTGATGCAAAACCCACTGGTGGTAGATGAACTGCGCATTGAATGCCCCGAGCATAAGACGGAGTAGATAAGTTGATCAGTTAACAAGTTGACACGTTAACAAGTTGATAGGTTAACAGGTTGACACGTTAATACGTTGACAGGGTTAATAGAGGGAGAAGTTAACCTGTTGATCAGTTAAGCTGTTTGCTTTGCCCGCCGGAGCCTTGGCGTAGGAGGGTCTACTGCCCACTGCCTTTTATCTCCATACACAATTCAATCAATACGCCATTTGTATTTTTAGGGTGGAGAAAGCACACCAGTTTATTATCCGCGCCCCGCTTGGGTTGTTCATTCAACAGCACAAAACCCTCACTCACCAGCCGTTTCATTTCAGCCTCGATATCTGCCACTTCAAAAGCAATATGATGAATGCCCTCGCCCTTTTTATCGATGAAGCGGGCAATAACCCCTTCGGCGCTGCTGCTTTCCAGCAATTCTATTTTGGTATCACCGGTTTTAAAAAAAGCGGTAGACACCTGTTCGCTTTCCACCCCCTCTGTTTTATAGCAGGGCGTATTCAATAGTTTTTCAAACAGGGGAATCGATACCGATAATTCCCGAACGGCAATACCAATGTGTTCAACTTTCAGCATATCAGGTTGTTATTTCTTTATAAAGAAAACAAATTTAAAGGAATGGACTGTAGGAAGAAGATTGTCTGGTCGGTTGGTGCATTTGTAATGTAAAGAAACTGTTGCAAGTTACAGGTTGCAGGGGCCGGTTACCAGTTACAGGTAACCCGTCACTGGGAGGCTAAATCATAGTCGCGAACCTGAAACCTGAAACCGCATCCTGAAACCACCTAATTTTGTATTGAAAACAAGTGACCATGCTAAAGTTGCCCATCTATCTCGATCACAACGCTACCACACCCTGCGATCCGCGGGTGATGGAAGTGATGTTGCCTTATTTCACCGAGCAGTTTGGCAATGCGGCCAGTCGCACCCATTCCTTTGGCTGGCAGGCTGAAGAAGCGGTAGATTATGCCCGGGAACAGGTGGCCCGGCTTATTGGGGCCGAACCGAAAGAGATCATCTTTACCTCGGGCGCTACCGAAGGCGATAACCTGGCCATAAAAGGCGTGTTTGAAATGTATGCCGTTAAGGGCAACCACATTATAACCTGTGTTACCGAACACAAAGCCGTGCTGGATACCTGTAAGCATATAGAAAAACTGGGTGGAACCGTCACCTATTTACCCGTAGATAAAGAAGGACTGATAGACCTGCAACAGCTGGAAGCGGCCATCACGCCCCGCACTGTTCTCATTGCCATTATGTACGCCAATAACGAAACGGGTACCATTCAGCCTGTAAAGGCGATAGGGGCCCTGGCAAAAAAGCACAACGTGTTGTTCTTTACCGATGCCACCCAGGCCGTAGGTAAAATACCGGTTGATGTAATAAAAGACGGGATCGACATCCTTACCTGCAGCGCCCATAAATTATACGGACCAAAAGGGGTAGGGGCGATATATGTCCGAAGGAAGAATCCCCGCGTACGGTTAACCGCCCAAATGGATGGCGGCGGCCACGAAAAAGGAATGCGCAGCGGTACCCTGAACGTACCTGGGATTGCCGGTTTTGGAAAGGCCGCCGATATCTGCCGCCAGCAGCTGGATTCAGATGCCGAACGCATGAGCCACCTGCGTAATAAACTCGAAAATGCCCTGTTACAACTGGATGCTACATCTGTAAATGGCAGCCAACAACACCGCCTGCCCCATGTAGCCAATATATCGTTTAACTTTGTAAATGGCGATGGGCTCATGATGGGTTTGAACAAAGAAATAGCCCTTTCATCGGGGGCAGCCTGTACCAGCGCCTCCATGGAACCCAGTTATGTGCTGAAAGCCCTGGGAGTGGAAGATGAGCTGGCACATAGTTCCTTGCGCTTCTCCATCGGCAGATATACTACCGAAGAGCAGATCAACTATGTGATAGAAAAAGTTAAAAAAACTGTAGAGCAGCTGAGGGCCAGCCAGTTAGCGGGTTAAAATACAACCAGTAAGGCTTGGAAACAGGCATTTAATTGGTTATCTTTAAACAAACGGATTATAAAAAGCGTTATAAGAATATGATTTTCGTAAGCGATTTAGCAAAAGAAAGAGTAGACAAACTGATGCTGGAATCTTCACAAACTGCTGAAGCCGGCTATTTTCTGCGGGTATCAGTAGTAGGTGGCGGTTGTTCAGGTCTTAGCTATAAAATGGATTTTGACAACCAGTCAAAACCCGGCGACCAGGTATTTGAAGACAAAGGCCTGAAAGTAGTTACCGATATGAAGAGCTTTTTGTACCTGTTCAATACCACCCTGGAGTTTTCTGAAGGGTTGAATGGTAAAGGGTTTTACTTCAATAACCCCAATGCCAGCCGTACCTGCGCCTGCGGCGAAAGCTTCTCTGTATAAGCCAGATAGTACATTACTTCTAATATAGTTCGCCCCGGTCCCGGTTAGGGTCCGGGGCTTTTTCATGCCGGTATCGTTCCGGATTTATTCACTTTTCCTTGTTGTAACACCCATATTTCGCATGTATTCCGTATATGTTTCGTATCTATAAAGGAACGGGACATATACGGGATATATACGAGACATGTACGGAACATATACGAGAATTGGGTAAATCTGACCAGACTCAGTGGTGGAGTTGACAAGTAGACGAAGACGGAAGTTGATGGAATTGACGAGTTGAAAGAGTTGATAGAGGGAAAGCTAACAAGTTGACATTTGCCGCGCAGAAGTGTATTCTTTCTGCCTTCTGCCCTTTGCCTTCTGCCCCTTTAGAGGGTGTGTAAAATAAAAATCCCCCATATTTCGGGGGGACTTTTTATGCAGTAGGTTTCGGCTATTTTATAATTGAACAGAAATAGACAGTAACCGGATGTATCGATTTTTCATTGGATAGTTAAAAACAACTCACGCAATATAATAAAATACCTGAATCGCGCGTCATAGGGCGGCATCTTTTATTTGCATATACTTATAATCACTTATTTTCGCTCCATGTGGTCAGTATGTAAAAAAGAATTCCGGCAGTTTTTCAGCAGCCTGACCGGCTATATCGCAATTGTCGTATTCTTATTATTGAATGGTCTGTTTTTGTTCGTATTCCCCGATACCAATATCCTTGACTTCGGGTTCGCCACCCTTGACAAATTTTTTGAGCTGGCCCCCTGGATATTGTTATTGTTGATACCTGCTATTACCATGCGCAGTTTTGCCGACGAATTCAAAGGCGGCACCTTCGAAATATTACAAACCAAGCCGCTTAGCCGCTGGCAACTGGTTTCGGGTAAATATTTCGGCGCCCTGGGTGTGGTTATCATTGCATTAATTCCCACCATTATTTATCCCATCAGTATTCAGCAACTGGCTGCCACCGGCGGAGGTATCGATATGGGCGGAACCATTGGCAGCTACATTGGTCTGGTTTTACTGGCCGGCGTATTTGTAGCTATCGGTATTGCCTGTAGTAGTTTTACTAGTAATGCAGTGGTGGCTTTTATTGCGGCGGCATTTCTTTGTTTTGTGCTGTACAGCGGGTTTAACGCCATCAGCCGCATTCAGGCATTACAGGCCGGGGCCGATTACTACATCGAAATGCTGGGCATCGACTTTCACTACCGCAGTGTAAGCAGGGGCGTGGTAGACAGCCGCGACATAATTTACTTTCTCAGCGTTATTCTGTTCTTTTTGATCTTTACCAATCGCAATTTATTGAAACGATAATTCACCATGAACAAAATACTGGCTTCAAAAGGATGGTGGTTGTTTTTGCTGATCGTACTGCTGGGTATCAATTACCTGGCATCAGTAGTGCATACCCGTATTGACCTTACTCAGGAAAAAAGATATACCCTGTCGCCCGCTACCAAAAAAATGGTAAAAGGCTTACACGATAAAGTTTCCATCACCGTATTGCTCACCGGCGATATGCCGGCTGGCTTTAAAAAATTGTCCAACAGCGCCAAGGAAATGCTGCAGGAGTTTAAAGAACTGGGTGGCAGCAATATTCAATTCAAATTTGAAAAAGCCGGCGAAGGACTGAGCGATGCCGACAAACAAAAATTTCAGGCGCATTTAGACACACTTGGTCTGAAACCTACTAACATTCAGGTAAAAGCGAAAGCCGGCGAGGCACAGGAAGAACGCCTGGTATACCCCGGCGCCCTGGTTAAATATAAAGACCGCGAGGTAGCTATTGACCTGCTGCAGGGGCAGGATATGCGGGGTGGTGTACAATCGCTGAACAATGCCGAAGCATTGCTGGAATATAAACTGATCCGCTCCATTCAAAAAGTCACGGCCGATACCGTGCCCGCTGTCGGTTATTTACTGGGTAACGGCGAGCTGTTTAATGAAAATGTCAAAGATCTCATCGATGGCACCCTGCGGGAAGAATACCGGTTTGGTTTTCTGCCTATCGACAGCGTGCCGGTTATTCCCAATGTTTTTGATGCCCTGGTGATCGTAAAGCCAACTGTACCGTTTACCAATAATCAAAAGCTAAAGATCGATCAGTACATCATGAACGGCGGTAAGGTAATCTGGCTCATAGACAGATTATATGCCGAAATGGACAGCCTCATGCGCTCACACAGCGATTTTGTAGCTTACGACCGCAACCTGAACCTCGATGACCAGTTGTTCAAATATGGCGTACGCATCAATGGCGACCTGGTGCAGGACCTTCAATGCGATAAAATACCCCTGGTGGTAGGCAGTTATGGCAATCAGCCACAAATGCAATTGGTAGCCTGGCCTTACTTCCCCACATTATCCTCCTACTCGGGCCATCCCATTGCCAAGAACCTCGATAATGTATTAAGTATCTTCCCCAACTCGATCGATACGATAAAAAATAATATTAAAAAGACAGTACTGCTGGCTTCTTCCGAAAGTTCCCGTATTGTTACTACTCCGGCCATTGTAACCCTGAACAGTATTAAAACGGAAGACGATCTGAAAACCTTTAACCAGTCGTTCATTCCCATTGCCGTGCTGCTCGAAGGAAGATTTTCCTCCCTTTATACCAATCGCCTGTCAACCGGTGAGCTGGATACCCTGGCCGGTCTGTACAAACAGCCATTCAGGGCTGCTACGGAAAAGGAAAGCAAAATGATCGTAATAAGCGATGCCGACATTGTGGCCAATGTGGTAACACAAAATGAAGGCCCGCTGCCGATGGGGTACAACCAATTTACGCATAATCAGTATGCCAATAAAGACTTTTTCCTCAACTGTGTACAATACCTGACCGATTCTTCGAACATCCTGGAAACCCGGGGTAAAGACTTTGCGCTCCGCCTGCTGGATACCAAAAAAACAGAAGAGGACCGCACCCAGTGGCAGTTGATGAATATCGCGTTACCTGTGGGGGTGGTATTGTTGTTTGGGTTTGTATTTCAGGCTATTCGGAAACGGAAATACCAGGTGAAATAGTTTCAGGTTTCAGGTTTCATGGCAGGCAAGCATGTCGACCAATAGGCAGGATTCAAGAATTTTTAAAGCCTTGCATCCTGCAACCTGTAACTTTTCCTTAATTAAGAGACTGCAGCAAACCCTAGCCCGGTAACCTTATTTGGCTATCTTTGCCAACCATTTAACTTAGACATGACAGCTGAGCAGATCACGTTTATTACGTTTGGAATTTTATTGGTAGTGGCGTTGGCATTTGACCTTGGATTACTGAGTAAAAAAACTACCCAGATAACCATAAAAAAAGCCCTGTGGCAAACCGCCTTCTGGGTTTCACTGGCCCTGGCGTTCTTCGTGTTCGTTTGGGTTCAGAATGGTCATGAACGGGCCATTAAATACGTAAGTGCCTATTTAATGGAGTGGTCGCTGAGTATTGATAATATATTCGTCTTCATTCTTATATTTCAGTCTTTTAAAGTCAGGGATAAATTTTATGGCCGCGTATTGCTCATAGGTATACTAATGGCCATCATTTTCCGGATCATTTTTATAGCTATTGGCATAGAGCTGGTAGAACGGTTTCACTTTATCCTGTATATATTCGGTGCGTTTCTGGTGTATACCGGTTTCAACATGTTCAAAACAAAACATGACGAAGATGAGGAAGCCCCGAATATGGAAAGTAACAAAGTGTATAAGCTGCTGAAAAGAGTATTGCCGCTTACGCCGGAAGACGGTGATGGTAAATGGTCCATCAGAAAAGAAGGAAAGAAATTATTTACCAGCCTGTTTGTAGTTGTGATCATCCTGGGTACTACCGATATTTTATTTGCACTCGATTCCATTCCAGCCGTATTTACCCTGGCAGAGGGCGACAAACTGGTAATATATACTTCCAACATCTTTGCCGTACTGGGCTTGCGCTCGCTCTTCTTTTTATTGCAGGGTGCTAAGGATAAGTTTGGACACCTGCAACATGGTATTGCGATTATCCTGATCTTTATCGGGTTGAAAATGTTGCTGGAAGACCTGCTGATAAAATACGCAGGTATTAAAGAAATTCCGATATATGTTTCCCTGCTGGTAATAGTTACCTGCATTCTCGCCTCTATAATTTATTCAATCAATGTAAGTAACCGCGCCCATGAAAACGGTAAGGGACCAGATGCAGGTATAGACCGGGAAATTCACTGATCAAATTAACCGGGTGAAATACTTTATTGACAATATTGCTTCCATTATTAAAGGGAAGTGGCTTGTTCAACACGACAATGCGCTGATTGAACAACTGCTGATCGATAGCCGTAAACTCATATTTCCACAAACCTCTTTATTTTTTGCGCTGAAAGGGCCACGGCGCGACGGGCATTCCTTTATTACCCAGTTGTATGAAAAGGGTGTTCGCAATTTTGTGGTGAGCGATACCGTGGACCTGAGCGTATTGGCCGATGCCAATATCATTCAGGTGGAGGATCCCCTGCAGGCGTTGCAAAACCTGGTAGCCTGGCACCGCAAACAATTCAACCTGCCGGTAATAGGCATTACCGGTAGCAATGGGAAAACCATTGTAAAAGAATGGTTGAACCAGTTGCTCGATGACCGGTTCACCATTATTCGCAGTCCCAAAAGTTACAATTCACAAATAGGCGTACCGCTGAGTGTTTGGCCGTTGAACGAGCAGCATGAACTGGCCATCTTTGAAGCCGGTATTTCGCAGCCCGGCGAAATGGAACAACTGCAAAAGATCATTCAGCCCACTATTGGCATATTTACCAATGTGGGTGAAGCGCACAGCGAAGGTTTTGTAAACGTGCGGCAGAAGGTGAATGAAAAGCTGCAACTGTTCAAACATGTTCAAACGCTTATCTATTGCCAGGATGACCCAGAAATAAACAGTGGGGTAGCAGCTTTATGGCAACAGCTGCCCAACAACAAACGCTTTGAGATCTTCAGCTGGAGCATGGTGAGCGAAGCGGTGCTGCACATTCGCCAGGTGTATAAAGAAGAAAACAGGACCACTATTACGGCCACCTATCAGCAACTGGAGATCGGTATCACGATCCCGTTTACCGATAATGCCTCGGTTGAAAATGCCATTCACTGCTGGTGTGTGCTGTTGCATTTACAGGTACCGCAGGAGGAGATAACAAAACAAATGCAGCAATTGGGGCCTGTGGCCATGCGGCTGGAACTAAAAAAAGGGCTTAACAATTGTTCCCTCATCAACGACAGCTACAGTTCAGACCTCAGCTCGTTTACCATTGCGCTTGATTTTTTAAGTCAGCAGCAGCAACATGGAAAACGCACCGTCATTCTTTCAGATATTTTACAAAGCGGCCGTTCAGAAAAAGACCTGTATGCCGAGGTGGCCCGTTTGCTGCAACAGCGGCAGGTGAACCGCCTCATCGGGATAGGGGAGCGCATTTCGCATCACCAGTCAATTTTTCAATCGGCCGGTATTCCTGACCTGGCGTTTTATTCGTCGGTAGACGCTTTTATAAAAGAGCTGCATCATATTCCCTTTAAAGATGAGGTTATTCTTTTAAAGGGTGCCCGCATCTTTGAGCTGGAACAGGTTGACCGTTTGTTACAACAAAAGGTACACCAAACCTTATTGGAAATAGATCTTACCGCAGTTGCCCATAACCTGAAACAGTTTCAGCAACGGTTGCAGCCAAGTACGCGCATCATGGCCATGGTAAAGGCGTTTTCGTATGGCAGCGGCAGTTATGAAATTGCCAATGCGCTGCAATTCCACCGGGTCGATTACCTGGCAGTAGCGTATGCCGATGAAGGCGTGGAATTGCGTAAGGCCGGCATCAATTTGCCCATTATGGTCATGAACCCCGAGGAGTCGACCTTTGATGTGCTGGTGCAATACAACCTGGAGCCCGATCTGTATGCGCCGGGTATTTTTGCCTTGTTTGAAGATTTTGTTAAAAAACAGGGCATTCAGCAGTTCCCTGTACACATAGAACTGGAAACGGGGATGAACCGGTTGGGCTTTTCCCGGGCGGAATTACCGGTGGTAATAAATTCCCTGCGTACGCCGCTGTTTAAGGTGCAGTCGGTATTTACACACCTGGCGTCGAGCGAAGACCGGCAACAGGATGCTTATACCAATCAGCAGGGTGCGTTGTATATGCAAATGGTAGAACAGTTGCAGTTGGTTCTTTCGTATCCTTTTATAAGACATGTAGTGAATACAGCCGGTATCATTCGTCATCCGCAATGGCACCTGGATATGGTGCGGCTGGGGATTGGCCTGTATGGCGGCGACAGTTTTGGGGAAGGCGGGCTCGATCTGCGGGAGGTTTCCACCCTGAAATCGACCATTGCCCAGATCAAGGAGCTGAAAGAGGGAGAAACGGTAAGCTATGGCCGTAGGGGCCTGGTAACCAGGGATACACGCATTGCCACAGTGCGCATAGGGTATGCAGATGGGTATCCCCGGCGGTTGGGGAACGGAGCCGGTAAAATGCTGGTAAATGGCCACCTGGCGCCGGTTATTGGAACCGTATGTATGGATATGACCATGATTGATATTACCGATATTTCACATGTTCAGGAGGGCGACGAGGTGATCATTTTTGGCACCGATTTGCCGGTGAAACAGGTGGCACACTGGGCCCAAACCATTCCATATGAGCTGCTTGCCACTGTTTCGCAGCGGGTAAAAAGAGTGTATTTTGAGGAATAACCCTTCATCAATTACTGGCAAACCCAAGCATATAAAACCTTATCTTTGGAAACTAAAAATTAGCATAGTGAAGATCAGAACAGTTGCCCTGGTAATACTGGGAATTATTATCGCCGATCAGGCTTTAAAAATATGGGTAAAGACCAGCATGACATATGGAGAGCAAATTTATTTGCTGGGTAAAACGCTGCGGTTGTATTTTATAGAAAATGAAGGTATGGCCTGGGGATGGAAGTTTGGTGGCGACTGGGGTAAACTGGCCCTTACCGTTTTTCGACTGATTGCCGTGATCTTTGGCGTGTATTACATCAAGAGCATTGTAGACAAGAAATACCATCGTGGTTTTATTCTTTGCGTATCGATGATCTTTGCCGGTGCACTGGGTAACCTGATAGACAGCCTGTTTTATGGAATGATCTTCTCCGGAAGCAATGATGGTTCAGGCCTTGCCCATATGTTCCCTGCTGGTGGCGGTTATGCCGGCTTCTTACATGGTAAGGTGGTTGACATGATCTATGCACCCATCATCGATAACAAGGTATTACCTTCCTGGATCCCGTTCTGGGGCGGTGAGCGTTTCACTTTCTTCTCACCCATTTTTAATATAGCTGATGCGTCTATTTCGGTAGGGGTGATCGCTATCCTGATCTTCCAGAAGAGATTTTTCAAAAAGAACCCATTAGAAGAAACACCGGTTACCATTAAAAGTGATGACCAGTTAAAAGACACCGTGAAGGTGTATACGGGACAGTAAGAACTTAATAAAAAGCATTATAAATAAAAATGCCGGAGTGGATTCACTTCGGCATTTTTGTTTTATTATATCTTCCCCACCATATCTTTCGGAACAACCCATTCGTCGAATTGCTCGGGGGTAACATAACCCAGTTTCACGGCCATTTCTTTTAAGGTAGTACCTTCTTTGTGGGCCTTTTGAGCAATCTCTGCTGCTTTGTAATAACCGATCTTGGTGTTTAAAGAAGTTACCAGCATCAGGGAGTTGTCAACGTGCTTTTTAATATTGGCCTCGATAGGTTCAACACCAATGGCACATTTATCATTAAAGCTTACACAACCATCACCAATAAGGCGCGCGCTGTGCAGGAAGTTGAAGATCATTACGGGTTTGAACACGTTCAGTTCAAAATGGCCATTGGCGCCACCGATACCGATAGTCACATCGTTACCCATTACCTGTGCCGCGATCATGGTCAATGCTTCGCACTGGGTGGGGTTCACTTTGCCGGGCATAATGGAAGAACCGGGTTCATTATCGGGGATGAACAGTTCGCCGATACCGCTGCGGGGGCCTGAAGACAGCATACGAATGTCGTTGGCTATTTTCATAAGGCTGACAGCAACGGTTTTCAAAGCGCCATGAGCTTCCACAATAGCATCGTGGGCAGCCAGGGCCTCGAATTTATTTTCAGCCGTAACAAATGGCAATCCGGTTAAGGAAGCAATGTGTTTGGCAACATTTTCAGAATAGTCAGGCGGGGTGTTGATACCGGTACCAACAGCGGTTCCTCCCAATGCCAGCTCGCTCAGGTGCGCCAGGGTGTTTTTAATGGCGCGTAAGCCATGATCGAGTTGAGATACATAACCACTGAACTCCTGTCCAACGGTAAGCGGCGTAGCGTCCATAAAGTGTGTACGGCCGATCTTTACCACATGCATGAATTCTTTGCTTTTTGCGGCCAGGGTATTGCGTAATTTTTCAATACCGGGAATAGTTACTTCAACCAGTATTTTATACGCCGCAATGTGCATGGCAGTAGGGAAGGTGTCGTTCGAAGACTGGGATTTATTTACATCGTCGTTCGGATGGAGGAATTTTTCTTTATCGGTCAGTTGGCCGCCTTTGATAACGTGACCGCGGTAGGCAACTACTTCATTTACGTTCATGTTGCTTTGGGTGCCGGAGCCGGTTTGCCAAACAACCAGCGGGAAATAGGCATCCAGTTTTCCTTCGAGAATTTCGTCACAAACCTGACCAATAACATCACATTTTTCTTTGGGCAGAACACCTGCTTCGAAATTGGTGATAGCGGCCGCTTTTTTCAGGTACGCAAATGCCTTGATGATCTCTTTGGGCATTTTATTGATATCCTGTGCAATTTTGAAGTTGTCAATACTGCGCTGCGTTTGGGCACCATACAGGGCATCGGCAGGAACCTGCACTTCACCCATGGTATCTTTTTCTATCCGGAATTCCATAATGTAAAATTTGCGCAAAAATACACGGTTTCGGCTTACCGGGTACCAGTTTCCGGTTACCGGTTCCCAGTTTCCTGCTCAAATTTCAGGCTGTCTGTGCTTAATTATTAATTTTCAAATTTTGGTTTCCCGGCAACCGGCGACTGGTAACAGGTAACCGAATCAACTAGCGAATAATTAATTCACTCTTCAAAACAATATTTTCATATGGAGATTCCTGCCCCGCTACTTTTTTGTCTATCAGGCGGAATAAGAGCTCGGTGGCGCTTACGCCCTGGTCGTAGGGAAATTGTTCAACCGAGGCCAGCGGGGGAAATTCTACATATTGCGTAACCGGTACATTGGCGTAGCTTACAAAACAGATGTCTTTATTGATAGCCAGTTTTTTCTGCCGGGCGTACTGAATGGCGTCGAGGGTAACATAGTCGTTGAAGGAAAGAATGGCGGTAGGTCTTTTTTTAAGCTGCAATAAAGCGTCTACAGCGCTCCTGGTGCCTTCAACCGACAAATTGGTACTAACGATCAGCGATTCGTCTACGGGCAATTTGTGCTTCTTATGCGCTTCCATATAACCATCGAGCCGTTCGTGCTTCATGTTCAGGGTAGGCGGGCCCTGCAGATAGCCTATTCGTTTATGGCCGTTCCTGATCAGCCATTCTACGGCTTCCACGGAACTGTCGTACAGGTTACAGCTCACCGAATGGATGTCTTTGGCATCGGGCACCCGGTCGAAGAACACCACGGGAATATCGTAATTCTTCATTTGCTCAAAATGCTCAATATGGGTGGTGCTGCTGGAGATGGAAGCGAGGATGCCATCTACCCGGTGGTTTTTCATGGTCTCCACCAGTTTTTGTTCACGGGCCAGGTCGTCGTGGCTTTGGCCGATCAGTACAATGTAATTATGATCGAGTGCTACATCTTCAATGCCGTTGATGGCAGCGGAAAAGAATTCTTCCCGCAGGTTGGGCAGTACCAGTCCGATGGTAAATGTTTTTCGCTGTTTGAAGAAGATAGCGGTTTGATTGGGTTCATAGTTGAGTTCAGCAGCCAGTTTTTTTACCGCCATTTTTGTGCGCAGGCCAATACTGGGGTGATCGTGGAGAGCACGGGACACGGTAGAGGCGGAAATATTCAAACGGCGGGCAATCTCTTTTATGGTAGGGAGTTTCTTTTCCATGCTGCTGAAAGATAAACAATGTGAGGGGAAGAAGTTAGGACAAACGTTTGCGCGAAATGCGAGTTACAGGTTCCAGGTTACAAGTTACAGGTTTCAGGGAATACAGGCCCTGCAACCTGAAACTTGCATCCTGGAACAGATACTTAATTGACGATTACTTTCCGGTAAAATTAGGCTTCCTCTTTTCTAAAAACGCGCTGGTACCCTCCACCATATCTTCGGTAGCAAAACATTCGCCGAAGAGTTTTACTTCTTCTGAAAATCCATCTTTGGTATGATCGAAAACTGCATTGGCTGCTTTTATACAACGGCCAACAGCCAGCGGTGCTTTGGTATTTACCAGTTCCAGAATTGATTTGGCTTTATTGAGCAGTTCTTCCTGTGGTACCACATAATTTACCAGTCCGAATTGAAGGGCTGTGTTGGCATCTATCATATTACCGGTGATCATGTATTCAATGGCCCTTCCTTTACCGATCAGTTGTGTTAAGCGTTGGGTACCGCCATAACCGGGTATCAAACCCAGGTTTACTTCGGGCTGACCAAACCTGGCATTGTCTGCGGCTATCCGGAAATGACAGGCCATGGCCAGTTCGCAACCACCGCCAAGGGCAAAACCATTTACGGCAGCTACAATAGGTTTGGGTGAATTTTCAATTTTCTTGAAAATGTCCTGGCCTTTTTGTGCAAGGGCTATTCCTTCCTGGTGTTTCAAACCCTGAAATTCGCTGATATCGGCACCGGCTACAAATGCCTTGGCCCCGGCGCCTGTGATAATGGCTGACTTTACAGCGGGATTGGTATAAATTTCATCAACGGCAGCATTCAATTCATCAAGCACGGTTTTATTCAGTGCATTCATTTTATCGGGCCGGTTGATGGTAATGAGCAGGAGCGCATTCTCAATCGATGTAGTTATGGCAGAATACATGTTACAGGTTTTAATGTATAGATTACTATCAGTTGTAAATCTAAAGAAAAAGAAGAATGCAGCCCTTGGAAAAAGGCTGCCCGTCTGATAAGAACCTGTCCTGTTAATATGTTGATTGTGTATTATCGATTTGACTCTTCAAAAATGCAGACAATTTCGATTGGTTAAAAGCTACACCGGATGTAATGTGATAAAGGGTTACTGAAATGCATTTATCGAATAATGAAGCGTTTTAACGTATTTTTGGTCACTTAAATGTTGCTTGCATGACTCAAACAATTAATCGCCCGTTACGGGTGCTGGTAGCCAAAGTGGGGCTCGATGGGCACGACCGGGGCGCCAAGGTGATTGCCACGGCCTTACGTGATGCCGGAATGGAAGTGATTTATACCGGCCTTCGGCAAACGCCTGAAATGGTAGTGAATGCCGCCTTACAGGAAGACGTGGATGCTATTGGCATCAGTATTTTGTCTGGCGCACACATGACCGTTTTCCCAAAAGTAGTAGCATTGATGAAAGAAAAGGGAATGGATGATGTATTACTTACCGGCGGGGGAATTATTCCTGAAGAAGATATGCTCGAGTTGAATGCCCTGGGAGTGGGGAAGTTATTTGCTCCCGGAACGCCGACTACGGAGATAGCATCGTATATAAGTCAGTGGGTGGTTAAGCACAGGAGCTTTTAGAAGGGAGTAGCTTTTTAGGTTAAAGGCAAAAGGTTAAAGGCAAAAGGTTAAAGGCAAAAGGTTAAAGGCAAAAGCTGAAAGCCAGTTAAGTGGATTTATTTGAAATTGAGGATGGCTTGTTGAAACCCAGTAATCATTTTTTGTTCTTCTATTAATACTGTTTTTAACTCCTGCAGTAATTGTTGATTTCCCTTGTTTAGTTGTTCTGCTATAGTAACCTGGGTTTCTAACTCATATGTAGAGCCCAGTGCAATTTCTAAGAAGCGGGAGTAATCTTTTTGGCTTTTTCTGCTGCATCCTTCTGCAATATTAGAAGCAATTGATACTCCCGCTTTATTCATCTGTTGAACAATAGCGTATTTGTCTTCATTTGGAAACGTTTCAGTAACACGATACGTTTTAATGGCTATTTCAATACCATTTTGCCAGATCTTTAGTTCCCTAAAGTTTCTCATTGAAGCAGGTTTAATGATTATTAACAGTAGCTGTGTTTGCTTTCAGCTTTAACCTTTTGGCTTTAGCCTTGCAGCTGATAACCCAAACAAGTTACAATAATTCCAGAACTTTCTTTACTCTAACAATAGTTTCTTCCTTCCCAATAATGGCTGCAATATCGAAAACGCCCGGGCCAAATTTGCCCCCTACCAGCATTATGCGCAGTGGCATTAATACTTCCCCGGCTTTTATTTGTTTGGCGGCGGCCAGTTCTTTAAACCCATGTTCCAGGTCGGCGCCATTCCAGTTGGTTTGTTGTTGCAGGTAATTGATAACATCTCCAAAGAAAGCCTGTTTGGCTTCGTTCCACTTGGGTTTTATGGCATCAACATCCCATTTCTGCGGTGTTTGAAAAAAGAAACCCGCCTGCTCAACAAAATCAGTCATCAGGGCGCAACGCTCTTTTACCAGGGTAATCACTTTGCCCAGTTGCTCATCATCGATGATCGACATGTCATGGTCGGCAAGGATGCGGCGTACATCGGCTTTCAGGCTGGCAGTATCTGCCTTCTTTATCCATTCATGGTTGAACCATTTCGCTTTTTCAAAGTCGAATTTGGCACCGCCTTTATGAACGCGGTCGATGGAGAATTTCTGAACCAGTTCATCGAGGGTAAACAATTCCTGGTCGGTACCATCGTTCCAGCCCAGCATGGCCAGCATATTGATGAAGGCTTCGGGTAAAAAGCCCAGTTCACGAAAGCCTTTAGTTAATTCAGTAGTGCCGTCTTCTTTTTTTGCCGTCCAGTTCATGGCAAAAACGGGAAAGCCCAGTCTGTCGCCATCGCGTTTGCTCAG
Source organism: Niastella yeongjuensis (assembly GCF_900110245.1). Taxonomy (GTDB): domain Bacteria; phylum Bacteroidota; class Bacteroidia; order Chitinophagales; family Chitinophagaceae; genus Niastella; species Niastella yeongjuensis. The sequence continues at coordinate 405,154 of NZ_FOCZ01000002.1, forward strand.
TTTGCCATTGCCATCGGGTTTTAAGATCAGTGGCAGGTGTGCCCATTGGGGCATATCGGCTTCCCAGCCCAGGTATTTCCACAATAAAATATGAACGGGTGCACTGGGCAACCATTCTTCCCCTCTGAAGGCATGGGTTATTTTCATGAGGTAGTCATCAACTACCACCGCCAGGTGATAGGTAGGCATACCATCGGCTTTTAATAATACTTTATCATCTACCAGTCCGGTATGAAAACTTACTTCACCCCTGATCATATCGGTAAAGGACACTGTTTCATTTTCCGGCATGCGAATACGGATCACGTGGGGAACGCCATCAGCGATCAACCGCTCAGTTTCTTCGAAAGTAAGCGCACAGGAGTTACGCATTTCCTGCCGTACTTTATGGTCGTATTGGGGAGAAGGATTTTCGGCTGTTTTAAACCGTTCGCGCATCGAATCCAGTTCTTCGGGCCGGTCGAATGCGTAGTAGGCTTTTCCTTCCTGTACTAAGAATTCAGCATATTGTCTGTACAGGCTTTTACGCTCGCTTTGGCGATAAGGGGCAAAAGGGCCACCCACCTGCGGACTTTCATCAGGTTGCAGTCCGCACCATTTTAAACATTCGTAAATATATTCTTCGGCGCCCGGTACGTAGCGGCTTTGGTCGGTATCTTCAATACGCAACACAAAATCGCCCCCATGCTGGCGGGCAAACAGATAATTGTATAAAACCGTTCTTACCCCACCTAAGTGAAGGCCACCAGTTGGACTGGGCGCGAATCGTACCCTTACTTTTTTTGCCATAGGGCGCAAAGGTAAGTTGATCTGTTGATTTGTTGACGGGTTGACAGGTTAACAAGTTGAAAAGTTGATAGGTTGACCAGTTGACAAGAGGGCCGCGTCGAGGCTCTTTGCCCTCTGCCCTCTGCCTTCAGCCCGTTGGCTATTGCTCATTGCCTTTCCCCCAGTATCTTTATTGCATGGTAAAAAAGTTACTACTGCTCTTTTTCCTGTTCATATATAAAATTGTTCCGGCGCAATTAACCTATCAAACCCTGTTTGTGGATTATGACAGCGCCTGGACGTACAAAAATTTAAAGATCATTCCCATCAGGCCAAAGGGACCGGGCGGTGCTGGCCCGGAAGCGCCCGATTTGGTTTCTTTGAGCCGGGCCATTGCCAGTGGAACGGCTGTAGTAACCGAACGGGGCACCGCAGCAACGGAGAACGTACATTGGTTACGAATTAATAATAATGGCCCTAAACCGGTTTATATAAGCTCTGGCGAGATTATTTTGGGTGGCCGGCAAGACAGAATGGTAGCCAAGGACACCGTGCTGCCGCCTTCACCCAAAGATCAGTACGTTCCTGTGATGTGTGTGGAAGAGGGCCGGTGGAGTGAAAAAGAGAAAAAGTTTGCTTATAACAACTATGCCGATCCTGCCCTGCGAAAGGTGCTGGGGCAAACAAACAACCAGGTATTGGTTTGGAAGGAAGTATTTTCCCAGATGGAGCGAAGCGGCACCAAATCGGCCTCACTGGCTTACCTGGCCCGACGTAACGATAAAAAGTATACGCCAGAGCAGGATGCCTACATGCGTTTCTTTCAGGAGCATTTCAACAGGGGCGACAGTTCCATAACCGGTTTTGTATGTATGAGTGGCGATAAGGTGATAGGTTGCGATATATACGCCGGTAATAATTTATTTTATGGTGAAATGCAGCCATTGTTACATGGTTATATTGAAGAAGCGATCTCCTTTGGCAGTACGCCGGTGATCAAAGATGATAAAGTAAAAGAATATCTCCATCCAATACTAACCAGTGAACCTGCGCAGGAGGTATTTCTTAAAAAAAATGGAAAGGTGTATAAGTACAAGGAGAAAGTGGTACACATTACCGGTTACGCACAGTAAATTCAATTATTTTTGTTGCAGAGGACAGGAATAGCATGTTGTATTTTGTAAAAACACCCTGGTGGCTGAAGAAGCTTTATCCGAGTTGTGTTTGGGACATACCCGTTAAGGAGAAAACTTTGTATCTCACCTTTGACGATGGCCCCCACCCGGAAGTGACTCCATTTGTACTTGATCAGTTAAAGCAATACAATGCAAAGGGCACCTTTTTTTGCATTGGTAAGAACGTTGCCGCCCATCCGGAAATTTATCGTAGAATATTGGAGGAAGGGCATCGTACAGGTAACCATACCAATAATCATTTGAATGGATGGAAGGTTACAGATGAACTGTACCTCCAGAACATTCTGGCTGCAGGAAAATATATAGACTCCAATTTGTTTCGACCTCCATACGGCAGGATCACCCGATTTCAGGTAAAGCTATTAACGGGTATCCGTAACTCCCCGGTGAATAATAACTTCAGTATAATTATGTGGGACGTTCTCAGTGGTGACTTCGATGTTACCCTGTCAGGTGAGGCCTGCTTCTTAAACGTTATTAAAGGAGCACAACCTGGTTCCCTAGTCGTTTTTCACGATAGTGAGAAAGCCTTCCCCCGATTGAAAGAAGCACTCCCAAAAACATTGCAATACTTTAGTGAACAGGGATATCGTTTTGAAGCTATAGGTCTGTAAAAAACCAGCTAAAATTTAGTGGGAAAAGCAGGACTTTGCGACAGTATGTCCTAAAAAAAAGTTGGGCCTGGGTAGACACCCTGGCCCGTTTTTAATCCGTACCCTATGAAAACTGAATTAAAGGTATAAACTTTTTTGATTAATGCAAAGTAATTTCGTGGATCGAGCCATTTACCGTGAAAGAACCCTTATTATCGCAATTCCCTGTACCATAGTCCAGCACTGCCACCGCGTCATTTCCTTTGTTCAAGCTAAGGGTTCCTTTGGAGATCCACCGGCAGGAAAATCTTTTTAGCAAAGGAGTAGTAATAGAGGTTGACCATTGAAAGTACTTTCCGTTCAATTGCACCGATCCGGAAGCCTGGCCGGTTACATTGTATGTATCATCAACACCAATAAGCGGCGTAGCTCCACCCTCGGCCTGGGTTACCGTTTTTTTGCTATTCCATTGAATATTATCGCCGTTAGACTGACTCAGCTTTGCATTGATGACCTGTGTAGTATAACTTTTTTTATCGGATGTTCCGGTATTGGCAAGCTTATGTGTACCTTCTACTCTGATATTATCGAGATAATAATTATCGAAAACAGTGGTGGCGGAATTGCCTGAAATAAATAAGTTGCCGGTATAAACAACGGTGATCTTACCCTTGCGGGTTCTTCCATCGCGGGCATTACAACCGTTGCCAAAGTCGATGGTTATTTGTAAAGGGAACCGGGTTGCAGTAGTTAATTGTTTGATTGTCAAGGTATAGCAGGGGGTAGAATCAATCCCTTCCAGTCTTCCGGAGCTCACATCCATGCGGCCAAATACGCCTGTACCACCAATGCCAACCTCGGGACTGACGCCCATCACATTATTGAATACATCATCGAATACTTCTTCGGCGGTTGCATCTGACTCGGCGGCAGCCGATGCAAATGCTTCTTTCCCATTGGTGCCACTTTCATCATCCTGCTTTTTACAAGCCGATAACAAAACTGCGAAAAGACACAGGGTGGACAGTAAAGTTTTCATATGATGAACCATTGCGCTGTATGACGAAGGTGTATGTAAATAGTTTAAGAGAATCATAAATTTTTTTGGGAATTTTGCGGCCGATATGAATCTTCAATTAATTGATACTCACACCCATTTATACGGTGAGGAGTTTACAACGGATATTAAGGCAGTTATTGAGCGGGCTGAAAATGAAGGCGTTCAGCGTTTTTACCTTCCGGCTATTGATAGCGAGACCCACAATGCCATGCTGCAACTGGAAGCTGATTTCCCCGGTAAATGTTTTGCCATGATGGGGCTGCATCCATGTTCTGTAAAAGATGATTACAAACAGGAATTAGCACTGATAGGTGAATGGCTGGGCAAACGCCCTTTTAAAGCAGTAGGCGAAATTGGACTGGATTATTACTGGGATAAAACTTTTGTAGAAGCCCAGCACGAAGTTTTTCATCAGCAAATTGAATGGGCTTTGCAGTACCAGTTGCCGATTGTGATCCATTCCCGCGATTCGATGGCCGATAGCATCCGCATCGTTCAGGAGCACCAGAAAGGCAGCCTGCGGGGCATTTTCCATTGCTTTACAGGTACCCTGGAAGAGGCGCAACAGATCATTGACCTGGGTTTTTACCTGGGAATAGGGGGTGTGGTAACTTATAAAAATACCCATTTACGTGAAGTGGTAAAAGCCGTTTCCCTGGACCATTTGGTGCTGGAAACCGATGCGCCATACCTGACGCCGGTACCTTTCAGGGGAAAAAGGAATGAAAGCAGTTACCTGAAATATGTGGTGGAAAAGATTGCCGAGGTAAAAGAAATACCGGTTTCGGCCGCCGCAGCCGCTACTTCAGAAAATGCGAAAAAAATATTCGGGGGCTAATGATTGAAACTGTATTTTTGCTGCCCTTTTAAAAGGAGACTTGTCCGAGTGGTTGAAGGAGCACGCCTGGAAAGTGTGTATACGGGAAACCGTATCGAGGGTTCGAATCCCTCAGTCTCCGCCTTCGCCCGCCGAAGCTTTAGCGTAGGCGGGTTCACCCTGGATTTTTTAGATCGTTGAATTTTGGCGGGCTTCGGCGGACGCGGTCCGCTAATACATATCGCAAAGGCATTTAGCACGTAGGCTAACTTAGAGCGCAGTCCGCCGCATCATTTAAGGCATAGTAGCAGATTTAAACCAAAATAATCTGTTATGTACTATGTTTACATTCTTCGCTGCTTTGATGGTTCCACCTATACAGGTTGTACACAAGACCTAAAAGAAAGATTTCAAAGACACACCAATGGACATGTACCTGTAACAAAGCCTCTTTTACCTGTACAGCTTATTTTCTATTGTGCTTTCAAAGACAAATACAAGGCTTTTGCATTTGAAAAATATCTAAAGTCTGGTTCTGGTAGAGCATTTATGCAAAAGCGATTTTTATAAAACATTCTGTTAAACTTTCCCCCTCCATCACGGCATTACCAAAACGCCGCACCGGCAACCCTCAACAAAAAACTACTACTGGTAATAAATAAAAATGGAGTGACATACCTACACCAGAAATAAAAGGTACTTTTAACCGTTCTCACCTAAAATACCCAATATGTCAAAAGTCATCTTCAATAATAAGAACGCAGTTTTCTTTCAGTCTTTGAAAATGGCTACAGACAGATACTTCAAGGAAAAAGAATTAAAGAAGACCGGTACCTGGGGTTTGTATTCAAAAACCATTATTCTGATTGCTGTCGCCATTACATTATATGTTTTGTTAATTTCTTTCACCCTGCCAGTAGCAGCAGTTATTTCAATGGCCCTGGTATTGGGTTTTTTATCTGCCTGTATAGGGTTCAACGTTATGCACGATGCCAACCATGGCAGCTATTCCTCAAAAAGCTGGGTAAACGATATGCTGGGTTTAACTTTAAATGCCCTGGGCGGCAACAGTTTTATCTGGCGACATAAACACAATATTATTCACCACACGTACCCGAATGTTGACGGCATCGATGATGATATCGCTAAATCGCCTTTTATAAGAATGTGCAGCTCGCAACAATGGGTACCGATGCACAGAATTCAGCATATATACACACCGCTGTTGTACGCCATCAGTTCTATGATCTGGATCCTGTTCCAGGATTTTGAAAAATATTTCAGGCAGAAAGTACATAATACAGAATTGCAGAAAATGAAAACATCGGACCATATTGTTTTCTGGATCAGTAAAGTGCTGTACCTGTTTTTTTACATTGCGTTGCCGATTATTCTTATTGGCTGGCAGCAGTGGCTGATGTTTTTTTTAAGTCTGCACATTGGGTTGGGTTTTACCCTGGCTATTGTGTTTCAACTGGCGCATGTGGTGGAAGAAACTGAATTTACGTTTGCTCCCTTGAACGAAACAACACAAATTGAAAACGAATGGGCCATCCATCAGTTGAAGACCACATCCAACTTTTCACCCAATAATAAACTGGTTTCCTGGTTCGCCGGTGGGTTGAATTATCAGATAGAGCACCATCTGTTTCCCCGCATCAGTCATATTCATTATCCTGCCCTGAGTAAAATTGTAAAAAGTAAGTGTGAAGAATTTAACATTCCATACAATTGTATACCCTCGTTCAATGGGGCAGTGCAATCCCATTTCCGGTTTATTAAATTGTTAGGAAGAAAACCCTGATCTTACAACATTCAAATAAATAAAAAGCCTCGATGAGCTAAAGCTATCGGGGCTTTTTATTATGATTATATTTTTCTTTTAAACTACCGCACTTTCTTCCTTCGTAGGTACTGTACGCAGCGGGTTCCTGGTCCCTTTTGCTTTCTTCTTTTTCCTTCCCATCCAAATTGAGAAACCTGTTATTGGCAGCGAGAATGCTACCATGGCGGCAATCAGCACCAGGATCTGTGTTGGCCAGCCAAACAGTTTGCCGGTATGAATGGGTAAGTTCATGCGGCGGATCTTGTTGCCTGTTGATGAATTTTTAAACAGGGATTCTTTGAGCAGGCGGCCGGTGCCTTTTTCAAAATAAAGTACATCGATCACATTATCTACAGCTGCTTCCCGGTTCATTTTATTAACTGTAATAGCCAGGCTGTCTTTCTCGGGCAACAGAATGGTGACGCGTCCTTTGTAGGGCAGCTTCGCATTTGCCTGCTCGTACAACGATTCGTAGAAGCCGGCTTTAATAGGCGCTTTAATGGTATTGGAAGGGGCTTCTTTTTTAGGTGCTGGTTTGCCGTCGGCTAACTGGTATACGAAGTTGCTGAACCAGGGATAAGCAAACACCATCCCTGTTAATGAAATACACAACAACACCAGGTGTACATAAAAACCACCTACTGCATGCAGGTCCCAGTTCAGCCGTTTCCATTTTGATGACCAGGCAATGCGGGTGCGTTGTTTCAGTATATGCCAGCGTTTGGGCCACCATAAGATCAAGCCGGTAATGACCATGAGCACAAAAATGAGACAGGAGGCGTGGGTGATTACTTTGCCTGTTTCATCCATACATAAATGACGATGCAGGTTCAGTACCACCCCAAAAAAGCGTTTATCAAATTCCCTTGCCCTGATTATTTTACCGGTATACGGATTAACGGCAATGTGCCAGGTATGTGTTTTTTTCTTTTTGGCATAGAAGATCACTGACTGTTCAGGCGCCTTGCTCTCCAGGTACATACGGGTTACCTTTATAGAAGAGTCATACGCTTTGGCAACGTGGTACATACTGTCTAACGATACCCGTTGTGCATTTTGTGGTACGTCAACAACGTAAAAATCTTTGTTGGCCCATTCGTCCAGCTCATCTTCAAACACCAGCAGTATGCCGGTGCCTGCTACAATCAACACCACCAGCCCAGATGCCAGTCCTAACCATAAATGCAGTTTGCCAAAAATCTGTTTCAACGTCATTGCTAGATATTATATAAAAATAAAAAAAGAAGTCCCGTTGTGACGAGACTTCCACTAATCAGAGCCTTAATCTGGCTGTATTTGTCGTGGCATATATACAACCAGATAAAGGCTTAATATTTACTTAACCAGAAGTTCCACCAAAATTGCTAAACAGCAAAGAAATCCGGATACTGTCTGCAAGGGATAAGTAAAACCCTTAGTGGGCACTAACTGTGTACACTCATGTAAAGAACTTAGGTGCCTGACGGCTAAAGGTCTCAAATTACCGATTAAGTCGCTGACCAAACGACATTTAGGCCTTAAAACGTATAAGCTACGGTTGCCAGCCAGTTCCGGGGTGCCCCGGGGAATAATCGTACATAATCGTAACCACCAACCCAATACGTTTTATCCAGGATATTGTTCAGGTTGAACTGGATCTGGAATTTATCAATTTTATAATATAAGGCTGCGTTCAATAATTCATAACCCGGAATGGTTTGGGCCTGGTTCAGTGACAGATATCGTTTTGAAACGAAGTTGGCGCCTGCGCCTATTCCAAATCCTTTCAACCCGCCTCTTTTGAAAGAATATTTTGTCCAGATGTTGCCCTGGTTTTTGGGTGCATTGGGTTTTTGCTGGTTTACAAAATCTTTATCGGCGCCACCTGCTTCTGTCAATTTTGCTTCGTTATAAGCATAGTTCAGCACTACATTCCAGTTGTCGGTCAGTTGCCCTACCATTTCAAATTCAAAACCTTTCGAGGTTTCTTTTCCTATTTGTATCATACTGTCAACAGGCGCCGGCGCCGGTGCAGGATATAAAGCATTTAACTGCTCGATCCTGTATATGGAGGTAGTTATTGATAAATGTTTGTTGAACCATTCTGATTTAAAACCGGCTTCCACCATGTTGCTTTCCAGTGGATCGAATGGTCCGCCGGAAGTAGGTGAGAAAGCTGATGTAGGTTGCGGGTTGTAACCCTGGGTATACATGGCGTACGCGTTGATGTTGGGCGTTACTGCATATACCACACCTAAACGGGGCAATAATGCTGTTTGGTTAACCTTGCTTTCCTCGGCCTTTGTATAATTCTTTCTGTCGGTGTACCACTCATAGCGCAAGCCCAATAACACCTGTAATTTCCCGAGCGTGATCTGGTCCTGCACGTAAGCGCCATTCAGGTAGTTATAGTGAGGAATGGTAGATTCGTTGGAGGCCGGTGCATATACGTATTTGGAAACATCTTCGATGTTGTGCTCATTCTTTGCCAGATCGTATGTGGGTACGTTGGGCTTCATTAGGTTTAAGGTGGTGTCAACGCCATTGATCTGGGTTTTGTATTTATAGGTTACAAAGTTGGCCGAGTCTTTTGAGCTGTACGCGGCTGTTGTACCGTCTTTTTTCAGATAGCCCGACGCGGTTAGCTGTGCGGCGCCAATAGGTAATTTGTCCTGGGCATAGTCATAACCTATTACAATCTTATGTTCCAGGATGCCCGTATTCATCTTGTGGGTGAAATAGGTGGAGATGTTATCGTTGAAGGCCCTTGACTTTCTGTCGAACACCTGGCGTTCGATCAGGAATGGCACCTGTTTACCATAAATATCCCTTGCGTACGTATTGGAGCTGCGGTGTTCAAACAGGTCTTCAGAATAGCTGGTTCTGATAAAAGCTATGTTGAAGGAGGTGTTGCTGGTGAAGTTGTGTGTTAATGAAGTGGTGATGCTGTATTGTTCTTCATTCAAATGATCGTTCACCGCATTCAATGATAAGGAAATGGGCGTTGAGTACAGATCGTCGGTGAATACTGACTGACCACGATCTATACGGCTGTTCGATTTATTGTACACCAGGTCAAAGTTCAACCGGGTTTTATCTGTTGGTAAAAAGCTGATGGAGGGCGCCAGTACAATGTTCTTTTCAAACTGCAGGTCGCGGAACGACTGGGCATTTTCATAGGCAATGTTCATGCGGTACAACAACGTTTTGCTATCGTTCATGGGGCCGGTTGCATCGGCCAGTGCCCTGAATGTATTGAAACTGCCGGTGATAAAGGAAACGGAATTTCTGGTTTGATCGAGGGGCTTTTTGGTTACCCGGTTAATGGTACCCCCGGGAGAAGCGTTCCCAAAAAGCGCTGATACCGGTCCTTTGATCACTTCTACTCTTTCCAGGTAATTAGCCGGTGGTTGTTTCCAGAAGGAAGAATTGGCTCTTAAGCCGTTTACCAGCATGGTGGCATTGCTTGAAGAAACCCGGAAGCCTCTGATGGCAATGTCGTTATTGGCGGTAAACTGGTTTACCCCGCTGAAATTCTTTACTACATCACCTACGCGGGCAGCCGCCTGGTCCTGCATCACTTCTTTGGTAACATAACTTACCGATTGGGGCAGGTCTTTCAGGGGTGTAGCTGTTTTGGAACCGATGAAAGAAGTAGTGTTCTTGTAGCCGGTTTCGCGGCGGCCGGTGATCTCTACCTGTTGCAGTTCATATTGAGTGGCTTTCAGGGTAAAGTCTATGGTTTGGTTTTCTCCTGCAGTAAGACTTACTTTTTTAATGGCAGGTTCATAACCAATTAAAGAAACCTGTACCGTATAGGAGCCGGGATTCAGATTTATTAATTCGTATTGTCCGGTTGAAGTGGTAACGGTGCCTATTTTTTTTCCTTTAATGAAAACAGAAGCGGAAGTAAGGGTGTCGCCTTTTTCGTTTTTCACAATACCTTTTACAGTGGCCTGTTGAGCTATTCCATGTAGTGTTGCCAGTAGTAACAGTGCTAAAGCGTAAATTCCTTTCATGTGGTTTGCGCAAATGAATTTGCGCAAAGTTCTCCCAAAAGGGTGTTCCCGGCTTACGCAATAGGAAACACCATTTACGCAATCAGGAAAGATTTCTGCAATAGCTCTTTAGCAAAACAGCTGTTAGTTATTCGGATTTGTTCTTCTGAACGAGGTATAACCCGGCCAGCGTCAACAGCATTCCGATAATGGTTAACAGGCCAATGGGTTCCTGCATCATAACACTGGCTATAATAAACCCGAACACCGGGCAAAGGAATAACCAGAAGGAAGCTTTTACCGCATTGTCTCTCAACAGGTACAACCAGAGTTGAACGCCAATGATGGATACGGGGATGGCCAGCCACAGCACGGGTGCCATCATTTTAAAACCCCATACATTTTTTGTTTTATCATACGTGGCAATGGCTACAGGTAACAGAAACAATCCACCCAACAGGGTTTGCCAGCCATTGATGGTGAGTATATGCAGATCGCCCCATTTTTGTTTGGAGAAGTAAATAACACCGGCTGAATAAATGATCATGCTAAGCATTAACAAACTAATGCCGCCGGGTGTGGCAAAGCTGTGTTTGAACAAAGGCCAGGCAGCCAGTAGTACGCCACCCATACATAAGAGGAGACTGGCGATGGTAACCAGCCGTAAGCGATGACCGAAGATCAGGGTAGCCATCAGGCTGATGAGCACGGGATTGGTGGCAATGGCCAGGGACCCTAAACCAGCCGATACGTGTTGCATGGCCAGTACATACAATCCCAGGTACAGCGAAATATTCAGCAGGCCATAGATGGCTAATTGTTTCCATTCGTTTTTTTGCGGAAGCCGTTTGCGTAAAATGCCATGTGAAATGAGCAGCATTAATAAACCGGCAATAAAAAAGCGGGTTATACAAATCACAAATGGTTGTGCCACCTGCAAGCCAAATTTGGTGGCTACGGCAGCAGAAGGCCATAACATGGCAAATCCTATTCCTATTAAAAACCATAACCAGCCTGCCGATTTCCTGTTGTTGTTTACGGGTTCCCCTGTCTGCTTCAATGCTTGAATTTTTGGTTGGCAAAAATAACTCTAGTTGGTGAAATGGTAAAAAGAGCGAGTGGGGAGCAGGAGGTAAGAAGTAGGAGGTAGAACGTAAGATGTAAATCACCTTCGCCAAGGCTACGGTGATCGTCTCCTGCGCTAAAGTTTCGGCGACCGAAGGTCTCCTACGCCAAGGCTTCGGCGACCGAAGCAAAAAAATAGGAAGTACGAATTTCGTACTTCCTATTTCCTATTTCTTACATCCTATTTCGTCTTATTCAACAAACAGCTTTTCTATTTTTTTACCGCTATCTGTTACTACGGTAATAAAGTACATGCCTTTGTGCAACTGTTGAATGTCGACCGGAATATTGGTTCCTTTTACATGCACGGTTTTTATAAGCCGGCCAATCGCATCGCGTATTTCAATACGGTTACAGTTTACTGAGGTATTAACGTACACCATGCCTTTGGTTGCCGGGTTGGGCAGCAGGCTGATGGTGAAATCATTATCGGAGTTATTGAGTGTACGTACAGATGAGTAAGCACCTTTCGCATCTATATCCACTGTTTTAAGGCGATAATAATTAACACCTGTTGCCATTTGTTTATCGGTAAACTGGTATTTGGTTACTGAACTGGTATTGCCGTTTGCAGGTACGGAGCCAATTGCTTCATAATGGATGCCATCGGAACTTCTTTCAATAACAAACTCACGGGTATTGGTTTCCTGCAGGGTTGTCCATTGTAATAAAGCGGTGGCGTTATTTTTTGTTGCAGTGAACATACCCAGTACCATTGGCAATGGGGTGTTTTGACCGGTACCGCCGCTGTTAATCCAGAATTCAGAGAAGTGGCTTACCTGGTATTCGGCATAATACCCATTGTCGTATGGGATAATATCTACATTCGATGGCGTGATGTAGGTATAGGTGCCGGTTGTATTATCAGTCAGGTTGCCATTTTCTTCTGCCTGGGCATTGCTGTATTGGGTAACGCCGGCTGCGTAGGCATCTGATATAGTGCTGCAACTGCTGCAACCGGTAGCGGCCATCAGGTTGCGGGCTTCGGTTTCCAGGAAATAATAACGTACGCTTACCGGACCTGTTGGTACGTTGGTGGGTTGCACAACAATATTTCTGTCGAGATAATATTGTTGTCCATCATTGCGTACACCGCTGTTGTTGATGTACACACGCACATCTGTATTACCCAGGTTTTGCCCATGCGGGTTTATAGATACCACCCGGTTGCTGCCGGCATTGAAGTTTGTCCAGCCGGTACCACTCACTGTTTGTGTTAAGCCGCTGGTAATATTGGCGCCATTGTAAATGGTTGCTTTATCAAAAATGTGCACATCGTCGATGCCTACACCTTCATAAGTAATTCCGTCATCAGAACCCATGGCAAACCTGAAACGAACGGTGGTGCCGTGCGTAGGAATATTGACGCTGGATACATGCCAAACAGGGTCAGACTTTTGCCAGGATGGGTATCCGGCAAAGTCGTACCAGTTGGTACCGCTGCCCGCATTGACCAGTCTGGTCCAGCTTACGCCATTGAGGCTGTAATCAACCCAGTGCAGGTCGCAGGTACAATCGTCTTCTGTACGGAAGATGTGGCTGAATGAAAGCACGGGTGTTGTTAATCCACTCAGGTCAAAGCAGGGCGAGTACAGGTACGATAATTCAGTGTTGTTATAGTTGCCGTTTAAGTTGGTAACCCATGCCTTTGTTCCGTTGGCTGCTTTGTTTATGATAGATCCCGCCGGTGTGCCCCATTGCCAGCTGCTGTTCTGTCCACCGGTATACCAGTTGCCATTGTTGCTTTCAAAACCTTCGAGATAAGGATAGCTCGTGATGAGTGGTTTGGTTGAAAAACTGGTGGTTACCGTGTCGTTGTCGCGGTAGGAGTCGGTAGCGTAGTTAACATACGTTTTTAAGGTGTATGGTTTAAAGGCCGACAGGTTGGCCTTTTGTACAAAAGTATAATTTAACACCTGGCCTGCTGTGAGGGAAGAAATGGTTTCAGTGATCACTGCACCATTATCAACCTGGTACGAAACGGGCACATTGTTGAGTGTTCCGTTGCTGTTGTTCTTTACCTGAATGATGATGGGTTCTGCAGCGCTGAAGGCACATACATTGTTTGTTGCCGGGTTTACTATTTGCTTTACAGTGGCATCATCAGTGGTAATAAAGAGGGTAACATCGTCAAACGTATAACCATCATCCAGGTTTTCATTAACAACCACCGAATTGGTGGAGGTATAACCCTGTTCTCCAAACTTGATCTGAAAGCTGCTGCTTACCGATTGGGCCGGGAAGGCATTCGCCAGCGTTTCGGTTATATTAATGGGGGTAGCAGCCCGGTAAATGCCAAAATCTGTTGAGCTGAAAGGGAGGTTAAGAACAGGTATCCAGGCGTTGTGCTCACTGCCCCGGATCCATACTCTGTTATCAACCGATGAATAATCGATGCCCTGATTTTGTACATAGAAAGTGAACCATACCTGGGCACCACCGGTGTAGTTGCTCAGGTTAAAGGTAGTGATGAGGCTATCGGTCTGGATACTGCCCAGGTTATAGATCTGATCGAGTGTAATTGCGCGGTTGCCGGTTCTTGCAAAACCAGAATTTATAAAGGGACGGGCCCGGCCATTGCTGCTGCCGGCAAAGAAATCGCAACGGTCAACACCGGTAAAACCAAGCGCACCGGTTGTATAACTTTGTTCGGTAGCCCCTTCAAACCCTTCCGTATAAGAAGGACTTAACACAATGGGGTCATTTCTCAGGTTCTTTACTACTGTTACCAGGGTATCGTTAAGGTGCGAAGGATCGCTGCTGTAATCAACCCAGGTCTTTATGGTATAGGTTCCTTCCACGGAGAAATCGAAGGGCGCAGCGAATGTATGCGTATAGGTACCGTTGGCCCCTATGGTTTGTGTGGCGCTCTCTGTTACAGGTGTTCCGCCGTTTATCTGGTAGCTGATATTGAATGTTCCTGACGACGCTGCTGAACTTATATTCTTTATGCGAACCTTCGGTGCAACGGCGCCTAATTGTGAGGAGGTAAACATACGACCGGTTACTGGTGCTATCAGCAGGTCCGGAGTAAGGTCATTGTCAAAAGTTGGGGAAGCGCAGGCACCGCCGGCAGGTACAATGTATTGCCCCAGTGAAGGCCGGCCTGGTGTTGAACCCTGTAAGGGGCGTACGGCCAGCCAGTAAACGCTGTCTTTGTTCAGCCCGCCTAATAAGTAGCTGGTGCTTGTTGTATTGGCAATCGTGCTCATTTCCATCCCCTTCAACATCATGACATCATAACTGGTTGCAGTGGGTATGGCACCCCAGCTCAGGTTTAGATACCCTGTACAGGCATTGGTGATGGTTACAGCAGGTTGCCCTAATATAGTGAATGTATAATCGCTTGCATCTGTATAAGCGGTCCCGTTGCGGTTCACACGGATCCTTGCTGCTGTGGTTGGTGTAGAGGGAACGGTCCAGTTGTAAATACGGCTGGTAGCAGGAACGTTGTTGTCGAGGGTCGTCCAGGTAGCGCCGTTATTATCGGTGTATTCAATGGTGAACTTATTTACATCCGGGTCTGAGGCGCTCCAGCGGAGGTATTCATTTTCACCGGGCACCCAGGTTTCTTCACCAAAGGGATAAGTGACTTTTATTTCGGGGGCAATAACCCGGTAGGCAATTATATAATCCTGTGGTCCCATTGGCACATTGGTACCGGCAACGGTTACGGTGAAATCGCCGGCCGGCGGGTTGTTGATAACCACCTGTTCAATATTGTTCAGGTTATCTATGCCTTCTACTGCCACATTGTTTATGCCGCCTACTGAAGGATCGAGCACTAATGGAAAGTGAACAGCGCCGCCCGGAGCAGTAACTGTGAGATCGAGGTTGTTTACCAGGGTAGTGGCAGTATAGGGCGCGGCTGCCGGATCATTCCAGTACAACAATACTTTGACCTGTGCCGTACCGGCCGGTACGCCTGTTATGGTAAAAGTTTGCGAGCCGCCATTATTGGTTACTCCATTGAAATAGGTATTGTTTTCGAGTGCTTCTACTGCGTTAACGCCATTCAGGTTACCAAAGCCAAAGGTAAAGTCAGGACCGGGATTACCCAGGTCATCAGCACCGTTACAGGCTACTGCCTTTATCAATGCGGCAGTAGGGTTAGCTCCCGCGTGTAACTGGCGATAACGTTCGTAGGCCAGTCCCAGGGTGCCGGCTACCGTTGGTGCAGCCATACTGGTACCCCAGTCAACGCCCAACGTGTTGTTGGGAGTGGTGGAGGTAATGCCGTTTCCGCCTGCAACCACTTCCGGTTTTAACCGGCCATCATCAACCGGGCCACGGCTTGAAAAGTTTGCAATGGCATAGTTAGCGTTATCATTGGCGCCTACCGTCAATACGTTCTTACCGGTTTGGAAACCTGATTTTATTGTGGCAAAAGAGGGCGCGTAGGGGCTACAGGTATTACCACCATCATTGCCTGCTGCAAATACGTGCAATATGGTGGGGTTGCTATTCATGAGCCAGTCTACGTAGTTACTCAACACATCATAATCGCCCTGACCAGGACAACCTATTGCTGCAGTGTAGTATGAGTTATTGGTGATAACCATGCCATAGTCGGCTACATAATAGGGTGAGTTCACCAGAATGTCGCTGTAGAACTGACCAATGACCATCGATTTGGGGGCACTGCCTTTTACCTTTGGGTTTAAAATACCTGCGGAGGCAAGTGTACCCATAGTATGGGTGCCATGAAAAGTGGCTGGCGTTTGGTTTCTGTTGATCAGATGCACGGAATTGTCAATGTTAGTGCCGCCATCGCCATCATCGCCAATGCCAATATATACACCCGAGCCCTGCAGGTTACGGCCTGCTACGGTGCCCAAAACACCAGCGCCATGTGCCGGCCGGTTTCTGTAGTTAAGCGCCACCGGCTTCATTTGCTGGCTGCCTATATACGCTACAAAGGGCAGGGCTGCTATTTTTTGCACCACTTCATTGGTAGCACTAATAAACACTACATGGGGCGGTTGTATTTTGGTTTCAATGATCTGGGCACCGGATTGCTTTAGTTCGGTAATGACGGTAGCCTTATCAACGTTTCCGTAAAAATTTACCGCTATCAGTTTATCGGGATCACGCATTGCCTCGCCCAACTGTTTTTGCAGTACAGGAGCAATTTTAGTTTTTGCTTCCAGGGTAAATACGCCGCTGATTATTTCTTTTTTTAACTGACCGGGGGTAATCCGGTCGGTTATTTCGGCTAAATAGGTATTGTCGGGAATGTATGTGTATAACAAAACTCCTTCCTGCGCCAGGCTTTTCCGCTGTTCTTCATTGGGAAGTTTATTGAACTGAATAAGCGCATAGTACCTGTTCCTGAAGTGATGTCTGGTTAAGGAATCGGTAAGATGTAGATCGTTACGAAGGTTTTTGTTCCAGGTAAGGGGACCGCTTTTTAGCTGAACAGGTCGTATGATCTCCTGTCCAAGCGTTTTCATGGATACGAGCAGCGAAAATGCTGCGAGTAAAGGGTATTTCATTCAAGGGTATTTAGATAGGATAGTGGTTCTCAGGATATTGAATAAACAGACTCAAAAAGATAGACATTATAAACGGAAATATCAAGTGTTTATTATTGGGCTGCTAATTAGATAAGGGGCTTTTAATCAAATTGTTATGTCTCGTTTCGAGGTTAAGGATCTCAACTGGTTATCCTATATGGTTTCCTGTACCGGCGCGCTTTGTTAACCGGTCAGTTACACATAATTTTACACCCGGGTAGTTATTTAAACAATTTATATGCGGCGTGATGTTTTTCAGGCAATTGCCGACCCCACCCGTCGGGAGATCATTGGCTTACTGGCCAATAAATCACTGACCTTAAACGGGGTGGCTGAGAATTTTGAAATAAGCAGACCGGCTATTTCAAAACACATAAAAATATTAACGGAATGTGGCCTGGTTGTGATTAAACAACAGGGGCGGGAGCGCTTTTGTGCTGTTGATTTTAACCGGTTAAAAGAGGTGGCGGAATGGGTAACGCAATACAATCGGTTTTGGAATGAGAAACTGGATGCGTTGGGGAATTTCCTGGGGGCTTGAAGTTTACAGCTTGCGGCTGTTTTACTCAATAAACAAAAAGCCCGGAATTAAATTCCAGGCTTTTCTATTATACAAGAGATTGTACGCTACTAATGTTGGTGATGCTGATGTTTTTCAGCTTCTTTGCTGAACTCTTCTACCGTAACTGGTTTTTCGGCAGCGTTTACTTTTGTTTCAACCAGGTCAAACACCTTTTCGGTTTGAATACGGTGGTAAGCGTCTTCAACGAATTTACGGTCTTTCATCATGCGGGTGATGTATTCTGCAATCCAGGGTTGTTCTTCATCCTGCATGTTCATGCCCATGTAACCGAATAACTGTTGTTTGGCGAAATCTTCGATGTCTTCGTTCTTCACTTCTACGTTGTTTTGCTGTACCAGCTGGTCGGTGATCAACGTCCATTTAAGCTGATTAACGAAGGTGGGGTATTCCTGTTCTACTTCTTCCTGTGTTTTAGGTTGTTCGCCACCGGTTTGCATCCAGCGTTTCAGGAATGATTCGGGGAACTCGATCTTGGTATGATCTACCAGCACGTGGTAAATTTCGTGCTGTAAATGGTTCTTCGTTTGTTTATCCCAGTAGCTTTCAATCTCAGCTTTTATTTCATTGCGGAATTCAGCTTCGGTTTTGATCTCTTTTTTGGGATAGATGGCTTTGAAGGTTTCCTCATTCAGTTCTGCTTTTTCAACCAGGCCCACTTTAGTGATGGTGACGTTGAAGAATTTAGCAGCGGCAGCTTCGTCGTGTTTGTCGAGGCCGAGGTCGCTCAGTACCCATTCTCTTTCTTTTTCGTCGAAGGCTTTATTTAACTGAATGTTGAATACATCGTCTTTTTTCTTGCCGGTAAGGGTGCTGCGTACTGGTTCAGCGAAGTATTTTACCAGGAAAGAATTGTCTTTTTTAATGCCGCCTTCCACTTCGTTACCGTTTGCATCGGTTTCGGTGAAGGTTACATTCAATACATTGTCATCTTCAGATACTGCATCGCGATCAACCAGTTTGCCATGACGTACCTGTAAACGGTTCACTTCTTCATTGATCATGTCGTCAGTTGCCGTTACTTTATAACGGGTCATTTTTTCTTTCGACAGGTCAGCTACATTGAATGCAGGTTTTAAGCCTACTTCAAAATCAAACACGTACTCCGTGGGGTTGTTCATGTCTAATTTGGGAGCATTGTCAGTAGCAAGTGGTAAAGGCTGGGCGAAGATCTCCAGCTTTTCATTTTGCATATAGGTACCGAGTTCTTTCTCTACAGTTCTGATCACCTCATCGGCAAATACTGACTGGCCATGCATTTTCTTGATCATGCCAGTGGGTACCATGCCTTTGCGGAAACCTGGTATATTGGCTTGTTTGCTATAATTTTTGAGTGCTTTTTCAAAAGAAGGCAGATAATCTGCTCCGGCTACTTTTATGGTAATCTTATCATTCAGCAGTCCGATATTCTCTCTGGTAACTGTTGCCATAGCGCTATTTTTTAAATTGGGTTGCAAAGGTAAGGCAAACAGATAACGTGGTCAAAACGAGTAGGGGTGGATATTGCCCGTTAATCTTTATCCTGCAAAATTAACAGGGGAATATGGGTTTCATAGGCCATCGCCGTGGTATGGGTTTTCGAAAATACCCTTTCCAAAAAGGTGTGTTTATGGGCTACCATCACCAGTAATTCGCTGGAATATTGTTGTAAATATTTACTAATTCCTTGATTTACAGATGGTTCTTCAATGGTGGCGTATTCGTGGTCATATCCTTCAAAAATAATTTCACTGCTTCTTTTGCCGTTTAGTTCCTGTTCGGAATTTCCGCCGTGGCCCTGCCGGACAAATAAAATGTGTGTTTTTGCCCCATATGCCCGGGCCAGCTCCAGCAGGGTATTAAACAGCCGGGTGCTGGTTTTATAAGAGAAATCACTGGCATATGTAATATGTTTTATGGGGGAGTAGGCGGCATCGTGGGGTATTATGAGCACGGGGGTTTTTACTTTCCGGGATACGTTGATGGTAGTGCTGCCAATGATCTTATCAAGACCGCCGGCCCCCTTCATACCCATTATTATAAGACCAATTTCTTTTTCTTTGGTGAGGGTTTTTATTTCATCGGAAGCAATCCCAATACGAACCAGCCATTCTACCTCCAGTCCGTAGTTATCGTGTATCCAGTCGGCTTCTTTTTTTATTTGATCCTCATTTTCTTTTTGGAGGTTATCTACGGTGATCATGGCATATGGCACCTCGCTGATGGGAGTGGGGAGCATATAGGCATGGAAAAGAAGCAATTTGGAATGTAGTAATTTGGCCATTTCTGCTGCAAATACAGCTGCATTGCGGGATGCGGGCGAAAAATCCACCGCTAAAAGGATGGTTTGCATACATAAAGTATTAAGGCTCTATAAAGTTAGCAAGTTTACCAATGCACCGTATGATAAATACCCGTACCCCAAATGACTTTTGTCAGCCTCAATAATCAGTTTTTATTTAAAAGTGGGCCACCCTGCCGACTGGCAATAAAAGCATATAATAAAAAAAGGCAGGCCGTTTAAAACGGCCTGCCCTTGGTTTGGTGCGCATGGAGGGACTCGAACCCCCACACCTCGCGGCATCAGATCCTAAGTCTGACGTGTCTACCAATTTCACCACATGCGCTTTTTCTTAGATTTAAGTTCTATGTTTAAAGTTTTAAGTTTGGTTTTGCCATCAAGATTTCTGATAATAGTCGGAAATCTGGCATTTAGGACAAATAACTTAAAACTTAGAACTTAACACTCCCGAACTGTTTTGGGGTTGCAAACATAGGGCATTTTTACGTAAATTCGTTAACTATGGATTCTGTTGCTGTGATACCGAAATATAATTTGAATGAAGAGCAGGAAAAAAAGCTAATACTTCGTGAATACCGGGCTCTGTTACGCGTTTTAAAACCCAAATTAAAACCGGGCGATAAAGAATTACTGCGCAGGGCATTTGAAATGGCTGCCGATGCGCATAAGACTATGCGCCGGAAAAGCGGCGAACCCTATATTCTTCACCCCCTGGCCGTTGCCCGCATAGGCATTGAAGAGATTGGCCTGGGTGTTCGTTCTACCATTTGTTCGCTGTTACACGATACCGTTGAAGATACCGATGTTACCCTCGAGGATATTGAACGGGAATTTGGTACCGAAATCGCCCGTATTGTAGACGGGTTAACCAAGATCTCCAATATTATTGACGTCAACGCATCGGCGCAGGCGGAGAATTTCAAAAAGATCTTACTTACCCTCACCGACGACCCCCGCGTTATTCTTATTAAACTGGCCGACCGCCTGCATAACATGCGTACGCTCGATAGTATGAAGCGGGAAAAACAATTGAAGATAGCTTCGGAAACAGTGTATGTATATGCGCCGCTTTCGCACCGTATGGGCTTATATAATATTAAGACCGAGCTGGAAGACCTGGCCATGAAGTACCTGGAACCGGAAGCCTATAAAGAAATTGCCCGTAAACTGGCAGAAACCAAACGGGAACGGTCGCGGTACATTAATGAATTCATAAAGCCAATTAAGGAGAAACTCGATAAAACCGGGTATCAGTTTGAAATATATGGCCGGCCAAAAAGCATCCACTCCATCTGGAACAAGATGAAAAAGAAAGGGGTGGCTTTTGAGGAAGTGTATGACCTGTTTGCCATCCGGGTTATTTTAGATATTCCGCTGGAACAGGAAAAAGAAGGCTGCTGGAAGGTATATTCAGTAATTACCGATGAATACACCCCCAGTCCCGAGCGGTTGCGCGACTGGCTGAGCAATCCCAAATCGAACGGGTACGAAGCCCTGCATACCACCGTAATGGGCCCGCAGGGGAAATGGGTGGAAATTCAGGTGCGCACCCGGCGAATGAACGAGATTGCCGAGAAAGGGTTGGCCGCACACTGGAAGTATAAAGAAGGAACGGCAGACGAAAACCGCTTCGATAAATGGTTCCAGCAGATCCGGGAAGTACTCAATAACCAGGACAGCGATTCCATCGATTTTCTGCACGATTTCAAAACCAGCTTCCTGGCTGAAGAAATATATGTATACACGCCCAAAGGCGATGTAAAAATGCTGCCGGTTGATAGTACAGCCCTTGACTTTGCCTTTGCCATCCACAGTGTGGTGGGCTCGCAATGTATTGGTGCTAAAATAAACCACAAACTGGTGCCCCTCAGCCATAAGCTGCGCAGCGGCGACCAGGTAGAGATTATTACCTCTTCCAAGCAAAAGCCAAATGAAGACTGGCTGAATATTGTGGTTACCGCCAAGGCGAAGAGTAAGATCAAGGATGCGTTAAAAGAAGAAAAAAGAAAGGTGGCCGATGAAGGCAAGTACGTGTTGCAGCGCAAGCTTGAAAACATGGGGGCGGCCTTCAACCAACATAATGTAGATATACTTGCCTCTTTTTATAAATTACCCTCACCGCTCGATCTGTATTACCAGATCTCTGTAAAGGCCATTGACCTGAAAGAGCTGAGCGAATTCCACGTGCTGGGCGATAAACTGGAACCACCCAAACCCATTCGGCCGGAACCCAAACCCGATGCTATTCATGCGCTGCCAAAGAAAGATGCCGAATTGATCATCTTTGGCGAAAGCAGCGACAAGATCATGTATACCCTGGCTAATTGTTGTAAACCTATCCCCGGTGATGACGTATTTGGATTTGTGAGTACCGGCAAGGGGTTAACCATACACCGCACCAATTGTCCGAATGCGGCGCGTTTGCTGGCCAATTACGGGCACCGGGTTGTAAAAACAAAATGGGCAAAAAATAAGGAGATCTCATTCCTTACCGGCTTAAAGATAGTTGGGCTGGATGATGTGGGTGTAATACACAAGATCACCAATTTAATATCGGGCGAAATGAAGATCAATATCAATGCCATGACCATTGAGGCCCGGGAAGGTTTGTTCCATGGGAACATCAGGGTGTATGTGCATGATAAAGAGGAACTGGATGATTTGGTAGACAGTTTGAAGAAACTGCCTGGTATTGAAACAGTTGACAGGTACGATACGGAACAGCAATAGCTATTTCTGATTTCGGGATTTAGAGATTTTGAGATTTATGGATGGCGAAATTTAAAAATTTCTAAATCTTGATCCTGATTTTGAAATTCCGAAATCATGAAATCGCAAAATCTCAAAATCGCTTTGTGTTTTTAACCTATTTTTGCCCCCGTTTGCTACAAATTATTCAAATATTTAATAATGGTTGATGTTTTATTAGGTCTTCAATGGGGCGATGAAGGCAAAGGCAAGATCGTGGACTATTTTGCTCCCAATTATGATGTTATTGCCCGCTTTCAGGGAGGTCCCAATGCAGGCCATACGTTATATGTAAACGAAAAAAAAGTTGTTCTCCATCAAATTCCTTCCGGTATTTTTCATGAGAATACAGTTAACCTGATTGGTAATGGGGTTGTATTAGACCCGGTTACTTTAAAAAGGGAGTGCGAAACCGTGAAAGCGTTTGGTATTGACTACCGGAAGAATTTATTTATTTCAGAAAGAACGCATTTGATATTGCCAACGCACCGTGCACTGGACAAAGCATCTGAATTATCAAAAGGAAATGATAAGATCGGTTCTACCCTGAAAGGGATTGGACCTGCTTACATGGATAAAACAGGACGGAACGGTTTGCGCGTAGGCGATCTGTTAGATAAAAGTTTCACCACCCAATATATCCGCCTGCGGCTGAAGCACCAGAGGCTGCTGGATAGCCTCAATTTCCATGAAGATATTTCTGCCTGGGAAGAAGAGTTCTTCGAAGCACTTGAGTTTATGAAAGAATTCAAGATCGTAAACGGCGAATACTTCATCAATGAGAAGATCAGCCAGGGCAAAAAAGTTTTAGCTGAGGGTGCGCAGGGAAGTATGCTCGATGTTGATTTCGGAACATTTCCTTTTGTAACTTCATCAAACACTATTTCGGCCGGTGTATGTACCGGTTTAGGTGTAGCGCCCCAAAAGATCAACGACGTAATAGGCGTAACAAAAGCTTATTGTACGCGTGTTGGCAGCGGACCATTCCCTACCGAGTTACACGATGAAACCGGTGAAGAACTGCGCCGTATCGGTAATGAGTTTGGCGCTACTACGGGTCGCCCCAGACGTTGTGGCTGGATTGACCTGGTGGCCCTGAATTTTGCCTGCATGGTGAACGGGGTAACAAAACTGGTTATGACAAAAGCAGACGTGCTGGACGCTTTTGATGAGTTAAAAGTATGTACCTCTTACATGGTTAATGGCAAGAGTACTAAGGAGATCCCGTTCCAAATGACAAGACTGTCAATTACTCCTGAACTGAAAGGTTTCAAAGGCTGGAAAGTTGCGACAGATAAGTTCAGATCGGCTGGTGAATTACCTGCAACAATGAAGGAATATGTATCGTTTATAAATTCATATCTTGGTGTGAATATAAATTATATTTCCAACGGTCCGGGACGTGAACAATTGATAGAAATTCAGTAGTTTTCACTTCGGATTTTTTGAGACAAAAATTATTCTAAAAAATTTGGTGAATTAAAAACTTCGCCGAAATTTTACACCACAATCTTACCAGACAATGGCAGCAAAATCTGACAAGGAAAAAAAGACCGGCGGAGACTCTGCACCAAAGTCTTCTAAGGAAACTCCGAAAAAAGCCTCATCAAAACCAAAGAAAGAAGAAGATGAGGATGATGAAGACTTGGAAGACGAAGAGTTAGACACGCCGAAGGCCGCTAAAAAAGGCGGTAAAGCTTCTTCTAAGAAATCTGATGAAGAGGGTGAAGACGATGACGACGATGATGCGGATCTCGATGATGAAGTGGATGATTGGGACAAACCCGAAGAAGACGAAGACTGGGATCCCGACTTCGAAGAATTTGATTTACCCAAATCAAAAGGAAAAAAAGCCAGCAGTGGCAGTGG
This sequence comes from Niastella yeongjuensis, assembly GCF_900110245.1. Classification (GTDB taxonomy): domain Bacteria; phylum Bacteroidota; class Bacteroidia; order Chitinophagales; family Chitinophagaceae; genus Niastella; species Niastella yeongjuensis. The sequence goes on from NZ_FOCZ01000002.1 coordinate 429,509, forward strand.
AAGCAGCAGCAGCAGCACAGGTAAAAAAGGCAAAGGAGATGACGACGATGACCTGGGCCTTGATGATGAGTTCAAAGACCTTGATCTCTTCAACGACCGTGGCTTCGACGACGACGAGGAGGACTTTTAGTGGTTACTTCTTTTACTGCTCACCCTGTTTCTACAGTGCGCAGACAATACATATCATTTCCCGTCGCTGATTTTCAGCGAACCAAATTACAAATGTTGAGCTGGGTAAACCAGTTCAACATTTGTTGTTTTCTCGACAACCAGCATTACAATTTACCGCATCATAGCATTGAATGTATGGCTGCGGCAGGGGCTGTACAAACCCTTGCAACCGCGGCTGGTACTGCATTTGAACAGTTGAAGCAATTGTATGGGCAGAACCCCGACTGGCTGTTTGGGCATTTCAGCTATGATCTGAAAAATGAAACGGAAGGCCTGGTCAGTAACAATACCGACCGCATCGGTTTCCCCGACCTCTGTTTTTTTATTCCCGAGGTAGTACTGCAATTAAGCGAACGCGAACTGCAGATTGGCACCTTTGGCAACCGGCACGAATCGGTCTTTCATGAAATATGTGCGGTTGAGCCAATCCGTGAACCCAGTCAGCCGCTGGCTACGCTCATCAATAGCCGTATAAGCAAAGCAGATTATATCACCACCATTCAGCAATTGCAACAGCATATTCTGCGGGGCGATTGTTATGAGATCAATTTTTGCCAGGAATTTTTTGCTGAACTGGTTTCCATCGATCCGTTGCAGGTATATAATTCCCTGAGTTATACTTCGCCCAATCCCTTTGCGGCGTATTATAAAACCGGGCAGCAATATTTACTATGCGCCAGCCCCGAGCGTTACCTGAAAAAAGAAGGTAATCGCATTTATTCCCAACCCATAAAAGGCACTTCAAAACGCCACCTCAGCGATGCAGCGGAAGATGTAAGAAGTAAAGAACATTTGTACAACAGTCCCAAAGACCGTTCAGAGAATGTTATGATCGTTGACCTGGTGCGTAACGACCTGTCGAAGATCTGTGAGGAAGCATCGGTACAGGTGGATGAGTTGTTTGGTATTTACAGTTTTCCGCAGGTGCATCAAATGATCTCCACCGTTAGTGGACAGCTGCGCCCCGATATTCATTTTATTGATGCGGTAAAAGCAACCTTCCCCATGGGCTCCATGACCGGCGCACCCAAAAAGCGGGTTATGGAACTGATTGAACTATACGAACAGACCCGGCGCGGTATCTTCTCCGGTGCGGTAGGGTATATAACTCCCGATGGCGATTTTGATTTCAATGTAGTGATCAGGAGTATAATGTATAATGCGGCCAATAAATATCTTTCCTTTCAGGCAGGTTCTGCCATTACATTTTACAGCGATCCCGAAAAGGAATATGAAGAATGCCTGTTAAAGGCAGCAGCGATTAAGAAGGTACTGGGTAGTAAGTAACGACCTGTACCATGGTTTAGAACCGTGGCACAGGCCATTACTTGTATACCAATGTTATTTTCCTACTGTGGCCCCGGTCAGCATCATCTGCACGCTTTCGTTGAGGATAATATATTTATTGGCAATGAACAGGTCCATTTTATCGGCGGGCAATTTTAGCTCATAGGCATTATCATTGCTGGCCATAATGGCGTCAAAGTCGGGATTGTACCGGTTGAACTCGCTCAAATCCATCATAATATTCTTTGCAATAGCGGCAGAATTGTATTTGCCTGACACTTCTGTGCTTTTGGCGTTGTCCAGCTCATCGGTTGTTAAGCGGCGATTGAGCAGGTGGGTGGCGGTAATGCCAATTTGTTCGGTCACTTCTGCCTTGGTAAGTGTGGTTACACTGCCCTGGCCTTCAAAAATATAGTGGGTGCCAATGAATTTCTTTACGTGCATCCGGGTTTCGGCAGGCAGGTAATTTTGCAGTTTCCAGAAGTTACGGCTGCCCTGGCATTTTTTAATGGCGCTGTATACGTTAGCGGGTCCGCCGTTGTAAGCGGCTATTACCAGTAACCAGTCGCCAAATTCTCTGTATAGATCACGCAGGTACAAGGCTGCTGCATGGGTGCTTTTAGCATAGCTTTTACGCTCGTCTACCCCGCGTCCTACTCTCAGGCCTAAATCGCGGGCGGTTTGCGGCATAAGCTGCCAGGGCCCCACAGCGCCTGCCCAGGAGGTGGCGGTTGACTTTAATTCCGATTCAATTACACAGAGGTATTTTAATTCCGACGGAAGACCATATTTCTTCAATATGCCATCGATCATGTTAAAATACGGTTTGGCCCAGCTCTTCATTTTACGAAGGTCTTCGCCATTCTTTTCCATGTAATCCTGCACAAATGAAATAGCACGGGGATTTAATCGAATGCCATTGGCCGAATTATAACCCAGCGTAAATGCTGTGTTTAGATCTTCTTCCTTGGGATCGGCTGAGTCAGTGGCAATTTTTCCGGGGTATTCGAATTGTTGTGAAAGAACAACCGTGTTAAGCTTTTTACCACCGTTAGCCGGTGTTTTTGCTATCCCGTTATCATTACTGTATGCCATGCATAACCATCCCAGGCCTAAAATACCCGAAATAAAAAGTTTTCGTTTCATTTTCGTTATTTAAAACTAATAATGATCGACCCGGTGGTATGGATTGAGATATGTTCTACACAGGATGAAACGGATGAGAGTTTTCTTAGGATTCTTTGGAGAAACAGAACAAATTAGAGCCGGGGGTCGAAGGGGTTTAGGCTTTTCATTTAGCCGGCATGTCTGAACTGCTGCATCCACTTTTGGGATAGCTGGAGCAAATATAACTCGGAAAATTGGTTCGTCATAATCTGCAACCCATAAGGCATGCCATTACTGTGCCAAAAGAGCGGGATAGAGATGGTGGGAATACCAGTGAGGTTCGAAAATACTGTAAAAATGTCAGCTAAGTACATGGAGATGGGGTCCTCCGTCTTTTCGCCGATGGTAAAGGCGGTAGAGGGGGCCGTGGGGAGAAGGATCGCATCGAACTGGCTGAAGATCAGGTTTATCTTTTCAACCAGCAGTTTGCGTACCTGTTGTGCTTTCGTAAAATACGCATCGTAGTAGCCTGCGCTTAAAACGAAGGTTCCCAGCATGATGCGTCTTTTTACTTCCCAGCCAAAACCTTCTGACCGGGTGGCATTATAAAACTCTGTTAAAGAGATATTTTTTTCCACATTGCGGTGGCCATACTTTACGCCATCGTACCGCGACAGGTTTGAGGAGGCTTCAGCAGTGGTTAAAATATAATAGGCAGGAACAATGAAGTCGAGGTATTCAAAGTCTACAGGCGCTACGGTATGGCCATCGGCCTGCAGCTTTTTAGTGAACTCCAGAATGGAATCACGGATCTCCGGATCAAGGGCCGGGCTTTCCAGGGCTTCCTTGAAATAAGCGATCCTGATCGGTTTAGCGGGCAGCGGGGTGAGTTCGCTGTATGCATCTACCGGTTGCCGGGCGCCCGTGCTATCGAAATCATCGGGGCCTGCAATTACTTCCAGTACCTGGGCTACATCGGGAACATTGTTGGCAAAAATGCCTATTTGATCAAAAGAGGAGGCATAGGCAATAAGGCCGTGGCGGGAAATGCGGCCGTAAGTGGGTTTAAGCCCTACCACACCGCAAAAATCAGCTGGCTGGCGAACGGAGCCGCCTGTATCGCTGCCCAGGCTTACCATACACTGGCTGGCCTGAACGGCTACGGCTGAACCGCCTGAAGAACCACCAGGCACCCTGGTTTCATCCAGGGCATTCAGCACCTTACCATACGATGAGTTTTCATTGGTGGAACCCATGGCAAACTCATCGCAGTTGGTGGCACCTATTATAATGGCTTCTTCGGCCAGTAATCTTTCAACAGCTGTAGCATTAAAAACGGGCTTGAACCCTTCCAGGATCTTTGATGCGGCAGTAAGCGGATGGTCTTTATAGGCAATTACATCTTTCAGTGCTATTACCACACCGTGTAATTTACCGGAAGGCTTACCGGCTTTGCGGCTGGTATCCAGTTCTGCCGCCCGTTTCAACGCTTCCTCTGCATAAATATACACATAGGCATTGAGGTTCCTGCGGGCTTCGATTTGCTGCAGGTAATATTGAACCGCGTCTACACAAGTAGTTGCGCCAGAAACCAGGTCCTGGTGATATTGCGCTATTGAGTGATACTTAAACAAAGGTTGTTACCGGGATTGATTATACAAATCGGTTACAGAATAAATTATGCGAGTCTGAACTAGTGAGCTTGTGTAGAGGAGGGTTGTTTGGTATCCTTCTCGTTAATACCGTCTTCGATTTCTTTCTTCACGTTGTTTTTAGCATCGTTAAATTCCCTGATACCACGGCCAATACCGCGCATGAATTCAGGTATTTTGCGTCCACCGAACAGCACCAACACTGCCAGTACAATCAACAACCACTCGCTACCACCAGGCATTGAGATGAACAACAGGTTTACATTACTCAGTAACATGATAAACATTTTAATAGTGAGAAAACAAAATTACGCCCTTTTGCAAAGTAAAACGCATAAAAGTCGTGCAAATTACATGATACTAAGGGGAAAACCACCTTTTTGCTACCGGTTAACAAAGTAGCGTAGCTTGTTTATAAAAGAAAAAGCGCCCCGGTTCATCGGGACGCTTTTAACTAATTTATGTACATGTGTAGTTATTTAGCTACTACAGCTGTGTTCATGCGTTTCTCTTTAATACGAGCGCTCTTACCACTGCGCTCACGCAGGTAGAAAAGCTTAGCACGGCGAACACGACCTGTTTTATTCAACTCAATAGAATCAATATTGGGTGAATAAATGGGGAATGTTCTTTCAACACCTACACTATCGGAGATTTTACGTACAGTAAATGTAGCAGTACCACCTTGTCCCTGGCGTTTGATAACATCGCCACGAAAGCTCTGGATACGCTCTTTACCACCTTCGATAATTTTATAGTTCACAGTTATATTGTCACCCGCTTTAAACTTCGGGAACTCTTTTTTACCTGTCAACTGCTCATGTACAAATTGAACTGCTGCATTCATGACGTTAAAATTTGGGGAGGCAAAGGTAATTAAAAAATCGAATTTATCATCCTAAATTTCCTAAAACCCCCGATTTTCCTATATTTTTTCTTACTTGGCTACGTTTACAGCCCTTTTCTCCCTGATCACGGTAACTTTAATCTGTCCGGGATAGGTCATTTCGGTCTGAATTTTCTGGGCGATGTCGAAACTCAGTTTGTCTGAGTCGTTATCGGTTACTTTTTCTGCTTCTACAATTACCCGTAACTCACGGCCGGCCTGAATAGCGTAGGCTTTTTCAACCCCCTGGTAGCTCAGCGCCAGATTTTCTAATTCTTTAATACGTTGCAGGTATTGTTGCATGATCTCTCTGCGGGCACCAGGACGGGCGCCGCTGATGGCGTCACAGGCCTGTACAATGGGGGAGATCACATATTGCATTTCCATTTCATCGTGGTGGGCGCCGATAGCGTTCACTACAGCGGGGTTCTCACCATATTTTTCAGCCAGTTTGGCTCCCAGCAGGGCGTGGCTCAGTTCAGACTCCTCATCGGGTACTTTACCAATATCGTGTAACAGACCGGCGCGTTTGGCCAGTTTGGGGTTCAAGCCCAGTTCAGCAGCCATAATACCACACAGGTTGGCTACTTCGCGGCTGTGCATCAGCAGGTTTTGACCGTATGAAGAACGGAAACGCATTTTACCTACGATACGAACCAGCTCTTTATGTAAACCGTGGATACCTAATTCAATTACAGTACGCTCACCAATTTCAATTACCTGCTCTTCGATCTGACGGCGGGTTTTTTCTACCACTTCCTCAATACGGGCCGGGTGAATACGGCCATCGGCCACCAGTCTTTGCAAGCTCAGGCGGGCAATTTCCCGGCGCAGAGGGTCGAATGAAGACAGGATGATGGCTTCAGGAGTATCGTCAACGATCAGGTCAACACCGGTAGCGGCTTCTATAGCCCTGATGTTACGGCCTTCACGACCAATGATCTGGCCTTTTATTTCATCGCTTTCGAGGTTGAATACAGTGATGGAGTTTTCGATAGCCTGCTCAGCAGCGGTACGCTGAATGGTTTGAATAATGATTTTGCGGGCTTCCTTGTTGGCTTTTTGACGGGCGTCATCAACAATTTCCTGTTGCAGGGCCAGGGCCTGGGTGTGGGCTTCCTGTTTTAAACTTTCAACTAATTGTTTTTTAGCTTCTTCTGCAGTTAAACCGGCAATCTTTTCAAGGCGGCGGATGTGTTCTTCCTGGTGTTTTTCCAGCTCGGTACGCTTCAGGTTCACTACTTCTATCTGGCGGTTCAGGTTTTCTTTTATCGCTTCGTTTTCCTTGATCTGTTTGTCCAGCTGGTCGCTTTTGGCATTGATACTCTGTTCTTTCTGGCGGGCGCGGTTCTCGGTTTCACTCAGTTTACGGTTGCGCTCATTTACTTCTTTATCGTATTCGGCCCTCAGTGCCAGGAACTTTTCTTTTGCTTCGAGCTGTTTTTGTTGTTTAATGGTTTCGGCATTCGTTTGCGCATCGGCAACGAGTTTGCGGGCCTGACTTTCGGCCTCTTCGATTTTTTGTTGGGTGTTTTTGGCAAATATGACTTTACCCAGGCCAATTCCTGCGCCCAGGGCCAATAAACCTACTATTATAGCGGTTAACATACCTTGATCAATTGTGTTTTACATGTTTAAAGAATTCTACATTATCTCTCCCTCTCTACATTTGGCAAGTATACCATAGTGAGGCGTGAATGTGCGAAAATACAAAAAAAGAGGCACCACTGCTGCAAGCATTTTGAAGTCAGATGTTTGTAGATGGGGATTTTGGGCGATTTGAAGGGTGGTTACCGGATGCCAGTTACTGGGTGCCAGGAGCCGGTAACTGATTTTTTTAAGAAGACCATTCTCATGTTACAGGTTGCAGGTTCCAGGGCTTGAATTTCAGAATGCTAATTAATTGCCTGGCTCCCGATAGTTGAAACTTCTTGTAACCTATAATCTGAAACCTGCGACCTGCAACCTGAAACCTGCAACCTGGAAACCGGTACCCGGCAACCTCTTTAGTCAACCAGCATTCTGTCTAACAGCTTTTCGATGACACCAAGTTGTTCAGCAGTCTGATTATCAACCAGTGGCTGGCTGTCGCCGGCTTTTTGCTGGGTGGCGTACCAGAGAACTACCATGGCCACATAGTCCTGCATATCCTTTCCGGCAAACATGGTCTTAAATTCCAGTATTTTATCGTTGATCAGCTTCAGGGTTTTGCGAACCACCTCTTCATCGTGTGGGGCAATCTTGATGCGATAAGTACGGTCGCCTATTAAAACATTTATGGGAATTAATTCTTCCATGGGCTTGCAATTTTGAAAAGCTTGTTTTACATTTATTCACACACAATTCACAGGAATACCTCTGGACTTTAAAAGGATCGTTTTGGATGGTTAAATGCAATTTTCGTATTCTATGATTTCTCACCAAAACCAAACGATTAACATGTTCGCTAAAATCAGGTCGAACACCTTCATCGACATGCTTACGCTGGAGTTGATGGCACCCATCCAATCCAGTTTGAAAGCGATATTACGCGATGAACGTGGTTACGAATGTAGCCGGCTCGAAACCAACATCCCTCAAGGCGATAAGACAGTTACCTGGAAAGGGTTGAATGATCTGCCCTATGGCGTTTATACCCTTGAGCTTTCCCAGGGAGATGATGAAATGAAGATGCGACTGGTAAAAAGGATTTAAACCAGCTTACTCGCTTAACAAGGCAATACACCGGTCAATATCCCGGATGTAGCGGTTAATTCTTTTTTCTACCTCTTTCTTCTCACCGTCATTCAACTGACCGGTAACGGTTTGTAGTGCCGTCATTTTCATCTCCAGTTCGTCAATGCGTATTAACCGGGCCTTTTCCTTATCGCGCAGTGTAACCACTTCCCGGCTCAATTGCTCATGTTCTTTTTGCAGCAGTTGATAACTATGTACCACCTGCTGCAATTTATCTGTGATTCGTTTCAGTTGTTCCTGTAATCCCTCCATTGAACAAATTTTTGCCTGGTTGTGGCCTTACAGGCGTTGATCATTTTCTGATCTCTGCCTGCAGATTCGTCTCCAGGGCATTCATAATTTTATTCATCATACCGTCAATATCTTTATCGGTGGGGGTTTTTTCCTCATCGAGGAAAGTAAAGCTGACTGCAAGGGATTTTTTATCGGCCCCCAGTTTTTCACTTTCAAAAATATCGAACAGTTGTATCGACTGTAACTTGTCGATTTTCACCTTTTTCACGGTGTTTTCAACGTCTGCAAAGGGAAGGGATTTGGGCACTACCATAGCCAGATCGCGGCGCACAGGCAGCTGGCGTGGTAATTCTTTTGCTTTTATAGAGTTGGCGGAAATATACTTCAGCATCAGTTCAAAGTCAAGGTCGGCATAGAAAACCGGCTGCTTCAGATCAAACCGCTTTAGTTCCTGTGAAGTTACCTGTCCAAGTGTTGCAATTACATCTTTGTTAATGGTCACCTGTAAAGTGTTAACCAGGTTGTTTTCATCAGGTACAGGAGCGAAGCTTGCTTTAGAGATGCCAGTCAGTTGCAATATTCGAGCCACAACACCTTTCAGATAGAAGATATCTGAAGCTGTTCCTTTGCCTTTCCAGGCATCATCCTGCACCTGACCGGTTATGTACAGGCATACACGTTCACGTTCGCTGTACTTGCCGGGGCCTTGCGTACTATAGGTTTTACCAAATTCAAAGAAACGCAGGTCGTTGTTTTTTCGGTTCAGGTTATGCGCAATTGCTTCCAGTCCGGTCTGCAGCATGGAGGGGCGCATAATGTTATGATCGGCGCTCAGGTTGTTCAACAGTTTTACCGCTGTGCTCAGCTCTGCTTCATCGAAGTAAGTGGCATTGGTAATGGAGTTGGTGAATATTTCATTAAAGCCCAAACCAACCAGGTAGTCGGAGGTTTTTTCGCGATAAATATGTTTGCCGCGGTTGGGTTCAACCGAAGGAGAAATGGTAATGGCTTTGGGGATCTCTACATTATCGAGGCCATCGATACGCATGATCTCTTCCACGATATCGGCCGGCAGGTGAATGTCGGGTTTGCTGAGGGGCGCTGCTGCCACTACATCTTCTGCGCTGTCTTTTATAATGTCGAAACCCAGGCTAACCAGGATCTTTTTTACGGCATCGGCAGGGTAGCTTTTACCGCTCAGTTTGCGCAGGAAAGAATATTTCAATTGAACCTGCGGTTGCTGTACGGGGTTGGGATACACATCAACTACCTCAGACGAGATTTCACCACCGCCCAGTTCTTTAATAAGCAGGGCTGCGCGTTTCACCACATTTACGGTATTGCTGATGTCTACATTCTTTTCGAACCGGGTAGCTGCATCGGTACGCAGGTTATGGCGGAAAGACGTTTTACGAATATCAACCGGGTTGAACCAGGCGCTTTCCAAAAATACATGTTGGGTAGAAGCGGTTACGCCGCTCTGTGCACCGCCGAATACACCTGCAAAGCACAGAGGTTCGCTATTGCCGTTGCAGATCATGAGATCTTCGGCATTCACTTTTCTTTCTTTGTCGTCGAGTGTAACAAAGGGTGTTCCTTCGGCCAGGTTTTTCACCAGCACCTTTTTGCCGGCGATCTTATCGGCATCAAAAGCATGCAGGGGCTGACCGGTTTCATGCAGGATGAAATTGGTAATGTCTACTATATTATTAATAGGCCGCTGACCAATGGCGCGGAGTTTATCCTGCAACCATTGCGGGCTTTCTTTTACGGTAACCCCTGAAATGCTTACGCCGCTGTAACGCTGGCAGGCATTGGTATTTTCGATGGTCACGGCAATGGGCAAAGAAGTGTTTGCTACCTTGAAATTGTCGGTGGCCAGGGCTTTTACTTTCAGGTCCTGATTATCGTGGTAGCTCAAATAAGCGCATACATCACGGGCAACACCGCGGTGGCTCATGGCATCCATCCGGTTGGGGGTGAGCCCAATTTCATAGATCCAATCGGTATATATCTTGAAGTAATCGGCGGCGGGGATACCCACTTGTACATCGGCCGGTAAAACCATAATACCGGCATGGTCCTCGCTCAGCCCGATCTCGTCTTCGGCACAGATCATTCCATAGCTTTCCACCCCACGGATCTTGGCTATTTTCATAGTCAGGGGATCGCCTTTTTTGGGATAGATGGTTGTACCCACGGTAGCCACCACCACTTTTTGACCGGCTGCCACATTGGGCGCGCCACAAACAATTTGCAGGGGGTCGCCTGATCCGATATTTACCCTGGTAACCGTTAATTTATCGGCATTGGGGTGTTTTTCGGTAGCCAGCACTTCACCAATTACCAGTCCCTGTAACCCGCCTTTCAGGCTTTCATACCGTTCCAGGCTCTCCACTTCCAGTCCAACTGAGGTCAATAATTTGCTAAGCCGCTCGGGATCAATGGTTACTGGTAAATAATCATGCAACCAGTTATAGGAGATAGTCATGAATCAGTCTATGATTTTAATTGTTCAACGATGGCAGCAAAGATAGGTTAAGGGGGGCAGGTTTCAAGTTACCGGGGTTTTAGGTTCTTAGTTCTTAGTTCTTAGTTCCTGCGTTCTTTGGTTCTTGGGTTCTAGGTTCTTGGGTTTAGTTCTGGGCTTAAGGCTATGAGCTGAATTTCGGGCATATTTTAGCCTTCATTTATCTTAGGGTTTTCCTTAGGTGTTCTTAGGCTCTTCTCAGGGTTATCCTAAGGTTTGAACCCAAGGATAACCCTAGGATGACCTTAGGAATACCCTAAGATGACCCCAGGATGAAAGATGGCAAAAATATGGTCAAAATGACCCTTAAGCCGGGTTTGCGTCTTCTCTGTTAAGTGTGAATTAAATAAACAGATGGTAAATAAATGGGGTACAAGGCTGAATATCAGCTTGTAGCAAATAAAGGAGACTGAATAATTTGTGGCGAAGCGGTATTTGCTTTAGGCTTTTACCTTACAGCTTTCAGCTGTATTTGTGGCTTACAGGTGTTATTAATTTTTACAAACGATAAAACAGAAGGGGGGAATTTCGGCGGCGCTTAGAATGCGGTGGATACGGCCGGGACGTTGTTCAATACGGCCATTTTGCAGCTTCATAACCTCTACAGAGTGTGAAAAGCTGATAGCATGGGCTGTGAGCAGGTCATAACATAGCCGTTCATAGTACAGCAGGTGCTGTGCTTCTTTGCTATTTTCTTCAGGCATCATTACTTCATAATGCCGTAACTGGTATACACGCATGGTCGGTATTGAAATTAAAGAGTCTAATTTACGGTTCTTAAAGTAAATATAAAATCTGAATCACATCTTTTTGTTTGACGACAGGTGATTTCTGTATCCTGTAGTATATATACGCCAATTTTATGCCACTGGTTCAAAAAGGTGCTGGAAAGTGGACGGGTGGCTTCTTTACGGGTTGATCGATGGCTGAAATATCCGGAAATAGGCGGTTACAGCTACCGGGCAACCTGAAAATGCTGTATGGATAAGCGTTTTCACCAGGCATATTGCGGAAAATCCCATCCAGCCTGCATCTTATTTACCCGCTCTCATCACCAAATATTCAGTCTATAATTCTTACCAACAGGGTGTGTGGATTTCGACTGAACAAAGGTGGCAAACTTTTGTAAATTGTGTATATATATACTTGATGCTGTGGATAAGTGCCCTATTTTTGTGGGTTCACCTGTGGATTGTTGTTATTAAATATAGAACGGCAATTCTTTTTTCCGGGTATGAGAGGGGTATATATTCGCCGTCCTGACCTTGTGGGGTAACATTGCGTTAACAGTGCATTAATAATCGCGTAACAAACCTTATCCATCAACACTAACCCAGAGCGTCATTGGTTGGCAGAATAAATCAGAAGTGGAACCAGACCAAACTCACTTCAGCACCTTGAGAAATCCTGTTTGTAATTTTTTTCAAACCAATGGTAAATTAGTAGACCGCTAACGATGGATTTAACGAACCTTAACAACAAAGACCGAAAACAAAGAAACCGCCGCAGTTCTGTTGACCTGAGTACCATGGTATATGGCAAGGTTCCGCCCCAGGCAAAAGACCTGGAGGAGGCTGTATTGGGCGCCATCATGCTCGAAAAGACTGCCTTTGACGTAGCTGTGGAAATATTAAAGCCAGAGTGCTTTTATGTAGATGCGCACCAGCGGATATACCGGGCCATGCAAAGCCTGCAGCAAAAAAGCCAGCCAATCGACATTTTAACAGTGGTGGAAGAGCTGCGCAGTAAAACAGAGCTGGAGATGGTAGGCGGCCCCTATTACGTAACCCGTTTAACGAATGCGGTTGTTTCTTCTGCCAATATAGAAGCGCATGCAAAGATCATTTTACAGAAGTTCATTCAACGCGAACTGATCCGGATCAGTGGTGAAATTATTGGTGACGCGTATGAAGACAGCGCCGATGTGTTCGACCTGCTTGATGAAGCCGAGGCAAAGCTGTTCGAGATCACCAACAACCACATGAAGAAGAACTATGACAGTATCGATACCGTACTGGTGCAAACCGTACAGCGTATCGAAGACCTGCGTCACAAAACCGATGATATCAGCGGGGTGCCAAGCGGTTTCCCTTCACTGGATAAAGTGACTTATGGTTGGCAGGGTTCGGATCTGATCATCCTGGCTGCCCGTCCGGCGGTAGGTAAAACGGCGTTCGCCCTCAACCTGGCGCGTAATGCCGCATTGAACGGTACCCGTCCAACGCCTGTTGTATTCTTCAGCCTTGAGATGGGCTCCCCACAGCTGGTTACCCGTATCCTGAGCGCAGAAAGCGAAGTGTGGCTCGAAAAGATCTCGCGTGGTAAGATGGAAGATCATGAAATGAAACAGCTGTACGCCAAGGGGATCCAAAAACTGGCGCAGGCGCCTATCTTTATCGACGATACAGCCGCCCTGAACGTATTTGAGCTGCGTGCAAAATGTCGCCGTTTGAAAACCAAACACAACATCGGCCTTATCATCATCGACTACTTACAGCTGATGAGCGGCGCCGGTAATGGTAAGAACACGAATCGTGAGCAGGAGATCAGTACCATTTCACGTAACTTAAAAATGCTGGCGAAAGAGTTACACGTTCCAATCATTGCCCTGTCGCAGTTAAGCCGTGCGGTGGAAACGCGTAAAGATGGTAACAAGATGCCACAGTTGAGTGACCTTCGTGAATCGGGTGCCATTGAGCAGGATGCCGACATGGTAATGTTTATTTACCGTCCCGAATACTATGATATTACTTCCAATGAAATGGGAGAAAGCAATAAAGGCGAAACCCACGTGCGGATAGCCAAACACCGTAACGGTTCACTGGAAACCATTAAACTGCGGGCACAACTGCATATCCAGAAGTTTGTGGAGTTTGATGGCGATGATTTCAGTGGCCTGGGTATGGGTGGCGGCAGCTGGAAACCAGTGCCTGATGGCGGTGGTAGCGGCGCCGACAGTGGTGGCAATGATGGCGCCAAACTGTATATACAGGCAGGCAGCAAAATGAATGATATGCCTTACGGTGATGACGACGATGCCCCGTTTTAATTCGATATTCAATATTTGATATTTAAGCCCCGGCGGTACCGTCGGGGCTTAACTTTTGCTTTAATTTGCAGCAAAGAACCTATAATGAACCTGCCGCTTTTTTATATCCCGAATATTGTTGCCAAACAGCAAGAAATAGAACTGGATGAAGATACCTCTAAACACATAGTGAATGTGCTGCGCATGAAAAAAGAGGAGCAGCTGCATTTGACCGATGGAAAAGGTTTCTTATTACTTACTGCTATTACAGACGATCATAAAAAGCGCTGCCGGGTATCGGTATTGAACGAACAGTTCATACCACAAACAGGCCGTAAAACAAGCATCGCTATTTCCCTCCTTAAAAACGCCAGCCGTTTTGAATGGTTCCTTGAAAAAGCAACCGAATTAGGCATAACAGAAATTATTCCCCTTCTGTGCGACAGAACGGAAAAACAACATTTCCGGTTCGATCGCATGCAGAACATACTGGTAAGCGCCATGCTGCAATCGCAACAGGCATGGCTGCCCGTGTTACACCAGCCGGTAGGGTTTGGTCAGCTGCTGAAACAGGAAGATATCATTGGCACTACACAAAAATTTATTGCGCATTGTATGCCGGGCGATAAACAACCCCTGGCCGCACTGGTGAACAGCTCCCTTCCATCGCAATTGGTTTTAATTGGCCCTGAAGGAGATTTTAGCCCCGAAGAAGTAGCCTTTGCCACCGAACATTATTTTATGCCCGTTACGCTGGGCAATACCCGCCTGCGTACGGAAACCGCCGGTATGGTAGCGGCAGTGTTGGTGAAGGCAGAAGGGCAATAGGGGCAGAGGGCAGAGGGCAGAAGGCAGAGGGCAGAGATGAAGTACATAAAAAAAGGTGTCTGCAATAACAGACACCTGGAAAAGATATTATTAAGTATAAAGCGAGGATTTCTTTGCCTTCTGCCCTCTGCCTTTTACACCGTATTCTGTTCTTCCTTCTTAACAATAGGTTCGTTTAATTCAACCTTTTGTTTTTTGGCTCTTTTAAACATCCACATGTTCAGCATTTCAACGCCAAACGAGAAGGCCATGGCAACATAGATATAACTTTTATCGATGTGGCTTTTGTGAAGAGGTTCCAACCCTTCAAAAAACAGGCTGAAACCAACCATTAACAGGAAGGCCAGGGCCAGCATCTTTAAAGTAGGATGCTTATGGATAAACGTGGCGATCTTATCCGAGAAAAAGAACATGATGATCATGGCAATGATAACGGCCACGATCATGATGGGTACATGCTGCGCCAAACCAACGGCAGTAATAATACTGTCGAATGAGAACACCATATCGATAATTATGATCTGGGCTATGATGGCGCCAAACGACGATTTGCTGTTCTTGCTCTCATACATGCCTTCATCACCTTCCAGCTTATGGTGTATTTCCTTTACAGTTTTATATAACAGGAATAAACCACCGGCGAGCATAATTACATTACGCAGGTTGAATGGATAGTGGTGGCCACGGAAATTAAAGCCAAACAATTCTGCGTCCCCGTTCTTTACAAGCCAGCCAATACCCATTAGCAAACAGATACGAACGGCGATACCGGCAAACATCCAGATACGGCGTGCTTTCAACTGCTCCTTTTTCTGAAGGCGGCCCATTAAAATAGATACGAAGATCACGTTGTCGATGCCTAACACGATCTCCAATATAGTCAGGGTTAACAGACTGATAAAGGCATCTACAGTAAACAATTCTTGCATGGTGGTCGGTTCTAAAGGTGAAGCGCAAAAATAGGGTAAAACCTTTTTTTGCACAGTACATCATTAGTAGGGGGTGAGGTCTAAATATTACAAGTGGCCGGTTACCAAAAACTGGTAACGTTAACTTAATAATCCTTTACAGATATTTTTTACAATGGCTGGTCCTTCGTATATAAAGCCGGTCCATACCTGTACCAGGGAAGCACCTGCGGCGAGCTTTTCTTTGGCATCTGCTGCAGTGAATATTCCACCTGAGGCTATAACCGGTATTTGTCCGTTGGTTTTTTCGTGAATATAGCGAACGATCTCGGTTGCGCGTTTGCGAACGGGGGCTCCGCTCAATCCGCCTGCACCGATGGTTTCCAGTTCCTGACCGGTAGTGTGTAATTGTTCCCGGCTGATAGTGGTATTGGTAGCTACCAGTCCGTCGAGTTTTATTTCCAGGGCGAGGTCAATTACATCGTCGATCTGTTGGGGGGTAAGGTCGGGGGCTATCTTTAATAATATTGGTTTGGGTTTGCGACCGGTTTCTGCACCACTTTCCTGGCGGTTGATGGTTTGTAAGTGCGACAGGATCTTGCGGAGTGAATCTTTTTCCTGCAATTCCCGCAGTCCGGGTGTGTTAGGGGAGCTTACGTTCACCACAAAATAATCAACGCAATCGAACAGGGCGCGGAAGCAGATCTCATAATCCTTCCAGGCGTCTTCGTTGGGTGTCACTTTGTTTTTACCGATATTTCCGCCGATGATCAGTTGCGCGTGCTTCTCCCGCCACTCTTTCAGGCGTTGGGCTACTACCTGTACGCCGTCATTATTAAAACCCATGCGGTTGATGAGGGCCTGGTCTTTGGGCAGGCGGAAAAGACGTGGTTTATCATTCCCGGCCTGCGGCTTGGGAGTTACGGTACCAATTTCAACAAATCCAAAGCCGAGGGCCTCCAGCTCTGTGAGGTACAGGGCGTTTTTATCGAACCCGGCTGCCAGTCCTACGGGATTTTTAAACCGGAGGCCAAATAATTCTTTTGATAATGACCCGTTTGCAGGCGAAAACTGGTTGGAAATGGATTTACGGATCGGTCCTACGGAACAGCCCATTTTCATCATGTTCATGGAAAAATGGTGAACTGTTTCTGTTGGAAAGCAAAATAAGAGGCGGCGAAGTAAGTTGTACATAATGAGGTGCGAAGATAACTCAGTTTCAGGTTACAGGGTGCAGGTTTCAGGGGGCAAAAGGGCAGAATGATAGACATGTGAATAGTTTGTAATTAGTTATCCCGGTGACCGGAATTTGTTAACCGGATGCCATTTTGTATTACTAATGGCAATCATTAACTTTGATACAGAAGGTTGCTTATGCAACTAGTTGGCCTGCCTTCGTCTAAGTTTGGTGAACGAGGAGAGGTGAGCACAAGGTTGGGTGGAAGAAAGCAATAACTAACAAATATTAAACTATAAACTATGGAAGCGTATATAGTAGCTGGTTACCGCACTGCGGTAGGGAAAGCCAAAAAAGGCGGGTTCAGGTTTTACCGGCCCGATGACCTCGCCGTTGATGTGATAAAAGGGCTGATGGCTTCTGTTCCGCAACTGGATCCCAAACGTGTTGATGATGTAATTGTAGGAAATGCGGTACCCGAAGCTGAACAGGGTTTGCAGGTGGGCAGGATCATTGCCGCCCGGGCACTGGGTTTTAGCGTGCCGGGTATGACGGTGAACCGGTACTGTGCATCGGGTTTGGAATCGATTGCTATTGCCACCGCTAAAATACGGATGGGCATGGCTGAATGTATTGTTGCCGGTGGTACTGAAAGCATGAGCCTGGTACCTACAGCCGGTTGGAAAACCGTGCCTGCTTATAGCATTGCCAAAGATGAACCCGATTATTACCTGAGCATGGGTTTAACTGCCGAAGCAGTAGCCAAAGAATATAATGTGAGCCGCGAAGACCAGGACCAGTTTTCTTATCAGTCGCACCAGAAAGCTATCAATGCCATTGATAAGGGGTATTTCAAAAGCGGTATTCTGCCGATAACCATAGAAGAAGTGTACCTGGATGAAAAGAATAAAAAGCAAACCCGCAATTATGTAGTAGATACGGATGAAGGGCCACGTAAGGATACCAGTGTGGAGGTTTTGAATAAGTTGAAACCGGTATTTGCAGCCGGTGGCTCGGTAACCGCCGGTAATTCTTCACAAACCAGTGATGGGGCAGCCTTTGTTATTGTAATGAGTGAAAGAATGGTAAACGAACTGGGGTTGAAACCCATTGCCCGCCTGGTGGCCTGCGCTTCGGCGGGGGTACATCCGCGCATTATGGGTATTGGCCCTGTAGAAGCTGTACCTAAGGTACTAAAACAGGCTAATATGAGTCTGGGTCAGATTGACCTGGTTGAATTGAATGAGGCATTTGCATCGCAAGCGCTGGCTGTAATCAGAAAATTAGAAATTAATCCTGACATCGTTAACATAAACGGTGGTGCTATAGCGTTAGGGCATCCGCTGGGATGCACCGGCTGTAAGTTAACGATACAGTTAACACATGACATGAAGCGATTGAACAAGAGATATGGTATTGTTACTGCATGTGTTGGCGGGGGACAGGGTATAGCAGGGATTATAGAAAATTTTAATTAGTAAAAATCGTTACTATGTACAGAGCTGCTTCTCATTAAGAGGCAGCTTTTTTTGTGCACGTACATGTACGAGGTAGTTATGAAAATGTACGTCACTTATCCCCAAATCATCAAGTGGCAAAATTTTTGTTTAAACACAGCTCATATAAATGGATTGTCTTCACATAGTCAAAAGGCCGACTACGACGAAGCGATCTTCCAAAATCAACCTTATGGATAGAAGAGAATTCTTCACGCTGAAGAGAAAAGCTATGGCTCCTTCTGCGAAAAACTATGCCGGCTTACGTCAAATTTATTCCAACTGGACACCTCAAGCAGGTACCCTTAGCGCAGACCAGGCCGCTCACTTGTTAAAGCGGACCATGTTCGGGGCTACAAAAGCAGACATCGATTATTTTACTGGTAAGTTAGTTTCAGCGGCGGTTGATGAATTGTTGAACGTACCTACAACCCTGCCCGCACCCCCTGTAAAAAATTACGACAATACCGACATTGAAGCCGGTGACCCAGATCTTACCATAGCACAGGGTGCTACCTGGGTGAACAGTGTTTCAAAAGGTGTTGTTCCCAATGGTCAACGGGTTAAATCCCTGAAATGTTGGTGGGTAGGTCAAATGATCAACCAGGACAGAAGCGTTCGCGAAAGAATGACCCTATTCTGGCACAACCACTGGGTAACGGAAATAGGCATGACCGAAAGACCCACCTTTACCTACCTCATCAGTCAGCTGTTACGGGGAAGTGCATTGGGTAACTTCAAGAAAATGGTAAAAGACGTAACGCTGAATATTGCGATGTTGCGTTACCTGAACGGATACCTGAATTCCAAATCCGCTCCGGATGAAAACTATGCGCGGGAGTTGCAGGAGCTGTTTACCCTTGGTAAGGAAAACAATCCCAATTATAATGAAGATGATGTAAAGGCTGCCGCCCGGTTACTGACCGGCTGGAAGATTGACATGGATACTGAAATCATCTCTTTTAAGCCAGAGGACCACGATACCACCAGTAAAACTTTCTCTTCCTTCTATAACGGTACCGTAATTGCCGGCCGCAGTGGTGCAACGGGCGGTGAAGCCGAAATAGATGACCTCATTAATATGATCTTCGCCAAAACGACGGAGGTTTCTGAATTTATTGTAAAAAAACTGTATAGATGGTTTGTTTATTACACAATTGAGCCTGATACTTATACCAATGTTATTAAGCCACTGGCCCAGCTGTTAGTTAGCAGCAACTGGGAATTAAAACCTGTAGTGAGCACCCTGTTGAAAAGCGAACATTTCTTCGATCCGCTTAGCCAGGGTTGTTTGATCAAAAGCCCCCTCGAAATGATTGTAGGCATGGTGCGGGAATTTAATGTGGTATTCCCCGATGCAGCTGATTACGTTAATCAGTATTACATGTGGGACTACCTGCAAGATCAGTCGGCGCAAATGCAACAGGATATTGGCGACCCACCCAACGTGGCTGGATGGCCTGCTTACTACCAGATCCCTATGTTCTATGAAACATGGATCAACCACGATACCATGCCCAGACGTGAGAAAGTGATTGATCAATTGATCCTGAACGGGTATGATCGTAATGGTTTAAAGCTGATTATCGATCCGGTAGGTTTTGTTTATAACAATTTCGACCGCACTGTTGCCCAGGATCCGAATGCCCTGATAGATGCAGTATTGACAGTACTCTACCGTGTTCCGATGTCCGATGCGGCAAAGGCGGGTATCAAACAACAGATCCTGCTCTCCGGCCAGACTGATGATGGCTACTGGACCAATGCATGGGGCGCGTATGCTGATTCAAGTCCTATCGCGGCTCCGGGGTCAGCTGTATACACGGTAATATTCAATCGCCTGCAGAGCCTATTCAAATACTTAATGAACCTGGCTGAGTACCAATTAGCTTAACATTCAAACCGATCTTATGAAGCGTAGATCCTTTTTAAAGAACGCCCTACCTGCGTCTATAACATTACCCGCCGTGTTAAATGGCTTTTCAGTGCAAGCCTTCACGGAAGCAAATCCATTGGTACAGGCCTTAATGGGCAACACCACCGAAACCGACAAAGTACTGGTAATAGTACAGATGGTTGGCGGTAACGATGGATTGAACATGGTGATACCTATTGAAAATTACGGAAACTATTATAACGCCCGCAAAAACATTGCGATCCCACAAAACAAAGTGCTTCCTTTAAATGGGACGGCAAAAACCGGTTTGCATGCCGGTATGACGGGTATGCAAACCCTGTATAATGAAGGCAAACTGGCTATTATACAGTCGGTGGGTTATCCTTCACCTAACTTTTCGCACTTCCGGGCTACGGATATCTGGATGAGTGCTTCCGATGCAGATCAGGTAGTATATAGCGGCTGGGCTGGCCGTTACCTGAACCTGGAGTTCCCGAACTTCCCCAACGGTTACCCTACTGCGCAAATGCCCGATCCGCTGGCTATTCAGATAGGATCTGTGGCAACCCTGGAGTTACAGGGACCTACATTTCCAATGGGAATGAACATCACCGACCCTACCAGCTTTTATGATTTTCTGGACAATGTTGGTGATCCTGTACCCAATACACCCTGGGGTAAGGAGCTGGAATATATCAGAATGATCATGGGGCAAACCGAAGTGTACTCCAACGTGATCAAGGCCGCTGCCGCCAGAGTTACCACGCAGGGTTCATACCCCAGCGATAACCGCCTGGCGCAACAGTTGCGCATAGTAGCCCGATTGATAAAAGGCGGATTAAAAACCAGGATATACAAAGTTACAGCCGATGGCTTCTTCGATACGCACGCAAACCAGGTTGAAACAGGCGATACCACTACGGGTGACCACGCGAGACTGATGGCCCGTCTTTCAGATGGTATCAAATGTTTTATGGATGATCTTAAAGGACTGGGCATCGAAGACCGGGTTATCGGTTTTACCTATTCGGAATTTGGCCGCCGTATAAATTCAAACTCAAGCCGGGGAACCGACCACGGCGCCGCCGCACCGGTATTTGTATTTGGAAAGAAAGTACGGCCGGGTATCATTGGTACCAACCCTACCATTGCAGCAGATCCCAAACAAAACGACAACGTTCCTTATCAGTACGACTTCCGAAGCATTTATGCTTCCATTTTGAGACAATGGTTCTGCGTAAACGATGGCGATCTGCAAACCATTTTATTTAAGAACTTCCAAAACATTCCTTTGTGTATAAATGAGGCATGCGGTCTTACTGCAGTCGATGACCTCAGGAATGATGGAGAACAGCTGATCATTAACTATCCGAACCCATTTGTTGAAACAACCAAAGTAACCTTTACTACAAAGGGCGGTCATACGCTGGTACAGGTGATGGATACCATGGGCAGGGTTGTAAAAACGCTTACAGATAAAGAATATACAGCCGGTACCTATACTGTAACATTCGATGCGTATGGAATGCCTAATGGGGTTTATTACGCGCGTTTCCAAAACGGCGTAACCCAGCAGGTACGGCCTATGCTGAAGACACGATAACGTAGAAAGTTTAATCCGTATAATGAAAGCTTCCCCGCTGACGTGGGGAAGCTTTGCTGTTTATAGCTAATCAGGAGCTAAAGCATGCTAAAATTTGCTAAAGAGACATCTGAACGAAAGAAATTCCCGTATCTGCCTGTTTGATTGGCCTGGAGTGTGGTTTTGGACGGGCATTTCCTTTTACGGAATGAGGAAATTCAATACTGGAATAGCTCCGTTTTTTGTTACCCTGCTGTAAATAGTTTTAATTTGCTTTAGATCGGTAACCTAACCATTAATCCTGATAACCAGCCGATCTTCTTAAATTCGATTATGTTGAAGGTATTTATAACAGATGATCACGAATTATACCTTGAAGGCCTGGTGTTGTTGCTGAACAATCAATCCGGCATTGAGGTCATAGGTTCAGCATTTACCGGTGAAAGTTTGTTGAGCCAATTGCCAAATACGGAAATCGACATCCTGTTACTGGATGTTCATTTACCCGATATTGGTGAAGAAGAACTGCTAAAAAAGATCCGCGAAATACAGCCCGGGCTGAAGATCCTCTACCTTACCATTATGCGCGGCACCCGCTATATTCACAAGCTGCTTAAATACGATATACAGGGTTACCTTTTAAAGAATACCAATATTGCCGAATTAACCAGCGCACTGGAAACAGTGGCCGGCGGTAATAAATTCTTCAGCAAGGAGATCAATATTCTGGATACTAACCAGGACTTCCGGAATACAGTGACCATTGAAGATAAAAAGGTAGACGAAATACTCTCCAAACGCGAAATTGAAGTGCTTACCCTTATTTGCAAAGAGTACAGCAATTCAGACATCGCCAAAAAGCTATTTCTAAGCGTAAGTACGGTAGAAACCCACCGGAAGAACCTGATTGCCAAACTGGGGGTTAATAATACTGTAGGATTGGTAAAATTTGCACTTAAGAACAAGCTGATTGACTGATATTTCATGTCTTTCATACATTTATTAAAGAGATTGCCCCGACCTATCTTTACATTATTACGTTAATTACTTGAGTTAATAAGTAAAAACCCTTAATTTGGTGGTATAATTCGGTAATACCGGTGAAATACTTCCTATTACTTGGGGCCTTGATTACTTGCTTATGTTCATTTGCGCAGGTTGATACAACACAATTAAAAAGTTTGTATGACCGTTGCCTTGATTTCTCTGAAGACAAGATAGACTCCATTCATTACTACGCCGATTACATTTCAAAAGAGGCCGATCAGTTAAAATTCAATAAGGGTAATGTTTTATCATTACGGCTCAAGGGCATTTATGAAGACCTGAGCAATAACTACGAAAAGGCCATTGAATATTACCTGCAGTCGCTACAGGCAGCGAGAGTAATACACGCACCGGAATATGAGATGGCTGCTTTAAGCGATCTGGCCATTGCCTATTTCTCCATTCGCGAACCTGAAAAGGCAAAGGCGTTTTATTTACAATGCGCCCGCATGTCGGAACTGGATGGAAAGATCCCTTCGCTTATTAATACGTACAATAACCTGGCGGTTATTTATACCCAGCTAAAACAATACGACAGTTCGCATCTATTATTGAACAGGGCCATACAACTGGGCAAAACACTCGATCGCCAGGGAAAGGTCAGTTTATCCAGCACCTATAATAACCTGGGTAATTTATATTTCAAGGAAAAGAAATTTGATGAAGCCCTGCCTTACTTCTGGCAAAACCTGATAAGACATAACAACGACGGCGACTACAGCGGTTTATGGGTAGCCCGGCTTAACCTGGCTGACATATATATAGAAAAGCACCAGTATGACTCTGCAGTAAAATATGCGCAAAGTGCTATGGAACTGGCGCAACAGCTGGAATCAAAAAGTAAAGAGGCGGATACCTATAGCATACTCGCTAAATTATACGAGTACCAGGGTAAATACAATAAAGCCTACGAGTACATAAAAAAATGGTATTCGCTGGATACGGCTATCCTGCATAGTGATACGTACAAAACCATTGCCGCCCTGCAGGAACGTTTTCATGCCGGTGAACGGGAAGCGGAAAATAAACTGTTGCAGGAAAAGGTAGAAAAAGAAACCATCCGTACCCGGGAGCTTACCCTGGTGGCCGTTGGTTTGGCCATCATCGGGATCCTGATTGCCATTGGGTTTGTAATTAAAAGAAATGCTCACCGCCAGTTACAGAAAACCAATGACCTTATTATTCAGCAGAACGAAAAGCTATCGGAATTAAACTACGAGAAGAATTCGCTTATCAGTATAGTATCGCACGACCTGAACACGCCTTTCGCCACCATCCAGATCTGGGGACAGGTTATGCAAAACAATGCCGATCGGTTAACACCCGAACAACAAAAGGCCATGGACCGTATATTACAGGCGGGCATGTATGGCGAACGCCTCATCAGGCAAATACTGGACGTAGAACGGGAAGATGTTGGCAGCCATAAACTACTGCTGGAGAAGTTTGACCTGCGGGCATTTGCGGAAGAAATGGTAGATAACTTTAAACCGATGGCCCAAAAGAAGAACATCAGCCTGCAGGCAGAGGCTACGGGTAAAAAGTTGTTCATTTTAAGCGATCGTTACCTGGTTGGCCGCATTTGTGAAAACCTGTTATCGAACGCTGTTAAGTATACGCCCCAGGGCAAAAACGTTTGGATAAGCATTCATGATGAGCACGATCATATTGGTATAAAGGTGCGGGATGAAGGTGTGGGCATTGAAAAAGAAGAATTGCCTTACCTGTTCTCGAAGTACAGCAAGATCTCATCGAGACCAACAGATGGGGAAGCATCGAATGGATTGGGGCTTTCTATTGTTAAAAGGATCGTTGAAGAACTTAATGGACGTATCTCTTGCGAAAGTCAGATCGGTATAGGAAGTATATTTACAGTACTGCTGAAGAAGTAAGGGCAGAAGGCCGCGGCGCGACAATAACGAGTGGTTAATAAGTCGCCAACTGGTTAACTTGTTAACTTTTCAACTGGTCAACTATTGCGTATATAAAATAAATGGTGTAAATTAACGTTTGAATACATTACTTACTAACCCTTGATCATATAAAAAGCCCCGGAGTTACTACCAGGGCTTTTAATTTTATTGAAAGTAACGTTCCTACTTCTTCGGTTTGTCAGTCATATAGAAGGTAAGTGTTCCTCCTTTCATAATGTCTTCGTGCGTAATGGCGGGTTGTTCCAGTTGTTTGCCATTCAATACCACTTTTTGTACATACACATTTTTATCGCTTTGGTTAATGGCCTCTACGGTGAATGTGTTCTTGTTTTCGAGTTGTAATACGGCTTTGTTGATGGCTGGACTGCCTAACTGATATACTGTGGCACCAGGTGCAACCGGATAAAAGCCCAGGGTTGAAAAAAGATACCAGGCACTCATTTGTCCGCAGTCGTCATTACCACCCAGGCCATCAGGCGCTGGCTTATACTGATGTTTCAGGATCATTCTTACCCGTTCCTGTGTTTTCCAGGGCTGACCGGCAAAATTATACAGATAGGCCACGTGGTGAGCCGGTTCATTGCCGTGTACATAAGTGCCAATAATGCCATCGCGGGTAATGTCTTCCGTTTCAGCAAAATATTTATCAGGCAGGTACATGGTGAACAGCGTATCGAGGCGGGCGCTGAATTTCTTTTTACCGCCCATCAGGGTTATCAATCCTTCGGGGTCCTGGGGAACAAAGAAGCTGTAGTTCCAGGTGTTGCCTTCAATAAATCCCTGACCATGGGTGCTTAACGCATCAAAATCATTTTTAAAGCTGCCATCTTCTTTGCGGGCGCGCATAAAACCAACATTTGCATCGAAGATGTTTTTATAACTGCCTGCACGTTTGCTGAAAGTTTCATAAAGATCTGTGCGGCCCAGTTTGTTGGCGGCCTGGGCTATACACCAGTCGTCATACGCATATTCCAGGGTAGTGGATGCAGAAGTGCCGAGCTTTTCATCGGGGATGAATCCTTTTTCTACATAACTGCCAATGCCTTCATAATTGGAGTGGGTGGCGGTTGTTACGCAGGCTTCCAGCGCATGTTTGGCATCGAACGAGGTATTGCCTTTTAAAATGGCATCTGCAATTACCGATACGCTGTGATATCCACTCATACACCAGTTGTCGTTGCTGTAATGGCTCCAAATGGGCAGCATCTTCAATACGCTTTGGTCATAATGCGCCAGCATACTATTTACCATATCGCCATTGCGGGTAGGTTGTATGATGTTGAAGAAGGGGTGCAGGGCCCGGTAGGTATCCCACAGTGAAAAGGTAGTATAATTGGTAAAGTTGGCAGCGGTATGCACATTCTGATCCAGGCCCTTGTATTTACGGTCAACATCCATATATACGGTAGGTCCCAGGAAGGCATGGTATAAAGCGGTATAGAAGTTTTGTTTCTCTGCTTCTGAAGCTTCTATATTGATCTTTGCCAGCTCGGTATTCCAGGCGGCCTGTGCAGCTGCTTTTGTTTCTTCAAAATCCCAGTTGGGCGCTTCTGTTCTCAGGTTCAATAAAGCACCTTCGGTGCTTACCGATGACAGCGCCATCTTTACTTTTATTTTCTCGCCTTCTTCTGTATTAAAGTTGAAGAACATACGCAATTGTTTGCCGGCCAGATCAGGGAAGTTTTTGGTTTGATTGAACTTTCCCCAAAAACCGCGGTACACCTGTTTTTTGCTGAAGTCTTTACAACCATATTCTTTGAATGGTTTCGAAAAGGTCATGGCAAAATAAACGGTGCGGGTGCGTGCCCAGCCAGCGGTTTGGCGGTAACCGGTAACCAGGGTATCGTTCTCTACCCGAACAAAGGTCCATGCGTCTTTATCCTCGTAATTATAAATGCCATGCATAAGATCGAGGATGATGTGCGCATCGTTTGTTTTAGGGAAGGTGTATTGGTGAAAGCCGGTGCGTGTAGTGGCAGTTAATTCAGCGGTGATGTTGTCATCATCGAGCTTTACTTTGTAATAACCGGCTTCAGCTTTTTCATTGGCATGGGAAAACGCCGAACGAAAACCTGTTTTGGTATCGGTGGCTATACCGGGGTTCAATTGCAGCGCGCCCACAGTGGGCATTACCAGGAAATCGCCCAGGTCGCTGTGGCCGGTACCGCTGAAATGGGTATGGCTGAAACCTACAATGGTTTTATCGTCGTACTGATAACCTGCGCAATATTTATATACATCGGGGTTGTATTTCCCGTTCATTTCATAAGGAATGGTATCGGTATCGGGACTCAGTTGTACCATGCCGAAGGGAACGGTGGCGCCGGGAAAGGTGTGTCCCATCCGTTGGGTGCCTATAAGCGGGTTTACATATTGAACTACATTTTTTTGTTGAGCAAATAAGGATAAGGGCAACATCCATAACAACAGGAAGCGTTTCTTCATGTGCGATTTTTTCTTTATTTAATAAAGTTGAACGGTTACAAAACTAGGGGCTAATATTCTGCTAAAACGCACCTAGCTTGCCGTTTCCTGTGCTTTTACATATAAATCCCATAGCTGATCAACCGTTTTGCCGGTGTATTGCGCCCATAATCCTGCTTCATAGGTTCCGTTGTAGGCAGCGGCATTCAGTTTATCGACGATCTTTTTATCATAATTGCTTTCTACCCAGGCCAGAAAACGGGCGGTAACACGGTAGGCACTGGTATAGTGGTGATCGGGTTTTACAGCGGGAAGCTGCCAGCCGCCTTTTTCATTATTTACGCCGTATTTGAAACGCACATAATCGGCGATGCCTTCGGTTAGCCAGCCGGGTGTATTGCCTTTATGGTAGTCCTGCACAATGTGCATGGCTTCGTGGGTGATCACGTCGATGTCTTCGGGGTGGGCTTTCATCCAACCGGGGTTACAGCGAATAATGCCATTGCTGGCGGCTGCCACTCCATCGTAAGCGGGATCAATGATGAACACTATTTTCTTTAATGCCTTCTTATTGAAGCGTTTTACTTCCTGGGGGTAAACAGTAAAAAAGGCATCGGTTAATTTTTGCTGGGTAACAGTATTAAATGCGGAGTCCTGCACTAAAAAGATGAGGGTAAATCCCTTTTTTGTGATGGAGTCACTTCGGTAAATGGTATTGTTGTTCCGGTCGGTCCACTCGTACCGTTTTACTTCTTTTTTGTTTTGTACGGATTGTGAAATAGCTACACAAAAACTGCTACATGCCGCTATGGTTAAGAATACGCGCTTCATTAAAATTTACTTTTAGTTATTTGTAGTTAATTGAACAAAAGAGCCATCCGAAACTGGCGGATGGCTCTTTTGGTAAGAAATATATTGATAGCTTATTTTGTCTATTGTCTATTGCCTTCTTCGTCATAATAAGATCCCGTTTCATAATCAAATGACTTTGATTTGGTGCTTTTATAATTGGGATCGTAACGTACAAAGAAGTAGAGATAGATGACGCGGCTCAGTCGCATGAGCCAGGGTTGTAAAAAGATCAGTAAGAAAATATTGATGCCGAGCCACCAGAAGAACCGGTTGTCGGTTGTAGACATACCAATGAGCACCCACCAGGCAACGAATGTAGATACCGAAAGGGCCACCGATAACGCATAACTTACATAAGCTGTTCCGTACCAAAAACCTACTTCCATTTCATATTTCTGACCGCATTCGGGGCAATGCGTGGGCATGTCGAACACCTTTTTTAAATTCCATGGATTGTTATTATTGTACATAGGTCCTCTGCGGCACCGCGGGCATTTCATGGTTAACATACTCCATAGGTAATTGGGTTTGGATGCAGGCATGATGCTATTGGATTGTTTCGGTGCAAATTTACAAATAAGTTTAAAGTTCAGGGTTTAAAGTTAAAAGCCGAAAGTTCAACTGGAATGGTTGAGCTTTCGGCTTTTAACTGTAGAACTAACAAACTAAAAACTATAATTAAGCTACCGGAGATCCGATCTTTTTCCGTTCACCGATCTGTTGCCGCCACATAGCATAATAGAGGCCTTTTTCTTCGATCAGGCTTTCATGGCTGCCCGTTTCTACGATATCGCCTTTTTCGAGCACATAAATGCGATCGGCGTGCATGATGGTCGACAACCGGTGCGCGATCATGATCGTGATCTGATTGCGTTTGGAAGAAACATCCTTTATCGTGTTGGTGATCTCTTCTTCAGTTAATGAATCGAGTGCTGATGTGGCTTCATCAAAGATCAATAACCGTGGTTTGCGCAACAGGGCGCGGGCTATTGAAAGCCGTTGTTTTTCACCGCCAGACAGTTTTAAACCGCCTTCACCGATCATGGTATCGAGGCCTTTCTCTGCACGGGCCAGCAAATTCATGCAAGAGGCTTTCTTCAGCACATCCATCAGTTCCTCCTCTGTAGCGGACGTATTTACAAACAACAGGTTCTCTTTAATAGTACCTGAGAACAATTGCGTATCCTGTGTTACAAACCCGATCTGGTTGCGCAGGTCTTCGTAGTTGATGTCGTTTTCATCGATGCCATTGTACAGGATGTTTCCCTGTTGCGGGCGGTACAAACCTACCAGTAATTTCATCAGGGTTGTTTTACCTGAACCGGAAGGGCCAACAAAGGCAATGGTTTCTCCGGTTTTTACAGCAAAACTGATGTCGTCGATGGCGCGTGACTGGGCGGTTTGGTGTTTAAACCCAACCTCTTTGAAATCAAGCGTTTGAATATCGCCGAGGTGTTTGGGATGTTCCGGCTGACGCTCGGGCGCTTTTGTCATCAGGTTATGAAAGTTATTCAGGGAGGCTTCGGCCTCGCGATAACTGATGATGATGTTGCTGATCTCCTGCAAAGGTCCAAATACAAAGAACGAGAAGATCTGCATGGTTACCAGCTGACCTGCGTTCATCTGATTATGAAAAATGAGGTACATTAAGATAAACAGGATTACCTGACGCAGGGTGTTCACAAAGGTTCCCTGTACAAAGCTGATACTGCGTACGCGTTTTACCTTGGTCAGTTCCAGCCCCAGGATCTTGTAGGTGTTTCTATTCAACCGGCTCACTTCCTGGTTGGTAAGCCCCAGGCTTTTTACCAGCTCAATATTACGGAGCGATTCGGTGGTAGAACCTGCCAGCGAGGTTGTTTGTGCTACAATGGTCTTTTGAATGCTTTTTATCTTTCTGCTCAACAGGTTGGTGATATACGTTAGTAAGCCGATGCCTACCACGTAAGCGATGGCGATGTATGGGCTGATAAAAAAGGATGCGTAAAACATTACGAATACCACGCCTACCAATACACCGAACAGGATGTTGATGAAATAATTCATGAACTTTTCTGTATCGGCCCGCACCTTGGTGAGTACGCTGAGGGTTTCGCCGCTGCGCTGGTCTTCAAACTCCTGGTAGGGGAGGCGCATGGCGTGTTTTAACCCATCGGTAAATACTTTGGCGCCAAACTTTTGAACGATCACATTCAGGAAATAGTCCTGGAAGTTTTTGGCAATCCGGCTTATCATGGCCACGCCTATAGAAGCCAGTAACAACCAAACTACCCCATGATAGGGGGCTGTTGCTGTAAAAAAGGTATAGCCAGGATAGTCTTTGGGATTTTTTAAATAATTGTTAGCCAGGTTGATCAGGTGACCGAAAATGATCGGATCGAATAAGGAGAACCCGGTATTTACAGCGGCCAGACAAAGCGTGAGCAAAACCAGCCATCTGTATGGTTTTAAATACGTTAGTAAAATCTTCATAATTGCAATTAACAGTTTGTCGATGGGAATGTTTATCCAGGGGCGACGAATTAATATACAATTTATATAAATCTGCCTGAATGGCCTTGCTGGCGGGAAAGAGTGCAGGTAAAACCGGGAAAAGTGCAATCAGTTCCGGGTTTCAGGTTCCCGTTTCCGGGTTCCTGGTTCCAGGTTTTTTATCCCAGGTCTGATTCGCGGTTTCCGGATGTATAAACGATTGGTAAGTTATTGCTTTTCAGCAGACTTCTCCCCAAAGTAAAAAAACAGGGGCAAGAACAGAAAGACCACCAGCCCGTACTGGGTCTCAAAAACTGCTTCCTGAAAAGAATAGGCCAGTACTAAAAGTACAATTGCCCATAACGTGCGGCTCTTTTGTTGAATAGCCATGGCAATCATGGAAAAACAAATTCCGAAAAAGGTGAGCAATCCGATAATGCCCGTTTGTAAAAACGACTCCAGCCACTCATTGTGCGTATTGAAGTCCTGGTATCCATGATCGGGGGTGCCTGGCCTGCCGGCATACATATTGGCCTCTACATACTTTTGATTTAACAATAGTTGTGCATGGGCAGGTGTTACACCCATAACCCAGGCCCGGTGTTCCTGAGTTATTTCTTTTACAAAACGCCATTGCAGCAGGCGGAACGCCACACCATTAAAATAGAACCTTGGTTCAAACTTCTTTTGCTCCATAACATGCATGTTGCTGTGCATGATGTCGTTGAAGCGGTAACTAATGGGGTTTTTTGTGAACAGGATCAGGCTGCTGATGGTGATGCCTGCAACGGCTACTGCCGTAATTGCCCATCGGGTCTTTACATTTTTTCTTCCCTCGATAATGGCATAATAAACAAGACTGCACAGCATAAAACAGATCACCAGTTTTGACGATAACAAAAACAGGGCGCCAATCAAAAATGCCAGCAGCGAAAAATGTATTGCCTTATTCACTACGTATCGTCCCAGCGTTATTTCCTGCAACAGAAAGATCAACCCGGCATACACAAGTATTGAAAACTGAATGGCATGATGTCCGAGGTCGAGCAATAGTTCGTGATAAAAGAAAATATAGACAGGTGCCTGATGGTAGTGGTATTTAATGAAGCTAATGCCCAAACACCAGGTAAGTATTATAACCAGCATAAAAACATAGGGCTTCATCAATGCATGAAACCTGTCCTTATTTAAATACCGGCAGCTGAAGAAACAAAGTGGAATAAACAACAGGGCGCTTTTTACCTCTATATGCCGCCAGCTTTGGGCAATATTGTCAGTATAAGCGATGGGAATTATTTGCAGTAAAAAGAACAGGCTGCAAAAAAACATGTACAGGTTGCACAATGATTTATTGAACCAGGCGCCGGTAGTGGTTTTGTTATAGATAAAAGATGTAACGACTATCAATCCAATAGCAATACTGCTATAAGCCCTGAAGGCCGCTACGGCAGTCAACAGGAAGCCCAGGAAAAAGAAGTAAAGAAGATTATTGATCAGGTTGTTTTTGGGCATCAGTTTAAATCGACATTTTTCTTCTGTAATGTAAATAAAAACTGATACACATGCCCAGGAACAAACCGCCAAAAAGCCCCACCGCCAGTTGTTTTAATAATACCGGGAAAGTTGGGTTAAGTGGCGTATAAAAATTTTGTAACACATTCACGGCCGATAAAAAGGAAAGTTCTTCTTCATAGTTGAATTTTTTTTCCTGTAACTCGGCTATTTGTGCGCTGATGTCAGAAACGTTCAACAACACCCGGTTGCCTGTATTGCCCGGTTGGCGTAAACTGGTTTCAATAATACCATGCAACTTATTCAGTCGGGCAATTTCCTGTTCTACGGTTTGGGTCATGGCGCCAAGGATCTTTCTGCGGCTGGCCAGCTTTTCTTTAATGTATTCACTGTTTTCCAATGCGTACAGGATTCCCTTTTGTAAGGGTTGTAAAACGGCCGTATCGCGTACGACAACATTAACTGTAAAGGCGGTAAAATTCTTGGGCGCAAAGCTTTTTTGTAATTCTTCGGCTGTAACTCTTTCTACCTTTCTTAACAGGGTAAGGTCCATGTTAAACTGTTTGGCCAGTATGGGCCGTTCCTTTTTTTGGATCAATTCGCACCAGTTATTGATCACCGCCATTTGTTCGGGCTCAGTTAAAATGGTGGGTTGCAGTACCAATGAAGAGGTATACAGATTGGGTGTTTTCATGAATCGGACAAACCCCGCCAGTAAGCCGGCTAAGGCAACTAGGAGTAATAATTTTCCGTACTGCCTCAAAAATGAAGTCGCCGGTTTA
Organism: Niastella yeongjuensis; assembly: GCF_900110245.1. Lineage (GTDB taxonomy): Bacteria > Bacteroidota > Bacteroidia > Chitinophagales > Chitinophagaceae > Niastella > Niastella yeongjuensis. The sequence goes on from NZ_FOCZ01000002.1 coordinate 462,051, forward strand.
AACAGTGCCGATAAATCCAGTTCGTCTGCAGGGGTGGGTATTAATTTAACCTGTTTCATGATTCACCAATACGAAAAATTATATATAGGGGTTGCGTTAATTGTTATAATTTGACATTTAGTATTTTCTGAATTAAATCATATATGGAGGAAATCCGCAGCAGACGCAGCCGTATTTTTTCGAATTTTATGGCCCTGGGCATTTTGCAGGGAACCAATTTTTTGCTTCCGGTGCTGGTAATGCCTTTTGTGATTAACCGCATAGGCGCCGATGGATATGGCATTGTTGCGGTGGCCCAGGTAGTGCTGCTTATTTTTTGTACGGTTTCTGATTATGGATTTAATTTAACCGCCACCCGCGCTCTTGCACTGCACCGGGATGATGCTACAAAAAACAGCCGGCTTTTCTTTACCGTACTGGCGGCCAAAATGGTGATCTGCGGGGTGTTATTCGTAGTATTATTATTGCTTGTTACCCTTGTTCCCTTTTTTAAGCAACATTTTCAATTATACCTGTTTGGTTTTACCTGGGTACTGGGGCAATCGTTGTTGGTAAGCTGGTTTTTTCAGGGCGTGGAAAAAATGAAATACATTACTATTTACACGTTGCTGGCCCGTTTGCTGTTTGTAGCACTGGTTTTTGCATTCATCCGCCAACGGGCAGATCACCGGTTCTTTATTTTGTTTATGGGTGCCGGCAGTCTGGTGGCAGGAATTGCCAGCATATTTCAGGCTATCAGGCTTTGTAAATTACCCATAGTACGGCCTTTGTGGCGTGATGTTGTTCAGGAATTGAAAGAAGGATGGCCTGTAATGCTTTCCAACATTTCTATAAATACCTTTCTAAGCATAAACGTGTTTATATTACGGCTGTTCACCAATGACCTGGTTGCAGGTTATTACAGCGTAGCAGAGAAAATATTCCTCGCTACCCGGCAGGTGCCGGTCATGTTCTCTCAGGTTATATACCCACCCCTTTGCCAGCTGCTGCAAAAGGGAAAGACGGCGACCCGTCCTTTTTTCAGATCGGTGTACGTGCCTTTTTTATTACTGGTATTTACAGGTTGTGTGTTGTTGTTTAGCTTTTCATCTATTATTATTTCCTTCTTTTTAGGGGCTAAAAGCGGCAATGCAGTGTTGCTGCTGCGGTTGTTTTGCCTTGGGCCTGTTATTGTTTGTTTGCATGTTCCGGCCAGTCAGTTATTGATGGCTGCCGATCATAAAAAAAGTTACCTGCGTGTGTTAACGGGGGGAACGGTATTGAATGTTATCTGTAACCTGTTGCTGGTGCCGGTATGGGGTTCTGTGGGTACCGTCATCAGTGTGTTACTGACCGAATTGTTTATAACGGCGGGCTTTAACCGGGAGCTATTTAAAAATAAACTGGCCGGCTATCTCAGTGCCAGGGTACATTAAACCTATACTACAACGCATGCGGATCAATAAATTCTTTCCCGTTGTTTTTATTTACTTTTTTATTAATTCATGGGGGCTGCCTTTTGGGTTAACCTACACGGCGTTGTTAAGTCCGCTTTTGTATATATGGATGATAATAACCCGTAAACGGGAAGTGTTATGGCCATTCCTGCTGGTTATGCTGCCGGTTGTACTGATCCACCTGGCTATTGGCGTTGATGCGAACAGCTATTTTGTTTCCCTGCTTAACATGACCCTGGTTTATATTTTTTGCCAGGCTGTTTATACTTTTCTTATCAGATGCGAACAGCCCGGCAAAATATTTCACCACCTGCTGGTTATAAATTTTATATGTTGCCTGATAGCCATTCCTTTGTTGTTTACGCCCCTCTATGATCTTTTCTGGATGAAACAATTCCTTACTACGGGGGTGACTGATTTCAGGCGGTTGAGCCTGCTAACCTATGAGCCTTCCTATTATGCATTGTTGTTTACGCCCCTCTTTTTCTTCTTTCTGTTGCAGTTGCTTTTTTTCAGAAATACCATCAATGCGTGGTTGTTGCTGGTAATGTTGTTGCTGCCACTGGTCTTGTCATTTTCGTTAGGTGTGATCAGCGCCATTGCTATAGCGGTTGTGATAACTTTTGTATCGTACTATAAAAAGTTTCTGCATAACAAACGGGTAATAAGTCTGCTTGGGCTTATAGGTATAGTGATCCTGAGTGCCCTGGCTGTTGGCTTTATTTTCTTTCCCGATAATATTCTTTTTGTTCGCCTCGATAATGTGGTTTCCGGTAAAGACCCATCGGGTAAGGGCAGAACCTTTGATGCTTTTTGGCTGGCAGATCAACTGCTGGCAAAGAAAAGTTATTTGTGGGGTATTGGCCCGGGGCAAATAAAAATACTGGGATTTGAGCTGATCCGTGATTTTTATGGGTATGGAACCGATACCGCGCGCGTAGCCATTCCCAATGCAGCCGCTGAAACCCTGGCCATTTTCGGCTGGATTGGATTGTCGGTACGCATATTGGCGGAATGTATATTGTTTGTATATACCAAAGTATGGTGTAACTATTACCGGCTGTTGTTGTTCGTGTTTGTGTTTATTTACCAGTTCACCGGTAGTTTTATTACCAATATAGCAGAATACGTTATCTGGATAATGGCGTTTACTGCCGTGTTTCCTGAATATGATGTTATTAAAGAGAATGAATAATGAATATAGGAAGGAGTTACGGATTGCAGGCTTCATGTTGCAGGGAAGACAATTGCAGATCCGGAAAATTTGATTTTCAGGGCTCCCTGAAACCTGGAACCTGGAACCGGACCTTAGTACCGCGAACCCTCTACTTTAATAGGTGCATCTCTTTTCAACTCCCTACTAACTTTTTCCCGTACACAGCGTTTTAAAAAGCTTTCGTATTTGCTGATCACGTTGTTCCAGTTAAACTGTTCCTGTATTTTTTTTAGGTTATTATTGATCATGGCTGCTTCACGGCCGTTGCGACAGGTGTTTTCAATAACTTCTTTTACTTCGTGGTAAGAAGAAAAATAATAAGCATCCTGTTGTAATACCGCACGATTGAACAGGTTGTCGTGCGCTGCAATCAATGAGCGGCTGGCCATGGCTTCGAGCAGGGAAGGGTTGGTTCCACCCACACTATGGCCATGAAAATACAGGGTAGAATAAAATTTGAGCGAGTGTATTTTTTGCGGGTCGTTATAAATGCCACCAGTGAATACGATCCGGGGATCGTGTTTGAATTTTTGTACCAGGTGCCGGCCAAGCTTGTTGTTGACCGAACCGATCACCAGGAATTTATGTTGGCTGTTGCTGGTGTGAAAGCCATCAAGGATCATTTCGACATTGTTCTCTGCGGCCATACGGGCCATCAACAAAAAGTATGAATGTTTTTTTACACCAAACTCCTGCAGCAGGCTTTCTTCTTCATTATAATGTACTTCGGCGCCATAAGGAATGTGTTCACTTGCGATGGCGTATTTATTTTTGAGGTAAGATTGAATAACCACTGAATCGGCAATATGATAATGGCTGAACCGCACGGCCAGTTTTTCGGCCAGTAATAAAAATTTCTGTACTGGTTTGGAGTATTTGGTGCGTTTCCATTCAAGCCCATCCATATTGAAGATGAGTGTACTTTGTTGGGGGTAGAACCAACCCCAGGCTGAACTGCTGGTAAAACCCAGCATCAGGATCACATCGAAGTTCCTGCGCCGGGCATCGATGATGCAGTTGAAATCGTATATGAATTGTCCGAAACTTCCCAGCTTGTGCTCGGGATCGTAGCAATGGATCAACTGTACGTTTTTCCAGGTGCGTTCTGTATGGGGATGATTGTGAGAGTTGTAGACAAACACCTCATGTCCTTTCTCCACCAGCCCGGTTGACAGGTATTCTGCGAATTGTTCAAACCCGCCGTAATTATTGGGAATGCCCCTGGTACCTAATATGCCTATCCGTAATGTCATTGTTGTAATACTTGTTTATAAGCGGCAGCTGTTTTACTGGCGGCTTGCTGCCAGGTATACTGTTCAAATATTTTTTTTCTGAGCGTGTCGGTGCCGGTTGTGCTGGCTGCTTTTTCTACGGCTGCCAGCATGCTTTGCGGAGAGGCCGGATCGCAATAGGCGGCTTCATTCCCGAAATATTCACGGGTATAGCCTTTGTCGGTGATCACAACCTGGCAACCCATAGCGGCTGCTTCAAGGGTCGAGAGCCCGCAGGTTTCGAACCAGCTGGGCAGTATGTGTATGGCCGCTTTTTGATACCAGTTGGCCAGTGCTTCCTGTGGCAACTGGTTTATAAAGGAAATATTAGCCGCTGCCTGTTTGCGGCAGGCAGAATAATAATTGAGCTGGTTAGGGGCCGGGTTACCAATGACCACCAAACGATACCTGGTATTGTTCAACGCTTTTATCAGGTTCAACTGGTTTTTGAGGCCCTCGATCCTTGCCACGCACAAAACAAGGCCCGGGTCTTTAGGTAAACTGTTGTTCCAGGTAAATAAGGATGGGTCAATACCATTGGGAATAAGGGTATAACCGGGTAATGGGGCACCATATTCAGCCAGCTGATCATACTCCATTTTAGAGTTGGGCAATATGTGCGCTGCCTGTTGCAGTATTTTCTTTATGCTTCGTTTATGCCCTTGCCATAAATAAGATGATGTGGCCAGTATATCATTGCCCTGTACCCAGCGGGCGATCGTTTTTATGTATTCTATGCGGTTTGGGGATAAAAAGCGGAACAGATGGCCCGCCAGGCCTTTCCGGTATACCTGATCGTATTCATGATAATTTACCAGGTTAGGCGATACCACAAATGGTTTGTTCGACTGGTTGATATGGGATACAATATCAGCCGGCCGCACGATATTAAAAAAATGCAGCAGGTCGTACTGTTCGTATTGAACAGGTTGATTGGTTAACTTAATGTCCACATCAATTCCCAGCCCTTTTAACTGTTGGGCCGTATTGATGATTTGAAAGGTATCTCCCCCCTTTACCGTATATAATGTTGATCTGGTGATGACTGCGACTTTCATGATACCCTTTCCTTATTATTCGTAGCAAAATGCCCGGCAGTTGCCTTTGATTATTTTTATTTTGGCTGTGATAGGGTGCAACAAGGGCATAATGAATTCGTTAAAAGCGCGACTATTATTCTGTAAGTAACCGGGTAACTGTATTTTTGCCCCTAAAGTAGATATCCTATATGCGATCCATTTTTTTATTGGATGATCAGGCTGGCTTATTGACTCTGAAGGATAAATTGTTATATGTGCTGGTGGTGATTTTTTTTGTAACCTTTTATCCGGCCCATATTCCCTCTGTTAATGTTGTGTCGGTAGTTCTTCTGTCGTTGTACAGCTTTTTTATATATGGTTCATTCCGTGAAAAACTGAGTCTGTTACGGCAGCGTAAGGAAGTGTTTGCAATGGCCGCGTTTTACTTATTGCATATAGTGAGCTCCCTTTGTTCGAAAGATGTGGCTGAAGGTTTTTCCTGGACGGTGATCCGGCTGCCATTATTCGTATTTCCTGTTGCCCTGGGATTTGTGTATATAAAACAGGCGCTAAAAGAGCGGATTTTGTTTGCCTTTGCGGTTATTACCACCATCACTATCCTGTTCTGTTTTGTCTGGAGCATTGTGGTAAGCATTGCCGCAAAGGAATCTGCCTATTTGTATAACGATAACCTCACTGATGCAATCGAAAAGCAATCCATTTATATAGCCTTACTGGCCAATATTGCTATTTTCAGCTTCGTGTACCTGCTTTTCATGAAATCGCCACTGGTAGCAAAAAAAGGATTGGTGTATACCAGCTTGTTTATTTTACTGATGGCTGTTTTCTTTTTGGCCAGCCGTATTGCCCTTATTACCTTATTTGGCAGTGCTGTTTGTATGGCTGCCTGGTATATTATTCAGAAAAGAAAACTGAAACAGCTGGGTTTATTGGTGGCTGGTATTGTTGCTGTGTTAGTGGTATTGGTAACTGTTTTCCCAAAAACATGGAACCGCTTTAAGGAGCTGGCTTTCACCAAATATGAATATACACACAAAGGTGAGGAAAGCCATTTTGATGTACCTGTTACTGCCGATCAATGGAATGGGGCCAATATCAGGCTGGCAGTATGGACTTGTGGATGGGAACTGGTAAAACAGAACCCGGTTTGGGGCGTACAGTTAGGTGATAAAGTTGACCGGATGATGGATATTTACAAGGCCAAACAATTTGATTTTGCCTATGAAACCCGCCGCAACATGCATAACAATTACCTGGATGTACTGGTGGCTTTTGGTATTGTAGGCCTGTTGTTATTCCTGTGGGGATTTTTATTTGAACCACTGCGCCAGTGTATTCGCCACAAAGACTATTTTGGCGTGTTTGTGATTGCTGCCTTTATGCTCTCCTTTATTCCCGAAACCTATTTTGACCGCAGTAACGGAAACATGGCATTTGGCTTTTTTATTGCTTTTATTGTAAGCTACAGGAAGCCTGTAATTACCCCATAGTTATATTGGGGAGTACTATCTTTTAGGGTAATTAGTAATATCATAATTGGCTGCAGCTAACAACAGTTGAAATCCTAATATTATTAGCATGGTAGGAATAACAACCGTGCCGGTGGGCGCTGGAATGAATGCGCTGGCGTATTTTATGTACATCACAATACCATATATGATTCCAAACAGGAAAAGTGGTAACCCGGAGAGTATAAATAAGGAGGCAATGTTAAACTCGTAAAGAAAATATTTTAAAATTATCCTTCTAAAAAAAGCCAGGATCAGCTTAGGCGGAAATTCGATCAGGGTTTTTGTTTTAGACAGACCAGATACCTCGCTGCCATAACGGGCCTTCATGGGTACATCCTGTACCACAGCTCCTACGTGATACAATTCAATCAGTACAGAAGATTCAAAGAAGTACCTTTTGTGGATCTGTTTAAAATTAAAGCTTTGTAGCACGTCGTTCTTAATAGCGAAGTAACCGTTTGTAGGGTCGAAAATATTCCAGTAACCTGAGGCGCCTTTGATCAAAAAGCTAAGTCCGAGATTGCCGATCCTTCTGCCTAAAGGCATGCTTTTCAGGGCATTTAAATCACGGAAGCGGTTCCCTTTGGTAAAATCTGCCGTGTTCTCAAGGAGTGGTTTTAATAATGCGGGAATATAGGAAGGGTCCATTTGATCATCCCCATCCATTTTTATGGTGATGTCACAGTTCAGTTCAAGGCTTTTTTTAAATCCTGTCAGCATTGCCCCACCTACGCCCTGATTGACCTCGTGTTTCAGGTATATGATTTTCTTATTCTCCTTTTGTAGGTGAAGAAGAATGGATTCTGATTCGTCGGGCGATCTGTCGTTTACTGTAATAATATAATCTATTTCGGCAGGTAGATTGGTTATTACTTTTTCGATATGCGCGGCAACGTTATAACAGGGGATTATTACAGAAACGATCATAAGGTTTTGCATTTGTAGATATAAGTCATAGGCATGCATGCCGGGGCTTCAATGGCGCTATTTATCAATGATTGTCTTCTACATACATTTCAATGGCTTTGTCTGTATTCCCAAAATAAACCAAACTGCCGTTTTTCATGAACGCAGTGCGGTTACAGTATTTTTTTATGGTGTCCATGCTGTGGCTAACCAGGATAACCGTTTTTCCCTCGATCCAGCTTGACTCAAATACTTTGATCGCTTTTTCCTGGAACTTCATATCACCCACGGCGAAGATCTCATCGAGGAACATGATATCAGCCCCGGCATTTACCGCAATAGAAAAAGCCAGCCTGGCCACCATACCTGAAGAAAAGAATTTGATCTTGGAATCGATGAATTCACGCAGTTCGGCAAAATCTACTATTTTATCAAAAATTTCATCAATTTCTTTGATCTTCAAACCCAATACCGATGCGGATACATATATGTTCTCACGGGCGGTGAGTTCATGGCTCATGCCCACACCCAGGTTCATTAATAAGGTGGTGCCGAAAATATTGATGTTACCGGTATCTGATGGATATACACCTGCCAGTAATTTGATCAGGGTTGACTTGCCGCAACCGTTCCTGCCCAGTAAACCAATACATTCCCCCTTGTAGATCTCGAAATCCATTGTTTTCAGGGCTTCTACTTTTTTTGTACGTGGGGGATTGAACAGGTTGAATAACCGGTGTTTTACAGTATTGTGGCTGTCTTCTGATATCCGGAATGTTTTACTTATTGATTTCGCCTGAATTGCCAGCGCCTTTGTCATGATTATAGTTTTTCTGCGGCTTTTGATCCTAATTTGTTTAAAAGAAATATGCCAAGTAATAACAGTATTACAGCATATCCCAAATCCCAAACAAAAAGCCCGAAGTCAGGTGCTGTGCCTTCCATGGTAGCTTTTCTGGCATTTATAATAATTCCTGCTATAGGATTCAGATAATCGAATTTGGGCAGCCTTGCTTTAAATATGTCGAGCTTATAAAATATAGGCGACAAAAAGAAAAGGAATGAGCAGAACACCTGCCACACCTGCGTAATATCTTTTGCTATTACATAGATATTGGATAGGATCAATGAGCTGGCTAAAGAAAGTATATACAGGTTTATAAACAGCGGAAGTATCCAAAGCGTATGGATGGTGCTGAATGCTGTGCCTCTTTCAATAAAATTATAGAATATCAGGAACATGATGAAGTTGAAGAAAAGCCCGATGGTATTACTCAACAGCGTGGAAACATATATTTCCAGCTTATTCATGTTACTGTATTCGTATAAGTATTTCTTTGTATTGAGAATTTGTACCGTTCCGGTAGTGGATTCAACAAAAAAGTTCCAAAGGATCAACCCTATAAAAAGATAGGAAGCAAATGCAGGTACATTTTGCTTCATGATGGTTTGAAATACTATATAGTAAATCGCAATATCCATCAATGGCTTGATCAATGCCCATAAAAGACCAAGCTTATTCTCATAGTATCTTAATTTAAACTCAATTTTTGCAAGCAACCACAATCTTTCTGCCTTATTCGACCGCCTCACCCAATCTGTTAAAATACCAATGATCATTAATTAAAATGTTTTTTTAATCTTAACGCTATTCTTTTTAAAGTGTTATTCTTTTTAATAACCTCAACTGTATGTCTGTATACCCAGCCATTGCTTTGGGGGTTGGTAACAACCGTATGGCTAAACGTAGGGTTATCATACATGTAGCCCGGCCCATTCGCATTTAATAAATTAATTATTTGACTGGCAAATTTAGCGTAATAATGGCTATGTTTTTCTGCAATATATTTATAAGCGTACAACCACTTTTCCCGGTTAATTCCCGGGACCATTGAATCAGGCCGTACCCGGGACTGAAACAGGAACTCAGGTATCATAACGCCGTTATATCCCTTTGATAATAAATGAACTAGATGTTCGTAATCCTCTACGCCATAACCCACTGTTGTATCGTTCAGGCCAGCTTCCAGAAAGGCAGCTTTTTTATATATCAGCCCACATGCGTTTGCCGGATTATGCACCAGCAGGTAAGGCGGCTGAGGGGTATAGGTTATGTACTTGAAATTATTATCCTGGAAATATTGTATAAATGCTCCTGCAAAGAACACATTGTCGTACTGTTTTAAGATCTTTATCGCTTTCTCATAATAATCAGGCGTTACCGTATTGCCCGAATCCAAAAAGGCGATCAGATCGCCGGTCGCCTTCCGGGCTCCGTAGTTACGAGTTTCCGCCAGCCCGGAGTTAGGTTTATTTAAAACTTTAACCCCGTCTATCTGAGCCATTTCGTCTAAAACGGCAATACTTTCGTGATCCGTACTGCCATCATTTATGATCAGAATCTCAATTGGCTGATAATTACTGAGTTTTATCGATTGTATAGTGACCTTTATGTATTTACCCATATTGTAATAGGGTACTATAACACTTAACCGATCGCCGGAAACTGAAACGGTATTATATTCATTCTGGTATAAAAATGGAAAATTTCTTGTTTGTTTAGTTTCTCTAATGGTATCGTTCAGTAACTGTAATTTTTGTTTTGCGACCTTTTCGGGGGCGTACATGTCTGCCACTTTCTTTTGAGCGGCTTTACCGATTTCGATTATTTTTTCATCGGACAACGACAGCACCAGTTTCAGTTTCTCTTCAAAATCGTTCTCAATTGTATGATCGAACAAAAATCCATTTACGCCATGGTCTATCATTTCGCGTTGCCCACCCTGTACAGATGTCAACACTATTTTACCAAGCGCCATGGTTTCTATGATCACATAGGGCAGGTTGTCGATAATGCTGGGCACAATAATAACATGAGCGCTGCTTAATTCATTTGCGATCTCAGTTGGTTTTATTTTACCGTGGAACAGCAATAGTTTCTCATCGATGTATTTTTTGTATTTGTCTTCTATCAACTGGCCCATGGTCAGCTGTTCGGGATGATAAATAATGTCAGTTCCGCCGAATACATTCAAAGGATGGGGAAATCCATTGTCCCACATCTTTTGAAAATATTTCATCAGTTCAAAACTGCCTTTCTGCATCGATAGCTTACCGAAGAAAGCAATTTTGTTGCGGGTAACAGCGCCGGGAGCCGGGGCCTCTTTGGTATAATAGGGGTTGCGAAGAACTACTTTCTTTTTGTTGGCAAGGGTTACATAAGGTTCCGTTGCTTCAAGTAGAAAGCCCGTGGGGCCAATGATCAGGTCGGCCATCCTAAGGGCTTCTTTTTCAGTTTGGCATACATGAAACTCCGGGAATCGGTCAACGGGCACCCGGTTGTATTCGAGGTATATGAACGCCGGAGAATGCAGCGTAATTACAATAGGAATATCCTTTACATCCTCATATAAGAGGTGCTTGAACTGAAGTAAATAATAAGCGATGCCCTGATAGTCCTGGGCTTCAATAACATCGGGCTTTCCTTCAAGACTGATAAGATGCTGTACGATCAGGGCAAATTCGTAGCTAACCCGGGCAAAATGGCCCATGTATTCATGTAATTTGCTTCGGTTAATATTAAACCTTACTATGCGGGCACCTTCCTGGCTTTTTTCTATTTTATAGTCTGCAACGGAATCGTCGGGAATGAAAACTGTTACATCTACATTCAAATTAGCAAGCATTTGAGCCGTATGGTAGCAGTAAGTACTAATACCACCACCGTGGAAGGGCGGATATTCAGTAGTAAGTAACCAGAATTTCAATTTTTTTAAATTTAATTGGCACAATGTAATAAAATATGCGATAAACTATTACAAATTGCCTGCGCTAAGGAATAGTTAATTAATTATATTACAATATTTTCTGAATAGCAGCAAGTTTTTCGTTGTTGCATTTATTGGCCACGTACCATCTATGGACCCCATTTATTTTTCACCTGTTTTTTAATTACCAGGTTTTAATAAGCGTTTTAACCCCCGGGCCATTTTTCGCAAAGCCGGATAATTATTCAATACCTTTTTTGCTATTTCCGTGGTCACATCCGGCGGGGCACTGGCCTTTATGGAAAAATTGCTGGCAAAGGTAGGGTTGGCATGCAAATAACCGGGACCATTTGCATTTAAAATATTTGTACTTTCTGCGCCGTATTTGTTAAAAAGTGCTTTGTGTTTTTTTGACAGAAGCGTATAAAGAAAAAGTTTTTTATCAAGGGTGAACCCTCTTGCCATCGATTGATGTCGGATGCGGTAATTGTACAGCGTTTCCGGAATAGAAACACCATGAAATCCTTTTGATACCATATGTACGGCCATTTCATAGTCTTCCATGCCATACACAAACTCCTTGTCGTAGCCCCCCGTTTGCAGAATATCCTTTGTTTTGAACACAGTGCCGCTATGCACGGCATTATGATATAGCAGGTAGGGCACTTCAGGGTTTTGGGCAGGCCAGGTGCCGTCCGATGCTTCGAAATACCTCAACCAGCAACTGACAAAGCCGATATTGTCATACTTTTCAAGAATAGCTGTACTTTTTTGATAGTATTCGGGGTGAATGGTGTCGTCGGGATCGAGGAATGCTACATACCGGGTTTTGGTAAGGTACAAACCGGTATTGCGTGCTTCAGACAGGCCTGCATTATTTTGATGTATTATTTCAACCGCAGGGTACTTTTGCTGTAGGTCATTCAGTTTTAAAACACTGGCTTCGTCGGTGCTGCCATCATTTACAATGATGATCTTAATGTTTTTGTACGAACTGGCCAGGATCGATTGAACGGTTTCTTCAACAAATTCACCCATGTTATAATAGGGGAGGACTACTGTAAGCCCATCCAGCAGCGCAGGCGTTTCCGTATTTTCCTGTTTGGGCTGGGGCCTGAGGACTGGAAAATTCTTTCTGATGGGTGTAGACTGAATAAAATCTGTAATGAACTGGTGTTTTACCGTATAATAATTGTCGGAAGAACATACCGCAGCAGCTGCTTTGGCATTTTCACCCATGCTTTTCAATTCTGTGGCTGTTAATGAAAGTATGCGGTTGAGCTTTTCTTCAAAACTGTTTGGCTGTTTCCAATTGAAAATGAAACCTGACTGGTTGTCTTGCAGTAATTCATCCAGGCCAGCCTCTGAAGAAGATAATACTACTTTCCCTGCCGCCATTGCGTACAGCGCCTCTTGCGGAAGATTATCAACAAGCGAGGGAACAATGACTGCTTTTGCTGCTGCCATATGCGCCATCAACCTGTCCAGGGGTAAGGTTTCTGTAAGCTGCAGCCTGCCTGCTTCAATATGTGCGGCATACTTTTTACGAATCAACTCGCTTATGGTTAATTGCTCGGTAGTAACAATGTTTGTTGAATTGCCAATGAAATGAAGGTGAAAATCCATTCCTTTCTTCCATAAACCGGCTGCTGCGGCCAGTAATTTCATGGTGCCTTTGGCATAAGACAGATGGCCGGCAACCACAAAAGTATGCTCGTTTGTTTGAACAACCGGAGTTGTTTTCGATACCGTCTGTAAAGGATAAGGAACATAATTCACCAGGGATGGAAATGCTTCCATGTGTTGCCGTAACAATGTCACCAGATGCCTTCCCGGTGACAGGAACATATCGGCCGCAAGGATGCTGAACTTTTCCATTTCGCCATTCCAGTATTCGGGAAACAGGTAACCCGGTGTATGGTTATATTCATGTAATAGAAATGAAGGCATGTGTGCGGTTACTATTACCGGAATGTTTTTCAGCAGCGGCTCACCGATGTGTTTTTGTAATAGCAGATAATAACCTATACCCATGTACTCCTGCACTTCAATTACGTCAGGGGTTTGCGACGCTAACAGTTTTATTACCTCATTGGCAAATTCGTAACTTAAGGCGCCATTATAACCCAGTATATGGTTCGACTTCCTTCCGTTCAGTGAAAAGTTATGGAGGGTAATGTTTTTTGAAACGGTAGTTACCTGATCGACATTACCTGCCCCGCCTTTAATGATCAGTACCTCATGTCCTTTTTCTGCAAATATTTGAGCATGGTTGTTCACGTAAGCTCCAATGCCTTCGCTAATCTCTTGTGTAAATTCTGTAGTTAATATCCAATATTTCATGACTTAAGCCGGTTACCGGCTGATTTGAAGTTTGATATATAAAGCAACCATAAAAATCCAAAGATCATCGGCACAAAATAAACATATCTATAGTTTTGTATTGTCATGGACAGCAACAGCGCCGCATCAGATCCTAAAACAGGAACGAATAAAAGCAGATACCATTGCCGGTGCCTTAAAAACAGAAAAAGAAGTAAAAGCACCAGTATATTAAATATACCTGCCCGCCACATAAACATATCTGCTACTTTCTCTGAAGCTTTCAACCCAAACATCAGGATTTTTTTCAGGAAATTATCGCCTGACTTCAATCCAAACGCATTTTCATCGATTTGTGTGTGGTATTTAAAGTTATAGGCTCCCGGTGCTTCAAATACATTCCATGCCAGTTCCGCTCCACAAAGTCTGTCCCTTATTATAAGGTAAGGATTATGGACAAAGGTATTGGCGTATAAGCTTATTGCCTTTGTTGTAGGCAAATTTGACAGGTTTTGGAGGAACGGCATTTTGTTGAAAATATACTCGTCTGCAGAAAAGGGGTTATAGTAATTGACCCAAAATGAATCGGGTAAAACCTTTTCCATTTCTTGTGTCGATTCTGCTGACAGCTGCCCGCCATAGTACCGTACTGCAGCCATTCCATGAATGGGGGCTACCAGTTTAATGGCAGGCGGGGTGGCCACTACCCGTGCAGGATCAGAGATATAATGATTATACCACAGAACCAGACCAAGGGAAACTACTACGCCCACCAGGATGCCTGCTTTTCTGAATTTGTAAAAATAGATCAGTAATGCTGCTATGGCCAGATAGTAGATGGGTATTCCGTTATGCCGGAACAGTGCTGCTGTAACCAGCGCCGCTACTACTTCAATGTGAGCCATTTTATTTTTGAAGTACCCGTCGTTTGAAACAATTTTGGCTATTACGAGTGTTAACCATAATAAAGAAAAGGTGAAGGGAATGTCTTTCCATAAAGTAACGGAGTAGGCACCGTTGGCGGGAATTAATCCAAAAACAATGGATGCCCATATGAGCCACTTTTCAGGAACACCTTTTTTATAAAGGAACAGGAACCAGTTTGCTGCAATTCCTGCCATGAACAAAATCTGCGCAAGGGATACCGAAACCGGATTGTGATAGATACTAAGAAAAAACTTATTGAACATTGTGTGAAAAACAGGATGCCAGTTATTCAACTGAGATACTCCTGTTATCTGTTCCCATTGCACCAGCGAGTCGGCAGACATATTAGCCGGAAAGAAGCCGGCTAAATAAATAAGCCAGCACAAAATCATAATGCCGGCAAATTTGAAATAAAGTTTTGTAGGGGAGGGGCGGGCGTCGTTGTTAGGGGTAGTTTGTTTAAAAAGGGCCTGTTTGCATAGCTCGGTAAAGTAAAGGAATGCTATTGTAATAAATGATAGCCAACAACCAACAGCTATAAAGAAAACTGTCTTTTTAAAAAGATTTTTTACCGGGTATTCGCTCAGGTATAAGTTGTAACCGCTAAAAGCAAAGGCGGCATAAATAATAATTAACAGAATTATTACTTTATCCTTTTTAGAAAAGCTTTTAATAAATGCATTCGCTGCAGGGCCATTCATAAGAAAATAACAACCTGTACTTAAGGCAAGGGGGAATAATTTCTGTAAAAAACTTCCCGGAAAGTGATCTGACAGGTAAAAAATGACAATACTTAAAGGTATGGCTAAAATAAAAAGATTATTTTTTAAGCGGTCCCACAGCATATGGAATGATTGATAGATTGAATAAGAATTGCCTGAATGATGGCCTATTTAGCATTGATTCAGGCAACTCCCTCCAGATATTAGAATTGGTTATTTTTTAAAGAGCGATTTGATCGATCTTTTACCTGTTAATACTTTTATAATATGTCCAAGTCTTTTGTACCATAATGGCAATATTTCATATTCGTTGTAATACCAGTTTTTTGTTTCTGTCTGTAATTCTTTCCAGTGACCTAATTCCTGCATTATATCCAAATTCAATCGAAAAAGAATATTCACGGGTTCATTTTCTTCGTGGGTTACTTTGGGCTTAGCGGTAGGGAAGGGAAACCTTTTGATACGGAATCGTTGGGAGTCTCTTTTGAAAAAATAGTAGTCGAAGAATGTTTCAAATTTTTCGCACTTGCTTTTCCACGTCCAGTTGTTTATACGGATCTTGTTTTCCGCAGCCAGAATGTGTAAAATACTTCTATCATTTATTAATGTGATGAGTTTCTTTTTGAGACACTCTTTTGTTCTTTCCTCCAGTATGAATTTTTGTTGCTCTTTACCCAAAACCTCTTTTACAATGCCGACGTCAGTGCTTACAATGCCGATGCCACAGGCCATTGATTCTAAGACGGGATTAGGAGTGCCTTCAATATCTGAAGTACATATATAAACATCTAACTTGTTATAGAAGTTGTTCATTTCTGAGCGCGGTATGTGTGTACTGGGCTCATGTCTGTCGGCATATATTAGCTTGATCTTGTATCCTTCTTCAATCAGTTCCGATATGGCAGGATTGATGATCGTTTCAAATCCTTTATGATCGATCCCATCTACGTCCATACCCCATTTGCTATTACCGGCCCAGCCTACAACAAGAGGTGCAGATGCATCGGAGAATGTAGCGCCTGGGATTCTATGGAATTTGTCCGTATCTACCCCATCCTGTATAACTGAATGGGGTTTCATAAACCCCGGTATATGATCGTATATGTGTTTTAATTTGTTGGATGCAACAAAATAACCATCAACGTGATTCGAAAATATATCCAGGCTATTATTTATTCCATCGGGGGTCAGAAACAAATGGTCATACACACCGGTTAAAATGATGGTGTTGTTTAAATAGCGTTCATATGTTTCTTTACTGATATTGAAATGGTCTTGAATGTATTGTTTGTTCGCTTCGCTAAAAATCTGTTTAGTAACAAGTCTCCAAAAAAACATGATCATATCATGCTTTTCCTTATACAAAACAACAAACAGTTCGAGCCATCTTTCCCCTGCGAAATCGGCCAGGTAGTAAATGGTGAAATCATATTTTTTGGAGAGATTGTGCTCTATGTTTTTAGCAATATTATCGAATGCCCAGTCTTTTATATCTACGAGCAGGGCAATTCTTTTTTTAGTTTTTAATTTGTTTTTGATTACGGCGCCGTCAATAATTTTCAAATCTTTGGACTGGTCGTCGTTAGGGTTTAAAACGCCTAAACCGTTGGCCTGATTCTGATTTTCTGTTAAGGGGCTATTATTTATCAACACAAATTCGTTGATATTCCCAATTTTAACTGACTTTTCGTAAAGGTGTAAAGAGAATGCTACGTCTTCCAAACCTGGTGTTGTATTGCTGGTAAAGCCACCTTCGTGCAGAAAATTTTTTCGGTTAATCACACAGGCATTGCTTGCAAGGTTATCCGATAAAAAAGGGTTTTTTATTTTATAGTCGGTATACTCAAATCCGGGCTTGAAATCGAAACAATTGCCCCCGCCTACATAGCGATTATTTTCATCTGTTAAAAGTGTACCGCCCAGGGAATACACCGTTCTGTGATCGCTACTTATCAGGGGTAAATTTATAAAGTTAACGCCCAGGTCAGCGATAGTACTTTTTATAGCAACAAGCGGGTTTTTAATAAAGGACATACCCGGCTCCATGAACAGTAGCCAATTGTAATTGAGCGTATTTGCTAAAAAGTTCCTTACTTCTGCTACTGTGGCATTTTCCTGTACTTCAATTATACTTACAGGGGCTGTACTGGTTGAAAGATATGCTTCAATTTTTTTAAGATGTGAAACAGGTTGGTTTGTTGTAATTATTATTTTCCCTTTAAAATCCAGAAGATAGTATTCTATTGACGACAGCGTGTCGATAAGTCGGGCTGAATCAGAAATTTCGTGCATGCAAATGGCCAGGTCAGAGCCATCTTCTCGGAAGGGATCTTTATTAAAAGAAGATCCCGGAAAAAGGTTTTTGGTATGTTCATTAAAAAAATAGGAGGTCGATTTAATTCCATATGTCAAGTCAGTCTTCTGGGATAAAGGGTGCATTTGAAAGTGTTTATTTGTAATTGAATAGTTTCCTTTTAGCAATGGACCAAAGGCCTTCCCGTTGATTCATTTTTCTTAACTGCATTATAATATCTTCCTGTTGCTGATTCATTTTTCCCTGCTGTTCGGTCATGTCTTTCTGGTTACTTATTAATTCATTTATTTTTTTCTCTAACGAATCCTTAATTATGGTTTTAAGCATTGTATTCTCAAGCTGAACTTCCTGTAGTCTGGAATTTGCCACGTTCAGGTCGCTCTGTGATTGGGTAAGTGTTTTCGTTGTTTTCTGAATAAGATCGTTCAATTCATGGGTATATCGCCTCAGGTTATCCATTTCGTCAATGAGCATCTCATTCGTGAACCAGGTTCTGCCCCACAGGTGAACTGCGACTGTTTCTTCAGGATAGGCATTGACCTCTTTCAACAAATAAGCTTTGTCAACCGGTATTGGATAAAACACTTCTTTTTCATAAAGCATTATATCATCCAGGGACTGACGGCCATACTGTTTCAACCCTCGTCTGGTTTTAAGTAAGGCGGTTACTAACTGGGGCGAAGACAGGTTAGCCTGCTCCGTTCCATCGAATTGTTCCAAAA
Organism: Niastella yeongjuensis; assembly: GCF_900110245.1. GTDB lineage: Bacteria > Bacteroidota > Bacteroidia > Chitinophagales > Chitinophagaceae > Niastella > Niastella yeongjuensis. The sequence continues at coordinate 480,205 of NZ_FOCZ01000002.1, forward strand.
GATATTGCTCACATTCCATAACAAAAGGATGATTGGCCTGAGCCCCCATGATAGCATTGTTCACCCAAAACTCACCGCCTTCATTACTTCCCGATTCAAATCCCAGGAAGCAATTATGCAACAATAATTTATCAAGCGGCTGCAAAACTTTCATATCTGTATCAAGATATATTCCTCCTTCCCGGCCGAGCGCATACAACCTTACATAATTACTGATGTTAGCCCAATTGTTATTCTCTTTTGCCTTTTTGATATAGGGTAAAGACATTGGTGCATTTGATTCATCCCATCGTTTTATAGACCAGGATGGATGTAATGTCTCCCATTCCGCAATGAGACTTTTATAACTTTCGGGCATTTCTGAACCGCCGAACCAGCAATAATGAATTACTTTAGGTAACATGAGTTTTTGTTAAAATAAAAAAAATAAAATGGCTCAAGCTCTCGTTATGCTATAAATTCAATATTCATTCCACTTGTGCAATTTCACCTTAGCATTTGCTTCAACCGGCTTTTTTCATTTTAAATTACTCAGCGTTAACTGTTTGATTTAATTTTTCCCCCGCCATAATGGTTGTTACAGACAATAGCCAAATGAACCCGAAGACAATCGGTACGTTAAAAACATATCTGAAATTTTGAAGCTCATGGAAAGCAATTGCGAAAAATTGGTCCCGAATACGGGAATAAACAGTAACAGGTACCCTTTTTTCGGTTTACCAATGGCAGCTTCAATAACAATAGCAATAGTTATAAATTCCCGCGCACCTTAAATTGGATCCGCTATACCTCGCATGATTGCCTCAATTACGTTCTAAACTATTTCTGCACCAACGAGATCATCCCTTATTACAAGGTATGGATTTTTGGCTAAAGCGTTCAGGCAAAGATGCAACGCTATTGCAGTTGGATGCCGGCAGGTTATTGGTATAGCTGGGTTCATTTTACAAGTTGGTTGTGTTGTTTTTAATCTTTGCCGGTGATATTATTTTCGAAATTGCCAATAACCATATAAACCCAAAAATCAGTGGTACATAATAAACATATCTAAAGCTTTGATGCGTCATTGCAACTATTAAAGAAAAATTGGTTCCAATTAAAGGTAGAAAAATGAGTAAATACCGTTTACGCATTGAGAAAAGTGATAACAGCAGGATCGCCAACAGTATGTTATAAATGCCAGGCCGCCACAAAACAGGTTGAAAATGCTTTTCGGTGTACTCTAAATAGTGATTCAAAACAGGCTTTAATATTGGATTGGGGTGTTGCTTCAATCCAGCCTTGTTAGAATCAATGTTGGTATAATAAATATAATTAAAGGAGCCTTGTGCCATAGTCACATCCCATAACAGTTCTGAACCATTTAACCTGGCTTTACTCATTATAAAAGGATTTCTAACAAAGGTGGATGCATACTCATGCAGTACTTTTGAGGTCGGAATATCAGAAAGGTTCCTTAGGAAATCGGTACCGGTCCAGAATAAATAGTAGTCGGCGGAGTAAGGATCAAAATGGTTTTTCCAAATACTATCAGGAAGGAGATCAAGCATAAACTTGTTTGCTTCCGGCGTAAAATCACCTTCAAAATGCTTTACAGCGGCCATTCCATGAACAGGCATATACAATGTATAGCCTGATGGCATCTCCCGTATTTTTAAAACGTATGGGATCATTACTTTTTTAAAAGCGATCACACTGAACAAGGCGATGGCTACAGCAATCAAAACAGGCTTTTGCCGCTTTTTAAAGGCCCAGAAAAACAGGAATGCAATAGTAATGTACACGGCAAACGTTCCATTATGCCTGAGCAGGGCCATTGCAAAGAGACTGATTGCCAGAAAGACTACAGTAGTTTTATAATTAAAAATATAGGTGTCTGTTGCCAGTTCGGTAAGTATAAGCGTAACCCATAAAACCGAGGTACAGAAAAGAATGTCTTTCCAGAGCATTACGGAAAAAATGCCATTAGCCGGTATTACTCCCACTATTAAACTGGCTATAACAAGCCATATTAATGGTATGCCAGCTTTAGAGAGGTATACGAAAAAGGATGAACAAACAGCCACCAGCGCAAATATTTGGGCCAGGGAAATCATGGCAGGTGAACGCCAGATGGAAATTAAGATCTTAATTATAAGCGTGTGAAAAACGGGATGTGCATCATTATAATCCAAAATTCCTGTTGCCTGCCTCCATTGATCTAAAGAATCTGGCGTCATATTGCCGGGGAAATAAGCAATTAGATATACCGACCAGCAAGCCAACATGATTCCTCCAAAAATAAGGTATTGCTTTATGAGGGTTGCCCGGGGTGTTTGTTTGTTTATCTGGATGTTTGTGCTTGCTATTTTTGATTTACACAGGTCGGTAAGGTACAGGAATAATAAAACCATGAATGTCAGCCAACCGCAGAAAAGGCTGAAAAAAGCTATTTTGTTAATCAGATGGGTGAGAGGATATTCGGAAAAGAAAACCCGGATACCTACAAACGCGAACCCGGCATAAAGTATCACCGGTATTCCCAGCAGTATTTTTTTACGATTCAGGTAGCCGGCAATAAACTTGTTTGCCCTTATTGTTTGCATGATGAAACAACTGCCAATGCTAAGTGCCAGTAACAGCTGCTTTTGAAAAAGCGTAAGCATCAGGTAATCTGATGAAAAAAAAACGGCAAAACATAAAATGATGTTCAGCAGGAACAGGTTGTTTTTTATTTTGCCTAAGAGTAAGCATATGTAGCAAAGGAATATCAATGCCAGAAAGGAAGCAATGGATATAAATATTTTGTCGGCAGGGGAGTATTTTCTCTTTTGTGCCCGGGTCACCTGGCTTGTGTATTTATACTTCCCGGGTTGTGAGCTATAAAGGTCCTGAATGGTTGTTTTTTTACCCTCTTCAATTTTCACCTTTCCCGACCAGGGATGCGTGCTGAAAGTGATCTCCAGATTATTCGGTTCTTCAATTTCTATCGCAAGAGAAGTGGGCTGTTGTTGGTAAGAAACCAATGCACTGTATTTGTCTTCCCACCCCTTTTGAGACGGAATACTATTCAGGGGTAATTCAACGCCGCCGTTTGACACCTGTGCTATCCATACTTCGCTGGCTTTAGCGCTATCGGTCTTTTGACCCAGTGCAGTGACATTGATGGAAGCAATCTTGTCTGGTTCCACTGACGGATTCAGCCCTTTGGGTGATATAAACAGCAGCATAGCGGCCAACGCAATGCTAACGAAGGCAATTCGTTTGTCGTAAATCTGGCTGCTGAATTTATCTGTCAAATAACTCAATAAGTGAAAGATGAGTACGCAAAATATCAGCCCGATAAGGATTAAACTGAAATCACGAAGGTGAATTTGCGCATTAAGTACAAGAGCAAGATAGAAAGAACATAAAATAGATATGACGTATCTGAGAATAAGACTACGGGAAAAAAGCATATAATTAGTTGGTTATGGAAAAGGCTATTTTCTTTTTAATTTTTCCTTGATCGTGCCCAGGAAACTCCTTTTTTCGTACGTACGCCTATACCAGTCTATATCATTTTGCAACCTGCTGATATCTCCTAATAGTTTATTAATAAGTTGTCTGTTGCCTTCAGCCGTTTCCTGAAACTCACGGGTATTGGCTTCAAACATACTGATGGCCATGTTTTTTTGTTGCAACTGTTTTTTCAGTTCCTCAATTTCTGCAGCCTGTTCTTTAATGGTTTCTTTTTTCTCTGCCAGCTCTAATTCAATAAAGGTGCGAATCTGATCAAGATGCTGCCTGATCATGTCATGACTCATAACCCCGTTAAGTTGCTTCTCCATGGTATAATCAATTTTAGGCGTTTACCAGGGCTGGCTTTAAATACTTATCATTTTTAATGTGATCACTATTGCCCTTGTATAAATTCCTGTAACGGGTAAAGGTATGATTTACATTAAATGATTCTTTACCATGCACGGCAGAAAATTCTCCCATGATATTGAGCATACTGGTATTGTTAAAATATTGCAACAGTTTAACAATAGCTTCAGAGTGGTGCTTAAAAAGGTCACCGTTCAAACATGATTTTACCAGGTCCCGGTTTCCAACGCTGTCGGTAAGCAGAACGGGCTTTCTTAATGCCAGGGCTTCCAGCACCGCATAAGGCAGGCCTTCAAAATTGGCAGTAGATAAGTATACATTGGCTGAGGAGATAATGCGGGCTACCTCGTCGCCGGGCATCCAACCAGTAATGGTTATATTGGAGGAGCTTAATAAGGCTCTTTCCGGCCCATCGCCTATCCAAATGAATTCAAACTGTTTAAACTCCTGGAAATACTGAGCAATGCTATTGAATAAGGCGGGATTTTTTTGATTGATGATCCGGCCGCTGGTTACAATACAGAATTTTTTACTGGATGGTTCCAAATCAAGGCCGTTGAAACGTTCGAATGTGATGCCGTTATTGATGGTAATGGCTTGTATACCAACCTTTTCGTATTCTTCTTGCTCAGAAGGGGAGCAGCAAACAACCTGACCACCGAAGCCATTGCCCAGGCGTTCGAGTTGTTTGTAAAGAAAGTTAGACATTTTGCTGGTGCCTACCAGGAAAGGGGCACCATTGGGGGTATAAATTACATTGTTGATTCCCAATACCTTACACACCATTCTTCCAATAAATCCACTTTTTGAGGAATGCAGGTGAACAGCATCGATCTGATGTTGTTTTTTCAGCCGTTTTAAAACTTTATATAATTCAAAAAACGCCGCAAAATCTTTTGATAAACGGATGCTTCGTTGAGCTGAATGCCACCGGACAAAACGGGCATTGGTTCTGGCAAACTGTTTTCTGATTTCTGTAAAACGTGTTACATGGGCTCTTTCGCCATGTACAATAATATGCTCATCATCAGGCATATTCTCAACCAAGGATTTAACAAACATTACGATCCCTCCCGCAAAAGCCTCCGCCACATGTACAATTTTCATAATAAATGGATTTAATGGTAACAGCAACTCATTTGTCTACAGGGACTTAAGACAAGTTCCCGTATTCATCATATGGCATTTGATATATAATTATTATTATACTCCATATAGCGCTCTTTTTATTGCAAATACAAGGTTATATGGAATAATCAATAGTAATCTTAATTTTAAAACCCCCAAATAACGCAAAACCCTATTTCTTCCGTATTCCTTAACCACTTTAATTCGGCTATTCAGCTGCTTTTTTCTGGAATTCAGCGAAATACCTTTATGATTTATTTCGGTCGTCACCAGGTATTCCGGAATGATGGCACTTTCACCCTTTTGCAGAAACTGGTAAAAAAAACCATAATCTTCTGCGTCAGGATAAGTATCGGGGTATTGACCGTTATCCTTCATCGAATCGAACCGCCACATTACGGTAGGATGGATGAAAATATTCCGAAAATGCATACCCCTTTTTATTTTTTTATGCCTGGTAGGGGTAATATACCGGAATGCCACATTGGTGCTAAAGTCTTTGAATATACACCAGCTGCCTACCAGGTTTATTTGTGGGTGTTCATGTAAAAATGTTACCTGGCGATAAAATCTTTCTGGCGCACAAATATCCCCACAATCAAGCCTGGCAACAAAATGGGCGTTGTTTTGTTGCATGATCCATTGAAGCCCGGTATTCAAAGCTATTGTAATACCCTTATTACAAGGCAATTGTATAATCTCAATACGAATATTTCCGGGAACCTGCCTGTATATATCCTCCAGGGTAATAGGTTGAGCACTACCATCATCCACAATCACCACTGCATATTTGTCTGCATCATATTGCATACTCTGCAATGACTGAAGCAATCCCGGCAGGTTATTGTAGAAGGGTATTAGCAGGTAAAAATCAATTTTTTTGGGATTAGATTCCATCTTCTAAATAACGGTTATTCAAAATCTAACCTTCACAGACAGTGTTTTTTTATTAATTGTGCAAATGTAATCGCAATTTTAAACATTTGACTGCTAAAGGAGTGTAAAAATGCCTAAAAACGTTGCCTGAGGGATCACTAAAAATCTGAATAAATTGTGTGATTTAACCAATAAGTGCGCAGTTTTAGCAATAAACGTGTTGTTTTAAGGAATATTCGTGAAAGAGCCTGATATAAAATAAAATAGGAAAATTATTTTAAACCTTTTTTGGTGCAACCTTTCTTAAGTTTGCATTGTCAATGGTGGGATTTTTGATTGTAATATTTTGTTTTAACATTTAATCTTTAGGGGTTTAAGCGATTTTGTTGTTTTTAGATGTTAAATGTGTCCCCAAAGCCAGGACGAGGCACTAATACGGCATTAATTTCGTTAACAAAGTCCTTGAAGAACCATAATACCTATGCTATGATCGAGCAACCCGAAAATTTAGTTTATAAAAGAGTCAAGTTTTTTACAGAAAAGACACCTTCCCTCAGGCTGTATCTGGAGCGTAAGCATGGTTATTTCGTTGCCAAACGTTGTTTTGACATAGTTACTTCGCTGATGGTCATTGCGTTGGTCCTTTCGTGGTTATTACCCGTTTTAATGCTGCTTATTAAATTGGATTCAAGGGGCCCTGTGTTTTTTAAACAAAAACGGGTTGGGTTTCTGGGACGGGTATTTTGGTGCTACAAACTGCGTACTATGTACATTAATCGGGAAGCTGATATTCGTCAGGCCAGCGAAGATGATCCCCGGATAACCCGTATTGGACGGTTTTTGCGTGTTACCGGCCTGGATGAATTTCCCCAATTCTTTAATGTTCTGATGGGTCAGATGAGTATTGTTGGTCCACGCCCGCATATGAATGCCGACTGCAATAAATTCGCTGATGCCGTTAGTGGTTATAAATTCAGAAACCTGGTAAAACCTGGTATCACCGGTTTGGCCCAAATCAAAGGATTTCGTGGCCCTACCAAAGATTTTGAAAGCATTTTTCACCGGTACCAGTTTGATGCTTTTTATGTTCGTAATGCAAACTTCTGGTTAGATATACGTATTGTTCGTAAAACAATTGCCCAGATCCTTGGTGAAGTATTTGCCCGGATCTTTAAGAGCAAAAGCGAAAACACTGTTTCTACCGAAGAGTGGAACTCGTCTTCGCTTAAAACGATCCAGAACTAGTTGAACGATCCCTGATGTTTGCTTGCCATCATTTTTTCTTTTGCCATAGATTGGTGCTTCCCGTTACCCGCCCCAACTTTCTCTATCGAGATTCCTGTAGGTTATAGCTTCCGCCACATGTTCAGTTAAAATGGTTTCACTCGCCGCCAGGTCGGCAACGGTACGACTCACTTTTAAAATACGGTCATAGGCCCGCGCGGATAAGTTAAGCTTATTCATTGCGGCTTTCAGTAGGTTTAACCCCGCTGCATTTGGAGTGCATACTTCTCTTAACAACTTGCTGTTTATTTGGGCATTGCAATAAATACCGTTATTTTTTTTAAAACGCTCCGTTTGTATGGCCCGTGCGGCTATTACCCGTGCTCGTATGTCCGAAGAAGGTTCTGCGTCTCTTTGTCTGCTTAAATCGCTGAAGGGAACCGGGGTTACTTCGACGTGCAGGTCTATGCGATCGAGTAAAGGCCCGGATATTTTATTCAGATACTTATGAACAATGCCTGGCGCACAGGTACATTCTTTTTCGGGGTGATTATAAAAACCGCAAGGGCAGGGGTTCATAGCCGAGATCAACATAAAACTGGCCGGAAAGTCAACAGCTACCCGGGCCCGGCTTATACTTACGCGCCGTTCTTCCAGGGGCTGCCGCATCACTTCCAGCACACTGCGTTTAAACTCAGGCAATTCATCCAGAAACAATACACCGTTATGTGCCAGCGAAATTTCACCGGGCTGCGGTACACTGCCCCCGCCAACCAACGCCACGTCGCTGATGGTATGATGAGGTGAGCGAAATGGCCTTTTGGCTATCAACGTTGCATGGGCTGGTAGTTTGCCTGCTACGGAATGTATTTTGGTGGTCTCCAACGCTTCTTTTATTGAAAGTGGGGGAAGAATGGTAGACAGGCGTTTAGCCAGCATGGTTTTACCGGCGCCGGGTGGTCCTATTAATAGGGCATTGTGGCCACCGGCTGCTGTTATCTCAAGCGCCCGTTTGATTGATTCCTGCCCTTTTACTTCGCTGAAATCATATTCAAAATCTTCCTGGGCGTCAAAGAATTCTTCCCGGGTATTTATAGCTACCGGTTCTATAATTAATTCATCATTCATGAATTTTATCAGCTCGGTAAGGTGGCCGATGCCGTAAACCGGCAGCGAATTGACCATACCTGCCTCACGGCAATTTTGTTTGGGAACTATGAGGCCTTTAAAACCTTCTTTGCGGGCCGTAATGGCAATGGGCAAGGCGCCTTTTATGGGATGAACCGTTCCATCGAGGTTGAGTTCGCCCATGATCATATAGTCTTTTAACCGGTGGGGATCCTTGAGCTGATTATTGGCGGCGAGTATGCCAATGGCGATGGCGAGGTCGAAGGAGGAACCGCTTTTCTTTATATCGGCGGGCGCCAGGTTAATAACCAGTTTGGTGCGGGGCATTTGGTAGCCGTTGGTCTTTATGGCGCTTTCTACTCGTTGCAGGCTTTCTTTCACCGCATTATCGGGCAACCCCACAATGTAATAATGGATGTTGCCCGGCATTACATTTACTTCTATAGTAATAGTAATGGCTTCCACGCCATATACGGCGCTTCCATACGTTTTGACAAGCATGAATAAAGTTTATGGTTATACGTATGGAAAGATAATGAAAAATATTTATTTGATGGGCTTGAAGTAAAAGCAGCCAATATCCTTTGGCAGGGTGTTGATCAACGGGAGGAACAATTTTATTATTCCTATGGTAGCTTTTTTAACTATTGATTGATTCTTATCCATCTCTATCCGGTGTTTTATGCTATCCTTGGTAATGGTGGTAAGATGATGGAAATTATCCAGTTTAAAGCCGTTAGCCTCCACGAATCGGGTGAGGTTTTCTTTGTTGAAGTAATGAAAATGGGGGCTGTGGAATTGCAGTTGCCACAAACGCTCCATAGGTTGTTTGCGTCCCAGTTTATACAACAGGGTTCCGGCTTTATAAAAAAAGCCTGAACTCAACGGCAGGTTTATGATTAGAACGCCATCCTTGGAAAGTAATTGATGGCAGCTTTCTACAGTTTTTTTGATATCGGGAATATGTTCAAAAACATCATTAAAGATGATGAAATCAACATTTGAAACCTGTCCTTTTAAATCGTCGGGAAAGAAACCTGTAATTACCTGGTGGCCACTTTGTCTGGCCCGCTCGGCCAGATCGGGTTCGGGTTCAATTCCTGTACAGGCGATATTGTTATCCCGGCACATTTCAAGGAACAAACCATAAGCACAACCAACCTCAAGACCGCGGCTGTTGGGTTTAAGGAATTTTTTAAGGTGTTTGAAAATTTCCTTGTAATTATTGATCCGGAGCTCTCTTAAGGCAAGCTTTCCTTTTTCCTGGTCGTAATCGGAAACAAAGCTTTTATCAAAAGTTACTTTAGGGGCTACATCCAATCCACATGATTTACAATGAAAGATGTTGGACGAAAGCTTTAATTTAAGAGAAAGCTCAGAAGCGCAGATAGGGCAAGTGTACATAAGTCGGTTTTCAATCCCGCAATTTAATACCCTTTTGATAGGGAACCAAATTGTATACAAAATGGCTGGCAAGATATTTACCGGCAACAGCCAGGGAGAAAAGCTGGCAAATGAAGAAACCGCCTGATCCTGAGGCTGGTAGCCGGTTTACCGGGTCTCTTTTATTTGTCCTTCAAACAACAGGTTAACCTGTGGATCGACGATAACCGTTCCCGGTTTCTCTGTTACAGGCCAGGTGATATGGGTTTCCCGGTTGCGAATACCCAGCTGCTTTATGCCATCATTTCCGATTTGCAGCTCAAGTGGAAATTGATACGGCTCATTTTGTTGTTGTATAACTGTAACGTTTATCTCTTTTTTAGCAGTATTGTATTTCCAGGTTATATCCAGTTTAGGCTGGCCGGCCCTGAACAGCCATTGTTGAAAGAAGGGTTGCAGGTTTGTACCTGATACTTCTTCCATGACTTTACACAAATCGCCGGTTACGGCATTTTTACCGCTATAGCGGCTATAATAGGTTTGAATGCCTTTCCAGAACAGGGCATCGCCCAACTGGCGGCGCAGCATGTGTAACACCCAGCCTCCTTTTTGATAGGAATTGGCGTTCAGTAATTTCATGTAGTTGGTAACAGATGAATCAACCACCGGCCGCATTTCCTTCCTGGCGAAATCGATTACCATATTCCGGTTCTTTACCAGCATTTGTTTGGCTGTATCAGGACCATGTTTCTGTTCGAAATACAGGATGGTCATATAAGTGGCAAAGCCCTCACTTAACCACAAATGGCTCCAATCGGCCTCCGTGGCCATATCGCCAAACCACTGGTGCGCTATTTCATGGGCCAGTAACGATTCGCTTTTGCGGGTACCGGTAATGGAAGCATCATCGGAATAAAAAATGGCACTGGCGTTTTCCATACCGCCGAATATGGTGGTTGACTCTACATTGGCCAGTTTTTTAAAAGCATAAGGCCCCACGTTTTTAATGAAGTAGGGTAGAATGTCTACGGCAAGCGCATAGTCGTAAAAACCTTTTTCTTTTTCTTCAGGATATACCCAGCTGTATACCGGAATGTCATTCACCGTGCCCGATTGTTGTATGGCGAATTCGGCTACGCCAATAACCATTATTTTGGTAGAAAGGGGAGTGGTTTCGGTATAATGTGTGTACCGTAGCTGGTTAATGGTAGTGTCTTGGGTTTTTACCCCATTTGCAATTACCTGGTAATGAGCAGGAGCTATTACAATAAAATCAAGCGAAGCCTTATCGGCCGGATGGTCAACACAGGGCAACCAGTTGTGTGCGCGGTTAGGCCAGTTATCGGCAAAGAAAACGCGGTGGCCGTATTTATTTTGGGTGATCACCAGCCCATCGGCAGGAATGCCTTCATACGCTATTTCGATGTTTCTGCGTTCCCCGCTTTTAACCGGTGCTGCAAATTGTATGGTAAGCTGGTTATTGATATGGGTAAAATGGAGCGGTTTTCCTTGTTCTGTAACCTGTAATACCGTCTGGCCTTTGTGGTTATTGTTTTCAGAGATCAGGTCAAGGGCTATGGCTGGCGCGTCTTTGATAAATAATATTTCTATGGCGGCATTGCCTTTTACAAGGTCGCTGGTATCATTTAAAGTGATTGAAAAAGTATAGTGTTGTACATCTATGGTGGCGCCAGGTTGTTGTGCAGTAACAATTATAGCCAAACAGGTACTTACTATCAGCAGGAGCGTTCTTTTCATGAACAGTTTTTTGTTTAACAAACTACGGTTACATTTGCACCGGTATGGTAAATGTAAAATAACTTAATTTAATTGCTTTATCCTTATTATAAAAGCCAATAATGAAAACTGCCGTTCTAATCCCCTGCTATAATGAAGCTGTCACCATCGGAAAGGTGGTAAATGATGTAAAGGAGCAGCTTCCCGACGCAGCTATATATGTATATGACAATAACTCCAAAGACAAAACCGCTGAAATAGCTGCGGCTCATGGTGCTATTGTAGTAAAAGAACGTCGTCAGGGGAAAGGCAATGTAGTGCGTTCCATGTTTAGAAACATAGATGCAGATATATACATTCTGATAGATGGCGACGATACCTATCCTTTTACTTTTGTGCATGAGTTGATGAAGCCGGTTGTTGAAAATGAAGCGGATATGGTCATCGGTGAAAGAATGTCGAATGGAACCTATTCAAAAGAGAACAGCCGGGCTTTCCACGGTTTCGGCAATAATCTGGTTAAAGGACTGATTAATTTTCTGTTCAAGTCAAATCTGGTGGATATCATGTCGGGGTACCGGGTTTTTAACCGGTATTATGTAAAAACGTTCCCGGTGATGAGCAAGGGTTTTGAAATTGAAACGGAAATGAGCATTTATGGGCTGCACCATAATTACCGGTTGGTGGAAATTCCCATTGAATACCGCGACAGACCCGTCGGAAGCGTTTCGAAGCTGAACACCTATTCAGACGGGTTTAAAGTGCTTAAAGTGGTTTTCATGTTATTCAAAGATTACAGACCCCTGTTGTTTTTTGGGGTATGTAGTTTAATTTTCGCTGTTATTGGCCTTGCCATTGGTACTGTACCTGTAATCGACTTCATCGAAGAGCATTACGTGTACCACGTTCCATCTGCTATATTGGCTGCTGCGCTGGAGATCATTGCCCTGCTGTTGTTCGCCTGCGGATTAATTCTGGAAACTACCGTTAAATATCAGAAGGCATTGGCCGAACAGTTGTCTACACTGTATACCGTCCTAGATAAGAAAAAAGATGCTAACTAAAGAAATATAACAATAAAGGCTATCAATCGATAGCCTTTATTGTTATAATCATTTTCTGTTACAACTTCTCCAGCATATCCACCACCTTTTCCCGTTTAAGTATCAGGTAACCCAGGCGGTCATTGCTGATACCTTCGCGCAACTGGTAACTAAATTCCAGCTGATCTTCCTTAACCGAAGTTTCAAAAAAGCGGAAGGAAATATTGGGGTATTGTTTTAATTCTTCCCCTATTTCATACAAATGGGTCGACAGAATAAAGAGCGAGCTTTTTATTTTTATCAACCCCTGTATCACAACGGATGAGCATTTCATGGCATCCTGTACATTGGTGCCTTTGAACAATTCATCGATCAACACCAGCCATTTGCGGCCATCGTTAATTTTTGTGATGGTGTTTTTTATACGCTGAACTTCATTGAAGAAATAGCTTTCGCCTTTTATTATGTTATCAACTACGTTTATATTGCTCAGCAGTCCGTCGAACAGGGTTAAGCGCATAGACTCGGCCGGTACGCCCAAACCAAGGTGTGCCAGGAACACGGTACTGCCCACGGCTTTGATAAAAGTACTTTTACCAGCCATATTAGCCCCGGTAAGGAACAGGAAGTTATTACCCGGACTCAACTGCACATCATAAGGGGTTGGGGTTGATAAAAGAATATGGTACAGCTTACGGGCTTCAACAAGCGGTTGTTGCTGGTCTACAAACTCGGGAAAACAAAGTCCCAGCTTTTTCACGGCTACCGCCATGGCATACCAGGCGTCTATACGGCCGTAAATGGCTATGAGCTCATGGGCAGACAGTCTGAATTCATCTCTTATATACGCCCCGTAATGTAAGGTTTCGCGTAAGGTAAACTGTTTGCCGCGTTCATGTTCCTTCAGTTCCTGTAATACGGGTTTATTCATTAAATCGGCTGCCCGGCGCAGGTAGGTACGGATCATCAGGGGCGCCTGGTCGTTGTCCAACAACTCCACCAGTTTTGTCATTCCCTTCACCAGGTCTGAAAAGTGGGAAATAGAATAGCGCACGAGGGAAAAGTCGGCGACATTCAGGATTTTATAAGTGATTGCATGGAATAAATTGGCATTGGGAATGGCATCTACATTGCTGTCGTAGAATTTTTCAATCACCATCAGGGTACCATTGCTGATTTCCCGGGGCCAGTTATCCATATGGGCGATAATTGACCGAAGGATCTGCTGTGTTTCCAGGATTGGCTTCAGATCGTTGAAGGGGTTGCTGAAAAATTTAAACAGCCAGTCGCGCCCCTGTGATGTTTGGGTATAACAAAGCCGGTGGAATATCGAAAATTCTTCCTCATGCTGAAATACAGACAGGTCGTTATAGGTGGTATTGTCCAGTTCCATGCTGTCGCTCCTTCTTTGGTTTTCGTAAGTTACCGATTAAATAACAATCGCTCTCCCTTATTAGATTCATTCCACTGTCCATTTCCATAAACCAGATTGCCATTTACAAAAGTGTGGGTAATGGCAGCGGGGAACGTAAATTGTTCCAGGGGGCTCCATCCGCATTTATACAATATGTTTTCTTTTGTTGCTGTGGTAGTTGCGTTAATATTTACTATTACCAGGTCGGCTTTGTAGCCTTCCCTGATGTAACCCCGGTCGGCAATCTGGTAGCATTTGGCTACAGCATGGCTCATTTTCTCTACCACTTTTTCAATGGTTATGCGTCCTTCTTTTACGTAATGCAACATGAGCAGCAGGCTGTGTTGTACCAGTGGCAAACCGGCATGGGATTTTTCATAACTGCCCGGTTCTACCGGCGGCAGCGTCAGCAAACCGGCTGCGTTTCTTTGCACGCCTTTCTCTTCGAGGGTATGTGGTGCGTGATCGGTGGCAATTACATCTAACCGGTCATCGAGCAGGGCCTGCCAAAGCGCTTCGCGGTTGTGTGGTGCTTTGATGGCGGGGTTGCACTTTATTAAATTTCCCAGGGTATCATAATCATTGCTGGTAAAATGCAGGTGATGCACACACACTTCAGCCGTTATATTTTTTTGTTCCAGCGGCCTCATGTTGGAGAATAACGCCAGCTCTTTTTCCGTGGTGATGTGCAGGATGTGCAAACGGGTATTATATTTTTGGGCAAACTGAATGGCGACCAGTGAGCTTTCAAAACAGCCATATTCATCCCGTATCCTTGGATGATCTGCCGGATCCAGCGTACCCTTTTCTTTTTTTATTCTCTCATAATTGGCTTTGATGATCTTTTCATCTTCACAGTGGGTAGCGATCAATACCTCGCTTTCCTGAAAAATTTTATCGAGGGTAAGGTAGTTATCGACCAGTAACCCGCCGGTTGAAGAACCCATAAAGATCTTGATGCCGCAGATATCTTTTTTACGATCATTTGTTTTTAGTACTTCTTCGACATTGTCGTTAGAAGTGCCCATGTAAAACGAGTAATTGGCCAGGGCGCTATTCGCGCCAATGACGTATTTGTCTTCTAACAGCTGCTGGGTAAACACAGGCGGCATGGTATTGGGCATTTCCATAAAGGAGGTAACCCCACCGGCTACGGCCGCTTTCGATTCGGTATAAATGCTAGCTTTGTGGGTAAGACCCGGCTCTCTGAAGTGAACCTGGTCGTCGATGGCACCGGGTAATAAATGCAACCCCTGGCCGTTAATTTCAGTAACTAATATATCTGGTTGAATGTTACCATCAATCTTTTCAATGCGGCCGTTTTTGATCAGCACATCCTTCACGGCTGACACCCCTTCATTCACGACCATTATATTTTTTATCAGGTAATTTTGCATATCTTGAAAAAATAATATTTTTAAATACTGGCCATGCAATATATTGTAAAAACTTTTGTCCGCTTACTGTTTTTATTATTTCCCTTCGGATTGTTTGCACAGTCAACTTATTTACCCCAGGGTTCCAAACACCAGCCTTTTTTGAACCGTCTTGAAATAATGCTGCAAAGTAATGATGATCTGAATCTTTCCACGCTTAAACCAATGAGCCGGAAAGTTGCGGTGCAGGCCGGGGAATATGCCGATTCTTTAAATAAAGCGGGTGCCCTCCAGCTGTCGAAAGTAGATCAGTATAACCTGCGTAGTTTGTTCATGAACAGCTCAGAATGGGTAACCAGTACTGATACCAGCGATTTTTATAGTAAGAAGAGTTTGTGGAATGTATTTTATAAAACCAAGGCCAATTTATTGGAGGTTAATGTAAAGGATTTTTTCTTCGTTGTTAACCCTGTTTTCCAGCAAACCTTTTCCGTGGAAAGTGGTGATAAATCCGATGATCAGCTTTTTCTCACCTCAAAAGGACTTGCCGTTAGGGGTATGATAGCCAAAAGGCTTGGGTTTTCTGCTTATATGACCGACAATCAGGAACGCGGGCCGCTGTTTGTACAGGAAAGGGTTCGTACATTCGACGCCGTACCTGGTGTTGGCTTCTATAAAACGTATAAGAATACCGGTAATGATTACCTGGATGCCCGCGGTTCCATTAATTTTACGGCAGCCAAATACCTCGATTTTCAATTCGGATATGATAAAAATTTTATAGGCAATGGTTACCGCAGTTTATTCCTGAGCGACTTTGGTAACAGCTACCTGTTTTTGAAGATCAATACCCGCATCTGGAAGTTCAACTATATGAACCTGTTCACCGAGCTGGTACCCCAAACCGTTGATATCAGTATGGGTAACAAAATACTCGATAAAAAATATGCGGCTATGCATCATTTGAGTATGGACGTTACCAAATGGCTGAATATCGGTGTTTTTGAATCGGTGGTCTTTGGCCGCAAAAATCATTTTGAGTTCAGTTACCTGAATCCGGTCATATTTTTACGTTTGGCCGAACAGGCAAATGGCAGTGCCGACAATGCTTTTGTGGGCATCGATCTGAAAGCCAATATAGCCAAACGTGTACAGCTGTATGGCCAGTTGTTGCTCGATGAACTGGTAACAAAAGAACTGAAGGCCGGCAATGGCTGGTGGGCCAATAAATTTGGTATACAGGCAGGTGCGAAATACATCAATGCTTTTGGAGTGAAGAACCTCGATCTTCAGGGTGAGTTCAATCTTACCCGGCCATTTACTTACAGCCACTTCGATAGCGTGGCCAATTATACACATTACAACCAGCCGCTGGCGCATCCTTTGGGCGCTAATTTTGTGGAGGCAATCGGTATTGTCAGGTATCAGCCACATCCTAAATGGACAACCAGCGCCCGCCTTATTGTTTGGAGACAGGGGACCGATACCGCCAGCAGCAATGTGGGTACCAATATCTTCATCCCCAATACGTACCGCCCTGCCGGAGATTATGGCTACAAATTACCGAATGGCCCGTTGGCCACCGGGGTAAATGCCCAGGTACTGGTATCGTATGAAGTAAAAGAGAACCTGTTCCTCGAAGGCAGTGCATTGATCAGGAATTATAAATCGGGTTTACCAGAGGTAAGCAATAGAAATGTCTCGGTTTTAACTGCCGGAGTACGATGGAATATGTTCAGACGCGAATACGATTATTAAGATTATAACTGCTTATTATAAAAAAAGGCAGGCGGCATTATTGCCGCCTGCCTTTTTTTACATCGGTGATACACCGACCGAATATTACCTGAAATCGAATTGTTTCAAAAATTCTTCCTTATAATTCCTGCCAATAGGCAGGTGCTGCTGGTTGATCTCTACTTCCTGTTCGTTGAATGACTGTATCGTGTTGATGTTTACCGCATAGGAACGATGAATGCGAACCAGCGCCTTGTAGTTGATCTTTTCCAATAACTGGATCAGGGATAACCGCAGCAGGAACTTTTTTTCGGAAGTGATAATGGACGTGTAGTTATTGTCTGCCTCAATATAGAGCAGGTCGCTGAGTTTTAATTTTACAAAGGCATAATTGTGTTTTACAAAAATATGGTCTTGTATCCGAAGGATCATCTCTTTCTCAGGCGAGCTGGTGCTGCGGTTGCCGTCTTTATCGAGCGGAATGATCTTTCCGGTAGATTGTTGTTCGCGGGATACAGCAAAATTGTTCACTGCCAGGTCAATGGCTATGCGTACATTGGTAAGATTGTAAGGCTTTGATAAAAATGCTGCAGGATGGGTTTGTTTTATCCGTTCAATGGTAACTGCATCAGTAAATGCAGTAAGGTAAATGATGGGTACTGCCTTTTGTTTCAATATTTCGGCAGCCGTATCGATGCCGTCTTTTTCCCCGATGATGTTCACATCCATTAAGATAATATCGACGTCGTTTTCATTAAACAACTGCAGGGCTTCTACCGCATTATCAGCAATGCCGGCGATGTTATACCCATCGTGTTCAAGACCGCTGGCCAGGTCAAGCGCCACAATACTTTCATCTTCTACAATCAGGATGTTTACTTTTTCGGCAGGCATTGTTAAGCTACTTGTTTTGGAATGGTTATAGTAAACTGGGTACCGCCATCAACTACCAGCGATTGTTGTGCCCGCAGCTGTTTGCAAAGTGCTGTTATCAGCTGTTTACCAAAGGAGTTTTTCTTTGTTTGCCATTGCTGTTCGTCAATGCCGGGTCCATTGTCTTTTATGGTGCAAACCAGTTTTGTATCCTCTTCGGTGAGGGTAATTTTCAATGCGGGGTGATGACTATTGCGGTAAGCATATTTCAGGGCATTTGTCATAAGCTCGTTGACGATGAGGCCTATGGGTAATGCTTTGTCAATATCCAGCATTTCTTTTTCCACTACAATGTGAAGGTCGAAGCCGTCGCGGTTAAACCCATATGATGTTACCAGCGATTCGGCCAGGTCGGTAAGGTATTCCTTCATATTCACTGCGGTGAGTGATTCGGTTTTGTACAGGCGTTGATGAATAAAACTCATGGCCTGTACCCGCTGCTGGCTTTCTTTTAAAACCAGCAGGGCTTCCTCGTCCTGTACCTTATAGGTTTGCAAACTCAACAGGCTGCTTACGATCTGCAGGTTGTTCTTTACCCGGTGGTGCAGCTCTTTCATCATTACTTCCAGTTTTTTTGACTGCCCCGCTATCTGCTGCCGTTGTTTTCTGATGCGATAATACAACCAAACCATACAACCTGCCAGCAGTGCAAAGATCACCAGCGCCGAAACCAGGAAGCCGATCTGCCTGTTCTTGGCAAGGGTGTCAGTATGCAACCGTTTTATTTCCGATTCCTTTTTGCCGGTCTCGAACTTTGTTTGCAAGGCAATCACTTCATTGGTTTTTGCCACATTGTTCAGCGAGTCGTCCAGTACGTCGGCCTGTTTATAGTAATACAGGGCTGAATCGTACCGTTTGGTGGCGGCAAAGGAGTTGTACATGGAATTGTAGGCATTGCGCAGGCGTTCGGGCATGTTGAGCAGCCGGGCTGTTGCCAACATTTTGCGGGAATATAGTAATGACTGTGCCGGTTGATTCAGTTTTGTATAGGCCAGTGCAATGTTGCCATAATTGAAGGAGAGGCCGTTGAGGTTGTGTGCATTGCTGTTCAGCGCTTCAGCCTTGAGCAGGTATTCCAGCGCTTTTTTATAATCTTTCCAATACTCGTTGTATACCTGGCTGATGTTGTTGTATAATTTACTTAAAGCGCCTTTGTTTATTCCCGATCGTTCCACCATAGCTACTGCTTTTAGATAGGTGGCAAAAGCAGCATCATAATATTTTTCCTGGCCTTTTATTTTCGCCCGGTCGCGGTACAGGATACCGCTCTGGTTCAGGCTTTCCACCATGCCTAAGGTATCGTGTAAGCCGTTAAACAGGTTATAAGCATATTGGCTGTACGCCACTCCTTTATTGATGTACTCAAGGGTGCTGGTGGCGCCCACCATGTCTTTATATACCTGCGACAGATCGAGGTAACGATCACCGGCAGCTATAAGATCATGCTGTTCTTCATTAATGGAGATGCTGTGCAATAGTTTATTAACGGCTGTAGTGTATTCCCCCTGCATCCGGTAATAGGAGGCCTGGTGTGCTTCGCCTCTTGCTTCGCCCTTTCGGTACGAAATTTTTTTTGCCAGCTGAACTGCCTGCTCAGCATAATAATAGATGGAATCTTTTCCGGATTGATAATACGTGCTGGCGAGGCTGTTTAGGAGTTTAACCTTATTGGTATCCTCCCGTTGAGCGGGCAATAACTTTTTGAGGCTGTCCTGTTTCTTCAGGCGGTCCTGCGCATACGCAGTGGAAAAACCACAATACGCCAGCATAACGGCTATTATCCGCAGGTATGTTTGGTTGCAAATCAGGCAGAAAGGGTTTATGCACAAATGTAAAAGAAAAGCATAAGTATAGGAGAATAAATAATACGCGCTTGTATTATATATAATGCAAAGGTGAAAAGAATTGTTTTTCAGTTGCTATACCTGATGAGGCTCATATAACAAAACAGGTGTCCGGTTTTACGCGACACCTGTTTGCTTTTATAAGTATGCTGTTTTTTATCCTTCAAATATCAGCGAGAAAATGATCATCCTCGAGTTCAGTTTGTCAATTGCGCTGGAATATTTAAGGTCTGGGTCACGGGAATGAATATTACCAAGCCCGTTGCTGATCTTTATCTCGGGAGAAAGAATAAATACCGGGAAATAAAAGTTGAACCCAACGCCGGCTTCCACTCCGTAATCGAATTTTTTCAGTTTAACCAGGTCTTCTGCTTTGCGGGCTGTTGAATTGGAAGCCAGGTCATACTCGATCTTTCCGCCCCCAAACATATAAACCCTGAAGTTACCGATGCGGTCACTGCGGAATTTAAGATGGATGGGGATCCCGAGCAGAAAGCTTTCCACCTTCTTGCTCATGATGGCCGTTTCATCCTTGGACGGGTCCGGATATTTAATATGATAGGTGAGATTCTTGTAGGCGAATAATAACTGGGGGAAGATGGCCCGGATTTCAAACCGGGGCGACAGACGAAGGGTATGCATGCCTGCCAGGCCAAAACCACCGGTATTTTCCGGTTCCACCACCATAACGCTGTCATTCGAAAGGAATGAAGGATGTTGGCTTACCTGGAACCTGGCATTATTATAAATAAGACCAATACCCAGATAGTATTTTTTACTATCGTGGTCAGGTAGGTTTAAATAGTCTCTTAATTGAGCACTTACCTGTTGTTGTGAGGCGATCAAAAGCAATAGCCCTGCTGCCCATCTGTTTAATTGGCGGTTTTTTTGCCGCAATAAATTGTACATATTCCTAAACTCAGCCGTTTTAGTGTCGTATTCTTAAACCCAACTTGTTGTAAAATATGTAGAAATGTTTCGCCTTCGGGAAATGCTTTAACTGATTGATTTAGATACTGATACGCGTCTTTGTTCTTCGATACCCATTGGCCGGCGCGCGGAGCAATGACGTTCATGTACAGGTTATATAAACTTTTAAAGCCCGTTTTACGGGGTTTAGAAAATTCAAGGATAACCACCTTACCGCCCGGTTTTAGTACCCGGTACATTTCAGCCAGCCCTTTTTCAAGGTTTTCGAAATTCCGCACCCCAAAAGCCACGGTAATGGCATCAAACGTTTCGTTGGGAAAGTTTATTGCTTCGCTATCGCCCTTTAACAATTCTATTTGCTTAGATAGCAATAATTTATCAACCTTCTGACGCCCCAAATTGAGCATTCCTTCAGAAATATCTATGCCAATTATCTTTTCCGGGCGTAAATATTTCCATGTCATTATGGCCACATCGGCAGTACCGGTAGCCACATCGAGCACTTTACGGGGATTAACTTCTTTCAATTCGCGAATGGCGCGTTTACGCCAGCTTACGTCAATACCTCCTGATAGAAAACGGTTCAGAAAATCGTATCGGAAAGCTATCTGGTCAAACATAGCCGCTACCTGTTCTTTTTTGCTCTGCTCCGACTCGTTGAAGGGCACTATATTATCGTGTGAATATTTAGACATGGGTGGCAAAGTTAATAGAACTACAAACCACAAACAACAAACCACAAACTAGTTCTATCTTGCAGTATGATTATTCAATCTGCCACCTACCTCATCAGCAGCCCGGATTATACCAAATGCCCCAAGCCCGACCGGCCCGAATACGCCTTTATTGGCCGTAGTAATGTGGGTAAGTCGTCGCTGATAAATATGCTGGTTGATAACCAAAAGCTGGCAAAAACGTCTTCTGCACCCGGTAAAACCCAATTGATAAACCATTTTGATATAAAAAGCTATCCTCAGGCTCATGCCGGCGGCTCGGTTAAACCAGATGCCTGGTACCTGGTTGACCTGCCAGGGTATGGTTTTGCCAAAGTTTCGCAATCGCAGCGTAAACAGTGGGAACAGATGATCGAGAATTACCTGCGCAAACGCGAAAACCTGATCAGTGTATTTGTATTGATCGACAGCCGTCATAACCCCCAAAAGCTCGACCTTGAATTTATAGATCGCCTGGGCGAGTGGCAAGTGCCTTTTTGTTTGGCATTTACCAAAGCCGATAAAGAAACCCAGAAAATAGTAAGTAAAAACGTAAAGGATTTCTTAGATGCCATGCGTAAAACCTGGCAATTCTTACCACAGAGTTTTGTAACCAGCGCCGAGAAAAAAATGGGCCGGGATAAAATGCTTCAATTTATTGAAACCTGTAATATCGAAGCGGAACAGGCCGGGAATAATAATAACGATTAATTAGCGGGTTGAATATTTTTTTTCAGCATTTTCCAACCTTAGGGAAGTGAGTGGCAGTATACTGTCAAACACCCCTGCCATGCACCAACAACACGCCAACTTACCCTGGACCGAATCTCCTTTTTTTGAAGCAGAGTTAAGCAAATCAACGCTTAGCGAAGCAGATAAAGCTTTTGTAAAAAAGTTTGCCGATGATGGTTATGTGATCATCGACCTTGGGCTCGATGATACCACTGCCAATAGTATTATTGAACAACTGGCGCCCCGGTTTGCGAAAATTACCGACAATAATTACCGAATACAGGATGCCTGGAAATACAATGAGCATGTACGCAAGGTAGCTTCGTCGGAAGCCGTATTGAATAAACTCAGGCTTTTATATCAGCGCGAACCCTTTCCCTTTCAAACCCTCAATTTTCCGGTAGGCACGCAGCAGGATACCCATTCAGATATGATCCATTTCAATTCAATTCCGCAGCGGTTTATGTGCGGGGTTTGGGTGCCATTTGAAGATATTGACGAAACCAATGGTCCGCTGCATTATTATCCCGGAAGCAATAAACTGCCGTTTTACGATATGATAGACGTAGGTGTAAAAGCCAGCGCCAGTGTGGAAATGAAAAAAGCGTTTATGGCTTACGCCGTCGATTATGTGAACTTTATTCAGAAAATGATCGATGCGCTTGGGTTAAAGAAAGAGGTGCTGAAGATCAAAAAAGGACAGGCGATGATCTGGTCGGCCAATCTGTTGCATGGCGGGGAAAAGATCCTGCGCGAAGGCGCCAGCCGTCATTCGCAGGTAACGCATTATTATTTTGACAACTGCATATACTATGTGCCGCGCTTATCGGACATAGCTATCAATAAACTGTACCTGAACGATCTTACCAATATCGTTACCGGTGAAAAAGTTATGAATACTTATTTCGGTAAGGAAGTGAAAGTAAATACAAAACTGTACCTGCAACAACAAACCGTAAAAATGCTTTCAGGTATTTCGCATTTGTTTCCCAAGCCACTGGTAGATAAAGTGAAGTCGATTGTTGTTCGATGATCAGGCAATGTGAAGGTGTATCTGTTGCTTTTGGAGGTGACAATGCCCTGAGCTGTGAAAAGAGTGATTCACAACCAAACATTAAAAAACCCTCCGTTTACAGCGTGAGGGTTCGTTAGTTTACCACTTTGTTGGCGCAGCTGCTACTGGCAAATGCTTCGGGTTTGGCCTTGAAAGCAAACCCCATTCCCAGTATGTAACCCATGGCTTCCTTCAATGCGTCATTGCTTTTGAAATGCGGATTGGTATTAATATCCGCATGCACTTCCATGTCTACATTATACAGATTGAACAGGTGGCAGAGGTCGTAAGCGATTTCAATACTCTTGGCAACTTCTACCAGCATGCGTTCTTTGATACTGTACTGTTTTTTAGTTTTTTCATTGTGTATGAACATGAAACCGCCATGCCCTTCACGTAAAAAAACAATTACAGTAGCAAATTCTGTTTCTGCACCCTTTACCTGCGAATCAGTGCCGATGCAAACTTTAAGGTGATAGCCCTTTTCAGTTTCGCGTTTGATGGCATTTTCAACGGCATCAATAATTGGCAGATCAATCGGGTCGCCATTAAATTTTCTCCATAACATCATAGTGAAACGGGTTTTTGTAATTTACCGAAAAACCCGCTGTTCACCAAATCAGATGCCTATTATTGTTTTATTAACTTAAGGGTGTTGGTCTCCAAATCGCTCTGTATACGAAGGAGTATCAGGCCCTTTTGTGCATTTGTTATATCGATGTTATTTGTTCCGGTAACCAGTCTGCCACGTTGCAATAACCGGCCTGTTCCATCCAATACCTGGTAACTGGCGTCTTTATCGGCATTAGCTATGATTGAGTTGGTTATCATGGTACTCATAACTCTTACGGAAGCTTTATTGTCGTCTTTGTCGTGTATGGTGATGGTGTTGGAGTAGTATGATTTATCGTCGCCTGTTGTAATGATCCTGGTGCGGTAAAAAGGAGCGTTGTCCGTTAATGGCTTCCACGAAAAGGATTTGGTGCCGGGGCTTACCTGGGCCAGGGTTTCAAAATGAATACCATCTTTTGAATTTTGCACCTCGATGGTTTTAACTGTTTCATCAGTTTCATAGATCCAGCTCAGGTTGTGGATGCCATCATTTGATTTACCCGATAAGGTGAACTTGTGTATAGGTAAAATGGCAAGGGGCGAAGCGCTGAGCGTATAATAACCGAGGCTTTCGTTCTTTACAAAGTTGGCATTGGCCGTGCCTTCTATTACCAGATAATAAGTACCGCTGTTCAGGTTGCTGTCGATGCCGGCATTTACCAGTGCGATGGGGTTGTATTGATCAAGGGTGTCTGCTTTGTAATTGAGCAGGCTTAATTTAATATCGAGGTTAGCACCTGAATTGTTAACACCTACATTCTCTGGTATTGCATTTATGTGTACGTATGTGGGTGAGGTTAGCGTGAATTTGAATACGTCTTTGTCGGTACCGGAATTAATTAAACCACTGGTGGCAAAACCGGTATTTGAAAACCCCATGGTAGTAGCGGTGGAATGGGTATCGCCTACATCATCGGGGCGGAAACCGAAGTTATTGGCAGCCCCGGAGATAATAGCCAGGTCATTCTGGTAAAAATTACAGGCATAGGTGTTGGTGCCATAGTGCCAGGTAGTGAGGTTTTTATAATATCCTACGCCCATAATAGGCGCCCAGCTGGTTTCTCCGGAACCGGTGCCGGGGTTGTATTCAGTTTTTACACAACTGGCATTATAGGAGCTCTGGTGCTGCAAACCCAGGGTATGGCCTGCCTCGTGTGAAATGGCTTCTGCTACGTTCTTGGTGCTGTTGCTCAATAGGCCGCTGAATACCCAGGCAGGTGTGCCGGCGCCATTGGAAAAAGTACCCACATAAGCAATACCGCCAACGCCGCCACCATACCATTGATAGGTGGGGGTAACAATTACTTTGATGCGTTGGAAAATGGGTGCTGCTTTAAATACAGTAGAGTCTGTAGTGATATTTACATTAAAGATGCGGTAGTCTTCAGCCACCCGGTTAAACATTTCAGTAATGGCAGACGCTGAAAAACCGGAAGGCTGGGCATCAATAGGCCCACTCCAGTTCCAGGGTGTACCGGTTACGTATTCGCCGTCAAAGTCGATGTAAATGGTAGCTTTTGCCGATGGATAGCTGTTTAATAAAGGAACCTGTGCCCTTACCCCTGTGGCAATAGACAGGCCAAGCAGTACGGTAAAAATGGATTTCATTGGATTTCAGATGCGAATTTGGACGATTAAATGGTGTTCAGCGTTTTCAGGGGGGTACGGATCAATTGGTTACTCAACCAGGAAAAATTGCTTTTGTTTCTTTACCCAGAAATACCGGTTGTTTTCTTCCGTTAGTACCAACACTTCATCAGCTTTGGGATTGATGATGGTGCCTACCAGTTTTTCTGTATTATCGTTTTGCGTAATTACGGATATGGAGCAAAAAGTGCCTGGCATACTGGTTGACCTGATGTTCATGTTCATTACGTTGGGCGATGACTGAACTCGTTCAACAAGTTCGCCGGAGAATTCAAAATTTCCGAGCGCCAGATCTATTTTGTCTGCAATACGACGGGCAGAAAGCCCTTTGATCACTGAAAAATTACATTCCAGTTTGGGAGGAAGCTGACCTACGCTTGAGGCCCTGCTTAATACAGGTTTGGGGTTAAGGATAACGGGTGGTTGTTGCTGGGCGGATATTGATTGGAATGCAAACATGCACGCCACTAAGAGCCCTACAGCATTCTGGTTTTTCATTTGTACGGGTTTTAGTGTTCGGATCTGGATTGCCAGGGTACGGGTCTTAGGGATATACTAAATCTACGATCGCTTCGATTCAATACGAAGTTAAAACGCAAATGGTATGCGGTTATTTTACAATGGGGATATAATCAAATGATCTGAGTGTAAAATATGGGTTGTACTAAGGGTTATTACCAGGGGTGGTTAGTATTGACCCGTACTAAGCAGCACTAAAGTGCAGGCCTCCATGGGCTGGATGCCATTGCTTTTTGCCAGGTCGTATAATTCAGGATTTTCGGTACCCGGGTTGAAAATAATACGTTTTGGCCGCAGGGATAGTATATAATCGTAGTATTCTTTCTGATTGGCAGGGTTCAGGTATAACGTAACAGTATCAACCGTTTCCTCGGGGTTTTTCTCCGTGGAAATATCCACATCCAGCACCTTTCCCTGTTTGCGCCCGATGGCCACCACGGGGTGCTGGTGCTTGCGTAAACTGTTTAAAGCCAGAAAACTATACCGGCCCGGGTTGGCAGATGCGCCCAGGACCACCGTTTTTTTACTACCTGTTTCCATACCCATTACAACAACTATTTTAGGCAGTTGGTTGTATTTCAAAACTATAATATTTTCCGGGTAAACAAAAGGCGGGGTAAAATGTTATGGTGCTATTCATTTCCTTGTGTATTGCGAACAATATTGGTAAGCGCGTGCTCCAGTTCGTTATATTTAAATGAAAAGCCCGACTGTAATAATTTGGCGGGATAGGCCCACCTGCTCTTCAGCACCATTTCACTTTCTGTGCCTATCAGTGCAGCTCCCAGCTCCAGCAGCCAGGTA
This sequence comes from Niastella yeongjuensis, assembly GCF_900110245.1. Lineage (GTDB taxonomy): Bacteria > Bacteroidota > Bacteroidia > Chitinophagales > Chitinophagaceae > Niastella > Niastella yeongjuensis. The sequence goes on from NZ_FOCZ01000002.1 coordinate 506,888, forward strand.
TAAACCGGCAGCCCCGATCGTTTGCCTTTCAGGGTACGTAGTGTTTTCATAAAATGGGCATTGGATACGGCATTGGGCGTACAACAATTGTAAATTCCTTCCATCTCTTTTTGTTCATAACACCAGTCAACAAGCCGGCACAGATCTTCAATATGTAACCAGCTGAACATTTGGTGTCCATTGCCCTGTTGGCCGCCTAAGCCCGCATTTATCAGGTTGTAAAAGGGCGTCATGATGCTGCCAGGGCCTAACGCAATACCAATTCGCAAACCTATTTTACGGGTGAAGGGTGTTCGCTGATCAAAGAAACTGTTCTCCCATTGGTGACAAACCTGAACGGAGAAATCTTTATCAGGTGCTTCGTAAGCGGCGCTGTATTTCCCATGCCGCAAACGGGCGCTGAATTTTTTGTACCGGTACCGTAACCGGTCGAAGAAGGAATACGGCATATTGTCTTTCCTGGCATCGCTGATAAGCCCGGTATATTCATCATTGGGTTTATCCAGGGTATGCTGGTAAATAGTGGCCGAAGCCGCATTGATCCATAATTTGGGTGGAACCACGGTTTGCCTGATGGCATCGCCAATGGCTTTGGTCGATTGCGTGCGGCTGTCGATGATCTGTTGTTTGTTCTTTTCTGTATAACGGCAGTTCACCGATTTGCCGGCCAGGTTAATTACCACATCGGCCCCGTCAATGTCCTGCAGCCAGTGTTTTTCTACATGTATGCCATCCCATCGCCAGTAGGTGATGTTATAACCATCTTCCGCTCTTATTAATTTATTAGTGTGGTTGTTTTGCTGTTTGTTTACCGAATGACGGCTTAACAGTATTACATGGTTGTCTTTTCCAAAATAACGGGCCATTGCCTGGCCAATAAATCCGGTGCCACCGGCAATAACGATCTTTTTGTGTTTCATACAGGTACAGATATTAGTTGAAAGGAATAAACAAACAGATGCACAAACCCATAATGCAGGCCAGGTTGATCGACAGCACCAGCTGGTAACGGTCGAGCATATTGGCGAAAGTCATTCGCCGGAAATATTCGTGAAAGACCACAATAGACACCAGTATCAGGTAACCATAATTAACCCAATTGCCTGGTTGTATATAAGCATCGGTGAGCACCAGTGGAATCAGCAATAAATTGGTCACCAGCGTAAGCATGTTCACCTGGCCCAGGTAGTCGAAGGCGGTTTGTTTAGGCAGGAACAAGGCCACTATACAATTGAGCGCAACCATACTGGCATGCAGCCCCAATAATTGAATAAGCGATAATGAATAACCGGGGAGTTGGGTTAACAGGTGTTGGTGAACCGGCAAAATCATCAGGGTATTAACTACCAGGAATGTGACCAGGAATAACAGGCGGTAAAACAGGTTGAACGAAGGTGTGCAATCAACTTTAAGCGGCGAAGTTTTAACGGCTACAATCACTTTCCGGTTGTAGGATATAAAGCTGTACAATTTTTTGAGGAACCAGTTAATGGGCTTTACCCGGCCAATGGTTTTTATCAACGCACATTTTTGTCCCAGTATCTCCAGTAAGGCATCTATGCCATACCAAACCTGTTTGGTACCAGGGTCAAGCAGGGGTATTTCATTTACACTGCGTTGCCAGTTGATGGTATGTAACAGTTCGGGCGAAACGGCGGTGAAAGATTTACGGCCTTCTGTGGTTAATAATCCTGATTTTACAAAGGCGCTGGTATAGACTGCACAGAGCGGACAATCATCGTCGTAGATTAATATTTTATCTGTATTTTCCATATTTTCAGAAATAAATGAAAGTATAGGGTCAAATAAAAGCCGGTGACCGGCTTAATATTGTTTGTTGTTTGGTAGTTGCTGTTATTTGAACAGTTTCAGCAGATTGCCTAAGAACCAGTTTTCATCGGCCTTTACCATGGTATCGAGCATTCTGTCGGCCTGCTGGCCAAACTTCCTGATGTTGCCAATGGTTTCGGTAAACTGTTTACTGTGCTTGTCTTTTTTATCACCCTCAATGTCTTCCAGTTGGTCCAGCAGGCGCAGCATGGGATCAAGCTCCCGTTTCTTACGCTCCTTTACAATTTGCGTGGCTACTTTCCAGATGTCTTTTTCTGCCGAGAAATATTCTTTTCGTTCACCGGGGATCAATATCCTGCTTACCAGGCCCCAGTCAATCAGGTCACGAATGTTCATATTCACGTTGCCACGGCTGATGCTGAGTTGTTCCATAAGGTCATCCTGGCTCAGTGGGTCAGGACTGATCATCAACAGCGCATGTATTTGCGCCATGGTGCGGTTAATGCCCCAGTGTGAACCGAATGCTCCCCAGGAAGCAATGAATTGTTGTTGCGCTTCTGCGAGTTTCATATTTACTGCCCAAAGATAAGGCGCGTTTCTGAATTTTCAAAACTTATTGAAAGTTAGTTGGGTGGGCAATCAAGTCTTTTGTCTAAGCGGGTAGCCGTGTTTTTTCCCGGACGCAGTACCAGGGCCAGGTAGGCGCCGCCATTTTGCATTTTGTTTTTACTGAATACGTTGGCCCAGTTGTGTATGCCTAATAACAGCGGTCCGAATTTAACGGCCCCGCCCACCCACAGTTTTTCTTTGGTGTTGAATTGTATGGGCAGAAAAAATCCCAGGCGCCGGGTTTCCCAGCGGGGCGTAACGGTTAGCATGTTCAGTTCGGTAAGCCGCCGTTCCTTGCCGCTTAAGGAAGACAAATTAAGCGAGGCGTTGCCGTTTACATACCAGGCACCGGTAATAAAATGATCAACGTTCAATACCAGTCGCATGGGATTAACAACATGGAACGTACCGCCGGGTTGTTTAATGTTTTTGGCAATTCCGTTTAGGCGTTCATTGAAGTCCTGTAGTTTATCGATATCATCGAACCGGATGTCCAGCACGGTATCGGTAATGTTATCGTGAAAACCACTTACCCTGCGGCTGTTGACGCCATATTTATAAGGATTGAAACCTACATCGAGCAACGATAACCCGATCTTCCAGTTGTAGTCGTAATACGTATCATCATCAAACACAGTGAGGATCTGTTGCGGTTTAATGAGGTATTCAAGACCGAAGTCGAAGGAAACGCCGGTTTGGGAATGGCTTAGAAAGTCGCGCAGGTTCTGGCGGGTACCTTTTTCTTTTTGCCAGCCATCGTAGTTGCTCGAATATTCGTATTCGGCGTACACGTCTTGCAGGGTATAATCGTTGATATTGTTGTGTACGGTGGAGGTAGCGCTGCCATTCAGGATATTGACGTAGGCGCCGCTGACACCCCGGGTTAGTTTTGCTGTAACACCGGCATTCAGACGCGAATCGGTTCTGTCCCAAATGGTTTGTGCCCAGGTCACAAAGAATTCTACCCAGGCGCTGTGTATGGCATCGGCAGATAGTTTACGGTCGTAATTGCCAAGGTCGAAAAAGTCGCGGGTGCTGGTGAGCGTATCTACAAAGTTGACGGGGCCGGTGCTTGCCTGCGTATAACTGCGCAGGTTCAACCCAAAACCGATAGCCTGTTTGCGGTTAAGGGCAATGCGGGTATTGAGCAGGTTTACATTAAGATCGTCATAGACAAACCGCTTGAAGTCGCCTTCCCTGATACTATATTCCGATTTAGCCGGATTGCTGAAGAGCGACCAGTTGTGAATAACAACGCTATTGGTGGCATTCTTTTTCTGTACCCCAAAAATGGTAACATCCCATTTGTAAGGGGTATTTACAATGGAGGCAGGGTTATTGCCGATGCCCAGGCTGCCCGCATAATTACTGCCCTGAAGCGCATAGTAATTCTGCGCGTAACCATTTGTGTGAACCAGTAGTAACCATAGAGCGTGCAATAACCATTTTTTGTTAAAATGGTTTACCATGTGTTTGCTGTATTAGAAACGCTACAAACTTTGGAAAGGGCTTGACCATTTTTATGAGTACGTTGGATAGGATCGTACTTCCGAAGAAGCTTTGTAACAGGCGGCCGGCCTGCAAACGCCGGCCAAATTTTTTCTCCCACTGCTCGGTGTATTGAATTTCCATTTCGTACCGGTTAATTCGTCCCTGTAAAAACGAACTGATCTCTTCAAAAGCAAGTTTGCTGCTGTGCAGTGCCATGCTCATGCCGTTACCGCAAAGTGGTGCAATAAGGCCGGCGGTATCGCCAATCATTAAAACATGGTTTTCAACTTGTGTTTTCTTATTGAAAGAGACCCGGGAAATGGTTAACGGCTCTTCATATAACATTTCTGCATTGGAGAAGATCTTCTCCAGGAAAGGATTTTTCATCAGGATATCCTTTTCCATACTACTAATATCGTTCCGGCACTTACGCAGGTTGGCGGCCGTAGTTAAATAACAAAGGCAATATTTGTTTTCCTCAATTTGGGAAATTCCACAATAGCCATTCTCAAAATTGTGGAGGGCTATCAGGTCGGCCGGGTGATGGGTGCGAATGTGGTATTTTACAGCAATGTAGTGGTTGAGTGCATTGGGTTTTACTTTGGTAAACTGGCGTTTCCATTTTATATCCAGGTTGCCGCGTTTGCCATAGGCGCCAGCCACCACGGTTGCTTCTACATCGCCTTTATTGGTGAATAACAGAAAGTTGTTGTTGCGATAAACCACATTCAGCACTTTGGTTTCTTCCAGCAGCGTAACGCCTTCCTGGCGGGCAATATCGGCCAGTAGTTTATCGATGGTGAACCGGCTGATGCCGAAACCGCCTAACGGCAGGGTAGATTCTATATAATTCCCATTGGGCGTTGTAATAAGCAGGCGGTTGATAATGGGCAATTGCATATCGCTCAGGGGCAGGCCCAGGTCCTGCAAAAAGTTCCAGCTTTCCAGGCTGATGTATTCACCGCAAACTTTGTGAAAAGGGTATTTCTCTCTTTCGAACAACACGGTTTTATAACCGGCACGGGCGCCTTGAATGGCCAGGGCCAAACCGGCCAGTCCACCGCCAACAATGGCAATATCATATTTGGGTTGAAGGCTCACGTTGCGGGTTATAGCTTAATCACATTTGTTTTTTGATACAATCAGCCAGCGAAAGGCCCATTTCCATTCTATTGTAAAATCAGGGATGCCGGCAATACTTAAAAACTGGATCCATTCATCCCTGGTAAAACCGCGGGCTACAGATAAGGGCGCATCGTGTTTAACGAGATAGCTTTTTGAGAACAAATTCGTCAGCACTTTAATGGAATAGTAAGCTACCTTGTGCCGGTGCAGGTCATTTATAAAGAACCCAAGCCGGGCATTGGTTTTCATCCATTGTAATTGTTTTACCATTTCCCGGTCAGAGAAATGATGACAGAACAGGGAGGAGAAAATAATATCCGGTGGTGTTTCCAGTTCCACTTCTTTATAATCGGAGGCGATCCATTGAGCATTGTTGAGTAATCGTTTGGCTGCTACTTCAATACAATGCGGGTTGATGTCGATGCCAATAAAAGCAACCGGGATCTTTCGTTTTTCGCACCAGTTCTTTATGGCTACCAGGTTATCGCCACCGCCACAGCCAACTTCACAGATCGTGACTGCCGACGCCGGTTTCTTTTTATCAATCAGTGCCGCCAGGCCATTCAGTGTGATGGCATGCCCGCCCAGCCAGGTGTTGATGAAGTTTAACTCCTGCATATTCCGTTTTATATCTTCAAAAGGAATATCCGGACGGTCGAGCAATTCGGATTGATATGATCTGTGACGAAAATTCACGTTTGTAATATATGACTTTCTGCCTGACCCGCGAAACGCCTGTTCAAACCGAATAAAATATTAGCAATTCGTTGATGCCACAAATGTTTCCATTGTGAGACCGGGCCCAAAAGCCGCGCCAAAAATGTGTTCTTTTCCGTTGTGGTTGTGCAGAAGGGCAGATGCCATTTTTTTAAGCACGAAGAATATGGTGGAGGACGACATATTCCCATATTGCTGCATTACATCATACGATGCCTGTAATTCGTTTGCCTGAAACGATAGTGTTTTGTGAACGGTTTCCAGGATCTTTTTTCCACCGGGGTGTATGCACCAGTGCGAAATATCCTGGCGGGTTAACCCGTTTTTTGCCAGCGCCCGGTTGGTAAGCCCGGTGAAATCTTCTTCCAGCAGGTCGGGAATATAATTGCTCAGCGTCATCAAAAAACCTGTAGAGGACACTTCCCAGGCCATGTCTTTTTTGCCTTTGGGCATTACTTCTGAATAAAACCCATCGAGATGCAGGCCTTTAAGCGGGTGTTCATCGGCTGTAACTACCGCGGCAGCACTGCCATCGGCAAACAACAGGCTCGATGCCATGTTATCCATCGTTGGCTCCCGTTGAAAATGTAACGTACACAGCTCCGTGCACACTACCAGTACTTTTGCCTGTTTGTCGGCCTGGCAAATAGCATCGGCGGTTTTTAAGGCGTGAATGCCAGCATAGCAACCCATAAAATTAATGGAAGAACGGGCGGTATGCCGCGGCAGATCGAGCAGTTCCATTACCTGCAGGTCGAGGCCGGGAGCGCTGAGTCCGGTACAGCTGACCGTGATCAGGTGCGTGATCTCCGATTCGGAAATTTTGCCATCTATACAGTCACGGACAGCATTCACCGATAATTGCGGGGCATACTTGTGAAACCAGGTCATGCGCTGTTCAAGGGATGGAAATGGTTCCAGGTTCTCGGTGTGCGGATAGAATTTCCACTCCGGCACGGGCCGGCTGTAATCGGGTATTACAGAATAACGGGTATCAATATGGCTTTGGTGATACAAAAAACGTAACCGGCGTTTGTCGGCTTCAGTAAACGAATAAATAAGCTGCATGAATTGCAGAATGTCTTCCTGCCGGTGCCTGAATGCAGGCACGGCGGTACCGATGGCAATTATTTTACTCAAAACCCCTCCAGATTAATAAGGTAAGGAATGCGAGGTTGGTACAGATAGATGCCAGGATATTCATCCGCATGGTATTGGCAAAATTTGCATTGCCCGTGTCTTTCCACACCAAACCTGCCCAACTGAAAAAATATACGAGAATTGGCAGCATCATAGTTGCTAAGACAATAAACTTTTTTTGTTCGTTGTGCGCGAAGAACGATACCGCAAGCAAACTCATGGCCAATGTATACACCAACGCCACAAAAACAAAGGTGCCGCGGTAACCCAGTAAGGCACTGATGGTAATTACACCATCTTTTTTGTCGGCTTCGTGCTGGTAAATTTGGGTGAGGGGATAAAAGCCTCCGATCAGTAAGCTGGCCGCCACCATGTCAAGGGGCGGCACAGTCAGTGTTTTGTCGATACTGCTTCCATGATAAACCATAAAGTATGTTACGGCGCCCTGAAATAGTATTACCGTTAAGTAGCCTGCTACCGGATGCTTTTTAAGCCTGATGCCCCGGTAGCTGTACGCCCTGGAGGCGGCGATATAGGTTATAATGCAAATAGTAAACCAGTAGCTGATAAAAAGACTTAATATAATGGCCACCGCATCCATCATCATGCTTACATAAAATAATTCACGCGTGGGCTGTTTGGGATTTTTGATACCGCCAATAGGCGTTTCGTCGCGGTCCATGTACGAGTTATAGCCATTGCTCGATGGATATACCAGTAAGTGTAAAATGAAAAATATCAATACCGCATGTCCTGCATGAATAACCGGTACCTGGCTTACGGCAAACAGGTATACCGGTAACAGGAAAAACGAAAAATGAAAACGAAGTAGTTGAATGGTAGATGATCGTAACATAAAAGAGTCCGCCTTTGGCGGACTCTTTAAAGATAGGAAGAAGAATTATTCTTTTTCGATCGGCTCTGTTATATTATTCTCTTCTGTTTTTTTTGAATGACCAAGGTAACCGGGAAGGTCCATGCCCGCCATATCGAAAAGATCTTTTAACGGCGGTACTGCTTTGTACAGGCCCGACACAAAGTTGGCGGTTGAGTTTTTGCCCGACCCATTTTGCCCGTTTTCCCAAACCGTTACTTTATCGATCTTGATGTTTTTGATAGCGTCTGTTTGCATTTTCACCAGCTCTGGCAGTTTATCGGAGATAAGCAGCAGTACTGCATCTTTCGGGTTGTTGCCCGCCGCTTTAACGATCCTGTCTAAACCTTCGGCCTGTTTGGTCAGGATCTCATACATCCCTCTTGCTTCCGCTTCCAGTTTGGCGTAAATAGCATCGGCCTCACCCTTTGCTTTTTCTCTTATCTTTTCTGCTTCGGCCTGTGCTTCAATAATGGCTTTTTGTTTTTGTATTTCGGCCGTTACTACAATGTTGGCGTTTTGCGAAGCGCGTTCCCTGTCGGCACGGGCGGCTTCTGCTTTTTGCTCGGCGAGGTAAGCTTCTTCCAGCGCTTTAGCAGCCTGTACTTTCTCAGCTGCGATTGCCCGCTTCAGGGCTTCTGCTTCTCTTTCACGACGCGAAGCTTCTGAATCGGCTATCTGTATTTTGGCGAGGTTTTCCCCCTGTACGGCAACAGAGTTGGCAGCTGCAGATTTAATACGCGTGTCTCTGTCGGCTTCTACCTTACCAATTTGTTCGTCTCTTTTAGCGGCAGCGATCAGGATCTCTTTGTCTTTTTCTGCCACGGCGATCATGGAGTCGCGGTCACGTTGTGTTTCGGCAATTTGTACGTCGCGTTCCTTTTGGGTTTGCTTCATGCTTACATCGCGCTCTCTGTCGGCGATGGCTTTACCAATTTCACCCATTCTATCCTGCTCGGCCACGCTTTTCTTTGCCTCGTTAAGGGCTTTGGCCGAAGCTTCTTTACCCAGCGCTTCCAGGTAACCGCTTTCATCTTTAATATCGGTTACGTTTACGTTGATCATCTTTAAACCGATCTTGTTCAACTCGGCCTCCACGTTAGAGGCAATGTTGGCCAGGAATTTATCGCGGTTGCTGTTGATCTCTTCAATATCCATCATGGCCACTACCAGGCGCATTTGACCCAGAATGATGTCTTTGGCCAGGTCGTGGATCTGGGGTTGCAGTAAGCCCAGTAACCGCTCGGCGGCGTTTTGCATAACGCCCTGCTCGGTAGAGATACCAACGGTAAAGCGCGAAGGAACATCTACCCGGATGTTTTGCTTACTCAGGGCATTGGTAAGGTTCACCTCAATGGAAATAGGAGTGAGGTCGAGGAATTTGTAATCCTGTATAACCGGCCAGATAAAAGCCGCGCCTCCGTGTATACATTTGGCGCTCAGGTTGCCATCGGTACCATCTTGTGAGCGCCCTACTTTACCGTATACAACCAGCACGCGGTCACTGGGGCATCGCTTGTACCGCCGGAACATGGACATGACCATAATGAACAGGAACAGCATGGTCACGGCAGCTACAATCAGAATGTAATCCATAATAGTAGTTTTTTTGGGGTTTGAAGTTGAATGATGATTTATATTCTAAAAGGCAGGTTGTTTTCTGCCAGTGTTACCAGTAAAATTCGATCGTCGATGATCTTCTTTACCCGCACCAGGGCACCGGTGGCAATTTCCGTTTCATCATCGGTCATGGCCGGTAACTCACGCAACGAGCCCTGTACCGTAATATGTACTTTACCAATACCGCTGCGGTTGGCCGGAATAAACAGGTAGGCACTGCCGGTAAGGTTGATGGCGTTTTCGATCTTCAGGGTGCCGCTGTGCCGCAGGCGGCTCATATTTCCCAGTATAAGCACCATCAGCAGCACGAGCCCTGTACCGCCACCCAATGCAAGCAACACTGTAATTGTTTTACCCATGCCGCCGTAATGCGCTGCCAGGCCCACCCAACCGAACATGGTGAAAAAGGCGATCATGTTCTTGAGCGTGAAGAACTGGTAGCTGGCGCCATCGTCGTGATCGACGGAACCGTCTCCATGGCCATCGGCATGATCGGTATCGCCGCCGGAAAGGGACACCATACTTTGTAACAGATAGAACGAAGAAAAGGCAAGGGCGATCCCCCAAAGGATCTTTTCAAAGGTATCGAGGTGTTGCCACCAGGTAGAAATGCTGAGCAGCATAGTGGTTCAAAGGTTTATAATTGATAATTGAACCGTGGCACGACTCAATTAATTATTGGTAGTTGAATCGTTTCAAACATTACAAAAGGCATGATAAATTTATGAGGATTTAATGAGGTTGCTGTTTTCTGCTGGTAATTCGGTTTTATTATTACGTTAATTTGGCGCCCATGAAAAGGTTATTTTTTATTTCAATGTTATTGCTTGGCGCTGTTATTACCCGGGCGCAAATAAAATCCTTTCGTTTTATTCATATTAGCGATACTCACATTGGGTCGCCAAATGGATCGGCCGAGGAAGACCTGCGGCGTACGATCCGGGATATTAACCAGTTGAACGATATCGCATTTGTGATCATCACCGGCGATATTACCGAACTGGGAACCGATGCGCAACTGGCATCGGCCAAACAGATCCTCGACAGCCTGAAACCAAAATATTACATCATTCCCGGTAACCACGATGCCGGTTGGAGTGAAAGCGGCGGCGTTCATTATACCAGCACATTTGGGTACGATAAATTCCAGTTCGATCACAATGGCATCCGGTTTATCGGCTGCGCTTCCGGTCCGTATGTGCGCATGAGTGATGGCCATGTGCCCCGTAATGCCATTGTTTGGCTGGATAGCGTGCTGGCTAAAACATCCCGCAATCAACCTATTATCTTTTGTAACCACTATCCCATCGACAACGCGCTCGATAACTGGTACGAGGTTACCGACCGGTTAAAGAAGTACAATACGCTGATGATCATGTGTGGTCATGGACATAACAACCATGCTTTGAATTTTGAAGGTATTCCCGGTGTAATGGGGCGCTCGAACCTACGGGCAAAAGCGCCATTAGGTGGCTATAACCTGGTTGATGTAACACCTGATTCTATTGTATACACCGAACGCCGCCCTGGTAGCGAACCCCTGCAACCCTGGACAAAAGTAATGTTGCATAAACCAGATACGACCGGGCATTACGAACGTCCGTCTTATGCCATCAATAAAGAATACGCCCAGGTAAAACCGAAATGGGTATTTGCCTCCGATGCCAATGTGATCTCCACACCGGCAGTAGCTAACAACCTGGTGATCTTTGGAAATCAAAATGGCATGGTAACGGCCCTCGTACAACAAACCGGTAAAAAGAAATGGAGTTATAAAACAAGCGGCGCTATCTTTTCATCGCCTGCTGTAAGTGCTGGTAAAATAGTATTGGGTTCAGGAGATGGGTATGTATATTGTTTGAATTTGCTGACCGGTCAGCTGATATGGAAATATAAAACAGAAGCGTCTGTACTCGGTTCGCCCGTGATCGTTAAGGATACGGTTTTCATTGGTGGCAGCGATCATAATTTCAATGCATTGAATATAAAGAATGGCACACCTTTCTGGAAATTCGCCGGCCTGCAGGGACCAGTTGTGAGTACGCCGCTGATCTATGGCAGTAACGTGATCTTTGGCGCCTGGGATAAGAACCTGTATGCCGTAAACAGAAGCAATGGTCAACTGGCCTGGCAATGGAATCCCGGTTTTTCAGTAATTAACTTTTCACCAGCGGCTTGTATACCGGTAGCGCACGACAGCGTGGTGTATGTGGTTTGTCCGAACCGCACCTTGTATGCGATAGATGCGATATCGGGTAATACATTATGGAAGAACAGTGAAACACGGGTGCGCGAGTCGATAGGTATGTCGGCCGATGGAAAATATGTATATGGTAAAACCATGCAGGACACAATTGCGGCTTATGCTACCAGTAAAACAGAGCAACACCCCGCCTGGGTAATGAATGCCGGTTTTGGTTATGAACACGTGCCCAGTATGCTGATTGAAAAAGACGGACAGGTTTTCTTTGGTACGCGCAATGGAGTAGTGTATGCGATTGACCCGGCCAAACAAAAAGCCATCTGGGCGCATAAAATAGATAACTCCATGGTAAATACCGTTCGTGTTCTAAGTAAGAAGGAGTTGATTGTTTCTACTATGGATGGTAAGGTTACATTATTGGGAGTACAGTAGTTTAAAGTTTAAAGTTGAAAGTTTAAAGTTTAAAGTTGAAAGTTTTGAGTTCTTGGGTTTGTAGGTTATTGAGTTCTTAGTTCTAGGTTCTGAGTTTCGCAATGCGGAGCTGCGACGGCGCGCAGAAGTGTATTCGCTTACAGCTTACGGCTTACTGCCTGTATTCCTACTGCCTTTCCTCTCTGCCCTTTGCCCTCTGCCTTCTGCCCTTCCCCCTCTGCCTTCTGCCCTTCCCCAATCACCATAAAATAACAAAGGCCCCGCTTCAACAGCAGGGCCTTTCTTTATAACTAGGTGCATTGTTCTTAAACGAGCATTCTCAATGGCTCTTCCAGTAACTGTTGCAATGTTTGCAGGAAGGCGGCGCCGGTAGCTCCGTCAACCACGCGGTGGTCGCAGGTTAAGGTAACTTTCATAACATTACCAACAACGATCTGACCGTTCTTCACTACAGGAACCTGGTTAATGGCGCCTACAGCGAGGATACAAGAGTCTGGGGGGTTAATGATGGCAGTGAATTCTTCAATACCAAACATACCCAGGTTGCTGATGGTGAAGGTGCTGCCTTCCCAATCTGCCGGTTGCAGTTTTTTATCTTTTGCTTTCTTCGCGAACTCTTTTACTTCAGTACCGATTTGTGACAATGATTTCAGATCGGCAAAACGTACAACAGGTACCAGCAGACCTTCTTCAACGGCTACGGCTACACCGATGTTCACATGATGGTTAACGCGGATCTTATCGCCCATCCAGCTGCTGTTCACTTTGGGATGTTGTTTCAGGGCAATAGCGCAGGCTTTTAACACCATGTCGTTGAACGAGATCTTAACCGGAGCAATTTCATTGATCCTGGCTCTGCTTTCTACTGCTTTGTCCATGTTTATTTCCATGGTGAGGTAGAACTCAGGAGCGGTGAATTTGCTTTCAGCAAGACGTTTGGCAATTACTTTACGCATTTGCGATACAGGTACATCTTCAAAGCTTACCTGACCAGCAACGGCAGGAGCAGCAGTTTTACCAGGTTGAGCTGTTGTTTGAGCAGCCTGACCACCACCTGCAGCCGGTGTGTAATTGTCAATATCTCTTTTAATGATACGGCCGCCATCGCCGGAACCGGCAACTTTGGAAATATCGATTCCTTTATCTTCTGCTAATTTTTTAGCGAGGGGAGAAGCAAGCACTCTGCCATTGCTGCCAGTAGCGGCTGGAGCAGCGGTTTCAGTGGCTGCGCTGGCGGTTTGGGTAGGTTGAGCAGCTGCCTGCGGTTGGCTTTGGGCCGCGCCGGCTGTAGCAACACCACCTTTGGCGGCAGCTACGATCTTTTCAACATCTACTTTCTTTTCATCGCCAATGATGCACAACAGGGCGTTTACTGGAACTTTATCGCCTTTTTGCGCACCGATGTATAATAATTTACCTTCTTTATAGCTTTCCAGCTCCATGGTAGCCTTATCGGTTTCCACGTCAGCCAGCAGGTCGCCTTTTTTAACGTTGTCGCCAACTTTTTTATGCCAGGCGGCAATTACGCCTTCTGTCATGGTATCGCTTAAGCGCGGCATCAGGATCACTTCCTGCATATTGGCCAGGTCGAGTGTGGCGCCACCAGAAGCAGCAGCAGGTTGAGCGGCGGGTTGTTCGGCTTTAGCTGGTTCAGCTGCCGGAGCGGCTGCTGCGGCGGCTTTCTGACCACCACCACCAATCAGCGAGCTGATGTCTTCACCGGGGTTACCAATGATGGCCAGCAGATCATTTACCTGTAGTTTTCCCCCTTTTTCAGTACCAATGTGAAGCAGGGTGCCATCTTTATAACTTTCCAGTTCCATGGTGGCCTTGTCGGTTTCCACCTCAGCCAGTAAGTCACCTTTCTTTACTTTGTCGCCTACCTTTTTATGCCAGGCCGCTATCACGCCTTCTGTCATGGTATCGCTCAGGCGGGGCATTAAGATCACTTCAGCCATAAATTCTTATTTGATATTCTGATTTTTTCGATTTGAGTGCTCGAAATTACAGCAAAATGCTCAATGGTCAATGGGTAAAGGTCAATTAACATTCCGACCTGTCAGGTCCGCAGCAACGGATCGCAATAGCAGGCTGCCAAAGCGAACCCGGCAGGTCTGCAGAAATTAATCAAACCCTAACTTCAGCTTACTCCGCAATTCATTCACCATTGGGTATTGTTCTATAATTTTAATATACTGTTCTTTCGTCGAGAGGGGTTTTTCCGTAGGTATAAATTCTACCGGATTCTCCGTCACCACAATAGTGAACATCAGGGTGCGGTTATTAAAGCACTGCTGTATATAGTCCGACAACTGGCGCCGTTCACCCTCAATAAATTTCTGCTCCAGGTTGTTGTTGCTCACAATTTCAAAGGAGTTACCACTGGTGATCATCAGCTGCGCCATATCGAATGATTGGGCCGCCGGGTTCTTGTTATCTTTTAATTTTTGGGAGAAATTGGCCCAGTGCTGCTGCAATTGTTCCAGCGTGAGGGGGATGACCGGATTACTGGAACCTGCCGTTTTATTGGCAAATTTCTGCCTGATCGATTCCAATGTCCCCAATTTGGGCATTGCCTTACCCGAGGCCTCCCGACCCGTCGGGAGGGTGGAAGAATGCTGTCCACCAGCATTTCCGGAATGCATTGAATTAATGTAATTCAACTCTTCCTCATCAGGGTTCAGGTACCCAACCGAAGGCTCCTCTATTATTAACCTCGCTTCGTCAGTAGGCTGGCGATAAACTGTCGAATCTACCTTTTTAGGGGCTGTTGTTTCTGCCCGCTGCCCTTTGCTCTCCATTTTCTGCTCTACCATCCCCAGCTTGCGAAACGCTACAGACTGGGCACCCTCAGCTACTTTTTTTTTAGCAAGGCCGTCCCCGCCGGCAGCCAGTTCAAGCGCCTGTTGCAGGTAGGTGAGTTTTATAATGGCCAGTTCGGTGTGCAGTCGTTTGTTACGGGCCCCTTTGAAGTTTATTTCGGCTTCGTTTAAAATGTTCAGGGCGCTTATAAGGTAGGCTACCGGGGTTTTTTGTCCGACTAACACGTATTTATCTTTAAAACTTTCTACCACCTGCAGCAATCCTGCTACTCTTTCGTCTTTGCATACCAGCAGGTTACGAATGAATTCAGAAAACCCGTTCAATACCATATCGCCTTCAAAACCCTTGCGGTCAATGTCATCGTATAATAACATGGCTCCGGCCAGGTCCTGGTTCTGCATACAATCTATTAGTTTAAAATAGTAGTCTGCATCCAGAATGTTCAGGTGCTCCAGGGTATTTTGATAGGTAACGGTACCACTGGTAAAACTTACAATTTTATCGAGAATACTGAGGGCATCGCGCATACAGCCTTCGCTTTTGCGGGCAATGATCTGTAAGGCTGGCTTCTCGGCATTGATGTCTTCTTTTTTACAAATGCTCTCCAGGTGTTCTACCGTATCGTTGTTTGTGATGCGCTTGAAATCGAAGATCTGGCATCGGCTCAGGATAGTGGGTAGAATTTTATGCTTTTCGGTAGTAGCCAAAATGAAGATAGCGTAGGAGGGTGGTTCCTCCAGCGTTTTCAAAAAGGCGTTAAAGGCCGAGGAGCTCAACATGTGAACCTCGTCAATTACGTATACTTTATGTTTACCGGGCTCGGGAGCAAATCTTACTTTTTCCACCAGCGACCGGATATCTTCCACAGAGTTGTTACTGGCCGCATCCAATTCAAATACATTCAGCGAAGTGCCCTCATTAAAAGCCACACACGACGGGCACTCATTACATGCTTCACCCTCTGCAGAAGGCTTATCACAATTGATGGTTTTAGCCAGAATACGGGCACAGGTTGTTTTACCCACCCCACGCGGACCGCAGAACAAAAAGGCATGCGCCAGGTGGTGGTTCTTGATCGCATTCTGCAGGGTGGTGGTAATATGGGCTTGTCCTACGACCGTATCAAAGGTTTGCGGACGATATTTCCGGGCTGAAACAATGAATTTATCCATGATATGTCGCAAATGTAAGGAAAAGCAGAATGTGCAAATATGCAAATTTGAAAATGATCTAATGGATTGAATATCTGTTTTTTATGCAGTTAAAAGCAGGTCCTCAAAACTTAACGGAAAGTTGATTTCTTTTCAGCCTCCCCTATTCAATATTTTATAGTCAATCTTCAGGCTGCTGCTTTCTTAAAATGGGTGTTTTAACGGGGAAAAAATTGGTGAGAATGGGGTACTTTGATATAGAGACCGTAATAATGCGGCTTTGCTTATGCTAGAAAGGCAAAAGAATTCCAATCCGCAGGACCTTCAGGACACCATTGACACCTGCCGGCAGTTGCTTTCCATTCCCGAAATTCGGGGTGACCGCTACAAATCAGCACAATACAGCTATAAATTGGCCGCCGCAATAAGGAGTACACCTGCCTATAATCCAACAGAAGTGATAGAAATACTGGAGGAAACCCTCAAAAACCTGCCTTTTAAGGAGGATCCATGTGGCGTTCACCGCCAGCGGCTGTGGGTACAAAAAAATATTTTAATAAAACAAGTATGGATAACGAGCTGAAGATCTACCTTATACAGAACCTGTTTCGCTTCGACAAGGTTTTAAATAAACTTACTGGATCCACCTGGACTTATTTACGGTCAAGATTTCTTGACCGGATTAAAAGCCCGGAAAGTAATGAGGAATTAGGAAGATGGAGTGCGACAGACGAACTCATTGCTGGCTTGCTGGAAACGGAGGCAGCCCCCCTGGTTCGACATTGGCTGAATCAGGCCTATAATAATGAGGCAGCTTATAGAGGCATCAGAATAGAATTCGAAAACCTGGAGAAGATGAATGATATAGTGCCGGAGCCGGAATTGGAATATGCCCCACCTGCGGAGAATAATGCCATACCACCCGGAAGCGAGAAAACCATTAACGCCTGGATTCCTGAGCTTGCTACACCCGGGGACTATCTTCAACCAGCACATACATACACGTTATATTTCAAAGTGGGAGATGCTGTGGATCATAATCTTTTAACGGGCGACACAGGCGTCGCAGCCCTGGATATTCCCAATGAGGGCCTGTGGCTGAAGTGTGTGGTTTATTCGTCGACAGTAGAAATTCCAACGCCCGAATTTACCCTGCTTGTTCCGAAGAATGGAAACAGTGTTACGGTCAGTCTGCCTATCATCACACGGCTGGCGGGAGAGGCGCAGCTGGAAGTGTTGCTATTTACCATCGCTCAAAATGATTCGCTTTCAGTTGAAAACGCTCCGGTAAAGGAGTTGTACCGGAAGTTTCAGCTAAGGCTGCAGGTGGGTAAACCAACTGGTCAGATTGAAGAAGCCGAAGGTGGTTTGATCCGGAACGATTGGGTAAAAAGTCCGGCTTCCCAGCTGAACCTGCCATATCCACATGAATGGACCACCCCGCCCGGAGAACTGAATATCGTTGTGATCGGCGGCGGGAAGGCATACGTCAGCGGCACCTCTGGCGGTAAAGCCGTGAATAAACCCATGGACTGGCCCGTTGCCCCGGCGCAGGTTGCGGGCCTTATTGAAAATGTGGTGGCCAGTGCGGAAAAGTTCCGCGCCAAATGGGACAATTACCTTAATGACCTGGATGCCACTGAAACTATGGACCGGCTTCGCAATTTTCAGCCTGAGTACGATTGGAGTTACCTGAATTTTAGATCAGATCAATCGCATGAACAAGCCTGGGTATCGGCGGCCCAAAGCCCCGAATTAAAAGCCCTCGCTTTTGATGGTTATTTGCTTTATGAAACTTTTTTCCCAAGCGGCTCAGAGATCAGAGGCGTCATGGATGAATTAGTTGCAGGTCATCGGATCAATATTTCCTGGGTGCCTTCCGGCTCCGATGGATTTATACCCCATGTACCCTGGGGGTTGTTTTATACCCAAATTCCCATCGATAGCACAAAGGCGGTGGATGGCGGCTCATTCATCGGCTTGCGTTACCGGATCGAATACACGTCTCATGTTGTACAGGCTGCACCGAGAACGTTGGGAAAAGTAGAAAGCACCTATAGCGCCAATCTTTTTTACTGGGGCAATAATACCAGCGATCCAACTTATATAGAGGCCAGCTGGCAGCAGCAGCAATTGGCCAACTGGCAACAACAACTTATTATTCCCGGCGCCGGTTCAACGAATGCAAAGAAAGAATTAGTGTCTATGTTGAACCAGCCTGCGGCATCTCCCCTCGGCATGATCTATTTCTTTTGTCAATGCAGTGTGGGAGATGGTAATAATCCTGTATTACGATTTGGTTCCACCTCCGATGCAGCGGATGTGGTTAACCGTATGGAACTGGGGATCCTGCCATTACAGGATCGTCCGCTCATTTTTGCCAACGCCTGTACCACCAGCACAGCAGATGCCTATATGGCAAATGAACTGGAAACTTCCTTTTTCCGGCGGGGATGCAGGGCCTACTTGGGCACCGAGATAAAAGTGCCGATCCGCTTCGCCAGCCGGTTTGCCTGTATCTTTTATAATTTTTTCTTTCGCAAAGTAGATACAAGTCCAATGGCAGCAGGAGAAGCCGTAGCGCAAACCAGGCTGTGGCTCTGGACCCAATACCAGAATATCGGCGGGTTGTTTTATACCTACATAAACCAATATGAATTATTTATGGCTGCTCCCGAAGAACTTAAAAACATTAAAAATCAATAACCATGTCAAACGATTTGATCAATAGATTTCTTTTATCGGCTACGGATGAACGAATAAACATTATCCGGAATAATGACAATAAGGAAACATTACTTAACTGGCTCGGCTCCGATGTTTATTCAGAATATGCTCGCCTGGCAGACGGTGAAGACGATCATCATCTCGGTATAAAGGCAGCAAAAAACATGATCGTTATACCCGGTGTTATGGGCAGCCTGCTGCAGAGTGAATCTAAAGGCGGTATCTGGTGGATGGATGTTCGTACCCGCAAACATATCGATGATCTGCGGCTTTCCGCCGATGGCACGGAAGATGCCGACCCGGACAATGCTATTGCTGCGTGTGCTGTTGATACAGCATATGAACCTTTTCTCACTGCCATTTTAAAGCGGGAGGATTTTGGCGCTGTGGTTTTTCCCTATGATTGGCGAAAATCGCTGGCATTAAGCGCCCCCCGTTTAAAGGAACTCATTATTCAAACCTATACCAGGAATGGAAATAACCCTGTTCACCTGGTTGCCCACAGTATGGGTGGCATGATGTTGCGGGTCACCTTAATGCAGTATGGTGAAGAATTATGGCCAATGATTGGCCGTATTGTTTTCATTGCTACTCCGCATTATGGTTCCCCGTCAATTGCGGGTTATTTAAAAAATCATTTGTGGGGCTTTAACCTGATGGCCTTATTGGGTGTTTATCTAAGCAGGGAAACGTTCCGGTCATTATGGGGAGTGCTGAGCCTGCTGCCCGCTCCGCTGGGTATTTATCCCGGAACAAGACAAGCGGATTCCGCCGCACCATCTCCTGATGAGGATACTCCTTACCTGCACCCCTGTTCGAATTTCGACATGTATGATGTTGCGTCCTGGAAGCTGGACCTGTCGCAGGAAGAGGCCGCAGCCCTTCAAAAAGTGCTGAATGGGGTGGCAGTCTTTTATCAGCAGTTGTACGATTATCACCGGCAACTGGATCAAACCTTTAAAGACAAGATGCTGGTTATTGCCGGAGTGGGATATAAAACGCTTTTTAAACTCGCCTATCATTCTAAACTATTTGGCGCCTGGGAAAAAATGGACAAGATTACCTCCAGAGTTGAAGGAGATCCTAACAGGGATGGTGACGGGCGGGTACCCCTTGCTTCGGCCATGTTGGAAAACGTAGCCATTCGTTATGTTAAAGGGGTTCACGGCGGATTACCGAATATCCCTCAGGTTTATGAAGCCGTATTTAGCTGGCTGGAAGGAAAAAGCGCCAATAATCTTCCTGACACCCCCGAAGGGGCTCTTCGCGGGCACCTGTCGGCAGATGACACAGAGAGTGTCGCTCCACACCTGGATGGAACCGCGCGCAAACAACCGTTCTCAGATGATCCCGGATTATGGGATTCGGAAACCACGACGCCACCAGAACTCAGCGAAATGGAGTCGCTGTTAGAGAAGGGCGAACTCGCCGGTTTTCAGCAGGTACGACTTCTTTAAAAATACCCTGCCAGGCCAGGAACAAATAATTACAACCTATTCAAACAACGTTTTGGATTTTATAGCAGGTGGATTTCTACCTGAAACTTAATTTATGCCATCTTTCATCCTAAGGTCATCCTAGGGTATTCCTTAGGTCATCCCAGGGTTATCCTAGGGTTTGAACCTAAGGATAAGCTTATGATAACCTTGAGAATACCTAATGAAACCCTTAAGATATAAGTACTCTTAAATATGGCTAAAACAGACCCCAAAGGGGTGATCTGGAGAAATTCTAAAGAAAGTCAGGTACTTGTTTGGATACTTAACAGTGTTAAGTATATTTGTGTCGTTAATTAACCTATTATGGGCATAACGGAAAGAAAAGAGAAACAAAAGCAGGAGATCAAGAAGATGATCCTGGATGCTTCCATGAAATTATTCATGGAGCAGGGGTTCGAGAATGTGTCTATCCGTAAAATTGCCGACCTCATAGAATACAGTCCTACAACAGTTTACCTGTATTTTAAAGACAAAAACGAGATCCTTTTCAACCTGCATGAAATGGGATTTCATAAAATGGCGGAATATAATACCGATCTCTGGACAATAAAAAACCCGCTCGTTCGTCTGGCCAAAATGGGCGAGTACTACATCCGGTTTGGACTGGAAAATCCTGCCTACTATGAACTGATGTTTATTTTAAAGGCCCCCATGGAAGCTTTAGAAGTACTGGATGCAACCTGTGAATGGAAAAGCGGTGACCAGGCTCTGGGAAAACTAAAAGAAACCATCCAGGAGTGTATGGATAAAAAGCTGGTAGAGAAAGGTGATGTAGAGGCAGTAGCGATGTCTATCTGGAGCATGGTACATGGCATGGTAGCCCTGGCCATCAGGGACCGGTTCGATAAACTGGTACCGCGGGACCAAATGGTAGCGATGATGCAAAGAGGATTGACCTGGTTGTTGAACTCATTGGATATTTCTGATAAAAAAACCTGAGGGTTTTTTTTTACTCCTTTACTTAACACCGTTAAGATTATTTACATAATAAAATAAAACAGATTGACTTATGAAAAGAAGTCTATCAATCCCGATCGTGATCGGGGTTGCAGGGGGCCTTTTTGCTCAACCGGCCGCTGCGCAAACCGCTATTCTGGATACATACATTAAAAAGGGGCTGGAAACAAACCTGGCTCTGCACCAGAAAACCTTCGACCTGCAAAAAGCTGAAGTGGATCTGAAAAGGGCCAAAACCCTGTTTTATCCGCAGGCCAGTTTTAATTCGCAATACACCCTGGCTTCGGGTGGCCGCACGCAGGACATTCCCATTGGCGATCTGTTGAACAATGTGTATTCCACTTTGAACCAGTTAACCGGCGCCAGTAAATTTCCACAGGTTGATAACCAGAAGATCACGTTTTTGCCAAACGACTTTCACGACACGCGGCTGGAAGTATCGATGCCATTGGTGAATACCGATATCTATTATAATAAAGCTATTAAACAAGAGTTGATCCATACCCAGCAGATAGATATCGAGATCTATAAACGAGAACTGGTAAAAAACATCAAGGAAGCATACTATCAATACCTGCAGGCTGGTAAAGCGGTTGACATCTACAATAATGCGCTGAAGCTGGCCAGTGAGAATTTACGGGTGAGTGAAAAGTTTGTACAAAACGATATAGGCACTAAAGAATCGGTAATGCGGGCAAAAGCGCAGGTAAGCCAGGTAAAAGCTTCGCTCATCACCGCTACCAATCAACAGCTCAATGCCGCTGCCTATTTTAATTGTTTGTTGAATGAAAACCTGGAAGCACCGGTTACCGCCGATTCTGCTTTATTTGAAAGAACAAATACAACAGTACCTGCTGCGCTGGAATTACCTGCCAGCCGCGAAGAACTTACCAAAATACAAAGCGCCCAAAAAGTAGTAGGTACCGGTTTGAAAATGAACCGCAACTACCTGGTGCCAAAACTCAATGCATTTTATAACATCGGTTTTCAGGGATTCGGGTTCCATTTCAATAGTGATCAGTTTTATCAGTTAGGCGGCCTGCAACTTAAGTGGGACCTGTTCAAAGCCAATGATAATAAATATAAGATCCAACAGTCGCAACTGGACCTGGATGCGCTCAACAACCAGTATAAAGATGTACAACAACAACTGACCTTACAGGTTCGTACCTCGCTCAATAATTATCGTTCAGCCATACAAACGCTGGAAGCCTTAAATGATGAAGTGCAAAGCGCCGTGGAAACCTACCGATTTGCCGAAAGAAGATTTCGGGAAGGACAGGCGCTGCAAATAGAGTTGATAGATGCCCGTACCCAGTTAACCAGCGCACAATTAAATTATTCACTGGCGCAATTGGCGGTGTTGTCACGAGCTGCTGAATTGGAACGGGCGACTGCAGCTTATAAATTGTAGAAAGGCAATGGGCAATAGGCAAAAGGCAATGGTGAAAAGGCAGAAAATTTCGGGTGGTGCAAGGCCCGTTATACTGATCAAAATTAGCGAGCCCACTCACTACTGACAACTCACTACTGACAAATACACTAACAAACAAAATATACACAATGAAACGCATACTCCTCCCCATATTATTGATCGCTTCAGCAGCTATCGTATTTACAAGCTGCAAAAGCAATGCAAAAGCAGCCGATGTGGTTGATGAAGCCATCGCTGTAAAAGTGCAGCCGGTTACCACTACCCAATATGCGCCTGTGCTGAAATATTCAGGCAGCATGGCGTCTACAAGCGAAGCCCGGTTGTCGTTCAAGATAGGTGGTATTATTTCAAAGATCTATGTAAAGGAAGGCGATCACGTGGCAAAGGGACAACTGCTGGCTACACTCGATCTTACCGAAATAAATGCCCAGGTACAACAGGCTGCCCAGGGCGTTGAAAAAGTACAACGCGATGTAAAAAGGGTAAAGAATTTATACAACGATACTGTAGCTACGCTGGAACAGGTACAGAATACCAATACCCAATTACAGGTGGCCGAAGAAAGTTTGCGCATAGCCAGGTTCAACCAACAATACGCCCAAATACGCGCTACGGAAAGCGGGATCATACTTAAGAAATTAATGAATGAAGGCGAACTGGCCGCTGTTGGTTCACCGGTGTTTGAATTCAATGGAACAGCAGGTAATGATTGGGTGATCCGTTTTGGTGTATCGGATAAAGACTGGGCCGTACTGAAAAAAGGGGAGAAGGCTACAGTAGAGTTCGATGCCTATCCCAACAAAACCTTTACCGGCATCATCACCGAGGTAGCACAGGGCGCAGATATAGCCAGCGGTACTTATGAGATAGAAGTAAAAGTATTACCCGGTAATGCCCGCTTTGCTGCCGGTTTGTTCTCCACTGTAAAACTGCAGCCGACCGGCGAACAAACCGTAACCATAATGCCAGTAGAAGCATTGACCGAAGCAACTGATAAAACAGGGTATGTATATACGGTTAATACCGATGGTAAAACAGTTACTAAAAACAAAGTGACCATTGCCTTCCTGGAAAACAACAAAGCTGCTGTTGTTAGTGGCTTGGACGGTGCAAAGGAAGTGATCACAGAAGGCGTAGGTTATCTCACCGACAAATCAATTGTAAAGGTTATTAAATAACAAGCATAATGAAAAAGGAAACTACCATCAGTGATGATTTGATTACCGTGCTGGCCCAGTGGTACGCACAGACAATTAGAAAATATCAACTCATCTTTTCATTTCCCGCGTATTAAAAAAGTTACAAATCTCAAATCAGGCTGTTATGAAAATAACTGACTTCTCAGTAAAAAATTATCAGTTCACACTCATTGTGTTTGTGATGCTGATTGCTATAGGCGTTAATTCGCTGCTGAATATGCCCCGGGGAGAAGACCCCGACTTTCAGGCGCCCACCTTTAGTTTGGTAGTGGTGTATCCTGGTACCAGTCCGAAAGACATGGAAGAGCTGGTGGTTGATCCCATTGAAAAAAGAATGAATGAACTCGACGACATCAAACGGATCATCAGCCGCATCGATGATGGCCTGGCCGTATTACAGGTGGAGTTTAAATATGAAAGCGATCCTGATAAAAAATACCAGGATGTGGTAAGGGAAGTTGATGCGTTGAAAACACAACTGCCCCGGGATATTACCGATATCGATATCCTTAAGTTCAGTCCGGCCGATGTAAACATTTTGCAGATAGCCCTTATGAGCGAAACAGCACCTTACAAAGACCTGGAAGAATGGAGCAAGACATTAAAAGAAAGGCTGGAGAAAATAAAAACTTTAAAGAACGTTGACAACTGGGCCTTCCCCCAACAACAGGTTCGCGTATCGCTGCAGTTGGAAAAGCTGGTGCAATATGGCATTCCGCTCAATAATGTTTTAGGCGCTATACAAAGTGAAAATGTGAACATTCCTGGTGGTAGTATTGAAATGGGGGAGAAGAAGTTCAACATAAAAACCAGTGGTGATTATAAAAGCGTAGAAGAAATAAAAAACACTATTGTCAGTAATGTAAATGGCAAACTGGTTTATGTAAAGGATATTGCCGAGGTTAACTTTAATTATGAAGAACAAACCTATATCGGTCGCCTGAATGGCAAACGCGGCGTGTTTGTAACCGCCAGCCGTAAAATGGGCACCAACATCTTTGCGGTGGAGAAAGAAATAAAACCAGTACTGGAGAAATTCCAAAAAGAACTGCCCAAAAGTATAGGCTACGAACAAAGTTTTGATAACGCCAAAAGTGTGCATACCCGCCTGGGTGGGTTTACCCGCGACTTTGCCATTGCCATCTTTCTGGTGTTGTTAACCTTGTTGCCATTGGGCGTACGGGCCTCGGTTGTGGTGATGATCTCTATACCCTTGTCCCTGGCCATTGGGTTGTTTCTGCTCGACATGTTTGGCATTACTATTAACCAGCTGAGTATTGTAGGTATGGTAGTAGCATTGGGGTTACTGGTTGATGACAGTATTGTGGTAGTGGAAAACATCGAACGTTATCTGCGCATGGGTTACAGCAGGCGCGAAGCAGCCATGACGGCTACCAAACAAATAGGGCTGGCGGTTATTGGTTGTACCGTCACCCTGATCTTTGCCTTTTTGCCGCTGATGTTCTTACCGGAAGGTGCGGGTGATTTCATTCGCAGTTTACCCGCAGCCGTTGTGACCACAGTGCTCGCCTCATTGTTTGTTTCGCTTACGATCGTCCCGTTCTTGTCGAGCCGCATTTTAAGCAGTCATGAAAACCCCGAAGGCAACCTGTTCCTGCGTGGATTGAAGAAGTTCATTGGTGGATCGTATCGCCGGTTGCTGCACAGTGCTATTGCACGCCCCGTTACTACCTTGCTGGTAGCGCTGGTGATCTTTGTTGGTTCGCTGGCATTGGTTCCGGTTGTAGGTTTTAGTGTATTCCCCGCTTCAGAAAAACCGATGTTCCTGATAAATATAGAAACGCCATTGGGGACCAGTTTGCAGGCCACCGACCAGGTAGCACGGTATGTAGAAAAAGAGATCAACAGCATTCCCGATCTGAAGAATTACGCTACGAATGTAGGTAGAGGTAATCCCCGCATTTATTACAACGTGATCCCGCAAAACGAAGTAAGCAACTATGCGCAGTTGTTTGTTCAGTTGAAAGAAACACCGCCTGCTGAAAAACGAAAACTGATCGATGAACTGCGCACCAAATTCAAACATTATCCCAATGCAAAAATTGAAGTAAAGGATTTTGAACAGGGGCCGCCGGTGGAAGCGCCCATCGCCATCCGCCTGTTTAGTGAAGACCTGGATACTCTGCGCAGCCTGGCTTTCAAAGTAGAAAATTTGCTGAAGAAAGCACCCGGTACCATTTACGTGAACAATGAACTGACCACCCTGAAAACCGACCTGCAGGTAAAAGTGAACAAAGAAAAGGCCGGGTTATTAGGTGTACCGGTGAATGAAATAGACCGCACCGTTCGTATGGCAGTGGCCGGACTGAACATCGGTACTTTCAGAAAAGACAATGGGGATGAATACAACATCACGGTTACCCTGCCGCGTGGGGATAAGCAGACTTTCGATGCATTCAGTAAAATATATGTTACCAGTGTGAAAGGCGCTTCCATTCCACTGAATCAGTTGGCCGATATCCGTTTTGAAACTTCGCCCGTTACCATTAAGCACTATGATAAAGACCGCTATACCGTAACCACTGCTTTTGTTCAAAGTGGTTTTAATACCGGTAAAATGACCGAAGGCATCATTAAACAGCTGGATACGATGCATTTTCCACCCAACTCCCATTATGTAGCAGCCGGTGAAGTGGAAGCCAGCCAGGAAAGCTTTGGCGGATTAGGCACTATTGTGTTGATCACGATCTTCGGCATATTAGGCACGCTGATCCTGGAGTTTAAAACTTTCCGCGGAACGTTGATCGTGCTGTCTGTAATACCATTAGGAATTATCGGCGCCGTGTTGATGTTATTGGCTACCGGCAATACCTTCTCCTTCGTGGCTGTAATTGGGTTGATTGCCCTGATCGGGATTGAAGTTAAGAACTCGATATTGCTGGTTGATTATACCGATCAACTGCGCAAGCAGGGCATGAGCCTCGACAAAGCCATACAGGAGGCAGGTGAAACGCGCTTTGTCCCCATCATCTTAACCACGTTAACAGCCATTGGCGGCCTGCTGCCGCTGGTGATGGAAAACAATCCGCTGTATTCACCGCTGGCATTGGTGATAATCGGAGGACTGATCAGCTCTACACTGTTGACGAGGATTGTGACGCCGGTATTGTATAAGTTGTTGGCACCTAAATTAGGGCAATAGATAGAGGGCAGAGGGCAGAGGGTAGAGGGCAGAGGGCAGAGGGCAGAGGGCAGAGGGCAGAGAAATGTAGGCGGCACAAGGTCGGTTATTAGTCTCAAAGTGAGCGAACCCACTCACTACTCACTACTCACTACTCACTCACTTCTTCAAAGCGCAAGAGGCAACCAGTTACGCGGTTGCCTCTTGTTTTATGTGCGATACTAACTAATTGTAGGATGTGCTTTAAACGGACGGGTTCTGTCGAATTGGTACCGGTAAGTAGTCAATACGCGGCTGCGGAAGGTATCGCCAAGGCTGGTGGCTACGTTCAGCATTTTAGGATTGAAATCGCCAATCCATTGCATTTCGTATTCAGTATACGGTGTTTGCCATTGGATCACTTTGCCCGATTCAACGATCATATAGGCATCGATGCCCTTGCCCTGAAATTCAGGTACAATACCAAATACCAGTCCCGTACATTTCTTACAGGGTTTGGATCTTTTGATCCACAGGAATTTCAGTTTGTGGTACCAGCTGAATTGTCCGTTCAGGTATTTGAACCACTGGTTCAGGTCGGGCAGGTTAATGAACATGGCAATCGGCTGTTCTTTATGATAGGTGAACCAGATGATGCGTTCATCCATCACCGGTTTCATTTTTTTGAACATCAGGACCACCTGTTCTTTCTTCATTTCTTTTAAACCGCCATGGCCGGCCCACGCTTTATTATATATATACGCAAAATCGGTCGCGAATTTCTCGAGCTGTTTTTTATCGATGGGAATGCACTTGTAATCGGCGGTAGCGTATTGATCGTGCCGGGCGTGCATTTTATCGCTGAGTTTTTTCTTGGGGTCTATGCCAATGCAGATCTGGTTAAAGAAAGGCCGGAATCCATAGGTTATGAAAAGCTCCTTATAATACGGCGGATTATAATTCATGCAATACAGCGGTTCCTGATAGCCTTCGGTAACCAGTCCCCACCAGCGGTCGCGTTCGCCGAAGTTGATGGGGCCGTCCATGGCTTCCACACCGCGTTGCAATAACCAGTGTTTGGCTACATCAAAAAGCATGTCGGCAGCGGGCTGGTCGTTGGTACAATCGAAAAAGCCAATGCCGCCTACGGGAAATTCATCGCCTTTGTTCCGGTATTTCCTGTTTACAAAAGCGGCAATGCGGCCAATGAGCCGGCCATCATTGTCATACAGTACCCAGCGGGTACATTCACCCTGGCGGAAAGCCTTGTTCTTTTCGGGATTAAACACTTCTTCCACATCCTTATCGAGGGGACGGATATAATTTGGGTTGGACTGATTTAGTTCAACATTGGCCCTGATGAAATCTTTGCCTGCTGTGGTTGTAATAACTTCGGTTAATTGCATGTTCGGATATAAGGATATCGCATAGTCCATTTTCAAAATACAAATAAAGGGAAAAAAGCGGTAAAAAGTAGCCGGTTACCAGGCACCCGTTACCGGCTACTGTGTATAGGTTGCTGATTTACAGGTTGCACGCAACAAGTTAATCAGTAACGTAAATGCGGAAGCATATAAAAACCTTTACCAGGCAACCAGAATCCGGCAACTGGAAACCAGCTTTTTTCAACAGGGGCGGCACTTTCCAAAAAATGTACTCGTTTAAAATTCCAAAATACCCTTCGTTCACTTACCTTTGCAGCCGAAATTGAAAATTTTGGTTGAAAGCGCTGGTAAAGCGTTGTAAATCAAATCCCTAATTAAAACGCTCACGCAAAATCAAACTATATTATGCCAAATGTTGGTAAGATCAAGCAGATTATCGGTGCTGTAGTGGACGTGCAGTTTGAAGGAAAACTCCCCGAAATTTATAATGCGCTTGAATTGAAGCGCCAAAATGGTGAAGTACTGGTGCTGGAAGCACAGCAACACCTTGGTGAAGACAGCGTACGCTGTATTGCCATGGACGGTACTGAAGGCCTGGTACGGGGAATGGAAGTATCAGATACCGGCGCTGCTATCGCCATGCCAACCGGTGAAGCTATCAAAGGTCGTTTGTTCAATGTAACCGGCGATCCTATCGATGGATTACCCGCTGTACCAAAAGCTGGTGGACGTCCGATCCACAGTAAACCCCCAGCCTTCGAAAACCTGAGTACTGCTACTGAAGTACTGTTTACAGGTATTAAAGTAATTGACCTGATTGAGCCATACGCAAAAGGTGGTAAGATCGGTTTGTTCGGTGGTGCTGGTGTGGGTAAAACCGTATTGATCCAGGAGCTTATTAATAATATCGCGAAAGCATATTCCGGTTTATCAGTGTTTGCAGGTGTAGGTGAAAGAACACGTGAAGGTAATGACCTGATGCGTGAGATGATCGAAGCCGGCATTATGAAATATGGTAAAGATTTCATCCACAGCATGGAAAATGGTGGCTGGGATCTGAGCAAAGTGGACATGAAAGAACTGAGCGATTCAAAAGCTACTTTCGTATTCGGACAAATGAACGAACCTCCGGGTGCCCGCGCCCGTGTGGCCCTGAGTGGTCTTACTATCGCTGAGTACTACCGCGATGGTGATGGACAAGGCAAAGGCCGCGACATCCTGTTCTTCGTAGATAATATCTTCCGTTTCACTCAGGCTGGTTCTGAGGTATCGGCCCTGTTGGGACGTATGCCTTCAGCGGTAGGTTACCAACCAACCCTGGCTACTGAAATGGGTCTGATGCAAGAGCGTATCACTTCAACTAAAAACGGTTCAATCACTTCAGTACAGGCGGTATACGTACCTGCGGATGACTTAACTGACCCCGCTCCGGCTACTACCTTCGCCCACCTGGATGCTACTACCGTATTAAGCCGTAAGATCGCTGACTTAGGTATCTATCCTGCGGTTGACCCGCTGGATTCTACCAGCCGTATCCTTACACCGGCTATCGTTGGTGATGCTCACTACAACACCGCTGACCGCGTAAAACTGATCCTGCAACGTTATAAAGAATTACAGGATATCATCGCCATCCTGGGTATGGATGAGTTGAGTGAAGAAGATAAACAAACCGTATTCCGCGCCCGTAAAGTACAACGCTTCCTGTCACAACCTTTCCACGTGGCTGAGCAATTTACCGGTTTGAAAGGGGTACTGGTTCCCATCGAAGAAACTATCCGTGGCTTTAACATGATCATGGATGGTGAGGTTGATGAATATCCAGAAGCAGCGTTCAACCTGGTTGGTACCATCGATGATGCTATCGAAAAAGGTAAGAAACTGTTGGCACAAGCCCAGGGTTAATCCCTGCCCCTAAAAGGGATTTAACAATTATCAAGCATTATAACACATAATATGAACCTTGAGATTTTAACTCCGGAGAAAAAGCTGTTCAGTGGTGAAGTGTATGGCGTTCAACTGCCTGGTATAACCGGTAAGTTCGAAGTGCTTGACAAACACGCTCCGCTGGTAAGCGCACTGACATCCGGAAGGGTAAAAGTGTTAAAAGATAAAAGCAATCACCTGGCTTTTTATGATATCCAAAGTGGGTTTGTAGAAGTGGTAAGTAATAAAGTTACCGTTCTGGTAGAAGGTGCTACCATTATTGGATAAGTCACCATAGTTTCAACTGAAATTAACTATACGTCCCCCTGGGTTTCCCGGGGGGATTTTTGTTTTAAAAGGGCAGAGGGCAGAAGGCAGAAGGCAGAAAGAATACACTTCCGCGCGGCAAGGGAGAGCTACCAATTCCCTTTGGCAAAGGGGAGATAAAACATCGCCTTCGCCGCGTCGCGGTTCTCTGCCTTCTGCCCTCTGCCTTCTGCCCCAAAATAAATCGTGCAATATGTAAATCAGGCGTTCGTCTTTTGAATAGCGGCTGAAGACTTATTAGCCATCAACCAGATATCATACAACAGATCCGATTTGTCGGCAGCCGGCGCCAATGGGGCTTCAACCGGCATTACCAGTTTTCCGTTTTTCTGTAACTGCCAGCCGGTAATACCTGCCGGAGACAAAAAATGATGGGCGTTGTTATTGGTAGTTAACCTTTCTGCTTCGTATAACGGCAATGCCCGGTGGCCAGCCAGCGACAGATCACCCTGCCATACATTCAGCAACTGCGGCAGTTCATCCAAACTTGTTTTGCGCAGGAACATCCCCACTCTGCTGATGGTAATCTTTTTCGTGGCATCCTGAACGATGGTATTGAACTTATACAAATTGAATATGCGATAGCCACGGCCGGTTCTTAAGGTAGTATACAATACCGGTCCGCCGGTGTCCAGTTTCACGGCCAGCGCCACCAACAGCATCAGTGGGCCTAATATGGCCAGTAATACAGAGGCGATCAACAGATCCAATCCTCTTTTCACCACCGCCTTTACATCGGCATATGGACGAAAGAAGGTTTCCACCTTACAGGTTTCGGGTTGGTGTACCCGTTTCTGTTTCATTCTTTGTAAAAAGCTCACCTTGCGCAACAGGGCAGGGGCGGTAAATTCATTCAGATATAACAACTCATCGATAAACGCATACCGTTTAAAGCGGTTTAATTCTTCATTCGACAGCCCGGTGGCCTCAACAATAAACGGCACATCAGCCATTATTTTATGGCTATAGATGAATTGGTGCAGTTCAGCCAAATGGTCCGTTCCCAGGGTCCCTTCGGCAATGATCATGGAAGGGATGGTAACGTCATCGGCTTTCTTCAACAACCGTTTTAAGGTATACAGGGCATTGTCGGCGCTGAGGGTGGTATAACCGAACTCGAAGTATTCCTTCAGCTTTTCGGTATAACGGGTTTGCGTACCTATATAAAAGAACTGCAACTTCTTTATATCAGTTGGTTCTTTTTCGGCAGGCAGGCTATAGCGCTTGTATGTATTAATGATCTTTTGGGTAGGTAGAATTGTTAGGTCCATACCATCGGTTTTTGTTTTTCAATTCCGGTTATAAAACCGGCTTTCGCTTAGTTCACTTCGTTCTCATTCAATTTTGAAGCCACCCTGCTCAAGAGTTTTTGGACTGTTTCACTTAGTTCGAGCGGGTTAAAGGGTTTCATATAATAATCTGCTATTCCATATTTAAGGCATTTGGCGGCAGTAGCATCTTTATCCAGGGATGATAACACGATCAAAGGAATATCCCGGTAAATAGCGCTCGATGAAAATTCGGTGATCAGTTCCCAGTCCTGCACATCGGGTAACTGCGGTTCTGCAATGATCAGGTCGGGCAGGTTCTTTTTCGCTAACCAAAACATGGCCGAACAGGCATCGGGGGCGGTAACTACCTGGTAATCTTTTCCAAGTACCGTGTGCAATAAGAACCTTATTGCTTTGCTATCGTCGATAGCCAGAATACATCTTCTCATTCTCGTACGTTAATTGCTGAAAACAATGGTTTGTTTTCCCAAGGACGTATGGATACGTACGGTTCGCACAGGTATTGAAATAGTTATCCTATGACATATGGCTGCCAGGAATCGAATAGGTTGGTACAAAACGGCTTTACAGGATTGTTAGATTAACACGTTGGGGTTAACCGGTCCGGGGGGAATTTCCAAGGATTTGTGGTGTTGATGTGAGCTACAAACAGTTAATCCTTATGGCTTTCAATGGATGGACACAATAAAAGTAGTAACAAAACCCAATAAATCAAATACCCGGGAGTGGGTAGAAAAGGCATATTTATTATTGATCAGTTATAAGTTATTCGCTAAGTGAGCATTATATAGAAAAGAGCATTTAATGAGTATTTATCCACATGGCGGCCCGTTTTTATCTTATTAATTGATATACATGGAGTTTTACGCTATTATCAACATCTTAACAGCTATAATTTATTGGGGAATTTCCCCATTCGCTAATTTGCAGGAAATTAATGGCTATGAAGAAATATTTATTGACTGCCTGTTTGTTTGCATTATGTAGTTTAGTGGCTGTGGCTCAGGATAGGGAAGGGGACGAATCTTCGAATGGTGGTGGTGGTGGTTTCGATAAAAGCAAACTGTTCTTTGGCGGTAATTTGGGTTTGGCCTTTGGCAGTTATTCAACCCTGGTAAATGTATCCCCACAAATAGGTTACCGGTTTAACCGGTATCTGGCAGCTGGCGCCGGTATCAATTTTCTTTATAGCAGCAACAAGTATGATTATGCTGGTTATAAAGAAGAATATGGTGTTACTGGTTTGAATGTCTTTGGCCGCTTTTACCCGATTGAATATATTTTCTTACAGGTTCAACCCGAAGCCAACTATACCTGGCTCAAGTATCATTTTTATAATGGCGAGCCTGATGAAAAGCTTCCCAATAAGATCGTACCTTCCTTATTAGGTGGCATAGGTGCAGCCATACCTGCTGGCCGGGGATATTTTATTGTAACTGCCAATTACGACCTGCTACAGAATGAGCGCAGCCCGTATGGTAACAGAGCTTTCTTTAATTTTGGTTACAATTTCGGATTCTAATTGAAGACAGGGCAGAAGGCAGAGGGCAGAGGGCAGAAGGCAGAGGGCAGAAGGCAGAGGGCAGAAGGAAGAGGGCAGAAGGAAGAAAGCCGTGACGCGGCAGGCGTGAGTCGTGAAAGGGTTCGCGATTATATCGGACTCCTAAAAGCTCGCGAGCCCACTCACCACTCACCATTCACCACTCACTTGTCAACGTGTCAACTCTGTCAACCGATCAACCAATCTTATTAAATATCTCAACCGGCGTATCACAGAAAATGATACGGTCTTCCGGTAACTCATACAGGAAGCCTTCTTTTTTCAGTTGTTGCAAATGCAGTCGCAGGTGGTTGTAAAAACCATCTGTATTCAGGATGTATATTTTCTTATCGTGGATCTTGAGTTGATTCCAGGTAAGCATTTCAAACAATTCGTCGAGGGTGCCAAAGCCGCCGGGTAATATAATGGCGGCATCGGCCATTTCATACATCATCTTTTTTCGGGTATGCATATCAGGCACTACAAACAGTTCTGTTAAACCGGTATGCTGGGTTTCCCATTCTGTAAGAATTTTGGGTATTACGCCCATTGCTTTTCCGCCATTGGCCAGAACCGAATCGGCAATTACCCCCATTAATCCGGCTTTACCACCTCCGTATACCATCCGCAGGTTCAGCAGGGCGATGAGTTTGCCGAGCTCTGTCGTGTGCTTTACGTACATGGGGTTTTGTCCATTCTTTGATCCGCAAAAAACTGCTACCGATTCTATTTTCATATAGGCTGTTTTAATTACAGACATATTGTTAAAAAAATGCCTGTCAGTAGCTAAGATAAATGGATTATCAGCAATAGTAAAACACATTTTTATTACCTTCAGACCCTAAGTTTGAATAAGGGGGAGCGCGGTAACAGTGAGCAGAATTTAAAGTAAGAATAATCTGATGAATGCAGGCCAGGCAGCGCAAACCAACTTCTATTCAGGCTTTTAGCCCAAAGAACTTATCCGACTTTAACGAACCGTTTAATCATCTTTAAATTATGTCTGCATCCCTGTTGTTCTCTTTTGTGATCGGTTATTTTCTTTTGTTGCTGGTTGTTGCGTGGGTTACTTCCCGCAATTCGAACAACGATTCTTTCTTTATAGGTAACCGCAATTCAAACTGGATGCTGGTGGCCTTTGGAATGGTGGGCACATCGCTGAGTGGTGTTACGTTTGTATCGGTGCCTGGTACGGTGGGTGATTTTGCCGGCAATGTACATAAGGGATTTGCTTATTTCCAGGTGGTGATCGGTTACTTCATTGGATACCTGGTAGTGGCTTTTGTGTTGTTGCCGCTGTATTACAAAATGAACCTTACCTCCATTTATAATTACCTGCAAAAGCGCTTCGGTACCATTGCCTATAAAACGGGGGCTTTATTCTTTATTATTTCCCGCACGGTAGGCGCTACTGCACGCCTGTTCCTGGTGATCTTTGTACTACAGGAATTTATTTTGAAAAACTTTGGTGTTCCCTTTGTTGTTACCGCGCTTATCATATTAGTGATGATTTTGCTGTATACATTTGAAGGCGGAGTAAAAACCATTGTATACACCGATACATTGCAAACCACCCTGATGCTGGTAGGACTGGTGGCTACCGTGGTATTTATTTTAAATAATCTGCATATTTCGGTAGGCGATGCCATGCGAACACTGACGGAGAAAGGCTACACAACTATTTTCAATACCGATCCCAAAAGTGGTGGGTTCTTTCTAAAACAGATCATTGGCGGAGCTTTTATTACCATCTCAATGTTTGGGCTCGATCAGGAAATGATGCAGAAAAATATCAGTGTAAAAAACCTGAAAGATTCCCAGAAAAATATGATCACCTTTAACCTGGTGAGCGCCGGGGTTAACTTTTTGTTCCTGTTGCTGGGCGGTTTGTTGTACCTGTATGCATTGAACCATGGAGCAGAATATGCCCAGGCCACAAATGCAGCAGGCGCTACCACCCATCAATTTATGGTCAATAATCAAAATGTAATGGGTGATGCCCTGTTTCCTACCATGGCTTTGCAAATGATGCCGCAGGCGATCTCCATCATCTTCATTATTGCGCTGATCAGCGCCCTGTTTCCCAGTGCAGATGGTGCCCTTACCGCATTGACCTCATCCTTTTGTATAGATATCCTGGGGCTGAAACGCCGCACGGACCTGACTGAAAAACAACAAAAGAAATTACGATTAACGGTGCATCTTAGTTTTACCGTGATCTTCCTTGTTTGTATTATGATTTTTTACACGATAGGAAGTCGTAGTATCATCGATAAAATACTTGATCTGGCCGGGTATACTTACGGCCCGCTGCTGGGGCTTTTCGCATTCGGTATTCTGAGTAAAAGATCATTGCCACAAACAATTGCTATCACCATCATTTGTTTGGTCGCACCGGTTTTGTGTTATTTCATCAAACAATATTCAGTACAGATCTTCGGTGGCTACCAGGTAGGGATTGAGTTGCTTATTATAAATGGACTCCTGACCTATCTTGGTTTATTAAGCATTTCAAAAAAAGCCGAAGCCCTGCAACAATAAAAGTTTTTAGCTGTTAAAAAGAGAATGCCTTCCGATGTACCGGGAGGCATTTTATTATGATTACACTTATGTATTCAAAAAAATGAACAGCTTATAAACTAAAATATAAAATAGCTCGTTTAATACCTACCATTACAATTACCGCTATACATTAAACGAAGAAAGTTACATAGTGCGATACAAACCATCCTTGAATAGCATAATAACATTACCCAAATAATATTTACGATAGCTGGAGTGTTTAGTCTGAGGTCGGGAGGCCATTTTTTGAAGGTGAATGGATTTTTACTCCCGACCGAGGGCTAAGCAATACGAATGCAGCTGTAAGCTTCAGGCTGTAAGCTATAAGCGATACACCGCGTCGCGGCTTTCTGCCATCTGCCATCTGCCTTCTGCCTTCTGCCTTCTGCCTTCTGCCTTCTGCCTTCTGCCACCCCATTGCCTTTCTCCCCATTCCCTTATTTTTGCCCAAAAATCACCATTTGGATATCATCGATCCGCTCGCAGAAGCGTATGCAAGTCAGTTCACCTCTCCGGATGAGGCACTTTTGCAGGAGATAGCCACCACCACACAGGCGATGCATTCCCATGCGCATATGTTGAGCGGGCATGTACAGGGAAAATTTCTGGAAATGATCAGTTGCCTGTTACAGCCCCGGCGTATCCTGGAAATAGGCACTTTTACCGGTTACAGTGCACTTTGCCTTGCAAAAGGGTTGTTAAAAGACGGGAAATTACATACAATTGAGCTCCGGGAACAGGACGCCTCTGTAGCTCAGGCAAATTTCAATAGGTCAATTGACGCGGGAAAGATAATTTTGCATATCGGGAATGCGTTAACCATTATCCCTCAGTTACAGGAAACCTGGGATCTGGTATTTATTGACGCAGATAAGGTAAGTTATACCCAATATTATCAATTGGTATTACCATTGGTGCGGCCGGGGGGCGTTATCATTGCCGATAACGTACTTTTTCATGGTCAGGTACTGCAGCAACCGGTATCTGGCAAAAATGCAAAAGCCATTCAGGCTTTCAATGAATATGTGCTGCAGGATGCTCAGGTAGACAAGGTGTTGCTAACCATCCGGGATGGATTATTAATGATTCGAAAAAAATAAAACAGGATACCGTTGAAACGTTTACTGGTTGTAACAGCTTTTTTCGCAGTAAAGCACCTGCAGGCACAGCGCAATAGCGATGTGGTTGATTATGTAAATACTTATAAAGAAATTGCCATTCGCGAAGAACAACGGAGTGGCGTGCCTGCGGCCATTACCCTGGCGCAGGGGATACATGAAAGTATGGCCGGCAAAAGCGATCTGGTACTTAAATCGAACAACCACTTCGGTATAAAATGCCAGGCCACCTGGAAAGGCGAGAAAGTGTATCATGATGACGATGCCCGTGGCGAATGTTTCAGAAAATATGATAAACCTGAACAATCGTATATCGATCATTCCGATTTCTTAAAGAATGGTACCCGCTACGCCTTTTTGTTTCAGTTGGACCCCACGAATTACAGCGATTGGGCAAACGGATTGAAAAAAGCCGGTTATGCTACCAATCCCAAGTACCCGCAGATCCTGATCAAATACATAGAAGATTACAACCTGCAACAATACACGCTCATTGCCATGGGTAAAATATCGCCCAATGATGAAGTGCTGGCAGGTGGTGGCAAACCAGTGAATATTGGTACCGGTGTAGTGATACAGGTACCCGTTGGCCCCAAACCGGTGGTTGAATACCCCATCGGTGAATTCAAGATCAACAGGACCAAGGTGATCTTTGCCAAAGCTGGAACTTCCTTACTGGGTATTGCCAAACAATTCGACGTTTCGTTAAGACACCTGCTGGATTTTAATGAATTTAGTGAAGATGAAGACGATGTGTTGGCACAGGACCAATTAGTGTTTGTTCAACGTAAACGCAGGGAAGGGCCCCAGGAATTTCACATCGTGTTGCCGGGTGAAACGTTGTACGATATCAGTCAGTCAGAAGGTATCCGCCTTGAAAACCTGATCAATTTGAACCGTTTGCAGGATCAGGGAGAGCCGGCTATAGGAGAGAAATTGTATTTGCAGGACAAAGCACCGGAAATGCCTAAACTGGCAAAGGATGTAGTGTATGTAGCGCCAACACCTGTTCCGCCGGTGGTGGTTCCAACACCTACCCAGATCACACCCGCTAATTCATCGGCGACAGCCGGCACTATTCACATAGTATCGGAAAAAGAAACTTTGTTTAGTATTGCGAAAAAATATAGTATTACAGTAGAACAACTTAAAGAGTGGAATAAACTGGCTGGTAATGAACTGAAGGTTGGACAGGAACTGGTTATTTACAAAAACTGATTTATGGGTGATATTCGCGTACACGACAAACAATTTGAACCGTACATTAATGCATCAACGATCGCTGGCCGGATAAAAGAAATTGCCGGCGAACTGAATAAGGAATACAGTGACAAAAAGCCATTGTTCATTGCAATTTTGAATGGCTCATTTATGTTTGCGTCCGATCTGTTCAAGGAGCTTGCCATCGATGCTGAGATCTGTTTTATAAAACTGGCCTCTTATAAGGGAACAAAATCAACCGGTCATGTATTAACAGCTATTGGCCTCGATATGGACCTGTTTGGCCGGGATGTGGTTATAGTAGAAGACATTGTTGACACCGGCAAAACACTCAGCGAATTTTTGCCCCAGTTACACCACCAGCAACCTGCCTCGTTAAAAATTGTAGCGCTGCTGCACAAACCCGAAGCAACGGTATTTCCCATTACCATCGATTACCTTGGTTTTTCCATCCCGAACAAATTTGTAGTCGGGTATGGCCTTGATTATGACGGATTAGGTAGAAACATTCCGGAAATCTTCAAGCTGATTGAATAGGAGTTGATATGGTATTAAGTGTCATCTGTTAACGGCAGCGTTCGTTAACCGGTTAGCTGCGTAATCTGCATCAACATATTGAAACATGCGTATGCCATATTAACCTCATTCCTGTTTATGATCACTGCCCATGCGCAGTATTATTTACGAGGTGAGGTCAGGGACGAAAAGAATAATCTTCTGTCGAACGCACGTATTTTGCTTCACTCAACCGGTTATGTGTACTCCTCGGGAAGCAGCGGCTCATTCGGGATTATGACCACCAAACACATTGACTCCGTTACCATTTCCCTCGACGGTTATCAATCGCTCTCCATAAAACTCGAAACCGCTAAGTTTCATTCCCTGGTTTTAAAAACATTAGTTACTTCGGCCAACCTGCAAAAGAACCGGCTGCTTTCTTTTACCCGCAATTTAAAACCCGGTGAACGCCGTAACTGGACGGTAGGCACCGAAACGTACAATTCATTGCTGGAAAATGATTTTGTACAGGCCGATAAATATCCTGAAACCGGGTTTGCCATCAATACCGACAAAGCATCGTACAGCAATGTGCGTCGCTTTTTGAATATGAACACCACGGTTCCGCCCGATGCGGTGCGTACCGAAGAAATGCTGAACTATTTCAATTTTAAATACATTCCGCCGCCGACCGATAGCGTATTCGGATTTAACTCATATGTATCGGAATGCCCCTGGAACAAAACAAACCAGTTACTCACGCTGCAGATCTCGGCTCGTAAACTGGACCCTGAAAAAATACCCCCCAGCAACCTGGTTTTTTTGATAGATGTTTCAGGTTCCATGGATATGCCTAACCGCCTGCCGTTGTTGAAATCGGCCTTTACTTTACTGGTGAATAACCTGCGCGATAAGGATACCATTTCCATTGTGGTGTATGGCAGCACCATTGGCGTATGGCTGCAACCCACTTCGGGCAAGGAGAAAGAGAAGATCCGGAAATCGATCGAAGAGCTATACCCGGGCGGATCAACCCCGGGTGAGTCAGGCATCAGAACAGCCTATAACCTGGCCAAGAGTCAGTTCATAAAGGGCGGCAATAACCGCGTTATTCTGGCTACAGACGGTGATTTTAATGTGGGCCAAACAAGCGACGATGAACTGGAGAAACTGATCACCCTGCACCAGCAATCGGGGATTTATTTAACCTGTTTGGGGGTGGGTATGGGTAATTATAAGGATTCGAAACTGGAAGTGCTGGCAAAAAAAGGAAACGGAAATTTCGCCTACCTGGATAATGAGCGCGAAGCCGAAAAAGTGTTGGTGAAGGAATTGACCCAAACACTGTACAGTGTAGCCGATAATGCCTTTTTGAATATTGAATTCAATGCCGGGCTGGTTAAACAATACCGGTTAATTGGTTTTGATAACAAATGGAAAGCGCTGGTGGATTCTGTCAGTGAGCTGGATGGGGGCGAAGTAGGTTCGGGCCACTCGGTGATTGCCTTGTTTGAAATAGAACCGGTTTTTGCTGCCGGGCAACCTGTAACCAACCAGGGCAACCTGGCAAAAATAAACGTGCGGTATAAACAGCCCAACGACACACTTCAGCGTTATACTACCTATCGCTGTCCGTATAACGTATCCTCTTTTGCCAGTCTGCCGCCTACCTGCCGGTTTGCATCATCGGTAGCTATGTTTGCCGCCCTGCTGAAAGATTCAAAGTATGCGCAGAAGTATAGCTGGGGCGAAGTAATAAAGCTGGCTACCGATTCGGAAGATGCGCAGGATGCCGTGCAGCAGGAGTTTATTACCATTATTGAAAGGGCGAAAAAGGTATATGGGCGGGAACGAAAACGGAAGAAACAACTATAAAAATAAAAAACGCGGAACACCAGCATGAGCATTCCGCGTTGAATAATATAAGTTGAAAGTTACGAGAACATTTCTCTCACTTTATCAAAAAAGCTTTTATCAGACTTTTCAGGTTGTGGTTTGAAGTTGGGTGAGCTGTTCATTTTCTCCAGCTGTGCCTTTTCTTCTGCCGACAGGTTTTGCGGTGTCCACACATTCACATAGATCAGTTGATCACCTTTTTCGTAAGAGTTCACACCAGGGAATCCTTTGCCTTTGAGGCGGAAGATCTTTCCGCTTTGAGTGCCGGCAGGGATTTTGATCCGCGCCTTGCCATCGATGGTAGGCACTTCAACAGAAGTACCAAAGCAGGCATCAGGGAAAGTGATGTGGAGTTCGTAGGCCACATTCAGGCCATCCCGGTGCAGGTCTTTATGTTGTTCTTCTTCAATTAAAACGATCAGGTCACCGGGAGGGCCGCCACGTTCACCGGCATTACCCCGGCCGCCCAGGCTCAGCTGCATGCCTTCGCCAACACCGGCAGGAATATCGAGGGTAACGGTTTCTTCCCCATACACCCTTCCTTCGCCTTTACAGCTGCCGCATTTAGCGGTGATGGTAGTTCCTTCACCATTACATTGCGGACAGGTAGTTACGGTTTGCATTTGACCGAGGAAGGTATTGGAAACCCGGCGAACCTGTCCACTGCCACCGCAGGTGCCACAGGTTTGAACGCTGCCTTTATCTTTTGCACCACTGCCCTGACAAGTGCTGCAGGGTACGTGTTTTTTTACTTTTACCTGTTTGGTAACGCCTTTGGCTATCTCCTCATACGTCAACTTGATCTTTATACGCAGGTTGCTGCCGCGAACGCCCCGCATGCGCTGGCCACCTCTTCTTCCGCCGCCACCGCCGCCGCCAAAGAAGCTTCCGAAGATATCATCACCGAAGATATCGCCAAACTGGCTGAAGATATCTTCCATATTACCCTGGCCACCACCATAGCCGCCACGGCCATTACCTTGTACCCCGGCATGCCCAAAACGATCGTATTGGGCGCGTTTGTCGGCATCACTCAGCACTTCATAGGCTTCGGCAGCCTCTTTGAATTTATCTTCGGCTGCTTTATCACCAGGGTTACGGTCAGGGTGAAACTGCATGGCTACCTTGCGGTAAGCCTTTTTAAGTTCATCCTGCGATGCACCTTTGGAAACCCCTAATATTTCGTAATAATCTCTTTTCGACATTATATTGATTTGAAAATTTATTTCCCAACTACGACTTTGGCGAAGCGGATAATTTTATCATTCATATAGTAACCTTTCTGCACTTCA
The DNA here is from genome assembly GCF_900110245.1 of Niastella yeongjuensis. GTDB lineage: Bacteria > Bacteroidota > Bacteroidia > Chitinophagales > Chitinophagaceae > Niastella > Niastella yeongjuensis. The sequence goes on from NZ_FOCZ01000002.1 coordinate 548,859, forward strand.
TCGACCACCTTGCCTTTCATAGCCGGAGTAGGGGCAGGAATTTCCGTGATAGCCTCGTGTTGGTCTGGATTGAAATCGGTGCCAATGGTTTGCATGGGTTTTACGCCCTTGCTTTGGAGTGTACTTCTTAACTTATTAAATACCAATTGAATGCCTTCTTTTACCTGGGTATCATTACTGTTCTGTAATTGTTTTTCGGCGCGGTCGCAATCATCCAGCACATCCAGCAGGGAAGTGATCACCTCTTTACCGGCTGTGTTTATCATTTCTATCCGTTCCTTGGCAGTACGGCGTCTGAAGTTTTCAAACTCAGCCGCCTGACGCAGGTATTTGTCTTTCAGCTCGGCAATTTCTGCCTGTAGCTTGCCCACCTCATCTTCACTGGCCACTGGTTCATTCAAATGCGAAGTGCCGCTGATGCTTTCGTCGGTGTTAATATCCATTCCGGCATTGGTCCCGTTTTCACGGTTCACTGTGTTTTTTTCATTATCTGCCATAACTAGTGCTTACGTGTTTTATTCACTTTTCAAAAACTGCAATATTGACGGTCAAAACCGCTTCCAAACAGGGTCGGAACCGGTCTTTTCTGCGTCAGGGGTGACGCTGCCCTTAGGGCGGCGCTAAAAATACCAATTTTCACTGGCAATGCTATATCTGTCAATTATTTTGCCAGTAGGCGCCGGGGAGTCAAATTGTCTTATTTACGGCCTTTTGAAGGTAAAATGGACATTCGTCCCAGACCCTGCCCGGGCGGGTGCAAAGGTAAGCAAAAGAGACAGAGGGCAGAAAGACCGCGACCGCGAGCCATCCGAAAAAGGGACCTAATAACTCAATAACCTAAAAACATAATAACCCGAAACCCGGAACGCTGAACCCGGAACAAAGAACTTAGAATAAATAACATATAACTCAATAACATAATAACCTAAAAACTTAAGAACCCGGAACGATACATATTTAACATAAACTAACCATTTTTTTACCGGAAGCAGCAATTTCCGGCAACTACACCTCTAAATCGGATATATTTAATTGTGGTTCTTCGAATTAATTCAAAACCATTTATTGATATACGTTATGTCAGCTATTTATCGGACACTTAATTATCAATACTTAAAACATATGAAAAATTTCATGATAATTAGTTGATACTAACGGTTATCAAAAAGCTGAATTTTTATTTTGGTGAACCTGATTAATCGCTAATTTTAGTTCACAGCATTTTCACAACCAAACATTTTACAAAAACATCACTTATGCCCTCAAAGCTAACTGTTAGGTTGTGGCTAGCCATACTATTGCTATTACCTGCCACAACGATTCTTGCTCAGCAAAAAAGTATTACTGGAAAAGTAACGGATTCGAACAATCAACCCATCAACGGCGCCACTGTTACCGTTAAGGGTTCGAACGTTGCTACGCAAACCAATGGGGAAGGACATTTCACTATTTCTGTTCCTGGTACTTCTTCTGTATTGGTTTTTTCTTCTGTTGGTTATGAATCACAGGAGATGCCCGTTGGTAGTAATATTACGCTGAATGTTTCTTTGAAAACAACTACTTCCAATTTGAATGAAGTGGTTATCACCGGTTATACTGCCCAACGGAAAAAAGACATTACCGGCTCCGTGGCCGTGGTGGAAGTAGATAACATGCGCCAGATACCCACCGGCACCCCTGAAAAAGCATTACAGGGTCAGGCTGCGGGTGTTACCGTAGTTACCTCCGGCGCTCCGGGCGGCAACAGTAACATCAGGGTGCGCGGTATTACTTCCGTAGGGTCAACCGATCCGCTGGTGATCATCGACGGTACACAGGGTAACCTGCACGACATTAACGTGAACGACATCGAGTCAATCCAGGTATTGAAAGATGCCGGCGCCGCCGCCATATATGGGGTGCGTGGTTCAAATGGCGTAATTGTCGTTACCACCAAACGCGGCAGATCGGGCAAAGTAAAACTTGCCTACGACGCCTACGTGGGTACGCAACGCCCATTGAAAGACGGGTTCAACATTGCCAACACCCAGGAAACCGCCAACGCCATTCAACAAGGCTATATTAATAGCGGGTTAACGCCAGGCCACAAACAGCTGGGCACCGGCACTACTCCGGTTATCCCCGATTATATTACCCCTACTGCAGCCATGGAAGGAGACCCCCGGGTGAATCCTTCCCAGTACAAACTGTACGATAATCAGATCACCAAAATCAATAAACAGGGTACCGACTGGTTTCATGAGATCTTTAAACCGGCAGTGATCACCAGCCATAACCTGGCTGTTTCACAGGGTACCGATAAGTCCACCTTCTTCCTGTCGCTGAATTATTTTAACCAGGAAGGTACACTGATAGAAACCTATTTAAAAAGGTATTCTGCCCGTATCAACACCACTTTCAACTTAAATAACAAGATCCGCGTTGGTGAGAACGCGTATGTGTTTTACCGGCAAAACCCCGGATTGCCCAACTCTAACCAGAATGAAGGCAATCCCATCTCGCACAGTTACCGCGAAAGCCCGCTGATCCCCGTATATGATATCATGGGCAATTTTGCAGGTACAGGTTCACAGGGGCTGGGAAATGCGCAAAACCCGGTAGCTAACCTGAAACGCACTGCAGATAACAAAGACAACGACTGGCAGGTGCAGGGCAACGTGTTTGCAGAAGTAGACCTGCTGAAACACTTTACCGCCCGTACCAGCTTTGGTGGTTTCTTCGATAACCACTACTGGAATGTATTCGGTTATACTTCGTATGAAAATGCCGAAAACAATAAAAACCCCAACAGCTTTACCGAGTTCACCATGTATAACAGCAGTTGGACCTGGACGAACACGTTAACTTATAACGAAACCTTTGGCAAACACACCGTTAAAGCCCTGATAGGAACAGAAGCCATTCAAAACTATCAACGCGGCCTTTTCGGACAACGTACCAACTATCCGTTGACCAATGCCGGTAACCTTACAGTAAGTCCTAATCTGTGGACGCTGTTGTTCGGTCCGCCCAATGGTCAGGTAACGGGTAACCTGAGTATTAATAATGGTGTTACCATCGATGGTAACAATCCGCCTACCCCGGTACAAAGTGCGTTGTACTCACAGTTTGGCCGGGTTGACTACAACTACGACGATAAATACCTGTTGAGCGGTACGTTACGCCGTGATGGTTCATCCGTGTTTGATGAAAGCCAGCGCTGGGGGGTATTCCCATCAGTAACAGCCGGCTGGCGTATTTCGCGTGAAGCATTTTTTGGCAACATCAGCTGGTTAAACGAATTGAAGCTGCGTGGCGGCTGGGGTAAACTGGGGTCAATCAGTAACATCAGTCCTACCAATGCCTATACGCTGTTTACCCAGAGTGCTGCTATTTCCTATTACGATATCAACGGTAGTAACAATACTTCTAACCTGGGTATCTATAACAGTCAGTTTGGTAACAAACAAACTACCTGGGAAGAAGACATCATTACCAACATAGGGTTTGATGCGAGCCTGCTGGAAAACAAATTAACCTTCTCTTTTGAGTGGTATAAAAAGGCCATCAGTGGTTTGCTGTTCAGACCGCTGGCGCCGGCAACCGGTGGTGGTGCAACTGCCGCATTTGTGAATGCAGGTAACATCCAGAATACCGGTGTGGACATTGCAGCTACCTATCATGGTAAAGCAGGTGAGTTCAATTATGACGTTACCGGTACATTCACTTCCTATAAAAACCAGGTGAAGAGTTTGCCCGACGGTATTAAGTATTATGACCAGGTAAGTACCGGTTCCAGCCGATTTGGTGCATTCTCCCGTTTGCAGCCAGGTCAGGCATTGGGTGCTTTCTATGGATATAAAATGGTGGGACTGTTTCAAAGCGATGACGATGTAAACAAATCGCCGAAACAGGAAGCAGCAGCACCCGGCCGCCTGAAATTCCAGGATACCAAAGCCGATAACAACATAGATGCCGACGACCGCACTTTCTTTGGTAATCCCAATCCTAAATTCACAGCCGGCCTGAACCTGGAAGCAAGTTATAAGAACTTCGATTTCTCTGCTTTCTTTTACGCATCAGTAGGTAATGATGTGATCAATTACGTTCGTTACTGGACCGATTTCCCGCAAGTATTTGACGGTGCTTTGAGTAAGGATGCGGCCAACAATTCGTGGACGCCCACCAGAACAAATGCCAAAGTGCCCCGGTTAGAGCGCGGCGCCAACTTCAGTACTACTACCCAGTTCAGTTCTTATTACCTGGAAGATGGTTCCTTCCTGCGTTGCAAGTCGATGGTGCTCGGTTATAACATACCAACCGGCCGCATTAAAAAAGTAGGTATTGATCGTTTACGGATCTACGTGCAGGCAGCCAACCTGTTCACTATGACCAAATATACTGGTCTGGACCCAGAGTTAACGACTTCGAACCTGCGTGATAATACAAACTTCGGTATCGACTTCGGTAACTATCCTTCTAACCAGAAGAACTACAATGTGGGCGTAAACCTAACTTTTTAAAACTGAAATCAACGCAAAATGAAACGTAATCCATTTCTATACAGACATACAGCGGCGATTTCACTAATGACGCTGTTACTGATAATTGCCTCATGCAGTAAAAGTTTTCTCGAAAAAGAACCACTGGGCGCCTTTAAGCCCGAACAGTTAACCAACAGAGCCGGTGTATCTGGTTTGTTGTTGGGCGCTTACCATATGCTGAGCGGTATGGGAAATAACGGTACAAACTGGTCATCCGGACCTTCCAACTGGGTATTTGGCAGTGTAGCGGGTGGCGATTCCTATAAAGGTTCAACCCCAAGCGATCAGGGGGACATTGTACAAATAGAAACATGGGCCTACAATACCAACAACCCTTATTTTAATCAAAAATGGCAGGCCGTTTATGAAGGGGTGCAACGTTGTAATGATGTACTGCGTGCATTAGCCAGCGTAACCGACATGACGGATGCGGAGAAAACGCTGACCGCAGCCGAGGCCTATTTTTTAAGAGGACATTTTCACTTTGAAGCAAAGAAAATGTGGAACAATGTACCATTTGTCGATGAAAGCATTACAACAGTAGCTAAAAATACCAATGTGCCTAATATAGATGCATCGGGTAATTACATAGACATCTGGCCAAAGATAGAGGCCGATTTTCAAAAAGCAATTGATGGTTTGCCCGTTAATCAATCTCAAAATGGAAAGGGCAGGGCAAACAGATCAGCTGCTATTGCTTACATGGGTAAAGTGTTACTGTTTCAACACAAGTATGCAGCAGCCAAAGCGCAGTTCGATAAGATCATCCCAACTGCCTATGGCGGTAGTGGCAATGGTGTAACCGCTTTGGGTAATTCCTACAAGCTGGTGAATTTTGAAGACAACTTCAATGCAGCCACAGACAACAGCGATGAATCCATTTTCGCCTATCAGGCAACGGTAAATGATGGTTCAGGTACCAACGGTAATGTGGGTGAAGCCCTGAACCTGCCTAACAGCGCAGGCCCCGGTGGTTGCTGCGGTTTTAACAACCCCACTATATCACTGGCCAACTCATACAAGACAGATGCCGATGGCTTACCGCTGTTCGATACCTACAATAGCAGCCCGAATGTAAGCGATCCGGCTGCGCCTTATACGGGTAACCTCGATCCCCGGATCGACTGGACGATGGGCCGTCCCGGTGTTCCTTATTTCGACTGGGGCCCAACACCAAACAACACCTGGATCCGCGACCAGGCTACCAATGGTTATTTCAGTCCTAAGAAAAATGCGTATGCCAAGTCACAACAGAACCTGTTATCATCAACCGAAACCAGTTTCTGGGGGCCCACACAGATCACCGCCAATAACATAAACCTTATTCGCTTTGCCGATGTATTGTTATGGGCTGCTGAATGTGAGATAGAGGTGGGTAGTGAGGTAAAAGCATTGGAATACGTAAACTATGTACGTGCACGGGCTGCAATCGCCTCTGGCTGGGTATATAGTGGCAGCGATTACGATGCTGGAGCCGGTAAATACAAAACCCAAACAACGCCAGCCGATAAGTATGTGGTAAACCCATATCCTGCAGGCGCATTTGCTGATAGAACATTCGGCAAAAAGGCGATCCGGTTCGAAAGAAAACTGGAGCTGGCCATGGAAGGCGTGCGCTTCTTTGACCTGGCCCGTTGGGACAATGGCACCGGAACGGTAATGGCTGCTGAATTAAATGATTTTGCAACCGCAGAAAAGCAACGGCCTACCATTTTTGCCATCAACCAGTCTTCTAAATTTACGGCCAAAAAGAATGAATATTTCCCGATCCCTCAACAACAAATTGATATAGAAAACGCATTCGGAACAATAAACCTCAAACAGAACGGAGGATACTGATCCGGATTATCATAGAATGTGAAAATGCTGTACAAAAGTAGTCGTGCCACGTCCTTTAAACAGGGTCCGTGGCACGACTCGTTTAAAGTCTTACTTTTGCGGCGATGAATCAGGTAATATTAAAAAAGAAGATCAGTATGCGGGTAGCCAACGGGCATCCCTGGATCTTCGCCAATGAAGTAAATGAGGCTCCGGAAGGGGTGAACCCCGGCGATATTGTTGACGTATACACGCACGATAAAAAGTTTATCGGCAAAGGATACATTAACCCCCGCTCGCAGATCCTGGTACGCCTGCTTACCCGTAAAAAGGACGATGTAATAAATGAAGAATTCTTCTATAACCGCCTGCTGGAAGCCTGGCAATATCGCCAGCAACTGGGGTACACGGAAAATTGCCGGCTTATTTTCGGGGAGGCCGATTACCTGCCCCAATTGATCATTGACAAATTCAATGATTATTTTGTTATTCAAACCCTGGCGCTGGGCATCGATGTTTGGAAACCCGCCATTGTAGCGGCCCTGGAGAAGATCTTCAAGCCTAAAGGTATATACGAGCGGAATGACGTACCCGTGCGGGAACTGGAAGGCCTGCCGCAGCACAAGGGATTCTTATCAGCACCCTTTGATACAAAGATCACCATTCAGGAAAACGGATTGAAGTTCTTTGTGGATATCGAGAATGGTCAAAAAACAGGGTATTTCCTCGATCAGCAGGATAACCGCCGTGCCATTCAGCACATTGTAAAAGGAGCCGATGTATTGGGCGCTTTTACCTATACCGGAACTTTTGAAATACATGCAGCTCATTACGGCGCCAAGTCTGTACTGGGGCTTGATATTTCTCAAAACGCAGTAGACCAGGCCAACCGCAATGCCGCCCTGAACGGGGTTGACAAAACCTGCCGGTTTGAATGCATGAACGCGTTCGACGTACTGAAAGCCTGGGCCAAAGAAGGAAAGCAGTATGATGTGGTAATGCTTGACCCGCCCTCGTTCACCAAAACAAGGGATAACATTCAAAAAGCCATTACTGGTTATAAAGAGATCAACCTGCGGGGCATGAAGCTGATTAAACCCGGTGGTTTTCTGGTTACTTCCAGTTGTACCAACCTGGTTCAGCCCGATCTGTTCCTCGAAATCATTCAGCTGGCGGCCAAGGACGCGCGCAGAAAGATCAGGCAGGTAAGCTTTTTAACACAGTCGGCCGACCACCCCATTGTTTGGGAATGGGAGAATACCCACTATTTGAAATTCCTTATTGTTCAGGTATTATAAAGGCAATAGGATATGGGTAATGGGCAATGAAAAAAGGTTTCGGAAAATTTTAGTTTCCGAAACCTCAACGTCCTAAAACAAGAAATTCAGGCGAAGTGCCTGAATTCAAAATATTTTCGAGTCTTCCTATTCACTATTGCCTACTGCCCATTGCCTATTTGGAAACCTGGAACTTACCGGAATCAATTACTTTACCGTTCTTATCTTTTAACTGGAAGATATATATACCGCGGTAAAAATCGTTCAGATTAACAGTGGTTTTGGGAGATACATTATTTATTTCCTGCACTTTCTTTCCGATGAAGTTAAAGATCTGCAGATTGTAAGATTTATCGTAACCGCGTTGAAAATCAAATGTGATAATGGAGGTAGCCGGGTTTGGGTAGAACTTTACAATGGCAGGCGCAGTGTCCCTTCCGGGATTTCTGTCCTGGCTTTTGGCTTGTAAAGTCAATAAAAGGATAGTAGACAATGCGTAAAAAATCTTCATGCAAGATGATATTTTACAATTATTGTTCAAGATACTTCCGTTTGCCCAAAATTACAAATCCTTTAGGAATTAACCGGGCTTGGGTAAGGGAATCTGCTTACATATTTGGATACAGATTGAATTTTAACCTTATCTTAATTGATAATAATCAATTAATTGCGTTCAGGCTTGCCTGAATAGCGTCGAAATCGGGCAGGTCGCCGGCTTTCTCTAACACCTGGGCATATTGTACGGTCCCTTGCCGGTCAATCACAAACGAAGCCCTTTTTGAAACTCCTTTCATATTATAGTTCCATTCTTCATAAATGGCGTTGTACAGCCTGGATACTTCTTTATTGAAATCACTGAGCAAAGTGAATTGAAACCCCTGTTCTTCTTTAAACCTGGCCAGCGTGTACAAAGAGTCTACACTGATGCCTAATACTTCTGCATCGATATTATTAAATAAACTCATGTTATCGCGTACATAACATAGCTCTTTGGTACAGGTGCTTGAAAAAGCAAACGGGTAAAAAAGCAGGACCACTTTTTTGCCTCTTAAATTGTTCAGACCTATTTGGTTCTTGGCAGAATCGAATAAGATAAAATCGGGTGCGGGTTGTCCAACGGAAGCCATAATATGAAAATTTGAAAATGGAAAAATGAGCAAATGCTGCCCGCCGTAATGTACCGGAAGGCGGGTAAACCGTCGGCAAATTAATTAATAATTCATTATCGCCTGCTACCGCAGGCACTTAGTTAGTCGCAAGCGAAAGTATATTTTTTTGCAGTTCAATATACCGTTTGTAAAACCTTCGAAGTGGTTCGTATTGCGGATCGCGGAAAGACAGATCGGTTAGGCCATTGCCTACGGTAACATATTGGATCAGCATGTCGTGGTCGAAGAAGAACACCTCGCCATGTTTTATTTCATCTTCATAATAGGAGAGAAAATCTGTTTCATACAATTCCATACAGATCAACCGGCCCCGGTTCATATAGTAGGTTTCGGTATACTCCAGGGAATCAATTCGGTAGCGGACCTCAAAAACAATGATATTGTTATTGTGAACGGTGTAGTACCAGGTTTCTTTAAGCGGTTCATCTTTCCGTAGAATTTTATTGAGGTAGAAAGTGCGTTGCGATTTCAGGGAAAGGCTGTCTGTTTCATGGATCACCTGATCGATATTCGTTCGCCAGTCATACCTGTTTTGGGTAAACGAAGATGAGGAAATAGCCAGCGCAACAATGGTCATAAGCATTGTTACAGGCAGTCCGATTGGTTGGTGCGGACGGCGGAAGGTTGCTATCGCTGCCGAGACTCTCATGTTTATTAAATTTAAGATTTTATCAGCGAATTATAAATTCCGGATAACAAAAAAAACTGCATGTGGATTAGTTTTCCAGGGAGGAAGGAAAAGCGGTAGCGGAGCTGGCACTAACAGGAGGTAAGGAGCAGTCAGTAATCAAAGCAGCGATGTATAACTTTATAACAATAAGCGTACCCGACTCACGGGTTTGTAACCTTTTACCGTTACAGATCTTTATTAATTTCAACAAACGTTTGCCTCTTTGTTTTGTTCAACAGCGTATTGTTTTTATTCAAAATGTTCTAAATCATTGTTGCTTAATTCGTATTCTAAATCACCACAGCATGGTTCTGAAAAAGCCAACTGCTTCAGCCTGTATGCCCGTCTTTACATTATTCGTAAAAGCGCAATCAGACGTTGCCTTAATGCTATCGAAATATTGACCAGCAAACAGCCTGCTGTTGTTAAAATAGTACCAGGCCAACTGGTTATTCATAACTGTGCGGTGGTTTTTACCGTAGCCCAATAAACTAAAATTTAGGACATAACATTTTGTACTCGCTGCTGTTATCGTGGTGCAAAAAGCCTATGTAACAAAGTGATATTTCAAACCCGCCCCGGCCCATGCTTACTGTTTTCAGCTGCGATATATTTACATCATAACTCAGGGCAGTAGACAGGTGTCCCCAGTCTATTTTCAGTACCGGCACCAGGGCGTCTTTCCAGCGAAGGAATAAACCTGCGCTCAAAGTATAGGTAGGGTTGTTGTCGAGGTCGTAGCCCAGTTTATAAGAATACAAGGCACCGCCAATGGTTTCCGTATTGTTACCCTGTATAGAGTGATCGGCCTGTAGGGTAAGGGAAGAAACATCATCCACACTCCACTTAACCCCAATAGAGGCAACATATTTGGGATTCAGTTCAATACTGTAATTGTGGTAAAACGTGTTTTTGGGCCGGTTCAAATGGTGGTAGGCAAATCCGATGAACATGCTGTTTTCCTGATCGGGGCCAAAGGTGGTATTAAAGCTCATACCCACACTGGCGTCCCAGGTAGCATAATTGGGCGATAGCATAGTTTCCCCGTTAGGTAAAGTGGCATCGTACCCGCCACCCGTATACTGGTTATCGGTGGTGATCTTGGTAATATCGATGCTTTTGCGTATCAGTCCGCCCATAAAACCCAGCGACAGGTACATGGTTTTTTCATCGCTCAACGATTTGTGGTAGTTGAGGGCTGGCAGGATCTGCGTGGTAGTTAACCCCACAGTACCGGCTTTGTCAAATACGGCCTGCAAACCGGTAGTCATAAAATCATTACCGGTACCCATGTGGAATTTATATTCCGCGTTCAGCGAACCGGTTCTATAGGCATTGGTAATGCTGTTCCATTGATCGCGATAAACGCCCTGAATGCGATAATCCCCGGTGTATATGCCGGCCAGCGAGGGGTTGCGCAACAGAGGTGCCTCGAAAAATTGAGAAAAATGTATATCCTGTGCTTTTGCGTTCAGCAGGGAAAGCAGCAGGGTTAAGCCGGCAATGGATCGTTTAATACTTCGGCCGGTGATCATGGTTGGGTTATTTAATGTTAAATACTTTAATTACCGCACCAATGCCACATTGCCTTTTACGGGAACAATGGCATTGTTTTCACACACAAATTCTATGATATATACATATACATCGGCGCTGGCAGGTTTACCTTTATAGAAGCCATCCCAACCGCCGGAAGGGGTACGGTCATTAGCCTGGAAATTCATTTTTTCAAACACCATCTCGCCCCAGCGGTTAAAGATGCGCATGCTGTTCACCCGGGCCAAGCCAATGCCCCGTGGTGCAAAAACGTCGTTCACGCCATCTCCATTTGGTGAAAAGGTATTGGGAACAAAATAGTTCAGCCCGCTGCACACAACAGTTACTGTAACTCCCCCTCTTGCTGTACAACCGTATTGGTCTTTTACCTGCACCAAATAGGTAGTGGTGGTTTTAGGATTGGCATAGGGCGTTGGGCAATCAGTACAACTCAGGTTTTTATCCGGCGTCCAGTTGTAGCTAACTACTTCCGGGCCATAAGTGACCGGCAATGTGATGCCTGTTGTTACAGGAATAACCGGATTTTCAACCACTGTAAGAGCAGGTGTAGGCGGCACGTACAGGGATTTACTGGTGGTATCGCTGCAACCGAGCGAGTTGCTGGCTTGCAGTTTAACTGTATAATTTCCGCTTTCCTTATATGAGAGCGATACGTTTGGGGTAGTAGGCGAATTGTTATTGCCAAGGTCCCATTGCCAGGTAATAGCGGTATCAGGCACGGTGAGCTTACCCTCCAGGTTCATGGTAACATTCAAACAGGCAATACTATCGCCTATAATGTATGGATCCGGCGTGCGCAATACCCTTATGAAATCGGAAATGGTTTTACTGCACCCTTGTTGGGTAGTAACAGATTGGGAAACTGTATACAGCCCCGGTTGCTGATACTTGTGAGAAGGATCACTCACGGAAGTGGTGGGGGTGCCATCCCCAAAATCCCATGTCCGGCTTACGACCGGGTCGTTGCCAATAGTATAATTGGTAAAGTTAACAGTACCTGAATCGCAGAATTTTTTATTGTCCGTTGCAAAGAAAGGATCAGCGCCGATCACTTTAATAGTGGAGCCCCCACCAACACCGGCTATACATCCTTGTTTATCGGTATACTGCAATATCGGATAGTAAAATGCCGGTGACCCGTAAAAATGCTGATAGGTTAAGGCCATGGAGGTGTCTATAACGCCGTCTCCAAATGCAAGTGAAAAGGGAAGATCGGGTATAACATCGATCGAAAAGTCGACGAGTAATTCATTACAGGCTTCCAGCGGACCGTAGGTAAGGGTTGTTTTAGTGCCGGGATTTATTACATGCACATTACTACTGGCCGAGTCTTTACATCCGCCATAGCCATATACATAAAGTTTAGCCGTAAAATCACCATAGGCGTTATAAAAATGGGTGGGGCTCATCAATGTAGAGGTAGCACCATCCCCGAAATCCCATGCCAGTGAATCATAATTCTGTGCCTGTGAGGTAAACTTGGTTTCAATGGGCGGACAAATGGTCAACGTGTCTTCGATGCCGAAAGCGGTAACTGGTTTTAAGGTTGTGATATAATTGTTGCGGGTTACGGAATCTTTACACCCGCCACGATCGGTTACCACCAGCTTCACGTTATAACTGGCATTGTCGCCGCCATACCTGAGAACGGGATCTTTAACCGTAGAGGTGCTGCCATTGCCAAAGTCCCACAGGTAGGTAAGCTGTTTACCGAAAGTGGAATCGGCCAAATGAATATCCGACGAAGGACAGATTGTCGTATAATCGGAGTTAAACCACGGCTCAAGTGTTGAAATGAAAATGGTGTCCGGCAACTTATAAGTACTTGTGCAACCCATATTATCTGTTACAGTCAACTGCGGTATAAATTCACCGGTGTCTGTATACGAATGTGAATAGGGCGTAGTGCTAAACGTTTGGGTTTTGCCATCACCAAAATCGAATGCCCAGCTTTTTAACGGGCTGCCTACGCTGCTCAGCGTGGAATGATCATTAAACGTAATGATAGCATCCTTACAACCACCGGGCAATGCCGCTGTGAAGTTAGCTGTGGGGCTAACTACGGTTACCGCATTACTCACTTCTTTGGTATTGATACATCCGTTGATGTCGGTAATGGTGAGGCCAATACTATGTTGGCCATTTGTAGTAATGTTAGCCGTATAGGAAGGGCCGCCTGCAACTAAGGGGCCTCCATCGATCTGCCATTCGTATTTGGCAATGTTTTTTGGGTTGTTGGTAGAATTGATCGCAAAATTGAAACCCCGGCATACGTTTGGCGCAACGGTGAAATCGGCCAGTTCTTTTACCAGTTTAACCACTGTTGCAAACTGACTGGTGCATCCATTCTGTGTTACAGTGAGGGTGACGGGATAGTCCTGGTTAAACGCCGGGAACATATAGGAGGGGCTTTGAGCAGTTGAAGTGCCGGGCACGGGGCCGCCAAATGACCACGAATAGCTTGCCGGTTTAGATGGATCTGGATCAACAGATGAAGAATCTTTAAATGTTACTGTCAGATCACCGCAGGTAAATATAGGTCTGAACCTGGCAATTGGTGGTTTTATATGAACAGTTTTACTGAACGCGGTTGCAGAGGGACAGCGGTTGTTGAAAGCAATTAACTGAACGATAAATGTTCCTGAATCTACATAGAGGTGTGTAGGATTCTGTTCATCGGAAGAGGTTTTGTCGCCGAAGTCCCATGCCCAGCCATTTACATCCTGTGACGGCGTTGATTGATCGGTAAAAATGATTGGTTCCGAAGCGCAGGCATCGGTATTCGACATGTTGAAGCTGGCTGTTGGCGGCGTTCCTACCTGCACACCGTCAGATTCCGTGTCTGTTGCCGTACAACCTCCGGTGGTAGTAATGGTTAATTTAACCGGATATTTGCCAGTTTTCGTATACAGGTGCGGTGGATTTGGGTTAGCGCTGGTGATCACCGTACCATCGCCAAAATCCCAGGAGTAAGAAACTATCCCATCTACCGAACTTACGTTGGCAGAAGGCGTGTAATTATAAGGGACACACCCACCGGCTTTTCCGCTCGTGATCTCTACGGTAGGAGCTACGATTTGTACAATGGCTGGTTTGGTGACCTTTCCTTCACATCCTTTGTTATCTGTGAAAACAGCCGTTACATTGAAATTGCCAGCTGAATTATATTGATGGGTAGCAGGGGAGCCGGTTCCTGTGCTGCCGTCGCCAAATTCCCACGCCCATTTTGTATTAGGCGCAGGAGAAGCATCCTGAAAGGTTACACTCAATGGTGGTTTACAGGCCGCTCCGTTAGCAACCGTAAAATTGATCGTGGGAGAAGGCGCCACATACACTTTTTTGGTGGCTGAATCTTTACATGTAGGATAATTATTGTACAATTTTACTGTGTAGTCACCGGTTGCAGGGTATACTGTACTGCCATTGACGGTGGTTGATTGCTGGCCATTGCCAAATTCCCACAAAGTCTTTTGCGGGGTCACTGATGAACTATTGACAAAAGAAATAGTTGCGTTTTGGCAAAGGGTATCGGGCACTCCAATTGAAGTAGAAGGTCCCGTAAATGTGACCGGTTTGGTAACTGTGCCTGAACAGCCGAACTCACTGGTGGCCGTAAGCGTTACATTGTAAGTGCCGGCAGCATAGGTAGCGGATGGGGTGCTGGCGGTAGACGTAGTGCCATTACCCAGGTCCCACTGAAAGGTCATATTTCCCGGCCCACTCGATTGATTAATGAAATTGATGTTATAGGGAGCCTGACAGGTTGCCGCTTTCCCATTGTCAAAAGCCGCTTTAACACCCGACACAATACGGATATAACGGCCAGCAGTCGCCGTATTTTTACAACCCGAGCTGCTGGTAACAGTGAGGCTGACGTTATAAAAACCAACATTGCTATAAGAATGCGTGGGGTTTGGGTCGGTGCTGGTACTACCATCACCAAAATCCCATTGCCAGGATACAATACTGCCTCCGGGAACAGTACTGCGATCTGAAAACTGGATGTTTACCGGAACGCAACCTGTGGTAAGGTTGCTGGTAAATTGTGCCGAAGGAGAGGGATAAACTGTAACATATGCGTTTTTTGTGATGCCGTTGGTACCATCGTTGTTGCGAACTACCAACCTTACTGTATAAGTGCCGGGTTGGTCAAAACTTATTACGGGGTTTTGTACATTGGAAAGAGAGCCATTGCCAAAATCCCAATTCCAGTAAAGGGGATTCCCGGTAGTAAGGTCTTTAAAGTACACAACCAAAGGCGCGCAACCCGATGTTGCCGATGAAGTAAAGTCTGGTACCATTTGTTGTGCAAAAGCGCGCAGGGAAAATAAAAATGCCAATGATAAACAAAGCCAGGTTCTTAATAGAAAAAGCCGGTTTACAAAAGAAAACCGAACCGGCATAAGTAGCCGGTTTCCACAAGGTGCCAGTGCAAATTTACTCAAGTGCAAAACTGTTTTATGGTTTATAGGCAGTTATTCCCCTCTTCTGTACGAAAATGACCAAATCAATGCAAACCATGTTCCCGGTAAATTATATTTCAAACAGTAAAACATAATTTAACTACAGGTGTCTGCATAGCACAAATGACCAGTTCTTAACCAGTTGTGGGCAATGGTTTTGTCAGGGGTATGCGGATTGTAATTGGAAGTATTAAATAGGATATTTGGGGCTGAAGCCTATCCGTTCAAAAGTTGCCGGTTAATGGGAGGAGTATAGTGGTTAACCCCGACTTGCCGGGGCAAGTGTTGTTGCGTCAACTTATTTGTACGAGAAAAGAACAAGCCTCGTTGGGATAAAGTTCTTTCCGGATCTATTTTTTGCGTAATATCAAAAGCCTGGTTCCGTCAGTTGTTTGCATTTCTGCCTTCACATAATCCCAGTCACTGTCTTTGATCTTCCACAGTCCGTTTAATTTTTTCAACGGATCAACAGCGGTTGGAAAATCGGCTGTTATGGTGTAATCAGTGACATTGGGCTTCCAGGTGCCGTCAGTACTGCTACTGTTTGCAGTACCAGTTAAAGTTCCATCTTCATTAAATTTGAAACGATAGTCTAAAAACTGGCTTGAAAGATTGTTGGTGCCTTCAAAGTACTGTTCTACGATCCATTCCCCATGAGTAATGGCATCCATCACCAGGTCCTGCACTTTTTTCTCAATTGCTTTTTTGCAGGACGTGGATAACAGGGCAAGGCAACCCACCAAGATCAGAGGTTTTAATAGCTTCATAGTTCAGACTTCAGACGTCGGCAACAGATTCAGATATTAAAAATTATAAATATCTTTGTATTTTCCAAGTAAGTAGCCTGTAAAATATTCAATATTCAGGGTTTCTCCGCATATATCTTTGCACAACTCCTCACTCGTAAAG
This sequence comes from Niastella yeongjuensis, assembly GCF_900110245.1. Classification (GTDB taxonomy): domain Bacteria; phylum Bacteroidota; class Bacteroidia; order Chitinophagales; family Chitinophagaceae; genus Niastella; species Niastella yeongjuensis. The sequence continues at coordinate 565,245 of NZ_FOCZ01000002.1, forward strand.
CGCCGTCCTTTCTGGTGTACCGCATTGCGTAACCACTGCAGCAGAGGGGTTGTATTCCCTTGTTTTATAAGTCCGTTTAAGTCTGTAATTGACTGATTTGCATAAGAGTAGAACTGTGCGGCGTAATAGCTGCCCAGGCTGTAAGTGGGGAAATAGCCAAAGCTGCCATGGCTCCAGTGCACGTCTTGCAGGCAGCCCTGTTTGTCGCCCGGTACTTTTACCCCCATAAGTGTAAGATATTGCTCATTCCAGTAACCGGGGATGTCTTTTACATTCATGGCACCGCCGATCAACAGTTTTTCCAGCTCATACCTGATCATAATATGAAAATGATAGGTAAGTTCGTCTGCCTCGGTGCGTATCAGCGACGGTTCCACTTTATTAATGCCTTTGTAGAATTGCTCCAGGGATACCCGGCCCAGCTGTTCGGGAAAATACGTTTGTAATACCGGCAACCAGCGTTCGCAAAAAGCACGGCTGCGGCCCACATGGTTTTCCCATAAACGCGATTGGGATTCATGAATAGTATAGGAGGCGGGCTCACCCAGCGGTAATCCATATTCGGTTAGTGGCAAACCCTGTTCGTACAGGGCGTGGCCTGCTTCATGAATACAGCTCCACACCATATTGCTCAGGTCATTTTCATCTATACGCGTAGTAATACGAACGTCCTTACTGTTGAAATTGGTGGTGAAGGGATGTTCAGAAATATCCTGGCGGCCGGCTTCCATATCGTATCCCAGTTCTTTAACCACCTGCAGGCCAAACTGCCACTGTTTGTCCTTGTTGTAATGCTGGCGTAAAAAGCTGTCATCTGCCACGGGCTGACTGGCAATTTTCCCCAGCAGCTCTTTTAACGGCTGCTGAATGGCCGAAAACACCCCATCGAGCAATTGCACCGTGGCGCCTTTATCGTGATCGTCGAGTAATGCATTATAAGGGTGGTGTTCATAACCCAGCATATCGGCTTCCTGTTTCTTTAATTCGATAAGGCGGGCCAGGTCATTGGCAAAAAATGAAAAATCATTTGCCTTGCGGGCTTCCATCCAGCTGTGAAAGCTTTTATTTACTGCCTCGGCCAGTGTACGTACAAAGGAAGAGGGGAATTTTTTTTGTTTGGAGTAATCCTGCCACGTCAGTTCCACATTCCTTTTTTCATCAGCTGACAATTTATCACCCGCCAACAGCTCCTGTAACAGCGCGCCCAGTTTTTCATCGGTGAAATGTTTATGGGCAATTTCAGAAAGGGTGGCAATCTGCTGGCCGCGAATAGGTGCTCCCTTGGGTGGCAAATAAGTTTCCTGGTCCCACTGCAACACAGCAGAGGCGTAGCGCAGATCGGCGATCGTTTGCATCTCTTTTATATAATCTTCGTACAGGGATCTGGTAGCTGTATTTGTCATGCTGAATGAAATTTATAATTAAGTACAGGGTGCGAAAGTCGGTAAATTATGCCATACCCAAAAACCACCACTATAATTAAGTATAGTGTGGAAAACGGCAAGTGGAACGTTATTCCCCATACCAGTTCTAACTGGCTCTTTTTCCATCGCTTGCACGGGTTTGGCCTTATGTGGAACATACCCATTATTCAAATGCGTTTAACATTGAGGTAAAAACTATTAACACCCTGTGAAGAACCTTTTCATTTAGTTTTTCACAGGACTATTACTTTCGTACAGGTTCTTATTAATAATTTGTTACGGTGCTGACTGAATGACATCATACCAATCAGTCAAGCCAGGAGATCTGCCGGTAACAAAGTATGTTTGGAACTTTCCCGATAAGGTACCGGCAAATGATTGATGCTTCAGCATTTCAAGTGAAGTTATGGGGTTGTTATCTGCTGTCGTGCCGCATTTTTAACATTCTAACTACTATAGTCATGCAGCATGAAAATGAAGTGTTGTTACAGGAAAACAAGGACCGTTTTGTTATTCTCCCAATCAAATATCCCGCAATATGGGAAATGTATAAAAAGCATGAAGCCAGCTTCTGGACGGCAGAGGAAATTGATTTAAGCGGCGATCTGAAAGACTGGGCTTCGCTCAATGATGGCGAGCGCCATTTTATTTCACATGTACTGGCCTTTTTTGCTGCCAGCGATGGTATTGTGAATGAAAACCTGGCAGTGAATTTTATGAGTGAAGTGCAATTGCCCGAAGCGCGTTGCTTTTATGGTTTTCAGATCATGATGGAAAACATTCACTCCGAAACATACGCATTACTGATAGATACATATGTTAAGGACGTTAACGAAAAAGACCGGCTGTTCCATGCCATCGATACCGTGCCGGCTGTGAAGAAAAAAGCGGAGTGGGCTTTGCGTTGGATTGAACAAGGGAACTTCGCCGAGCGTTTAGTAGCTTTTGCAGCAGTAGAAGGTATATTCTTCAGCGGTAGCTTCTGTTCCATTTTCTGGTTGAAGAAAAGAGGGTTGATGCCCGGGCTTACCTTCAGCAATGAGCTGATCAGCCGTGACGAAGGTTTGCATTGCGAATTTGCCTGCCTGTTGTACAGCATGCTCAGTGCTAAATTAACACAGGAGCAGGTGTACAATATCATCGGCGATGCCGTACGTATTGAAAAAGAATTTATCACCGAAGCATTACCGGTTGACCTTATTGGGATGAACGCCCGGTTGATGCAACAGTATATTGAATTTGTGGCCGACAGATGGTTGAGTGAACTGGGGTATCCCAAAATGTTCAATGCCACCAATCCGTTCGACTTTATGGAAATGATCTCCCTGCAGGGTAAAACCAATTTCTTTGAAAAGAGAGTAGGAGATTACCGCAAAGCCGGGGTAAACGCCAGCAAAGAGTCGCAACAGTTTTCGCTTGATGAAGATTTCTAAAGAGAGAAAGCCAGAGCGTAAAAAATCCAGCATCCCGAAAGATCGGAAATATTATTTGATAGCACTATAAACTCCATTGACATGAACGTATTAAAAAGGAACGGGAAAAAAGAAACTGTAAAGTTCGATAAGATCACGGCGCGTATTCAGAAGCTGTCGTATGGATTGAGCCCGCTGGTTGATGTGATAGAAGTAACAAAAAAAGTAATTGAAGGTATTTATGACGGGGTTACCACTTCCGAGCTGGATAACCTGGCTGCTGAAACAGCTGCCTCATTAACTACCAAACACCCAGATTATGCCTTGCTGGCCTCACGTATAGCCGTGAGCAACCTGCATAAGAATACCGAGAAGTCATTCTCTGGTACCATGCGCAGGCTGTATGATTATACCGATTCAGCTACAGGCCGTAAAATGCCTTTGCTGGCCGATGACATAATGGAGATCATCGAAGCCAATGCAGAATTGCTGGATAGCTCTATCATTTACGACCGTGATTTCGGTTTTGATTATTTCGGTTTTAAAACACTGGAAAAATCATACCTGTTGCGTGTAGATGGGGTTATTGTTGAGCGTCCGCAGCATATGTATATGCGCGTATCTATCGGTATTCACAAAGAAGATATTGAAAGCGCTATTAAAACATACAACCTGATGAGTGAGCGCTGGTTTACCCATGCCACGCCTACTTTATTCAATGGTGGTACGCCCAAGCCGCAAATGTCATCCTGCTTTTTGTTGACCATGAAAGACGACAGCATCGATGGTATTTACGACACGCTGAAACAAACGGCTAAGATTTCACAAAGTGCCGGTGGTATCGGTTTATCAATTCACAACGTACGCGCTACCGGTAGCTATATAGGAGGAACCAATGGTACCAGCAATGGTATTATTCCCATGCTGCGTGTATTCAACGATACAGCCCGTTATGTTGACCAGGGCGGTGGCAAACGCAAAGGCGCTTTTGCTATTTACCTGGAACCCTGGCATGCTGATATCGTAGAATTCCTTGACCTGCGTAAAAACCATGGTAAAGAAGAAATGCGCGCCAGGGACCTGTTCTATGCACTGTGGATAAACGACCTGTTCATGAAACGCGTAGAATCGAACGGCGACTGGAGCCTGTTCTGTCCCAATGAAGCACCTGGTTTAGGCGATACCTTTGGTGACGAATTTGAAGCGCTGTACCACCGCTACGAAGCAGAAGGCCGTCAACGTAAAGTAATAAAAGCGCAGGACCTGTGGTTTGCTATTCTGGAAGCGCAGATTGAAACCGGTACGCCTTACATGCTGTATAAAGATGCTGCCAACCGTAAAAGCAACCAGCAGAACCTGGGAACCATCAAAAGCAGCAACCTGTGTACAGAGATCCTGGAGTTTACCAGCGCTGATGAAGTAGCGGTTTGTAACCTGGCTTCCCTGGCATTGCCCCGCTTTGTAAACGAAGGAAAATTCGATTTCGATAAATTATACGATGTAACCTATCAGGCTGCACGTAACCTCAATCGCATCATCGATAACAACTATTATCCAATTGAGGAAGCAAAACGTTCAAACCTGCGTCACCGCCCTATTGGCTTAGGCGTACAGGGTTTGGCGGATGTGTTTATCCTGATGCGTTTGCCTTTTGAAAGCGACCTGGCAAAAGTGTTGAACAAAAACATTTTCGAGACCATTTACTTTGCAGCGATGACCGCCAGCAAGGATATGGCGATTGAACATGGGGCGTATGAAACCTTTGCCGGTTCACCTTTATCAAAAGGACAGTTCCAGTTCGATCTGTGGAATGTACAACCATCGAACCGTCACGACTGGAATGCCCTGCGTGCAGAAGTAATGAAACATGGCGTGCGCAACTCATTGCTGGTAGCACCTATGCCAACAGCTTCTACTTCACAGATCCTTGGTAACAACGAATGTTTTGAACCTTATACATCAAACATCTATGTTCGCCGGGTATTGAGCGGTGAGTTTATCATCGTAAACAAACACCTGTTGAAAGACCTGGTACAACTGGGCCTTTGGAACGATACCATGAAGAACAAGATCATTGCGGCTAATGGTTCTATTCAAAACATCAACGAAATACCTGCCGATATCAAAGCGTTGTACAAAACTGTATGGGAAATAAAACAACGTCATTTGATTGACATGGCAGCCGATCGCGGTGCATTCATTTGCCAGTCGCAATCGCTGAACCTGTTTGTTGATAATCCAACTGTGGCCAAACTGACCTCTATGCACTTCTATTCATGGAAGGTAGGTCTGAAAACAGGTATGTATTATCTGCGTACACAGGCAGCAGCCCAGGCAGTACAGTTTACGGTTGAAAAACAAGGCAGCCGTCAAATGGAGCCTGTAGTAGGAATGGGAGGTGAAAGCGCTGATGAAATAATAGAAGGTCAGGTATGCACCATGGAAGAAGGTTGCGTAACCTGCAGCTCATAGTCTTCACAGCTCGAACATATACCAAGTATTGAACACGGAGAGCCTCCATATGGGGGCTCTCTTTTTTTTCCTATATTTGCACCCGGAGTTCTTTACTTTAACACTTGTTTTCGGGTTCTCTGCGTAAAGCGGGGATTAAAAAGGAACCGTGTGAGAATCACGGGCTGTCGCGCAACTGTATGTTGTAGTGGGGTATAACCTCACAGCGCTGCATAATTAGCCACTGTATCAGGCCTCAATGGTATGGGAAGGCATGTAGCAAAACAACAAGCCAGGATACTTGCCTGAAAACGGAGACCAATGCTTTCGCGGTTCAAAAGCAGCAGTCGAAAACAGTTAATCACCTCACCTTGCACCTCACATTGTAACTGTTTCGGTCTAACACTTTATCACGAAAGCATACACATTAAACGTAAAGACATTAATACTATTCATTAATGTTTCACAAAATGTTTTATGCGTATGCTAACACACAATCTTGGGTTCCCCCGCATTGGGGCGCAACGCCAGTTAAAAAAGGCCAGTGAACAATACTGGGCCGGTAACATTACCAGAAGCGAATTATTTCTTACCGCCAAAAAGATCAGGGAAGAAAACTGGTTATTGCAGAAACAGGCGGGTATCGGCATGATACCCTGTAACGATTTCAGCTTTTACGACCAGGTGCTGGATATGTCGTTGCTGGTGGGCGCTGTTCCGCCCCGTTATACGCCTGTGGCCACCGATATTAAGGAAAACACAGAGATCGATCTGTATTTTGCCATGGCCCGCGGTTACCAGCAACATGGCCTCGACATCACCGCCATGGAAATGACAAAATGGTTCGATACCAACTACCATTACATTGTACCTGAATTTACGGCTGGCCAGCAATTCCGGATCCTGTCCGACAAACTGTTCAACGAGTTCAACGAATGCCAACGCGTAACAGGAACTACACCAAAGCCGGTATTGATTGGGCCCGTATCGTATTTACTGTTAGGGAAAGAAAAAGACAATCAACCCTTTGACCGCATTGACCTGTTAAAACAATTGTTGCCGGTTTACATAGAGGTGCTGAAAAAACTGGAAGACAATGGCGCCATCTGGGTGCAGATCGATGAGCCATTTTTGGTGACCGACCTTACAGAGAAACAAAAGCAGGCTTTTGAATATGCTTATAAAGAGATCCGCAGGCAGTGCGGTGATCTGAAAATATTACTGGCCACTTACTTTGAAGGCTTACAGGAAAATACCAGTCTGGCCGTAAACCTGCCGGTATGTGCCCTGCATATTGACCTGGTACGGGCACCGCAACAGGTAGATGAGGTAGTAAAAGCCGCGCCGCCCAGACTGTCCATCTCATTGGGTGTAGTAGATGGCCGTAACATTTGGAAGAATGATTACAGCAAATCACTGGCGATTATCGAGAAAGCAAAAGCAGTTATTGGTGAAGACCGGCTGATGCTGGCGCCTTCCTGCTCTTTACTGCATTCTCCTGTTGATCTGGAAGGAGAAACTGCATTGGATGCAGAGATCAAAAACTGGATGGCATTTGCCAAACAAAAACTGGATGAGATAAATGAGTTACAACAAATAGTGGCCGGCGATACAACCCTGTTGAAAAAGAATGCAGCCATTATAGAAAGCCGCCGGAACTCAACCCGTATTCATAAACAAACAGTAAAAGACCGGGCGGCAGCAATTAAAGAAGCAGACGCCACCCGTACGAGTGAGTTTACCGTTCGGCAACAGATACAGCAGCAGCGGTTTCAATTACCCTTATTTCCCACCACCACCATTGGCTCGTTTCCGCAAACTGAAGAGATCCGGCAGCTGCGCGCTAAATTGAAAAAGGGAGATTTGACCCAGCAACAATACGAGTCGGAAATTGAAGACGCCACCATCTCGGCTATCCGGGTGCAGGAAGAGATAGGCCTCGATGTGCTGGTGCATGGCGAGTTTGAGCGCAATGACATGGTGGAGTATTTTGGCGAACAGCTCGATGGGTTCCTGTTCACCAAAAACGGCTGGGTACAAAGCTATGGCAGCCGTTGTGTGAAACCACCCGTGATTGCAGGGGATGTAAGCAGAACCGGTGATATGACCGTTCGATGGAGCGCTTTTGCCCAGGAACAAACCAACAGGCTGATGAAAGGAATGCTTACCGGCCCCGTAACGATCCTGCAATGGTCGTTTGTACGGGATGACCAGCCCAGGTGGCAAACGGCTTTTCAAATTGCCCTGGCCATAAGAGATGAAGTGGTGGCCCTGGAAAAAGCAGGCATCAAAGTAATACAAATTGATGAACCGGCTATTCGCGAGGGATTGCCATTGAGAAAGAAAGACGGTCCGGCATACCTGGAATGGGCGGTAAAAGCATTCCGCTTATCGGCCAGTGGGGTTAAAGACGAAACGCAGATCCACACCCATATGTGTTACAGCGAGTTCAATGATATTATGGAGCACATTGCCAAAATGGATGCCGATGTGATCACCATTGAAACAAGCCGTTCACAAATGGAATTACTGGAGGCCTTTGCCCGGTTTAAATATCCTAATGAAATAGGGCCCGGTGTATACGATATACATTCCCCACGGGTACCCACAGTGGAAGAAATGACCCATTTACTGGAGAAAGCAACGGCCTTATTGCCGGTTAAAAACCTATGGGTAAATCCTGACTGCGGTTTAAAGACCCGTCGCTGGCCGGAGACCATTGCCGCGTTGAAGAACATGGTGCAGGCAGCCCAGCAGGCGCGGGAGAAAGCAACAGCACCCGTATTGATTTAAATAAAATAATCATCGCCTAAGTTTCAGTTACAAGTAAGTTGCCCCTCTTTGCGGGGTAACTTGCTTTTTTAATTTAACGTAATTACAGCATACCAATGACCATAGAGGAAAAGATCAAACAATCCGAAACCCGGATCTTCAAGGCCGTATTCCCTAACACCACTAACCATTACGACACGTTATTTGGCGGCACAGCCATGGCCCTGATGGATGAGGTAGCGTTTATCGCAGCTACCCGTTTTGCCCGCAAACGAATGGTAACGGTTTCCTCGGATAAAATAGATTTTACCCGCCCCATACCGGCCGGAACCATCATAGAGCTGATTGGTAAAGTGATTCATACGGGTAAAAGCAGTGTACGGGTGCTGGTTGAAATATATATTGAAGAAATGTATTCATTTGAACGGGAACGGGCAATCAGCGGCACCTTTACGCTGGTAGCGGTGGATGAGCACAAGAAACCAGTAGCCATTTTGTAGTGAGTGGTGAGTTGGCAGAGGGCAGAAGGGAGAAGGCAGAGGGCAGAAGGCAGAGAAATCGGGCGGGGTAAGGTCGTTTATTAATTTCAAAGCTCGCGAACCGTTTCACGTTTGCCGTTTCACCTGCCGCGTCGCGGCTCTCTGCCTTCTGCCTTCTGCCCTCTGCCCCTGAAAAGGGCGGATAACGCCAACCAATCGGAGGTTTAGATTAAAAAGTCTTAATATGAGGTTTTCTTTAACAATTCGTAGACAAAATTTTATCAATTTTAAGCTATGAAACCCATTAATTTGTTAAAAGTTAAATTGCCCCATGAATTGCATTCGTTTTTATAGATCCCTGATTGTTTTGGCCTTACTTTTTTCCGGTATAGGGGCCGGCTATGCTCAACAGATCGATTCCATGGTGAACCTGTATGGTGAAAGATACCCGCAGGAGAAGATATATGTTCACTTTGATAAACCGGCTTACAATACCGGTGAAACCATCTGGTTTAAATCGTACCTGTTTGCGGGCATTGTACCCTCACCCATCAGCAAGAACTTTTATGTTGAACTGCTCGATCAGTCGGGCAAGGTGTTACAACAAAAGCTGCTGCCCATTTATGAGGGCTCTTCTGCCGGTAGTTTTGACCTGCCAGCCAATACACCGCCCATTATCGTCTTCCGGGCCTATACAACCTGGATGATGAATTTTGATACCTCTTTTATCTTTAGCAAAACCATCCGCATTCTGAATAAAACGGTTGCAGTTGCCCCAGCTTCCACTGCGGCAACAACCAGCGCCAAAACAACGGCTGGCAAACAACCCGCCACTGCGCCGCAAGGTGGTGCAGGCAGTAATCCTGCACCTGCCGTTACCTTACGCTTCTTCCCTGAAGGCGGTGACCTGGTAACAGGTCTTGAGTCGGTGGTGGCAGTTAAAGTGACCGACGAATTCGGATTGCCTGTATCGGCAGAAGGCGCCATTAAAGATGGCTCGGGAGCTACGGTAGCCACTTTTGGTACAGTGCATGATGGGATGGGGCGTTTTACCATTGAACCCCAGGCCGGTAAAACCTATACCGCCGAATGGACAGACGAAAAAAAGCAAACACATAAAACATCCCTGCCTGTAGCCAAACAAACCGGGGTAACCATACAATGCGCTCCCACCGGTAGCCGGGAGGCATTTATTATCAGAAGGTCACAGGATGCATCAGACGATTATAAAACCCTGTACCTGCTGGGTTATTTCAACTCACAGGTTGTATACAAGGCCCGGTTGAACCTGACGCAGAATTTTATGGTGAGCGGTTCCATTCCTTTGGAAGGCATTCCCACCGGTATGTTGCAAATGACCTTATTCGATGCGAACTGGAAGCCTGTTGCCGAGCGTATTACTTTCGTAAATAAAGAAGATTATTTCTTTACCACCCGTGTAGTACCAATTACCAGGAGCACTGCAAGCCGGGCAAAAAATACCCTGGTGATCGATGTGCCCGATACGCTGAAATCGAACCTGAGTATCTCAATCACCGATGCCGGATTGACCAAAGCTGATCCCGATGCTGATAACATTGTATCGCATTTGCTATTAAGCGGCGATCTGCGTGGCTATATTCACAATCCCTATTATTACTTAACCGGTAACGACGATACGGTACGTTCGCACCTTGACCTGGTAATGCTTACCAATGGCTGGCGCCGGTTCAAATGGGAAGACCTCGCCGCCGGTAAACTGCCGGTTATAAAATACCCACGCGAAAATTATCTCTCGCTCAGCGCTACATTAACCGGTATACAGCCCAGCCAGGTGCCAAAAAATACCCAGATCAACGTGTTCCTGCAGGCAAAAGACTCCTCCCGTCAATTGTTCTTTTTATCAATTGACTCAACGGGTAAATTTCAACAGGAAGGACTGGTGTTCTTTGATACGGTGAATGTGTTTTACCAGTTTAACAACAACAAGTACCTCGCTAATAAATCCGTGGTTAATTTCAGCAATGGAACACATAAACCTCCTTTTCTTATAAAACCCGATTCGGCCTGGCGCGTGCCCATGCCCATTGATACAAGCCTGTTGAACAGGGGCAAGTACTTTGCCAGTGAGGCGGAGCGGTTGAAACCTGAACTGGAGAAAAAAGTAAAAACACTGGAAGCCGTTACGGTAAAGGCAAAAACAAAGTCGAAGTCACAGATAATGGATGAACGCTATACCAGTGGTTTATTCTCTGGCGGCGATGCCACCACATTTGACCTTACAGATGATGTGGCAGCACTGGGAGCTATGAATATCTTCACGTATCTGCAGGGCCGGGTGGCCGGTTTGCAGATCACTACCGGCGGTCAAACCTCGTTACAATGGCGGGGCGCTACACCTTCCCTGTTTTTGAATGAAATGCCGGTTGATGTAAGTGCCATTGAAAATATTCCGGTTACAGATATCGCATATGTGAAAGCATTCCGGCCACCGTTTTTCGGTGCAGTGGGTGGTGGCGCCGGCGGTGCCATTGCCATCTATACCAAAAAAGGCGGCGATGTTACAGCCAATACTTCCAATATGGGCGGGCTCGATAAAACCAAACTAAACGGTTATTCCGTTCCCAAGGAGTTTTATTCACCCGACTACAGCAAGGAAGTAACCAATTCCGATCTGCCCGATATTCGTCCTACCTTATTCTGGCAGCCATACATTCTTACCGATAAGAACAATCACAAAATAAACCTGACCTTCTATAATAACGATGTAACAAAACGCATCCGGATTATTCTGGAAGGTATAAATGAAGAAGGTCAGCTCACCAGGGTAGAGAAGATTATTGAGTAAATAGAAGTTACTTCGATAAATAGAAATGCCTCACTGTAAAGTGGGGCATTTTTATTTATTTAAACTCACCACTCACAATCTAGTTCTTCAAAATCGTGATCGTCTTATTCGCATCATGTCCTTTGATGGACGTTGAATCGGGTGGTGGTGGGGGTAATTTATGATTATAAGTAACAACAAACTTCGAATACATTTCCATCATGGGACTGGCAAAGTGCATGGCATCGCCTTCCTGGGGCGTAATAAGACCATCTATGATCAGTGTATCGCTGTCACTCATGGGTTCAATTTCGAAAGTATAGTTGTAAGATAGTTTGGGATTGGGTTTGGAGATCTCCAGGTCATAAAAGGATTTATGATCGTACGTAAGGAACAGGGTAATATTGCCGTATTGCTTACTCATGGTATCCTGGGTAACACCGTCCAGCACTTTTTTCAGCGGGGTTGAATCCGACGACAGGATCCACACACTATCATACATCACTTCTTTGGGGTCATCGGCCAGGTATACCTGCATTTTTTTTACAATAGAATCATCTGTGTTTTTAAAAACAATGGTATCATAACTGGCTGGAGCTGGTTTACGTCCAAACCAAAAGTACATGCCTACGCCAATAATGACCATGATCAGTAAAATTATCCAGGTTCCGCGCATATAGATAGGTTGTGGTTAGCGACAATTATTCATTTAAGGTACCCAATCCCTTGCAATTAACATGCCTTGATGTCATGAAAAATATTTGACAATACCGGGGTCCGGGATTCGCCTATCTTTGGATACAACCTACTGAATTATGAAAATCGCTGATATTATTGCTTTGTTGGAAGCTGTGGCGCCACCTTCGTTACAGGAAAGTTATGACAATGCCGGATTGCTAACCGGTAACCCGGGCTGGGTCTGTACCGGTGCTCTTTGTACCCTCGACGCAACAGAGGAAGTGGTGAATGAAGCCATACAGCGTGGTTGTAACCTGGTAGTGGCGCATCACCCTATTATTTTTGGTGGCTTAAAAAAGATCACGGGTAGGAATTATGTAGAGAAGACCATAATAACGGCTATTAAAAATGATATAGCTATTTATGCTATTCATACCAATTTAGACAATGTAATAGACGGCGTGAACGGTATGATGGCGGATAAGCTGGGATTGAAGAACCGCAAGATCCTGTCGCCCAAAGAGGGCACATTGAAAAAGCTGTACACCTTTGTACCTGTGGAACAGGTGGAGCAGGTGCGGGCAGCCCTGTTTGAAGCCGGAGGCGGCCATATTGGAAATTACAATGAATGCAGTTTTGGGGCAGAAGGGACGGGTACCTTTAAAGGTGGCGAGGGAACCAATCCCTTTGTGGGCCAGCCGGGTGAACGGCATTATGAAAAGGAGCTTAAGATGGAGGTCATATTTCCGGCGTACCTGCAAAACAACCTTATCAGGGCTTTGCGTACAGCGCATCCTTACGAAGAAGTGGCGTACGATGTGGTGAACCTGGCCAATACGCATCCCGAAATAGGGTCGGGACTGGTAGGCGAGCTGCCGGAAGCGATGCCCGAAGCGGCCTTTTTGAAGCAGTTGAAGCAGGCATTTGACCTGCCCCTGATCCGCCATACGGCTCTGTCGGGGAAGCCGGTTAAAAAGATCGCCCTGTGCGGGGGTGCGGGTAGCTTCCTGGTTTCCAAGGCTTTAGGGGTAGGGGCCGACGTTTACATAACCGGGGATATGAAATACCATGAGTTTTTTGATGCCAACGGCCGGCTGATAATTGCTGATATTGGTCATTTTGAAAGTGAGCAATTTACCATAGATTTACTGGCTGGGGTTTTGCAGGAAAAATTTCCTACCTTTGCCGTCCTTAAAACGGCTTTAAAAACCAATCCTGTACATTATTTTGTGTGATCCTGCCGATCCCGACAAGTCGGGATCGTTGAAGTGAATGACGAAAAATGATCAGGGCGGTGAAGCCGGGGACCTGCTACCATAAACAACAAACTATAAATTTCTTTATGGCTAACGTTAAAGATTACTCTGTAGAAGAAAAATTAAGCGCACTCGTTGGATTGCAGAAGGTTGAGTCGAAGATCGACGAGATTCAGATCCTGAAAGGGGAGTTGCCAATGGAAGTGAGCGACCTGGAAGATGAAATTCAGGGATTGCATTCCCGCCAGGTTCGTATTGAGGAAGAGATCAACGGCATACAGGAGTTTATCAACCAGAAGAAAAACATGATCAAGGAAGCTGAAGCCCTGATCAAAAAATACGAAAAGCAAAGCGAGAACGTAAAGAACAGCCGCGAGTTTGAGGCCATCAATAAAGAGATTGAAATGCAACAGCTTGAAATAAAGCTGGCCGAAAAACACATTCGCGATGCTAATGAAGAGATCGCCGAAAAAGTAGTAGTGCTGGATAAAGCTAAAAAGAACATCGCTACCAAAGAAGGCGTGTTAAGCACCAAGAAAGGTGAGCTGGAAAAGATCATCGCCACCAACGAAAAAGAAGAGAAAGCATTGAACAAACAGGCTTCTGAAGCCCGCGAAAAAGTAGAAGAGCGCCTGTTGCTGTCATACGATCGTATTCGCAAAAACTACCGTAATGGTTTAGGTGTAGTACCGGTTGAACGCGATGCCTGTGGTGGTTGCTTTAACGCTATCCCCCCTCAACGTCAAAGTGAGATCCGGCAGCGTAAAAAGATCATCGTTTGCGAAAACTGCGGCCGTATCCTGGTTGACCGCGACCTGTTCGACAGCGTTGAAGTAAAATAAGAACTTCCTCAACATAATTATTAAGCCCTTCCCGATTCATCGGAGGGGCTTTTTTCGTTACGTGACTAACTTGTGCCCTGCTTTGGGCGCCGAAGGTATAGTGTAGGCATGAGTTTGTGCCTTAACTCTGTATCTTGCAGCCATGATTAGCCTGAGGCCAACCTGGTTGGCAGCATTACTGGTTTTACTATCTGTGCCTATGCAGGCCCAAAAAGTATTTGATTTTAACGACCGATGCAAACAGGCTTATCATGAAATCATTCAGCTAAAATTGAATAACGGGCAGCAACTGTTAAATGCAGAAAAGACCCAGCACCCCAACAACCTCATCCCTTACTTTCTCGAAAATTATATCGACTTCTTTACCCTGTTCTTTAATGAAGACCCGGCGGAGTTCAAAAAGCGATTGCCTAACCGCGATACCCGCCTCGATCTGATGGATGAAGGACCGGAGAACTCCCCCTTTCTGTTATTTGCCCGTTCAGTGATCCATTTCCAATGGGCGGCAGTAAGGGTAAAATTCGGTAACAACTGGGACGCAGGGTGGGAGTTTCGCCGTTCGTTTTTACAGGTAAAGAACAACCAGCAACAGTTTCCCCGCTTTGCACCCAATAGCCTGTATGCAGGTACTATGCAGGCAGCTGCCGGCACTATCCCTGATGGTTATAAATGGTTAAGCAATTTGCTGGGCATCAACGGCAACATAAAAAAGGGCATGGGCAAGATCAATACCTTTTTACAGGGTAGCGATGAGTGGTCGGCGCTTTTTCGCGATGAGGCCATTTTTTACTACTGTTACCTGAAATTTTATGTGGAGAACGACAAAACCGGTGTTTTTCAGTTTATAGATCAGCAGCACCTTGATGTGGTGAATAACCATCTGTTTGCCTACCTGGCAGCGAACTTAAACCGCAATAGTCAGCAGGCCGAAAAAGCCGAAGAAATTATAACCGGGTTAAATATGAGCGGCGCTTACCTGGCTATGCCCGTATGGGATATGGAAATGGGTTATGCCAAAGTTCATCACCTTGACCCGGCTGCCGCCCCTTACCTGGAGCGCTTCATCAATACGTTTAAAGGCCGCTTCTATGTTAAGGATGTATTACAAAAATTAAGCTGGCATTATTACCTGCAGGGAGATGAGGCAAAGGCACACGCTTATCGCCAGAAGGTCCTGACGAAAGGCACCACCGATTCGGAGGCCGATAAGCAGGCGCAGAAAGAAGCCACTACGAATAGCTGGCCCAATAAGTTGCTGTTGCAGGCGCGTATGCTGAACGATGGCGGGTATTACCGGCAGGCCCTTGCCTTGCTACAAGGCAAGAACACGGGAAATTTTTCCCTGGCAGAAGAAAAACTCGAATTTGCCTACCGGGCCGGCCGGTTGTATGATGACATTGGGAACGACAGCCTCGCCATCGTATTTTATAAAGAAGCTATTGAGCTGGGCGAGCAACGCAAAGAACATTTTGCCGCGCGGGCAGCCCTGCAGATCGGGTATATATTTGAGCAACGTGGCGATAAACAAACCGCTATCAACTGGTTTCAGCGTTGCCAGAGTATGAAGGACCACGATTTTAAAAATTCGCTCGATGCCAAAGCAAAAGCGGGCATTGCGCGTTGTAAGGAATAGCTGTAAGCTGTATTTGGGGAAAACCGGGTTATATAAAGTCCATGATCGCAATTATATTTGTTACGTTCAAATAGTAAGTACCGTGCTTAAAAAACTTTTCATACAGAACTACGCTATTATTGACGAGATAGAGATCGACTTCTCGCAAAAGCTGAATATAATCACCGGGGAAACCGGTGCCGGTAAATCGATCTTAATGGGCGCTCTGTCATTGATCCTTGGCGACCGCATCGATACATCGGTATTACAGAGCCGTGATAAGAAATGCTTTGTGGAGGGCACCTTTGAAATTGGTGAGAAGAAAGCCGTAAAAGCCTTTTTACGCGAGCAGGACCTCGATGTGGAAGACGAACTGGTGATCCGCCGCGAAATAGGCAGCAATGGCAAATCAAGGGCCTTTGTAAACGATACGCCCGTTAACCTGGAACAACTCCGTCAGTTAAGCTCTATGCTGGTTGACCTGCATCGCCAGTTCGATACACTGGAACTGGGGGAACGCGATTTTCAACGGCAGGTGTTGGATGCATTGGCCGGACACGGTGATGTATTGCAACAATACCAGGGCGCTTATACCCAATACCAAAAGGCGCAACACGAGCTTACCCAGTTACAACAACAGAAAGACCAGTTCACCAAAGAATACGACTATAACAAGTTTTTATTTGATGAACTGCATGAGGCGGCATTGAAAGAAAATGAACTGGAAGAAGCCGATGCAACCCTCAAACTGCTGAGTAATGCAGAAGGCATAAAGACCGCATTGGGTAAAGTGGCTTATGAACTAAGCGAAGGCGAGTCGCCCATAGTGCAACAGCTGAAATCATTATACAATCAGTTAAGTGCGTTCAGCGATAACCATCCCGGTATGCCGGCATTGGTGCAACGGTTGTTGTCGGCACAAATAGAATTGCAGGATATTGCCGATGAAGTGGAGCGTATAAACGACCAGGTACAACACGATCC
Organism: Niastella yeongjuensis; assembly: GCF_900110245.1. GTDB lineage: Bacteria > Bacteroidota > Bacteroidia > Chitinophagales > Chitinophagaceae > Niastella > Niastella yeongjuensis. Next base: position 581,961 of record NZ_FOCZ01000002.1, read on the forward strand.
GCAGAAAATAGAGCAGCTGAACGATCGTATTTCAATCGGTTACAAACTGTTGAAGAAACACGCCGTGCATACTACGCAGGAACTGCTGGCCATCAAAGATTCCCTGGAGCAAAAATTGCAGGCGGTGTTGAATATCGATGAGGCTATTCAAAGCAAAGAAAAAACAGCCCAGCAATTAATGCAAAAAGCTATAGAGCTGTCAACAAAGCTAACGGCCAACCGGATTAAACAGGTGAAGCCCCTGCAGGATAAAGTAAATAAATTATTAGCCCAGGTAGGTATGCCCAATGCGCGATTACAGGTAGATATAACGCCACTGGCCAACCTGCAGATAACCGGACAGGATGATATTGAATTCCTGTTCGATGCCAATAAAAGCAACCGCTTTGAGCCCATACGTAAAGTGGCATCGGGTGGTGAATTGAGCAGGCTGATGCTTTGCATAAAATCGCTGGTGGCCCAATCGCTCGATCTGCCCACGCTCATCTTCGATGAAATAGATACCGGTATTTCAGGCGAGGCTGCCAAACAGGTTGGTATCATTATGAAAGACCTGGCCCGCAAACGCCAGGTGTTCAGCATAACCCACCAACCGCAAATTGCAGGAAAGGCAGATGCCCATTATTTTGTTTACAAGGATATCAAGGGCAATTCCATTAAAACGAACATCAAATTACTGTCGCAGGAAGAGCGGATAACCGCCATCGCTAAAATGTTAAGTGGCGAAAAGCCCACTGCTGCTGCATTGGAAAACGCCCGTGAAATGGTGATGAATTAATGGAAATGATGTTAATTTGCCGTTCCTAAATTTAAAATCAAAATTCTATGTCATATAACCTGCTTAAAGGAAAGAAAGGAATCATTTTCGGCGCTTTGGATGAAAAGTCGATTGCCTGGAGAACAGCGTTGCGTTGTCATGAGGAAGGTGCTCAGCTGGTATTGACCAACGCTCCGGTGGCCCTGCGGATGGGAGAGATCAATAAGCTGGCGGAAGCAGTAAACGCGCCTGTTATTGGCGCTGATGTGACCAATATGGACGATCTGAAGAATTTATTCGAAGGCGCCATGAAACACTTTGGCGGTAAAATAGATTTCGTATTGCATTCAGTTGGCATGAGCCTGAACGTTCGTAAGAACAAGCCTTATACCGAAATAGACTACGGATTTAATCAAAAGACTTTAGATATATCGGCTATGTCGTTGCACCGGGTGCTGCGTACGGCCTGGGACCTGGATGCCATCAGTGATTGGGGCAGCGTGGTAGCATTGACTTATATCGCTGCACAACGTGTATTCCCTGATTATAACGAAATGGCCGATGCGAAAGCATTGCTCGAAGGCGTTTCCCGCAACTTTGGCTATCACTACGGCGTAAAGAAAAAAGTACGTATCAATACCGTGTCACAATCTCCTACGCAAACAACCGCCGGTAGTGGAGTGAAGGGATTTGATGGCTTTATTTCCTATGCTGAAAAAATGAGCCCGCTGGGTAATGCTACAGCTGACCAATGTGCTGATTATTGCGTAACCCTGTTCAGCGATCTGACGAAGATGGTTACCATGCAGAACCTGTTCCATGACGGCGGTTTCTCCTTTACCGGAGTTACACCGGCTGTTATTGAGCAAATGGGGAATTAGGATGCAGGAAATAGGAATTAAGATATAAGAAATAAGATATTCACGAGAGGGCAGCACACTGAATGGGTGGCTGGCCCTCTTTTTTTGCTTGCTATTGCCCTGCAGGTTGCACAGGAAGTTCTTCCCACGTCTTACTTCATACCTCCTGCCTCTTACATCTTACTTCGGGGTGCCCCGCAGAGGCCAAAAAAAACCGCCCGCTTTACAGCGACCGGTTTGCACTATTTTTTAGCCATGGGCTTTAATACTCATCTTCATTAAAGAAGAAGTCATCCTGACTTGGGTAATCCGGCCAGATGTCTTCAATACCTTCATAAATTTCACCTTCATCTTCAAGTTCCTGAAGATTTTCTACCACTTCAATGGGTGCACCGCTACGGATCGCGTAGTCAATCAACTCATCTTTGGTGGCAGGCCACGGTGCATCTTCGAGATAGGATGCAAGTTCTAATGTCCAAAACATGTGGTTATCCTGTTTAAAGTTTTAAATCCACGAAACGTTACCGAATCAAGGGAGGGAGAACATGGATTCCTTACCCCTCAATTTTTCGCAAAAGTAACCCTCCTGACGAAAAAACCAAATCTATCTTTGAAAGATAATGGAAGGAATTCTTAAAAAGTTTCCCCAAACGGATACTATGAACGGGAAGCCAATGGTTTGTAGTATCTTGACCCCATATTAGAAGTAATTCACAACACATGTTAACAGCGACAAATATTCAAAAATATTATGGCCAGTTATGGGTTTTGAAGGGAGTAGACCTGGAAATAAAACAGGGCGAAATTGCCAGTATTGTAGGGCCTTCCGGCTCGGGAAAAAGTACGTTGTTACACATTTTAGGCACCCTCGACAAGCCCGATAAAGGGGAGGTGGTGGTAGGAAATGAGCGCATTAATTTCCTGAATGAGAGGCGGATGGCGGCTTTTCGCAACCAGCATGTGGGGTTTGTGTTCCAGTTTCACCACCTTTTACCCGAATTTTCCGCCCTGGAGAATGTTTGTATACCCGGCTGGATGGCCGGCCGAAGCAAAAAAGAAGTGGCAGACCATGCTTTATCGTTATTACAAATGTTGGGATTGGAAAAACGCATCGATAATAAACCCAATCAGTTATCGGGTGGCGAGCAACAACGGGTAGCTGTGGCCCGCGCCCTCATCAATAAACCTGCTATAATTTTTGCCGATGAACCAACCGGCAACCTCGATTCGGCCAATGCCCGCGAACTGCATCAACTGTTCTTTACCCTGCGCCAGCAGTTCAATCAAACCTTTTTAATAGTTACGCATAACGAAGAACTGGCCCAAATGAGCGACAGATTATTGCACATGAAGGATGGCAAAATTGTGCAATAGGGATAACATATACGTGCCGGTTATAATGTCATTGGCTAATTGATCCTGGGTTTCCAGGGAATTTCTTCTACATTCATCTGATGGCCGGTATACCGGGCCAGCACGAATAAATAATCGCTGAGTCGATTGAGGTATTTCAGAATGACCGGTTCTATTTCTTCGCTTTCCTGGTCAAGGCGTACGCAACAACGCTCAGCCCGGCGACAAACGCAGCGGGCTATGTGCAATTGCGATAACACCGGATGACCACCGGGCAGAATAAAGCTCTTCATGGGCGGTATAACCTCATTCATGCGGTCCATTTCCTTTTCGAGCAGGGTAATATCTTCTTCCTTCAGATCGGGAATGCGCATTTTAGGCTCTTTAACCGGATCGCAGGCCAGGGAGGCATTCATCGTAAACAACCGGTCCTGTACCTCCGCCAGTAAATTGCGGGCGGCTTCTTCGGTAAGCAGATCGCGGCATAAACCTATCCATGAACTTAATTCATCAACGGTACCATACGCTTCAATACGCAGGTGTGATTTAGGCACTTTTGTTCCGCCAATTAATGAGGTAGAACCTTTGTCTCCGGTTTTAGTATATATCTTTTGAGCCATGATTGTTAATGTTGATTAGGTAACAGGCAATGGTGAAAAAGGGCAGAAGGCAGAGAACCGCGACGCGGCAATTGTGAATGGTCATTGGTGAGTGAAATCCCGACATTGCCAGACTCCTGAAAATCCGCGAGCCCAGTCACTACTGACAACTCACCACTCACTTATCAACTTGTCAGCTCGCCAATACCCACCTTCACCTTATCACTCTCGATCAACCCATCACGTAACCGCACAATCCGGTGTGCATGATTCGCTATATCTTCCTCATGCGTAACCAGTACCACGGTGTTGCCGGCAGCTTGTATTTCGCCGAAGATCTGCATGATCTCTATGGAAGTTTTAGTGTCCAGGTTACCTGTAGGTTCGTCAGCAAGGATAAGCGAAGGATTATTTACCAGGGCGCGGGCAATGGCCACACGCTGACACTGACCGCCCGATAATTCATTGGGCTTGTGATGGCTTCTTTCTTCCAGCCCCACCTTTTTAATCACTTCCATGGCCATTTCAGTCCGTTCCTTTCGCGAAACACCGGCATATACCAGTGGTAAGGCTACGTTTTCCAGTGCAGTAAGCCGGGGAAGCAGATTGAATTGCTGAAATACAAAGCCGATCTCCTTATTACGCACATCGGCCAGGTTATCGTCGGCCATTTTACTTACGTCCTGTCCGTTCAAAACATACTGGCCGCCCGATGGGGAATCCAGGCAGCCAAGAATATTCATCAGGGTACTTTTGCCGGAACCGGATGGTCCCATCAGGGCTACATATTCATTTTTATGAATATCCAGGTCAATGCCTTTCAAAACCTGCAATTCCTGTTTACCCATGAAGTAGCTCTTACGAATACCTTCCAGATGAATGATTGAACTCATAGAATCAGTTTATTCCTGTTTTTTAATAACCTTGGGCACTTTAAAGAACGTACCGTCTGAGTCGGGTGCGTTTTTAAGGGCTTCTTCGCGGGTTATGGAGCCTTTTACCTGGTCCTCGCGTAATATATTGATGGCATCGGTCATATGTAAAAGCGGTTCCACCCCTTCCGTATTCACTTCATTCAGTTTGTCGACAAAATGAATCATTCGTTGCAGGTCTTTCTTTATTATTTCTTTTTCCTGCTCGTTAAACTGCAGTCGGGCCAGGTTGGCCAGGTTCTGTACCAATGCGTCATTTACTTCCATGCAAACAAAAATAGCTGATTATTTTGGTCAATAAACAAATGACAATAAGCAATAGGCAAAAGGTAGTTATAAGTGGTGAATGGTTAATTATGAAGGGGTTACCGGGCACTGGCTACCCAAAATCTGCAACTGGTTGTGAATGAGCTATCAGTAAAGAATAGACCTGGTAAATAACCCTTTTCCTTATCTTCGCCCTCCTTATGCAAAGTGTTAAGAAAGAGATTGTCATGGGCGGCATCCGCCCAACGGGTTATTTACACCTGGGTAACTATTTTGGCGCCCTGCGCAACTTTGTGCGCATGCAGGAAGAATATACCTGCTTCTTTATGCTGGCCGATCTGCATTCGTTGACCACCCATCCTGATACAAAGGAATTAAAGACCAACATACACCGCGTACTGGCCGAGCACCTGGCCAGTGGCCTCGATCCCGATAAATGTGCCCTGTACTGCCAGAGCCATGTTTATGAAACTTCAGAACTTTACCTGTACCTGAATATGATGTCGATGGTAGGGGAGCTGCAAAAGACGCCTACCTTTAAGGACAAAGTGCGTCAGCACCCTGACAACGTAAATGCCGGTTTGTTAACCTACCCGGTATTACAGGCTGCAGATATTTTGTTACACCGTGCCAAACTGGTACCGGTGGGTAAAGACCAGGAACAACACCTGGAAATGGCGCGTAATATTGCCAACCGTTTTGCCCATCATTATGGCGAAGTATTCCCCGAACCGGTGGCTTTTAATTATGGCAGTGAACTCGTTAAAGTGCCCAGTCTGGATGGCGGTGGCAAAATGAGTAAAAGTGAGAACCAAAACGCTACCCTATACCTCAGTGATTCCGATGATCAGATCCGCAAAAAAGTGATGAAGGCCAAAACTGACAGCGGTCCCACCGAACCTAACACACCTAAGCCCGATTACATCGAGAACATCTTTTTGTTAATGAAGCTGGTAAGCACGCCAGATACCGTTCAGAAGTTCGAAGAAGACTATAACGCATGTACCATCAGGTATGGTGATCTGAAAAAGCAACTGGCCGAAGACATGGTAAACTTTATCGCTCCTATACGCGAAAAAGCCGAAGCCATTCAGCAGGATACCGACTATCTGAAAAAAGTGATGATCCAGGGAGCTGAAAAAGCCCGTATCAGCGCACAGGCTACTTTGCAGGTGGTTCGCCAGGCCATTGGGTTGAATTATTATTAAAAAAGAACGGGCAACAGGCTTAAAACCGGAAAGAATTAATATCTTAAATTTTTGATTGTCCTCACAATTGGGGACGAAACGGGATAGAACTCTATTATAATGGCAAAAACAAAGAAACCGAAGCATATTGCTGTAGCGGGTAATATCGGTGCGGGCAAAACTACGCTCACCGAGCTGCTCAGTAAACATTATCGCTGGATACCCCAGTTTGAAGACGTAGACCACAATCCCTATCTCTTCGATTTTTATGATGATATGCCCCGGTGGAGTTTTAACCTGCAGATCTATTTCCTCAACAGCCGTCTTAAACAACTGAACGATATTCACCGCGGTACCGAAACCATTGTGCAGGACCGCACTATTTATGAAGATGCTTATATCTTCGCGCCTAACCTGCATGAAATGGGGTTAATGAGCAAGCGCGATTTCGATAACTACTTCATGTTTTTTGAAACCTTAAAAACAATGGTGCAACCACCCGATCTGCTTATCTATCTGAAAGCATCGGTACCTACGCTGGTTGCACAAATACAGAAACGGGGCCGCGAATATGAAGAGAATATCCGGCTCGATTACCTGAAACGTCTCAACGACTTCTACAATAAATGGATCGATGGCTACAAAGAAGGCCCCCTGCTTGTAATTGATATAGATAAGAACAAGTTTCCTGAAAATGATGAACACCTTGGCGAGATCATTCGCAAGATAGATTCCCAGTTGTACGGTTTGTTCTAACAGCTATATGCAAAAGCTTCAACAAATTCTGAAAGCCCCTTTTAATTTCCAGTGGCTGGTGCTGTTTTTTGTACTGCATGGCTATAGTGAATTTGTAGGCTTCATCCCCATTCCATCGTTGTTATTACTGATCGTAGAATTAAGTGCCGTAGCCTGGCTGCTGTTCTTCCTGTTTCGTAAAATGTACCGCGATGCACATAAAGCCGCTTTGCTGGTAACGGTGCTGTTTTTCTGGTACCTCTTTTTTTATGCCGTTCAGGACGCGCTGTCGGTTCATCCATCGCTTTATAAGTGGTCTCTGTTTCCCCGGTTATTACCGGTAGTGGTACTATTAAGTGCAGGTACGTTTATAGCATTGTTTAAATACAAAAGATCACCGGTTAAATTAAATGGCTACTTAAATCTGGTATTTTTAATACTGACGTTGTTCGATACCGGTTCAATACTATGGCAGGCCATTACGGTAAAACCTGCTTCAACGCCTGCAATAACAGAAACCATAAAGCCGCTGGCCGATACTGCGGCTAAACCAGATGTATATTTGATCATCCTGGATGAATACCTGAGCTCATCTGGTTTACAGGAATATTATCATTATGACAACAGCGTCTTTGAATCGTTCTTAAAACAAAAAGGGTTTCATGTAAATACCCGTTCCAGCAGCAACTATTCCTCCACCGCTTTTTCCATGGCCTCCATGCTCAATATGCGGTACCTTCAAAAAACAGAATTAGCCCATCATAAAGAGGATACTTATAAAAGTATGATCGGGCTGATAAATCACAATGCCGTAGTTGACTACTTTAAACAGTTCCACTACACCATTCATGATTATACACCTTTTACAGTAGGTGGTATTGAACCCGATTATTATTTTAGTATGATTCCCCGGGGTATAGAATTGATCACCTTTCGCATGTTGTATTCCTGTTTTGTAAGGCGGATCATTTATGGGGAACCGCAGAATTATATTGATTTAAGCGGCGTAGCGAACTGGCTGAATAAGCGATTGGTGACTGCTCATGAAGCACAAATGCAGGGTGCGCTGACCGCAGCAGAAAAACAATCGCCCGATTTTACTTACCTCCACCTCGTTATGCCGCATAAACCATTTATCTACGACAGTACCGGCAATTTCGCCAATACCTACAACGCAGTAAAAGACAATAAAACGGCAGGAACCGATGGGTTGTACCTGCAATACCTGGTGTATACCAATAAACGGATGATGCAGTACCTCGATCAGTTGCTTACAGCCACGCAGGGTAAAGCGGTGATTATGGTGATGAGCGATCATGGGTATCGCGAGGCCAATAAGTTGCCGGGTAAATTTTTTGGCTTTACGAATTTCAATGCCATCTATCTTCCCAACAAGGATTACCATTTATGGTATGATAGTGTAAGTAATGTAAATCAATTTCCCCTGTTGTTCAATACTATGTTTGGCCAACAGATCCCGCTTAAGAAAGATTCCACTGTTCGTTAATTATGGTAGTTGGCAAAAGGCGCCGTTTCCTTTAATTGCTGATCGATCTTTGTCAGCCATTCCTCCTGTCTGGGTTTGTTACGCGAATAATCTGTTTCCTGATCGTATTGGGTTTGCTGTAACCGGTGCTGTTTCATGGCATCTTCATACAGCTTGTTGAGATCGCTTTGGGCGGTTTTGGCGTTGAAGTGGTAAGCTTTCATAAGCTTGTTCAACTTGCGGGCATTTATTTCTGCAATATCAAAATGGCCTTGTTCATGGGCCAGCACTTCATTGTTTTTTATACGTACCCACGAACGGTTTTTGTCGAAGCTGCAGCTAATAGAATATTGAAATCCTTTTTCGTCATAGCCGTATTCTATATTGATATTACTGCTGGTAAGGGCAGCGTTGGAGGAATGCAGATCGGGATTGCCTTTGAAATCGCTCCAGGTAAGTTTGCGGGAGGCGTTCCAGGGAATCAGGTTGTTCGCCTGTATAACGGTGATACACACAAATAATAATGACAACGCGGCTTTGCTCATAAATGCTACAAAAACAACAGCAACTTAATTCAAATCAATTGAAATAAAAACATAAAAGGTTGTCCCATTTTATGAGACAACCTTTTCTATGGCAAAGTAATCGTTGAGACCGAAATGCTTTTTTCTCAAAAAGCGTTCTAATATCATTAAAAAATCTGAAACTAAAACAAAAAACGTCGATTATATTTTTGGAGCCGCCGCCAAAACTTCGGGCGTCACCCCTGATGCATATTTCTCAAAATTGGTAATGAACTGTTTAGCCAGACTTTCGGCTGCTTTGTCGTAAGCAGTTTTATCGGCCCAGGTATTCCGTGGGTTCAGGATTGCTTCGGGTACTCCCGGACAACTGGTAGGAACCGCTACGCCGAAAACCGGGTTCATTTCATATTCCACGCTGTCGAGTTTACCATCCAGGGCTGCACTGATCATAGCGCGGGTATACGACAGTTTCATGCGGTTACCCGTACCATATGCGCCGCCCGTCCAGCCGGTGTTGATGAGCCATACTTTCACGTTGTGTTTTCTCAGTTTCTCACCCAGCATACTGGCATACTGGCCAGGGTGCAGTGGTAGGAAGGGAGCCCCAAAACAGGCGCTGAACGTAGATTTAGGTTCTGTAACACCTGCTTCTGTTCCTGCTACCTTAGCCGTATATCCTGAAATAAACTGGTACATGGCCTGGGCAGGTGTTAACCGGCTTACCGGGGGCAGCACGCCGTAGGCATCGCAGGTTAAAAAGAAGATATTTTCAGGTATGCCACCCACAGCAGGTTCTATAGCATTACTGATATAATGTAATGGGTATGATACGCGTGTATTTTCGGTGATGGTCTTGTTGGCAAAATCAATTTCATTGGTGCCGGGGAAGAAGCTGGTATTCTCAACAAGAGCGCCATTGCGGATAGCCGCATAAATGGCCGGCTCTTTTTCAGGGCTCAGGTCAATACATTTGGCATAACAACCGCCTTCAAAGTTAAATACACCTGTGTCGGTCCAGCCATGCTCGTCGTCACCAATCAGTTTGCGGTTGGGATCGGCGCTTAAGGTGGTTTTACCGGTTCCGCTTAAGCCAAAGAACAAAGCGGTGTCGCCATCCTGACCAATATTAGCGGAGCAGTGCATGCTAAGCACCCCTTTGTCGTGGGGTAAAATATAGTTGAGAATAGAGAAGATGCCTTTTTTGATCTCGCCGGTGTAGGCGCTGCCCGCAATTAAAATGGTGCGGTGTTTAAAGCTGATCACGGCTGCATTGTGCTGACGAACGCCACATTCCTGCGCATCCAGGTGCAAACCGGGTGCGGCCAGTATATGCCAGTCGGGGTTGAAGTTGTCCAGTTCTTCTTCCTCGGGGCGCATAAACATATTATAGGCAAACAGGTTGGCCCAGGGGTTGTCGTTAACTACGCGAATGTTCAGGCGATAGCGGGGATCCGCACAGGCATAGGAATCGCGCACCCATACTTCGGGCTGAGCATTCAAATAATCAAGGATCTTTTTGCGTATGCAGTGAAAATATTTCTCCTCCAGTGGAATGTTGAAATCATTCCAGTGAACGGAATTTTCAGTGATCTCATCTTTAACAATGAACTTGTCTTTCGGACTACGGCCCGTAAATTCACCTGTTTTTACTACCAACGCACCTGTGTTGTTCAGTTCGCCCTGGTTTAATCGTAAACTGTCATGCACTAACTCTTCAGCGCTTAACTGATAATGCAATGTGTTGGTTGATTGAAGCCCCAGCTCCTCAAGTCCTCTCGTTGGGATTGCAATAGTTGATAATGACATACAAGCGTTCGTTTGTTTGAGCGTCAAAGATAATATTAAAATTTATTCACGCCAATGGCGGTATTCGATACATTTTTGAATATTTTCTAATACAATGGGTAGTTTATTGGGAATTATCTACCTAACGATTGTTAGGGTAAGATCGCATTGATTGCTCATGCGGTTTTGCTGAATGGGTACTAAAACCTGATTTTTTTACCTGTTTATTCATCAGTTTTTGGGTACCGGTTTCCCGGTTTTCAGTTACCGGTTCAAACCGTTTGTTGACTACAGCTGTCTGAACAGTAATTGCATGTTAATGATTTAGAGGCTGTTCTCTTTGCCCATAACCGGCATCGGGTAACCGGTTACTGCTTTAAGTTGACCGTTTTCATTTATTTTTACCGGATCAATAAAAGTGCTCTTTATTATAAACATTTAACTACATGAAATATCTGCCACTCGATCCTGCCATTTTTATCCAGAACCGTCAACGTTTTGTTGCCCGGATGGATAAAAACGCGATTGCGATCTTCAACAGCAATGATGAACTGCCAACCAATGGCGATGCCACTCACCGGTTCATACAAAACAGCGACCTGTACTGGCTTTGCGGTATTGACCAGGAAGATACCATGGTGATCCTTTTTCCTGGTAACCCCGATCCAAAACTTCGCGAAGTGCTGGTATTGGTGCGCCCCAATGAAATGAAAGAGAAATGGGATGGCAGGCGTTTGCGGGCAGAAGAAGCCAGGAAAATGTCGGGTATTCAAACCATCATCTGGCTCGACAGCCTGGAAGCGGTATTGCAGGGCTGGATCCATTTGGCCGATACCATTTATCTGAACACAAACGAAAACGACCGCAAATCGAACTGGGTACCGGTACGTGATTACCGCTATGCAGAAGAAATGCGGCAGAAATTCCCGCTGCATCAGTACAAACGCAGCGCCCGTATTATGAAAGACCTGCGGGCCATTAAATCGCCCCAGGAAGTTGCCGTAATGCAACAGGCAATAGATATCACCCAAAAAACGTTTGAACGACTGCTGAAATTCATAAAGCCGGGTGTAATGGAATATGAGATAGAGGCGGAGATCTGGCATTCGTTTTTGTCACAGCGCGCCACTGCACCGGCCTATAGCAGCATCATTGCCAGTGGCGACCGTGCCCGCATTCTGCATTATGTATTCAATAACCAGGAATGTAAAGATGGCGAGCTGGTGTTGATGGATTTTGGCGCCGAATACGGTGGTTATTGTGCCGATTTAACCCGTACAATTCCCGTGAATGGAAAGTTCACCAAACGGCAGAAAGACGTGTACAATGGTTGTTTACGCCTGCATGACTATGCGAAAAGCATTTTGAAGCCAGGCATCAGCATCGTTGATTATACCGATAAAGTAGGAGCGGAAGCTACCAAAGTGTTTGTAAAGCTGGGATTGTTAAGCCCCGGCGATGTGAAGAATGAGGATAAGGACAACCGCGCTTACCGCAAGTATTTATATCATGGCATTTCGCATCATTTAGGGATCGATGTACATGACCTGGGCACACGTACCGAACCCATTAAACCGGGGATGGTATTTACTATTGAACCGGGTATTTACATAGAACAGGAACAAATGGGCATCCGTATCGAGAACAATGTATGGATCACCAAAACCGGCAACAAAGACCTGATGGCAAAGATTCCCATTAAGGCAGATGATATTGAAGCCTGGATGAAGAAAAAATAAACGAAAAAGAATAAGCTAATTTGCAAGCATGAAACACATACCAAACCTGTTCACTCTACTCAATTTGTTCTTTGGCTGTATTGCGATCATCTACATATTGCAAAATGGAATTATTATAGTAAGTGATGAGCAGGGGACACAGTTGCTGGAAATTCCCGAAAAAATATGGCTGGGGTCCTTATTCATAGCACTGGCCGCTGTGGTGGATTTTTTAGATGGTTTTGTTGCCCGCCTGTTCAATGCCACATCGCCATTGGGCAAACAACTCGATTCACTGGCCGATGTGGTAAGCTTTGGTGTGGCGCCCGGTATGATCGTGTACCAGTTTCTGCGGTTGAGTTATGCAGGTTTGCCCGATGGGGTTGAAGCGCCTGTTATACTGTTAATGCCTGCAATGCTGATACCCTGTGCAGCTGCTTTCCGCCTGGGCAAGTTCAATATCGATGATTCCCAGCAATATGGCTTTAAAGGCGTTCCCACGCCGGCAGCAGGGTTGTTGGTTGCTTCATTGCCACTCATTTACTGGTATTCGAATGCAGATATGGCCAGTTTGTTACAGAATCGCTGGGTGTGGTATGGTATTATTGTGGTGTTGAGCTATTTAATGGTAAGCAACCTGCCGCTGATGGCGCTGAAATTTAAAAATTTCTCCGTAAAAAGCAATCTGCCCAAGATTATTTTGCTGGCAGCAGCCATAATAGCCGGCATATTATTAAAATGGATGGCAGTGCCGGTTGTGTTTATTCTTTACATCATCTTATCTTTGGCGTTCAAAAATAAAGCTACAACATGACCTATACAGTTCAGGTGAAGGTAATGCCGTTAAAAGAATTGCTCGATCCGCAAGGAAAAGCCGTAATGGGTGGATTGCAAAATCTGGGATTGGGTAATATTCAGGATGTACGGGTAGGAAAGAACATCACCCTGCAGGTTGAAGCCAACACCCCTGATCAGGCAAAAGCAATTGCCGAAGAAGCCTCCAAAAAGTTACTCGCCAATCCGGTAATGGAGTATTTCGAAATCGTAATTAACTAATGTTTTGATAAGCTAATATGTTGATGTGCCTCTTACAAGAGGCACATCAACATATTAGCGCATTATCAACTATGCTGTATATAGTACCAACACCCATAGGTAACTTGCTGGATATCACGCTCAGGGCCCTGGAGGTGTTGAAGCAGGTTGATCTTATACTGGCTGAAGATACACGCACATCGGGCAAATTATTGAACCACTACCAGATCACGCGGCCGCTTACCACTTATCACATGCATAACGAGCATCAGATAGTGCCACACCTGGTAAGCCAGTTACAGGAAGGTAAGAAGATGGCGATGATCTCAGATGCCGGTACCCCCGGTATTTCAGATGCCGCCTTCCTGCTCGTTCGGGAGTGTATTAAACAAGGTATAAAAGTAGAATGTCTTCCCGGCGCTACCGCTTTTGTTCCCGCCCTGGTGAACAGCGGATTGCCCATGACCCGCTTTACATTTGAAGGATTTCTTCCGCCAAAAAAAGGCCGGCAAACCATGTTGAAGAAGCTGGCCGAAGAAGACCGTACCATGATCATTTATGAATCACCGCACCGCCTGCTTAAAACCCTGCAGGAATTTGTTCAATACTTTGGCGCCGACCGCCAATGCAGTGTAAGCCGTGAGCTGTCTAAAATGTATGAAGAAAATGCACACGGTACCCTGCAGGAGCTGGTTGAACATTTTCAGAAAAAAGAAGTGAAAGGGGAGATAGTTATTGTGTTGGCAGGGAAGGAGTGAGTTGACAGGTTAACACGTTGACAGGTTAACAAGTTGATAAGGGATTGAAGTATGGCATAAGTATTATGCAGTTGCAGGTTGATATAGTTGATAGCGGTGATATTGGGCTTCGCCCGCTGGCGGAGTATGAGGGCCGCGTCAAGGCCCACTGCCCATTGCCCTTCCCGCTTCACTATTAACTATTTTTTTGTTTTATGTATGGCAACAAGGTTTGAAATTTGCATGGTAACCTATAAATATGCATTTAGTTATGAAAAAATTCATTAATTACTGCCTGGCGCTGTGTTTTACTATCTCCCTATATAATATCGCTGATGCACAGGTGCGTAAAGTTCCGGCTGAAGTGACCGAAGCTTTCCGGCAGAAATACCCCTCCGCCCTGAATGTTGAATGGCGCGACCGGTTAAGCGGTTTTACCGCCGCCTTCGATCAGGATAAAGTACACTACGAAGCAAAGTTTACCAACAAAGGCTTTTGGCAAAGCACCGAAAATAAAATAGAAGACGCTAACATCCCCGGTGGCGTTAAAGACGGCTTTCAAAAGAGTAAGTATGCTGAAGAATGGAATATAAAACAAGCATATAAAATAGACCTGCGCGAAGCCAAAACACAATACCGCCTCGATATTCAGAAAAACGATATCCAGAAAAAACAATTGTTTTTCGATAGCACCGGCCGGTTACTGAGAGATAATATTACCCTGTAGTATAGTTAAAAACATTGCTATAAAAACAAGTCCCCCCGACGTGTCGGGGGGATTCCTGTTTATGCTGTTGAATTGCTAAAACCCGGAAAGATGTATTCTAAATGAATGCGCTCAAAACTATTACATATTATTATAAAAAGGCAATTCAGGACGTTTATTGTCGAAAATCTTGTGTTTGATCAAGCGGCAAGGTTATATACAAATATGTAACAGCAACCGGTTATAAAGTATAACTAATTAACATTTTTCTTTTTTGACTACCTTCCGCACTCGAAAACCTCATTAAAATAAAACTCACATGATGCGTAAAAGGATTTATACGCTGACGACTTGTACTCTTTTAGCAGTGGTGGCCTGGGCGCAACCCGACAGGTGGCAACAGCGGGTGAAATACACGATGGACGTTGCCATGAACGTAACTACCAACCGGTTTACCGGTAAACAACGGTTAGAGTATACCAATAACTCTCCCGATACCCTTAAAAAAGTATTCTATCACTTATACTGGAATGCCTTTCAACCCAATAGTATGATGGATAACCGCAGCCGTGCATTGGGTCAAAAAAGAACCAATGGCCGGGCCGACTGGGATCCTCGTGTAAAAGACCGCATTCAGGACCTGAAACCTGAAGAAATAGGTTATCAGAAAGTGCTGTCGTTAAAAATGAACGGCATTGTACAAAAGTATACGGTGGAAGAAACCATTCTGGAAGTACCGCTGTCTGTACCCATTCTTCCCAAAGCAAAAGTGGTGTTTGAAATGGAATTTGAAGCGCAGGTGCCTTTACAGATCAGGCGCAGTGGCCGCGATAACCCGAATACGGGTGTGCGTTATTCCATGAGCCAGTGGTATCCTAAAATGTGTGAATACGATTATGAAGGCTGGCATCCCACGCCGTATGTAGCCCGCGAGTTCTATGGTGTTTGGGGCGATTATGAAGTAAACATCACTATCGATAAAAAATACATGATCGGTGGAACCGGGTATTTACAAAATCCCAACCAGGTTGGGTTTGGCTACCAGGCGCCTAATGTAAGGATAATGGCGCCCACTGGTCCTACGTTGACCTGGCGTTTTGTAGCCCCCAATGTGCACGACTTTATGTGGGCTGCCGATCCGGAGTATGTACATTTAACGCGCACCATTGCCGGCGGGCCAGACATTCACGTGATCTATAACCGCGAAGAAGATTTGCTGCGCAGAACATACGAAGCGTTACCGCCCGAAAAGAAAAAGGATTACGCCAATGCCGATGCCTATATTAAATGGTTCGATGCCGAGTGGAACCGCATTGCCGATGCAGCCGTAATTGTGTTGCCGTTTATTGAAAAGAAATTCGGCGCTTATCCCTACAAACAATATACGTTTATACATGGCGGCGATGGCGGTATGGAATACCCCATGAGTACATTGATCGTTGGCCCCAGTGTAAGCACCGCCTTTCATGAGTGGATGCATAGCTGGTACCAGGGGATGATGGGCACCAATGAATCGGAATATGCCTGGATGGATGAAGGTTTTACCAGTTATGCCGAATCGCTGGTAACCAATTATTACCAAACAGTTTCCGGTTCAGCAGTAACAGAGAATACCGCAGGTACAGGCCCGCGTAAGAAAACGCTGGTTGATTCACTTACAAAAAGCAAATCATACCTGACCGCTGAAAGCCCACACGCAGATGCTTATGATAATTATTTCGGTCTGGTAGCCAGCCGGCTGGAAGAACCGCTGACCACCCACGCCGATCATTTTGAAACGAACTTTGCCTATAGCCTGGCTTCGTATTCAAAAGGAGAGGTGTTTATGGAACAGCTGGGATACATTGTTGGCGCCCAGTTGCGCGATAAGATTCTGATCGATTATTACAACCAATGGCATTTTAAACATCCCAACGTAAATGATTTTATTCGCGTGGCAGAAAAGGCGAGTGATATAAAGCTCGACTGGTACCGCGAGTATTTTGTGAATACTACCAAAACAATCGATTATGGTATTGATAGTTTGTGGGAAGAAGGTGGTAAAACAAAGATCAGGATGCGTCGCATAGGAAACATGCCCATGCCTGTTGATGTACTGGTTACTTTCAAAGATGGCAGCAAGTTATTGGCGTATGTACCTATGTACTTGATGTTTGGCCAAAAGCCGGTGGAAGATGCTACCATCCCCCGCAATGTATATGAACCCTGGAAATGGACAAACCCGCAGTATACATTCGAGATCAATCGCAAGATCACCGATTTAAAGATCATTGAAATTGATCCCTCCATGCGAATGGCAGATGTAGATAGAAAGAATAATAAACTGGATATTCCCTGGTAACAAGGAATAGCTGATATAAGCGAGGTAAGAAGTAAGAGGTAGGAAGTACGAAGCCCACGAATTTCATATTTCATACTTCTTAGGGCTTACTTCATAAAATTTAAAAGCAAAGGGGCTGTTCGCCATGGCGGACTGCCCCTTTGTTGTAACTAAACAGGTAATAATTAAAAAGGCCGTCCTTGAATGAACGGCCCCCTTTCAAATAAGGTTATTGATAAACAGAGCACAGGAAGGTAAAATGGCATGTAAGTATTTGATGTGGCACAACCAGATGCAAAGCTAGTCTCGTATTAGAATTTAAACAATACTACTTTGTGGGTAATTTTTGCTGTGCTAAAATGCTTATGCGACTTTACCTCCTCCGAAATTAGCGACCAAAGAACTTATTAATAGCTTCAACGCGATTATTGACATGGAGTTTTTCGTATATATGATATACGTGTTTGCGCACTGTTTCCTGGCTGATGAATAAACTGGCGGCAATTTCTTTGTACAGCATGCCTTTGGCGAGTAATTCGAGAATTTCTTTCTCCCGGTTCGATAAAACGCTGAGGGTGTTATCTGTAGCTTCTGCGCCTGCTTTGTTTTGTTGAAAAGCGTTTACTACTTTACGGGCGATCTGGCTGCTCATGGGAGCGCCGCCTTCCTGTAATTCCCTGATGGCTTCCAGTAATTTATGAGGGGCTGTTTTCTTTAAAATATATCCATTGGCGCCGGCACTCAATGCTTCGAAGATCTTTTCGTCGTCTTCATACACCGTACACATCATAAAAAGGATCTCAGGATAATCTGCCTTCAGTTGCTTCACCACATCGATGCCGCTTTCTCCTTCACCCAGGTTGATATCCATCAACACCACATTCGGTTTCAGATCGGGAATTTTCACCAGCGCTTCTTCAGCGGTTGAACAACTTCCCACTAACCGGTATCCCTCCGACATCGTTACGATCTGTTCCAGTGCAGATCGAATATCTTTTGTATCGTCTACGATACATACGGTAATATCCATCATGGTACAAAGTTCAGTTTTTTGCCGAAACGTAAAATACCACTTTAAGGTAGTTTTATTTGCTGTAAATAAAAACCCTGAATGTTACTGATTGAAAGCTAAAGATGTAGAAACAAAACCCATTGGCTTACAGCGAAACATATAACATATACTTCTCCTTGAAGTATTCTTCGCCAAAGATCTCATGTACTTCCATTAAACGGGGTCTGCAACCGCTTTCGGAGATCTCCTGGGCCAGGTCGCCGCCTTTTAAGCAGATAAGCCCTGGTTTTTGATTTTCACTGTTGGGCGAAGGTTTCTTTAGGAGGGGCTTCGACCATTGCCATAAGTCTTTTAATGGCGCCACCGCTCTCGATACCACGAAATCGAACTTTCGGTCTTTGATCTCTTCAACGCGCGTATGGCGGGTAGTAACGTTCTTTAGTTCCAGTGCTGCGGCCACTGCATCTACTACCTTTAATTTTTTACCAATGCTGTCTACGAGTAGAAATTTTACTTCAGGAAAAAAGATGGCCAGGGGTATACCCGGAAAACCACCGCCTGTGCCCAGGTCAACAATGGTTGAACCGGGTTTAAACTCAAAAGCAGTGGCTATAGCCAGGGAATGCAGTACGTGTTTTTCGTACAGGCTTTCCATGTCTTTACGCGAAATAACATTGATCTTGCTGTTCCAGTCGTTGTACAGTTCGTCTAAAGCGGCGAATTGTTGAAGCTGAACAGGGGTAAAATCACCGAAATATTTGGTGATCAGTTCCAGTTTTTGTTGGGCTTTCTCCATATTGAAGGAGCAAAGATGAAATAATGTATGAACATCCAGATATCTAAAATCCACCACCAGTAAAAAAGATCCTTTTCATTCATCTTTTTCATAGCGTTGTAATAAACTACCGCCTGCCAAAGGAAGCGGACGCCAAAAACGCCCAGAGTCAAACGCCAGTCGAAGAACAACAGGCATAAAACAAACAGGGGATACAGAAAAAAGTGAGAGGTGGAATATAATCCTAAAAGGAATTTATGAACCGGTTTGTAGAATTTACTGGTGCTGTAGTGGCGGTTCTTCTGGCGAACCCAGTCGCCAAATTTGCGTTTGGGTTCCGACAGGGTGAATGCTTCCTGATCGAGCACCACATTCACATTGTGTTTGGTAGCTACCTGGTTAATGAACAGGTCGTCATCACCGCTGGCTACGTGGTTGATGCTTGAAAAACCTTTTTGGCGGAAGAACAATTCGCGTTTGTACGACAGGTTTCTACCCACTCCCATATAGGGCAAACCTGCAAGCGCATACGACATGTATTGCAGGGCCGAATGGAACGTTTCAAAACGAATGATCTTGTTCAGAACGCCGGGTTTTTTATTGTAAGCACCGTAACCGAGCACAATCTCTACCCCATCATGATAAGCCTCCTGCATTTTTTGTAACCAGAATTCTGAAGCAGGGACACAATCGGCATCGGTCAATAATAATATTTCGTGTTTGGCTTCTTTAATGCCTATCGACAACGGGTATTTTTTACCAGGAATACCCAGGGCTTCCTGTTCAAGGTTGATGGCCTGCAGGTTCTTGAAAGTTTTTTTAAACTCATCGAGCAGGTATCGGGTTTCATCCTGGCTGTTGTGGTTCACCACAATCAATTCATGTGTGGTAGGATAGGTTTGCACCAGCACGCCGGGTAAATATTTGGTAAGATTATTCGCTTCATCGCGGGCACACACAATAATGCTCACTGCATGGGTTTGCGTTTTCTCTTTTGAGGCAGGTTTGAAAAAAGCCACGCGCCTGAAAAATGCGATATAGTAAATTAACTGGATCAGAATAACCAGACAAAACAGTGAAAACAGGATCCAAGGCCACCAGGTTATGAAAAATGTTTGTATCTCGCCCATAAGAGAA
Source organism: Niastella yeongjuensis (assembly GCF_900110245.1). Classification (GTDB taxonomy): domain Bacteria; phylum Bacteroidota; class Bacteroidia; order Chitinophagales; family Chitinophagaceae; genus Niastella; species Niastella yeongjuensis. Next base: position 601,886 of record NZ_FOCZ01000002.1, read on the forward strand.
ATTAATTTAGGCACGGTCCGTGAAGGTTTTGCACGAAAATAGGATAAACTAATGAGTTTTTAATTTGAAGTTGTACCCATCTGATAAGAGTTTCAGCGGAAAACTTGTGGGGCAGCGTGCAGAGATAGCCTCGCGAACTTTGAGCAATCAGTATAAATACCAAAAGCCGGCAACCTGTACAAGTTGACGGCTTTTGTTTTCAGAAGTTATGCGTGCTGCGGTTGTATTTTTCTCTGCCCTCTGCCCTCTGCCTTCTGCCCGCTGCTTTTCTAAACCCGATGCAACACATTATCTTTGCGGGCTAATTTTTAAGAACAAATGGCCGCATTACAATTCACTTTACAACATACCGATAACCAGTCAAAAGCCAGGGCAGGACATATTGTCACCGATCATGGTGAAATTGCTACGCCTATCTTTATGCCGGTAGGTACCGTTGGCAGTGTAAAGGCAGTGAGTCAGCAACAGTTGAAAGAGGAAGTAAATGCATCCATCATACTGGGAAACACGTATCACCTGTATTTACGCCCGGGAACCAGAGTATTGGAAAAAGCAGGAGGGTTGCACCGTTTCAATGGCTGGGATCGACCTATTTTAACTGATAGCGGCGGTTACCAGGTGTTCTCCCTGGCCGGCACCCGTAAAATAACAGAAGAGGGGGCATTGTTTCAATCACATATCGACGGGTCGAAACATATGTTTTCGCCCGAGGCGGTAATGGATATACAACGAACCATTGGCGCCGACATTATAATGGCATTTGATGAATGTCCGCCATACCCCAGCGATTATAAGTATGCAGAAAAATCGATGCACCTGACGCATCGCTGGCTCGACCGTTGTTTTAAACGTTTCAATGAAACTCCCGACAAATACGGCTATACCCAAAACCTGTTTCCCATTGTACAGGGAAGTACTTATACCGATCTGCGCAAGGCATCCTGCGAACACATCGCTTCAAAAGAAGCAACCGGTAACGCCATTGGCGGATTGAGTGTGGGCGAACCCGATAACATGTTGTACGACCTGTGCGGTTTGTGTTGCGATAATTTACCCGTACATAAGCCCCGTTATTTAATGGGCGTGGGCACTCCCTGGAACATTCTGGAATGTATTGCCCTGGGGGTTGATATGTTTGACTGTGTAATGCCTACCCGCAATGGCCGTAATGCCATGCTGTTTACTTCGCAAGGCGTAATCAATATCGATAATAAGAAATGGGAGCACGATTTTTCACCCCTCGATGATGGCATCGACTGTTTGGTGAGCAATTACTACTCCAAAGCATATTTGCGCCACCTGATCAAGGCAAAAGAAATTCTGGGCCTCACCATTGCCAGCGTGCATAACCTGGCGTTCTATCTATGGCTGGTACGCCAGGCAAGACACCACATTCTGCAAGGGGATTTTGTTTCCTGGAAGAATGAGATGGTGGTAAGGTTGCAGACGAGATTGTAAGAAGGGCAGAAGGCAGAGGGCAGAAGGCAGAGATAACCTCGCGAACTTTGAGCAATCAATATAGATAGCAAAAGCCGGCAACCTGTACAAGTTGCCGGCTTTTGTATTTTTTTCTGCCCTCTGCCTTCTGCCCTCTGCCCTTTCCTACTTCTTTTGCTTAAACAACCACTTCAACAACTCCGGTTCTGCGAATGCATTATCCCAGCTATTATGTCCTACCCCGGGGTATTCGGTATATGTTGCTTTGGCGCCGGCGGCCTTCAGGGCATTGTTCATGAGGCGTGAATTACTTACCGGCACAACGGGATCGCTGCCTCCATGGAAGATCCAGATGGGGAAATTACGGGCATAGGTCGTTACTTTTTGCGGATCGCCGCCTCCACAAATAGGAATGGCTGCAGCAAAGAAATTGGGTTTACGCCACAGTAATTCAAAGGTGCCCATGCCGCCCATTGACAATCCGCCCAGGTACATCTTTTTGGTATTGATGGTACCACTGGCAGCCAGGGTATCGAGCAGCTGGCTTACGAGGCCAAGGCTTGTACCAATAGGTTGATCGCTTACGAACCCAAAAGCGCCCAGAGAATCTTTTTTATTGGGGTCGTGGATTATACGCGCCCACCAGTCATTCTGCGGGCATTGCGGAAATACTACTATGGCTGGAAATTTTTGGCGCATGGCTGAATCGGCAAACAGGTTACCGCCATGTATTAACTGGGCCTCATTGTCATTGCCCCGTTCACCGGCTCCATGCAGGAACAGCACCAGCGGGTATTTCTTATTGGCATTGTAGTTAAGGGGGTACAATATGCGATACCGCAGGGTGTCGCCGCCGCTGATGAATTCTTTCTTTTCATACGATTGTTGAAACTGGGCCGGTAAATTTGTCATGGCAAACGCCAGTAGTAATGTTAATGTGAGTTTGTACATATGGTATTTTCGTTAGTAAGTTTTGGAAAGGGTAGAAGGCAGAAGGCAGAGATCCGCGACGCGGAGTTCCGCGCAGAGGTGTATCGCTTGCAGCTTTTCTTTCTCTGCCTTCTGCCCTTTGCCCTCTGCCTTTACTTTCATTCAGGGAAGTTACTATTTTAGCTGATTCCTAAAGTTTAACTAAGAACTAATGCCGGGGGTTAGCAAACTGCCCTTTTGTTGCTACATTTGTCGCGCCGTACATTGCGTGCTACCGAATGATAAAAAAAATTGATTGGTACATTTTAAAGAAGTTCATTTCCACCACCGTATTCATGGTGTTGATCTTCTCTGTAATTGCCGTAGCTATCGATACCAGTGAAAAGGCAGACGACTTCGTGAAATCGGGGTTGTCAACCGGCCAGATCATTACTCATTATTATTTAGGTTTCGTTCCCTTCATCATCTCCATGATCTTTCCGCTGATGGTGTTCATCGCGGTAATTTTCTTCACCTCATCAATGGCGGGGAAAAGTGAGCTGATAGCCATTCTGGCTGGCGGCGTCCGGTTCAACCGGATGTTACGTCCTTACTTTTTAGGGGCCGTGCTGCTGGGCGGTACTTTTTGGGTGGCTACCCAGTATTGGATCCCCAAAGCCATGTTGATACGCGCCAATTTTCAGGCAAATTATATCGATAATAAAAGCTCGTACGAGCAGGGCGAAGCCGCCAAACGTACCCGCAATTATTATTTCCGGGTAGATGGCAATACGTTTGCCGGCATGCGCAACTATGATACTGCTTCCAAATCGGCCAACGATTTTTATATGGACCGCCTGGATGGTTACAAAATGATCTATAACCTGCGGGCCGATTACCTGAGATGGGACACCGCAAAAAGAACCTGGAAGCTTCAGAATGCGGTAGAACGGAAGATCGTAGGGGTAAAGGAGATCACGAAGATCATTCCTGAAATGACCCTGAAAATAAACCTGAAGCCGAGCGAGATCAAGTTCGATAAATACCTGAAGGATAAAATGACCACCCCCGAACTGAAACGCTATATACAGGGCGAGGAGAGCCGCGGGGCGGAAGGGTTGAACGATTATAAAGTAGAACGTTACCGGCGCGACGCTAACCCGATTTCTGTATTCATTCTAACATTGATCGGCGTATCGGTAGCTTCCCGCAAAACACGCGGTGGAAGCGGATTTAATCTGGCAGTAGGTATTATTGCCGCAGCCTTCTTTGTGGTGATGGATAAATTTTCACTGACCTTTTCAACGAAAGGGAATTTTCCGCCCATGCTGGCAGCCTGGACGCCTAATATTATATTTTCAATTTTTGCAGTCTGGATGTATCGTATTGCTCCAAAATAAATGTATGCATTAAAGAAACATTAATATAGACCAACAATTGTTGTTTATTTCAATAGTAATCATTGCTGAATTAATTTTGTTCTTTTGAGAGGGTTTGTTATAACTTTAGCCAAAGTTTCTCCCTCACAATTATATATATGTTGTGATTTACTTTCAAATTTTCAAATAATCATACTGCATCATGGGAATACTTAAAGATCGGTTTAAGGTAAAAGCAGAAGCTCATGCGGCCGAGGTTAAAGAGCTGTTAAAGCAAAATGGTTCTAAAAAGATCGGCGAAGTTCAATTGTCCCAGATTTACCAGGGTATGCGCGGCATCACCGGCCTGGTGTCAGAAACCTCACTGCTCGATGCTAAAGAAGGGATCCGATTTCGAGGTTATTCGATCCCCGATTTACAAAAGAATTTACCAAAACACAATGGCGGTACCGAACCTTTACCCGAAGGACTCTTCTACCTGATGTTGATAGGCGAGTTGCCCGATGAAGAAGCGGTAGCCTATATCACCAGCAGCTGGCAGCGCCGTTCACATGTTCCCAATCACGTTTTTGCTGCTATTGACGCACTGCCAGTAACCGCTCACCCCATGACCATGTTTGTAACGGGTATTATGGCCCTGCAAACTGAAAGTAATTTCTCCCGCCGCTATGCAGAAGGCATGAACAAGAAAGACTATTGGGATGCCGTGTTCGATGATTCCATGGACCTGATTGCCCGTTTGCCCCGCGTAGCTGCTTACATTTATCGCCGTAAATATCATAACAACCAGCATATTCAACCGAATGGTCTGCTCGACTGGGCAGGTAACCTGGCGCACATGCTCGGTTTTGAAGATGAAAGCTTTAAAGAACTGATGCGTTTGTACATGACCATTCATGCCGATCATGAAGGGGGCAACGTATCGGCCCATACAACACACCTGGTAGGTTCTGCTTTAAGTGATCCTTACCTGAGCCTGGCTGCAGGTATGAATGGCCTGGCGGGTCCTTTACACGGCCTGGCTAACCAGGAAGTGGTGAAATGGATCATGGAGATGCAGCAGGAACTGAAAACAGAAGTACCTACCAAAGAACAAATAGAGACCTACGTAAAAAATACCCTTGCTTCAGGCAAAGTAGTTCCGGGTTATGGTCACGCTGTATTGCGTAAAACCGATCCCCGCTTCTCTGCTCAAATGGATTTTGCAAAACGCCATTTCCCTGAAGATCCATTGGTTCAGATCGTTTGGAATATCTATGATGTAGTACCGCCAATTTTGGAATCACTGGGTAAGGTGAAAAACCCCTGGCCGAATGTGGATGCACACAGCGGTGCCCTGCTGGTTCACTATGGCCTGAAAGAATACGAGTTTTATACCGTATTGTTTGGCGTAAGCCGTGCACTGGGTGTACTGGCCAGCCTTATCTGGGACAGAGCCCTCGGCTTTGCACTGGAGCGCCCCAAATCAGTAACTACCGACCTGGTAAAAGCCTGGCTCGATGGCAAAGACGATATCTGGGGAGATTAGTTAAGAACCACATTATTCTTTATATGAGGCTTCACCAAAAGGTGAGGCCTTTTTGTTATTAAGAGGCGGAAGGCAATGGGGAATAGGCAATGGGCAATGACAAGCCTCGCGATATTTAGGCCACCTCGTCAACTTTTCAGCAAAGCCTCCCCTGCCCCTCCGGTGGAGGGGGGAAATACAACCTCGCACAAGAATTCAACTTATTGTTCCTTCAATCCTTTCTCTGCTCTTTGTTTTTCCCTCGTCAACCTGTTAACTCGTCAACATATCAACTTCCTTCCTGTCTCTCTCCACCTAATCAACTCTCTTCTTCCCTTATCAACGTGTTAACCTGTCAACGTCTTAACTTAATTTTCGCCCTCTTTCATCCTAAGGTCATCCTGGGGTATTCCTAAGGTCATCTTAGGGTTATCCTTGGGTTTGAACCCTGGGATTAGCCTGGGAAAACCCTAAAAATACCTTAAAAAAGCCTAAAGATAGAAGGTCCCTAAAATTGACCTTAAGGTATTATTTAAGTATATTTAGAATACAAAAACTACCATTATGGCTATTAGTAAAAATGTGCTGTTGAGGCTGCTTTCGGGGCAGTTGAACAAGGAAATTGTATTCAAGCAATACGGGGATAAAACCGTTATGAGCAAGTATCCTAATATGAGTAATGTTGTCTTTACCGACAAACAATTACAGGTGCAGGAAAAGATGTATGAGGCTCATTTCCGGGCAAAAGGAATTATGGCCAATGAAGAATTAGCCAGCGCTGCCCAGGTACGCCTGAACGTTACCCGTAATAAACTGTATACGGCTTTAATTAAGGATTATTTTAAAAATCACAAGGAAGACTAGCTATTACCGCGGCCCCTTCTTTTTAATAAGCACACTGTATTTTGCGGGCAGTTTTTCTTCGTCCATAAAAATGGTATCCAAACCATTTTTTGCAAAGTCTATGAGGGTATAAAGATATCGTTCGTCGCGGGTGGTGTCTTTCGGGTTGTCAACACTGTTGTCCTGACCCTGAAATACCTCAATCAATGCCTGTATGTGCCTGCTGCTGGTATCTCTGAACAGCCAGCTTTTTTTGTACAGGTAATCGCCTGCATCGCCCCAGGTTTCGCCAAGCTCCATATAGGAAGTAAGGCTGTCTTTCCTTTTGTCCCAAAGGAATAATTTAATGGAGGATGGCTCGTATTCGGAAGGGGTTCTGGCCAATAAGCCCATGCGGGCGCTATCGAGCATGAATTTATAAATGGCGAAAAGCTCCGGGTTCTCGCTGGTATGGTGCTGCGCCATTTCTGCCGGAAACAGTTGGGCGCTCACGCTATCGATGATGCGGCCATTGAATACGCTGGTAGTGGTATCGGGCGAATGTACTTCCAGGGTGTCGAGTCCCATATTGAAAAATTGGGCAAACAGATCCTTAAAGCGGCCGTTATAGGGTGTGCCGCCTTTTGATCGTATAGGTTTGGGCTGATCGCAACTGAACAGGGTGACCAAACCTGCCAGGAAGAACAATTTTTTCATAACGGTAGTATTATTGCTAACCTAACACCCACCTTCGCCCCGCACTTTAAACGTAGTTTTTATTTTTTTACTGATAATTTGTATGGTGCCGGAATAGGTATACAGTTCATCTACCACCTTTTCTTCCTTCTTACGCACTATTACTTTGTAGCCTACGGCATAGTACACTTCAATGGAGCTGATGGCGGTTAATTGTTTCGACTCACGCCTGTTCTTTTTAAGTTCGATGTCTTTTCCTTTGATCCTGATCAGTGCGAAATCGCCCATGTCGGAGAGGAAAACATACTTTTCGTCGCTTAATTTGCAGGTGTCGTAGGTAAAAAATTCGCCACAGCCATCAATGGAACCGGGGATCGATTTAAGAAATTCCAATCTGGGACCGGTGAAAACAGGGGTAGCGGGCGTGGTTTTAACCGCCGCCTTTTTTTCGGTTTTTTTAGGAGTACTGGGTTTTGGTTTGCTATCCTTGGCCCCGTCGCTATCGGCACAATGAGCAAACACCAGCGCAGTTAATAGAATAACAGCAAATCTTTTCATCTTTTAAATCAGGTTAGGATACCGGGTAAATCGGGCGTAAGATACTGATTGTGCGAGGAAATCCATAACGTTACTGCTGTATTATGGATATTTATGATGTGATTTAGCCCTGGCTTAACGTAATTTACAGCCATTCCTTCACGACTAACCGGAATTATACACAATGAAAGCGAGCCACGTATTTTTAGCCTCTCTGATAAGTGTCTTATTGACTGTAACCGCCAGGGCACAGAATTCCCCAGCACCCCGTAAATTAATAGAGTTTGTACTTACCCCCGATGCTGTAGACTGGAATTATAAAGTGAATCAGTCTGCCGCTGTTCAGGTAAGTGTTTTCAGGTATGGCGTTCCCTTAAAAGATGCCACCGTTAGTTATGAAATGGGCCCCGAAATGTTGCCGGCCGATAAAAAAGGAAGCCTGGTTTTGAAAGACGGCCAGGGAAAAATTGACCTGGGAACCAGCAAAGAACCGGGTTTCAGGCAATTGGTGGTCAGAACCGAATACGGGGGCCACTCCTATAACGACCTGATAAAAGTGGCGTATTCACCCGATAAAATAGCACCCACGGTAGCCCTGCCTGCAGATTTTAACCAGTTTTGGGACAAGGCAAAAGCCGAGGCCGATAAAGTACCGATGGACGTTATAATAACGCCTTTGCCGCAATACGCAACGCCATCGGTTGAAGTATTCCTGGTGAACCTGCAGAATTACAAAAAGGGACAACGCTTATATGGGTATTTGTGCAAGCCCAAAGCGGCCGGTAAATACCCGGTGCTTTTTACGCCACCGGGAGCCGGGGTAAAAAGCATACTTCCTTCTCTGGCTTATGCAGAACAGGGGTTTATTAGTTTCAGTATCGAGATCCATGGCATTTCGCCGATGTTGGATGTTGACACGTACCGCAACATCAGCAATGCCTTTGGTGACTATATGACCGATAAGCTGGATGACTACGAAAATTATTATTACAAAAAGGTATACCTGGGTTGTGTGCGAAGTATCGATTTCTTATGCAGCCAGCCTGAGTGGGATGGAAAAAATGTGGTAGTAACGGGCGGAAGCCAGGGTGGGGCGCTAACTATTGTCACTGCGGCCCTTGATAAACGGGTAACCTGTCTGGCTGCCTTTTATCCGGCCCTTTGCGATATGACCGGCTATTTGCATAACAGAGCGGGCGGATGGCCGCATCTGCTGAATGCCCGCAGCCAGGCCGTTAATGATACCCCCGAAAAATTAAAAACCATCGGTTATTATGATGTGGTAAACTTTGCGCGACAAATAACGGCGCCGGGTTTTTATTCATGGGGATTCAATGATAATACCTGTCCGCCCACATCGGTTTTTGCTGCGGTGAATACCATCAAAGCACCCAAAACAATTGTTAATACACCTATTACCGGTCATTGGCGGTTTGAAGAAACCAACCAGGAATCTATTGACTGGATGAAAAAGCAGTTGGTAAAATGATTTTATCAAACAGGTCTGCCGTTGGGTAGACCTGTTTGATAAATATATTCCTTACAATGTCAGTCCGCCATCGATAACAAACTCTGAACCTGTTATAAACGAAGCACCCTCATCGCTTAAATAAGTAACCAGTTTGGCAACGTCTTTTGCGGTGCCGATTTTTTTAAGCGGAATGGTATTAAGAATATGATCATGAAGGTTTTGTACTGCAGTTTCATCCAGCCCTATTTTAGTCAATACTTCAGTTTGTGTTGGGCCGGGGCTTACAATATTTACCCTGATCCTTTTGGGGGCCAATTCAGCCGCAGCAGTTTTGGCTATTGAATTTAAGGCTGCTTTACTGGCCTGATATACTGAACTGTTTGGGTTATACGTAGCCGCTACAATGGAAGACAGGATCACCACTGAAGCGCCTTCAGGCAACAGGGGAATGAATTTGCTCAACGTGAAATAAGCCCCTTTGAAGTTAATGCCCATAACGTTGTCGAAGTTTTCTTCACTCATGTTTTCAATAGAACCTAAAGAGCCCACAATACCTGCATTGATAAAGAGGATATCTACTTTACCGAATTTCTGTTGAACGACTTTGTACAACTCTTCAGTATCTGTTATGTTTGCCTGATCGGCCACAAACGGAATGGCGCCTATTTCCTTTGCTGCTTTTTCAATGGCTTCTTTACGGCGTCCGGTGATGATGACAGTTGCGCCCTGAGCTACCAGGTCTTTTGCGGTTGCATACCCGATACCGCTGTTGCCACCGGTCACTATTGCTACTTTATTGCTAAACTTTTCCATAGTTAAATATTTTTTACAAAGGTATCGGGTGATTGGTATACTTTTGTTACCAGTATCATAGAGTATACCAGTCAGCAATTTAAACAACCATGAAAAGAGACCAGGCAGAAGAATTGAAGTCGTTACAGGATACCCTTTATTTTATTGGGGGGAAATGGCGCATTCCGGTTATCAATTCACTTTGTAATGGGAACCGGCGGTTCAGGGAAATAGAACGCAGCATTCCGGGAATAACCACCAGAATGCTGTCGAAAGAGTTGAAGGAAATGGAAATGAATAAATTGGTTAAAAGAACGGTGTACGACGATTCACCGGTAACTGTAGAATATGAGCCAACAGAATACTGCCGCACCTTTGGCAACATCATTATGGAAATGATAAACTGGGGAAGGGACCACCGCAAGTTTATTCAGAAAAATAAGGAGTAAGGCGGAGGGCGGAGGGCAGAAGGCAGAAAGAAAAGGCAGTAGGCAGTGGGCAGTAGGCAGTAGGAAATACAGTCCCAAGTTGAAAATCGGGAACCCTTTCATGTCTCACGTCTCACGTCTCACGTTTCTGAGCGGTAACCGCGTCGCGGTGAGTACCGCGTAGAAGTGTATTCTTTCTGCCCTCTGCCTTCTGCCCTCTGCCCTCTGCCTTGTATTTTATCGTTCTCCCATCCATTCCAGGAAGGCCGTTGTTTTTTCCTTGCCGATCAATAACTCGTCGGGGGTGGGCAATACCAGCTTTACAAACAATTTACGGGCAGAATAATGCTCTACTTCCTTAATGGCTTTAAAGTTTACCAGGTATTGCCTGTTGAGCCGGTAAAACTGTTTGGGCGATAATTGTTCCTGTACCGTTTCCAGGGATTGTGTGAGCGGAAAGGATTGGTTCTGAAAGGTCATGATGGTAGTGGTATCGTACCGGATATAGATAAAAGCTATCTGCTCTGTTGGAACGGTGATGTATTTGTTGTCTTTAAACACCAGGAAGCTTTCCTTGCCTTTATTGGCGGCACCTATTTTAGCCAGCAAGCCGCTCAGGTCGGGCTGGGTGTTTTGTTGGAAAAAGTTCTTCAGGTTATCTACTTTCTCAAATGCCTTCTGCACTTCTTCTTTTGAAAATGGTTTTAGGATATAATCAATACCGTTAGCCCTGATGGCGTCCAGTGCATATTCGCCAAAGGCGGTACAGAATACAACCGGGCAACGGAGTTGAACGGCCTCGAAGATCTCAAAAGCCAGCCCGTCAGACAATTGAATATCCATAAACACCAGGTCGGGCTGCTCATTGGAAGTAAAAAAGTTCACGGCGCTTTCAACGCTTTGTAAACTGGCAACAATCTGTGCGGTGGGGCGGATGGCCGCAATGGTGGTGGCCAGTGATTTGGCGGCTTTTATTTCGTCTTCAATGATTACGATTCTCATGCAACGGGCAGTTTTATGGTAAAGTTTGTATCACCAGATTCTATGATCACCTGTTTATCTAACAGGTGTAAATATCGTTGTTTGATGTTCTCCAGGCCTACACCGGCAGAAGCTTCTTTTGTTCTTTTTAACTGGATCCTGTTCTCGACAATGATAAACCGATTGTCTGAATAGATGCGTACCTTCAGTGGCTTTTCCAACGACACAATATTATGTTTGATACAATTTTCGATCAACAGCTGTAAGGTAAAAGGTGGCATGCTCGATGCATACAGGGCCTTGTCGATGTTGATGGAAATATCGAGCCCGTCTTCGAAACGGGCCTTTTGCAAAAAAATATAGGCTTCCAGCGTATTCAATTCTTCCGAAACAGGGATCAGATCGCACTTACGGCTTTCGAGGGTAAAACGGTAAAAGTCACTCAGCTTTAAAATGAAATCAACCGAATGCCTGTCGTTACTCTCTACCATGTATTTCAGGGTGTTCAAACTATTGAACAGGAAATGCGGGTTCACCTGTTGTTTTAACAATTCATACTGGGCGGCGAGGTTGTCCATTTTTGTGCGCTCCAGTTCAATGCTTACTTTTTGGTGCAGGTAATTCTGGTACAGGAAGTGAATGAACATGTAAAAGGTAACATTCACCAGTACACCTCTTACTTCTATCATTAACATGTTAGGACCAAAATCGAGGTTCGCGATCAACTCCTGTTGCAACAGTGCCAGTAAGAACATAACGCCTATACCCGTAACCAGGCTTATGATGAGGCGGGTTACCGAAAAGCCTTTGGCAATATCCCGGTGGGTATACTTTGGCAGCGTATAGATATTGTAATACCATACGAACAGGGCAAACAGCGCGGTAACGCTGCAATTGACCACTGTTTCATACAGGTTGAAAGGCCGTTCCGCAATTTTTGGAACAGCCATCAGCAGGCCAAGAACCAGTGAACTTAACCAGATGACTTTATTGGAGATGTTGAAGTTTTTTGTGCTCATTTGATGGTTCAAAAGTAAAATTAAATGGCTGAATATTGACGGCCTTAATTGCCCGGTTCAGGTGCCAATTCGCCTAACTGGGCCTTTTGTCGATTTTTATCTGGCGGGTTTGTCGTCAATTTGTGGAACAATTAAAAAACGCACTAAAACAAATTATATGAACTGGACAAAAATGAAGAAGATAGCAGGCTGTGTAGCCATCTCAGGAGTAGCGGTATGTTCCCTTTCATTAAATGATGTGGCCTGTCAAACACCGGCTGCCGAGAAACAGGAGCGTCAACTGGCTACCGGTGACAACAAAGGGTTTGCATTGGTGGAACTGTATACTTCGGAAGGGTGTTCAAGCTGTCCGCCGGCTGATGAGTTAATGGAAAAACTACAGGTGGAAAATGCCGGCAAACCGGTGTATGTGGTTGCCTTTCATGTGGACTACTGGAACCAGTTGGGTTGGAAAGATAAATTCAGTACAGCTGCCTTCACTTCCCGCCAACGTCAGTATTCCGACTGGATGAACCTGGAAACGATCTATACGCCGCAGGTAGTGGTAAATGGCGTGAGTGAGTATGTAGGTTCTAATGAGCGGTCGATTGTAAAAGCGATCGATGCTTCACTGAACAGGGGAACAGATAACGCCCTCACCTTAAAGGGTAGGGTAGATAGTGATAAAGTACAGGTGGCGTATGAAGTAACCGGTTCAACAAAAGATAAAACGTTATACCTGGCGCTGGTACAGAAAAAGGCAAGTTCGAATGTAAAGGCTGGTGAAAATGAAGGCCGTCATTTATCGCATGTACAAATTGTTCGCGAGCTGATACCTGCAGATATTTCCGGCAAAAGCACTACCGTCAAATTGCCTGAAAATTTGCAACAGGAAGAGTGGGAATTGATCGGCTTTGTTCAAAATAAAGACAATGGCTATATAACAGCTGCTGCCAAAATGAATTAATACTATCACATTACTAAACAATTAAAAACTTATAACAATGGAAACGTTAACATTCACAGCAACGCAGGTGGAAAAAGTATTATATACCGGTAAAACGCATACAACAGGTGGCCGGGATGGCGCGGCGCAAAGTTCAGATGGCCGGTTAAATGTAAAACTCTCAACGCCGGGTACAAAAGAAGAAGGAACAAATCCGGAACAATTGTTTGCTGCAGGATGGTCAGCTTGTTTCATTGGTGCTATGGGCATTGCCGCCAATAAATTGCGCATCAAATTACCTGCTGATACGGCCGTAGCTGCGGAAGTAGACCTGGGTACGGCCAGTGGAGGTTTTCTGTTACAGGCACGGTTAAATGTTAGTCTGCCCGGTTTGGAACCCGAAGCAGCGCAACAATTGATAGAAACGGCACACGCAACCTGTCCGTACTCAAAAGCTACCCGTGGCAATATCAACGTAACGATCAATCTGGTTTAAGGAGATAGGGTTTCATGGCTATACAACTGGGCTTTCCCGATACATCGGGAGGCCCTTTTTGTTTGGGGAAGAAATTAAAAAATTATTAGAAATATAGGCCTACCGGTAAATAAGTAGGGAATTTATCCCGGTAATCAGGTAATCTTATTGAATTAATGTGATTGTGCTGGAAAAGAGGGAATTCATTATTTATTTTGCCCTCCATTTCAAGCCCATGAAAAGATTATCCCAGTTTTTCGGAATGCTGTTGGTTACAGGCAGCGCTGTCTCTTCTTCGTATGGTCAAACTGCTGAAACAGCTATAACGCAATGGATGGAAGGCAACTTTAAGCAGGCGAAAAATACCGCTGCTGACGTAATTGCCGCCGATAAAAACAATGCGTTGGCTTACCTGGTACATGCAGGCGGACTTTTATACGAAAGCAATTCCGCAGCAGCACTGGCAGATATGGAGAAGGCCATAAAGCTTAGTCCGGGTAATGCGTTGTTTCAGGCAGAACTGGCCGAGTGTTACAAGGCACAGAGCAATATGCCGCAGGCAAAAAAGCAGGCTGAAAAAGCATTGGGTTTACTGCGCTCGCCCAAATCGGGGATGGAATACTTCATGCGTGCGTCGATGGAGAGCATACAATCAAAAACCGATGATGCTGTGGCCGATTTTACCAAAGCCATTGAATTGAACCCACGTTATGTACGGGCATACGCGAAGCGTGCCAGTTTGTATATGGACAAAAACCAAAATGACCTGGCCATGTCCGACCTGGCAAAAGCCGTTGACATCAACTCGCAATATGGTTACCCGTATTATCTGCGTGGAATTATCTACCACAATCAGCAGCAGTACGATCAGGCCATTGCTGAATATACAAAGGATATTAAATACGATCCCCTGCCAGGAGATTCCTATTTTAACCGCGCAGTTATTTACAGGATCCAAAAGAAGTATGATCTGTCAATAGCCGATTACAACAAAGCAGCTGAATTAACACCCAAAGATGCGGATGTGTACGGCAACCGGGGTAATGTTTACTATGATCAACAGAAATACGATCAGGCCATGGTCGACTACAACAAGGCCATTGAGCTGCTTCCCACAAAAGCCAACTATTACGTATTGAGGGGAAATGTATATCGGATAAAACAGCAAACGGACCTGGCATTCAAAGACCATAACAAAGCTATTGAGCTGAACCCTAAATACAGCTTTGCTTACCAGGCGCGCGGAGAGGATTATTACAGCACTAAAGAAGATGATAAAGCTTTGGTGGATTTTAAAAAAGTGGTTGAGCTGGACCCCCGCAATTCTTACGGTTTTATGTATATGGGTTTTATCCATCATAACAAGCAACAGTTTAATGATGCAATTACCTGTTATACAAAAGCCATCGAGTTCAATCCCAATAATATGGATGCTTATAATAACCGGGCAGCCTGTTATGATGCGCTTGGTAAAACAAAAGAGGCAAACGTCGACCGGAAAAAGTACAGCGACCTGGGAGGTACGATTACTGCAAGTGGTACATCGGGTAAAAAGATCCTGTATCCCGGCAGTACGTTTGATCCCGCAGCTGCGAAGGCTGCATTGAGCCGGGGACTGGCTACGATTAAAGGCCGTGCCTGTTCAAAATATGATGGCTTGCGATTTGATGCAGCCGGTGCCAAGGTGATCCTGATGCCGGTTACGCCTTACCTGCAGGAGTGGTACGATTTACGGGAGAAGAAAGAAGGTAAAACAACCTGGGTGTATATGTCGGACGAAGCTTATAAATACCGGATAGAAGCGGTAGCAGATGCGGAAGGCCGGTTTGTGTTTGAAGGATTGAAACCAGGAAAGTATTTCGTTCAGATAATCCATAACTTCAATCAGTTAAAAACGGCCAAAGTATATGATGGTTCCAACAGCTATCAAAATGGTCCGGTAATGCAAACAACCAATTATTATCACACGGAAAATTATACTGTAGAGAGAAGCGCCCGCTTCGAAAAGTTTGTGGAGATAGATGAGGAGAGCGAAACCAAAAAGATCACGCTGACGAGTGGATTGATAAAGAGTTGTGCGTTGTAGGTCAGTAAGTTATAGGTCCGGTTGAAATGGAGGAAATTTGTTATTTTTGATTATGGATTCAAAAGGGCAGAAATACTGGTTTGAATTAACGGCTGAAGAAAAAGAAAGCAGGTTAAAAGAAGCTTTGGAAGAAGAAATGGAAAAAGCTAAAGCAATGAATCTGCCTGTCGTTTATCGAAACGAATTATGCATAAAGCCCAATATGTTCATACATAAGTATCCCAATGGCCACACTGTTCTCATAGAACAGGATTCCTCCAACTCAGCAGTAAAAATAATTAAGGTCATACAACAATGAGTAAGCCTGTTCTATTTATAGTAGCAGGACCTAACGGCTCAGGGAAAAGTCTTTTCTCGAAAAAGTTAACGACAACAGATCTCGAAGTTTTTGATGGGGATAAACACATGACAGCTTTAATAAAAAAGTATCCGGAAACGGGTAGTGAAGCGCTGTGGTCGTTTATTAATGAGAATATTTTTGAAAAGCAAAAACGGGAAGTATTAGCTGCCCGTGTAAATTATGCTTTCGAAACCAACTTTAGTTCGCCGGACCCAATGAAGACTGCCAGGGAGTTTAAAAATGCCGGATACGATATTTACCTGATATTTATGGGACTAAATTCATTAGAAGAGTCTATACAAAGGGTGGATTATCGAGTATCAGGAGGTGGACATAAAGTATCCGAAGACTCAATTCGATACAATTATGAATTTGGCTTTAAAAATTTGTATAAGCATGTAGCCGAGTTTGATTTAGTTACTCTTTTTGATAATAGGATTTCTTCAATTGAAGAAATCGTTATTCCTTGCGAAATTTTGCGGCTTGAAAAAGGAAAAGTGTATTTACAGATGAAGGATTGCCCTGCCTGGGCTGAGCCGGTTATAGCCAGGCTACGTGATTCATTATAGGAATAGGTCACTACGGTTTTTCTCTGCCGATAAAATTGCCGGTCCCGGTTAAAAAGTCAATAGCCCTTTTGACATTCTTCTCTACACTTTCAGCTGTTTTTAAATTAGCGATATACCTTACAATTTCCTTTTTTCTGGAAGGAGGGAGGCTTTCAAACACTTTTTTAGCAGCGGTATTTTCTTTTAAAGCCTTCACCAGTTTGGGGTGAGGCTTGATGGTTCTGTTCGCGGGATCGAATTCAACACAAAGGTCAATTTTTTCTCCAATTCTTTCTGGCGATTTGTTAAGCATGGTTGTGTTGATGTATAACCGCCAGGCGCCTTTGTACTTTACCAGCGTTTGTTTATAGGCTTTATTGTTGACCGTTCCTTTAATGGGAATGTAGCCGGATTCTTTCCCTGCCTGTATGAAGATCTGTTTTAATATTCTTTCAGGCACAAATACAAAGGGGTTAATTCCAATGAGTTCTATGGCCGCCCTGAATTTATGCATAGGTAAGTGGTGTTATACTGCTAAAATAGCGTATAATAGCGACTCGCTATGGACAAACAAATTCTCTAAAAAAAAAGGTCCGCACGTTTTAATAAGCTTTTTGAACAGTTTTGAGGAGTGTACCCGGGTAGCCAGGATTTACAGCGCTAATATTATCTAAACGGGTAAGCTGGTCGTGGTTTAAGTGGATGTTTATCGCTTTAAGTCCATCTGCTATATGAGCAAGCGTTCGAGCTCCCATTATTGGAAATGCGTTTTGTCTCAGTGCCCAGGCTAGTGCAATCTGACCGGGAGTAGCATTCACTTCTGCTGCAAGTTCCTCCAGTAAATCAATGATTGTTTTAGTGGTTAAGTCTTCTTCATAGTTATCTGAAGTGGAGCGGGCCAGTCGTCCGGTAGCTCCATTACGATATTTTCCAGTCAATAGCCCTCCTGCTAAAGGTGAATATAACATAGTGCCCAGGCCGAAGTGTCTGGCCATTCCTAATAGCTCTCGATCGGCCGTTCGTTGTACCAGGTTATATTCAATCTGTAGTGCGGTAAGTGGTATAGTTGTTGCGATAGCCGCTGCTTTCCAGGCTGGAAAATTGGCCAGTCCGGTATACAGCACTTTGCCGGCTTTTACAAGGTCTTCCAGGCCCCTGGCTATTTCTTCTATCGGGGTTCTGCC
Organism: Niastella yeongjuensis; assembly: GCF_900110245.1. Classification (GTDB taxonomy): domain Bacteria; phylum Bacteroidota; class Bacteroidia; order Chitinophagales; family Chitinophagaceae; genus Niastella; species Niastella yeongjuensis. Next base: position 619,422 of record NZ_FOCZ01000002.1, read on the forward strand.
ATCATCGTAGTGCGGCATGTAAATGTCTATATAGTCTGTTTTCAGTCGTTTTAAACTGGCTTCAATAGCTCCGCGCATAGCTTTGCAATGATTGCCTTCATTGGCCGGAAGTGGATTTATTTCACTGCTGCGGGTATACTTCGTGCAGATAATATAGTTGTGGCGGTTAGATGCTGTAAATCTGCCCACAATTTCCTCTGCTTCTCCAAGCTGGTATTGATCGGCTATATCAAAAAAGTTACCGCCTGCATCAGCATAGGCTGCCAATATCTTTGGGATATCCTCCGCAGAGGCACCATACCCTCTTCGGGTGCCTAAGCTGGCCGCGCCTAATATCAATTCGCTTGCAGGCAAACCGGTGTTTGCTCCAAAAAGTTTGTATTTCATTGAACAAAGTTCTGGGGGTAATATTAATAAGTCAAGTACGGCTGAATTAAGCCGTATCTATTCCCTCACAGAAAATGCTGAAATTTGCTGTATGTACAAAAAGAAATTACCTGTAGAATTGGAGTGTGGGCTTCATGTGTTCCTGGAGGTGCTGAATGGTAAATGGAAACTAAACCTTATCTGGTGTATTTATTCAGGAATTAAAAGGCCTGGAGAGTTGCAAAGACGTATACCAAAAGCCTCGCGCCGGCTGCTGGATACGCAACTGAAGCAGTTAACGGATTTGGGTATCATTGCCAAAACCATCTATGATCAGCGTCCGGCCAGGGTGGAATATGAACTTACTCAGTTAGGTAAAACATTGCTGCCAGTAATAGAAGTAACAGCACAGTGGGGTGAGGAACATCGTGCAGCGTTGGAACCATTGCTTCAGGCAAGGGTAATCGGATAGGAGGAAATGTGTGTATATAGAGTTATTCTGCCAGCCGGCGCGCTATAAGCTAAAGATCTGCCTGAAGAGGATGACATGGCAGGCAAGTAGATTAAGACGCAATTGCCCCTTCAAAATGTCGCTTTATCCCCTTCTGATTCCAAGGAGAGCTGTTTACATTTGTAGTAACACCCCAACGAATTATATTTATTATAAACTATTCTTATGGACATCCTTGCCATACACAGCGCTACAAAAAAGATTGAGGCAGATGATTTTAATCTGGAAAATTCACGATTCATTAATGGTTGTATGAGTAACAGTCATCTGGAAAATATGATGATGGCGGGTACCACCATCATCAATGTTAACGCTAGCAATATGAAAATTGCCAATGCCAACCTCAGTGACCTGGAAATAGAAGGCGCTCAATTGGGCGGAGCCTATATCCACAATATCGGGATGCCGCCCAAAGATCATCCTATGCACGTGCCAGGTAGTACCATGCGTCCTGTGCGTTTTGAGGATTGTGAACTGCATGGCAGCCAGTTTAACCACTGCAATTTGAGCAATGCGCGTATAAAGAATTGCGATCTTAGCAATGTTGAGCTGACAAGCTGTAATATCAAAGGAATGACTATTAATGGATTTGCAGTTGAGGATCTGCTTAACGCAATTGACAATCGGAAATAAGCTTTTGTACGATACATGGAAGGATAAAAACCGGCTGAGCTAAGGTTCACACAACCCCGTAGTGGTTATATACCGGCTTATGGACTGCTGTTGGTTGGATTACGCGTTTGTCAAAATCGCTGCCACAATGAACTTGCTGTTACGGTATAAATTCATACAAAATATCGTACCTCAATTTACCCAACGTGTCGACTTGTAATTCTGAAAGAGATATTTTCTTTTTGTCTTTAAATATTATCTCTTCGTCAAATATGCTGTTGTCGTACCAATGTATATAAAGTCCGACCATTCCGATCATGTATTCGTTTATGGCTTCATGTAAAAAAACCATCCATTGAATGCGTTCTTTTTCACGGTCCTGAGCTTGAAAGTCAGTCTTTGTTTTGTCTGCAATCCAGTTCTTTATTTTTGTTTCACTCCATCCTTTACGCCTTAGCCGTTCAATATCTTTGGGCTGAATACCCTTACCTGCCGGATGGCTTTCAATACCGATGATAGAACCACAGTCACACTGTTTGGTTGTTGTGTTTACCAACTGTACGTTCTTTTTGAGTTGTTGGAAAATGAACTGATTTTGAAAAGGATTGTAGCCAAGTCCGTGTTTGGCAAATAAGGGTTTTATCATTTCAGTTTTAAGGTCTGCTGATAAAACAACATTAATATATTGGCACATATTGCTAAATAATAAATAATTGCAATTTAAGAATTGTGTTTTCAGTACCAGGTTTGCATTTGATTAATTCGTCATTTCATAGTCTGGGGGGACAATTTAAATCTACGATTATACTTCCATTCAAAGTTCCGAAGACAAAAAAAGGCCCGCATTGTTGCAAACCTTTGAAATACGTGGAGAATACCAGAGTCGAACCCGTGACCTTCCCCTTCGTTATAAAGTTCTGTAAAACAAAAAAGGCCCGCTTTACGCAGACCTTTGAAAGAGTGGAGAATACCGGAGTCGAACCGGTGACCTCTTGCATGCCATGCAAGCGCTCTAGCCAACTGAGCTAATTCCCCATAATATCGTAGTTGAACTGTAACCTTCCCGACGTATCAGGACTTTCTAGCCAACCGAGCTAATTCCTCAAAATTTGAGTTTGCAAATATAGGGCTATCTGTAAATTCAACCAAATATTTTATCTTCACCAAACGCCTGTAATTTTTAACCCATACCACCAGTATATCACCTATAATCCTTAAGAAACTTCTCATAATATCATTATTGACTTTGTGTTTTATTGCCTGTTCTGCACCTAACAAAAAGGACAGCAAACAAATCCAGGAAAACACAGCCGAAATAAAGCCTGGTCCGCAGATTAAAGAAAACACCGATCCCCAATGGCTCACTTATACTGACACTGTGGATGATTTCGTGGTTGGTTATAAGTATTCAAAAAACTATATTTCAGAGCATATGGAAAATGCCATGTGTATTGGAAAGCCTATTAAAGACGTAGATGCATGGCCAAGGAATACTATGAACTGTAGCTTGTGGATGGATGATATAGATGGTGGGAATGTAAGGCCAATTGACACCCTTATTCAATATTCAATGGATCAGCTTAAAGAAGGCGTTCAGCAATCAAGGAATTCCATCACCATTGCAGATGTAAAAGGCCTTCGGGTAATATTTGCTGGTGAAAACGATAAGAAGAAAATTTTAAAACAGGAGATCTTCTTTACTAAATACAACACATTTTTTGACCTTATAAACGATAGTCTTCCGGAGCGGGATTTTCAGGTGTACATAAACAGTTTGAAAATAGGAAAAACGAACGTAGCTCCTTAATTGATTCTTCACATTTTCAAAGGGCCCGGGAATTTACTGTATACATATCGAATTGGCGATCGCATTTTTTGTCCCATCAGTCAAGTTAACAACCTCCCCGTTTTTCCAATAGGCTGCAGTGGTAGAAGCTCCGGGGGCCCATTGATAACCAGCAACGTATACGTCGTCTCCGGCTACAAAGACAGCATTGGCGACAGATGAAACAGCTCCCGTTGTAAGGGTGGTTGGTACGCCGTTTTTCCAGTAGATAGCCCGGGAATAGTTATTGATAACCTGCTGACCGGCAATATATACATCATTGCCCGACACAAATATGGAATTGGCTGCCGATCTACCACCTATTGAATCGGTACTGAGATAAACTGGTACCCCATTTTTCCAATATAAAGCTAATGAGTTATAGGTACTGGTCAGTTGATAACCGGCAACGTACACATCGTTTCCCGAAACTGAGATAGATGTAGTGGTTGGATAACAATGGGTACCATTTGCAGCCTCATAAGTCGTTTCTTTGGAAAGATCAACAAGCACTCCGTTCTTCCAGTAACTTGCATTGTTGCCTGAAAAGCGGCTGCCTCCTGCTACATATACATCGTTTCCCGAAACAAACAGGCCGCTTACATAATCTGCATACATACTAACTCCATACTGGCCGCCACCTGACAGCCCAATAGTGTTAAAGCCGGGCAAGGGCGCGGCCACTCCATTTTTCCAGATGGTTGCCATATTTCCAATCTTCGGATATACCGCTGACGGCGTGGTATAGGGAACATGAAAGGTATCTTTGAAGTAATTGCCAATACCTGCAACATATACGTCATTATTAGAAATAAAAATGGAACTGGCAAAACCGTCGCGGGATGTATCTGGTAAAGCTGTAGGGACCTCATTTTTCCAGTATAAAGGAGAGGTGCTGAAATTCGAAATATTATTGAACCTGAATCCGGCAATATATACATCGTTCTCTGAAACAGATAGGGAAGAACTGCCAAAATTATATGCCACTTTCGACTGACCGGCCAGGCTATGAGCTACTCCGTTTTTCCAATAGACAACAGAATCGCCTATTGACCCAAGAATATATACATTCGAAGCAGGTGTATGATTTTCATCGCCATCCTGACCTGTTCTTTTTTTGCAGGTAGTGGTCAATAGTAGCAGACCCGAAACTATGAATAGGCAGTAAGCCGTTTTTGTTCCCTCTGACATGGGACTAAACGTTGTTTGATAGATATAAAGTTATTGCAGATTATTATAAATACCTGTTGTAGTCAGGAATGTAACAACTTTGTAACTTATATCATAAACCGATATATCTGGCACCGGTTCAACACTCCCTAACCTTGCAATTGCGGGTCCAGTATTTCGGTAAGCTTATCTATCATCCTGCCCCAGGCCTCTTTGCTTTTCTCCACAAAATCTTCCTGGCCGCGCGGCATTTCATGCGTCAGTGTTAGTTCGCAGCCCTCTATTACCGGTGCAATCTCAATAACAATGCGCGATTGATCACTGGCAGCCTCTTCTTTTACTCCCCAGGTAAATACCAGCCGGTTAGGACGGTCAACTTCAACAAACTCACCCGTGTGGCTGAAGGTTTTTCCCTGTCTGCGAACTACATAGGAATACTTGCCGCCAACCCAGGGCTCATTTTCAAGGCTTACAATTTCTTCCTCCCTGATTTCCGGGCCAAACATAAAACGCCCAATCATTTTCGTATCGAGAAACGCATCGAATACACGTTCGGCCGGTACTGAAAATAACCCCTCGGCCGTAGCTGTAACAGGTAGCTTCATAACATAATTTATGGTTTGCGCATCAAAATTTGTGCCTTCAATTTCCTATAACAAGAAGGCCCCCGACTGGTCGGAGGCGAACTTTAAAGCGGCAGAGAAAATGACGGAAGTTACTTTTTATTGTTTTTGTTTATCAAGATCGCCTATTAAAGGAATTTCACGCATCACATTTGCCCGCACATAGGTTTGCACATACATTTCGAGTTGTAGAAATTTGGCGGCATTTCTGGCACCCATTATAGTGCTGAATTTTTTAAAATAGGTCTGGTGAAGTGTATTGTATTTTGCATCGTTGTTTAATATGCCGGTAGCCAGCTTTTCAGCTTTCGCATTATCGAGGTTTTGATAACCGTTTGCATATTGTTCAATAAGATCTATTCGCTCTCTCCCAATTACCTTTCTCTTATCTTCATATTCATCATACAGTTTCCAAAAGGCAGCACTGTCTTTTGCCGACAGTTCCATATAATCTTTAACCAGGTCTTTTTTGTCTTTACCAAAAGCCGACTGTATAATGTCGATATCTTCTTTATTACTTTGCGCCATCACAAATGAAGAAAGGGTCAGCAGCCACAAAATGAAAACAGCAGCATAAATAGAAGGCTTTTTCATATTCTGAATTTTGATGTAAACTACAAAACACAAATCGAATAGTATGCAAATAAAGCCATGTAACGGTTAAATAGCCAGCAAACAAATGGATCTTTACCGAAGGCTTTTACGTATGTCGATAATGGCCTGCTTGCCAATATTCCCTTTCATCACACCGCGCATAGGCCGCCCCAGGTCGAGTGTTATATAAGTAACCATGGAGGAGAATAAAGCAAATGCTATAATAATGATCCAGTCTTTTTGTTTTATGTCCTTACTGGTATAACCACCAATAAAACTGGTAACCAGTCCAAGTATGAACAACATATATATGATGAGATCAGGCACCCTGGCATATAAGGTCATCTCTATTGTTGTAGCAATATCGAACATGCTATTCAGCGCGGGAATCATATTGTTTGAGGGAATGATCATATTGGGGCCTTTTGATTGTTGGGCCACCCGCCGCCATAATTCTATACGGGCATTTTCAGCGTCCAGCCTTGCTTTATTTAATAGATCCGCATCGGCAACATGGTCATAAAAAGAAACGCGGGCATCGATGTATTTTTTGAAATCTGCACGGAAGGCATCCTGTACGCTGTCGGTATAAAGGTCTGAACGAAGCAACGCCGTACCGATATTATTGGCTTCTTCAATTATTAGATCGCGGACGTTTGAATATCGTGAGGCAGACATGCCAAATGTAAAGGCGAGTATAAAGGCCGATAAACCAAATATTGCATTAAGCAGGAAGCTTATACCTTTGGTTTCGCTCTCTTCCTGTTTCCATTTCTTACCGGCTATTCGACCCAGCTGGACCATAAACAACATGGCAACAAACAAAAGCAGGCAAAGTATCAGCGCATCTGTTCTATGAATAAAGGAATTCTCCATTCTGTGAAAGAATGATTGAATGCCTGTGTAAGGTAACGGGAAGACAAAAAAATAAAATGGTTTGGGAATGCTTAACAGTTAACTGTAAACAGGTTTACTGTTAAAATTACTTCTTTAGTATTTTGCTGGTCCATTCACTGGTGGCCTTTACCAATAAGCTCATGGTGTCCTGTTTGCCCGCTTTGAAACTATGATCAGCCCCTTCCAATTTCACCAGTTTGGCTTTCTTGAGCGAACCGCATACCTCTTCTATCAGGTCCCATTGTGCCAGCGTATCTTTTGTACCCTGTAGAAAGAGCATGGGTACCTTCACCGCTTTTAAATGCTCGGCGCGGTCAATAGATGGTTTGCCGGCTGCATGCAAGGGAAAACCGTAAAAAATGATCCCTGTCACTTCCGCTTCAGGGTGGGTTGATAAATATTGCGAAGACATTCTGCCACCAAATGATTTACCTGCTGCAAACAGCGGCAGGTCGGGAAACAAGTCCCGTGCTTTGTTTATAGCCGCTTCAATGGTTTGATGGGCAACAGCCGGCGTATCGGGACGGCCTTTTTTATTCTCCGAAAATGGAAAATTGAAACGCATGGTACCAATATCAGCGGCCGATAAGGCTTCAGACAACGAAACCATAAAAGAGTGGTCCATACCGGCGCCCGCGCCATGTGCCAGCGATAACAGGCAGGTGGCATTGGCTGGTACATCATAAGCGGCGGTAACTTTTCCAATTGTGTCCGAAACCGGTATCGTGATCCGTTTAGTACTCATATTAGCTGATTTCTGCGCTAAAGGTAGATCATCTTAGCAATACAACGGCGCCTTTGTGGTTGTGAAAATGCCCAACTATATCCTGCCATTGGCAGGTGTAGATATAAGTACCGATTTGCGGCATTTGTCCATTGACACCGCCATTCCATCTTTTTGACTGGTCTTTTGTTTGAAAGATCAGTTGTCCCCACCGGTTATAAACCGACAGCTGATAACTTTTCATTTCACAACCACTCAGGTGTGGACCGAAGCTATCGTTCAATCCATCGCGATTGGGTGAAAAGGCATTGGGGAACAGTACACATTTGGCAAAGACAGAATCGCAATAAGGGGCCGTAACGGTGGCTGAGTCGGTGGCGGTACAACCCGTATTATCTGTAGCCGCTACAATCATTTTTGAATGGTCGTAAAACGGTGTGGTAAATACATTGCCTGTATTGCCAGACCCATTCCAGCTATATCTCACCCCTGCACTGTTGCTCAATAATGTGGCTTTGAAAGTAACGGGCTGGCTAGCGCAGATATTGGTGTCTTTGGGGCTGATGGAAATTCGTAACTGCTCCGATTGAAAAATGGTGAAGGGCTCAGTAAGCGTACAGCCATAATTGTCCTTAACTATTACAGTGCCCGGCCCCGGTGGCAGGTTGGCTAAAGTAGTTTGTGGGTTGAAGGGACCATTGTTAACAGAAAAGGTATATGGCGGCGAGCCGTCCTGTACATTGTTGATTATAATGGTGCCGGTTAACAAGCCACAGTATGCATCCTTTCTGGTATAGGCTAATTTTTGTGGCGCTGGCACCGGAGAAATGGTTACCTGCTGCTGTAATGCGCAGTTGACCGCGTCTTTTACTGTAATGCTGTAATTGCCTGCAGGCAGCTGCGTATATTGGGGGGTGTTACTAAAAGGCTGATTATTGATGGCATATTGAAAGGGCGGCGTTCCGCCCTGGATATTACCAATGCTCAGGCTGCCATCGTGCTGATTGCAATGGTCACCTATAGCTGTGACATTATACCCGTGGACCCCATTAGGGGATGCGGGGAAAATAATAACAACAGTAGTATCCCTGCCTGAACCTGCATCTGTAACTTTTACATTGTACGTGCCGGCACATACATTGTTTATCGTGGGCGTGGTAGCGCCAGTGTTCCAGGTATACAGATAATTGCCACTTCCGCATCCGGCTTTTACTGTTATGGAGCCATTGCAATTGCAGGCTGTCGGCAATTGGTAGCTGGTATCTACGGCCAATGGCGCATTGGGTGCATATTGAACCGTGAACGAATCCACCCGGTTGCAGGTTTCGGAGGCGGTTTGATAATTGAGGTAATATTTACCGGGATCAAGCGCTTTTACTTTATCACCGGGAACAATGGTGCCGTTGGCGGTTGTCCAGGAAATGCCCGTTATACTAACATCGCAGAGAATAGGGGTTACTTTGCCTTTTAGTAATACGCCAATCGTATTGCAATAGGATGGGTTGCCAGCCGCTTCGATACTTGTTTTGCCAAGGCAGGTGGGCGCCTGGCAGAGTTCGTTATAAGCTGCAAATCCATATGACATCAACCTTATGTCAGGTGGGACAACCGAAGCACGGCTTACATCCAGCGTAACAGGATCGACCCGGCGAATTGCATCGCCGTCAGCCACATACAAATTTCCATCAGGCATACCTACAATACTGAAGTAAGCTGCCAGTGGATTATTGTTGCCGGTAAAGTTCTGCGCTTTTACTTCGCCGGTTCCGAGGTTGATACTTACTAAAGTATTCAAAGCGCAGGATTGATAAAGCATTCCATTTAAAAAGGTAAGATCTCCGGCAGGGGTCAGATTGAGGTATTTCAGATCAGCCACCGTACATACGCTATTGCTTGCAATATTGTATTTTAAAATTTCCAGCGACGCCAGACTTTTGGTTACATATATATTCCCGGCTCCATCTGCCGTCATGGAGTTGCCACTCATATTCCCTGGTAGTGAGTTATTTACCGGGGTTATAGCGGCTGTATTGGGATCTATTTCACACAGGTAAGGAGAAACGCCTGTCAGTCCATATAACTTTCCATTCGAGGCCCAGGTAACATCGAGCATAAGCATCGGTAACTTTCCAATAACATGCTGAACGCCTGTGTTCAGATCTATCCAGTAAAGATCGCTGCTGCCGGAAACACTCCATATAATGGAGTTCGGTTTGCAGTTGTTGGGTGTTGCTCCTGCGAAGTAACAGGTGAAGTCCTGGTCATCTACAAGGCCGTTATTATCGTCATCGATATGGTTATTACAGACCTCGGTAGCAGCGGTTGTACGTAATGCCGATTGGAAAATGAACCTGGGAGTATCCAGGGCTTTAAAATAGTTACCTGCAGGTTGGGAGAAAGCAACCGGCGCATACGACAGGAGCAATATCAGGCATAGCTTATGTTTCATGGCAAGAATAAAAAGCCGGGTATAATTGGTATTGCCCGGCTCTTTATGATCTGAGTTCTATTTACAGCGCTGCTTTAGCGAAATGTTAATTTCAACTAAAGTCAGTTTTCGACAATAGCTATTTAGGGTTGCTGGTTCATTTGCAACCCGGTCTGATGAGTTCCCTACTTTCTGGTTTGGCTGATTGATCTATCCCTTGCGCAACGCTTCTATGTCTTCCAGTTTCCTGGGCAGTGATTTACCCAGTTTCCTGCTGCCACTTTCTGTGATCACAAAATTGTCTTCGATGCGTATGCCTCCAAAGGTACGGTAATCGTTCAGCACATCATAATTGATGAACGAGGTGTGTTTTTGTTCTGATTTCCAGCGGTCAATTAATTCAGGAATAATATATATACCGGGTTCAACAGTAAGTGTAAAACCAGTTTTAAGCGTTTTGCCAAGCCGAAGCGATTTCCAGCCAAATTCGGTGCTTTTCTTTAACTGGTCATCATATCCTACCAGGGGTTCGCCCAGGTCTTCCATATCGTGTACATCGAGGCCTATCATGTGGCCCAGTCCACACTGAAAGAACATGGTATGCGCACCGGCTGCCACCGCTTCCTGGGCATTGCCTTTCATTAATCCAACAGCCGTTAGCCCTTCTGTAAGTTTAATACAGGCCTGCGTATGTACTTCTTTATATTGAATGCCAGGGCGAAGTAAGGCAATAGCGTGTTCCAGTGCATCCAGCACCACATTGTATAGATCGCGCTGGCGGGTAGTAAACGTTGCGGCTACCGGAAAGGTGCGGGTAAGGTCACCGGCATAATGCCCGGTGGTCTCTGCACCTGCATCAACCAGCACCATATCTCCGTTCTGGATGGTATTGCCATGATAATGGTTGTGCAGGGTTTGCCCGTTAATGGTAAGAATAGTGGGGTAGGAGAGGCGTCCGTAATTGGCCAGGGCAATGGCTTCTACTTCAGCGGCCAGTTCATACTCCTTCATACCGGGGCGGGCATGTTGTATAGCCGCCAGGTGCATATCGGCTGAAATAGAGCAGGCTTTGTCCATTTCCTGTAATTCGGGTGCTGATTTTATTTCACGTTGCGCTATAACCGACCGGATCAATGGCTCTGATACAAACTGTTGTAACTGCTCTATAGAACAATGTAACAGGGCAGCCAGCTTTATTTTATTTTCCGGCCGGTACGGTGGTAAAATATGTATAGGTCGTTGTGCTTTGCGGGCTTCCGCCAACAGGCCGGGTAGTTTTGACAGGTTATCGCTTGTGGCTATGCCAACAGTTTCGGCCAGCTCCTGAACCAGGGGCTGGGGGCCCGTCCAGATAATATCGTCGATGCTGGCATTCTCACCAAACAGTATTTCCTTGTTGTTATCCAGATCAAATATAACAGCCAGCCCCGGCTGGTCAAGCCCTGTGTAATATAAAAAGGTGCTATCCTGTCTGAAGGGGTAGCAGTTGTCTTTATAGTTCATGCTGCTGTCTTCATTGCCTAACAATAAAACCAGGCCGGTTGACAAGGTTGATTGCAGTTGTTGACGTCGTTGTATATATACTGAACGGTCGAATGCAGGTAGGTTCATGTATTTTTTTTCGAATTTACGAAGATGGCCTGACCCAAAAATAAAAAAGCCATTCTGTAGACACAGAACGGCGTTATTGATCGTACCCTTAAAAACTATTTTTAATTTCTTGATTTTACTATTGTTTGCGTAATGAATGCTGCACCATTAGCCACTTTAATGTAGTAGGTGCCAGCTGGTACATCTGCCATGCCTATTGTGGCCGTTTGTTGTATGCTGAATGATTTTATTATACTGCCCATCGAGTTCAGCAATTGGCATTTTAAAGCCTGGTCTTGCCAGTTGGGTGGAACCGAAACATGTAACTCGTTCACTACCGGGTTAGGCCAGGTGGATAGCCTGGCACTGCCATTGTTAGTGCTTCCGATGCGTACGGTCCTTACTTCGGAGTATTTGTATTTCCCGTCTTTATCAACCAGCTTCAGCCGGTAATAGATCACGGATGCGGCTATTTTATTGAGGGGGTCCTTGTAAGAATAGTTATTGATTATGGAAGGATCTTCGGCCGGGAACAAAAGCCCTGTCTGCCCAAATTCCTTATTGTCATAACTTCTTTCAATACTGTAATGGCTTATGTTCTCCTCCTGTTGGGTGCTCCAGGTCAGCCATACTTTTTCATTGGTGAGCTGGGCGGTGAAGCTTACCAGGGTAACTGGTAAAAGTGTTAACGGGAGCTCGCTGCCTCGCATGTTCAGGCTGAACAGGTCATTGCCGCTCCAGCCATGTTGATTTTGATAATAACCAACCCGCATGGTTACGCTCGAAGTGGAAGGCGTGCTTACCCTGAACATTTGGGTAGAATCGTGTTCATCGATGCCCTGGCCGCCCGCTGGTTTGGAATCGGTGGCTGTGCCCCACATCGTATTGCCATTTTGAGTAACTACTACTTTGGGCGTAGGGCTAACGTATTGCCAGGTAGGATTGTCAACGGTGATCGCATTGAACTCCGTTATCTGGTTACTACCGTCGATACCCATAAACACACTGCTGAAATTAAATACGGACGTGGGTACTGTTGTACCTTTGTTTACAAACGTGATCGTAAACACGGCATAATGATAACCTATGCCACCCAAAGAACTTAATTGTGGTTGAAGGGCAGTGGAAGAAGAACCAGAAGGAGTGGCATCTATGCCAACCTGTGTTACATTGATCAGGCTGTCTACTTTTACCAATGCATCGATAAGACCTCCTGTTGTAACCGACGAAAAACGGTAAACACATCCTGCCTGCTGGAATGTGCCCGATTCAACGGTAGGGTTATTGAAGTTTAACGATTGCGCATTAGCCACAACGTTATATGTTATAAGAGCGGTTAATAAAGCTATTTTTTTAATAGCGGGGTACAATTGTGTCATACTGTGGTTTGAAAGGGTGAAGCAAATAGTAACCAGGACCACAGGAATTGGAGGTAAATTGATTTTTGCAGGGGAGATTGGAATATATTAGAATGCTCAGCTGTAAATATCTATTTACAGATAAACAGGATTACTAGAAAGGATGATGATAGATGAAACCGGAGGCTTATTCAGTAGGAAGATTGGGTACGAATACTTGAGTGAAATTGTTAATACAAAGATTAACACGTTTTTTTAATTATGCAAGTGTTGGGCCGGAAAATATCTGAATCTTGATCTGGAATAAGTGCGAAATGAAGAAGGGTTGATTTTCAACAGTATGTAAAATAAAAAAGGGTGGATCAACCGGTCCACCCTTTTTTATTATGTATATCCCAGAAAGTTTATTTAACTACTGAAACAGTTCCTTTTACGCTAACCTTACCAGTTTGCAAAGTTCCGGTGATAGTGTAGGTGTAGATGCCAGAGGCAACTTTCGCGCCTTTGTTAGTTCCGTCCCAACCCTTGGAGATATCGGTTGTTCTGAAAACTTCTGCACCGGCAGCACTTGTTATCACGAAGCTTGTGAGCGTGAAGGCAGGGTCAACTGCAGGGATTGCGAAAGGAGTACCAGCCGTTAAAGCTTTAGGCATGGCGATCTTTTTAACTACAGTTACAGTAACGTCAGCTGTTCCGGCGCAACCACTGGCGTTTGTACCAGATACTTTATAAACAGTGGTTTTAGCAGGTTTTACAATTGGGCTTGCTGTGTTGGCGCCAGTTACACCAGCTGCAGGTGTCCATGAGTAACCTGTGATGGGGGTGCCACCGCTGGTAGCAGTTAATTTAGCGCTGAAACCTTCGAATATTTTGATCTCTGTGTTTGATTTGATCTCAGGAGCAGTTCCCATTTTCACTTCAATTACGTTTGAAGAGATGGGAGCGCTTCCGCAACCACCGCCAGCACTTGCCATTACTACGCTTACTTTGTCGCCATCAACTAAAGAAGCATTGCTGTAAGAAGGGCCGGTAGCACCAGCTTCATTACCGTTCACCATCCATTTATAGCTGGGAGCAGTTCCGCCATTGGTTACTTTCACATTGAAAGTTGCAGGAGAACCAGCACACATACCATTCAGTGCAGGAGCAACTGCCAGGGTTGGTAATACACCACCACCTGAAACAGTTAAGGCTGCTTTATTGGAGAACAAGGTGCGGCAGGCGTTATTGGCCACAGCACGGTATTGTAAGTTGTTCATTTTGGCAGTGATACCGTTAACGGTAAGTGTACCTGTGGTAGCACCTGAGTAATTACCACCTTCTGCTATATCAGCCCACTCGCCATTTGTTTGAACCTGCCATTGGTAGTTGTCGGCATTGTTAGCGGCAACAGTAAATGTTACGCTGCCACCGGCACAAGCGCTTTTGTTGGCGGGTTGTGTTTCAAACGAAGGCATGGGAGCGTTACAGGATGATACTATTTCGCGGATGGTGTTGTTGTAGCTATCTGTGATGAATACGTTACCACCAGCATCGGTAGCGATACCGATTGGGTACCAGATCTTCGCCAGGATAGCAGGACCGCCGTCACCAGCGTAATCAGGTGCACCAGTACCAGCGATGGTAGTGATGATACCTTTTGCATTGATCTTTCTGATGGCGTGGTTTTGATAGTCAGAAGCATATACGTTACCAGCGGGGTCAACAGCCAAACCCTGGGGTGAACCCATCTGGAACTGAGCTTTGATGGCAGGACCGCCATCACCGCTGTAACCAGCAGTACCGTTTCCGGCAAAAGTGGTAATGATACCAGCGGCGTTTACTTTACGTACCACTGAGTTAGAAGGATCAGCTATATAAATATTGCCAGAGTAATCTACAGCAATACCTCCAGGTTGCGTTAACAACGCTTTTGTTGCAGGACCGCCATCACCAGCGTAACCGGCTCTTCCGGGAACCCCTGCTACGGTGCTGATAACCCCTTGTTTGTTCACTTTTCTGATTACTTTGTTAGAAGCATCTGAAATGTAGAGGTTACCTTCTTTGTCAACAGCAACGGCAGTAGGGCGATACAGCTTTGCCTGCGCAGCAGGACCGCCGTCACCACTAAAACCTTCAGTACCGTTACCGGCAAAGATGCTCATGATACCTGAGGTGGTTACTTTCTTAATTACAGAGGCGTTAAAGTCAGCGATGTAGATGTTGCCATCGTTATCGATGGTCATACCAGTTGGCTGGGCTAACTGGGCTGCAGTGGCGGGCCCGCCGTCACCGCCTGTACCGGCAGTACCATTACCAGCTACGGTGCTGATGATACCATTGGAATTTACTTTACGGATAACGTGGTTACGCATATCCGCAATGTACAGGTTGTTGTCGTTGTCGGTGGCCACCGCCCTTGGCTGGTTAAACCGGGCATTGTTGGCCGGACCGGCATCTCCTCCATATCCGGGAGATCCTACAACACCGGCTACAGTAGTAATTGTTTGTGAGTACGCTACAGAACTGCTTGCAAACAGAAGCAGGCCATTAAATACGATCTGGTTGAGTTTCATGGGATTAAAAGGATTAGTTTAATAACAGTTAAGTTATAGTCCTTGAAAAAATATAAAAAGTTTTCAATTCTGCCAATATCAATCTTAGTAGGATATCAACAGTATATTTCTACGGTTTACTTCGTGTTTTTGCTATCGTAACAATCATGCAAAACAGATGTGGAAAAGCCTGGGGAGGGGAGGGGAATTACGGCATCGCAATCAATTTTACCTTACTTACTTCGCCGATATGTTCCACACTGTTCACCTGACAGGCCGGGTTACACTAAATTCTCTGTTCTGGTACTCATTTTTCGGTTGCTGGCTTATCCACATTGCGTTTCCTCAATCCCCGGTAGTGAGAACTAAAGAACGGGCAATTACTAATATTATTGTTTCAAATACAGGATGCAGTAGTTTTACTATGAGAACAGGCTTTTTTGCTCCGTACTTTCGTCAATGCCCAATGGCGGCAGGTTTGGCCATTCGTACGGGGCTGTTTTTTCCTTACTGTCAGGGCGTGGTTTGGTAGACCGGATGGTGAATACCGGCCAGTAATCCAGTTGCTCGGAAGGCATTTCAAAATCAAGCACCTCCTGTATGCCTTCATCCGTTAAATCGGATTGCAGCCACTTTAATTCCAGTTCTTTGGGCAGGAACATCGGCATGCGGAACACATTGGGCCCGCCATTATGGATCTGTTTCATCACGGAATTGGCCGACCGCGTAATAAGTGTAAAAGTTCCTTTTATTTCACCGGTTTCCACATCGGGAATGGGAGCGTAATGATATAAACCGGGAATGCAGAACATGGGTCTGTCTGTCAGGTGAATAAAATAAGGCACTTTATTTTTCCACCCTTTTATTTCCCGGTGCTCGAAAATGCCGGTCACCGGAATAAGACATCTTTTTGAACGGATCCTTCGCCAGAAAGACTTTTTATCATTGATGATCTTTTCACTTTGGGCATTGCACATGTATTGCCGGCTCTGCTTTATTTTTTCAGGGGTATTCATGTAATCGGCAATAACGCCCCATTCGAATGGCATTAATTTATAGGCGCCGCCATCATTAATAATAACCGGGTATTTGCGGTAGGCCTGTGCCATTACGTGAATGGCCATGTCAAAATCAAAATTAAGCTGCCCATCCACTATCAGGTCGGGCAAATAATCTGTTATCAACTGAATGTTCGACGAAAAGGAAATATCGTAACACATGCATCAAAAGTTTTCAATGTCAGCGAGCGGTAATTTTACCTCATGGATCCCAAACTTTAAGGTAATGAAAAGTTCGCCAAACTGAACAAAAAGATCGGCCTTCACGGCATCGCTGCGGCCGGGATTCCAGCCCATCTTTTGATTGATGTAGTTACGGATCCGCGCGGCAATAGGCGCGGTAGGTTTCCAGGGTTTTTGTACCACCGGACTATAAATATGAAAACCTTCAGGCTGGCTGGCGGCAATGAACATTTTATCATAATGCTCCCGCTCGTTTATATTATATAAAAACCTGTTGGGATCATTGTCCAGCGTATCGTAATGAGTTTTTGCGCGGCTGTAATCAGTATAGTGGGTAAATAAAAAAGCGGCCTTGTTCAGGGGATCGAGCTGGTTTTTACCACGCGGATAGGTTTGACGCACAAAAAAAGTGTTGTCCGCTTTTATCAGCGATTCCAGCAACCGGGTTGTCAGTAAAACAAACGGATTGTGCATAGCTCAGATTTTTATGGTCAATACTTCTTCGATGCGGGTGGTATAACAGGGCGATAATTTCAACTGGCGCAGCTTCCACCGCGCACTGAACCCCTGCAAGGCAAACCGCACGGTATTCTTGCCAAACGATCTGTTCACTTTGTCCAACACCTGCATCAGTTGCGAATTCCGTGCCCTGTTTTCGGTATCGAAAATGTTACGCTGTACCTCGGTGGCCGGTACCAATTCCATAGCTGTACAACCTGTTTTACTGTAATTATAACCAGGGCGGTAAATGGTTTCAAACCCCTGGCGGGCATGGGCGATCAGTTCGTTGGTGCTGTTGGTAGCAACAGGCAGGCGAATGCTGAGGGAACGAAAATATTGCGGCTCGTTGGCGCGATGGGCGTTTGTTTGCACAAATATTTGAATGGTATTGGTCATCAGCTGCTCACTGCGCAGTTTAGCCGCTACCATAGACGTAAAGTTGGCCAGGGCTTCCATTACTTCGTTTTTGTCGTTCAATACCTTTCCAAACCCACGGGCCACGCAAACCATTTTCTTTTTGGGCGGCATTTCTTCAAAAGGAATGCAGGAAATGCCTTTCAATTCATGATACATCCGCTGCCCTGTTACCGATAAATTTTTCCGCACCCATTCTTCCGGAGCGCGGCTGAGGTCCCAGGCTGTGATGAATCCATTGCGGGTGAGCAGTTTCGTATATTGACTGCCGATACCCCAGATGTCATTAACGGGTGTGTTCTGCAACGTGAATTGCATTTTCTCCATGGTGTCGATACAATACACACCCAGCCGTTTATTTCTTTTCTTTACCAGGCGGTTGGCCATCTTTGCCAGTGTTTTGGAAGGTGCAATGCCAATGGAAACAGGAATACCGGTATGCTGCAGTACCGTACTGCGGATGATTTGCGCATAGTCGGTTAAATTATGATGCCGGAAGGAGGACAGGTTTAAAAACGCCTCGTCGATGGAATACACTTCCAGCTGATCGGAAAATTGCGAAAGGGTGGTCATAACCCGGTCGCTGAGGTCGCCGTATAAAGTATAGTTGGAAGAAAAAACCGATACGTTGTGTTGTTGCAGAATGGATTCTATTAAAAAGGAAGGGGCTCCCATTTCAATACCCAGCGCCTTTGCCTCGTCTGACCGGGCAATAACACAACCATCGTTGTTGCTGAGCACAACCAGGGGCCTGTTTTGGAGCCGGGGCTGAAAAAGCCGCTCACACGATGCATAAAAATTATTACAGTCAACCAATGCGATCATTATTATCATATTTAAACTTCACTACCACGGCGGTTACCACGCCCCATACCTGCATGTTCATTTCTTCTGTGACTACCAATGGTTTATAAACCGGGTTTTCGGGGTGTAACACCAGCGATTTACGGGTTTGAACAATGCGACGCACAGTAAATTCCCCATTGACCACCGCCAGTACGATCATGCCGCTGGCGGGTTTCAGCGACCGGTCAACCACCAGCAGGGAACCATGTGGCATACAGGCATTGACCATGCTATCGCCGGAAACCCGGAAATAAAAAGTGGCGGTAGGGTGCTGAACCAGGTATTGCGACAATTCAATCACATCCTCCTGGTAATCTTTGGCCGGAGACGGGAAGCCCATAATTATTTGTTTGATGACACACCAAAAATACTAATAGTTTTAGTAAATTTGTACTAATGAATTTAGTGGAAAACTTTATGACTTCAGTGGACCACTACTTCTTTTTAAAACTAATATCAGGGGATGAATTGGGTAAGATACAGGTGCTGAGCGGTTTTGGTAACAAATGCAGGAAGAATGGACACTGTATCGATCGTAACGAATTTAGTTATAACAGCAGTACAAAAAAGAACTGTTTATAACAAATAAAGTACAATGCATCCTTTATGAAATTTCAATATGAATTTGTTTTTTTCTTTGGTAAATGGAAAGAGATCCACGATATAAAGCTGTAAAAATTCTGATTGAAGGAAAACACATAACCGAATTCAAGGAAATCTTTACCCATGTGCCTAAAACTATTATGGCTCACGACCTGGGTACAAACAATAACCGAATGACTCGTTTGATTGCGAACGTTGATCAGTTTACGTTAGGCGAATTATACAAGATCAGTGATCTGTTGGATGTAGATTATAAGACGATTTTTACCTTGGCGCACACACAACATTTCGGGAACGACAAACGTGGTGGCAAAAAAAACCTTAACCGGCAATTTTGAAAACGCACAACCGGTAGTCCTTCTTCAGTCGCCGAATCCGCAACCAGGCGTGTAGGCGGTTAACCTTCGCCAAAGCTTGCGTCTTCGAAGACTTCGGCGGCCGAAAGCAATTGCAACACTGCTCCTCCCAAGTCCAAAATGATTAGTAGCCCGGAGGGGTATAAGGGCTGTTCCTATAGAATAGGGACGGCCCTTTATATTGTTGGATGGGTGGTTGTTAAAATAACTTAATACAATGCTAAAAACTATATAAAGGCCAGTGTGAGTAGTTGGTAATTTGAGTGCCGGCAGGTATCCTTATATGGTTACGCAGCAATAGTATGTTTCTTTACAGTTAGTTAGTTAGTTACAGGAGGCGGTCTTTGAACCGCCTCTGCTTATTTATGCAGTTGCTCATCAAAGATCATTCTGCCAAAATAGTTGAATGAATAGCGATTTGCTTATAGACGGGCTGTTGTTATAATCTGTTAGTTGCATCAGGAAAAATAGCCATTTATAAATCAAAACGATTGCTATGCTACACTTGCAAAACAAAAAAAGGTACGGCAATACCTTTTTTAAAAACAGTGCATTTATCACGGTATGCCTGCTATGTTTCTCCTTCCCGCTGAAGGCACAGGAAAGAACGGTGATAATAAAAGGGACCGTTAAAAACGATGCCGGCGAACCGCTTTCGGGCGTATCTGTAGTAGTGAAAGGAACAACTATGGGTTCCACCACAACAACAGATGGCGCCTTTCAAATTTCAGCGCCAGTTAAAAGCACGCTGTCCATCACCATGGTTGGTTACGTAAATAAGGAGGTGAAAGTAGGTACCACGGAACTGTCAGGCCTGAATATTTCCTTAACCGCCGACAAACTTGAAATGGATAAGGTCATTGTGGTAGGGTACGGTACCCGGCGTAAATCGGATATTACCGGCTCCATTGTTTCCATTAATGAACAATCAATAAAAGACATTCCTTCTTCCAACCTGGCCGCTGCCATTCAGGGGCAGGGCGCAGGGATAGATATTCAACGAAGCGGCGCCAACAGCAAACCAGGCGCTACGCCAAACATTTTGATCAGGGGCACCAGGTCGTTAGGCGCCAGCAACGACCCGCTGATCGTTGTAGATGGTATTCCATTTAACGGCAGTATCAATGACCTGAACCAGGATGATGTAGCCTCGGTTGAAATATTGAAAGATGGGTCCTCTACAGCCATTTACGGTTCACGCGGCGCCAATGGCGTGATCCTGATCTCCACCAAACGCGGCAAAAGCGCCAAATCCGTATTTACCTACAGTGGTTATGTGGGTACCAGTAAACTAACAAAAGAGTTTCCGGTTATGAATGCCGCTGAATTTACAGATCTGAAAAAATGGGCTAACATCATTGCCAACCCGGGCAAATACACCGGGCTCGATGATCCGCAGTTCCTGACCAATGGGGTTTTTGATCCCGCCGAAGTAGAAGGGATAAAAACAGGCCGGAATACCGACTGGCAAAGTCTTATCTATAAAACCGGGATGATCACCGATCACCAGTTAGGAGTTACTGGCGGTTCAGACCAAACACAATACGCGATCTCGGGTGGTTACTTTAACCAGACCGGTATTTATTACGGGCAAAGCTTTGAGCGATATACGGTAAAACTGAGTGTTGATCAACAGCTGGGAAAAATATTCAAAGTAGGATTGAATTCATTGAACACCTACTCCGTACGAAAAGGGGAAAGCGCCAACCCTATGGCGCAAGCGCTGCGTGCCAGCCCATTGGCATCGCCCTATGATAGTGCCGGTAATATATTGAATACCTATGTGCCCGGAAGCGCCAACCAGGTGTGGAACCCGCTGGCCGATCTGATTCCCGGTGCTGCCGTGGAAAACAGAAAACGCCTGGGAACATTCACCACCCTGTATTTGGAAGCGAATTTGTTTAAAGGACTGAAGTATCGGTTGAATGCCGGGGCCGAGATCAGATCGGATGTGTATGGAAACTTTTATTCCGACAAAACAAATTTCCGGATCAACCAGGGCGGTTCGGCTTCCTCTAACCGGAACGAAACATCGAATAATTATACCCTGGAAAACCTGTTGATCTATGATGCTACTATTGCGCAAAAGCATAAGTTTAATTTCACCGGGTTGTACAGCCTGCAGGAGGTGAGCTCTAAAACGAACCAGTTTGATAACACCAATATCCTGGCCGACTACCTTGGATATTTCAATCCAACCTACGGGTCAAACTTAAAAGGTACAGGCAGTTCTTCAAAAGCCGATATCCTTTCCTACATGGGAAGGGTTAACTATAGTTTCAACGACCGTTACCTGTTAACATTGACAATTCGTGCCGACGGATCATCCCGCCTGGCCGAAGGGAATAAATGGCACTCATTCCCGTCAGTAGCCTTTGCCTGGAATGTGAGCCGCGAAAACTTCATGCAAAATATACCGGCTATCAGCAACCTGAAATTAAGGGCCAGTTATGGAAGCGTGGGGCAGCAGTCGATCAATGCCTATCAAACACTGGGACAATTATCAGGACTGGTATATAACTACGGTTCAAACATGGTTACCGGCGCTTATTTAACGTCTACAGTCAATAATACGCTTACCTGGGAATATACGAAAACAGCCAACCTCGGTGTCGACTTCGGATTGCTGGGAAATCGTATTACCGGTTCCGTGGAGTTATATAAAGCATTTACCAACTCCTTGTTATTGCCGCAAACATTGCCGCCAACATCGGGCATTCCAAATCCAATAGTTACCAATGTTGGTAAAACGGAGAACAGAGGTATTGAAGTGCACATCAATACTACTAACATACAGGCACAAACCCGTAAAGATTTCAGCTGGACGAGTGATTTCAATTTCTTCGTGAACCGGGGTAAAATAACCCAGCTGTCAGGAGGGGTAACAAAAGACGCTGCTAATGGCTGGTTTATTGGGCAGCCGTTGAATGTGTATTATGATTATCAAAGAGTGGGTATCTGGCAGAATACGGCAGCAGATACTGCCGCAGCAAAAGCATTGGGATTGTCGGTATCTGGTAACTCATCAGTTATAGGCACCATTCGCGTGGCGGACATCAGCGGTCCCGATGGTAAACCCGATTCCAAAATAGATGCCACTTACGACCGCATAATTGTAGGAACAAGTCAACCCCAATGGGAAGGTGGTACTACCCAGCGTTTTGGGTTCCGCGGTTTTGACTTGACAGTAGTGGCATTTGCACGATGGGGCTATACTATGAACAGCAGTTTATATGGAGGCAATTTTGTAAACACTTATCAGGGCACATACAACAATTTAAAAACACATTACTGGACACCCGGGAACAACGAGCCCTGGAATCCCAAAGCAAATTCAGCGGCTACCAATCCATTGAACCGTTCGGTGCTGAGTTATTTCGACGGTTCATTTGTAAAGATCAGAAGCATAAGCCTGGGTTATAATCTTGATCAGTCATTAATAAAACGCATAGGCGCAAAGAACTTCCGGGTATATGCAACTGTAGCAGATCCGTTCATTCTTTTTTCGCCATACCGGCGGGCAGGAGGTATAGATCCTGAGGGTTCAGGAACTGTGGGCATTGATACACCGCCTACCTGGTCGATGATCTTCGGGATTAATATGTCGTTTTAATTTTCACCACCCAAAACAAGCTATATGAAAAAGATATTTTTATTCTGCAGCGGTCTCATCATCGGAATGAGCGGTTGTAATAAAAAACTGAAAGAAGAGCCCAACTCCATACTGGTACCAGCATTTTTTCAAACCAGTCAGGGTTTGCAGGCGGGAGTGGATGCTGCCTATGCAGGGATGCGCAATTTTTGGGGCGCACAGGAATTGTTTACTGCTACGGTAATAGGGACCGATGAGTTTCAGCGGGGTGTAGATGGCAACAGCGATATCAACCTTTATAGCTATACATCATCACATGGTACCATCACCACGCTTTGGAAAGCAGCTTATGTTTTTATCAATACCTGTAATGGTGTTATTGATTATGCTGATAAAGTTGACCTGCCGGCAGCTACTAAAAACAACCTGGTGGCGGAAGCCAAATTCCTGCGGGCCAATTACTATTTTATGCTCGCACAGTTTTGGGGCGATGTTACCCTGAACCTGCATTTTCAGTCGGAAGCGACAACTGCAGCAAAACGTGACCCCCTGGCCAGTATTTACGACGCCATTATTCAGGACCTGAAAGATGCCATAGCGATATTACCGGCAAGTCCTAAAAGCAATGGCGTATTAAGCGGGAAAGCGACCGCCGTAGCTGCCAAACATGTGCTGGCGAAAGTATACCTTACCCGGGCGGGCTCTGCTGCGAAAAAGGCTGATGATTATCAGAATGCCTACAACACCGCCGTGGATATCATCAACAACAGGGCTTCGTTAGGTTTGAATCTATTACCGGATTTTAGTAAGGTGTTCGCTGAAGGCAATGAAGACAATGAGGAAGTGATCTGGACGGTACAACATACCGCAAACCTGGCTTATAATGGTCCCAATAACAGTGGCATCAGCTCAAGCAACGGTATAAGTACCTTCAGCGCCGATAATGTTTTAAATCACATGTGGGTAGGGCAGTATGAGAAAAGACCGGGTATGATCCGCAGTACGCCGTATGGCCGTCCGTATATCCGGTGTATCCCTACACGTTGGTTAACCGATACGGCTTTTAAAGAAAGGGTGAACGATACCCGGTACGGCAAAACGTTTCAAACAGTATGGTATGCCAACAATCCAGATCCCAAAGGATATCCGGTTTGGCCAAATCCATTACCAGCCGGGGCGCCGGCAAATGCAGTGGCAGGACAACCAAAGTTTAAATTAGGAGATACTGCCATTTACATGCCTGGGGTGAGTAAAACGAAAGCAGAAATTGCCGCCAGTCGTTATTTGCTGATCCCTCCTGATAATTACGATAACACCCTTTCTGCTACCCTCACGAAATATTTCGATACCAAACGGGCCGATCTTAATTCGCCGTCTGTCCGGCCGGTGATCGCTTTCCGCCTGGCAGAAACTTACCTGGTGGCCGCAGAAGCAGCCTTTATGCTGGGGTTGCCGAATGCTGTTACCTACATCAATGCGGTGCGGGAGAGGGCTGCATACCCTGCGGGAAATGCAACGGCCATGGATATCATTGCGTCTGACCTGTCATTGGACTTTATACTGGATGAACGTACCCGCGAGCTTTGTGGTGAAAACGTTCGGTGGTGGGACCTGGTGCGCACCGGAAAATTATTACAACGGGTACGCAGTCATAATAAAGAAGCCGCTGCCAACATAATTGAAAAGCATGTATTGCGACCCATACCTCAGGCGCAAATAGATGCCACTACAACAGGCGATCCGTATAACAATAGTTTGTATTTTCCATTATGGAACTAGGTGGAAGTTGATTTTTAAAACAATATATTCAAACTTACGAGTAAATGAAACAAACGATTCAATGCCTGATATTGGCGCTGGGAATGGCGCAATTACACCCGGTAGTCTGTGAAGCACAATCCAAAAAGGCCATGGCCGATCTCACCAAATGGCCTGCCGGCGCCTCGCCACAGGAAGTGGGAAAAAGAGTGGCGGAACATTTTGTACTTACACCACATACCAATTTTGGCCGCACCACCCCACCAAGAACAATTACCTATCCCGAAACCTGTACCTGGTATGGAGCGCTCACCTTTGCAAAACAATCCGGTGATAAACAGCTTGTACAAAAACTGGTACAACGTTTCGATCCTATGTTCGGTGCGCAGGATACCCTGATCCCAAAACCGGTGCATGTGGATGCCACCGTATTTGGATCAGTGCCCTTTGAATTGTATATGCAAACAAAAGACAACCGCTATCTTGAAATAGGAAAACGTTTTGCCGATAAACAGTGGGACAATCCGGAGGGCCCGCATGTAAAACCCGAATCACAGGATTATTTAAACCGCGGTTTTTCCTGGCAAACCCGCATGTGGATCGATGATATGTTTATGATCACAGCAGTACAGTCACAAGCCTACCGCGCCACCAATGATAAAAAATACATTGAAAGAGCGGCGAAGGAAATGGTGCTGTATTTGGATTCATTGCAGAAGCCGAATGGACTTTTCTATCATGCACCCGATGTACCTTATTTCTGGGGCCGTGGTGATGGCTGGATGGCAGCCGGCATGGCCGAGTTGCTGCGTTCATTACCGAAGGAAAGTCAATACCGGGAACGTATTATGAAAGGTTACAAAACCATGATGGCTTCACTGCTGAAATACCAGGCGGAAAACGGTATGTGGCGGCAGTTGATAGATGATGCCGAATCATGGCCCGAAACTTCCTGCACCGGTATGTTCACCTTTGCCATGATCACCGGGGTTAAAAATGGGTGGCTCGATGCTGCTACGTATGGACCCGCCGCCCGTAAAGGCTGGCTGGCACTGATCACTTATATCGACAGTAATGATGATGTACGGGAAGTGTGTGAAGGCACTAATAAAAAGAACGATCGGCAATACTACCTCGACCGCAAACGTAATATAGGCGACCTGCACGGTCAGGCTCCGGTGTTATGGTGTGCTACGGCGTTGTTACGATAACCCTGAGCGTCCTGAGCGCAGTCGAAACGCTGTTTAACTTTTTAAAAACTTGTGTCGTGAACTTCAATAAATTGCTTACCAGGACCTGCTTGCTCGGGTCCTGTTTTATCTCGTTATCATTGGTGGCCCAACAATCGCCCCTGCCTGTTCAACAGGACCGCTGGAAAATATTACCCGATGGAAGTATTGAATGGCCCATCGACAACCGCCTGCCGCATAACGACCATGTGGAGATGAGTGGCGAAAAAGTGTCGATGTGGGTACAGTATGGTGTTAATAGCGAAGGACAACCGGTTATAGACCGCACCATGGTGTTCCCTACATTTCGATTGTTGCCGGTACGTACCATTGCCAGTATGACCTACAACATAAACGATGGCGACTTGCCCCGGTTCCTCATCAACGACAGATTATTAAAGGCCGGTGTTTACAATGCAGCAGTAGCTCCCGATATGCCTGAGAAAGTAACAAGCATCAGGCAGAAAGGCATTTTACAAATAAACAGTGAAATAGGAAAAGACAGGTCCGTTACCTTACAACGCACACTTTTCCCTTCGGTAGATAAACCGGTAGCATTGGAGAAGTGGTTGTTTACCAATACGGGTAAACAACCCATAAAAATTGAAATGGAATATTTGTACCGGGAAGTGCGTCCGGCCAGTGAAAGGACCACACCTGTACCACACAGCTTTATAGTAACTACCGCCAATGAAGGATTGAAAACGGTAGCACCCGGCGACTCGGTGCAGTTCGGCATTTTATACCAGGCAGCAGATAAAAACAATCCATTGCCAGCGGTTGATGTGAATGCTTCTTTTAGGGGCCGCCTGCAACGGGTAAACAATATTGAATCTCTGCTGCAATTGGAAACTCCCGATCCGGTTTTAAATACAGCCTTTGCATTTGCCAAGATCCGGGCCACTGAGAGCATTTATAAAACAAAAGGCGGGTATTTACATGGCCCCGGTGGTTTGCGGTATTATGCCGCCATTTGGGCAAATGATCAGGCCGAATATGTAAATCCATTTTTTGCATTCCTGGGCGATGAAGCTGGAAATAAATCGGCCATGAATGCGTATCGCTGGTTTGCCAGGTACATGAACGAAAAGTACGAACCAATTCCCAGTTCCATTATTGCCGAAGGCGATGCCACCTGGCATGGAGCCAAAGACAGAGGCGATATGGCGATGATCGCTTATGGCGCATCACGCTATGCATTAACGTATGGCAACACAGATTCAGCCAAAGTGTTGTGGCCGCTGATTGAATGGTGTCTGGAGTATTTAAAAAGAAAAGTAAACGAACAGGGAGTAGTGGCCAGCAACACCGATGAACTCGAAAACCGCTTTCCGGCAGGCAAAGCAAATTTGAACACCAGTGTATTGTATTATGATGCGTTGCACTCCGCTGCATTGTTGGGAAAGCAATTGCAGGTGTCGAAAGAACAAATCAACCGGTATGAGCAGGAAGCGCAAACCATGCGGAAAAATATAGAACGGTATTTTGGCGCCAATGTGGAAGGGTTCGAAACCTATCGATATTACGAAGGCAATGATACGCTGCGCGCCTGGATCTGTTCGCCCTTAATAGTTGGACTGTTCGAAAGAAAGGAAGGAACCATTGCTGCATTATTTTCTCCCCGTTTGTGGACGGCAGACGGACTGGCTTCGCTGGCTGGCAATGGAACGTTCTGGGACCGCAGCACGCTGTATGCATTGCGTGGCGTATTGGCAGCCGGTGAAACGGAGAAGGCTATGGAATTCCTGCATTATTATTCACAACGGAGGTTATTGGGAGAGCATGTGCCCTATGCGGTCGAAGCCTACCCTGAAGGTAACCAGCGGCATTTATCGGCCGAGAGTGGTTTGTATTGCCGCATCTATACCGAAGGCTTGTTTGGGATGCGTCCTACCGGTTTTAACAGCTTCGAATGCGCACCCCGGTTGCCCAATGGCTGGAACCAGATGGCCTTGCGGAACATTCATTCATTTGGAAGTGTATTTGACATTGTAGTGAAGCGGGCAGGAGCCGGTAAACTCAATGTAATTATTAAAAAGGGCCAGAAAGAAACAGCATATGCCCTCAAAGAGGGTGCCGCCCGCATCATACAACTATAAATTATAATACAGTATAATTACTGTTTATATGCGTGTATTAACTGAATTTTTGTGATGAAATGTACGGTCGTACGTTTAAAAACACAACTACCGGGCTGGGTTACAATAACAGCCCGGTTTTTAGTGTCGTATGTACAACAAATAGGCATCATTTTTGGACATTCCAATAGCAACCATTATTCAATAACAGCTATTGAGAACACTTTGCCACTATCTGATAAGATACTAGTATCTAAAATTATTGCCACCAACGAGTTTACCAGCTTCATCGATGCTGCTAAAAGATATTGTTCCTTCATTGAATCTCACGAAGCAGAAACAGCCCGCCATTTTATTCTTCAATCACAAAATCATTTGTTGGCCCTGTATAACCTGGGCAATTGCATGATCCTGATGGAAGAAAAAAGCGATCAGAAGATCGAAGTAAAGCTCGACGAACTTGAATTTCAACGAAGCCTCCATTTTATAGCCGACAGATTATGGGACTACCGCTATTACTGGTATGTATTCGATCCTACTGCCAAAAAAAAGGATGCGGGTATTGTATACGGTGATCTGTATGAAGACCTGGGCGCCATTTATAAATACCTGAAACAAACCTTGTTGTTGTATGGCATGAACTCGTCAGAAGCCAAACAAAATGCGGTTTGGGATTTTAAGTGGAACTTCGACGCGCATTGGAGCGGGCACTGTGCCAATGCCATCTGCGCCATTCATTACTTTCTTCAAAAGAGTAAATAGCAAATAAAGTGTCGCTTATCGACAAAGAACACCCATTGGTAAAAATTAATAAGTTTTTTTAACCGCTATTTGTAGATTTGGCTACCCCAATACCCGACAATGCCAAAACAAATAGTGCTGTTTTTATTAGTTCTCCTTGCAGGACAATCCTTTGCACAAAATTATAAAGGAGAATTCTATCAGTTGTTAAAAGAAGAAGATACCGCTGCGCAACGGCAATTGTTGCAGCAATGGCAGCTGAAAAATCCCACCGATGCAGAATTATATGTGGCTTATTTCAATTATTATTTCCAGGCCAGCCGCCAGGAAATGGTGGAACTGTCAGATTCCGGAAATGGAAATGCATCCCTTGCACTGACAGACAGCGCCGGTTCCCAGGTTGGTTTTCTTTCTGATGACTTCGACTACGACAGCGCCCTGCTGCAAAAAGCCTTTCAATACATCGACAAAGGAATAAATACCTATACAACCCGGTTAGATATGCGTTTTGGAAAGATCTATGCCCTGGGCCAGATCGAAAACTATGAACGCTTTACCAATGAGATCATCAGGGCCATTGAAATGGGTAATAAATTAAAAAGCCAGTGGACCTGGGCCGACAATAAAAAACTGGAAAACCCGGAACGTTTTTTCCTGAGCAATATTCAGGAATACGTAGTACAGTTATACGATGCGGGTGACGATCAGATAGGCAGAATGCGGAAGATTGCCCAAACCGTTCTGCGATATTATCCCAGGCATGTGGAAAGCCTCTCCAACCTGGCTATTACGTATGGATTGCAAGGTAATTATGATAAGGCATTGGAATCGTTACTCCGGGCCGAGAAGATCATGCCTAAAGATGCGATCGTTCTCAACAACATCGCTACTATGTATGAACGAAAAGGCGATAAATCCAACGCCATAAAATATTTTGAACTCACTGCAAAATTAGGAGGCAGGGAAACCAGGGATGCCGCCATGGAGAAGTTGAAAGAACTGAAAAATTAAGCAGATAGGAAGAATGTAGTATTTTTGGGTTATGGGTATCGAGATAGAAAGAAAGTTCCTGGTCAATAAAGAAAAATGGAACCAGGTAAAAAAAGAAAAGCGGTCATTGTACCGGCAGGGATATATCGTATCGGATCCCGAAAAAACGATCCGCGTACGGCTTACTGACAACGAAGCCTTCTTAACTATAAAAGGACTCTCCGTAGGCGCTTCGCGCCCCGAATTCGAATACAGCATTCCTGTTGATGAGGCCCAACAGCTGTTAGATGGTTTTTGTGACACCGTTGTAAGCAAAATAAGAAACTTCATTACCTATGATAACAAGCTGTGGGAAGTAGATGAGTTCCATGGCGACAATGAAGGGCTGATTGTAGCAGAGATAGAGCTCGATGATGAAAACGAGTCCTTCTCCCGCCCGGAATGGATAAGTGAAGAAGTAACTTCTGAAAAGAAGTATTCCAATTCAAATTTGGCGAAGAAGCCTTATAAGAGCTGGTAGTAAGATAGTTGATTAAATAATCCCACCATCCCGGTTCATTCTTCGGTTATCTCAAATATATTACTCGTCAACGCCAACGCCCTCCCGGGCGCCAGGTTCAAACCAATGGTCATCAGATACTCACCGGTGAACACTTTGTCATTATCAGGGTTGTTGGCTTTAGTGCCGGGGAACAGGTTGGTTTCGTGGAACCGGTAATTCTTTTTAGGATCGAGGCCTTGCAATGGTACCCTGGTGAAAAGGTCTTTACGGCGGGTGGTTAAATTATAATTGAAAAGAACGGCCTTGCTTTTTTTGTCGTTCACGTACATCAATACAGATCGGTTTTCTTCATACGGTGAAATAAGGCGGAACAGATCGCCAAACCAAATGACATCACTCAGTTGTTTATAGTTTTTTACTGCCTCCTGGCTGAATTGTAATTCCTGCAGCGTCATTTCATTGACGCGAATGTCGTAACCCAGTTTGGCCGACATGGCCACATCAGTGCGGAATTTAAGCGATTGCCCTTTTCCCATGCTGGTTATATGTGCAGCAATGGTGTTAGCTGGAAAGAAGTAAGAATACCCCCACTGGATAAATACGCGCTCTAACCCATCGGTATTATCGCTTGGCCAGAACTCAGTAAAGTATTTCAAGGCGCCAAAATCGGTGCGGCCGCCACCACCGGAACATAACATAATGGGCAGGTGCGGATATTTCGCGCGGATGCGGTCCAGCACCTTATAAAAACTGCGGGTATATTCGATAAATAAGTGTGACTGGTTTTCCTTCAGATAAGGTGAGTAGGTATTCGACATCGGGCGGTTACAATCCCACTTGATATAAGCAATACCCGGATTTTTTGTAAGCAGGCTGTCAACGATGCCGAAAACAAAATTCTGTACAACCGGATTGGTAAGATCGAGCACCAGCTGGTTGCGCGACAGGTTTTCGGCACGGTTGGGAAGGCGTAAGATCCAGTCAGGGTGTTTTTGATACAGTTCGCTTTTGGGGTTAACCATTTCCGGTTCCAGCCAAATACCGAATTTAATGCCCTTCCTGTCTGCCTCGCTAACGAGGTGGCCAATGCCATGCGGTAGTTTGGTTTTGTTTTCCTGCCAGTCGCCAAGGCCGGCTTTGTCGTTGTCACGGGGAAAGGCATTGCCAAACCACCCATCATCCAACAGGAACATATCAACGCCCAGTTGTTTAGCGCCATCGAACAGATCTGTCAGTTTATCTTCATTGAAATTAAAATAAGTGGCTTCCCAGTTATTTAGTAACGTGAGACGCGGGCCATTGCCATCCAGTACCGCGTAGTTGCGCGCCCAGCGATGCAGGTTACGGCTGGCCTCACCTTTACCCTGGCTGCTATAAGTGAATATGAAATCGGGTGTGGTGAACAGTTCACCCGGTTTCAGCGTGTAATCCGATGCATAGGGATTTATACCCGGACGCACCCGCAATTGATTTCGTTGATCCACTTCAAAGGTAAATTGAAAGTTGCCGGTCCAGGCAAGGGTGCCGGCAATTAGTTCACCGCTGGTTTCGGTAGCGGGATTGTTCAACGATAGAAAAAAAGCCGGCGTTTGATAATAGTCTGCGCGGGTCCCCAGCTTGCTCTCGATGTTCTTTATGCCATTAGTTAGTTTCTCCTCCACCATTTGCGCTTCCCGGGCCCATTCTCCATGAAACTGCGTTAACCAGTAATTATCGGCGCTGAAGTGTAAAAGAGTAGAGGCGTAATGCGTCAACCGCACCGGCTTTTTTTCGTGGTGTTGAATGGTGGCGCTGGCGGTAATAACATCTTCATTAAAATAAGCAGTGTATTGTAGTGTCACTTCCACGGGATAAACAGAATCTTTCAATACAATGCGGGTGGTAGTCACATTGTCTTTTTGATTGGTGGTATGCGTGGCGTACGTTAATTCAAGGGAAGGGTTGCCATCGGCATGCACCAGGCGGATGGCAGGCTCAAACAGGTTTTCCATCCCGGCGGTCATATAAGCTTCCTGGCCACCCGAAATATGATCGTATGCTGTATTTGCTAACCGCGCACCCAGGTAACTTTGATACACGCGGTGGTTTTTGCCAATGGTAAATACCAGGCTGGTGTTTTTTGTTTGTATTACGATGGGAGGGGTGGATTGGGACAGCACTACCAGCGAAAACAGCGTAAATAGCAACAATAAAGAATACTTCATAATGCCTGGGTCATTTACAGGCAAAGATGCAGCTAAACAGAAAGGTGAACCACCCACCGATTGGTGTTTGATTCACCTTAATTGTTATAAACACATATTTTACTTGAAACTCAGGACCGGGAAGGGCCTACGCTTAATCCTTTTCTTCTTCTAATGCATCGTTATCCGGCCCGCCCAGGCTGTAATAATCGTTTTCTTCGTCATCCTCGGTTTTCTTGGGATCATCTTCTCCCTCCTCAGGAACATCCAGGTCGTCGCCGCTGCTTACTTCACTCACGGAAGCCTCATTTAACGGGTCGCCGTCAAAATCGGTATTGTCCAGCCCTTCTTTATCAACAAATTCATCTTCATTCATATCCTGGTCCTGGTCGGGATCGCCCAGCATTTCCAGGTCTTCTTCCGTTACATCGGCTTCGGTGCCCATCACGATCTGTACTTCGTCGTCATCTTCATTAAAGATATCCCTTCCACGGCGAACACCCTCTTCGTCATCGGAGGAAGCGGTAGTGTCCTTCATGGCGCCGGGTACGCCGGCATTTACAATTCCTTCCTGACCGGGAATATCGGATACATCAGGGATCTCGATATAGGATTCATCCTGCGCCAGCTTTTCCTTTCTTATTTTACTGGCAGTGCCATCCTTGGGCGGGGTTTGTTCCTGGTTAGCGGAAATATCGTTCAGCTCCTCATCAGAGCGTTTTGTTTTAGGTGTTTTTGCTTTTGCCATAACCGGAGTTTTATTGAAAATGCTTAAAAAATTATGCCCGGAAAAAAGAGGCTAACTGACAGAAAAACAAGTCGGAGAGTGTTGAATTAACTCCGCATGTCAATTGTTCTCTATCTAAAGTTAACTGATTAAGACCAGGATAAATCCTTTATTGAAAAGATTATCAAATGTTAATATAGCTTACCACATTGTGAATTTAGCAAAATTCAGCATACTAAATAGTTGTTTACTTGCAAGTGGTTGCACTATTAAACTCTATTGTATAAACTGACGACATTCCATGCGCTTGCTGACAGGGCATGGATTGTAAAAAACTAACTGCTGTATGAAAAAGAAAGCCATTTCTTTTGAAGCGGTCCATTCCCCGGGCCGCGTATGCCTGCTGTTGCTATTATTTCAATGTGTTTTCCTGATTTCCGTTCACGCCCAAACCATCAAGGTTGACGGTGTGGTACAGGATGACAAAGGCGCTCCCCTCGGCGGAGTAAGTGTATCGGTAAAAGGCACTACTTCCGGTACGGTTACCAATAATAAAGGCGCCTATACACTGAATGTGCCCAATGCGCAATCGGTACTGGTATTTTCACTGGTAAGTTATGGAAGTTCTGAACAGGCAGTGGGAAGCAGAACCAACATCAACGTTACGCTGGCGCAAAGTTTAAACGACATGAATGAAGTGGTCGTTATTGGTTATGGCGGAGCGGTAAAGAAAAGAGACCTTACCGGCGCCATATCTTCAATCAGTGCCAAACAAATTGAACAAAGACAACCGGTAACCCTGTTTGATGCTTTACAGGGACAGGCTGCCGGTGTGTTGGTCACCAACGACAACGGCGACCCCGCCGGACAGGGCACCATACAGGTGCGCGGCGCCTCTACCATCAATGCATCGGGAAATGGCCCGTTGTATGTAATTGACGGCATCATCAGCAACAACGGCAATTTTGTTAATCCTGCAGATATCGAAAATATCGAGATCCTGAAAGACGCTTCTTCAGCCGCCATTTATGGCGCACGTGGCGCAAATGGCGTAATCTTAATTACAACAAAACGCGGAAAAGAAGGCAAACCTGCCATCAATGTAAATTATTACCACCTGATGGGTAAGTTAGCGCATAAGCTGCGTACCACCAGTGCCGATGAATTGCGCTATTACCGCAAAATGCGCGGTGATGGCAACAACGGGATAAATGTCGATTCGGTGAACCCTTACCTCAATGCAGATAACGATTACCAGGACCTGCTGTTTAGAACTGCCAATAAACAGGTTGCTTCAATAAGTTTAGGCGGCGGCAGTCAGAAAGGGATGACTTACTATGCCGGATTAAATTATACCGATGATAAATCCATAGTGATTAATAGCTGGATAAAGAGAATACAGTCAAAGTTTAACATCACTTATCAACCCACTTCAAAACTATCTATCAGCAATACGCTGGCCTTTGCCTGGCAAACGGGTAACCAGATCCCGGTAGGTACATCCGCGAGACAGGTATTTGAACGAAATCCCTGGACGAGTATCTATCGACCAGATGGTCAGCTGGCCAGTTATGTGGAATCGAAACGTAACCCGGTGGCTTATGCATTGAATAATATAGACCTGGATAATAATTACACGGCCCAGATCAATACACAAATAAATTACGATATCATTCCCAATTTGAAATTTACCAGCCAGTTCAATGCGCAGCTCGACAATGAGACCAACCGGCAGCTGACGCCAAGTTCATTAACGTCGGGTGGAACAGGGGATGCCACCGGAAGCAATACCTTCAACAAAGAATTTTATTGGGAGTTCCAGAATTACCTGAACTACAGAAAAACAATTGGTACCGATCACAGCATAACTGGATTGCTTGGTTTCAGTGCCGACAGGCGACGCAGAGACGGGTTTAGGATCGGGATGAAAAATTACCTCAGTGAAACGATCCTCACTTCCAATGCTGGCGGTGTTGTGCTGGATGGAACCGGCACCTCTGCCACTGCACACTCGGATGCGTCGCTTTTTGGCCGGCTGGGCTATAGCTATCAGGGAAAATATATTGCACAAGGTACCTGGCGCCGCGACGGATCTTCCCGGTTCGGTAACAACAACAAATGGGGTAACTTCTTTTCCGGATCAGCCGCCTGGCGGTTTTCCGACGAATCTTTTATGGACTGGACAAGGGGTGTGTTAGCAGACGGAAAATTGCGCTTTAGTATTGGACAGACCGGTAATGATGCCATTGGCGACTATGCATCCTATTTCTTAATGAATTTTGGTCAGGAATATTACAACGGCGCCAATGCTGCTGCACCGAGTGCTACACTGGGTAACCCCAACATACAATGGGAAGGTACCACCTCTTCGAATTTTGGAATGGACCTCTCCTTCTTAAAGGGCCGGTTAAACTTAACAGTAGACTATTATACAAAAGTTACCTCCAATTTATTATACACAAGCAGGCTGCCCAACGAAACCGGTTTGGATGGCGTGACGGTAAACCTGGGTACTATTAAAAACAGTGGACTGGAGTTTACATTGAACGGTAATGTTGTGAATACCAAAAACTTTTCCTGGAACCTGATGGGTAACATTTCTTTCCAGGATGCCCGTATTCAGGAACTGGCCAACCACACCTCATTTATTTCAGGTAACAAATGGCTTATCCGGGAAGGCGGCCGCCTGGGAGATTTTTATGTATGGCAGAATGAGGGGGTATACCAATGGAACGAATCAAATGCCTATTCTAAGGATGGAGCAAAACTAACCCCGGTATTAGGTGCAAACGGAACGCCTGATGGCACATACCTGCTCAATGGCGAGTCCTATACCGGTACCGTGTATAGCAAATCACGCGCTGGGTTTAAGCTGGAAGGGGGCGATACGGAATGGCGTGATGTAAATAATGATGGTATCATCGACGAAGAAGATAAAGTAATAGCAGGAAACGCATTGCCGGATTACTTTTTTGGGATCTCCAACACCTTCACTTATAAAAACTTTACCCTGAACGTACTGGTGAACGGACAGGTTGGTAATGACATATATAACAAAGTGCGGAATGACCAGAATGCGAATTCATCAACCTATTCACCACCTGTATGGGATGCGGCATTGTATTCCTGGCATCAGCCCGGCGATGTTTCCAAATATCCTTTATTTGCCCGCAAAGACACGCGCGGCAGCATCAGCAATGGTTACAACAGTTTGTATATAGAGAACGGTTCGTTTATCAGGTTGTCGAGTTTACGGCTTACGTATGCATTGGGCAATAAGTTAAAAAAGCTGAGTAAAGTAAGTGGCGGGGCAATATACGTGTACGGCAGTAACCTGCTCACCTTTACCGATTACAGCTGGTACGATCCTGAATTCAGCTCTTCCGGGTTGAATATCGGTGAAGACGGTGGTAAATACCCCAAAAGAAAGGAAGTAGGAATTGGTGTGAACCTTAATTTTTAAACTGCTCAATTATTGCAATCATGAAACGCACAGCCCATATACTTTTTTATTTAAGTACGCTTATAATAGCAGGCGGTTGTAAGAAATTCTTAACCGAAGAACCGCTTTCGCAGGTACCAGTTGAAAACTATTTTACCAAGCAAAAAGATATCAATGCCGCCATAACTGGCATGTATGCCTCTTTACAGGATGAAATGACGGGCGATGGATCAGGTAACGGTAATTATTTTTATTGGGGCGAAGGCCGCAGCGATAACTTCGACCGTTCGCAATATCCCAATTCAGCTATTACCGAGCTGTCCTTGAACCAGCTTACTTCGGGCAACTTTACTTCCGACTGGTCTGGTTTATACCGCACCATTAACCGGGCCAATCTCGCCATCAAGAATATACCCCTGGTACAGAAATACGATATCAATGTAACCAATGTGTTCCGCGACAACAGCCTGGCGCAGTGTTATGCCATGCGCGCTTTGTGTTATTTTTATATTGTACGTATCTGGGGCGATGCCGTTATCAGAACGGAACCCTACGAAAGCATTGCAGAAAATGCAAGCGTGCCAAGAGAGTCGAAAGATAAGATCATCAATGAATTGATCATTCCGGACCTGCAAAAGGCATATGGCCTCATTCAAAAAAATCAAAAACCAATTGTCTGGAATATTGGCGAGGCCACCATTGCAGCTATACTGTCTGATGTATATATGTGGCAAAAAGACTATGCGAATGCCATTACGTGGATGAAAAATGTATTTATAGCCCAGGGCCCCAAGGGGACTAAATACAACGGTGCTTCGGGGGCAGACCTGGAGCCAACCAGTACCTGGAAGAATTTATTTATTAACCCTACTGCAACCAATGAAGCGATCTGGAGCATCCATTGGGACCAGCTTGTAAATGAATGCGCCTGTTTACCCGTATCTATCAGTAACAACAACAACCCCATTCGGATAGATTCTTTACTTCACTCCAATTGGAAAGCAAACCCAACGGATACCAGGGTGGCCAAATCAATAGATACATTGCTGGGGTTAGGTCACATAGATAAGGTGACAAAATATTACAACCTCGCAGGACTTTCTTTCCCAACCGGAAGTGGCGCGCCTGATCAAAGGAGTTATAATGTTTACCTCACCATGTATCGCCTGGGAGATATCTATTTATCATATGCAGAAGCTTTGAATAAAACCGGCGACAGGTCCAATGCGCTGAAGTACCTGAACTTTATCCGGGTACGGGCAGGGTTACCGGCCTATCTTATTACAGACCCGGCTGTTGCTGCTGAGGCTGATATGGAAGATACAATTTTGAAAGAACGGCAGCTGGAGCTGTTTGCCGAAGGAAAAAGATGGTTCGACCTGGTACGTACCGATCATGTTAAAAAAGTAATGGACACAGTACTGATCGTTCGCCAGCAGCGATATGGAGCACCAGCTGTTGGGTTTGGGGACGACATGAGGAAACTGGTGTGGCCCATTCACCGCCAGGTGATCGAAGATAACAAAACCATAGAACAAAATTTACCTTACAACTAATTGTATTATATGAACCGCATTATAAATAAACTGATCATTGCCGCCAGTATAGTAGCCTCCCTTTCACTGGTGGGATGTTATAAAGCCCAAACCGATTACAGGAAAGACCCGCATTCACTCGATCCGCATCTCAACCTGACAGCCCAGGAATACCTGAACAACCGGGCCAATGCGGTAGCAGCGCCTTCCGATACCATCTTCCGGTTGATGCTGCAGGGTATTCAATATGCCGAGATAGACATGAATGTGTATGCGCAAACCGGCAAAACATTCATCCTGTTGCACAACGATGCGATCAGAAGACTGGATAAAAACGTGGTACAGCCCGATTGCTTTTTTGGCGCTAACCTGGTCAATGGCAAGGCGGCTGCGAAATGGAGCGACTATCCAAAAGAATTTGTGAAAAATTATTTGTTGTACCTGTTAATAGATGGCGAGTATGATCACTATACCATTCCGGGTATTGACAATATAGAGGTAAATACACAGGCGCCGGCGGGAAGTTTGTCCGTCATGCCGGCCGGTGTTACAAGAACTTCGTTTACACCTAATAATGGCTCTACGATGAAAATAAAGGTGCTGAATTCATCACCCTCCAATACATCCGATTTTCCCATTGTATTGAATAATGTGATCAATGCTCGTACCAGCAGCCTGTTGGCTACGAATGGTACCATACATGTGATTGACCGTTTTTTGACAACCACCGTACCGGCGGAATAGAATATGTAATATATATTAAAAAATGCTATGCTGGCCCTGAACGCTGAAGTTCCGGGCCAGTATTTTTAACGAAACAGGTGCAACCCGGAAACGATTGCGTACAATCTGAAAAGAGTGGCAATGTTCTTACTTATCTTTCGCTGGATTTTTAAATAGCGCATAATGCAAAGACTTAAATGGTTGCTTTTATTGCTGATCGTAAATGTATCAGCCCGTGCCCAACAATCGACCCGTTTAACAGGTAATTGGGAGTTTTTAAAACAGGATGTAGGCGGCATATGGGAAATTATGCGGCCGGTGGGAAAAGGAAACCCGGAAAGCGTGCCCTTATGGCAATCTGTGCAGCTGCCGCATTGTGTAAATGCGGAAGATGCCGTTGATCCCGATGTAAATTATTACCAGGGACCTGCCTGGTACCGTACCCAGCTCGATATCAATAATCCATACAACACAGGCCGCACCCTGCTGTTTTTTGAAGGCGCCGGCCAGAAAACAGATGTTTATGTATACACTACCAAAGTAGGGTCGCATACCGGTGGCTACGATGAATGGTCGGTAGATATCACCGATGCGGTGGCAGCCTTTAAAAAAACGGCTGTATATCAAAGTCAGTTCAAGGGTAAGATCCCCATTGCTATAAGGTCCGATAATTCAAGGGACCTGGAGATGATCCCTTCCGATTTATCGGATTTTAACGTGTATGGCGGAATTTACCGTTACCTCAACCTGGTATATACGCCATTAATAGCCATTGATAAATTATTTGCAAAAGCAGAAGTTGATAAAACCGGAAAATTAGGAAGTGTAAATGTAAGCGCGAGAATGTATTTCTCCTCTCCGCCAGCTGGCGGAGGAGGCCGGGAGGGGGCCGGGAGTGCTGGTGTAACTATTAAGTTGATCGACCCCACCGGTAAACCAGTTCAGCAAAAAGAGGTAGCACTAACCAGTTTAACCAGCGACATTCACCTGGCGGACTTCACCCTGAAAACACCCCAGCTGTGGTCTCCGCAAAAACCGGTTCTGTATACAGTGGAGGCAACAATAACCACAGCGGCAGGCAATTATGTGCAGCAGGAGAAAATAGGTTTCCGCCATTTCGAGTTTGTTGATCATGGTCCGTTTATGTTGAATGGACAACGGCTGTTATTACGCGGCACCCATCGCCACGAAGACCAGGCTGGTGTTGCAGCTGCCATGACAGAAGATATGATGCGCCAGGAAATGATCATGATGAAAGAGATGGGGGTGAATTTTATACGCCTGGGGCACTATCAGCAATCACGCATTATTTTAAACCTGTGCGATAGTTTAGGCATTTTTGTTTGGGAAGAAATTCCCTGGTGCCGTGGTGGCCTCGGTGGACCTGTATACAAAGAACAGGCGCGCCGCATGCTCACCAATATGATTGAGCAGCATTACAACCATCCGGCAGTCATCATCTGGGGATTGGGAAATGAGAACGACTGGCCCGGTGATTTTCCTGAGTTTGATAAAGAACAGATCAGGAGTTTCATGAAGGAGTTGAATGAGCTGTCGCATCACCTGGACCTTTCGCGCAAAACAGCCATTCGCCGTTGCGATTTTTGTAAAGATATCGTTGATGTATATTCTCCCTCCATTTGGGCAGGCTGGTACCGGGGTTTGTTTACCGAATATAAACAGGCTACAGAAGAGGAATTCAAAAAGGTAACTCATTTTTTACATGTGGAATGGGGTGGCGATAGTCATGCCGGCCGTCATTCAGAAAGTCCCGATAAAGCGTTGCAATCAGTAAAAACCGGCGGAGGTGCCGATGAGCGGGCGGGCGATGCAAGCCTGTATGGCGGTGCTGCCCGGGTGTCGAAAGATGGCGACTGGAGCGAGACCTACCTCTGCAACCTGGTTGACTGGCACCTGAAAGAACAGGAAAACATGCCCTGGTTAACCGGTACAGCACAATGGCCCTTCAAGGATTTCTCAACCCCTGTACGGCCCGATAATCCTGTTCCTTATATGAACCAGAAAGGCGTGGTAGAACGCGATCTCACCAAAAAAGAAGCCTACTACGTATTTCAATCTTATTGGACTACCCGGCCAATGGTGCATATTTACGGTCATTCCTGGCCGGTACGCTGGGGAAATGAAGATGAAGAGAAAATGATAAAAGTATATTCCAACTGTACCGAAGCAGAATTGTTTGTGAACGGTAAAAGCTACGGAATCAAAAAACGCAATAGCCAGGATTTCCCCGCAGCAGGGTTGCGCTGGAACATAGCATTAAAAGGCGGCGCGCAGGAAGTAAAGGTGATTGCCCGTACTGGGAAAGTGGAAGTAAGAGATTCCATCAGATTTCAATACCAAACAGAGAAATGGGGCAAGCCTGCAGGACTGATGCTGGAAAAGATCAGCGAGGCAAACGGTATAGCAACCATGCAGGTAAAACTGTTAGATAATAAAGGCATGCTTTGTCTGGATGCTGCCAACTGGATCCGCTTTAGCCTGGCTGGCGATGGCAAACTCATCGATAACCAGGGCACATCAAGCGGTTCAAGATTGGTTCAGGCATATAATGGCCGCGCCATCATCCGCGTACAAACCAATGGTGGTAAATCGATGATAGGTGCAAAAAGCGAAGGCTTAAAGACCGTATTTAAAGACCTGTAAGAGCTTGTCCGCCTTTGGCGGATGCATCATTTGAGCTTGAACAAGTATTAGGCTTAATTGGACCTGACAGGTCTCACGAAATATGACATATGAAAATTACACTAACGATATTCTCTTTCCTGGTCACTACAACCTTGTATGCACAGCAGCGCGATGCTGGTTTGCAATTGTGGTACAATAAACCGGCCGTGGCCTGGGAAGCAGCTTTGCCATTGGGCAATGGAAAAACCGGGGCGATGGTCTTCGGTGGCGTAGGTACCGAACGGCTGCAGTTAAACGATAATACCTTGTGGTCGGGTTATCCCGAAGCGGGTAACAATCCCAATGGCCCAACGGTATTGCCCCAGGTGCGGCAGGCTGTGTTTGAAGGCGATTATGAAAAAGCGGCTGCGTTATGGAAAAAAATCCAGGGCCCTTATTCAGCCCGTTATTTACCTATGGCCGATCTGTGGTGGCGTTTGCAATCGAAAGATACCCTGCCGGCTTCTTATAACCGCAACCTGGACCTGAACAATGCCGTGGCAACCGTTCGATATAAAATAGGCAACGTACAATACCAACGCGAAACCTTTATCAGTTATCCGGCCAAAGTGCTGGTGATGCGGATCACCGCCGATAAAAAAGGCAGCATAGACGGCGTGCTGGATCTCACAAGTAAATTGCATTTCAAAGTAAGTACTTCCACTGCTGATTACCTGGTGCTGCGCGGCAAAGCCCCTAAATTTGTAGCCAACCGCGACTACGAACCGCAACAGGTAATTTATGATTCGGCGAATGGCGAAGGCATGAACTTCGAAGTACATGTGAAAATAAAAACCGAAGGCGGCAACGTAGTTCAAGCCGGCAATCAATTGCGCGTAAGCGGCGCCAATACCGTCACCATTTATTTATCGGAAGCAACCAGCTTTAATGGGTTTAATAAATCACCGGGATTGGAAGGCAAAGATCCGGCAGTTGAAGCAAAGGCGAATCTGCAAAAGGCGGTAGCGCTTTCGTACGAACAGTTAAAAGCGATGCATATCCGCGATTATCAGTCCCTGTTCAAACGGGTTGAACTAAAATTGAGCGCCGACAATGGCGTTGCAAAGCTGCCAACTGATGAACGGTTAAAACAATATGCCTCGAACCCCACCGATCAACAATTACAGGTGCTGTATTATCAATTTGGC
The DNA here is from genome assembly GCF_900110245.1 of Niastella yeongjuensis. GTDB lineage: Bacteria > Bacteroidota > Bacteroidia > Chitinophagales > Chitinophagaceae > Niastella > Niastella yeongjuensis. The sequence goes on from NZ_FOCZ01000002.1 coordinate 661,948, forward strand.
CGCTACCTGCTAATATCCAGTTCAAGACCCGGATCACGGCCCGCCAATTTGCAGGGCATCTGGAATGATCACGTTCAACCACCCTGGGGCAGTAACTATACCACGAATATCAACACTGAGATGAATTATTGGCTGGCAGAGAATACCAATTTATCTGAGTGCCATCAGCCCTTATTCGATTTCTTAAAAGAGCTGGCAGTAAATGGTGCGCAAACGGCAAAGGTGAATTATAATATTACTGAAGGCTGGGTAGTGCATCATAATTCCGATTTATGGGCAAAAACATCGCCACCCGGTGGTTTCGATTGGGACCCGAAGGGCATGCCCCGCTGGAGCTGCTGGCCAATGGCCGGCGCCTGGTTAAGTACACATATTTGGGAGCATTACTTATACACTGGTGATAAAGCCTTTCTGAAAAATGCCTGGCCGTTGATGAAAGGCGCTGCGCAGTTTATGTTGCACTGGCTGGTAACCGATCCTGCCAATGGATTGCTTGTTACCAATCCATCTACCTCGCCCGAAAACACCATGAAGATAAAGGGTAAGGAATACCAGGTGGGCATGGCTACTACCATGGACATGAGCATCATTCGGGAGTTGTTCACCGCGGTTATAAAATCAGGTAGTATTCTGAAAACAGATAAAGCATTTTGTGAACAGGTAATAAAAGCAAAAGAGAAACTATACCCCTTTCATATTGGGCAGTATGGACAGTTGCAGGAATGGTTCAAAGACTGGGACGATCCCAATGATAAACACCGGCATTTATCGCATTTGTTTGGTTTGTATCCCGGCAGTCAGATCAATCCGGCCACTACACCAGCGCTGGCAGCAGCGGCCAAACAATCATTGATCTTTAGGGGCGATGTAAGTACCGGCTGGTCTATGGCCTGGAAAATAAACTGGTGGGCGCGTTTGCAGGATGGCAACCATGCCTATAAGATCTTAAGTGATGCCTTCACGTATATCGATCCTACGGTAACAAGAGATGCCATGAGTGGCGGCGGCACATATCCCAATTTGTTCGATGCGCATCCGCCGTTTCAGATAGATGGCAACTTTGGCGCTACCGCCGGTATAACCGAACTGTTACTGCAAAGTCATAATGGTGAGCTGGCTTTATTGCCAGCCTTACCCGATGCCTGGAAGAGCGGTTCTATAAAAGGAATAAAAGCACGCGGCAATTTTACCGTTGCCATGGATTGGAAAGAAGGGAAATTGGTAAAAGCTACCATCACTTCCGGTTCGGGCGGACTGTGCCGCATTAGTGCACTACAACCTATTAAAGAAGTCGAAGTCACTTCGAACAAATCAAAAGGCAACAATATGAACCCGTTAAATACTTCCTACGGCCAACCTCCCTATGAAAAGGAGCCGAAGGCGACGCTGACGGAACTAAAAGTGGGAGAGCGGTATGGTATTGATTTTGTGACAGAGAAGGGTAAGACGTATACTATAGTACCGGTTAATTAGTGAATAGTGATTTGTGAGTGAACTTGCTAACCACTCACCACTCACAAAAAAAGCCATATGAAAAATATAAAGCAAATAGCATTAATAGTGGCACTTGTATTCCAGGCTGCTCTCTCCTACGCCCAACTCTCCTGGACGGAAACAGCCCCGGGTGTATGGAAGGCCGCAGCAGGGGTGCCTGAAAATTATGACCTGTTAAAAGCTTCAGGCGCCACACCCAATAAAGAAGCGTTGTCAACCATTGCTCATGCCGGATTTCCATTAGAACAAAGCGATATTTCAATAAAGGTGGTGGATGGTAAAACTTACCTGCGGTTCCCTTTGCAACAGGACGAACAGCTGTATGGTTTTGGGTTGAATTTTCAAACCGTACACCAACGGGGTAAGATTTTGCAATTGCATGTGGATCATTATGGCGGAAAAGACAATGGCAGGACCCATGCACCATCGCCCTTTTATGTTTCATCAAAAGGATATGGCGTGTTTATTAATTCTGCCCGCTATTTAAATATCTATGCCGGAACTGCAGTCCGGGCAGACAGTAAAAACGCGCCTGTTGCCAAAGACCGGAATACCGATAAAAGCTGGAGTGCCCGGCCTTATTCAGATGCAGTGGAAATACTGGTGCCGGCAGCTGGCGTAGAGGTATATGTTTTCGGCGGGCCAACCCCGTTGGATGCCGTTCGCCGCTTCAACCTGTTTAATGGCGGTGGTTGTTTACCACCCCGCTGGGGATTGGGTTTCACACAACGGGTAAAAACATTATACACGGCCGACGAAGTAAAAAAAGAAGTAGCCGCATTCCGGGAGAAAGGCTTTCCGCTTGATTTTATTGGGTTGGAACCCGGCTGGCAAAGCAAAAGCTATCCCTGTAGCTTCTCCTGGGACAGTACGCGTTATCCCGATCCGGCTGGTTTTGTGCAGGATCTGTTAAAAGAAAATATCCGGGTAAATCTTTGGACCAATCCCTATGTATCACCCCAGGCGCCATTTTATAAAGCTATTGTTCCATACAGTGGATCGCACACAGTATGGAATGGATTGGTGCCTGATTTTACGACACAGCAGGGCCGTACCCTGTTTTTCGATCAGTTGAAAAATAACCAGGTCAATATAGGCGTGAGCGGATATAAGATCGATGAAGTGGATGGTTATGATTATTACCTGTGGCCCGATGTGGCAACCTTTCCATCAGGGGTAACTGCCGAGCAAATGCGCCAGACCTTTGGGTTGTTGGTTCAACGGTACAGTGCTGAATTGTATCACCAGCAGAATAAAAGGACCTTTGGACTGGTGCGGGGTTCCAATGCGGGTGGCGCTTCATTCCCTTATGTTATCTACAACGATTATTACAACCACGAAGATTTTATAACGGCGCTCATCAACAGCGGTTTTGCCGGCGTGTTATGGACGCCCGAAGCAAGGGCCTCTAAATCATCGGAAGAATGGCTGCGCCGTTTTCAAACAGTCGTGTTTTCACCCATGGCTATGATCAATGCCTGGGCCAGCGGTACCAAACCCTGGTCGTATGAGGATGTGGCTGAGCCGGTAAAGCAATTGGCTTTATTGCGCATGCAAATGATGCCGTATTGGTATACCGCATTTGCGCGGTATCATTTTCAGGGAATCCCGCCTTTCAGGGCTATGAGCCTGGAAGAAGGTTTTGTACCCGAATCAAAAAAGGAAAATGGCAGTGCCAGCCTGGAAGATAACCCGTATGCAGAAGCCGTATCAAAAGAGATCAGGGACCAATACATGGCTGGTGATTATTTATTGGTAGCGCCCTTGTTCACGGGACAAAAAACACGTAAAGTGGTTTTGCCCAAAGGCAGGTGGTACGACTTCTATACCGGCGCCTTTGCTGGTGATGGCGAAGTAATAACTGTAACACCCGGCTTGGATAAAATACCGGTCTATGTAAAAGACGGGGCTATCATTCCAATGATGAAACCGATGTTACATGCACCCGTCGCGGGGGAAAAAGTGGATCTAACGGTTCGCTATTATGGGAATAAACCCGGTTCCTGGCTGTTGTACGACGATGATGGCGAAACCTATAATTATGAAAAAGGCGACTACAGCTGGCGCGAAATAAAAGTTGAAAAAGACAAGGCAGGTAAATGGAAAGGTTCCATTTCTGCACCACTAAAGGGAAAACCGAATACAGTGGGTAATGTAACGTTTGAATATATGACGAAGTGAGAGCAGTGAGTAGTGAGTAGTGAGTGGGTTCGCGATTATTTAGACTTCCGAACAATCGGCAACCCTGTATTCCCCACTGCCTACTGCCCACTGCCTACTGCCTTTCAAGTAAAAAATACTAATCATGAATATTAACCGAATAATCATTTGTTGGGCATTCTGCATCGCCATAACAAACATTCATTGGAAAGCAGACACCAAACCCGACTACAAAGGGGAAGTAATGAAAACCCTGCGTAAACAGATCCTGGCGCAGGCAGGTTGGGCCCTGCAACAACAACCGGTTACGGTAACGGCTCAAAGTTCGCCCAGAAGCGCCGGAGGTAAACACGATTTCTTTTCAGAGGGGGATTACTGGTGGCCCAATCCGCAATCGCCCGATAGTCCCTATGTGCAACGCGATGGCATGACCAATCCCGTTAATTTTGTAGAGCATAGACTGGCCATGATCCGGTTAAGTCAAATCATTGGCGCATTGGCCTCTGCGTATGAGCTTACCCACGATGACAAATATGTAAAACAGGCATTGCAACATTGTAAAGCCTGGTTTGTGGATCCGGCCACTATGATGAATCCCAACCTGCAATATGCACAGGCTATCAAGGGCCGCTTCACCGGCAGAGGTATAGGCATTATCGATACCATTCAGCTGATGGAAGTAGTGCAGGGACTGGCAGATATGGAAAATGCAAAAGGAATGGACCGTCAATTGCTGGCAGCTATCAGAAACTGGTTTGAACGATACCTGCAATGGTTAACTACCCATCAATATGGTAAAGATGAAATGAATGCCACTAATAATCATGGAACGTGCTGGGTAATGCAAACGGCTTGTTTTGCAAAGTTCACCCATAATGAAAAGCTGATGCAGTTTTGTCGCGACCGGTACAAAACCGTTTTGCTGCCCAATCAGATGGCGGCTGATGGCAGCTTTCCCCAGGAGCTGCGCAGAACAAAACCGTATGGCTATTCGATCTTTAACCTCGATGCCATGACCACCATTTGCCAGATCCTTTCAACCAAAGAAGACAACCTGTGGAACTACAACACACCCGATGGCCGCAATATCCGCAAAGGGGTAGAGTACCTGTATCCTTTTATTGCCGATAAAAGCAAATGGCCCAAAAAGCCCGATGTAATGTATTGGGACAACTGGCCCGTAGCCCAACCCTTCTTACTCTTCGGCGCCAATACCTACGGCAACAATGACTGGTTCAACACCTGGAAAAAACTCGACCATGCACCCGAGGTAGAAGAGGTAATTAGAAATTTACCGGTAAGGCATCCGTTGATCTGGCTGTAAGGCAGTAGGCAGTAGGCAATGTGCAGTGGAAAAACAGCCCGAACCCAAACAGAGAATTAAGATCTTAAAATTTGGAATAATGAATTTAGTCGCGAGGCTAACAGCTCCCCCTCCACCGGAGGGGGGTTGGGGGGAGGCCGAAAACCGAGAACTCAGAACTAAGAAACTCAAAATGAAGAATAAACTAATTATACTATCCTTCTTCATAACACTAAGAACATTCTCCCAGGGCGATGAAGACAAAGAGATGTTCAATCGTGGCCGTCAACGTGACCAGCAGGCAATTGACGAAGCGGTAAGCAGCTGGTGGACTGCCTCCATGAAGAATCATGACGAACGCATAACCTGGTGGCAACAGGCGCGTTTTGGCATGTTCATTCACTGGGGCATTTATTCATTGCCCGGTGGCGAATGGAAGGGAAAGAGAGTAGATGGCTATGCAGAACACCTGATGCGCAAAGAAAAAATTACCCGTGCAGATTATTTGACATTAGCGCATCAGTTCAATCCCGTGTTATTTGATGCCGATGCCTGGGCGCGTCATGCAAAGGAGGCCGGCATGAAGTACATGATCATTACTTCCAAACACCATGATGGGTTTGCGATGTTCGACACTAAAGTTTCAGATTTCAACATTGTGCAGCAGACCCCATTCAGGCGCGACCCCATGGCGGAGTTGTCGGCAGCCTGTCATAAATACGGGATTAAATTCGGGTTTTATTATTCGCATGCGTTCGATTGGGAGCATCCCGATGCGCCGGGGAACGATTGGGAGTATAACAATCCCGGTGGAGATAAGGGGTTGTACGGTGGAGCAAACTGGTTTAACGTACATCCTGAGTTGCTGCCCAAAGCACAGAAATATGTAAACGAAAAAGCGATCCCGCAAATAAAAGAACTGCTGGCAAAATACCATCCCGATATTTTGTGGTTCGATACCCCTTCCAAATTACCGTTGTCAGAAAACATCCGCATGCTGAAAGCCATTCGCGAAGCCGATACCCATGTGGTAGTAAATGGCCGGCTGGCCAGAAGTGCAGAGGTAAGTTTTGGTGATTATAAAAATACTGCCGACCGTCCGTTGGAGTTTTTCCCCGTCACAGGAGACTGGGAAGCGATCCCTACCACCAACGAATCGTACGGCTATCATAAATTCGATAACAGTCACAAGCCTGTTGGCGCCTTCGTACAGTTGCTGGCGAAATCGGCTTCCCGTGGCGGCAATCTGTTGATGAATATTGGTCCAAAAGGCGATGGGGCCTTCGATACCAAAGACCTGACCATCTTACAAGGCATTGGCGCCTGGATGGAGAAGAACGGCGAGAGCATTTATGGAACAGTAGCCAGTTCGCTCCCTTTGCAAAGCTGGGGTGTATCAACGATGAAGGGCAACACCCTTTATTTGCATGTGTTCAACTGGCCGGCAGATAATAAACTGTATGTAGGTGGGCTGCAGAGTGAATGGGCTAAAGTATACCTGCTTGCCAATAAGAAAGCGTTAACGGCAACCAGGGTAAATGCAAATGATGTGGTGATCAGTCTGCCGGCAAAAATGCCCGATACGTTGAACACTGTAATAGCACTTGAACTAAAGGCAACCATAAAAGCAGATTCAATAAGGGTATTTTCTGCCAACATTCCGGAACAGCGTTTGCTGGCATTTGATGCACAATTGCACGGGGAGAAATTCAGCTACGGCGATGGCAAAACCGGCAGGTATTATGTACAGAACTGGAAGTCAGCCAGCCAATGGTTAAGCTGGACATTCCGCACTACAAAACCGGCCACGTTTACCATAAATATGAAATATCTTGCTGGTGAAGGCAATGGCGGCACGTTTGTATTACAAACCGGCAACCATTCAAAAGAAATAAAAATAACCGGCAGCGGCTCCGATACAAAAGTGCTTACCCTGGATAATATGGATACTATTGAATTACCCGCCGGTACACACGAACTGATCATTAAACCAGTTTCTATTGACAAAGGAGAACTGATGAAATTGCTGGAGTTACCGTTGATAGCTAAATAATCAGGACCCGTGCCACGGTTTCAAACCGTGGCACGGATTAACTACAAAATTATAAGAATGCATAAAAAATTTGCTGGAACAATTGCTTTGCTGACTATAGGATTGCTGTCACAGGCGCAAAAGGTAAAACTGGCGCCCATTTTTGCAGATGCCGAAAAACAAACCCAGGTAATGCTTACCAGTGTGGCCGAAACAAGAGGCGGCAATACCGAGCTGGTATCACCCCGTACCCTGGAAAATGGAAAACTGAAACTGGTTCCCGCCAAAGACTGGACCAGTGGTTTCTTTGCCGGTGAGTTATGGATGCTGTATGCGTTCACCCATAAACCGGAGTGGAAAACAAACGCAACGGACTTTACTGCGAGGGAAGAAAAAGAAAAACTCAATGGCGGCACCCACGATATGGGTTTTAAAATTTACTGTAGTTACGGCACGGGCTATCAGCTTACCAAAGATGCTGCGTATAAAGAGGTGATCATTCAGTCGGCCAAAACGTTATCAACCCGGTTTAATCCAAAGGTGGGTTGTATCCGTTCCTGGGACCATCACAAAGAGCAATGGGGCTATCCCGTGATCATCGATAATATGATGAACCTGGAATTGTTGTTTGCCGCTACCCGGCTCACCGGCGATTCTTCATTTTATAAAATAGCGGTAAGCCATGCCAACACTACTATGAAGAATCATTTCCGGGCTGATTATAGTTCCTACCACGTAGTGGATTATGATACCGTAACCGGCAATGTGGTAAAAAAGAACACACACCAGGGTTATGCCGACGAAAGCGCCTGGGCGCGTGGGCAGGGTTGGGCCTTGTATGGTTATACCATGTGTTACCGCGAAACAAAAAATATAGTTTATCTCCGGCAGGCAGAGAAGGTGGCCAAATTCATTTTAACCCATCCTAATTTGCCGGCAGATAAGATTCCTTACTGGGATTTTAATGCGCCCGGCATTCCCAATGAACCACGCGATGCCTCTGCCGCAGCGGTGATTGCCTCCGGTTTGTACGAGTTGGCCAAATACAGCAAGAATAAAAAAGAATACCTCACGGTAGCCAATACCATCCTGCAAAACCTCACCAACAATTATCGTTCGCCCATAGGTGAGAATAAAGGCTTTATTTTGTTACACAGCACCGGTTCTAAGCCAGCTAATAGTGAAGTGGATGTTCCGCTGAACTATGGTGATTACTATTATTTAGAAGCGTTGCTGAGATCGAAGTAGGGAAAGATACCCCCCTCTATTGGAGGGGGAAGGGGGGAGGCCCTAACCGGTAACCAGCAATCGGTTAATATAATTTAATAAAATGCAGGTAGTAGGGAGAATTGCTAAAGTGATATTTCGTTAGTTGCACATAAAAAGAAGCTAATATGAAAAAAGTAGTTGCTGCATGGGTGCTGTTATGTTGTTTGGTGCAAACGTCATTTGCACAAACAGCGGCAAAGGAATCGCACGATAAGCGAATGGAGTGGTGGCGCGAAGCCCGTTTTGGGATGTTCATTCACTGGGGCGTGTATGCCGTGCCAGCCGGTTATTACAATGGCCAGCCCATTAAACGCATAGGAGAGTGGATCATGAACCGCGGGAAAATACCGGTGTCCGATTACCAGGAATTTGCAAAGCAATTCGACCCGGTTAAATACGATGCCGATGCCTGGGTAAAAATGGCCAAAGATGCCGGTATGAAATACATAGTGATCACCGCCAAACACCATGATGGTTTTGCTTTGTTTAAATCAAACGCCAGCAAATGGAATATGGTAGATGCAACGCCCTATGGCAAAGACCTGTTGAAACCCCTGGCAGAAGCCTGCCGCAAATATGGTATTAAACTGGGCTTTTATTATTCCCAGGCGCAGGACTGGAACAACCCGGGTGGCGCCGCCTCCCGCAAAGCTGCCAGCGAAGGCTGGGACAATCCCGATTCAACCAAAATAGATGCCTATACAGCCGCGCATGAGGGTCATTGGGACCCTACGCAAACCACCAAAACCATGGCGCAATACATTGATGAAGTAGCCGTGCCGCAGGTAAAAGAACTGCTCACCAATTATGGCGATGTGGCCGTACTGTGGTGGGATACCCCTACTGGTATGACCGATGAGTTTGCCGGGAAATTAAATGCAACCCTGGCGCTGCAACCCAACATCATCACCAACGACCGGTTAAAGCGTCCCAACTTTGCTGGTGATTATAAAACACCGGAACAAAGAATCCCCAGAGAAAGCGAACTGGATGGTAAAGACTGGGAAACCTGCATGACCATGAACGGTACCTGGGGTTTCAAAAAAGATGACCACGAATGGAAAAGCACAGAAGTGATTATCAGAAATCTGTTAGACATTGCTTCAAAGGGCGGTAATTACTTATTGAATATTGGTCCCAGGGCCGATGGCACTTTCCCCGATGAAAGCATCGCCCGGCTGAAACAGGTAGGCGACTGGATGAAAGTAAACGGCGAAGCAGTTTACAGTACAAAAGCCAGCCCCTTTCCCACATTCACCTGGGGACGTTGTACAAAAAAAGAACAGAACGGAAACACCACTTTATACCTGAGCGTGTTTAACTGGCCTGCCGATAAAAAACTGGTAGTATCAGGATTGACCCAACCGGTTACCTCGGCTACTTTATTAGCCGGTAATAAAAAGCTGGCTACTGCCGCTTCAAAAGATGGACTGGTAATTACAGTACCGGAACAGGCACCCGATAAAATTGCCACGGTAATTAAACTGCAGGTAAAAGGCGCAGTGGCCGACAAGCGTTTTACCGGCGCGGGCACCAGTGGTTTGTAAGGTTGACCTGTAAGGTTCGCCATAGGGTTTTAAAATTATCAGTTGGTTTAAGCGATCCTGACAGGTCAAATCAGGTCTTCGTATTAAAATGTGCCATCTCGTTTAGCGGGGTGGCACATTTGCTTATATTTACAGCTATAATTCCCGCATATGAAAAAAGGATTTTTGTCTGTACTATTAGTCGCCTTTTCTTTTGCTTTTGTTAATGCCCAGTCCGGGGCCGATACGGTGATTACAAAAAAGAAAGCGGAAAAATGGTTCAAGAAGCAAGAGTGGTTGAAAGGGGCACCGCTGAAGCCGCATAAGTCAATCAACAAAGAAGAGTTTGCCCGTCAGTACCGCATCAATAAAGCGTATTGGGATAAAGCGTTTGCCTTTTTGAAAGAGCAAAACCTGCAAACAATAGCCAAAGGAAAATATCCTATCGATGGCGATAATGTATTTGCATCGGTAACAGAAGATCCCAGCAAAGATTTCGATAAAACCAATTGGGAATCGCACCGCAAATACATCGATGTACAGTGTGTGTTGGTAGGAGAGGAAAGAATGGGTAAATGGCCTGTGGCGGAAGTAACGTCTACCACCAAACCATATGATGAAACAAGAGATGTAGCCAATTATACCGCCCCCGGAAAATTCTACAACATACCCGGTGGCACCTTTATCATCTTTTTCCCCGGCGAAGCACACAGACCTAACATTACACCTGGGGGAAATAAGGTAGTGAAGAAACTGGTGATTAAAGTAAGAGCTGCGTCTTAATAGTTTTAGGTTTAAGGTTCAAAGTTGAAAGTTCAAGGTTTCTGATTATCGGAACTTTGAACTTTCAACTTTCAACTGTTTTCCCATTGCCTATTTCCCATTGCCCATTGCCTTTCTCGCTCGCAACTGGGTTATATAAAGTGATCCTGGTTCAAGACCGTCTTTCTTCTGCCCTTCCCACTCCCCATCCGGACGTCCTTTCAATCTGCCGTCGTATTTGTCGCCTTTCAATCCAATGCAATAGTTTTTTCCGTCGGCCCATGGGCTTTGAACGGCCGCGCGTTTGGCGGTGCAGTTCCACAATATTTGCGTAACGCCAGACCAGCCATGACCACTGCCCCAGTTGCCACGGTCCTGGATGTTTATTTCCCCATCGGTAACAATATTATCGTACAGGGTGCCTGAAGCCCAACGGTGGTGCGGGCCGATATCGGCATGTGTTTGTTTTGCGGTGCAGTTATAAAAAACGTTGGGTCCGCAAACGCGGGCGCCGGTAACATAATCATGACGGCCTTCGGTGGTTTGGCAATTCATAACCAGGTTTTGTTGCCCGTCATTGTTGAATGAATAGCGGCGGCCGCCGGTTATCTGCGATTTGGCATCCAGACAGCGGCTGTCGGTCACGGTGATCCATTTGGCCAGGTCGTTCAGGTGAACACAGGCATACCCAAAATAACGGGAGGTTACGTTCCGCACCCAGCCATTCTCGATTCTGTTGAATTGAATAGCCGTCCAGCCATGGTCTTCCGACGTGTCTTTATCGTAAGTAGATTCACAGCGCAATTGCTCGATGCCTACTTTCGACAGGCGGCCATTGAAATTGTATTTATAAATAAACCCGCCGCCGTATTGCTTTTCCAGCGACATTACCACCGGATTGTCGAGGGTGATGGTATTGCCTTGTACTTTAGTGATGATGCGTTCGTACCGCAGGTCATATTCTTTGGGTTGCCATTGTTTGGTGCCGTCGCGTGCATCGATGACATCCATTTTCAGGTCTTTTATCCAGGCTTCAGTACCGGGGCGGAACAAAATGACTTTATCACCTGTTTTAAAGTTGGCGGCCGATTCAACCTGGAAGGAAGTAGCCCCGGTAGGCACGTATGCATCGGTGATAGCAACTCGGGTGCCGGGCTGTTCTTCTATATTTCCGGTTCCACTAACCATGATGAGCGAGCGTTGGGTGTTTCCGGTGGCAATTAGTTTGGTTTCGTTCTCTCCATCGCCCTCGCCGCGCAGAATAATGCCGCTGGCGGCAATGCGAATGGTACCGGGGATCTTGTAGACACCTTTCTTCAATAAGATGGTACCGCGAAAACCATTGTTATCAGGTGCTTTTTTCGAAAGCTCGTCAATAGCGTCCTGAATAATGGCCTGGCTGTTATCCTCACCCGCTGAAATGGTTTTTACCACGGGAACAGTGGGGATGGGCTGGTCGCCCTGGTAATAACCTACACGGCTGAAATCGGGTAAGATATTTCCTTTTTCATCGGGGTGGTATTGTAAGGTGCCATTGGCGTTTAGGGTAACGAATTTCGATTCCCATTTACCGGCTGGGGGTTGAAAACCTGCAGCCAGCACAATAGCGGTCGATACAACAAGCAGTTGTCGAGGGTGTTTGATCATACCAATAATGTAGCGTGATTTACTGTTTTTGGATAAATTCTTTCTGGTAACTCAGGGGGCTTTTACCGGTGATGAGTTTAAAATATTTGTGAAAGCTGGTGAAATTATTGAACCCGCTTTCGAAACAAAGTTGTTTAATGCTCATTTTGTTCTCGATCAGTAATTTACAGGCATAGCCTACCCGCACTTCAATCAGGAATTGCGAAAAGGTTTTGCTTGTTTTTGATTTGAAATACCGGCAAAATGAGTTGGGACTTATATTTGCTACAGAAGCAATTTCATCTAACTGAATGGGGCGTTTGAAATTCCGCAGGGAGAAATCGTAAATGGCGTTGATGCGGTCGTTCTCGTTTTCAGGCAGTTCGTGTTTAAACCCGATGCTCGACAAGGCCTGTAAATTCGGGCATTCTGCAATGGCTGTTAAGGCCTGGGTGAGCAGTAAAATGCGGTGCGGTCCTTCGGTATGTAACAAAACATCCAGGAATTCGGCCACTACTATCCGGGTTTTACCAGTGATCTGGATGCCACGTTTTGCTTTTTCGAGAATGTTTTTGATCTTGATGTTTTCCGGCAGTTGCAGGAATTGTTCTCCCCAGAAGTTTTCGTTGAAATGGCAAACCCTGATGTCGGCTGCGGCGGGTTCCTTTTCATTAAAATAATTGTCATTAAAACGCCAGTAATGCGGCAAACCTGAACCTACCATTACCACATCGCCGTTTTTAAAATTTCTGATGCTGTCACCTACAAACTGGGTACCTTCACCCTTTCTAAAGTGGATCAGTTCAACTTCCTGGTGGTAGTGCCAGCGGTTGTTGATGTAAGGAACAAGATCCTGACGAACGCTGAAAGAATGGCGGATCTCTTTGGATACTTTTAATAACTGGGGCCTCATAATTAAGCTGCTTTTACTTCAAATGGCAATAAATACTGCAATCAGGGGTAATTTAGCTTAACTTTTAGCAGTGGCGAAAAAACTCTACGCTAACGTTTCCGTAACATATGCAGATTTTCCTGCTGCGTCTTGCAACCTTCTAATTCATAAAACAGTCGCGTCGACACCTGGCAAACTCCGGTGTGAGTTCTGATCTGATTTATGCCAGATTCCTGTCAGATTTAGCCTAATCTCGCTGTTGTTCCATTCAATCTCCGTATATGTTCCGTACATGTCTCGTACCTATAAAGAGACGTGACATATACGAGACATGTACGGAACATATACGAAACATGTACGAGACTTCGCTATATCTGAAATAAAGATATCAGGGCTCCGGAGTATATCCGAAGCCAGTAAATAAGGGATTTGACAGCTATCTTAATGCTTGTTTACGAACTCCGAAATGGATTTTACCAGTTCGTCGCTGATGGGCAGTGTGGGAGTTATGTAGGTTTCCAGGTTGGCTTTTCTGTCGCCTTCCACTATTCTGAAGATATGGTTCATGTTCTTTATCAACAATATTTGTGCCTTGGTGTTCGATTTTGCCAGCAGGTTAGCGTCTTCTTCTTTTACCTGTAAATCGTTGGTTCCCTGGAGAATTAGAATGGGGATGGTGAGTTTTTTTATCTCCGCCTGTGGGTCGTAATGAAACCAGGAGATCATATAAGGCTGAACGCTGGGCCTGAACAATGCAAACAGCATTTTGGGCACATTGGCCACTTGTTTTCCCAGCACCAGGCTGTCGATAATGGGGTAGCTGGAGTCTTTTACTACCGGTGGCTGGGCTGCCAGTTGTTCTTTCAGTATTTTATCGGCAGAACGGCCAGCGCCGGCGATGGAAATATACCCATGCGCGGTGTTGTGTGCAGCGATCATGCCAATGAGTGACCCTTCACTATGGCCGGCTACAAATACTTTTGAAAAGCGTTGGTCTTTCTTCAGCCATTCAATCCAGCCGCGGGCATCGTTTATGTAATCTTCAAACCGCAGGTCGGCTTCGGTTTTTCCGGCGGCTTTGCTTTCGCCAATACCGCGTTTGTCGAACCGCAGCGAAGCAATATTGTTGAAAGCGAGGCCATAGGCGAGTTTTTGCAGGCCCTCATTTTTCATCATGGGGTTGTCGCCATTACGGTCTGTTGGGCCCGAACCGGCAATGATAAGAGCCACCGGCATTTTGGCCGGCGCACCTGTTGGAATGGTTAAGGTGCCGGAAATATCGCCGCTGGCCGTATGCAGTACAACATTTGTTTCCGTATAAGTGGTATCGATAGCTGCTGCCGCCATAAATGGAAGCGTTACAAGCAGGAACAGGAAAGGCACAAGCCTGAAATTTTTCATAATCGGTTTATCTTGGTATGGTAATCTGTGGCGGAGTGGTTATTTCTTACTGTACTCCCTCAGCATTTGTTTTTCTTTCTGGCTCAGGCTATTCATGCCCCGTTTACTTATTTTGTCGAGGATCCGGTCAATTTCCTGTTGCTGATTGAATTTACGCTCGTTGTATTTGTGATCTACCGAGTAGTGGTTCTTGTGCATATTGAAAAACAGGTTGTCGATAAGCAGGATGTGCGGCCTGGTTATGATCAGGTAAATGAACCCCAGGGTGGGGACCGCGATGATTAAAATAGTCAGCCAGTTTTCAATCAGTGCAGCTGGTTGCAAGGCGATAGCCACCAGCATACCGATCATGGCGCCGCCCAAATGCGCTTCATGCCCCACGTTGTCTCTTTTTGAACGTACCCCATAAATGGTAAGGCCAATGTACAGCAGGCCAAACAGCCAGCCGGGTAAGAAAAAGATCCTGATACCGGGATCCAGTGCAATGATGGCAAAAATGCCGCCATTTACGGCGCCGGAAGCACCTACGGACGTGTAATCGCCCTGGTTTTTATAGATCAGCAGGGAAAGCAGGTTGCCGCCTACCATGCTGGCAAAATACACCAGTAAAAACCCCAATGGCCCCAGTGCGCCGACAAGCAAATCAGCAAAGAAAAACAAGCCCAGCATATTGAAAATAAGGTGCATCCAGTTCACATGCAAAAAGCCAGAGGTAACGAGTCTTTTATAATCCTTGTACAATCGAACCTTGTCGACCCCAAATTCGTATTTCTCAAAAAAGAAATGGTTTTTAAACCCCTGGTAGGAAACTACACCGGTTACGATGATAACTATCCAACTGATATATCCTGCAATTCCGTTCATAATATGAATAAGTTCATTGTAATAAACATACTAACGATAAGCGAAGGTTGCAAATAATTGTTAATTACGGACTGTACGCTTTACAAAAGGGTAATAGCGCGTTTATTGACCGGTAACAGCCGTAGAAGCCCGCTCAATTAGCTGCGAAGGCAGGATCATTTTTTTCTCGTAGGGCATCAGCATCTTCTTTTCTATCAGTTTAAACAAAATGCTGGCTGCTTCACGGCCAATATCGTACGCTGGTTGAATGATGGTAGAAAGCGCAGGGTCGAATAAGGCGGCCGCCTGCAGGTTCGAAAAACTGATCACCTTCACGTCCTGCGGAATATGCAGGTTTATTTCCTTGCATACTTCGTACGTGTTTACCGCAAATTTTTCAATGGCAGCAAAAATGCCATCGGGGCGGGGCTGGTCCTGAAACAGTTTTCGTAATATTTCGCGGTTGGTATAATCTTTCGATGTTAGTTCAACGATCTGGGGTGGCGTAGCTATTTTAAATTTTTCCAGTGCCGAAAGGTAGCCCACTTTGCGCCGGTTTGAAATGGAAAGATTGCCTGCCATTCCCAAAAAAGCGATGTTTTTGCAACCTCTTTTCAACAAATGTTCCGTTGCCTTGAAAGCCATTTCGGCGTCGTTGGTCATTATGTTGGGCACATCGAGCTCTTCACTGGTTCTATCAAAAAGTACCACGGGAATGCCCGCCTGCCGCCAGGCATCGATGTGATCGTAATTGCTGGTGGTATTCGATACCGAGATCATAATGCCATCTACCCGGCCATTACGCAGCAGTTGTAGAATATCGCGCTCTTTGTTGTAATCTTCGTGCGACAGGTAAATGAGCACATGGTAACCTTTGCTGGGCGTTACCGATTCAATGCCATTGATGACCTGGGAGAAAAAGTTATTTTCTATTTCCGGAATGATGACGGCAATTGTCTTGCTTTTGTTCTGGCGTAAACTGCTGGCATGGGGATTGGGTTGGAACCCAAGCTTCAGGGCCAGTTCGCGCACCCGTTCTTTGGTTTGCGAACTGATTTCATGACTGTCGCGCAAAGCGCGGCTAACCGTTGAAACGGCCAGGTTCAATTCTTTCGCTAACTTCTTTAAATTCACTTGATCCATATAGGCGGCTTCCCTTGCAAAGATTGAGAATTACGGGCTATTTTTGCAACATTTTTCGAAATCGTTTGCAAAGAAATTGCTAACTATTCTGAAGTATGTATTCATTACAAATTGTATCCTTGTAAAAATTGCGCTCTAAACAATTACTTATGTATCAATTTGAACAAACTATGCGCTGGTTCGGCCCTTCCGATCCGGTTAGTCTGGCTGATATTAGACAAGCTGGTTGTACTGGTGTTGTGTCTGCATTACACCATGTACCCAATGGTACCGCCTGGACCAAAGAAGAGATCCTGAAACGCAAACAAACCATTGAAGCCGCCGGATTAACCTGGTCGGTGGTAGAAAGCGTTCCTGTGCATGAAGACATCAAAACACAAAAGGGAAATTACAAACAATACATTGCCAACTATTGTGAAAGCATTCGCAACCTGGCAGCCTGCGGCATTTATGTGGTTACCTACAATTTTATGCCCGTGCTCGACTGGACACGCACCGACCTGGCCTACACCGTTGAAGACGGCAGTAAAGCCCTCCGGTTCGAAAAAGCTGCCATGGTGGCATTTGACGTGTACATGCTGAAAAGACCCGGCGCAGAAAAGGATTATTCTGCCGATGAACTGGCCAAAGCAAAAGAGCGACTGGCCGGCATGTCGGACGATGAAAAGAACCTGTTACAGCGCAATGTAATCGCTGGTTTGCCCGGAAGTGAAGAAAGCTTCAGCCTGCAACAGTTTCAGGCCGCCCTCGATACCTACGAAGGCATAGACGCCAGCAGACTGCAGCAAAACCTGATCGAGTTTTTACAACAGGTAGCGCCCGTAGCCGATCAGGTGGGCGTAAAACTGGTGGTTCACCCCGATGACCCCCCATATGCTATTTTCGGTTTACCCCGCGTGGTAAGTACCGCCCAACAGGTACAACAGTTGTTCGAAGCGGTGCCCAATACCAGCAATGGCCTTTGCTTTTGCACCGGCTCCTTTGGCGTACGCGCCGATAACGACCTTCCCGCTATGGTGTTACAATTTGGCGACCGCATCAATTTCATTCACTTACGCAGCACCCAGCGCGATGCAGACGGTAATTTTTACGAAGCAAACCACCTGGAAGGCGACGTAGACATGTACAGCGTAGTGAAAAACCTGGTTCTGGTAATGCAAAAGCGGCAGGTTAACCTGGCTATGCGTCCCGACCACGGCCACCAAATGCTGGATGATCTGAATAAAAAGACCAACCCCGGTTATTCGGCCATTGGGCGTTTACGCGGCCTGGCGGAATTGAGAGGATTGGAGTTGGGGATAGGAAGGTCGATGTAGGAGGGCAGTAGGCAGTGGGCTAGCAGCCAATGGGCAATGGGAATAGCCGAAAGCTGCAATAGGCCCTCCTACGCCAAGGCTTCGGGGGACGAAGCAGACGGCAGACAAAAAACAGCCAAAAGCCAAATACAGCCCCAAGCTGTAAGCATTTAGCTATAAGCTGGTACAACGCTACGCAGAAATACTCAAGATACAAGGCACAGGATCTCTTTTGAGGTCTTGTGCTTTTTTATTTGGAACCTAAACCCACACCTGCCACCCGCAAAGCGGGACAAGCTCTCCCAGGAGGGGATTCCTTTTAGGTGTTAACGTATTAACCTGTTAACCGGCCTCGCCCGCCGGAGCCTTGGCGTAGTCGGGGCGTAGTCGGGTCAACTTTCTGCCTTCCTTCCTACTGCCTACTGCCCACTGCCTACTGCCTTTGGCTGTTTCTGTCTGCCTTCTGCCCTCTGCCCTTAATGTTATACCAATGATTACAGTTTATTAATAAGGTGCCGGTAAACCAACAATATGTACGTATTACTAATTGATTGATAGGTATCTATTTCATTGTAAAGCTGACTGGGTATTTTAGAAATTACCACATTATGGTATATAAAAATAGACGGCCGATATTGCATAATATCAAAAAACTTTCTACTTTTGAGCGACTTCATTAACCTCTGATCGTCCAACATCCTCTGTAATTACCGGTCGTTACCCGATTTTCCTTTCGAATCACCCCATTGGCCCGATTTCCTTCGAAAGCCTCTGAACCAATCCTTTCGAATAGCCTCTGGTTTACTATTTACTTGTGTACCGTTTTTGATTTATTGGACCTCAATAGCCTATTACGATCTGATATTCTCGTGACAAACGCAGAAGGGATGGTCATGTAGCTATTGCCTTTTATTGGATTTTGAGTTTAAATTTTTTTGTTTCTCAGTAGCGCGTGTGACTGAGGGAAGCGGGAGCTTTGCGTTGAAACGTATATAACCGGAAAAATGAATACAAATTTACGTTGGTTTGCTTTATACACCAGGCCCCGGTGGGAGAAGAAAGTAGCAGATCTGCTGGGCCTGAAAGAAATTGAGAATTATTGTCCGATTCAAAAGATCGAAAGAAACTGGAGCGATAGGAAAAAGATTATATTCGAGCCCTTATTCAAATCGTACGTACTCGTACGCCTTGCGCCCAAAGCACACATTCCCGTACTTCAAACAGATGGCGTAATCGGATTCGTAACATTCCAGGGAAAACCAGCAGTAATTCGCGATGAAGAAATTGATATAGTGAAGCAGTTCCTGCAAAATTACGAGCATATACAGGTAGAGCGAATTGATGTAAACATACATGATGAAGTAACTATTATTAACGGTCCGCTGGAGCAACAAACCGGCCACGTGATGGAAGTGAATAACCGAAGTGTAAAAGTGATGTTGCCTTCATTGGGTTTTGCCCTGGTAGCAATTGATAAAAATAACCTGTCAAAAGGTTCGCAATAAAATAACTAACATCTAAATGAAATATTGAATGGAAGCGAAGCAGTATCACTTAACGGTAATCGGGTTGGGATATGTAGGATTACCCCTGGCAGTTGAATTTGCAAAAAAATATCCTGTCGTAGGCTTTGACATCAATAAAGCACGTATAGCCGAACTGAGATCTGGTAACGATCACACCCTGGAGATCAGCAGTGACCAACTTGCTGAGGTACTTAAAAAGAAGTTAGATAATACAGCCGGCTTGTGGGTGAGCGATCAGTTGGAAGAAATTAAGATCACCAACGTATTTATCATAACCGTTCCTACACCGGTTGATAAATATAACCGCCCCGATTTGACCCCGCTGGTAAAAGCGAGTGAAACAGTAGGCCGGGCATTGAAGAAAGGCGATATTGTAATATATGAATCAACTGTATACCCCGGTGTAACGGAAGAAGAGTGCGTACCTATTCTGGAAAAAGTTTCGGGACTTACCTTCAATAAAGATTTTTTTGCCGGTTACTCACCCGAGCGTATCAACCCCGGCGATAAAGAACACACCGTTACAAAAATTAAAAAAGTAACCTCCGGTTCAACCCCCGAAGCTGCGAAAATTGTAAATGATATCTATAGCAGCATCATAGTAGCAGGCACGCACATGGCGCCTTCTATAAAAGTTGCGGAAGCAGCTAAAGTAATTGAGAATGCACAACGCGATATCAACATTGCCTTCATCAATGAACTGGCCAAAATATTCAACCTGCTCGATATCGATACCCAGGAAGTACTGGCAGCCGCTTCAACAAAATGGAACTTTTTACCATTCCGCCCCGGTTTGGTGGGTGGTCACTGTATAGGCGTTGACCCTTATTACCTGGCACAAAAAGCTATGGAAGTGGGTTACCATCCTGAGATCATTCTGGCCGGACGCCGGTTGAACGATGGCATGGGTGCGTATGTAGCCGGTGAAGTGATAAAACTGATGGTGAAGAAAAGTGTTCCGGTTTACGGCAGCAAAGCCCTGGTATTAGGGATCACCTTTAAAGAAAACTGCCCCGACGTTCGCAATACCAAGGTGATCGATATCATCCGCCACCTGCAAAGCTACCACGTAGATGTGGATGTATATGATCCATGGGCCAATCCCGATGAAGTAATGCATGAGTATGGCGTAAAGACCGTACAGGAATTACCGGCCACCCAGTCGCAATACAACGCGGTGATACTGGCGGTAGCGCATAAACAGTTTGGTTATGAAACCATCAAGAAGTTATGCAGCGACCAGTGTGTGCTGTTTGATGTGAAAGCCCATTTAGGAAAAGATTTAGTTGATGCACGCTTATAACTATTAATTATGTACAATCAGAAATACCATACAGCGGATATTAGCAAGGCTACCTTCCTGGTAACCGGAGGTGCTGGTTTTATAGGTTCAAACATTGTTGAATATTTATTAACGCATGGCGTTGGTAAAGTGCGGGTGCTCGACAACTTTAGTACGGGTTCCATGGAGAATATTGAACCTTATTTAGCCCGTCCGGAGTTTAGTTTGATAGAAGGTGATATCCGGGACCTGGATACCTGCCGCCGCGCAGTAGACGGGGTTGATTATGTGTTGCACCAGGCCGCATTGGGTTCTGTGCCGCGCTCCATCAATGATCCCATTACCAGTAATGAAGTGAACGTGAGCGGTTTTTTGAATATGCTGGTAGCGGCCAGGGATGCGGGTGTTAAAAGAATGGTGTATGCCGCGAGCTCAAGCACTTATGGCGATCACCCGGGTTTGCCCAAGGTAGAAGATAAAATAGGTAATCCGCTGTCGCCATACGCTGTTACCAAATATGTAAATGAACTGTATGCATCGGTATTCAGCCGTACGTACGATTTTCATACCATCGGGTTGCGTTACTTCAACGTTTTCGGGCCCCGTCAGAATCCTCGTGGGCCATACGCAGCCGTTATTCCTTTGTTCATTCAAAGTGCGTTGAACCACGAGGCGCCCTTCATCAATGGAGATGGCGAGACCAGCCGCGATTTTACATTCGTTGAAAATGCGGTGCAGGCAAATATCAAAGCTGCGTTAGCGCCAGTGAACACGCATGAAGTAGTGAACATAGCCGTAGGTGATAAAACCACGCTGAACGAATTGTGGAAACACATAACAGATTTTATCGGCATCGATCTGGCGCCCCGTTACCGGGAAGAGCGCAAAGGAGATGTGCGTCACAGCTTGGCCAATGTGAGCAAGGCTGAACAACTGATCGGTTACAAGCCTGTAGTAACCATTCAAACAGGATTACAAACCACCGTAGAGTGGTATAAGCAGTCGTCTTACCTGAAAGTAACTTCATAATCCGGCCTCCTGGTTAATGCGCCATTAATAAAATAACGTACAAATGAATAGAAACCACTTGCATCCTGCACTTGCGTGCAGCGTTGTAGCGTTTGTTATTATTATGCTTACCACTTCTTGCAGTACCGGCAAGAAGTTAAATTACTTCAATGATCTGCCTGATGCGGAAACATATGAATTGAAAGCAATGCCTGTGCCAGAACGTATTATTGAACGGGGCGACCGCCTCGATATCAATTTTATTGTACGGGACCAGGAGAGCGCCGCGTACTTCAATAAACACACTATGGCCGGAGCCGCCAACGTGGCCGCAGCTGCGGTTGGTGTAGGTGGTGCAGGTGGGGGCGGAGGCGCCACCGCCGGTGCCGATTATGTGGTTAATGAAGAAGGCGAAGTAGAAATTCCGGTTGTTGGCCGCCTTAGGCTGTCAGGCTTAACTATCAGTCAGGCAAAACAAAAATTATACAGTGCAGTAAGCCCATACCTGAAAGAGCCTTTGGTAGAAGTGAGCTTCACTTCTTTTAAGGTAACTGTATTGGGTGAGGTAAAGACCCCGGGTTCTTTTGTGATACCGTCGCAACATGCGACGTTGTTCACAGCCCTGGCCGCCGCCGGTGATCTGCCGCACAGTGCCAAACGCTTCGATGTTCGCCTGTATCGTGACTACAACGGAAAAAGAACGATCAGGAAATTCGATTTAAGAAAGGCCAGTGTGCTGGAAGATCCGGATATTTTTCTGATGCGGCCAAATGATGTGATCTATGTGCAGGCACGTTCAGGTTCTATCTTCAAAGAAGAATCTGGCCTGGTTGCCTCCCTGTTCACCATCGTTATTTCGGTAGTAACTCTCGGCTTTACCATTCACAATACAACCAAATAAAACTTTCAGCTATGGAGCAGAAGTATCACGACGAGCCAGAAGAAGCTAAAGGTGGTTTTGATGCAAAACGACTTTTCGGTAAACTGGCAAAAAGCTATTACTGGCTTATTTTATCTGCCGGCGTTTGTTTAGCTGCCGCCTTCGTGTATATACGGTATACAACCCCGTTGTACCAGGTGTC
Source organism: Niastella yeongjuensis (assembly GCF_900110245.1). Taxonomy (GTDB): domain Bacteria; phylum Bacteroidota; class Bacteroidia; order Chitinophagales; family Chitinophagaceae; genus Niastella; species Niastella yeongjuensis. The sequence goes on from NZ_FOCZ01000002.1 coordinate 684,592, forward strand.
TACCTTTATTGAGGTGCAGTCGCCGAGCGAAGTGAAATCAAATATATTGGGTGGATCGGCTTTTGGCTCAGGCCAGGCTGCCGCTGCCCAGGCAGCCCCCGATTTAAATAGTGAAATATTTAAACTGGAAGCTGCTGCATTGATCGAAAAGGTAGTTGACTCGCTGCACCTCGATGTGGAGGTAATGACAAAAGGCCGCGTGCTCGATAAACAATTGCACCTCGATTCATTGCCCTTTACCATTAAGTTAAAACGCTGGGATATCGACGAAGCTACACCCGTTTATAAATTACTGGTGAGCGAAGACAGCTATAAACTGCAATTGGAAAAGGAAGTGGTAAAAGGCTATTACAATGTGCCCCTGGTATTTAAACACGATACCATCACTATTGAGCCCAAACCTTTCGTTGCCGTCAGTAAAGGTATTTACCTGCTTCGCTTTCCCGGCCGGGACGGCGCTGTAGGGAAATATGCCTCCCGGGTTTCAGCTACGGCTGTGCCCAAGGGTGGTATGGCCATGTTGCAGATAACCGTAAAAGATGAAATTCCCGAACGGGCCAAACAGATAGTAGAAGTGCTGCTGCATAATTATGATGAAGCCAACTTCGAATTCAAAAGCAAAGCCCTGCGTACGGAGATCGAGTTTCTCGAAAACCGCCTGGGCACCGTGTCGTCAGAACTGGCGCAACAAGCCAATAAAGTAAAAGACTTCAAGGCTACCAATAAGGTGAACGATGTGCCTACATCGGCCAACCAGTTGCTGGGTAACCTGGTAACCCTCGATAGCAGAAAGGGGGAGAACCAGTTAAGGGAAAACCTGTTGACCCAGGTAGAGAACAGCATTCTTTCAAGCGGTCAGGAGCAGATCATCCCCAACGTTACCGCGTTGGCCGATCCCAGCCTGAGCGCTTTTGTAGATGCATATAATAAACTGGTGGTTAGAAAAAAGGAGATCCTCGACCGCGGGACACCTCAGGATATCCGCCTGCCTGATATCAATTCAGGACTGGCCAATGCAAGGAACAGCATTTTAACAAGCCTTAGCAGCATTCGCCAGCAGATCAGAACAAGCAATGCTTTTATTGCTTCCCAGGAGCAAAATGCTACCGGCCGCTTTCAGGGGATGACGGAAAAAGAAAAAGACCTGAACCAGACGAACCGGGTATTAGGTGTAAAAGATCAGTTGTATACCTTCCTGCAACAGAAGATAGAAGACAAGAAAATGGAATATGCTTCTGCAGGGATTGCCGGTACCCGTATTGTTGACTGGAACGTTAGCAGAAGCGTGAACCCCAAACCCTATATGGTGTATGCCATGGGTTTTATACTGGGTCTTTTGCTGCCGGTATTGATCATAGTAGTTCAGTTTATGCTGAATAATAAGATCGAGACCCGCGAAGACGTACACGGCATTACTTCGCTGCCTATTGCGGGTGAGATCATTCTCGATGACAGCAAGGCCGACCTGGTAATTGCAGAAGAAACCGTGTCGCCCATTGCCGAACAATTCAGGACCCTGCGTACGAATATCTCTTACATGGGGTATGGTCCTGATCAGAAAGTATTGATGGTTACTTCCAGTGTGAGTGGTGAAGGAAAAAGCTTTGTAAGCCTGAACCTGGCGAGCTCACTGGCCATCAGCAGTAAGAAAGTGGCGCTGCTGGAATTTGACCTTCGCAACCCAAGCCTGTCAGAACGGTTAGGGTTTAAAAAATCGATAGGCATCACCAATTATTTACGCGGTGAAGTACAGATAGACGATGTATTGCAATCAGTGCCTGAACTCGAAAATCTGACCTTCCTCAGCGCCGGTACTCCTTTGCCGCTGAACCCCGGCGAGATCATTCTGAACCCACGCATGAAATCGTTGTTCGATTACCTGAAGGCGCATTACGATTACATTGTAATGGATACGCCGCCGGTTGAAGCGGTTTCCGATGCATTGTCCCTGGGTAAACTGGCCGATTTGACCTTCTTTGTATTACGACATAAGTATACCGTGCGGCCATCGTTGAAATTGATCAACGAGTTGCACCAGGACCAAAAACTGCCGCATATTTCTTTGATCATAAACGGCATTAAATCTGGTTACGGCTTCCAGCATGTGTATGGTTATGGCTACGAGTACGGACAAATGGGGAAATCGAAAAAGAAGAAGAAAAGTTCAGACAGAAAATTGAAGATAGCGTAAAGCAAAATAAACGACCGATGAAATTCTCGCTCAAAAATAATTTCTATACTTATTTCAAATACTACTACGGCATCATTGGGCACAAGTTGCTGTTCTTTCTGGGGCTGAGCATTTTGATCAGCTTCCTGGATGGTATGGGCCTGGCTATGTTCATTCCCCTGTTAAAAGCAGTGGGCGAAGGACAAACCGCTCAGACAACTGCCGACCATTCAGAGTCGATGGGACAGTTACAGCACATGATCAATCTCATTCGCAAGATGGGATTTGAATTAACCGTGACTACTGTTCTGATGGCGCTGGTTACCCTGTTTGTATTTAAGGGCATTATGAAATACTTCCAGATGAAGTTTTATGCCGGCTTACGCGAAAAGTTCATTAAGAAAGTTCGCTACAAGCTGGTAAATAACCTGGAAGGGTTATCGTACAGCGCCTTTTTGAAAATAGATTCGGGAAAGATCCAGAACACGCTCACCACCGAGGTACAGCGTTTGTTTCAGTCGTTCAGTTTTTATTTTACTGCGGCCCAGGCATCGGTGATGTTGCTGACCTATATGTTCCTGGCATTCCTGGCCAACTATCAGTTTGCGGTGTTGGTTTGCGTTGGCGCGGTATTGTCCAACCTGATCTACAACAATATTTATAAAACTACCAAGCGGGCCTCTAACGAGTTGTCGAAGAAAGGAAGCGATTTCAACAGCTTTCTTATACAAACCACCCATTATTTCAAATACCTGAAATCGACCAACACCTTTAACCAGTATTCAAAGAAGTTAAAGAATGTGATCAATCAGGCGGAAGGGTTGAACCGGAAGATCGGTCATATGACGGCCATTGCTACCAGCATTAAAGAGCCCATCATCGTTATAATAGTTATGATGGTGATCTTTGCGCAATTGAACTGGATGGGCGCCAGCCTGGGAAGCATTATCCTGAGCTTGTTGCTGTTTTACCGCGCGCTCAGCTTCCTGGTAATGACGCAGAACTACTGGCAGGGCTTTATCGAGAACAGCGGTGGTATCAACGCCGTTACTTCTTTAACGAATGAAATGGCAGGGTTGCAGGAAGTACATGGTCCGGTTTCATTCCAGACCATTCAGGACAAGATCGAGTTGAAGGATGTGTCGTTGTCGTACGACAGCCTTCGGGTGCTGGATGGCATTAATATGGAAGTAAAGAAAAAATCGACCATTGCCCTGGTAGGTGAAAGCGGTGCGGGTAAAACAACCCTGGCCAATATGATTGCCGGATTAATACGGCCCGATACCGGAGAGTTGTACATCGATGCACTGCCTATGTCGCAATACAACCTCAACACGTATCGCGATAAAGTGGGTTATATTTCACAGGAGCCTGTAGTATTTAACGATACCATTTTCAATAACATCACCTTCTGGGCCGAGCCTACACCTGAAAATCAAAAACGCTTTAAAGAAGTGTTGCGGATGGCTTCCCTCGGCGGTTTTGTAGACGCGTTGCCGGAGAAAGAACAAACCCGGCTGGGTGATAACGGGATCCTGATCTCTGGTGGCCAGCGTCAGCGCATTTCCATTGCCCGCGAGTTGTACAAAGACACCGAGGTGCTGATCTTTGACGAGGCTACGTCTGCGCTTGACTCGGAAACAGAAAAGATCATTCAGGAGAATATTGAACAGTTACGGGGTACGTATACCATTGTATTGATCGCACATCGTTTATCTACCATAAAAGAAGCAGATACCATTTATTTACTCGAAAAAGGAACGGTAACTGCTTCCGGTTCATTCGAAGAAATGGTAAACAAATCATCCCGCTTTCAAAAAATGGTTTCACTACAGGGGATATAGTTGTTGCTTAGTTGATCGCTCTTTAAAAATAAAGTCAGACGGGCATGTCACGGTGCCTATACATCACGTTAACCTGGATTTTTCTGACACCTGTTCGAGCCATCAATAAAGTAATCAGAACCCCCATGATACCAGTCACCAAACCATTTATGCCCCGGCTCGAAGAATATGAGAGCTACATCAGGGGCATCTGGCAACGCCAGTGGCTCACAAACAACGGTCCGCTTGTCAATGAATTAGAGCTGCAGTTAAAGCAATACCTGAATGTGCCGCACATGTTGTATGTGAACAACGGCTCGTCTGCATTGCAAATAGCTATTAAAGCGCTCGGGTTAAAAGGAGAGATCATTACAACGCCATTTTCATTCATTGCCACCACCAGTAGTATTTTGTGGGAAGGATGGAAACCGGTTTTTGTAGACATCGACCCGCACACCCTTAACATTGACCCGGCATTAATTGAAGCAGCCATTACGCCACAAACTTCCGCCATTCTTGCTACGCATGTGTTTGGCAACCCATGCGATATCGATGCCATCCAGGAAATAGCAACCAGGCACAACCTGAAAGTTATTTACGATGCTGCGCATTGCTTTGGCACGAAATACAAAGGAAGATCTGTTTTTCAGTATGGCGATATCAGCATTACCAGTTTTCATGCCACCAAATTATACCATACCATAGAAGGTGGCGCTGTTTTTACCCAGGATGCCGATCTGCTAAAGGAAATGGCGTACATGCGCAATTTTGGCTTTAACGGTCCTGAAGATTTTGCCTGCGTAGGCATTAATGGTAAGAACTCGGAATTTCATGCGGCCATGGGTCTGGCAAATTTGAAGTACGTAGATGACCTGCTGCGGAAAAGAAAAGCGCAGTATTTGCATTATACCGAATTGCTGAAAGGGCTCGATATGCAAATGCAGGCCATCGACAAAAATGCCTGTCATAATTATGCGTATTTCCCTATCATTCTGCCATCGGAAACGGTGCTGAAGAAAATGGAGGCGCATTTGATTGGCCATGGCATTTATCCGCGCCGCTACTTCTATCCTTCATTGCATACGCTGCGGTTCGTTGAAAAATATGAATGCGCCAATAGTTTGTGCATAGCGCAGCGTATTATGTGTTTACCCATGCATCACGAGCTTACAGAAGAAGAGATGCATATGATCGTTCGAGTATTATTAAGAACACAGAATCATTAGCAATGAAGGCAGCTATTATGCAACCGTACTTTTATCCGTACATCGGCTATTTTCAATTGATCCACGCTGCCGACCGGTTCATTTTATTCGATGATGTACAGTACATCCGCCATGGATGGATCAACCGGAACCGGATCTTAAAACCCGGGGAAGGTTTTCAATACATCATTATGCCGCTGGCAGCGCATTCCAGGGAATCACTGATCAGGGAAATACAACCGGCCGATGCGGATAACCATAAAGACAAAATACTCCGGCAAATTGAACATTATAAAAAAACGGCCCCCTGTTACAAGGCGGTCCGCGCCCTGATCGGGGATTGTTTTTCGACACATCAGGATACCATCACCGGTATGAATGGCCATTGCCTGAAAACCACCTGTGACTATATAGGGCTGGAATTGGAAATAGAAGTGTCGTCGCAAATGAAATTTGATTATTCGCAGGTAAGGGATGCAGGGGAGTGGGCGTTGAGAATGTGTGAGCAATTGCGGGCAACAACGTACATTAACCCACCGGGTGGCAGGGAACTGTTTGATGCCGGTAAGTTTGAAGCCAGCAACATTCAGTTACAATTTCTGCAACCGGGGTTAAAAGCGTATAACCAGCGCAGACCACATTTTGAATCCGCCCTGTCGATCATAGATGTGATGATGTTCAACGAACCGGCAGCAATTAAAGACCTGTTAAACGATTATCAGCTTGTATGAAACCAGTGGGAGGATATTTTGGCCTGGAGTTAAATAAAGGCGGGTATTCGTACCACGAGGTACCTTATACTTTCAAAAGCGGCCGATCGGCTTTGCACTTCATATTAAAAGAATGTAAACCAACGCTGGTTTACATTCCTTATTACACGTGTAAAGTGGTTTTGCAATCGTTTGAGTCCGCGGGTATAGTATATAAATATTATGCCATCGATGATAAGCTGGAACCGGTTGCGCTACCTGAACTGGGAAAACACGAGTTTTTTTTATACACCAATTACTTTGGGTTAAAGAATACGGCGGTAAACAAACTTTCGACCAGGTATGGCAGTCAGCTGATCGTAGACTGCACCCAGGCATTTTTTACAAAAGGAAATGGCCGTTCGTGGTACTTTAATTCATGCAGAAAGTTTTTTGGGGTGCCGGACGGCGCGTATTTATACCCGCCCGATGCTATTCCGGTTCAACCAGTAGCAGGCAACAACGAAGCGTATGTAGTTGATCACCTGATAAAGCGGTTCAATGGGCAGGTGCAGGAAGGATATGCTGCTTTTCAGGAGAACGAAACACTATGCGGCCCTGAAATAACCGGCATGTCTGCCATTAGTCAATACCTGTTATCTCATATAAACTACCAGGAAGTGATGGCTGCCCGCAGGGCCAACTTCAACAGTTTACACTACATTTTCAAAAACCTAAACCAGTTTGCCATTATTACCGATCCCGAGAGCGTGCCCATGGTTTATCCGTTAATTACCCCCTATAAAACAGACCGGGAAAAATTGTACAGCAATGGAATTTATGTGCCCACCTTTTGGGCCGAAGTAAAGGAAGGAAGTAAATATGGGTTTGAAACGGAACAAAAGCTGGCAGAAAGCTTGTTGCCCCTGCCAGTTGACCACCGCTACCAGGAAACGGACATGCAAAGCATGGCAGCTGTTATTCAACTTGCCAAATGAGCTACAATGTATACATAAGGCCCTTGCGCGAAGCAGATGCACTCACTTCGTACCAATGGCGCAATGATCCCAAAATATGGCGGTTTACCGGTAAGCGGCCCGACAAATACATTACTCCTGACATTGAAAGAGCATGGCTGGCGTCGGCACTGCGCAGGGAAAATGAAAAACGATTTGCCATTTGTTTGTGTGACGATGATACCTACATAGGAAATGTATTCTTTACCGATATAAAAGACGGCCAGGCCCTGTTACACATTTTCATTGGGGAAATACGGTACTGGGGTAAGAACCGGGCTTATGAATCTGCCTGGCTGGCGCTTGAACAGGGATTCACGCAGCTGGGGCTGCAACAGGTGAATCTTGAAATGCATAAGAATAATCCAGGGATAGGGAATGTAACAAGAATGGGCTGGCAACAGGGAGCTGAATTGGAAAACGGGTTTGTACAATACAAATACACCCGCCAGCAGTTTGAACAGGTTACAAAACAAACAACGCCCCTGGTTTCCATTTGCATCCCAACCTATAACCACGGCAAATATATTCGCCGGTGCCTCGAAGGCGTAATGATGCAGCAAACCGGTTTTGCCTTTGAAGTGATCATTGGCGAAGATTGTTCAACCGACGATACCCGTAGTATCATCCAGGAATTTGAAAAAAAGCATCCGGGTATAATAAAACCTATTTATCACCAACAGAATGTAGGCCCGCAACGAAATGCGTATGAGTTCTGCTGGCCTCGCCTAACCGGAAAATATATAGCTGTTTGTGAAGGCGACGATTACTGGACTGATCCGCATAAACTGCAAAAGCAGGTTGATTTTTTAGAAGCGAATGGGGAGTTTGTACTGTGCTTTCACGAAGTAAGAACAGTTTCGGAAAATGACGAGGTGCTGAGAGAGGAAGCCGGCGACTTCAGGGTGTTTGACTGGAAGAGCATTTTTTATCAGCACATTCCTACCATGTCGGTTGTTTTTCGCAATTGTATCCCGGTTACGCATGAAGATTTCATTCATGTTACCTATGGCGATCTGTTCCTGTTCGCTGCCTTGTCGAAATACGGCAAGCTCGCCGAGCTGGATTTTATAGGCGGAAATTATCGTAAACATGCCGGCGGTGCTTTCAGTGGCAGAAGCATGGAAGAGAAATACAAAGGCTCCATTGAAACCAGGAAGTTGATGAAACGGTCGGCGTTGTTTAATGAGGACCAGAAAAAGGAGATTGAAAAAACAATGTGGCGCGAAAAGAAAAAGTTTGCGAAGAACCTGATCAAACATGGTAAACTAACGAGTAGCATTAAGATACTTTTTTTATAACTCAAATCTTATCTGTAAAAGAAAAGACTTTATAAATCTACGCACCTAAAGAAATATTATGAATACTAAGAGATTCGCTGCATTTGTGGTTACATTCAACCGTGCAGAAATTTTAATGGATACCATTCATAAGATCATGTCCCAAACGTTACCCCCTGAAAAATTACTGGTGATAGATAACGGTTCTACAGATGAAACCAGGCAAAAGCTGGATGAGTTATATCCGGAAGTGGCTTACATCAAAATGGGGTACAATGCAGGTCCTGCCGGTGGCGATAAAGTAGGCCTGGAAACATTAGCTAAGGAAGGATACCAGTGGATCTTCTGGGGCGATGACAACGATCCCCCGCCAACACCGGATACATTTGAAAAACTGGTACACCTGGGTGAGACATTCGGGGATCGATGTGGCCAGGTGGGGATGGTGGGCAGCCGTTTCAATAAATTCACCGGATTGCTGCAACGGGCAACCAACGAAGAATTGCGCACAAATTCCTTTATAGAAGTAGATACCATTGGCGGCGGACAATGTAAGATCGTAAATGCAAAATCCATCCGGGATGGCATTCTTACGGAACCCAAATTGTTCTTCGGGTTTGAAGACCTTGATTTTGATCTGTCGCAGAAAGAAGCCGGTTACAAAATACTCGTACACAGCGATCTGTTTTTAGGCTGCCGCGAACGCTGGAACCGGATGCGTGTGGAGAACACGGTTGCCCGTAAAAAAGATGAAAAAGTATTGTGGCGGGATTACTACAGCATTCGCAATGCATTGTTCATTATGAAAAAGCACCGCCATTACCTGGCATTCTTATCAATTCTGCTAGTATCATTTGGAAAAAGCCTGCTGAGCTTTAAACATGGCTTGCGCTATGGCAGCCTGGTTATGAAAAATACCTGCAAGGCGGTTCGTGATTATGGTTTAAGAAGGTATTACAAGCAGGCTATTTAAGCTTGAGAAAATTAAACCCATAAAAGAAACACCATATGACCGAGAAAACGTTTGCAGCCTTTATTGTTACGTATAACCGTCCTGATATTTTGATGGACACCATTCAGAAGATACTCGATCAAACGAGGCCACCCGATAAGTTGCTCGTTGTTGACAACAATGACAACGACGATACCAAAAACAAACTGGCGCAATTATATCCGGGGGTAGCGCATTTGAAGGTGGGGCATAATTCAGGATTTGCCGGTGGTGGCAAAATAGGTTTGCAAACGTTGGCTCAGGAAGGTTATAAATGGGTACTGTGGGCCGATGACAACGATCCGCCCTACACAAGAGATACACTCGAAAAACTGCTTCAGCTGGGAGAATCCTACGAGGGAAATTGTGGCCAGGTGGGTGTAGTGGGACATAAAATAAACAAACGCACCGGGCTGGTAATAAGAACCACCAATGAAGAGCTGGAAAAAGGCGAATACCTGGAAGTGGATACTATCGGCGGCGGTATGATAAAAGTGATCAAAGGCGAAAGCGTGCTGAAAGGAATTGTGCCTGACCCGAAATTGTGGTTTGGCTTTGAAGACCTCGATCACGATCTGTCACAGCAAAAAGCCGGTTATAAAATACTCGTGCATTCCGGTTTGTTCCTTGATCTGCGGAAGAAATGGAACCGGTTGAATTTTAAAAAGACGGCTACCGTTCGGAAAAAAGAAGAGAGCGTATTGTGGCGGGATTATTACAGCATCCGCAATTCGATGCGGGTGATGGTTAAAAACGGTTATTACCTGGCTTTCTTTTCCATCCTGTTCGTGTCCATTGCAAAAACCCTGGTAAGTTATAAATACGGTTTCCGGTATGGCAGACTGGTTACCCAAAACACGTTCAAAGCAGTGCGTGATTACGGACTGAGCAGATGGTATAAAAGAATATAAAAGACAATGCATCAATACGACCACCATTAGACCACCGGCCAACGAGAATATTAAACCCAAAAATCTCCCGAATGATGTCTTCGAACACATGTGCCATATTGGTTACATACAACAGGCTCGATACCCTTAAAACGGCCCTGGACCATGTACTGGCCCAACACCTGAAACCTGCAACGATTGTTGTAGTGGACAACAACAGTACCGATGGTACTATTGAATACCTGCAGTCGATAGATGGACAAAACAATATCCACTGCATTTATATGGATAATAACACCGGTTCAGCCGGGGCCATTGCCGCAGGCATGGAATTCGGCTTAGCCAATACGCATAATAAATATGATTATTTCTGGGTGCTGGACGACGATACCTTTTATGCACCCAATGCTTTGCAGGACCTGGTGGAGAACATCGGGAACAGCGAATTCTCTATGATCGGCCTGCATGGCGCCCACATAAAAATGGGCCGGAAAATACAGGTGAAGGACGATGTGCGTTTGCAGGAAGTAGACTACGCCATGATCGACGGTGCGCTGATAAAAGCAGAAGTGGTTAAAAATGTAGGTACTATATGTGAAGAGTTTTTTATGATGTGCGACGATCATGAGTATTCGGTACGTATGCAACGCAAAGGTTATAAGATCGGCGTGCTGAAAAATGGTGCCGACAACCGATTGTACCTGGGCGGCGGCGGCCAGTTTACCCGTGCCACCCTGTGGCGTGGATATTATTCTGCCCGCAACCACATATTTATCATAAAGAAACATTTCTCTTTCGTAAATTTATTTGGTTATTGCCTGCTACAATCCAAACTGTTAATCACCGCCGCACTTCTTGCCCCGGACCGCTTCAAACGCGTACGCTTCAGACTGATGGGCATTTTGCATGGAATATTAGGCAAGGGAGGCAGAACGTTAGATCCCGGCACACTTAAGTTTACGACCCAAAAGGCATTGAAGTATGCGAAGTCGAAAAAACTGGCTATTCATATACCAGTGATCACTACGCATGTACTTGATGTTTTTGATTACCTGGAACTTAGTCTTAATGTAATTTAAAGGATACTATGAATACAAGGGTTTGCGCAATTGTAGTGACATATAACCGGCTCGAGACGTTAAAGACGGCCATCGCGCACATACTGGCCCAAACGGTGCCGCCCACTGAAATTGTTATCGTTGATAACAATAGTACAGATGGAACAAAAGAATACCTGCAAACACTGCAAGGGAAAAATAGTATTCATTGCATTTACATGGAAAGCAATACCGGCTCGGCCGGCGCCATTGCAAAAGCCATGACGTATGGGCTAACCCGTAATGCATATGATTATTTCTGGATCCTGGACGATGATACTTTCTATGCACCCAATGCATTGAAAGAACTGGTTGAAAGCATAGAAGAAACCCCGTTTGTGATGCTGGGCCTGCATGGCGCCAACTTTAAAATGGGTGCCAAGGTACATGCCGATCCCAACGTTCGGTTACAGGAAATAGATTATGCCATGATTGACGGGGCCCTTATAAAAGCGGATGTGGTGCGCCAACTGGGCCCCCTGTGCGAAGAGTTCTTTATGATGTGCGACGACCAGGAATATTCCATCCGCATCAGAAGGGCCGGCTACAGGATCGGGGTGCTGAAGAACGGGGCCGATGATCGCCAGTTGCTAGGCGGCGGCGGACAGTTTACCAAAGCCACCTTATGGCGCAACTATTATTCGGCCCGCAATCATACGTTCATTATTAAAAAGCATTTCTCCCTGTTGGAGTTCATTGCTTATCTCTACCACCAGGTGAAACTGTTGCTCACAGCAGCTATCCTGGCGCCAGACCGTTTTAAAAGGGTGCAATTCCGCTTATTGGGCATCTGGCATGGCATCAGGGGAATTGGCGGCAGAACGCTGGACCCCGGTACACTGAAATTTGTAAAGTAAAAACCTGTTAAAACCCCCAAAACACTGTAATAGAACCCAGGAACCGGCTACCGAATGCTGAATCGTTTAGAAAAAAAGAAACATATGACTTCACAGTTCAAGAAAAAGGTAGTTACGACACTTCGTTATGTTTACAAAGTTGGCATCGTTAAATCACTAATGATTGGATTAGCCATGAGCGCCTCGGGAGAAGAATATGAAGTAAAATGGAAAGGACGGCATTATCACATCAGAAAGCACTCCAGTGATTTCAAGGTTTTTCGGGCCGTAGCAGTATTTGGACAGTATAACGTTCCCAGGATCACCAATAAGAACGTTAATACCATTATTGACCTGGGTTCGAATATTGGTTTTTCAGTGATGCACTTTAAATCGAAATTCCCCCATGCCCATGTTATTGCGGTGGAGCCTGAAAAGAAAAACTTCGACCAGCTGGTAAAAAATGTAAAGACCTATCCAAAGGTCGATTGCCTGCAAAATGCCATCTGGCACTCCCAAAAGAACCTGGGTATCATTGATAGCGGCCTGGGCGAATATGGCTTCAGAACGGTAGAAGGGAATCAGAAACAGGTGGGAAGTGTAGATGCTATTACCATGGACGACATCATTGACCGATATAATTTACAAACGATCGATATTCTCAAGATCGATATTGAAGGGGCCGAGAAAGAGTTGTTTACCCATAATTACGAAAACTGGCTGCCTAAAGTACGCTGTATAGTAATTGAGTTGCACGATGCCTTCCGGCCCGGTTGCGCTACCGCCTTTTTTAAAGCGATCTCAAGCAGGGATTTTGATATTTTTTGCAAAGGAGAAGATATAATAATAACATTTACCGATACCAAACAAGAGGTTGTAGAATATGCATAGCGATACTATTACCGGAACTGATTTCAGGAACGTGACTGTTGCCGTAGACAATGACGCCCCAACCCGCATGAGTAAAAAAGTATTATTTGTTATAGATACCTTACAAACCGGCGGTGCTGAACAAAGCCTTTTTGCCAATGCCATCCGGTTTAAAAATATGCAGCCGGTGGTTTGCCACTTATATGCCGGCGATCTGTTAAAACAAAAGTTTACCGCACACAACATTCCTGTTTATTCAGTAGGACTGAAAAAGAAATACGGATTTACCGAGGCTTACAAACAATTAAAAGCAGTTGTTCAAAAAGAACAGCCGGATATAATTGTAGCCTACTTAACCCGGTCAGAACTGATTGCCCGGCTGGTTGCCCGTTTCAGCCATATTCCGGTTATAGGCACGTTTGTGAGTGAACTCTATTCCGATACTTACAACACGGCCCTTTCTGTAAAGGCAAAAATGGCGGTGTCGTTTTTTAAATGGGCCAATAAAACAACGGCCCGGTTTTGTAAGGGATTTGTTGCCAACTCAGCAGAAGTAAAAAGATCCAATGCAAAAGCATTAGGCATTGCGCTCAATAAAATTGAAGTAATAAACAGAGGCCGGGATAGTGATCTATTCCGGTTTCATGTTCCCCTGGTACAACCGGGAAAGCCACTCAGGTTTTTAAACGTTGGCCGGTTGGTACCGGTGAAAGGCCAGCGCGATCTGATACTGGCTTTCAATGAGTTTTTATCCGCCTGCCCCAACGCTGTGTTACACATAGCCGGTGAGGGCCCGGCACGCGAATCGTTATCAGCGCTGATCGATGAGTTGGGATTGCAGAACAAGGTAGTGTTGTTGGGAAGCCGCGAGATACCAACGCTGATAAATGAGTATGATTGTTTTGTTTTTCCATCGCACAGTGAAGGGTTCAGCGGTGCCATTGTAGAAGCCATGTTTGCCGGGTTGCCGGTGCTGGCCAGTGATATTGCCGTAAATAAAGAAGTGATCACTCATTTGGAAACCGGTTACTTTTTTGAAAAGGGATCGGTAGAAAGTATAAAACAGGCTTTGTTGTGGTTCAAGGATAATGTAGCAGTAGCCAACGCATTTGCCGTAAAAGCGAATGAACATGCCCGGCAAAATTTTGAACTGGAGAAAATAGCCGGTAAGCTGGAAAATTATTTACTCAACATGATCATTGTAAAAAATTGACAATACTTCAACTGGTTCAGAAACCCCAATTGCGCGGGGCGGAAATGTTTGCCTCTCAACTAAGTACCCACATAAACGAAAAAGGCGATAAAGCAATGCTGGTATTTGTTTTTCCGGGTAAAGCGCCTTTGCCATTTAGCGGTGAAACAAAACACCTGAACGGTTCACCCAAAAAACGCATGTGGGATATAAAAGCCTGGCGCAACCTGGCACAGCTCATCAAAGAGGAAAAGCCCGATGTGGTGCAGGCCAATGCAGGCGATACTTTAAAATATGCGGTGTTCTCGAAGTTGTTCTTCAAATGGAAACAACCCATTGTTTTTAGAAACGCCAGTACCATTAGCCTGTACATAAAATCTGCCCCGGCTAAACTATTGAATGGCTTTTTCTTTAAATACGCCACTCGGATTGTTTCTGTAAGCAGGACCTCCGCATCAGATTTCGCGAATCTGTTCCCGCAATTCAAAGAGCGGATAGTAACCGTGCCAATTGGAATTGAAGAAGCTGAATTGAACGATGCCGGAAAAGGAAATGTATTGCCCGGCGCATCGAAACCGGTACTGGTGCATGTAGGCGGGTTCACTTATGAAAAGAACCATGTTCGCCTTATCGGGATCTTTGAAGGTATTCTGAAAAAACAACCTGGTGCCAGTTTACATTTTGTGGGCAGCGGGCCCTTGCAAGGGCAAATAGAAGAACTGGTAAAACAAAAAGGACTCGAACAACACGTACATTTTTACGGGTTCCGCAATGATGCCATGCAGTTTATAAAGAATGCCGATGTCTTGTTATTGCCCAGCATCATTGAAGGATTGCCTGGTGTAATACTGGAAGCCTTTTATTGTAAAACCCCGGTGGTGGCTTATGAAGTGGGCGGCATCCCCGAAGTAGTGATCAACAATAAAACGGGTTACCTGGTGTCAAAAGGCAATGAAGAAGCCTTTGTTGACAATGTGCTGAAAGCGATAGATAAAACGCCGGCCAATGAACAAATGGTGCAAAACGCCTGGCAACTGGTGATGAACGAGTACCTGAATACCCGCATAGCTGCTAAATTTTTGGAAGTATATAACGATATAAAGAAATAAGACCCCCCCCACAAAAACATGGATACATTGAACAAAACATATATCCGTCAAACGTACCAGGACCAACAACCCGTTCCGGTATTGCACATTATTAAATCACTGGGCCGAGGCGGAGCAGAGATGTTATTGCCCGAAACCTTGCGTCAGCACGATAAACAGAAATACGACTTTCATTATATGTACTTTCTGCCCTGGAAGAACCAGATGGTGTCGGCCATTGAAGAAGAGGGTGGGAAAGTGGTTTGTATCCCCGCAAAGAACAATGCTAAAATATTACTGGCCGTACGCAGGATAGCGGCGTATGTGCGCAAACATAATATCCAACTCATCCACTGCCATCTCCCCTGGGCTGGTATGGCTGCCCGTATAGTAGGCAGAATGACCGGGGTGCCGGTTGTTTATACCGAACACAATAAATGGGAGCGCTATCATAAATTGACCTACCTGTTAAACAAATTTACCTTTGGAAGTCAGCAACGTGTTATAGCCGTATCAGCAGAAGTGGCCAACTCCATTAAAACAAATTATGGAAAAGCAAAACCGCTGGTACAGGTAGTGGCCAATGGTACAGATACACTTAAGTATTCCCGTACCCAAAACACAGGCAACGATATCCGCGCAGCATTTAATATTCCGCCAACCGCCACCGTAATTGGTATTACCTGTGTATTCAGGGCACAAAAGCGGTTGGGCACCTGGCTGGAAATTGCGCAGGCGGTGCATGCAAAAGACCCCAACACTTTTTTTATAATTGTAGGAGATGGTCCATTGAAGGAAGAGATCCACGCCAAAGCAAAAACACTCGGTACTGATCAATATGTGTTTTTTGCCGGACTACAAACCGAGACCCGTCCGTACTTCGCCGCCATGGATATTTTTATGATGAGCTCGGAGTTTGAAGGACTGCCCATTGCCCTGCTGGAAGCAATGAGTATGAATTGTGTGCCGGCCTGTACTGCCGCCGGTGGTATACCTGAAGTAATAAAGGATAGTGAGAATGGCGTATTGGTACCGGTTCAGGAACCCATGCAACTAGTGGAGCGTTTATTGGCCCTGATACAACAACCCGCCGAAGTAACCAGCATGAAACAAGCTGCCCGAGAAACAGTGATCAACGCTTTCAGCATGAAAAAAATGGTGGGCGAGCTGGAGACCATTTACAACGATTTGATTACAAAATAAAACTCAGGACTGTGATAGGTGGAATACTTTTAGTGATCCTGTTTTATGCAATAACGTTGCCGTTACTGCAAATGATGAAACGGCGTTTGCCCTTCTTCCAGGTGGGGTTAATGAAGAACCTGTACTGGTTCCATGTGCTGTTTTGCATCATTTATTACGTCTTCCAGTTGTTTGCTCGTTCCGACTCGCAGGACTACTACCTGCGGGCGGCACAGAATTATGCCAACTGGTTCAGCGCATACGATACAGGTACGCCCTTTATTGATTTTACGGCTTACCCGTTCGTTAATTACCTGGGCTTTACTTTCGAAATGATGTTTGTGCTGTTTGCCTACATGGGGTATTGGGGGTTCGTATACTTCTATGTGTATTTTAAAGAGAATACGAAGTACCGACATAAGATCTGGGGCATGGAGCTGATCCCGCTGTTGTTCTTTCTGCCCAACATGCACTTCTGGACTGTTTCGCTGGGTAAAGGATCGATCATCTTCTGGGGACTGGGCATGACGATGTATGGCCTTAGTAAGTTAAAGACCCGCAAGTTGCAACTGATATTAGGGTTGCTGATCATTTATCATGTACGCCCGCACGTTTTTTTGTTTATGGCTGTTGGTATTGTGGTGGGGATGTTTACCGGCCGGCAAAAAGTACCGGTATGGCAAAAACTGCTGGTGTTTGGAGCGAGTATAGGCGCAATGGTTTTATTGTACGATAAGATCATGGCCTTCTCAAAGATAGATGGCGACAACGTATTGCAGAGCTTTAACCAGTTTTCAGCCGTTCGCTCGTACGAGTTGTCGAAAGCAGGGTCGGGTATCGATATCTCTAATTACCCGCTTGCACTGAAATTATTTACCTTCTGGTTTCGCCCCCTGTTTGTTGATTCACCGGGCGGCATGGGGTTGCTGGTATCGGTAGAAAATGTTTTGTACCTGGCACTTACTGCCAAATTGTTCCAGAAAGGATTTATAAAATTCCTGCGCAAAGGCACCGCCTTGTTAAAGACAACTGCAGTTGCATTTATAGCCACCTCGTTTGCTTTGTCCAACACCATGTCGAATATGGGCATCATCATCCGGCAAAAAAGTATGATCATGTACTTTTTGTTGTTTGTGATCGTGATGTTCCTCGATTATAAAAAAGACCTGCAGGTAATGAAGAGGAGGAAGGCGATGGAAGCGAAGGAGGAAACGCCACCGGTTAAAAATGTGAAACTGGCGATAGCCGGAAGTAGGAGGTAGGAAGTAGGAGGTGGGGGCGGGCGAGGCCCGGAACTTTAAACTAAAAACTTAGAACTTAAAACTGAGATATGCAAGGTATATTCACCGTATCACTCGATTTTGAATTGCACTGGGGTGTTTTTGATAAAAGAGACCGGCAGCAGCGGGAAGCCAATTATAAAAATACATTGCGTATAGTTCCGCAAATGCTGGAACTGTTCAGCAAATACGATGTGCATGTAACCTGGGCAACGGTTGGTAGTTTGTTTGCTGCTAACCGGGAGGAATGGGAAACCTTTAGGCCTTCCATTGAACCTGATTATGCGGTAGAAAAATATTCAGCGTATAAATGGGTTCGTCAGCATGGAATGGACTCACAATATCAATGGGCGCATTTTGCACCGGAAGAAGTAGCAATGATCATGAAGTACCCGGGACAGGAACTGGCCACCCATACGTTCAGCCATTATTATTGCCTGGAAGAACAACGGGAGAAAATGGCCTTCGACGCTGATTTGAAAGCAGCGGTTAAAGCAGCTGAAAAATTCAAAGCGCCTATGCGTTCGCTGGTATTTCCGCGTAACCAGTTCAACCCCGAGTACCTGAAGATCTGTTACGATAATGGGATCAAAACGGTTCGTTCCAATCCCGATGGGTGGTTCTGGTCGCCGGTTACCAATGGCGGCGCTGGTTTCATGCGCCGGGTATTCCGTACTGCAGATGCGTATATACAGGTAGGTGGAGTAAGAACTTCTTATCCTTTAAGTAAAATAAAGGTTACACCGGGTGAACCATTGCAATTGCCGGCAAGCCGGTTCTTACGGCCCTGGAATCCGAAATCGGAGCTGGCCAATAAAATGCGTTTGCGCAGGTCGTGCCAGGAGATCCGCATTGCGGCACAGAAAAAAGAAGTCTATCACCTGTGGTGGCACCCCGAAAATTTTGGTGATTATCCCGAACAGAATTTACAAAGCCTGGAAGTACTGTTGAAAGAATTTAAAAAATGCCAGCAGAAATATGGGATGACGAGCTGGAATATGGGCGAGTATGATCAATACCTGGTACGTGAAGCAGCGCCCAAAGCAGTAAAACAGGCAGACAAAGTATTACAATAAGACTACTGCATGTAAAAGATTAATACCAGGCAGCCACATATGTACCTGCCTGGTGTAGGATTTCTTCCCTTAAAATAAAGAACAGTCGGACTTTCCCGGCTTACCAAACCTGGCAGCGGAACGATTAAAAAAGTTCCATATCGCCCAGAGAATAGCCCCAGTTTTTAATGTCCAGTAATTCGGGAAATTTTTCATTCATGTTCAAATCTCTTAAGGTAACAATGGGACCACGGTGCTGAACAGGTATTATTCCCATCCAGTTAAGAGCAGCTTGATGTGATTGATATTGCTGTCCTGAAAATGAAATGACCTGTATTTTATGTTTTTTGCAGTAGGGGAGAACCACCTTGCTGATGCTGGAGTTGATGCGCCTGTTTGATGAAGGGTTATTAAATAACATACAGTCTACCAGGCGCAACTCTCTGGTAAAAGAATGTTGCTTGATGCGGCCGATGAGCAGGAAGTTTTCGAAGTCGGTAAAATAATTATAGCTGAACAGCGGGTTGTCGGCGTAGCGCCACCGGATATACGAAGCGGATAACACAGTATTTAATTGTTCGGTATTCTGAACATATTTATCCATTAAAGCAAACACCCTGGGGTCCCAGGTTTGGGTAGGTGTGGGATCTTCGGTGGTTGAAACGCCTTTCCCTTTTTTGAAGGCAAGCGCAAGGCCCAATGCTACCGGGTTTCTTATTTTAAATTTCAAGGGCATTCTGCCCTGTTGCACCCAGCCCATTTTTAGATAACCAGGCCTGCTTTGATCATTGGGCGTATTAAATACGAAATGTACGCCCTGTTGTTTACACAGTTCCAATTGTTGCAGGGTCAGCTTTTTAAAAATACCTTTTCCCTGGTGATCAGGATGGGTAGCAGTATCTACGGCCCGAATGGCTTTATAAGTAGTGTCTTTCCATTTCCACTGCCATTGCATAAACGCTCTTAACCCAATGAGCATTCCGTTTTCTTCGGCCAGCAATACGAAAGAAGGGCCGAAGGGGTTTTGTTCATGTTTCCAGTTCCACAGAAATTCTGATTTGGGTATAAGCCCTTCACCCAGAGATTTTTTTAATAGTTCTATCATTGCGGGTTTGTCCTGGGGCGTGGCGGGTCGTATTTGCATGGTAAGTAGATTATGATTGTTGTAGCCGGGTTAACGAATTGAAAAATAAATTACGAACATTTTTTCTTCTTTACAATATTGCAGCTGTATAAAGGTAAGCAATCTTTATAGCGTACCCGAATTGGCGAACCTCATACACAAACAGATAACATGAAATCATCGAATAAACTGATCCGGATAACTACCGTGCCTGTGTCTTTAAGTGTGTTACTTAAAGACCAGCTCCGGTATATGTCTGATCATTTTGAAGTACTTGCAGTTTCCTCGCCCGACAAAATGCTGGAGCAGGTTGGTGCCCGTGAGGGCGTACGAACCGCTCCTGTACCCATGACGCGGGCTATTACTCCCGTGAAAGATATTAAAGCATTGTGGAAGTTATACAGATTGTTGAAAAAAGAAAAGCCTGCTATTGTGCATACGCATACACCCAAAGCGGGGTTACTGGGTATGATGGCCAGCCGTCTGGCGGGTGTGCCTGTACGCATGCACACCGTAGCCGGTATGCCATTGATGGAAAATACCGGGATGAAAAGAAAGGTGCTTGATTTTGTAGAACGGCTTACCTACAGTTGCGCCACACATGTATACCCGAATTCGAAAGTGCTGGCCGGCTTCATTCTGGACAATCACTTTTGCAGGGAACAAAAAATGAAGGTGCTCGGCAATGGAAGCAGCAATGGCATCAATACCCGTTTTTTTCAGCCGGGGGAAGAATTGAGTAAAACGGCCAGTGAGTTGAGAAAGAAATTCGGACTAACCGATAAAGACTTTGTGTTTGTTTTTGTAGGCAGGCTGGTAAAGGATAAGGGGATTGAAGAACTGGTAGAAGCATTCAGCGAGGTAAAGGGAAAACACCCGAATATTAAATTGCTGCTGGTGGGGCCGTATGAACCGGAACGCGATCCTTTGGCTCCGGCTACACACACCATCATTGAAACAGATAAGTCGATCATTCATGCCGGGTTTCAGCAGGACATCAGGCCGTTTTTGATGATCAGCCAGGCGCTTGCCTTTCCTTCGTACCGCGAAGGTTTTCCTAATGTGCCCATGCAGGCCGGCTGCTTCAATCTGCCTTCTATAGTGACCGACATCAATGGGTGTAATGAGATTATAGAAGACGGTAGAAATGGGCTGATCATTCCGGCCAAGAGTGTACCGGACCTGCAAAATGCCATGAACCGGCTATTGACCGATACCTCTTTATATCTTACTTTGCAGTCCAATGCACGCAAGATGATCGTGGACCGCTACGAACAGAAATACCTTTGGGAATTGTTGTTAAAAGAATATCACGACCACTTAAAAGCTCATGCAATTGTATCGTAATTTTTTTAAGAGATGCCTCGACTTTGTAGTAAGCCTGATCGCATTCAGTTTACTACTGCCGCTGTTTATACTCGTTACCGCTTTATTATATATCGCCAACCAGGGCAGTCCTTTCTTTGTACAGCCACGACCCGGTAAAAACGGAAGCATATTTAAACTGATAAAGTTTAAAACCATGAACGATAGGAAGGATGCAGCGGGCAACTTATTATCAGATGCGGAACGTTTGACCGCTATTGGAAAGTTCATCAGGAAAACATCACTTGATGAAATTCCGCAATTGATCAACGTCATTAAAGGCGAAATGAGTTTAATAGGTCCACGTCCTTTGTTGGTGGAATACTTACCTTTATATAGCACTACTCAAAAAAGAAGACATGACGTGCGGCCCGGCATCACCGGCTGGGCACAGGTAAATGGACGCAATGCTATTGGCTGGCAGCAAAAGTTTGAACTGGATGTATGGTATGTAGATCATGTAAGTTTTCGGTTAGACTGTAAGATTGTCCTTTTTACTATTATGAAGGTTGTTAAAAGTGAAGGCGTTAGTCAACAAGGCCACGTAACCATGACCAAGTTCCAGGGAAACTAAAGGTTTCACCTGATCCCTCCTCCAAATATTCCTCTGTATTACCCGGTTATTCTGCTAAAATAATCGTAACTTATTATTACGTGGTTAACTTATGAACGATTAAACACTATAAACCCTAAGTTGCTCTGATTATGATTCGATTTTCACCCCCTTATATCGATGATGATATAATTAAAGAGGTCACCTCTATTTTGCAAAGCGGCTGGCTGACCACTGGCCCTGCAACAAAAGAACTGGAAATGGAAATGGCTTTGTTCTGCAATATTGATCATACCCTGGCTGTTAACTCAGCTACATCGGGTATGATATTGATGTTACATTGGTATGGTATTAAAGAAGGCGATGAAGTAATTGTGCCAGCCTATACCTATTGCGCTACGGCATTGGCTGTAATGCATGTAGGTGCCAGGCCGGTTATGGTGGATGTAGGAAGTGATTTTAATATCGATTGCGAAAAAATAAAAGAGGCCATTACCGAAAGAACAAAAGCGATCATTGCAGTTGATTTTGCAGGCTGGCCTTGCGATTATGATGGCATTTACAGCATCGTGAATGAGGAGGACATAAAAAAGAAATTCCGGCCGGCATCGGATGCGCAACACCAGTTGGGCCGCATCATGGTCATGGACGATGCCGCCCATGCGCTGGGCGCCACATACAAGAACAAGCCCATAGGTTCCTGTGCCGACATTACTGTATTCTCGCTGCATGCCGTAAAAAATATTACTTCTGCCGAAGGGGGTGTTATTGCCATTAATCTGCCGGCGCCATTTAATAGCGAAGAAGTGTATAATACGCTTCGCATCTGGAGTTTGAATGGCCAAACAAAAGATGCCTTTACAAAAACAAAGGCCGGCGCCTGGCAATACGATGTTATTTATCCTGGTTTTAAAATGAACATGCCCGATGTACTGGCCGCAGTAGCATTGGCGCAGTTTAAAAAATATGAGAACCTGTTGCTGATTGAAAGAAAGCGGGTATTTGATTTCTATAACAACATCTTTTCAAAATACGATTGGGCTATTTGTCCGCCGTATCAGCAAAGCGGCTGTGCTTCTTCTTATCATCTGTATCCATTACGTATCAAGAACGGTAATGAGGAAGAACGCAATAAAATTATTGAAGGCATATCAGGCCGGTCTGTTGCTGTAAATGTGCATTTTACACCATTGCCTATGCTTACTGTGTTTAAGCAGGCTGGTTATAAGATCGAGGACTATCCTGCATCTTATAATTTATATAATAACGAGATATCACTTCCCATTTATCCTCAGCTGACCAACGATCAATGCAAAACTGTAACAGAAGCAGTTATTGAGTCAGTTAAAGAACTGCGGCCGGTGAAAACGCTGCTTCGTTCCATATTATTCCCGGTAATGATTATGATGGGCGGGTTAGAGAATGCCACAATGTCCGATGAGCGGGAAATCGATGATGAAGAGACATACAGCTATGCCGAAGGCTTTGTGAAACGCAAGGCTGGCCGGTATTATCGGTTTACCGCTTAGTGGTAATTTGATTAAAAAAATAAGGGTTTACCCAATTATAATATTGCGCATCAAATATAAGTGTGTATTTTTACGCCACATATTTGATGCCTTTCTTTGTATTTACCTAATTGAGTACTGTTTACTATTTCTGTTAAAATCCTTTCTGAGAATTGCCCTTATCAACTTATGTCGTTTACCAATCGAATATTATTGTATGGCGCAAGTGGCCATGCGAAGGTGATTTGTGAAGTACTGGAGAGCCAGGGCCGGATTCCCAATGGATTGATTGATGACAATCCGAACGTAAAAACGTTACTGGATTATTCTGTGTATAATACTTTGCAGCAGGCTGCAGTAGTACCGGAAGATGAGTTTATCATTTCTATAGGAAGTAACCGCATCCGAAAAATAGTAGCTCAAAAATTAAATGGGGTACAATTTACCAATGCAGTTCATTCGTCAGCAGTGATTTCACCACGTAGTTCAATTGGTCAGGGAACTGTGATAATGGCTAATGTTTCGGTAAATGTGCACAGCGTCATAGGAGAACATGTTATATTAAATACCAATTGTTCCATTGATCATGATTGTGTAGTGGACAACTTTGTACATATATCACCCAATGTTGCCCTGGCAGGAGATGTGCAGGTGGGAGAGGGCACGCAAGTGGGTATTGGCGCCTGTGTAAAACAGGGAATTCGCATAGGTAAGTGGGTAATGATAGGTGCGGGTGCTGTTATAATCAGGGATGTGCCGGATCATGCAGTGGTGGTGGGCAATCCCGGCCGGATCATTAAGATGAATGAGCCGGTATGATTTTAGAAAAAAATAGTTTGTAGATAATATTTAAATAACCTGATTGGCTGAACTTGTTTTATCTGCAAAAGCATTTTATTTTGCCAATTTAAGTTGCATTCAATGAAAGAGAAAATCTGGTTGTCGTCCCCGCATATGGGAGAAAAGGAATTGGAGTATGTTCAGGAAGCATTTGCTACAAACTGGATTGCGCCGCTGGGCCCTCATGTAACTGGTATGGAGCACGACCTGGAAGCGTACCTGGGAAATAATGTGCATGTGGCAGCATTGAGTTCCGGAACAGCAGCCTTGCATCTGGCATTAATAATACTGGGCGTTAAAGCCGGTGACGAAGTAATTTGCCAGTCACTGACTTTCTCAGCTTCCGCCAACCCTATCGTATACCAGGGAGCTTCACCTGTATTTGTCGACAGTGAAGAAACCACCTGGAACATGTCGCCCGAATACCTGGAACTGGCTATACAGGACCGTATTAAAAATGGTAAAAAGCCCAAGGCGATCATTGTAGTGCATTTGTATGGTATGCCTGCTCAAATGGATGAGATCATGAGCATTGCCCGCCAGTACCAGATACCAGTAGTGGAAGATGCTGCCGAGGCATTGGGTTCAACATACAAGGGGAGAGCTGTAGGTACCTTCGGCGATCTGGGCATTCTTTCCTTTAACGGGAATAAAATAATAACCACTTCAGGTGGTGGTGCGCTTATATCGGCCAATGAAGGATATATAAAGCAGGCCCGATTTTTAGCTACCCAGGCCCGGGATCATGCCCCCCATTACCAGCACTCACAAATCGGGTATAACTACCGGATGAGTAATATATGTGCGGGTATTGGCCGTGGTCAAATGGAAGTACTGCCTGAACGGGTTGCCCGGCGCCGGTACAATTTTGACTTTTACAAACAAGCCCTGGAGGATATAAAAGGAATAGCGTTTATTACCGACCCGGGTAAAGATTATTATTCCAACCATTGGTTAACAACCATCCTGGTTGACAGTGATCAGTATTCAGTTATTGATATTCAGAACGCTTTGCATGAAGATAATATCGATTGCAGGCCGTTATGGAAGCCTATGCATTTGCAACCGGTATTTAAAAACTACCCGTATTATGGCAATGGGGTAAGCGATGGTCTGTTCGATAAAGGGCTTTGTTTACCATCGGGTTCAAATTTAACTGATACTGAGTTAAACCGAGTGGTGGCGCGCATCAGGGAAGTGGTGAAAGTGAAAAAATCATCCAAAAATATTGCGAATAATCCAATTAGTTGCGTAACTTTCGCTTTAGTTACAGCCCTCGCAACGTTCCTATGAAATGTCCTCATTTTCAAATCCAGCTGTTGTCCTTCTATAATTAGCCTCCTTTGATCAATATCCTGGTGTAAAAATCCGCCTGTTGTTGTTGTAGTGGTAATCCTTTGAACTTCCTAGAGTTTACAATCCATTTTTCTGTGCATTCAGGTTAACCCCGGATCCATATTTCCTGCGTAATATCCATGTTTCGCTTGGCCATCCATTGCATAACGCACATGGTCATTCCATTTATTTCCTGGAAAATCCACGTGTTAGGAACAATCAACATTGTAAACTTATTGCTAATAGCATGAAGAAGTTTCTGTCATTCTCCAGGCCTGTACCCAGATGGGTAATATTGATAATAGACCTGGTTATTACCGGGTTCTCATTTACGTTATCATATTTTGTCATAAAACAATTTGAGTTCTCCGCAATATTGCGCGGGCACTTTTTTGTATATACCATTCTTTATTGCGCACTGTCGTTGCCGGTGTTTTATTTCATGCGCATACACACGGGCATGCTGCGCTTTTCGAATGTATACGACATGATGCGGATTTCCCTGGCGGTACTTATCACCGGTGTGTTATATCCCATTGCTGTTGTATTCGTTGTAAACAGAGAATATCATATTAACTCGCTGAACATTCCGGGTGTGTTGTTGATAAACTTTTTTATCAGCTGTACCCTGCATATGATGTTGCGTTCTGCGGTTCGTGGCTTTTATTATTATGTAAAACATAATGCCATTGTGTTGAAGGAAAATGTGCTGATCCTTGGCAGTGATACCGAAGCCATGCTGGTTAAACAGGCCGTTGAATCGAGCATCACCAATAAATTCGTAATTGCCGGTTTTGTAGAGACCGATATCAACAAAGCAAACGTAACCATTCAGCAGAAGAGAGTTTATCACATCAGGGAGCTGCCTTTACTGAAAACAAAGAAGAAGATCGATAAGCTGATCCTGATGAACGAACAGCTCGATAGCAAGGATAAAAAAGTGGTGATTGAAAAATGTTTACAGTTCGGGATAAAAGTATTAACGGTTCCCCCTTCTGACCAATGGATCTATGGCAAGCTGAGCCTGAAACAAATTCAGGAATTGAGGATCGAAGATCTGTTGCAACGCGAACCCATCAATATCAACAATGAGCAAATCTCCGGTGAGTTAAGTGGTAAAAGAATTCTGATCACCGGTGCGGCTGGTTCCATTGGTTCTGAAATTGTACGCCAGGTATTGTCGTTCGGTCCGGAAGCAGTGATCCTGTGCGATCAGGCAGAATCACCTTTGCATGAAATTCAGCTGGAGATGGAAGAGAAATTCCCCGGCTCCGATATAAAGATCTTTATAGGAAATATTCGCGATCGCAACCGTATGCAGATCCCCTTCCGCGAATACCGCCCGCATTTTGTATTCCATGCTGCTGCCTATAAGCACGTGCCCATGATGGAAAGACACCCGTCTGAAGCCATTCTTACCAATGTAATGGGTACAAAGATCATTGCTGACCTGTCGGTGCTGTACAACGTACACAAGTTTGTAATGATCTCAACCGATAAGGCGGTAAATCCAACCAATGTAATGGGTACCTCCAAACGGATCGCTGAAATGTATGTGCAGTCGTTGAGTACGGTTGCCGATAACCTGGTAGATCAGACCATTATGGGTCTCATCAACGGCCAGGATAAAAATGCAGCAAACGGCACCAAAACGAAATTCATTACCACCCGTTTTGGAAACGTGCTGGGTTCCAATGGTTCGGTAATTCCCCGGTTCCGTCAACAAATTCAACAGGGTGGACCGGTTACTGTAACACACCCGGAGATCACCCGTTATTTCATGACCATCCCCGAAGCAGTTCAGTTGGTAATGGAAGCGGCGATCATGGGTAAAGGTTCAGAGATCTTTGTATTCGATATGGGTAAACCGGTAAAGATCGTTGACCTGGCGTTGAAGATGATCCGCCTGGCTGGTTTAACACCCGATGAAGACATCAAGATCGTATATAGTGGTTTACGTCCCGGCGAAAAATTGTATGAAGAGTTATTGAATGAAAAAGAGAAAACACTGCCAACGCACCACGAGAAGATCAAAATTGCCAAGATCATACCTTGCTCACATAAAGTTGTAAGAGATATTGAAGAATTGATCAGTATGGGCCGGCTGGAAGATAACTATGGAATTGTGAAAAAGATGAAAGAGCTGGTACCGGAATTCAAGAGCAAGAATTCTCAATACGAAAAACTTGATCTACAACTTAATAAGGCCTTTACAGCAACGGCCGCCGATTGAAACACCAACCATGATAACAGGCAGCAGCCATAGTATATTGATGGAACCCGAGAAGCAATGTATTATGATGGTTGTTGCCTGTTCATTTTTTTTACGTGGGTGTTATTCCTGTGAGCGTCGTCAGCAATTAATTAACCTCAATATTCCCGTTCCATGGTATACCTGATAATACCAGTAGCAATCCTGGTTGTAGCCTTCATCCTGATGTATTTATATGCAGGACCTTTTTATAAGGGATTGCCTGTGCTGGTTTACCACAAGATCAGCAGTACAAAGAAACCCGACTTTTTAACTGTTTCTGCTTCGTGCATGCGCGAGCAGCTTGAATACATCACAAAAAAGGGATACACTACCATCTTTTTAAGTGATATGATCGATCACCTGGAAAAAGGCACACCGCTGCCGTCCAAGGCAATCATGATCACGCTCGATGATGGTTTCAGGGATAATTACACCGACCTGTATCCCTTATTAAAAGAATTCAATTGTAAGGCCAATATTTTTATAGTAGCGGGCTTTGTACAAACGCCCGATAACCTGGGGCCCCGGGCCGAAGGGGAATTTATGCTGGTGGAAGAAGCCAAAGAGCTTTGCAGTGAACGCGTTCAATATGGCCTGCATACCATGTATCACAAGAGCTATCACCATATGACGCTGGAGGAAATCGATGAAGATATGCGCCTGAGCAAAGAACGGCTCGATTACCTGGGTATTCCTTACCAGCCGGTCTTTGCCTATTCATTTGCTGCGCATATGTCGCATGAGCCTGTAAAACAGAAAGCCGTGTTTGGCATCCTGAAGAAATATGGGGTTCGCTATGCCTTTAAAGTAGGCGACCGGCTGAATAAGTTTCCCATGCAGGGCATGAACCCGTATTTGTTGAACCGGCTAACGGTAACCGGTTCCTACGACCTGTTTAAGTTTAAAATGGCCACCATAGGTTTTATTAGAATAGTTAAGCGTTTTGAACGCATAATGAAGTAACGTATCCCGATTTAAAAATTGAAAACACGAGGTAATGGACGAGTTGATCAGGTCAGACCTTTACCGGTACTTTGGCAGGAACGACAGAAAAGCGTTTTTTAAAGGTCTCGCCGTACCCGGTTTTAGGTACACTTATGTTTTGAGGAAATGCGCCAGCCATAAGAAATATTCCCTTCCCGGTATTTTTTACCGCATGTTATACCAGCGTTATAAATACAAATATGGCTTTCAGATCCCCATTACCACCAAAATAGGGAAGGGGTTATACCTGGGCCATTTTGGAATGATAGTGGTGAATGGCAAGGCTGTAATTGGCGATAACTGCAACCTGGAACATGGGGTAACTATTGGCCAAACCAACCGGGGTAAAATGAAAGGCAGCCCGGTTATTGGAAATAATGTATGGATCGGTACCGGTTCGGTACTGGTGGGTAATATTAAAATAGGCGACAACGTGCTGATTGCCCCCAACTCCTATATTAATTCAGATATTCCGGCCAATAGCCTGGTTTTAAGTAATCGTGCGCTTGAAATAATACCTAAAGAGAATGCGGTAGAAGGATATGTAAATAACCCGGTTAAATGATGCACTGATAATGGTAGTATATTTAATAATAGCGTTATTAATAGTAATTGCGGCGTTATATATAATTAAGATGGGATCTGCATTTGGCGGATTACCGGTTTTGAATTACCACAAAATAAGCGGCGGTAACGATTTTGATTTCCTTACCGTGAACACGGCCGAACTGCGTAGGCATTTTAGTTACCTGAACGAAAAGGGGTATACCACCCTCTTCATCAGTGATGTACTGGCCCATATAGAACAAAAAAAGCCATTGCCGGCCAAACCGGTTATGATCACGCTCGACGATGGCTACCGCGATAATTACACAGCTTTATACCCGCTGCTGAAAGAATATAATATTAAGGCGAACATCTTCCTCGTAGCTGGTTTTATTCAGTCTCCGGATAACAAACACCTGGTGCCCAACCCCATGGGGGAGTTTATGCAGGTAAAGGAAGCGTTGGAAATGAGTAAAGACATGGTGGAATTCGGCCTGCATACTTTCAGTCACCAGAGCTATTCAAAACTGAGCCTGCCGGAAATAGCAACAGACCTTAAAAAAACAAAAGACAGGCTGCAGGAACTGGGCATACCCGTTCAACCCTGTCATGCTTATACATTTGGTGCCTACAGCCAAACGAATGATGACAAGCGTCAGGCTTTGTTTGAACTGCTGCAGCAGCATGATGTACGCCTGGCTTTCCGCGTAAGTAATTGGGTAGATAAACAGCCCCTGCAAAACAGATACTTCATCAGCCGTATTCACGTAAGCGGTTTGTTTCCCTTCTGGAAATTCAAAGTAGCGGTGTGGGGTTTCATTAAGATCTTCAACCGTTTCGAAAGCATCATGAAATAACTTCAAAAGACCCGTGTGGTAAATTGTTTCTAATACAATTATCGGTAACGGGCATCTGTTTTAGGTTTCTTCTTCTTTATAGTATATATGTCTGCCAGTTCTATTAAGTTTTAGTCTTAATGGGACTGGCTTTTTTATTTTTTGCCACTTCACCTGCTGCTCGTTTTTCTCAACCATCGTACAATTCCTTTTCCATCCTTAATTTCTCAGATTCTTCCAGGTCAGCTGTTTTCCACATTTAACTAAGTACAAGTGCTTATTGAAAACTAGTAATAATTCCATAATGAAATAGTATGTTTCCGTTGCTGGCATACCCATGATTACTATTTTTAAAAATCTAAAATTCCCGGTCATACTTTTTTTTATTGTGTGCAGTTTATAATAAATGCCAATACAGTAGTGAGTTCTGTGAGGATGAATATTTTAAAAAAGGTGTCATATTCTAAAATGGACAATGTGTTTGACTTAAGTCTATTTTTTTATGAAACTTTTAGTGTTTGTTTTTTTGGGCATCATGTTTGTTGAGCTACTCGTGAAATTACTCTTTAAGAAAAACGTAAAAATATCCCTATGAATCACAACACTACTCGAAGGAAGTTCCTCCGTGATGCGTCTTTGACTGCTACCGGAGTAGCTATTACTGCCCAATTGGGGGCGAAGAAGCAAGAAATCCGTGCCAGCGTAGTTAAGTGTGCGCCACGACAAACATTCGCACTTGAAGGTTCTATCTCCACAGTAAAATCAGGCAGCTGGTCTGATCCGGGTACATGGGGTGGAAAATTACCCGTGCCTACAGATATCCCACTCATCTCATCAGGGCATACAGTTACGTATGACTTAACCACTGCTAGTTATGCAGGCGTAGCTGTAAGCAGCGGAGCCACATTACAGTTCGACAGCAACAAAAGCACTACGTTACAATCTACAGGCAATGTAGTAGTAGAAGGAAAATTAACGATGCGTCCCTCTTCTGCCAGTGTAATTCAAAAGTTACAATTTATTAATATCAACGAAAGCAAGTTCGTTGGTGGCGGAATGGATGTATTGACTACAGATGTTGGCTTATGGGCTATGGGTTCGGGTATTCTGGATTTGATAGGAACTAAGAAAACTGCGTTTGTTCGTGCGGCCGGCAGCGTTGCCCTGGGCGCCACTACCATTAATTTAAACAGCTCCCCAGCAGGCTGGCAGGTTGAAGATGAGATCAGCATCGCTCCAACCGAGTCACCTACTGTGGGTAACGCTTATCTAAGTGGCTTTGATGAGCGGACTATTAAAAGTATTTCAGGTTCCTCCATTACCTTAAGCGCAGGGACCCTGCGTGCGCATCCGCAAATCAACAACATGTGGAGTGCAGAGGTAATCAACCTCACCAGAAATGTGCGCATTGAAGGAACTGCCAACGGCAGAACGCACATCTTCATTCGTTCATCCGTACCACAAACAATTTCGAACATTCAGGTAAGGTACATTGGTCCCCGCAAAAACCGGGGTGGCGACAGTACCGCTGAATTTGTTCCAGGAAGATATGGTATTCACTTTCACCATTGTGATAACGGTACTGTAGGCACGATGGTTGAAGGTTGTGTTATTCGCGACACCGGTAGCCACTGTTATGTTCCACACTCTTCGAACGGTATCACACTGAAAGGCAACGTTGCCTATAATGGAATGGAGATTGCCTTCTGGTGGGACGTGCTTGACTTTACGCATGGCACTGTATGGGATGGAAACCTGGTAGCCATCAGCAAGTTCATTCACGAAGCGCTCGATGTAGATTCTGAAGACGCACCCACCTTTGCATCCAGCGGGTTCTTATTGGGACCCGGCGACGACAACGTTTGTAACAACAACGTTTGTATAGGCACAACCGGCGACTTCAGGGCCGGCGGCGCTTATTACTGGATGGAAGGATTGATTGAAAGCGTTTGGGAATTCGAGAATAATATAGCCCATAACTGCCATGCAGGTTTGGTTTCCTGGCAGAACAACCTGAAGAACCACATTGTAAGGGACTCCATTGTGTATAATTGTGGCCTGGGCATTTACCACGGCGCGTATACCAACACCTATCTGTACACGGGTGGTTATGTTTACAATAGCCAGATAACGATCAAGGCATCATCAGGCAACAGCAACGCCCTGAAATTCCAGAATATGGTGATCGATGCCGCCGGTCTTGATTACGCCATTGTGCTGGATGAAGGTCCGCTGGATGGCGAAAGACCCGTGTTCATCAGGAACTGCACCATTACCGGCCACAAAAAGGCAGGTATCATGAATGCCTCGCCAGTGGCAACAAAAGACCTGGATGTAATACAATGTACAACATCGGGCATAGCGGGTGGCGCGCTTTCTTTGTTAGCCAGCGCAGTAGATTATCTGTTGAGTTCCCTCGCAGGCTCCGCTGAAAATATCAGGGTGCAGCCTGTTAGCGGTACGCCCTATATGCTTTCAAAATCAGGTAAAGCTAATATTGCTCCGTTTGCTGCCTCCATCTGGGGTGACGGAAGGGGGTTGAAAGGCGAGTATTTTTCTGACGCCAATTTATCAAAGCTGGTATTTACCAGAACCGATCACAACGTAAGCTTCCTCGATTGGACGCAGCTGGGTGTGCATTATAAAATAACCGGCAATACTTACTCTGTACGCTGGTCGGGAAAAGTAATGGCCCAGTATACCGAAGCGTATACCTTCACTGCAGAAACAGGCGGTGGGGTACGTTTGTGGGTGGATGGCAAACTGATCCTCGACAGCTGGAAAGAAATGTATCCCGGCCAGTTAAATGCAACCGCCGTTAACCTGGTGGCCGGCCAGAAGTATGATATCAAACTGGAACACTTTAATACAGATGACCGTAAAGGAATGGGTTTATACTGGACAAGTGCCAGTACAAAAAAGGAGTATGTTCCTATGGACCAGCTCTTTTCTGATCCCATTGGTACACAACCACCACCTGCCAGCAATCAGCCGCCAATTGCCAATGCCGGCGCTGATAACAGCATTGTATCCTCCAGCAACAACACAGTAACCCTGGATGGTGCAGCTTCGAAAGATACTGATGGCACCATCAAAACCTATGCATGGACAAAAATCGGTGGTCCTTCGCAATACAGCATTACCAACCCGGCAGCCGCAACAACAACGGTAGGCGGTTTGGCGGTGGGTGTATATGTGTTCCGATTAACAGTTACCGACGATAAAGGCGCTTCTGCCTCAGATGATGTAACCATCACCGTGCAGGCGGCTAACGTGGCGCCTGTGGCCAATGCGGGTGGTGATATCAATATTAAAATGCCTACCAGCAGCGCTCAGCTGAACGGTGGCGCATCAAAAGATCCCGACGGCACTATAGTAAAATATGCCTGGTCAAGAGTAAGCGGGCCTTCCAATGTTAATTTTAACGACGCCGGTTCTGCATCAACCTTAGTGACCGGACTGGTTGCGGGTACGTATGTGTTACGCTTAACGGTTACAGACGATAAGGGCCTCACTGCTTCTGATGATGTGAATGTAATCGTAAGTAATTCCACTACACCGGCCAACCAGGCGCCCGCTGCCAATGCTGGCCAGGACCAGGTAATTACCCTGCCGGTAAACAGTGCTACTCTGGATGGTTCCAAATCAACGGATCCTGATGGAAGTATTACCAAATATGTTTGGTCACAAGTGAGCGGGCCTAATACATCCCTGATTGTCTCTCCGGGTTTTTCCACTACTCAGGCGAAAAATCTGGTAGCTGGCACTTATGTATTCAGGTTAACAGTAACTGATAACGGCAATGCTACGGCCAATGATACTGTTACGATTCTGGTAAAAGATACTGTAGCATCACCAGGCAATCAGCCGCCTGGTGCCAATGCCGGTCTTGATGTTACCATGACCCTTCCAAAGAACAGCACGCTGTTGGATGGATCGAAATCATCCGATTCAGACGGCAGGATCGTTAGTTACAAATGGTCGAAAGTAAGTGGGCCGCCAACCTTTGGTTTGTCAACCCCGTCTGCTTCCACCACGATGCTTAACAACCTCATTGAAGGTACTTATTTATTCCAGCTACAGGTTACCGACGATAAAGGGGCAATGGCTACTGATACGGTTACGGTGAAGGTAGTTGCCGATAAAACACCGCCGCCGCCACCAGACCTGGGTATCTTAACTGTAAAAGTGAAGCCCAATCCTTCCACTACTACGTTCACATTGATGATCACCAGTGCGAATACGGATTCCATCTTTATTCACATTTACGATTCAACGGGTGGTTATGTAACCTCCATTTATAATGTTAGCAATGTGGCCAATGTTACCGTGGGTGCCTATTGGAGACCGGGAACATATACAGCAATAGTATGGCAGGGAAGTATAAAAGTGATAGTTAGACTGGTAAAACAGTAATCCAGATTTTAAACAGCCCCCCTCCAACCTCCCCACCAGCTGGCGGAGAGGCCAGAAGGGGGTTTTTTATTTCCGACAGATAGGAACAAAAAAAGAGCAGGCCAACGGCCTGCCCGGATATGGTCTTTCGGTGTTGAAACCGGAATCTTACATTTCGGTTTGCATCCGAGAAGAGGCTTTTTCGGCAGCTTTTTTACCATTTTGCCACATGTCGCTCAGTTTATCAGACCATTTGCCGGCAGAATCTTTAATATTTCTTCTTAAGTCAGTTCCTTTTTCAGGAGCTAATAACATTCCCACTGCAGCGCCTACAGCAGCAGCGCCTACCAGGCCCAGAATAACTTTAGTTGTTGTAGTCATGATTATAAATTTTAAATAAGTAATAGATATGTTGTACTGTATCTTCTTCAAATCCTGTTCCGCATTTAATGATTTGACTAATAGGAATGTATATAAGAGCTACTGTCCATAAAAATCCCCATTGAGGGAACAACGGGTTACGTTGTTTACGGGTGCCGGCAATCAATACAATGGCACCAACAAAAAAGGGAGGGAACCAACATTGATTCCCTCCCTGGGTTTAATGATTCTTTTAGACTGCTTGATGCCCATGGTTCCATGGGTGGATAAGGTATTGAAGGATAAGGCAAGCAAACTAAGGAGAATTAGTGGGGTTGCGCTATAGGACAAGTTTAACTTAGGACAAGGTGCAATACTGGACAAGGTTGTAAACCAAGAGCGGTAAGGAGCAAAAGAGTGTAAAGAGGTTTTATGGAAAGCACTTGACAGCTCTTTTACTCACTTTTAGCTCTTAGTTTTTAGGACAAGGTTAGGACAAGGTTGGGACAAGGTTAATGGACTTCTGGTATAAAGCTTTGTCTTGTACAAACTAATAGGTTACATACTGTATATTGACTAAACACCTGTTCCTGGTGCCTGAATCCGGCCTTTAACAAGATCTCGTTGTACATTTTATTCCCGGCTTCGGGTTCAGCGATGATCTGTTTGATCTCCGGGAATAAAAAGAAATATTCCAAACAGGTTTGAAGGGCTTTGAGATGTAAGGGGCGAACTGTTTTCTTATTGGAATTCATCAATAGTCGAATAACATAACTGCCAGATGAATCTGGAAAGGTATCATATAACCCGTCTTTGTCAGCGGAGCAAATATCGACCTGGCAAAGCGCCAACCGGTTATTCAGCAAAACCATAAAAGAGCGGGCAAAGTCGGAACTGCCTGCATACAGGTAACTGGCTGCCACGGTATTGGCCGCACGGCTCAGTTTCCATGCCCAGCTATAAATGGCGGGCATATCACGGGGAATGCTAAATGGGCGTAACGATAATGTATACGAAGAATGTGGAAAGAGTTTGGTATAAACTATTTCATTCTTCGGGTGCAGGCAGGTAGAGGAAAGGAACCCATCCTTCCCGCCTGTAATACCTGGTGTAGAGCATGTTATTTGCATAACTAATGATAGCTTCCGGTAGTTTTAGCCGGAAACCTGGAGAGTGCCTAACCAGAGCCCTTGTATAAAATTCAGAAGAATTTAAGGCGAGTATCGCTAAATTTCTTCCTGTTGCTACTTGTGACAGAATACCTCGTTTAAAACACCGAAACGCTGGTGCGTGACAACAGAAAAAATGTGAATCTTATGTGAATACTATTCACCATATAGCTGATTATACAGAGAAGTACTTAGCTTATGCATCCTTGACAGGAATCCTGTAATAAACTACGATTTGAAGTATGAATTTGTCGTAATGTATAACGATATATGATAACCGTTAATATGTATTATAGGTTTATTAGTGGTTATTCAGTGCCGGCCAGTAATGCAGTATCGGTAACGGGACCAATAATAATAAGTGCCGGGTGAGTGATGTGTTGTTCTGTTGCCAGTTGTGGCAGGTCTTTGATTGCGCCCCTGACAAGTTTATGATACGGCAACGAAGCATAATGAATAATAGCCGCAGGCATATCGCCATAACCTTTATCGATGTATATGTTGGAGATCTCAGGCAGTTTTTTCATGCCCATATAAATTACAACGGTGGCTTTGCTTTGTATAGCCAGTTGCAGATCGGCAGATAAAGAACCATCTTTCCTGGTACCGGTAACTACCCAAATACTTTCGCTGATGTTCCGGAAGGTTAAAGGAATGTCATAAAAACCGCTGGCCTGCATGCTGGTAATACCGGGGATGAACGTTGTTTTTATACCATGATGTCGTGCGTACAATATCTCTTCGAATCCTCTGCCAAAAATGAAAGGATCGCCGCCTTTTAACCGAAGCACCCTGCCTTTTGAAAAGGCTTTCTCTTTTATGAGTTCATGTATTTGTTCCTGCGGTGTATAATCGCCATAAGGAAGTTTACCTACATAAATGTTTTCGCAGCCAGGTTTGGTATAATCGAGCAATGATTTATTGACGAGGTTATCATATAACACAACCGGTACTTCCTGTAAAAGTTTATATGCTTTTAAGGTGATCAGTTCGGGATCGCCTGCGCCGGCGCCTGCTACAATTAATTCGGGTTCTACAGTTAATGCTGCCACTAAAGAATAATTTTAATAAAGAGATTATTGAACGGTATATGTAAGTAACTTATCGGCATCTGTTATATAAATGTTCCTGCCCGATAAGGCTATGCTGCCTTCCTGCACCAGTTCGTTCATGAGCCTGAATACTGTTTCATAAGTAGTGCCGGTATACGAAGCCAGGTCCTGACGGCTCAGGTTGATATCCAGAAAACCGTCAGGTGATGTGCCAAAGGTTGACTGAATAGATAACAAGGCCTGGGCAATTCTTCCTTTAACCGGCATGTGCGCCAGGTTGCGCATCTTTTTTTCCGACTCTTTCAATTCACCGGCAAAGAACATCATTAGTTCATATAAAAATTGTGGGTTTACTTTCAAAGTCGATTGAAAAAAGCCAATGTCGATAAAACACACTTCGCCCGGCTCTAATGCAGTGGCCGACACAGGATAAAAAACATCATTACCTAAGCCGCGATGACCCAGTATGGCGCCGCTTCGGGCCAGGCGAACGATCAGTTCCTTATCTTCCGTCCATTTTTTATGAACCTTGAATGTTCCTTTATATATAAAGTAGATGCCGGTAACCTCGGTGCCTTCGGTAAAAAGCAGTTCGCCTTTATTTACATGAAAGCTCTGGCGATGGGCGTCAACAGCCGGCAGCCATTCTTTTGAACACAATCTGCATAAAAAGCAGCTCTTCAGATCACAACCCTGTTTGTTTCGTTTCACCGGTAAAAATTATATGTAATAATAATTAATGTATGCTTTTTGGGCCGAACCTGTTCGCAAAATCGCAATAGCTTATGATTGACTTAATGCTTTCTGGTTCGTACCTCAAAAGTGAGACAAAAATCTATATAATTAAACATTAGTAAAATAAATATATTATCTATATTTGAGAACTGAGTAAAAATTACAACAAAAAGAGCGTATTTTTATTACAGAGATCACAAAACAATGGATAGAAATTTAGTGAATTGCCATCTTGTTCTTATATGTGATTTAAATTAATGTAACGATTGCCTGCGAATTAACTGACACTTAAAACCGCAGATTATGAAAATTGTAGTTATCGGCAATGGAATGGTTGGATACAAGTTTTGTGAAAAGCTTACAGCCAAAGCCCAATCAGGGCAATTTGAAATTGTTGTTTTTGGGGAAGAAATCCGTCCGGCTTACGATCGTGTTCATCTAAGTGAATACTTTGCCGGTAAAACAGCCGAGGACCTCACCATGGCAGGTCTTGACTGGTATGAAGAAAAAAACATTAAACTGTATTTAGGAGATCCCATCTCTTATATAGATCGCGAACAAAAGACCGTTCGTTCTCACCATGGCATTACTGAATCTTACGACTATCTGATTCTGGCCACCGGCTCTGCAGCCTTTGTACCACCTATCCCCGGTGTTGAAAAAGAAGGTGTTTTTATATACCGCACTATCGAGGACCTGGAACTGATGACCGCCTATGCTAAAAAAGCAAAGACCGGTGCAGTAATTGGCGGCGGTTTGCTGGGCCTGGAAGCGGCTAAAGCCATGATTGACCTGGGCGTAACCAATACCCACGTTA
The DNA here is from genome assembly GCF_900110245.1 of Niastella yeongjuensis. GTDB lineage: Bacteria > Bacteroidota > Bacteroidia > Chitinophagales > Chitinophagaceae > Niastella > Niastella yeongjuensis. The sequence goes on from NZ_FOCZ01000002.1 coordinate 723,128, forward strand.
TTGAATTTGCTCCCCGTCTTATGCCCCGGCAAATTGATGAGGCCGGTTCCAACATTTTAAAAGCAAAGCTTGAATCTTTAGGGCTTTCCATTCATACAAGTAAGAACACGTCCGGGATCCTGGGCGATCAGTTTATCAATGGTATGCAGTTCTCAGACGATACCAAACTGGATGTTGATATGCTGGTGATCTCAGCCGGTATCAAGCCGCGTGATGAGCTGGCAAAACTGGCTGGTTTGGAAACAGGCCACCGCGGTGGAATTGTGGTGAACGATAAATTGGCAACTGCCGATCAATTCATTTTTGCCATTGGCGAATGTGCGCTGCATGGTGGTATGATCTATGGGCTGGTGGCACCCGGTTATGAAATGGCCGAAGTGGTAGCTGCCAACCTGATGGGCGGCGACAAATCGTTCACCGGTTTCGATATGAGCACCAAACTGAAACTGATAGGGGTTGACGTGGCCAGCTTTGGTGATCCGTTTGTGTCGCATACCGAAGGACGCAGCATTGTGCTGGAAGACAGTATGAAGGGTGTATACAAACGCATCAATATTTCAAACGACGGAAAATATTTATTAGGCGGTATCCTGGTGGGCGATGCAGATGCATACAACATGCTGCTGCAAACCTCCAAGAATAAAGTGGTATTACCGCCCAATCCTGAAGATGTGATCCTGGGCGCCCGTGGCGGATCTGGCGGCGAAGGCGGAGCAGGTATAACCAGTTTGCCCGACGACGCGCTGATCTGCAGTTGCGAAAGCGTTTCAAAAGGCGATATCTGCCAGGCGGTATGCGATGGCAACGAAACCATGGATGCTGTTAAGAAATGTACCAAAGCCGGTACCGGTTGTGGTGGCTGTGTGCCCATGGTAAAAGACCTTATCACGCATACTCTTAAATCGCAGGGAAAATATGTACGCAATGTTTTATGCGAACACTTTAATTACAGCCGTCAGGAACTATACGACCTGGTGAAGGTGCATAAGCTCATGACGTTTGACGAAGTGTTGAATAAACTGGGTACAGGCGATGGTTGCGAATTGTGTAAACCACCGGTAGCTTCTATTTTGGCCAGTCTTTGGAATGAAATGATCCTGGCAAAAGGAAACGATACTGCGCAGGACAGCAACGACCGCTTTTTGGCCAATATTCAAAAAGGTGGTACCTATTCTGTAGTACCTCGTATTCCCGGCGGAGAAATTACGCCTGAAAAACTGATCGTAATAGGGGAGGTGGCCAGGAAATACAATCTGTATACAAAAATAACCGGCGGTCAGCGTATCGATCTGTTTGGTGCGCACGTAAGTGATCTGCCCGCTATTTGGAGTGAACTGATCGCTGCAGGTTTTGAAAGCGGTCATGCATATGGTAAAGCATTGCGTACGGTAAAAAGTTGCGTGGGCAGTACCTGGTGCCGCTTTGGTTTGCACGACAGTGTTAGCTTCGCTATCCGGATTGAAGAAAGATACCGCGGTTTGCGCGCACCGCATAAATTGAAATCGGCCGTATCGGGTTGTATCCGCGAGTGTGCCGAAGCGCAAAGCAAGGATTTCGGGATCATCGCTACGGAAAAAGGCTGGAACCTGTACGTGTGCGGAAACGGTGGTTCAAAACCACAACACGCCCTGTTGCTGGCCACCGATCTTGATTCGGAAACCTGCATAAAATACATCGATCGCTTTTTGATGTTCTATATAAAAACAGCCGATCCATTAACGCGAACAGCTACCTGGCTGAACAAAATGGAAGGGGGTATCGATTACCTGAAAAATGTGGTAATAAACGACAGTTTGGGTATTGCCGGCCAGCTGGAAGCAGAAATGCAATTGCTGGTAGACAATTATAAATGCGAATGGAAAGAAGCAGTGGAAAATCCTGAGATCCGCAAACGGTTCTCGCATTTTGTAAATGCACCCGAAGTAAAAGATCCTTCCATCACTTTTGAACCCATGCGGGAGCAGAAAAAAGCGAAGGAGTGGAAGTAGCATAATCAAACAACACGCATCATCTGTTGGCCGGGCCGCGGGGCCGCCATTCTTCTGATAATTTCTTCTGATACACTAAAACACTCACACACACTTGCTATGTGGCCGACCGGTTTATTGACTGGCTGCGGCTACGTATTCTAACGATTGTTTGCCTGCATCAAAAAAATGCAGCGGGTTTTTATTTCCCCATTTAATGCCATAAGAAAAATTGATCAGCGAGAGCTGAACAGGGACTCTTTTTTGTAAAACTCAATGACATGTTATGATCCAAGAAAACGTACTTACCTGGTTTTTAGCCTGCCGTACCACTGATGTGCCTGATAACGGGGGTGTTTGTGTAAAGTATCACGATGATCAAATTGCCTTGTTCAATTTCAGTCGTCGGGGTGAGTGGTATGCCACACAAAATATGTGTCCGCACCGCATGCAAATGGCCATAAGCCGGGGAATGATAGGCACACAAAACAGCGAACCCAAAGTGGCATGTCCCTTTCACAAAAAAACCTTCTCCCTTTCCACCGGAAAATGTTTGAGTGGTGATGATTGCGGCGATTTAAAAACCTATCCGGTTAAAATTGAAAATGACCTGGTATATATAGGAATTGAAGAATAACGAAATATGTTTTGGTTGATGGTTCTAACGGTTGCCTGCTTATGACTTTGGTAATAATTGCCCGCCATATTTTCTTCCAATTTTGTAACCAAAATTCACTGCATGATAAGATCGAAAAACGACGCAGCCGATTAAAAACCCCGGCAGATGGCAGTCTGTCCGGGGGAAAGTAAATCACATCAAACGAATGGATCATCTTTAAAAAACCAAAACAAAAGTATGAGGAAAAAATTAATTTTCATGGCAGTAACCGGCATTGTGTATTTCCTGGGAAGACCCACCAACGGCGTTGCGCAATTTTCCCTGACGGGGCAGTTGCGTACGCGTACAGAAGTGCGTGATGGCTATGGAACACTTAATGCAAAAGGTACTGACCCTGCTTTTTTAACCTCTCAACGGGCCCGCTTAACCTTCGGCTACAAATGGGACCGGATAAACTTCAACTTTTCTGTTCAGGATGTACGGGTATGGGGACAGGATGCTTCTACCATTAATAATGCCGATGGAAACAAACTGATGGTGCATGAAGCCTGGGCAGAAGTAACGCTTATGAATGTGGCTGATACCACCATAAAGACAAAGGGTATCGACAATCTTTCTTTTAAGATCGGCCGTCAGGCTTTAATATATGATGATGTGCGGTTGTTGGGCGACCTGGACTGGTTGCAACAAGGCCGCCGCCACGATGCATTACTGGTAAAAGCAATGCACCATGGCTGGCAGGTTGACCTGGGCGCCGGGTTCAATCAAAATACCGATGCATTTGGTTATACCGGAACCGGCTATGTGGCAGGCAACGTTCCTCCCTATGTTACCAACTCTCTGGGTGAACTGGTGGCCACACCGGCGGGTATGTTACCCCTGTCGCCCAATGGAGCCGTGGGTGCTGCCAGCAGCAAAGCGGGTGCACCCGTGCTGGCTAATAATGTAAGCACCAATGGCATGAACCAGCAATATAAAAGCTTCCAGATGCTGTATATAAGCCGCAAGTTTGGAGAGGTGAAATTCGCAGGGCTTTTCTTTAAAGATGATTTCGCAAAATACCGGCTCGATTCTGCCGGCAGCGATGCTAACGGTTTTGTATATGGCAGAAGATACGATGTGAAAGGAGTGAACAGCCGGCTTACATACGGTTTAATGATCAATGGCTCTTTTGGCAACGCAACCGCTTTGAAAAATTTCTGGCAGGTAGGCGCTTATTTTCAAAGTGGTAAAGACCGCGATGGAAAAGACCTGAATGCTTCCCATTACACCGCCTCGCTCACTTTACAAAAAGGTAAATTCAGCTTTGGTCCCGGTTACGACTATTTATCAGGAAACAGTGCAACAACACCGGCCAACGAAACGCATCGTTTCGACCCCCTGTATGGTACGCCGCATAAACATTGGGGCTATATGGATTACTACTACGTAGGAACAGGTTCGCCTGTAGGTGGTTTGCAGGATGCCTACTTTAAAGTGAAATACCAGGCCACCAGATTTTTTGTAAGCCTCGATGCACACAATTTTATGCTGGCGCAGAATATGGCGAATGCAGCTGATCCCGAAAAAGCGAATATCGATAAGAATTTAGGCTACGAATTTGATTTCATCGCCAATTATTCACTCAATAAGTTCACTACACTGGAGCTCGGGTACTCATACATGAAGGCAAACAACAGTACCGAGTATGTAAAAAGAACCACTATGGACCAGGCAAGGCACAATGCCAACTGGGCGTACCTGATGATCAATATACGTCCGGATTTTTTTAAATCTAGCAGCAAATAAATTAGGGAGCCCCCCTCCACTTCAATCTAAAAAATATGAATCAACCACTCGATAAACTGAAAATTTTCTCGCTCAGCGGCATTCAAATGAGAACATTCCACATTACCTGGCTGATGTTCTTTGTTTGCTTTTTTGGCTGGTTTGGTTTGGCTCCGCTGATGCCAACAATACGTGCCGATCTTGGATTAACAAAAGCACAGATTGGAAATATCATTATTGCTTCCGTGTCATCTACCATTGTTGCGCGCCTGGTCATTGGCCGGTTGTGCGACACCTGGGGGCCGCGTATTACTGCAGTACGGTTGCTGTTGGTGGGTTCTATCCCGGTTTTCCTGGTAGGACTGGCAAATGATTATACCACCTTTCTATTGTTCCGCCTGGCAATTGGTGTCATCGGCGCTTCATTTGTAATTACCCAGTTTCATACCTCTATGATGTTTGCCGCAAAAATAAAAGGTACAGCCAATGCTGTTACCGGTGGCTGGGGGAATTTGGGTGGCGGTGTTACAAACATGGTTATGCCGTTGATCTTTGCCGCTATCGTTGGCTTTGGTTATACGCCGCACAACGCCTGGCGTTTAGCCATGATAGTACCGGGTATAATGATGCTCATCATTGCATTTTTATATTACAGGTTTACGAAAGATACGCCTGCCGGTAACTATAAAGAGATTGGCCGTACGGGTAGCGCAAAAACCAAAACCGATTGGTCGATACTGGGCGACTGGCGCGTATGGGCTTTGGCACTTGCATATGGTATGTGTTTCGGCATGGAGATCACCTTCGATAACGTAGCCTCCTTACATTTTGTAGATACATTCAAGCTGGATCAAAGCAGTGCCGGATTTTGGGCAGGGATCTTCGGCTTTATGAATCTTTTTGCCCGCGCACTGGGTGGTATTGTATCAGATAAAGTGGGGAACAAGTATGGAATGCGTGGCAAGGGTTTGTTGTTGGGTTCTGTTTTGATGCTGGAAGGACTGGGACTGCTGGTGTTTGCCCAGGCTGGAACGCTGGTGCTGGCAATTGCCTCCATGTTATTGTTTGCCCTGTTCCTGAAAATGGCCAATGGCGCCACTTACGGTATTGTACCATTTATAAGCGATAAAAATGTGGGTCTGGTTGCTGGTATTGTGGGCGCTGGTGGCAATCTGGGTGGTATGGCCTTCGGGTTTTTGTTTAAATCGGAATCTATTACTTATATAGAAGCCTTCCGTTACATAGGCATTATTGTGATCGTTATTTCAGTTGTAATATTTATTACCCGGTTCCGTAAGAGAGAAGCAAAAGAAGAACTGGAACCGGCAGTAGTAGCGGCCTAGCAGGTAATGCGTGTATGCTCTTAAGACAATAGAATAGGTTTTATCAAAAGCATTAGTATGAATAATCAGCATCCCGTTTCAGTGACTACTACCTGCAGCTATTGCGGGGTGGGTTGTGGTATAGTGGTAAATAAAGATAAGAAGGGGAACATTACGGTTGAAGGCGATAAGAATCACCCGGTGAACAAGGGTATGTTGTGCAGCAAGGGGATGAACCTGCATTATACCGTAAATGATAAAAGCGACCGCTTGTTGTACCCGCAAATGCGTTATAACAAGAACATGCCCCTGCAACGGGTATCGTGGGATGATGCGCTGGACCGTACAGCGGCTGTATTCAAAACTTTCATTGATAAGTATGGACCTGATTCTGTAGCTTTTTATGTATCGGGGCAATGCCTTACCGAAGAGTACTATGTGATCAATAAACTGATCAAAGGTTTTATTGGCAGTAACAATATCGATACCAATTCGCGCCTGTGTATGAGCAGTGCGGTGGCGGGTTACAAAATGGCACTGGGCGAAGACAGTGTGCCTGGTTGTTATGAGGATATAGAATTGGCCGATTGTTTTTTTATAACCGGTGCCAATCCGGCCTGGTGTCATCCTATTTTATGGCGCCGGATAGAGGCGCATAAAGCGGGCAATCCGCATGTAAAGATCATTGTGGCCGATCCGCGTAAAACAGATACCTGTTCCCTGGCCGATGTTCATTTGCAATTGAATCCCGGAACTGATATCACCCTGAACCACGCTATTGGCCGTTTATTGATCGAGAATGGGGATGTAGACCTTGATTTTGTAAAGAACCATGCCGAGGGTTACGAACAATATAAAAAGATCGTTTTTCAAAGAACGCTGGCTGAAGCAGCTGAGATCTGCGGAATAGACAAAGCCCTTATTATTCTGGCAGCACAGCACATTGGGAATGCCAAAGGCTTTATGAGTTTGTGGACGATGGGTCTTAATCAAAGTGCAGTTGGTGTAAACAAGAACCTGAGTTTGATCAACCTCAACCTCATTACCGGTCATATTGGTAAACCCGGTTCTGGTCCGTTTTCATTGACCGGTCAACCGAATGCAATGGGTGGTCGGGAAGTAGGAGGGTTATCGAACCTGTTGCCGGCCCATCGCGTGCTTGCCAATCCCAAACACCGGGAGGAGGTAGAAAAATTCTGGGGCGGAAAACAAATCTCGCCCAAACCCGGGTTAACGGCTACGGAGATGTTCGATGCATTGAATGAAGGCAAATTGAAAGCGATCTGGATCATTTGCACCAACCCGCTGATCAGTTTGCCCAATGTGCGGGCAGCTGAAGAAGGTTTGAGGAAAGCCAAATTTGTGGTGGTACAGGAAATGAGTAACAAACCTGAGACCCTGAAATATGCCGATGTGATCCTGCCTGCTGCCACCTGGACGGAGAAAGAAGGCACCATGACCAACTCTGAGCGCCGCATTTCTTATTTGAACAAGGTTGTTGATGCACCCGGTGAAGCATTGCCCGATGCCGAGATCATTTGCCGGTTTGCCAAAAAAATGGGCTACCAGGGTTTCGATTACGACAATGCATCGGCCATATATGACGAACATGCGCAATTGACGGAAGGCACTAACATCGATATCAGCGGATTGAATTATGGTTTAATAAAAAACAGGAGGTCAGTGCAATGGCCGTATCCGAAAGGAGAAACAGGCCAGGGCACTGTACGCTTGTTTACCGACAAAACATTTTATACCCCCTCCACCAAAGCCATCATTCACCCGGTTCCCGATGAAAATACCAGTGAAAAACCGGATGGCGATTTTCCCTTTATTCTCACTACCGGCCGGATCCGCGATCAGTGGCATACGATGAGTAAAACCGGTAAGGTGAATAAACTGAAACAACATATTTCGCAATCGTTCCTGGAAATACATCCCGATGATGCGCGCCAACTGCATTTAAAAGATGGCGACATCGCTGTAGTAAGCTCGCGCCGGGGTGAAGTACGGGTAAAGGCCCAGGTGACGAATACGATAAAGCCGGGTGTGGTGTTCATTCCCATGCACTGGGGCAAGATCCTGAACAGCGATTTGAACCGTGCGAATAACGTTACCAGCGATAAGGTAGATCCCATCTCAAAAGAACCGGATTTTAAATTCTGTGCCGTTCAGGTAGCACCCTATAAAAAGCCCCGTCAGCGGATTGTGATCATTGGGGCAGGTGCCGGTGCCTTTGGGTTTGTAAAATCGTACCGCGAATTGAATAAGGAAGATGAACTAGTGATCTTCAGTAAAGAGAATTTTCCTTTTTACAACCGCGTCATGTTGCCCGATTATATCAGTGGTACCCAAAACTGGGAGCAGCTGATCAAAATGAAAGAATCGGAAGAATCGTCATACAATATCAGGTTATACAAAGGCGTCAGTATAGAGAAAATAGACCGGGAGAACAAATGTGTACTCGATTCAACCGGTCGCACCACTTATTACGATGTGTTGTTGATGGCTACCGGCAGCCGGGCAAATATGCCTCGTAATGTGCCTGCTTTAAAAGGCATTTTCACCATGCGCAGCCGTACCGATGCCGATGAATTTAAAAACCACGTACCTGCCGATGGACATGTAGTGATCGTAGGCGGTGGTTTGCTGGGGTTAGAGCTGGCGGCATCTTTACGCGAAGTAGGCATAAAAGTTACCATTATCCAGCGCATTTCGCGTTTCCTGGATCGCCAGCTCGATCCATTGGGAAGCCAGTTCCTGCACGATGAAATGGTTGATCAGGGTTGTGATATTTATTATGATGATGAAGTGCAGTTGTTCTATGGCCGCACTGAATTGACCGGTGTTCGCCTGAAAAGCGGAAAGGTGATCGATTGTAATGCGCTGGTATTTGCCATTGGAACGGTGCCTAATATAGAGCTGGCAAAAGAAACCGGACTGCATTGTCAACGGGGTGTAATTGTAAATGAGCGGCTGCAAACCAGCGATCCAAATGTATTTGCCATTGGAGAAATTGCCGAATTTGAAGGCATCCTATATGGTATTACTGCCGGGGCTGAACAACAGGCGCATGTGGTTGCCCACTATCTGCAGGGCGATATTGCCAGTTACTACAAGGGCACGCTGTTCATGAACATTATCAAGATCCATGGCTTTGATCTGTGCAGCATTGGTATACCCGAATGCCCGAATGAAGATTACGAAGAGATCATTTTCCTCGATAAAGCAAAACGGTATTATAAAAAATGCATCATCCACCAGGACCGGCTGGTAGGTGCTATTTTGATCGGTGATAAAACGGAGTTCCAGGAATTCAGGGAGCTAATTGCCAATAAGATTGAGCTGAATGAAAAACGCTTGCAACTATTACGCAGTGGTAAAAAAGCCGAGCCGGTACTGGGCAAGCTGGTATGCAGTTGCAACAATGTGGGCAGCGATAACCTGAAAAATAAAATAAATGAAGGTTGTACCGACTTCAAACAATTGTGTTCATCAACAGGAGCGGGTACGGGTTGTGGATCGTGTAGGCCAGAAGTACAAAGGATACTCGAAGAAACTTTGGCAGGAGTGACGAGTAATGTACTTGCAAAGTAGCAGGTTAAAAAGGGTAAGCGTCAAACATGAAATCTTTATTAGGCATCCTCCCCCACCGTGGGGAGGTAAGGAGGGGGGCCTGCAACAATTAAAACGAAGAACTCATTATGCGAAAGTACCATCATATAAAGATCAATCTTCCTGGCGGTATTATGGCGGCCGGTGACCTGCATACGTGGATGGAAGCTGCAGAACGATGTGGGGTAGACCAGGTACAGTTTGGAAACCGCCAGCAATTGTATTTCGTGGCCGATAGCTCCAACGAAAAAGAGTTTCGTAAAGAGCTGGACCAGCTGGGTGTTTTTTATGAAGCCAATCATGATGAATACGCTAATATACTTACCTCCTATGTGGCTGAAGATGTATTTCAAAATGCCAACTGGTTAAGCGAGGGCGTGTATAAAGACATTCTGGGTTTGTTCGATTACTGGCCAAAAATGAAACTAAACCTGGTTGATGCCAGCCAGAGTTTTATTCCCTTCTTTACCGGTAATATCAATTTCATTTCATCACCGGTAAATAATTACTGGTACTTATATGTACGTTTTCCAAAGACCACGGTTATTTATTGCTGGAAAGGGTTGATCTATTCCGACGATATTCCCCGCATGACCTGGCTGCTGGAAGAAGCAATTGCTGCCAACCCCGCTTTGACCGATGGTGATGCCCTGTATGAAATGGTGCATAGTAAACAGCTGTTCGTGACGCAGCCGCTTACCAACGAATTGGCCATCCCGAAATTTGCCTTGCCTTATTATGAAGGCTTTAACCGCTATGGCGAAAAAACCTGGCTGGGTATTTACCGGCGCGATGAATGTTTTCCCGTTTCGTTTTTGAAGGATATTGCTTCGCTGTGTTTGAAAACCAAAGTAGGTCAGTTGTATGTTACTCCCTGGAAATCGCTTATCATAAAAGGTATTGCACAAAACGATCGTACGGCCTGGGAGTATGTGTTGAACACGTACCGCATCAATGTACACCATGCCGCCAATGAACTGAACTGGCAGATAGAAGACCTGAGTGAAGAAGGACTGAACCTGAAACGATACATCATTCGTCAGTTCGATAAAGACGATGTACGTACGCACGGACTTAGTTTTGCCATTAAAACCAAATCGAAGTCCGGCTTATTTGGTTTGTTTGGGGCGGTTGTGATAGCCAAGCAGCAGAATGCAAGCCGTAATAAAAGTGTGGCCATGAACCGGTACGATATCATGTACACCAAAGATTTCAACCCCAACTCGCGCGAATATATTTTATTCAGAAAGGGGGTGCAGAAAGAAGAACTGGGCGCCTACCTGATCTCGCTTTGCAAATATTTTTATGACCTTACTACCGAAGCCGATAAAATATTGCACAATGTTTACCGGCAGGAAGTAGTACAGGATACGGCAACAAAAGTAGTGGTGAACATACCCGTTATACACCAGTGCCGGCATTGCTTTACCGTATATGATGAGCAGTACGGCGATAGTATAAATGACGTTGCCGCCGGTACCCCGTTCAATCAGTTGCCGGCTACCTATCTGTGCCCGGTTTGCGAATCGCCGAAAACGGAGTTCGAGGCGGTGCAGGGCGAAGCGGCAAAAAGCATAAACTAACAATAGTTAATATCCATATTTAACAATCTGTTTTCTTCCCCAAAATGTGACTTAGGTTAGCTTTCCCGGTGGCACTGAACCCTTATCTTTGTTTCATGAAACCTACTGTAACAATAGAATATTGTCCTAAATGCGGATGGTTACTCAGGGCTGCGTATATGGCACAGGAGTTGTTGACCACCTTTGCAGATGAATTGCAGGGTGTGTTGCTAAAACCCAGCGAGGTAAGTGGCCGGTATACTATTTGCATCGGGGAGCAAAAGGTTTTTGATCGAAAAGAAATGGGCGGTTTCCCTGAAATTAAAGAAGTGAAGCAATTGGTACGTGATGTAGTGGCCCCCGGCAAAAGCCTGGGTCATGCAGACCGCAAAGTACAGGACTGATTGCTTTGATTGATCACCTTCCGGTAAGTATATATAGTATGGATAACTTGTTAGGTGTAATATTATGTGGTGGCGAAAGCAAACGTATGGGCTCCGACAAGGGGTTGTTGCCGATTCGTAATACCATCTGGGCCAAACATATGCATGAAAAACTGGCTATGTTTCACCTGCCGGTGGTATATTCGGTAAATCAGCACCAGGTGCACACATATGTTGAAGAGATCTCTCCCGAGTTGCTGGTGGTTGACAATGCCGACGTAGAAGGCCCGCTCAGAGGGCTGCTCAGCGTTCACCAGCAATATCCCGATAAGGACCTGCTGTTACTGGCCTGCGATATGCTCGACCTCGATGCCGGTACCATTCATTTCCTGTTGCAGGAATACATGCGCGATAATCAGTCAGATTTTTATGTATACCAGGATGTGGACTTTGCCCAGCCTTTTTGCGGTATCTATACCCGCACCGGGTTGGAAAAAGTAGCCGGTCGCATTATGATCGGGCGACTGAAAAATTATAGTCTGCAGGCCATCTTCGACGAAGGCGTAACACTGCGTTTACCCATGCGCTCACAGCACGTTTTCCGTAATTATAATTCCAATGCCGATATCGAGATGTTTTTTGAGCATCCACCAGCTTAGTGAGTAGTGAATAGTGAGTGGTGAGTAGGCTCGCTAAAGTGCAGTTGTCTGAAAAATCGGAAACCCACTCACTACTGACTACTCACAATTGCCGCTGCATGACCTCCTTAGCTTAACTTTTTCGCAAGGCTCCCTAGTATACGAATTCCTCTCTCCACGGCATCATTCCATGGCTGCCCATATCCAATACGCATATAATTGCTGTAGCGGTCGCGCATGGAAAATATTCTACCCGGCGCAACGGAAACCTGGTATTTAATAGCCTCCTGGTACAATTGAAAGGTGTTCACTTTTTTATTCAATTCCAGCCACAATACAAATCCGCCTTGTGGCCTTGATATTTTAGTATCGGCCGGAAAGTGATCGATGATGCCCTGAACATACCGAAGCTGTTGTGTATGGAGGGCTGAACGTAATTTTTTCAAATGATAATCGAACCGGCCAATGCCCAGGAAATGCGCCATGGTGTGCTGGGTGAGGGTAACGCCACTGATGGTGTGTCGCATTTTCAACCGGATGAATTGTTCTTTGAAGCGGCCGGGGATCGTCCAGCCAATACGGTAGCCGGGTGCCAGCGATTTGCTAACAGAAGAACAGTACATTACCCAGCCTTCGGTATCATAAGTTTTACAACAGCGGGGCCGGTGTTGACCAAAATACAATTCCCCATAAATATCATCTTCTATTAATGGAATGCGGTGTTTGGTGATCAGTTCCACCAATGCCTTTTTATTTTCATCGGGCATACAACAGCCAAGTGGATTGTTGAAGCTGGGCACAAACACACAAGCCTTGATGTTCGATTGTTTAATTGCCTGTTCCAGGTAGTTCAGATCGATTCCCGTAACGGCATCGGTTGGTATTTCAATCACATGCAAGCCCAACGATTGCATTACCTGGAAGATGCCAAAGAAAGTAGGCGATTCAATGGCCACCGTATCACCCGGACGGGTAACTGTTTGCAGCGATAATGATAGCGCTTCCATACAACCAGCCGTGATCACCACCTCATTGGCATTGACCTTACCGCCCCAGTTAAACGCCATCCGGGCAACCTGTTTACGCAGTTCCAGGTTTCCCTGTACATCTTCGTAATTGAGACAACTACTGGCCGAATGTCGGAATGCATGTACCAGCGATTTATTCAGTTTGGCAGCGGGGATCAGTTCCATAGCCGGTGCTGCCAGCGCCAGGTTGGTAATATCGGTAGCGCTTAATTTTTTAAAAACGGCTGCTACCATTTCATCAACGCTGATGGTTTCGGCCACAGCTTCGGGTTTGGCCGCTGCTGGTAAGGCGGGAAAACGTTTTTGGTTGAACCGCACATAGTAACCCGATTTGGGCCGCGATTCTATCAGTCCTTTGCCTTCGAGGTAGTAATAGGCCTGAAAGGCAGTGCCCATACTGATGCCATATTCATCGCTCAACATACGCACCGAAGGCAGTTTGTCGCCGATCTTCAGAATATCGTTATGGATCATCTGTTCCAGGCTGCCGGCAATCTGCAGGTACTTATGGTCAGTGCCGGTTAGTTTGTTCTTTTGCATGATTGGTGGGAATCTGATATAGCCGAAGTTACGAAAATTGAATCTGTTTTATGGAAGAAGGGCAGAGGGCAGAGGGCAGAAGGCAGAGAGGAAAGGCAGGAAAAGGGCAGAGGGCAGAAAGAAAACAGCCGAAATACAGCCCAATCTGAAAGATGAAGAATGATGAATGAAAAACAGAGAAATATAAAATTGAACCCAAAAACTGAGAACTCAGTTCATGAATGCTGAACCCTACTTTAAACTTTGAACTTAAAACTTTAAACTTTAAACCCGGAACTTTATTTATGCATCGTCTCCGTTCTTCCATCCGGAAAGCCTATCAATGCCAGATCTGCCATATTTACGAACAAGCCATTGTCGACGACACCGGGAATGCCGTTGAGCTCGTAGGTTAGAATATCGGGGTGTTCGATTTGTTGAAAGGGGCAGTCGAGAATGTAATGGCCATGGTCGGAAATGAATGGTTGATCATCCTGCATGCGCAACACGGCCTCTACCTGGTAGCTTTCGCGGATCTCGCGTTGCACCTGTTTCCAGCCAAAAGGAATTACTTCCAGTGGTAAAGGAAAATTGCCCAGGTGTTGCACCAGTTTGGAATGATCGGCCAGTATGAGCAGTTCGCGGGAAGCTGCGGCTACCATCTTTTCCTGAAGCAGGGCGCCCCCACCGCCTTTTATCATTTGCAGATTGGGATCAATTTCATCGGCGCCATCGATGGTGAGGTCGATCGCATTTACGTCATTCAGTTCGGCGAGGGGGATGTTTTGCTGGGCTGCCAGGGCTGCTGTTTTTTTAGAAGTGGGAATAGCCTGGAACAACAAGCCTTTTTTTACCCGTTTACCCAGCTCCATAATAAGCCAGTAAACTGTAGAGCCTGAACCAATACCAACGGTCATATTATTTTGAACCAGTTGAGCAGCCTGATTGGCTACTAACTGCTTGATCTCGTCCTGCGTAAGCATAAGGTGAAGGTAATTTTTATAATTGTTATTTGAACATGGATTAAAAAAATGTTCCAGCCAGGGTGAGGTGTTGAAAAGTATATAAGGAGAACCTGACTGCGCCGTTTTATCCTGGGAAAACGTATCAAAATCCCGGGAAAACAAGCTAAAATCCCGGGAAAACATATCATTTTCCTGGGAAAACAGGGTGAAATCCTGGGAAAACAAGCTAAAATCCCAGAAAAACATATCAAAATCCTGGGGAAATAGGGTAAAATCCTGGGAAAACACATTGAATTCCTAGGATACGGACCATTTTCTCAGGAAAATTTGGTGCAATCCCGGGGGGCAAAAGTTGAATCTGATTAATAATGAATAAGTTAGGTGGTCGGGGGGAAGTGTTCCGATGATTCCCGGGTAAAAAGCTCGGTATCCAGGATCCGGGTTTCAAACTCGGTAACCGGGCGTTTGCTTTCGATAATAGAGATCAGCAGTTCGGTGGCTGCCTGTCCCATATCGAAGGCCGGCTGGCGTACGGCCGAAAGCGGTGGATTGAACAGTTCGGCAATATTGGTATTGGTAAAACCAATGACGGAGATATCGTCGGGTATTTTCTTGCCGGCGGCTTTCAGGGCGGTAAGGCAGGAAGTGGTAATGCGGTCGCTGGCCGTTAAAATAGCATCCGGTTTTTGGCGGGCGGTGAACATTTTCTGGATCTCGTCCTGAATTTCTTCATAGATCATACCGCCGTGCAGGGTGTAGTGCACCAGTTTTTCATCGAATGGCAGGTTGTTCTTTTTCAGCGCTTCCTGGTAGCCCTGCAACCTTTCTTTGGTGATACTCAGGTTGGGAGAGTTGGTGATGTGCGCAATGCGGGTAAATCCCTTATTGATCAGGTGCTGGGTAGCGTCGAAAGCACCTTTTACATTATTGGCGGTAACCTTGTGGGTGTTTATTTCATCGGTGATGCGGTCGAAGAAAACCATGGGCAGGCCTTTATCGTGCAGCTGTTTCAGGTGCGAAAGGTCAATGGTTTCGTTTGAAAGGGATACCAGCAATCCATCTACCGAGCGCGAGGCCAGGTGTTGAATGGTTACTTTTTCCCGTTCGTACGACTCGTGGCTTTGGGAAATAATAACGTGGTACCCCCGGTTGTAGGCGATGGATTCAATACCATTGATCGCTTGCGAGAAAAACGTATTAGCAATCTCACTCACTACCACCCCGATCGACCGGCTTTTGCGTTCTTTTAAACTCAAAGCGATCGGGTTCGGCCGGTAGTTGATCTTCTCGGCGTATTCGAGTACCAGTTTCTTTGTCTCCGGGCTTATTTCGTAACTACCACGCAATGCACGCGACACGGTAGAGGTTGAAAGTCCCAGCGCCCTGGCAATATCTTTTATGGTTACGGTTTCAAATTTCACGGTGTGGCAGCAAAATACCGAAAAAAATACTCTTTTGTTTAGTAGGGTGCTACTATTTTGAAATCGTTGTCGGGAACGATTGCATAGAAAAAGGCTTAAAGAAAACGATTTATTCAAAAATATCTCGTTAGAATTGGATTAATATTCGCAGGCTACATTTTCATTTTCTTATACATGTTGATCACTGGTATTGATATTTGCTTCAAATTTTCACGGAATTCCCTGACTGGAAGTTAGCACCTGAAGCGAGGGATTTGATCTGATTACCGTACTTACCTTAATTGTTACATTTCGCAGACAGACATTGCCGTTGTTGGCAATTAAGCACATGCTGCAGCTACGAGCTGTATGCAGGTGGTATTGCTATGCTGTAATAGCCTTAAGCTAAAAGCTGAAAGCCTAATACAGCTATACACCGTTGTGCGCCGCCGCCAAAGGCGGACACACGCTTCCGCATGCCCCAAAACAAAGAACTAAAAACTAAGACTAAGATCTGTGAACGCTGAACTTCCAACTTTAAACTTAAAACTTTAAACCCGGAACTGCTCAATGATTCTCGTATACTTTTTCCAATAACTGTATTGCTTATAGCTTAAGGCTTACGGCTTACAGCTGTTTTCAAACCAAAAGAGTCGCCATATGAACCAATTTAAACCACTACTAGCACTGCTATTATTCTTTCCATTTATTCTCTTAGCCCAAACACGAACCATTTCCGGAACGGTCACCGACGACCGGGGCGCACCGGCGCCTAACGTATCCGTGCAGGTGAAAGGAGGCCGCACCGTTCTGACCGATGTGAGAGGCCATTTTTCCATACCGGTAACCGGTGCGGGTACAATAAGTCTTACCCTGTCGAGTGTGGGTTTAAAACCCATAACCATAACCGCAGATGATAAAAAAGAAATGACCATACAAATGGAACGCGATGCCACCACTTTACAGGAAGTGGTGATCGGTTATCAAACCGTTCCGCGCAGTAAGGTAAGCGGCTCCGTTTCCTCCCTGGCCGGCAAACAAATAAAAGATGTGCCGCTGTCATCCGCAGCCGAAGCATTGCAGGGCCGCCTGGCGGGTGTTTCGGTAACTGCTTCGGAAGGGGCACCCGGTTCCGATATCATTGTGCGCGTACGCGGCGGCGGTTCCATTACGCAGGATAATTCACCCCTGTACATTGTCGATGGGGTAGTGGTAGAGAATGCCCTGAGCGTGATCTCGCCCCAGGATATTGCTTCCATAGATGTATTGAAAGATGCCTCCACTACCGCTATCTATGGTGCGCGTGCTGCCAATGGCGTGGTGATCATCACTACAAAGGGCGGCCGCCCCGGTAAAACACAGATCTCTTATAATGGTTCCTTTGGCTGGCGCGAACTGCCTAAAATGATGGATGTAATGAACCCCTATGATTTTGTAGTGTGGCAGTATGAACGAAGCCGGGGTAACAGAGACGACAGTACCAGCTTTGTTAAAACCTATGGCAGCACCTGGGATACCTTGAATGTATATAAGGATATGCCGGCCGTTAACTGGCAGAATGAAGTA
Source organism: Niastella yeongjuensis (assembly GCF_900110245.1). Taxonomy (GTDB): domain Bacteria; phylum Bacteroidota; class Bacteroidia; order Chitinophagales; family Chitinophagaceae; genus Niastella; species Niastella yeongjuensis. Next base: position 740,479 of record NZ_FOCZ01000002.1, read on the forward strand.
TTTGGCCGCAACGCAAAATACAGTAATCAGAATGTATCGGTAAATGGCGGCAGCGAGAACACCACTTATAACTTAAGTCTTACCGGTAACAAGGAAGATGGGGTGCAGCTGGAATCGGGTTTTGATCGTTACCTGGTTAATTTTAAACTGGAACACAAAGCTTCGGAAAAATTAAAAATAGGTTTCAATGCGCGGTATCTCGATCAAACCATCCGCGGTGCCGGAACCACCAACAGTGGAACCCGCGCCACCAACCGGCTGCGGCATACCATCAATTACCGGCCATTCCTTTTCCCTTCTGTTTCTGGTGGAGCAGTCCCTGATATCGATGATTTCGACGATGCGTATTACCTGGCTTCCAGTGGGGCTACCAATCCCGTACTGCTTACCCAGGCAGAATACCGGCGTCAATATACAAAGGCCACTTACCTGAGCGGGTTTTTTAATTATACCATTGTAAAGAACCTGAGCTTCCGGTCTACTTTTGGTTTTGATAATGCCGTTGTGGAAACCGATCAGTTCTTTAGTAAGATCACGGCCACGGCCCGCAACTTTGCTTCGCTGCCCACCGCATCGGTAGGGGAGCAGTACAACAATACGTTCAGCAACTCCAATACCCTGCAATATGCCGTCAACGATTACAAAGGACATCATGATATCAGCATTTTGGCAGGACAGGAAATAATAGACCAGCGGGTGCGCAACAGTACATTTGAAACGCGCTATTTCCCGTCGGATATTACTGCAGAAAAAGCACTGGAGAATATGGGCGCCGGCTCTGCGCCACCGGGGTCTGCACAACCATTGCCTACTACTTTTAAACAACCACCCAGCCGCATCTCTTCTTTTTTCGGCCGGGCCAGTTATTCGTACGATGATAAATACTCGGCCTCCTTCAGCCTGCGTGCCGATCGCTCTTCAAAATTCAGTTCAGACAATGGAACGCTTGTCTTCCCTTCAGGATCGGTATCGTGGCGGTTTAGCCAGGAAGCATTTATGAAAGACCTTTCCTGGCTGAACGATGCCAAACTCCGTTTCGGGTATGGATCGGTGGGAAACAACCGCATCGATAACCTGTTATACCTGCAGTTGTATGGCGTAACCGGTCAGTATGCATTCAACCATATTATACAACCCGGTGTAGCGCCAACTGCCTTGCAAAATCCCGATTTAAGATGGGAGCGTAATACCACTATGAACCTTGGGCTGGATTGGGCCATGCTCAACAACCGCCTGCAGTTTACGGTAGATGTATATAAGAATACGGCCAAAGACCTGTTACTTGCCGTGAATATTCCGCCTACATTGGGTTATACAACGCAATTACAAAACCTGGGGGCTACCAGCAACCGGGGTATAGAATTTCAGGTAAGTGCCATTCCCATTTCGAAAAAAGATTTTAGCTGGAATACCAACTTCAATATCTCCTTCAATAAAAATAAAGTAGAGAGCCTGGGCGGTGTAAGCCAGATGACCCGTAACTCAGGCTGGCAGGGCAGTGATGGGGTAGATGATTACCTGGTAAAAGTGGGTGAACCGGCCGGGTTAATGTATGGCTTTGTTACAGATGGCTTTTTTAAAGTGGATGACTTCGATTTCGATGGCGCCACCCAAACCTATAAACTAAAAGCAAACATTGCCAATAACGGCGTATATGGAACTGCACAACCGGGCATGTTAAAATGGAAAGACATCAGTGGTCCAAATGGGGAACCTGACGGACAGATAACAGCCGATTATGACCGCGTGGTAATAGGCAATGCGAATCCCAAATTTACCGGCGGCTGGAACAACCAGTTCACTTATAAAAGTTTTGACCTGAGCGTGTTTGTGAACTTTGTATATGGTAACGACATTTACAATGCCAATAAAATTGAGTGGACCGATGGGGCTTTCCCCAACCTGAATACGTTGAATATTATGAAGGACCGGTTCACCAATATCAATGCAAACGGGCAACGGGTTACTGATCCCAAAGAACTGGCAGCCTTGAATGAGAACGCTAAAATATGGACGCCCGTTCGCGTGCAACGCTGGTGGCTGCACTCCTGGGCCATCGAAGATGGTTCGTACCTGCGGTTCAACAATATTACAGTAGGGTACTCGCTGCCAAAAACGGTGATCAATAAAATAAAGCTTACCACCTTCAGGGTGTTTGCAACGGTGAACAACCTGGCCACCCTTACCAGTTATTCGGGGTTTGATCCTGATGTTACGGCACGGCGTTCCGACCCGTTAACACCCGGTGTTGACTTTGCTGCCTATCCCCGTTCCCGTACCTGGGTGTTTGGTTTAAATGTTACTTTCTAAAAACAAAAAACGATTGACGTATGAAGAAGCATACCCGTTTGTATCAATTAATGGCCGTTACCACCATAGTTACCATAATAGCGTTTACCAATAGTTGTAAAAAATATACTGAAGTAGAACCAGAGTCGGGTTACACGGTACCTGAAGTATTTACCGATATCCCCAATGCCACCATGGCGGTTATTGGGATATATGACGATTTACAGGGCGATAATGGTTATGGCATTCGCATCAGCATGTATTACCCTTACGATTCCGATGAAGGTATTGTAAGCGGGAATATTGACAATGGCCGGCGGGGAATTGGCCGTTACCAGTTGTCACTGACCAATACAGAGATCTCCAATCCATTCCGGCAATTATACCGCGGACTGGAGAGAGCGAATTTGTGTATTGAACAGATCCCGCAAATGAAGTTGTACAGTGAAGGTACCGATGCAGAGAAAAAAGAATTGCGTCGCCTGTATGCCGAATCACTTACCCTGCGTGCGCAATACCTGTTCGAGCTGATCAGGATCTGGGGCGATGTGCCGGCGCCGATGATCCCTTCGTATCAACAAACCGATCTGTACCTGCCCCGGAATGATCGCGATTCCACGTACGATAAAATACTCGATGACCTGGCCGCTGCCATCGATCTGTTGCCCTGGCGTACCGAAGTTACCCGCAATGAACGCATCACCAAAGGTGCTGCGAAAGCTCTGCGTGCAAGAATAGCCTTGTTCAGAGGCGGTTATTCCCTGCGCAGCAATGGTAAGATGGAGCGCCGCGACGATTACCTGAAATATTATCAGATCACTAAGAAGGAATGTGAGGAGCTGATGGCGCGGCCCGATCAGCATACCCTTAACCCCAACTTTGAAAACATCTGGCGCAACGTTACTTCCTTTACACCTGATCCACAGGGTGAGATCCTGTTTGAAATAGGCGCCGGTGGTGGTAACGGCAACAGCGACAGCCGCATGGGGAATTATGATGGGCCTAATTTATCGAACAACTCGCGTTACGGCGCAGGCGGCGGTGGCATTATTATGTTACCCAACTATTTTTATGCCTTCGATTCGGTTGATACCCGCCGCGATGTTACCATTACCTGGTACGGCGTTGCTGCCGCAAACAATGTAAAAGCGTTGCGCCGTTTGAATGAATTGAATACCGGTAAGTATCGTCGCGACTGGCGGGTGCCTTTATTGCCGGGCACCGCATTGAATGTTGGTTACAACTGGGTGGTGATCCGTTTCTCCGATGTACTTCTGATGTATGCAGAAGCCGATAATGAAATAAACGGCGGTCCATCGGCAGCGGCTATCAAAGCGCTTGAAGATGTTCGAAAAAGAGCATACCGCGGTAATGTAGGTTCAATTGGTACTACGCCAACAGATAAAACTGGTTTCTTTAATGCAGTAGCCAATGAACGCTATCTTGAATTTGGCCATGAAGGTATTCGCAAATATGATCTGTTGCGCTGGAACCTGTTGTCCGCAAAACTGATAGAAGCAAGAGCGAAAATTGAACAGATCAGAACAGGTACTGGTCCTTATACCTATGTACCGGATTCTGTTTACTGGAAGAACAATGGCGAGGAAATACAAATTTACGGGGGCACTAATCCGGCTGCGAATGCACAACCATTCTGGCGACCGAAGCAAACACCGCCAGCCGGTAGTGGCTATACGGCGCTGGCCTGGCGGGCCAATCTATCGCAGAATATTATCGACAGTAAACCAATAGGTGCGGGCGTAGGCTATCTCTTTGTTGCCGGTAAAAGTGAATTGTTTCCCTTCGATCAGGCAACTATAGATTCCTATCAGGGAAGGTTGGTGCAGAATCCAAATTATTAAAAGGCTAAAGGCCTTAAGCTGAATGTGTAACGCTTAACGATCAACGCATATTCAAAGCCCCTGATGAATATCATCAGGGGCTTTTGAATTTCCCGAGCTTCCCATTGCTTTGCCTGCCGGAGCAAAAGGCAATGAGCCCTCCTTACGCTAAGGCTCCGGCGGGCGAAGCCGGGAACGATTGCATAGAAAAATGCATGGGGAAACTACCATTTTAAAAAATACCTCACTATCATTGAGATTGGAACCAGTTTCCATACGATTGCTATTTAACTAATATATACAAGCAAAAGCCTAAACGAGTGTCCTGTATATATAACCCCAAAACGAAACCGCCATATGACCACAAGAATTACGTTTGTAGTCCTATCCCTCATTTTGCCCATTTTTCTATTCGCACAATCAAGACAAATTAAAGGAGCAGTCACCGATGACAAAGGTTCGCCTCTTTCCGGTGTAAGTGTGTTGGTAAAAGGCACACACAATGGTTCCACAACCGATGGTACCGGTAAATTTATTTTTACCGTTCCCGGAGAATCGGGAAAAGTGACGTTGGTATTCAGCTACCTGGGTTATAAACAGCTGGAGACTACTGCCGACGGCATCAATTCCATTACCATTCAACTGCAAAAAGAAGACAACAGTCTTGAAGATGTAGTGGTGATCGGTTATGGTACTGCCAAGAAAAAAGACCTGACCGGTTCTGTTTCTTCCGTAACGTCAAAAGACCTGAAAGATGTACCGGTAAACAGTGTGGCTGAAGCATTGGCCGGCCGCCTGGCAGGTGTACAGGTAAGCACTACTGAAGGCCGGCCCGGTGCCGACATTTTGATACGGGTGCGTGGCGGCGGCTCCATTTCACAGGACAACTCACCCCTGTACATTGTAGATGGTATTCCACTCGAGAATGCGCTCTCCATCATTTCACCACAGGAAATTGAAAGCATAAACGTGCTGAAGGATGCGGCTTCAACAGCGGTGTATGGAGCCCGTGGCGCCAATGGCGTGGTAGTGATCACCACCAAGGGCGGAAGGGATATGAAAACCCGCGTAACCTATGATGGTTATGCCGGGGTGCGCAAGATCGTAAACAAGCTGGATGTAATGAACCCGTATGAGTTTATCATGTATCAATACCAGCGTTACAATGGCAGTGCCGATGACCGTACTGCATTTGAAAAAACATATGGCCGCTGGGAAGATCTGGATATATATAAGAACATGCCATTTACCGACTGGCAGGATGAAGTGTTTGGCCGTAATGCGATGAACAATACCCATGTGGTTGGCGTAACAGGCGGTTCAAAAGCTTCTACCTTTAACTTAACGCTCAGTAATACAAAAGAAGATGGCATCATGCTGGAATCGGGTTTCAAAAGGACCCTGGCTTCTTTTAAATTCGATCACCGCGCCACAGATAAATTACGCATGGGCTTTAACGCGCGCTACAGCCGTCAGCGTGTTGATGGCGTAGGTACATCAAGTACCGGTTCGCAGGGCACCAACCGCTTGCGCAATGCAGTAAGGTATAAACCATTTATAGCCCCCGGTGAAGAAGGCAATAACACAGTAGATGAGTTTGATCCGAATTACAACACGCTTACCAACCTTACTAACCCGGTGATGCTGGCGCATAACGAGTTGAAATACGATTATCGCAACGATGTATATGTAAATGGTTACTTCAGTTATGATATCATCCCTGGTCTTACAGCCAAAACGGTAATAGGGGTTACCGGGGGCAATGCCAGAACAAATATTTACAACGGAGCAGTGACCAGCGTAGCGCGTTCAAACGCCAATATGCCTGTGGTGAATCTCAACACCGGCGACAATTTTACCCTCACCAACTCCAACACCATTACGTATACCAAAGCCATCAATGATCACAAGTTTGATGTACTGGCTGGACAGGAAACGTATCAAACCAAATCAAATACGTTTAACAGCACCGTAAAATGGATCCCTGTTGACCTTACGGTTGATCAGGCATTCCAGGGTATTCAAAAAGCAATGCCGCCATCAGGAGGCATTCAGGACCCGCCCACTACTTCACAAAACGAAACCCGCCTGGTCTCTTATTTCGGCCGGGCCAACTATTATTATAAGAACAAATTCTATGTAACAGGTACGTTGCGGTACGATGGTTCCAATAAATTCCTGTATAAAAACGCATTTGGCGCATTCCCCGCAGCAGCTGCAGCCTGGACCATTTCGCAGGAACCCTTTATGCAGAACTTTTCTGCCATTACTTTCCTGAAGTTAAGGGCCAGTATAGGTACATCGGGTAACAACCGCATCGACAACGATCTTTTCAGAACTACATTCGGAACCAATACCAGCAGTTACGCATTTGAAGAAGCTGTAACTCCGGGGTTGGCACCGCCTGCCCTGGCCAATCCCGGATTGAAATGGGAAACAACCATTTCCCGAAACGTGGGGCTTGACTTTACCATTTTGCGTAACCGTATTAATGGCTCTATCGATTATTATTACAACAATACCCGCGACCTGCTGCTGAGTGTGAAAGTACCCGTTACCAGCGGTTATACAGATCAGATCCAGAACGTGGGTAAAACCCGTAATACCGGTGTTGAACTGCAATTGAACAGCACCATCATGAATACCAAAGATTTCAGCTGGAATGCGGCCTTTAATATTTCGACGAACAAAAATACCATTATAAGCCTGGGGAACTATCCATTGGGCAATCCACTGAATTCATACCTGGTGAGATCCGGCTGGGTGAACGACATGTATGATTTTAAAGTAGAAGTGGGCAAACCGATCGGCCAGTTTTATGGTTATGTGACCGATGGGTTTTATACACCTGATGATTTTGATTATAACTCCTCCACCAAAGCTTATACTTTAAAAGCCGGGGTACCCAATAGCAGTGGAGCTGCATTGGGTAACCGCAATCCGCAGCCTGGTGATCTGAAGCTAAAAAAATTATCCGATTCAAAAGATTCCCTCATCGGGGAAAGTGACAAAACTGTATTGGGCAATGCCCAACCCAGGTTCTATGGCGGGTTGAACCAGCAGTTTACTTACAAAGGCTTCGATCTGAGCGTTTTTGTAAACTGGTCGGTTGGTAATAAAGAATACAATGCCAACAAACTGGAGTTTACCACTACTTTCCAGTATAAAGACAATAACATGCTGTCGCTTATGAACGACCGGTATAAATTGTTTGATGAGAATGGTCAACGGGTAACCGATCCGGCTACGTTAAATGAAATGAATGTGAATGCCAAATACTGGACGCCTTCATTAGGTAATTACTTCCTGCATTCCTTCGCCATTGAAGATGCTTCTTTTCTGCGGATCAGTAACCTTACGTTTGGGTATTCGCTGCCGCAGAGCCTGTTGAACAAAACAAAAGTGTTTACCCGCTTCAGGGTGTATGCAACGGTGAATAACCTGTACACATTTACAAAATATACCGGGTACGATCCGGAAGCCAATACCCGGCGCAGCAACCCGCTTACCCCGGGTATCGATTATGCGGCCTATCCCCGCAGCCGGTTCTTCCTCGCTGGTGTAAACGTTGGTTTTTAATAGGAAAGCATTTAAAAATTGTACAGATGAAAAAGAATACTATCAATATATTATTTGCTGTAGCCCTCGTTGGTTTATTTACAGGATCCTGTAAAAAATATCTGAATACCGATTCGCCCTCAGTACTAACACAGGAATCTATATTCAGCAGTGTATCGAACATGAACTCTGCCGTTATTGGTATTTATGCCATGCTGATCGGCGATAACGGGTATGGCAGCCGTATTGCTACTTTGTTCCCCCAGTCGGCAGATGATATGAAAACCTCTGGCGACTATAATGCCAACGATCGCCGGGGTATCAGTACTTATGGCGCAACCTCCGACAACGCTGACCTGAAAGAACCTTTCAACCAGTTGTTCAAGGGTATTGAGCGGGCCAATATCTGTATCAAGTATATTCCCAAATCAGACTTGTATGCAAATGGTACCGATGTGCAAAAAGCCACTCTGCAAAAGTTATTGGGCGAGGCGTTAACACTCAGGGCGCAATTCTTTTATGAAGCCATCCGCAACTGGGGCGATATGCCGGCCCAGTTTGAACCTTCTGCAGATGTGCCCAATTTATATTTGCCAAGGGTAAGTACCGATACGTTGTATGACGTATTGTTAGAAGATCTTAGACTGGCGGCTGAATATGTTCCCTGGCGCACGCAATCCCCCGACCAGAACCTGCGGTTAACGAAAGGAGCCGTAAAAGGATTAAGAGCCAGGATTGCGTTGGCACGCGGTGGTTACTCCCTGCGCGGCGATACCCATAAAAATGAACGGCGCGCTGATTATAAAAAGTACTATCAGATCGCCTATGATGAGTGTAAGGACATCATGGCGCATCCCGAACAACACTCGCTGAACCCCGTTTATGAAAACATTTTTAAAACCCTGCATACTGCTGCCCGCCTCGATGATGCGCATGAGCTGATATTTGAGATAGGCGCTTATGGCAGTAACGCTTCTACAGACAGCAAACTGGGGTATTACAACGGCCTTCGCCATGATGCCAAATCAAGGTTCGGCGGTGGTGGCGGTGGTATCAATATCATCCCTACTTATTTCTACGAGTTTGACTCCATTGGGGATTGCCGCCGCGATGTGACCATCAACGTTTTTGAAATTGATTCAAACAGCAAAAAGTGGATGAACCCTGCCGGTACTATGACCGATGGTAAGTTCAGAAGATCATGGACCACCATTTCGGGTCCTTCACAAAACCTGGCAATCAACTGGCCTATTCTGCGCTTTGCCGATATCTTATTGATGTATGCCGAAGCCGACAATGAGATCAACAACGGTCCATCGGCCGATGCCATCACTGCTTATGAACGCGTAAGAAGACGTGCCTTTGTTGGTTTTGAAAGCCGTATGGGCACAACCCCCACGGACAAAGATGGGTTCTTTAATGCCATTGTACAGGAACGTCTGCTGGAATTTGGTGGCGAGGGCATTCGTAAATACGATCTCATCCGCTGGAATTTATTGGGCTCCAGGATCGAAGAAACAAAGACCAAATTACGCGACTTCATGAATGGAGTAGGGCGTTATGCCAGTTTACCCCTGTATGTATATACCAAACCGGCCAATTACAACCTGGTAAGTTCAACAGAAGAAGTGAAGACACTTGATTTCAATGGCGGTATGCCTATTTCACAGGCCCTGTTCACCCCCGGTATAGGAAAAAGTGATCCCCCTTCCGGTTACACTACCAAAAACTGGCGCACTGCGGTAAATGAAGATTACATCACCGGTAATTTAAAAGGGTATGCACGGTATTTTGAGGCAGAGAAAAAGGAATTGATGCCCATACCCAACACGTCAACAGGTACCAACTACAACATGGCGCAAAACTGGGGTTACTAATAACACACCTTAAACCGTGATAAAAAACTATTGAAATGAATAACTCATCATACAATTTAATAAAGTTGATTGTTCCGGTGCTTTTGTTTGCACAGGCAATCAGCTCCTGCAAAAAAGAGAAAGATGCCAGCAACGAACTGGTCCGTCAGTTTATGCCCATCGATATTTCTGTAACCGCCGGCGATACCATAGCAACCCTTTCCTGGCGCCCAGCCTTATTTACTTCAGGTAAAGAGGTGGAATATACATTGGAGTTGTCGCGCGACTCCCTGTTTTCGGCAGCCCCTGAATTTGCAATAAATACAAAAAATACCCAGGTAACTGTAAACGACCGGCAACTGGCGGTAAGACAAAAATACTATGGGCGGATAAAAACACTGGCTTACGGAAACAGTGAAGAATCTCATTGGTACCACAGCAGTGGCATGACCCCGCTCAGAGGTGAACAGTACTTCAGACCGTTTTTTGATGGGGAGCTTACGGAAGACAAAGTTACACTCAGGTGGCTGGTGAATCCCGGTGTTACTAAAATAACGCTTACACCTGCTACCGGTTCTCCCATAGAGGTGAATCTGGATGCAACAGACAAGGCTGCAGGTATAAAAACCATTGCGGGGCTATTGCCAAAAACATCCTACGATGCGGCTATTTTTGTTGGGCCGGCGCAAAAGGGATATTTGTCTTTTACCACATTTGCCGGTACGCCAACCGGGCCTAATGTAATACAGGTACAGCCAACCGACGACCTGGCTGCTATGTTAAAGACTCCGGTTGCACCTGGAACTATATTTGTTTTACAGCAGGGAACAAAATATAACAGCAATTCGACGTTTTTGCTGCCAGACAATGCCTCCTTTACCATTTGGGGACAGCCAGGACCACAGCGGCCCGTCATTTCTTTCAGCCAGGTAACCCTGCCCGTTAATGGTGGCGGCCTTATAAAATTCGAAAACCTCGATGTTACCGGTTATCAGAATGGGGATCCCGCACTGACCAAAAGAAGCTATTTCTTCAACCAGGGTACAACAACTACTACAGCTGAGATCAATTTTGAGAATTGTATTATCCATAATATGGTTAACACTCCGATACGGTTACAGGGAGCCAATCCAATCAATATTGAGAAATTGACAGTAAATAAATGTATTGTATATGATGTAGGGAACGGAGGCAACTATGCCTTTATTCACAATGGTGCTTCTGCTGGTAAGTTTAATAATATTGTTGTTACAAACAGTACTTTTTATAATATAGGCTATTGTGTGATCAATATGGTCACTACTATAAATTCTGCATCGGCTCAGGTGGACAATAATACATTTTATAATACCACCGGCGATAAACGCTATTTGATAGATTATAACACTTTCACTATTACAGGTGCTTTCTCGTTTGCCAATAATGTAATAGGCAAAACAGTCTTACCTACCGCGGCAGGTGATATTCGCTCAGTAACGGCCCCATCAGTAGGCCAGAATACCTATAAAACAACTGATGCGGTATTTACGGGTACCCCACTTTCAAGTATCATTAATTCCGGTATAACCAGTAATGACCTATTTGTAGATCCCGCCGCGGGTAATTTCATCTTTAAGGATGTGAATTTTACGGGCAGGTCCAGCAGCGGTGACCCCAGGTGGAGATATTAACAATTGAAAAATACCAGGACTGGTATTTTTGGTGCAGTTTTGTAAGAACTATTTGCGTATGATAAAGAGAATAAATGTTATTGGTACAGTTTTTTGTTGTTTATCCATGTTTTTTTCAGCCAAAGCACAAACCATTGCTTTCCCGGGTGCAGAAGGGTATGGTCAGTATACTACTGGCGGCCGGGGCGGAAAAGTGTATGTGGTGACCACCCTCGATGATAATGGCCCCGGAAGTTTACGGAATGCAGTGGAAGCAAATGAACCGCGTGTGGTGGTATTTGCCATTTCAGGTACCATTCATTTACAATCGAAACTGGAAATAAAAGGAAACATAACCATTGCCGGGCAGTCGGCGCCCGGCGATGGTATTTGTCTGGCCGATTACTCAGTGGGTTTGGCTGGTGATAACATCATTGTGCGGTACCTGCGGTGCCGGATGGGTGATAAAAACCAGCGCGGCGGTATGGTCGATGGCAATGGGGGCGACGACGCTTTTGGCGGCACCCGGCACAAGAATATTATTGTGGACCATTGCTCAGTAAGCTGGAGCACGGATGAGGTTTTCTCGGTGTACAATGGCGACAGTACCACCTTGCAATGGAACCTTATTGCGGAACCATTGAATTACAGTTACCATTTTGAAAAGGGCGATAAAGATTACGAGCACCATGGTTATGGTGGCATCTGGGGTGGCAAACATTTATCGGGCCACCACAATTTGTTTGCCCATTGCAACAGCCGCAATCCCCGGTTCAATGGCAATCGCCAGGGTATCGAAGAGAAGGTTGATTTTCGTAACAATGTGATCTACGACTGGGGTATTAACAGCGCCTATGCCGGTGAAGGCGGCACATACAATATGGTTAACAATTACTATCGCTACGGTCCCAATACCAATAAGAATGTAATGTACCGGATAGTGAACCCCTGGCGGAATACCAAATTGCCCTATGGGAAATATTTTTTAGAAGGGAATTTTATGGATGGTTCAACTGAAGTGACCAATAACAACTGGCAGGGCGTTTTTTTGGGTGAAAAGGAGGGCGATGATCCGGCCCTGGCAAAAGCCGAAGCGCCTTTTGTAGCTATGCCCGTCACCACCCAAAAAGCCAAAGAAGCCTATGAGTTGGTGTTGAAGCAGGTGGGTTGTAGTTTAAAAAGAGATACCCTCGACGCGCGGATCGTCAATGAGGTAAAAAAACGCGGCGGTAGCTTTGTCGATGTACAGGGCCATTACGCACATGGAACAGCATTTGAATCCACTGTAAACGCATGGCCGGCGTTGAAGTCATTACCTGCGGTACCTGATAAAGATCAGGATGGCATGCCCGATGCATGGGAAACAAAACATGCATTGAATCCTGCAGATGCCGGCGATGCATCGGCTTATAAACTGGATAAAAATTATACGAACATAGAGGTGTATTTGAATGGGTTGGTTAAGTAGGGTTGACAAGTTGACAAGTTAACAAGTTGACAAGTTAACAAGTTAACAGGTTGACGGGGTTTATAGGGTTGACAGGGTTGATAGCGAGGTTGTATTTCTCTCTGCCCTCTGCCCTCTGCCCTCTGCCTTCTGCCCTTTGCCCTTTGCCCTTTCTTTGCCCTGTTGAAATCACAAAATAAACAAAGATGAAAAGGATTCTTGCCATTGGATTAGTATTGTTAGCTGCATTTACGTTGCCACCCAAAAAGAAGATCACGGTTTGGCTGATAGGCGATTCAACGATGTCGATAAAAGAAACAAAATACTACCCGGAAACGGGGTGGGGAATGCCCTTTGTTTATTTCTTCGATTCCACGGTAAAAGTAGATAACCGCGCACAGAACGGCCGAAGTACCAGAACATTTATGGAAGAAGGCCGCTGGCAGCCGGTGGTAGATGCCATGCAGGAAGGAGATTATGTATTTGTGCAGTTCGGGCACAATGATGAGGTAAAAACAAAAAAGAGTTACACCACAGAAGAAGTATTTAAAACCAACCTGGTTAAATATATTACCGATGCCCGCAGCAAAAAGGTAAATCCGATATTGCTGACACCCGTGGCCCGCCGAAGTTTCGATTCAGCTGGTCACATTACAGGCACGCACGATGTATATGCGCAAATTGTGCGCAACGTGGCCAAAGAAAACAACGTGCCGCTGATTGACCTGGATAAAGAAGGGCAGGCCTTGTACCAGCAGTGGGGCGTAGAAAAATCGAAGTTGTTGTTCAATCAACTGGCCCCGGGGGAACACCCTAACTATCCACAGGGCAAAGAAGATAATACCCATTTCAGCGAACTGGGCGCCCGCATGATTGCCCAGATCGTTTTAAAGAATATCAGAAGCTTGAATCTTGAACTGGCAGAAAGAATAAGGAAGTAATTGAAGGGTTTCTTTGCCCTCTGCCCTTTGCGGATTCACGAGTACGAAAGCAACTATATAAAGAGGTGCTGCGTCTTTATCTCGCTAAGGGTTAATTTTATCAAAACAGGCCATATGAATGTCAAGCTCACTTCATTACTAGTTGCATTGGTACTGGGCTCATTGGTTGCACAGGCACAGGAGTTTATTCCTTTGTGGCCTGCCGGCAAAATGCCCAATACAAAAGGCATGAAATTAAAGGACAGTATCAACAACGAACGATTGTTTCAGGTAGGTACGCCGGGTATGACGGCTTTCTTCCCCTCTATCCAGGAAAATAAACAATGCGCCGTCATCATTTGTCCGGGTGGCGGATATCACCATGAGTCATTTCAGATAAGCGGTTTTCAACTGGCCAAGTGGTTTAATACGATGGGCATTACTGCCTTTGTATTGAATTACCGCCTGCCACTTTCACCAGACCTGGTACATCGCGAACTGGGGCCAATACAGGATGCAGAACGTGCCCTGCGCATCGTTCGTGCCAATGCCGGTAAATGGAATTTACAATCAAACAAAATTGGCATTATGGGCGTATCGGCGGGCGGCCACCTGGCGGCCTGGCTCGGCAATACCCCTGATGATGTGGCCGCCATCGGCGATTCATTAAATAATGTTTCTTATCGTCCGGATTTTACCATCCTGGTATCACCGGTGATCACCTTAGGAAAATACGCCCATAAAGGCAGTGCTGAAAATTTGCTGGGTGCCAATCCCTCAAAGGAAATGATTGATAAATATTCCATGGAACTGCAGGTTAAACCCACCACACCGCCCTGCTTTATTGCAGATGCATTCAATGACAAAGCAGTTGATCCCCGTAATAGCCTGATGTTCTATCAGGCATTGCTCGACAAAAATATTCCCACCAGCTTTCATGTATTTCCCCAGGGCGCGCACAACATTGCCCTGCGCAATAATCCCGGTTCTACCCAGCAATGGACCGCTTTATGTGAAGCCTGGCTAATGGAAATGGGATTTGTGAAATAGCTTATACGAACTCAATAACATACAAACTCAATAACAAAGGGATGAAAAGAATCTGCTTTCTCTTATTTTTACTCGTGCCCGTTATTTATTCTTTTGCGCAGCAACAAACGTATCCAAAGTATTTAACGGTTGCACAGGATGGGAGTGGAAACTATAAAACTATTCAGGAAGCCGTAAATGCCATGCGCGATTTTTCCCAGAAACGTGTAATCATCTTTATCAAAAAAGGAGTTTATCATGAAAAACTGGTAGTGCCGTCATGGAAAACAAACATTGCATTGGTAGGGGAGAGCCGCGATAGCACCATCATCACCAATGACGATTTCAGTGGCAAGCCGCTGCCGCATGGCCGGGATACCGCATCGGGTCGCGATAAATACAGCACTTTTAATTCTTACACCGTAATAGTAAAAGGCAATGATTTCAGGGCTGAAAATCTTACTATACAAAATACAGCAGGCCGGGTTGGGCAGGCGGTTGCCCTGCATGCTGAAGGCGATCGTTGCGAGATCCTGAACTGTCGTTTACTGGGCAACCAGGATACCTTGTATGTTGGTATCGATAGCAGCCGCCAGTATTATAAAAATTGTTTTATAGAAGGTACCACCGATTTTATTTTCGGACCGGCCACCGTGGTGTTTCAAAATTGTACCATCAAAAGCCTGATGAATTCTTATATCACAGCCGCTTCTACCACCCCACGGCAGGCATATGGATTTGTGTTTTTTGATTGCACGCTCATTGCAGATACAGCTGCGCATAAAGTATTACTGGGCCGTCCCTGGCGCCCGCATGCAAGAACCGTTTACATCAATACAAAAATGGGTGAGCACATTGCCGCCGCTGGTTGGGACAACTGGCGCAATCCCGAGAATGAAAAAACAGCCTTCTATGCAGAGTACGAAAGCAGTGGCCCCGGCGCCAATACAACCGACCGCGTTGGCTGGTCGCATCAGCTAACCAAAAAGGAAGCGAAGGAGTATACCCTGAAAAATATCTTTGGTGACTGGGCTCCGCAGGAGCAGTTGACACGTTGATTAGTTAACAGGGTTGAAAATGTGGGTGGGGAGGCCGCGTTGAGTTTTGTCTGCCTTTCATCTTTGCCCTCTGCCTTCTGCCCTTTGCCCTTTGCTTTTCATCATAGACAACTGACGAAACACGACATAAATGAAGAAACTGTTTGTACTGAGTTTATCTCTCTTAAGTTTAACCACCATTGCTCAACAACCCTATGTATCGAAAGTATGGGTGGCTGACAACAAAAACGGCACCTATAAAAATCCGGTGTTGTATGCCGATTATTCCGATCCCGATGCATGCAGGGTGGGCGACGATTATTATTTAGTAGCATCCAGTTTTGATGGAGTTCCCGGATTGCCAATTCTGCATTCAAAAGATCTGGTAAACTGGACCATCATTGGCCATGCCTTAAAACGCCAGCCGCCCTTCGAGCATTTTTCAAAAACTCAACATGGCAATGGGGTTTGGGCGCCGTCCATCCGTTATCACAATGGTGAGTTCTACATTTATTATCCCGATCCCGATTTCGGTATCTATGTGTTGAAATCAAAAAACATCAACGGTCCCTGGACGGAGCCCATTATGGTAGAAGCCGGCAAAGGATTGATAGATCCCTGTCCGCTGTGGGATGATGACGGCAAAGTTTACCTCGTTCATGCCTATGCAGGCAGCCGCGCCGGTATAAAAAGTGTGCTAGTGGTAAAACAGCTCGATGCTACGGGTACCAAAGTACTGGATGGCGGTGTACTGGTTTTCGATGGGCACGATACCGACCCCACACTGGAAGGTCCTAAGTTTTATAAACGCAATGGCTATTATTACATCTTTGCCCCGGCAGGTGGTGTGCCCACCGGCTGGCAATTGGTAATGCGGTCGAAAAATGTATACGGTCCTTACGAAAGAAAAGTAGTGATGGACCAGGGCAGTTCTGCTATCAATGGCCCGCACCAGGGCGCCTGGGTAACCACGCAAACCGGTGAAGACTGGTTCCTGCATTTTCAGGACCTGGAAGCATACGGCCGGGTAGTGTTGTTGCAACCGATGAAGTGGGTGAATAACTGGCCCGTGATCGGTATAGACAAAGATGGCGATGGAAAAGGCGAGCCGGTAGCAACATATAAAAAGCCGAATGTTGGAAAAACATACCCGGTACAAACGCCGCAGGAATCAGACGAATTTAACGATCTCAAAATGGGATTGCAATGGCAATGGCAGGCCAATCCCAAACCCTTCTGGGCTTTTCCCGGAAATGGTTACCTGCGTTTATTTTCTGGCATGGTACCCGATTCAACCAAAAACATGTGGTTTGTGCCCAACGTGCTGATGCAGAAATTCCCGGCCCCTGAGTTTACAGCAACCGTTAAGCTGGATTTTAAACCCCGGCTGGCTGGTGAAAAAACCGGACTGATCGTGATGGGATCTGATTATGCCTTTATTGGACTGACCAAAAAAGAAGATGGCATTTATCTTTCCTTTGTGATCTGTAATAAAGCCGAAGGCGGTAAACCAGAACAGGAAAAGATGATTGGAAAAATATCCGGCGCCACTACTTATTTACGCGTACAGGTAAGCAACGGCGCCAAATGTAATTTCTCGTACAGTGAAGATGGACAGCATTTTACTTCCGCCGGTGAGGTGTTTTCCGCTGTGCCTGGCAGATGGATCGGCGCCAAGGTGGGGCTGTTCTGTACCCGCACCACCATCACCAACGATGCAGGTTGGGCAGATATAGATTGGTTTAGAGTTGAATAATATAATATGTAAAAGACCTGTCAGGTGGACTGCATTAGCTTGAATTATCAAGATGTCAAAGTCCACCTGACAGGTCTTTCATTATAAATAAAAAATGCCTACATTTAACCCCGATTGATTGCATATTGAAAAAGTATGACCATTGGCCTGCCACATATTCAACAGGGTATCCATGCCGGAAACGAACAATGTCTGGCGGAGCTGTACAAATTATTCAGTAAACGACTGCATCATTTTGCCCGCGTAATCACCCGTTCGCCGGAATTGGCAGAAGAAATAGTGGAAGATGTGTTTGTGAAAATATGGAGTAATCGCCAGCGCATAAACGAAGTAGAGAATCTCACCGTATATTTATATGTAGCAGTAAAGAACAGGGCCCTGAATGCCATTTCCCAAAAAGCTACGGAACTGATCAAGGCGCCTTTCGATGACCTGGATATAGAAACCGGTCAGGTTGTTACCGATCCCTATAACCTGCTGGTCACTGCCGAAATGATGAAACGCATGCACCAGGCAGTAGAAAATTTACCTCCCCGTTGTAAAATGATCTTCAAACTGGTTCGGGAAGACGGCCTCAAACACCGTGAAGTAGCCGAAATTCTCAATATTTCCCTCAATACCGTCGATGTTCAAATGGCCATCGCTATTAAGAAGATATGTACCGAGTTGCAAGTCAGTAAAAGGTCAGAAGGCAGAGGGCAGAAGGCAGAGAGAAATACAACCTCACGATAATATTTCCCCTAAAAAATATTTTAAAAACACTTAATGGTCTTTTTCCAAACGCCTGTCCTTACAGATAACAACGGCGCAAATGGAAACACCCGAAAGAATTTGGTTCTTACTGTCTCGCAATTTGAGCGGCGATGCTACTGAACAGGATAAAGAAGAGTTGAATGAACTATTGCAACAGCATCCCGAGCTGATGCAACAATACGATATACTGCACCAGTTATGGTCGGTAAATGCGCCTGCAAGCGAAGAACCTGTCACCAGCGACAAACTCAACCGCATTTTACAACTGGCCGAAGCAGAAGCCGCCATTGAGCAGCCTGCATCCCCGGTAGTACATATTAAAAAACGGCGTAAACTATATTGGGCGGCAGCTATCGTTACCACGCTGGCAGTAAGTGCCTGGTTGTTGGTAACCTGGAATAACAAACAGCAGGGCCTGGCCGCTAATGAAGTGGTGGCACCCAAAGGAAGTAAAACCCGCACCATTTTACCAGATGGCTCTACCGTTTGGCTGAATGCCGGTTCCCGTATTGTATATGCGAATTTCAATGGGCCGGAACGCGAGATCACGCTCGAAGGTGAAGCTTACTTCGATGTGGTACAGGTGATGTCTGCTACCACACATCAGAAAAAGCCATTCATTGTACATGCCGGTGCTATCGACATCAGGGTGCTGGGAACCGCCTTTAACGTAAAATCGTATCCGGAAGAAAAAACAATTGAAACCACCCTCATCAGGGGACTGGTACAAATAACCCGGAAGGGCGATGCAAAGGCCGCTCCTGTTTACCTGCATCCCAATGAAAAAATTGTATTACCCGCCAGCAGTACCGAAGGGGTAACAGCCAAAGAAGCGGTAACGGCCACTAACCAGCCGGCTATAAAACAAATCATTCACATCGACAGTACCATAAAGGAAAGTGAACATATTGAAACCGCCTGGGTGTACAACCGGCTCGAATTTCGTGGCGACAATTTTGAGCAGTTGGCCCAGAAGCTGGAAAGATGGTACAATATCAAGGTATATTTTGATGATGCAGCTGCCCGTCAATTGGTGTTCAATGGTTCCCTGCAAAATGAAACCGTGGAGCAGGCATTTATGGCCTTAAAAGAAGCGGTTCCCTTCGATGTAAGAATAGTTAACAATGAAGTATTTATAAAATCGACGAAATAAATATGGATACCACGTAACCAAAAAAACGGAGAATGTTGGCAGCATTCTCCGCGTATTACAGGTTAAAATTGTTCTGATGTGTTTTCTCCACAACCCGCTGGCAGGCGGGCGGGGAAGTGATTTCTTAACCCATAATAATACTAATGTATGAAAAGTTTTAGAACGGGCATAAAAAGCCCGTTGCTTTCCAATGCGCTGCTTGTTATGAAAATAACTACTTTCTTATTACTTGTTGGTGTGCTGCAGGTGTCGGCCCGGGGATTCGGTCAGGATAAACTGAACCTCCGGTACAAGAATGCTGAAATAGCCGGCATCCTCGTTAATATCGAGAAGCAATCCAACTATCGGTTTCTGTACAATAATCAATTGTCGGCCATCAGACAAAAGGTGACCATCAACCTGGAGAATGTAGACATTCGTCAGGCGCTCGACAATTTATTCTCCCAAACTATATTGACCTACCGGTTTATGGCCAGCGGCCTCATTGTGATCAATGAAGACGCTGCCCGCCAGGCCGCTGAAAGAAAGATAACGGGAAAGATCACCGACCCAAACGGAGCGCCGCTCTCAGGCGTAACGGTAACCATAAAAGGAACGACAAAAGCCACCACCACCAATGAGCAGGGTGTGTTCGCCCTCACTGCCGATGATAACGATGTACTGGTGTTCTCGTATGTAGGATTCGATACCCAGGAAATAAAAGTGGGCGACAAAACGCAGGTCAATTTGTCGATGGCCTCTGCCGCATCGAGCCTCGAGAACATTGTAGTGATCGGCTATGGTACCGTAAAGAAAAGAGACCTTACCGGAGCCGTAGTATCACTCAAAGGCGATGAAGTAAAAAAAGTAGCAGCAGGCAACGTAATGGAAAGCGTACAGGGTAAAGTGGCCGGGGTAGACATCACCCGTACCAGTGGCGGCGCCGGTTCAAACGTGAATGTAACCGTACGGGGTAACCGGTCGATCCTTGCACAAAATACACCGCTGTTTATAGTAGATGGGATCCAATATGCAAACTTTCAGGATATTAACCCCAACGATATTCAGTCGATGGAAGTGTTGAAAGACGCTTCTTCCACGGCTATTTATGGATCCCGCGGTGCCAATGGTGTAATCATCATTACCACCAAACGGGGCGCCAGTGGAAAAGTAAGAGTGGCGGCCAATGCTTATTATGGGGTGAATAAGGAAACAGGTTATCCCGTTCCAATGAACGGTCCCCAATATGCCGAGTTAAAACGCCAGGGCGCCCGCACTGCCGGTACCTGGAAATCTCCGGCAGATGATGCCAGCCTGTTTAAGGCAGATTTTACAGCAGCAACAGACGGAACTTCAACCTACTGGCCCGGCCTCTTATTAAAAGACGGTTCCCAGCAGGATTACGGGGTGAATGTTGCCTCGGGTAGTGATAAAACAAAAGTGTTCTTCTCATTCGATTATTTTAAAGAAAAAGGATTACTGAACAATGATTTCTCCGGTCGTTATACGTTACGCCTGAACATCGATCAAACTGTTATTGGAACGTTTAAAGTAGGATTGCAAAGCCAGCTAACTTATTACGATGAAAACAGACGTACCGATAACGTATTGACCGTAGCTAACAAAGTAATACCTTACTACGTTCCATATGCGGCTGATGGTTCACTGATCAGGCTGCCGGGTAATGCCAACCAGGTAAACCCGCTGCTGGAAGAACAACCAGGCGCATATATCAATGAAACCAATACTACCCGCATCTTATCTTCTGCTTATGCAGAATGGAAACCCTTCAGCAGCCTTACCTTGCGTTCGAACCTGGGCATAACCAACGGTAGCTCCCGCAATGGTTCGTTCCTGGGTGAAAACACCATTACCCGCTTTAACTCAACCGGGTCGTTTGCAAAAATTACCAATGCCACCCAGGCCGATCTTATTTGGGAAAACATCATTACCTGGAATAAGAAGTTCGGCGATCATTCCCTGGACCTCACCGCTGTTACCAGTTATATTTCCAGCAAACAGGATAGCTCTTATGCGCAGGGAACAGGGCAGCTTATCCCGGGCCAGAGTTGGAATGCATTGTTGAACAATCCGTTGAATTTGGGTATCTGGAGTAATTACATCGGCAACAACCTGGTATCAGGCGCCTTCAGGGTGAATTATGGTTATAAAGGAAAATACCTGTTAACGTTAACCGGCCGGGCCGATGGCTCCTCTGTGTTATTGAAAGAGAACCGCTGGTCATTCTTCCCTTCTGCGGCAGTAGCCTGGCGGATAATCGATGAGAATTTTATGCAGGAGCAGAGTATATTCAGCGACCTGAAATTACGCGCCAGTTATGGCGTAGCCGGTAATGCAGCCGTTAAACCTTACTCTACTACCACAGGTTTAATCCTGATACCTTATTCATTCAACGATATCAGTATGCTGGCCTATGGGTTTGACCCGCAAAACGGTAACCGCAACCTGAAATGGGAACTGACAGGTACGCAGAACATCGGGTTAGACTTCGGTTTGTTCAAGAACCGGATCACCGCCAGTGTTGATTATTACGATTCAAAAACCCGTGACCTGTTGTTGCTGCGCCCGCTGCCGGGTTCATCGGGCCATACCAGAGTGGTAGAGAACGTGGGTAAAACCCGTAACAATGGGATAGAAGTTTCGCTGCGCACCGTGAATGTACAAACCAAAGACCTTACCTGGTCAAGCGCTATTTCTTACACCCGTAATAAAGAACGTATTACTGACCTGTTGAATGGTAAAAATGATGTGGCTGGTGGCCTGTTCATCGGTTCACCCGTAAGATCGTTCTATGACTTTAAAAAAGAAGGCATCTGGCAAACAGCCGATTCTGCACTGGCCAGAAGTTTTGGTTATAAACCCGGCGACATTCGTGTAGCCGACCTGAGTGGTGATAAAGGCCAGCCCGATGGTAAACTGGATGCCACGTATGACAGGACTGTAGTAGGTTCAGCGGTGCCCAATTATACGCTTGGATTCAGCAATGATGTCAGCTATAAGAACTTCGACCTGAATGTATATGTATTCGCCCGGATAGGACAAACCTTTGTTTCGGATTATGCCAACAAATTTGAACCAAACGCTATTGAAAATGGCGCCAACGTCAACTACTGGACACCGGAAAACCCAACAAACGACTATCCCCGCCCGAATGCAAATATTTCAAGAGCCGCCATGCCATTTGCTACCACGCTCGGTTACAAGGATGGTTCTTTTGTAAAGATCAGGAACATAACCCTCGGTTACACGCTTCCCAAAACATTTACCCAAAAGTTCCATGTCAGCAATTTACGCTGGTATGTAAGCGCCAAGAACTACTTCACATTTGCCAAAGAAAAGGATTATGATCCGGAAGGTGAAGGTTCATTCGAACGGCCATTGACCAAATTGTTGGTTACCGGGTTAAATATTGAATTCTAAACTTTATTCATTCTAGATATAATTAAAATGAAAAACAGTATAAATAAAGTCATGGGTTTCGTGCTGGCGGGATCCCTGGTATTTACGGCGTGCGATAAAAAGCTATCAGAATATAACCCTACCGGTTTAACACCCGATGTTACTTATACAACTGCTAAAGGTTTTGAAACATTGGTGAATGCTACTTATACCTATACCCGTTTTTGGTATGGAAAAGAAGAAGGATATGGGTTATCGGAAATGGGTACCGACATCTGGACCAATGGTACGGGCGACGTGTTCCCACAATTATCCCGGTATGATAACCTGCAGGGTAGTAACACAACGGCATTGAACCTGGAGTGGGATAATTTTTATGCAGCTATATATTTATGTAACACGGGTATCTCCAAAATTGGCGGCATCCCGGATTATACAGCAAAGCAAAAAACACAACGCGAAGCTGAATTGCGCTTTATGCGTGCCTTCTATTACTGGCATATTGTAGAAACCTGGGGCGGTGTACACTTTACAACCGAGGCTACAGCACCCGGAGTAATTGAATCAACCGCCAACAAAACACCGGTTGAAACTTTCTACACCCAGATATTTGAAGACCTGAATTTTGCCGTAAAGAACTTACCGGCTACTGCTACTGACTACGGCCGGCCTACGGCTACTATTCCTGTGGCCAAAGCATTTTTAGCGCGGATGTATTTAACCCGTGGCATGAACGCAGAAGCGGCTGCCATGGCAGATGATTTGATTAAGAATCCGGATTATATGTTGCTGCCTAAGTTCGCCGATTTGTGGAGCATGAGCAATTTGAAGAACAAGGAAGTGATCTGGTCCATTGATTATTCAAGCAACCTGGCCAATAACGACCTGGTTTCATCTGCCTATCCCAGTGGCCATAGCCGTGGAAGCAACAACGGTCATATGTTATTCACGCAGGTGTATGATCAGGTGAATACCAGCCTGCTGATCCGCGATATCCCCAATGGCCGTCCGTTTAACCGGTATATGCCCACCAAGGCTTTGCTGGACCTGTTCAATGAAAACGACGATGCCCGGTACCAGGCTTCCTTCCAGGTGGCCTGGTTGTGCAATAAAGAAGCCCGTACTGCCGGTAACTCTTTCAATACAAAAGATACTTTCGATTTCAAGCTGGGCGATACCGTTTGCTATACTTCAAAAAGTACGCTTACGGCCGCTTCGATGAATGCCAAACATTATACTACTTACGATATTTCGCGGGTGTACAATGCCGCTGGTGTTCCAACAAACAGAAAGTTCTATATCTCGCTGAAGAAGTTCATGGACCCCACCCGTGGTTCGTTTAATGAGGCCCAAAGTGCCCGTGACGTATTTGTGATCAGGCTGGCCGAAATGTACCTGATTGCGGCCGAGGCCAATTTCAACCTCGGCAAGCCCGATGTAGCAGCAGGGTTACTGAACACCTTGCGTACCCGGGCAGCCATTCCAGGCCATGAGGCTGCCATGCAGATCACACCCGCCCAGGTTACCCTCGATTTCATCCTCGATGAACGGGCACGCGAGCTGTGTGGTGAACAATTGCGCTGGTTCGACCTGAAACGGACGAATAAATTAATGGACCGGGTTACCAGACTAAACCCCGATGCCGCCCAATACATAAAGGCGTACCATACAGTGCGGCCAATTCCGCAATCACAAATAGATGCAGTTACTAATAAGAACGAATTCACCCAAAATCAGGGTTATCAATAGCAGTAAAAGAGTCACAAGCCAGGTTTTACTACAGGAGGTTTCTTTCACAATTTTGCTGGCAGTCGCGTAAAGGGGTATGGTTCTGGGTAATTTTACGTTGATTGCCAGCATTTTATTTCCCGCCGGGTATGTTATCGTTGCCGGTAACGTTTGCGTAAATAAAAATCCATATTCGTTTCGGTGGGTTTAAATATCTGTGTACACTTGCCCTTGAAAAACAGGTATTTCGAGTTACAGGTTGCAGGTTTCAGGCTTCAGGGACCGTTTTTCCCCTGTATCCTGCAACTTGTAGCCTGTAACTTCTATCTTAATTCGATTGCCTTGCAGCATACATATTGCAAATTTTATTACCTTTTCCATAAACAAAAACTACTGCAAACGTACGCGCAAATCGCTAAATCAACGGGTTGGTCCCGCTGGGTCCAAAACCTTTGCATTTTAAAATTTTTTGAAGTAAACATCGTGTAATGAACAATTGGTTTAAAGCAGCAGCAGTATTAGGTTTAATGGCTTGTTCAACCGGCTTAATGGCCCAAAAACTACCGGTTATCCAGCAAACCAGTTTCAAAAAAGATTCTACCTATATTACCAAATTTGGAGCAATTGCCGATGGTCAAACGTTAAACACGAAGGCCATCAATGCCGCCATTGATGCCTGTAATAAAAAAGGGGGTGGGGTAGTGGTTGTGCCAGCCGGTCTTTGGCTTACCGGTCCCCTCGTTCTGAAAAGTAATGTGAACCTGCACTTGAAAAAAGGGGCCATGTTACAATTCACCAAAGATTTTAACCAGTACCAGCTGGTAGAAGGCAACTGGGAGGGTATTCCCCAAATGCGTAACCAGAGCCCTGTATCGGCCACCAATGCCACCAACATCGCCATTACCGGTTTTGGTGTTATCGACGGCGGCGGCGAAGCCTGGCGCCAGGTAAGAAAAGAAAAGCTCACAGAAAGCCAGTGGAAAAAATGGACCTCACAAGGTGGGGTGGTAAGTGCCGACGGCAATTCCTGGTACCCCAGTGAACAATGGTTACAGGCTACTAAAATGAAGAACGCCGGTGAAATAACACCCGACAAAACACCGGAATTCTATAAAAGCATAAAAGATTTTCTGCGTCCCAACCTGATCGTGATCACCAAATGCAAAAAGGTATTATTAGAAGGTGTAACCTTTCAAAACTCGGCAGCCTGGTGTTTGCACCCGCTTATGAGTGAAGACCTCACCGTAAGAAACGTTACCGTAAAAAATCCCTGGTTTGCACAAAATGGCGATGGCATCGATGTAGAAAGCTGTAACCGGGTTTTGATCGAGAACAGTTCATTCGACGTAGGCGACGATGGCCTTTGTATGAAAAGCGGTCGTGATGAAGCCGGCAGAAAAAGAGGTATGCCCACCGAAAATGTGATCATCCGCGATTGTAAGGTATATCATGCGCACGGCGGTTTTGTAATTGGCAGTGAAATGAGCGGTGGCGCCCGCAACATCTGGGTGGACAATTGCACGTTTATTGGCACCGATATAGGCCTGCGGTTTAAAACAACCCGCGGCCGTGGTGGCATTGTTGAAAATATCTACATCAACGATATTCAGATGATCGATATTCCCGGCGAGGCCATCCTGTTCGATATGTATTATATGTCGGTTGACCCTGTTGCCCTGGCTGGTGAAAAACGCGAGTTGCCCAAAGTAGAAACCCTGCCCGTAACAGAAGCAACGCCTCAGTTCCAGAACTTTGTAGTAAAGAATGTGGTTTGTAACGGCGCGGCCAAAGGCATCTTCATCCGCGGTATTCCCGAAATGCATGTAAAAGAGGTACACCTCGAAAATATGATGCTGCAGGCCGACAAAGGCATCGACATTCAGGAAGCATCGGGCATTACCCTTAAAAATGTTACCATCCTGAGCAAGGAAACCAATCCGGTGGTAGACATCATCAACAGCGACCGCCTCACTTTTGATAAACTGACCTATAAAAAAGATGCTGAGTTGTTATTCCGCGTGGCTGGCGACAGAACAAAGAATATTAACATACAAAATACCGATGCTTCAAAAGCCAAAGAAAAGATCCAGTATGAATTTGGCGCATCGGCACAGAATGTAACCATAAAATAAAAGAAGGTGTGTCACGGTTCGTTTGCCGTGCACATGTAACCGTGGCACACCCTGGGCTCTTGCAACCTGAACCTTGCAAATTGCGACTTGCAACAAAAAAATACTAACATGAAGTTTTCTCGTACGTTGATTGCCATTA
Source organism: Niastella yeongjuensis (assembly GCF_900110245.1). Taxonomy (GTDB): domain Bacteria; phylum Bacteroidota; class Bacteroidia; order Chitinophagales; family Chitinophagaceae; genus Niastella; species Niastella yeongjuensis. Next base: position 767,165 of record NZ_FOCZ01000002.1, read on the forward strand.
GTACACTAGTAACGGTGAACAGCTATGCCCAACAGGGAACAGCCGTGTCGGGAGTAGCTACTACAGCAAAACAGAACTGGTCACAGGGAATGGCAGCTTCTGTAATGGGCTGGTGGAACGATACCCTGGCTAAAAAGCCTGCTCACTGGAGCTACGATATGGGCGTTGTATTAAAAGGAATGGAAGCATTGTGGAAAGCAACCGGCGATGCCACCTACTTCAAATACATCCAAAAAAGTATGGATGCATGGGTGAATGAAGATGGTACTGTCAGAGGCTACGATCCCCATGAATTCAATATCGATAATGTAAACGATGGCAAACTGCTGCTGACCTTATACCGCGCCACCGAAAAGGTGAAGTATAAAAAAGCGGCCGATTTATTACGCAGCCAGTTACAAAACCACCCCCGTACAAAAGAAGGCAGCTTCTGGCATAAAAAAGTGTATCCCTGGCAGGTATGGCTCGATGGTTTGTATATGGGCCAGCCCTTTTACGCCGAGTATGCCATGCTGTTTGGAGAAGATACCGCTTTCAATGATATTACCCGCCAGTTTGCAGCCATTGAGCGGCATACACGCGATCCCAAAACCGGGTTGTTGTACCATGGCTGGGACGAATCGAAAGAGCAAAAATGGGCCAACAAACAAACCGGTAACTCTCCGCATTTCTGGGGCCGCGCATTGGGCTGGTACGGAATGGCACTGGTAGATGCACTGGATTATTTCCCCACCAATCACCCCGGCCGCGATACCCTCGTTGGCATTTTGAACCGCTTTACCAAAGCCGTTATCAATGTACAGGACGCCAAAACCGGTTTGTGGTACGATATAGTTGATATGCCAACTACCCCAAAGAACTATCTGGAAGCATCCGCATCAAGCATGCTGGTGTATACCATAGCCAAAGGCATTCGCAAAGGCTACCTGCCCGCTACTTACTGGGCAAACGCCAAAAAAGGATACGAAGGAATTGTAAAAACATTTGTTGACAAAAACGACAAAGGCGAAGTGCAATTAAAAGGCACTGTAAAAGTATCTGGCCTGGGTGGTAACCCTTACCGCGACGGCAGCTTTGAATACTATATGGGTGAACCGGTAATTGTGAACGACTGGAAAGGTATCGGTGCGTATTTACTGGCTGGTGCTGAAATGGAAAACATGCCAGCCGAAATGCCCGGCAAAGGCAAAACGGTTACGGTTGACTATTACTTCAACCACGAAGACAAAAAAGAACTGAACGGGTTTCAATACCCCACCCACTATACCTGGAATGAAATGAGCAACAACGGGTTTAGTTTACTGGGGGATATCTTCAGCAGCTACGGCGCCAAACTCAGTACGCTGGAAGCGGCACCTACAGCAGCCAACCTGGCTAAAACCGATGTATACATCATTTGTGATCCCGATGGATTGAAAGATAACAAGAACCCCAATTATGTGAACGAAGAACACGTGAAGGCGATCACTGCCTGGGTTCAAAAAGGCGGCGTATTGATCTTAATGGCTAACGACAGTGCCAATTGCGACCTGGTTCATTTCAATAAACTGGCCAACGCATTCGGCATCACCTTCAGTAACCGCGGCCGCAACTTTGTACAGGGCAGCCAGTACGAAACAGGGGTAGTATCTATTGCCGCGGGCAACGAGGTGTTCAAACAAACCAAAAAGGTTTACCTGAAGGAGATCAGCATCCTGGAAACAAAAACGCCTGCCAAACCATTGGTAAAAGCAGATAACGATATTGTGATGGCGACCGCCAAATTAGGCAAGGGAACCGTGTTTGCAGTAGGTGATCCCTGGCTGTATAACGAGTATACCGATGGCCGTAAAATACCCGCGGAGTATGAAAATGCCAAAGCAGCTTATGAATTAGCTAAATGGGTATTGCAGCAAGGCGTAAAGAAGTAATACATTACCGGCTGGTTGTCATCATACTAAAGGGTGCATGGCTGGCAGGTGGTAGGGAAGTGCAGGACAGAATTTTGAAGAATAGTGTGCATTTTTATGGGATGGTCATTTTTGAGCCCACGAATAACAAAAAAGAATTATAAAAATTAAAGCGTAGAGTATGATCCTTTCGAGGTACAACCTGAAAAATATCAGTGCGCAGGATATAGAAGCACCTGCAGATTCAGTTTTTGATCTCCCTGAAAAAGTATTGCAGTTTGGTACTGGCGTATTATTGCGCGGCTTACCGGATTATTTCATTGACAAAGCCAACCGCCAGGGCGTTTTCAATGGCCGGGTGGTAGTGGTGAAGTCAACCGACAGCGATTCTTCAGCATTTGATAAACAGGATGGATTATATACTCAATGCGTACGTGGTTTGGAAGGTGGTAAAACGGTAGTTGAGAACATCATCAACTCATCTATCAGCCGTGTGCTGAGCGCAAAAGACGAGTGGAGCGAAATTCTCCAATGCGCCCACAACCCCAACATGCAGATCATTATCTCCAATACTACCGAGGTAGGTATTCAACTGGTACAGGACGATATCCATCGCCTGCCGCCCGTTAGCTTCCCCGGTAAACTGCTGGCATTTTTACTGGAGCGCTACAAAGCGTTCGACGGCAGCCGCCAAAGCGGTATGGTGATCGTTCCCACCGAACTGATCCCCGATAATGGTAAAAAGCTGGAATCTATTGTACTGGAACTGGCGCATTTGAATGGTCTGGATGACACTTTCATTCAGTGGCTGGAAAACTGCAACTACTTCTGCAGCTCCCTGGTTGACCGAATTGTACCCGGTAAACCCGATAACGCTACCCGCGAGAACCTGGAAAAACAGTTTGGATACAAAGACGAGTTGCTTACCATGAGCGAAGTATACCGGCTTTGGGCCATCGAGGGCGGTGAGCACATTAAATCAGTGCTGACTTTTGCCTCAGTGGATGAAGGCGTGGTGATTGCCCCCGATATCAACCTGTTCAGAGAACTGAAATTACGTATGTTGAATGGTACGCATACTTTGTCGTGCGGACTGGCCTACCTGGCTGGCTTCGGCACTGTGAAACAGGCTATGGACGATGCGGCCATGCAAACATTTATCAGCCGTTTAATGTTAAATGAGATAGCTACCGGAATTCCATATGATGTAGAACAGGGCGTTACCCAAACGTTTGGAAGCAAAGTACTGGATCGTTTCGCCAATCCCAATATCGAACACCACTGGATAAACATTACCATGCAATACACTTCAAAAATGAAGATGCGTAATGTGCCCGTGATCCTGAAATATGCAGAACGGGTAAAAACAGTGCCTGAGAATATTGCGCTTGGTTTTGCCGCTTATCTGTTATTTTTGAAGCCTGTAAATAAGAAACAGGACAAATTCTACGGCGAGTGGCAGGGAAAAGAGTACCATATCCAGGACGATTTTGCTCCTTATTTCTTTGAAAAATGGAGCAAACTGGAGCCAGCCCAGCTGGCCGATGAGGTACTGGCTGATACCAACCTGTGGGGAGCCGACCTGAGCGCCATCCCTGGCTTTGCCCAGGCTGTAAAAGACAACATGGCCGCATTACTGGAAAACGGGGCAGCTAAAACAATTCAACATCAGACCAAAAAAGTATTGGCATAAATATGAATCAAAAGGTCTTAAAAGTACATGCAGCAGATAATGTGGTAGTAGCACTTACCAATTTATCGAAAGGTGAAACCGTAACGTTAGATGGACAGGAATATACATTGACAGATGATATTCACGCCAAACACAAGTTTGTAGCAGCCGATCTGCAGGCTGGCGATTCCATCATCATGTATGGTGTATTGGTTGGAAAGGCACAGTCGCCCATTAAAAAAGGCGGTCTTATTTCAACCGGTAACGTAAAACACGCAGCAAACGACTTCGAAATAAGCGAAAAGCGCAATACAGACTGGAAAAAACCAGATGTATCGAAGTTTGCAGGCCGCACCTTTAATGGCTACTATCGTCCCAATGGCGAAGTAGGGACCGCCAACTACTGGCTGGTTATTCCCATGGTATTTTGTGAGAACCGTAACCTCGACGTATTACAGGAATCACTGGTACGCGACCTGGGTTATGGCCGTAACAAAAAATACAAATACCAGGCACAACAACTCATCGAGTTGTACAAAACGGGTAAAAGCGTTGAAGACATTCTGAGCGCCGATATACGTACAAGCGCCAGCGAAGAGAATGCACAGCGTTTGTTCCCCAACGTAGATGGTATCAAATTCCTGAACCACGAAGGTGGTTGTGGTGGAACCCGTCAGGATGCACAGGCATTGTGCGGTTTGCTGGCTGGTTACATTACGCACCCCAACTGTGCCGGTGCTACCGTACTGAGCCTGGGTTGCCAGAATGCACAGGTGTCTATCCTGGAAGAAGAGATCAAAAAGCGGGATGCTAATTTCAGCAAACCCTTATACATACTGGAACAACAGAAGATCGGGCTTGAATCTGATCTGCTGGCTGCTGCCATCAAACACACTTTCGCAGGGCTCATTATTGCCAATCAAACCAAACGCGAACCAGCGCCATTGAGCAAGCTTACAATCGGTTTGGAATGCGGTGGCAGCGATGGTTTCTCCGGCATCTCAGCCAACCCCGCTATCGGTTATACTTCGGATTTGCTGGTAGGCCTCGGCGGTTCAGTTATTTTGTCTGAATTCCCTGAACTGTGCGGAGTAGAGCAGGGCCTCAGCGACCGTTGCGTACAAGTAGATATCGCTACAAGATTTTCAAGTCTGATGAAGACTTACAATGCAAGAGCGGTAGCCGTAGGCAGTGGTTTCGATATGAACCCGTCACCCGGTAACATCAAGGACGGGTTGATCACCGATGCCATTAAATCGGCCGGTGCTGCTAAAAAAGGTGGTACCTCACCCGTAACCGATGTACTGGATTATCCTGAGAAAGTAACAAAACCAGGTTTGAACCTGCTGTGCACACCCGGTAACGATGTGGAATCGACCACAGCCGAAGTAGCCAGCGGTGCTAATATCGTATTGTTCACAACCGGTTTGGGAACACCAACAGGTAACCCCATTGCACCGGTAGTTAAATTATCGAGCAATACCGTGTTGTATAACAAAATGCGCGATATCATCGACATCAACACCGGAACCATCATTGAAGGTGAAGAAACCATTGAGCAGGCAGGTGAGCGCATACTGGATTATGTGATAAAAGTGGCCAGCGGAGAACTGGAGATCAGTGCGGTTCGTCATGGTCAGGATGACTTCATCCCCTGGAAAAGAGGAGTATCATTATAATATTATAAACAGGCATGCCACGGTTTCAAACCGTGGCATGCCTACTTTTCACATTTCATCACTCACCAATGAAAAAGTTTGTTGACGAGCACTTTTTATTGCAAACACCCACTGCGCAAAAGCTGTATCATGAGTTTGCCAGGCAAATGCCCATTATAGATTATCATTGCCATTTGCCTCCCGATCAAATTGCCAATGATACCCAGTTCCAGAACTTAACACAGGTATGGCTGTATGGCGACCACTACAAATGGCGCGCTATGCGTACTGCCGGTGTTAATGAAGATTATGTGACTGGTGGTAAAAGCGATTTTGAGAAGTTTGAAAAATGGGCCGCCACCGTTCCTTATACTTTACGCAATCCATTATACCACTGGACGCACCTGGAATTGCAACGCTACTTTGGTGTAACCGACATCCTGGACGCAAAAAGCGCCAAAAAGATCTACGATGAGTGTACAGCCAAACTGCAAACAAAAGAATATTCCGTTCGCAGCCTGCTGAAAAAAATGAACGTAAAGGTGGTTTGTACTACCGACGATCCCATCGATAACCTTGAGTACCATAAAAAGATCAAAGCCGATAATTTTGAAGTAAAAGTATTACCCGCATTCCGCCCCGATAAGGCCATGAATGTGGACGATGCCGCTAACTTTAATGCATATGTAGGTAAAGTAGAAGCTGCTTCCAACACCTCAGTGGGCAGCTATGCCGATTACCTGAAGGCCTTGAAAGTAACGCACGACTTCTTCGCTACCATGGGCTGCTCAGTAAGCGACCATGGTCTGGAGCAGATCTATGCGGAAGACTATACTGAAACAGAAATTAAGAACGCATTCGATAAAATAAGAAGCGGTAAAGAGCTCTCTCAGGAAGAGAACCTGAAATTCAAATCAGCTATGCTGGTTGAGTTTGCCCGCTGGGATTGGGAAAAAGGCTGGGTGCAACAATACCACCTGGGTGCGCTGCGTAACAACAACAGCCGCATGCTGAAACAACTCGGACCTGATACAGGCTGGGATTCAATCGGCGACTTTTCACAAGCCCGCCAGTTGTCTAAATTCCTGAACAAACTCGATACAGACAACCAACTGGCAAAAACCATTCTGTACAACCTGAACCCTGCCGACAATGAGCTGATGGCTACCATGATCGGTAACTTCCAGGATGGCAGCGTAGCCGGAAAGGTACAGTTCGGTTCAGGCTGGTGGTTCCTCGATCAGAAAGATGGCATGACCAAACAGATCAACGCCCTTTCCAACATGGGACTGCTGAGCAAGTTTGTAGGGATGTTAACCGACTCAAGAAGTTTCCTGTCATTCCCCCGCCACGAATACTTCCGCCGCCTGTTGTGTAACATGTTCGGCGATGACGTAGAGAATGGCGAATTACCTGCCGATATCGATTGGATAGGCCAGGTGATCCAGGACATTTGTTTTAACAACGCTAAAAACTATTTCAACTGGTAATGGGCAATGTGTTAAGCTTTGGCGAATTACTGTTAAGGTTATCGCCCGATACTGAAGGTCAATGGTTGGCAAATGCATCGATGCCCGTACACGTAGGTGGTGCTGAATTGAATGTAGCCCGTGCCCTGGCCCTTTGGAATATACCGGTGAAATACATGACCGGTTTACCCGATAACTATTTATCACAACAGATAGTAAAGTCCCTGCAGCAAAGTAATATCGATACCTCGGCCATTCAATATGGCGGACAGCGGATCGGTTTATACTACCTGCCACAGGGCCTGGATGTAAAGAATGCCGGTGTTATTTACGACCGTACCGATTCTTCCTTTGCCCGTTTGCAAATAGGCACCATCAACTGGGATGCGATCCTCGAAGGAGTGAGCTGGTTCCATGTTAGTGCTATCTGCCCGGCACTGAATGCCGATGCAGCAGCTGTATGTGAAGAAGTAATGCAGGTATGTAATAAAAAAGGCATTACGGTTTCCATCGATCTGAACTATCGGGCCAAATTGTGGCAATATGGCGTACCGGTGCATGAAGTAATGATGCGGCTGGCCCCTTACTGCGACCTGATCATGGGCAATGTATGGGCTGCCGAAAAAATGCTGCAGATCCCTGTTCACCCCGACCTGGTTACAACAGATACAAAAGAAATGTACCTGGAGCAGGCGCTGGTAACATCGCAACAGATCATAAAGCAATACCCACGCTGCAAAGCCGTGGCCAATACCTTCCGCTTCGATCATAATGGCATTTTATATTATACCACTTTATACACCAATTCGCAATTGCATGTTTCATCGGTTTACACCACCGAAACAGTAGTTGATAAAGTAGGTAGCGGTGATTGTTATATGGCTGGTTTGATCTATGGCTTTTACAAAGAACAAAGAGCCCAGGAGATTGTGGAGTTTGCAACCGCTGCTGCATTTCAGAAATTGTTCATTAAAGGTGACGCTACCAATAAATCGGTAGCCGATATAACCGCCACTATTAAAAAAGCATGATGAAACGTAAGTTCCATCTGGCCCCAAAAAATAATAAGAACAGATGAATCAACAGGATATAATAAATCAGATCACGCAACAGAAAATGTTGCCGCTGTATTTTAACAAGGATAAGGAAGTTAGCATTGAGGTGTTAAAAGCATTGTATGCAGCCGGTATCAAAGCCGTTGAGTATACCAATCGTGGAGCCGAAGCCATAGCCAACTTTAAAGAGATGCGCAAGGTGGTGAACGAAACCATGCCCGGCATGCTGTTGGGTATTGGAACGGTAAAAACAGTGGCCGATGCAGAGCTGTTCATTAATGCCGGCGCCGATTTTATTATTAGTCCTGTCGTATTTCCACCGGTAGCCAAAGTGGTGCAGGATGCCGGTTTGTTATGGATCCCCGGTTGTTTAACACCGACAGAGGTGTTCACCGCCGAAATGAATGGTGCTAAATTGGTGAAGATCTTCCCGGGCAGTGTGGTAGGACCCTCTTATATTTCAGCTATTAAAGAATTATTCCCCGGTATTTTGTTTATGCCAACCGGTGGTGTAGATACCACTAAGGAAAGCATTCAGGAATGGTTCGATAATGGCGTGTGTGCAGTAGGGATGGGCAGCAAGTTGATCAGTAAAAATGTTTTACAGAACAAAGAATACGATAAACTGACAAAGCTGACGAAAGACGTTCTGGCGATACTAAACAACATCAAATAAAAATTGAAACGGCATCCCGACGCGTCGGGACGCCGTTTTATCCTAAAAGGACCTGACATGCAAGCTATAGCGATAGAAACAAAGGGACCTGAGATCCAACAATCCATTGGAAAATACCGGTGGACGATCTGTGGATTGGTGTTCTTTGCCACCACGATCAACTACCTTGACCGGGCAGTTATCAGTTTATTAAAAGAAACTTTTACCAACGACCTGCATTGGAACGATGCCGATTATGCCAATGTGGAGATCGCTTTTAAAGTGGCTTATGCCGTTGGTTTATTGCTGGCCGGCCGCATTATAGACAGAATGGGTACCAAAATGGGATATGCTGTGGCTACTTTTTTATGGAGTGCTGCTGCTGTTGCCCATGCCGCGGTAAACACCGTGTTTGGTTTTGGCGTTGCCCGTTCATTTTTAGGGGTGTTTGAAGCCGGTAACTTCCCTGCTGCCATTAAAACTGTGGCCGAATGGTTCCCTAAAAAAGAAAGAGCACTGGCAACAGGTATCTTCAACTCCGGGGCCAATGTAGGAGCCATTGTTGCACCGATAGCCGTTCCATACATCGTAGTTACCTTAGGCTGGCAATGGGCGTTCATCCTCACCGGTGCATTGGGTTTTCTGTGGCTGATCCTGTGGTTCATTTATTATGAAGTACCCAAGAAACAAAAGAAATGTTCTCAGGCAGAATACGATTATATCCATAGCGATAAAGACGAAACACCTGCCCTGGAGCAGGTAAAACCAAGCGTATCCTGGATCAAATTATTGAGCTTCCCCCAAACCTGGGCATTCGCCATCGGTAAATTATTGACCGACCCCATCTGGTGGTTCTATCTCTTCTGGTTGCCCGATTTCCTGAACAGCCAGTATGGTTTAAAGGGAACAGCTGTATCATTACCGGTTGCGATCGTATATTCTATGTCAACGATAGGTAGTGTGTTCGGTGGCTGGTTACCAATGAGACTCATTGACAAGGGCTGGGCGCCGTTCAAGGCCCGTAAAACATCCATGCTTATTTATGCATTCTTTGTTATCCCCATCATATTTGCACAATTACTGGGTGGCATAGATATGTGGCTGGCCGTTATCGTGATCGGTATCGCGGCATCAGCTCACCAGGCATGGAGCGCCAACATCTTCACCACTGTGAGCGATATGTTCCCCAAGCATACAACCGGTTCTGTAACTGGTATTGGCGGTATGTTTGGTGCCGTGGGCGGTATCCTGTTATCAGCAGCGGTACAAAAGAACATGTTTGTTTACTATCGCAACCTGGGAAAAATTGAAGTAGCTTATTACATCATGTTTGCGGTATGCGGTGGCGCTTACCTGCTGGCCTGGCTGATTATGCACTTCCTGGTGCCAAAGATGAAACGAGTAGAACTGTAAAAATAACTTTATAATTGTTTAACAGGCGTGCCACGGTCCCAAACCGTGGCACGCTTTGTTTTTTTGGGGGCTTTTTATTGCTATAACGTATTAAACGTATTAACATTGAATTTTGAGCAAGTCGTAAAAAAATGCGTAAAAACGCCGCAATAGGGGCAAATTTTGACACACGCACTGATAATATTCAAAAAAAATGGAAACAATTGCATTTTACTGTTCATCCTTCGCCAATATTTTGTAAATTAGAAATAATCATTCATTCAATAAATCGACTGTTATGGAAAGAGCCTACAAATGCTGTCAATCCTGCGGTACGCCTATGAAACGGGATGCTGGTGGCACTCATGCAGACGGAACCAGAAGCACGATGTATTGCAGTCACTGTCTTCTGGATGGGAAATTCACAGCGAGCAACATTACAGTTGATGATATGAAGGAACGGGTAAAGGGGAAATTAAAAGAAGTCGGCTATCCCGGTTTCCTGACCGGATTTTATACCCGTAACATCCACAAACTGGAGCGCTGGAAATCGCATCCCCTGGCTGTTGAATAATGGCAAAGGCGTTTACATGACCATCTTGCTTAGCAATTTTTTACCCCATTAAATTATCGTGTGCTGTTCCTGCGTGAATGGCAATGGATTTAGTTGTGCAGTTTCTGGTAGCAGAGCTGTTGAACAGTTACGCCCGCGGTTCTATGGTTATGGCCATTGCACCCAGGGGATTGGGATTTTTATGCAGGTGCTGCAACGGGATACAGCTAGTGTGTGTCAATAAGGCAATAAAACCACATGGGCAGGGAAAAGGTTGCAGGATCAGTCCTGTATAAATCTTATTAAAAAATACCATGAAACAAACAGTACTGCTGGCAGGTTTCCTGCTGGCCACCCTCTTGCTACATGCCCAGTTAAATCATCCGCACTTCCTCACTGAAATCTCAGTTGGTCCTTCTTTTCCGGTAGGTAAATTCGGCGATAAGAACTTTGATATCTTCAATTTAAAGAACCCACCCGGTCTTGCAAAAACCGGCGTAAGCGCCAGCCTGTCGCTAGGTTATTATTTAAACCGGTCAATAGCAGTGTTGGTATCAGCAGGCTATAGTGAACATAAACAGGATTGGGATGGCTACGGTAAATATATCAGATCACTGCCCAATGGCGACGGGCCTGCCGACTTCCAAATAACCGCAGAAACCTGGAAAGCGATAAATATAATGGGCGGCGGTTTTTTTGTTATACCATTAACTCCGGCCCATAAATTAAATGTAACAGCTAAATTATTGGCAGGTGGCTGCAAATCAGCGATTCCGGCATTTACCGGTAAAAGTTATGATGTAGGCGGGGTCTTTTTAAGTGAGTCGAAGTACAGTGAAGTTGATCTCAAGTGGGCATTTTGTTATCAGGCCGGGGTAGGACTGCAATATAAATTGACCAGGTTCCTGCATGTGCAGTTAGAAGTTAACTCTTTCAATGCAACAGCCAAAATGCCCGCTCGTATGCCCAGTTACTCTAACGCTGTACCCGTAATTGGAAATAGTAATATGAGTACGGTAAATGCACAGGCAGGTCTGGGAATCGATCTGTAAAGTTTAGTTTGTTTGTTAACTTGTTGCTTTATGCTCCTGGCTTTATGCCGGGAGTTTTTTATTTGAGGGGAATAGAACGACGATCAACTGTTTTGTTGTCTGATTGGCTCTATGTTTTGTTGTCTTTCTTTATAGCCTTTGAATTGAATAAGATCATCAAATTCAAGTGATAATCCTTTTTTCAACACAATGGCAGTACGCAGGTAGAACCAGCGGCGTAAGAGCGGCATGTGGTGCCAGTTGCGGAGTTGTTTTTTGAAATTATGCTGCAGCTCCGTTACCAGTAACCTCTTATCCAGTTCACCATTTTCCTGAACGGTCTTTAACAGCTTCATAGACAGAAGACCAACGGCGGCTCCGGACATAAACAACAGGTTCCATTGTCCCCGGCCAAATAAATGGATCACAAAATGACTGGTAAAGAAGTCGGCCAGTAAACCACCCGCCAGCGGAGCGGTAGCAGAAAATACGGCGGTAACAATATTTTTGGTAACCAGGTATACGATGCCTTCATCGGCAGGAGCCAGCTTTAAACCAATATTTTGAAGCGCCAGGGTAATCCCGGCGTTGGAAGCGCCCATCAGCACATGCATGATCACCAGCAAAGGCAACAGTACTATCGGGCTCATAGCACCCACCACCGACCAAAGCATAACGCAACCAATATAAACCGGTGCACAAATGCGAATGATGGTTTTGTTGCTAAATCGGTCTGAACACCTTCCCCACAATTTTATAGAAGTAATACTGCTTACCTGGCTAACGATATTTAAAGTAATAACATAAAACAGCGGCAGCCCCAGGGTTTTCATCATGTATACAGAGAAGAAGGGCGTTACCAGGTTAAAAGCAAAGATCCAGCAGGAGTTGAAGACCAACAGCTTTCTGAAATTATGAACAGTAAGCGGTTTGCTGAACAGTTTTACAATGTTATCCTGAATAGGTTTTGATTTGGGCTCAGGTGTACGCGCCAGGGCATATACACCCCACATCCCGGCAATGCCACTGAATATAAACATACCCGCATAAGCCGTGATCTCATGCGCGGGGTAGTGTGCCTTGATATAATCAACGCCCATGGCAATAAACAGGCTGAGTGTAACATTCAGGATCTGCATCAGGCGGCTGCGGTGTGAAAAATAGCTGCCCAGTATTTGTTGTGGAATAAGATCGCGCATCCAGGAATTCCAGCTGCCACCGGCAATTGAAGCAAACAGGCATTGGAACGACAATAAAAAGATAAGTGCCGAAACGCTGGCAATGTCGGAAAATAGTAAAGGAATAATGCCAATGACGAGCAGGGGAATGCGTGCGCAAATGGCGGCGGTAACAGTAATAGCGCGGCGGTTGTTGAAACGCTGGACCAACCAAACAGAAACCAGTTGAAATATATTGGTGAAAGTAGGTAAAGCCGCCAGTACCCCGATCTGCACGTTGGAGGCGCCCATGTATAAGGCTATGGCAACCAGGAACGTACCTGCTGTTAACGTATTCATGGTCTCTGTAGCAAGACCATCCTTTAATATCAAATGCAACCCGGACTTTACCTGGTTGTTGGTTAATTGATCAGATGGTAAAAGTTTCATCACACGCCTCTTATTGGATGCAATTAATTGCAATAATAACGCACTACAAAGAAACGCATTATATCTGTGGATATTATTACGGGTAGATACTTAGTATGAGGTAAAACTATTATTTATAATTTCTTTAAGAATGTGGGGAATAATAAAAGGGCATCCACCATTTGGCGGACACCCTTTATATAATTGCCGACGATTGATTGTTACTATTTAACTGTCAAACTTTTCGGTGCTTGCTTTCACATTGGCATCTTCCTCTGCGATCTTTGTAAGTAAGTTATCACATACTTTTTCTTCTGCCAGTGTTTGATCAAGTAATTCGGCACAGTCATCATGGCCCATGGTACGGGCTAACTGTACCAAACCACCGTAAGTAGCTATTTCATAGTGTTCAGCTTTTTGTGTTGCAAAAATCAAACCTACATCGCGTTGGGCACTTCCATCATCAGTTTCATCGATGATGTCGGAACCCTCATCAACAATACCTGCCATGGCAGGGCACTTCAATGCTTTGGGTTCTTCGCCCAGCAGGCGAAAAACATTTTCAAGGCGGGTTACATGGTTAATGGTTTGTTCCAGGTGATCATTAAAAGCCTGTTTCAACCGCTGGGAAGTAGCGGCATCAGATAGCTTGGGTAAGGTTTTCACCAGCTTCTTTTCTGCCCAGTATACATCCTGTAATTGTTGTAAAAAGAACTGATGCAGTTTAGAGTCAGACATAGCCATAGTGCGCTGGGTTCCTGTGTTCGTTTGCATTGCCATAGAAAAAGTATTTTAGGTATTTAATTAATGGAAAGGGTCGGGTTGATTTTTCTTTTAACAGTGTTTGCTTGTTGTATGGCTGCAATTATTATTCCCGTCAAATTGTGGATCAGTGTTGTGTTACCAATTCCCCTTCAGGCTGTTAAGGAGTGTATACTTTCCCTTTCTCTATAAGCAGTTCACCTTTGTTATGCAAATGACGCATGACCCTGATAACAGTCTCTACCCGAAGTCCCGTCATATCGGCTATCTGCTGCCTGGTTAGTCTTATTTGTTTGCATTTCGGACAGGTATGTTTGTTGTTCTTTGAGAAAGCAGGGTGCTGATGCGGTGTTCGGGATTATAATAGGCCAGCTCGCGAATGGTCATTAATTTGAACCGCATGCGTTCAGACAATAACTTAGTGAATGCGAAATGCAATTCCTGGTTATCTTTTAGCAGGTGCAGAAAATTCGATTTGCCTGCGACTTTTGTAAAATGACCATCCTCGATCAGCGGTTTGGCGGTGAGGTCATCACAAAAAAAGGGAAGGTGTTTAAGTTTGATGACATACACTGCATCACCTCGTTTTTGAAATCCGGATCTACAGAAAAAACCAATGTAGCAGGCATTTTCCTGCTTGATTATACCGCTCAAAAGAAGTTTGTTCCGGCTAACGAAAGTTTCCTGCTGCAAGGCAACGAGCTACATAGCCCAATGGGCGGTAATACCGCTGCGTTTGTAAATGAAGCAAACAGACAACAAGCCAAACAACAGGTAAACGGAACAAATGCTCAATGGAATGAGATTCAATAACTATATGAAAAACGGCTGTCTGGTTGTAAGCCTGGTACTAATTACTATCATAGCTACTGCCAAAACCTGGGTCGTTCGCCCGGCCGGACCATTGAAATGGCTTCAGGAGGCCATGAACAATGCAGGGCCCGGCGATACGATCATGGTTGAAAGAGGCATCTACCGGCAACCAACCATTATAGTAAATAAATCACTGTACATAAAAGGCATTGACTATCCGGTGCTGGATGGACAAAAGAAATACGAGATCATGACCATCAAAAGCGATGGCGTAGTGTTTATTGGGAATGGTAGTACCCGATAGCGGGTTCATCACGTTCAATAAAAGGAACATTGCCCATAACTGGCAGTACCGCTCTGCTATAGGTTATATGCCCCAGATAGGCCGTTATCCCGAGAATATGACGATTGCGCAGGTGCTCGATATGATGAAAGACATTAGAAAACAAAATGCCGTGCAATTGGATGAAGAGTTGATCCATTTGTTTAAACTCGATGGCATGCTGCATAAAAGAATGGGTACGCTTTCCGGTGGCACCCGGCAAAAGGTAAGCGCTTCGCTGGCTTTTCTGTTTAATCCGGACGTATTGATCCTTGATGAACCTACAGCCGGCCTCGATCCCTTATCTACTGAAATATTGAAAGAAAAGATCAGGAAGGAAAAACAGCAGGGCAAACTGATAATGATCACCTCGCATTTCCTAAGCGATTTAGATGATATCATTACCGAAGTGATCTATATGGAAGAAGGTAAACTGAAATTTCATAAATCGCTCGATCAGTTGCAGCTGGATACGGGTGAAAAAACTTTGTCACGCGCCATTGCGCGTGTAATGCAGACCTCTGTCATTTAAACTACCACCATGAAAAAGATCATTAAATACGTATTGCTCGATCTGTTGCGTAACCGCATCATCATTGCCTATACGATTTTCCTGGCGGTGATCTCGCTGAGTGTATTCAACCTGGAAGACAATCCATCCAAAGGCATTTTGAGTTTGTTGAACCTGGTGTTGATCATTGTGCCCCTGGTAAGCATCGTGTTTTCAACCATCTATGTCTATAATGCCGCCGAATTTATTGAACTGCTGGTGTCGCAGCCTTTGCGGCGCGTCAATATCTGGTTAAGCATCTTTACCGGATTGGCTTCTTCGGTGTGCATGGCGTTCCTGGTTGGTTGTGGCATTCCGGTCCTTATTTACGCTCCCGGCGATACCGGATTGACGATGACCGCCATGGGAGTGCTGCTGACCATGGTGTTTGTGGCATTGCCTTGCTGGCATCGGTATTAACCCGCGATAAAGCAAAAGGAATTGGGGTGGCGATCTTATTATGGTTCTATTTTACACTTATTTTTGATGGCATTGTATTATTCCTGTTGTTCCAGCTCATGGATTACCCAATGGAAAAACCAATGGTGGTATTTAGTTGTTTAAATCCTGTTGACCTGGCGCGCATTCTGATACTGCTGAAACTCGATATTTCGGCTTTAATGGGTGCCACCAGTGCTATATTTCAGGATTTCTTTGGTAATCAATGGGGTATAGTAGCAACAATAGACATCATGCTGGGCTGGGCAATAACGCCGCTTTGGTGGTCAGTAAGAAAATTTAACCGTAAGGACTTATGAAACGTCCATTCCAAAATTTTCAATATTATATAAAATTGCAATGAAAAATTTGGAATGGTAAGTTCCATCTACCAAAAAAAACAATGAAAAATAACAGATGAAACCAGATATAAAAGACAGAGCCGACATTCAACAGTTAGTAGATACTTTTTATACAAAAGTGCGGGCCGATGATACCATTGGTTATCTTTTTAACGATGTGGCAAAGGTGAACTGGGAAGTGCATTTACCCCGCATGTATGATTTTTGGGAAAACATTCTTTTTCAAACTGGTGGATTTAAAGGGAATCCTATGGCGGCCCATGTACAGCTGCACCAGAAATCGCCGCTTTCTGCCGATCATTTTCAACACTGGTTAAAGCTATGGTTAACCACCGTTGATGAATTGTTCGAGGGCGATAAAACCGAGTTGATAAAACAACGGGCCCGGTCCATTGCTACCATGATGCAGGTAAAAGTGCATCCTTCCAACGATCCCAGGTCTATCATGTAATGGCTCCCTTAGAAAAAAACCTCCCGACAGGTCGGGAGGCAATCTCTTTTTGGCAGTTTCCAGGAGGCGAAGTATTTACTGGTCTTTCACTGGATTTCGGAAAGGGTTTTGTAAGCACATAGGGTGTCGGAGGTCAAACGGGCTTAGATCGGGAACTCCAGGGTCGGTTCTTTACGGTCTATTTTCAAAGGGTTCTGATAGAGTTTAGGGATTTCTGAGGTACGCTTTAATTGCTTGCCTGCTGATGTAAAAGTAACATACGATGCAGGTGGTTTACAAATTTCGACTACCTTGTTTCGACAGAATCGCCGTATTGTTTAACCGGTACTAGGGACTAATACCTATTGATAAATAACCCATCCTATTTTATTAGGAGTATTTAATTTTTGGTACAGCATAGATATTTCATATATTTAATATGTAATACGGACCTCTGATTATTAGCATAGCAAAAATTTTATTACCTCAAAACTAATTGAGCTATGCAACGCTACAGTCTGCAAAAACACCTCGGACCTTATATCGTTGACAAAGCATTGTTTCTTCGATTAGAAAATTATATCAACCGGAATATTCCCCGTATTCTATTGTTAAACCTCGAAAAGGGAAGAGAAAAGCCCCTGAGCGCATTTATCACGGTCACTATTCAAAAAGAGCATGGCAAAGAAAAATTGCGTTCCATAGAGGATTATGGATACGAGTTGTTCGATGAAAATATAGAGGAAGTATCAATTGAACTGGTGCATAATAATGCGTTTAATTTCTGGGGGCAGAAGGTGATCGTATTGATCATGATATTTAATCTGCAAAGCGGGTATTGCGATCTGTCGATGGCCCTGAGTGATGAAGAGCCCCGCAATAAGGTAAGTACACTTGAAAAAGGTTTGAAAGAAGTAATGAGTAGAAATAAAAAAGCAGTTTCCCTGGCCAGGTTTTTTAAGTAATGTTTGATTGTGTTGTTTTGATGTTAGCATAAAAAAGTCCCGTTTTTTACGGGACTTTTTTTATTTACGTAGGTGGCCTTTTATTATTTAGGTTCTATTGCGTTTTGGATCAGGAACACCAGGTTGGCACGGTGCGCTTTTGTTTCATCGTTGGTTGAAACGGCAGTGGTTAGTTGTGTTTTGATCTTTTTTAACGTGTACAACGCAGCTGCTTTTGATACATCTTCAAACTGCTGGTTCTTGGGATCTATGATGGACACTAGCTGGCGTACATAATAGGTTTGCAGGTCCTGGCGATAAACATTTACGTTGGTCGTAATATCTGCATTAAATATACCTTTCTGCAAATCGCCCATCATGCTGGCGACACTGTATTGGTTACCATATAAACGGCTGTTGGTAATACGTTGGAGGGTGGCGCCATGCAGCAGGTGTGAAAGGGTGCTGCTGGTTTGCAAATACAGGATATTTTCAGTAGCCTTGAAATCGTCGCCCGAATTACTTTGGGTAAAGCCACGGCGCTGAGGCTGCAGGTAAGGGAATACCTGGGCATCGGCATCAAATGCATCGGGTGCAAAGATATACTTGTTCATCATGTCGATGGCGCGTTTTTGTGTAGCCAGCGGCACAGGGGTATAAGGCTTGTTGGTTGATTTCTGCTCGGGAAAACTCCTGTCGATGTAAATACCGCCTACATAGCGGCTGATAGCCGATGCCATGCTAAACCGTTGACCAAGCAGGGTACCATAGCGGGTACGTAATTCAGCATACGACTGACCATCCTTTGTATATTTCTGTACCAGTTTACCCATTAACTGGTTCACGATCTTGAAGCGTTCTTCTGCATAACCAATGGCATCGCTGGTGAGCTCGTTGATGTTTACGTGCGGGTCCATGGCTTTACCGGGTGCGCGCATGTCATCGCCGTCGTTTCCAAAGGCCAGTTTAGGATCGGTACTGCGCGCAATGATCTTTTTCAGGCCAGCAGCTTCTTCCCCTTCGTTAAATGGGGTGTAGCCATATTCAATGGCCCAGAGGTCGTAGGGACCAGCTTTGGTGGTATAGTAATCACCCTGTTTGCTTCTGTCTGCAGCGATGTTGATGGCAGGGTAATCCATTACAGAACCAATTAAACCAATTTGATGGGTAAGCTCGGTATTGTTTATTTCAGCAGGTGATAACATCTGACTGGCTTTCATATTATGGTTCAACCCCAGGGTATGACCCATTTCGTGCATAACCAGGTAGGTGAGGAACTGTTTGTGCATTTCACCCAGTTCCGCGGGGCTGGCATTCGTGGCATCGAGTACAGTCATACCGGTTAGCAGCTGGCTTTTCAGTTCATTGGCCAGGGAGCAAAAAGCTTCGTGTTGTGGCTCCATGCCGGCAAACTGCAGGGTGCCTGTTGTGGCAGCTGATTTGAATAATTCGTCCAGAATGGGTGTGGCGCTGCCCGAAAACCATTCAATGGTAATGTCGGCACCAATGATCTGTCCGGTCTTGGGATTTACAAAGCTGGGGCCAATAGCGCCATAGGTAGGTTGGGCAGAAGAAACCCAGCGGATCACATTGTAACGGATATCGGCAGGGTCCCAGTCGGCATCATCGGGCATTATTTTCATTTGAACGGCATTTTTGAAGCCGGCCTTTTCAAATGCTTCATTCCATTTTAAACCGGCGTCAACGATTGCCTGGCGATATTCGACGGGGGTGGTATTTTCTATCCAGTAAATGATAGGTTCAACAGGTTCGCTCAGGGCTGCATTGGGGTCTTTCTTCTTCAGGTACCAGCGATGGATAATGTCTTTATAAGGAACCGGGCTGATGCTGGTTTGGTCGGTTACCATTTGAGAGAAGTAACCAACCCGTGGGTCATCGCGCCGGGGCTGGAAATCGTTTTTCGGCATTTCTATCAGGCTGTGCTGCATGCGAACGCGTACATAACGGGCATCTGTAATGTCTGTGGTGCCGTTGTTATAAGGAGCCGGGTTGTCATAAGCCAGGTCTACTACGATATCGCTGTTGCTGGGAAAAGAACGAAGGGCGGTATAACGCGATTTGGCGGGGTTCAGGTTACCCAGGTTAAAAATGGCGGTTGGCGGAATGCCGGGAGGGAACAGGGGTTTTACGGGATCGAGCTTTTCGCTGATGAACAATCCATCGGCGCTGATCAGGTACCCATCTGCATCTTCCGATACGGTTTTCTCAACCAGGAAGACTGCTTCGGGTTTATCGACCGTAGCCGTTTTACTTACCGGGTTGTTGGGGTCGTACCAGAACCGGGTATTGACCCGGGAGAACTCCAGCTTGTCAAATGCTTTTTCTATTTTAAAAACCAGGGTTTGCCGGTGCATGCTCTGGTTCAGGAATAACTGATTAGGGCCATTGATGGAAAAGCTCTGGTAAATATATTCCTTACCCAGTTGGTTTTTCTTTACATATAATTGAACCGTACCGGTAACCGTGTCCTGGTACAGGGTGAACAGGCCATCGTATTTACGGCTGCTTTTTATTTTATCGGTGATACCGGCAGGTTTCTTTTTGGCGGTATCGGTGGTGGGGGTTGGCGCCACAGCGGCCCCTTTTTTATCCTGCGCCCGGGCAGCAGTTAGCAACAAACCCGGGGAGATGATAAGGACCATCAGTACTTTTTTCATACTAGTTTTTTTAGGTCTATCAATTTACTGATGCTTTTAGGTAAGCCCGACGCTTTTAGGATGGAAGCGGGAATTTAGGGATGGAATTACAGCTGGGCTGTCTGACGGCTATGGTAAGGTGAAGACAGCCTCAAGCCGCAAGCTTTAAGCAATACACCGCTGCGCGGCAATCGGTCTCAGCTTAGCCAGGGCCGCGCTGGAGTGTACTGGCTTGCAGGTGTGTTCCGCCTTTAACCTTTGGGTTTAAGCCTGTATTCGCTTACTGCTTACGGCTTACTGCTTACAGCTGTTTTCCGTACCTTTACAATACCGCTAAAAACCAGTGAATTAATTATGGGAGTCTGGAGACAATTACAGGAATATTTCTATTTGAAGAAACGCGACCCGAACGCACCCAATTCCAATTGGATGCGCTATATGCACGGCATAAACAGGATCTCCCTGTTTATGTTCCTTATTGCGATCATCGTCATTATTGTAAAGCTGGTGATGATGAAAAAGTAGTTGGTTTAGGGGGTTAAGTACTCCACAATAATAGAAGCTGCTCTTGCCGACGCATGTCCACCCTGGCCAAGCAGGTGTTGCAATGCGGCATAGTCTGCCCGTAATTGTTGCTGGGTGGCTTCATTGGTGAGCAGGTCATCCAGCTCCTTGCGCAGGTTGCCCGGGGTAAGGTCGTTTTGAATTAATTCCTTTACCACCAGCTTATCCATTATAAGATTTACCAGTGAGATGTATTTTACCTTAATAAGCCGTTTGGCGATCTGGTAAGAGATATTACTGCCTTTATAACAAACCACTTCGGGAACGCCGAACAAGGCTGTTTCCAGGGTGGCCGTGCCTGAGGTAACCAGTGCGGCACGGGATTGCAACAACAGATTATAGGTGGCGTCACGTACCGAGGATACATTGGGGTAAGTGGCCAGCACGGATTCATAAAAACTATCTTCCTGGCCCGGTGCCTTGGCTACTATGAACTGGTATGCGGGGAACATGCGGCTTACTTCCAGCATAATAGGCAGCTTTTTCAGGATCTCCTGTTTACGGCTGCCGGGCAACAGGGCAATGATGGGTTTATCGGCTAATGGTGTACTACCTGGTTGTAATTGTGCTTCTTCCACCACCTCGATCAACGGGTGGCCCACATATTCAACTTCCCAGTTCCATTTGTTTTTGTAATAGTCTTTTTCAAAAGGCAGGATCACCAGCATTTTATCAATGCATTGTTTCATTTTATGAACGCGGTTCTCCTTCCAGGCCCATACCTGCGGTGAGATATAGTAAATGATCTTATATCCTTGTTGTTTGGCCCATTCGGCTATGCGTAAGTTAAAACCGGGGTAGTCGATAAGGATAAGGGCATCGGGTTTGTATTTGGCTATATCATCCTTGCAGAATTGCAGGTTGCGCAGAATGGTGCCCAGGTTTTTAACAACTTCATAAAAGCCCATAAATGCCAGGTTACGATAATGCTTCACCAGTTGTCCACCGGCTTGTTGCATTCTGTCGCCACCCCAGCAGCGGATCTCGGCTGTTGTATCGGCTTTTTTAAGTTCTTTTATCAGATTACTTCCATGCAGATCTCCTGAAGCCTCACCAGCTATAATGTAATAACGCATGGGGTAAAGGTAAGGGAAGGAGTTGAAAAGTTGACAGGGTTGACGTGTTAACAAGTCTTTACCTGTTACGATATGCCGGTTACAGGTTACATGTTGCAGGTTACAGGGAAAATACAACTGCTGTCAGCTGTTTTGCAACCTGTAACCTGAAACTTGTAACTGCAATATTGTTCGTAATAATACACGTTACTACAAAATAAATTTTATCAGTATAGCCCCAATCGCATATATAAGAGTGATAACAAAAACACCTTTTGCTGTTTTATCGCGGTGGGTATTTATGTAAAGGGTGAACAGGGCAATATTAAGCACCAGGCAGGGCACCGAAATAGCGGTGATCTGGCTTTTGTTGGATGCTATAAATCCTAAACAATCGCTAATACTATAGGGATAGAATTTCCAAAAGTAATAGGCTATAAGGCTTAATAAAGGGGCAATAAAGCCCAGTAACATGCCAAAACGGAGGTTGTCTTTCTTGAACATTACAGTTTCCAGGTTTTTTCGAGCTTATCTTTGAGTTGATAATTGGTAAGGTCAAACTGCACTGGTACAACGCTCACATAGTTATTTTTAAGGGCCCACACATCGGTGTCTTTCCCTTTATCGAAGTTCACAAATTCACCGGTTAGCCAGTAATACTTACGGCCATTGGGGTCATTACGCTCAACAAAATCCTCTTCATATTTCGCATAGGCCTGTCGGCAAATGCGAACGCCTTTTATAAGCTCAGGTGCTACCGGGGGGAAATTCACGTTCAGTACCGTATGTTTTTCCGGTGTTTTCTTCAACATCTGCTCTACAATGAGCCGGGCATATTGGCGGGCGGCCGTGAAATCGGCGTCGATGCTGTAATCGAGCAGCGAAAAACCAATGGAGGGAATGCTTTCAATAGCTGCCTCTACCGCGGCCGACATGGTTCCTGAATAAATAACATTGATGGAGTGATTGGCGCCGTGGTTGATACCGCTTAAACACAGATCGGGTTTGCGGTGCAGGATCTTGTCAACCGCCAGTTTTACGCAATCGACCGGGGTGCCCGAACACTGATAGGCTTCCACTCCGTCAAAAAATGTAGATACGGCACTCAGGCGCAGGGGCTGTCCGATAGTAATGGCATGACCCATGCCTGATTGTGGTTTATCAGGGGCTACTACTACTATTTTACCGAGATCCTTTACTGCTTCAACCAGGTTATGTATACCCGGCGCTGTTATACCATCGTCATTCGTTATCAGAATAACCGGTTTGGTCTTAGCTGCGTTCTTCTTTTTTGCCATATCTTATAACAAAAATGCTGAAAATTTCTATCAAATCCGTTAAATACACGAAATAAGTACCTGACAGTAAGTACCGCCAGTCACTGCTTTTCCTGATCCCGCAGCGGTTACTTAGAACGCTTTTATAGCTGGAAGATTATATATATGTAGAAAAAGGGCAGAGGGCAGAAGGCAGAGGGCAGAAAGCCACGACGCGGCAAATGGGAAGCGGTAAACAGCCGGGACGCGGAAGCGCCAACTAACAAAAAACTCAGAACTTAAAACCAGGAACCCAGTACGCGGAACTTTCAACTTTAAACATTCAACTTTGAACTTGTAACCAGCGTCTGCATTACATTACGGCTTATCTTCCCACTTTCGGAGGCTGAGGGGAAAATTTACGCAGGACGTGGAATATTGCCTGCTTTCCGCTACCTTTGCAGCCGATTAAAACTACAGGTCTGTTTATTGACTCTATTTCATTGATTGTTAATTTGTTATAGAGGTAAATAGCCGGGTAGAAATCAACTAATCAACTTTGCAACATGGCAGGTCAGTTAAAAGAAGTTCGTAATAAGATCAAGGCAACCCAGAATATGCAGCAGATTACCAAGGCAATGAAAATGGTAAGTGCTGCCAAATTGAGAAAAGCGCAGGATGCTATCGTTCAGATGCGTCCTTATGCACGCAAACTGCAGGAAGTGCTGAGTAACATTGTAAGCAGCGCAGAAGGCGATACAGGTACAAGCCTGGCGGTTGAGCGTCCTGTAGAGAAAGTGCTGTTGATCGTTATTACCAGCGACCGTGGTTTGTGCGGCGCTTACAATACCAACGTAATTAAACTGGCCCGCAATACCATCCAGGAAAAATATGCCGCTCAGAATGCCAAAGGCAATCTGACCATTTGGGGCATTGGTAAAAAAGGAACTGAATTCTTCCAGAAAAATAAATACAAGGTAAACGATACTTTCAGAGACCTGTTCCTGAAGTTGAATTTCGAAAACGTACAGGCTGCCGCCCAGGCCGCTGTAAAAGCGTTTGAAGCAAAAGAGTTTGATGTAATTGAACTGGTGTACAGCGAATTCCGCAATGCAGCCATGCAACGTTTTGCATTGGAACGCTTCCTGCCTATCCCGAAAGTGGAAAATAAAGAAGGTGCCAAGAAAAGCGACTTCATCTTTGAACCTGCTAAAGACGAGTTGATCGCCGAGCTGATGCCAAAGATCCTGAACACACAATTGTACAAAGCAGTGCTCGATGCCAATGCTTCTGAGCACGGTGCCCGTATGACTGCCATGGATAAAGCCAGCGAAAACGCCAACGAGTTATTGAAGAACTATAAAATATCTTACAACCGGGCACGCCAGGCAGCCATCACTACCGAGCTTACAGAGATCGTGAGCGGAGCTGCTGCATTACAAGGCTAAAATTTAATAATGGAAATTTCCAACCTGATACCCCATATAGAGGCGTTGATCTTTGCCAGTGAAAAGCCTTTAACTACATTGGAGATCACTGATCTCATCAACCAGGCCTTTGGCTTTATGGAAGATAAGATCGTGCTCGATCAGATTGAAGCGGCCATTGAAGGTATTCTCGAAAAATACAAGGCCGAGTTCTATCCGTTTGAGGTGCGCGAAAGCGGCGGTGGTTGGCAGTTCCTCACTAAAAAGGATTTTCATAAAACCGTTGCCCAGTTAAACGGTGATAAATTCCTGAAACGCCTGTCTACAGCAGCGTTGGAAACCCTGAGTATCGTTGCTTACAAACAACCGGTAACCAAGTCTGAAATTGAGGCTATCCGTGGGGTGAGCAGCGATTACGCCATTCAGAAATTACTCGAAAAAGACCTCATCGTAATAACAGGCCGTAACGAAAACCAACCCGGTCACCCGCTGGTGTATGGTACGTCCAAAAACTTTATGGACTATTTCGGCCTGAACACAACAGATGATCTGCCAAAACTGAAAGAGGTACTCGCCGATGACGGTATTGTAGCGCCTACTATTGTAGGTGGCGAAATCAGTGCCGCACCCACCGAAGGCAATGCTACCGAAGAGGGCATTCTTCCTTCAGAAAATGGCGTTCATTTAAATGGAACCGAAATAACATTCGACGAAGAAGGAGTCGAAGGTGCAGAAGAAGAAATGCAATCGGCGGATGAAAATGTAGAAGCCGGCGATGATGCATACGAACCGGATACCGACGAAGATGCAATAGCTGAAGAAGCAGAAGCTTTGGATGAAGAAGCCGGCGAAGTGCTGGATGAAATTGCAGAAAAAGGATTCGATGAAGAAGGTGCCGAAGAACCCTATATTACCCCCGAGGAAGAAGAAGAAGGGGCAGATGACTCCGTCTCTTTTGCGGTTGACGACAACGGCGAACTGATTGAAGAAAACCAGGACAGTCAGGACTGGGATGGCGGGGATGCTGGGGAGGATGAGATAGAGGATGGTGAAGAAGAGGATGAAGGCGACGAAGAACTGGCCGATGAAGAAGAGGATGAAATTGAAGAAGAAGCTGAAGAAGACGAGGAGAATGAAGAAGGCGACGAAGAACTGGCCGATGAAGAGGAAGAAACCGAAGAAGAGGACGGCGAAGACAATGACGAGGAAAAAGACGGGGACGACGAAGAAAAGAAATAACAGCAAAAGAACTATATAAACGGGGCGCATTCATTAAAAAATGGATGCGCCTTTTTGTTTTAACGCTGTCACCCCTGTCAACTTATTAACTTGTCAACTTATTCATATATTCGCATACTATGTCACAGCAATTATCCCGAGAGTTATTAATCCAGTTGGCGAATGAATACGGTACACCCCTGTATGTGTATCATGCCGAAAAAATTAAAGAGCAATATGAAAAGCTGCAAACCGCTTTTCAAAAGATCAACGCCCGTTTCTACTACGCCTGTAAGGCACTTACCAATATTAATGTTTTAAAATATGTGAACAGCCTCGGCGCCGGGGTTGATTGTGTGAGCATTCATGAGGTAAAGCTGGCCCTGAAGGCAGGCTTTGATCCTAAGAATATCCTGTATACGCCCAATTGTGTAGACTTTCAGGAAATTGTTGCAGCCAAGGAACTGGGCGTAAATCTCAATATCGATAACATCTCCATTTTAGAGCAGTTTGGCAACAAGTTTGGCGGCAGCTATCCTGTTTGCATCCGGCTCAACCCCCATATTATGGCCGGTGGTAATTTCAAGATCTCTACCGGGCACGTAGACAGCAAATTTGGGATCTCTATACACCAGATCAGGCACATCGAGCGCATTGTAAAAACCGCCAAAATGAAAGTGACCGGCGTACATATGCATACCGGTAGTGAGATCAAAGACATTGGCGTTTTCATGGAAGGTCTGGATGTTATGTTCGAGATCACTTCACACTTCCCCGACCTGGAGTTTATTGACCTTGGTAGCGGGTTTAAAGTGCCTTACCAGCCCGATGATCCGGAAACGGATGTAAATACCCTGGGGCAGAAAATGGCTGTGGCTTTCAAGAACTTTGAAAAAGAAACCGGTAAAAAACTCCAGGTATGGTTTGAACCCGGTAAATACCTGGTAAGCCAGTGCGGTTACTTTGTAGTTAAAACGAATGTGGTAAAACAAACGCCTGCCACCGTATTTGCCGGGGTGAACAGCGGGTTCAACCACCTCATTCGCCCTATGTTCTATGAGGCCTATCATCATATTGAGAATATCAGCAACCCCAACGGGCCTGAAAGAATATACACCGTAGTAGGGAATATTTGTGAAACCGATACGTTTGCCTGGGACCGCAAGCTGCATGAAGTACGGGAAGGCGATTACCTGGTGTTCTACAATGCCGGTGCGTACGGGTTTGAAATGTCGAGCAATTTTAACTCCCGCCTGAAACCTGCCGAAGTAATGGTGAAAGATGGCAAGGCGCACCTTATTCGCAGACGCGATGAGTTTGAAGACCTGTTAAAAAATCAAATTGAAGTTTTATAAGGATTTCCCGACGGTTACCGTCGGGATTTTTTTTACATTCATTCTCTGATAACCTTTCCTCCATGCCAAATAAATTCATACAATCATTAAAGAACCCGGTATTATTCAGGCTGTATCTCTTTTCCAAACTGCCGGCAGCATTCTTTTCGGGAGTGCGGGTAAAAGAAATAGATGAGCAGCACTGCGTAGTTACGGTTCCGTATAAATGGTTCTCGCAAAATCCATTTCGGTCTACGTACTTTGCCTGTTTGGCCATGGCGGCTGAAATGAGTTCGGGATCACTGGCTATGGCGCATGTTTATAAACGAAAGCCGCCTGTGAGTATGCTGGTGGTAAAGTTTGAAGCCAGTTATTTCAAGAAGGCAACGGGGCGAACCCGCTTTGTATGTAATGATGGGGCTATGTTGTTGGGGGTTATTGAAAAGGCCATTGCCACCGGGGAATCGCAAACCTGTGTAACCACCTCAACAGGGGTTAACGAGCAGGGGGAAAAAGTGGCAGAATGTTTAATAACATGGTCCTTCAAAGTGAGGAAATAGCTGTAAGCCTTAAGCTGTAAGCAATACACCGCTGCGCGCCACACGCCGTCGCGGCAACCCAGAACGCTGAACCTGGAACTTTGAACTTAAAACTCAGAACTTAAAACTATTTAAATGAAGATCGCTTTTCATGGTGCTGCCCGTACCGTAACAGGGTCAAAGCACTTGCTCACGTTAAGCAATGGCCGGAAGTATTTGCTCGATTGTGGAATGTTCCAGGGGTTGGGACAGGCTACCAATGCATTGAACCGCAATTGGGGTTTTGAACCCGCTGATGTCGATGTTCTTATTTTATCGCATGCCCATATCGATCACAGTGGCCTTATTCCCAAGCTTACCCGCGATGGTTTTACCGGTAAAATATTTTGTACGCCAGCCACCAAGGAGCTTACCGAAATATTGCTGCTCGACTCTGCCGAAATACAGGAAGACGATGTAAAATACCTGAACAAGAAAAGAGCGGCTGAAAAACAACCTTATTTACAACCGCTTTATACCACGCAGGATGCGGAAAACTCGTTCAAACACCTGCAGGCAGTGGAGTACGGCACCTGGCATAAGATCGATGAAAATGTTGAGTTGATGTATACCGATGCCGGTCATATTATTGGCAGTGCAGCCGTAAACCTGAAAATACATGAGAATGGCAAGATTACCCATTTAACCTTCAGTGGCGATGTGGGCCGGTACCGCGATGTGATCCTGCGTTCACCCGCCGAGTTTCCCCAGGCCGATTACATCATCCTGGAATCTACATACGGCAACAGCCTGCACGAACTGAATGTTACCACACCCGATCAGCTGTTACAATGGATAGAAAAGACCTGTTTGCAAAAGAAGGGTAAGCTGATCATTCCTGCGTTCAGTGTGGGCCGTACACAGGAGCTGTTGTATCATTTAAACCAGCTGGAATTGGAACGGCGCCTGCCCGAGCTGGATTATTTTGTAGATAGCCCGTTAAGCATAAAAACAACGGAACTGGTTAAACGTTACCCCCGTTATTTTAATAAAACCATTCAGCATGTGCTGGAAACAGACTCGGACCCCTTTGGTTTTAAAGGATTGAAGTTTGTAAAAACAGTGCAGGAGTCAAAAATGTTGAACTTCCGTAATGAACCCTGCGTCATTATTTCTGCCAGTGGTATGGCGGAAGCCGGCCGGGTAAAACACCACATCAGTAACAATATTGAAAATAGCCGCAACACCATCCTGATGACTGGTTATTGCGAACCAGAGTCATTGGGTGGGCGGTTATTGTCGGGCCGAAAGGAAGTGCACATTTATGGCGTTTTGCATGAGGTACACGCTGAAATAGGGGCTATACACAGTATGAGTGCCCATGGCGATTATGAAGACCTGAGCCAGTTCCTGGCCAATCAGGACCCCAAGCTGGTAAAGCGGCTGTTCCTGGTACATGGCGAGTATAATGTACAACAACAGTTCAGGCAGCGATTGATAAAAAAAGGGTTTGCAGATGTGGAGATACCGGAGCAGCATTATGAGATAGGACTTACTTAGAAGATGAAAAGGCAGAGGGCAGAGAACTGCGACGCGGCAACTCAAAACATAGAACTCAGAACATAGAGCAAAAACTAAAAACCGCCTCACGGGGCGGTTTTTTCAATTCAATAATCTTTGGGTAGTCTCTAAGTAAAATTTAATTCATCTATAGGCTCAGATTTTCTAGGGTTCTCCTTACAGATAATGGATCTTAAATACCTGGTTTTTTCATCGAAACTGGACGTTTAGGGTTTTTTCTCGAGGAGATTTGTTGTTGTTGGTTTTCATGGATTGTTGGACAAAACGGGTACTTGGTTTTTCTGGATATTCAGGCTCCGTGACGCCTGTGACTGGATTCACCCTTTCGGGTTCTTTCGGTTTTTTATAGGAATTACGATCTTGTAACAAAGATGGCTATTCTTAACCCGTGGGTCAACTTTATTCGACTAATAAATTGAAAGCTTCGATTTTTAGTGGAAAACTTTGGGTAAATGTGGCAAATCTATAATATGTGTACGTTGTACTCTTAATTGCTAATCTTATATTATTGAGCTGGTTATTAATGTTACCTTAATATTAAGATCAAAATAGGAAACATCAGGTGGGTGTATATAAAAAAGAAACCGGGCCTTTTTAGGGGCCCGGCAACTTTTTTAATGAAATCCGTATCATGAGCAGGCTGGAGATTAAAATCACACTAGTTTTCAAGAGTGTAAGGATTCCACTTTTCTTCCGTTTTAAGGATAGGGTTTATTATTGATAACCGTCACAATAAATGCTTTCTACAGATATATTTAGGGTTCTGTGTTTCGGGTCTGTGTTAGAACAAAGATGGTCAGGAAGACTGGCAAAGAGAAAATTATTAGCCATTTGGGGGCATTATGCCGGTAAACAGGAAGAAATTTTCGATGAAGTTTATATGATGTTTAAACGCTTTAATACGTCAGGTTTGTGGGCCTTGCTCACGGGGATCTCGTTCCCCTTGATAAACAGGTCATTCTCCCGAATGTCGTCTATCTTATTGATATTTATAATGTATGACCGGTGAACCTTGATGAAGGTCTGGCGGTTCACCTTTTCTTCTAAATTCTTGATCGTATTGTGTGTTATGTACTTCCTGCTGTCTGCGGTCACGAATTTCACATAATCGCCCATACTTTCAATAAACAGGATGTCGTCGTTGTTTAAGCGTACCAGCTTGCCATCGCATTTAATAAAGATATGATCGGTAGCGGTGCTGGTAATATTGTTATCACCAGCGGGTGCAGTGAGTTTATTCAGGGCTTCCTGAAAACGTTGATAGGTAAACGGCTTTTTTAAAAAGTCGGTTACATTATATTCAAAAGCGTTATATGCGTATTCTGATTTGGAAGTGGTAAGTATAACCTTGGGATAATATGCCAGCTGATCAAGTAAGTCGAAACCCGTAGCACCGGGCATTTCAACATCCAGGAACAATATGTCAACAGAATTTTTATTCAGGTAGTCCAGGGCCTCTTCCACATTGATGAAATGTCCTTTCACCTGTAACACCGCACTTTTTTCGCAGCATTTGACCAAATAATCGGCAGCTACCTGCAAATCCTCTACTATGACACAGGTCCATTTCATAAAAAATTGGAATTGAATTCTTTCAACTTATTGTACTCTGATGCGATCAGCTCCTTACTCTCTGCTAATGTAACCACAATTTGCTGATATTCTGACGATAAATCATTTGAAGAAGTTGCTTTTTGACAAATATCTTCAAATTCCTTACAAATATTTTGAACTAACGGCAAACCTACAAATCCAAACGTTGGTTTTATTTTATGTATTGCCTTTTTTAATTCAGATATATTATTTGTTTGATAAGCAACTTTAATGGAATTTAAATCTTCATTAAAATGTGCCAGTGTTGTTTGAAAGATCTCTTCTATATACTGGTAATCATCTTCATACAGACTATAGAGATAGTCGGAATCAATATTTTCGTTGAAAATGAATTTTTTAGAGAAATTTGCTCCGTTCATTGGAAAATAGTTTATCCATTTTTTCGTTAAATTACCTATCCGGGCTGAAATCCTTTTTGTCTAATCCAATAACTCTATGAAGGAGAAAATATTATATCTGGTCTACTCTATTTACAGCGATATAGTGCATACCGGCCTGCATGAGGGGGTTACCAAGGATATGCGCAAAAGGATCATCCGCTTCAATCAGTTCATTTTGCTGGCCCTGTTGTTGAACTTCATTTCTGTTTTCTCTTACTTCTACCACAAACTATATATAAGCGCGTTAGTAAATATTACCTCCGCTTATTTTTTCCTGCTGGCGTTTTATTTTGGCTCTAAACGAAAGCTGGAAACGGGCCGCATTATTGCGGTCGTAAATATAAACCTTTATCTCATTGTAATATGTTACCTGGAGGGGCTGCGGGCAGGGGAGTACCTGCTGTATTTTCCTTACTTCGTCGTACTAACGTTTGTGGTGAGCATCAGAAGAAATTTTAAAGAACTGTTATCGGTATACTCCATTACCGTTATAGCCTCACTGGCCTGTGTAAAATTGTGTCCGTATGTAAATAACATACAAACCATCAACGAGGCCCTGTATGCGCAGTTGTACAGCGGTAACCTGGTTATTTCACTGGCCATGACCATCATTTTCTCTTACTCCATTCTACAGGTGAATAAAGACAATGAGGTGGCCATTCTGCAGGAAAAGACTTTCGGTGACACCATCTTCAATACCTCGCTCGATGGGGTATTTATTATTTTCAGCCAGTCGAACATTATTAACAGTTGCAATTTGCGTGCGCTTGAAATGTTTGATGTGAAGGATAAGCAGGAGATTGAAGGGACGAATATTGAGATGTGGTTCGAAGAACATCATATAAAACAGTTCAACTCCATAAAGGAATCCCTATCGGGTGAATCGCTTCCCTGGCAGGGTGAATTGACCCTCACGGCTAAAACAGGCCGTACCTTTTATGGATTTGTGAGTGTAGTGCCCTTCACCTATAAAGATACCGGCTACACCAAGATCAGTATCCTGGATGTATCGAATGTGAAGATGGCCGAGTTTGAACTGATGAAGGCAAAGGAAAAAGCCGAATCCGCCGCCCGAACAAAATCACGCTTTCTCAGTAATATGAGCCATGAGCTGCGTACCCCGCTGAATGGCATCATTGGCGCTTCCAACCTGTTGCTGCAGGAAGAACACCTGCCAAGCCAGGTACAACACCTCGATATCCTGAAGTTCTCCTCAGAGCACATGATGATGCTCATCAACGATATCCTGGATTATAATAAAATGGAAGCCGGTAAAGTAGAGCTGGCTGATGTACCGGTGAACATAAAAGAGTTCATGCAAAAACTGGCCGGACAATTCTCCCCACAAATAAAATCAAAAGGGCTGGAGTTTAAGGTTGACATCGATGACCGCCTCGACCTGGAATTTTATACGGATGAAACCCGGTTGAACCAGGTATTGAGCAACCTGCTGGCCAATGCCCTTAAATTCACCCACCAGGGTACCATTACCATGGCGGTGCGAAAGCTGTTCTCCTCAAGTGCTAAATCAACCCTGCAGTTTATTGTTATGGATACCGGGATCGGTATTCCGAAGAACAAGCATAAAGAGATCTTCGACAGCTTTACCCAGGCCGATGTAAACACCACCCGCAAATATGGAGGAACCGGTTTGGGGCTGGCAATTACAAAGCGTATCGTGAACATGTTTAACAGCGACCTGTTGCTGGAGAGTGAAGAAAACAAAGGCAGTGCATTCCACTTTACTGTTGAGCTGAAGATCTGTGAGAACCGGAAACGCTACATGGAGGATAATATCAAAAACTTCGATTCACTGGAAGGCATCCGCCTGTTGATTGCAGAAGATAACCCGGTAAACCTGTCTATTGCCAAAAGATTTCTTACCAAGTGGGGCATATTAGTTAGTGAAGCAACCAATGGACGTGACGCGCTGGCCCAGTTTAAAAAAGGAACTTTCGATCTGTTACTGATTGACCTGGAAATGCCCGAAATGGATGGCGCTACTGCGTTAAAGGAAATACGTAAAATAAACACTTCTATTCCGGCTGTTGCTTTTACGGCTGCTGTATATGATAATATGCAGGCCGATCTGTTGCAAAAAGGATTTACAGACTTTATACATAAACCATTCAGACCGGAAGAGCTTCATTCGAAGATCTCATACTTAGTATCTGCTTTGCGGGCTTAATGTTATTGTATGGTTAAGGTAATTGGGTATTGGACTTGTTGAAGACATAGGTAGTGGTAAACTACCATAGAAAATCACTCCCCTAAAAGGGCCAAATTTGTCACAAAGACACCGCCATGATAACTTCTAAGCCTGATTTTGATGAAATTGATAAGTAATTTTTGAATGTAGCTGTATTCGTTCGCATTATATTCAACAACCTTTGTATCTTGCATACCTGTTCAATTGTATAGCGTAGTCAGTATTAGCCGAAAAAACAAAGCCATGAGAAAGATTCAAATGAATGTTTCTTCTAACATTTATAGCTTGCAGCCGTTTCAGGCAATGGAGAGAACCAATCAATCTACAGGTTCTCAACATGTAACAAGCCAGTTTTTTTGCATTCCAATTCTAATTACTGCTGTAAATAAATACCAGTTCGTTTACCGGGTTAATTCCGCGTTAATACCAACCGGGCTTTAGAACAAGTCTGAACCCCATTGAACGCCTATCCTAAACAGTTTTATACCGAACGATAATAACTTATCATACATCTTTTCCGGGTAAAACATAGCCGCAGCAATCGCCCGGAAACAACTACGGTTGCTGCATAATTTTCTCATGTGACTCGCAGCCCTTAGTCTTAAGGGCTGCCTACTTTTTATACCTATCCCAAACAGATAAGTCAAACGCACAACATCAATTTTTACGATGTAGAGATAAAAAGAAAAAGCCCACCCGATTCATCGGGTGGGCTTTTTTATACTAAGCGCGTTTTGCTTATTGATAATTCAAATGCAATTCAACACGTCTGTTTTTAGCGCGGCCTTGCGGCGTTTTGTTTGGTGCAATTGGTTTTGAATCACCAAAACCCTGTGCAGTGATGCGGCTTGCATCGATGCCTTTTTTAATAAAGTAGTTCTTTACAGCATCGGCACGTTTTGCAGACAGCTTTAAGTTGGTTTCTGGTTTACCGGTATTATCCGTGTGGCCTTCAATGCTGATCTGCAGGGCAGGGTCAGCTTTCAGTACCTTAACAACCACGTCTAATTTAGGGTAAGAAACTTTCTGGATGATGTCTTTACCTGACATATAATAAATGGCCTTGGCAGCAATAGCCACTTTCTTCACAACATCCTGTTTAATTTCAGGGCAACCACCGTTGGCTGGTTTACCAGGCGTAGCAGGACATTTATCTTCTTCATCATTAACGCCATCACCATCTGTATCAGGAATAGGGCAGCCATTGTATTTGGCAAGACCAGCTACAGCAGGACATTTATCTTCTTCGTCGTTGATGCCATCGCCATCAGTATCTGGGATAGGGCAGCCATTGTATTTGGCAGTACCGGCAACATCAGGACATTTGTCGTTTTTATCGGCAACGCCATCTTTGTCTTTGTCGGGGCAGCCAGCCAACGCTACTTCGCCAGCAACATCAGGGCACTCATCTTTTTCATCAACAATACCGTCATTGTCTTTATCGTGTGTGATTTCTTTCACTACTTCTTTAACCACTTCAACACTCTTAACAACTGTATCGGTGCGTGTTTCAACAACCTTTTCTACCTTAACTTCTTGTTTGGGCTCTTCTTTAACTTCCTGTTTCGGTTGGCTTTTGTGTTTGTGCGTTCTTACACGTTGGTAGATTGGCAAAGTAAAACCCAGGTGAATATCGGTATTGGAAACGTTTTGTTTTCCTAACACGTTGCTCAGGATAGAACCTGAACCCAGGAACAGCGGGCCTAAACGCATGCCTGCACCCCAGGTAGCCTTTTTGTTGAGTGTATTGTAATATAATGGTGTATAAAGGCTGAACCATTTTTTCTCTAACCGGGGAGTAACAGTGAACGTGGTAGGATATTGTGCACTGGTTTGGTTCTTGTCGCGGTTAATGAGGTTTACAATAGTAGCTACATTAATGAACAGACGTCTGTAAATGTGGTAGTCTGCATCGAAACGGAAAGTGGTAGGCAGTTTCACTTTCATATTATCCTCGTGCGCCTTGGTAGAGAGAATGCCCTGGTTTTGAAGACGGGTAAAATACTCGTCAAAGGTTTCGCCATCCTGTTTGTCCAGGTCGTCGGTTGTTTTACCTGAGGCGTTGGCAGCATAGCTGTTACCATTTTCAGAGTTCTTATATTTTACCGATCCCAGATCGTTTAATGAGGCGTTTAACCGCACCTTATAAGGGGTTTGGTCATTGCTCAACCACTCACTGCTTTCGGGTCTCCATTCGTAGCTGAAGCCCAGGTCAAAACCCAGACCGTGGTTATCCGATAAATGTTTCAGTACATCATCGAATTGGTCATCTACATTATCCAGGTTGTTGGAGTAACGTACGTTTACATCACCTTCAAGCTGGTTGATGATATCGCTTTTGGCAATATTGATGGCCAGTTTATTTGAATAGTAAGAAGCGGCAGCAATGCCTACTACATACTTACCGGTAATACCCATTTTCAACTGGTGGTGCGGAGCGCTCCAGATAATACGGCCATAGGTTAAACCAGCTTCAGCAAACGCATGCGCTTTTACCTGCAGCATACTTTCCTGAATATTCTGATCATAAATGCCATCATTGCCGCTACCGAAAAAACGGAAAGTTTTATCGCTAAGGTTAAACTCATTGAACAGCATGCGTGCGCGGGTATACAAACCTACACCGCTTTTTTTGCCGGATGTGAACATGAAAGAAGGTCCAAGGATCTCGGTATTGAACCAGAGGTTCTTTTTGTCGGCATTGGCCGATTTAATGTAATCCTCGTTTTCTTTGAGGTCTGAAAAGTCGAACTTTTTAACTTTGTCGTTTTTCAGCTCATAGGCATTGTTTCCGGCTACAGTACCAAAAGAGAAGAAGTTGATGTTCACTTTGTATTTACTGCCAGCTACAGAAGCGGGGTTTTGCAGCATGCCGTGAACACCGGAATAGTTGTCGTAAGGGTATCCAACAATTGATTGGGATAAGCCAAACAAGGGTACGCAACTTATCAGGCCTAGCGCAAGGCTTTTTTTCATGACTTTGGGAGTTTGGAGTTAGTTATGCGGTTAAATTATATTGCTTAATGCTATCATTAAAAGCGCCGCAAGGTAATTTAAAATTGTGTGTGTTTTGGAAAATAATGGATTATATATGCGAAAATTCAATTTAGCACTGGTTAGTAATGTTTTATGTTATTGGCAGTTGTGCAATCGTGTTGGAATGGCCTTTTGAGGCACTGTGAAACGGAAAAAAGGGGCTTCTATTGTATTGATACTGTATTCATTTGCCCACCATAAGACCATTACATATTAGTAATTGCTGCATTTGCAGGTACTAATATTTTTGTGTATAGGAAACGCCTATCCGAAAGTTGGAAAAATTGCATAAATGGTACTTTCTTCTTACTTTCGGCCCTCCTGCAATCAATAACCTCCCTGGGCAACACAGAGTATCCCAAACACAATACCCATAATCGTATGAAAGCCTTAACACAATCGGTTTCCCGGAACTATCTGAAGCTATTTCTGAAAATTATAGTGATCACTTTATGGGCGCTGTGTATTATCTCAGCCGCTATAAAATGAAAATAAAAAGTCCCCGCAACGTTGTAGGGACTTTTTAATGCAATGAATATGCGACGCAGGTAAAACGCACTGTTATCTTATCGTTGAATGATCAGTTCACTTTCTGCATGTAATCGGTAAAAAATTTCTTGGGGGGCTGTCCGGTTATCTTTTTAAACACCCGGTTAAAAGTAACAGCATTGTTGAACCCGCTTTGATAGGCCACTGCCGCCAGGCTGTCGAAATTGGCTCCCACTATTTTCTTACAGGCTTCATTGATACGCACTTCGTTTAAAAAGGTGACATACGTTTTCAAGGTATGTTTTTTAAAATACCGGCAGAAAGCCTGTGGGGTAAGGTGGGCCACGTTGGCAATTTGTTTAAGCGTAATGTTCTCGGTATAGTGCGCCATGGTATACTGGTATATATCATTCATGCGCAGCCCTTCCGATTCGGTAATGGCGCTTTCTGATTGTGTATTGGAAAGCGATTTGTATTGTTTAATGCGGCAAAGCGTTTGTAGCAATTGAATAAAGAATGCCAGCCTGATGCCGTTCCTGGCTTCTTTTATCAGTAACATCTTTTTGCTGATATCCAGTTGGTGCGAAGCCGGTACCTGTAAACCGGTGCAGGTAGCATCCATAAACTTTTTAACGTTGTTCATTTCCGGTAGTTCAAGGATCTTCCCAAAGGGTCCACACAGGTCAACAAACAAAGTAAGGGCGTGAATATCTTTCTGGCTGTCCTTTACAAAATAGTCGGGGTCGCTTTTAAACAGGTGGGGCTGGTTAGCGCCGAGGATAAATACATCGCCCGATTGAAAGCGCTGCATACAGGTGCCGGCAATAAGCGTGCCTTCGCCTTTTATGATCCAGGTAAGCTGGGTTTCATTGTGGCGGTGCAGGTGATTGTAAAAATGTGGTAACTTATCCTCCTGAACCATGATGGAATGCTCCTGCGAAACAGGTATGGTGAACTGTACAACTTTCATTGCAGTAGTTTGGTTGGTTTAACCAATATTACCATTTTTTTCTCAGAGTGTCGCGCAGGAGGTTAATATCGGTAAAGAAGTGGTGAATGGACAGAAGTTAAAATTGGTAACAAACTGATTAAAACCCGCTATCCTATACTAACTGTTTCATAATACTTTTATTAAAAATTATTACGAATGAGTATATCATGGAAAGGTATTTTTCCTGCCTTCACAACCAAGTTCGCTGCCAATGACACCCTTGACCTGGCATTGTTTGAAAAAGGATTGCAGTCGCAACTGGATGCCGGCGTGGATGGTATAGTACTGGGCGGCAGCCTCGGCGAAGCCAGCACCCTTACTACCGAAGAAAAAGAAACGTTGGTGAAGCTGGCCATTGAAATAGCCGGACCGGTTCCTGTGGTATTGAACATTGCAGAGGGCGCTACCAAAGAAGCGATAAAGCTGGCCGCATTGGGTAAAAGCTGGGGCGTAAAAGGCCTGATGTTATTACCGCCCATGCGTTATAAAAGCGATGACCGCGAAACGCTGACTTTCTTCAGATCGGTGGCACAGTCAACCGATCTGCCTATTATGATCTATAACAACCCCATTGATTATAAAGTAGACGTAACGCTCGGGATCTTTGACCAGCTGCAGGAATGTGAAAATATTCAGGCGGTGAAAGAATCGACCCGCGATGTATCGAATGTTACGCGCATGATCAATCGTTTTGGCGATCGGTACAAAATATTGTGTGGGGTAGATACACTGGCTATGGAAGAATTGCTGATGGGGGCCGATGGCTGGGTAGGTGGTCTGGTAACCGCATTCCCCCGTGAAACCGTTGCCGTGTACCGATTGATAAAAGCAGGCATGCTGGAGGAAGCCCGCGCCATTTATCGTTGGTTCCTGCCTTTGCTGGAACTGGATATTCATCCAAAACTGGTACAATACATCAAACTCGCCGAAGCGCAGGTAGGACTTGGTTCTGAATACGTACGGGCACCACGGTTAACACTGATAGGGGAGGAGCGGGATCGGGTGTTGAAGATTATTAAAGAAGGTATTGCTACCAGACCAAAGCTGGAGGTTGACGAGTTGGTAAAGGCAGTGGGCAGTAGGCAGTAGGCAGTAGGAAAAAGGCAATGGGCAATAGGCGGGAGAAGCAGACAGCAGAAATGAAAACGCTGAAACAGGGGCCGATAATCGCGAACTAGGAACCCAATAACCCAATAACTCAATAACCCAATAACCGGAACGCTGAACTTGAAACCTGCAACTCGGAACTAAGAATCGCTTATGAGAAAACAACATATACTTATCCTTGGCCTGCTATTTACCTCAGCATCCACTTTGTCTCAACAGACATTGTACCAGCAAAACAGTGAAGTAAACAACCTGATGGTACAATACGATGCCGATCGGGGCAGCCTCAACCGGTTTTATTTTGTTGAGAATTCCCCGGAACGGCGAAACCGGTTTGTAGCGCTGGTCACCGATTATGAGAAACAGGTTCAACAGTTGAAATACGACAACCTGCCAACCGGCAGCCGGGTAGATTATCTTCTATTCAAACGAAACCTTGATGAACAACTGCGGCTGCTGGAAGTAGAGAAAAAGGAATGCGAACAGCTGGGCAACTGGTTCTCGTTTTCTACCGGGATCTATGAAATAGAAAAATTCCGACGCCGCGGTACCCAACCCGATGCCCAACAATGGGCCACCAGTATGAAAGCCATCACGGAAAGCATTCACCAGCTTTCCAGATCACTGACCAAAGACAGTACGATCACCATCAATTTGATCCGCCGGGCGCAGGGCATTGTAAAAGGATTACAGTCTGCATTGAAAAACGTGAATGACTTTTATGG
Source organism: Niastella yeongjuensis (assembly GCF_900110245.1). Taxonomy (GTDB): domain Bacteria; phylum Bacteroidota; class Bacteroidia; order Chitinophagales; family Chitinophagaceae; genus Niastella; species Niastella yeongjuensis. The sequence continues at coordinate 806,907 of NZ_FOCZ01000002.1, forward strand.
TGGTTACGATCCCGGTTATACCTGGTGGATCCCCGACAGCTTTAAACACCTGGATAGTGCCCTGTCTGCCTACGGCAAATTGTGGCAGGAGAAGGCAAAAGCGGCGCCGGGTGGTAAAGACGATGGCAGTCATATTATCGGCTATCCCATCGGGAAAGACGAGATCATTCGCCAGCTGCAGCTGGAATATATCCCCTATACCCCCGAAGAACTGATCGACATTGCCAATAAAGAGTTTGCCTGGTGCGATGCCGAAATGTTGAAAGCCTCCCAGGAAATGGGTTTTGGTAAAGACTGGAAGAAAGCGCTGGAAAAAGTAAAGAATACCTATGTGCCGCCGGGCAAACAACCCGAGGCCATTATGAAACTATACAACGAATCGGTAGACTTCCTAAAAAAGAACAACCTGGTTACCATTCCACCGGTGGCAGAAGAAACCTGGCGCATGATCATGATGACGCCCGATCGGCAACTGGTTAATCCGTTTTTTACAGGCGGAGAAGTGCTGAGCATTTCATACCCAACCAATACCATGGAAGAAGATGATAAAATGATGAGTATGCGTGGGAACAATCCGCATTTCTCCCGCGCTACGGTACACCACGAATTGATTGCCGGTCATCACCTGCAAGGTTTTATGAATAACCGGTACCGCGCTTATCGCAATTTTGATACCCCTTTCTGGATCGAAGGCTGGTCGTTGTACTGGGAAATGGTACTGTGGGACCTGCACTTTCCGCAATCGCCCGAAGATCGGGTAGGCATGTTGTTTTGGCGCATGCACCGGTGTGCCCGCATTATATTTTCATTGAACTATCACCTCGGTAAATGGACGCCCCAGCAGTGTATCGACTTCCTGGTTGACCGTGTAGGCCATGAAAGGGCCAATGCCGAAGGTGAAGTGCGCCGGTCATTTATTGGAAATTATGGCCCCTTGTATCAACTGGCGTATATGATCGGCGGATTGCAATTCTATGCCATGAAAAAAGAACTGGTCGACAGCGGTAAGATGACCTGGCAGCAATACCACGATGCCGTGTTGCACGAAAACTCCATGCCGGTTACTATGGTAAGGGCAATACTTACCAACCTGGCATTACCGAAGGATTATAAGGCGGAATGGAAGTTTTATAAATAAAGGCAGAGGGCAGAAGGCAGAGAGAAATACACCTTTGCGCTGCAAATAGCGAGGAATCGCCAATAACCCGGAACTCTGAACTTTAAACTTTCAACCTTGAACTAATAAGCCTGTTCAGCAATGAAAAAGCATATAACGTATTCAGTCATTTTGTTGCTAACGATAAACGCCTATACACAGAGTTACGTCCCCGAAAAGCAACAGCCTAAAATGAAAGTGAAGCCCGTTGTGCCGGTAAAAGCCTACAGCTTTAACCTGCAGGATGTGCAGTTGCTGGATGGTCCGTTTAAAAAAGCGATGGAAGCAGATGTGCGTTATTTGCAGGTGATAGAACCCGACCGGCTGCTGGCCGACTTTCGCGAACATGCAGGGCTAAAAGCAAAAGGTACACACTATGGCGGGTGGGAACACAGCGGACTGGCAGGCCATACCCTCGGTCATTATTTATCGGCCTGTGCCATGCACTATGCGGCTTCGCGCGATAAACAGTTCCTCGATAAAGTAAACTACATCGTTGACGAACTGGCCGAATGTCAGCCTAAACGCAATGGATATGTGGGCGCCATTCCCAAAGAAGACAGCATGTGGGCAGAAGTGGAAAAAGGAAATATCCGCTCGCGTGGTTTTGATCTCAATGGCGCCTGGTCGCCCTGGTACACCGTGCATAAGATCATGGCCGGTTTGCTCGATGCTTATTTATATTGCGATAATAAGAAAGCACTGGCGGTAGAAACAGGTATGGCCGACTGGTCGGCCCACCTTCTTCGCAACCTGCCCGACAGCTCTTTGCAACGCATGTTGTTTTGTGAATACGGCGGCATGAACGATGTGCTGGCCAACACCTATGCCCTCACTGGCGAAAAGAAATACCTGGACCTTTCCTATAAATTTCACGATAAACACATCCTCGATTCCCTGGCCTTGCAAAAAGACGTCCTGCCCGGCAAGCATTCCAATACCCAGATCCCAAAGGTCATCGGTTGTATCCGCCGCTATGAATTAACCGCGGATGATAAAGACAAAACCATTGCTGATTTCTTCTGGCAAACGGTGGTGAACAACCATTCCTATGCACCAGGCGGCAACAGCAACTACGAATACCTGGGCCCGGCCAATCAGCTGAATGAAACGCTCACCGACAATACCATGGAAACCTGCAATACCTATAATATGTTGAAGCTGACCCGGCATTTGTTTGCCCTGCAGCCGGCCGCCAGCCTCATGGATTATTACGAACGCGCTTTGTATAATCATATACTATCGTCTCAGGACCACAGCACGGGCATGATGTGTTATTTTGTTCCGCTGCGTATGGGTACCCAAAAGGAGTTCAGCGATTCCTTCAACACCTTTACCTGTTGTGTGGGATCAGGTATGGAAAACCATGTGAAGTATGGCGAAAGCATCTATTACCAGGGCGTCAATGGCAGCCTGTATGTAAACCTGTTCATTGCTTCCAGGTTGAACTGGAAAGAAAAAGGCGTGGTGATAGAACAACAGACCCAATTGCCGGAGAGCAACTGGGTACGTTTTGCCATCACAGCTTCCCGGCCGGTACCGTTCACCCTGCGCATTCGTAATCCCCACTGGTCAACTCAGGGAAGCTGGTTAGCCGTGAACGGAAAAGAGCAAACGAATCTGCAACCTGATGCCGATGGGTATTTTACCATTACCCGAACCTGGAAAACAGGTGATGCGGTCATCTTCAAACCCAGCCTGCAATTATATACCCAATCCATGCCCGATAATCCCAACCGCCTGGCGGTTTTTTATGGGCCTGTAGTGCTGGCGGGCGTATTGGGCAATAAAGAACCAGATCCTGTTACGGGTATCCCGGTGTTGGTGTCAACAGAAGTCGATCCGGCCAGTTGGTTAAAGGCAGATAACAACCAGCCACTGGTTTTTCATTCCCTGAATACCGGGCAACCGCAGGAGGTTACCTTGAAACCATTCAACCAGGTACAAAAAGAATTTTACAATGTATACTGGGACCTGTTCACCCCCCAGCGCTGGGGCGAACAACAAAAGTTATATGAGGCCGAACGCAAAGAACGACACGAGCTGGAAGTAAGAACGGTTGATCTGGTACGACTGGGCGAAATGCAGCCCGAACGTGACCATGAATTCACCGGGGAGAAGATAAATACAGGCGAAGAGCATACCCGTAAATACCGGCTGGCGCATTCCGGTGGTTATTTCTCGTTTAACCTTAAGGTTGACCCGGAGAAGCCCAACAGCCTGTTGTGTACTTACTGGGGAATGGATAACCGGGGCAGAACATTCGATATCCTGGTAAACGACGTTACAATTGCTACCGAAGACCTGAACAAGTATAAATCCAGTAAATTCTACGATATTGTATATCCCATTCCCGTTAACATCACCAAAGGCAAACAGCAGGTAAAACTTACGTTTAAACCTGCTGCGCACAATATGGTTGGTCCCGTCTATGGAGAAGTTAGAATTATGAGAGAGAATTAGTTTAAAGTTTAAAGTTTCAAGTTTCAAGTTCGAAGTTCCAGTTATTGGGTTATTAAGTTCTTAGGTTTATGAGTGCTGGGTTCTTGGAAGTTGAGCCGCGCATAGGTGTATTACTTCCTGCTTGCAGTCTGAAGTGGTTTTCTCATTGCCTATTGCCCATTGCCTTTTTCCCACTGCCCACTGCCTTTAAAGTTTACTAAACTGCTTCGCCAAATTAACCCCGGAAGCAGGTAATTGTATCCTCAGTACATATGTACCAGCAACCAATCCCGATATATTCACCGATCTGACATTCAATCCCTGTTGTAAAGATGCTTGCTGACTGATCACCGGTTGACCTGTGATATTATATACCTGCACGGTAACGGCAGCAGGAGCTTCGCTTGAAAGTACATAGTTGATGGTGGACGTAGCCTGCGTTGGATAAACAGTTACCTCATTGTTAAGGCCTCCATTTTTCAGAATGATTACTGATGAATAGACAAAGTTTCCATTGATGTCAACCTGTTTTACGCGGTAATAGCTGGTGGCATTGGTATTATTCTCATTGAAGGCATAGGTATTGCTGGTGTTGTTGCCTGCCTGCACCCGGCCTATAGAGTCGTAATTGCGGCCATTCAACGAACGTTCAACAACAAAATGGCTATTGTTCATTTCATTTACGGTAACCCAGGTCAGGGCTGCTTTGTTATCTTTAATAATGCCGGTAAAGCTGGTGAAAGTCACCGGTAAGGCGCCAGTTACCAGAACAGAAGTAGTTAAGGTAGCAACCTGGCAGGTTGTATTGCTGATGGTAACAGACAGGCTTTTATCACCGGTAGTAGTCCATTTGGCGGAAGGGGTAGCAGCGGTTGAAGTAGCTGGTGTGGCCCCTGAACCAAAGCTCCAGTTGTAGGTAATACCACTGGAAGGACTGTTGCTTACCGAGTAGTTATAGGTATTATTTACCAGCGGAGCAGTGTTACCGCTGATAGCCAGGCTGGATTGTGGATGCATGTTAATATCGTCCACAATAACCCCATAGGAAGAGTTGCCGTTATTATCAGCAATATGAATGTTTACCTGTTTATCACTGCTGTTGGCAGGTACGGTAAACGAATATGTTTCGGTAGTCCAGCTGAAGGTGGTATTGTTATAGCTTTTGGTTGAATTTACGTAGTTGGTATGAGAAGTAACTCCTCTTACTTTTACCGAAATGCCGGGGTTATTAGGGGTACTGGCATCGATCCTTCTTGTTGCTTTGAAAGTAAATACATAAGTAACACCAGGCATGATACAGATGTTTTGATCAAGACAACGTTCCATATCGATCTCGGTAACATTATTGGTAGTACTTGAACCGCCGTACACGTTTTCAGGATTCACTTCAACAGAACAGCTGTTTGTCCAGCCGGTACCGCCATTATTAAAAGAAGAATTGGTAACCAGGTTTTGTGCCGACATAAAAAGTGGCAATAAGATCATGGCAACTATCAGGGTAAATTTTGTGGTCATGATATGCTGGGTTGAGGGTTTAGGATCTGTAAGAGTTTTCATTTTATTGGGGTTTTGCACATGCCAGTATATAACCCAGTTCGGTGCCAGAATGCAACCTGTTTACTATGAATGGTTTATAGGCAGTGTGTGGGTGAGACTAATTCCCGGCATGGGATTTTCTTCCCGGGATGTTACCGGTTAGTAAAGTCGATAGTAAATGTGCGTAGCAACCAATAGGGGTAACTTTGTATCGGGTTTAGCAGGGATTAGTTAGCAACCGGTAATATGGTTCCGGCAACGTTACCGGTAAAAAATGGCAGTTCAGGCAACAGCGGGGGACTGTAATAATTTCAGTTGTTGCAATTTTGTGCAGCCAGATGCATTCCTGCTGCATGCGAAAAGTATCACTTAAGTTCTTATCTTCGACGCCTGTTTAACCATGCATTTTTCGGTTATTGGCAAACGGAATATTAATATTTTACTACGCACAATAAACTAATGAATAGTACGGTTAATGGCCTGTTGGTTTTGATATATAGTAAAAGCATCTTTTAAACTACTTATTTATTTATTGAATGGCATTCCTGGAGAAACATTTGTACGTTAAAAAATCAACCTTACCTAACGCTGGAAAAGGATTATTTACCAAAAAATTAATTCCTAAGGGAACCCGTATTGTAGAATACAAAGGCAGAACAAGGACCTGGAAAGAAGTTCAGGCTGATGAAGATGAAAGCCCTTACATCTACTACGTGAAACGCAATTTCGTAATCGATGCTTTGAACGATAAAAAGGCCCTGGCCCGGTATGCCAATGATGCCCGGGGTTTAGAGCGGGTTAAGGATATAAACAATAATGCCGAGTATGCTGAAGAAGGCGTACGTGTGTTTATCGAGGCAACAAAAGATATTCCGGCCGGTGGTGAAATACTGGTAGGGTATGGTCCTGAATACTGGCAGGTAATTCGCCATAACATCCGTATCGACATAAAAGAGAAAAAGAAAGCCCTTGCCAATGGTGCCAAAGTAAACGGAGCCAAAGTAAATGGCAAAATCGCCAATGGTAAAGTGGCCAATGGTAAAAAGGTGAATGGCAAAAAGACCAATGGCGCCAAAGTAAATGGTACCAATGGAAATGGCAAATCGGTTCATGCCAAAGTAAATGGAAGAAAAGTGAAAAAGGCAATTGCCAATGGGCAATAGTCAACGGGCAATGGGTAATGGGCAATGGCGGCAAAGCTGGTAACTGGTAACCTGGAACCTGAAACCTGACCTTAGTATCCGGAAGCTACACCTTACTTCATAAGCTTTTCTATAAAAAGATTAATCACTTCAACCAGGATAAGAATTATAATGATCCATTCCAGCACTATGCTGTTCCTGTATTGAAGCAGATCTTTAAACAAGTCGAGGTTTTCTTTTACAATTTCCAAACCCTCGCGGATAGTTCTGAACCGGGCCTGCAGGTCGAATGTTCTTTTCAGACCAATGTCGAGCCGGTTCAGATTCTCATCTTCCCAGGTTTCTTCGGGTGAATCAAAAATATACAGGTTGGCCTCGATGCGATTTTTCAGGTTCAGCGTGCGACCAATATATTTTTTCAAATTGCCGCCCGACAGATCAAGCCGGCCCTTCTTCTCCAATTGCTGGGTATGGTAGGTCGTTTCTTCCAGCAGCAAATTGGTTTGCTGGCTGAAATGGTCCAACGCTACAGACTGCGACACATTCAGCATAATTAACCTCAGGCTGTCAGTGGTTTCCCCTTCAATTTCAATCTTGTTATAGCCGAATTTATTATGGCGGGCATTCACTTCTATGTCAAACTCATCACTGATGTGATTCTCGAACGGGTTTTTGCAATAAGGCGTAATGGCCTGAATGAATGCCATGATCTCCACCTCGTTGTAACTAAGAAAACATACAATACCGTATTTGAAGATATACACGAACTTGGGGGTATCCGATTTCGCCCGATAAAACAACTCGTCTGAATCCCCATGTAACAACTCGGCCTTGAACACGGTTTTAAATTCTTTAATATCAATGCCATCGGCTATTTGTAAGGATAGTACTTTTAACATACGTCTACTGTTTGATTAATCTTTCTGAAATCTCCTGTCTGTATTTAAAGTTACCTTTTAGTTCCCAGTTCCTATTTTAATTGTTCTTAACCATTGATAATGAAACCCCATTTTGTCCACTCCTTACTTAAACGTTTACGTAATTAAATCGTCCGTTTCTGAAAACGATTCCAGCTTTTTTTATCAAGTTTGGTCTGGTTAAATAAAAACACAAAACTGATTGCTTATGCCGTTTACTTGCTACAAACGGGCCAGGATCCCTCTGCCCGTTCCCAAACTACTATTGTCCCTACTATTACTCCCATTTTTTTCTGTTGCGCAATTGAAAACGATTTCAGGTACTGTTACCGACGAAACCAATGCGCCCGTACCCGCCGTTTCCATCGTAATCAAGAACACTACTACCGGTACAAAAACGAATCCCAAAGGGCAGTTTTCAATAAGCGCGTCCGCGGGTGCCATCCTCGTATTTACTTCAACCAGTTATGAAACAGCGGAAGTGCCGGTTGATGACCGTACCGAATACAATGTTAGCCTGAAACTAAAGGTATTGAACATGACCGATGTGGTAGTGGTGGGGTATGGCCGCCAGAAAAAGGTGAACCTGGTTGGTGCCGTTGGTACCGTGAATGTAGATGAAAAGATCACCACCCGTTCTGTGCCCAACGTATCGGCCGGTTTAAGCGGACTGGTGCCGGGCCTTGCCGCTACCCAAAACTCCGGGATGGCAGGCCGCAATGGCGCTACGTTGTTGATCCGGGGTTTAGGTACGGTAAATAACAGCGGCCCGTTGGTGGTGGTAGATGGAATGCCCGATATAGACATCAATCGCATAAACGTAAACGATATTGAAACCATCTCGGTGTTGAAAGATGCTACGTCGGCATCCGTGTACGGATCAAGAGCTGCCAATGGGGTCATTCTTATAACTACCCGAACCGGAAAAGGCGGAAGAAAAACGGCCATCAATTTCAACAGCAATATGGCGGTGGAAAAACCGGTAAAGGCTTATTCATTCATGGCCGATTACCCCAGGGCGTTAACCCTGGAACAGCAGCGTGCCGCAACCAATACCCTGCCTGCCAGCCAAACCTTTAAAAATGGCACCATCGATCAGTGGATGGCACTCGGTATGATTGATCCCCTTCGCTATCCCAATACCGACTGGTGGGATATTATCATTCGCGATGGTAAATATCAGAACTATAACCTGAGCGCTTCCGGTGGCAATGATAAATCGAACTTCTTCATCTCGGTAGGCATGCGCAATGAAGCCGGTTTGCAGATCAACAATGATTACAACCAGTACAACGCCCGGTTCAATTTCGATTACAAAGTGCGAAACAATATGAACACCGGTGTAAAGTTCAACGGTAACTGGTCGAAGCTGACCTATGCGTTGGAAGATGGCTTTACCGATGCCGACCCCGCCAATACCGCCGGTGCCGATATGCAATACGCCATTGCCGGTATTTTACCTTACGACCCCACTACCGATAAGTATGGCGGGGTTATGGCTTATGGCGAAGATCCCCAGGCATACAATCCCTATACCTTATACATCAACAGCCTCAACCGGCAAACCCGGCAGGAAGCCAATGCCATGATGTATTGGGACTGGACGCCCATCAAAGGGTTAACCGGCACTGTCGATTACTCCCTCAATTACTACAACCAGTTTGCTTATAATGCCAATATGCCCAACCAGGCATTCAACTTTCAAACCGGTACTTACGGCAGCCGGGTGTATGTGGGCGCCAATGCCGGTATAAGCAATAATACCCTGAATGGTTACAAAACCATGTTGAACGGCCGCCTGAACTATCACACTACTATCGCTACTAACCACGACATCAGCGCGCTGGTAGTATATAGTGAAGAATACTGGTACGATCGTACCCAGGGCAGTTCCCGCAACGACCGCCTGTTCCCGGGATTGCATGAAGTAGATGCAGCACTCACAGGTGTGGTATCATCCAGCGGTACTTCCAACGCGGAAGGCTTGCGCTCGTACATCGGCCGGGTTAACTATGCCGCTTTTAATAAGTATTTGCTGGAAGGGAACTTCCGGGTAGATGGTTCTTCCAAATTCCTGCCCGGCCACCAGTATGGCTTCTTCCCATCCGTAGCCCTCGGCTGGCGGTTTACTGAAGAGAAATTTATCAGTAAGCTTACCGATAAATTTCTGACAAACGGAAAACTGCGTGTGTCCTATGGCGGGTTGGGTAACAACAGTGGGGTAGACAGGTACGAGCAACAGCAAACACTGGCCAATAACCTGTACATGATCAATGGCAATGTTACCCGTGGGTTTGTGAACAGCAAACTGATGAATGTGGAGCTGTCGTGGGAAAAGACAAGCGTTATGAACCTTGGTTTGGAACTGGCCTTCCTCAATAATCGGCTTACTACTGAGTTCGATTATTACGATCGCCTCACCACCGGTATGAACCGCCCGTCTGACCTGTCGGTATTTTTATCGGGTGCCTACAATGCCCCGCGAAAGAACATAGGCAACCTGCGCAACCGGGGAGTAGAAGCTACTATTAACTGGAAGGACAATATTAAAACAGTGAACTATGGCCTTACGCTGAATGCCTCGTACAACCAGACAAGACTCGAAAAATGGAACGAATACATAGGCAGAGGTTCTACCACTACCATCAATAACAACAGCTATAATATCTTTTTAGACATGCCTTATAATTTTGTGTATGCTTATGAAGCGCTTGGCATTGCACAAACCTGGGAAGATATTTATAACAATACGCCGCAAGGGGCACAACCCGGCGACATTCTGCGCAAAGATATCAATGGCGATGGCCGCATCGATGCCAATGATATGCGCGCCTATTCCAACATTGCCCGCGACCGCCCAACCACTTACGTAAACTTTAATGGCTATGCCAGCTGGAAAGGGTTTGATGTGGCCTTTATGGTTCAGGGGGCAACGGGTAGAAAAGATTTCTGGTTGAATGCGTTCAACAACGTCAACTTCAGCACATCCCGTTATGCAGCAACCTGGGACCACTGGAACCTGCCCTGGTCATGGGATAACCGCAATGGAGAATGGCCGCGCCTTGGTGGCAGCGGCAACAACCAGGCCACGGGAGCTACCGGCGCCGGGATGTCTACTTTCTGGCTGGAGGATATGAGTTACATCCGACTGAAGAATGTGCAGATTGGTTATAACATTCCCAGGAAAATAATAGGCAAGGCCGGTATCAGCAGCCTGCGCATAGCCGGCACTGCTGAAAATATAGCAACCATTACTTCTTACCGCGGATTAGACCCTGAAAAAGCTGGCAATAACAATAATATGTATCCGCTGGTTAAATCGTATGCCCTGTCTGTACAATTAGGATTATAAACTGCTGCAGTATGAAAAAAAGAAACACAACTCTATCAATAAGAATACCTGTATTAATTACCCTGGTGGGTGGTATGTTATTACAAATGGCCTGCCGGAAGGGGCTCCTTGATCAGGACCCCACCACCGAAATTCTGATATCCCAGTACTGGAAAACCGAAGCCGATGCTACGTATGCACTGATGGGGGTCTATGCTTCCATCAGGCCCTGCTTCGACCGGGACTATTATTTTGATGGCCAGGGTGAATATGTACGCGACCGCAGTGGCACCAACAGCGCCACCAACAATAACCTGCGGTTAGGCGATGCGTATAACAATGGCAATTACAATCCTACCGGTTATGGTGGTTCGTTCGATAAAATGTTCCGTTACCTGTACGGAGGGGTGAACCGCACCAATTATGTAATTGATAACGTAAGTAACATGCTGCAAACGGCAGATGCTTCCTCGGTGGCCAATCTCGAAAATATCATTGGGGAAGCCCGCCTGTTGCGCGCGCTGTGTTATTTTAAACTCATCAGCATGTGGGGCGATGTGCCCTTTCTCAGTCATACGGTAAGCAGTGATGTAGATGAAGCCAATATTGAAATTGGAGATGTGGCGCGCATGCCTATAGGCCAGGTAAAAGATTCGATCCTGTCTGACCTTACCTATGCCTATAACAAACTGCCGGCGCCTTCACCAAACGTGGCATTGGGAAGAATGGCAAAAACAGCCGCGCTGGCGTTACGGGGTAAAGTAAATCTATACTGGGGTTCCTGGAAGAAGCGGGGCTGGCCCGAACTGGAAGGGTTTACGCAGGATGTAACAGAAGCAACAGCCGCTTTTACTGCCGCTGCGGCCGATTTTAAAAGTGTATCCAACGATTTCGGCCTCACCTTATACAAAGGTGGCGAGCCGGGCGATATCGATGCCCTTGGTAAAGCAGATAAATTACCGAACTATTATTATTTGTTCACGCCCAAAGCCAATGGCGATCCGGAGAACCTGCTGTACTTCACGCATGGTGGTACCGGCACCAGTCAGGGGGAAGAGCTGATGCGCGACTTTGCCGGCCGTTCACACGAAGGATCACAATGCTGGGTAGGACCTCGTTTTGAAATAGCCGACCGTTATCAACTGCTCACAACAGGCGATTTTGCACCTAAACTGGTAGGGTTGAACCCGACCAACACGGCAGATGCCCGCACCAGAGTGAATTCGGCAGTTAATCCTGCCAGTTATGCCAACCGCGATTACCGGTGTAAATCAACCATTGAATGGGATTATGAAATGAGTGTGGGGATGGTTTCCCTGCAATCTACCGGTATGTGCCCCTTTATTTACAAAACATGGGGCACCAATGTAAACATTGGTGGCGTGAACTACATTACTTATAATACCGACGGTTCCAACTCAGGGTATGTGTTCCGCAAATTTGTTCGAAACTATGCCGGGCAGGGACGTAGTGATGGTGATTTTGCCTGGCCGGTGATCCGCCTGGCTGATGTTTATTTGATGTATGCCGAAGCTGTAAATGAAATAACCAATGGGGCGCCCACCGCAGATGCAGTTGACCTTGTGAACAGGGTACGGCACAGAGGAAACCTGCCTCCATTGAGCGCAGCAAAAACAACCGGTTACGATAATTTCTTTAATGCCATAGAACAGGAAAGAATAGTGGAGTTGATTGGCGAGGGACAACGCTCCTTTGATCTCCGCCGCTGGCGTGCTATTGAAAGCAGGTGGGTTGGTCCGGGTAATGCAGCGGGCGTATGGCGGTACGACACCTGGGGCACACAGGCGCAACGCTATTTCCAGAACACCTCTTTCCGTGAATACCAGCAGGATTATATTTTCAAGATCCCGCAATCGGAAAGAGACAGGAATCCGAATCTGACACAGAATGTGCCGTGGAGATAGGTGATCAGTTAATCAGTTGAAAAGTTAACAAGTTAAAATGATCACCTCCTCCTATTGGGCGGAAGATGGGAGGGAGGCCTGGGAGTCAAGTTGAAGAGTAGACTTCAAACCATATTTAAAAGAGAAACAAATGAAAAAACTAATCATAAGCGCACTAATAGTACTAAGCGCATTCTCATGTAGCAAAGACCATCCGATAGACGACGATGGCTTATTGATCACACCCCGGCAGGAATGTTATGTAAGCAATTTTGAATTGCTGGGGGCTGATTATTTAACCGTATTGACAAAACAGCCGGTCATTGATACCACTGCCCAAACAGTAAGTGTGATCGTACAATTTGGAACAGACCTGAAGAACCTGTTCCCACAGTTTACACTGGCTTCCGATTGTAAACTGGATCCCAGGATCGTTGGCAAGGTTGATTTTTCTGACCTGGCTAATCCTAAAGAATATACCGTGATCTCAGGCAACAGGCAGATAAGCAAAACGTATAAAGTATTAATAACTGTTCAACCGAGATAAGATGCAACAACCATATATCAAATACATTGCAATAGCCATCATCGTGCTAACAACAACCATCGGGTGCACAAAGAAAGAATACAAAATTCCCACTCCAAAAGATACGCTGCAAAACGATTGTATAAAAAGAACGCAGGGTCCTAATATAGTAGGACAAACCATTGAGTTTGCATATGCTATGGCCATCCTGGCCGAAAAAGGGAACCTGACCAATGCCAAAGTAGAAGCCACCATGGAAGGCGATGCCGGTACCTGGATGGAAAATAAATCGTACTACACCAATAACAGCGGTGTAGATGTAGGCATCTCCGTAGGCAATGCCTCCGTAACGGCTAAAAATGTTACTTCCGTTGCCTTTAATAAAGATACCAATGCAGCTACGCTGCGGTACTATTATGTAATTCCGGAAGCGGCCCGTGGACAATCCGTATCCTTTACTTTTTCCGCAGAGAGCAGCAATGGTGAAACGGTCTCTTTTAAAATGGGGCCGTATACCATTGCAAAAATGGATATGAAAAAGAACATCACCCTCACCGATGGCGGACTGATGTATCTTTCTATTGCCGACATGACAGCTTACAATGCAACCGATGCCGCAGCCAAAGCAGCCAGCATTGACCTGGTGTATCTGTACCGGAATATTACCACCAGTGCCTATAACTTTGCCCTGGTGTCGCCCGCAGCCGATGCCCAGTATTTACCCGGTGTTACCCTGCCCGGTGGCGTTACCAGAAGCACGTATGAACGCAGGGTAGTAAACCTGCAGGATTTCAACCTGGCGCAAATGCAGTATGGCATCTATATAGATGACCTGGATTTTCAACAACTGAATATGACCAACGAACCCAATTATGCCATCAACCTGAAACAGGAAGCCGGCGTATGGGTGGAAACAGCCGACCATAAATACCGGGCCTATGTTTATTTCAATACGGCCAGCACCTCCACTAAAAATGCAGTGGTTAGTATGAAGCGGTATGCGTTGTAAAGGGCAGAGGGCAGAAGGCAGAGGGCAGAGAAAAATACAGCCGCAGCGCGCACAATTTCAGAAAAACAAAAGCCGGCAATTTTTGCAGGTTGCCGGCTTTTGTTATTTACATTGACTGCTAAATGTTCGCGAGGCTATCTTTGCCTTCTGCCCTTTGCCTTCTGCCCTTTGCCCTCTGCCCTCTGCCTTTCAAAGCAACTTTTCATGAACAAACCGCACTCGAAGATTTCTCCGCCACTTTAGTCCACACACGCACCCAACTTATCGATTTTAAGATTGTCTTAGTAAGGGAACGGGATAGTTTTAAGCAAACTTTATTATGTATGCGAAACTGCTATACCCAACCCGTACTCTTATTAATGATGTGTGTAACCTGTATTACAATGGCCTGCAATAAATCCGATTCAAGTAGTGATGACCTTACCGGAAACTGGAGCGTAGCTGCCGACTTTAAAGGCGATTCAAGAAGTGAAGCCGCCACCTTTGTTATTAATGATATTGCTTATGTATTGACAGGCACCTCAAAAAACGGGGTCTATAACGATATGTATGCCTTTGATGTAACCAATAGTAACTGGACGAAAAAAGCGGCAATGCCGGCCAGCGCTGCCCGCAACAGCGCCGTGGCTTTTACCATCAATGGAAAAGGATATGTGGGTACCGGTTATCAGGGCGATATTAAAAGTGATAAGAACCTGAAAGATTTTTGGGAGTACGATCCTGCTACGGAAACCTGGACGGAAATGGACACCCTGCCCGGTGAGGCCCGCTTCGATGCCGCTTCCTTTGTGATCAATGGCAAAGCATATGTATGCGGTGGCTTTGACAATAACAAGGCATTTAATGATTGTTTTGAATTTGATCCCAGTCAACCCAAAGGATTCCAGTGGAAAGAAAAAGCCAGCTTTTCACACAAAACATATGCAGGCCTTGCCTTTACCTTGAACAACAAAGGTTATCTGGTTACGGGTACTAATAATTCTGAAGTGCAGAAGGAGCTGTACGAGTACGATGCCGATCAGAACCTGTGGACCACCAAACGCCCTTTGTATAATTTCAGCAATGATCCTTACGATGATCATTATACCTCTATTGTAAGACAAAATGGTGTGGCCTTTACGCTCGATAAATATGCTTTTATCGCATTGGGTTCCAATAGCGGATATGTGGGCAGTACCTGGGCCTACGATGCCGATGCGGATACCTGGAAAGAATATACCGGCTTTGAAGCAAAAACCCGCGATGGTGCTGTTGCCTTCACCGTAAAGAACCGGGCCTTCGTACTCACCGGCATAACCGGCACACTCTATTTAGATAATATGTTTGAATTTAATCCCTTTGCAGCTAAAGTGGATAATGATTAAAATTAATACCTGTCAGGTGCGCTTTAACGTGTTGCCATTTCAGCTGGCTGATGCGCACCTGACAGGTATTTGTCAATTACTTCGGAGCAATCACCAATTCAATAGCATCATTTGTTTTCGGCGCTGTAACCGTAAAGTTGATCCGATAAATATTATCCCCCCATTTTTCTTCCACACCTTTGTCTTCCATAGTTGTTAACGGCAGTTTTTCAACAGTGGGCTGCATTTGTTTGGCATTGTAGTGAATTACAATATCAGTAGGGCTGCCTGTTTTAGGTGTGCAGTGAATAACCAGTTCGCCTGGTTTGGTAACCTCGGCAGGGTAACAGGTCATCAGGTGTTCGGTAATACCATTGGTGTTGTTCAGTTTGAATATGTCTTTCACCACTACATTCTTACCCCGGTTCAAACGAATGGAACGCTGCCAGTTCGATGTGGCTGCCTGTTCAGGATAGGCATGCGAGATCTCCAACGACAATTCCGCAAACGACTTCCCTTTATTATAAGCAACGTTCTCTGCTTTGTATTGGGCGCCGGGTAATTGATTGGCGCCATTGATGGTGGGCGTGTTATGGTAATCGGAACAATTGTACCAGATATCATAGCGTTTGTCACTAAACGTTTTACGGGTGTAGGTACCACGGCCAACATCGATCAGCACGGGGCCGCCATTGTAATAAACAATATAATTCCCTACATCGTTGTGGTTATGGCTTTCGTCGTTATGTCCGCCCTGGGCAGCAACAAACAACCCATCGGTACTGCCGTTTTTATCACGCGCTATCATTACCTGTATGCCGGGGAACCAAACATCCGCCGGCAGAGGCAGGCTTTTGGCCGATTGCTGAAATTCATTTTGCAGGAACAGTTCAAACAGATTTCTGAAATAATGGAACCGGCCAATATGGCCATCATCGGGTTGGCGGTAGTAGGCGCCAAACTGCATCATGCTGGTATCATGTATATCTTTTCCAAAGCGGTAGATCATACTGGCCGCCATCCCGGGTTGTGGGTCGGCATCGGCGAAATCGAGCCAGTACTTTTCGCTGATCTGTGCCCGGTAAATGAAACGGGCCATGTTCTTTATCTTTTCATTTTCGAATACAAAGTTGAAGGCGTTGTTGGTGGCCATGTTCAGCATGGCAATATTGTCATATAAAGAAGCGGCGGCTGCGCCCCAATAGCCAGGGCCTTCATCACAACCCCCATCCTGCGGATAGGGATTTACAAACGCATCCAGCACGGTGAGCAGTTTGCCAACCATGGCCGTGCGTTTGGCAGCGTCTTTTTCCAGCAGCAGGGCGGCATTTAACCAGTTGGAACAGATCCAGGGGTTCCAGTTATTTGGCGGGCGCCCATTGGCTGAGGCGGCCATCCAGCCATGTGGTTTGTTCATCAGTGGTTGAAAGATGCGGTTATTGGTTTCGTAATAAATGCGCTTTCTTACCTGTGGCGAAACTGCATCCAGTTTGTCGCCCACAAAGTAATCGGCCCAGGCCAGGTAGGTAGCTGTTTCAGCGCTGAACAGGTCAACAAAAGGTTGCGATACGTCCATCAATCCGGCATTGTCTTTATTGCGGGGCAGGTGAGCCGATGCCCCCCACCAGGATTCTTCACAAATACTCCAGATGCCATTGATAATGGGATCTATAAAACGGCCTTTGTTTTCAAATACCTCCGCCAGTACCAGCGTGCCCAGTACGGCCCGCTTTTCAAAACTGATGCGTTCGTAGGCACTTCGTTCGCCGGTACGCTCGATGAGCAGGGAAGTAGTGGCCGGAATGGATGGCCATTGATAAGTAAGATAGGCATTGGCCTGTTTTATAAAGGCCAGCATGGTGGCGTCATCGACCCTGGCCCAACCGGCGCGGTCGGTAATACGGGGAAAGGGAGTCCATTTAGACTGGGAGATCAGTAATTCCTGTAATTGTTGGGTCGAATATTTTGCGCTCAACAGGTTTTGTTGGGCGGTGCTGTGCAGGAAGCAGCTGATAATGGTCAGTAATAGCATCGTTTTTTTCATATAGCAGTGGTGTTTCGTGATGGTACCTTGATAAATTTAACCCTTTAAGATGATGCATCACACAAAAACAGTTGCGCCTGCCGTATCCTTATTTACGAAAACGTTTCAGTAAATAAATCATCCGGATCTGAAAACGATTCCATCAATTTTTACCAAGTTTGACGGGCTTATGCCAATGATATTTCCGTAAACGATTGCAGTCAATGAAGACCCCGAAACAGACCAAGAAAAATTCTATCCAGGAATTAGCCAAAGCGCTGCGCCTGTCGCCGGCAACCATTTCCCGGGTATTGAACAACCACCCGCATGTACATACTACCACCCGTAACCGGGTAATGGCCTTTGTTGAAAAAACAGGGTATACCCGTAACATAATGGCCTCGGGCCTGCGAACCAACAGAACCAATGCCGTAGGGTTGATAGTGCCCCGCTTTTCCATGTTTATGCATACCGAGGTGATCACTACCATTCAGAGTGGATTACATGCCCATGGGTATAATCTTATTATTTGCCAGTCGAACGATTCCCTGGACATGGAGAAAGACCTTGCACGTACCTTGTATGCCTCCCGGGTTGATGCGGTCATTGCAGCCTGTACCTTATCAACGGCCGACTTCAGCCATTTTGATATTTTAACGGAAAACGATATTCCGGTACTGTTTTATGATCGGGTGCCGGTACAGCCCTATAATGCCTGTATTGTAAAAGGCGATGATTTCCGCGGTGGTTTTATAGCAGCGTCGCACCTGATACAATTGGGTTGTAAACGCATCTCGTATCTCTCGGGGTCGCTTACCTGTAATATTTATATAGACAGGTACGCCGGTTTTGAAAAAGCCATGATGCAACATAAGATGGCTATTCGAAAAGACTGGGTGTTTTATCAGGAGTTAACGGCCGATAATGCCCGCAAAGCCATGTACCGATTGTTTGCTAAGGCGCCCTTTCCCGATGCCATCATGGCTGCGAATGACGTAACCGCCATTGCAGTACTCGAATATGCCAAGGAGGTAGGTATAAAAATTCCTGAAGACTTACGCATCGTAGGCTATTCCAATGATCCCCGGTCGGCCATCATAACACCCTCCATTACCACCATAGAACAATTTCCTGCGAATATCGGTCAGGTAATAGTAACGGAAGTGCTAAAACGCCTGAAGGGTGATGTGGGTAGTGAAGTATTATACCCCGAACCAATTATAGTACCGGTGGAGTTGATCAGGCGGATGAGTACGTAAGCCGGCAGATCGTGAATAAGTTGATGCTGGATTTCTTTCCTGGTTAATATAGAAGAGAGTAATTTTACCGGATAATATTAACCAAAAACCTTTTTTTATGAAAATGCGCTTACTAAGCACAGTGGGCTTGTCTGCCCTTTTGCTAACGGGTATTCTCTTCACTCTCCACAGTTGTAACAAGAATCCTCAAACGATCGAAAAACACGAAGATGACAATGCAGCCCTCAAGGCCGAATTCGAAAAAAAGGGCCATGAGTTCACTGTGCGTGTGAATCAGAAATTGGAAACTTTTTATTCAAATGAGTCAGGTCAACGCCTCTCAACAGAGGTGTTGAGGCAGCGGTCGGCCCGCGCCTCAGGCAGGACCACCAGCATTATCTCTGCCTGTGACTTCATGAATGAACCGGTGGCCACTTTCAACACTTATGGCGTCTCCGTCAACTGCGCCCAGAACTTTGTGCTCACCTGGAATTACACCATCTCTACAAACAACAATCTCGTTTCCGTGAACACTGCTACCGGCGTAAAAACGAAGGGTACGGTAAAGATTACTAACAGCAGTGGTACTACCCTCTACTCTGCGAGTAAGGATGCTTACAGTATAATTGACATTGGTGCGGATGTCAGCAACCCCGGCTATGAACTTTATTCCGTCACCTTTACATCTGATCCCATCGATATTTTCAATTTTGGCGGCAGTAATACAATAAAATTGGGCGGAACGGTGGTTACGGATTGTGACGATGTTGAATCGATTCTTATCGCGGTTCAAAGCTTTAATCTGAATGGAATTAACAGCGTTTATAATAACCCGCTCCTTCGTATAGACGCAGCCTGGGTTACGCAGGTCAATCCCATACGCATATTTGGTGAAGACCCTGCCGGGTTCTGTCTTCCCTATGTTTATCCTTCTATGCAACAAGTGCAGTATTCCATTGATGGTGGTGTTACCTGGATCGGTGAGAGTGCCAATTCCACCTTACGCTATTGGCAGTCTCCTCCTGTGAGTTGGACAACACCGGTTAAGAATTTTATCAACGCTCATTTAGGCTTTGTTGATCCGGTTGGCGCTCTCCTGTTGCAGATCGATCTGCCGGCAGGCTCGTACAACGTGCTTATCAGGTATCGGAATATTGTTTACAACGGTACCCTGGCAAGCTATGGAAATATCTGGCCGCTGCCTGTCCTGTCCGGTACGGGCGCTAATTGCCAGGCTGGTCCCTGGTCAGAAATTTTGTCCTATCCGGTTACCTATTGATAAACTTAAAGAAACAAGCGGGCGCCATTCAACGGGCGCCCGTTTTTATTACGTAAATACTGACATTTACTGCCACGAACCTGAAACGTGCAACCTGTAACTGCAATAGATCACCTCATGGTCGACTTCCTTGTAATCAACTTCGACTGTATAACAATACTCTCATCGGGCAATTGAAAATTTTTCTTCTCCAGTTTTTTTAACAGCATGGCAGCTGCTTCGCGGCCTATTTCAAAGGCGGGCTGGGTAATGGTAGAAAGCGAAGGGTTTAACAATGATGCGGTTTGCAGGTTGCTGAAGCTGATTACCTTTACATCTTCGGGAATGTTCAAGCCCAGTGACTCGCACAACTCATAACTGGCAATCGCATAGCGCTCAACGGCAGCAAAAATACCATCGGGTTTTTGTTGTTGTAGCAGTTCCTTAATAAGCGTGGCGTCCTGCTCCTCATTATTGGTGCATTCAATAAGCAGCGATTCATCGGGCGTAAAGCCATTATCCTGCAGTGCCTGTATATATCCTTTCGCCCTTTTATTGCCAATAGACAGGCTTTGGGAAATGGCCAGGTGGGCAATGCGTTTGCAGCCCTGGTCAATTAAATGACTGGTGGCCAGGTAACCGCTTTGGTAATCGTCGGTGGTCACTTTTACCGTGTTGAAGTTTTCACAAACACGATCGAAGAAAACAATGGGCAGGCCTTTATTCTGTAAGTCATGCAAATGCGTATAATCAGTAGTAGTGCTGGAAACTGAAATAAGTACGCCATCGGCCCGGCCGCTGGTTAACAGCCGGGTAAAAGCGAGTTCCCGGTTATAATCTTCATGCGATAAATAAATGATCACATGATAGCCTTTCTCCTGGGCTACCGATTCAATACCATTAATGGCGAGGGTAAAGTAATTATTGGCGATCTCCGGTATAATGACGGCAATTGTCTTACTATTTTGTTTTCGTAAAAAACTGGCATGTGGGTTAGGCTGATAGTTCAGCTCTTTGGCCAGCGCCATCACCCTGTCCTTGGTTTCCTGGCTGATGTCGTAACTATCACGCAATGCCTTCGATACGGTAGCAATTGATAAATTTAAAAGCTGGGCCAGCTTTTTTATGTTCACTGATTCCATGAATGTTCCAACGCTTTGCTTTCATGCATAAATTAGCTAATATTCGTTGAATGGGTGCGATAATTCTTATTATCATTTTACAGGAATTAGGCGCATGAAACCATCCTCGGTTTCTATATCGATTTAGTGTCTTTTTAATACCATAAAACAACTGGTTTCGGTGTTTCCCTCATTCAAGACTTGCTAAAATATTCTCTAACGTTTTAGCCCTAAAATCGAGAAATTGGTGCACAAGGATTTTTGGACGTGACACTGACCGGATTTCACTGGACCTAACAAGGACCTGACAGGGACTTAACAGGGACCAACCAGGGGCCTGAAAGGGATTTTGCCCTTGTTAGGTGCGGGTTAAATCTCAGGTAGACCCTGCCTTAATTGGCTAAAAAGGCGCACTTGTAGTATTGAAATAGTAGCCTAATGGTAGTATAATGGCCTGGGTATCGCCTGGGTATTGCCTGGGTATACTCCGGGATAGTACTACGGCTAAGGCCATCTCGAGGCAATACTCAGGCCATTCCTTCACAATTTCCAGGCAACCTGCCCACAACTGTCCTGCTATTCCCTTAATTCGGTGGGTTCGCTTATCTGGGCGAAAATGACCCCGGCCGGCGGCAGCGGCGCTACAAAAAATATATTGATCAAAATTAATGCGATCAACGTAGTAGGCTCCCCTAACCAGGGCACCTCTACATTGACCTTTGATATTATGAAAGAACAATAAAAAATCAGTAACCTTACACCTGTAATAAAATACAGTTATCATGGACACTGCAGATATTATACAAAGCATAAAAAGCATCGAAGTAGAAAGCCCCACCAACAAGATCATTCAGCAGTTGAAACAATTGATCGTTTCCGGTCAGTTAAAACCGGGCGACCGGTTACCAGCCGAGCGCGTACTGGCAGAAAAACTGGGTGTGGGTAGAAGTTATGTGCGCGAGGCCATTCGAAAGCTGGAGTTTTTCGGCTTGCTGAAAACCTCGCCCCAAAGCGGCACCTATGTATCGGGCTATAGCATAAAAATGATCGAAGGGGTATTGACAGATATCATCAACTTCAATAAAGACGATTTTTCCGCTTTAATAGAAGCCCGGTATTACATGGAGATCAATGCCGCCCGGCTGGCAGCTATGCGTCGTACCGAAGAAGACCTGGTTTTATTACGAAGCGCCGTAGAAGATTATGACAATAAAGTAAACAGCCACCAGGACGCTATTCAGGAAGACATGTTCATTCACCTGCGTATTGCCAATGCCACCAGGAACTCGGTATTTGAAAGCATGCTGTTGATGTTATTGCCTGATATTATCCGCAACATCATAGAAAAAAAGATCTGTGGCGATAACCGCGGTTTAAAGGCCGTGGCCGAACACCATGAAATTCTGCAGGCCATTGCTGATCAGGATGCGGATGCGGCGGCGGCGGCAATGGCGGCGCATCTGGATGATATATTTCGGATTAGCAGGGAGAGGTGAAGTTGATGTAGTTGACACGTTAACCAGGGGATACCGTTTTATTGAAAAAAGGTACCTGGAAAAGCGTGGCGCTGAAAATAGAAACAATAAGAAAACCTATACGGTTTCCATGCAATACAACAACAAACAATCATTTATTACAATAAAATAGGCCTTATGATCCAAAGCAATGAATTTCAGTTTGAGCAAGACATCCCCTGGGAAGATGTAGGCAATGGCATTACCCGACAGATCTTCGGCTATGACGATAAGGTGATGCTGGTTAAGGCAAAATTTGTAACAGGCGGCGTGGGCACTATGCATCAGCATCCGCACTCACAGGTAACCTATGTAGACAGTGGTGTTTTTGAAATGACCATCGGTGATCAAAAAAAGATTATTCGAAAAGGCGATGGTTATTATGTGCCACCAAATGTGTTACATGGCTGCGTGTGTCTGGAAGCGGGGATGCTGATAGATTCGTTCTCGCCCCACCGGGAAGATTTTTTGAAGTAACGGACCAATAGTATTAGAACGATACTTAAACCACTTTAAATGAAAAATACTGCATTGATTTTTGCGGGCTTAATTGCCTGCCTGACTCCGTGCGCCCAGGACCCGGCCAGAAAAGTGACCTCACCAGCCGGTTATATCGCCGGGAAGGAAATGCCGTTGAAGTGGCAGACCTGGTAGTTTACCTGGCCGGTACTGAAAGCAGCTTTATCACCGGTACCAATATCGATATCAAAAGCGGTACCTATTTTTCATAATGGTGTTTAAAAAAGGAAAGGCCGCCTCCCTGTTTTACAAACATGGAAGGCGGCCCTTTCTATTACAGGTAATTAGTTTATATTAAAAATCGTCAATTTTCCTGTAAAGGTGAAATTGGTAGAAGTTGGTTTTCCTGCATTAGGTATATTACCACCGGTATAGGCAGCTGTTGTGGAGGCTGCAAATTTCATAGAAATGTCGCCGGTTGTAGTATTGAAACTATCAACAGTTACATTAAAAGTGAGACCGGCACCACCGTAAGAGCTATTATAATATGCCTCATCACCATAAGGATCCAAATCACTCCATTGTTGTCCACCATCGTAGTTGGTAATAGCCTTGGTAGCTGGATTATAGGTGAATTCTACCCATGCATATTCTTCCCCAAGCACATCACTGAGGCGTTGGATATAAATGTCATAACTACCGTCGCTATTTTTAATCGCCATTTGTGTTTGATAGCCGGTAGACTTGAATTTGTAAACACCGGTAACGGTTCTGGTAGCTCCTGAATTATCCGTGAAAGTGGTAACAGCTGTAATTGGCTCATCAGAACCCAATGAATTGATCACACCTTTCAATTGCTGCTGTAAAGCATCGTGATAGCTTTTCAGTGTGTCGGTTGCAGTTTTTAAAGAGTCGTTTTGATTCTTTAAATCGGTTACCTGGCTTTTCAGGTCATCAATGTCGTCTTTCAATTTTTTGTTACAGGATACCAGAGAAGAACCAATAACGAATACACCGAAAATAATGAGTAACTTTTTCATCTCAATCTTTCTTTTTGAAGTAAAGGGGTTAAATAAATAAATGTCTACGGTAAATTTCTTATAGGGCAATAACAGGCCGTGCAGCTATGTATGCTACAGCGGTTCTTATTAAAAAGGCGATAATGCGGAGCTAACTACTAAGTAATCTGATAAAATGGTGGCTGAAGTACGATGCCATTGTGTAAGAATTGTTTTTCATGGTATTGACTATTAGGGGGGCAGCTATCATTTAATGCTGCATTAATTTCGGGGCAAATATAATAGATCAATGTTGTGGATGCAAGCTCGTTATGCTAAAATGTTGAATACAATGCCTGAAATGCAGCTATAATGCCATGGGGTATAGGAAAGATACTCATTTGGGCGGTAGTAGAACTACAATGTCCTGTTACAGATTGCCCGGTAATGTGCTCAACAAGATAAGCGCAATGGGGATCAGTTTTTCTTCGGTTAGTTCTTTACGTAAAACCTGCAGGGCTTTTCCAATATGTTTCTCTACCGTTTTAACGGAGATGCCCATTTCCTGTGCAATGTCTTTATAGCTCATGCTGCCATAATGGTTCAGCATAAAAGCCTGACGGCATTTTTCAGGAAGGGTATCGATGCTTTCGCGGATGCGGTTCTTTAACTCCCGTTGTTCGTAAGGGAACGATTGTGAAAAGGCAGCCTGTTGCTCATGTTGCAGTATGGCCACATGATGCGTATCGCGCGAAAGCTGATCTCTTAAATACGTGGATACTTTATACTTTACGGCGTTGGTTAAGTAACCAATAATATTCAGGTCGCCCGGCAGTTCATGCCGCCTGGTATATAAACTTACAAATACATCCTGCAGAATATCTTTAACCAGCTCCCGGTCTTTTAAAATGCTATAAGCCTGGTTGGTGAGGGGCAGCACGGTATTGTTATACAACAGTTCAAAAGCTTTTTCATCGCCCTGTCGTATGGCAGTCCATAAATGTGAAGCTGTATGGTTGCTACTTGTAGAGATGTTGGCTGATTTGGCAAGCAAAAGTATCCGCAATATAAAAAATCTCAATATTATCTTATGATGAACATTTGGTAAACTTAAAATGAAATCACATTTTTTATGGGGAAAGGCATGGGGGAAAATTTCGGGTTGTGAGATAATGAATGAAAGCGCCCTGCATGACAAAAGACCGGTTACAATATTTACTCGACAGGTTTCTGACAAATACGGCTACGGAAGAAGAGCTGCAGGAGTATGCTGACTGGTACCGGCAACAGGGGGAAACAGGTGCGCCGTTATTTGGGAACGAAAGCAACGAACCGGCCATTGAATACAAAAGCAGCCTGTTCAGGTCAATAATAAATAATATACAATTGGTTGAATATGAGCAACGGCAAGGGGCTGTTGTCCGGCGGATACGGTTTATAAAAATTGCCGCCGCCGCACTGGTGGTAATTACCGGAACGCTCGTATTATATAATAGCCTTTCAACAAAATCAGCTGCCAGCGCTGCGGGGAAACCAGTGGTGGCACAACTGCCCGTTGTAAATATGGTGATCAAAAAGAACACCAACCCGGGCCAGGATACGCTTACCCTACCCGATAATTCAATAGTACTGTTAGCACCTGGCAGCAGTATCCGCTATCAGGAACACTTTGAAGCCCATGCCCGCAATATACAGTTGCAGGGGCGCGCACTTTTTGAAGTTTCACATGATTCCACCAAACCTTTTACTGTAACCGCCAATGGTTTTGCAACCACCGCGTTGGGTACCCGGTTTATTGTAGATGGTACCCGGCACGTTGTTTCTATCAGGCTGTTAAAAGGAAAAGTAGTAGTGAATGCTACTGCTGATGCAGGCATGGCCTTACAAAAGGTGTATTTAACACCGGGGCAGGAATTGCGGATCAACACGGCTACCAAACATTTTGACAGAATAAATACCGGAAGCAAACAACTGTCCAACAGGATGACCGATGGCGATAATGGCGTTGCGCTTTCCTTTGAAAAAACGAGCCTGGCTGTGGTTTTCGAACGGCTAAGCAAATACTATAAAACCCCCATCCTATACGATAAAGCTGAAGTACAAGGCTTGTCGTTCACGGGCGATTTTGGTCCGGCTGATGAACTGGACCTGGCGCTTAAAGTGATCTGCAACATTAACCACTTGTCATTCAAAAAAGAGCAGGATCGTATTGTAATTAGTAAACAGTAAAAATCTAACAGTTATTATCAAGGCAAACTATCCGCCAGCTGGCGGACAGGCAGCCTATTGCACAAAACCGAAATTATACAAATGAAAACAAGCACGAAATGGTTGAGATGGGTTGTATACCTGGGACTGGTGGTCCTGGCTATACCAGCCTTCGCCCAGCAATCCGCGAGAATAACGGGTATCGTACTCGATGAAAGCGGAGACCCCGTAGCCGGTTCCATCGTATCAGTGAACCCAAGCGGAACTACGGATACCATACGCACGTATACCGACAAGAACGGAAATTTTGCCCTGCAAAACTTAAAAGCCGGTAACAAATACGACGTACTGGTGAAAAGTTTTGGGTACAAGGATTTTATTAAGCGTTCATTTGTGGTTACTCAAACCGATAACAACAGTTTATTCGTTCGTATGGCGCCTACTTCAAATATTCTGGATGAAGTGGTGGTCTCTTATGGAACGCAGCGCCGGTCCATGGTAACGGGTGCTGTGGCACAACTGAAATCAGATCAGTTACAGGATATGCCGGTATCCCAGTTTGCACAACAGTTGCAGGGAAAGATAGCGGGTGTTCAGGTCAATCAGTTCAGCGGTCAGCCGGGCCGGGGCATCGGGTTTGTTGTACGAAGCTCAGCCTCCTTTTACAGCAGCAATCAGCCGCTGTTTGTGGTAGACGGTATGCCGGTGACCGGTAGTATCAATAATATCAATCCATCGGAAATAGAGAGCTACAGCTTTTTGAAAGACGCTTCTGCCACTGCTCTGTACGGTTCAAGAGCCGCCAACGGCGTGGTGCTCATTACCACCCGCCATGCCAAAGCAGGCAATTCCAGTGTGGAAGTGTCTTCTTATTATGCGGTTCAAAAAATACCCAATGAGCGGATACCCAAAATGATGAATGCAAGGGAGTTTGCTACATTCATGAAGCAACGTGGAGAAGATGGCCTGAAATATGAACCGGGTTATAAAATAACAGCAGACTATCACGCCGCCTACGACAACCCTGATCAATACGGAGAAGGCACCAACTGGTTCAAGTTGTTGACACGCACAGCCCCTATGAGCAATGTCGATGTGGTTATGCAGTCGGCCCGTGAGCATTCTTCTTCCTTATTCATGGTTGGCTACCAGGAGCAGCAGGGGGTTATCATAAACAACGGGACTAAATTATTCTCGGCGCGTTTCAATCATGATATCTCGGTAATAAATAACAAATTGAAAATGGGTGTGAACCTGGCACCCAGTTACCGCATAGATCATAACAACCGGTTAGGTACCGATGGGGTGGGTGGTTATTTCGAACGCTTTTTCGAAGCAAGCCCGCTGATATCACCCTATAATCCTGACGGCACCTACGTACGCAATGTGGCATCGCCCGGTATGGTGGCCTATATCAACCCACTGGCTACCTATAACCTTACCAATGATGATTATTATACTACCCGGTTACTCGGTAATGCCTACCTGAACCTGGAGGTTATTGACGGTTTGTTTATTAAAACAAATGTGGGTATAGACAAGGGTGGAGAAACAAGAAAATATTTTCAACCCGGGTTGGTGACAGCTACGGCAAACCAGACAACCGGTACCAGCGAGGCGGTAGACAATTATTCCTGGACGGCAGAGGCCAACCTCGAGTATAAAAAAACCATTGCCAAAGACCATAACATAGAAGCGCTGGTAGGTTATTCAGCACAAAAATTCAACACCTACAGCAACACCCTTAACGGAACAGGTTATGCCCTGGACGATATTCCTTATTTGAACCAGGCTACAAGCTTTACATCCGGTACGGGCAGTTTCAGCTCGGCATACTCTTTATTATCTACAATTGGCCGGTTGAACTATAACTACAAAAAGAAATACCTGCTTTCAGCAGCCATCCGGCGCGACGGGTCGTCGAAATTCGGCACCGACAACCAATGGGGTAATTTCCCCTCTGTATCGGCCGGCTGGGTAGTCAGCAATGAGCCTTTCATGAATGCTATACCGGCTATTAACTTCCTGAAAATACGGGCAAGCTATGGTTTAACCGGTAACAATTTCTTTGGCGCCTACGATCCCCAGGCTACCTTCGCCACCTATTATAACGATTTCAATAACACGATAACACCGGGTTTGGCCATGAACAGGGTAGGTAACCCCTTGTTGGGCTGGGAGCGCAATAAGCAACTCGATATCGGGTTTGATATATATCTTTTCAATAACCGCGTGAACTTTACCTACGACTATTACCGGAAGATCACCGATGGCCTCATTCAACAACGCGCACTTCCCACTTCTTCTGGTTTTACCCAGATCATTTCGAATGTGGGCGCGCTTAAGATGTGGGGACATGAATTCACGGTTAACACCACTAACCTGGAAGGCAAAAAGTTGAAATGGAATACCACGCTCGTTGTATCAGTAGACAGGAACCTCATCACCAACCTGGTTGACCCTGGCTACATCCGCCGGAATAATACCGTTTCGAGTGACTATTACCGCCAGCAGGTGGGCCATCACCTGGGTGAGTTTTACGGGTTCGTATTTGAGGGCTTGTATAAAGATGCGGGCGACCTGGCCAAATCTCCCAAATACCAGGTTACAGCAGGCAATCCCAATGGTAATTCCGACATAGGTACCATAAAGGTAAAAGACATCAACGACGATGGTGTCATCGATGATGTGAACGACCGCACTTTCATTGGCAATCCTACTCCGAAATTCACCGGTGGTTTGGTGAACCGTTTTTCCTACGGTCATTTCGATCTGAACATAGATATGACCTATTCAGTAGGGGGTAAAATACTGAATGCGGCCAAATGGGCTTATCAAACCAATATGGATGGCAGCCGTGTTCCCCTGGCTGCAGCGTTGGATTACTGGCGTTCAGAAGAGCAGCCCGGATCTGGCATGTATCCCCGCACCAAGACCAATACTACAGCCATGGGAAGACAAGTGAATTCCCAATGGATAGAGAATGGTTCCTACCTGGCACTGAAGAATATTGCATTGGGTTATACCATTCCATTGAAAAACGTTCCCTGGTTGAACAACTGCCGGGTATATGCCTCCGTACAGCAGGCTTATATCTTCACAAAATACACGGGTATGAACCCCGAGGTGAATGTGGGTGGTTCCGATCAGACTGCGGGTGTGGGTATGGACGAAAATGCTTATCCTATTCCAAGAACTTTTTCCATGGGTATAAACCTGTCTATTAAATAAATCTTTCAAATCAGGTATAATGAAAAGAATTGAGCTTATTATCACCGGCTTTTTACTGATGGGAGCTACAGCCTGTAAAAAGGATTTTATAGAGCAAACTCCCGTTGATGCTTATACAGTCAATAATTTTTATAAAACAGAGGCCCAGTTTCAGTCGGCCATCGTGGCGGCGTATGCCCCGTTGCGCGATGTGCTGGTGAACGATTATTTTACTTCTGAAATGCATTCAGACAATACCATTTATCAGCCTTATGCTGACCAGGGTACGGCCTATTCGCAAAGAAGAAATATCGCAGACTTCACCAATACCTCTACCAACGCGTATGCGAACGCAACGTGGCAGCACAGCTATACAGGCATCAGCCGCTGCAATACCATTATAGAAAGCCTTCCTTTTCTGGAAACTATCTCCTCCGATTCGGTACGCAAGAGCATAGACGGACAGGCCAAATTCCTGCGCGCACTTAATTATTATAAGCTGGTGCAACTGTACGGAGCGGTTCCCCTGTTCCTGAAAGTGATCACCAAAGCGGATGATGCCTTTATTCCCAGAACAGCTGTAGACACTGTTTACCAGCAGATCATTGCCGATGCAAAAGATGCGATCGATGAACTGGCCCTTCCAAAATTCGCGCCACCAGGCACTGCTACTAAAGGAGCAGCCACCATGTTACTCGCCGATGTGTATTCCCAGCAAAAGCGCTGGAGCGAAGTGGAAGCCTTGTTGAACACCCTGCCGGCTATGGGATATAGCTTGTATGCCAATTATGGCGACGCTTTTCTGCCTGCCAATAACACGGGTAAAGAATCGATTTTCGCCATCCAGTTCTTTGGTGGTACTGCTACGGGTACTACACCTAATGCTACCACGCTGCATTTTATTCCCCGCAGTAAAAATACCGGATTACTCACTGGTATCGACAAACTGGATAATACCGGTTCGGGTGGCTGGAACACACCTTCCAGCGACCTCATCGCAGCTTATGAACCTAACGACGCACGCCTTGACTCCTCGATCGGCATCATAGAGGGTACCTACGACGGAAGTTATTATATGACCTATTCAGCCGTTAAAAGCATTGTGAACTATAAACCTGCTGCCGGGAAGATCGGTATCCCTTACATAAAGAAATACCTGCATTCACCTTTGCCGGCCAGTACAGGCTCCAGTGATGATTTCCCTATTTACCGTTATTCAGAAGCATTATTGCTGCTGGCTGAAGCGTTGAATGAGCAGGGTAAGTCAGCCGATGCATTGGTACCTTTGAATAAGGTGAGAACAAGGGCCGGAATTACAACCACTACCACTACCGACCAGGCGCAACTGAGAAACATCATCTGGCACGAACGCCGGGTAGAGCTGGCATTTGAAAATCATCGTTGGGAAGACCTGCTGCGCTCCGGAAAAACCAATGCCCTGGCCGTGATCAATGCGTTTGGCGTAAAGATCAGACAGGAAGTGAGCTATCTGCCAACTGACAGCCATGTGGTGAACGAACACAATCTTTTATTCCCGATACCACAAGGTGATTTGGACCTGAATAAGCTCTTAGAACCCAACCCGTAATTGAAAACGTGTGATGATACAGAGAAAATATAATCCGCTGGCAGCTATGCTGTCGTTACTATTGTTCCCTATGTTGATATGGGCACAGGAACGCCCTGCGAAATACATTGTGTTGATCACCATCGATGGATTGCGTCCCGAGTTTTATCTGGACCCTTCCTGGGGTATGGTGAACCTGCGTCATTTGATGTCAGAAGGCGTGGCCGCAAAGGGAGTAAATCCGGTGTTCCCATCCGTTACCTATCCCGATCATACAACGATCATTACCGGCGTTACTCCGGCCAAACATGGCATTTACTTCAATGCGCCGTTTCGTCCGCGTGGCGAAGCCGGGCAGTCGTACGTATACTACGATTCCATTAAAACGGAAACCTTGTTCGGGGCCATGAAAAAAGCCGGCCGCACAACTGCAGACATTATCTGGCCTGTAACGGTACATGCGCCCATCGACTACAATGTACCCGATATTGCCCAGCCGGGATCAAAAGACAGGCGCGGCATCACGGCAGACAATGTATACCCTGCGGATCTTTGGAAAACTTTGCAGGATAGTGCCGTTGGACAGTTGGACGCATTGGACTGGAATATGTTCGATGATGAATTGGGCATGGATGAGAATATTGGCCGCATGGGTGCTTATCTTATCAAAAAACACAAACCGGGCCTTACAGCCATTCACTTTGCCGCCGCCGATCATTACCAGCATGAGTATGGGCGCGATGGGTATGGGGTCAGGGCTGCAGTAGCAGGCATTGACAGAGGTATAAAAACCGTTCTGGAAGCCATTCGCCGGGCCGGTATTAAAGACAGTACTGCCATCATTGTTACCGGTGATCATGGGTTTGAAAATGTGTACCGCAATTTGCAACCGAATGTGCTGCTGAAACAACATGGTATACTTACTGATGTGCGCAACGACCAATGGCGCGCCCAGTTTTACCAGCAGGGCGGCTGTACCTTTCTGGTTTTGAAAGATCCGAATGATCAGCAAACGCTGTCTGCAGTGCAATCGTTATTGAAAGGGCTGTCCGACTCGTTAAAGCAATATTTTAAAGTGATTGACAAAAGTACTTTAGAGAAAAAAGGCGCTTTCCCGGGCGCGGTGCTTGCTTTAACAGGACTTAAAGGAACAGGCTTTGGCAGCAAACAGGATGGCAATCTCATGGATGTACTACCAGTAGTGAAAGGTAACCACGGTTTCTTTCCCGACCATAAAGAGATCCAGACCGGTTTTGTAGCTGTTGGTCCGGGCCTTAAGGCTGGTGTAGTGTTGCCGGAGATGAACCTCGTGGATATTTGTCCGTTGATCATTCACCTCACCGGTATACCGTTCAAGTCCATGGAAGGGAAGTTGTATCAGGAGATGTTTAGGTAGAGTTGATGGGGTTGACAGGTTAACATGTTGACAGGTTAACACGTTGACAGGTTGATAGGGTTGATGGAGTTGATAAAAGGTAACCTGATAAATATATGGCAATAGAGGCCAGAAGTAGGATCTCCTATTTCTGGCCTCTGTTTTTTGCAAGCCTCTTTCATGTCTGTCTTTGCCTTGTCAACCTGTTAACATGTCAACTCTACCCTGACTTTCATCATTTATCTCCTCAATTGAAAACCCCCTATATTTGCGTTGTATTCTTAAGGAGATAACGAATCAACTGCTTATATATGGGTTATGATAAAAAGATGCTATGTATTATAGCATGTTCATTATCGGCTATTAGTAGTGGGGCCCAGGAAAAACAGCCTGACGTACCAGACACCAGCCGCAAAGTACATGTGCTACAGGAGATTGTAATCTCTGCTTCCCGTTTACAGGAAAAACAACTCACAGCCCCGGTGAGCATTTCGAAACTGAGCAACTCGCAGATACAACAAAGCGCCGCACCCGGCTTTTTTGATGCCATTGGCAGTATGAAAGGCGTGCATATGATTGTCCCCAGTATGGGATTCAAGATCATCAATACCCGTGGTTTTTCAAATACTACGAATGTGCGCTTTGTACAAATGATCGATAATATAGATAACCAGACCCCGCATATAGGTGCCCCCATTGCAAATGCATTGTCACCCGGCGACCTCGATATCGATCATGTGGAAATGATCCAGGGTGTGGCATCGGCGTTATATGGCATGAATGCCACCAACGGGCTGGTGAATTTTACAACGAAAGATCCATTTACAACGCAGGGGTTTAGCATACAACAACAAGTGGCGGTGAACCATGTAAACGATCCCAACGATGTATCGGCCAGGTTGTACAATGAAACCAACCTGCGCTGGGCCAGGGTAATAGGAAAAAAATGGGCCTTTAAAATAAATGCGGGTTACAACCGTGGGTACGACTGGGTAGCCGACAACCGGAATGACCTGTTTCCCAACGGCAATGCCACAACCAATTTAATGGGTGCCGATAACCCGGCCTATGATGCCGTGAATGGTTATGGGAACGAATCATCGAACCGAAAAACATTGACACTTGCCGGAAAGAATTATGTAGTGGCGCGCACCGGTTATTACGAACGCGATGTAGCCGACTATAACCTGCAAAACGTAAAGGGGGATGTATCGCTTTATTTCCGGCCTACAGAGAATGCACAGCTTTCTTATACCTACCGCACCGCTTTTCTGAATAATACGTATCAACGGTCGAACCGCTTTCGCTTACAGGATTATTTATTGCAACAGCACATTGTTCAATTTAAAAATTCCCTGGTGCAGGCGCGTGCTTACATTACTTCAGAAAATACCGGGCACTCCTATAACCTGCGCTCGATGGCAGAAACGATGGACCTGAATTTTAAAGACAATAACAAATGGTTTGCGGACTATACCAGTGCATTTAATACTGCATACGCCGCAAAAGGAGATGTATCTGCAGCCCTCCATGCTGCGCGCGATGCCGCTGATGCCGGCCGGCTGCAACCCGGCACTGATGCCTTTAAAGACAAGCTGAAACAATTACAGGAGATCAATAACTGGGATATAGGCGCCGCCTTAAAAGTAAAAGCCCACCTGGTGCATACGGAAGGTTCCTTTGACCTGGGAAAATTATTGCATACCGGTTTCAACCTGCAGGTAGGCGCTGATTTCAGGGATTATATCATTGTACCTGACGGCAATTATTTTATCAATCCAACCGACTCCGGACATAATTTAAACTATACGAGCTACGGCTTTTTTGTGCAGGCCTCAAAAAGGTTCCTGCACGATAAACTGCAGTTGAGCGCTGTATTGCGTGGAACCGGTTACGAGTACTTCAATTTAAAATGGAACCCCCGCCTTACTGCAGTATATGAGTTAACACGCAACGGCTTTGTACGCTTCTCGTATCAGAACGGCTATCGTTTCCCCAGCATTTTTGAAGGGTTCTCCAATATCAACAGTGGAGGCGTGAAAAGGGTAGGCGGGTTGAAAGTGATGTCGAACGGCGTTTTTGAAAACACCTGGTTAAAAAGTTCCATCGATGAATTTACCGCCGCGGTCAATAAAGATGTAAATACCCAGGGACTGACACAGACGGCTGCCATCGAGAAAAACAAGGGAATTTTACAGCATAACACCTATACGTATCTACAACCGGAACAAATGCACTCCTTTGAAGTGGGCTACCGGTCTATTCTGCTCAATGGCCGTTTTTCTGTAGATATAGATTTTTACTACAATTTCTATTCGAACTTTATTGCCCAGATAGAAGGCAGTGTACCCAATACCACCGACAGCGCCCAGATGCCGGCCTACCTGTATGATAAAAACAAGCAGGCCCGCTATCGCTTGTGGACCAATTCAAAAACCATTGTTCATAATTATGGTACCGAGATCGATCTGCTGTACCTGATCGACAACCATTATTCATTATTCGGGAATGCCAGCTATAAAACCCTGAAAAGAACAAACACCAACGACGGATTAGAAGATGGCTTCAATACGCCTAAGTGGATGGTGAATGCCGGCATTCGGGCAACAAATGTGTACAAGAACCTGGGCTTTTCTTTATCGGGCAGGTACCAAAGCAATTTTTATTACCAGTCGTTTTTGGTAAATGGAAATGTGCCGGCTGTTTTCAATGCCGATGCCATGGTGCAGTATACCTTTAACAAACCCGCAATTACCGTTAAAGTGGGTGCCGGCAATTTCCTGAACCATTATTACTACTCCATTTTGGGTGGGCCACAGATAGGTGGGTTTTATTATACTACACTTACCTATACTTTAAAATGATTAATTGTGATGAAGAGGCTGTTATAAGTTCCAGGTTGCAGGTTTCAGGGAAAACCTTGAAACTTGTAACCTGAAACTGCAGCTGGATTGTTTTTAGGAATACCAATTGCATACATTTGGTAAAAAAAGTATGGTCTTCCCCATCGGAGATGACAATAGAGACAGGAAAACTTTTCCTGTGATCAACTACCTGCTGATTGCGCTTAACATTTTTGTATATATCTATTACCAGCGCTTTGGCCAGAACTACGAGTTCACCCTGGGGTATGCGGCAGTGCCCGGTGAAATATTAACTGGTCATGATATTGTTACCAAGGCATTGGTGGAAAGAGACCCGCTTTCCGGTAATTTGATTGAAACGCCGGGCTTACAGCCTACCAATATTCCCACTTTTTTAACCCTGTTCACCTCTATGTTTATGCATGGCGGACTGGCCCACCTGGCCGGTAACATGTTATACTTATGGATCTTTGGTGATAATGTAGAAGATGCCCTGGGACATATAAAATACCTGTTCTTTTATTTGCTGTGCGGAATGCTGGCCGGGTTGAGCCATGTGATCGCTACGCTGGTATTCGGGCAAAACCTGTTGATCCCCAGTCTGGGCGCTTCGGGCGCTATCTCGGCCGTATTAGCGGCTTATATGCGGTTGTTCCCCGGCAAGGCCGTTCATCTCCTGCTATTCCTTTTTATCATTCCTGTTCCCGCTTTTATTGCCGTAGGGGTTTGGTTTGTCTTCCAGGTTGTAAACGGGCTGGGTGCCCTGGGCGGACAGGATGCCGGTGGCATTGCCTATGCTGCGCATATCGGCGGGTTTATATTTGGGTTGTTGTTGGTGGGCTGGTTTGGGTCCGCGTATATCAGGAAGAAAAGAGTGGCGAAGGCGACGAGACGGAGGTTTGTCTAGCCGAAGCAGGAGGTAAGAAGATCCTGAAACTTTTTACCTCCTGCTTCTTACTTCGTCTTCTTTACTTTTCGAAAACAACTGAATCTGCAGAGGCGCCTAATTTCTCCAATATAGCATTTATATCTGCAATCATCTTATCAGGCCCGCACACATAAAAATGTTTACTGAAATCGGTAACGTGTTTGCGCAGGTAGTCTTCATCGATCTTGCCATTTTCATATCCATCCTTCTGCTCGCGGCTAAGAATATTGATGGCATCGCTGCCGAGGATATTCTTAAACTCTTCTTCATAAATAACATCAGCCGCAGTTTTATTTGAAAAGAAAAGGGTATTGCCTTTAGTTTGATTATCGCGGTGTAATTGTCTGAGGATGGCAATGAAAGGTGTAATGCCGGCGCCCCCTGCTATAAAATAACCAGGTCCTTTGTACGCAATGGCACCCCACACATCGTGCAGGATCAATTCATCGCCGGGCACCAGTTGATGGACCTGATTGGTAACGCCGTTGTGATCGGCATAACGCTTTATAGTAAACTCAAGCGTGGGCTCATTGTTCAATGAAGTAAAAGTAAAGGGCCTGCGTTCATCTTTCCAGCCTTCTTTATTGACAGCTATTTCAGTAGCCTGACCCGGTGTAAACACATAACCTTCCGGTTTCTCTATGCGAAAACTTTTAACATCATGGGTTACCTGTTTGATGGTCTTTATTTTTACAATATGCGATTCCATAACTGCTTGCTTTTTAATTAATATTAAAAGCAATCTACAGATTATATACATTTTGCCCAAATCATTCCCCAGTGCGAAGTTTATATTTTTCAATGGGTTATGTTATGCGTAAAGCGGAAAGAAGGAGATGGTATTTCGTTTGCAAATAACCGTATTTCTAATGCAGCGAAAATAGCAAGTGGTGGTATGAATGAACGTTGTGATAAATTTGGTAACAGTAACTTCATTTTTTGGTTACACGGGTATGGGGCATAGTTATGACGATCAATTATAATGTTAACAAATAAAATGAGAAAGAATAGATGCTGTAATTATCTGGTCAAGTAAATTTGCCGCATCAATGTACCCTTCTACTTCTTCTGCATTGATGATCATCGCAATCAATCCCTGTTACACAAAGAGCACGCCTACACTATTCTCATAGCCCCACACCCTAAACTGTTATTGTTGCAGTTGCAAGCAGCAATCAAGCCCTTATTGCCATTACCATATATTATTTAGCTGTAACGCTGTTATGGCCGGGTAATCTATTCCTTAATCTTTAAAATAAACAGTATCGTATGAAAATGAAATTTACTTTGCTATTTACCTGGTTACTGGCAATAGCTGTTGCTGGCGTGCAGCAGGCTACAGCCCAGCTTTCCCGGCTTACTGCTAACGGGTCAAAAATTGTCAATGCTTCCGGCCAGGAAGTATTGCTGAAAGGAGTGGGCCTGGGTGGCTGGTTGCTGCAGGAAGGGTATATGATAAACCCCGGCACAGGCGGAACCCAATGGTCATTTAAAAAGAGCTTATACGATCAGGGTGTATCCGAAGCCGATGTAGAAACTTTTTATCAGAACTGGCGCGATAACTTCATTACAAAAGCCGACATCGACTATATCGCATCACTGGGTTTCAATTGCGTGCGACTCCCTATGCACTATGAATTATTTCTTACCAATGCGCAACGTTCCGTACGAAACAATGTAGCACGCAATTCAGGTAATTATAATAATTATGTGAACAGCCTAACCAGCTGGTATAATGGCAATACGCTGTTTACCGATCCTAACCTGGAAGGTTTCCGGATCATTGATAATATCCTGAGCTGGTGCGCTGCCAATAACATGTATGTGATCCTCGACCTGCATGCTGCACCTGGTGCCCAGGGTACAGATGCTAATATTTCCGATGCCCTCGTGGGAAATGATCTGTGGAACAAAGCGATCTATCGCGACATCACCGTTCGCCTGTGGCAGAAGATCAGTGCCCGCTACATCAATGATGACCGCGTAGCGTTTTACGACCTGATCAATGAACCCAATAATGTGCCCTCAAACCCGCCTATTCATGATCTGTTTGAAAGACTGATCAATGCAGTGAGGGCCCAGGGCGATAATCACATGCTGATGATTGAAGGAAACGGCTGGGGCAATAACTATGATTATATGGAGCCCTGGACATTCAGCAACAGAACCAACCTGATCTACAATGCCCACCGGTACTGGCTCACCAATTCTACCACTGAAACGGATGGCAACCCTAACCAGATCAACAAGATCGCCAATATGGTGAACTTCCGTAACACCTATAATGTTCCGGTATGGGTGGGTGAAACCGGTGAGAACAACAACGACTGGTTAAGAGAAAATATCGCTGCGCTGAATTCAAAAGGTATTGGCTGGTGTCATTGGACTTACAAACGTTTTGACTGGGGAGAGAATGCGGCCCTGATGCATATGAATGCGCCTTTTCTTACCGATGGTGCCTGGACTATGAGCACCGTGCTTAACAATATCAAATTTGCCAATTGTGTTCGCAACAATGGAACCATTGCGGCAGTAGCTCCGGGCACTGCGCCAAACAATCCTTCCGGCAAAGCACCTGTTGGTCAAACTATTTGGCTGCAGGGAAATAACGGCATGTTCGTAAGTTCTGAGAATGGAACACAGGCTATGAATTGCAACCGTCCTGCGCCACAGGGTTGGGAACAGTTTTATGTAGGCGATGCGGGAGGCGGAAAAATAACCCTGCAAAGCATGGGTAAATATGTATCATCAGAAAATGGTGCACAGGCGATGACCTGTAACCGCCCTGCGCCACAGGGTTGGGAACAGTTCGACTGGTTCGATAATGGTGATGGTACTATCTCTTTGCGCGGCAACAATGGGATGTTCGTGTCTTCAGAGAACGGGGAAAAACCAATGAATTGTAACCGGCCTACTATCGATGGTTGGGAGAAGTTCAGATTTGGCAGTGTATCCGGGGCCAGACTGACCACTGTAGAAACACAAAGTGTTGTTGCTGCCAGGGTGGTTGGTTCGGTATATCCAAACCCTGTACGCCGCGGTGCTTTGTATACGATCACTGTAGATAAATACAATGCAAATGCCCCGGTACATGTTACGATAATGGATCTTTCAGGAAAGGCGATTGCCACCTACAATGCAGGCAAAGCCACTGTAACTATCCCTGCTGCTAAAGTTGCCGGTGTATACCTGGTAAAGATCAGCAACGGTAGCAATAATTACACGCAAAAGTTAATCGTTCAATAATACAGGCTGCCCTCAAAGCCATGCCCTCAAAGCGAGAATTATAAGAAGTTGGTGTGAGTTAGAATCGTGTGCGCCCTTGTGTATTAGCTTTCCTGGAATGCAAATTCCGGGGAAGCTTTTTCTTTGCCCGCCGAAGCCTTGGCGTAGGAGGGTTACCATACCAATGGTTGTGGTTCATTCTTCCAGAATATTACCCTGAACTCTTCGTAGTGCTTGCCGTTGCCGATGGTGTGATTGTCGCGCTGGCCTTCATTGAGTTTCAGTTTATGGATCATGCCTGAGCAGGAAGCAACCCATAAGGTTTTTTCATCTTCAGAAAGTGTCATGCTGGTAATGGTAGAACCTACAAAATAATGCCAGCACTTTTTTCCTTCCTGATCGAATGCCTGGATGTGACCGGCGGCATCGCCAAAGATGTAAAGTTCCGAGGTGGCTACCGCAGCATACACCCGGCAATTTTTATCGATAATGGTTTGACTGGTTAAACCCGGATATAGATTGGTAAATGAGGCAGTGGGTACGCTGATGGTAACCCCATCGTATAAATGACAGGAGTTCAGTAATATTTTTTGCCCGTCTTTAGAGAACAATGCATAATGCGGAAATGATGACTGCGGGGCGATGGTGGCCAGGTGATGCCCAAAGCGGTTTAGGAGGCGGTGAGCGGAAGTTTGGTCGCCTACGGCAATTAAATCATTGTCATACGACAGGGCGGCATGCTCCATGTCTATATAGGAGCTCCATTCCTGATCCTGCGGATCGGGAACGGGATGTATCAGGGTGTGCCCACTGGTGGTGAGCAGGTAGATGCCTTCTGAAGAGATGAGCAATACAGATAAGCCGTCGTTAAAGGGAATGAGTTGTGAAATGGGCAAGGTGGCAACAGGAGGTAATTTGAATTCTGCAATTCTTCTGCCTTCCCAGTTCTTATGGGTTGTTATAGAATTGGTTTTTGCAATGGCGTAAATATTGTTCTGGTGCGAACGGCCAATTGCCTGTATGGAATCGGATAACTTTTCAATGTTCCTGTTGGTGAGTACATAGGCCCTTCGTTTTTCGTAAGCAGAACCTATAATAAATGCGATCGTATTGTCATTTATGTAACAAAGGTTTTCTATGTTTTGCCCCTGTTCCTGAATGATATTTAAAAAAGGGGCATGTGCAGGTGGATAAGATGCCCTGAAATTATCGATAGTGCCTTCCCTGTTGGCCTTTTTTAAAAGAGATAATACTTCCAGCGCCAGTTCGCTGCGGCTATCTGCAGGCTCCTGTCCCTTCCAGTTATGCAAACCATGTTCCTCAACAAATGCCAGCTGCGCATTTATCTCCGTTGCATATGAACTTCCCTGTATGTTCCACTCTGTCTGCAATAAATAAATATTATTATCTGCTGGATTCATGCAGCCGATTACTTTTTTTTATTTCCCAAAATGTGACTTCCACCATGTATGACGATCATGATTGATTAAAGTTGCAAACCGTAAAACTATAACAAGATTTTAGAACCTATAATAATAACTTAATAAGCGTGTTGTTTTGGTCGATAAGTGTGCAATTTTAGCCAATAACCGTGCAGCGTGAGTGGCACTGAGTGAACACTTTTTTGTATTTTGGTAATGTTAATTTAAATCAACTTGTCATGGCTTACGATATAAAACTGGCAGACAGAATACGGGAATACCTTGTGCAATTTCCCAAATTAAAGATCGAAGAAAAACAAATGTTCAGGGGGCTTACATTTATGGTGAATGGCAAAATGTGTGTCAGCGTAAGCGGTGAAAACCTGATGTGCCGGTTTGATCCTGCTTTGCAGGACGAGGTGGCTGAGAAAAACGGCTTTCAACCCATGATCATGAAAGGCAGAGAATACAAAGGTTATTGCTATATCCATCCCGAAGGGTTCAAGTCAAAAAAAGATTTTGAGTACTGGGTTGGTTTGTGTGTAAGCTTTAATGAAAAAGCAAAATCATCGAAGAGGGGAAAGAAATAATATAAATCAATTTTTTATTTTAGCTTCGAACGATAAAACCAAACTGGCTCGTATTGTTGTCATACAATGCCCTATATAATGAAAAAGAGTTACTGCAAAATATTGCACAGGGCGATGAAAGGGCCTTTTTTTCTTTTTATGACCATTACTCCGCTTTGCTCAGGCCATTCCTTTTTAAATACACCCGCGTTGAAAGTGACGTAGAAGAAATTGTGCAAGAAACATTTATAAAAATATGGGTGAACCGCGACGACCTTGCAACAATTGAAAATGTAAAGGCCTGGGTGTTTAAAATTGCCTCCCGCACGTATTTGAATTATCTTAAAAAAGCAATCCGCGAAAAAAAGCGCAACCTCATAGCCGGTTCCGGTACTGCTGTTGAAACGGTTACTCCTTTTGAACGCACCTCAGTAGGGGAGATCAGTGCCGCCATCAAACAGGCCATCGGTAAACTTTCCGAACAAAAAAAACGGGTGTATGCAATGAGCCGCGAACAGGGACTGATGCCCATGGAAATAGCTGAAAAGCTGGGTATACCGGTAGGAACGGTGAAAAATCAACTCTCGGCTGCCCTGAAGGAGATCAGGGAACATTTAATTGCCTCCGGGCATGGTCCCGTACTGATCATTTACACTTTAATAAAGATTTTTTAAATAAATGTTCATTTTGGTCGTGACGTTCGTTTCGCGGCGTTGTCTTATTATCCCCGGAAGAAGACGACGCCTGAAACGATGCCGAAGGGGCCAGACTTTCAATGTACATGAATATGGAAACAACAAGGTTACAATTTCTTATGCAACAGTTTGCTGCCGACCGGTTATCAGAACCGGAGTTGGAGGAATTGCAATCATTGTTGGAAGTGCCCGACCAGGACCAATTAATAAGGGTGTTGGATGCATGGATAGATCAGGAAAGTGATCAGGCAGTAGGGGTAAGCCGGGAAACAGTTATAACGACATTTAACCGGGTAATAGAGGTAGACAAAGAAAATAATACCCCCAATATCAGCAGACGGCCTGTACACCGGATCAATTTTATGCGTCGCTGGGGCTGGGCCGCAGCCGCTGTCTTGTTGATAGGGTTTGCAGGTGTTTTTTATCTTTTGAAAAATACTATTCACACTGATACCGCTCACAATACCGTTCAACCCGGGCCGGCAGATGTGCCGCCCGGTAAAAACGGTGCTGTATTGACCCTGGCTGATGGCAGGCAGGTAGTGCTCGACAGCCTTGGCAAAGGCCTGATCACTTCGCAAAATGGAACAAAAGTGATACTCGACGAAGGCAGGCTTTCCTATGATGCAACGGGATCAAACAAAGGCGGGATGATCTATAATACGGTGAGTACACCCAAAGGAAGACAATTCCAGATCACCCTGCCCGATGGCACAAAAGTATGGCTCAATGCAGCCAGCTCAATACATTATCCTACACAGTTTACTGGAGATCAACGCCTGGTTGCAATAACCGGCGAGGTATATTTTGAAGTAACGAAGAACGCACGCATGCCTTTTAAGGTGAATATAGACGAACGTTGTGAAGTGGAAGTGCTGGGTACCCATTTCAATATAAAGGCTTATAAAGATGAATCAGTAATTAAAACAACCTTACTGGAAGGGAAGGTGAAAGTCGGCAACCGGTCCCTGCCAGGCACGGGAGCAATCGGTAGTAATCAATCGGCAGTTCTTAAACCAGGAGAGCAGGCTATAGCTACTGATCACTCACCACTCACCATTGACCATTCACCTGATCTGGACAACGTGATGGCCTGGAAAAACGGGTTGTTCAATTTTGAAGGAATGCAGTTGCGCGAAGTAATGCAACAACTTGAACGCTGGTATGATATAGAGGTGGTGTATGAAGGGAAAGTTCCGGATGTGAAGTTTTATGGAGAATTAAGCAGGGGGTTAAATTTGTCAGGAATAATAAACGCATTAAAAGACTCAGGAATACGTTTTCGCATAGATGGGAATAGATTGATTGTACTGCCTTAGATACCAAACCACACTCACACACTTATCTTATTGAATTGCAAAATTGAATGGCCTTGCGCAAGGCCTTAAGGGCTTCTATTTTTATAACCAAACTGCCGCCACAGCTAAAGACTATGGCGGGCTGTAAAATGCTACGTACATGCAAAGAACTGCTTATTGGTGTGACCCTTCAGCCAGATCCAGGCTGAGAAAACAGTTATTGGCTTTTGTTGTAACCCTGGCTTTGTTGAGTATGCAAACCATTGCAAAGGGGCAAATCATTAATTTTTCAGGGAAAGAAGTGTCGTTAAGAAAAGTGTTTGCTGAAGTTAAAAAACAAACCGGCTATGTGGTTTTTGGAAATGATGCCTTGTTGAAAGAGACGAAACCCGTTACCATCACTGCTGCTAATATGCCTTTGACAGATTTCCTGGCTAAAATAATGCAGTCCCAACCACTGAATTACCGGATAGATGGGAAGAACATTATTTTTTCGCAAAAGCCGGTGATGCCTCCAAAATATCCCGGCTGGACACGTACGGATACTGTGCCTGGCAAACCGGGCATTGATGTAAGAGGCATTGTAGTGAGTGATGAAGGCAAGCCGGTGCCGGGCGCTACTGTTGTAATAAAGAACGGAGGTTTTGCCCGGCTTACCAATGACAAGGGGAACGTTTCTTTACAAAATGTGTATCCACCATTTACCCTGGTGATCAGTAGCATTGGTTTCGAAGATGAAGAAGTAAAGGTGAGCAGCACTCAAACCGAATTCTTTGCCCGGTTAAAAACCAGAGTGACCGAATTGTCGGGTGTTGAAATAAGAAATGGGATGTTCAGCCGCAAGA
Organism: Niastella yeongjuensis; assembly: GCF_900110245.1. GTDB lineage: Bacteria > Bacteroidota > Bacteroidia > Chitinophagales > Chitinophagaceae > Niastella > Niastella yeongjuensis. Next base: position 851,029 of record NZ_FOCZ01000002.1, read on the forward strand.
AAGAAAACTTTACCGGGGCTGCATCAACCTATACTGGTGAACAGTTAAAGCTGGTGGGTAACAGGAATTTGTTGCAAAGTTTAAAAACGCTCGACCCTTCTTTTGTACAAATTACCAATAATGCCCAGGGTTCTAATCCCAATGCATTGCCTACGTTTGAGGTCCGGGGTAGAACAAGTGTGAATACCACCGATTTGAATAACCAATTCAATAGTGACCCTAACCAGCCCTTATTCATTCTCGATGGTTTTGAAAGCACTTTGCAGGCGATCTATGACCTGGATATGAACCGGGTGGCCTCTGTGACCATTTTGAAAGATGCCGCTTCTACTGCGTTGTATGGCGCTAAAGCCTCGAATGGGGTAGTGGTGGTTGAAACCAAACGGCCGGTGGCCGGTCAGTTGCGAATGCATTATACCAGCGACTTGTCATTAGACATGCCGGATCTGCGCAGCTACAACCTCATGAATGCCGGAGAAAAGCTGGAGTTTGAAAGATTATCAAACGTGTATGTAAAGCCCACCGATCAATGGGCTACCGATCAACAGTACGCCACCCGTATGAAAGCTGTACAATCGGGTATAAACACCTACTGGTTAAGCGAGCCCGTGCACATAGGATACAATAACCGGCATTCCCTGCAATTAAGCGGTGGTAACTCCGATCTGATGTTCAACGGCGGCGCCTCTTACAGTACTCAGAATGGTATTATGAAAGGATCTGTGCGGAGTACCTGGAGCGGTAATATGAACATTACTTACCGTAAAGGTAAACTGAACATTATAGATATGTTGTCTGTTTCGGGCGGTAATGCCATCGCTTCACCCTATGGCTCGTTCAGTGCTTTCGCCACAGCCAGCCCTTATTATAAAAAACGCCTGGGTGATGGTTCTATTCCCAAATACCTCGATACAACAGGGGCGCGATTGTTCAATCCATTATACAATGCTTCTTTGTTCAGTATAAATAAAACACCTAATTTCTCATTCCTGAATAATATCTCGGCCATTTATACCATCAGCAGATCAGTACGTATTCAGGGTGGTTTGCAACTGGCTAAGGGCAATAGTTCGAAGATCTCATTTATTCCACCCGATAATACCCAGTTCGATGGCATAGACCCGCACCAAAAGGGTGCCTATACCAATGCTACAACAGAGTTCAATTCTTACAGCGCCAACCTTATGGTGACCTGGGCCCGGGTAATAGGAAAACATCAGCTGAATGTGAATGGCCGCTCCGAAATACAAAACAATACCAGCCAGTCAACAGGTTTCTCGGCGGTAGGATTTCCCTATGGTACCAATGGCAATCCTTCCTATGCTTTTCAATACACCCCTTTCAGTCGCCCCAGTGCGTCAACACTAAAGAGCCGCAGCGTAGGTTTCTTGGGCAGCGTGAATTATGTGTTTGATAACCGGTTTCTGCTCGACGCTACCTATCGTTTAGATGGCGCCAGCGTTTTTGGTTCTAATAAATTGTTTAAAAATTTCGCATCCGGTGGTATAGGCTGGAATATTCATAAAGAAAGTTTCTTACAGGGTGTTCGTTGGTTAACCTTGTTGAAAGTTAGAGGCGATATTGGTATTACCGGTAACGAAAACCTGGGACAGTTTACATCTGTTTCTACTTTCGCTTTTCAATCAGGCCAGAACAATTTTGGCCAGGGTTTGAATATGTTGTCATTAGGCAATCCCGACCTGGAGTGGCAGAAAACCCGGCAGGAAAGCTATGGAGTTGACTTCGGCGTTGTGGGTGGAAGAATAAGCGGTACGGTTGACTATTTTACCAAACTTACCGATCCCATGGCCATTGGCATTAATGGGGTATTGCCTTCTTCAGTTGGTGTGAATTCCAGCTATGTTATCAATCTCGGACATCTGCAAACAAAAGGGTGGGAATTCAATGTACGCTTTACGCCAGTTCGTGATCTGAAAAAACAGCTCATCTGGACAATAGGGGTTACCGGTAGCGCCTATAAAAGCACCTATGGCGGTTTGGGCAACAGTTTAAATGTGATCAACAATAAATCTGATAGCCTCAATAACAAAGGCGGAACAGCGGCGCTCAATGGATTGAACCGGTATGTTGATGGAAACAGTCCCGACGATATTTGGGCGGTAGTGTCAAGAGGTATTGACCCCGCAACAGGTAATGAGTTGTTCCAGAAAAAAGATGGAACGCTCTCTTATAATTACGATCCCAAAGATGCGGTGCAGGTGGGTAATACCCGGCCGGGTATACAAGGGGTGATCAATACAAGCATCACTTACAAAAACTTTACACTCTCCGCTGCTATCCGATACAGCCAGGGCGGTCATAAGCTGAACAGTGCGGTATACACGAAAGTGGAAAACATCGGCGATCTGCTGGCCAACCAGGATAAACGGGCGTTGTACGATCGCTGGCAAAAACCTGGTGATGTAGCGCAATTCAAGTCCATTATACTTACGGGCAGTACACCCATGTCGTCGCGCTTCATTGAGAAAGATAATTACTTCAATGGCGAATCATTCAGCCTTGCCTATCGCCTTGGGAATGGCTGGATAAGAAAGCTCAGGATGCAGTCACTAAGCATGAGCTTTTTCCTGAACAATATTTTTTGGATGGAGAGTATAAGGACCGAACGCGGAACAGACTATCCTTTTGCCCGTACCGCGGCTTTCAGTTTGAGTGCTTCTTTCTAAATGCGAAAAAATCAACTCACATGAAACAAACACATCAATATATAATCTGGTTGTTGACTATTGTAACCAGTATAACCAGCTGTAAAAAATACCTCACCGTACAACCGGAATCTTCTTTTACCCGCGACCAGGTTTTCGCCAGTGAAAGATCGGCCCAGCAGGCGTTGAATGGGATCTACAATTACCTCGCCGATAATCAGCTATATGGTTCCAACCTCAGTACGCTTACCATTGAATTGTTGGGGCAGCGGTTTAAATCGCCTGCAAGCGGAAGCTCCAACAATTACCAGTTTGTGGCCCAATATAATTATTCCCATGTGCAGGTGCAACCCACATTCGAACAGATATGGCAAAAAGCCTATAGTACAATTGTGTATGTAAATGACTTTATTCCCCAGATGGATAAAATGGCCGAAACCGGTACCCTGACTACCGCCCATGCCCAGCAGATGAAGGGCGAGGCCATTGCCATCCGGGCTATGTTGCATTTTGATATGCTGCGGTTATTCGGCCCTGTGTATGTCAATAACCCAACAGCACCATCCATTCCTTATTATACCCAGGCCAATGGTGCTGCACAACCTTTATTGCCAGCCAGCCAGGTGCTCGATAATGTACTCACAGATCTTACAACTGCAGAGGACCTATTACTGGTAGACCCGGTGATCAGTCGGGGAATTAATAATACCACCGACTTTTACAGTGGTTTCCGTAACCAACGCCTGAACTATTTCGCTGTAAAAGCATTAATGGCGCGTGCGTATCTATGGGGTGGTAACACCGATGCTGCCCGAGATTCAGCGCAAGCCGTATTAGCGAATGGCGAAAAATGGTTCCCCTGGACACCCACTACCGCTATTACCAATGCCGTGGCGCCCGACCGCGTATATTCTTCCGAGATATTGTTCGGCTCCTATAATCAGGAGATGTACAACAATTATATATCCACCTTTAGTTCCACCCTTCAAAGTAACCAGGTGGTAACCATGGACAATACCGGCCTCGACAGGATATTTGAAGCCAATAAGAACGATTACCGCTATGCGTATTGGTATAATGCGAGTGCGAACGGGTTCACTGCCTTCGATAAATTCAAAGACATTGGCGATCAAACCAAGTCATGGCGTTTTGTGCAACCTCTGGTACGTAAAACCGAGCTATATTATATACTGGCCGAAACGGACGTGACGCAGGCAAAGACCCTGCTCGATACAGTAAGATACCACCGCGGATTGCCCGTTCTGGCTGCTACTGCCAACCTACCGGCTGAGATAAAAAAGGAATATCAAAAGGAATTTTGGGGCGAAGGACAGATATTCTATTACTATAAGCGAACCAAAACCGCTACCGTAATGAGCGGCTCGTCAACAGCTAATGTAAGCCCGGTTTATTTAGTGCCTTTGCCATTGTCCGAAACAACTCCCCGTTAATTCAAAAAATAACAGCAATGAATCTATTTAAATATATAGTATGGGGCCTGGTTACAGTAGTGGTGTTGGATGCGTGCAAGAAGGAATCACTGCTTACCTATAATGCATCCGACAACATCTACTTTTATTATAAAAAATCCGGACTGCGATTGGATAGTATCAATTTTACCTTTGCATACAGTCCCAATTCGGTTAGAGATAGCAATGTCATGGTGCCCTTTGCCGTTACGGGCGTACCTGCAAAAGAAGACCGGGAGTTTATCATTACTGTTGACCCGTCCTCTTCCGCCCAGGTTGGGACGCATTTTTTATTACCCGGCAAATTTGTGCTGGGAGCCGGTAAACTGGTCGACAGCTTTCCTGTTAAATTATTACGCACGCCCGATTTGCAGAAAGGAACGATGTTTCTGAAGCTGAACCTGCAACCCAATGGTAAATTTCAAACGAACATACAGATCATTGAAGGCCTCCTGGATTCAATTAATCCATTAACGCTTAAGATAAATGTTACCGACATTCTTGGCCCAGGCTCTTATTGGGCAGGTATTTTTCAGGGCTATTTCGGCATCTTCAGCGTAAAGAAGGTAAATCTGTTGAACCAGGTAACCGGCATGCCGATAGATATTACCATAAATGGCATCTACGACCTGAACCTCGACGCAAAATGCGCTTATTACGCTATTTCCATGAGCCGTTACCTGAAAGACCAGACTGCTGCAGGCCAAACTGTGTACGAAGATGATGGTACCCCGATGGCTATGAGTGCCAATTATCAATAGGCCTGTTTATTTAATTGTTCCAAAAAGCAAACTCATTATGAAGAAAATATTTTTATATAGCATTTTATTTATCCTGGCTGCTGTGGCCGTTACCTCCTGTTACAAGGATACAGGCAATTATGACTACCACGCCATTAACCAGGTAACAATCGGCAATTTTGATACGGTGAAAGGTTATACTGCTTTGTATAAAGACACACTGCGCGTATCGCCACAGATCATTTCATCGGAAGACGTAACAGGAGAAGATGCTTACACCTACGAGTGGAAGTACAGGAAAAGCACCTCTGTATCTACTGCAGATGATTCATTGCTGGCAACTACCAAAAACCTGAAAGTGCTGGTAAATATAGCGCCGGGAAGTTATACTTTGATGTACAAGGTCACCTATAAAAATACCAGGGTAATGGTGCATGTGCGTACAACGCTTACGGTATCAACCGAAGTATTCGAAGGTTTTATGGTGTTGAATGAGGTGAATGGCCAGTCGAGGCTGGATATGCTTTCTTACAATAAGGCCGCCGGCATCTTTACCCAGTTTACCGATGTGTTGAAAAGGCAGAACTCAACCGTGCCCATGAATGGAATACCTTACCAGATACATTGTATGCCTTATGTAGGCGCCAATATTACACCGCAGGGCTATGGTATATTTCTATTGAACAGCGCCGGTACCAATCGCGTAAACCAGGAAACCTTTGCCTGGGCCCCAACTTATAATATCCGTTACCTGATGGCAGGCAATGTGCCGGCAAATTTTATGGCGAAGCGCATTACGGGCCTTAACATTACCACCACCAATTATCTGTATTATATGATTGGACAGGACGACAATGTATATTGTTATTCCACGATTGCGGGCTATGCTTTCCGGTATTCACCATTGAATGTGTATACGCCTTCCGGTACACCTTTTAAAGTGGCTCCCTTTGTTGCCACCAATGGTTCTATAGCAGTTATGTATAATACAGATAAGAGAACATTTGTAACAGCGGCTTCGGCTTCCAGCACGGCTGTTACAGATGTGGCGCCGGCGCTCAATTATCCAACCGGCCTCGATCTGTTATACATGGAATGCATTTATTATACAGAGGCCGGTATAGTTCCCAATACCTACGCCATTCTGAAAGACCCGGCAACACAAAAAATATACCTGTTGAATTTTGTGCTGGCAAAACCACAAACCTATTACGCTGAAATTACCGGTACCGACTTTGATAAAGCCACCTATTATGCTGTTAGCCCCGACCATAACTATGTTTTTTATAGCGTAGGCGGAAAGCTGTATGAGTACGATATATATTTAAAGAGCAGCTTTTTAATGGCCGATTATGGCGCCTCTGCCATTACATATTTGTCATTCCCGCACTTTGCCTCCCGGTTTGGCAAAGCTAATTACGTCGCCTGGTCAAAATCGCTGCTCGTAGGCGTGCTTGATGCAACAGGTACTTCGGGGAATAATGGTACGCTTGACCAGTACAGCATACCCGATGTAAACGGGCAGTTGGTTAAAACCAATTCCTGGACCGGTTTTGGAAAAATTGTAAGTGTAGGCTACAGAGACAGATAATAGTAAATCAAAAAAAGACATATAAGTGAAGAAAATACTCATCCTGTTATCAGGGTTTATTCCTGCAATGGCGCTTGCGCAAAAAGGCGGCCCATTTACTATAAAAGCTAACCTGGGCGCAGATTCTGTTCAAAAGGTAATGTTCGTTCGCTATACGTTGAAGACCGGGCAACACATTGACACCCTACAACCGGTGAACGGCAAACTAACCATAAAAGGTGTGGTAAATGAAGAAAGACAAAGGGACCAATTGATCGTTTATACAGCACACGGAACTCGATCGGTAGTGTTTTACCTGCAACCGGGAAATATAACGATCGATTATTCGGCGGAGAAAAACACCTATACATTGGGCGGTACGACATTCAATATTAGCCTGAACCGGTATAATACTATGTTTCGCCATTTGATCGACAGCTTAAGCGCGGGAAAACAGGTAGCTGCGAATTTTCAATTCTCGAAGGAAGTACAGCAGCATAAATTCCTGGTAATTAAACAATTTGTGCTCGCGAACCCTCAAAGCCCGGTTAGTATAGATGTACTGGATGACTTTGCCATAAGAAGTAAAGAAGCCGATATGGTGCAGGCGGTGTATGATAAATTAAGCCCCATCCTCAAAAACTCTCCCAGTGGCATTCAGTTGGCCGATCGCATCAAAGGCATGCGCGCGGTTGGCGTAGGCGATATGGCACCGCAATTCACCATTCCCGATACAGTAGGAAAAGAGGTCTCTCTCTCTGATTTCAAAGGCAAATATGTGCTGGTCGATTTCTGGGCCACCTGGTGTGGTCCCTGCGTTGCCGAAATTCCCAACCTCATTAAAGCACATGATAAATATAAAAGCAAAAACTTCGACATCATAAGTATTTCACTCGATCGTCCGGACTCCAAAGAAAAATGGTTGAATAAGATCAGGGAAACTAAAATGGACTGGACACAGGTGTCGGAGTTGAAATGGTGGAATGGAAAATCGGCTCTGTTGTACAACATAAATTCAGTGCCTGCCAATTTCCTGATTGATCCAAAGGGAAATATCATTGCAGTGAACCTGCGTGGTGAAATGCTGGAGAAAAAGCTCGCTGAAATATTATAAGAACAATTAATTTAAACAATCATGAACAAACCCATAATTGTAGCGATGATGGGTCTGCTTCCTTTTATTACAAAGGCGCAGACCCAAAAATTCAGCATCGACGGAAAGATCGATGCAGATACTGCCGTAACAGGAAAAATATACCTGGCGTATAATGATAATGGCCAGGAGATGCGCGATAGTGCCAATCTGGTAAACAACACCTGGCATTTGCAGGGTGTTATGCAGGATGGCGCCATACGGGCAAGTGTTTCATTGGAAGATCGAACAAAAGAACTTCGCCGTGGCAGAATGAAAGGGTTCGTTCAGTTTTATGCAGGGCCTGAGAAAGTAACGGTATCTACTAATGCACAATTCTCAAAATCAATGATCACGGGCTCGCCATTACAGGAAGAGGCTAATAATTTTGAAAGTTTACGCAGGAAAAATGAGCAGGCCGATAGTGAGGTAGTAACCGGCTTTATAAAAACACATCCCAACTCGTGGCTCAGTGTGCTGTTGCTGGAGGAAAGAATGATCAGGTTTCGGGATATCAGTAGCGATAAAGTAGCTGCCCTGTATAATGGATTGAGTCCGCAATTGAAAAAATATGCCAGGGTAAAGTCGTTAAAGGCATTGAACGATGGCCGCCGTACGGCCATTGTAGGGCTGTCTGCTCCTGCATTTTCAGAAAAAGACGCGAATGGTAAAGCCATAAAGCTGGCAGATTATCGCGGTAAATATGTGTTGGTTGATTTCTGGGCCAGCTGGTGCCATCCGTGCCGTGCCGAGAACCCCAATGTAACAGCCGCGTTTCATCAATTTAAAGACAAAGGCCTTAATATTTTGAGTATTTCGCTTGATGCTGATCGCCAACGCTGGCTCGATGCCGTAACGCACGATAAACTCGAATGGCTACAGGTTTCCAACCTTAAAGGATTCGATGATGAAGTGGCGGTTAAATACGGCGTGCATGCCATACCCTCCAACTTCCTGATAGATCCAAATGGGAAGATCATAGCCATGAATCTACAAGGACCAAGGTTGCAGGAAAAGCTCGCTGAAGTATTGCCATAAAAAACAGATTTACTCATGTGCACGTGATATCAACGGAGGAAGTGTCTACTTCTTCTACGAATCACTTAGTTTCATCAAGCTTTTATTAAATTCATCCCTTTTTTACCGGTTTTATCACATTTACTACAGTCATGTCGAAGTATGCTTTAATCTTGTTGAAAATTATCCGGCATGAAAATAAGGTGGCGCGAACATGAGATAATCTTTATTACCCTCTTGGTTATTATTCAGGTGATCATTTACCTGAAACAACTTTATGAAGCCTCGGTGGGAATGACCGTGGTCAGTTATGCGAAGGAGTTTGAAGAAGCAGGCGGAAAATTTATTTACTGGAAGCAAGTATTTGCACCACAACTAATGGAGGTATTGTTATTGTTTGCAGCCTACCTGGCTATAAACCTGGTGATACTTCCCCTGATAAAGAAGATTTCCTTCAACGACGTAGAGCGGATTTTTTCAAAGAACATACTATGGGCTGCCCTCGCTGTTATTTGTACTTGTTACCTGCTGGCAGCGGGCATGAACCTCGTTGCATATTTGAGCAGACAACATTTGTATACCTATTGGGGGCACCGGTATGTATTCTGGTTAAAGTATAATAATTTCCAGCCACTTACAAACGTATTCAATGGGGTGGGCGCCATTGCCGGCATGGTGCTGCGGGTTATTGCATTGGCGGGGGTGCGTGAATTTATCTGCTGGCTGATTGTCCGGCCCTGGGGCCGCCGGGAATTCAGGGTGCTGATAACAAATAATATTACACCGCTGTTCTTTATTTACCTGCTGGTATTGATTGTACTCAATCCCCTGCACCAGGATTTTCTACTGTATTTTGGCTGCGTTACCCCGGTCTTCCTTGTGTATCTGTTTACTACTTTCTGGATTTTTCCATTTAAAGGAGATGCGTCGTTTCTTCAGGCGCCGGTGCTTAAAAGGATCCTGCTCGTTACTTTCTTGTGCTCCATACTTTCCAAGGTTTGCTTTCACCACGATAAGGCAATGCTTTTTTACTCCTTGTATTGGGCATTTCTTTTATTTGGGGTGGTGCCGCTCAGCTGGCTTTTATATCAACAACGGAAAAAACAGATCCTGCAATTACGGGGAATGGAAACGGCCTTGGCCCAATCGGATGCGAACCTTCAACTGCTGCGTTCGCAAATAAACCCACATTTCCTGTTCAATGCCCTGAATACTTTATATGCGACTGCATTGCAACACGATTCGGAGAAAACGGCGGAAGGCATTCAGCAGCTGGGCGATATGATGCGGTTTATGCTGGATGACAATACAAAAGCGTTCATCCCAATGGAAAAGGAGATCGATTACCTTAAAAATTATATCAGCCTGCAAAAGCTTCGGATCTTATCTTCATCGGACATTGCTATAGAGGATAACCTGGATGAGGTGCGTTGTCATCACCTGGTGGCGCCGATGCTCTTTATTCCTTTTGTAGAAAATGCGTTCAAACATGGGATCAGTGGGAAAGAATTGTCGTGGGTCGTTTTAAAAATGGAGTGCAGCGAAAAAGACATCCTGTTTGAAGTAAGGAACAGCATTCACCGCCGGGTTGATATGGAAGCGGGGAGAACGGGGATTGGATTGCAGAATGTGAAGGGCCGGTTGAACCTGCTGTACCCACATCAACACGAACTGTTGATCGAAGAAAAAGACGGGGAATTCATTATCCGGTTACATATCACCATAACAAACAGAAACCATGTTGCAAGCGATCGTAATAGATGATGAACCCAAAGCTTTGGAGGTAATACGGGAATTGACCCGCAAAGTAACTTTCATTGAAGTGACCGGTTATTTCACCGACGCGTTTGAAGCGCTGGGATATATGCAACAAAATGCGGTACAGCTTGTCTTTTTGGATATCAATATGCCGGATATGTCTGGTATTCAGTTGGTGAAAACCATGCCAGATCCGCCGATGATCGTTTTTACGACTGCCTATAGCGAATATGCGGTGGAAGGGTTTGAGCTGAATGCGATCGATTACCTGCTGAAGCCCTTTTCACTGGCCCGTTTTCTGATGGCCTGTAATAAAGCGTATGAACAATATCAGTTAAGGCAAAAGACACCCGCAGCACTGCCTGCGATCTTTATTAAGAGTGGTTATGAACAGGTACGGGTAGAACTTGAAAGTGTGCTGTATGCCGAAAGCAGCGGCAATTATGTACAGTTTGTAACGCCGCACCAAAAGATCGCCTCGCGACTTACGATGGGGGAAGCAGAGGCACTGTTGCCGGTCAGGCATTTTATTCGAATACATCGCTCCTATATAGTTTCATTGAAACACCTCCACAAAATTGACAGGAAGACGGTCTGGATTGGTAACGCTGAACTACCAATTGGGCCGGCCTACCTGTCAGACCTTGACAAGGAAATAAAATAACATGAAAAAGTTGGTTCTTTTTTTGTTGACCCTCGGGTCAACGGGGAATATTAATGCCCAGTCGAAACAGCTGGATGAACTGGTTAGCGCACATGCGAAGTTGAACCGGTTCAACGGTACTGTATTGGTTTCACGTGGCAACGCTATTGTTTATGAAAAGGCGTTTGGAATAAAGAACGCTGCAAAGGGAACAAATAATGATATTAATACGCTTTTCAGGATCTATTCTGTTACCAAGACATTTACGGCTACGGTTATATTTAAGTTGATAGAAGAAAAGAAATTGTCGCTCGATGACCGGTTAAGCAAATTCTATCCATCCTTTCCAAAGGGCGACAGCATAACCATTCAACACTTGCTTATGCATAAATCCGGCATTTATAATTACACGAAAGGCAATGACATGAAGGACCAGTCGGAAGCCACCTTTATCCGTTTTCTTTCGGCTAAACCCCTGGAGTTTCCGCCCGGAAAAGGCTGGGATTATAGCAATTCAGGTTATTGGTTGCTGGGGTATATCATTCAAAAGGTGACTGGCATTGCTTATGAGGAAGCTGTTAAACGTTATATCTTCCAACCCTGCAAAATGCACCACAGCGGTTTTGATTTCAAAACACTCAAGGATAAAAATAAATCGACCGGCTATGAAGTGTTTACTGCCAGTACAAAAAAGGAGGCGCAGGATATTGATCCGCCGGGCCCTTATGCTGCAGGTGCCATCTACTCAACAGTAGATGATCTTTATCGCTATTACAAAGCTCAACAGGCATTTAAATTGATCAGCCGGCAGTCATTATACCAGGCCTAGACACCCGACACTATTAACACACATTACGGTTTTGGCTGGCAGATAGGCAACATAGAGGGTAAAAAAGCCATTTCTCATGGTGGGGGCGGACCGGGATTTACCAGCAATTTTTTCTTTATCCCGCAAGACAGTATTTGCATAATTCTCTTAAGCAATGATGAGAACTCGATCCTGGATGTATTAAACAATGCCATCTGTAAATTGCTTTACGGGAAACCGTATAAACTTCCAATTGATGTACCGGTGGATAGTCTTCTGCTAAAAAAATACGTGGGCCATTATGTGTTTACGCCTACCTTTTCTATGGATATTACTGTTGAAGAAGGTAAACTGGTTGCCCAGCCTGTAGGACAGCCAAAGACAGTAATGCTGGCAGAAAAAGACAATTATTTCTGTGCGCTTGAAAAGGATGCCTGCCTGGAGTTTTTAATAAACGAAACAGGGAGCTGTAACGAAGCAGTACTGCATCAGGGCAGTAGTGAACATCATGGGAAGCGGCAATGAGCCGCTTCCCATGGATTCAAATTATATTACGATTGGGTCTTCATGTTTTTCCATCAGGGTTTTAACAAACTGGTTGTAATCATCGCGCATGGGCAATTCAAAGTCTGTATATAATTCACGTTTGTCAACCAACACTGTTTGGTTGGTTTTAGGGTTGAACCCTTCCTTTTTAACGTCTTTCCAATAAACCCCTATCCCTCTTTTTTGCCAGTTGGGCAATTCATTAAAGTTGATGCCATATTGATATAGTAGTTCATTCTTGGCTGCAATACTAAGCCCTTCTATTTTGGAAGTTGCTTCGCCCTGGGAAAGATTATCTTTTCTTAGACGCCAGTAACAATGTGCATTCAGGGCATTTCTGTGCGCGTCTTCATTCCGCCATCTGAAATAGTCCTGCACCAGTTGTTTATTTGGTAGTTCTGAAAGCCTGCAATCAAAAGCCCCTACGTCTCCGAGTAAGGAAGAGAATTTTGCGCTTGCCTCCCCGGCCAGGATGGAAATAAACTTTCTGGTTTTCCTGCCAAACGCTGTTTCATTATGGTTGAACAAAAGGGAAATTTCGTCGCTTTCCGTATAGCCATAGATTACATTGAAACCACAATTCATCAGGTGTTTTACAGTTTCAACCATCAGGTCGCGAAATCTTTCATCAAAAGGGGCGTTGAATTTGTGCACCTCTTTGGTGAGTTTGGTAAAACTGCGGCCGTCAATTCTTGCAACGATATACATATTGGGCAAAACACAGCGGTCGTGCGAGGTTTCGTATACCCGCATTTTAAGGTCTAAGTCATCAAATTTCATTTGTCCATTCTTTTATAATAAAATTGTTATTATCTATTTCAACATAATACAATTCGTCAAACCCTTCTTCCCAGCCTGGCATTTCCAATTTGCTGAAGGTGCCTTTGATCCCTATTTCAGGGATGTTCTCTTTTCCCATTCTTTGGCTGTTTCTAGTAAGCGCCTCAGTTAGTTTGGATTGAAAGTAATAACCAATTACCTTAAACTTGTTTTCTTTTGCAACAGCGATATATCTGGCTCTTGCTTCCCTGGTTGGATTGGTATTATCTACTACAAATGCCTGCTGGGTAAGGAGGCAGGTTTCAATGAATTTTTGTTCTTTATTTCTGGTATTAAGTTGATCAAGAGAAATGCGAATATGGGTTTTAAAGAACTTCTCCTTAAAAAAAGTAGTCTTCCCGGTAGCCTGGATCCCGCAAAATATTATTGTTTCCATTCGAGTATCATATATTAGAAGGGCAGGTAAAATACAATTTTTCTATAAACCTGGCTATAAAAAAAGGGCTGTTCCATTGTGAACGACCCTTTTAATACTTATTCTTTATTAAGATTAGTGGGTTCTAATACCCATTCGGCGCAATGAACTTCGTTTGATTAGGCGGGTTTTTGAATCTAGTCCAGATCTTGTAAATCAAATAACAAGCGATCAACGCGCCTACTGCAAGTACGCCTTTGTCGCCCAGTAACCCTACCAGCGCGTTAAAGGCTCTTGTTTTTCTATTGCCTGAATCTTCCAGTGTTCCATTGGCAATGCCAACAGCCTGATAGTAAGCAAAAATGGTAAGTCCTATGGTTAACAACAGTCCCAGCAGGTAATTGCCAACCGCTTTAATGGGCGTCATGGTTGCTGCTGTTCTTTTGAAATAACGTTCTTTTTCAAGGTAGTTGAAGAAGACCTCATAATCGCTTTCGTTGGCAAAGGAAAATTCGCAGCTGCTGGTGATGCCGCCAATGCCTTTGTATTTTATGGCAATGGTTTTGTCGTTGTCTTCTTTTTGAATTGATTTAATGGAATCGTATTTGATCTCCACTTTGGTAGCTAAAGACAGCTTTTTACCAAAGGATGCGAGAAACTCATCCACACTGGTAAAATTGGAACTGGAGAATTTTAAGGAATCTGCATCGGCAACAAAGGATGCAATTTTGTTTCCGCTTACGGAGAAGACCTGGTTAAGCATAAGGGGGAATGTGTTTATTACAAATATGCAAAAAATACAATGGGCTTAAAAGCGGTTGGGGAAAAATAATACAGGCTTTATGTATGCCTGTGATAAAAGCGTACGAAGATTGTATCGAAAACGGACAAATAGCGTTGGTGTGTATACGTCAAATTATTGATAGTCATGGGGTAATTAACAAGGTAGGAAGCAAGAATTAGGAAATAAGAAGCAGGAGGTACGAGGTTCGGGAATTTCATACCTCCTATTTCTTACTTCCTACTTTTTACTTCAAACAATTACAGGCCAGCCACATTAAAGTGGGTATAGGAAGTAAAGCCCAGGAATGTTCTGTCGTTAGGCCATCCCAATGGGTCTTGCAATTCCCGTAAGCTTTTCAGGTTAGCAGTTTTATAATAATTATAAGCTACTTCGGTACCAGGGAATACCGGGCTGCTGGTAGAGCAGGTGTTGCAACCGGTTTCTCTGTTATACGCCTTGCGCATATAATCGTATCCTTTGCTTAACAGGTTAGAATTGTACGTGAACAAAGAGTTGTCACCCTGAATTCTTGCCAGTTCTGCAGCGTAAGCAAAAGCAGTCAAAGAGTACTGATAGTGAACGCAGTCATTACGGTCGCAATATTCAGGAATGGTGCCATCGGCTTTGATGATGATGGGCAAATGGGCCTGAATGATATTGTAACCGTTTTGGTATACAGAGGCATTGTCCAGGAAAATGCCGATACACATCCGGGCATAACCGGCAGAGGCATTCCAGTTGTTGTTGTAGGCCGGCGTATTGACGATATAGCTGTTTTTTACCAGATCAATATAGGCCTTGAACTGGTTGATATCTGCATCGCTCCAGCCGGAAGCTTTGCCGAATGCCTTATAATAACGCAGTATCTCAGCGGCAGCTACAAAGCTGGGGGTTGTCCAGGAAGCTTCCAGTGAAGGTTGCAACGCATTGGAGCCGGAGAGAACCGCATAATTTTTAAAGGTATATGACCAACCATTCAGGATGGCGATAGCCTGCTGGGCATAGGTCATGGTACCGGTTTTGGCCCAGCGCAATGCCAGCGCATACGCTAAGATGGCATCTTTTCTGATCTGGCTTTTTGATTCGGTAGTGGCGCCATTGGAGCCTACCGTTACAGTAGCAAAGAACTTGGTTGGTAAGGCGTTCTGGTTAATATAATCCAGTACCTTGTTGTAGGCAGCGAGGCGAACGGGATCGCCGCCATTTACTTCGGCGCCTACCTGATCGAGGCTTGCCTGCGTGTTTAAAATACTGGGATGTACAAACGTAGTAATGGCTGCTGCTGCCATGTTAACCGTAGTTTCCTCCTGGGCAGATGGGGATTGTACTTGCGCGCTTTCATCCTGCTTCTTACACTTTAACAGCAATGTTGACAAGGCCAGTAATGCAATACCGGCAAACAGGTTTTTCCCGATTTTTCTCATGTTGGGTAAAAATTTTAATGTAACAGAATTTGTTAGTTGAAGAAGGTGCGGGGGGATGTGCAAAAGTACTGCCACATTTTAAATGTTTAATTGACCCGTTGGAAAATCTACCTGAAATGTGCTACGTCTTAACTACGTCAGTTTAAAAGCCACATATAATTCTCTCATTTATACAAGCTTTATTTTTGTAACATAATCCGTTCGTATTTTTCCTAACTTGCTGTACTAACCAGCTCCCCAAAAAATAGTTTCATGAAAATGGAAAATGGTCAGGTAACTGAGCTTCCCGTTCCTTCCAAAGCCGCCCTGGAACAGGAAAGGAAGATTTTATTGGATCTTGGCAATGACATAGCCCGGGTGCGTGAAAAAAACGACCTGATCACACTTTTTTCCAAACGGATAAAAAGCTTTTTCTACTTTACCCATACTATAGTCACGCTTATTGAAAGCAAAGACGAAACCTATACCCCCTTTCTGCTCGATCATGAACATTCGCCCATCAGGGACCATAACAGGTATGGGGAAATGGTGGCGGCCCATTTTTCATTGAATGACCCATTTATTCAGGCGGTATTAGCGGCAGATGGACCTATTTCTTTTTTACTGGAAGATATTATGGACAAACCGCAAAGTCCTTCTTTTCTCAAGGTGAATTACGAACGCGGGGTTCGGGAAATACTGATGACCACGCTGCGGAATGAAGAAAAGCCGGTGGGGTTTATTCATATATATACCGATCGGACCGAAGGCTTTTCCCTGGAGTTCAGGGACACTATTAAAGGAATTACACCCCAGTTGGCCAGCGCTGTTGCCAACATCATCAAAAATGAAGAGATCCTTAACAAGGAAAGGGAAAAATCATTCCTGCTCGAATTCAGCAGTGAGATTGCCGCAGTTAGAACAAAGGAAGACCTGGCTCTGGCAGTTCATACGGGACTGAGCAAGCTGAACGCGTTACGTGGTTATGTTATTCGTAAAATAAACGAAGATGGGGAAACCCTGAGCACTTATATCTATGACCCCGGTATTGCCAATTTTGATGATCCGGAATGGGTGGCGGTTACCACGGCCCGCTTTCCGTTATACGACGGATTACAAAACCGGGTGCTGGAAAGTTATATTCCTTTGTTGTTCAGCGTAGAGCGGGAAGTACAACGGGGCATCACTTCTTCCTACCTGCATTACTGGAAAAAAGTGGGTTACAGAACAATGGTGGGCATTAGGCTGCATTATGGCATTACGAACCTGGGTATTTTGTGGCTGGGCATTGAAGAGATAAACATCCAGCTATTACAGGGCATTTGTTTCCAGATCTCGGTGGCCATGGCCAATATAGTTGCTAATGAGCAGGTAGAAAAAACACAGCAGGAGCAGGCCTTTCTGCTCGATTTCAGTAATGACATTGCGCAGGTGAAAACCAAGCCCGACCTGGAAGCTGCCATCTTCAAAGTGCTCGATAATGCCCTGCATTCCAAACTGTCTATGATCCGGCTCATTGCAGACGATGGGGTCAGCATGCCTGCCTATATGTTCGATAATACCCTGTTTGTAAACGCCGGGGTTACTCATGAACAAATGGCTGCCAGTGTAATTACTATCGAAGAGCCTTACACGGCGAAGGTGCTGGCCAGTAAAGACGGTGTGGTGTTCGATATAGCAGAAGAATTAAAAGGGGGCAGTGCTTACGCGAAATTGTGGGCGGCCACAGGATTGAAATATGTGTATGCGCTGCCTTTGCGGGCTGGTAATAAACTCCTGGGCACTATCTGGCTGCATTCCGACTGGTTAAGCCAGTTGGTGTTGCGGGGAATTTGTGCGCAGATCTCCGTGGCCATTGACAATATACAGGCCAATGAAAAATTGCTGGCCTATAAAAAGCAACTGGAGGTTGAGAACGATTATCTGAAAGAGCAGATAAAAACCATTTACAATTTTTCCGAGATCGTTGGTTCCGGCGAAGCCATGCAGGAGGTGTACCGGCTGATGTCGATCGTGGCCAGTACCAACACCACGGTACTGGTACTTGGGGAAACCGGCACCGGTAAAGAACTGATCGCACGCGCGTTGCACAACTCATCATCCCGCAAGGATAAACTGATGGTGAAAGTGAATTGTGCGGCCCTGCCCACGAACCTCATTGAAAGTGAATTGTTTGGTCATGAACGCGGCGCTTTTACCGGTGCGCTCGACCGGCGCATTGGCAAGTTTGAACTGGCCAACCACAGTACCCTGTTCCTGGATGAAATTGGTGAACTGCCGCTGGAAGCCCAATCGAAATTATTGCGCGTGATACAGGAACGTGAGGTGGAGCGATTGGGTGGCAAACAAACCATCAAGGTAGATGTAAGGTTGATAGCAGCTACCAATCGCAACCTGGAAGAAGAAGTAAAGGCAGGCCGTTTTCGCGCCGACCTGTATTTCCGGTTGAATGTATTTCCCATTAACCTGCCGCCTTTGCGTGACCGTGCCGAAGATATTGAGCCATTGATCCATTTCTTTGTTGCCAAATTTGCCAAGAACACCGGCCGTAAGATCAGGAAGGTATCGCCCAAAGTAATACAACAATTACGCAGCTATACCTGGCCGGGTAATGTGCGCGAACTGGAGCACCTTATTGAACGCAGCGTGCTGTTGGCCACCGATGAGGTGTTGCAGGATGTATATATTCCGAAACAGTCAACTTCAGATAAACAGGACCTTTCCTTTATTTTAAACCGTACGCTGGAAGAAGTAGAGCGAGGTTATATCGTTGAAGTGTTGAAACGATGCGCCGGAAAGATCTCCGGCCCGGGAGGCGCGGCAGAAATTCTGGACGTTCCCGGCAACACCTTACACTCAAAGATGAAAAAACTGGGCATTACCAAGGCTGATTATTTTTCCTGACAAAGTCTTAAATCTCCCCCTCTGAAAATTCACTACATATAGTGTAAAGACTCGTGTTTTCACTAAATACAGTGAAAAATTAAAGTGCGACTACTGTTTACAATGTTGATATTCATTCGATTAATTGATTGGCATGTTGTTGGAATCTATATAGGCATCCAAAACAATTAAAAAATCGAATTATGAAAATCGTAGTAATCGGGGGCACTGGTCTTATAGGAACCAAAGTAGTAGCAAATCTTCGTCAATGGGGACACCAGGCAATTGCCGCCTCTCCCATCACCGGTGTGAACACTATTACCGGCGAGGGATTGGCAGAAGCGATGAAGGATACCGATGTAGTGGTAGACCTGGCCAATGCACCTTCCTGGGAAGATAAGGCTGTGTTGGATTTCTTTACAACAGCCGGTCATAATTTGCTGGCAGCAGAAGTAAATGCCGGCGTAAAACATCATCTTTGTCTTTCTATTGTGGGCGTTGACCTAATGAAGAATGTTGGTTATATGCGGGGTAAAATGGCACAGGAAGGAGAGATCAAAAAATCTACAGTGCCCTATACTATTATCAGAAGCACTCAGTTCCTCGAGTTCCTGCCCGGTATTGCTAACCAGGCTACAAAAGATAACGAAGTACACCTGAGTTCTTTACAATTCCAACCTATTGCAGCAGATGATGTAGCCTTATTGGTAGCCAAAGCTGCTGTGGCTGAACCGCTTAATGGCACTATGGAAATTGCCGGACCCGAACGTATGCATATGTACGAAATAGTTGAACGCTACCTGAAAGCAACAAATGATCCACGCAAAGTAGTTCCCAATAACGATAACCACTACTATGGCGGCGAAATTGGTGAAAGTGACCTGGTACCCGCTGGAAAAGCATCACTGGGAGAAACTTCTTTTGAAAAATGGATGGCATCACAAGCGGCCAATGCCTAAAAGGTATTTGTCTGCCAACCGTTGAAACATCATTATTCATTGTTAAATCCAACGCCATGCTTTTTGATTATTTACATCCGTTTAAACTGAATTTACGGTCCAAAAACCAGGAGCCTACTCTTGTTAGACTACACGCGCCTGCACATGATACCATGGAAGGTGCCGAGTTTATGGACGACGCCTTGCGTTTTGAAGACGAATTGCCGCTGATGCAAACCGAAGTAAGCATTGCGACTGGAAGCCCTGAACAATTGTTGTAAGGTTTAGAAAAGCAGATCCAATAATCAATCGTAGATCAATTGTTACATATGAACGTATTAAACCATACGCCGGATACCGCTTTGTTATTAGCGAAACTGGCTGATATCATTGGGCAAAACCACGAACCGGTTGACCGGTACCTGCAACAGCATGGGGAGCATGAGATTTTCAACCCCCTGCGGGAAACCGGTGAAACGGTGGCGCAGCCTATGGTAAGTTATTTCCCATCCACTTTCTGGGAAATGCTTGGAATACGACATATTATCTCAAATATTCACCGCAGTAAAACGGCGTCCCAGGGTCAATGGACTATAACCACGGACGCGGATCCCTACAAATGGGGTCACATGAGAAAAGATACCAGTATAGAGGAGCTTACAAAGTACCTCGGCGACTGTTGCGTAATTCAGTTTGCTGATTATGTGAGCGTGAAGGATGCAGCTGGCTTTTGGGATGGCCTTTTTGCTGATGTGATAAAAAAAGGAGTTGATAAACGGACCATTGAATATGTGTTTCAGTTAGGCGATGTTACCGGGCACACGGTATTTGAAGTTGATGAGGTGCTTGATATCATTGGTCAGTATAATAAGCATGGCAGAGTTAGCCTGGTGCAGGATGAACAGGAATCCGATAAACTATGGGATTTGTTGTGTGGCATCAACTACGAGCCTTCAGCAAAAGAAAAATACATGCTTCAGTTCAGTACCATGCGTATTGACAGCCTGTTAATACTTTACAACAACGGCGTTATGCTGTTTTCAAAAGAAGGACATTCCGACTTTCCCGGCGGCCCAGTGAATAATAATCAGACGTCCCCGCATAACCGGGAATTTTTCCTGGCAGGATATCGGTTGGGATTGTTGCTTCATCTTACCATTCCGCACGCAATTGTGCTGGGCCTGGCCGTTTCAGGTGCCTGCCGCGCAAATGCATCCATACCCACCTCCCGTTCCCTGTTAACCTATATAAACGATTGGGCGTCGACCATTTCAAACATCTAAAAAACACTATTTATGTTCACTTTTAATCGAATCATGCCTGCCATGATGCTGGCAGCAGTTATCTTTTTGTTTTCACTTCCTGTACAATCACAAACGGCTACTAAAGCCGGCGTAAAAAACATAGTGCTGGTGCATGGTGCATTTGCCGATGGGTCAAGCTGGGCAAAGGTTATTCCGCTGTTGAAGGCTAAGGGATATAATGTTATTTCTGTACAAAACCCGCTCACGTCATTGGCAGATGATGTGGCTGCTACCAAACGGGTACTTGCCTCCATGGATGGGCCGGTGCTGCTGGCTGCACATTCTTATGGCGGCATGGTGATCACCGAGGCAGGCAATGACCCCAAGGTGGCCGGGTTACTTTATATCTGTGCGCTGGTACCCGATGATGGCCAATCGGTAGTGGATGTTACCAAACCGGTTCCACCGGCACCCGCCAGTGCTGAGTTTCAACTGGATTCTTTTGGCTTTTTAACCTTATCGAATAAAGGTATTCACAATTATTTTGCGCAGGACCTGCCAGTAGGGGAAAGAGATATTATTTATGCCACACAGGTACCCTGGGCAGCAAAAGGTACTACCGATAAAATATCAACGGCAGCCTGGAAAAACAAACCCTCCTGGGTTATTGTAGGCGCCAACGATCAAACAGTGCCACCGGCACTGGAACGGGCTGAAGCAAAAATGATCAAGGCAACAACCATTGAACTGCAATCAAGTCATGTTCCTATGTTGTCGCAGCCAGATAAAGTATCTGCATTCATTATAAAAGCTGCCGGTTCCCTATAAACGAGTGCAACAAAATCAAAATCAAAAATAACATGCAGGAATTTTTAATCGTGATCCATAGGGATCTTACCAGCAAAAAGCCTGTGCCAACACCCGAGCAAATGAAAGAAGCGTTTAAACCGTACCAGGATTGGATTGCCGGCATAGCATCCAGCAACCGGCTGGTGGTGGCGCCCAAAAGATGGGACCTGCGCGGCAAAGTGATCACCGCTACCAATATCGAGGAAGGGCCATATGCTGAAAAGAAAAGCTCTGTTGGCGGTTTGTTCCTGATAAAAGCAAAGGATTATGAGGAGGCAGTGGCCATTGCCAAAGAATGCCCCATCATTAAATATGGTGCTGTTGTAGAAGTTCGCCAGGCTATTGTAGCCTAGCATTGGTTTGATAGATAGACATGGCCCCCGACGGTAACGGGGGCTTTTTTGGTTACATTACGGGCACGATTTTTTCCGCTCAAACACCATGAGAACAGAAAAAGATAAAATGATTGCCGGCGAGCTATATGATCCGCTGGACTCACAGCTTTCTGCGGAAAGACTGAAAACCAGATTGCTTATTAAAGAGTTGAACGACTCCAGAGAAGACCAGACAGATGAACGCAGCCGGATATTAAAACAGCTTATTCCAAATGCTGGTGAGGGGCTTTGGTTGCAGCCGCCATTTTATTGCGATTATGGTTACAATATCAAAATGGGAGAAAGAGTTTTCTTTAACTTTAATTGCGTGGTGTTAGATGTAACACTCGTTACCATTGGAAGCCGTACTTTGTTTGGACCTAATGTGCAGATATATACCGCCACGCACCCCATGGACCATAAAGAAAGAGCTGCCGGACTGGAATATGCCAAACCCATTACCATTGGTGAAGATGTATGGATAGGCGGAAGCGTGGTGATTTGTCCCGGGGTAACAATCGGGGATCGTAGTGTTATCGGGGCGGGCAGTGTGGTAACAAAGAACATTCCCGCAGATGTGTTTGCCGCAGGAAATCCATGCCGGGTGTTGCGAGCCCTGGCACAGTAATAAAGCACGTTTTTACACCCTGAACTTTTTCTTGTAGTCTACAGGAGAGAGATCGGTATGTTTTTTAAAAACTTTTCTAAATGCATCCACATCATTATAACCCACTTCGTATATTATTTCGTTGATATGTTTGTCGCTTGATTCCAGTTGTTTTTTGGCATACTCAACTTTAACCCGTTGAATATATTCAGCGATAGAGTTGCCCGTACATTTCTTAAATTTCCTTTCGAATGTTCTTTTACCTACAGCCAGTTTTGTACAGAGTTCGTCAATAGTATATAATGCTGCCGGATTCCTTTCAATATATTCCTGTGCCTGCAATACATACTGATCGCCATGTTTCTTTTGGCCAACGAAGATGATGAAGGGGTGCTGGTTTTTTCTTTCAATATCAATTTCAAACATCTTGGAGGCCAGGACAGACATTTCCCTGCCCAGGTGTTTTTCTATTACATACAGGAGCAAATTAAGGTAGGAATATCCGCCCCCACATGTATATATTCTGTTTTCGTCGGTAATAATGCTGTCATCTATGACCTGAATATCCGGGAACATCGTCATGAATTCATTTTTAGCAGCCCAGTGAATGGCACATTTTTTACCGGCCAGTAAACCAGTTGATGCCAGAAAGAATGAACCTACACAGAGGCTTACTATCTCTGCACCGTTTTGATATTGGGATATAAGCCAGTTACAGTACGGTTTGTTTTTTAATAATGTTTTGGAGAAATCGCCACATAGTAAAGGTATAACAACGACGTCTGTATGGCTTATATCGGCAATGGTTTTGTTTGTGTGAATACTGTATAGGCCGTTGTTTAAAACAGAATCTGTTTTCAGGCCTGCCATTTCAACTGTATAAAATGGTTCTTTCCCCTGGTATTTCAGGAAATCGTTTATGCGGGTTAGAATCTGGTAACTGCTGTCGATGCACGACATGGTAGCATCCTCCAATACCAAAATTGAAATGTGTTTCATTGTACAAATGTAAGCAGTAACGTTGTCGCGATCAACAGGGTAGATTGTCGCATTTGCCCTGCCTGGGTCTGTTGCATAACGGGTAGTTTTACAATCAAATAACACAAATATGAAAGCAATTGAGATCATTATTATTCCGGTATCGGATCAGCAAAAAGCAAAAGAATTTTATATGAAACTGGGTTTTAAGGTGATAGTGGAAGCCCCGGCCGACCATGGACATAGCTGGTTACAAATGAGCCTGCCTGATGATGGTGCTACTATAGCGCTGATGCATTTTCATGGCATTATTGTGGAAACACCGGATATTGAAAAAGATGTGCAGGAGTATAAGGCCAAAGGCATTGAGTTTGGAAAAATCGATGACCAGCCTTACGGCAGGTTTGCCTGGGTAAAGGACCAGGATGGGAACGGCTTATGTCTTCATCAAAAATGATGGCAGACTGTACAGGAAAGCTGTTTGTGGTAAAGTAATTACTTTAGAAGGATCTATAAACATTGCTGACGCCATGGCTATAAAATCCTTCCTGCTCCCGTTGTTGTTATTGCCAATCGAATTGTTTTCCCAGGCGAACCCTAAAACAGTGGTATTGACCTTTGACGATGCGCCGCAAAGCCATTATAGTTTTGTAGCGCCGATCCTGAAACAGTACGGTTTCAGCGCGACATTTTATGTGTGCGAGTTCCCAGGCGTTTATCCCGACAGTACCATCAGTCTTAACTGGCGGCAAGTAGGCGTGCTAAATAAAATGGGTTTTGAAATTGGTAACCATACCTGGCACCATAAGCATGTGCCTAAACTGAAGGAACAGGAATTGGTAAAAGAACTGGCTTATATTGAACAGAAAGGTGATTCATTAAAGATCCCTAAAATGACGAGTTTTTGTTATCCAGCCTATGTAACGGATACACTGGCCGTACGTGTACTGAAACAAAGAGGATATACAAATGCCCGCACCGGGAACGACCGGCCATATGATCCTAAAAAGGACGATCCCTTTTATATACCCAGCTATACCATCAGCAAAGCCAACAAAGATCTTTTTTATAAAGCATTACAGGATGCAAAGGAAGGTCAGGTAGTAGTGTTCTGTTTTCATGGTGTGCCCGATACCCCGCATCCCTGGGTAAGTACCGACCCCGATACATTTAAAGAATACATGAAATATTTGCACGATCATCATTACCGGGTAATCGCCATGCGGGATTTACTCACTCCTTAGTGCCTTCACCGGACTGGCCAGGGCCGCTTTAATGGTTTGAGACGCGATGGTCAATGCAGCGATCACTATCGAGGCAAAGATGGCTATTACAAAAATGCCGGCGCTGATCTGAATATGATAGGCAAAATTCTGCAGCCAGTTGTTCATGGCATACCAGGCCAGGGGAGCAGCTATTAAAAAAGCAATGCCGATCAGTGCGATAAACTCTTTTGAGAACAAGTACACAATGTTGGGTAGCGAGGCTCCCAATACTTTTCGGATACCCACTTCCCTGGTGCGCTGAATAGCCGCAAACGTGATCAGTCCGTACAAACCCAGGCAACCGATCAGAATGGCAATGCCTACAAAAAAGCGAAAGGCCGTATATAACTTCTGTTCCTGTTTATAAAAGCTGGCGACCCGGTCGTCCAGAAATTCGTAGGAGTACATGTTATCGGGAAAAAGCGCGTTCCAGGTTTTTTCAATGCCACTCATGGTTTGTACAATGCTGCCTGCTTTCAACGCCACACTTACCCTGAAGAAACGCTTTATGTTATAATTGATGATAACCGGTCTTCTGGCCTTGTGTTTTGATTCGCTTTGAAAGTCTTTCACCACGCCAGAAATGGTGAGTATACCACCGTTGCCTCTGAATCGAACGCCTAATGCGTCATTGGGCTGTTGTATGCCAAGTTTGTGGATCAACGTTTCATTTACTACTACATGGTTCAGGGTATCGGTAGCATCTTTTCGCCAGGCTTTTGGTAAGTACTACTGAATTGGGTGCTGACAAAGCGGTAGTCCGGCTGCCCTGTAACCACTGATTGTCGAATACCTTCGTATAGTATTCGTCTGCATAACAATATTGCTTTTCATTGTATCGCTGTTCGCCCACTTTCACCAGCCCGTCTGTTTGAAACCATACCTGGGTAACCGCTTCCAGCTCCGGAAAATCATTACGAAGATGAGGGGCGACCCCCATCGATACCGTTGGGTTATAATCAAGACCATTCAGCGTAACCCGGTACGTGCGGCTGGCCTTATGGTGATACTGATCATAACTCAGCTCATTACGTACTACCAGGAAAATAATAATGCAGGCGCCAATTCCCAGGGTCAACCCCAGTACATTTAATAACGTATAACTCAGGTTTCGGCGAATGTTCCTGGCGGCTGTAAGAATGAAATTGCTGATCATGCAAATTTGGCTTTCATGGTGAATGTAGGTGCTGTATTAGGAATAAATAATATGCCATTCCTAAACCTGTTGAAAGTCAAAATAGTAAACATATCATTCCTTTTTGGTTGTTCGGTTATGATACAGTCACTGTACGGCGGCCATGGATGGCCCTTAGTTCCAGGCGCATACTTTGGCCTGTTGTTTCGCACCATTGGGCATATTCGGCGGCCGCCTGTGCGCGTTGCGCTTCCGATACATACCCATCTGTTACCATTTGTTTGCCGCGGGTTTCTGCCACTACCGTCCAGATGCTAACATGTTGTAAAAAGCCTGGTTCGGTGTGCTGGTGAAATTCGGAATGATCGGCATTATAACAGATCTCCAGACCGCATGCCTGCATCAGGTCGGGGGTATGGATAGCAATCTGGTTGTCCATACCGGCATCGCTGCGCCATTTCAGGAATTGTTCATAAAATAATTGCATGCTGGCCGGTAGCTGTGGGTCCCAGGTAATGGCTGTGTGGTCATAATCCAGCACACACACTAAACCATTGCGCTTTACAAGTGTTTTCATTTTCTGGATAAGGTCCTGCGGGTTGGCCACCCATTGTAAGGTGCGGGCGGTGGTGACTACATCATACCACATGGGCGGGCTATAATCCAGGATATCGCCGGTAATGAAGTGCAGATTTTCTCCGGTGGCATACGTGTTTTTTGCCTGCTGAATAAGGTCCCAACTACGGTCGACGCCGACCACAAATCCATCAGGGCCAGCAAGGTCAGCAATGCCATGTGTAATGGCACCGGACCCACAACCTACGTCCAGAACAGATTGTCCGGGGGCTAATACCGTCAGCAGGTTGGCATTTGAATTGGCCAGCGATCGTTTGTCAAGTACAGCATTGGTACCCGTGGGCATGGCTGCGCGATCTTTTGAAACAGAATGGTTCATGGTTTGTTGTATTAGAGATAAAGTTATAGTGTCGTATTTTGCATCTAAATATAAATGATTTTGGAAAGAAAGGGAACAGTAATAGAGGAAGTAACGTTGAAGGACCGATTCAATGCATTAAATAACCTGCCCCAGTTTTTTAAACTGGTGTGGCAAACAAGCCCTGCGTTAACAGTTGCCACGGCGCTTATTCGCATTGTTCGTTCGGCCATTCCTGTTGCTATCTTATATGTTGGAAAACTGATCATTGACCAGGTAGCGCACCCAACACAGGGGCCTGCCGATTCCCATGCTTATTTGTGGGAGCTGGTAGTTATTGAATTGATACTGGCGGTAGGGTCTGATGTATTAGGGCGCGCCACTGCTTTAATTGATAGTTTGCTGGGTGACCGGTTCGCCAATTACACCTCTATCAAAATTATGCAGCATGCGGCCACGTTAGACCTGGAGCAGTTTGAAGATTCTACTTTTTACGATAAACTCGAAAGGGCACGGCAGCAAACAGTGGGCAGAACGGTATTGCTTTCCCAGGTATTAAGCCAGGTGCAGGACCTTATTACGGTAACATTCCTGGCGGCGGGGCTGGTGGTGTTTAATCCCTGGCTCATCCTGATCCTTATTATTGCCGTATTGCCCGCCTTCCTGGGGGAGGCGCACTTTAATGATAAAACGTATTCCCTCAGCCGAAGACAAACACCCGAACGCAGGGAGCTGGATTATATGCGCTACATTGGCGCCAGTGATGAAACGGCCAAGGAAGTAAAACTATTTGATCTGTCGGGGTTTTTGGTTGACCGGTTCAAACAATTATCAGATAAGTTTTACAAGGATAACAAACAACTGGCCATCAAACGGTCGGTATGGGGCGCTGCTTTTTCACTTTTTGGTACCGTCGGTTATTATGGCGCGTATGTTTTTATTGTTTACAAAGCCGTGCAGGGAAGCATCTCCATTGGCGATCTTACTTTCCTGGCTGGTTCTTTCAGACAGTTAAGAAGTTTGCTGGAGGGTATTTTAACCCGCTTTACTGCTGTGTCGCAAGGCGCCATTTACTTAAAAGACTTTTTTGAATTCTTTCATATCCAGCCGAAGATCATTCCTATTGGCAAATCACTGTCTTTTCCCAATCCAATAAAACAAGGTTTTGTTTTTGAGAACGTTGGGTTTAAATATGCGAACTCGGAAAACTGGGCCAACAGGCACCTGAACTTTTCTTTGGCGGCCGGTGAAAAACTGGCCCTGGTAGGGGAGAACGGCGCCGGAAAAACAACGCTGGTGAAATTGCTGGCCCGGCTGTATGATCCTACTGAAGGCCGGATCTTATTGGATGGACATGACCTGCGGGAATACGATTTAACGGATCTGCGCTATAACGTAGGCGTTATCTTCCAGGATTATATCCGGTATCAGATGACGGTTTCGCAAAACATTGCCGTCGGTAATATTGAAGAAAAAGGGAATACGGGGTTGATTGTACAATCGGCCAAAAAAAGCCTGGCCGATCTGTTGGTGCAAAAACTCCCGGGCGGGTATGAACAACCGTTGGGCAAACGTTTTAACCAGGGCGTGGAATTGTCAGGCGGCGAATGGCAAAAGATCGCACTGGCAAGAGCATATATGAAGGATGCGCAATTATTGATACTGGATGAACCAACTGCAGCATTGGATGCCCGGGCTGAATATGAAGTGTTTCAGCGTTTCTCTGAATTGACCAAGGGCAAAACGGCTGTGCTGATCTCGCATAAATTCTCCACGGTGCGCATGGCCGATAGAATACTGGTGCTGGATAAAGGAGAGCTCCTGGAAATAGGAACGCACCAGGAGCTGTTACAAAAAAATGGCCGCTATGCGGAATTATTTTACCTGCAGGCGAAGGGCTATCAATAGTTTAGCAGACTAAAAACTTTTCTTGCTGTCTGCCGAATCACCGCCCTCGCTGAGGTATTTATTCAAAAACAGCAGGGTTACTTTGGCTGCCTTCATTTGATTTTCCTTTTTTCTAAAGCCATGACCTTCGTCCGGGAACAGCACATATTCTACCGGGGTGCCGTTCTTTTTGGCCCCGGCTACAATTTCATCACTTTCTACCTGCAATACCCGGGGATCATTGGAGCCTTGTAATACCAGCAGGGGTGTTTTTATTTTGTCTGTATTGAACAACGGGGAAATGGAACGCAGGCGTACCGAATCGGTGCCGGGGTCGCCCATTTCTTCGTACAGTGCTTTGCGAAAGCTTTCCCAATAGGCAGGAATGCTTTGCAGGGTCCTTAACCAGTTGGTTACGCCAAACAGATCAACCCCTACCTTGAATTCAGCCGGGTATTGAATGATACCGGCCAGCGACATAAAACCACCGTAACTGCCCCCATAGATGCCAATCAGCGAGGGGTTAATATAAGCCTGTTCCGCTAACCACTTCTTTCCCCACACGCAATCTTTCAGGTCTTTATCTCCGTGATTGCGGTTGTCCATTTTATAATACGTTTTGCCATAGCCGCTGCTGCCCCTGTTGTTTACGGCGAGAATGGCGTAGCCATGGTTCACGAAATATTGAATGGATTGTGAATAGCCGGCAGTGCTTTGTCCGCCGGGACCGCCATGCACCCATACCAGGGCCGGCACTTTATTGCCCGCAGCCGCATTCTTTGGCTTGTAGAATATGGCCGGGATTTGTAATCCGTCGAATGATTTAAAACGTACCACTTCTGCATCCACCAGGTCATTGGGATCTATTTCCGGATTTAATGAGTTGGTTAGTTTGTCGAGATTTTTAGAGGCGAAATTGAAGGAATACAAATTTACCGGCGACCGGTCGCTTACCACGTACACGATCATGTTTTTTTCCGTGGAGGAAATGCTTACACCTTGTACATAACCATCTTTGATGGTGGGGAATGCCAGCTGTTTGCCGCTTTTGTGGTCGTACATCAGTATTTTATTCCGGCCATCTTCATTAACCCCAATTACGCGGTATTTGCCGTTCTCGCTGATGTACATATACATAACATCCCATTTGTCACTGTAGATCTTTTGTTGTTTGCGGGTGGCAAGATCGTATTTCGCCAGGTAGGTGAATTCACTGCCTTCGTTAGTGGTATAATAAAAAGCGCTGTTGTTCAGTTCAAAACTTTGCGGTGAATAAGTGGCGTCTGTTTCGGCAGACAGCTTCTTCAAATCACTGGTTTTTCGGTTAAGCAGGTACATTTCATTTTTATCGGTGGTAATGCTTTTTGTCAGCACAAGCCAGTTCTCATCAGGTGAAATGCTGGCTACATCCAATCCCTTTTCATTTTGATAGATCAGTACCGGCTTCCAGTCGGTTGGGCTCATTTTATAAAGATCAAAAAAGCGGGGATCGCGAACATTGCTGGTATAATAGAAGGCCGTTTTAGGATGGTTCCAGGAATAAAAATCAGCTTTCTCCTTAACGCCCGGCGTTAGGTCGGTTACGTCGCCATCGGCTTTTTGTAAATAGATGTGCGAATTCTCATTGCCGCCTTTGTCGGCTGAATACAAAAAGTCGTTGGTACCGGGGATATAATCAATGGAGATATAAGATTCCTTCGCAGAGGTGGTCAATTGTTTCTTTTCCCTGGTAGCCAGGTCTATCTCGTATACATTGAAAATGCCGGAGCTGTTGTCATGAACGAGGATTTTAGTTTCGGGTTTATTAAAATTGCCGCCACCAAATGCAATCGTTTTATAAAATTGTTCAATGGTGTATTGTTTAACAGCTGTTTGGGAATAACTGAGATGCGAAAAGCAGATCAGGACAAAAGCAGTCAGGACTGGCCTCATGGTTTTAGTTTTAGTACCATAATTTACAATTTCTTTTTGGAAGCGGGCGAGCCTTTTCAAATACCTGTTTTCGATTATATATCCCAGATGGGGGTATTTGCATCTATTGGGAATATTGTGTATTTTTCGCCGGTTGAACCACAATCTACCCTGATGCAATATTTATCACCAAGCTCGTTATCCGGAGACGCCCTGATTACCCCACTTGATAAGAAAGCCATTCAATTAGAAAGAAAAAAACTCTTTGCCGAGCTGGAACTCAGCGGGGAAACTACGATCGAAATGAACGGCCGGTCATTTAACAAAAATGACATCATTCAATATTATGAGGACCTGCTGAAAGAGGATTCCCTGAACTATCATGCTGTGATTGCGGAAGATCCGATTTTGAAGCTTTTCCTGGAAACCGCTCATATTGGACGGAAAGAACTGTTTAAGAACAATCCCCTGTATACAAATGAGCAGTTTATTAACTGGATCAGTCCATATTTCAGCCATGCCTTCAGTACTTATATGAATGCCTGCTTTCTTGACCCCGATGAAGATGGGCTGACCTCCCTCATGAAGAACAATTTGCTGATGACCCCTGGTGATACTGAAAAGTCGTGGGAGGTGGTAACACGTATAGTCATGGGCAGTGTTTCTTCTATCGAAGAATACTATAAAACGCCCGGCAGTAAAATGCTCATCAAGGTAAAAGACCTGATGGAATTCCGTTATATCCGACTGGTGCAATTGCTTCCGAATGTCCGGTTTGCCCCGGTAAAGGATAAATATGCCTTTACAATTCTACAAGCCTGCGTATACACTTTTAACAGGAATAAACAAACCGGGAACTATGTTAGTAACTGGCTGGAAAACGGCCAATTGCTGGCAGCTTCCGAGGATATGAAGGAGCAGATTCGTAAAAAGCGGGAAGAACTGGAGGCCATCCTTGCTCCGATGGAGACTGGCGCTTCAGCACCGCAGTCGGCGGAAAGCAGCCCCTGGGCAATTATTAAATTAATAATATTTGTTGTGCTGTTGCTGGCGAGGTTAGCCACTTGTCACTGGTAAGAGATAGGTGGTAAGAAGTAAGAAGTAAGAAGTACGCGAGCTTCGTACCCCTGTTTCTTACTTCTTACCTTATTTATTTTAGACCTCAAATTGAGTTTTTCAACAATAACATACTTAAGACTAGCCTTTCAACCCCGTACCTTTTATCGCCTCATTCTGGTCTTTGTCGATGAGCAGTTCGTGCAGTTGGGCCGCATAACTCAGGATCTCGTCGGGGTTCTGTCTTCCCAGGGCCTCATTTCCCCGGGCCCGCAATACTTTTACCTGCGAGTGATTATAGTACTTATCATCAGACAGACCGGCATAATACAAATAAACCCGGGTAACATAAGAAACGTCCTTGCGTTTGATCTCCCAGATCAGCCTGCCCATTTCACCGATCTTCAATCGCAGGAATTGCGTACTGCAGTTATTGATCCAGGTGGGTTCATCAGCGCTCATGTTTTCAAAGCGTTGCAGCAGGTCTTTGTTGCCGGATTGTTGTAGCAATAGCCGTCCCTCTTCTTTTTTCTGATAGTATTCTTCTTTGAGCTCTACCATCCGGTCGCCTTTCTCGGCTGTATCGATGATCTGTGCCAGTCTTCTTTTCTGATCGTCCAGCTGGTATTTAGTGTCTGTTACATCATCTGCCGACAGCGTTCTTAATTTTGTCTGGATAGTTTCAAGGTCATTCAGCGCACGCTGCAGGGGAGCACTTTCTTCATATTTTTCAGTCTTTAACAGCTTGTCGAGCTGGCGTTTGCCCAACCGGTGCAGGTAATCTGTTTCCTGCTGTAAACGGGTTACGTTTATCGAGCGGGCCGAAGGACTGAACGCCTGTTTAAATTCTTCATCGATCATACTGATATAGGCCGTCACCGTTATATCGCGGCTTTCGCTGATCTCGAAAGTGAGGTCCACATCGGCGCCTTTTACCAGGTCGCTCTTAAGTTGTTTGCCCGAGATGCTGACAATACCTATGGGTAGGTTCGATTGTGGTGATGAATAACGGCTGCCCTCAAGCACATTGATCAGCAGCTGGTCGTCGCTTCCTTTCACAATGGTGCGGCTCAATGTTTTGGTGATCGATTTCTTGATGGGAAGGATCGCATTTCTTTCAAAGATCACTTCCAGGTGGGTGATGTTATTGTCTGTATCATCCACTTCAAGACAAATATCATGGGGAAGGGGCTGGCCGTATATGGAGAATTTTCCCTGTACGATCAGGATCTCGGGAATGGATACCTGCAAGGGGAAACCCTGTTTATCAAACAGCTTCAGGCTAAAAGCGTTCAGGCTGTTGGGCAGCAACAGCAGCATTTCACTGATCTTTTCAGCTACGGGTTTAAGACCACTGTCAAAACCGCCGTCGGCGCGGGTAATTCGATAGGAGCTACCGGCCGGTGCATTTTTGATGGTGGCTGCGAAATATTCTTCTGTGTCGCGGCTGTTCGACTGGAAAGCAGTTTTTATTTCAATGTTGGATGCTGCTGCGGCTGGTGCGGTTTTGCCACCGGTATTGGCAGCTTCCGGTTGTTGGGCCGCCGGCAGCGGAGTAGCTTTACTGGGTCTGCCGCCAGCATACCAGGCTGCGCCTTCCACTACTGCCGTTGTAGGGTCGATGGTGGTATTTACTTTAATACCCAGGTCCTGCGCCAACAGGTTTCGTACCAGGGGGATATAGGTACTACCGCCTACCAGCACTACTTCAGTAATATCCGAAGACTGCAGGTTATTCCGGGTCAACAGGTTCCGGATAAACGCAATAGAAGCCAGTACACGTTCACGGGCAATGGCGTCGAACTGGTCGCGGCTGATGGTGAAAAACACTTCGTGTTCTTCACCGGCTTCATCTTCAAAATCGAATTCTATATCTACGGTTGTGTTATTGCTTAACGCGATCTTCGCTTCTTCGGCTTTATACAGCAACTGAAAATACAGCTTATTATACTTGCCGTTTGCACTCAGCATTTTTGAAGACAGGTCCTGCACGCCATAGTGGCTTTCCAGGTACGGAACGAACAATTGCGTAAGGATACCATTGTCGAAATCTACGCCGCCAAAGAAATTATCGCCTTCATGGTCAATGACCTTCATTTCATCATCCTCGATAACTACGAGGGCTACGTCAAAAGTACCGCCGCCGAGGTCATACACCAGCCAACGGCCTTCCATACCGGCCTTGCCTTCTTTATTGGCGAATGCCAGACTGGCTGCAATAGGTTCCTGTAATAACAACACCTCTCTGAAGCCGGCGGCATAACCTGCTTCTTTGGTGGCATTGCTTTGAATGGTATCGAAACTGGCCGGGATGGTAATCACCACGCTGGCCGGAGATTCACCGGTAAAAATGAAGTTCTTTAATTCCTGTAAAACGATCGTGCTTAGTTCGATAGGTGTTTTGAACGAGCCGCTATTGGGAATGAAAAAGCTTTCCCCGGTACCCATTTTGCGCTTGAAGGCTGCAAATACATTGGCCGGGTCTTTTTCAACGTATTCCCGGGCTTTATCTCCAATTAGGATGCGGTCTTTCCGGAAGGCCACCACGCTGGGCAGGGTCACTTTCATACCGGAAGGGTTTTTGAAAATATCCACACTTCCGTTATTCGCCTTTGCGATCAGGGAATTGGTGGTGCCCAGATCGATGGCAAAATTGATAGTCGACGACATATGTGTTAATTAAATTATTTATTACCTACAATGACAACGCCTTTCTGTAATAAAGAGCGGCCGTCTTCCTGTTGGGTGTAAACGATGGGTTTTATAACATCCAGTACGTGTAGTTTACCGGTTGCTTCACCGGTGATGCTGGCTTCCAGATCGGTACGGGCCTCATTATAAGGTTCTCCCAGTGGATTGAGCAACATGAATCCGGCCTCTTCCAGAACGTTTTTCATCCGGTCTATATTACGAACAATGCCGGTGGATGGCTGTCCTGTGGATAGTTTTTTTTCCAGTTCAAATACAAGGTTGGCCATTTTTATCCATAGGTGTTGGGGCATGATAGGGTACTATTTGCGTACAATATAGAAGGCCGTTTTCAAAACTCAAAACTTTTCTGCCTGCGCTGGCATGATTTTTTATATCACATGCCCCTGTTAAAATAGCAGGCTGATAACACGGATAGTTGCAAGTATGGGTTATCTTTAAATCCTGGAATAACGGAGCTGCCACCTTATACGATTGTTCCAATCCCCGCCTGATTTTTTAGCAGAAAAATAAACAGTTACATATGGACTTTGCCATGGGAACCAAGTTTCTTCCTAAAAATTTTGTCGCCGGCGGTGTAATGGCTAAACTCATCAGTGAGTTTGACTGGTCAACAACGCCGATCGGTTCACCTGACACCTGGTCAGAAAGCCTCAAGAACCTGGTAAACATGATGCTGGTGAATCGTTTTCCCATGCTGCTTTGGTGGGGCGAACACTATGTTCAGATCTATAACGATCCATACATTCCGGTACTGGGGTTAAAACATCCTTCTCCGGGGCTTGGCCGGCCGGGTTACGAATGCTGGGATGAGATCTGGAATGTGATCGGCCCATTGATAGATACGCCGTTCAAAGGGGGAGCTGCATCATGGATGGATGATATCCTGCTAAAAGTTAACCGCAATAATTTTGAAGAAGAGACCCACTTTACCATAGCGTATAGTCCCGTGCCTGATGCCACTGCACCCAATGGTATTGGTGGTGTATTGGCTACAGTTAATGAAATTACCGAAGAGATTATTGGCAAGCGGCAAATGGAAATACTGCGAAAATTAGGGAAAAATATTTCCTCTGCTTCTTCGGTAGCCGAGGTATATATACAGGCGGCTATGGTACTAGCAGAAAACCCTTTCGATATCCCCTTTGCATTTATACACCGGATCGACTCCAATTCAAAAGCCTGGTTGGAAGCGGTGGCCGGGATTGAGATGGGGCATCCGGAATTACCAAATGAAATGGATCTCACCCGTGAGAATACTGAATGGAACGATTGGGTCAGGTCTGCAGGTGAGCGTATTGTGGTCTTAGGTGATAATGATCAGATCAGGATTCAGGTTCCTACCGGTGCCTGGGATGCTGCACCCACGCAGTTTGCCTACCTGCCCATCACGGAAGCTAAACGGGGTGCACCTATTGGCATGGTAACATTGGCATTGAATCCCTTTCGAAAGTTTGATGAATCGTACAGCAATTTTGTACAGCTGATAGCAGATCAGATCTCTTCAGGCGTCACAAACAGACTGGCCTATGAAAAGGAAAAACAAAGAGCCGAAGCGCTGGCAGAACTGGACAAAGCAAAGACCGCTTTCTTCGGGAATGTAAGCCATGAATTTCGAACACCACTAACTCTTATGCTGGGACCGCTCGATGAGCTACTGGTACAAAAGCAAACGCAGGTAGTAGCAGAACGCGATGTGATTGCCCTGATACAACGGAACGGCCTTCGCCTGCAGAAACTCGTTAACACCTTACTCGACTTTTCAAGGATTGAAGCCGGGCGCATGCAGATGGTCTTCAAACCCATAGATATTTCTAAAATAACATCCGACATCGCGAGCAATTTCACTTCGGCTATATCGAACGCAGGGCTTGAATTTGAAATTGATTGCCCAAAGTTGCCTGAACCCATTTACCTGGACGAAGAGATGTGGGAAAAAATAGTACTGAACCTGCTGTCCAATGCATTCAAGTTTACTTTCGATGGAAAGATCAGGGTTCAGCTCCGCATGCTTCCTGGTGTTGCAGAATTAAGGATTGAGGATACAGGAATTGGAATTTCGAAAGAAGATCAGTCAAAGATCTTTGAACGGTTTCATCGGGTATACCAGGCTCGGTCACGGTCATTTGAAGGAAGTGGAATAGGATTGGCATTGGTAGGTGAATTGATAAAATTACATGGTGGAAGTATTGGAGTAGAAAGTGAACCCGATGTGGGAACGGCATTTATTGTGAGGCTTCCCCGCGGCAGGGCGCATCTGCCTGCAGAACAGATACAATATAGGTCAGGAGAACAATTGTCAACCGCAATAAAAGCAAACGTATTTCTGGAAGAAGCAATGCGATGGTTCCCCGATGATGTGCGGGAACACACCACTGCAGACCAGGAAATAAAAGAACAGGCTTCCCATAAACCTTCAATCATCCTGGCCGACGACAACGCCGACATGCGCGAATACATTAAAGGGGTGCTTGTTGAATATTGTAATGTGTATGCAGTGGTAAATGGAAAACAAGCATATGAACTGGCTAAAGCAATAAAGCCTGATCTGGTTTTGTCTGACATTATGATGCCGGAGATAGATGGGTTGGAGTTACTGGAATTATTGCGGCAGGACCTTTCACTTAAAACGACACCCGTTATTTTGCTCTCTGCACGCGCGGGCGAAGAAGCAAAGATCGAGGGTTTTCATGCCGGTGCCGATGATTACCTCACCAAACCCTTTACCAGAAATGAACTGATAGCAAGAGTGAATTCCAATATTCAACTCTCGAATATCAGAAAGGAAATGGAAGAAGCCATCCGGAAAAGCGAAGCCCGGCTGCGGGCACTGGTTATTGCTACTTCTGATGTGATCTATAGAATGAGCCCAGACTGGACAGTTATGCGGCAACTGGATGGAAGAAACTTTTTGCAGGATACCGGAGAACCAATTTCCAACTGGCAGGATAAGTACATTCACCCAAAAGATCAGGCCAGGGTTTGGGGCGTAATACAGGAGGCTATAAAGACAAAATCTGTATTTCAACTGGAACACCAGGTCATTCAGGCTGATGGGACTTTAGGCTGGACGTTGTCGAGAGCGGTTCCTATTCTCGACAGGCAGGGTGAGATCATAGAATGGTTTGGGGCTGCCAGTGATGTTTCTGTAAGAAAGCTGTATGAAACCGAACTGGAACGCCGGGTTGAAAACCGTACAAGGGAATTGAATGAAGTGAACTCCGCTTTGAAGATCTCAAACGACGAT
The DNA here is from genome assembly GCF_900110245.1 of Niastella yeongjuensis. Lineage (GTDB taxonomy): Bacteria > Bacteroidota > Bacteroidia > Chitinophagales > Chitinophagaceae > Niastella > Niastella yeongjuensis. The sequence goes on from NZ_FOCZ01000002.1 coordinate 888,777, forward strand.
CTGTTACAGTTTGCACACGTGGCCAGCCATGACCTGAAAGAACCAGTGCGAAAAATAAAGACATTCACTAATCGCCTGATTGATGATTCAGATATGTTGACGTCGGAGAAAGGAAGATCTTATTTAAACAAAATAATGACCTCCGCCGAACGGATGTCGACCATGATCGATGGAGTGCTTATGTATTCCTCATTAAATGGGACCAACGTTGAATTGGAAAGTGTAGACCTGAACGTCATTCTGGAAGATATAAAGGTAGACCTGGAGTTGTTGGTTCAGCAAAAAGGCGGCACCCTGAAATATCCAGCTATGCCAGCGGTTGTTGGTGGGCGGTTGTTGGTGTATCAGTTATTTTATAACCTTATCAGCAACTCGTTAAAGTTCGCCCATCCTGACAGACAGCCGGTAATTGAGATCAATTGGCAGCTTAAACAAAAAGACAATAATCAATACTATCAGATCACGCTTACTGATAATGGGATTGGCTTTGACCCGGCATATAATGAGTTGATTTTCGACATGTTCTTGCGCCTGAATACAAAAGACCGCTTTGATGGAACAGGATTGGGGCTTTCACTATGTAGAAAGATCGTTGAGCGGCATGGCGGCTCCATACACGCTGATGGCAAGAAGGGAGAAGGCGTTACCTTTACCATTGAATTTCCTGTAATTGATCTCAAAAAAAAGATTTAATGAAGTTAATGTTAGGCGACGATGATATTGATGATATCGAATTGTTTCATGAGGCGGTGAAAGAGGTGAGGCCGGATGCCGAGTTGATCGTTTCGTACAACGGACGGCAAGTACTCTCAAAACTACAAACGGAAACTCCGGCTGTTATTTTCCTGGATATCAATATGCCTGAAATGAATGGCTGGGAATGCCTTAAATATTTAAAAGATGATATTGCATTGAAAGACATCCCGGTTGTTATGTATACAACCTCTTCCTCGAAACGCGATATCGACATTGCCCGGAATCTTGGAGCCTTCAAACTGGTAACAAAACCAGACCGCTTTCAGGACTTGCTGAAAATTATCTCGGGCATCCTGGGGGAAATTGACAATTAACCCCGTGGAAGTGCCTGATATGCGATTTATCCACCAAATGCTGCGAAAAGTAGGATAATTCAACTGTTTCATTGGGTAATTTTGTGTCATAGTAATCTGAAGGGGATGAAAAGCACAATACCTATCTGGCAAATAAAAGAAAATATATCCGGTGTACGGATTGACCCGTTCACCGAAACTTATATTTCTACTGCATTGAATGATGCCAGTAAACTACACCGCAACGACCATTTCATATGTTTGTTATTAACATCGGGCGGGGGCGAACTGGTAGTTGACTTTAAGAAGGTGCCCGTTGCTAAGGAAACGCTTGTTTTCCTGATTCCAGGACAGATTCAGCGGGCCGTTATGTTTAATGAAGGCAGTAAAGGTTGGATATTATTTTTGGATGATAAGCTGGTTGACGAACATGCCAGGTTAATGATAGAAGACTCATTGCATAAGGGCCCGCTTTTATCGCTATCAAAATCGGATCTTAATTGGTATATCCGGTATTTTGAACTGCTGTATCAAACCTACCAGGATAATACGTTGGGATCGCTTCATAAATTAGCCGTCAATGCATTGGCAGCACCCTGTATTTATAAGATCGCATCTGCCTTTCAGGCAAGTACGGAATCGTTATCGGGGCAACACTCCCGCAGAAGCGTTGAACTTACAAAGAGATTTAAACAATTGGTAAGAAAGCATTACCGGGAACTGAAGAAGTCAGGCGATTATGCAGATCTGATGAACTTCTCGGTAAGCTACCTGAACGATACGATAAAAGCCGTTACCGGGTTTACCGCAACCCATTATATTCAGCAGGAAATGCTTAGGGAGGCGCAACGATTGCTCTGTTATACTGACTTTAGCATAAAAGAGATTGCCAGCTATCTGGGTTATGATGATCCCAAATATTTCAACCGGATGTTCACCGCGCTGGCTGATGTTTCACCAGGCCGTTTCCGCAGTGATTTCAAATCTACTAAACCATAGCACACTTTTATTGATGTGCCAGTAATGCAGGTTTACTGGTAACAGGTACATGCTGTTGAATAACAGCGTACAGGATGCTTTTTGCCATCAGGTATTATAAACTAATGCAGATAATGAAAATATACCCTTTTAAAAGCATTGGAAAGCGGGGCCTTTATTGCCTGTTTCTCAGTGCATCGGTTGGTAGTGTCAACGCACAAAATGACGACAATGCTACTATGAGACTGTCCTTGAATGAGGCCATCCGGTATGCAAAAGAATCGAATAAACTGGTTGGGGTTTTGAAGACGGAGGAAAAAGCCACACAGGCAGATCTGGAGGATGCCAAAATGGGTGCTTTCCCCCGTATTACCAGCAATGCATCCTATCAACGTTATACTAAGGTAACCTTGTATCATGATGTGCTCGGCGAATCGCATTCAATCCCCAAACCACCAAGCTACAATGCCGGTGGTTTGAATGTAGAAGCGGCTTTTAATTTATATGCGGGTGGCAGACAACGATACGCAGTAACGGATCAAAAGTACAAAGGCGAGCTGGCATGCATAAATACAAATGAACAGGAAGCAAACATTGGGTTGCAGGTGGCTCTGCAATACCTGGATATGATCAGGATCTACTTTCAGGAACGTCTCATAAAGGATCAGATAACCAGGGCGGAATCAAGATTGAAGAATATCAACGCCTTTTACACCAATGGTAAAGTAACTAAAAGTGATTTGCTAAGGGCCGAGGTGGTATTGTCCAATGTTCATTTGGGTGAAACTTCAAACCGGAACGATTACGGGATCAGCAATCAGCGGCTGAATACATTATTGAACCTGAATGAGTCGGTAAAGATCATTCCGGTAGATACCACCTCGTTAGGCCTGCCTGACAGCGTAACGTTTGCAAGTTTATTGAAAGAATACCCGGGTACGTATGCGATCTTAAAAGCGCAGAAGAATATCGAGATACAGGAGAACAGGGTCGCACTGGCCAAATCGGCTAACCTGCCAACTATTGCCTTATTCGGCGGCTACGGGTTTAACTATCCAAACACCCTTGTTTTTCCACCGGTGGCGCAAACTTTCGCTGTTGGCCTCATTGGCGTGAGGCTCTCTTATGATATCTCCTCGTTGTACCAGAATAAAAATAAGGTAAGGTCAGCCACCATACGGGCCGCAGAACTGAAACAGCAGAAAGACTGGATCCAGGATAACGTGGCGCAGGAAGTAAGGGCTTTGGCAGTTAAATATAATGAGGCTGTTGAACGAATGCTGGTTGTGAAAAAGACTATCGAACAAACTGAGGTGAATTATGATATACAAAATACCAAATACGCCAACCAGTTGAGTTTGTTGACCGATCTGCTGGATGCTGATAACCTTTACCAGGAGTCGAGGTACAATTATATACAGGCTAATATAGCGGCCTTGTCAATCTACTATCGTTTACTTTTTATAACCGGAAAACTTTAAAGAATAAATAGAAATGGAAGCAAAAAAAAGTAATGGAAAGAGCCTCATGAATAAGTTCACCATATGGGTCGCGGTTTTGGTTGTAGTGACCGCGCTTGTTTACTTTATTGGATATATTTTACGGGCAGGTGTATATGAAGACACGAATGACGCGCAGGTGGAGTGCTTTATCAATCCTGTTTCGGCGCGGGCTGGCGGTTTTATAAAGAACGTGTTGTTCAATGAACACCAGCAGGTGAAACAGGGAGATACACTGGTAGTGCTGGATGACAGGGAGTATCTACAGCGGGTCAGGGAGGCTGAGGCCATGCTGGAAGATACCAGGGCACAACAGGAAATACTGGATGCCAGTATCCAATCGGTTCAGACTTCTACCCTGATAAACAAAGACCAGATCACTGCTGCGCGGGCAAGGCTTTGGCAACAGGAGCAGGATGTAAAAAGATTCAGAAACCTGTTGGACAAAGAAGCCGTGACCTTATCGGACTTCGAGCTGGTACAAACAAAATACGATGTGTCAAAAAGCGATTACAGCGCAGCTATAAACGGTTTGAAAACGGGCGATAGCAAAGTGCGTGAATTGCAGGCTAAATACAATTCGCTTTTGGCGGCACGTAAACGGGCCGAAGCATTGCTGGGGCTGGCAAGACTTAACTTGAGTTACACGGTCATAACTTCTCCCTATAGTGGATATACAGGAAGGAAAACCATTCTTGAAGGCCAGCAGGTACAGGCAGGACAGCCATTGGTATCGGTGGTCAATACAAACGATAAATGGGTGATCGCGAATTTTAAAGAAACCCAGGTGCACGGCATGTATATAAGCCAGCCGGTACAAATTGAAGCAGATGCGATCCCTGGTAAAATCTTTAATGGAAAAATTGAGGCCATCTCTGCTTCTACCGGTTCCAGGTTCTCCTTATTGCCCGCAGATAATTCCACCGGTAATTTTGTAAAGATCATTCAACGGGTGCCGGTTAAAATAGTCTTCAATGATCGGGACGTGGAGGAACTTAAAGCCGGAATGAATGTAAATGTTAAAGTAAGGAAAGCTACAAAATAAACCAGCATGGAGCAGTCGATCTATATTAACAACCTGGTGGGCAGGCATGTAGGCCTTGTAAGGATTTCGCTGATCCTGATATTGTTTGCGTCAGTGGCCCAGTTCGCTTCTTTCGGGCTTATACAGGCCCATGTGGTTTCATTTTATGGCGCACAGCAGGAGGATGTTTCGTTTGCTTTACAGATCGCCTATGTGGGAATTATTACAACCCTGCCCATACAATTCAGGCTGCAAAGATATTTTAATACCCGGAGTTATCTTTTGACAGCACTTTTAACGGGCATTCTTTTGAATATGGGGTGCCTGTTCATTCACGATCTCGTGCTCTTTTCAATATTACGTTTTTTAATAGGGGTAGTTACGTGTATTGTGGCCGGCTGCATACTGATAGTCATTTTTACTACATTTTCAGCATCGAATAGAATGCTTGCCGGCGTATCCCTGTTTTTTTCATTGATCCTTACCTGTGGCGTGTTGATTGGTATTGGCGCCTCCTGGGTCGTGTTAAGAACAAACTGGACCGCAGTATATTATGGTTTGATTGGCCTTCAGGTAATGGCTATACTGCTCTGTATCTGTCTATTCAAGCCCCGGCAAACCACAAAAGCCTACCCTTTATACCAGATCGATTGGCCCGGTGGTGCTTTGTTTATGTTTGCCGCTGCTGCCATGTTATTCGTAATGATCTATGGACCTAAACGGTACTGGTTTGCAGATGCAACCATTAGAAACACAACGATCTTTGCGGTCGTTGCTACAACACTTTTCCTTTTCAGACAAGCCTCTCTCAAAAGGCCCCTGATAGATCTGAGCGTGTTTAAGGTTGGTAAATTTATTTTTGCAATTTTTCTCATGCTGTTGTTCTGGGGAATTAAAGACAGTATAAATCTTATATATGGATACGCCGCTTCAGTGCTTGGCTGGAGTTCGGCAGACGTGGTGAACTCGGGTTTATATAACATTGCCGGAGTAATTATTGCGACGATCATTGCTGTAAAGATGATTATGGTAAACAAGCAACATTTACCCAAACTATTGTTGGTTGGTTTTGGTGTAATGTCCTTTTATCATATCTGGGTCTATACGCATCTTACGCCTGATCTGTCATTTGCCGACCTTTGTATGCCCATCTTTTTACATGGCTTTGCCTGCGGACTATTGTTTGTTCCGGTAAGTGTATTTTGTATAGGATCTGTGCCTCAGAGCACCGGTATGACTGGCATTGTTGTTTGTACCTATACCCGCTTTATAGCCACGCTCAATTCCATTGCCGGGTTTTATACGTTGCAGTTAAATTATAACCAGCTGTTCAAAGATAGTTTTTTGAGCAAGCTGATTCCCGAAGAGGGTACTGTTACGCAGCGCCAGGAATTATATAAAGGTCTGTTTGTATCAAAAGGATATACCACCGGTGAAGCGATGGGTATTTCAAACATGCTGCTGGCGAAATCTCTGGGTATTCAAAGTCAGTTATTAACGCTTAGGGTGATATTTTTGATTGGTACCGTATTGATGGCTATTGTCTTCGTTATCTTATTAGGTTTTGCAGTTATAAATAAGATAAAGGCAGCCAGGTTAAACAGTGTGACCAATTAAGTCTGAAAAAGAGCAGATCCCTCCTGGTGTACCGGAGGGATCTTATTTTTGGATCAATTGGCTGCCTGTCTGTTAAAACCCACCGTATCTCTGTAAAACTGTGGGGAGATGTCTGTTTTGCCTTTAAAGAATCTGCTGAAATAGTATTCATCCTCATAGCCCAGTTCATATGCAATCTCCTTGATCGTTTTATCTGTAAGATATAACTCCCTTTTGGCTTCAATAATGATGCGGTCGGTGATCAGGTCTGACAGTGTTTTATTGAAATGGGTTTTGGTGATCCGCGCGAGCGCATTAGGCGTCAGGTGCAGGATGTCGGCATAATCACTTGCAGAATGTTTCAGCCGGAAATTTTCTTCGATCGCATTTCTTAGGTCCTGCACAATGAAACGCTGTTTATCATTGACAGCACTGGCTTCCTGCATGGACTGCTGTTCGAGCTTTATTCTGGTGGCAAGTACCAGAAAGATCTTCAGGTAAGATACAATAACCTCATCCCTTCTCAACGCTTCCGTTTTCAATTCCCCGGTTATTTCGCTGACGATGTTCAACAGCGTTTTTTTCGAACTTTCCTGCAGCCAGATAAATGGTTGCTGGTAAATATTGTTGAACAGGATACCATTGGCTGCTATCTCTTTATGATGTCTGTAGATGCAGAAAAAATCATGATGAAATTGAATGGCAACACCCATTAATGTTCCTTTTGCCTGCAGCATGAATGGCTGGTAGGGATAAAAGGCGAACAGGGTATTTTCCCGGCAGGGATACTCGGAAAAATCAACAGTCGCCAGTCCTTCCCCCGCGGTGATGATGATCAGGGTGAAATAGTTATTCCGCTGAATGTGATCAAAATAACTATTGTTGTCGAATTCGAAAACCTTGAAGGCCAGGTTCCCGTTCTGTTGATTGATCAGCGTATAAACCGACTGCGATAACATCTTGCATAATTTTAAAGTTCAATCACAATGTCCGATGTTGGGTGGGCACAACAGATCAGAATGTGATTGTCTGATGGCTCCATAAAAGGCTCGGGGTCATATTCAATGGTACCGGTAACTAATTTTGTTGCACAGGTGGCACATGTTCCCACTCTGCAACTGTGTTCTGGTTCTAATCCTGCCGATTCACTCAATTCTAATAAGCTGCCTTTGCTTTGGTCCCAAAGGATCTCTTTATTTGATGTAAGCAAGGTAACGGTATAACTTTTATTTGTAGCCATTTTTATTACGGATTGAAGGGTGAGTATTCTAAAAAGTTCCAGTCTACGCGGTGGTGTTCCTGGGTGATGATCCATCGGGCGTGCTGAAAAAGCCAGAAACGGCCTGTACCTCTGGTTCTGGCGAGGTCAATTTCTGATGTCTGGTCAAAAAGGAGATTGGTTGTCCCCGTTAGCTGTAATGTTTGTCTTTTTTCGAAATCAATGAACAGTAAACCAGCTTTGGGGTTTTGCAGCATATTGCCAAAAGTACTGAACAGGCTGTTGCCCGGATAGTCCGGTATTTTGATCATCCCGTTTTCCAGGATCTCAATAAAACCGGGATTGCCGCCCCGGTGCGACGCATCCAAACGGCCGTCTAACCCTGCACTGGCCACGAAAAATGTATCCGCGCTTTTGATCCAGTTGATTATCTCTTCGTTCAGTTCAATTCCTTCCCTTGACTTTGAGTGCGTTTGTTCAAAATATTCCGGCATTGAAATAACCCTGCGCTGGATATATTTGGGACAATTGGGATAGGCCTGTTCAACATGGAATTCAATTTTTGAGTTTTCAATACCTACACTACCGTTTACCCGCAGTCGTTTGCGGGTTGCCAGTTCAATGAACAGGCTCCCGATCTGGTTATCATGGGCGATATTGGAAAAGAAAATATCCGCCGGATTGCTGACTAGTTGTTGGGTGTCGAAAATTATGGTAGCCGGGTCCGGCACTTTTACAAAGCCGAAGTTGCCGATCAGGATCGAGGCCCATAACTCATGCGCGGCATTTCGGCTGCCGACAATTGCCATTGGCTGCTTCTCCACAAAATTAATGGCACCCCTGGGTATTGATGGGGCGATCATCATTTTGTTATGAGCTGCCATTTCAGCTTCACCAACCCGGTTTTGAATGTCACGCTCGCCGCTATGAAATACATCGGTCATATGCTGTAAATTAGATCACTGTCCCCCAGGGTTTCATTGAGGGACAGTGATGATTTAAAAGATCAGGACGTTGTATCCTTCCTTTCTAAGTTTGAGAAAACTAGGTAAGCCAGGTGTTCCGGGTACCTTATTATCTGCAACCAGGTCGTAACCAGATGCATCGGCGCCGAATACAGCAGCACAACCAGCGGAAACACCTTCTATTCTATCCTTTACTGCCAGAAAAAGTGCATTTACCGGGTGCGAGGGTTGCACCAATTGTTCCGGCCACCGGGCGCCTGTTCCCTGAAAAATAATTTTAACATCTTCGCCTTCATTTTTAAGGTCGTAGGCGGCAGCTAAAGCATTGAATACACGGCCAACTGCTTCATCCTCACCTGTTTTAGGGTCAGAAAGGATAACGATTGCTGTTTTGTTCATATTATTTGCATTTGTATAATGCAAAGGTGGCCTGCAATTGGTCGCTGAAGAATGGATAATTTGGACAATCTAATGGATGATTTTTTCTGGCCGGTAATAAGAAGGGTACAGCTATTATTTCTTTAACAATTCATCTATTGTGTTATAAAACTCCTCTGTTTCCCCGGTACAGATCTTAACCAGTTTGCCCTGGGGATCGATGATGAATTTAGTGGGGTAAGTTTCAATATTGAATAAAACGGCCAGGTTATTGGATACCCTGGTGTCGAGAATGTGTGTCCAGGTTAAGTTGTTATTGGTAATATACCTGCGCCATACTGAGTCTTCGTCCTTGCACGAAACACTTATCAGTTCCATTTTGTCTTTGTATTTATCCGCATAAGCTTTCATTTTAGGAAAACCTTTAAGGCAGGGCGGGCAGCCGGTAAACCAGAAGTCCAAAACAACATACCGCCCTTTATAGTTTTCAGGTTTAATGGTCTTGCCATTCATATCGGTTGCCATGAATGCTGGTATGGGGGCGCCAGGTGTAACCCTTTTAAGGGCGAGTATTTTATCTTTTATGCTTTTGAGGTAATACGATGCAGATAAACGGCTGTCGAATAAGTTATAGATAGAATCCAGCAAAGCATAGTTATCAGTTTTGTAATGGTCGTATAATACATATGCGCCTACCAGGTTACTTGTGTTTTCCAGTATGAATTTTTCAGCTACCTGGTTTTCTATCCGAAGCAGCCTGTTGTATAAATTCCGGCATAATTGTTTTTCTTGTTCGGTTCCCACCTTATAAGAGGTATCAATGAGAACCCGGGCCATTTTAAACAGTGGTGTGTATCGCGCCTGAAAGTCATCGTACAAATTTTGTGAGGCGCCAGGTAGCCGTTCAACCGGAGCTTTTTCAAATTTGGCAAAGGTGCACTGTATACTGGTGATGCCGGGATCCAGGAAGAGTTGTTTCCGGGCAAAATCTCTATTATTTAAATTGCTGTAATCACCGTTTTTATAAGCTTCAATAGACTGTTTGTTTTTTGCCAGATAAACATAAGATAGTTCCGGATAGGCCGCCTTACGCGAAATTGAAAATTCGCCATTGTTGGTAATTAGGGTATCGCTTTTTTCCGGGCCCTGAAAAACCACCAGCATGGTATCACAATCTGTGATCTTTCCCTTTAGCTGAATTTTTTGTGCGTTTGACTGTGTGGCAATAAGGACAGTAACGAGCATGGGAATCCCTTTCAAATTCATAACATGATTTTGATTATTAAAGAATAAGTAAGAAGTAGTTGCTTAGCGTTTCGGCGCTATAAACTGCCGGATGTATTTTTCAAGTTGTAATAAGAAGAGAAAAACAAACGTTGCCTGTATCAGTAGTATAGTAGAACCTGCTGTCAGGTCAGGAAAATGAAACCCGGTTTTGGGTAATAAGCCAAGTAAGAGAATGCCCAGTAGGGAAGCAAGGACAGAAAACAGGATTGAAAGCTTTACATTGAGCGAGTATTTATTTTTTTGCTTTGCTGCCTGTTCTATTTTATGCATTACCGTATCTTCAAAACCATTGAAAGGCATTTTCAATGAGCTTTCAGCAATGAGCTTAAAGAGATCGTCGTTGTTTACATCATTGTTTGCCATAACTTACATTTTACTGCGTTTAAGTAATTCACCGCATACCTGAAGCATGCTTTTTCTTGCACGAAACAACAATACTTTAATATTGGCTACAGACAAGCCCATTAATTTGCTTAAGGACTTAATGTTCTGTTCTTCTAAATAAAAAAGACGTAACACCAGGCTTTCTCTGGGGGCCAGTTTGTCCAGTGCCATATTGATCATCTTAACCTGTTCCTCTTTTTGCATGTTTAAAAGCATACTGTTGTCAACAGCAGCATCATTGTCTTCCTGCCCGTACAGGATTTTTTCTTTTCGCTGTCGCTTTAGTCTTTTCAGGGCTTCGTTGACAACAATCCGGTAAAACCAGGTACGGAACGTGGACCTTTTGTTGAAATGCTGAAGGTTTCCAAATGCTTTTAAAAATGCATCCTGTACAACTTCCTGCGCTACAAATTCATCTTTTACAACTGATACGGCTATCGTATAGGCCATATCTTTATAGGTAGTTAAGAAATACCGGAAAGCCTGAACATCTCCATTTAATACTTTTTGAATGTAGAGCTCGTCCATGCTTATTGCTTATCTCTATTCCGTTTTGATAAATTGGCAATAATGAGAGAAATACCGCCGCACAAACCAAGTATTGCCAGGGGAAATACGTTCCCCAAGTGATTTAATAGTTTAAGCCCTACTAAGATGGAAATTATTATAGAACCAATGCTTATGCCTACCACGACGATGGCAATCCGCATCAGATTCTCTTTACGTTCAGCCGTTGTCTTTTCCATAGGATTGATCCCTTGTTCTATCAGCTTCATCCTTTCTTTGTGCCCGTCTTTATGCCGGAAGTACCAGGCTAAAAAAACACAAATAATGATTGTTAGCCATATGTAGAAGATTTCTTGGACCATAACAGGGTTTTTCTTGTTTTACTATTTGATCCCCTGTGAGTCGTAAAGGTTACAACCCACCTCAAAATACCCCGGGAAAATGATATATTTTCCCGGGGTATTAATGTGTTTTCCCGGGGAAAAGTATTATTTCCGGTCAGCTGCCCATTCATCCATATTCTTTTCAACCAGTTCCAATGGCATACAGCCAAAATGAAGGAACTCATCATGAAAGGCAGACAAGCTGAATTTCGCTCCCTGCTCCTGGCTGTATTTATTGCGCAGTTCCCGGATCTTTAAAGCGCCGATCTTATAACTTAACGCCTGTGCCGGAAGGGCCATGTACCGTTCAATTTCAGCAGTGGCGCCTTCTTCTGATATGGCCTCGTTCTCCATCATATAAGCAATAGCCTGTTCGCGGGTCATGTCTTTGGCATGCATGGCCACATCAACCACTAACCGGATGGCGCGATGCATTTCGTCACCAAGCGCACCTGCATATTGATAAGGATCTGTATACAGCCCCAATTCTTTACCCAGGCTTTCGCAATACAATGCCCAGCCTTCGCCGTAAGCACCATACCACAAATAGCGTCTGAAAGTAGGCAGGGCTGTGTTTTCCAATGTTAAACTAACCTGGTAATGGTGACCGGGGATCGCTTCATGTAAGAATAAGCTTTCCATACCACTGGTAGTATTGAACGCAGTGGCGTCCAGAATAGGTACATAAAAAATACCGGGGCGTTTTCCGTCTACGGTTCCCTGTTTGTATTCGGCGCTGGCACTGGCCGCCCGGAACGCTTCTGTTTGCCTGATCTCGAATTTCATTTTCGGGATATGTCCAAACATGTCTTTCAGGTGTGGTTCAATGCGGGCCTGAATATTCCGGAAAGCATTCAGTACTTCTTCAGGTGTTTTATAAGGCTTAAATTTTTTATCGGTACGCATGTATTCAAAAAAGGCTTTCAGGTCACCCTTGAATCCTACCGAGTTTTTTACGCTGTCCATCAGGCCACGGATGCGTTTTACTTCAGCCAGCCCTGTATTGTAAATTTCATCCGGAGTTTTAGGTGTGGTGGTCCAATACCTTACCAGGTAATCGTACAGGGCAGGGCCATCGGGTACTGCTTTGATGCCGGTACTTGTTCTTGCTTTAGGCAGGTATTCTTTTTTCAGGAAGTCAGCCAGCTTCTGAAAAGCAGGAGACAGGGTATTTGTGATAAGTGGCGTAAATGCAGCCGTCAGTCGTTTTTTATCAGCTTCGGGGAAACTGGCAGGCATGGATTTTACGGGACCATAATACAGGCTTTGGGTTACATCGGTAGCAACCATGTTCTGCATTTGGGTGATCATTTTTTCAACCAGTTTGGCTGGTAATACATTGCCCACGGTTATTCCCTTTTGGAAGTACACGATGGCGCTGTCGGCCCAGGCGGGGAAAGCTGCAGCCCGTTTTAACCAGTTGTCATAATCACGAACAGTGTTGAATGGTTGCGCACCAGCCCCGCTTCCCATTTGTCCGAAGGATAACGGTAAGCCATAAAACTGATTAAAAGGCACATGGCCATCGATGGAATAATCAATGGTAGAAAGGTATTGGTATTTCAATCCTTCAATACTCATTTCCATTTCCCGTTTGAAGATGTCGAAGCTGGTACGGTCGGTTTCGTTGAGCTGTTCCCGGTTGAATTGCTGAACAGCCTGGAGGTTGCCTGTGAAAAAGGCGCTTAACTTATCCCGGTAGCTGTCGGTAAATTCCGCCGGCAGCTGGTCGTTATACAGGGTGTCGCCGTTGATCGTAGCTTCCACAGGTAATAATGCCATCCGGCCATTATAATACTTTTCAAAAAGGGTGGCCAGCTCCTTATTGCCGGCTTCAGGGGCGGTAGGAGCTACCTTGTTTTTGCATGCTGCCAGTGCGCCTGTTATCAGGAGCACCGTAAATAATTTATTCATAGTGACATTTTATAATTGGCTGAAATTATATAAATCCCCGCATGTTGCCATAGGTTAAAATAAGTCAGATGGTATAATTTTTATATTTTTAATTATGATTAGGAAGCTGGTAATTTCGATAGTGTTCACTTTACTGATTATAGTCGGGTATGCTCAGGAAAAAAAACCTTTAACGCCGCAGGAAGCACTCAAATACTGGCGGCCCCCATCCTGGCAAAAGCCAACAGACTCGCTTATTGTAGACGGAAGCGAGGCATACAATCTTCATTTAAATAAATTTATTGACAGCCTCCGGATAGATGGTGTTGACTCGGTAATCGTTTTTTCGACCCAGTATATCGGTTATTCCAGTATGAATGAGTGCGACACCGGCGGTTCTCCTATAAAAACCTTTATCATCTGGAATAAAGGAGGAGCTACCTCTATTAGAAAGATCCAGGGGCGCTGTTCCATTGACGTTTCAAGGACGTCATCGGAAGATTTGTTTGGCTTATATGCCAACAATCAGGCGAAGCTGAGAAAAGAATACTTCATGCCGGTGATCTCCAAAGCCTGGCTGAATAAATACAAAACGATGGATTTTTTGATTAGTTGGGTCGATCATGAACCCAACTACAGCTTTTTTTATAAGGTAGGAAAAGACAGCAGGTGTTTACGATTTAACGAAAGCTTTTTGGAGGATGAGCAAAGCATGTTTCATAACTACAACCTGGCATTGAAAACATATGCCTGGTGGAAAATGGTAAAAAAAGAAGTCGGTCAAAAAGATTAACAGAAATCCCTCCCGGTTTATCAGGAGGGATTTCTGTTTTATATTACCAAGCTATTTATAAGCGATCAGGGCACTGGCAGGGCCGGCAAGGTGCATAATGTCTACGTGAGCAAAACCGGCTTCTTTTGTCCAGCTGATAAAGTCAGCGGCTGTATAATCGAAACCACCACGTGTTTCAATCAGCATGTTCAGAGACATCAACAGGCCAAAGGCATTTTCCTTACGTTCATCATCAATAACATTTTCTATCACTACGAATGCTCCGCCTTTGGGTAATGCATTATATGCTTTTTGAATAAGCATTTTTTTCTGCTCCAGGTTCCAGTCATGCAGAATGTTACCCATGGTGATCACATCGGCTTTGGGGAATTCATCGGTAAAGAAACTGCCTGATTGTACCGCAATCCGGTCTTGTACTTCATGCTGCTCAATATTCCTGGTTGCAATGGGGGCTACCTGGGGCAGGTCCCAACTAATAGAATGCATAGATGGGTGATGCTTTGCAATTTGAATAGAGAGGTCGGCGCCGGCACCGCCTATATCACAATGTGTATCATAGTCGGCAAAATTAAACTGGCGGGCAAAGGCTATAAAGTTAGGCGTTTGTATACCACCCATAGCGGCAACGAATTCCTTTAACTTGTTTTCATCTTCATACAGGGTTTCAAAAATTGGCTTGTTACCATTTTTTACTTCATTTTGGGGCTGCCCTGTTTGTAGTGCTTCTTCCAGATTGTTCCAGAAAGGATAGAGCCGGTTATTGGCCATTTCGAGCATTCCGCCGAGGTAACATGACTTGTTTTTGTCAAGAAAGGCATCCGATTCCAGGGTGTTGCAATATTTCGCGCTGGCACCATTACCTTCCCGGTGCAGGAAATTCATGGCAACCAGGGCATCCAGAAAGTCGGTGAGACCCCTTTCCTGAAGTTTCAGTTCCGATTTGATTGCTTCCGCTGTTTTGCTACCCTGTGCAAGCAACGTAAATAATTGAAGGTTTACCGCTGACAATAAAACCTTTGAGGACCAGAAGGCAAATCCTGTTTGCATTATCCGGGTGGGCGTTACCACCACTTCGTTTGAGATTGTTTCCGTAACCATAATTCAGATTTTTAGAATGAGAAATTCCCTTCGTTGCGTGGCTACGCATTACGAAGCTACCTTGTAAGAGAAGGTTTTTAGCAGAAGGTTTCAATGAATCTCGGATGTACAGGAATGATCTGAATAAAATACGGAATAAAGAGAAAGATAAGGGATAGGGTAGAAGCCGCTTTCGCGACTACTAATATAACTAATTTTTATTTCCTTCTGTAACCTGGCTATTTCTTTTATCATCAGGTTTGCGCGTTCAGTTGTATGAGGATGCCATTAAAAGGAGCAGTATGTTTTGTTTCATATGGAATCTTAATTATGATTTATAAGGTAACCGGCCGTTTTTTCATAAGGAACTTTCTTTTTAACCATTCTCTTACAGGTTCGTCATACAGCTTAAGATAAATGTATGCCAATACAATGCTGACGATTACTACGGTAAAACCTGCCAGCAGGCCCTTCATTCCTAATTCAATGTGATTATTCGTTACCCACGCTGTGAATGTGTAGATCAGCGGATAATGGGTGATGTAGAGCGGATAGGAGGTGTCCCCCAGGAACTTACAAATGCTGGCCGACCGGGGATTCATTATCTGGCCACCGGCTCCCATGGCAACAATGAGGGGGAACACCAGGATAACAACAACCGCTTCATAGATCCCGTTCATCCATAATTGTTGTTCGCCACCGATCCTCGGCATACTAAGAACAAGCACGATAAGGAAAGCACACCACCAGAATGCGCCCTTCACCCTGATCAATTTGCCCATGCGGCAAAGTAACAGTCCGGCAGTAAATGGAAACAATACCCGGGTACAACCAATGAACAGTTGTTCCTGGTTAATAGACCAGCCGCCGATCAGGTCTCCTTTCGGCCCCAAAACGAGATAGCCGGTTAACAGGCAGGCCGCCAATGCGACAAAAACGGCTAATACTATTTTTGAAAAACGCCGGAAAAGGATAGCATAGAGGATATTGGCAGTGTATTCAAAAAACAGCGACCAGCCAGGACCGTTGAGCGGGTGCATTTCCTGCCAGCCACGAATGTCCATGGAAACAGGTACCGGGATTAAAGTAGCGCCAATGACCATGGTCAGTAACAATTTCCAGACTGGCGTGTCGGCTATTAACGGGAAGACCTGACCCTGTTGTAAATAAAACAGCGCCGCGCCAACCAGGGAGCCAAGCACCACCAGGGGCTGTAACCGCACCAGCCGGCGTTTGTAAAAATCCCATTGGGTCATTTTTGACCACCGGTCGTCGTAAGCGTAGGAAATAACAAATCCAGAGAGTAAAAAGAAGAAATCTACTGCCAGGTAACCATGGTTGATAATCATAACAAACCGGTTGCCGCCGCTGAAGGTTTCCATAACGTGCATGCAAACGACCATAACAGCGGCTACGCCGCGAAGGCCATCGAGTACCGGGTAGTGTTTCTTGGAGTCGAGGTAAGGTGTGGACGGGTTCATTTCAATTGTTTTCATATGACAACCCTAATGTACCCCTGTTTTCTTAAAATGAAAAATCCCTCCCGATGCGTCGGGAGGGATTGTATAACTGATTTATTGTTTTATACTAACTGGCAGTTGTTATTGCGCTTATTGCCGGCTGCGGGTAATACACCTCTTTAAGGCCTACCATAGAATTGGTGCCCGGGTCCCAAACTTTCAACTTGAAACAGGCCACGATATCCCAGGGGTTCAGGGAAGTTGTTTTAGCTTCCGCTAATTGTGGCAGTTTGGCCATTACTTCAGGCAAACGGTAAAACGGAATGCGTGAATTGATGTGGTGAATATGGTGGTAACCGATATTGGCGGTAACCCATTTCCAAAATGGATTCATTACCATGTAACTGCTCGAAGACATAGCCGCTTCCTCATAACACCAGTCGTCTTTTTCGCGGAAGGTTACGCCCGGAAAATTGTGCTGTGCATAGAATAAATAGGCACCTATCATAAAGGCCAGTAAAAAAGGAACAATCGCCGCCAGCAACCAGGTGAGCCAGCCCAGGTAAACGAAGACTATAGCACTAATGCCAAAGTGAACGATCAGTGCAATGAGCGAATCCCAGTGGCGTTTGGGCGCACTGAGAAAGGAGCGTACACACATGCCATAAATAAACATGGTAATGTACCCAAACCCAATGGTCAATGGATGGCGGATGAACAGGTAGCCACGTTGTTCTGCTTTGGATGCCTGCAAGAAACGTTGTTTGGTCATAATGGGATATGAACCTATGCTGGCACTGAATAATTTCGAATTGTGATTATGGTGATAATCGTGCGACCGCTTCCAGATGCTGGTAGGCGCGAGAATATAAATGCCGTACAGGGTGAAAAGGATATTAGCGGGCACTGACCGGTTAAGGATGGTATGATGCTGATGATCGTGGTAGATCACAAACATGCGCACCATGGTAAGCCCGGCGCCAAGACTGCAGGCAATACGTAGGAAAATATTATCCAAAAAATAAATACCTGACACAAGTGCGATCAGGACGGCTAACGTAGACAGGCTATAGAGCCAGCTTTTCCATACTATTTCTTTGGCAAATGGCTTGGTTGCAAGGATCAGCTCCCGGCCCGGATTTTTTTGCATGATTTGAGACTAAAGGGTTTTTTATAGAATTATTTTGTTTTCTGCCGGGCGTTTGTGCTTCCATCGTCTATGTGACCACAGCCATATTTCAGGTTGTTCACGAATATCTTTTTCCAGTCTGGCGGTGTGCAATTCAGAGACTTTCCCTTCGGCGGTCTTTTTAGCGTCTTCCACCAATACTTCCGCCAATATGTTGTAATAACCTCTTTTTAATCGCTTTATTGTTATATACACAATAGGATACCCCATTTTCTGGGCAATTTTTTCCGTTCCCTTAAAAACCGGTGTGTCCTGGTTTAAAAAGGTTGTCCAGAAGGCACTTTCGGGTGAAGGTGTTTGGTCGGCAATAAAGGCAGTGGTGCTGATCATTGACTTGTTTCTCACCATGTCTTTGTAAGTGTCTCTCATGGCAATAAGCCCCGTGCCGAAGCGTGTACGCATGCGAACCATCAACCCATTGAAGTATTTATTGCGGAACGGATGGTAGACCACGAACAATTTTTGTTTACAAAGGAGGCTGAAAGTATTGCCTGCCCATTCCCAATTGCCGTAATGACCCATCACCAGCATAATACTTTTTCCTTCTTGGTTATACCGGTCGAAAATGGCTTTTGCCTCCGGGCTTAACGTGCAACGTTTTAACATGGAGGAGCGCCCGATGGTAAGTGTTTTAAAACTTTCCAGAAAGAGATCACTGAGGTAGTGGTAATAATCCTTGCACAATCTTGTTAATTCTTTTTCCGACTTTTCAGGGAAAGAATTGCGAAGGTTTTGCAGCACTACCTTTTTGCGGTAGCCGGTAACATAATATAGAAGAAAATAAAATCCGTCACTAACCCTGTATAAGATGGGGAAGGGTAGGAGGGAAAGCAAATAAATGAATGGTAACGAAATGTAATAAACTAGGCCTTGCATGCCGGCCCAAGATAAACTTTTATAGCCGGATACAAACCAATTGGTTAAATGTTTAATGTAAATATTACATTTTTCAGGGTTTACTCTTACCGGTCCCCGGTGAAACACGCCCTATTGTTTTACAAATCGCTGATTTGCAGAATTTTGAAATGGGTTTGTTACGGCTAACCCCGGAAATCAATATTATTATGAAATAGGGTATCTTTTATATTTTTGCACCTTCAATTTTATTCCGGCCTGCCAATTCGTAACAAAACCATCATTAGTGTTATTTAATTCCGTTGAATTCTTATTGTTTCTACCGTCTGTTTTTATACTGTATTGGTTTGTCTTCAACAGGTCTTTGCACTGGCAGAATATATTGATCTTAATAGCCAGTTATTTCTTTTATGGCTGGTGGAGCTGGAAATTCATGGTACTGCTGGCCCTGAGCACTTTTCTCGATTACTTATATGGTTTTGGGGTAGCTCTACAAAACAGAAAAAGAGCCAGGCTTTTTTTATGGCTGAGTGTTTTGAATAATCTTGGCATCCTGGCGGTGTTCAAATATTATAACTTTTTTGCATTACAATTTCAGCAGGGGCTGGCTTTGCTGGGTTTACACACAAATGTGGTTTTATTGCAGGTGGCTATACCTATCGGTATTTCATTTTATACCTTTCATGGCATGTCGTATGTGTTCGACATCTACCGCGATAAACAAAAGCCGGTAAAGAATTTTATTGACTATGCTGTGTTTGTTTCCTTTTTCCCATTATTGGTAGCCGGGCCAATTGAAAGGGCCAGTCACCTGTTGCCTCAAATCAGGAAGAAAAGGTTTTTTAATAATATCCAGGCCGCAGATGGTTGCAGGCTGATTTTGTGGGGACTGTTCAAAAAAGTGGTGATTGCAGACAGCCTGGCGGTGATTGTGGACAATATATTTACCCATTATCATGATCAGCATGCGAGCTCCCTTATTGTAGGAGCCATTGCTTTTTCTTTTCAGATCTATGGCGACTTCAGCGGCTATACAGACATTGCATTGGGCACCGCTAAGTTGTTTGGGTTTGAATTGTTGACCAATTTCAAATTCCCCTATTTCTCCCGGGATATTGCCGAATTCTGGCGCCGCTGGCATATTTCACTCTCCTCATGGTTCCGGGATTATTTATACATTCCGCTGGGAGGTTCCAAACAGGGAAAATTAAAAGCAGTAAGAAATACGTTCATCATTTTTCTGGTGAGTGGTTTCTGGCATGGGGCTAGTTGGAAATACATTGCCTGGGGTGGCATTCACGCCTGCGGGTTCTTGCCCTTGTTGCTGTTAAACCGTAACCGAAAACACACATCGGATGTGGTTGCCCAGGAACGCAGGCTGCCTTCGGGAAGGGAACTTGCACAAATGATGGTCACTTTTACTTTTGTGACCTTTGCGTGGGTGTTTTTTCGTGCTGCTGATATGCGGGAAGCCATCGGGTATTTGACAAGCGCAGTTACCAATTATAAACAACCGAAGGACCTTTTAATGTGCCTGAGCGTATGCTGTTATATTATTCCGTTAATAGGCTGCGACTGGTGGTTGCGAAGAGATGAGCGAAGCTTAAAAGCGCCCCGGCGAATAAAATCAGTTATATATGTAGTACTGGCATTGCTGGTGCTGTTCTACTTTGGCAAACAAACAAACTTTATATATTTTCAGTTTTAGGAAATGAAGCAGTTTTTATTAAAGACTACCCGCTATCTTCTGGTAACAGTACTATTATCCGGGATAATTATTGGCGGGTTCATTTCCCGAAAGCCTGAGTTTTTCTTAGGGCCTGCAGTAGATTATTTTCAATGCCAGTATCAATATGGCCAAATCAATAAGAAAACCGGATTCACAAGTATTATCATCGGCGACTCGCGGGGGAATGCAAGTATTAATCCACGCCAGCTTGGGGAAAAGTGGATTAATTTATCCATCCCGGGAAGTGATTTTTTTGAAGGATATATTACTTTGAAGCGATACCTGCAGCACAATAAAGTAGATACTTTAGTAATGGTCTATGGAATGAGTTACATCAGCGAATACTCCCGCTGGTTTAATCTCAGGACTATTCCTTACCGGTTTATCAGTTATGGCGAATTGAAAGAGCTGGAGCAACTGGAAAGAAAATACAATTATCTTTTTCACAACCGGGCCGCGGGGCATGCTACGTTGAGATACGATCAGTTTGTCAGGGAATTAAAATACTGGCATTCTCCGTTTTCTTACCGGGAAACATTTTTGGACGGCTTAAATAATTGCTGTTTTTCTCAAAAGAAGACTGCTCGTGACAAGCAAAGGGTCATTGCTCAATTAAGCGAATACCGGGGTTATACAAATTTTGGCGGAGCCGATTCCAATAACACGGATGTTATAGATGCCAAACTTCGCTTTGAACCCGGACAGATCAATCAGCATTATCTTGAGCAGATCATGCGTTTGGCCGAAGCGAATGATATCGCTGTATATCTGGTTAATCCGCCCATGAACCAGGCTTCGTTCAATACTTATAACAAATCCCTGTATGAGTCTACAATAAATCAGTTTCTGGAAGGGTTGCAAAAAAAGTATTCCCGGTTATGTGTTTTGCAGACTGAAGTATGGTTGCCGAATACGATGTTCGGCGATCAACTGCATGTAAACAAAAGAGGTACCAGTTCGTTTTCAGCAAATGTACGAGCACGATTGGGCAGATAAAAGAAACCCGGCTTCCCACTAAAACGTTCATTCGCAATGTTCCAATTAAAGTATAGCCATTAAAAAAGAGTGACAAGAATCATTTTGTCCCATTAGAAATTATTTCCAAACTTTGCCTGCAACCGTCCCACCTTCTGAATAGTTCCTCTTAATCCAGACGCCTTTTAAAGAAAAAAAATCGGTTAATCATTATTTACTAAAGTGTTAGACATCCCCTGATGCTGTTTGGGGATGAACTATATTCTTTTGTACAAACAAATAAAATAACTCTTAAAACCAGGAGGTGTAATCATGAACAAATCAAACAATGCCGAAGAAGCATTATCCCGCATTATTAGCATTGCCAATGAGGCGCTTGGGACTACAACCAGTGAGAAAGATAATAAAAGCACACCAGAAGAAATCGGTTGTTCCATTAAAATGCTTCCTGTTCATCTGCTTGAAAAAGCGGCGGAAACAGCTGTCAAAGTATATCCTGTTAATAAACCGGTTTTAGAGTCCACAAGAGAGCTGGCTATGGAACTAACCGCCAATCCGCAAAAGCTAACGTTGCTGATTACAAAATACTGGGGGCCTTTTCCCCGGAAGCTAACCGTAAGCTTTATGGAATCTACACCTGCAGATCTCAAAAAAAGGATCATAGGTCACATGAACGCCTGGTCAAAAACAGCCTGTATATCTTTTGTTGAAACGGAAGGAGATGGTAATGTTAGAATTTCCAGAGGTGGCGGTGGGTATTGGTCTTATCTTGGAACAGACATTCTTCATGTTCCAACAAATATGCAAACCATGAACCTGCAGGGATTTACCATGAATACGATCGACTCTGAGTTTTACAGGGTGATAAGACATGAAACAGGGCATACACTTGGGTTCCCTCATGAACACATGAGACGGGAAATCATAAACAGGATTGATAAGGAAAAAGCGTACGAATATTTTGAAAGAACACAGGGCTGGGATCGGGCAACCGTAGATCAGCAAGTACTTACTCCCTTAAACGACAGCTCGATCATAGGTACACCTGCTGATCAGACTTCCATCATGTGTTATCAGCTTCCTTCCTCCATTACCAAAGATAATCAGCCAATATTAGGTGGTACTGACATAAATGAGTCGGATTATAAATTTGCCGCCATTGTTTATCCCAAACTTTTCAGTAGCACACAGGTTGCAGATTATGGAAAAGAAGCTTATCAGGAAGCATGGACTAAAGATCAGGATGTAAGTGATACCCAGATTGAAGAGGTAATTAAATCCAGTTTGATAAAGTAGGGTTGTTAATAGCAGTCCATTCAGGTTATGGCGCACCTGGTCACCATTGATAGCAGTCGGGAAATACCCCAAATGATCTATATTGACATAGGTGATGTTTTGTTTTTTAAGGCAACGGGTGGGCATCAGCTTTCTGGAAAAGATGTCATTGAGCTCATAGGTATTTTCTCTGAATCTTTATTACTTTCTTCCGGAGAAAAAATCTATCCGGAGGGTTTGCCCAATATTGTGCTTTTTAAAGCCATTAAGCAAGGTAAGGCTATGCTTAGTATTGTTGTTGGTGGTTCATGGGATAATCCAATGGCTGCATCATGTGAGGTTACAGTTGGCATTAAGTAATAAATCCCGGACTGAAAGGTCCGGGATTTATTATTTTTTACTTATAAAAGGTTAAAGAATGTCGAAAGTGCGTACCAGCGTGCTGGTTACGGGCATGGTTATGGGGTCGTTTGCTTTCCCGTTAAGTGTCCACTGAATAACAGCGGTGTAAGGATATTGTGCAGTGGTAACTCCGCTAAGGGTAATGCTGCAGTTACTAACCGCCTGAGTGGTTTCCAATGTCAAAACGCCGTTTTGGAAATCAGTTGCGCTGAACGCTATGGTGCTTTCATTTGAACGAACCACATTGTTTACTTTCCAGGTGGCCAGGTTTAAATTAGGCAGCAGTGCATTAATAGCTCCGGAAAATGAGCCCTGGTTGGTAGCGGGTACGGGTGACAAGGTCAGTTTGATTAACAAAGTCTTGGCGTTATTATTAGTATTCCCATCATCACTGCTCTTTTTGCAGGAGATTGCGCCAGAAATAACCATTATTAACGCGAGTACGGTAAGTATTTTTTTCATTGATTAATGTTTTCAGGCGCAAATTTGGTAGAATCCATGAAGAAGGACAATACTGGAAATGCATGTTTTTTATCTACTGGATTTTCAGTAGGTCCGGGGTTTATGCAATTACTTAGGGGAAAAAAGCAGTTTCCTGATTTCCGGAGAAATTAATACCTGAGAGATCCATAAAACGATGCCGAAAACAATTGGGAAAAAGTAGGGGTGTCCTCCCATGTTGGCCTGAATCATTACCGCCGTAGCTCCACCCAAATAGGCAGTGATAAGAATTAATCCGAAGGTACTGGTTAATGGAACTGCATAAAGGATGATGAAGATCAGCAACATAATACCCAATGCTGGAACAAGAGCAGGAGCTATACCTAATTTGGCTGATGCTTCCATCGATTGATGATGTTTAATGATCTTTGTTATGGCGTCGAATGCCATGAAAAGTATCAATAATACCTTAAGGACCTGGCCTATCCAAAAGCCAATGTTGTGATTGCTGTTCATTATGTATGGAGTTTATTTGTTTGTCGGATAGGTATAGTTAAGCATCCATTGAATTCCGTATTTATCGGTAATCATCCCACAAAGAGCTCCCCAAAAAGTTTTGTTCAGTGGCATTTCAATTTTACCGCCTGCAGACAAGCCATTAAACAGTTTTTTAGTTTCGGTTTCATTTTCAGTATGAATGGTTATACGGCAAATATTACCCGCAGTTATCTTTTGGTCCATTGACTCCAATGCATCCGTTGCCATAAAAACATGGCCCTTGGGGGTGACTAATGAGATGTGGATGATTTTATCCTGTTCTTCAACCGGCCATTTTTCACTACCGGGAATGTCTTTATACCGTTGAAGTATGGTGAACTCTCCGCCGAACACGGATTTGTAGAAGGTCATGGCCTCTTCTGAAGTGCCCATGAAGTTGAAATATGGATTAATACTAAGCATGACACAAAATTATCCGTAAGGATCCATATTTATGCCGGGTGAATACGACATTGTTGAGGGGGTATTTGCGACATTCTGATTCATTACATTTGTTACATGAAAACCATTTCTGTCCTGGCTTTTAAAAACGCTGCACCTGGGTCTATTACAGATTCGGTTTACTTTTTTGAAAAGGCAAATGAGTATCTGATAAAAAATGGGAAGCCATCGATGTTTAATGTTAATGTGGTTGGCTTCACAGATGAAGTAAAAATAAATGGTGGCAGGTATGTGATAAAAACCGACAGAACATTTGATAAAGCAACCTATCCTGATTTGATAATCATACCTTCCCTGACCGGACATGCAAGCAGTGCCACTTATATAAATAAAGACTGTACCTCATGGATCTCGGAAGCCTACAAAAGTGGTTCTGAAGTAGCCAGTTTGTGTACGGGTGCCTTTTTATTGGCTTTTAGCAGCCGAGTATATTCAAAAAGTGAAAATTGAAGCTGCCAAAAAACAATTGGAGATTGGGCGCAAGACAATAAATGAAGTGATGTACAATGTAGGATACGCCGATGTTCAGGCTTTCAGGGAAGTTTTTAAAAGAATAACAGGGATGACCCCTTTCGATTATAAGAACAAGTATAAGGGGTAGTTTATTAGGCGGAGTAATGTTTGACTTTATTTACACACAGTAAAATAAATGATAAATGATAAGTAATGTAAATATATTGAACGCTAAAATACTGTCTGACAACTGGTATGTACTTAAAAAAATAACCTATGAGTATACTAAAAAGGATGGATCGGTTCAGACTCAAACCAGAGAAGCATATGATAGAGGGAACGGCGCTGCCATATTGCTCTACAATAAAGAACAGGGAACTGTAATTCTTACCAGGCAATTCCGTCTGCCTACCTTCATAAACGGTAATGTGAACGGTATGTTGATCGAAGCCTGTGCCGGGCTGTTAGATAAGGATAATCCGGAAGATTGTATCAGGCGGGAAACAGAAGAAGAAACGGGTTATAAAATAAGAGAAGTTCGCAAAATTTTTGAAGCGTATATGTCTCCCGGTTCGGTTACTGAAATATTGTACTTTTTTATTGCCGCTTATTCAAAAGAAATGAAAGTGACAGAGGGTGGTGGTATAGAACATGAAGAAGAAAACATTGAAGTGCTGGAAATGGATATCAACAAGGCAATGTCAATGATAGAAACAGGGGAGATCAGGGATGGAAAGACGATCCTGCTTTTGCAGTATGTTAAGTTGCATCAAGTATTGTAGGGCATGGGGTGTATAGCTCTTTTGCATAAGCCTTCCAAAAGCAAAAATCCCTCCCGACTTGTCGGGAAGGATTTCATTTATGTTCCATATCTCTCCTAAAACCTCAGGGTTTGATGCCCAGGAGCCGGCAGGCATTCGTATAAAAGATCTTCTTCTCTTCTTCTAATGTGAATCCCATATCATGTACGCCTTTGATAGATTCGGCCGGGTCGAACAGTGGGAAGTCGGAGCCGAACATGAATTGCCCGACACCTATTTTCCGGATGGTCCATACCAGTTGTTCACGGAATGGAGAATCGCCGAGAATAGGTGCAATGGCAGATACATCGAACCAGATATTGTTCTGAAACCAGGGATATTTCTTCAGCCCTTCGATCATCAGCAGCTGAGGAAAGTTAACCAGTCCTGTATGTGCCAGGATGAAGCGGGCGGCAGGGTTTGTTGCGGCGAGTATGACCAGTTTGCCGATCTCGCCGGCGTCGGTAGGGCTATAACTGTCAAAGAGCAGGATCATCTTCAATTCGCCCGCTTTTTTGGCTATGGCATCGACCTCCGGTGCAGATACGTCGAATCGCTGGGAATTAGGGTGCAGCTTAATGATCTGGACTCCAAGTTCATGAACTCTTTGCATTTCTGTGAGGGCATCGACGCCATCCATCGGGTGAACCGAGCAAACTGGGATCATGGAAGGGTGCCTCCTGGCCGTGGCTATGATGCTATCGTTGCGCATACGGGTGTCGGCCATATTCCCTTTCTGTGCAATGGTGATGATCGTCGCCTTTTCTATCCCGTTATTCGGCATTACAGCCATGATATCGCTAATGGTATTGTTACGAGCTGCGCTCAGCTTGTCCCCCTCTTCTACGAAAAGGTGAACGTGCATGTCGATGATCTTTCCTTTGTAATCCGTCCGGTGGGTCTGGCTATTTGCATGAGACCCAAGAATGAGAATGGTTAACAGAATTTCTGTCAGTTTTTTTACCATTGTTATGAGCTTTGATAATTAATTGGGTGAAACGGGAATGTCGGGCACGTTTATGCCTCGGTGTTAAATATAGTGAGAACCTGCTGCGATTGGAGGAAAGCTATCATATTTCTGTTGAAAGCTTCCTTAATTCAGGTGGAACCCTCAATATTTCGACTTGGGGTGCCAATATTTTGTTTTAAAGGTCCAATAAATCAGATTGCAGCCAGAATAGGTCAGAAATTGATAACATGTTTCAATTGTGTGACGTCTTATTCTGATTATTTCATAGAATAATTAAATAGAAGCTTCAATATGCTGATTGAAAGTTACAATAAATCGGATGATAGCCATCATAAATCACATGATAGCTTCCTTAAATCGAATGATGGTTTAATTAAATCGGATGATAGCTTCCGGGAATTTATTTGAACTGTACAATTGGCAAATGGTACTTGCAAATAACTCATTGTGACTGGCTAATACACCATTGGAGGTATCGCATAGTTCATTACGTGAATCGATAAGATCATTGTCATATCGGATAAGGGAAAGTCGTGACTTCATGCGCTGATTGTGTCATTCAGTTTGCTACAGCTGTCATTCAATGAACTGAAGTTGTCAAAAAATAAGTCATTGTAGGTTTTTTACCTTTGTGTAACTTCAATTCTACAATTTCTGTTAAGTTATGTTATTTTGCTATATGGCCATCTTATTTTATAAAACTTAATGCTTAAAAAGGAAACGGTTGCTGACAGGAACGCTGCTTGTTTTTATTTTAAATACCGCCTTCGCACAATCGAAAGATGTTGAAGTAATTAAAGCCCATGTTTCCCTGCTTTCGATGGAATAATGCAGCTTTTGTTGTAGTTTGATATAGCTTATTGTTGGATCTCTACTTGATTCCGGTCTGAGTAAAGTTTCCAGAAAAGATTGGCCAGCACCGCAGGTGAGCGGGTGTCGCTTCCCGGATTTATTTCCCCGTTTATAGTAAGCAGGCCTACATATATTCCTTCGTTCTTCAACCTGTTGTGTAGTTGATAGGCCAGGTTGCGGAGAGCGGCTTTGCCAATAGACAATGAACCGTAAGCCGCTACCGGGTCAGTAGCCAGGTTGCTGCTGGTGAGCAGGAATGCGCCATTTCTCTTCTTTAAATCATCGTAGGTGACCTGGAGGGATTTTACAGCGCCGGCGACATTTATGGCAAACTCGCGAATAAGGTCTTCGCTGCTTTCTTCCAGTATATACCTGGCTTTAATCACGGCAGCGTTGTATAAGATCACATCAAAGCCATCTGTGTTTGCTGATATTGTATGAATGGCTGCTTCCAATAGGGCGGCATCGCCGGCATCTGCTGCAGCGCTGAAAACTGTTGTGCCCTTCGCTTCCAACTCGTTTTTAAATGCCTGGAGTTTCTCTGTTTTACGACTGATAAGCCCGATGTTAAACTCCTGAGAGGCAAATTTTTCTGCTACGGCGTAGCTTAGTCCGGGCCCGGCGCCGATGATCAGCATTGTTTTTTTCATGGTAAATGATTTTTTGTTGATAGATCATAGCCCGGTACAGACCGTTGTAATGGAACAACAGATGATCAATTCATATTGTTAAATGATTAAATGTGTGATCTTGAATCTCATTCATTTTTAATTGCTTGGGCATGACGTGAGCCGAATAGTTGACTTAATCGGCTCATAAATTCGCTATTTTTGAGCCGAATAACTCATCTAATCGGCTCATGATGCGCTATAAATTGGTTTTTAAAACAAATAGATAAATATGAAATACAGGCAATTTAAGGGAGATAGAATCGCGGAAGTAGGGTTGGGAACGTGGCAATTGGGCAGTGCGGATTGGGGGAAGATCGATCAGGCCGGGGCGTTTGAGATATTGCAGGCATATGTAAATTCAGGAGGAAACTTTATCGATACAGCGGACGTTTATGGAATGGGGGTAAGTGAAACTTTCATAGGAGATTTTTTAAAACAGCTTGATCAAAAAGTCTATGTGGCCACTAAAATGGGACGCCGCCACGACAAACCATATGGTTGGCCGCAAAATTTTACTTATGATGTAATGAAAAGGCATGTGGAGGATTCTCTGACGCATCTGGGCATTGACCAACTGTATTTAGAACAATTGCACTGTATCCCTACAGAAGTATTGCGCAGGGGTGAAATTTTTGATCATTTGAGAAAATTACAAAGCGAAGGGCTCATTAAACACTTTGGTGTTAGCGTTGAAACTACAGAGGAAGCATTGATATGCCTGGATCATAAGGACGTAGCTTCATTGCAAATCATTTTCAATCTTTTCCGTCAACACCTGGCACAGGAATTCTTTGATAGGGCTCATAAACAGAATGTTGGATTGATTGCCCGTGTTCCGCTGGCTAGTGGCCTGCTCAGCGGGAAGTTTAATGCAAACACGACGTTTGATGTACATGATCACCGCAACTATAATGCTAACGGAGAATCATTTAATGTAGGGGAAACATTCTCCGGAATTCCATTTGAAATCGGAGTTAAGCTGGCGCAGGAAATTCAAGCTCTGCTGCCGGGGACAAATTTAGCTGCTCATGCGATCCGGTGGATACTTGATCATGAGGCTATAGTTTCGGTCATCCCCGGCGCCACTAAAGTGTCACAGGTAAACAATAACGTATCAGCCTCTTCGCTTCCCGCCCTCGATAAAAATGTGTTTGATAAGCTCCGGGAAATTTATGACAGTCATATAAAACC
The DNA here is from genome assembly GCF_900110245.1 of Niastella yeongjuensis. Classification (GTDB taxonomy): domain Bacteria; phylum Bacteroidota; class Bacteroidia; order Chitinophagales; family Chitinophagaceae; genus Niastella; species Niastella yeongjuensis. The sequence continues at coordinate 918,071 of NZ_FOCZ01000002.1, forward strand.
TGAAATCAGAGGCAAAATATAAGTTGGCCCGGGCGCAGGGTATTGATGCTAAGTGTTACTATGCAGAAGTTGCTATTGTGGGGTTTGCTACTTCCGTTTTTTTCTGTTGTTCAAACGCCTGCGCCCAACAACTCAACTGAGGTATATCCTGATATTACCTGGGATCGAATTATCAATCCCGGCGATTACGGATGGGATAACACTTTGCTTAAACAACTCCGGCAAACTAGTGGCTACCCAAAAAGCTAAAAAATAAACTGCCTATAGGTTTTGCCTGATTTTATCCTTTAAAATCACAAACGATACCATTCATCGGTTCTACTACCAGTTTAGTTCGAACGAATTAATTTTTTATTCACATTATCAGAGCCAAATATTGCAGCACCCGATCGGTTGTATTATCTTGGCGGCGATTATATGTTTTGAAATTCAGCAATGAATAAGTGATCCATTATCTCAAATTTTCAAAGACCATGAACAAAATTCCGGCCTTCCTATGCGCTGCCGCAATCGGCATTGTTAGTTTATTTTCGTGCAAAAAAGACACTGATTCCAATTCTACTCCGCCGCCAATTGATCAAAAAAACGACACCCTCAGTAAGCGGTTTATTCCAGGCTGGTGGACGCCAGGTTCTAGCTATAACAGGTTGTATTTCGGGGTTGACAGTTTCTTTTACGGTGTGATCAGTTATGATCAGTCAGAGCAAACGGGAAAATGGTGGTGGCAGGGCGATGACACGCTCAAGATAGCAACCCTTGGATGGCCCGATATGGCGCAGGACGCCCAAAGCGTAGTAAGTTGGCCAGTGAAAAGACTTACAGCAGATAGTGTATACATAGATATCGGTAACCGTACGGTTATTCCATGCGTAAAGAAAGATTCTACCGTCTTTACATCTCCTGTCCTGATCACCCTGGCGGGCATAGACAGGCCGACTTTCAGTGGTGATAATGGGCCGGCCACTAAGGCGGCATTGTATAATCCGGCTGATGTAGCTGTTGATAATGTCGGGAATCTCTTAATCGCCGATTGGGGGAATGAACTGGTCAGGAAGATCACTGCTTCTTCCGGTGTCATTTCAATCGCTGCAGGAATATACTCTTCATCGGGCCAACCTGGTGATGGTTTACCCGCCACCGGTACACAAATTTGGGCCCCATCTGGCGTGGCCTTCGACAAAGCCGGCAATTACTATTATGCCGACATGGTGCAAAACGTTGTTCGAAAAGTGACCGTTTCTACCGGCCTGATGAACATCATTGCAGGGGATGGCGACGGCATTAGCGGCACTTTCGGGTACAATGGCGATAACATTCCGGCCCGGCAAGCCAAACTGAGAGGTCCGAGCAAAGTTGCACTAGACAAAGACGGCAATGTCTATTTCGGTGACGCTGGTAACTACCGGGTGCGGCGTGTGGACCATACCACAGGCATCATCACCACGGTGGCGGGCAATGGAACACAGGGTTTTAATGGCGACGGAATTACCGCCATTACTGCATCCCTCAACAACGTCAATGGGGTCGCTTTTGATAAATACGGTAATCTCTTTATTGCTGATAAGTCACGGATCCGTCGCGTAGACGTTATCACCGGATTGATCAGTACGGTGGCAGGAACAGGTACAACCGGCTATAGTGGCGATGGCGGAGCGGCAAAGGCTGCGCAGCTCAGTAACGTTGTTGGGGTTACCGTAGATGACGCTGGTAATATCTTCTTTTGCGATACAGATAACAACCGTGTACGGAAGGTATCAGCCACTGACGGAACCATCAGCACAATCGCAGGTAGCGCAATTGCGGGCTACAGTGGAAACGGCATGCATGCTACCGCCATGCGGTTAAATCAACCGATGGGGATAGCGGTAGATGCGACCGGTAATGTTTATTTCGCAGACTATAAGAACAGCCGGGTACGGAAACTGATAATTAATAAGTAAAATATTTTGAGCATAGTCCTCCCAGTGAGGGAGATATCACACAAAAGCCTTGTAAATTTTTATTTACAAGGCTTTATTATTTTCTGTTAACTTTATAGGGGTGATGTTATTCAAGTATACTGAACTGTTATCGATTGTTAATTTTTATCTACAATAAATGTGATTATGCAGAAGTTGCTATTATGGGGTTTGCTACTTCCGTTTTTTTCTGTTGCTCAAACGCCTGCGCCCAACAACTCAATTGAAGTATATCCTGATATTACCTGGGATCGAATAATCAATCCCGGCGATTACGGATGGGATAACACCTTGCTTAAACAACTCCGGCGATTTATTATTGACAGTGCCCATACAACAGGGTTTATGGTAGTTCAAAGTGGTAAAATATTGGTCGACTATGGAGATGTAGAGGAACTTAGCTATCTGGCATCCTGTAGAAAGAGTGTTCTTTCCATGTTATATGGACCTTTTGTTGAGAATGGAAAGATAAAGCTGAATACCACTATTGAACAACTGGGGCTTAATGATGTGGGTGGTTTACTGCCTGTTGAAACGAAGGCTACTATAAAAGATTTACTCACCGCCCGTTCAGGTGTTTATCATCCGGCAAGCAATGAAGGTGATGCTTCTGCTATGGCTCCCAAAAGAGGCAGCGTGCAACCTGGCGGTTTCTGGCTGTACAATAATTGGGACTTTAATATAGCAGGTTATATTCTTGAGCAGCAGACAGGGAAAAGTATTTATGAACTTATTGATTCTATACTGGCTAAGCCCTTGCATATGCAAGACTGGAGAATGGACGCACAACGAAAAACCGGCGATACAACAAGGTCAAAATATCTTGCTTATCACATGTGGTTCTCGACCCGTGATATGGCAAGGTTAGGCTATCTCATGCTGAGAAAAGGCAAATGGAAGAACCAGCAGGTGTTGCCGGCAAACTGGGTAACAACTACTACTGTACCTGTTACTACCTATAAGGAGGCTGAGCAAAACAAGACGGCTTATTTTCATTTTGGTTATGGTTATCTGTGGTGGGTTTGGGATGCGCCCTTTGATAAGGACGTATATGAAGGCGCTTATACTGCCAGTGGAGCATTTGGGCAGTTTATTACTGTTCTCCCAAAACTTGATCTGGTGATAGCTCATAAAACAAAGTATGAATACGGGCGACAGGTGCCAACGGAGCTTTATTTGAAAATTATTGACAAAGTGGTGGCTGCCCGAAAAGATAAAAAATAAACTGCCTATTTATTCGGGAATAACCTCATAATACCCCGACACATGAACATTCACTGACTCCGTTGCGCCTCGTGCTTTAACATATAACAGTTCACCGGGCGCCATTCTGATCTTTGTATAAAAATAGGTGCCTTTACTTTCAGCCGGTATCTCGTAGACTAATACACGCTGGCCTTTCGGATCGGCATTAAAATCATAAACGGCAATTGTCAAATCTGCAGCGCTAATACTATATGATAATGCTATGTATTCAACTGTGCACATATAGCCTTCCTTCGACTCGGTTACAAAAAAATCGTCCCTGTTTACCAGTGAATTTAATGCAGCTGCGGGCTTATTTATTCTGAAAGGGATGATTGAAGGTTTGTCCATTAGTCAAATTTTAAAAGTGCGAAATATGCCTGGCTCGCTGGTCCTTGATCAAACAAAAAAGGACTGATCTTCCGAACAGTCCTTTCTAAATTCTTGTACCGCGTACGGGATTCGAACCCGTATCACCACCGTGAAAGGGTGGTGTCCTAGCCCTTAGACGAACGCGGCTGGTTTTGAGAATGCAAAGATAAGGATCAGTTGTTTTCCACCATCACTTTGCCCTTCCGGTGGGAACAAAAAAGCCTCCCGGTCTATCGGGAAGCTCTTTTAATATTGCCAAGGTTGAAACCTTTGTACCGCGTACGGGATTCGAACCCGTATCACCACCGTGAAAGGGTGGTGTCCTAGCCCTTAGACGAACGCGGCTCGTTTTTGGGAGTGCAAAAATAGGAAACTGTCCTGTTCTACCAAAAAAAAGCCCACTTTCTTTTAAAATATTTTTCAGGGTGCTTACCTGCCTGCTAGAAAAGTGGGTGACTTGAAACAATCGGCCGGTAGTATTCCAGGGACTGCCTTCACCATCAATAAAAAATATCGCATCGGCCAATTAACGATTTCTTAGCATCTTTCTTGTTGCTATGCGTTTTCTTTCACTATGCTCCATTTGCTTTCAAATTGTTATAAAGCCTCCAAAAAAACCAGGGTAATTGTTTTCATAAGTAAGTGTCCGATATATGTTTAGCCTGTTTGTGCCAATATGCCGCCACGCAACCGGTTGCGGCCGGCTATACACATAAATTTCACAGAATCATTTACAGCCAAAGACGTACCTTAGCCCCCGAATTTTTAATTAACACAAAATATTCAGATCATGAGCACAGTCAAAGTGGCGATCAACGGTTTTGGTCGTATCGGCCGGTTGGTATACCGCCAGATTTATAAAATGGATGGCATTGAAGTAGTTGCTATCAATGACCTTACTAGTCCTAAAGTTTTGGCCCACCTCCTTAAATATGATAGCGCTCAGGGCCGTTTTGATGCTGAAGTAAAAAATACCGATAATTCTATTATAGTAAATGGTGAAGAAGTAAAGATCTATGCACAAAAAGACCCTGCTCAAATTCCCTGGGGTCAGCATGATGTAGACGTTGTTCTGGAGTGCACTGGTTTCTTCACTGATAAAGCAAAAGCAGAAGCTCACCTTACTGCCGGCGCTAAAAGAGTAGTAATTTCAGCTCCTGCTACAGGTGACCTGAAAACGATCGTTTTCAACGTAAACCACGCCATCCTCGATGGTACTGAAACCGTAATCAGCTGCGCAAGCTGTACTACCAACTGTCTGGCGCCTATGGCCCAGGTACTGGATGAAAAATTCGGTATCGTAAACGGTCTCATGACCACCATCCACGCTTATACGAACGACCAGAACACCCAGGATGCTCCGCACCCCAAAGGTGACCTGCGTCGCGCCCGCGCTGCTGCACAAAACATCGTTCCTAACAGCACAGGTGCTGCCAAAGCCATCGGCCTGGTACTGCCTAACCTGAAAGGTAAACTGGATGGTTCTGCTCAACGTGTTCCTGTACTGACTGGTTCTTTAACTGAAGTAACTGCAGTATTAGGTAAAAAGACATCTGTTGAAGAAGTAAACGCTGCCATGAAGGCTGCTTCTAACGAAAGCTTCGGTTACACTGAAGATGAGATCGTAAGCAGCGATATCGTTGGTATCACTTATGGTTCTTACTTCGATGGTACGCAAACACGTGTTCAAACAGTAGGCGATACCCAACTGGTTCGCACTGTTAGCTGGTACGATAACGAAATGAGCTATGTAAGCCAGCTCGTTCGCACCGTGAACTATTTTGCAAAACTGATCAACAAAGGTGCTGCAAAGCAAACAGCAAAAGCTTAATAAATAACCGCAGAATTAGTTACCGCTAATTCTGGTTAACCACAAAGCTATTGAAAGCGGGTACGCCTGATAATCCCTTAGTCGGCCATTGCTATCAATAATCTTTGTGGTTAACTTTTTTAAAACCTCCTCTTCATGTCTACATTCAGCCAATATAACTTCAAGGGTCAGAAAGCATTGATCCGGGTTGATTTTAACGTTCCGCTTGACAAAAAAACATTTGCCATTACCGATGATACCCGCATTAAAGCGGCAGTGCCTACTATTAAAAAAATACTGGGCGATGGCGGTAGTGTGATCCTGATGAGTCACTTGGGCCGTCCCAAAGAAGGACCCGAGGATAAATATTCATTAAAACACCTGGTAGGTCATATCTCTGAATTGCTGGGCACCAATGTACAGTTTGCCAATGACTGCATTGGTAAAGAAGCGGTTGATAAAGCGGCTGCTTTGAAACCCGGTGAAGTATTATTGCTGGAAAACCTTCGTTTTTATAAAGAAGAAGAAAAAGGGGATGCTGGTTTTGCTGAAAAATTAAGCAAACTGGGCGATGTGTATGTGAACGATGCCTTTGGTACCGCTCACCGTGCCCATGCTTCTACCGCCGTGATCGCACAATTCTTCCCCCGCGATAAAAAAATGTTCGGTTTACTGATGGAAAGTGAAGTGAGCAGTGCCGAAAAAGTAATGAACAATGCCGAGAAACCTTTCGTTGCCATCATTGGCGGCGCCAAGGTATCTGACAAGATCCTGATCATCGAAAACCTGTTAGAGAGAGCTACCGATATCATCATCGGTGGTGGTATGGCTTATACCTTCGAAAAAGCGCAAGGTGGTAAAATTGGTAACTCCCTGTGCGAAGACGATCGCCTGGATACTGCCCGCGAATTGTTGAAAAAAGCAGAAGCCAAAGGTGTTTGTCTGCATTTCCCTTCCGATTCAGTGATCGCTGATAAATTCGATGCAGCTGCGCTTACTTCTAACGCCCCCAGCAATAACATCCCCGATGGCTGGATGGGTCTTGACGTAGGTCCTAATGCCTGTCAGCAATTTGTCAATGTGATCAAACGCTCAAAAACCATTTTGTGGAATGGTCCCATGGGAGTGTTTGAAATGGAAAAGTTCCAACACGGTACCAAGAGTGTTGCTACGGCTGTAGCGGAAGCTACACAGGATGGCGCTTTCTCCCTGGTAGGCGGCGGTGATTCTGTAGCTGCGGTGAACCAGTTTGGTTTTAACGACCAGGTAAGTTATGTTTCTACTGGTGGTGGCGCTATGCTGGAATTCTTTGAAGGAAAAGAACTGCCCGGCATTGCTGCGATCAATAAATAAGTAAGTTTGCAATATGTTTTTAACCGTGCCACGTTCCCGTAAGGGCGTGGCATTGTTTTTTTAATAATGGCACAGTTTTGCCGGTAATAGTGTTGGTGATCACTTCTGCTTAAAACTGGGGAATTATGAAGACGCGTAACTTTTTGCTGTTGCTTGTTGCTGCATTGGTATTGGTGTTTGTGGCCTGCTCAAAAGAAAAAAGTAATGAAACGGGTGTTCCTCCCGGTGGAACTACACCCATAGATACAGTCCCCGGCCCCATCGATACTACACAGGTATCAACACCCGGCACAGTAGTAGGGACCTGGCAATTTATCTCTGTTCAAAGCACCGGGTCTCAAACCGCCGAATTTTCCCAGGCAGGTATTCCATTAAAGGCAGTTAACACCAGCAATTTTACTTCCCAGAATAACGACGGTACCGTAACCTTCGATAGCGCTACAATGACAGCTACCGATATCTCTTTTAGCGTAAATACAAATGCGGCCACTTATGTTTATCAGGGCAATACGATTGTAGATTCTATAAAAACGCCCATAAACCAAAACTTCCCAACACAAAGCGCTAGTTCCGATTATAAAAAAGTAGGTGCCGACTCCCTGAATTTTGTAAACGCTAATTTCCTGGATGTACTCACCGGCGGACTGCTGCCCAACCCTCCCACCGGCTGTAAGGTATCGTTTAACGGTAATATGATGAAGATGACAATCGTGTATGATGCCGTAACCACCCAGGATTACCAGGGCGTTCCGGCAAAAGTTACGATACACATGGTAATGGTAGTAAACCTGCAAAAACAATAGCGAGGTTAACCCAATTAACTATCTCTTCGATATTTCAATAATCTTATCATCGCCCCCATTATCTGTACACACATATACTTTCCCTTCGGGAGAAATACATACATCGCGCATGCGGCCATATTTGTTGGCGTAGAACTCAAATACGCTGTCAATGCCGGTATGGGCTGCATTCAATTTTAATTGTATCAGCTTACTGTCCTTTAAAACTGCCAATAGCAGCGAATGTTTCCATTGTGGGATCTGGTCTTTATCGTAGTAATCCAGTCCGCTGGGTGCAATGGTGGGCGTCCAGGCCTGCAAGGGCTCGCGCACATTGTTGGCCGTACAAAAACTTTGTTCATTGGTTGTATTACAGAAACCAGTAACGGTTGGCCAGCCGTAGTTACGTCCTTTTTCAATGATGTTGATCTCGTCGTCTGAGGAAGGCCCGTGCTCTGAGCTGTAAAGAATATTATTGGCGTACACCAGACCCTGCGGGTTGCGATGACCAAAACTCCATACGGCGCTGCCGGCGGTTGGGTTATCGGCTGGAACGCTACCGTCGAGGTTCAATCGCAACACTTTGCCATTAACAGCACTTTTGTTTTGCGGGTTAGACTGATCGCTGGCATCGCCGGTAGTGATGAATAACTTTTGATCGGGCGTTATTAATAACCGGCAGCCATTGTGGATACTGCCTGCTTTTATATTATCGAGCAAAATTTGCGGACTGGTTAGGGTAGAACCGTTGTAGGTATACCGAACGATCTTTTCCTGGTAAGTACTTCCGTTCGTGTAGTTGTAGGCTACAAATACCTGCGGCATAGTGGAGAAATTCGGATGCAGCACCATGCCCAGCAAACCTCCTTCGCCCTGGGCAGATACTTCAGTAATGGTTAATAACAGTGTAACGGCGCCTGTAGCCGGGTTAACCCGGCTGATTTTACCGTTACGTTCCGTCATCCAGATAAAACCATCAGGTCCCCAACAAATTTCCCAGGGGTGGTTCAATTGGCTGGTAAGAACGGTGTCTTTAAGCAGAACGGCCGTGGCATTATTATTTTTATCCTTCTTTTTGTCGCAACAGGTGATAAACAGCGCCATACATAAGCCACTGTAAATGATCATTTGCTTCATAAAATAAGATTTTACACGCTTTCTGTAACGAAAACCATGCCGCTGCGACTAAAATCTTACCATGTTTGCAATGTTGGGCAGGCATGTACGTTAAATGGCCACCCACTGGAATGCATAGCTTAACAGTTTGTGGATCAAATGAAATGTGTACATTTATAAGACATAAAACTCTAAATTGATATGAAATCTCGTAATCTGGTCCTCATCGTTGTAGTGTTATTCATTTTAATACTCGGAGGTTGCGGTTGCAATGGATATAATAAGATGGTTACCCTCGATGAAAATGTGAAAAACAAATGGAACAATGTTCAGAGCGATTATCAACGTCGTGCCGACCTGATCCCTAATCTGGTAAGTACCGTAAAAGGCGCTGCTAACTTTGAACAGACTACCTTAACACAGGTGATTGAAGCCAGGGCAAAAGCTACATCTGTAAATATCAATGCAGATAACCTCACACCTGAAAAGGTACGGGAGTTTCAACAGGCGCAAGGCCAGTTGGGTGGTGCGTTAAATAAATTGCTGGTAGTAGCAGAACAGTATCCGCAATTGCAGGCTACCCAGAATTTCAGAGACCTGCAGGCGCAACTGGAAGGCACAGAAAACCGCATTAAGGTTTCACGAAACGACTTCAACACTGCTGTACAGGATTATAACTCTACGGCTCGTCGTTTCCCCAATAACATCTTTGCCGGTATGTTCGGTTTCAAAGTAAAAGAAGGTTTCACTGCCGACGCCGGTTCTGAGAAAGCACCTAAAGTACAATTCTAAAAAAATATCCATGGCCTATAACCCTTTCGCAAAAAGGAAAGAATTTTTTTCGCGCGACGAACAGGAGCGTATTGTAAATGCCATTCGCCTGGCCGAACAACAAACAAGTGGTGAGATCAGGGTGTATACAGAAAGCAAATGCCGGTTTGTTGATCCCCTCGACAGGGCCGCTGAAGTATTCTGGGGTCTTAAAATGGATATGACCAAAGACCGCAACGGTGTATTGGTGTATGTCGCTATGCAGGATCGCCAGTTTGCTATCCTGGCCGACCAGGGTATTCACGAAAAGGTTGGACAAACATTCTGGAACCAGGAAGTATCGGTGATGAAAAAGCATTTTAGCAAGGCCCTTCCTGCAGATGCCATTGAAGCTGTGATTACTGATGTGGGTGAAGCGCTAAGAACGCATTTCCCCTACGACCGTTCAACCGATAAAAATGAATTGCCCGATGATATAGTCTTCGGCAAGTAACAGTTCAATAACAGATAGGCTATTTGTAATGATAAAAAGACTCAAATTATTTCTTCTTCCGGCCCTGTGCTTTATTTCGTTGATCACGTCGGCACAGGATATTCCCGCCCGGCCGAATCCCCCAAGGTTAGTAAACGACTTTGCCGGTGTCTTGTCGCCAGATGAAGAAGCGCGGCTGGAACAACAGCTGGTTGCTTACGACGACAGTACCAGTAACCAGGTGGCTGTTGTGCTGCTTAAAACACTCAATGATTATCCCATTGAAGAATATTCATTGAAGTTGTTCCGCAGCTGGGGCATCGGGAATGCAAAAACAAATAACGGGGTACTCATTATTGCGGCACTGGATGACCGGAAGGTCAGGATTGAAGTAGGGTACGGCCTTGAAGGTGCCATCCCTGATATTACAGCCAATCACATCATCGATAATGATCTTAAACCCGATTTCAGATCAGGGGATTATTACGATGGGCTTTCAAAGGCAGCCAATTCAATCATAAAAGCCGCGGCTGGCGAATACAAAGCGCCGGCAGGTTATCGCAAGAAAAAAGGCGGCGGTGGATTTCCGATCGGTCTGATCTTTTTCATCATCGTGCTGGTGGTGATCTTAGGTGGCCGTAGTCGGGGTGGTGGTGGCGGTGGTATGATGAGCCGGCGCGGTTCAGGCTGGCTAGGCCCCTTTATTTTAGGTAATATGGTTGGTCGTGGCTTTGGCGGCAGTGACAGTGGTTTTGGCGGTGGCGGCGGCTGGGGCGGCGGCGGAGGCGGTGGTTTTGGCGGCTTTGGTGGCGGGAGCTCCGGTGGCGGTGGCGCCAGTGGCAGCTGGTAAAGAAACTACATGTAATCACAGTTCATAAGTTAATGGGTTATTAGGTTCATGCGTACGGAACCTGATAACCCAATATTTTTTAATTGGCGAACCATAATCCCTTAATCAGATATGCGCTACTTCTTAATTGTTGCCCTGCTGTTATATAGCTCTCTTTCATTCTCCCAACAAAAGGAGACCGGTTCTTCATTTGTAAAGAAATTACCCGACCCGCAAAAGGCGGTAAACGACTTCGGCCGGTTCCTTACCAGTAATGAAAAGGATACACTGGAATTGGAACTAAAGGATTATCTGAAACGAACCTCCAATGCTATCGTAGTGGTTACCCTGGAATCACTAACTGATCCTGAAACAGAAAAGGAATATACTATCGATGAGGCCGCCCTGTTGTATTTCAACGCCTGGGGTATTGGCGATAAGGCAAAAAATAACGGCGTGTTGTTGATGGTTAGCCGCAATCCCCGGCGGGTACGAATACAGGTGGGCACCGGTCTGGAAGCTATACTTACCAATGCAACCTGCCAGCAGATCGTTGATAATAACCTGGTGCCGAATTTCAAAGAAGGATTGTTTTTTGCTGGAATAAAAGAAGCGGTTGAGGCTGTACAACAGCTGCTGGATAATCCGCCGGCTGCCGAACAACAGGCGATGGCTCAATATCTGAGACCTGCTGTTGTAAGAAGTGAATCGAGAGATATGCTGGGTGCGCCTCCAGAAAAGAAAAATCCGGTAATTGGTTTTGTAACAATTGGCGGAATATTGGTAGTGTGTATCCTGTTTATCAAGTATGGTAAGCCACTATCCAGCGGTTGGTATACCCGTAATGGATATGAGTCAGAGACTCATCACAGAACGTTTCATAGTCATTCCTCAGGCGGCAGCTGGTCTTCGGGCGGCTCTTCCTTTTCTTCAGGCGGCAGCAGTTATGGTGGCGGCAGCAGTAGTGGGGGAGGAGCGAGTGGATCGTGGTAAGAATGTTTATTGTTCAAAGTTTAAAGTTGAAAGTTTTAAGTTGAAAGTTTAAAGTTCGGAGTTCCCGTTATTGGGTTGTTAGGTTCTTGAGTTCTGGGTTCTGGGTTGCTTCGCCCGCCGGATCCGCCGGCTGGCGGAGTAGGAGGGCCTTCTGCCTTGCCCGCCGGAGCCTTGGCGTAGGAGGGCCTTCTGCCCTTTCACCGAATGCCCCATAAAAACAAAGAAGCCTCCCAACGTATCGGGAGGCTTCTTTTATATAACGTGTCAACTTGTTAACGTGTCAACTAAAACCCTTTCTTATCTTCTGTAGATTCCATCTTCTTCTTAATATACTCTATCTGTTCAGCAGGCGCATTGGCTGCTTCTTTCTTTTTCACCACACCGGTCAGCAGGTTGTTTACGTATGGAACCAGGCCATAAGCAGCCAGGGCATCACGGAATTCGATCACCATGTCAACGCCTTTCTTTACTTTCTCTGTGTCTTTCACTACTGTCAGGTACTGGCAGAAAGTAGGGAGGAGGTTGAATTTGGCTTGTGAAATAGGCATGTTGTCAAATGCTTTGGCAACCAGGTCAAAATCATTTTCGCTGCCCGCTTTGATCATAATGGTGGTTAAGCTTTCAACCAGTTTGCCTTTGGCAGGGTATTTAACCAGTCGTTTTGCTTCACCTACTGCAGCAGCGCTGTCTAATTTAAACAGGGCCTCCAGTGAAGTACCGGCAACAGTATACGATGAATCGTTAACCAGTTTGGTGAAAAGCGATTTGTAGATGCCATTGTTAAATTGAACCAATGCGCTCAATGCGCTGGCGCGTGTAGGCGCTTTAGGATCTTTTTGTGCGATCTCGGCCAGTATGGGTTCAGCTTGTTTTTTTACGGCATCATTTTTCAGGTCCAGTTTGCTGATGGCAAATGAACGCAACCCAAAATATTTATCTTTCAAGGCCAGCATCATCAGTTCCTGGGCCTTAGGATCGTTCTGGTTTTTGCTTGCAAAGTCAATGGCTTCGCGACGATCGAGGTAAGTGGCGGCATATTTATACTGGTGAATAAAATTCTCCAGGGTTTTGTTGTCTTTTTTCTCGGCCAGCAGGGTTTTCCTGGCATCAACATTCACCAGGTCGGGGCGTTTGTCGTAAGCGAAAAAGAAGGTGGCTTCTTTATCTTTTATCCATACTTCATGGCGTACTTTTTCAGCGCCGGTGTAGATGTCGATAGCGATGGGTAAAATGAATGCGTTGTCGCCAGCTTGTGTTTGCTTAATGGTAACCTGTACTTTTTTGGCAGCATCGTCATATGCATAATCGATGCTCAATTGGGGATGACCGGCGCCATAATACCATTGGTTCCAGAACCAGTTCAGGTCTTTGCCGGTTACTTCTTCAAAAGCCAGACGCAACTGATGTGCTTCGGCCGATTTGAATTTATTGGTAGTGAGGTACAGGTTCAGTGCTTTAAAGAAAGCGCTGTCGCCTACATAACTGCGCAGCATGTGTAAAATGCGGCCGCCTTTGTTGTAGCTAACGGCGTCGAACATCGCCTCTTTATCATTGTAATAGAAACGAACCAGGTCTTTTTTCTCGCTGTGGCTTTGAATATAACCTTGCATGTCGCCAAAGTTCTGCGCATCGCCGGCGTCTTTACCGTATTTATATTCATCCCACAGGGTTTCACTGTAGTTGGCAAACGATTCGTTCAGGGTGAGGTTGCTCCAGCTTTCGCAGGTAACCAGGTCACCAAACCACTGGTGAAACAGCTCGTGAGCAATGGTGCTCTCCCAGCCATTGCCATCAACCAGTTCGCGTGCATCCTGCTGGGCGCTTTCCTGGTGCAGGGTAGCAGTGGTGTTTTCCATGGCGCCGCTCACATAATCACGGCCTACGATCTGTGAATATTTCACCCAGGGAAATTCAACACCCAGTATTCTTGAATAAAAGCCCATCATTTCGGGGGTGTTGCCAAAGATCTTTTTAGCTACGGGAGCATATTCTTTTTCTACATAATAATTTACTTCCTTGCCTTTATAGCTGTCTTTTATTACGCTGTAATCACCTACGCCCATAAAGAACAGGTATGGGGCATGAGGTAATTCCATTTTCCAGTCATCGGTACGGGTACCATCGGCATTGTTCTTTGAAGAAACCAGTTTACCATTGGAGAGAGTAACATATTTGGCCGGAACGGTCATAATGAACTCGTTGGTGGTCTTCTGATCGGGCTTGTCAATGGTAGGGCACCATACAGAAGTGGCTTCGGTTTCACCCTGTGTCCAGATCTGGGTTGGCTTATCTTTTTCTTCACCTTTGGGATTAATGAAATATAGGCCCTTGGCATCGGTAATGGCTGCGCTGCCTTGTACTTTTACTTCGTTGGGTTTAGCAGTGTATTCGATATAAACGGTATACTGTTCCCCACCTTTATAGGTTTTATCGAGGTTGATATTTAATTGCCAGCTGTCGTATTTGTATTTCAGGGTTTGGGTAGAACCGCCTTTTACGATGGCTACCTTTTGAATATCCATGCCTTTAGCATCGAGGGTCAGGCTATCGGTTGGGTAGAAGTGGGGAGCCAGGGTTATCCAGGCTTTTCCATTCATGTATGATTTGCTGTAATCGAATTTAACATCCAGTTTAGTGTGAACCAGGTCATTAATGCGTGGGGCGCTTTCCCGGTATTGTGTTTTCCACGAGGTGTCGGGGTTAGCCTCTTCCTGTTGCTGGGCCCACAGGTGGGGCAGTATTCCCAGGGCCAATATTACTAGTGAAACCTTTCTCATATCGAAATTTTAGAATTTAAGAGTTGTAAAGATAGGCGGGCAGTCCCTTAATAATTGTAAAAAATAGTATAAGTGGCTGGGATAAAAAGGCAAATGAGTAGATTTGCTACTATGAGCAATCCTTACCGACTTATAAAACTGTGTGCGATTGTAACAGGGTTGTGTATGGTTTACCATACACCAGCGCTGGCACAGCAGTCTTTATATGTGTACCTGCAATCGGAAAACCTGCAGCCTTTTTACGTGCAGATGGATGACAAGGTATATAGCTCCTCAGCTATAGGCCACCTGGTTATTGCCGGACTGCCCGATAAAACCTGCAACCTTGAGATCGGTTTTCCACAGCGTACTACCCAGCCGCAGCGTTTTGCTGTTCCGCTAAAAAATAAGGACCATGGCTTTCAACTGGTAAACAATTCCAGAGGATGGGCCCTGCTCGATCTGCAAACCGATGAAACCATAAAGCCCCTGAAAGCAGCCGGTGCTGGCAACCTGTTGTATGGAGAACGCAAAAAGGATGATGCTTTTGCCACTTTAATGGCAGCGGTGGTAAATGATTCCGCGGTATTATATACATCAATAGTAAAGAAGGACGAAGCTAAAGTGCCCAACGTGGCCGATGCGGGGCAGGGAAAAACGGTTCAATCAAAAGATACAACTACAAGGAAAGTGACCCTGTCTGCGGTTACGGTTACCAGCGTGCAGGATATTATAGAACTGACAATGAAGAAAGGTGCTGCCCAGGCTGATTCCGCGAGTCGCCAACTGGCAACTACCGATACGTTAACAAAGTATGACTCCAAAGAACGGCCTTTGAATGATAAACCGGTGGCAGCGGGTGTTACAAAAATTCAGCAGCAGACTACAAAAGACGGCGAAACAAAAATGGTGTTTGTCGATAGCAGTGAAACTCCGGCCAAAGTAGTGACGGTATATATAAATGAAGAAAAAGAGGCGGAGAAAAAGCCTGCGGTTCAAACCCAGCCTGGTATCCCGCGGGAACCGGAAGTTAAAGATTCCGGCAAAACCAGCGCTGCGCCGGTAGACACAAAAGAACTGGTGGCAGAACAAATAAAGAAAGAAACCTGGCGGTCGGCCCCGGCAGAAAAAAAGGCCGCCCCTACTGATACTGCAACTATCATTCTGGAATCGCCGCAAATGAAACAAGCTGCTGTGGCGGAAGAATCAAAACCTGTAAACAAACCCAAGGGAGAAACACAACCCGAGCCTGCAAAACCTGTAATAAAAGATACCGCTACGGCAAAACTCTTCGATTACGGTAAAATGCAGGTGGAACTGGTACAGGGTAATGCGGTGGTAAAAGAGGAAGCGGTAAAACCAATAGCAGCCGATAGTACAGTAAAAACTGCCGTTACACCCATTAAAAAAGATGAACCGGCCAAAGAAACCCCAAAAGCTGTGATGGATCCGGCGGTTGTACAAAATGATACACCTGCGTCGGTTGCAAAACCGGCAGAAACGGAAAAGCCAAAGGCAGTAGAGGAAAAGAAGGAACAAACAGCTGGCAAGCTGGTAATGATCAATTCAGATTGTGCAAAGCTGGCTACTGATGTGGATGTAGATAAAATGCGGGTAAAACTACTGGCGGAAGGTGATCCCCAAAAACGCCTGGCAGTTGCTAGCAAATACTTCAAAACCATGTGTTTATATGCCAAACAGATAAAGGCTTTGTCTGAATTATTTGCAGGAGACGAAGCAAAGTATAAATTCCTCGAAATGGCGTATCCCTTTGCCGCCGATACGGCCAATTTCAAACAGTTGTATGACCTGTTAAGCGATGAGGCATATGTGACCAGATTTAAAAAGCTGGTTCGGTTGCAGTAACGCAAAACTGCCGGATTCAGGTTCCCAATTCCACCGTTAAGCCGGGTTATCTTCAGGGGTAACCCGGTTTTGTTTTATGTAAAGTTCATAGTTGAAATATATGTATCATGCATTTATCCTGGACTCCAACCAGTAATAAACCAGAGATATCCCGCTTCTATACAGAGGCGGGATATCAGTGAGTCATCTACGGGACATCTGTGGGATATCTACGGGATATCTTTTATAATTACATGAATCTGTGTTGGTTCTGAAGAGGCTTAAAACTGGCTAAAACAGGTGGTAGTCCGGGGTAGATTAAAGCGGGTATTTCCTGGAACTTTGACCTTAAAACTTTGAACTAAGAACTAACTTGCGCCCCATGAATCGATATTTTTTGGAAGTGGCATACCATGGGGGGCGCTATGCAGGTTCACAGGTGCAGCATAATGCATTGACCATTCAGTCAGAACTGGAAAAGGCGATGGAAGTTTATTTCCGGCAGGCGGTGCCGCTTACCGGGTCTTCCCGTACCGATACCGGTGTGCATGCCAACCAAAATTACTATCATTTTGACCTGGAGAAGCCGATAAATCCCCGGGCTATTTATAACCTCAATGCCATTTTACCGGCCGATGTGGCCATTAGGCAAATTGTGCCGGTGGCAGAAACGGCCCATTGCCGGTTCGATGCGGTTGCCCGGGAGTACGAATATTATATATACCGGGATAAAGATCCGTTTTTGGTTGACCGGGCCTGGTATTATCCCTATACCCTGGATTGGGAGGGGATGCATGCAGCCGCTGCGGTGTTAAAGGAATATACCGATTTTACTTCGTTCGCCAAGCGGAATTCCCAGGTGTTTACTTTTAACTGTAACATAGAATACAGTGAGTGGAAACAGCATCCGAAGGGGGCTGTTTACCGCGTCAAATCCAACCGGTTTTTGCGGGGAATGGTGCGGGGTTTGGTGGGAACACAGTTACAGGTTGGAAGGGGTAAAATAACGCTGCAACAATTCAGGGAAATCATCGAGGCGAAGGACTGTACGCGGGCTGATTTTGCGGTGCCGGGGCATGGTTTGTTTTTACAAAAAGTAGTGTATCCGGAAATGTATTTTACGAACACGTAAGATGTTGAAATCGTTTGAACATAAAAGTAAGGCGTGAATGATAGGAGGAAGATACAATTTTGAAGAAGATTTATTAAGTGTAGAAAACGCCTTAAAAAAAATATCCTGCTGAAACGCTTGCCAGGCGGGCGTTTCAGCAAAGTTGGAAAAATAGGAGTGAAAAATATTTGGTAGTAAGTTAAACACGCCTATCTTTGCGGCCCGCTTTACAAAAAAGCACACTACACAAAAGCTCTTTACATAGAAATCGTTTACCAGCTGCATATAAATTAAGCATAGATACAGAGAGAAAGAGCAGAAGAAAAAGATGAGAAAAAGTTTGGAAGTGAGAATGAAATGCGCTTATCTTTGCAGCCCGGTTTGAACGAAAAAGCTCTTAGTATATTGCAACGAAAACAGTGAAAAAGAAATTGCGAAAAACGAAAGAAAAATTTTGAAGCAATAGAGTGAAACACTTACCTTTGCACCCCGATCGAAAAGAAAGGGAAGCGAAGAAAGAAAGAGAGAAAAGAGGAAGAAAGAAAGCGAGGATGCGAGAGCAAAATACGAATTAGATAATAACGAATGAGTGAGAGGGAAAAGAGGTAAAGGAAAAATAACATACGATATTTAAAGATCTTTGAAAGTTTGGAAGCAACAGCACTTGAATAATTTCAAGTAAATTAATCAAGGTAAGAATCTAGCGACTCGAAAAAAATTAACACGATTCACAAAGTTGATTTTCTTATTGAGAGAATTTAGCTAAGTGATCAAAACTCATTTACAATGGAGAGTTTGATCCTGGCTCAGGATGAACGCTAGCG
>NZ_FOCZ01000013.1 GCF_900110245.1 Niastella yeongjuensis
CTGTCATGGAAAACCAACTGGGATAACCTGACCAGCTATTTTGATTTTCCCATGGAGATCAGGAAAATCATTTATACCACCAATACCATCGAAAATGTGAACCGGGGCATCAGGAAGTACATCAAAACTAAAGTTCAGTTTACTGATGATATGGCCGCCCAAAAAGCGGTTTACCTGGCGCTCATGAATATCGAAAAGAAATGGAATGCGACCCTTCACAACTGGGGGCTTATTCTTCATCAGTTCTTAACTATCTTTGAAAACAGATGCCGGCTCTAAGCAGTTACTTGCGCCTATTTACACAAAGTATTTTATACTCTCTTAATAAATTCATCGATAGAATCTTCATAGTACTCTCTTATACATCGAACCACAGTGGCATTCGTTCTTTTCCCCATCTCCAGTTGTTGAATATCCGCTTTTAGCTTTGCATTCATCTCTTTGTAAGCAAAGCCTTCATATTTAATTTCCCGGCTGGCGCTTTTCAAATCCTGCCGACCGAATGAAAATATTGCGGAATAAGCTGGATTCATATATAACATTTGAAGTTCCATTTCCAGCTCTTTTGCCTGGTCTATCAACAAATGGATATATGCGTTCAATGTAGTTGCATCAAGGTTATTGAAATGATCATCGTGCTTTGTAATCCACACTATTTGAAGTTGCAATAATTGCATCAGATCTTTATTTTCATATGCAACCGTAACCAGCTTCATCATTTCTTCTTTTTCCATTTTCAATGTTACATTCTGCTCAGTATCTGGATGCAATATTTTCGCCAATGCAATATAAATGCTTCGAATATTTTTATGTTTCAACGCAGCCTTTTGCGTTTCTAATTCCTCTTTTGCAAGTTGCTTTTTAGTTTTGGGCTTTGCCTTTTTTCCACTTTCTTTTTGTTGCCACTGCTTTTTTAATTCTTCTTCAATTTTATCAAAATCAGGACTTCCGGTAAGTAGTGAGGGATCAAGCTTTAGTCCAAAACGATTATAAAGCATATCTCTAAGCTCTTCCTGCATAGCCTGCTCCTGATTTAATAGCTCTTCTTCATAATTGGAGCTGCTATATTTAGAATAAAGATCTTTTGTTGCATCATCAGGTTCTACCACACCAAAAGCATCGTCTAAGAAATCAAACAGCAAGTCATCCAACTTTTTGTTCTGACTAGCCGACAACTTTATTTCCTGTCTTTTATTATGCAGCAGGTGGCACAACTGTATTTTCAATTTGGCCTGTTCCAACACGTTTGGATAAACTTCAACGCTATATAAGCGATTCAACTGTTCCAACTTATCTGTTTCGCTTAGTAATTGCGTTTTCAATTTTTCAATACGCTTCACGAACCTGTTGAAATTTTGCTGCTCCTTTGATAAAGGAATTTTACCAGGTTTAATATATACAGGCTTATTCTGCATAAGATATATTAAAGTGAATTTAAATTATGATACCTAAAAAAACGCCAAAAGCCCTCCGATAAATCGAAGGGCTTCTAACCTTAATCTGTACCCGGGATGGGAGTTGAACCCACACTAGCATTGCTGCCAACAGGATTTTAAGTCCTGCGTGTCTACCAGTTCCACCACCCGGGTAACTTATTTAAATCTACACCAAATACCTGATCCCGGTACATCACCTTAGGACCTTAGTGAAACAAAAAATTCCACCTTATGGATGGAATTTTGAGCGGAAGACGAGGCTCGAACCCGCGACCTCAACCTTGGCAAGGTTGCGCTCTACCAACTGAGCTACTTCCGCATGTCGTCCTGATTTTTCAACCAAGACGATAAGTATTTTAAAAAGAACTTTTCCTATTTTACTTCGCAGCTTTCGTTTTCGTTAGCCGCTTTCGTTATTGGGAGTGCAAAGATAGGAATTACTTAATACTGACCAAATTTTTCTTGAAAAACTTTTTATTTATACTGCGGAGTGTACTGGGTATTCGCAGGAATTTCCACTTTGGGTTTTCCTTTATAACGATGGGTGTACAGGCTATAGCAGCCACCCAATACGAATGCCAGGATACAAAATACTTGCAGGTAAAACAGAAATACGGATGAATTCACCCAACTTCTTTTAAAGTCTTTATCGCGGGGGTCTTTTTCCAGTTGTTCCATAACTCTAATTGATTGCGGTGCAAAAATAATAGTTCAAACTAAAAGTTCACGCTTTATTATCAACAATTTCTGTAAAAGTCTTTTTCCCTTTAACAAAATAGCTCCACACAACGCTTTTATGCAAATATCCGTGCAGCTCATTTTTCTTTTTTGGCGGAAAAAGACCTTTCTTCCGGATCACGAACAGCCATTTCAAAAAAGCGCCATGCGCTTTCATCACCGACCGGTAATATGTTTTCTCGCCTGCCAGTAAAGATTTAAAGGCAGAAACATAATCAAGCACAAAACGATAACTGATCTTCCATATTGCCTCATACCTCGGAAGATTCTTTGCCATCATCACCAGGTTGTTCCTGAAATTCAGTAAAACCTTTCTTGCATTCCCCTTTGGCAGGGTTCCGCCGCCAACGTGATAAACAATTGACTGCGGACAGGCAAATACCTTATATCCGGCCAGTTGCAGGCGCCAGCAAAAATCTATCTCTTCCTGATGGGCAAAAAAGTATTCATCCAGTCCACCCAGGGCATGATACAAATTGGCGCGCACAAACATGGCCGCCCCACTCGCCCAGAAAATGGGTTCCGCAGTATCATATTGCCCTTCATCTTTTTCGCACACATCAAAGATGCGGCCGCGGGCAAAGGGATAACCGAGGTGATCAAGCCAGCCGCCAGCGCCACCGGCATATTCAAACAGTGTTCTATTGTCGTATTGTAACAATTTGGGCTGACAGGCACCGATGGTCCTGTCCTTTTCCATTAACTCCACCATTGCATTCAGCCAGTTGGGGGTTACTTCCACATCAGAGTTCAGCAGCACATAGTAGTCGGCCTGAATATGCTTCAACCCTTCATTATACCCTTGTGCAAATCCAAAATTGGCTTCGTTTTGCACTATACGCACCGTTGGCCAGTGCTGTTGCAAATAGGCGATGGAGTCGTCGGTAGACGCATTGTCTACCACCACTACCTCTTTATTATTATAGGTAGTAGCCACCACGAACGGCAGAAATTTTTGCAGGAAATTTCTCCCATTCCAGTTCAGGATCACTATCGATACGAGTGGTGTTGACATACTGGTGTAAAAATAATCAACCAAATAAAGGATGCAAAGGAACGGTTTTTATAAATTAGTTGAATGATTCAACCGCTTTTTAACTGGAGAACCGGATTAGCCCTCATTGCCATCGCAATTGTAAGCGGTACTGTCTTTTATTCCCAATACCTGGCCCGTAAAATTGGCCGCGAAGAAAGGCAAAAAGTAGAAGAATGGGTAGAAGCTACCAAATTATTACTGCACGACACTACCGGGCTCAGCGATAAACTGGTAGGCATCATCATTGCTGAAAATAATACCGTACCCATTATTGTTACTGACGAAAAGGGACATATCCTCGATCATGTGAACCTCGATTCGGCCAGTGTAGTCAGTGATAGCAATTACATCCGTAAAAAATTAATCGAATTCAGGTCGCAAAACCCCACTTTTGAATGGATTGATCCGTTGAATCCGAAAGAAAGAAACCTGTATTATTATGGACATACCTCGCTGTTAATCCAGGTACGATACTACCCGCTGGTGCAATTGTTTATCGTGAGCATGTTTATTATAATTACCCTGCTGGCGCTTACTACCAGTTTCCGGTCATCGCAAAACCAGGTTTGGGCGGGCATGGCCAAGGAAACGGCCCATCAGTTGGGCACGCCTTTAACGTCATTGCAGGGTTGGGTGGAAATCATGAAGGAAAATTACAGTGGCGAAAAGATAGTGCAGGAGATGGAGAAAGATGTGAACCGGCTAAAACTGGTAAGCGACCGCTTTGGCAAGATCGGCAGTACACCCCACCTCGAAAAGCATAATGTTGTGGCCCAGGTATCGAGCATGGTAGAATACATTCGCAAGCGCGCCCCGGGTAAAGTACAGTTTGTGCTGAACACCCGTAATATAAATGAGATCTTTACGATGCTCTCCCCTCCCCTGTTCGACTGGGTTATTGAAAACCTGCTGAAGAACGCCCTCGATGCCATGGAAGGAAAGGGCATGATCACCGTAAACATCTGGCAACAGGATGGACAAACTTTTATCGATGTTACCGATACAGGCAAAGGCATAGCCAAACAAAACATCAGCAAGGTGTTTAAACCCGGCTTTACTACCAAAAAACGCGGCTGGGGACTGGGCTTAAGCCTGTCGAAACGCATTATAGAACAATATCACAAGGGACAGCTGTTTGTAAAAAGCTCTGAACCGGGTAAAGGGACGACTTTCCGAATTGTTTTGAAATAGCTTGGGCAAACCACTATCTAAATAATATAGCCCCGACGTTACAGTCGGGGCTTTTGTGCCCAGGACATGAATCTCAATATCCTGAGTATCAATTATTTTACGCTTTTTGCCGCATGCTGTCTGTCAAGGCAAATATAGCACTCCTGAGAATACTATAACAAGTAGCAAAATTCTGTCTGTTGTTATGGTCTCAACCTTTAGATAATTATCAGTATTCGCGGAGTTTGGCGAAATGATTATTTGGGTCTACATAATAGTAACCCAATTTAGCGACAGAGTCCACGCCATAAGGCCTCTCATCTGTTATTAGCAATTCATTCTTTTTGATTGTCAGAAATACCCAGTTATTTATAAACTGACTTAAAAAGTGATGCGCTTGAGCGTCGGTTCCTCTGTAAAGAACGCAATTGGTGGATGAATCTTTATTGTACCATTGTTGTACTTCACTGACTGTATAGCTTTTTTGAATCGGACTGGAAACTTTGCAGCTTGCAATAATAGACATGATGAGGAGCACGATAATAGTGTTTCGTTTCATTGGTAATGGATTAAATGATGAATACCTTATTCAAAAGGATTTCCATCTTAGGGCAAAAGGAATGCCAGACATTTGAAATAATGATATGTGTTTATTCGCGATTCTGGTGTGATAATACTACTTCGTATAACCACAGCCATTGCCAAGGAATAATCACGAAAGATGAAAATTGTTTCCAGTTCAAATATGCGATCAGTCATTGATGTCAACTATAAATAGGCCATTTTTTATGACTCCTACAATAAGCCTCCAAAAAGCAAAAACAGTCCCCAAAGGGACTGCTTTACTACATTTGTTAAACAGTGCTAGTACTATTTGTTATGAGCTGGAGAAAAATATGCCGCAAATATAATATTTTAAATACATGCGACAATAAGGGCTAACACTTATAACATTTTTTTGTTATTAGTTGGTTTAGTTTTTGATATTGTTGCTGACATGCATCATACTTACCAGCAATTAGATTTGCAAACGTTAATTGACTTGCTGGCGGAGGAAACAGAAAAATATACAAAGGCTTTTATTATTGGCGGTTTAAAAGAAAGTAGCCAACAACGAGATATCATCAATGCTCTTGTTGAGGAAATTAACATTCGCAAACGCGAAATTATAGCTGTTAAAGCAGATCAAGATGGTTCAAGAATGGCAAATGATTTTCCGTGCTGCTAATAACTCATGTTTCCTATGCCTGTGAACAGGCACCACAGCTCTGATTAGGTTAAAAAAAGTCAACAGAAAAAGGGGAATGCCCCTTTTTTCTGTTTGGAAATGGTTTTAAGGGAATCTACTTGAGTTTTTAAAAACAGGTAGCAACTTGCCATCCCTGATAGTTTAGTGGTAGGGTAACCAGCTGTTGAAAGAATAGATATGGCTTACAAGGCTGGCGCTTTCAAATATTATCATAAACCCGGCTCCATTGATGAATTTCGGAAAATTATCAGGGAGATCCTCACAACTCCAATTAAAGGCCTCTGACCTAAGGGGTTACATTTATTTATATATAAGTAATAAATGTTTTATGATTGGCGTCATTTTTGTTCCATTAGATTAAATCATAATTTAAGTACTGTTTACAAAAATTCTATATCCTATGTGGAAACCTCTTATCTCAATGCAAAGAGTTAATAGCGGAGATAAAATAAGATATCTGCATCCTGACGTTAAAAAAGCGGAAACTTTATTTAAAGTAGTAAAGACCGATGAACATTATTTTGAACTTCTTCCGGCAGTAGACGAGGCTGATCTTCCTCGAAGTCTTTTTGCAACAAAAATAGTTAGGTACTTCGATATTGGCTATACTATCCAAATTGAAGTTTGGGATGACTGTGTATAAGTTTTGCAGTCTTTATTTATTAAAATGACGGTAACCATTCTTAGGTACCAGTTTCTCCCCTCTGGTTATAGGTAGCGGTCAATGCCATTTCTATTGCATTGAAAAGCCTTATGCGTCGCATTCTGCGGTGTATTTATTTTTATAACCTGAATACATATTTCCAAAATTGTCGATTACAAAAACAGTGTATGATCCATTAGGTAATGCGATTATACTTTCAAGCGATTTGTTACAGTTAATTTGTATACCAAATTCAGATCTATGCATTGATGCAACTTTGGTGATTACACATCCTGCAATGATATTTGAAAGTACTGATGGCAGCTTAGAAAAATACTATTTGCGAACCGTTGAATGGGATAACTTCATTTTGATTGCAGTAAAAAAAGTAGGTGAAAATTTTATTTCGGATTATTTCCAAGTTAATCCGCCCCGTGAACGAATACTAGGCCTAATTAAAAATTGCCGACAAATTAAATAACGGTAAAAGGCATACTTAGTTAAGACATTAGTTCCTCCTGTTTCCCTTTAAAGGAGAAGTATTTCTTGTATTATTTTTCGGAACTCCTCAATTGTAAATGGTTTGACAAAATATCTATGTGCCCCATCCTCATAGGCCGTTTTTATTGCAGTCGGACTGTCTCCTGTAGATAAAATAGCCACCGGAATATGGCACCAGTACACCTCTTTCTTGAGGATTCTTAAACAAGTTGGACCGTCTATTTTCGGCATGTTCATATCCAAAACAATAATGTCAGGCAATTCATTACCAGTTTTCAGATATTGCAATAAGTCTTCTCCTGTTTTGAACCAGGTTAGTTTATTGGAGTCACTAATTTCTCCCAATATTCTTGAAAATAGGTAATAATCATCTTGATCATCTTCGGCTAAGCAAATATGTCGTTTCATTGAAGACATGCGGAAACTAATTTGCAAATTATGTTCCAATTGCATATCGCAACTATCAAAGAGATGAAGGAACTGTATCAGAAGGAGAGTTGTGTGAAACTTCAATCCTGATGTGGATTAAATCGTTCTTTCCGCTGATTAATTTCTGCAATGATGGTATTAACCTTTGTACGGTAATATGCAGTCTCGGTTGAATCCCCCCTTATAAAAGCCTTTGTATATTTTTCCGTTTCCTCTGCCAGCAAATCAAGTAGTGACTGTAAATCTAATTGCTGGTAATAGACATCCATGTAACCGTTAATGCAAATTTGCTTCCATTATTAATTAAATTTTATGCAACCTTACTTATTGAATATTAAAGCTTTAATTAGCATTGTAAATTACATGTATCTATTGATTTGATAATAAGTGTTGTGGAAAAAAATCCACACCTCATTTCTATTTTGATCTCGTAATAGTTTTTGACAGTCCGGTGAGTAAATTACTTACATTACACCCGGAACATTAATATTTCCCCTTGACTAGAAAATTTCTACTGGTAGACGATGATATTGATGATGCGAATATATTTTGTGAAGCTATTAATCAAATAAGATGCATTGAATGTATTACTACAGAAAATGGAATGGAATTATTTGACCTGCTATCAAAGCATAATTTCGTTAACTCGGACGTGATCTTTTTGGATATAAATATGCCTAAGATAGATGGTTGGGAATGTCTGAAACAATTAAAGAATAACCCTGATTACAATAGCATACCTGTTATCATTTACTCAACGTCTTCCGCCAAAAAAGATATCGAAACGGCTTATAATTTAGGTGCGCAATTATTTCTATCAAAACCAGAGGACTTTAGAGAGTTAACCAAAATTCTTGAGGTTGTGGCGACAAGTTCACAAGATTCTCTTCTACGTAATCTCAAGGGATATAAGTGCGTAAAAATTATTTAGATGTAAAGCATTGCTCTGTTAAATTTCCATACAGTTATTAAATTCTGGTTTATGGATGATAATCAAAAAGTTGCCTATACAAGTGATGAGTATAATAGCAAACTATTCCCGAGCAAAGAGCAACTGGAAGTAGAATTGGCTGATGCCCAGCTTTTACATAGACTTAGTATCGAACTGATCCAGGAAGATGGAATAACCGGTCTATATAAAAAAATTGTTGAGGCTGCAGTTGCAATAATGCGTTCGCAATATGCAACCATGCAGTTACTTTATCCGGAAACAGGAAGCATCGGAAAACTTCGGTTACTTGCTTGTAGCGGATTTACGCCGGAAGCAGAAAAATACTGGGAATGGGTACATAGTTATACGGGCAGTTCGTGCGGCCAGGTTCTAAGAACGGGTAAACGTGAAGTTGTTCCGGATTACCGGATATGTGAGTTTGTGCAAAACGAACCGACCCTACCTGTTTTTTTGGAAGGCGGAATTTTCGCAGCCCAAAGTACTCCACTTTACTCCAGGACAGGAAAACTGCTTGGTATGATCTCGACCCACTGGAATTATCCCTACAATCCTCCGCAAAGCCACCTGGATTTACTCGATATCCTCGCACGTCAGGCCGCTGATCTCATTGAACGTACACAAAATGCCGAATCATTGAGAGAAAGTGAAGAACGTTTGCGTGCGCTTACCGCTGCTTCAAATGAGGTGATATATAGAATGAATTCCGATTGGACAAAAATGTATCATCTTGACGGTAGAAATTTCCTTGATAGTACAGATGAACCCAATACAAATTGGCTACAAAAATATATTATCCCGGAAGATCAGGAACAGGTATTGTTAGCAATCGAGCAGGCTATTGCATCCAAAACTGTATTTCATTTGGAACATCGGGTATTAAAGATCGATGGCACCATAGGATGGACAAGTTCGCGTGCAATACCAGTGATTGATCCCGATGGTAGTATTTCCGAATGGTTTGGCGCAGCAAGTGATATAACTGAGAAGAAATCACTTTGGATGCAATTAGAAAGGATGGTAGATGAAAGAACGAAGGAACTCCAACGTTCAAATGAAGATCTTCAAAAGTTTGCTCATGTTGCAAGTCACGATCTTAAAGAACCAGTACGAAAGATCAGGACCTTCGGACTTAGATTAAAGAATGAGCTAAGCGATATTTTAAATGAGGATTCCAGAATATATACTGAAAAGATCCTGGAATCGGCCGGCCGGATGTCAACAATGATAGATGGTGTTTTGAATTATTCGTCGCTGAATGGCATTGAGCAAAAAATGGAGATTTTGGACATTAATAAAATATTGTCTGATATTAGACAAGATTTGGAAGTGCTGATAGAAGACAAAGGAGCTATATTTCAATATGACAAACTGCCTGCAATTGAAGGTGTTCAGGTTTTAATTTATCAACTGTTTTATAATCTAATCAATAACTCTCTTAAGTTTTCAAAGGTATCTGTGCCCCCGGTAATTACTATTAGCGCCGATACTATTTCTAACGATAAGATCACTTATTTAAAGATTGAGGTATCAGACAATGGAATAGGGTTTCCTTCCGAGTACAATGAAAAGATATTTGATACATTTACGCGCCTTAATTCAAAAAGCAGGTATGATGGTACCGGTCTGGGACTTTCATTGTCGAAGCAAATTGTAGAACGACACAAAGGGCTTATTCGAGCCCATGGCGCGGAAAATGAGGGTACTATTATCACTATAAATCTCCCTTTACAACAATATTGAATTTTAAAATAGGGAAAAAGCAAAAAAACTGACAAGCACTAAATAAAAAAGCCTTGTAAATCAGAGACTTACAAGGCTATAATGTGCCCAGGACAAGATTCGAACTTGCACGCCGTTTCCAGCACCACCACCTCAAAGTGGCTTGTCTACCAGTTTCAACACCTGGGCACTTCAATTGGGGTGCAAATTTAATTGATTTACTGATATGTAGAAATTTTTTCTACTCCTGGTTGTAGAGAAGTTGGATTTTTTTTGATTTGTTGGCTACAGCCCTTAGTCCGGCATTGATGAAATAGTCAAAACATCAGAAAACACGGTTTCAGATTCATCATTAATAATATCTGTTGTAATCCTCAGTTTTACCGGTATTCCTTTTCGCAGCGGTATTCCTTTCACTATAAATGTCAGCAATCTTTCAGAGTAGCCTTCCAACTCATAGGTTCTAAGTTTATAATCCGGAAGTACGTAGGGAAGCTTTTCCTTTTTTGAAAGCTTTTTCGATGCTTCCAGCTTTTGGAAAAACGAGTTATCGTTATTAAAGAAAGCAGAATAGACAGCGCTCTCGTAACCGGGCTCTTTATTCATCGAAACGGCTTCAATGGTAAACCCACGACTAGCCGATGACAAATTCCTAACCTTCATCAGGATGGTATCCCCTGCCGTAATTGTCCTCTTTGTTAAAAAATCGACAGCTAATATGTTCGTCCTTCCGCCATTTGAGGCTTGTCCGTAAAAGATGCTATGCAGAGACAGCAAAGCAATTGTTACAGCTATTCTGATCATCTTATACTGTTTGTTTCAAGGTACAACCAAGTTCGCGCATTTAACGCTTTAAGATAGATATGCTTAATATATATTATAAAAGGCAAACCTGTTTCAATATGTTACATCATAATCACATCTTTGTTACCCTGTTATTTGCCGTGAGTTCAGGCATTTGAACGTTTAACAAGCATTTATTACATACATCTACTTAATCCTGTCCTTTCAATATTATCTTTAATACAGAACCCTCGTTTAATCAATTAATAAATAAAAGAACAGGCCGTGAAATCTACTTTTATATTTCTCATTCTATTAATTGCTGGTCAGTTTTGCAAAGCCCAGGAATTAGCCGAAATAAATGTCAGGATCAAACCAGTAAGCTTCACCATTCATTCTATTGTTTTTACGTTGACCGGGATTGATTTTCGTATCAGTTCTACTGGCAATATTTATCCTGTAAATACCAATGGTAAGAGGAAAGGATGGCAGGATTATAACCAGGATTCATCAACTGATGAATATTATGACCACTTCGATGGTGATGAAAAAGCTGGTAAGATAAAATCCATAAACGGAGTTGCCATTGATTACTTTGACAGATTTAGTAATAAGACGAAAATTGGCAAGATCAAATCCATTGGGAATATAGCCATTGATTACTATGACAACTTTGACAATGAGCAAAAAACAGGAAAGATAAAGTCGATAGGAAATATTTCCATTGATTACTATGATACGTTTGACCGTGATGAAAAGAAAGGAAAAATGAAGTCATTCGGTAATTATACTATTGATTACTACGATACTTTTGCCGGTGCTGAAAAAAAGGGTAAAATGAGTATGTTTGGACCAGTCAATATTGAATATTACGACAGGTTTAATAATGAAAGTAAGATAGGCAGGATCAAGTCTGTTAATGGAAATACACAAGATCTTTACGTTACTGTGATTGGAAACTTTTATTGATCCAGCCGCCGGGGCTGGAATGAAAATTGTCATTATGGAATAAAAAAGTCCTTATGGAATTACGTATTCAACAGTTCTCTGCAGCCCAGCTTAAGACCTTAATTGTTCATGAAATGCGCAAGTTCGCTTCAGCGCTGGAATATGGCTCCACTATCAGCGATCTACATGAAATAAAAGAACACCTGAGGTCGCTTTTAGATACGCTTACTCTTAAAGAAGAAGAAGACATACACAAAATTGCTGCGGAATTTATTCCACAATCAAAAAGGTAGTCGTAAATATACCAGTCACATATATTGAGATAAATAATTATAGGAATTCACCCTCGTTTTTAATGTTCAATGTTTATCTTAGTGTCGTTTCGCCAGGCGAATGACTCCTTTGGTTAGGCCGCATTGTTTCATTACAAGACCGGATAAACATGGATTTTCCAAAAAAAGTGTTACTTATCGATGACGACTATGATGAATTCGATATATTAAATTCTGCCCTGAATGAATGCTGTAAAGAAGTAGATTTAATATACGAGAAAAACGCAAACTCCGCACTCACCAGAATGGCAAATGACAATGCCGATACCGTTGCAGAAATTGTGTTTCTTGACTGGCGTATGCCACGGATCAGCGGCAAAGATGTATTGATCAGCATTCGAAAGCTGCCCCAATACATG
Source organism: Niastella yeongjuensis (assembly GCF_900110245.1). Lineage (GTDB taxonomy): Bacteria > Bacteroidota > Bacteroidia > Chitinophagales > Chitinophagaceae > Niastella > Niastella yeongjuensis. The sequence goes on from NZ_FOCZ01000013.1 coordinate 12,296, forward strand.
CAAATCCCCGTTGTTATTTTTACCGGCAATCTTGATCCCGCTTATCTTAATGAAGCAAAAGAATTGGGCGCCACCTTTCTCATGGAAAAACCTTTTGACCTATCGGATTTATACCAGAAACTGGAGTACCTCTTTTCTCTTGACTGGCGGCATATAAAATCTCCCGGCCAACGGATTTAGAAACGGCGGAATACTACATTTGCATTTATCTTAAATAAGCTTAGATGGAAATAACAAGAGTTGGCTCACAGGCTTCTGCCAAAGGACCGGAAGAATGGTTTACAGGTGCTGTACGCATTGATCCCTTATTTCAGCCAAACGAAACCCGGCGTGGTGCCGCCGCCAGCGTTACCTTTGAACCAGGTGCAAGAACTGCCTGGCATACCCATCCGCTGGGTCAAACATTGATCATTACAGCAGGTTCCGGCTGGGCTCAAAAAGAAGGCGGACCAATTATGGAAATACATCCAGGTGACGTAATTTGGTTTGAACCAAACGAAAGACACTGGCATGGCGCCACCGCAACAACCGGCATGACGCATATTGCGATCCAGGAAAATTTGAATGGAAAGGTCGTTGACTGGATGGAAAAGGTAACCGAGGAAGAGTATCTTAAGACTGGCCGTTAACCATTTTTCACCCAGGCTATAATACGCAATGGACCCCCACTCCCGTTTTTTATTTTCATGGGTAATGCTATTATATAGGCTCCCGTCACTGGCAACTGATCCAGATTGGCTACGTTCTCAAAGGCGGGGATGTCCTTAGCCAACAGTATCTGATGTGTTTTAAAATCCTTCGATTGACCATAATCGATGCTCGGCGTATCCAGCCCGACTGCTTTTATTTTACGCCGGGAGCTTAGCCATTCCGCAGCAGCCGGATCAATACCGGGAAAATGCAAATTCGCTATCGCGCCTGCGCCTTTTTCATTGGTACCAAAATACGTTTTCGCATCAGGATAATACTTCCCATATCCGGTTCGAAATAAAATAATGGCACTATCGGGTAGTGTACCATTTATTTTTTCCCATGCTTCTATATCCTGAACCGAGATGAGATAATCCACATTCTTTAACGCCCGCTCACTCACGTCTATAACTACTGCCTGGCCGGTTAGGTGTTCCAGTGGTACCTGATCGGTTGTTTGATGCCCCTGGGCAAAATGCACAGGTGCATCAAGGTGCGTACCTCCATGCTCCGGAGCGGAAAAAGCATTGGAAGCATAATAAAAACCAGCTGGGGTAATACCATTCACCTGTGTATCCAATTTAAAACCGGTGGGATTATTGGGCCAGTACAAAGTTTGTTCGCTGAAACTGTAAGTAAGGTCAATCCATTTGCCAGATGAAAATATTTGAGCAATACGATTATCATGCTGAACTGGCTTACATGCCCCCATAATGAGAAAATAGGCAACAGTAACCATGAGACACCCTTTCATGAACGTAGTTTTAAGTACCAAAAGATACAAAAAACCATTTTCACCAAAAAATCGCGTTGTTTTTTACGTAACCACACAAAAAAGCGGCACCCCATTACAGGATGCCGCTCCGTTACTCAACCCATTTCTATGGTTTAGAAAACATTCACCTTTACACCGATCTGTGCTGTTGTACCGGTGACAAGGTTATAATATGTGTATTGCGGTTGCCACATATACCGGCGCTGGGATTGATTCAGCAGGTTATTGGCATTGGCAAAGATCACCCAACGCTTCGACAGGAAATAGTTCGCATTGGCATCCAGGTAGTATACCTTATCGTAATAAATATCTCCCTTTCCATCTGGTAAAGCACCAGTAACAGTTGAGAAATCGGAGGTATTGTTAAATGATACGCGGGCATTGAACTTTGGTACTTCGTAGGCAAGCGACAGGTTCACAATGCTGTTAGCAGTTCCTGGCAATGCTGGTTCTCCTTTTTTGGTAAAGATCCAGTTGTGGGTATAGTTGGCGTACACGTTTAAATTACCGAGCATACCAGGCAGGAAAGACAACTTGCGCTGGAAACCGATTTCTACCCCTATCAAATTGGCCACACCCGCATTCATTGGTTTAGTACGTGCCAGGATATCATCTTTTGACTTCAGTGGATCGTAGTACTTTTTATAATCCGTGATAGTTGCAGGCAGCGCTCCTTCAGCGACCAGTTCATCCGGCGTTGTAACATATTTTTCTACATCAGAAAATCGCACCTCGTCTTTTTTGATGATGGAGTAACTGGTAATATTCTTGTAAAACACCCCTGCAGAGATCAAACCGGTACCACCGGTATAGTATTCACCCAGCAGGTCGAGGTTATTCGACAAGGTTGGTTTCAGATTGGGGTTACCTTCTGAAACAGTTTTATCTTTTATGCTCACATTCATGCGGGGTGCAATATCGCCATAAGCCGGGCGGCTGATGGTACGCGTAAAGGCAAAACGGTATACCATCTTGCTGGTAGGCGTGTACTTGATATGAAACGCCGGCATCAGGTTCAGGAAATCGGAATTAGAAACTACTTTATCACCCAGGGCATTCAACTTTTTATTGTAGTTGTTGCCTTCATAGTGCAGCGTGCTGTGCTCAAGGCGAAGGCCGCCTATCAAGGTCCATTTATCACCAAGGTTCTGCGTGCTCATTACATAAGCGGCTGTAATAGTTTCCTTACCGGTGTAATTGGCAGCGATGGCATCTGTTTTATCTTCTACCTTTGAAAACTCATCGGTATTGTTGTTGTAGCTCACATTCCGGGTACTCACCCATTCTGTAGTTGTTGTATTACCTACCTGGTAACGGGAATTATGAAAGAGCTGTTCGCTTACGTTTTCCATATTATTACCGAAACCTGTCCAATAACCACCCCAGTCCATATAATCATCCGGGTTCACCGTTTGCCCATTGGCAATTTTCTGATTGTATTCATCACGACGGGCAGGATCTATGCCTGGTTTCCAAACTGTGCTGTTCAGGGTGAGGTTCTCTTTCTTCATGCCACGATACTTACCACCGAACTTAATGGTATTTCCAAACTTGCCACCCCACAAGGGAACGGTAAGGTCAAGTTGAGCCAGGTATTGACGGGTATAAGCTACCTTGTCATTACCATTGTAACTGTCAACATACCAGGTATCAACAGTATCGCTGTTGCTTGTTCTGCGGCCTTTCAGGTTTTCCAGTACATTGTCGATACCGGTACCTCCTACTGCTTTAATGTAACGTGGATCGGTATAATCCATCTGTGCCGATTTTTCCATTTCGCTTTCCAGCTCCAGGTTTCTGGCGTTGGGATTATCGCCCCGGTTTTTCATGAACGACGCTTTCCATTCCACTTTCACTTTTCCAAAAATGTGCTGGCCATCCAACCCAAGGTTGATGATCTTTTGTGCAATCTCGGCGCCATTGCGTTTATTTACCCCGCCTTCAACATGGCGCTCCAGTTCCGGATCATATTGGGGATGCAACGGATCATTATCCAGGTCTACATAGTATTCTCCGGTTACATCATCTTTAAGGTCTTTATTAGCATCTTTAACGGCTTTACCTTTCGCTGATGTTCTTTCATACCCTTTTGCCCGTTTCCAGTTGGTAGGATAATCCGGACCAATATCATCTACTTTCAACGTATAGCGTTCGCGCCAATCCTTATAGTTATTGTAAATACCAGTAAGGGTTATGGTGTGCTTTTCATTGAATTTATAGTCGAGACCAATCGTATAACTCTGCCTGATGCGCTCAAGAAAGATCTGTTCCATACTCAAATACTTAGGCATGTAGTACGTATTGCCGTCTACCCATTTGGTATCACCCCAGTCGCTGCTGTGTACATTGGAACCCAGGAACTGACGGTAATAGGAAGCTGATGCCATCACGCCTAGTTTTTTGTCTTTACCATAGCGATCGCCAAATACAATATTGCCGTTCACCATAGGCTTCTGCACCATAAAGGAATAACCTGTTCCCACCGTTACCGACAACAGTTTGGTATAAGGGGCTTTACGGGTTACCAGGTTCACAACACCACCAATAGCGTCGCCATCCATATCGGGGGTAATGGCTTTCGTTACTTCTACCATTTGAACCATGTCTGATGGTACCGCATTGATCCCTACCTGCCGTGCATCACCCGTGCCCGACATATTGGTACCGTTGATATTAATAGTGCTTTTTGAAGGATCAGTTCCGCGGATACTTACCAACGATGCTTCCCCCTGGTCTAATTGCACGTAAATACCAGGCACCCGTTTTAACGCGTCGCCAATATTGGGATCAGGAAAACGGCCAATCTGATCGGCAGAGATTACGTTTACAATACGGTTGGAATTCTTCTGCTGGTTCAATGCTTTGAGTGCAGAACCGGTACTGCCTGTCACAATCACACGCTGCATGCCTTTATGGGCTTCGGGACTCATAACAATGTCCAGTTGCTGGGTTTTGCCTCCTGAAATGGTTATGGTTTTATGCACCAGCTTAAATCCAATATAAGTAAAATCAATTTCGTGTGTCCCATCGGGTATTCCCAGCAGTTTATAGTGCCCGGTTTCATCGGATACTGCCTTCTTTGAAAGCGCTTTTATCTCGATGGTGGCGCCCGGTAAACTCAGGCTGTTCGAGTCAATGATGCGCCCCGACAGCAAACCCTGCGCCAGCGCCCCAAACGGGATGACCAGGAATAGCAATAATGTGGTGATGGTTGTTCTCATAACGTTTATGTTTTTTGGTATTTCAAGCTCCAAACTATGGAGGTAACTTTATCAAATCTTTTCGATCGTATTAACTAAACAACAATTCGGTTTACGTACACACAACGACATACCTTCCCCGTTCAGTCCTGCCTTGTTTTTTGAAACGGCATAACTGTTCTGCATAGCGGCACAAGTGATTTTGCCGCTATGTCCGCTTTATTTTATAATTGACTGTTATTGGGTGACTACTTCAAAAACATCTTTCACACAGCTGTACGCATCTCTAACTTCATAATTGGTTTTACCGCCTCCTGCTTTTACCGTGATGCTACGGGTGCTTTCCTTGCTTTTGTTCCAGCGGTAATCGCCCACAAAGGAAGCGGTGAGGGTTACGAGCTCTCCTTTCTTTGCCTGCACACGCGTGGTTTTGTTTACATCTTTCATCATAGTGAACTGGTCCCTGATCACGCCATCGGAACAGATCCATTTCAGATCGAGGCGATTGCCACGCACTTCAATAATGGAGGCACCGCCTACTGAATCGTTGGCGTATTGCATGGCGTTGTGCGGGAAACCGGCAGACCGGCCACCAAGTTGTCCGGCAGATCCACTTACTACATATACAGTTCCCTGGTTACTGCCTGACTGTTTAATATACGGGCAGTTGCCAGCACCATCGTAACGGCCTGATGAATTGCTAAGGTTATGTTCGGCCGCATTAAAGCTTGCTTCCGGCCCGTAATGACCTTTCATCAGGCTGCTTCGTTCATAATCATGACTATGGCCGCATAGTACCAGGTCAACTCCATATCTTTCCAGTATCTGAATAAAATTCTGTCTGATCTTAGCCAGCTCACCCACTCCATCTGAATTATGTGATCCCATTGTATAGGGCGGATGGTGCCAGTATGCAACCACCCATTGTTTGTTCCTGTTTGCTTCCAGGTCTTTTTTTACCCATTGCACCTGTGGGCCAAGCGTATCATACATGCGAAAGTCACCACCTTCTTTGCCATAAGAATCGAGGGAAAGAAAATGTACGTTTCCTATATCATATGAATAAAAGGCCTTGGTGTGTGAAGGCACTCCACCGGCCTCTCCTTCCTGTGGCATAGAGAAATTCTGGTAATAAGCAACTTCATGGGTGCGTTGCGCTACTTCTGCTGAAAATTCTATATCATGGTAATCATGATTGCCAGGCGCGGGGAACAAGGGATATTTTTTCAACAGATCATCTTTATAGATATTGAAGAACTTGGCCTGTAATTCTGCGTCGGCCCCATCGGGATAGGAATTGTCGCCTAATAAGATCCAGGCATTCAGGTACTGATCGCCCAGGTATTTTATAAATGCGTTGCGCACATTGCGCTGGTTCACCGAATTATTGCCGCAATCGCCAAACGCCCCGATCCGATATACACCTTCTGTACCCGGCACAGGCAGGGTATAAAAGTAATTGCTGCTATCGCCCTGCAATACATCTTTCATTCCACCAATTGAATAAAAATACCGGGTGTTTGGAGTAAGCCCGGTAAGCTTTACCTGATGTTCTGTAGTCAATGCAGAATCAGCCGCAGTCATATCAAGCCGGGCGGGTGCAGCGCCATAACGAACACGGCTGCGTGCAAATGCATCGGTCCGCCAGCGGATGACGATGCTGTTGGTAGTGGCTACCTGTAAATAAGGACCGCGGATCAATTGGGGCGCCACGTTTATCTTACCAGCCGGGTCTTTTTTAACCAATCGGTTGTTATCGCCCTGCGCATTAATATGGAAACCTGCAAGCATGATGCAGGCACATAGCATCCCTGCTTTCACATTCAATGAAAGAAATGGCATTGTTATTTTATTATTTTAGTTGGGAATTTTGTCTTCCAGGGTATGCAGGAAGCTCACAATATCTTTTACTTCTTCTTTGGAAAGGTTCAATGGCTGAGCGGATAAAGTTTGGTTCGGCAATGGCAAGCCCATACCAACAGCGCCACCCTTATTGTAGAATTCGATCACCGCTTCCAGTGTTTTAAAAGCGCCGTTGTGCATATACGGTGCAGTGGCCGATACATTGCGCACCGTTGGTGTTTTAAATGCTTTGTCGTAAAAGGCTATTGGAAATATTTTGAGGCGGCCTTCATCACTGTCCAGTGCTGGTTTTTCCAGGTTATCGGAACTGGTAGTGCCCAACACTTCCAGTTCTGACAGGTTATATAAAGGCGGGGTCAATCCATTGAAAAGCGGCGCAAAATGACAGGTACCGCATTGGGCTTTGCCCATGAATAAATTGAAACCATTGATCTCCTGCGTAGTCATTACGGTAGTATTGCCCTGCAGGTACTGGTCGAAACGGGCATTGCGCGGATTCAGGCTGCGCACATACGCTGCCACAGCCATGGCTACTTCTTCAGTAACAGTAACACTGTCATGTGTAAAGGCGCTGAGTTGGGTTTTATAAGATGGTTTGCGCGTAAGCAAACTCGTAATAGTAGTTTCTCCCCCATTCATTTCCTCTTTATTGTTCATCACTGTTTTCACCTGTTCTTCAAGACTTTTGGCCCTGCCATCCCAAAACTGACCATACTGGTAACCTGCATACAGCAGAGAGGAAGCATTACGTTGTACATGAGAATGGCCATCGAAGGCAACACTCTGCGCCAAACCATCGGTAAAATGTTTGGCAGGGTTGTGACAGGTGGCACAACTCACTTTGTTATTGCCCGACAGTCCGGGTTCAAAAAACAGTTGTTTGCCCAACTGTACCCATGCTGCACCTGAATGCCCTTCACCACCGGGAAAGGCCTGCAGGTTCAACGCATCGGGGCTAAAAAGATCAGCGGCCTTGTAATTAAGTACACCACTGGTTGTATTCAATTCCAGTTGAGCATCGCTTACCAGTTTGCCAAAATACCGTTGTAGTGGCAACGCCCATTGCGACAAAAAGTTCAGCCGGTTGAACCGGTCAAAATCAGGATGCTGGTGCAGGTAAGCGATGCTGCCCGACAGGTATTTTGCTACACTATCGCCCTGCGCAGCCGTATTATTGACGAAAGGATTGATTGTTTCCTGTATCGCTTCCAGTGCTGCCGCCGCTTCTGCAATCCCCGATTTCAGAAACGGTGCATCGTAACCACTGATATGCAGGGTGATCACGCGGATCAACTCCAGCCGCATACTTTCCAGCAATTGCCTGTCTGTAGCCTTAAACCCATATAATAATGCCCCGAGGTCTGCCGCAGAAGATTGCACGGCATCCGCCTGTTGCAGCAGTTCCGTTTTCTTTTCAGCCACCTCTTTTTCATACAAGAGGCTTTCTATCACCTGCAGCCCAACCGGTTCCTGGTACTCCATATAAGGTTCTTCGATCTCGTATTTGGGGGCCCGGTTGTAGATCATAGCCGAGCTGGTAAAGAAATACTCCAGGAAATATTCTATCCGTTTATAATCGATGCGGCATTGAATAAGTGTATTGCGTGCTTTTATCACCGACAGGGAGTCGTTGGGCCTGATGGCAGTAACAGCCGACTGCAATTGTGCGGCGGATAAGGCAAACAGGCGGGATTGTTCCCTGAAGTAAGCCACGGCAGGCTCCACTCCTTTATCGCGGGCTCCGGGGTTTATTAAACCCTGCAGCACCGCCAAACAAAAACAAATACCCAATATGCCGCGTACCAACCTCATATATTTTTTACTGATTAACTGATTGCGAAACAAAATTGCGTTTATGCCGTTACATTCAGCCATCCGGGCCTGTAATAAAAAGGAAACAAAGCTGTAACGGGTATATACAAAAGGTATACAGGATTAACAAAACACCTTCAACTCGTTGATTTACAAATGTACTTATGGAAACAACCTGTCCATTAACAAAATATTAAGCACCGGTGCGCCTCACAACGATTGAATGAACATCGACAGGTTTTCCCCCTGCTGCAGGTTGAGTTTTTTGCGTAACCGGTACCGCATAACCCGTACACTATCCTGCGAAATGCCGAGAATAGCAGCAATTTCTTCAGAACCCCGGTTCATTTTCAACAAAGCTACCAGCCTCAGGTCACTGCGGGTAAGCGCATCGCCACACAACTCTTTTAATTTTTGAACAAAGGTTTCATGCACCTGGTCAAAAATGCCGTTGAATTTTTCCCAGTGCTGATCGTGGTTAAAATTCTGGTTGATCTGTAGTTGCAATTGCTTGAGTTGTTTGCGCTGGTCGCGGCGATCGTCCTTTAGCATTTCATCCAGCTGGTTATGCAATTTTTCAAGGAATTGATTTTTCTGCATTATGTGTAGCATATGGGCACTTAGTTCCCGCGATTTTGATTCCAGTTCCTGCTTCAGGTTCTCTTCCTGTAATTCCATCAGCGCTTTCTGAGCTCCTGCTGTTTGCTTCTCCTGTTCTACCAGTAACCCCGCATTCCTGATCCGCAATCGCTGGCGGCTGATCACCAGGGCACCCAGTAATAGCAAAAGGATACCGATAACAACAAAGGCCGCAACGGTTTTACGGGCGGCCTGCAGTTTTTCGATCTCTGCATTTTTCTTTTCCACGTCGTACATGGTTTTTAGTACGGCCAGCTGGGTACCATTTTCACGCCAGTAAAGGTCCTGGGCATACGCCTGCCCCGTGCGTTGGTAAAAATAAGCGCTGTCGTTATCGCCCATTAAATGGAAAGTTTTGGCAAGATCACGGTAAGCACTGCCCAGGTGAAACAATTCGTTTGTGCGCAGTGCTAATACCAGCGCCTGTCGGGTGAGGGGTAAGGCTTCTTTATAGTTACCGGTTTTTCTGAACACATCGCCCATATTGTTGAGGGCTTCAATAAAAGCTGTGGTATCCTTTGTTTCGCGACTCAGCTCCAGGGAGCGGCTAAAATAAAATCGGGCTGAATCGTAATTTTTCAGGTCTTCATAGATGTTACCAATTTGTCCGCTTACGCGGGCAATGCCCTGCTTATCTTCCAATCGAAGGAACTCATGCAGTGCGATCCGCTGGTAAAAGAAACCACTGTCATAATGATGCAGGCTCATATGCCATTGACCTATTTTGCCATGGGTGAAAGCAATGCCGGGTTCGTTGTGAGAAATTGCATAGATCGCAAAGGCTTCATCGTATTGCTGTTTGGCCAACTCTGTTTGTTTATATGCCTGAAACACCATACCGATGTCGTTGAGGTTTTCGGCCCGCATCAGGTCCTGCTTTTGCTGGCGTAACAATTTATCGGCCTGCAAATAATATTCGAGCGATTGAGGGAAATTGGTGAGGTGAAAACAGATCCTACCCATTTGCCGCAAGCAGCTGGCGGCCTTCACCTTATCTCTATCAGCCAGCGCTTGGGTGAATGTTTTCTTCAGCATAAGAAAAGCCGTGTCGGAATACAGCCGTTGAAAGGCGGCTGTACGTTTGGTAGTGCCTGGCATGTCTGTATTGCCCTGCTGCGCATATATTGCTGTTGATAATAAACCTGCATAAACACATAAAAGAAGCCGGAATGCTAACATAGATACCATATAAGGCTCCAAAGAAACAGATACAGTGTTATGTTTTTATTACCGGAATTATATTTATGTGAAATCATTCATTAAATGAAAAGCCTCCCCTCAACTGTGCCGGGGGAGGCTTTTTGAAATGAAGTCCGGGAAACTTATTTTTTAATGAATTTATAATGGGCACCATCTACAGTCAGTACATACATACCCTTTGATAAAGCACTTACATCAATACTGCCGGTACTTTTTATGGTCCCTTGTTTCAGCACTTGCCCACTCATCGTTTTCACCTGGAAGGCACTGCCACCAGTCGCACCTTTTACAAACAATTGCTCAGTTACGGGATTGGGATAAATTGACAGGCTGTTTCTTTCTTCCACTTTTAAGGTTGCTATTTTCGAGTATTCGGTATAACCATTCAGGTCAACCATTTTCAACCGGTAAGGGTTAGGGAATTTGTTTTCCGGCACAAGATACTTGCTTAAGTAAAACAATGCAATACACTATGGTTATTAAGTAGTTCAATGGGATATTTTTTTCAGAAGCGAGTATCCCGCACTCAATACAGTACCGGGATAGCAGGATTTTTTCATTTCCCCATACAAGAAAAAAAAATTATTTTTGTACCTGGTAAGCATCACATATCCCTGAAAAATCCGACTTTATGAAAAAACCTGGTATCCTTGACAAAACAGATACTACTACGCCTAAACGTTCCCTCCGCTGGATCATTCTCATTCCATTTATTATTGTACTGGGTGTGTTAGCCGCCGTTGTAAGAGGTGGTGAATCTACCGATACCATTAATACCATCCGATCTACCAAACCAGGCATTTCAGCCGCCAGCGACGCCAAGCTAAAAAAGATGGTGCACGATAATATTATGGAATTGGTGAAAGTTGAAAGTAATGACTACGAATACAAGAATCTTGGTGGAATTTCGGGCCTGAAGATCACCGTGATCAATTCAACCGATTTTATGCTTAACCGCGTACGGGTAAAAGTCACCTACATAAAAGCCAATGGCAGTGTTTGGGATACAAAAATGAAGGACTTCTATGGTATAAGACCCAAATCTGCCGAAACCCTTAAAATGCCCGACAGCAAACGGGGTACCAGCATTAAGTACGAGATCGTAACTATTAAGTCGAAAGACCTGGACTTATAAAAAGAGAGTGTATCAGACCTTGATACACCCTCCGATTGCTCTTGCGGTTTCCACCGCTTTCATCTATGGTCCCGTTATAATCAACATGCGTTTTAATTCAACATTGTCTTTAGTTTACTTTCATTGATAATGGTTATGTACCCTTCGGTAATATCGATCAGCTTTTCCTGCCTGAACTCACCCAGGGTCCTTATCAATGATTCCGTAGCCGTACCGGCAATAGCGGCCAGATTATCCCGGCTGATCTTTATAGCATCTTTGTATTTACGGCTTAATAAGATCAATGCCTCTGCCACCTTTTTACGAAGGGAATTATAGGCCAGTCCCAACAACAGCTGTTCTTTCTCGGTAATATCTTTTGCCAGCAGATTTATGAATTTACGGGCCACCTGCCGGTCGGTTTCCATCATCCCTTCAAACTCATCTTTTGGGATCACCGCCAGCTCGGCATATTCAACGGCTACTGCTATATCTTTATAAACTGTTTCTTCGAGCAACGCCACATAACCCAGGTACTCTCCTTCGCTATAAATGCCGGTAATCAGTTCTTTCCCTTCTGAATTACATTTATAGGTTTTTACAATTCCTTTCTTTATATAGTATAACTGCACGGGGTGATTGCCTTCGGCATAGATCACCTCTTTCTTTTTATACTTGTTTACATTGGTGTTTAGGTTAAATAATGTGGTTAGCCTGTCGGCAGACTTTCGGGCGAAAGTGGTAGTTCCACTTTCGAAAATGGGCATAGCTTCCATTAGCTTATGGCTTTGGTTATTGTTGTTAACAACAAGCAATCTTTTCATTGTTAGTAAGTTTTATAATGGTCATGGCGGTATATACCGGCAACAAACGGGACAATGCGTACCAAGAACGGAATAAAATGTTTTCAGAGAATTTCGAACGTCAATGCTCACGCTGCATTGAGAGACCAGGACATTGATTAACGATTGGTTTTCAGGTAAATCAGAATCAGAGTGGATCAGAGGAAATTACTGTTCATTCGTTAGCGTTAGTTGCATATTCAGTCAACTTCTAAACAAATATAATATTTATTTCAATTAATAATTATTTTCTGAATTTTCTAAAAATGAATTTCCTGAAAGCTTTATGTAAAAATTTATAAGAAGAAACCGTTACAGGCCCCGTTTTAGCGGGACCCCTTACTTGTTTATAGAGACAAGGTCATTAGCATCTTTTCATTGTATCCATCAACATTTTAAATGCCGCCTTTTCTTCTGTTGTTGCACGTCCAAACTCAGCAGGGCAAAGCGATATGCCCAGTGATGGGTCATACTTCAACACGGCAATACCTTCGCCAAAACAAAACTGCCAATAGATCATTTCATTCTGCTTTTCTTTATTGCAAAACGATATCCCTATCTCATGCCGGAGCCAGTCTGCTGTAGTATAGAAAAAAGAAGTCTCACATTTTGAAGCCAACACTACCTCGGGATATCCATTTTTCGTTTGCAATCTCATACGTAATTATAATTTGGAGTTATAAGAGGCCAATGGAATTCGAAGGATATATGGGAGGAAGTGATATGAAAGAGTAAGGTATGTTTTTTATACATAAAAAACCATGACCATCGTCATGCTTTACATACAATTATTGAATTCAAGCAACAATTGACATTGATCAAAATAATCTCAACTAAAGTGAGTGTCACAGCGCCTTGTATAACTTCTTCGTATATTAGTATCTGTTCGGTCGGGTGAAATTTCGCAGCTCACCTGATGTAATTTGGTATTTCAAGCATAGTTTTTATTCCGGTCGTAGCATAGCTGGCCGGATTAGTTTTTTTAAAGCATCAACGACACAGGAAACGTTCTTATCCTCTGTAGTTTTTTGTGTTGGAAATAGATCCGGCAGTTTCTGTCCGGATCTATTTTTTTGTTACGACACCTGGTTCAGGCTATAAGCCTCCATTCCCTCCCCATAACGCTGGTCTGTTCCCCACCTCAAATTCCCATTCCCGGAAAAACAGATCAGAAAAGGGAATATTCCCACGCGAATCATATACATAAGCCATTTATAATCAACATATTTCAGAAATGGCAAGGGTATTGTCCCCTGGTACCTGATTATACCTTTAATGAATCCGTAAAACCCAGCGCCCGTTATGAAAACTGTTTACTTCAAAAACCCGCAGGCCTTATTGTGTCTTTTCGTGTTCCTTTTTATAACCCTGGGCGCTTCGGCTCAATGGACTTCTTTAACAAGCGGCACCGGCAATTCACTCCATGATGTCCATTTTGAAGATGCCAATACTGGCTGGGCTGTAGGAGCCTCCGGTACCGTTTTAAAAACCGTTAATGGTGGTTCAACCTGGACAGATCAATCAACCGGTTCTACACAATGGAATAGCGTATTTTTTACTTCTTCGGCTACCGGCTGGATTGCCGGCAATGGCGGAGCCATCAGCAAAACCATCAATGGCGGCACAAGCTGGAGTACGCAGATCAGCAATACAAGCGAAAATATCAACAGCATTTTCTTTATAGATGACAACAATGGCTGGGCAGTTACAGACAAAGGTGATATTCAAAGAACCAGCAATGGCGGCGCGAACTGGGTCGATCAAAATAGCAATACAAACAAGGATCTATTCGATGTTACATTTGTGAATACTACTATCGGCTGGGCAGTTGGAGCCAATGGTGAAATACATAAAACAATCGATGGCGGAAACACCTGGAGTGCGCAAAACAGCAATATCACTCAAAAATTATTAAGCGCATTTTTTCTGGACGCCAATACCGCCTGGGTATCGGGCAACAATGGAGTGATACTGAAAACAACTGATGGCGGTACCACCTGGACTGCAGGGACCACGCCCACTAACGATGATTTTTACAGTATCTGGTTTACCAACGCCAATACCGGTATTGCTGTAGGTCAAAACGGAAAAGTGGTGGTAAGCGTTGATGGGGGCGTCAACTGGGGAATTCAAACCAGCAACACCAGCTCAAAATTGTGGGGTGTTTTCTTTGTCAATAAGAGCACCGGCTGGGCAGTTGGTGATAACGGTACTATTATTAAAACAATTGTTTCGGGCGGACATACCTGGACAGAACAAAACAGCAACAGTAACCAACCCCTGCGGGATGTTTTCTTTATAAATAAAACCAATGGCTGGCTGGTAGGCGATAATGGCACCGTTCGCACAACCACCAACGGGGGTAATAGCTGGACCACTGTAACAAGCGGAATTAGCCAGAACCTGCAAAGCGTGTTTTTTGCCAATGCCACTACTGGCTGGGCGGTTGGTTCAGGGCATACCATTTATAAATCAACGGATGGGGGTGCTACCTGGACAAATCAAACCAACCCTGGTTCCGGTACTTACAGAAGCGTATATTTTACCAGCGCCACCACCGGCTACGTAGCCGGCGATAACGGCACCATTCTTTATACAAATGATGGCGGTGCCAATTGGACTGCTTTAAACAGCGGCATCAACAACCGCGATTTCTACGACATCCAATTTATAAATGCAACAACCGGCTGGGTGGTCGGCACCAGCGGTAGTATTCGTAAAACAACCGATGGGGGCATCACCTGGTCGCCCCAAAACAGCGGTTCAAAGGAACTGGACGGTGTTTATTTCGTTGATGCCAATACCGGGTATGCAGTGGGCAATAATGGCACCATTAAAAAAACAATTGATGGCGGCGCCATCTGGACAGATCAAACCAGCCCTGGTAATGATAATTTGAATGAGGTGTTCTTTACCTCAGCTTCCACCGGCTGGGCCGTTGGTGCAGGAGGTACCATACTTTTTACGGCTAATGGCGGCGCCTCCTGGAATCCTGAAACCAGCGCTACCACCAGGGAGATCAGAAGTGTGCATTTTGTAGCAGGTGGTTTTGGCTGGTCTGTAGGAAACAACGGTGATGTGCAAACCTATATCAGTTCGCCATTACCTGTAAACATCATTGCTTTCAATGCCACCAGCATCGATTGCAGTTCCGTCCGTTTACAATGGGAAACTGCCGGTGAAACCAACAACAACCATTTTGATGTTCAATGGTCTACCGATGCCATTAACTGGGTTTCTATAGGCACCCTGCAAAGCCACGGCAATTCAATAGCCACTCTGTCTTACTCGTTCACGTATAACAACCTGGCACACGGCAACAACTTTTTCAGGCTTATGCAAATCGATAACGATGGCCGTTTTGCTTATTCAAAACAGCTCACGGTATCCAAAACATGTGATGTAGCTGGCAGCGGGTTACGGGTTTATCCCAATCCCGCACGCTCAACAGTAACCTTGCAATTAAACAGCACCTCATTGATTGGCACCACTGCCCGGCTGGTTAACCTGCAGGGATATGTGCTGCGCCAGTTCACCATCACACAGGTAAAAGAATCTTTGCAACTGAACAGTTTGCCTGCAGGTACTTACTTTGTGATAACAGCCAACAAACAATCGTACAAGATCGTTAAACAATAACTTGCTAATAACCACGGATTGAGTAAACAGGGAGAGCGTCTGTAAACCAGATGCTCTCCGTTTTTTTACTCCCTTCCAAACTCCTGCACCCAATACGTATCCACGTTCCCGGCCCCCAGGTGGGTTTGCAAAGGGTCCATCATGGCCTTACAATGGTCCTCGCTTTCTTTCCACGCCTCCATCACCGGATCCAGCGAAGAAAAACCACGGGCAATATTTTCTGTTACATAATTTCCTGAGTAACCCAATGCCATGGTGCGTTGTATGGGCGACGTACCGCCCGGTGAAATATGGCTGAAATAATTATGGGCATCCATATCGCGGGCATGTTCCAGAGCAGCCATTGCCAGGGTATCATTCCACAGCAATGGTTCTACCGGTGGCATAAAGGTATCGCCACAGGTACACCCTGTTTGTCGAAGGGTGTTCACTGCTGTCAGCATCTCTGTTTTGATGTCCCGGGTAATACCCCCCTCCTTATGGCACGCCGCCAACAACGCCAATAAAATAATCAGTTGGCTCAACCTGATCATACAACTTAATTAAAGCTTACGGAATAGCTATTGGTGGTCCATTGTAAACCAGCCCCATTGGCACCGTAGCTGGAAGTGATCTCATAACCGAACTGCACATCGCCAACGGTGATATTGCCAAACCAGCCCTGGTTCCTGATCCAGTTGGCAATGGCCCTGATGTCGACCGTAGTGTTGTTGGTTTTGGCAGTACGTAGAAATGAATACACATTGTTGGCTCCATTGCTGCCACGGAAAACATTCCAGGTAGCGCCGCCAACTGATAAATTGGTAAATACAGGTACAGGATTGCCTGCTGAATTCCAGGTAGCGGAAATGGGTTTGATATTGCCTGATCCATCGCTGTTGCTGGTATAATTCATCCACAGCATAATTTCATGCTGGTGATTGTTATCCCATACATCGTAACAGGAGGTCCAGGCGCCACCTGAAGGGGAGCTAATACTGATGCTGCTGGTGAGGGCATTCAATGAACCAAGCGCCCGGTTTACATTGCGCGTACTATTGGGATATGCTTTTACCCCACCGGTATTGGGGTGATTGGCCCAGATGCCCCAGTTGCTGTAACTGTTTGCCCAAATGGTTTGTGAACCGGCCCCACTGCCCCAGATGTTGTTATAGAGTGTATAGCCACCGTTAGTCCAGGTACCCCATTGGGCGCTTGACGACCAGGCTGCTTCCACTTCAGGCTCCGGAGCAGATTTGTCTTTTTTGCAATAGGTAAGGCTAATGGCCATACAGGCCAGCGCAATCGTTAGTTTCAATTTCATGGTGATAAAATTTATGGTTTTAAAAATGGAAAGACATTCTCAGGTGCTCTTATGAATGTACTTTCCCCATGGCACAATGGGGGTAGTGGAATGTTTATAAAAAGGGGCGCTATTGTTATATTTGAGTTTTTTATACTCATACCGATCGCACATGGGAATATTTGCAGCCTACTCGACCACCAGTTTAATATTGATAGCCTTGTCGGCCTTTATTATCGGGCTTTCCAAAGCGGGGCTCAAGGGCATCGACATGTTGAATGTGACTATCATGACCATTGTGTTTGGAGGGAAAGCTTCAACTGGTATTGTACTGCCTTTGTTATGTATTGCAGATGTTATGGCCGTAAAGTATTACCACCGGCATGCGCAATGGCCGCATGTAATTAAACTAATGCCCTGGATGGTGATTGGCATTCTGGTAGGGGTATTTGTGGGGAAAGACCTGAATGAGGCCATTTTCAGAAAAGTAATGGCCACCATAATTGTGTTTACCGTGATCATTATGCTGGTGATAGAATTTCGTAAGGCCATGGTAATGCCCAATAACAAATTATTTGTATCTGGTATGGGTTTGGTTTCAGGCTTTACTACCATGCTGGGTAACCTGGCGGGCGCGTTCTCGAATATCTATTTTTTGGCCATGCGTTTGCCTAAAAATGATTTTATTGGAACCGGAGCCTGGATCTTTCTGCTTATCAACTGGTTTAAACTTCCCTTCCAGATCTTTTACTGGAAGAATATCAATACCAACTCACTCCTGACCGATCTGGCACTGGTGCCTTCCCTGATATTAGGTTTCTGGTGCGGTTTAAAGCTGGTGGCACGCATCAAAGACGACCTTTATCGCAAGGTGGTGATCGTGCTCACGCTGATTGGTGCCATCTTTATCTTTTTAAAAAGATAGCCGTCAAAACTGGTTAAGCCTTCAATAGTTTCCGCAGGATCTCCACACAACATTCCAGTTCTTCCGGTGTGGAGGAAGCAAAACCCAGCCGGGTGGCATTCAACATCGGCTTTCCCGCTTCATTCCTGTAACCTGTAGAAAAATACAGTTCATGCTGAATGGCTTTTTGGGTAAGGGTGTTTAAATTGATAGCTGCATCAAAATGCGTCCATACCG
This sequence comes from Niastella yeongjuensis, assembly GCF_900110245.1. Lineage (GTDB taxonomy): Bacteria > Bacteroidota > Bacteroidia > Chitinophagales > Chitinophagaceae > Niastella > Niastella yeongjuensis. Next base: position 30,493 of record NZ_FOCZ01000013.1, read on the forward strand.
CCATGCCACCCACCGGCACCTGAAATTGTACATACTCGCTCAGGTGGGTTTTCAACAGTTCACAAAACACATCGCGCCGTTGCCGGTATGTACGCACCGCTTTGCGCAGGTACCGGTGTATAATACCGTTCTGTAGTAATTCTGCAATGGCATTCTCCAGCAGAATATCACCCTGCCGGTCAACAATGCGCCGCAACATAGCCAGGTGGCGGATCACATTTTCCGATGCCACCACATACCCTACCCGGAATGCAGGCGAGATTGTTTTTGTAAAAGAACCGCAATAGATCACCATCCCGGCCTTATCGGCGCTTGCCAATGGCAAAAGCGGTTTGCTCAGATAATGAAAGTCATAATCATAGTCATCTTCAAAAATGATAAAGCCATACTGCTCTGCGAGACGAAGCAATTCAATGCGCCGGTCGGCCCGTAAGGCGGTTGTGGTGGGATAAAAATGATGTGAGGTAACATATACCATCCGTACTTTTTGTTTGCGGCAAATAGCAGCCAGTTCCTCTACCACAATACCGTTTTCATCCACCGGTATTTTCAACAGGTTGGCGCCCCTTTGCAAGAAACTCATATTGGCACCATTGTAGTTCAACTCGCCCACTACTACCGTATCACCCGGATTTACAAAAGCAGTGCAGGAAAGGTACAACCCCATTACCGTGCCCCGGGTGATCAACACATTTTCGGGCGTTACTTTCAACCCGCGGGTGTCATTTAAATAATCTGCGAGCACCTTTCTTAACCACAGGGCTCCCATGGTATCGCCATACCCTAAGCGCTCATAAGGATTGCCCGTAAGCAATTGGGTCCTGTACGCCCGTGCCAGCTCTTCCAACGGTGCCAGGCGCGAATCGGGAAAACCATCATCGAGGTGGTATTTATGTTTCGACCATATGGCTGGCCTGTCGAGGTGCGGGGTTGGTTCAAATTCAAAGCCCGCCGTATGGGCCGGGTTAAAATGGCTGGATGAACCATTCAATAAACTGCGTGGATGGATTTCCGGTAAATGTTTGGCCACAAAAGTGCCGCTGCCAGTGCGGCTTTCGAGCCAGCCCTGCGCCAGCAATTCATCATAAGCCTGAACTACTGTTTTACGGTGCACCTGTAACCAGTCGGCCATTTGCCGGGTACTGGGCAGGCGATGCCCAGCCTGCAGGTTGCCTTCTTTTATAAAAAGCATGAGCTGGTTGGCAATCTGCAGATACACAGGTTGCGAACTGTCTTTTTCGATCGAAATAAGGGTTGAAAGTGCCTGCATAATAAAATTGGACTACTTACTTTAAACAAACCGGATGAGTACACCCATCCAATAAAGGTACAATTTTGTAAAAAATTCAACCAAACATGGCTCCACAGTCACATCTTATTCCTAGCAGAGGTGCTAAACGGGCGCATTATGACAAAGAAATGATCCATTCCATTTTAGACGAAGCGCTTTTCTGTACAATCAGTTACGTATTTGAAAACAAACCATTTTCCATCCCCACTGCTTTTGTGCGACGCGAAAATAAATTGTACATCCATGGATCTGTAGGCAGTCATTTTATTTGGGAACTGGAAAAAGGAGTACCGGTTTGTATTTCGGTTATGCTCGTAGATGCCCTGGTGGTGGCTAAATCAGCTTTCTCACACTCCGTGAATTACCGCTCAGTAGTGCTTTTTTCCCAGGGAGAAAAGATTGAAGACCCTGCCCTTAAATGGAACATGCTGGAATGGCTTACCAATAAAATTGTGCCCAACAGCTGGGATTACCTGCGGCCAATGAAGGAAAATGAAGTGCGCAAAACAACGGTGCTGGCGTTTGACATCGATGAAGTTTCTGCCAAAGCACGCACAGGCATGCCGAACGATGAGGAAGAAGATAAACCCCTGCCTGTTTGGTCGGGTATTATTCCCATTGAAACCAGCCGCCGTGATCCGGTTCCGGATGAGCTAAGCCGTAATATTCCTTTGCCGGAACATTTGATGCCCGGAAGTAAATAACGACATCATTCCGTTTTAATACTGATCACCGGATTCAATAAAGCGGCTTTGATTGCCTGGTAACTTACTGTTATCAGTGCTCCTAATAACGACAATACACCTGAAAGGGTAAAGACCCAGCCGTCGATGGGGATGCGATAAGCAAAACCTTCGAGCCATTGGTTCATGGCCCACCAGGCAAATGGCCAGGAGATTATTATACCGGCCATCACCAGGAGCATAAAATCTTTCAACAGCAATACAGTCAGGTTCGAAACAGAAGCGCCGAGCACTTTTCGAATGCCTACTTCCCGGGTACGTAGTTGCGTGTTATAAGCAGAAAGACCAAACAACCCAAGACAGGCAATGAAAATAACGAATACCGCAAACACTTTAAAAACCCGGCTCAGCTGATTTTCGGTTTCATACAACCGGTTCATTTTTTCATCTATGAATGTATAGGTGAAATTGCTTTCAGGTGAAAGTTTTTTGAGATCCGATTCCAGGAATTGCAAGGTGGATTGCATTTGCTGTGGCTGCACCTTTACAAGCAGGTAGAGGGCCTGATAGGGATCATATTTTATTACAAGTGGTTCAACGGCCGAGTGCAAAGAGGCAAAGTTGAAATCCTTTACCATACCCACTACTTCACCGGTATCCCTGTCCAGAACAAACTTTTGTCCAATGGCATTGGGAAGTTTGAAAATTTTAGCCGCGGCTTCATTGATAATAAACTCCGGGTGTTTTATTTCGGGGAACTGGTTAAAAAAATTACGGCCTGCCTTTAATTCGATCTTTAAAGTAGGCAGTAACCGTTCATCTGCATGCATGGTGCGGCAGCCAGGCTGATCTTCTTCTTTGGTTACACTGACCGGGTAAAATGGCTGCATCGAGAACCGGTCGCCCGGCAAGGCATCTACAACGGAAAACTGACTGATGGCCGGTTCTTTTTTTATATCATTAATCAGAGTTCCGAAATGTTGCCACATGGAGCCATACATGGTGATTGCTACTACCTGCTCTTTATCGAAACCCATGTCTTTATTATGAAAGAACTTCATTTGTTTATATACTATGATGGTACTGAAGATCATAAACACAGAAACGGCAAACTGAAAAACGATCAAGCCCTTGCGCACAAAGTTTAAAGAAAACCGGTTGCTCTTCTTTCCTTTCAAAGAATTGACCGGGTTAAACTTCGCTACAAACCAGGCCGGATAAACTCCTGCCAATAAACCGCAACAAAGTAGAAGCAAGAGCAGCATGCCTATATTAACTCCGCTAAACAACTCACTAAACTGTATGTTCCGCGATGAGAGCCAGGTATACAATGGCATGGCCATTTTTACAAAACACAATGCCACTACCCCTGAAAGCATCGTTGTCAGGAACGATTCCCCTAAAAACTGTCCGATCAGTTGCTGTTTGGAAGCTCCCGCCACCTTACGCATGCCTATTTCTTTCATGCGATTAAAAGCAAGCGCCGTAGAAATATTAATAAAATTAACGGCAGCCACCAGCAGTATAAAAATGGCAACGATGGAGAATATATAAACATACCTGATGTCGCTGTTTGCATACATTTCCTTCTCCAGTTTCGAGTGCAGGTGAATAGCAGTAACCGGTTGTAAATGCAGTTTGCGGTAAGAAAGTATCCGCTGCGGGGTTTCTCCTGTTGATTTGTAATAACTCAGCATAAAACCAGGGAAACCGGTTTCAATGGCTGGTTTTAAACTTTTTTCCTTCAGCAACACATACGTATAAAAAGCTGACCAGGTTTTGTTTGCCAGCGACTGGTCATCGTGATACCGGTGAATGGTAGGCATGGAAAGCAGGTAATCAAATTGCAGGTGCGAGGGAAACTGAAATGATTTAACAACACCAGTCACTGTAAGCGGCACTTTGTTCAGGTCTTCCTGAATAACCCTGCCTATTGGGTCATCATTGCCAAAATATTTCTTCGCCAGCGTTTCTGTAAGAATAATGCTATTGGGTTCATCTAACGCCGTTTGTGCATTGCCCCGGCTAAATTGAAGATCAAATACGTCGATGGCGGCAGCGTCGGTAAAGAAGCCGTTTTTTTCCTCAAACCTTTTTACCGAACCCTGTGCCGATGCATAACTGAAGACCTGATAAGGAGGGCGCCGGTAAAACCGGACTACCTTGTCAACCTGCGGAAAATATTGTTGCATCGCTGCTCCGGTGAGAAATGAAATAGGCGCCCAGTGACGTTCCCCCTCTCCTATGTTTTCTAAAGTAACCCTGAAAATACGGTCAGATCTTGAAAACCCTTTATCATAATTAAGCTCGTTTTTAATATGCAGCAGGATGAACACGGCACCGGCAATACTTATAGAAAGACCGGCGATATTAATAGCAGAAAACGTTTTGTTTTTCCACAAATGACGAAAGGCGATCTTTAGATAATTCAGCAGCATACCCGTGATTTAACTATCACCAACACCAATAAAATGCCGGAATACCGGTCATATGCAAATCAATTTATTATATGTATGGGCTAATTATACCTGTCCGGTTATGATACAATAACTGTTCAGTATTGGCGCTGATTATGCCTTTTCGGGGATCTGCTTTGTCTGTTGTTTTTTATCGGCAGAGGTGAGCGGCATTTTATTCCGTTGCCGGTATAAGATAAAACCATACGTGAACATGGAGATAGCAATAATGGCTATCAAAACACTCCATTTTTTGTTGCTGTTATCCAGGGAGTGTTTGCTTTCATTGTAAGTATCCACCGTTAATACAGGCTCGCTGTTTACCGTAAGGCTATAGGTGTAAATGGTTGCCCATTGGTAATGCGTTTCAAAATACCCCGGGGCTTCGGTTTTCTTGATCTTAACGGCGTATTCATGTTTCAGGATAGACAGTTCCACTGGTGTTCCCTTGCCGGCGCTCTGCAATTGTCTGGCATTGATAGAATTAAAACCCACTGCATCTATTAGAAAATTGATACCCGGGTATTCGACCAAATACAATTGAATAGCTCCATATGCATTTTTTCCCGAAGGCATTTTTACTTCAGGGGCCATACTGAGCTGTCCGCTTAAGGTAATGAGTTTGCTTCCGTCGACCGAAAACTCGGGTGAGATCACCGACTTGATGGTAAAGCCCAACAGGAATGAACCCACGATCATCAGGATCGTTCCGGTGCCGCGGTTCTCGAAGCGGGAATCGCGGGTAATGGGCAACTCAGACTTTTGTTTTATGCGCCAGTGCTGCAATTGATGGATCAGCTCCTCGTGGTTATTGAGTAACAGTTCGGGCAGTACCACATCATCGCCCGTTGTTTTCATAATGATATAATTGATCTGTTTGCGGGTGGTGATGCCATAGGCCGTGATCTCCGACTTATTAACTATGCGGGAGGTGAAACGCCATTTTACGGTAAGCTGATCTTCGTAAATATCCACCGCTTTGAAACCCTGCATAGTTATCAGCAATATAAAAAAGAAGAAAATCGTGAGACTGGTTGCAGACACCAGTACATCTACCTGCACATACTGGTACGCGAAAGCATGTTGAAATATGTAGAACGAAATAACCGACATCATGGCAAACAGGATCAGGATTAAAAGCCACTGCCGGTTGTTGAATTTTCCTTTTGATATTGGCACCATGGTTGTAATGTATGTTATCCCCCTTGTATTACATAGACAAGATAGCCAAAAAATTGTATTGGTGGATAAAATACATGAAGTAGGAGGTATGAAGCAGGAAGAAAGAAGAACCCTGACTTTTCGAGCCTTCCTATTTCCCGCTTCTTACCTCCTATTTCAGCCTCATTCGCAAACCAGAGCTATTTTATAAACCGCTGCGTCACCTGTTTCCCCTGCATCGTATACACCAGCACATAAGTACCAGGCAACAATGAGGAAATATTGATCCGGTTCGAGGCCGGCCGCACCAGCATTACCTGTCGGCCCGTAATATCGTATATGCGCACCAGAATACCGGCCAGGTTAGGCGCATTAAACAGCTTCAGTTCCTGTTCACCGGGTTGGTTGGTGATAGACTGCGTTTCCGCTCTTGCTGCTGCCGTCGCTGCAATGACCAGGGAGGAAACCTTATCGTTCCAGCCGTCATCAACCAAACAAGCATCATTGGCGGTTTTAACCAGGGTAGTACCGGCGTAATTGTCGTCCCAATACAGGGTAACCCGGTACCCGCTTTGCAGCTGCAGGGACGAGATATCGTCATTTGCAATGCCAAACGATTGTAACCTGCTTAAATTATAACTGCCAGCGGCCAGCCCCACAGCTGTTCCACCATAAGTGCAATCCTTATAAAAGGTGGCTACCGAAGTGCCGCCGCTCCCATTAAATACATTGTTGATGGCTGCGGCATAGGCTTCCGTTCCGGTCGTATTATCAAAATCATCATACAACCACATAAAACCACCTTTAATATTGCAACTGTTCTTCCAGGTTGTTAACTGGCTTTGTACCTGGCTGGTTGTTTTTTCTGCATCCCACAAACCGGCATACAGCGGAATACTCCCAAAGTTCCAGTTACAGGGATTGTTACCGGCACCACCTGAATAACATTGCAGGTCAACCCGGTCAACCGTACCGGGACGTTGGCTATTGGTATTGGAGGCAACACTCGTCCAGAAAGCGGCTTGAGTATACGGAACCAGCGATACCTTAAACCCTAACCCACCCAACATCACGGCAAATGCAGTGGCTGACCCTGCATCGTAAGTGCTTTCATCATCAAAGCCAATAGCATCCACGGTGGGGAAAGTATTTCTTATTGCCTGAAAATTACGGTACAGGATACTGGTTGAACCAGTGCCTTGCGATGCAATCAGGTTTTTGATATTGGTAAAGGTGCCGGACCCCCAGGCAGCTAAACAAAACTCAACCCGGTTAATGGTAGTAGGCGCCGTTTTTAACGACGCAATATCACCGGCAAAATTGGGATAAGTGGATGCCCCAATATAGGAGCCATTTTGTACCAACGGGAACTCTGCATTAAAATTCAGGTTACCGCTGGCATCGATGTGAATGGTCCATACCACCACACAAGTATAACCGGAGCCTTTTAATTCGCTGATTGAATAATTGCGGTTTTTATAAACCGGTCCTCCAGCATAAATACCGGAGTTGGCAACCGTAATTTGAACAAGGCATATCAAAATGCATATAGCAAGCAATTGTTTCATGATTAATGGCTTTTTACGAACCGTTGACTTATAGTATTACCCTTGTTTAGAATGACCAGTGTATATACACCGACAGCTAATTTCGAAACATCGATCCGGTTACTGGTCAACCGGCCGCTGATCACTTCTTTCCCCATCACATCTATTATTCTTATAACTGACCCGCTAATAGATTGAATGCTATTGAACCGCAACTCATCCACAACCGGATTGGGATAAATGGCCAACCGGTTATCAATGGGCTGTTCTGTTGTTGTTCTGGCTGTAGTTAAACTGGCAGTGGTCACTTTAAGCGATGAAGCCAGGTCGTTGAAATTGTTTGGCACCAGACAACTGGCATCGGCCGTAAGGGTAACGGAGGTGCCGGTGAAATTATCGTTCTGAAAAAGCTGCAACTGATAACCGCTGTTTACTTTAACTGAAGAAATATCGTCATTCAGCACACCCATATCTTGTAACTGGCTCAGAGTATAATTGCCTACGCCCAGCGTGGTTACATAACCGCCATAATTACAATGCTTGTATACGTTCACAACTCCGGTTCCATAAGCAAAAGGAAAATCATTGCGGGCCTGGTTGAACTGCGTTTCAAAAGTTGCCGTCCAGCCGAAAGCAGCAGTAGCCAAGGGTTTCAGACTTAACCCGGCTGCACCGCTCCAGAAATGAATGAACTCGCCCCAGTTCATATCGCGCGAATAACTATTTCCGCTCTTGGGGAAGTATTGCGCCAGCAACGTAAAGAAGCGGTTCAGTACCTGGGTACCACCATAGTTATGATAAATGGGATAGAACCAATCACGGAACCAATGTGTGCCAGCTACCGGAAAGTTATCGGTTGAGCTTTGCATCTGGTTGTACCAGCGCGTGGCTTCACTGCTTTTACCTAAACCCAGGTAAACATCATAGATAAAGATCTCCGCCCATTTGCTGTCGCCCCAAATGGGAAATGCAGGGGAACCTTTCACACCCTTGCTGGCACCTTCTACAATATGCGCCACTTCGTGGGTAGAAATATCCAGATCACCGCCGGTGCCGCCGCTTGTCCAGGGACCAGCACCTACATCGATCACATTGCGGTTATCGTGACTGGCATCGAAATACGTGGAGGGATGACCGCCGCTGTATTTACCGGTGTGATAAACAGCAAACAGGTGCGGGTCATTGCCAAACGAACCATACACATTTTTTACATAGCGCCATACATCGCCCATATAAGTATAGGGCCATGTAACGGAACTGCTTACATCGTTGTCGTAATAAACCGCTACATCATTGTCGTAAAATTTCCGATTGAGTAACTGGTTGTGTTCAAACCAATGCTCCTGCCAGGTGGCCGGCGGCGTTTGTGCCATTATGGTTTGTGCAATACAGGTAAAAATGAAAGCGTAAATGATCTGTTTCATAGTATTGAGGTTTGGTTTATTAAATACAGCTACAAGCTGCCACCGCCAATTGGCCGAGCAGGCGAAATCAGTTAGTACTTAAAACTCAAAAGAATGTTCTGCCACTCCCGTGTCAACAGGTGGCATTTAATAAGAGGTACACCAAATGGGCAAATGAAAATGATACGGTAGGTCTACGGATATTAACCCGCGGATATAATGTAGACCTAAGTTATCTTGTTTAGCAGGTATGAGCCAATATATCTACTGGCTGGAAGGGAAAATTATTTATTCACATAACGGAGTTCGTATATATCAAAAAGAACGGTTCAATGATCATTCAAGGGCATTCCACGTTCCTGAAACTCTTTCCAGTTTACATAATCAACACCCTTTCTTTGTTCAACCATAGTAATACAATCATCAACCGGACATATCAACTTACACAAATTACAACCAACGCATTCCTCTTCTTTAATTGTATAAGTATTATATGGGTTTCCATATTGCAGATTGATCGACTGATGCGATCCATCTTCACAGGCAATATAACAAAGCCCGCAGTGGATACATTTATTCTGATCTATATTGGCAACGATATGGTAATTAATATCCAGCTCTTCCCATTGGGTAAGATGCGGAACCGATTTACCAATGAAATCATTAATTGTGTTGAACCCTTTTTCATCCATCCAGTTATTGAGTCCTTCACACAGATCTTCCACAATACGAAAACCATGTTTCATTACGGCCGTACACACTTGTACAGTAGTAGCTCCTAACAACATAAATTCAACGGCGTCTTTCCAGGTGCTTACACCCCCAATGCCCGAGATGGGGACCCGGGCAGTTACCGGATCCTGACTGATGGTAGCCAGCATTTTGAGCGCAATGGGTTTTACGGCAGGACCGCAATAACCGCCAAAAACAGATTTACCCGCTACATAAGGATTGGGCACAAAGGTATCCAGGTCGATACCCGTAACGGATTGTATGGTATTTATAAGAGATAAGGCATTGGTGCCTGCTTCAACGGATGCCTTTCCTGTTGGCACAACCGAATGCACATTGGGCGTTAGTTTGGTGATCACCGGAATGGTTGCTTTTTCCATTACCCATTCTACCACCAGTCTTGCAATTTCGGGGTCTTGTCCTACCACCGCGCCCATGCCGCGTTCCGTCATTCCATGCGGACAACCAAAGTTCAGCTCAAGTCCATGCGCACCCGTATCTTCTACCTGGGCAATCAGTTCATGCCATTTCTCGCGGGTATTATCGGCCATCAGCGAAACGATCATGGCCCGGTCGGGAAATAATTTAATGCACTCTTTTATTTCGCGCAGGTTTAATTCCAACGGACGATCACTGATCAACTCGATATTATTAAATCCCATTATTTTACTGCCATTGTAATTCACGGCAGAATAACGGCTCGATACATTCTTTACCTGGCTACCCAGCGTTTTCCAAACTACACCACCCCAGCCCGCTTCAAAAGCCCGCAGCACATTTATCTTTTTATCAGTCGGTGGTGCACTCGCTAACCAGAATGGATTGGGTGACCTGACCCCCAAAAAGTTTGCTGATATATCTGCCATAATAAATTATAGTTTGAATTCCGTAACTTAATAACCTACAAACCTGCCACATATTCCAAAATTGCCGCAGCTCCCAATTTCCCTGCCTGAACGGCATCTACCACCTCTTTACCGCCGTTCACACAATCGCCGCCTGCATATACGCCAGGGATATTGGTAGCGCCATTCATTTGCGTTACGATCTTTCCATGCGTATGTTGTAATTGTTTGCCACTGACCAACGCTTCAAATGGCATTTGTCCCGCTGCTTTAATGATCATGTCTACTTCCAATGTACATGTTTCGCCCATTTCAAAGGGTGAACGGCGGCCACTGGCATCCGGCTCGCCCAGCTGCATCAGGTTACACACCAGTTGGGTTGCATGACCGTGCTCACCTTTTATCATGGCCGGTGCTGCCAGCCATATAATGCGACAACCATCCAGTTTGGCAATATCCAGCTCCACTTCTGTACAAGGCATCTCTTCCTGCGTTCTGCGATATACCAGGATCACCTCTTTCGCCCCCAGGCGTTTTGCCTGTGTAGCGGCATCGATGGCCGTCATCCCCATACCGATCACTGCCACACGATCACCCACTGGCACCTGATCATATGCACCAGCCCTGATGTCGTAGATAAATTTTATGGCGTCCACCACACCTTCCAGTTCTTCACCGGGAATATTTAATTGACGGGCAAGGCCTACACCAAAACCCAGATAAACGGCATCATAGTTTTGTTGCAGATCAGCAAGCGTAAAATGAACGCCCAGTTCCTGGTTGTATTCTATAGTAATGCCACCAAGTGAGGTGATATACTTTACCTCTGCTTCACAAAATTCCGGTGTTACTTTATAGGCGGCAATACCATAGGTCATTAAGCCACCGCCTTTACTTTCCTTTTCATAAATAGTTACGGCTATGCCTTCCCGGCTTAATACATGCGCGCAACTCAAACCCGCCGGTCCCGCTCCTACAATCGCAACCCTTTTTCCGGTAGTAGGTTTCCGTTCAAACAGTTTCCATTTCTTTTCCAGCGCCTGCTCGGTGGCATACCGTTGTAAACGGGCAATTGAAATAGGGGTTTCTTCCAGTAAATTATATACACAGGAGCCTTCGCACAACTTTTCAACCGGACAAACACGCGCGCATCCTGCGCCCATAATGTTTGAAACAAAGATGGTATGCGCAGAACCTTTTACGTTATCTGTAGTAATTTGTTTGATAAACTTCGGAATGTCGATCCCGGTAGGACAACTCTTGGTACAGGGTGCGTCATAACAGAACAAACACCGGTTGGCTTCCACCAGCGCCGACTCCCTGCTGTCGAATGGCGGGTGAATATCACTGAAGTTTTGTTCGTACTCCTCAGCCGTTAACCGGTTACTCTTGATAGTCATGTTAAAATTCTATTACTAGGTTCATTTTCCGTTTATAAGATCAAGGTTCCAGGTTTCAAGTTGTTGGTTACAGGGTCCCATGAAACCTGAAACCTGAAACCTGGAACTTGTAACATAATCATAATTCCACCAGTTTACCATACGTCTCCGGACGCCTGTCCCTATAAAACTGCCATATATTCCGTACTTCTTCAATCATCTCCAGATCAAATTCGGCTACCAGTAATTCATCTTTATCTTCCGAGGCAATCGCGAATATTTGTCCGCGTGGATCAACAAAATAAGAGGAACCATAAAACTTACCCAGGTTCCAGGGCTTCTCCTGTCCAACCCGGTTTATACACCCCATGAAATAGCCATTGGCCGCCGCATGCGCCGGTTGTTCCAGCTTCCACAGGTATTGTGATAAACCTGCAACCGTGGCTGATGGATTGTAAACGATCTCCGCGCCATTCAAACCCAGTACCCGTGCCCCATCGGGGAAGTGCCGGTCATAACAGATATACACACCTATTTTTGCATACCGGGTTTGAAAAACGGGATAACCAAGGTTACCTGGTTTAAAAAAGAACTTTTCCCAAAAACCGGATGTATGCGGAATATGGTTCTTTCGATATTTACCTAAATACGTTCCATCCGCATCTATCACCGCAGCTGTATTGTACAACACACCGGCCTGTTCTTTTTCATACACCGGCACTATCATCACCATATTATATTTCTTTGCATAGACGGCCATGCGTTCTGTGGTTGGCCCCGGTACTGTTTCAGCAGATTCATACCAGGCCCTGTCCTGGCCCGGACAGAAATACGGCGTGTTGAAGATCTCCTGCAAACAAAGGATCTGCACGCCCTGTTCTCCGGCTCTTTCTATATAAGGTATATGTTTTTGCACCATCGCCTCCTTGATCTCTTCAATAGTTCCCTCCCCTTCCGTTTTCGGCAAGCTCATTTGAATTAAACCCGATTTTATGATCCGAGCCATAGTTTTTTGTTATTAATGGTTAATGATCAGATTTTCTGTTCAACTTTATTCCGCTTAATAAACTTTCCATATCCTTTCTCTACCAAACATTGCTCGTTATCAATTGCCACTTTTCCCCGCAGGATCACTGTTTTTACTTTCCCGGTGATGGGCCAGCCTTCATACGCCGAGTAATCAACATTCATGTGATGAGTGCTGGCAGAGAGTTCATGCGTTTCATTGGGATCAAAGATCACTATATCGGCATCACTACCCGGTGCCAGCGTACCCTTCCGGGGAAACATGCCAAAGATCTTCGCCGGGTTGGTACAGGCCACTTCCACAAATTTATTCAGGGTGATCTTTCCATTATGCACTCCTTCGCTGTATAACAATTCCATCCGGTTCTCGATGGCAGGATGGCCATTGGGGATCTTTGAAAAATCATCCCTGCCCATTAATTTTTGCTCCCACTTAAACGGACAATGGTCCGTTGCCACCACCTGCACCAGCCCCTGATTAATGCCAGCCCACAAGGTAGCCTGGTCCTTTGGTTGGCGCAACGGCGGGCTCATCACCCATTTGGCGCCTTCAAAATCATTCTCATATAAGGAAGCATCCAGTATCAGGTACTGGATACAGGTTTCTACAAATACTTTCTGGTTGCGCCGGGTAGCATTTCGAACGGCATTCAACGCCCCTTCACAGGTAAGATGAACAATATAACCCGGGCAACCGGTATAATAGGTCATATCGGCAAACCGCTCTGAGGCCTCGGCTTCGGTTATCTCCGGCTGTGATAAGTAATGATATAGGGGCGATAACTTCTTTTCTGCGCGGTGTTTGGCTACCAGGTAATCGATCATATCGCCATTGGTGGCATGTACATTTATCAAACCACCATATTTCTTTACTTCTTCCATAAGCCCGATCATTTGCCGGTCATCGATCATAAGGGCACCTTTATAAGCCATAAAGGTTTTGAAAGATGTGATGCCCTCCTGCTCTATCATCTTCTGAATTTCGGTGCGCGTATTATCATTGAAATCAGTGACCGCCATATGGAAACTGTAGTCGCCTACGCAATTATTGTCAGAACGCGAGCGCCATTCATCGAGTGCCGCCTGTAACGAATTCCCTTGCTTTTGCAGTATAAAATCAATGACCATGGTAGTGCCGCCAAATAAAGCGGCCCGCGTACCGGTTTCATAATTATCGCTCGAAAAGGTGCCCATAAAGGGCATATCGAGGTGTACATGCGGATCGATGCCGCCCGGGAAAACCAATTTACCTGTTGCATCGATTTCCTTGTCCGCTTTTATATCCAGGTCCTTGCCGATAGTTTGTATGGTTTCTCCCGCTACAAAAATATCGGCGGTAAAATCCGCGTCTGCAGTAATGATCCGTCCGTTTTTAATCAATAGCGACATGAAATGTTTCTTCTTTAGCGGTGAAAGAATCTGATACCAGGGGTTTATAATTACGCATCATAAACAAATAAACAAGCCCCGAAATAAAGAATCCAACAAACCAGGCATAATTATATAAGTGCGAGATCCAGGCAGGCACACTGTCTGGTGTTATTACTTTTATAGTTGTCAGAAAACCGGGAATGTTAGGAATGATACCAAGCAGCAAAGCAATAATAGCGCGGTAATTAAATCCGTTCCTGAATGTGTATTGTCCGTTTACTTTATACAGATCGGCCGTGGTCAGTTGTTGCTTCCGAATAAAATAATAATCAGCGATCATAATACCACCTACAGGTCCCAACAGACTGGAATAGGCAATAAGCCACGTAAAAATATAACCCGTAGGATCGGCAATCAGCTTCCAGGGAAAGATCAGGATACCCAGTACACCGGTGATATAACCGCCCCTGCGAAAAGTTATTTTTGAAGGTGCGAGGTTGGCAAAATCATTGGCCGGACTAACAATGTTTGCGGCAATATTGGTAGCCAGGGTAGAAATGGCTACTGCGATCATGGCCACACTCACCAGCAGTTTGTTTTCGAATTTACCAGCCAGAATTACCGGATCCCAAATGGTAGTGCCATAAATAATGGCAGTAGCTGATGTTACTACAACGCCAATAAAAGCAAACAACGTCATGGATGGCGGCAGGCCAATCGCCTGTCCCTTTATTTGCGCCTGCTGACTTTTAGCATAGCGGGTAAAATCGGGAATATTGAGCGAAAGGGTTGCCCAGAACCCAACCATGCCCGTTAGTGCAGGGAAGAAATAATCAAGGAACGAGGACGTAGTGGCAAATTTTGATGGCTGATGCAAAATTGGCCCCAGGCCATGAGAAGCATTGATGGCCCAGAATAATAAGGCCAATGCCGCTATGGGCAGAAAGATGGCTTTAAACACCAGCAGTTTTCTAATGCTTTCAACACCCAGGTATACGATAAACATATTGAGCGCCCAGAAACATAAAAAGCAAATAAAGGGAGCAGCCTTCGGAAATAAAGAAGTATGATCGATCTCAGCCAGCCCTGGGTTCCATACCCTGATCATTTGATAGATGGCAGCGCCGCCTATCCAGGTTTGAATGCCAAACCAGCCACAGGCTACAATAGCCCGCAGCATGGCGGGAATGTTTGCACCCCGAACCCCAAAGCTGGCCCGGGCAAAAACCGGAAAGGGAATGCCATATTTCGCACCGGCATGTCCGTTAAGGATCATGGGTATTAAGACAATGGTATTTCCGAGGAAAATAGTAAGGATGGCCTGCCACCAGTTCATTCCTCCACCAATCAATGAACTTGCCAGCATATACGTAGGAATACAAAGGCTCATGCTGATCCACAAGGCGGCGTAGTTCCAGGTATTCCATTTGCGGTTGGTTACCGGAACGGGTGCAAGGTCTTCACTGTATAGTGATTCATTTTTCATCGTATGGTGGTTAATGCCCCTGACGCCCTTCCTCAATTTACAAATTCATCCGCAATTTTGATCGCTTCGCTGATCATGGTCAATCCTTCATCCACCTGTTCTTTTGTAATACACAACGGGGGGGCGATAAAAATATAGTTCCAGCGAACAAAGGTGTACATACCCTGTTCTTTCAGTTTGGCAGCCACTTTATTCATGATGACCATTTCATCGGGTTTGGCGTTAAATGGCGCCATAGGTTCTTTAGTCGTCCGGTTTTTCACCAACTCTATGCAACCTAATAAACCGGTATTCCTGAAATCACCAATACTGGGATGTTTTTGTTTTAACAGCTCAACCTGTTCATCGATATAATGTCCCATGTTAGCGGCATTCTCCAACAGGTTTTCGTCTTCATATATTTTTAAGGTTTCCAGTCCGGCCGCACAACTTACCGGGTGGGCCGAATAGGTTAGCCCCAGCCACAAAACGCGATCGTTAAAGTATTCAGCTATTGTATCGCTTACGATCAGGGCGCCCAGGGGGAGATAGCCTGCTGTTATTCCTTTTGCGGTGGCGATGATATCGGGCACTACGCCATGATAATCTACCCCAAACCATTTGCCGGTTCGGCCAAAACCACTCATCACTTCATCGGCGACCAATAGAATATTGTGTTTATCGCACAGGGCACGCACTTTTTGTAAATAATCGGGCGGGTATTTTATACAGCCTGAGGAACCACTTTCCCCTTCCATAAGAACCGCAGCAACATTTCCCGGCCCTTCAAACTCGATGACTCTTTCCAAATGACTTACACATTCACGACTACAGGTAGTGATCTCTTTTCCCCAGGGACAGCGATAACAATAAGGATCTTCCACATGCACAAAATTCGGCACCTGTTGTACATCGGAAGCCAGTTTCCGCGGATCACCACCGGCTGTCATAGCACCATAGGAAGCCCCATGAAATGCACGGTACCGTGCAATGATCTTATGCCTGCCGGTATATAACCTGGCCAGCTTGATGGCATTTTCTATGGCCGAAGCCCCACAAACCGTGAATAGGGTTTTAGTTAATCCAGGTGGGGTTACCGACGCCAGCTTCTTACCCAGCTCTCCCCGTACTTTGGTAACGCAACCGGGCGTTACATAACTTACCTGTTGCATTTGTTCCATAACGGCCTGAGTTACCCGCTGGTTACCATGTCCAATATTTACATTCATCAGACCGGAAGAAAAATCGATGTACCGTTTGCCATCGTAATCATAGAGGTAAACGCCCCGGGCAGATTTCACTGCAATAGGCGCAATGCCCTTTTGTTTGCTCCAGGAAAAGAGCGTGTAATCCATGTTATCCCGAATTATTTCTTGTGCTTCAGATATATTTAAAATGTTTGACATGATTTTATAGTTTAAAGGCAAAGGGCAGAGGGCAGAAGGCAAAGGGCAGAAAGAAATACACCGCTGCGCCGCAACCCCATCTTTAACAAAAAACGAAGAACTCAATAACCTATAAACCCAATAACTTAATCTTAGAACTAAGAATATAGAACTTAAACTTTCAACTCTAAACTTTCAACTCTAAACTTTCAACTCTAAACTTTCAACTCTAAACTTTCAACTCTAAACTTTCAACTTTAAACTTTCAACTCTAAACTTTCAACTTTAAACTTTAAACCGAATCAACTCATCCAATTAACTCCCGCTTCCGGATCCCATTTCACCGTAGACTTCTTCAGTTTTGTCCAGAATTCAATAGAGCTTTTACCGGTAATATCGCCCACTCCGAATTTGCTTTCATTCCAGCCGCCAAAAGAGAAAGGTTCGCGGGGCACAGGTACTCCTACATTCACCCCGATCATTCCAGCACTGGCTTTGTCGATCACATAGCGCGCCAGTCCGCCATTTTGTGTAAATACCGAGGCTGCATTGCCATAATGATTGGCATTTTCGATAGCCAGGGCTTCATCCAACGTTTTGGTGCGCATGATACTGATCACCGGACCAAAGATCTCTTCCTGGGCCACAGCCATGTCGGGTTTCACATAATCAATAACGGTAGGTCCCACATAGGTTCCCTTTTCTTTACCGGGAACCGTTGCATTGCGCCCATCCAGGAGAATACGCGCACCCTGTGTTTCCGCCTCCGTTATATAATGTTCGATCCTTTCTTTTGATTCTTTACTAATTACGGCGCCCAAATTCTGGCCCGGCACTATCTTTCTGGCTTCTTCACATATTTTTTGAATGATGTGATCAACATCGCCCACGGCAACCATGGCCGATGCAGCCATACAACGTTGTCCCGCGCAGCCGCTCATGGAGGCCGCAACATTTTGTGCGGTCATGTCGGCTTTGGCATCAGGCAGTACCAACAAGTGATTTTTGGCACCACCCAATGCCAGACACCGTTTATAATGATGGGTAGCACGCTGGTAAACTATCTTCGCGACTTTAGTGCTGCCAACAAATGATATCGCTGAAATTCCCGGATGGTCACAAATAGCATTCACAATGGTGCTGTCACCATTTACTACATTGAAAACGCCATCGGGCAAACCAGCCTCTTTTAATAGTTGCGCCAGGCGGCCCACACTCAGCGGTACTTTTTCAGAAGGTTTTACGATCATACAATTACCCAGCGCAAGTGCATTGGGAATCGTCCAGTTAGGCACCATGCTGGGAAAGTTGAATGGGACAATAGATGCCACCACACCCAGCGGCACATGCTCGGTACGGCACTCCACGCCTTTGCTTACTTCCAGCACTTCACCGGTAACCAGTTGAGGCAATGAGGTAGCAAACTCAGTGAGCTCGATGCACTTCTCAATTTCAGCAATGGCTTCGCCAACTGTTTTTCCATTCTCTTCACTAACGAGTGCAGCCAGTTCTTTCAAATGGGTCTCCAACAAGTGCCGGTAACGGAACAGCACCTGCACCCTTTCTTTTATGGGTGTATGGCTCCAGGCGGGGAATACGATCTTCGCAGCCCGCACAGCTGCATCCAGATCTTTTGGCGTTGATAAAGGAACCGTTGACAACAACGTTCCATCGAGCGGAGAAATAATGGGCAGTGTCTGGTCTGTTGACGCATTGACAAACTGTCCATTTATGTAGTTCTGAACAGGTAAGTACTTCATGATGAGACATTTTTTCGTACTACAGAATTTGCAGAAACAGGTAGAGTAATTTAAAATTAATTTAGTACGTGGCCAAAATTTAGATAGTATTTTTATTTTTGTTGCATCTTTGTCATATGGAGAAGAACGGTTACCCACTCGATGAGCTCGATTTTTCAATTCTGTCGTTTTTACAAAAAGACGGCCGGATGTCGTTTACCGTTATTGCCGAAAAACTCAATGTGTCAATCGGCACCATTCGTACCCGGGTAAATAAGTTAATTGAAGAAGGCACCATTAATATTATTGGGCGGGTAAATCCCGACAAGGTTGGCTTCAGGGCATATGCACACATTGCGGTTTTTGTGCGGCCGGCCACCTTTAAAGAAAAAGTAGCGCAAAAGATCTCCAAACTGCCGGAAGTGAGTTTCCTTGCCATGACCTCCGGTGACTATGATCTGGAAGTAGACGTCATGTGCCGCGACAATGATCACCTGGTACAGTTTATCAACGAGATCTCGAAGTTTGAAGGCGTATACCAAACAAAGACCACGCTGTATTTTAAAGTATACAAATACGCCCAGCCCGATCTGAACTTATTAAAATAAGCTGCCGGGATTTTGGTAACTTTAAAGAAACCAGCCTTACCATTGATCAAATTCATTCTCAATAACAATGAAGTATCAACCAGTTTGCCGGCCGGCATGGTGTTGCTTGATTTTGTGCGGTATCACCAGCATTTAACCGGTACTAAAGTGGGTTGTAATGAAGGCGACTGCGGGGCCTGTACCATGCTGGTGGGCGAATTGAGGGACAATGCTTTGCGTTACCGGTCCCTCACCAGCTGCCTGACACCTTTAGGTAATGTGCATGGCAAACACGTTGTAACCATCGAAGGGTTGAATATGGAAGGGCTCAATCCCATTCAACAGGCCATGTTCGATGAATCGGCCACCCAATGCGGTTTTTGCACACCCGGTTTTGTTGTTTCACTGGCCGGCTTCTGCTTAAGCGAAAAGAATGCCACTACCCAAAATGCGATTGCCGCAGTTGATGGAAATATCTGCCGCTGTACCGGTTATAAATCCATTGAACGGGCTGCAGCGAAAGTTGCACAACTGATGCAGGCAAGACAAAATACAGAGCCAGTGGCCTTTGTTTCGGAGAATCGTATTTTGCCAGACTGGTTTTCCGGCATCAAACAACGATTACAAATTTTACGAACAGCATTAAATGGACAGCTTCATCCAACCGACGCTGTGGAATGGGTGGGCGGCGGTACAGACGTCTATGTGCAAAAGCATGATACCTTGAAAGATGCACCCATTCGTTTTTTGTTTGACGATACCAACCTGAAAGGCATTAACCAACAAGGCAACCGCTGCATCATTGGTGCCGCAGCTACGGTAACTGATCTTGCTGAATCCCCCATCATGCAGCAGCACTTCCCTCATCTGGCAGACCATATCAAATTGATCTCCTCTACCCCTATCCGTAATATTGCCACCATTGGTGGTAATCTGATCAACGCCTCCCCTATCGGTGACCTGACAATTTTCTTACTGGCGCTGGATGCTGCATTGATCTTACGCAATAACGATCAACAACGGGAAATACCACTCCGGCAATTGTACAAAGGTTATAAGAAATTAGACCGGCAGGCAGACGAGCAACTGGCATCAGTTTCGTTTGAATTGCCCCGACACAACACTTACTTCAGTTTTGAAAAAGTAAGTAAACGAACGAACCTGGATATCGCCAGTGTAAATTCTGCCTGTTGTTGCACGTTGCAGGGCGACCACATTCATGACATTCGGATCTCAGCCGGTGGCGTTGCACCAATTCCCAGGCTGCTTGAACAAACAAACACTTTTTTAAAAGGACGGTCTGTTACAGATACAACCATCGGGCAGGCCATAGCAATTGCCCAAACAGAAATTGCGCCTATCAGCGATGCCCGGGGAACGGCCGACTATAAACGATTGTTATTGGCCCAGTTGATAAAAGCACATTTTATGACGGTCTTGCAACACGCCGAACATTAATCAAGTGTTATGAAAAACATCGATGCATATACACACGTGCGGGGCGAATCCATTTACCTGGATGATATTCCCCTTATA
Source organism: Niastella yeongjuensis (assembly GCF_900110245.1). GTDB lineage: Bacteria > Bacteroidota > Bacteroidia > Chitinophagales > Chitinophagaceae > Niastella > Niastella yeongjuensis. The sequence goes on from NZ_FOCZ01000013.1 coordinate 51,099, forward strand.
CAAGGCACCTTGTTCGGCGCCTCTTTTGGATCGCCAATGGCACATGGCACCATCGTCAACCTGGATCTAAGCGAAGCAGCGGCGATGCCCGGTGTAGTACGCATCTTCACGTATAAAGACATAACCGGTGAAAACCAGATTGGCGGTATCGTTCCTGATGAACCGTTACTGTCCGATCAGGAGGTGCATTTTTGTGGTATGCCCGTTGCCTTTGTGGTAGCTGAATCAATTGATGCCGCCCGGGCAGCGGTAAAAAAAATAAAAGCAACTATTGAGCCATTGCGGGTGATCACCGATCCACGGGAAGCACAGGCATTGGGTGAACTCATCATTCCACCACGAACCTTTCAACTGGGCAACACCAATGAAGCCTGGTCACAATGCAAACATATTTTTGAAGGCCGGGCCGATACCAACGGGCAGGAGCATCTGTACATTGAAACACAAGGCGCCTATGCGGTTCCACAAGAGTACCAGGCTATCAAAATATATTCTTCTACACAAGGGCCCACCGCAGTTCAACGCGCTGTTAGCCGGGTAACCGGCTTGCCCATGCACCAGGTAGAAGTAGAAGTAAACCGCCTGGGTGGCGGTTTTGGCGGCAAGGAAGATCAGGCGAATACCTGGGCAGCCTTATGTGCACTGGCAGCTCATCTCCTGAAACGACCCGTTAAGTATTCATTGCATCGCATGGAAGACATGGCGATGACCGGAAAGCGCCATCCTTATTCCGCCGATTTCAGGATCGGACTGAATGAAGAACTGAAGATCGTTGCCTATGAAGTTACGTTTTACCAGAATGCCGGAGCCGCCGCTGACCTGTCGCCGGCCGTAATGGAACGCACCTTGTTCCATTGTACCAACTCGTATTTTATTCCTAATGTAAAAGCAACTGCCTATAGTTGTCGCACCCATTTACCACCTAATACCGCGTTCCGGGGTTTTGGCGGACCACAGGGCATGTTCATGATAGAATCGGCCATTGCCAAAGCCGCAGAAACATTAGGCATAGAAGCGTCTGTTATTCAGGAAAGAAACCTGTTGCAAACCGGTGATGAATTTCCTTACGGACAAAAAGCGCAAAGTGAAGCACCCGAATGCTGGCACAAAGCCACTGAATTGTATCATCTCACCGATTTGCGCAAGGAAACAACTGTATTTAATGCTGCCAATAAATGGTATAAAAAGGGATTGGCCTGCATGCCGGTTTGTTTTGGCATTTCATTTACCAAAACATTGATGAACCAGGCCCGGTCACTGGTGCATGTATATACAGACGGCAGCGTTGGTATTACCACCGGCGCTGTTGAAATGGGCCAGGGCGTAAACACCAAAATACTGCAGGTGGCTGCTAAGGTGTTCTCCATTCAGCCCGACAAAATCAAAATTCATACAACCAATACATTTAAGATCGCCAATACGTCTCCCTCTGCCGCCAGTGCCACTGCTGACCTGAATGGCAAAGCCACCTTACTGGCTTGTACCGCTATCGCCAACAGATTGAAAAAAATGGTGGCCGAAGAATTGAGTGTAGCCGAAGATGCCATCACCTTACAGGATGAATTTGTTTGGGTGAACGGCCAAAAAACCGACCGTGACTGGAAGTCACTTGTAATGGCCGGACATATAAAAAGAATAGGCCTGTCTGAACATGCCCATTATGCCACGCCTGAAATTCATTTTGATGCCACCAAAGAAAAAGGCCATCCGTTTGCCTATCATGTTTATGGCACAGCTATTCTTGGTGTAACGGTAGATTGTATCCGTGGAACGTATACAGTTGATACAGTTAAAGTGGTGCACGATTTTGGTTCCAGCATGAACACGGCGGTTGACCTTGGCCAAATAGAAGGCGGTATTGTTCAGGGCATCGGCTGGATGACCATGGAGGAAGTGGTTTATGACAAAGAAGGACGGCTGCGGTCCAATGCTTTGTCTACTTATAAAGTGCCGGATATTTATTCGGTACCGAAAGAAATAGCCATCGATTTCTTACAAACGCCGCATGATAACCTGGCCATCTTCCGGTCGAAGGCAGTGGGCGAACCTCCGCTGATGTACGGCATTGGCGCTTATTTCGCCTTACGCAATGCAGTACGCGCCTTTAATAACAAAGGGTATTTCCCCTTTGATGCCCCCATGACGCCCGAGAAAGTATTGATGGCTTTATACGCAACCCAACAAGAAGGAATTATTCAGCCGCATGAAGAAACAAGTAAACATCTGGCAGTTGATAAATAAAAGCCTGCAGCAACAGGTACCAGTTATGTTGTTGTATGTGCTGCAAAGTGAAGGGAGCAGTCCGGGCCGCCCGGGTTTCTTTATGGCGGTAAATGCAGCCGGGGAAACCGAAGGTTCTATTGGCGGTGGCATTATGGAACATAAGTTTATTGAAATGGCGAAGGATAAACTAAACACTACACAGAACATCCCACCCGATCTTAGAAAACAGGTCCATAATAAATCTGCACCTGCCCATCAAAGCGGCATGATCTGTTCCGGAGAACAAACCATTTGGTTATACCAGGTCCCCGCTGCTACTACCGACACCATTCAACAGATCATCACCAGCCTGGAACAAAATAAAAACGGCACCCTGCAATTTTCACCAGCCGGTTTGCAATTCACACCAGAGGCCCCCGATACTGATTTTTATTTTTCCATCACATCCGAAACAGACTGGCTGTACCGCGAGAAGACCGGTTATAAAAATCACTTACACGTAATCGGGGCAGGACATTGTGCCCTGGCGCTTTGCCGCCTCATGCAAAACATGGAATTTTACATTCACCTGTACGATGACCGTTCCAGCCTGAAAACATTTTTAGAGAATGAGTATGTGCACGAAAAGAGGATAATCGCAAATTATAAAGAACTCGATGAACTCATTGAGGCCGGAGATCATCAATATATTGTAGTGATGACGGTTGGTTATCGGACCGATGACATAGTGGTTAGAACCTTGTGGAAAAAGCAGTTCAGGTATCTTGGGTTATTAGGTAGTAAGAGTAAGATAGAAAAGATGTTTACTGACTACCAGGCGGAAGGTGTGCCCGATTCTTTATTGCAACAGATGCATGCCCCTATTGGTATTGCTATTCATAGTCAAACCCCGGAAGAGATTGCCATTAGTATTGCAGCGGAAATTATTCGGGAGAAGAATCTCTAGCGTGTTTAAGCATTTCTTCAATGCTCTTATACCCACTTTTTGCAAATCCTTCATTTACCTCTGCCAGTTTGCGCGCCAGTGATCCTGAAAGGGGCAACTCCTTCATATTTGGGTTAAGCGTTAAACTAAGCCCGTTAGTATATATTACTTTTGGCGTTTTCATTTTCTCTTTCATATTACAATCAAATACTTTCGTTTTAATTACAAATGATTTAGCAGCAGAGATTATTCGGGAGAAAAATCGTTAGCATGTCGCTTGAGAATTTCGTCGAGATTCTTAATTTTTGATAAGTGATCGTTTGCTTCTCTCAATTTACGGGCAACTAGGCCATCACCCGTTGTTGGCGAGGGCTCTATTGTATCGTCAACTATATATGTAAACTCTCTTTTAAACAGTTCACTGTATACCTTAATGATTTTATTTTTCATAAACCAAATTTAGTGAATTTTCTTTTAATTAAAAACGCCTTGATATTCAGCCCTTTTTGAAAAGGTATAAAATCCCACTCCCCATTAACATCTACATAAATCTCAAACTTTGAAGATAATTCTTCAAAATGCAGTCCTATTGCCATTCGATATAACCTAGTTCTATGCTCTGTACTTCCACTAAAAAACACAAATCTTTCAGGAAATCTATCTGTATAATCTTCAACAGCTTTTAGTATAGTAGCTAAGATCTTATTTCTATCGCCATTATTACTAATTGACAAATCATCGAGATCACCATTTTCTTTATTGTTCCCAAAAGCTAAATTATAAATACTAGGCCACGGGGTTTCTGTAAACTGAATCCTTTTGGGTATTTTTCCATTAAGGCCTACACTCATAAATTCAAATGTACTATAGTCAGATCTAATTATAATCCCTGAATATACCTCATACTTCATGCCCGCAAAAGTATGGCAGCCCGATGCTGCTAGCCGGTAGTTGGTCGTTTAATATTGCTATTTTTTATGCTGCACTAATAAAGTGCAAAGTTTTGCTCAGGGTGGTTCACTCCCGTACTACCGTCCCAGTTATATACCCATAAGGTTCATCCGTAGCAATAAATACCTCGTTCTTATTGTCCATTCCAAACTGTTCCAGGTTGAACAGGATATGGTGTTTATTGGGCATCTTCAAACTGATCTCATTAACAGATGCGAACTTGTTTAACACGGCCTCCCCCATGGCATATAAAGTATGCTGCACCGAAAGGCTTTGGTGATCAGCAAATGTTTGCAGCAAAGTGGTCCGTATGCCATTAAACAATTCTACAAAAAGGATTTTGGAAGAATTGTACACCCAGCTTGCTTCGCATTCCGTAGCGAAAATCCGGTCGCCGGTTTCTTTGAGGGTAGTGTATTGGTCCTTTATGTAATGCTCAAAACCCGAGTCGGTTGTTTTTAAGATCAACAGATCTGTGATCCCCGTTGTTACTTCTACCCCATTTTTGTTTTGCACAACGGTAGCCGTATGTTTCTCATTGCCACCGCTGCTATAGGCATGGGGATGCACGGTTCCATTAAAACGCATCCGCATCCAGCTGTGTTCCGTCAACTCAATTCGAACCTGGGAAATCTGGGGATTATTACTGGCAAAATAATTGGCCAGGTATAACCCAAAAGCCTCAATGGAAGAAACAAAGTGTTCCTTCGCCAACGCATACACTGTATTCTTTTGTGTATCAGTAGGCAGCAGTTTTGAATTGTCGCCAAGGAGATGGGCAGTTTCAAAATCACCTTCCAGTATTACATTCACTGAGATCTGCCTGAATTCATGGTAATCTGGATGGCGAATGATCTTTGAGAGGTTTACAGCATTCTTGCCATAGGTATTCTTACCCAGTTTAATTGACATAGCAGCGTAATTTGATGGAATGGTTCCTCAATTTAAACAATTAATTGTCTATTTTTAGTAGCCGACTTTTAAATATTCCGCCATGTTCGACCTTGCCATCAGTGGTAGAAACATTTGTACACCCGAAGGTATGCGGGAAGGGGTGGTTTTGGTCCACAAGGGCATTATCGTGGATATACTGCCTAACCTGCCGGCGGCAGCTATCAGCACGGAGATCGATATAGGCGAACTGGTGTTAATGCCAGGGATCATTGACCCGCATGTACACATCAATGAACCGGGCCGAACCGATTGGGAAGGGTTTGAAACCGCTACCCGTTCGGCCGCAGCGGGCGGCATTACCACGCTGGTGGAGATGCCGCTTAATGCAGACCCCGTTACCATTACAGCCGACGCCTTTGATAAGAAGGCCGCAGCTGCTGAAGGACAGTTACACGTGAACTGTGGTTTCTGGGGTGGTGTTGTTCCCGCCAATACACCGGAATTAGAAAAGCTGATCAGCAAAGGGGTGTTAGGGTTTAAAGCGTTTCTAACCCATTCCGGTATCGATGAATTCCCAAATGTTACCGGGTCCGATCTGCATCAGTCAATACCCATTATTGCCAGGCATCATTTGCCACTGTTGGTGCATGCTGAACTAACCACCAACGTACAACCGCCACCGGTAAACAATCCACAATCCTATAAAAGCTATCTGTTATCACGCCCCCGGCAATGGGAAGATGATGCTATTGCATTAATGATAAGGCTTTGTGAACAGTATCAGTGCCGGGTACATATTGTACACCTGTCATCGGCCGGTTCCATTGAACAAATAAAACAGGCCCGGCAAAAAGGACTGCCAGTTACAGTTGAAACAGCCCAGCATTACTTGTATTTTAATGCAGAAGAAATACCGGATGCACAAACTGCTTTCAAATGCGCGCCGCCCATCAGGGAAAAAGAGAACAACGAACAGCTGTGGCAGGCTTTACAGGAAGACACCATAGATTTCGTGGCAACAGATCATTCCCCGGCACCGCCTGCTATGAAAGAGATCAGTTCAGGCAACTTAATGAAAGCGTGGGGCGGTATTGCCTCGCTGCAGTTGGCATTGCCTGTACTTTGGACCGCAGCCCGCAAGCGGAATATACCGGTAACCCGCATGGCCCAATGGCTTTGTGAAAAACCAGCCCTATTACCGGGTCTGCAAAAAAGCAAAGGCAGGATCGCCAAAGGGTTCGATGCAGACTTTGTAGTATGGGATCCCAATAAACAATTCCGGGTTACAGCGGAAGCGCTACACCACAAACATAAAATAACACCATACATGAACCAGGAGCTGTATGGGGTAGTAGAACAAACCTGGCTGGCCGGACAATTAATTTTTGAACGGGGACGCTTTCCTGTTCTGAACAAAGGAAAAATCATCACACCTTGACGCCCGATAACCTACAACTGGCAAACACTATTCTGCAACGGATCAATGAACTGGCCTCCATCAGTGAAGAACCAGGCGTTGTTACCCGCACTTATGGCACCGAAGCCTTTATTAAAGGAAGGACCCTGGTTGCCCATTGGATGCAAGCCGCAGGCTTACAAACCCACATCGATAATATTGGCAACGTAAGGGGCCGCCTGCCTGCACGGTCACCGGAAGCCAAAACGCTGGTCATTGCTTCGCATATCGATACCGTGATCAATGCCGGCAAATTCGATGGCCCCCTGGGAGTACTTATTGGAATAAGTTTACTGGAGCAATTGATTCAGCAAGGCACATCCCTGCCCTTTCATCTTGAACTGATCGCCTTTTGCGATGAAGAAGGCTGTCGCTTTCACACCACTTACCTGGGTAGTAAAGTAGTAGCGGGTAATTTTGATAATAACCTGCTTCTAAAACAGGATGCTGTGGGAACCAGCCTGCAACAGGTGATACAAAGTATGGGTGGTAACCCGGCAGTACTACCACAGGATGCCATTGCAGCCAAAGACTGGCTGGGCTATTTTGAAATTCATATAGAACAGGGACCGGTACTATTCGAAAAGGATATACCCGTTGGCATTGTTACCGCTATTTCCGGGCAAAAAAGAGTTGCCATCACTTTCAAAGGTGAAGCCGGACATGCAGGCACTGTTCCCATGGATATGCGCAAAGACGCCTTGTGCGCCGCTGCAGAATTTATTCTGGAAGCAGAACGTTTTGCTGCCAGCCATCTGCAACCCGTAGTAGCAACGGTCGGTACCCTGCAAGTAACACATGCCGCCAGTAATGTAATCCCCGGCGAAGTGTTATGCACCCTCGATCTGCGCAGCGCCAATCAACAGGTATTGAACTCTTGCTACACTTACCTGGAACAACTGGGCTCCGCTATTTGCCAGCAACGCCATGTTGAATTCCTGTGGCAGCCAATTCAGGAAAGCCCGCCTGTTACCTGCAATACGGCCCTGAACTATTTACTGGCGCAGTCGGTTCAGCAATCGGGGTATGAAGTGATCAAACTGATAAGTGGTGCCGGTCATGATGCAGTGGCCGTAGCACCCGTGGCGCCGGTCGCCATGCTGTTCGTTCGTTGTTATAAAGGGATCAGCCATAACCCACTCGAAAACGTTGAACTAAAAGACCTGGCCGCCGCAGTACAGGTGTCGGCTGCATTTATACATTCGCTCATTCAAAAACATAACCGCGGTTAATATGGAAATTTCAGCGCTTACAAGATCGGTCGTAAAACAGAACCATGCCGTTATTTGTCCTGATGGCTATGTAAACAGCCAGGTACCCGGCTGGACGAACTGCACCGTCAATGTGATCATCAATGAACAAATGGGCGCTCAGTTATGCCAAACGTTGATCACTTTACAAAAGGAAGGCACACTCACCGGAACAACCAACCAATCGCAAATATTCTTTTATGTAATAGAAGGCAGTTGTCGGGCTACGGTAAACGGGGAAACGAAAGTATTGTCCAATGGACAGTTTGTGTATGTGCCCATTCAAAAGGAATATGTCTTTGATGAAGCCAGGCCCGGCACCAGGCTCCTCACTTTTCATAAAGTGTACGAACCTTTGCAGGAGGCGTCGGTACCAGTGACCCTCTTTGGCGATGCTGCCAACATACCTGGGCCCGCTTATCTCAACGATCCGGCACTGCGATTACAGGTACTGTTGCCCGACAACCTGTCGTTCGACATGGCCGTAAATATATTTACGTACGATCCCGGGGGACATTTGCCATTTGTAGAAACCCATATCATGGAACATGGTTTGCTGTATTTACAGGGGCAGGGTGTATATATGCTCGATCATCAATGGTACCCGATTAAAAAAGGAGATTCCATTTGGATGGCGCCCTACTGCCAGCAATGGTTCACAGCTATGGGCAAAGAACCGGCCGTATACATCTATTACAAGAACGTGAACAGGTTTCCAACGGTTATATAACAACCAAAATCATTGTCTATGACCATCGCCGAATTTGATCACCTCGATTTAACAGAAAAGAAAGCACTGCTGCATGCCTGTTGTGGAAGTACTACCTGGGTACACAATATGCTGTCTGCACTCCCTGCCGAAGACCTGGTAGATCTGCTCGAAATTGCCGAAGAACAATGGTACCTGTGCCACGAACCCGATTGGCGGGAAGCCTTTTCCCATCATCCAAAGATCGGCGACATAGAAACGCTAAAAGAAAAGTTTGCAGCCACTGCCCAATGGACTGAAGGAGAACAGGCAGCGGTAAAAGAAGCCTCACAACAAACCCTGCAACAACTGGCAGCAGGGAACCAGGCCTACGAACAACGGTTTGGTTATATTTTTATCGTTTGCGCTACCGGCAAATCTGCCGATGAGATGCTGCAACTATTACAACAACGATTGTACAACAACCCCGAAGTAGAGATCCAGATTGCCATGGAAGAACAACTCAGGATCACCCAATTGAGGCTGGAGAAACTATTTGGCATCACCGAATAAATCTTGATTGCACCATGAGCCAGTTAACCACTCACATACTGGATACTACCCACGGCCAACCTGCAGGCGGTGTACTGATCGTTTTATACCAGCAGCACAACAATGACTGGAAGGAAATTGTGCGCGGCATTACCAACCAGGATGGCCGCATCAACGACTGGCTGCCCAAAGAAGAGGTATTACCTGAAGGTCAATACAAACTCAAATTTGAAACGGGGGATTATTACAAACAGTTTATGATTGCTTCATTCTACCCGTTTGTGGAAGTGATCTTTTCCATTACCGATGGATCACACTACCATGTGCCGTTGTTGTTGAATCCGTTTGGTTATTCCACCTATCGTGGATCTTAAATCTACCTAATAAACAATCACATGAAATTGTCCATACCGGAAAAAGAGAAACAGGCGCTGTTGGATCAATTGCAAACGGCCAATCTCCAATTCCAGCAAACTTATCCGGGTGATAAACCCGACCGCCAGCCAGTGCATACCGTTTATGGCGGCGCCAATTTGTTTAAAGCAGACACCTGTACTAAAATGGGTGAAATAGCCTTAAAGAACCTGCAAACCTATGCACCCAATTTTGTAGTACTGGCGAATGTATTGCAACTGGCAGGCTGTGAACAGATGCCCCGGCATCAGAGCGAGATTGAAAGCCTTATCAACAAGCTGAATAAAATGCCTGCAGCCGATCTGAAGCAGGAACCAGCCTGGCTTTCCTATACCGTGTATAATAAGATCATTCAAAAGCTGCAAACGGAAGCAGTGGAGGATTTCAGAATAGACTTTGAAGATGGCTTTGGCAACCGGCCCGATGCCGAAGAAGATGCCACTGCCGTGCAGGCGGCGCAGGAATTGGCCACCGGGATGCAACATAAAACCATTTCCCCTTTTATTGGCATTCGCATAAAACCATTTACAGAAGACCTGAAGCAACGAGGGGTACGTACGTTAGATCTCTTTCTTTCTACCCTGCTTGAAAAAACACATGGGGTTTTACCAGCCAATTTTGTGGTTATGCTGCCCAAAGTAACCATCCCCGAGCAGGTGATTACCCTCGTACGTTTGTTTGAGTTGTTTGAAAAAACGCATCAATTAAAACCAGGTACCCTGAAAATGGAAACCATGGTGGAAGCCACCCAAATCATCATGGATGAGGAAGGACGCAATCCCCTATTACGGATCATAAAAGCCAGTGAAGGGCGGTGTATAGCAGCACATTTCGGGACCTATGATTATACGGCTTCCTGTGGAATAACGGCTAAATACCAAACCATGGCACATCCGGTTTGCGATTTCGCCCATCATATGACAAAAGTGGCCCTGGCTGGTACGGGCATCTTTTTATCGGATGGCGCTACCAATATAATGCCTATTGGTCCGCACCGGGGCGACGCCCTTAGTTTTGAACAACTGGCAGAGAACCGGGAATCGGTACACCAGGCCTGGCGAACCGGGTTTCATCATACCATGCATTCACTCATCAATGGCTTTTACCAGGGTTGGGACCTGAATCCCGCCCAATTGCCGATGCGATATGCAGCCACTTATAATTTCTTTTTGAACAGTTATGAAGAAGCCGTTTTCCGGTTAAAGACATTTGTTGAGCGGGCTGCCATTTCAACCCTAACCAAAGACATTTTTGATGATGCAGCCACCGGTCAGGGTTTGTTGAATTTCTTTTTAAAAGCCATGAATTGCGGAGCCATTACGGAAGAGGAGGCAACCGCTACCGGACTCACCGTCGATGAAATCCGCAGCCGGTCGTTTTACCGGATCCTGGAAGGCAGAAGAAATGCCAAATAGTAAAATACATAAAGCCGAATCAATGTCGTTTAATTAATTAAGCGAAAGGAGAGCTAAATCCCCTCCACCGGAGGGGCCGCAGTGTGCAGCACATAAAGACTGATGATAGGGGTGGGTATTGATTCGATTAACCGGAATGAAACACAGTAAATAATAACACTATAAACCCACCCTTACCCCTCCGAGGATTCCGAGGAGGGGATTTAAAAGCCGAATACCCATCGCAAACAAGTAGTTGCGCGATGGGTATTCGGCTTTTTTAGTTTGCCTTATTACAAAATTGGCACTAATTCTTCGCGAAAGGAGAATCTGTTCCTGATTAAATGCACGCCCCTGTTTTTTTGATTACGCACGGTATGTACGGAGAGCTGCATGCGCCGGGCAATTTCATGGCAATCAAGGCCTTTGCCATAACTCAGCACCATTACCTCTTTGCATTTTTCCGGCAGTCCGCCCACGATATGGTGAACCTGGCGTACTACTTCGGCATGGATAGCCTCATTCATTTCGTGCACTTCAATCTCATTCAATTGCTGGCGGATGTTTTCCCTGATCCGCGATTGGTAATGCACCTTATGGTTATGGTTAAGGCAGGCATTACGGGTGCTGATGTACAAAAAGGCTTTTGCTGAATAGATCGTAGGGAAATCACCTTTTTTTTGCCAAAGCTTTACAAATACATCAGTTACAATATCCTGGGCAATAGCAGCATCGTTAACCAGGCGGCGGGCAAAAAAAACCAGCGCCGGATGAAACAAATGGAACACTTTTTCGAATTCAGGAACCTGTTGCTGTTTAAGGCGCTTACTTTTCTCAGTCGCTAAATTGTCTGTATTCCTCATGATCATGTAGTTTTTGAAATGTCGCAAACGTTATATGTTCTTTCTATTAATGGTACCAATGGCATAAGCGGATATATGGAGGTTGATACAGTTTTCCTAAAAAGGCCCAGGAGAAATCCTGACAGGGATCAAATTCCCCCTAAAGGTTTTCCAATATGGCCTCTATAAATAAAAACACCAAGAGAGGCACATTGTACTAAATACAAGCAAAATATTTTTATTGTAATAGTTGCAACTCTAACTATTTATGTATTAGTCAAATTAATGCTGGTGGAGAAAAATAATGGTGGATTACTATTAAGAAATGGAAGCGGGAGGTGTTCTATTTAACGCTGTATGGTACCAGCAGAGGTGACTTTTAAGAAGATTCTAATTAGTAAGTGCATGGGGGTGAATACGCTAATAATAAACATTAATATTTTTACCAAGTCATACTTCACACCGGTTCATCCAATAACCAATAACGAAAATTTTTTATAAAATATATTATCTTTCTCCTACCTTAGCGCAGGAGCTGAAAGTGAGATCATGTTTATACCTCTATAATCTACATTTCCTTACTTCTATCCTTATTTCCTACTTACCTCCGGTTACATCTCAATAACCTTTCAAGAAAGTTTACTATTTACCTATTTACCTGTCTTATCGTTTAAGCCTGTCCGTGCCTAGATAAAAATTCGCCAATTGCGTTACTGTTCCTCTTTTGTCTTTTCTGGTGCAACAACCGGAACGGAACACTTATGCCTCACTGTGATCGGGTACAATCATCATTCTATACACTCAATGTTTTTACTGCTTTTTGAATAATAAAAGCAGCCAACATTATGAAACAAACGAAACCAGCCTTGCTGCTGTTGGCATTCGTAATCATGCTCACTGCCTTCTCTGTGGTAACACCCGATCTTAGATCCAAACCGACAATCAGACAGACAAATTATTATTGGTTTGATGCCTCTACCAACTGGCTTGGCCGGCAAGCAACCCTTGCCAGTGAAATTGCATTTACCGGCTATGATGAAGGCACATCAAACCCGAAGACCTTACAGGAAAAAGGATGGACGCCCGGTAACGTATCTGTAGACTCATGGGGCGTGCCTCATCCCCTCAATGGAACTCCTGACAAATTACTTTATTCTCACCCTTAATCCTTAGACTGAGCAGGCGTATCATGTTTCAGACGCAACAGAAAGCGGTTGCTCGCAGGACATGATACGCTTTTATTTTAGTCGCAGTCGATACACTTATTCATAACCGGGGTTTTGTTTCAGGTTAGGGGCATATTCTAGTTCGGATTGTGGGATAGGATACAACTGATCTTCACTTTGCCAATTACTTTTTCCACTTAGTACAGTATTTGCCCGGTTGGTTCGTTTCAGATCGAACCAGCGATGGCCCCATTCAGCAAATAATTCAATCCGCCGCTCCTGTGCAATTTTCTGTAAACATGTATCCACGCTGAGGCTGGTGGAAAACTCTGGTAAGCCGGCACGGCTACGGATGGCATTTAAATCCGCTACAGCTTCGGGTACGCGGTCCAGTTTCACCAATGCTTCGGCACGAATTAGGTATAACTCTGCCAGCCGCAATACCACATTATATTCTGTAGAAGGAGGTGGGGAAGAAAATACTTTAAATTTATTGGGATAATTATAAGTAGTGGTTCCTATTGTTACCGAATTTACCCATTTTGTTTTGCGCAGATCACCCACTTCAAAGGCACCGAGCAACTCTTTCGTCAACGTATAGCTGGGTCTCCCTCCAGGTGGCACAAACATGAATCCCTCTGGAGAGTTCATTTTGTCCTGCACAGGTACCCATTGAAAAATAATTTCATGGCTGGTATATTTAAAAACCTGGTCCAGGTCAATTACCAATGCAAATTGACCCGAACTAATTACTGCCGACGCCAACTCGGCGGCCTTACTCCAGTTTCCCTTATATAAATATACCCTGGCCAGCAACGCCTGGGCGGCATATCTGGTAGGCGTGGTGTTTGGCTTATCAGTCATCAACATTTCGATTGCAGCAGTAAGATCAACCACTATCTGGTCTAACACCTGGTTCATAGGTGTCCGGGGCAACATGGCATTTACATCAGCATTGGTCCCTAATGCCAGGGGCACATCCCCATATACATTTACCAGATAATGATAACATAATGCCCGTACAAATTGCACCTCGCCCAATAATCGGCTTTTCAATGTTTCACTAACGCCAGTAGATCGTTTCAATCCTTCCATACAGATATTACATTGGTAGATATAAGTATAGGCTGCTTTCCAGAGATTTACGTTGACTAATCCATTGCCTGGAAGAATTGAATTATTAGTAAACTGATCTTCCAAAATAAGTGTAGAAGTCCGCACAAGCTCATCTGCAGATAAGGCTGGAAACAAACTCATCCCACCGTTTAAGAAGACCTTGGGAGATTTCATAATAATTAGATACAACCCGGTTACAGCAGCCTGAGCCAGGGAATCGTTCGAAAAAACAGCCCCAGTAGTCAACGAGGCATCCGGTTCATCCACATGAACGAACTTTTTGCATCCGGCTGTAAGCAGACACAACAAACTGACGATACAACAGCATTTACAAATATTTAACCAGATCCGTTTCATACACAATATTTTAAAAACCTATTTCTATGCCTCCTGTAATGGTTCGCAATGGAGGTAGCGTAAGCATGTTCCGGGTTTCGGGGTCTGTTCCTTTATACGGGGTGATGGTAAACAGATTCTGGGTCTGCAGGTAGACCCGGCAATTTTTTAAGGAAACACATCTTAACCATTGGGTTGGCAACCGCCACGATAATTCGATATTCCGTACCCGGCAAAAGAAGGCATTATCGATGGTTCCATCAGAGACTATAAAATTATTGCTCGCGTTATTGATCTCATCATTCCCTCCTGTGGTCAGTTTTTGCACCGTTGCCTGATCAGGATGTAACTGCCAGCGGTCTAACACCAGGGTGGGTTGATTTACTGACATGGTTCCGGGTTTTAAAAGATAACCATTATTATATATGGAATATAAGTAGCCGTAGGCCCGCTGTTTCCGGAACTCTAAAAAAACATCCAGTTGCCAGCCCTTAAATTGCAAATTGTTTTGTATAGAGCCATACCAAACAGGATCAAAATTGCCAAGAATCCGATAATCTTCCGGGGAACTAATGTCTCCGCTACCATCCAAATCATTAAACTCAAATAAACCAGTCGATTTGTTAACCCCAGCGTAAGAAAAACCTCTTACCACCGAAAGTGACTGCCCAATGATCAGGTTCGAATAAGATGAAGCTTTCAGGTTAGGAAAGGCAATTAATTTATTGCGTGGAATTGTCAACAGCACATTACCAGACCACTGCCATTGTTTATTAAACTGTTTCTTAGCCTGTACTTGTATTTCCCAACCGGTATTTTGTACCACCGCCGGGGAATTCTTGGCAGCATAACTGTTAAACCCGGTAATCCCTGGTAATTTATAGGCGATCAGTTGATTGCTGGTACGGTTTCGGAAATAAGCCAAAGAGATCATCAACTGGTCCTTAAACAAACCCAACTCGAGGGCTGTCTCCAATTTATGGCTTACTTCCCAGCTGTAATTGCTATCAGCCAACTGCAACGGATTAATCCCTCTGTTACCCAAATAAGATCCCGGCAAATCCTGCCATTTATCCAGGTATTTATAATCACCGATCTGGTCATTGCCGGTAACCCCATAACTTGAACGCAATTTACCAAAGCTTAGAAATGGAATACCCGTCTTCAAAAAGGGTTCATTGGAAAAGATCCAACCCAGACCGGCGGACCAGAAATTGCCCACCTGTTTACCTGGGCCAAACCGGCTGCTGCCATCTGTACGACCTGTCAAGTTTATTAAATACCGATCACAAAGAATGCTGTTCAACCGCGCAAATATCCCGCCATACCGATACTCAGTTTTACTATCAGTAGGAATTATGGAATCAGCTGCGTTTATATTCCGCAATTGTGTATCGTCCGGAAAATTAAAGCCATCGATCTTTTTGATAGAATGCGTTTGTACCTGCATGGTGGTACCTACCAGGGCTGAGATTTTTCCTATACCCATATACCGGTTATACTCCAGTTGCGGTTCTGCGATCCAGCTGTTGTAAATTATTTTTCCAATATTAGAAACACCCTTGGCGCCTGGTGTAGCAATCGGGCTTTGACTACTGCCGGGTTGTATACTGATCTCATCTAACTGCAGCCGGTTATAACCAATACTTGTTTTAAAAACCAGGTTCTTTAAAAGCCGGTAGTTTATATCCAGATTTCCCAATAAATTATTCGTCTTCGATTCATACGTTTTTAATAAAAAAGACATGGGGTTTACAAAATCTAGATCACCTTGTGCCCAGTTCAACTTACCAGCAGTGTCATACAAAACCGGGGTATTAGGCGCCAGGTTTACCCAGCTAGTTAGATCGCTTATTATTGACTTATTTTTGTCGTTCATTGCAATAACAGACAAAACAATATTCAAATTCGAGTCCCTGTTTTGATAATGAAGGTTCACATTGCCTGATAACCTGTCATTCCTCAGATCACCGGGAAATACCGTTGTTTCCCGATGGAACGCAGTACCAATAAAATATTGTAATCGTTTTGAACCACCGCTTACAGAAAGCTGCGCATTACTGGTAACCGCTTCACCCCCGATCAGCATTTTCTTAAAATCGGTATACCGCGTAGTATCCCATACTACCAGGTCAGGTGCATTGATACTGTCTATCGCCAACCCATCATTCTCCAACGCTTCTTTTCGCATTTGAATGTACTGGGAAGTATTCATCATCTTAGGATATCGGGTGATCCTACTGAAGCCATGATTAATATTAAAAGTAAAAACAGGTTTGCCTGTTGCGCCCTTTTTTGTAGTGATCAGGATAACACCATTGGAGCCCCGGCTACCATAAATGGCTGTGGCGTCGGCATCTTTCAGCACCTCAATATGATCTATATCGCTGATATTAATAAAAGAAAGCGGGCTTCGCCCTGCATCACCCAACGCTGAACCAGAACCTACAGACTGCAGCAGATTATTATTGGGCTGATAAGGCACGCCATCTATAATATATAAGGGATCATTGGGTGGCAACTGGCCGGGGATTACACCAATGGAACTTTGCCCGCGTAACTGCACTTTGTAAGAAGAACCGGGTAACCCATTGCTTTGCGTGATCAGCAACCCGGGTACACGCCCTTGTAAGGAGGCCAGTGGATCAGATACCGGCTGGCGGGCAATATCAACACTGCTTACTTTATAAATGGAGCCGGTATTATTCCGTTTTGACGTTTTACCATACCCCATAACAAGGGTTTCATCCAGGCCCTGGATCTGCGGTGTTAAACGAATGGTAATAAAGGTGGGATCTTTTATTAGTTTTTGAACTGGTTCATACCCAACACTGCTAAAGGTTAACAGGGTATTGGGGTTCAGCGTGAGATTAAATTGTCCATCGTCTTTTGAGGCAATGGCGGTTTTGGTGCCACCTACCTGTACCGTTACTCCTTCTAACGGTTCACCGGATTCGTTAGTCACTACACCCGCTACCGTCCATTGTTCCGGTTTTCGATAACGGGCAGCAGAAGAATCTTCCGCCAGCGTGATCATATTGGTTACGATCACATATTTCAAATCAAGCCCTTTCAGCGCCTGCGCCATCACCTCATGAATGGTACCATTTTGCACATGTACAGAAACCCGGTCGGCATTTTGAGCGATATCCATTCTGTACACAAAAGTGAATTTACCGTACTGTTCCACCTGCTTTATTACTTTCTTAAGTGGAACATTATCCATTGAGATCGTATACTGCGCTTGCGCATGCTGCTGAAGACACCCCACGAAACAAAGCATAAACAAAATTCTTGTCATGTCTTTAAACTTGTGATTAGCTGTTGGCTAGTATTACAAATACACACTATTTAGATCCAGTTTAGAACCAGCCCCTGCCGGTTCAAAGGGCTTTAAAAGACACGTATGCTACGGAGTAACAATAATAGTCCGCCCTTCCACTTTAAAATGTACTCCGCCTGCAAACTCAAGCGCCTCCAATATCTGACCAATCGCTGTTTGTCTCATAACGGATAATGTATAATGACCTGTAACAGGTTCTTTGAACACTATTTCACAATCATACTGCCGGGCAAGTTGTAGCATAATCAATTTTATATCTAGATCATTAAATATTAAAAGATCTTTACGCCAGGCCATTACGTCCTGTAGATCTGTATACATTTCTACTTCAAGGTGGCCATCCCCGTTAACCTGCGCCTGTTGTCCGGGCGATAATATGGCCGTTTGCTTAGTCAACCCGGGTTGTAACCGATTGGCCACTTTTACCTTTCCTTCCAATAAGGTTGTTTTTATAACCGGTTCATCGCCATACGCATTCACATTAAAGTGAGTGCCCATTACTTCAATGGCAGCGCCGGCTCCTTTGGTTCCCGGAAGGGAGGTTACATTTACCACAAACGGCTTCCTTTCTACGCCGGCACCCAATTCCATAGCCAGGTGGCTTACTTCAAAATATACTTCTCCTGTTATCTGTACGATGCGTTTTTTACCAATAAACGCAGTGGGAAAGGTGATGCTTGAAGCAGCATTTAGCCAGGCTTTGCTTCCATCGGGTAATTCCACGGCAAATTTTCTTGCCCGCGGGGTAGTGATCGTATTGTATTCCAGCTCAGGTTGTGCATCCCCGGTTGACCATTCATACCGCACTTCATCCCCTCGTTTATATATAACTGATCTGTATTGCAAGGCAATATGACCATTTATGTTACTATCAAGGTACACGATGCGGCCATTGGCCAGCTTGAGTTCAACCCGGTGTATATCAGGAGCCAGGCTGTCGCCCAATCCATCTTTTGAAGGGTTGTCAACAGAAGTGATTTTTTTATCACGGTTTCGGTGCAGGAGTGAATATACGGCTATGCCGGTAAGCAACAGGCCCATAATAATGGCCACCAATTGCAGGGCCCTTAAAAAAGGTCGCTGTTTTTTGTGCGGAAACATCAACCTGATCTTTGCCCCTTCTTCGTTTATACCTGTACTATATAATTCAAGCAGGATATTAGAAACCAGGCACTGATTGCTCAAACGTTCAAACAACATCCGGTTCTCATCACACAGATCGCACCACGCCTGTAACTCACGTCGTTCGCGTTCGTTCAAAGAATCATTACGGTGCCTGCCAATGAGCTTAGCAATATGTTTAAGGGTTGCCACTGAGAAGGGTTTAATGCACAAATATGATTAACCGTTAGATATAACACATTGCCATACGTTCAAATACACATTTAACTGCTGCATACATCCATTGGTAAAATCGGGAAACGAGCTTTCATGTTTGAGCTGCCTGATCAGTAAACAGAGCCACCTTTTTGAAACATTATCTGAAGTTTATACCAGTGGTATTATAAGCCAGAACATTCAGTAAACATATGTACGGTATTGTAATGACTTAAAATACATATTCAGGACAAGGTTGATTGCATCGAACTTGATGGGACATAATAACAATGGGCAATCTCTGTATTCGTTTGGTTGGGGCGCTGCACGAGGATCAAATGTGCAGGCGTATACGAAAGTAGTAAAATTCTGGATTGGCGAAAAAAAATATGAAGAGCGGGTAAAGGTAAACATGTACCGGTTTACATTTTGTTGTTACTATTGTTGTTATCACCACCCAACATTTATGATTGTGTGCCATTTACAATTTGCATCCTGTCGCTATATTTTATTATCTCCTGCCTGCCATTCCCCGCGTACAACTTACCTTTTTCTTAAATTGCGCAAAATTCGTACATGGCTACAGATATTAAATGCCCGAGTTGTGGACACAAGTTTGCCATTGAAGATGCTGTTTCTGAAGATATTAAAAAAGAACTGCGCGAGAAGATGCAAGTCTTCTTAAAACAGAAGGAGGATGATTTTGCCAAAAGGGAAAAAGAGCTGATCCAACAGGTACAACATAAAGATGCAGAATATGCCAAAAAACTGCAGGAAGAAACGGTAAAACTGCAACAGTCGCTCGAAGTAGACCTTCGCAAAACCATTGCCACGGACTTCGAAACCAAATTGCAATTGCTGCAACAAACCAATAAAGACCAGGAAAATAAACTGGTAGAAGCCCGGCAAAAAGAGATTGAATTCCTGCAAAAAGAGCAGGTACTGAAAAATAAAGAAGCCGAACTGGAATTATCGGTTCAACGAAAACTGCAGGAAGAACGGGTGAAATTGTCTGAAGAACTGCGCAAGCTGGAAGAACAAAAAACGGCCACCCGGGAAAACGAATACCAGTTACGGTTGCGGGAACTGGAAAAGCAACTGGACGACCAGAAAAAGCTGGCCGAAGAAATGAAACGCAAGGCTGAACAGGGTTCCATGCAATTACAGGGTGAAGTACAGGAACTGATCCTGGAGGAAATGTTGAAATCAACCTTCCCCTTCGACCTGGTAAGTGAGGTAGGAAAGGGTATCCGTGGTGCCGACTGTACCCTCACCATTCGCAACAACCTGGGACAGGAATGCGGCAAGATCATCTTTGAAAGTAAACGCACCAAACATTTTGATAAAAACTGGATCGAAAAGCTAAAGGCCGATATGCGCAGCACGTCTGCCGATATAGGTGTGATCGTAACACAAGCCATGCCTGAACAGATCTCTACCTTTACCCAGCTCGATGGAATCTGGATCTGTTCTTTTACCGACGTGCTGGCCCTGGTGCATGTACTGCGGGATGGTATTATGAAAATTTTCATGGCTGCCAAAACGCATGAGAACAAGGGCGACAAAATGCACATGTTGTATGGTTATTTAACCAGCAACGAATTCAGTGAACAGTGGAAAGCCATCCGGGAAGGGTTCCAGGCCATGAACCAGTCCATTCAACGGGAACGCGAGGCCATGGAAAAGCTATGGAAGATGCGTCAAAAACAACTTGAAAAGGTGTTATTGAATGCAGCCCATATCAAGGGTTCCATTGAAGGCATAGCTGGGAACGATAATATTCAGTTAGATCTTATCGATGATACAGATACATTATTGGTAGACGAGTAGCTTCCGTGGTAGTATGAATCCGACGTCAGAGGTATGAGGTATGATGTATGAGGTACGAGGTATGAGGTATGAAATTTCACGAGCTTCTTACCCTCCTACTTCCTACTTCTTACTTCCTACTTCTTACTTCCTACTTCCTGCCTCCTACTTCAGTATTCCCCTCCGTCATAACCCAGGCCAGTGCCAGCTGATCAAATATTCTTGCTTCCACGGTCAGTTGAACGGGCTCCCGTTTTTGAAAAACAAAGGGGCATACAATGGTTTCATCTGCCTTGAAGGTAATGGGACCATTTAACTGCATGTGTTGCTTAAAATCGAGCTCCCCATGACCATACCATTTATAAATGGCTTCCTTGGCGCTCCACAACACGGTGGTTAGTTCCAGGTGAATTTTGGGCAGGTGTGTCCACGCGTTCAGGAACACCTTTTCATTATAATGCAGGAATTTATGCGAAATGGCTACTATACGGGAAGAAACCAGCTCGATATCTACCCCCACCCGGCTGTGACTGCTGACGATGGCCGCAGCAAAATTACCGCCATGGGAAATGGAGAAGTGGTATTGCTCGCTTTCCAGAAAAGGCTTACGGGTATCGGCTACCAGGATCTCTTCCAGGGGAAAATCAGCATACAAAGTAGGCAGTAAAAACCGGCCGGCCAGGTGCTGCAGCCGCTTATATGGATGGGAAACTCCCTTCTTCAGCGGTACTTTTTCCAGATAAAACGCCTCCGGCTCTTCTATACGCCAGATGCCCAATTTTGTATTTTCGTTAATATTATGTTGATAAAACAGTGCCACAGTAGCGTTTTAGATTTTACATTGCACCAATTTTCAAGCGGCAGCAAACAGTCGGCTAAATAACAATCAAATATAAACTAATCACATCACATGATCTTGTCGGATAAACGCATACTGGAAGAAATTGAGAAAGGCAGCATCCGCATTGAACCCTATAATCGTGAATGCCTGGGGAGTAATTCGTACGATGTGCACCTGGGTAAATACCTGGCTACCTACCGGGAACACATCCTGGATGCCAAAAAACACAACGAAATTGAGTATTTCGAAATACCCGACGACGGTTTTGTGCTGTATCCCCATGTATTTTACCTGGGCGTAACGGAAGAATATACCGAAACCCATGCCCACGTGCCGTTCCTGGAAGGAAAATCCTCTACCGGCCGCCTGGGGATCGACATTCATGCCACTGCCGGTAAAGGCGATGTGGGTTTTTGCGGAAACTGGACCCTGGAAATCTCCGTAAAACAACCCGTAAAGATCTACAAAGGCATGCCCATCGGGCAATTGATCTATTTCCCGGTTGAAGGGGAAATTGCCGTTAAATACAATCAGAAGAAAGACGCCAAATACAGCGGTCAACCCGACAAACCGGTTGAAAGTATGATGTGGAAGAATAAATTCTAGATCGCTTCTTTCCCAAACTTTTTGTAATAAGCCACCAGCCAGGCTACCACTTCATTGTAAGTTAATTTACCGCCTGGCTGATTATTGGCCTTCAGATACTGGCCATACAGGTGGTCGATGACTTCCTCAATGGGGTTCCGGTATTTCTTTACAAACTCCCTCAATTCGCGGTAGTCGGTTTTAATGCCCGGTGGCAGTTGCGCATCGAGCAGTTTGGCAGCTAACGAATCCTGGGCATACAAATAATACCTTGAATAGCTGTACAGGTCAAAATACACCGAGTACCTGAACAAGGCATCCTGCGAAGAACGGGCAGATAAATACCCCGCAAAATTGGCTTCATTTTCCTTGGCATATCCCAACTGGTGCCCAATTTCATGACAGGTGGTAAAAGGCTGAACAAACAAAGGCACTGTAGTATTTACCTGCGCCTCCCCGCTGAACGGGTTATAATACCCGGTATATCCCAGATAATTTCCCAGATAGCTGTATAAAGAAGGTTTTACCGAACTGAATGAATAAGTGAATTGCCCTTCCTTGCGCGCCAGCTGATCATATGCCGCCGTGGCTCCATTGAATAAATTCCTCTTGCGCAGCAAGCCTTCGCGGTTCACGCGGGAAGGGGAATCCAGTGCATTCAACCGCACCACTACCTGTTGCATAACATGAATCAGGTCTTCCTTGGAATAACGTTCTACTTTTAATCCTAACTGATAGGCCACCCCGCGGCGGTTGTAATTCATTCCCCATAATAAATTAAAAGCTACATATACCACCAGCACTATAAATCCCAGCTGTGCCAGGGCCTGTAACCAGTATTTCTTATTTGTTTGTTTTTTTACTACGCGCCGGATGGTTCTATACAGTGTTCTTATCAGCCATATAATGATCAGTGCGTAAAAAATATCCCCTACACTAAAAGGCAGCCAGCCAAATAAAATACGTTGAACCTTTGAAATAACAGGATAGAATCCTGATGCATAATATCGCTCTACTGCATCAGGGAATAAAGAAAAGATTTTAATGAAAATAGCCAGGCCCAATAAAACTAACCAGGCAGTTTTTTTCCTCCACATAGAATATTATTTTGCTATCAATAGCCCTCCGTATTACCCTTCCTTCCCCTTAAGTTATAAAATATTAACAACGCTACGAACCAGCTATTTACCACATTTTCTTTAAATTCACCACAACAATAGTACTATGAAAAGTTTAATTATTGTTGTTTGCCTGTTCGTAACCTGTTCAGTAAGCGCTCAGGATTATCCATTTATCAAAAATTTTGTGGATGGCACCATTATTCTGAAAGACGGAGCCCGCAAAACAGGATTGATCAGATGGTTTCCAGACCCATCTGAAAAACTCCGGTTTAAATTGAGCCCTGCTGACATCGAGGAGAAGTACCAGATCCCCGAACTACAGGGGTTTATCACCGACACCCTGCATTTTAAAATGTTATCGAACCTGGAGATCTACGGCGAAAATTATCCCCTGCTAAATAAGATGTCGAAACTGAAATACACTTTCGCTCAGATCATATATGCCGGCAAAATCAATGTTTATTACGTGTTGTACAATGGGTACGATGCCCTGCAGGGTGGTTTCGCCGCTTATCCCAATCTTATTTTCGAAAAAACGAAAGACGATAAACCGGAGTACGCCGCCTTTCCCGTATATACAAGAATGCGGGAAAAGCGATACGACCAGGCAAAAGAAAGGCTGCTGCCCTTCTTCTCGGAATACCCGGCCATACAGGAAAAGCTAAAGACCTTTAACCGGACAACCAGTATGTCGGGCTTTGTGGACATTTTAAAACAAATACCGGAAGTAAAAAATGAATAATCAAATTTTTGAATCCGTTGACCACTATATCGGCGATCTATTAGGACAGGAAGACGACGCATTGCTTGCCGCCACCCATTCATTAGCCGAAGCAGGCATGCCTGCCATCAGCGTATCGCCCAACCAGGGCAAGTTCCTTCAGTTGCTGGCCCAATTGTGTAATGCAAAAAACATCCTGGAACTGGGCACCCTGGCCGGGTACAGCACTATTTGGATGGCCCGGGCTTTGCCAAAAGACGGTAAGTTGATCACAGTGGAATATGACCCCAAACATGCTGCCGTTGCACAAAACAATATAAAACGGGCCGGCTTAACATCCCAGGTTGAGATCAGGACGGGTAAAGCGATTGAGATCTTACCGCAGTTGGCAGAAGCAGGTGCCGGGCCTTTTGATATGATCTTTATCGATGCCGACAAACCACCTTACACCGAATACTTTCAATGGGCGCTTCGGTTATCACGCCCCGGTACGCTCATTGTTGCCGACAACGTCATTCGCGATGGGAAAGTGCTGGATGAAAATAATACAGAGCCCGCCGTACAAGGCGCCAGACGTTTCAATGCCATGCTGGGCGCCAATGCCGCCGTTTCCGCCACCATTCTTCAAATGGTAGGTGTAAAAGAATACGATGGAATGGCCCTGGCGATAGTAAAATAAAAGCATATTAACTACACAACTACTACATGAATCTTGAGTTTAACCGCAACGAGGACGTTATAAAACGGGCCCTCAGCGAAATGAAACAACGTTTTGCACAAGTGGCCCTGGGTGGTGGTAAAAAAGCGATTGCCAAACAGAAAGAAAAAAACAAATTAACGGCCCGCGAACGCATCGATTACCTGCTTGACCCGAATACCCCATTTGTTGAGATCGGCGCATTTGCCGGCTGGGAAATGTATGAAGAACAGGGCGGCTGTCCCGCCGGTGGCACCGTTGCCGGTGTAGGCTATGTAAGCGGCCGGCAATGTGTTATCCTGGCCAATGACCAAACTGTAAAGGCCGGCGCCTGGTTTCCCATCACCGGTAAAAAGAACCTGCGCCTGCAGGAGATTGCCATGGAAAACCGCCTGCCGGTAATTTACCTGGTCGATAGTGCCGGCGTGTTCTTACCCATGCAGGATGAGATCTTTCCCGATAAAGAACATTTTGGCCGGATATTCAGGAACAATGCCCGCATGAGCGCTATGGGTATTACGCAAATTGCGGCCGTAATGGGTGCCTGCGTAGCCGGTGGTGCCTACCTGCCCATCATGAGCGATGAAACACTGATGGTAGAAGGCAACGGTTCTATTTTCCTGGCTGGCCCTTACCTGGTAAAAGCTGCCATAGGTGAGAATATCGATGCAGAAACGCTGGGTGGTGCGGTAACTCATAATGCCATCAGCGGTATTGCCGATTATAAATTCGAAACGGAAGAAGCCTGTCTCGATCAGGTAAAAAAGATCATGTCGAAACTAGGTCATACCACCAAGGCTGGTTTTGATCGCAGTACGCCAAAAGCGCCCAAAAAGAAAGCGGAAGACATCTATGGCATTATTCCCGCCGACCCTACCCGCCCCTACGATATGCTGCAGATCATTGAGCAAATAACCGACGACTCGGTATTCGAACAATTTAAACAGGATTACGGCAAAACCATTTTGTGCGGGTATGCCCGGATAGATGGTTGGGCCGTGGGCATTGTGGCCAATCAGCGCACCATGGTAAAAAGCGCCAAAGGCGAAATGCAAATGGGCGGCGTTATTTACAACGACAGTGCCGATAAAGCAGCCCGCTTTATTATGAACTGTAACCAAAAGAAAATACCGTTGGTGTTCCTGCAGGATGTGACCGGTTTTATGGTGGGCTCCCGCAGTGAACATGCCGGCATTATAAAAGACGGCGCTAAAATGGTGAATGCAGTCGCCAACTCGGTAGTGCCCAAGATCACCGTTATTGTAGGCAATTCTTATGGCGCCGGTAATTATGCCATGTGTGGCAAGGCCTATGATCCACGATTTATTTATGCATGGCCCAATGCAAAGATTGCCGTAATGGGCGGCGAACAGGCCGCCAAAACCCTGTTACAGATACAGGTAAGCGCCATGAAAGCCAAGGGCAGCGAAGTATCGCCCGAAGACGAACAAAAGTTACTGAACGATATAAAAGGCAAATACGAGAAACAAACCACGCCTTATTACGCAGCAGCCCGCCTCTGGGTAGATGCTATCATAGATCCGGTGCAAACCCGGGAAATTATTTCAGAAAGCCTGGCGGCAGCCAATCACAATCCGGAGATCCCACCTTTTAATACGGGTGTCATTCAGGTATAGTATCTTGCCGCCTCAAATAATAATCTGTATTCATTTTGGCAACTTCGAATAAAGAACTGGTTATTTATACTGATGGCGCCTCCCGCGGCAATCCGGGTCCGGGTGGCTATGGGGCTATATTGCAATGGGGCAGTAGCCGCAAGGAATTGTCTGGGGGTTACCGCCGCACAACCAATAACCGTATGGAGTTAATGGCCGTAATTGTAGCCCTGGAAGCCCTCACCAAGGATGGTTTGCACATTACCATTTACTCCGACAGCCAGTATGTAGTGAAAGCAGTTATGGAGGGTTGGTTAAAGAACTGGATCGCCACCGATTTTAAAGGGGGCAAAAAGAACAAAGACTTGTGGACCCGCTTTTATAAATTGATGCAAAAACACCAGCTTCGGTTCGTATGGGTAAAAGGCCATGCCGATAACCCATTCAACAATCGTTGCGATCAGTTAGCCACCGCCGCCGCAGATGGAGGAAATTTGTTGAATGACGTAGGTTTTGAGGGGTAGGTTGACCTGTTAACCTGTTAACACGTTGACATGTTAACAGGTTGATTGAGTTGAAGAACGAAGTAGGAAGTAAGAGGTAGGAAGTTGACAGGGTTGACGGAGTTGATAGGGTTGCCCCGCCTACGCCAGGGCTTCGGCCGGCGATGCGCGCAGCAGTGTATTTCTTTCTGCCTTCTGCCCTCTGCCTTCTGCCTTTTTCACGTTTGAAGTTTCACGTTTCACGATTCACGACTATGAGCGACTTTCAACAGCTATTGCCGAAGGAGGAGCCATCAATACCGGTAAGCATTACTGATTCGGGCAATGCCCAATTGTTTGTTGTTTTAAAACAATATAAGTTCCATAAACAATTATGCATTGAATTATACCAGGCGGAAACCACACAGGCGGGTAAAATAAAAAACCCGTTAACAGGTATCAACCCGCTGGATCTGACATTGACAACAACTGACCTGGCAGCGGTTAAATTCTTTTCTGCTGTAGCCCGTTTTCAAAACAATCCAACAGCAGCAAAAACAGCAGGTGATCTAGACGCGTTAAAAACGATCATCAAAAACCCATTACAGTTAGCTTTCTATTATCACAATCCAGCGTTTTCAGAAAATATAGTAGCCGGTTCCATTCAACCGGTAACCATGGGGCCACTGGCGCAGCATCTTTCCATATGGGTGCAATGGGCCGAACCTTTTTATGAATTAACCCTGCAGGCAACCATCGATGGAAAAGAATACAACTGGAGCGACCTGCGTATTAAATACGATTACTTCTTCCACCTGGGCGAAACGTTATACGCCATCGGAAACTTTCATTTGATAAATGTGGTACGTTTTTTTGCCCGTACCAATGGCCTTATTCGCATTCATGAATCGAAGTTCAAATCATTTCAGGAAACCATCTTAATTCCACTAGCCGATTACCTGCCCATTATGTATCCGGATACCCTCGCTCCCCTTCCGGAACAGATCATACAACCGGGTACCGGTGAGGGCCTGGAGAAAGTAATTTATTTAAGCGAGCTGGGCAATTATGTAATAATAGACCCGGTAATGAAATATGGGAATGTAGAAATTCCGGTTCGTACAAAAAGACAACTATACATAACCGATGAGGAGGGCAAAGTACAAACCATGTATCGGAACGAACCGGCCGAAACGGGTTTTTTGGCCCTGCTGATTAAACAGCATCCCGATTTTCTGGAACAGCTCGATAATGACCTGCGACATTTCTACCTGCATAAAAGCCGCTTTCTGGAGGAGGCATGGTTCTTTACCGCTTTTGAGGTATGGGAAAAGGAAGGCATTACCATTTATGGCTTTAACCAGATAAAAGGGAACAAATTAAACAGCCACCGTGCGAAGGTGAACATTAAAGTAACCAGCGGACTGAACTGGTTCTCTACAGATATAAAAGTAGGTTTCGGTAACCAAACCGCTTCGCTTACCCGGCTGCAACATGCGGTTCGAAATAAAAACAAATACGTACAACTGGGAGATGGTACACTGGGCATTCTGCCAGAAGAATGGATAGAAAAACTGGCTGACTATTTTACCTCAGGGGAAATAATCGACAACAACCTTATCACCCCTAAAATAAATTTCAGCGAAGTAAGAAAACTGTACGAAGACCAAATGCTCGATTCGCCGGTGAAGGAAGAGCTGGCTTTGTATACCGACAAAATAAACACCAACGCAACCATACAGGAAGTCTCCGTGCCTGCTGCGTTGAATGGATTGCTGCGCCACTATCAGCACGAGGGTTTAAACTGGCTGAACTTTATCGATGATTTTAACTTTGGCGGCATCCTGGCCGATGATATGGGTTTGGGTAAATCCATCCAGATCATCGCTTTTATTTTATTACAAAGAAGTAAGGTAAAACAAAATACCAATCTGTTGGTAGTGCCCACCTCCCTGTTGTTCAACTGGCAGGATGAAGTGCAAAAGTTTGCCCCTTCTATAAAAATATTAACGCTGTATAATGCAGACAGGCAGAAGAACACCAATGCATTCAATGAGTATGAAATAATACTCACCTCGTATGGCACACTGATCTCAGACATCACCTTCTTACAGCATTATACGTTCAATTACATTTTCCTCGATGAATCGCAGAACATTAAAAACATTGAATCGCAGCGGTACCAGGCTGCCCGCCTGCTGAAATCAAGGAATAAAATTGCCATCACCGGTACACCCATTGAGAACAATACGTTTGATGTGTATGCCCAGTTGTCATTTGCCTGTCCTGGTTTACTAGGCAGTAAACAGCACTTTAAACACATTTACTCAACACCCATAGACACCTTTAAAGTAAAACGACGGTCAATAGAGTTACAAAAGAAAATAGCGCCTTTTATTTTAAGAAGGACCAAAGCCGAAGTAGCCACCGAACTGCCCGATAAAACGGAGATGATCTGCTACTGCCCTATGGGTGAAGAACAACGTAACGCCTATGATACCTGTGAAAAGGATTTGCGCGATTTCCTTACCGATATCACCAATGAGGAAATCTCTAAAAACTCCATGCATGTGCTGCGGGGCCTTACCCGGTTACGACAGATCTGTAATTCACCGCAGTTGCTGAAAGATGAAAAACTGCAGGGTGACGGTTCAGCCAAAATAGAGATGTTGCTGGAACAGATTGAAAGCAAATCGCGTCAGCATAAGATCCTGGTCTTTTCACAGTTTGTAGGTATGCTTAACCTCATAAAAAACGAACTGGAGGCCAGGAACATTCCCTTTGAATTGCTGACCGGCAAAACAAAGAACCGGGAAACTGCCGTACATAATTTTCAGAACGAAGCCAGCATAAGGGTCTTCCTGATCAGTTTAAAAGCCGGTGGAACGGGTTTAAACTTAACCGCCGCCGATTATGTGTATATCGTTGATCCCTGGTGGAACCCGGCCGTAGAGAACCAGGCCATCGACCGCAGCTACCGTATAGGCCAGAAAAAGAATGTGGTAGCGGTTCGCCTCATTACCCCCGGCACCATCGAGGAAAAGATTGTAAAACTACAAAACACCAAAAAAGAGCTGTCGGACAAACTTATTAAAACAGCCACTTCCTACCTGAATGGCATTTCCAAAGCGGAAATACTCTCTCTGCTAAATGTTTAAGATGTACCTATAGTGGATTGCCTGGTGATTGCCTAAGTATTGCCTAAGTATTGCCTAAGTATTGCCTGGATATTGCCTTATGCACCAGGCAATACCCGTAGGGTCCTCAGGCTGTCCTCAGGCTGTCCCCCGGCAATCCCTGGGCACTACCCAGGCCATAATGTTACCATTCAACTACTATCAGGCTAGTATTGAATACCAACAGCTATACCCGAAGCACCGGGGATAGGGTCAAAATAACTGAAAACAAACTGACGCCTCACCCGGACCTAATTGGGAGAAAATCCCTTTGAGGTCCTTGTCAGGTCCCTGTTAAGTCCCTGTGATGTCCTTGTTAGGTGAAATTAGAACCGGGAACTGTCTCATCTACCAGCCATAAAAAAGCCCCCCGATACATCGGGGGGCGAATCAATATTTTATGCTAGTTATTTAGTGTACCGCAACAACCGGTTTAAGCGAACGGTGGTTGATAAAATACCAGCTGCCAAACAGCACGCCGCTGAACAAAACCGTACTTAACACACTGTATGGATAGAATGGTAACCCGGCAGTATAAGCGGCCATTAAACCACCAAACGTTTTGGGATACATATCATAGCCATTTAACCCGGTCCAGGTTAAGAAATTACTCAACAGGAAGAAATAAGTAGGTGCAGCCAGAGCGGTCAGTAATACATTCAACACAGTGATCTTTCTCATTAAAAATCCAAAGATGGTTACTGAGGCATAAGCCATATAATCGATCCACATGCCGGGATAAAAACCCCAGATGGGTGAAAGGCCCGCGGAATGCAGCCTCTGGTACAATACATCAGAAATAAACATACTCAGCAACGGCAATACGAAAGCCAGTGGTTTTCTGTCTTTCAAAATAGCACCGCTGAAAAATGCCAACGCCAGTTGCGGGGCAAAACCAAACGGACGGCTGGGAATTGCCCGGTATAAAGCAGCCACTATCACCATTATTACCAGTACCCAGATATCTGATTTATTGATTTTCATATCTATAAGAATGTATGTAAAGTTACATAAAATATAATGTGTTGCAATACCGGATTTATTGCGGCACGGTTGCCCTGAAAATCACGGCATTCTGCGATGGCTGCAGGGTAAACATGGCGCCTGCAGTGGCGAGCAATGTTTCGCCTTTGCCCAGTGCGATCTCACTGCTGCCGTCCGAAGCCTTTACAGCTCCTTCATACACGAAATAGATCTCGGCAGTAGCAGCGGTCAGGGATACCGGGATACCCGCTTTTTCTTCCAGCCGGCGCAATTCAAAGTCTGCGGCAGGTGTAGGAAATACGGTTTCACCCGTTACCGTACCGGCGATACCCTTTAAAACATTTGGAATAACCGGTTCAAACTTTGTATGGTGCATCAGCTCCGGAACATCGATGTATTTGTTGGTAAGGCCGCCCCGTAATACGTTGTCGGAATTGGCCATGATCTCCATGTTCTGTCCTTCCAGGTAAGCATGTGGAATGCCGGCATCCTGAAAAATAGCTTCCCCGGGTTTCAGGTTCACCAGGTTAAACAGGTAGATGGAGAAAATGCCGCGGTCAATTTTATTGGCATCGCAAAAAGTTTTAGCTGCCCGCGCTGCCCAGAAATCTTCCTGGCTTCTGTTTAAAAATCCTTTTTCGTATAAAGGCACAATGCGATCGAGCAAGGGTTGCAGATGCTCTTCTACTTCGTGCTGGTCCATGGTCATCACCAGTTCATACAACGCATGGTAATTCTTACCATCAAAAACCGGTACCAGGAACTGCAACTCGGGTGTTTGCATGAGTATGGTCACCAGGGCCTGGGGCGCTTTAAAGCCATGTAACAGCCAGAAATCGCTCAGCGCCAGCATCAGTTCAGGCTTGTGGTTATCGTCTTTATAATTGCGATTTGATGCGTTCAAAGGCGTGCCCTTCATATTCTCTGCCGCAAAAGCCGATTCAGCCGCTTTTTTGGAAGGGTGCACCTGAATGGACAACATATCTTTTACATCGAGCACTTTAAACAGGTAAGGCAACCGGCCGAAACGCTGGTTAACGGGCGTGCCCAATACAGCAGCCGCATCCTGCTTAATAAAGGCATTCAGCGGTTGTTTGCTACCGTCAGACAGTACTACTTCTGAAGGTACATTATCGTGAGCCCCCATCCAGTATTCGGCAAAGGGCTTTTTATCGGTATTGGTCAGGTGCAACAGGGCAGGAATAAAATCCATGCCACCCCAGGTGTAATGTTGAACCCTGCCTTCGAGTTTGAATATTTTAGTGTTATTCGACATAGAACTTCAGTAATTTGCAATTATACAAAAATGCGATGAGCTATCAGCATCATGACACCGGTAAAAAAGGGGAAGACATGGCTGTTGATTACCTGCAGCAGCTGAACTTTACCATTCTGGATCGCAACTGGCGTTATGCCCGGTTCGAGATCGACGTGATTGCACACAAAGAACAGGTGCTGCACATTATTGAAGTAAAAACCCGTACCAACCTCTTATTCGGTCATCCCGAAGAAAGCGTATCGAGGAAGAAAATAAACAACATGATCAACAGCGCCAATGCCTATATGCGCAAGAACCCGCAATGGCGGCAGGTACAGTTTAATATCTTATCCATTACTTTGTTAAAAGACCAGCCGCCGGAATTCTTCTTAATCGAGGATGTTTTTTTGTGATCCCTTCAACCGTTTTACGCCTTTGTTTCGCCCTCACCTCCGTTCACTTTCTCCATCATTCTTTCTACCAGCCGGAAGGTAGCCGGGCAATATTCAATGTTCTGTTTGAACACGTGCATGTAATCGACCATATGGCGGCGGGTATGGTGTGGAAAGCCGGAACAATCTTTTGGCCGCACTTCATAAATGGAGCACTTGTTATCTTTCAAATTCAGGAACTGACAGGGTTGTTTGGTGTTTATCCAGTCACCGGCCCGGTCTTTCTTCAACCATTTCTTTTTAAAGGCATCTTCCGTCATTTCCAGATGGGCTGAGATGCGTTTAATATCGGTATTGGTGAAGGTGGGCGTCATGGTTTTACAGCAATTGGCACAGGCCAGGCAATCGGTTTCTCCCCATACCACCTTATCAATTTCCACTGCCATATTATCCAGTTTTTTTGGTGGATTCTTTTCCAGTTTGGTCAGGAACCGTCTGAAAGCAGGGCGGTTAGCCTGCATTTTACGTTTCATCTTGAGAAGACTCATCAACATAGTGGCAATTGATTTTTAAAAGTGGCCAATGAACGGGATGCGTTATTTTTGAGCAACGAATATAGCAAATTTTGTTACGGGCCAACAGCGTTGTTGATGTGGCACAATTTTGCTTCAACCTGATACTATGTGGGACCCTTATAAAAAAGGATTCAAAGCTTTCTTACAACTGGAGAAATCGCTATCCGATAACTCGGTAGAGGCCTACCTGCGCGACATTGACAAATTGACCCAGTTTTTGGTGGAGAAGGACAATGTGCAAAGTCCGGCCAATATAACCCTGCCCGATCTGCAACAGTTTATCCGCTGGATAGGCGAGCTGGGCATGACGCCTACTTCACAGGCACGCATCATCTCAGGCATCCGTTCGTTCTATAAGTATTGTCTTATCGAGAATATTGTTACCAGGGACCCCACTACCCTGCTGGAAACGCCCAAATTAAAACGCGCCCTGCCCGATGTACTCACGTTCGATGAAATTGAAGCCATCATTGGCGAGATAGACCTGAGCAAACCGGAAGGCGGCCGCAATAAAGCCATTCTGGAAACCATGTACAGCTGTGGGTTGCGGGTAAGCGAGGTAGTGAACCTGAAAATCTCGGCCCTGTACCTCGATGTAGGGTTTATTCGCGTAACCGGAAAGGGTGATAAAGAGCGGCTCGTTCCCATTGGTGAATCCGCCATAAAATATATAACGATCTATAAAAGGGATATACGCGTGCATATGCCGGTAAAGAAAGGACATGAAGACATTCTGTTCCTGAACCGCCGTGGCGCCACACTTACCCGGGTTATGATCTTTTTGATGCTGAAAGACCTGGTTAAAAAAGCCGGTATTACCAAGAACATTTCCCCACATACTTTTCGCCATTCATTTGCTACGCATCTGGTAGAAGGCGGCGCCGACCTGCGCGCAGTTCAGGAAATGCTGGGACATGAAAGCATAACTACCACCGAAATATATACGCATTTAGATCGGGAGTTCCTGCGCGATACGCTGCAACAGTTTCATCCTGCATTTAAGGGGTGAGTTCAAAATTGGACGCTGCCGGCACCAATGTGTACTCACTATTTTTTTAGAGTATATATTATGGTTATAATTAAAGTATTTCTTAATTTAACGGTACAGAAATACAATTGCCGGCCGTATGAATTACGAGAAATATACTGAACTGTTTGTTTCAAGTGACTTTCTTGAGTATGAGTTTAAGAGTGTCGGACCAAAAGGGTCCATTCTCAAGATCATTCGCTTTACTACTTCCAGCAACGATGAAGCCATTTTTGATCTGGCATTGGGAAATAAAATGGCAGATGGAAATTTAGATGACCTGGCAAGGGATAACAATAAAGATAGAAATAAGATACTGGCAACCGTTGTAGCCGTTCTAAAAGTATTTTTTGATCAATATCCCGATAAATGGGTGTTTTTCAGAGGAAGCACTCCTGAGAGGACAAGATTGTATCGCATGGCGATCACGCTTAATTTGGAAGAATTAAATACTGATTTTGAAATAGTTGGAGCACTTACTGAAAACAGTTCCTATAAAGATGTTTCATTTCAGAAGGGAATAAATTATTATGGCTTTTATGTTCAGGGGAAAAGACGTAATTTTAGGAGAGAGTACAAAATATCGTTGTATGAAGAAAACAGAAGTACAGAAAGCAGAGATTGAAAAAAAACGGATTATTGAATTCGCCGCATCAATGGGAATTAAATTAACCGTGCAGAACAGACCTTCTGAAAAAAGGCCGATTCCCGAAAAATACAGAGGGGTCGCACATAATGTTAGCCCAACTGAATCTTAGTTTTTTAAACAGATAATCGCTTCACAAAGATATTTGAGCCATCCGCCACGGCGTGATGGCTTTTTGATTAAATGAAAAATACCGGCCTTTCGGCCGGTACAGAACCATGTAATAGAAAATAATCACTACTCATTGCATCCTGAGAAAACCCTATATAATGAAAAACCTGTTATTGTATTGATACCTTACACTGATACACATTTTTGATACCTGGCGCTGAGATCCGTACGCAATAAACACCAGGCGCCCAGTTATTTCGTGTGGGAATGGTAACCGTTTGTTCCTTTGTTGCCATTGTTAATGGCTGTACAATCATTACTTCGCCCTGCACGTTCAACAACTCCATTTTATACTCACCTGCCTTTTTTAAGGAAAGATCTGCTTTAATATTATTTCCTTTCACAACCGGGTTTGGATATATTTTGATATCATTTTTAAAGATCGCCGGCTTCCAGTCGTTTATTATTTTCTTTTTGGGTTTCTTATGAACAACAGAATATCCGCCCACTATTACTACATCGCCAAGGGTTGCCGTGATCTCCTTTAATTTTATTTCCTGCCAGTTTGTACTACTATCTATTGTCACCATTTTCATTTCATAACCAATATAAGAGACCGTTAATTCAACCGGTGTATTTCTATCAATCAATAAATTGAAACGCCCCAATGAATCAGTGTAAGAGCCTTTAGTTTGTCCCTTTACATGGTAATAAACACTGGCGCCTGCCAGCGGATTGTTAGCACTGTCAAGTACAATTCCTTTAATTTCTCTGGGAGGCGGCACAACAACAACTCCTATACCGCCCATCATTTCCGGTGCCCTTTCCGGAATCAGTACTTCCTGCTTTTTCTTCTTCACCGGTTTTACCTGCGCATTTGCTTCTGTGACCAGCAGGGTAGCCAGCATGATATTCCACACATAAGCCCAGGTAAAACGTTTTTTAATTACTGTTGGCTGCAGCTCCTTATTCAGTTGGTCGTTCGAGAAACGGCCACAGGTATGCTGAGATGCTTTTGAAAAATAATCCAGGAGCTCTTTATCGGTCATTAAGGTAAAATCAACTACTGTTTTCTGACACGAACCACAAAAACGCCCTTGTTCATTTGGGGTCATGTTCTGCCAGTTCTCGTGGCAGGGTTCGGATATCCGTATTTGTATGGATTTGGACATAAGGCACGCTTTTAAATTAGATGAAGATGGGTTTATAATTCCATAAAAGAAAAACGGCTTATTGTAACAATACCCGCGCTTCAAACACATTTTTCATTTTGGTTGACGAGATCCGGAGCCAGTATATACCAGCACTCCAATTCGTTTGTGTATACAAGTCGATCAGTTGCCCTTTTGTTTGTATGTACAAAGGTTGAGTAAGCATTACCTGTCCGGCTGTATTCAGCAATTCCAGGTTATACTTACCAGTCAGGGGCAAATTCAATTTTGCCTGAATGTTATTGCCACGCATAACGGGGTTGGGATATACCTTAATATCATTCTTAAGTGCAGCTGGTATCAAGGTATTGACAGCTCTTTTAATTTTTTCGACGTTTGTCAAAGAGTAGCTTTTGCTAACCGCTCCACCCCAAAATACACGTTTCGTTGTGGATGCATATGCAATAACAGTGGCTGTTTCCAATTCCTCAATAGCCGGCTTAATTAAGATCTGCACATTTTTCAAGTCAGCGATTTTATCCAATTGCATTGTTTGTTTCTCGTAACCAACACGGCTGACCTCCAGCTCTAAACCATTCTTATTGTCAACCTGCAATTGAAAATTACCTGAAGCATTGGCACTTGAGCCAATTTTGGTTCCTTTTATAGTGACACTGGTGCCCATTACCGGCAGGTTAGTCTGGGCATCCAGCACTACTCCTTTTACAGTAACCGGAATAACTGTTTCAACGGGATCTAACTTTGTGCTTGTCCAGCCAACAACCTGGGATCTTTCATTAATGGTAGTGTCAACCGGTTGCTTTTTGATCTGGGGTTTGCCCTGCGCGTATGTTTTGGTCACCAGCACCGAGGCCACCAATACATTCCACACATACGCCCAGGTAACCCGTTTCTTTGTGGGAGTTATGGTCATTTCCTTATTCAGCTGGTCGTTCGAGAAACGGCCACATACGTGCTGACTGGCTTTTGAAAAATAATCCAGCACTTCTTTATCGGTCATAACACTAAAATCCACCACTACTTTTTGGCAGGAACCGCAAAAACGGCCCTGTTCCTGTGGCGTCATGTTTTGCCAGTTCTCGTGGCAGGGTTCGGGTATGTTCAGGAGTAAAGATTTTGGCATACAGCAAGTATTTACAGGTAGATGTAGCCGCTGAAAGAATTACACACGCGAATTTGAAAAAAATGTAACCAATGCCTCCTGTAATCGTATTATTAAATACCTACGCTACTTACTGTATCTTTTGTTAATTTTAGCCGGCGGTGGCATTCATAAAGAACATACCAACCAATGAGTTACCAGATAAAGAGCTGGTGAACCTGTATCGCACTTCGCGCAACATGGAGGTGCTGGCTGTTCTTTTTCAACGGTATATGGACCTCCTGTACGGCGTTTGCCTGAAGTACCTGAAACAGCCTGAATCGGCCAAGGATGCCGTCATGCAAATTTTTGAGGAACTGGTGGCGAAACTGCCCAAACATGAGGTAGACAATTTTAAAAGCTGGCTGTACACCCTGGCTAAAAACTACTGCCTCATGCAGTTACGTACACCCAAAAACCTGAAAACAACGGAATTTAATCCAGACAGTATGCAATTAGAAGAAGAAATGCATCTGAATGGCATACAGCTGAAAGAGGAGAACCTGCAAAAGCTGGAACGTTGTCTGGAAACCTTATCAACAGAGCAAAAGAAAACAGTGGAATTGTTCTACCTGCAAAATAAATGCTATAAAGAAATTGCCGGTGAAACGGGTATTGAATGGAATAAAGTTCGCAGCTTTATCCAGAACGGGCGGCGCAATTTGAAAATATGCATGGAAAAGGGCGTGGAATTGGAAATGAAGAATGTGAAATGAGCAATTAAAAAGTAAAGCATGTATCTGGCACAATATAATGAGCGACCATAAGGAACATATCACCTATTCGGCAGCAGATATCCAACGATATGTGAAGGGGGAATTATCTGCCCGGGAAATGCACGCTATGGAAAAGGCGGCGCTGGATGATCCGTTTTTGGCCGATGCCATGGAAGGTATGCAGCAGGCTTTTGAGGAACACGATGAAAGCCAGGTGATAGGTCAGCTGCAGCAATTACAACAACAATTCCAAACCCGCACCACCCCGGCCGCCAAAGTAGTGGCGTTTAAGCCATTCCGGTACTGGCAGGCAGTAGCTGCTGCTGTGGTGGTGATCATCACCGGGGTTTGGGTCTATAGCCTGTTGTCCGATTCTTCCTCAGAAAAAAGTGCGGCAACCGTAATTGCCAAAACAGAAGAGAAGAAAACACAGGCTCCCGTACCCGCACCTGCTGTACAGGAGGAAAAAGAAACTGCGCCCCCAGAAAGTACCAATTCAGCACCGGTAAAAAGTGAAGAAGCAAATACTAAAAAAGAAGCAGCACCAGCGCAGGGGTTCCGTAATGCATCTGCCGATGCTCCCGTAACTGCCCAGGCAAAAATGCCGCCAGCAACACCTGTTGCAGAACAAAAAGAAGTTGCTTTATCCCGCTCCACATCCGCTGATACGGCTAATCAGGATGTTTCCTATTGGGGAAGAATGAAAGATGCAGATAAAGCCGATGCCTATGCAAAACAGGAAACGGCTGCATCACCGATGGCAGCAGCTGCGGCACCTGATTTGAAAAGAGCCCGGAAAGAATCGGTTTATAATAACAACAACGTATTCAGAGACCGGGAAACAGAACTGATCACGATCCCCAAAAACAATAGCCCTAAAAAAGCGGTAGGTATTAACAACGAGCTTTCCGGCATTATCAAAGGGGTGGTAACTGATCAAAACAGCAATCCGATTCCCAATGCCTACGTGCAGATAGCCAAAAACAATAATAATTTTGTTACTGATAAAGCCGGTTTCTTTAAAATACCGGTATCCGATTCAATAGTGGATGTGGCCGTTAATGTAACAGGTTATGGCACCCAGAATTTCAGACTGGAAAACAATGCCACCATAAACCAGTTACAATTACAACCGGCCAATGCAGCCATTTCGTCAAATGAGGCCGCCCGGTATAAAAACAGCCGATATAAAGCAGCCATTGCCAATAAATTGCCCAACAATATTGTACACGATGCAGAACCGGTTGGCGGCTGGGTAGCTTTTGATCAGTACCTCGAAAAAAACAAAAAAACAACGCTCAGCAAGAGTGCTTCTGTTGGTCAGGTGATCGTTTCTTTTGAAGTAAACAGAAAAGGGGTATTATCCGACTATAAAATTGAACAATCACTCTCAAAGGCATACGACGACGAAGCCATCCGGCTTATTTTGCAAGGGCCGGGCTGGACGTTATTAAAAAAAGTACGCAAAGCCAGGGTAACCGTGATCGTACGATTTTAATGCTCCGTTCATCCAACATTCCTCCTGTATATTTCTATTATAGCTTACTTTCGCGGCAAATTCATTCGTCATGAGAAAGACATGTTTGATTGTATGCTTGCTTGCATTTGCTATTGCTACCAACGCGCAATTAAAAACACCCGCTCCTTCGAGCACACAAACCATTAAGCAGGATTTCGGTCTCGGTTCTATTGAATTGTCATATAGCCGTCCCGGTATGAAAGGCCGCAAAATTTACGGTGACCTGGTGCCATTTGGTAAAGTATGGCGTACCGGTGCCAACGGTGCCACCACCCTTACCTTCACAGATGAAGTGATCATTGGTGGACAAAAAGTACCTGCCGGCAAATACGGTTTATTAACCATTCCCGACAAAGGTGCCTGGACCATCATCATCTCCAAACAGCTGGATGTTACGCAACCCGCTGCCTACAAACAAGAGAGTGATGTAGTGCGTGTACAGGCCAAACCCGTGGCAGTAAAAACAAAAGCGGAATCATTCACCATGCAATTCGCCAATGTTAAATCAAACAGCATTGAATTGCATATCATGTGGGACCTTACAGATGTAACTTTACCCATCACCAATGACATCGATTCCAAAATAATGGCTCAGATCGATGACGCCATGAAAACAGAAAATGATAAAACGCCTTATTTCTCTGCCGCCATGTATTATATGGAAAACGGTAAAGACCTGAACAAGGCTTTGGATTGGTTCAATAAAGCGGTTGCACAGAATCCCAAAGCTTTCTGGGCCTTTTATCAACGCGCTAACTGCATGGCCAAACTGGGTAAAAAACAGGAAGCCACTGAATCAGCCAACAAGTCAATTGAACTGGCCAAAGAAGCCAAAAATGATGATTATGTAGCCCTGAACACAAAATTATTGGCTACACTTAAGTAATTCTTTTTCATACTCTTAAAAGGGCCTCCCGGATACCGGGAGGCCCTTTTTTTTGGCTGGAATAAAACAATGTCCTAAATTACGTAATCAATTACATAATTAATTAAACAATGGACTTTTATAACAATGCCGGAAAGATGGCACTCGGCAGCCGGTTACGCCGGTTAAGTGATCAGATCACAGAGGATGCCGGCCAGGTGTACAAAATGTACAATGTATCATTACAACCTAAATGGTTCCCGGTTTTTCATGCGCTTTCGCAGGGCACCGATAAAACCATTACTGCTATTGCAGAGGAGATCGGTCACTCACACCCTTCCGTAAGTACTATTATCAGGGAAATGGTAAAACAGGGTATTGTACTTGAAAAAAAGGATAAACAGGATGGCCGGAAGAATGTGATTGGGCTTTCCAAAAAAGGAAAAGAGATCGTAAAAGATATTACCCCCCAATACAAAGATGTGACGGCAGCCATTGAAGACGCGCTGGCACAAACCCACTATGATCTTTGGAAGGCTATTGAGGAATGGGAGTTTTTATTAAACCAGAAGTCATTACTACGCAGGGTGCAGGAACAAAAAAAGCGACGCGAAAGCCAGGATGTACAGATCGTGGATTACACCGCTGCTTACCAGGAGGCCTTCAAACAATTGAATGAAGAATGGATCTCGAAATATTTTAAGATGGAAGCGGCCGATCATAAAGCGCTGGACAATCCACAAAAAAACATCATCGACAAAGGCGGATACATCCTGGTAGCCTTGTATAACAACGAACCGGTGGGCGTTTGCGCCCTGATAAAAATGGATGACCCCGATTATGAATATGAATTGGCCAAGATGGCGGTATCACCTGCTGCACAAGGTAAAAGTATTGGCTGGCTATTGGGCAAAGCAGGAGCCGAAAAAGCCCGTTCACTGGGCGCTAAGAAGCTCTATCTCGAAAGTAATACCATTTTGCAACCTGCCATTAGCCTCTATTACAAATTAGGGTTTCAGAAAGTGGTAAGAAGGGCAACACCTTATGAACGGTGTAATATTCAGATGGAGTTGGTTTTTTAGTTTATTAGTTATTGCGTTTTTAGTTTGGGTTGCGTTGGCGCTGTTTTATTTTTCGCAAAAAATAATATATGCGCCAGGCTTGCATATACCACCACGCAAACAGCGCCGACTACATTCAACCATAAAAACGAAAACAGGTTAAGGCTATAGACAACAATTACCGTTATTTCAGCTAAGATAGCACCGGTAAAAACAGCACTACCGCCTACCCTTTTCAGATAAAAGGCAACCAGAAAGATACCCAGGATAGTACCATAAAACCAGGAACCAAGGATGTTCACGGCTTCAATTAAACTGTTACCCAGGTTATAGCTGAACTGGGCTACCACAATACAAAACAGCCCCCAGATCAACGCATAGGTTTGCGACCAGCGGTATTCCTGCAAAGGCGTAGCTGCCTTCTTTCTAAGGCGTTTATGAAAATCAACCATAGTACAGGATGCCAGCGCATGTAAGGCCGCAGCTATACTACTCCAGGAGGCCAGAAAGATAATGGCTATGATAAGTCCTACCAGGCCATTGGGCAAATAGTCGCCTACAAACCGTAAAAAAATGTAATTGGTATCATTGCCTTCACTATCGGGAATGGTTTTCTTTACAATGTTCTGAATGGAATCACGCACCACCTGGGCCTGCTGTTGCTGCTCCTGTAATTTGGTACGCAACTGATCAACCGCCGGTTTATTATCCTGCTGTAACGCAGTTCCCAGGGCGGTTACTGTTTTTCTTTTCTCATCCTGGATCTGCTGGAACTGCTGGTCAGCAGCTGCAAATTCCCTGGCATTCACACTTTGCTTAACTGTTTTTTCCTGCGCCAGGTTAAAATAAGCCGGAGCTTTATTGAACTGGTAAAAGGCAAATAAAAAAACACCAATAAGCAGGATGCAAAACTGTAATGGTACTTTTACCAGTCCATTCATCAACAGGCCTATCTTGCTTTCCTGTTCGTTACGAGCCGTTAAATAGCGGCCTACCTGGCTTTGATCGGTACCGAAATAACTCACGGCCAAAAAGAACCCGCCTATTACACCACTCCAGATATTGTATTTGTCTTTCCAGTCGAATCCTTTATCGGTAACGCCCGTTGTAATTACATTCAACCGGCCCGATTTACCCCCTATATGTAATGCCTCTGTTATGCCTATGCCCTGTGGTAACATTTTCAGCGCCCACCAGGCGGCAATAAACATGGCAGCATAGATAATAATAAACTGCAGCTGCTGGGTATAGGCTACTGCCTTGGCGCCACCGCTTACGGTATAAATGATCAGCAGGCCACCCATGAATAAATTCGTAAACAAAATATCCCAGCCAAGCATGCTGTGCAACACAATCGCAGGGGCAACAATACTGATACCGGTTGAGATGCCGCGTGATAACAGGAATAAAAAAGAGGTCAGCAAACGGGTCTTTACATCAAACCGTTGTTCCAGGTACTCGTAGGCTGTAAATATCTTTAATTTGTGAAAAACGGGGACAAACGCTATACACACCACCACCATGGCAAATGGCAGCCCGAAATAATATTGTACGAACCGCATTCCATCGCTGTATGCCTGACCGGGCGCCGTTAAAAACGTGATGGCGCTTGCCTGTGTGCCCATGATACTGAGCAGCACGATCCACCAGGGCATTTGCCGGTCGCTTAATAAATATCCCTCCAGGTTTTTTGACGTACGGCTACGGTATACCCCATACACAATAATGAGTGTAAGGGTAAGTATAAGCACCGTCCAGTCTAACCGGGAAAAATTCATGCGAAATGTTTTGTGAACAAATAAAATAAAACCATCAGCAACAACAGAAACCCAATCACCAGCCAGTACCAGTAACGCCACTTTTTAAACACGGGTATTTTTTCCTGTTGTATGGGTGACATATAAATACGTTTTACTTGCTATTCTTTTTATTGGAAAAGATCATGACCACCATCATTACCAGTAATATGCCTAAAGCCAGTCCTATCGTTACTCTTTTGATCAGTTTGCCGAGAATAAGTCCTACGATAATAGCTATAATGAAAAACCATTCACGTTTTGATAATGAAGTCATCTAAAAACCCTTCTTTTTATTTAATGCAATAATATTGGCCAGTAACCTGTATGCACCGGGTACGCCAGCCGGCAACTCCCGAAAGAACACCAGACCGGTATACACAAATTTACCTTTACCATAATTGGCAACGATCAGGCTGCCTTTCTGTTCTTTTTCATTCGGATCGGCCATTGACAAAGGTGTCTCATAAGCGGAGTCTAACTGTTCGGCAAAGTAAATACCTCTTTCCTGTACCCAGTTCTCAAAATCCTTAGCGGTGATCTTGT
The DNA here is from genome assembly GCF_900110245.1 of Niastella yeongjuensis. Taxonomy (GTDB): domain Bacteria; phylum Bacteroidota; class Bacteroidia; order Chitinophagales; family Chitinophagaceae; genus Niastella; species Niastella yeongjuensis. The sequence goes on from NZ_FOCZ01000013.1 coordinate 94,823, forward strand.
TAGGATAGTTCAACACCGCATGATTGGGTAATTCGAAGTTAACAGTTGCTTTTTCATCGGTAACCCGGTTACGTGTAATGGCAAATTGATAAGGCCCTATTTTTGAAGTTACTGAACTGATATTGTTGGCGGTATTATACTGTACGATCAGGTTACCACCATTTTTTACATAATCCATCAATACCGCATGTTTTCCTTCCAGGTAGTCGTGTACATTGTAAGCACGTACCCCGGTGATCACGGCATCGAACTGACTTAATTTAAATGGCGTAAGATCTTTTTCTTCCAGTACGGTTACTTCATATCCCATTTGCCGTAAGGCAATGATCACCTTATCACCAGCGCCTTCAATATAACCGATCTTTTTACCAACCGTCTTGATGTCTATATTCAACACCTTAACGGCATCCTGATAAAAGTAATGGATATAAGGGATATGGTCGTACCGGATATTGTTCAAATTCAAATAAGCCGGTTGTTCTTCCGTTCCGTTTTTCAATTCAACAAAAGCCTGCACAAAATCCTGTTCTTTCTCTTTCAACATGCCGTTATCGATATTGAACATATACTGCCGTTGCATACCGGGTAACATATTAAAGTTACTATCGGTTTTGGTAGTGTTGTTATATGTAAGCCGTTTTGAAATGCGGGCCTTGTAGTCGGTAAATTTTTTATTGGCAGTTACTGTTACCTCCACCTCGGCAGCCTGTTTCTCCCCTTTTCTGAAAATAATAATGCTGGGTTCGGTAGTAACAGTCGAGGAAGGCACAACCACCAATGGTTCGTACAGCTCGCCTTTCACCGGGTCGGCGTGTTTATACAGAACAGGTTTTGTAAAGGAAAAAGTTGTTCCGGCTATTACTACATCAAACCGGGCCTGGTAAGGTGCATCGTTCTGCGGTTTGCCTATTAACTGCTGGTCATCTACAGTAAAAGAGCCATCGCCCATTTTATGTTCCAGCCAGTAGGGCTGTGAAACGGGCTTGGTAGTGAACACATAGAACGTTCTTTGCAGATTAATATTCCGGTTCTTGTCGAGGTCCATATTGATGGTAGTGTCCAGCACATCGAGGTTGATCTTACTCAATTGCATGGGCACACCCAGGCGGTTGTTGATGGCGATGCTGATCCTTACCGAATCACCTTCCACTGCCATTTCATTACCGGTGCTGGCTTCCAGCCACAGGCCGCTGCAGGCTTCTATCAGGCGTTGCACTTCTTCCGTCTTCTGTTTTTTCCAGTAGCCCTCTTTCAATGCCTGCAACGATTTGTATAAATTCACCAGGGCAGGCACCGACTTTTGCGGTTCCGCCAAAGAATAGTTTTTTAATAGGTCATCGATCTGTGCTTCTATGGCTGCGCCGCCTTCCACTTTCGACCAGCTCACATTAACGCCATCCATCAGGTCATTTTGTATCGGCTCTCCTTCCGTTAAGGAAAAATATTCCAGCTGGGTACCCCGGCTGCCTGGTACACCAAAGCCCTGGCTTTTATGCATACTGCGGCTTTCGGCTGCTATTTCACCATAACTTTTTCCTACCAGCGCATTGTAACCACCTACATCTATTTTCAGTTGATCGTTGCTGGTGGTATTGGTTCCACTGCCGAAGTTGAATGTGTTCCAGAAAATGCGTTTTACCTTCCAGGGTTGAACGCCATATTTAAATTGTTCGGGAAAGCGATTGGGATCAGCTGCTGCCTTGAAAGCTTCGTGGGCAATCACTGCTGAAGCGGAGTGATGGCCGTGTCCCGCCCGGCTGTCTTCGGGGAAACGGGTTATAATAATATCAGGTTGAAATTTCCGGATGATCCATACGGCATCGCTGAGCACTTTTTCTTTCCCCCATTTTTCCAGTGCCTCATCCGTGCTTTTGCTAAACCCAAAATCAAAAGCCCGGCTGAAGAATTGTTCAGCGCCATCGGTACGGCGGGCAGCCAGTAATTCCTGCGTACGGATCAACCCCAGGTCAATGCCCTGTTCGTCGCCAATGAGGTTTTGTCCGCCATCGCCGCGGGTCAACGATAAATAACCGGTGCGGTACAATCGTTCACGGGCCAGCCAGGCCAGTAAACGGGTATTTTCATCATCAGGATGGGCGGCCATATAGAGCACCGACCCTAATACTTTCAATTTTTTTAACTGCAGAAAAATATCGGCCGAAGTATAGGAAGGGGGCGTTTGTGCTGATACGGGTAAAACATACAGCAATGCCAGTAAAATCAGGAAACGCCCTGAGTAAAATTCATTCATTCTTATTGTTTTGAGCTGAAACCGGGGGCAAAATAACATAATGCAGATGAGTGTGCCAATCCGTTGGTAAATTTTAACAAACGGGTTACTGTCCTACCATAAACACGGCGTTGCTGAATAACAGTTTTCCATTTTCCCAAAAGCTTCTGAACAGCGGGTCATCGGCCAGGTAAATTACTTCTCCCTGCCCCATTTCCTGTACGCCAAACAACAACCCGTCTTTTAGTTGATCTTTCAGTTTTGAACCTACAAAACCCGCTACCTGGTTGTCTTTCCTGATCACGCCCACGTTCCAGCCCATGTCTTTAAAAAACTCGTAAATGGTGTTATCCTGTTTAAGTGTATAATACGTTTCATCGTATCCAAATGCCAGGGGATGGGAGTTATCCAGCTCCACTTTGTAAATGGAACCGGGATTGAACCCGGGTATAAAATCGCGCTCCCGGTTTTCATAGCGGCGGAGCATACTGTAATCATCTTTTTTGTCATCAGGCTTATCGCCTTTATCATCATCACTTTTCTTCATTTTAATGCCCCAGTCGGCAGCTGACAATTGGCCCACTGCACTTTCCAGCGCTATCAGCCGGCCTCCGCTGCTCACCCAGTCTCTCAGGGCGTCGTTCATCATTCTGTCTGCTAAAAAGCGATAATTGCCATCAGGCATGATCAGCACATCCAGCTCCCGCAGTATGTTCTTATTTAAGTCATTTGCCCAAATGATATTTACGGGATAGTTGATCTGCGTATCGAAATAATGCCACACTTCGCCCATGCTTAATGGCGATACGCCATCACCAGCCAGCAATCCGATTTTTGGAGCCTGCATGCCATGCACTTTTTCTGAACCAAAATCAAAACCTTTGTCAACAAAAGAGGAAGCAACGGCTGTATACCCGATACCTGCTTTTTGTGCAGCGTTGCTGATGATGCTGCCCAGCGATTCACCCAATGACTGATTACTGGTACGGGTGATAATGAGGGTGCCTTTATCAAAATCTTCATTGCCCGCCTTAAACGGTTGTTCGGCATAACGCACTTTTACTTTTTTCTGCATAATGGTACTTAAGAACTGTACACTGTTCAGGCCATTCCAGCGAATAAGCCAGGCAACGCTGTGCTCACCATTCAATGTTTTTATTTGCGGTTTATTTATTTCCGTTGTTTTTGTTAAGCCGGCAACATAGGTACTTAGGCCGTAGGTGGTAAGTCCATATACAAAGGGAACCGACCAGGCGGTAATATCATAGGTAACAGAGTCGCTCAGGTGAGAATTTCTTTCAAACAGTACTTTCAGCAAATTGGCATTGGGTTGATTGGCATTGATCACGATATCGAGGCTGTCTGTTTTTACCGGTCCTGACTTACCGGTAAAATAATTAATACCGGTATAGCTGGCGTTAACGGCCCTGCACCATTCTATGTTATTGCGGTTCAGCAATTGTTGCAGCCTCACTATCTTACACCCTTCATCGGCTTTTATTACATACGCTTTAAACTCGCCGGGCGGTGATGTGCGTGCTTTATCGTAATATCTTTTAAACTCCTGTACCAGTTTTGTCGCATTTTGCGCCGAAGCTTCAATGGTGCTCATACCGGTGGTGAAGTGGTGGTACAGGCGATCCCACAAGGTAAGGGTGTCGCCATCGCGGTTTATTACGGCAGCGCCACCGCGGCTGTGACCGCCTTGTTCAAAGGTCATCCCCACGCCGCCCCTATATAAGGGATAGGTATCGCCATAACTGGGGTAAAAAAGATCGAAGCGCTCTTTGGTAAAGAACAGCCAGCCGTTCTGGTCAAAATAATGGGCGTTGTTTTTTCCAATGATTGTTTGAAATTCCCGCTGCCAGGGTGTGATCACCTCGTGATAGGGCTCTGCCGCCGGGGCGAAATAATATGGATTGTTATACAATTGTTCATGATAGTCAACATGCACCTGTGGCAACCACATATTGTATTTTACAATTCGCTGCTGCGTTTCCAACTGTGTTTGCCAGGCCCAGTCGCGGTTCAGGTCAAAATAATAGTGATTGGCCCTGCCGCCGGGCCAGGGTTCTGCATGTTCGCGGGTAAAAGGCTGCGGATTGGGATTTACGCCAACCACTGAGTTGAACCAGTTTACGTATCGGTCGCGCCCATCGGGGTTAATACAGGGATCTATGATCACTACCGTATGCTGCAGCCACTCTTTTGTTTTTGTATTGGCCGGGTTTACCAGTTCGTACAAGGTGAGCATGGCGGCTTCTGAGGAAGAGGTTTCATTGCCATGCACATTATAACTCAGCCATACAATGGCCGGATTTTTATCATCAGGTGCGGTTTTATCTGCCGTGATGCCTGTCAGCCGCAGGTTATTCTGCCTGATCTCTTCCAGCCGAGCCAGGTTAGCGGGTGAGGTTACATATAATAAGAGCAGGGGGCGCCCTTCATTGGTAGTGCCATATTGTTCCAGCTTTACCATATCGGGGGCTGCTTCTGCTACCTGCCTGCAGTAATTAACGATGTTAAAATGGGGGGTATACCGGGAGCCTAATTTGTAGCCCAGGAACTGATCGGGCGATTTTACCTGTGCCAGAGCCAAACCCGAAATCACCAATAACAATACTAAGCAAGCAGGAATTTTCGTCATAATTGGAAGAATGTTCTGTGAAAATAACTAAAACGGGATTAAAAGAAAAAAGCACCTCACCAGTGGTGAAATGCTTTTATTTTCTCATGTGACCACTAAAAGTTTATAATGAACGCAAATTTCTTGCGCTAGTGATCATTGTGAATAGCAGATGTCACTAACTGACTTGTCTGCAGTATATGGAAGCGTCTGCGTAAATATTAGGGTTGAAAATATCCTTAGCCTGTCTGAAAAACATCATGATTGCAAAAACCCGCAAAACACATGGGAGATGAGATAACTGAGATATATGGAAGAATACTACACGCCGTGAACGATTGCGTTTTCTCATAAGCTCCTGTGGTTTGGACCCCGTAAACAGTTTTTGTTAGTGTTCTAAAATTAGAACATTTAACTCAATAATAAAAAAAACCAGTAGCTAATTTTGGTTTGTTAATTTTAGCTACTCAACTTTTTCTCAAATATGAAAGCTTCTTATTTATACACATTCCCGTTAGTATTGTTGTCCACGGCCTGTTTTGGGCAGCGAACTGCAATAGCAGCCGCAGTTAACCCATATGAATACACTATACAAAAAAAGATAACAGGTTCAACCGGCGCCGTTGTTTCGGCCCATCCGCTGGCCAGCGAAATTGGCATTGTCGTTATGAAACAGGGCGGTAATGCCATCGATGCCGCCATTGCCACCCAACTGGCCCTGGCAGTAGTTTATCCGGCAGCAGGGAATATAGGAGGCGGTGGGTTTACCGTTATCAGATTGGCAAACGGTTCAAATGTAACCATCGATTATCGCGAAAAGGCTCCGGCTAAGGCCAACCGTGATATGTACCTCGATAAACAGGGTAATGCACAAACCGAATTAAGCCAGAATGGCCATTTATCATCGGGTGTTCCCGGTACTATTGCGGGTTTATTCGACTGTATGAAATATGCCAGTCTGCCTTTTAAAAAATTGATACAACCTGCCATTGACCTTGCTGAAAAAGGATTTGTAATAACCGAGGCAGAAGCCAGAAGCCTGAATAGTCACCAGGCAATTTTTACAAAATACAATACCGTTACTCCTGTTTTTGTAAAACAAACCAACTGGAAGGCGGGTGATACCCTGGTTCAACGCGATCTGGCCAATACGTTAAAACGCATTCGGGACAAAGGTAAGGCGGGATTTTACGAAGGAGAAACCGCCCGGCTTATTGTAGAAGAAATGAAACGGGCCAATGGGATCATCAGCTACGATGACCTAAAAAAATACGAAGCCAAAGAACGCGAACCGGTTGTTTTTGACTACAAAACATATAAGATAATAACCATGCCGCTGCCAAGCAGCGGGGGCGTTCTGTTACCCCAAATGATGCATATGATCGAAGACAAACCGGTGAAAGAATATGGATTCTTATCGGCCCAGGCGGTGCAGTTGATGACGGAAATTGAACGCCGCGCTTATGCTGACCGCGCTAAATTTCTGGGTGATGTTGATTTTTACAAAGTGCCGGTAAAAAAACTCACCAGCAAGGCATATGCGGCAGAAAGAATGAAAGATTATAACCCGCAAATGGCCGGCACCAGCCAGGCAATTCAGGCCGGTACAATACCCGAAAGCGAAGAAACCACCCATTTCAGCGTATGCGATAAGAACGGGAACGCGGTATCAGTGACTACTACCCTAAACGGAGGTTATGGTAGCAGTACCGTAGTGGGCGGGGCCGGCTTTTTCCTGAATAACGAAATGGACGATTTCAGCATAAAACCCGGGGTACCCAATATGTACGGGGCAGTAGGCGCCGATGCCAATGCGATAGCTCCGGGTAAACGGATGCTCAGCTCCATGACACCCACTATTGTTTTGAAAAATAACAAACCCTATGTGGTGGTGGGCACACCGGGCGGTACCACTATTACCACTTCTGTGTTTCAAACGCTTGTTGATATCCTTGAATTTGAGATGAGCGCAGAAGATGCAGTGAATAAACCCAAATTCCATCACCAATGGCTGCCCGATCAGATAGATGTAGAAGCTGCCGTTCCGCAAGCTGTACGGCAACAGCTACAGCAAATGGGGTACAAGGTTATACAACGCGGTAATATCGGCCGTACAGAAGTGATAAAAATGGAGAACGGTCAAATAGAAGCCGTGGCCGATGGCCGTGGCGATGATTCTGCTGCCGGCTACTAGATTCGTACCTTACATCAAATTGTCATATATGAGCCCTTCATTAGGAACAGAATACCTGCAAACAACCATCAGGCGGCTACGCTATTACAAAATGCTGGGTGAAAAAACATTTGAACAGTTAACAGATGCCGATTTTCATTATGCCCCCAATGAGGCATCAAACAGCATTGCCGTTATTTTACAGCATGTATCGGGCAATATGCTCAGCCGCTGGTCCAACTTTCTTACCGAGGACGGGGAAAAGGCATGGCGGAACCGGGATGAAGAGTTTAAAGTGCACAATTATTCCAAACAGCAATTGCTGGAATTGTGGGAAAAAGGCTGGCAATGCTTTTTGGACGCCCTTACCGCCCTGACAGAAAACGACCTGCTAAAAACCATATACATCCGGGAAGAACCGTTGCTGGTAATAGATGCCATCAACCGCCAGCTGGCGCACTACCCGTATCATGTAGGGCAGATCCTGTATATTGGTAAGCTTATAAAAGATAACAACTGGCAAAGCCTGTCGATAGAAAAAGGCAAATCAGAAGACTATAACAAAAGTGATGGGATAAAAGATCCGGCGAAGAAGCATTGAAGCAAGTTTCAGGTTGCAGGTTGCAGGTTTCAAGATTCAAGTTTCACGGGCCGGACACCGGTTGCCAGTTACCGGTCTATGCATAATTCCCCAGAATTCGGAGAAATTAAAGGTCAGGAATCCGTTACCTTTAAACCCCTCGAATTCGATTAATTTAAACGCATCTATTCAAATAGAAGCATAAAGCCTGGAACATGCAGCATGGAACCTGGAACTTGCAACTTATAACCAGTAAGTAACCTTAATAATTTACCACTAACTTACTAGGAACCCAGCCTTTTTCTTTCTATCTTACCCACCTGATCCGGTCGTATCTCCCCGACCTGTACCATCCATTTACCCCGTTTACCTTTTTTGAACCATTTGGCCCAATTTTCGGTTAAAAACCAGTAAAATAACCAACCTTGCCAACCATTTTACGTATGTACAGTACTGCAATTGACGCAATGCACGTTTCCAGGTATGTTAAAGGCGCTGAAAAGTTGCTTAAAAACAATTCATTGGTATTGATTTTGCGCCATTTAGAAAACGGTTTTATTATTTTTACATTTAATAAGCTCCATCCCTGAGAAAGTTTTGGAAAATATCCCGGACCGTGCTGCTGGTACTGATCGCCCTGATCATACTGGTATGGCTGTCCATACAGACCACTCCGGTTCAAAACTGGCTGGTTAAACAGGTCACGGGCAAACTTTCCAAAAACCTCCACGCTACTGTACGTATCAAACACGTCGATTTCGCTTTATTCAATAAAATGGTGTTGCAGGGCACCCTCGTCAACGACCAGCACAACGATACCCTGTTGTATGCCGGCGCCGTAAAGGTGAACCTTACAGACTGGTTCTTCCTGAAAGACCGCGTAGTCCTCAGCTATATCGGGCTCGAAGATGCGTTCATTCAATTAAAACGCAGCGACAGTACCTGGAACTACCGATTTCTGGCAGACTATTTCAGCAGCCCGCAAAAAAAAGAGCCTAAAAAACAGGATAACATTGACCTCGACCTCGAAAAGGTAGAATTACGCAATGTGCAATTGAAACAGCTCGATGGCTGGCGCGGGGAAAACATGACCCTTCAACTTGCGTCCATGGATGTGAACGCCGACAAGATCAACCTGAAGAAAAAGATCGCCCACATCAACACCATCCATATCGAAAAACCGGTTTTCGCCATTTACAACTACGATGGGAACCGGCCCGATTCACTGCGACCAAAGGACGATACCACCGCCATCATAAACGATCCCAAACACCTGCGCTGGAACCCGGGCAACTGGGATATTGCCGTTAACCGGCTTACCCTGAATAAGGGCACGTTCTTTAACGATGTTTATACTGACAGAAAGCCCTATAATTACTTCGATGGCAACCACATCCAGTTTTCCGATATCAACGCCACCTTCGATAAAGTAGCTTTAAAACAGGATACCCTTTCGGCTGTTTTACGCCTTGCCACCAAAGAGCGCAGCGGATTCGTTGTTAAAAAACTCGCAGCCCGGGTTAAATGGCATCCGGAAGCTATGGAGTTTGCCCGGCTCGATATTCAAACCAATCGCAGCCACCTGCAGAACTTCTTTGCCATGCGTTATACCACCTTCGATGACATGAGCGACTTTGTTGACAAGGTGCGCATGGAAGGTGACTTAACAAATGCTGTAATAAACAGCGACGACATCGCCTATTTTGCGCCCGAACTGCAAAACTGGAAAAAAGAGATCCGGCTCACCGGTAAAGTAAAAGGTACCATTGAAAACCTGACTGCCCGCAAACTGATCATAGAAGCAGGAAAGGATACTTACCTCAATGGAAATATCCGACTGAACAGCATGACCAATTTCGATAAATTCTATATCGACTTTGAAGCAAATGAGTTCCGTACTACCTATCGCGATGCAGTCTCTATTATACCCGATCTTAAAGACATTACGCAACCCCGCCTCGATAAACTTGAATTCGTGCGCTTCAAGGGCAACTTCACCGGTTTTATAAAAGACTTTGTAACCTTTGGTACCCTTGAAACCAAACTGGGCGTAGTGGTAACCGACGTAAACATGAAATTCCCCGACAATGCGCCCACCATTTACACCGGCGGTATTGAAACCAGGTCTTTTGCCCTGGGCGAATTTCTGGATGCCCCCCAGGTAGGCAAGATCGACTTTAAAGGTTCGGTAAATGGACATGGGTTGAAGTCGAATTCACTCAATGCCAAACTCGACGGGTTTATCCGTTCGCTCGATGTAAATAATTACAATTACCAGAACATCATAGTAAAAGGAACGGTGGCCAAAAGGCTGTTCAATGGAGAGGTGATCAGCAACGATCCCAACTTAATGGCCCGCCTCAATGGGTTGATCGATTTCAGCCAGCAGGTACCCACCTTTAATTTCGACGCAGAAGTAAGCAAGGCCGATCTGCATAATATAAAACTAACCAGCGACAGTATTGAAGTAAAGGGTAAGTTCAGAATGAACTTCACTGGCAGCAATATCGATAACTTCCTGGGTACCGCCCGTATTTATGAAGCCTCCGTGCTAAAGAACAGCAAACCCATTTCGTTCGATTCATTAAGCATTGAATCGAAAGCCATGGGCACCAACAAAGCGATCACGGTGGTAAGTAACGAATTTGATGTTGCCCTGGTAGGTGAATTCTCTATCAAAGACCTACCCGATGCAGTAAGGTCATTCCTGAATAAATATTACCCCAGCTACATTAAGCCATCGCGCACCACCCTGAAGAATGAGAACTTCAGCTTTGTTTTCACCACCAAAAAAGTGGATGAATACATGAGCTTTATCGATAAAAACCTGAGCGGGTTTAACTACAGCACCGTTACCGGTAGCATCAACACCAAAGAAAACCTGCTCGACCTGAATGCAGAGGTACCGCAATTCGGTTATAAAAATGTGCTGTTTTATAACCTTAACCTGAAGGGCGCCGGTACTTACGATACCCTGGGGCTCACCAGTTCCATTGCAGATGTATACATCAACGACAGCCTGCATTTTCCGGGAACTGATCTGCGGGTACGGTCGGCGAGCGATATGTCACTGGTGCAATTGAAAACCGCTGCCAACCAAACGCTCAACTCGGCCGACTTGTTTGCCCGGGTTCAAACCATGCCTTCCGGTGTTCGCATCACCTTCAATGAATCGAACTTTGATGTGAACGGTAAAAACTGGACTATTGAAAAGAATGGCGAACTGGTATTGAGTAAGGAACTGGTATCGGCGGATGGCGTAAAAATTTACAACGGCCAGCAGGAAATACTGGTTACCACCCACCCTTCCGATGAAGGCAGTACCAACGATATAAAAGTAGAGCTCACCAAGGTGAACATTGGTGACTTTGCCCCCTATGTAGTGCCTGATAACCGGCTCGAGGGATTGCTGACCGCCAACGTAGACATCATCGATCCATTTGGCAAACTGTTGGTGGATATGCATGGTGATGCCGAACAATTCCGGCTCGATAACGACTCTATTGGCAAGTTGAAACTATCGGCCAGTTACAGCCAGCGCACCGGCAAGGTGAACTTTGGCACCGTTTCAGAAAACGACAAATACAATTTCGATCTTAAAGGCCTGTATGATCTGTCAGACACAGCCAATACAGCTCCGTTAGACATAACCAGCAATTTCAAGGACACTAAAATCAATTTGCTCGACAAATACCTGAACGACGTGTTCACCGACCTGAGCGGGTATGCTACCGGTCAGCTGCGCATTGTGGGGCCGCCCAACAACCTGAAATACCTGGGCCGCATGCAACTGCGCGACGGAGAATTGCGGGTGATCTATACCAACGTATTGTACAAAATACCATCGGCCGTATTTGATTTTAAAGACGGCTCCATCGACTTTGGCTCTTTTGCCTTCAAAGACGAATTCGGTAATACCGCTCATCTTTCCAAAGGCGTTTTACACCACCAGGCCTTTGACGACCTGTTTTTTGACTTTGCCCTCAATACCAATAAATTATTGGTGTTGAACACCAATAGCTCCACCAAGGACCCGTTTTTTGGAACCCTATATGCCAAGGCAAACGCAACCTTCAAAGGCCCGCTGGAAGACATGCGGCTCGATGTGCATGGGGAGCCGGCCGATAGTTCCAAACTCTATATCCGTTCCCAAACCGGCCGGGAAAGCGGACAGGCCAACTTTATTGTGTGGAAACAGTATGGTACAGAAATGAAAGCCGTGCGCAGCGCCGAAGAAAGCAACCTGCATGTATCCCTCGATGTAACAGCCAATAACCTGGCCAACATGTATGTGATCATCGATGAGTTAACCGGTGATATCATTCAGGCTAACGGCCATGGAAACCTTAAAATGGAAGCCAGTACAGATGGGGATTTCACCATCAATGGCGTGTACAATATCGACCGCGGTAATTATAATTTCAATTTTCAATCCCTGCTGCGTAAACCATTTAAATTACAGGAAAACGCAGGTAACTATATTCAATGGCGGGGCGATCCATACGATGCCAATATAAAGATCGTAGCAGAATACGAAGCAGATGACGTACGCTTCAGTGACCTGGCAACAGACGCCGTTTCGTATGCCAACTCAAATGTGAAAAAATACCGCGGTAAGGTAATTGTGGAAGCCGTACTCACCAAGAGCCTGATGAAACCTGATATTGCATTCGACATCCTGCTGCCACCCAACAGCCCGTTAAAAGATGACCCGGATGCCCAGAACATTCTGCAGCTCATCAAACGCGATGTAAACGAGTTGAATAAACAGGTGGCATTCCTGATCGTATTCAACAGTTTTGGCCCGGTATCGTCTGCGAGCAACCAAAGCGCGCTGGGTAATAATATCTTTAGTGGCGTGGTGGTGAACAGTATTTCCGGTGTACTGTCCGGTGCATTGAGTAAACAATTCTCCAGCATCTTTCAGAAACTGTTTAACGATAAAAGCATTAAGGTAAACTTCAATGCCCAGCTGTACAATGGCTCCAACCTGGTTGATAACATCGACCGAAGCGGCAGACTGAATATCGACCGTACCAACCTCAACTTCAATATTGGTAAAAGCTTTCTGAATGAGCGGCTCACCTTTACGTTCGGTAGCGCCGTTGACTTTGGTTTATCGGCACAACAGGTGCAGGCTACCAAAAACCTCCAGTTCCTGCCCGATATTTCAGCCGACTGGAAAATACGCCAGGACGGCAAACTCGTACTCACCTTCTTTTATCGCGACTCCTATAACTACCTCTCCGGTACCGGTGCCCGTCAAAACCGTTCCGGCGCCAGTATCAGCTATCGCCGCGACTTTGAACACCTGAGCGAATTGTGGCGGGCCGATAGAAAGAAAAAGATCAGGCCGCCATTGGTGAATGATACCTCCCGCGCAGATACAGGAAGCAATTAGCAATAAACGAAAAAAGCCATCCCGAATAAACGAGACGGCTATTAAAATGGCGCATTAAATTCAGTTTGGAAGAAATTAATAGGGCATTCGCCAAATCCCTTATCAACTTGTCAACTTATTAACCCTATCAACTATTTTTTCAGAATCTCGTGACCGAGTTTATCTCTTTTGGTAGTAAGGTATTTCTCATTATGCGGATTGGGCACCACCTCAATAGGAACAGCTTCTACAATTTCCAATCCATAGCCCAACAATCCGGCACGTTTTCTTGGATTGTTGCTCAGCAAACGCAACTTGGAGATCCCCAGGTAACGTAAGATCTGGGCGCCAATACCATAATCGCGTTTATCCATCGGAAAGCCCAGGTGCAGGTTGGCTTCAACGGTATCGAAACCGCTTTCCTGCAATTTGTATGCTTTCAGTTTATTCACCAGACCAATACCCCTGCCCTCCTGGTTCATGTATAAGATCACGCCCTTGCCTTCCTTTTCAACCTGTTCCATAGCAGCGTGCAGTTGTTCACCGCAATCGCAACGCATGGAACCCAGAATATCTCCGGTAAAGCAGGATGAGTGAACCCGAACCAACACAGGTTCGTCTTTTTGCCATTCCCCTTTTATCAAGGCCAGGTGTTCATTGGAAGTGCCTTTTTCGTTAAAGGCAATCAGTTTAAAATTGCCCCATTTGGTGGGCATATCAACCCGTACAATTTCTTCTATCAGCGAATCCGTTTTCAACCGGTATTCGATCAGGTCTTTTATGGAGATCAGTTTCAGGTCAAATTTTTTGGCAATTTCCTCCAGTTCAGGTAAGCGGGCCATAGAACCATCATCGTTCATGATCTCTACCAGCACACTCGCAGGCCTGAAACCAGCCAATCGGGCCAGGTCGTTACCAGCTTCGGTATGGCCGGCACGGCGTAAAACCCCACCTCTTTTAGCCCGCAGGGGGAATATATGTCCCGGACGGCCCAGGTCTTCGGGTTTGGTATTGGGGTCAATCAATGCCTGGATGGTTTTTGACCGGTCGTGAGCCGAAATACCGGATGTACAGCCATGTCCCAGCAGGTCTACCGATACGGTAAAAGCAGTTTCGTGCAGGGCCGTATTATTATTAACCATCAGGTCGAGTTGTAATTCCGCGCAGCGGTCCTCCTCCAACGGGGCACAAATAAGGCCCCGCCCGTATTTACTCATAAAATTCACTACCTCAGGGGTTACATTTTCTGCAGCGGTCAAAAAATCACCCTCATTTTCACGGTCTTCGTCATCCACTACAATTACCAGTTTACCATTTTTTATATCCTCTATGGCACTTTCTATGGAATCGAGCATGTTATCAAAATTTCGGCAAAGTTAAACAAAACAGGGAAGCAAACAGCCCGGCCAAATGAGCGGGAAAAAGCCGCCGGAAAACCAGCCTAACCTTTACCAATGCTTATAATCACCTGATTATTTGCTCTCTAGGACAGATATACAACGCGCCAGTGAACGAATTGTTCACTCAATTGGCTTTCATCTTCTTTACGGCTCCCTTCCTTTTGGGGTTGCCTCACCAACAACTGGCAAATAATATTTATTTGACGTTTAGCCTTCATGCAGCCTTTTAAGAATTTGGATTGCCTGTATGTCTTACGGATAAATTTGGGTTACACCATCAAACAGACCGAGCAATCATGGCAACATAGTTATCCGGGTGATGTTCAGTGTAGGTGTTAGCGTTAATGATCTGTCAACTAATGATTCACTTTGCCAATAACGATACTGTTACTTTCGAAGCCATTCATACGAAGCAGCAAAGCGGTGCATTTTTCAGGTTTATCAATTAATAAAAGTTACTACAACAATTATAAAAGGCCATCCAGATGAATCAGGCGGGCCTTTTTATGCGTACATTGTATTACCTAACCAACTGCTAAATGTCAGAATCTAACAATTGTAAGATTCTAACATTTGTAAGATTCTAACTGCTAAAAAGTAATTGAATAACTTCCGGTTAACAAGATCTCTAAAAATGTATATCAAATAGGGAGATTTAATTATTTGGTAATAAGCAGTAATGGATTAACGTAATAGCAGCCATGTTATTTTGCATCTGAATTAAAACCAAACAAGTTCAAAATGAGAAATTCCAAGGTTTTTCTATTAACCCTGCTACTGCTTTGTGCCAGCATGGCCATCAGTTATGCTCAGGTAACAACCAGTAACATGACGGGGCTTATTAAAACTTCAAAAGGCGAGGCACTTTCAGGAGCATCCGTTGTTGCCGTTCACAACCCCACCGGCA
This sequence comes from Niastella yeongjuensis, assembly GCF_900110245.1. Lineage (GTDB taxonomy): Bacteria > Bacteroidota > Bacteroidia > Chitinophagales > Chitinophagaceae > Niastella > Niastella yeongjuensis. The sequence goes on from NZ_FOCZ01000013.1 coordinate 110,119, forward strand.
CCAAGTATACAACATTAACCTCTAAAAACGGACGATTCAATTTAAGTAACATACAACCAGGTGGACCTTACACTATTGATATCAGTTATGTAGGATATTCCACTGAAAAGAGAGAGAATGTATACCTGAGTTTGGGTGAAACAGGTATCATAAATATTGAAATGGGCGAAACCACCAAGGAATTATCTACTGTAACCGTATCAGGTGCGCGGAGAATGCAGCCTGTTGCGAAAGGTGGAGTAGAGTCTGTTATTGGAAGAGATAAAATGCAAAACGCGCCTTCTGTAGGCCGTAACCTTGCAGATTATTTCCGACTGGTTCCACAGGCTAAAACAACCTTTGGCGGTGGTATTTCAATTGCCGGACAAAACAATCGTTACAACCAGTTAATGATCGATGGTGCAACCAACAACGACAACTTCGGTTTAAGTGACCAGGGTACTAACGGTGGTCAAACAGGTGCACCTCCCATTAGTATCGATGCCATTGAAGCCATTCAGGTAGGTATTTCTCCTTACGACGTTTCACTGGGTAACTTTACCGGCGGTACTATCAATGCTATCACTAAAAGCGGTACCAATCGCTTTACCGGTTCAGCATACTATGTTAACCGCAATGAAGGCATAGCCGGAAAGACGCCAACCGGTGATAAAGACAATGCAAAGAAACTGGCTGACTTCAAAAGCAATACTGTTGGTTTTACAGCAGGCGGGCCAATTATCAAGAACAAATTGTTCTTCTTCGTGAGTGGCGAAATACAACAAAATACCACTCCACAACCTTTCGACCCCGGTACGTTTGCTAATAAAAACTTCCAGGATTCTGTTGCACAGATCGTTGCAAAGCTGAAAAATGACTACAAGTACGATCCAGGTGAGTACCTGAACATTCCGGATAAATTAAAAAGTAATAAAATTGCAGGTAAATTAACCTGGAATATCAATAGCAAAAACCGCCTGAACGTTTCTTACCGGTACACTAAATCAACCAGGTATTTAACAAGCGCTACCACAAGTACTAAAGTAAACTTTTATAACGGCGGATATTTGTTCCCCAGTACCACCAATTCAGTATCTGCAGAGTTGAACTCAAACATTACTAATAACATTTCGAACAAGTTACTGGTTACTTATACAAAAGTATTCGATGATAGGGATCCGCTGGGTATGGAACTTCCCCGTGTTACCTTAAACTCAGCCAATGCTACAAGCTATGTGTTTGGAACCGAAAACTTTTCAACTGCCAACCAGTTAAAGCAGAACAACTTCAATGTATATGACGAATTCAAATATACAATGGGAACGCACCAATTAAAGGCTGGTATTGATGTTGAAGCAAGCAAATCTTACAACCTTTTCATCGGTAACTCCTTCGGATCATACACCTATGCCAGCGTGTTGGATTTCCTGACTGATAAGACACCTTCTGGTTACAGTCGTTCTTTTTCATTGTTGGATAACATTAACGGTGATGGTAGTGCAGCAGCGCCAACCTTCAAAACATTGCGTTTAGGTTTCTTTTTGGGTGATGACTGGAACGTAAGCAATAACTTAAAACTGAACTATGGCGTACGATTCGACAATTTCACCTATCTGGATAAACCCAATACCGATACCTTCTTCAACAACATGGCCGTCCCTGCCATTTCGCAATACTACGATATGCAAGGCGCCCGGTCAGGCCAAAAACCAAATTCGGTACTTAGCGTGTCACCACGTATCGGATTTACTTACTCGCTGCCTGCACAAAATATGCGGATAAGAGGTGGTGTTGGTTTGTTTACAGGCCGTGTACCATTGGTATGGCCTGGTGGCATGTATAACAACTCAGGTGTAACTGTAGGTGGTATCTCATTCAGCGCCAGCGCAACCAATCCTATGCCTGCCAAAATCAAATTCCAACCGGACGTAAACAGTCAATATACCCCACTAGATTTTGGGCAAACAGTTAAAGTACCATCAGGAGAAATAGATCTGATTGCCAAAAATCTCAAATTGCCGAAAGTATTGAAGACTTCAATCGGAGTGGATAAAACATTCGGTGATGGTTTTAATCTGTCTGCTGACCTGTTATTCCAGAAAAATATCAACGAGATTATTTACATCAATGCATTGGCTGCACCCGGCGGAAAGAATTCATTTGGCCAGGATGTTTATCTTACCAGTGCGCTTAAATATAATACCATTGATATGGACCCGAACACCGCAGGTGTTCAAAACCCATACAGCACTGGTATCTTTATCATCGAGAATGCCAAGAAGAACAAAGGGTATGCATACAATGCATCAGCAGTACTTGATAAAACTTTTGCCGGTGGCTGGAATGCCAATGTGAGTTATTCATATGGAGATTCTTATGCTCTTTTTGATGGTACCAGTTCACAAAACAGTTCGCAATGGCGCTATATGGAAACATCTACAGGCAGAAATGCCCTGACCAGAAGCCGTTCTGATTTTGCCCAGAAACACCGCATCAACGCATACGTTTCTAAAAAATTCGAGTATGCAGGAAACCTGGCAACAACTGTTACCCTGTTTTACAATGGTCAGTCAGGAACTCCTTTCTCATATGTTTACTCAAGGAGCATGCTATATGATTATGGAGGTATGAATGCCGAAACCAACGATCTGATCTACATCCCTAAAGATGAAGCTGACTGGGACAAATATGCCAAGGATTGGTCAGAGTCTAACGGAACTGTCCATACCGTACAGGAGCAATGGGAAGCGCTGAATTCCTTTATTGACAAGGACAAATATTTAAGCAAACACCGCGGAGAATTTGCAAAACGCAATGGTGGCAACCTGCCTTTCAGCCATCAGTTAGATCTTACTATCCGCCAGGACTTCATATTGAAAACCAAAGAGAGCAAAAACACGCTGTCAGTTCAATTTGACATGTTCAACTTCAGTAACTTCCTGAACAGAAACTGGGGCCGGATCTATGCTACACCTGGTGTAGACCAATACAGCTTGATAAGCATGGATGGATACACGCTTGTTAATGGCGTTTATCAACCTTCACTTTCTTACCGGAACCTTAGTAACAGAGCTCCCTATGATGTGTTGGATGTAAGAAGCAATGCTTACAATGCTTCACGCTGGAGAGGTCAGTTGACCGTTCGTTATACTTTTAACTAATAAGACTAGTTATAAATAAAAAGGGGCCCCGATTAAATCGGGGCCCCTTTTTATTTATAGAGAAAACAATTTCCTGTCTTTGACCTACAAACTATAAACTAAGCACTTTTTCTCCGCCAGCCCCATTTCAAAAATACGGGCAGCGCTTTCGCCCAGGAGCGGATATCGTGTTTGCCATCGGGCAATTGCAGGTAACGCATGTTTCTTCCTTCAAGCCAGCCCTTGGCCATCAGTTCGCGCATTACATCGATGGTATCGTCTATGGAGTCGATCACGTGATTACCATTGCGGTCTTCAGTTTCATCCAGTTCCCCACATTGAAAAAAGAATTTCAGGTTCGGCTGGTATTTTCCCTGCCTGATCTGGCGGTGCATCAACCGGTCGTTCGCTTCGCTAAAATCCTTGTCCTTTCTGTCTTTCGACCGCCACCACAAGGAACCGGAAAAAACGCCCACCCGGGAGAATATGTCGGAATGGTTCCAAACAAGGTCCAGCGCACTTAACCCACCCAATGAGAAACCTGCAAAAGCGGTTTCGCCAAAAACCAGGTGGGCATAACGCGCATGAATATAGGGCAATAATTCTTCTGTTATAAATTGGCGGTATAATCCGGCTTTTGCGCCGCGGCCTTTAAAATCGGGGCTGCTGATCATGCCATATTCCAGCATTCTTTCTTCACCGGCATGAATACCAACACACAACATTGGTGTAATGGCTTCTGTTTGAAGCAGGTAAGCAATCATTTTATCAAAACCCATGGCTTCAATATCCTGACCGTCATTTAACAGTAATAAACCTATCGGCTGATTTCCGGTATGGTTGGTGGGACCATAAAAATTGATCGTGATGGTACGTTGGAGCGCTTCAGATGGCAATTCAATCGTTTCTACCATTATACCCGTACTTACTTCTGTTTGCATAGCGCGGCAAAATTAGGTAAATATGTTTGAGGTGGAACGTTAAATGTAAAGGAATTGTAAATTTGGAAGCAAGGATGAGTGCAACAGCATCTGTATCACCCAAATGTGCTTGATATGAAAAAGATTGGAATTCTATTTGGCCAGGAAAGGACCTTCCCACTGGCATTTATTGAAAGCGTCAACAGCCGGAACACGCCCGATATTATTGCGGAACCTGTTCAAATAGATAAAGTAATACAAGGCGCTGCCGTTGAATATGATGTGATCGTTGATCGCATTTCACACGACGTTCCTTTTTATCGGTCCTATCTTAAAAACGCCGCCATTTGCGGCACCGCCGTCATCAATAATCCTTTCTGGGGAAGCGCTGATGAGAAATTCTTCAATAACTGCCTGGCTACCAGGATCGGTGTTCCTGTACCCAAGACAGTTATTCTGCCCTCATTTGAATTGCCCCCTGATACCAGTCCCGAGTCGTTTGCCAACCTCGTTTATCCATTGAACTGGGAACAGATCTTTGAATACGTTGGCTTTCCGGCTTATATGAAACCTTTTTCCGGCGGCGGCTGGAAGCATGTATACAAACTGCATAACAGGGAAGAGTTTTTTCACAATCACCGCGAAACAGGGCAACTGGTAATGCTGTTGCAGGAAGAAATTGTGTTTGAAGAATACTACCGCTGTTATTGCATAGGGGGTAAGTATGTGCACATAATGCCTTACGAACCGCGAAACCCGCATCACCTTCGATACAATTGTAATTTCAAACCATCACCCGACCGCCTCCACCAGATGTCAGCACTGGTACAACGCATCAACCTATACCTGGGTTACGATTTCAATACGGTTGAACTGGCCATTCGGGACGGCGTTCCCTATGCCATCGACTTTTGCAACCCGGTTCCCGACGCCGACCGGCCAAGCGTAGGCAATGATAATTTTGAATGGGTAGTTGAAACAGCGGCTACCTATGCCATTGAAAGAGCGCTCAGCCATGAACCCGGCAAAGACAACCTTACCTGGGGCGAATATACCCGGCGAAGCATACAACGGGAACTTATTGGGGAAATTTTAGAGGAAAAATTAGAAATAGAGGAATGAAGAAGAGTTAATAAGTTTGTGAGTTATTTAGTTCGTAGGTTATTAGGTTCATTAGCAATCGCGAGCTTAAAATAACTAAATAACTTAAAAACTAATGAACTAAAGAACTAAGAAATGGCAAATATCAACTTATCGCATTTTACGCTTGGCATTGAAGAAGAATATATGGTACTTGACCCGGTTAGCCGTGAGCTGAAAAGTCACCAGCAACGGATAGTTACCGAAGGACAGAAAGTGATCAGGGATAAAGTAAAAGCCGAAATGCACCAGGCTGTTGTGGAAGTAGGCACCGATGTTTGCCGCAATGTTGATGAAGCTTTTAAAGACGTGAGCAACCTGCGCCGCACCATTTCACATATTGCCGGCGACCTGGGTTTTTGGGTAGGCGCTTCAGGCACCCATCCATTCAGCCATTGGGAAAGCCAGTTGATCACCGATCATGCCCGGTATAAAGAAATACTGGATATTCTTCAGGATGCCGCCCGCAGCAATCTTATTTTCGGCTTACACGTACACGTAGGCATGGAAAGCCGGGAAATGGCCAATCATATTGCCAATTCAACCCGGTACTTTTTACCACATATATACGCACTCAGCACCAACTCTCCCTTTTGGGAAGGACGGAACACCGGCTATAAATCATACCGGACAAAAGTATTTGACAAATTCCCCCGCACCGGAATACCTGAAACCTTCGATACCATCGAAGACTATGACAATTTTATAAAGCTGCTGGTAAAAACCAACTGTATAGACAACGCTAAAAAAATATGGTGGGACCTTCGGGTACACCCCTTTTTCAATACCGTCGAATTCAGGATCTGTGATGTGCCATTAACGGTACAGGAAACAATAGCCATTGCCGCTTTATTTCAGGGAGTTTGTGCCAAAATATACAAACTGCGTTTACAAAACCTGAACTTCATTCAATACTCACGCGCCCTCATCAACGAAAACAAATGGCGCGCCAGCCGCTATGGCATCGACGGATTACTGATCGATTTTGGAAAAGAAGAAGAGATCAATACCCGGGTACTTATATATGAGTTACTCGATTTTGTTGATGACGTAGTAGATGAACTGGGCAGCCGGCATGCCATCAATTATATCACCAAGCTGATGGAAGAAGGCACTGGCGCCGACCGGCAGTTGAAGGTTTTTCAACAAACCAACAGCCTGGTGAATACGGTAGATTACATCCATAGCCAGTTTCTGGCAGGGATATAAACGCTGCCCAATTGCATTGTGATTTTATATAATAGGTAACTATACTACAATAATTATGCACAAACAGGCGTTAAAAGCGCCAATCCCGTCCCCAGACTCATAGGAAATTCCCGAAAAAAAATATCTTTGGTCAAAATCTGTTCCAGTATGAAAAGATTCCTGGTTAGCTGGCCTGTGCTGCTATTGGCAGTATTTGTAGTATCGTCGTGCGGTAAAGAAAAGAGTGTAGAAGAAGACGTATCGCAATACTATATCAAATGCAAAATAGGAAGTGTAGACAAGACATTTAAGTATGCCCTTACCGCTCAAAAGGTGGCCGTGAGTAGCACCGAAACAAATTATACCTTTTCCGGACAAGCGAATAAAGATCCCAACAACCTGGAAGGTGTGGGCTTTACCATTCGTTTCCAAATTCCGCCTGCAACGGGCACCACATACAAAGAAACCGATCCCACAAACGATTACTTACTGGCATGTATTTATAATCCTAATACGAATGACCAGAGTAAGATGTTTTCAAGTGATGGTGCTGAAGATAATCCTTTTCAGATCACCTTTACAGAGATCACTGCTACCAGCATAAGTGGTACTTTTTCGGGAAAGTTGTACCCCCTGACCAGCAGTGACCACACGGGCGATTCTGCCGTTCTTTCAAATGGTCAGTTTAAGCTGAAACTTCAATAGCAGAGAACAGCCTTAAGCCGTAAGCTATAAGTCGTTGCGGCAACGCCTACGTTATCAACCCTATCAACCTGCCGCTCCTTTTTTATCTACGCTAATATCCTATACTTAATCCTCCATTATCCTTTAATCCAACACCGGATAGCTGCAAGCGCAAGGATTCATTTATCAGAAAGAATATCTTTTCCGCAGCAGCCTGGTACTGTAATCCTTCCGGTCTGATGTTGGAAATACAGTTGCGTGACTCATCGGTTAGCCCCGGTGCAGGCCGGTAGGTAAGGTATGCCCCTAAACTATCGGGTGAACTCAAACCCGGCCGCTCCCCAATAAGCACCACAACCAGTTTTGCCTTTAACAGATGTCCGCATTCATCACCAATAGCCACACGCCCTTCCTGTACTATGCAAACAGGTGCTACCGATAACCGGGCGCTTTGGAAAAGCGGAAGTAATAATTTCAATACCGGCATGGCGTGTCTATTAATAGCAGTGGCAGATAAGCCATCGGCCAGCACCACACAAACATCATAACCGGTACTGTTGAATTCATGCAACTGCGTTATGGCAGTTGCATGCAGCCGCCGGCCCTTATCGGGGTATTGCAGGTATTCACTGCGGCTGGCAGCCTGGGTAGTGAAGGTAAATGCAGCCAGCTGCAACGATTGCAGCTCCTGCAACAAAACCGGTTGATCCAATACGGCGTATACAGCATCCCGTGCATTGGCATGCGCCAGCCTGAATGCCAACAGCGATTGCAATGGCTCTGCCGTTCCGGTTCTCCCCAAAGCAATACGAGCTGCTGTAAAAGTCTTCAATTCGCTCCAGGGATCAGATTGTACTATCGTTTTTTGAATGTCCATTCGGTCCAGTTCAAAGTTTAAAGTTTAAAGTCCAGAGTTCTTAGTTCTGGGTTCCTTGTTCTTTGTTTTCGGCTGGTCTCGTCCGCGAAATCCGCCTGCTGGCGGATTATGACTGTATTTCTTTCTGCTTCGCTCACCGAAGCTTTGGCGTAGGTGAGCCCTCTGCCTTTTTCCTACTGCCTACTGCCCTTCTAACAACTGCAACAATGCATGACGATCTCCCACCGAAATCAGAGCCCCTTCCTTATTCATAATACCTTGTGTCATCAACCACTGCTCAAACTCCGGTGCAGGCCGCAAGCCCAATGCTTTGCGTATATACAAAGCATCATGAAAAGAGGTGGACTGATAATTCAACATGATGTCGTCGGCGCCTGGAATACCCATTATATAATTACAACCCGCTACGCCCAATAAAGTAAGCAGGTTATCCATATCATCCTGGTCTGCTTCGGCATGATTGGTATAACAAACATCTACGCCCATGGGCAGTCCAAGCAACTTACCGCAAAAATGATCTTCAAGCGCCGCCCTGATGATCTGTTTGCCATCGAATAAATATTCAGGACCGATAAATCCAACTACGGTGTTAACCAACAAAGGCGAAAACTTTCTTGCTACTGCATAGGCCCTTGCCTCGCAGGTTTGCTGATCAACGCCACCATGCGCATTGGCAGATAAAGAACTCCCCTGCCCTGTTTCGAAATACATTACATTATTCCCCAGCGTGCCCCGCTGCAACGACAAAGCCGCTTCATGTGCCTCCTGCAATAAAGCCAGGTTCACGCCAAAACTTTTATTGGTCTTTTCTGTGCCGCCAACAGACTGAAATACCAGGTCGAGCGGCGCTTTTTGTTGCACCAGTTGTAAGGAAGTGGTAACATGACACAACACACAACTTTGTGTGGGAATAGTAAAACGTTGAATGATCGCATCCAGCATGTGCAACAGCGTTAGCACATGACCGGGTGAATCAGTAGCGGGGTTTATACCTATCACCGCATCCCCACTGCCATATAACAAACCATCCACTATACTGGCAGCAATACCTTTAGGATCATCTGTGGGGTGATTGGGTTGCAACCGCACCGACAAACGCCCTTTTAACCCCAGCGTATTGCGAAAGGCAGTAACCACTTCGCACTTACGGGCCACACTGATGAGGTCCTGGTTGCGCATTAGTTTTGAAACGGCCGCTGCCATTTCAGGGGTTAACCCCGGCGCCAGTTGTTGCAGGGTAACCGTATCAGCCGCATCGCTCAACAACCAGTCGCGAAACTGGCCCGTGGTAAAATGAGCGATGGGTGCAAAGGCAGCCGCATTATGCGAATCGATAATGAGCCGGGTAACCTCATCAGCTTCATAAGGAATAACAACCTCGTGTAGAAAGTTCTTCAACGGAACATCGGCCAGCGCCAGTTGGGCCGCCACCCGTTCCTTATAGTCTGCAGCAGCCAGTCCCGCCAATGCATCGCCCGATCTGAAAGGACTGGCTTTTGCCAGCAACGTGGTTAATGAATCGAATGTGTAAGTGTGGTGCTGTATGGTATAGCGGTAACTCATGTGTTAATTAGTTAAAGTCATTTCCTAAATACCACAAACAGGATCATTAATATGGCTAGTGCACCAAAGAAAATCAAAGACAACAACAGGTTGTACCAGACAATAGCTATCAAACAAACGAAGGCCAGTATCAAAGCAATCCAGGGAAACCAGGGATACAAAGGCACTTTGAAAGGCCGTTCCAGGGCCGGTTGTTTATGGCGCAATACAAATAAGCTGATCATACTGATGATGTACATGACCACGGCACCCAGGGCGCTTAATGTAATTACATCGCCGGTATTGAAAATACACAAAGCAATGATGCCAACAATACCGCCCACGATCATTGCCACATGCGGGGTTCTGTGCCGCGTGTTTACCCTTGCCAGCACCTTTGGCAAATACCCATCGCGGGCCACGGCATATAACTGGCGGGAGTAACTGATAATAACACCATGGAAGGATGACACCAGGCCAAACAAACCTATACCGGCAAATACTTTCGTCCAGCTGTTATGCTTTCCCAACACCGCGCTGATCGCTTCCGGCAACGGGTAATCAATGCGGGCCAGTTTATGCCAGTCGGTAACACCCCCGGTAAAGAACATGACCCCAAATGCCAGCAACACCAGGGTTACAATACCATAAATATAACCGCGGGGTATGGTACGCTGCGGGTCCTTCACTTCTTCGGCCACCATGGCTACCCCTTCAATGGCCAGGTAAAACCAGATGGCAAACGGCAATGCGGCAAAAACGCCGGCCCAGCCAAAAGGCATGGAATCGCGGTTAAAGTTCTCCCATTTAAAACCGGGCGCTACCACTCCCATAAACAACAGCAGTTCAGCCACCGCCAGGATGGTAACAATGAGTGAAAACACCACTGATTCCTTAATGCCCCAAAAGTTAATGATAGTAAACACAACATAACTGCCGATGGCTACTGCCAGTACCGGCAGGGCCGGTACCAGAAAATGCACATAGCTGCCAAGCGCAAAGGCAACTGCAGGCGGTGCCAGTAAAAATTCAACCAGCGTGGCATAAGCAGCGATCAGTCCGCCCATAGGGCCTAATGCCTTGTAGGCATAAGCAAAGGGTCCTCCCGCATGTGGGATGGCTGCGGTTAATTCTGTAAAGCTGAAAATAAAGGTTACGTAAAAAATGGTGACCAGTACGGTGGCAATCAAAAAGCCGCCGGTGCCGGCTACATCCCAGCCAAGGTTCCAGCCAAAATACTCACCGGATATCACCAAACCAACCGCCAGCGCCCACAGGTGCACTGGTCTCAATACTTTTTTTAATGATGGGTTGCCATGCATGCAATTAGTTTTAATTAGATAGCAGGAAACGTTTGAGGCAGCAACCGTAGATATTACTAAAAATACAAACTTTTGTGATTAGATTCGCTGCCTTAATAACGGACTGACGTTTGCATTCTTTTACTCCTTCAAAATATATTATCTATGAGATTGCTTCTGTACATTTCTTCATTCATCGCAATTACTTTAGTAAGTTTTACCAGTATGCAGCAGAAACAAAAGATCGTCTTTTTTGGCGACTCCATTACCCAGGCCGGGGTATCACCAACCGGTTATATAACAGTGCTGGGCAACCTGATCGCACAAAAAGGCCTGAAAGATCAATATGAATTAACAGGCGCCGGTATTGGCGGTAATAAAGTGTACGACCTTTATTTACGGATGGAAGACGATGTATTGGCGAAAAACCCCAACACAGTAGTGATTTGGGTAGGCGTTAATGACGTATGGCATAAGAAAGGCGGTACCGGTACCGATGCTCCCAAATTCGAACAGTTTTATAATGCCATCATTAAGAAATTACAGGCAAAAAATATAAAGGTGGTGCTGGTTACCCCCGCCACTATTGGTGAAAAAACCGATTTCTCCAACGAACAGGATGGCGACCTGAACAAATATGCCAACATCGTTCGCACCGTTGCAGCCAAAAACAACTGTCCCCTGGTTGACCTGCGGAAAACCTTCCTGGCCTATAACCTGGCCAACAATCCGGAGAATAAGGAAAAAGGCATCCTTACGGCTGATGGCGTTCACCTGAACGAAAAAGGCAATATGCTGGTGGCCGATGAAATGGCAAAAGTGCTGGTGAAATAACCATTCCCCCATTAATTTGTTAATGTATAAGCTGCAACATGACAATCACAAAATACGTTATGTTTGCAGCTTTACTATGAGTAAACCAAACACCATACGGGTGGCTCTTCTCGATCTGTATGAGGGCCACGTAAATGAGGGCATGCGTTGCATCAGGGATATTCTGCAGCAGTATGGTAAAGCCCATGGCATACACCTGGCAGTGGAAGAATTTAATGTGCGGCTTAAATGCGAGTTGCCTGATTTACACCACGATATCTATATTTCTTCCGGTGGCCCCGGCTCTCCCCTGGCAACCGACGCCCAGTGGGAACCTCTCTACTTCAACTGGATCCGCCAGATGGAACAATACAACCAGTTGACCCAGGGCCCTAAAAAACATGTTTACTTTATTTGTCATTCTTTTCAGCTGGCCGTCCGCTATTTTAAGGTAGCCCAGGTTACCAAACGCAAATCCACCGCTTTTGGCGTTTTTCCGGTTCACATGCTGCCCGGTGGTAAACACGAACCGGTTTTCAACAACCTCCAGGACCCATTTTACGCCGTTGACAGCCGCAACTACCAGGTGGTGGAACCCGACGAGGTACAACTACAGCGTTTAGGCGCTGCTGTTCTTGCCATTGAAAAAGAACGGCCGCACGTACCGCTGGAGCGCGCCATTATGGGACTGCGGTTCAATGACTATATGGTAGGCACCCAGTTTCATCCCGAAGCCGATGCACCCGGTATGAGCCGCTATCTGCAACGGGAAGACAAAAAACAAATGGTCATTAAAAATCATGGGTTCGAAAAATGGCAATCCATGATTGAGCAATTGAATGATCCCGATAAGATCCTGTTTACGTATTCGAATATTCTTCCAAACTTCCTAGATCTGGCTATTGAAACGATCAATGCAGGAAAGGCAGTGCGCAGCAGGCAGTAGGAAAAAGGCAGAGGGCAGAGGGCAAAGGGCAGAAGGCAGAAAGAAATACAGTGACAAGCTTCATCCGCCAAAGGCAAACACGCGCTGCCTCATGCAATTGTAGTAACCGAAAACTTAGAACCCAATAACCTATAAACCCAATAACATAAACTCGGAACTAAGAACTCAGAACTTAAAACCCAGAACTTCGTAACTTCAACGGCAAAACAGTTGAGTTATGGTTCCCGGAATACGGAAAGCGTTTAATGAGTCATTCACCGAGCAACAATACGAAGCCTTCTTAAAAGACCTGCACAGTAAATATCCCGGTGCCATTGAATTCAGGCTCTCAGAAACACCGGTATTTGTAGATAAGGAATTTGCTGCTAAAATGATCGATGCCTGCGAGCACATCATCGATGTGATCACCGATCCGGACTACAAAAAAATGACCGACGCCGCCATCCCACCCAATGAGTATGTTCCCAATGAAACCGATCGCTGTGAAATGCTTTGTTTTGATTTTGGCATTTGCTGGAACGAAGACAAACAACCTGAACCCCGCTTAGTTGAAATGCAGGGCTTCCCTACCCTGTTTGGCTTCCAGGTATATTATCCCGATCTGTTCAGGGAATATTTTCCCATACCGGAGAATTACAGCCAGTACCTGAATGGACATACCCATGATAGTTACCTGAAGCTTTTGAAAGAGGTGATTGTTGATGATGTACCGGTTGAAAATACCATTCTGCTGGAAATAAAACCTCATGAACAAAAAACCCGCATCGATTTTTACTTAACCCAGGAATATACCGGCATACAACCTGTTTGTATTACCGATCTGATCCAGGAAGGAAAAGACCTGTATTACCTGCGTGATGGTAAAAAAACAGCAGTAAAGCGCATTTACAACCGTGTTATCTTCGATGAACTGCTGGCAAAAAAAGAGGCTTTAGGAAAGTATTGCGATATTACCCAGCACCTGAATGTACAATGGGTGCCGCATCCCAACTGGTTTTACCGCATCAGCAAATACACACTGCCTTTTTTAAACCATCCTTATGTGCCCACTACCTACTTTTTGAACGAGATAAAACAGATTCCTTCAGACCTGGAAAATTATGTATTGAAACCCTTGTTCTCTTTTGCCGGACAAGGCGTTTTGATCGATGTTACCAAAGAAGATATTGAAAAAATAAACGATCCGCATAACTGGATCCTGCAACGAAAAGTGGAATATGCCGCAATCATTGAAACACCCGATGAGCCCGCAAAAGCCGAGATCAGGATCATGTATGTTTGGAAAAAAGGCTGGGACCGCCCCCAGCCCGTTATTAACCTGGCCCGTTTAAGCAAGGGCAAAATGATTGGCGTAAACTATAACAAAAACAAACAATGGGTGGGTGGTAGTACCTGCTTTATCGAACGATAAAAAAATAAATATGCAACACCTCTCTGCCATTAAGGGAAAAGAAATTGTACCAGGTTTATACGGCCGGTTTGTACATGGGGAAACCATGACGTTATCATTTGTAGATATTCAACAGGGTGCGCAGTTGCCTGAACACAGCCATCCGCACGAACAAATAACATATTTGATAGAAGGCGAACTCGAAATGGTGATCGGTGGCGAAAAAATGCTCCTGACACCCGGTATGGTACATGTTATACCCTCTAATGTACCGCATAGTGCTGTTGCCCTTACTTTTGTGAGAGTATTAGATGCCTTTTCGCCAGTAAGAGAAGATTACAGAGTTTAAGAAAAGTTATTAAGTTATTAGGTTCTTATGTTCTGAGTTAACCCAGGAACTTAAGAACCTAATAACATATGAACCTGATAACTATTCCTCTTCAGAAGCATTCTTCATCTTCCCCAACACCGCATACGCATTTTTCGTAACCACCTGCATATCTTTCAACTCAACAGCCTTTGAACTAATGGCAACCAGCTCCTTTTCACGAATTCCTGTTTCTACATCAACCAGTTGAAAATTGTTTTTGCCAATGGCCTTTACAATGTATTGCTGATTGCCATACCGCACTACGGCTTCTTCGGGCACAGTAAGTGCAGAAACGTTTTCTATATGAATGGTGGCATTCAGGAACATACCTGGCAACAGGTTGCCGGGTCTTTTAATAAAATGACAATGTATAGTTCCGCTGCGGTTAATATCTACATTACGGGTAACCAGTATCACTTCGCAATCGTACTCCCTGCCCGGCTCATCAACAAACGATACTTTCACCCGCTGCCCTGTTTTTATTTTAGGCATATCCTTTTCAAATACGGTAAGGGCTGCATGAATATCATCGGGGTTGATCAATTCAAACAGAACATCTGTGGCATTTACAAACTTGCCGATATTTACATTCACCTTCGACACAAAACCATTGATGGGCGAATACATGGGAACGCTGCGGGAAATGTTGTTCTCATTCAACGAACCCGGATTGATGTTGATCAGCCGCAGCTTTTCAGCAAATCCCTTCACCAGTACTTTTTGAGCAGTAAAATCAGCCTGCACCTGTTGAAAGGTTTTGGCCGCACTTACCTGTTGCTGGCTCAATTCTTTCTGGCGGTCATATTCCTGTTGTAGAAATCGCAGGCGTGCCTGCGCCATCAGGTAATCCTGTTGCAGTTGCACCAGGCCCTGGTCTTCAATAACACCAATTACCTGTCCTTTATTTATATGCATACCAGGTAACAACGTGGTATGTTTAAGATAACCACCCAGGGGAAAGCTTACTGAAACTATATTTTGCGGCGGCACATCCACCAAGCCGTTTACTTTCAATACATCGTTCAGATCTTGTGTTTGCACTGCGCCAATTTCAATATCGGCGTTTTTCATTTGCGCATCGGTTAAGGTAACGGTATTGGCGGCTGTTTCTTTTTTTGTTTCCGCCGGTTTATCAGCGGAAGCACAGGATGCACAGCACAATAAAACGCTTATATATAAAAACAGGTTCTTCATGTAGTGATCATTTTCCGGTTAGGTATTCCAATTCTATAATCGTGTTGTTCAGGGCATGTATCGCCTGCAGGTACCCCAGTTCAATATTAACAGCGTTGTTCATTTGCAGGGTCCATTCCACATAACTTACATCACCTTTTTCAAAACCCAGGCGGGCATTACGGGTAATCAAAGCAGCCTGTTGTAAACCGGCTGTTTCGTAATACTGTACCTGTGCCCCATATTTTTTATAAGCTTCCTGCAGTTGCTCCCATTGATTGGTAAGGTACTGACTGGTTGCATCTACTTCCAGGCGGGTAGTTGCTTCCTGCAACTGACCGGCCCTGATGCGCGCCTTTACAGCCTTATTAAAAATGGGCAGCCCTACACTCAGCTGGTAAATATTAAAGCGGTCACCGCCACTATAATATTTTTGATTAACGCCATCCTTTGTTTGATAGCCAATGATAGACTGATTGCTATACCCCACGGTGAACTCAGGGTTCAACCGGGCCTTTTCAATATTGGTTTGCGCAGCATTTACTTTTACCTGCTGTTGTTGCAATTGCACCGCAGGGTGGCTAATGACTGCCAGGGTATCTATCAATTGATCCTGTTCTTTTTTCAAAGCATGGTACTCGGGTAACAGTAGATCCTTTGTATTCAACAACCATTGCAATTGCTGTTGGTCCATTCGCAGATCGGCTTTTACCTGTTCCTGTTGCAATTTCAATTGCTGGATCTGCGTTTCGGCATTGCTTTTCTCCAGGATGGTGCTTTCGCCGGTCTTTAGCCGCAGGTTGGCAGCATCCAGAAACCTGCTGTAGATGGAGTCGAGCCGCAATAACAGCTTTTGCCGCTCCAGCAAATCGACCATATTATAAAACACGGTCTTTACTGCTTTCTGCAGTTCCTGTTGTTTCAACGCCACCTGTGTGCTGGCCACCTGTTCCAGCGCGCCATACAGTTCCTTTTGCCGCCGGTATACAACAGGCAGTTCAAACGATTGGTTAATATAGAACCGGGTATCGTTGTTCATACTGTTGATACCGCCATATTCCCCGCCTATCTGCGTGCGTGGCAGCTCGGTAGTAGCGGTTTGTAATTGCTTCCAGTACCCAATGCCCGAGCGGCTGGCCTTTAACGATAAGTTATTGGTACTGGCCTGTTGCAGCATTTGTTCCAACGGCATTGAGCGTTCTGTACCGGTTTGTGTAAATGCCGACTGGCACACCAACAATGCGATGATCATTCCGGCAACCTGAAGAGCAGGTTTTATTCGTTTCCGGTTTTCTACCCACAGATACAATACCGGCAACACCACCAGTGTAAGAAAGGTAGCAGTGAGCAATCCGCCAATAACAACCGTTGCCAGCGGCCGTTGTACTTCAGCTCCGGCGCCCTCGCTCAATGCCATGGGTAAAAAACCCAATGAGGCAACTGATGCGGTCATCAACACCGGACGCAATCTTATACGCGTTCCTTCCATAATAATTTGTTTTATATCCTGTATACCGTGCTGTTTCAATCGAATGAACTCGGCAATGAGCACAATGCCATTTAACACCGCCACGCCAAACAGGGCTATAAAACCAATACCAGCAGAAATACTGAATGGCATGCCCCGCATCCATAAGAACAGAATACCACCAATGGCAGACAGGGGAATTGCCGAGAAAATAAGCAGTCCGTATTTCACCTTACCAAAGGCGAAGTACAACATCACCAGTATCAGCAACAAAGCCACTGGTACCGCAATGGACAACCGCTTCCGGGCTTCGGTGAGATTTTGGAACTGCCCGCCATACACGATGTAATACCCGCTTTTCAGTTGTACCTGTTGCTTTATTTTTTTATCCAGCTCTGTTACCACACTTTCAACATCACGACCGCGTACATTAAAACCGGTTATGATCCTTCGTTTGGCATCCTCCCGTTGTATTTGATTGGGGCCATCTTTTATTTCAACCGCAGCTACCTGACTGAGTGGGATCTGGGCGCCGGTCGCAGTGGGGATCAACAGGTTTTGTACATCGCTTACATCCTGCCGTTGCAGGTTCTCCAACCGTACTACCAGGTCAAAGCGACGTTCTCCTTCATATACCAGTCCGGCGCTTTGTCCGGCAAAAGCCGTATTCAGCACCCGGTTGATGTCTTCAATATTCAATCCGTAATGAGCAATAGCCGTTCTGTTATAGGTAACCAGGATCTGTGGCATACCGGTAACCGTTTCAATATAGGTATCGGCAGCGCCTTTAACAGTATTTATAATGGCGCCCACTTTATTGGCATATTGAGCCAGTGTATCGAGGTCTTCTCCAAAGATCTTGCACACCACATCCTGCCGGGCACCGCTGATCAATTCATTAAACCGCATTTGTACGGGATACTGAAAACCGAACGTGGCTCCGGGAATTTCCTGTAACGCCTGTTGCATCTTTTCTGTCAGTTCATCAAATGTATGGGCGCTTGTCCATTCTTTTTTGTCCTTTAGAATGACGATCAGGTCACTGGCATCTATAGGCATGGGATCGGTAGGTATTTCACTACTGCCATTTTTACCCACCACTTTTTGCACTTCAGGAAACCTGCTTTTCAAAATACGGGCTGCCTGGGTTAATGTGTGTACCGAAGCATTGATATTACTTCCCGTAAGCAACCTGGTTTCAATGGCAAAATCACCTTCTTCCAGTTTGGGAATAAATTCTCCGCCAAGGCGGGAAAAGATAAACAGGCTGATCACAAAAGCAACTATGCTTCCTCCTATGATCAGTTTGGGAAAACGAAGCATTCTTTCCAGCACAAACTGATATGCCCTTTCAAAACGCTCCATCATGCGGTCGCTGAACGTTTTTTTGTGCGACAGCTTTTTACTGATGAACAGCGATGTGATCATGGGCACATAGGTAAATGACAACAGAAAGGCGCCTAATAAGGCAAAGGTTACCGTTTGCGCCATAGGCCTGAACATTTTCCCTTCAATGCCCTGCAATGAATAAATAGGCAGATAAACCACCAGGATGATGATCTGCCCAAAGATGGCGGCATTCATCATTTTGGAGGCGCTGTGCTGTACCTCGTCATCCATGCTGCTTTGGGTAAGCTTATTGATGGAGGAGAAATGTTTTGAATGGCTCAGGCGGTGCATCACTGCCTCTACAATGATCACCGCACCATCTACTATCAGCCCAAAGTCGATGGCACCCAAACTCATCAGGTTGCCGCTTACCCCAAATACATTCATCAATATAATGGCGAATAACATCGACAAGGGAATAACCGATGCTACCACCAGTCCGGCCCGCAGGTTGCCTAAAAACACCACCAGCACAAACACTACAATAAGCGCCCCTTCTATCAAATTTTTTTGAACCGTACCTATTGCATGGTTCACCATTTTTGTACGGTCAAGAAAGGGTTCTATCACCACGCCTTCGGGCAGGGTTTGTTGTATCTGTGCTACTTTGTCTTTCACGCGTTTTATTACTGCCGACGAGTTCCCGCCTTTCAGCATCATCACCACAGCGCCCGCCACTTCTCCTTTATCATTATACGTCATAGCCCCATACCTGGTGGCATTTCCCAAACTTATGGCAGCTACATCCCGCATCAGTACCGGGATACCGGCATCCATTGTTTTCACTACTATATTACCAATATCCTGTTCATTGGTGATCAATCCCTCACTGCGAATGAACAAAACCATAGGCCCCTTTTCAATATAGGCGCCACCTGTGTTCTGGTTATTTTTTTCCAGGGCAGTGAATACGTCATCGATAGTAAGGTTATGCGACTTCAGTCTGGAGGTATTTACAGCTATTTCATACTGTTTTAGCCGGCCGCCGAAACTCGATACTTCCGCTACGCCCGGGGTACCCAGTAATTGGCGGCGAATGATCCAATCCTGCATGGTACGCAACTGCATGGCATCATACTTCTGTTCGTATCCTTTTTTGGGTCTTACTACATATTGATAAATTTCCCCCAGGCCGGTTGTTACCGGCGCCAATTCAGGTTTGCCCAATTGTGGCGGGATCAGGCTTTGCACCTGTTGCAGCCGTTCGGCAATTTGCTGCCGGGCCCAGTATACATCAGCCTCTTCATTAAAAACAATGGTTACTACCGATAAGCCAAAACGGGAAATGCTTCGGATCTCTTTAAGACCCGGAATAGTACTGTTAGCCTGTTCAATGGGAAAAGTGATCAACCGTTCTACATCGGGTGCCCCCAATGAAGGCGAGGTAGTGATCACCTGTACCTGGTTATCGGTAATATCTGGAACAGCGTCTATCGGCAACTTTGTTACCGCATAGGTGCCCCATAATAAAAGCGTTAAAACAAATAAACCGATTACCAGCTTATTCTTTATGGAAAAACGAATAATTGCCTGGATCATTAAATACATTTTTATTCGGCAATCGTGAATCGGCAGTGGATACTGTACATGCAGTATTAACACTGACAATAGCCTCACGATTTACCCAATCGTAATACGATTGAACACATTGTTCAACATGAATAAAAAAACTGCTATGGAATTAAGCGCAACGGGGAGGTTGAAAAATGTCTGCTATCGATAGTAAGGTATGACTGTCTTCATCGTGCAGAATAAACTCATTTTTTATTTCGGTAGTGCGAACCGGCAGTTCAATAAATGGTATAGCCGGGCACTCACAGTTAAGGGCAGTGGTAACGGCACAACAATCGGCATGACGGAAGGGCAATTGATTGTCGCGCTGATAATCAGCGTCTATTATATATTGATGGATGTAATGTTCATTTAAAAAAGACAGCAGGGAAACAGATGGGTCCAGTTGCCGGTGCTCCACAAAATGTTGTATCAATACCGGTATTCGCAGAAACTGATGCATTTCTGAAAACGACAGCATATAAATACACATAAAAAATATGGCCACGGTCTTTTTCACTGGTCAAATGTACAAAACACCCGGCCATTTACGCTATCGCTAATTATTTTTTAACCTGGGTTAACGTCCACGTATCTTTACCATTAAGAACGTTTTATGCTATTAAACCGACCGTTTCCTTTAGATGCACCTTCCCGTCAATCGTTCCGGTATATTTTTTATGCCGCTCTTTGCGTATTCCTGATATTGGTATTATTAAAACCTTTTGGGCTTGATGAAATAAAAACGCCCTTATTACTATTTCATACTGTTTTGTATGCAGGGGTTACATTCATTTGTGTTACGGCCAACACGTTTCTGCTGCCCCGCCTTTTCCCGACTATATTTCGCGAAGAAAAATGGACTGTAGGAAAAGAACTGATACGTATGTGCTGGCAATTAATTCCCATTGCCATCGGTAACTGGCTGTTGACACATTGGCTTTACAAAAACTATTTATCGTGGCATAACCTGTTCAGCTTTTTGTGGATCACCCTGGTGGTAGGCATCTTTCCACTCTGGCTCAATATATTGTTAAAGCAGCAGCGGCTGTTAAAAAAATACCAGGCCGGCGCCTCCCGGCTCGATGAACAATTGAACCAACCGGTAATTCTCCCCCAGCCCGTCCTTTCTGTGCCGGAGCAGATAGTATTCACCAGTGAAAACGGGAAAGAGCAATTGTCGCTGCCGCCCGGCGAAATCAGATACATTACAGCTGCTGACAATTACGTGCGGATCTATTTTATAAAAGACAATCACCCCACCTCCCACCTGTTACGAAATACCCTGCGAAAAGCAGAGGAGGTATTATCAACCTTTCCCCAGTTTTTCCGGTGCCATCGGGCTTATATCGTAAACCTGAAAACCGTACAACATGTAAGCGGCAATGCCCAGGGCTATAAGCTGCACCTGAAAGATGTGGAGGAACTGATCCCGGTTTCACGTAACTTAAATACCCAGCTGACTGAAAAAGTGAGTCGGCAATAAACCCACCCCAACCTCCCCGGGGGGATTTCTTAAAACAAGCAGACTGCTGCACTTTCGTGAGCCCACTCACAACTAACAACTCACCACTCACAACCCCGCATTCCGTCCCAAACCACCCCAATTCATCCCTTGCATTTGGAAAACGCACTGATTTACAGCCATTTTTGTGAAGGTAACAAGGGCGTTGCCTTTCCCATTAAAACACACAATTATGACCAGCCTGTTTAATATTATGCTCATCCTGCACATCATCAGTGGTTTTACGGCACTGACCTGCGGCCTGTTTTCCATGCTTAACAAAAAAGGCGCACGGAACCACCGGCTTACCGGTAAGCTGTTCTTTTATGGCATGACCGGAGTATTTGTTACGGCTACTTATCTTTCTATTGTCAGAAATATTCCGTTCCTGTTTATGGTGGGCTTTTTTAGCTATTACCTTACCTGTTCGGGATACAGGGCCTTGTATCTGAAAAAACTGCATCTGCAACAGCAACCGGCCCTGCTCGACTGGACCATCAGCAGCATCGGCATGGCAGCAGGTTTAGCCCTGGTTGCATTCAGTTATAGCTGGTTCACCCAACGGGGAATGTGGGGAACCGTGCCGTTGTCTTTTGGTATTTTTTGTTGTATGAGCGGCTGGAAAGATATTCGTCGTTTTTACCAGCGGCCTGCTGATAAACAACACTGGTTCTTCACCCATGGCGGTAGAATGGGCGGCGCTTTTGCCGCAACCGTTACCGCGTTTATTGTTGTAAACGTAAAGATCGGTTCACTGACCTGGTTATTATGGATCTTACCGGGTGTTTTGATCGGCATTTGGATAAACGTCATTTTAAAACGATACCGCAAACTATTTACCGGAAAGAAAGCCGTTCCCCCTGCAACCCCGGCAGTCAATTCCTAGTTTACAAAACTCCAGAAGATACCTACCCGTATCTGCAAACCGGGATAGGGGTAGCCTGTGGTAGGCATGTTATTCAGGGTAAACCCACCGCCGTTTGCGATGTTGATGGTGTTCAGGTTTTCGGCCCGTAGGTAGGCGTTAAAGCTTTTGATCCGGAAGTGCATATAAGCGGCGATATCCGGACGCTCTAACCTTATCGTACTCACATTCTCATTGTAAAAGTATTGTCCAAGCAGCGGAGAGTACTCAGGTGCTTTATAGGGAGAAAAATAACGCAGTTCACCACCGAAACTGATACGCAGGTTTTTAAACCCAAGGGAACCATCATAACCAACCTGGTTACGGGTAGTAAAGAGCGGCAGGTTAACCGGTCCGTCACCTAACCGTTGCTGTAAGGTTACCCATGTTTTCCAGTTCCAGCCGCCACCAATGGGGAAGATCTTTTCACCCGATACCTGCAGCACGTTAAACAAAGAAGATGCCTGTGCTACCTGCATATACCCACTGTAATAGGTATAATTGGTAACCAGGAAGTATTTACCTGTTAACTTCAGTTTCAACTTGGGTTGTTCAAACTCTCCAAATAACAGGGTGGTATTCTCTTTTTTCAGATCGAGTTGTGTGGCAGTTGTATCCAGATAAAAAGTACTGAGCGGATTGAACATCCAGGACGGCGTACGGTTGGTGTTTTGGAAACCTACCTGTAAATAACCGATCTGTTTGCTGATCAGCCGGCGCAAACTGACGTACGCATTATAATCCCCGGCATTATTTCCGGCAACATAAAAATTGCCATATGCCAGGATGTCCCATTTCTTATTACGGCTGAGGTTGCGGTATTCGCCATGCACAAAGGTGTTGAAATAGCTTCTGGAAAAAACGCTGTCCTTCGTATAGATCGAATCCATCATTTCCCCCTTCAGCGTTTGCAAAGAGGCACCCAGTTTCAGGTATTGCTGCGCGTTCTTGGCATCAGGGAAAGTGTAAAATGAAAAATCATTCGTTAGATCCTTCCAGTATTCTTTGGCATAAATTTGTTCTGTGGTGGAGTCTGAACTTGACAGCTTCAAAAAATAATTGCTATCATAATAGGCACTGTCGGCATGCGTATCCTGGTAACGATTGTGATAAGTACTGTAGGCGATGGTATGTTCCAGTCGTAACCGCGGATAGAACAAAGGAATAACCGTGGTATCATTTACAACAAGGGAATCTTTCTGCCCAATATCGTACTGCTGCCTCATCATATAGGTAGCGTTGGTATACAGCCTGCCCGTAGCGATGGTAGTACTGAAAAAGTTACGGCTGCCGGGGTTATCCAGCCCCAGATTGGTGGGAATGTTCGACCGGTCATCAAAACTACCACCAGCCTTGTTTAAAAAGGAATCAGATACAATACCGCCATTTTCGCCGGATTGCAATTTGTTACCAACAATGACGATAAAGTTATTGTACCGTTTGTTTTTCGACTGGTACCAGGATGTAAAGCGGTAATTATTATGATTGGTATTCTGGTTCTGGTAAAAACCGGGTGAGTTAATAAGCCGGTATTCAAAACTCATATTCCAGTTAGGCTTCAGGTTCTGCGTGTGCATGAGCCTGATGAACTGTTCCGACTTCGAACCCAACAGGTAATTCAATTCCGCATATGGTCGCGTGGTATTATAAAAACGGGCGTCTTCTACTGTTAAGTTATAATCATCGAGGGAGTGAAAGCCATAGTCCCAGCCGGATTTCATTTGCGGTTCAAACAACAGGCTGCGGGAAGCATTTCCCAGGTTACCCAGGGTTACATGATACCAGGGCAAGCCAACCTTTTTTGCGAAATCGTACAGGGTGGAATCAAAACCCCGCATCCGGCTTGTATCGAGGTAACGGAAAAAGATAGTGATGGAATCTTCCAAACCGGTACGGTGCCCAATTGAATCACTGCCGCCCGATCCCATACTCATACCACTGAACCTGCCCTGCGCCTGTTGAAAAACACCACTCTGCGCTTTTGTAGAAGTTACAAAGCAGGTAAGCATGAATACAGTTCCCAGAAATATGAAAAGGACCCTTAACAAGTATGAACGATTATTAAACAAGGCGACAAATTAATAATTAAAAAACCGTTACCGGTTATAAGAAAGTTAATTGTGCTGACGAAAGCCAGGCGGTCAGCAAACCGACAGCGTCGGTATGTTATAATTCTGCTACCAGCTGTTTGAAGATAGTGGTCAGCTTTGGTTCAGCTTCTTTGGCAGCCTGCAACACTTCTTCATGCGTTATTATATTATCTTCTTCCCGTATACCAATATCGGTAATAACACTCACGGCAAACACCGGCAGCCCCATATGCACGGCAATGATAACCTCCTGTACGGTGCTCATACCAACTGCATCGCCGCCCAGGCGGTGAATCAGTTTATATTCTGCCCTTGTTTCAAATGTTGGGCCGGTAACACCATAATATATACCTTCCTGGACGTTGATCTTTTGATCAGCTGCAATCCGTTTGGCTTTCTTTATGATCTCCTTTGTATAGGGTTCGCTCATGTCCGGGAACCGGGGTCCCAGTTCAGCATGGTTCTTCCCTAACAACGGATTTATTACATTAAAACTTATGTGGTCGGTGATGATCATCAGATCGCCTACTTTAAATCCCGGGTTTACACCACCTGCTGCATTGGATAACAGTAAATGTCCTATACCCAGTTGCTTCATTACCCGGATAGGGTACGCAACCGCATCGGGGGTATATCCTTCATAAAAGTGGAAACGACCCGCCATTACCACTACTTTTTTACCGCTTAATTCACCAAATATCAGCTTGCCCTGATGGCCTTCTACCGTAGAAACCGGGAAATGGGGAATTTCATTGTAAGCTAATTCTTCTTCTATCTTTAATTCCTGTGCAAAATTTCCCAAACCGCTTCCTAAAACAATGCCCACCATGGGGGTGTGCGCATACCTGCTTTGGATAAAGGAAGTAGTCTCATGCAATTGCTGAAGTAAATCGGGCATAATGATTAAATAATATTAATGGCGTGATTACTGGTTGAAAATGCGTGCAAATCTAACTAAAAACTAAACACTTCGGCCCTTCCGGAAACGTTCCCGGAACTTTGTACACCGAACTGAGAACTAAGAACTCAGAACTTAATAACTTTTTTTACTACTTTCGCTAAAATTTTTTACGGCATGAATCTTCACGAATACCAGGCAAAGGAATTATTGAAAAAATACAATGTACCGGTGCAGGAAGGAATACCGGTTGACAGAGCCGACGCGGCCGAAGAAGCATATAAGAATTTAAAGGTTCAATTTGGCAACAACTTCGCGGTTGTTAAGGCACAAATCCATGCCGGTGGTCGCGGAAAGGGTAAAATTCAGGGAACCGAACAACGCGGTGTGGCAGTAGGTAAAAGTGCCGAAGAAATCAAAACTATCGCCTCCAATTTGCTGGGTGGTACCCTGGTTACCATTCAAACAGGCCCTGCAGGTAAAGTAGTGAACAAAGTACTGGTAGCTCAGGACGTATATTATCCTGGCCCTAACCCGGTAAAAGAGTTCTATTTATCAATTCTGCTCGATCGTACAAAAGGTCAGAATGTGATCATGTACAGCACTGAAGGTGGTATGGACATTGAAGAAGTAGCTCACAATACCCCCGACAGAATTTTCAAAGAGTGGGTTCACCCAAGTGGTGGTTTACAGGCTTTCCAGGCACGTAAAATAGCTTTCAACCTGGGTCTGAAAGGCGAGGCCTTCAAAAACTGCGTAAAATTCGTTACTAACTTATACAATGCATACGTTGGTTTAGACTGCGCTATGCTGGAAATCAACCCATTGTTCAAAACATCTGACGAAAAGATCATTGCCGTTGACTGTAAAATGGGTCTCGATGACAACTCCCTGATGCGTCATCCCGAACTGGAAGCCCTGCGCGATATCAGCGAAGAAGATCCTACAGAAGTAGAAGCTGGTAAATACAACCTGAACTTCGTAAAACTCGATGGTAACGTAGGTTGTATGGTAAATGGCGCCGGTTTGGCCATGGCAACCATGGATATGATCAAATTAAGCGGTGGTGAGCCTGCTAACTTCCTGGACGTAGGTGGTACTGCCAACGCTACTACAGTAGAAGCTGGTTTCCGCATCATCCTGAAAGATCCTAAAGTAAAAGCGATCCTCATCAACATCTTTGGTGGTATCGTTCGTTGCGACCGGGTTGCACAAGGTGTTATCGATGCCTATAAATCTATCGGCAACATCACTGTACCTATCATCGTTCGTTTACAAGGTACTAACGCCGAAGAAGCTAAAAAGCTGATCGAAGAAAGCGGTCTGAAAGTACAATCAGCCATTCTGTTGAGCGAAGCTGCTGCCCTGGTGGGTAAAGCGGTTGCTTAGTAGTAAACTGGTTAAACATATAAATAGAATCCCGTTTCGAAAGAGGCGGGATTTTTTTATTAGCAGCAAGCTGTAAGCCGTAAGCTTTAAGCTTTAATCAATACACCTCTCCCCGGCTACTGAACTTGTCAACGTCCTACCGCTTAATCCCTACTTCATACTTCTTTCCTTTATCAACGCTATCAACCCTGTCAACGTGTTAACTTATCAACTATTCTTCCTGCAAATGATGCTTCATAAACCCTATAACAAAACTCATCCATTTATGCGTTTTTTGCAGCAACTGTTGGTAAGCCAATGATTTAACTATTTCAGGCTTGTCTTCCAGGGGGTAGTGTGAATTGTGTTCTTTATCAATTACTTCAAAATGATTGACGATATAGCGATAATGTCCATCCACGATCTCAATGCTCATGTGCAGCCCCACCGGAACAATGGAAGGAGTTCCTATATCATGTAGTTTGGCCTTTATGGTGATGTAGCCCTTGCCGCTTATTACCACATTGGCAAGTTGCTTCACACTGGCCACCGTATCCCAATGCACCAGAAAGGGTTGGTTAAAGAAAGATTTAGCCCGCGCTATAGTGTAGTCTGTATTTTCGGCAAGGATCTCGCCATAGTATTGAAATTGGCCTGTTGAAGAACGCGGAATTTGGGCTACCGCATCAGATACCAGTATTATGGATAAACATATAGTAACTATACGCCGCATAATTCTTATACAAGTTAACATATTGTACGGATTGATGAAAGCCATTCAACACAATTGTGCCTCCCTCGCCCCGCAGCGCAAAGTCAGAACATCAGGCCCTCTATAAAAACAAATGTCCCCGCAACGGAAAGCGGGGACAATTTTTTGAGAGACGGTTTCTGTTCTCACAGGATAACTGGACTAGTTTTCAAGAGGACTCTCGGATCTTTTTGGTTTTTTCAAAAGGAACAATGGACTTTGGTTTTTCGGACTTTGGACTT
Organism: Niastella yeongjuensis; assembly: GCF_900110245.1. Classification (GTDB taxonomy): domain Bacteria; phylum Bacteroidota; class Bacteroidia; order Chitinophagales; family Chitinophagaceae; genus Niastella; species Niastella yeongjuensis. The sequence continues at coordinate 137,747 of NZ_FOCZ01000013.1, forward strand.
TTGAATGGTTTAACACAGGAATACGGTTCGGTTTTTCGGACTTGGACTTTGGATTTTTACTTTGGTTTTTCTATTGGACGTTGGATTACATTTATAAATCTTAAATCATTTGCTTTGACTATGTAAAGATCGAAATATAATCTGCTTTTTCTTTCTTTTAACTCCTCTTATTCACTCAACTGCTTGGTTAACTTATCTGCATCTAGGAATATACCCTTACTACTATACGCACTTTACAAACTTCCTATCACTAACGGTTATGGGCATAAAAAAACCCACCCTTAACCAGGCGGGAAATATTGTTGATTCCAATACAATATACCTCAGCATTGCTGGTCTTCATAGATACAGGACTATTATATGTTCTTTGGTTTTCGGTTTGCATTGAACGTTGGATATGCAAAAGTAGCAAAATCGTTTGTTTCCACAATTGCGGGGTAAATATGTAACTATTTCTTCAAATTCGGAAGCATTTTATAAGATAAACTTAACAGTATCTGCGATTATTTTAGAACCTGCTAGAATGAAACCTTTATACCTCGTACATTCACAACAATGCCGCCTCGTACATTTACTAACTTTTATAATTCATTCATTTACTATCATCAATACATTACATCGTGGATATCTAATTTAACAACGAGACTAATAACATCATTAAGCAAGCTATATCTTTGACTCCGCCCTATAATTGTAAAGAAAACACCTTTGCCGCTGCCAGGATCATTGAACTGATAAGTGTTTTCAATAACTGCCCGCTATAACCTCTTACCCAGGCACTGGTGTTGTTACGAACAACACACCGTATTTTCTGTATTTGTGAAATATAGTAGAACCCAAATGTGGATAACCGTGCATTTGGCATAGTATTTTGTCCATATAAAATAGTAACCAAATCAATCACCTGATTAATCTGTAGCAAATGAAAAATCCTATTCGGCTCTTCTTTGGATTCCTCTTTGTAGCCTATGTGATCGTTTATAGCCTGATGGCGCTGCTGGCATAGTTTCTCCCCGTTACAAAGAACACTTCCCCACCCCTGCTTATTTATCCTTTTACGCGTAGATGCTTACCCGTTGATCATTCCCATTGGTGTTTGTTTTAATTAGTCCCGATAGGCATCGGGAAGGATGCGTCTTGTGACATTTATCTTGTTACCTTCGTTCCATGTCACCTGTTACCATCAGAACCATACAACCAGCCGATAACCCGGCATTGGCTATCATTATCAGAAATGCACTGGCTGAATTTGGCGCCAACAAACCTGGCACAGTTTATTACGATGCTACCACCGATGCACTCTATGAGTTGTTCCGGCAGCCCGGAAGCATTTATTATGTAGCAGAATTGGATGGCGTGCTAATTGGTGGTGCCGGCATTTTCCCTTCACCGGGTTTACCCGATGGCACCTGCGAACTGGTAAAAATGTACCTCGCTGCTGCCGCGCGGGGAAAAGGTATTGGCAAATTGCTCATCGATAAAGCCCTTGCCTTTGCTGGTGAGGCCGGCTATCGCAATGTGTATATTGAAACCATGCCTGAGTTACGAAAGGCAATGTCGGTTTATGAAAAGTTTGGGTTTAAATACCTCGATGGACCAATGGGAAATACCGGTCATTTTGGATGTGATATCTGGATGCTTAAAGAGTTGTAAGTTGAAAGTTTAAACAGCACTTAACTAACGGCCTTCACTTCATATATAGGACTAAACAAATAAAGCTTCCCGGTATCTACTTCAATACATTGAAAGCGCTTGCGCAGCTTCTTTCCTTTTTTAAATATGCGGCCCTCACCAATATCGAACAGCTGGCCTTCGGGTAACTGTTCAACCATTACGAGCCCGTTATCCCGGTCAAACTTTTTCAATACCCGCATCAGGCCTTCATCGGCACAACTGCTGGCTGGCAGGTCGTGCATCGATTGTTTAAGCGTCTGTTCTACCACTGGTGGAAAGATCTCCTTACCTAAAAAGTCTTTCAGCAAATGGGCATAACAGTCTTTCCATTCGCGGCCATGCGGCGAAACCTGGTGTTTGAATTGAATAAAGGTAACCAGGTGAGCCAGTTCATGCACCAGTGTAATAAGGAAAGCGTAAGGGTTCAGATTGCCATTGACGCTGATCCGGTGATTTTTTTCGGTAGTGGCGTGGCGGTAATCGCCCAGGATTGATTTTCGCTCCCGCGTAATGGTTAAATGTACTTTATATTGATGCAGGTATTCCAGCACCCGTGGTACGGCTGCTGGAGGAATAAATTTACTGAGGTATTCTAAAGGCGCTAGCTGTTTAGACATTCTTTTTTTGCTTGCTCAATTTCATCAGGATAACCACTTCAAGAGTAGTATACAGCACGTACAGGAACATACATCCTATAATACCTGCTTTATTAAAACCCTTGCCTACTATGCTAAGGTAAATAATCACGGCGATCAAACAGATCATCATTTTCGAGAACATACCACCATACACGGTGCGCAAAATGGCCTGGGGGTTCCTGGAATTCCATGACCTTGAAAACAAATAAAACGAAACCGCTGCGGCAGCAAATAAAACCAGGTTGCCAATGATCAATACATCCGCATCAACATTCCACCGGGCAAACCGGGCCCGGCTGGTAATAAACAAAGCAGTAGTAATTACAAACAATAATAACAGCGGACGAAATGATCTGGAAACCGAAATATTTGACATCGTGTAAAAAATGGATGGCGAAGGTAAGTTGAAAAATTGACAGTGCCTGCCCCGTCTTGCGGGGTGAACCTGGCCTCGCTTAACCCGGCAGAAAAAAAGAAAGTCCCACCTGTTGGGCGAGACTTCAAATAAGTTTAAGGGGGGCGGGCAGGTTATTGATTTCCAGACTAAACCAACCTACGTTCTGGGAAAAACATACCTTTTCCGGTAACAAAGAGGTTATCGAATAGGTGCGTTCAACTAGTACATAGGGGGCGTAACCGGGGATCTGCTTACTCTACCAGGCTTTCAGCTTTTTTGCCTTTTTTATCGGCAACAACTTCGCTTGCCTGGCCATTGGTGGCTGTTGTCATGTGACACTGGCCATTGAAATTGGCGCTGGGCTCTATTTGCAGTTTGCCTGCATATAAATTCCCGTTCACATAGCTACCGCCTTTTAACTGCAATAACTCTTTTACTTTGATAGTGCCGGCTACTTTGCCCATGATGTCGGCCTGTTGTCCGGAAATATCGCCTTCTACAGAACCATTGGAGCCAATAATTACTTTTGCCTGGCATTGAATGTTGCCCTGCAGGGTACCATCAATACGAATATCACCGTTGCTGGAGATATCGCCTTTTAATGTAGTCCCCGCTGCAATAAGCGTGGCGGCTCCCGTTCCAGGCGCTGATACTTCGCTGGAGGTTTCGGATTTGGATTTCTGATTGAACATACGGAAATGTTGGTTTATTCTTCAATATTCTCTGTCTGGGGAATAGACAACGTTGACGTGTCTAACTTAACGCTGATATTCCCCTGTAAAACACTTTTAACATTATCAAGATACTTGTCCTTATTCAACATCGCCTGCTCCAGTGAATCGGTACGTACCTTCAATTCACGCAACTCACGCATGGTGTTTACATCGCCATATCCAGGAATATACATCCGCAACGGGGTGAACACAATAAGAGCCACAGTTAAACCCGTCAACAACACAAAAATGGTGCTAAGTGTGATATAAACACTCAGTCTGGATAATTTAAACGTCACAACCTCTTCGTAAGTATCATCATTCATCACTACCAGCCGGTACCGGTTTTGCAAGCGCTTCAGGGTAGATTGGGCATCGAATTTAGCCATAGAGAGAGTTTCAAAACGCTAAAGGTAATAAGTTATTTTAATTCATCGCCATGAGTACAAAAATTAACGTACCAACAAAATATTTTTCTTGAAAATCAGTTTATAAGATTTTAGTTTGTGGTAGAAATTCTAAGGACTTGACGAGGATAATTGCATTAATCATAATTTTAATCTTTTCGCTGCCGAAATTATTTGCGCAGCCAACGCTCTCCTATGACCTGAAAAAGCCTAAAAAGTTCGAGAACCGAAAACTGGCTTCTGAAAAAACTGAATCCACCAAGTTCCACGCGTTTCGCGCCTTCACCCAAAACGGTACCACCAAGTTCAACTTTCATTATAACGCTTATAAAAAACTGGCAGAAGTAATTGCCCGGGGCAAATCCCAGCATAAAGATGATTACAGCCGCCTGCTTTCCTTTTATAATTACGATCTTACCATAACTGCAAAAGACAAAACCGAGCTCGATTCGGTTATCTATAAAGCTAATGCCGCCATCCTGTTGCATGACCTGCGTAACAGCTGGGTAGATAATATGTATATGCTGATGGGCGAAGCCTATTATTTCAAGAATGTACTCGATTCGGCCTATTACACTTTTCAATACCTCAACTACGCGTTTTCACCTAAGGAAAAAGACGGGTACGATAAACCGATTGGCTCCAATGCCAATGCCGATGAAGGAGGCAGCGTATTTACTATTTCAACCAAAGAAAATCCCAGCATCCTGAAAAAGGCGTGGGCCCGCCCCCCCAGCCGCAACGAATCGTTCATCTGGCAAATAAGGACCTTCCTGGCAAAAGATGAAACGCCCGAAGCTGCCGGTTTAATAGAAACGCTGAAACACGATCCCGCATTTCCCGACCGGCTAAAAACCGATCTGCGTGAAATGCAGGCCTGGTGGTTCTATAAACAACAATTATGGGACAGCGCCGCTTTCTACCTGGAACAGGCGCTCGACAATGCAGAAGGCCGTGAAGAAAAAGCCCGCTGGGAATACCTGATCGGTCAAATGTACGACCGGGCCAATAACCCCGCAGAAGGCGCCAAATGGTTCGAAAAAACGGTTAGCCATACCCTGAACCCCGTACTGGAAATATATGCCCGCCTGAATACCATTCACGACCATAAAGGCGACGATAAAATACTACAGGAAAACATTAAGGAACTGGAGCGAATGGCGCGGAAAGATCGCTACCTGGTTTACCGCGATATTATATATTATGCCGCAGCCGAAATGGAGCTGGAACGGAACAATATCCCCGGCGCCAAGGCCCTGCTGTTAAAAGCAAGTAGCTATCCCGGTGATGACGCCGCCATGCGGTCAAAAGTATTTTTATTACTGGGCGATCTGTGCTATAAAGAAAAGAATTACCCCGACGCCAAACGCTTTTACGATAGCATTACCAATTTAAATCCCAGCCTGGTTGACGCCAAATCGTTCAATAAGCTGAAAGGAACGCTCGCTAAGATCGTAGCCTATCAAACGACCATTCACCATGAAGACAGCCTGCAACAACTGGCTGCCATGCCCGAAGACCAGCTGACCGCTTACTTAAAAAAGCTGGCTAAACAACTGCGTAAAAAGCAGGGTATCAAGGAAGATGATTCGGGCGAACCCTCCGGCGGCCCCTTGTCGTTCAACGATAATAGTGGTCCCAGCGACATGTTCAACACGTCTAACCAAAAAGGTGACTGGTATTTTTACAATGCTACCCTCAAGGGCAAGGGTTATACCGAATTTAAAGGCCAATGGGGCAACAGACCGAATGTTGATAACTGGCAACGGATGGCCGCCATTAAACAGGCCACCCCTACCACCGTTCTCAACGATGACGAAGCTGCAGCCGCAGGCGGCAAAGCAGGTAATGCCGGCCCGGTTACATATGAAGACCTCTTAAAATCGGTGCCACTTACGCCTACGCAGCTTGCTACGTCGAATGACTCAGTAGAAAAAGCCCAGTTCTTATTGGGCAAAACATACCTGGAAGGGTTGGAAGATTACCGGTCTACGATCGATACCCTGGAAGCATTCCTTACCCGTTTCCCAACCAGCAAGAACCGGCCCGAAGCCCTGTTCATGCTGGCTTATTGCTACTCCAAAATTGGCGAGGAAGCTAAAGCTGCCGCAGCACAAAACGAGCTGAAGCAGAAATATCCCGGCACCAACTTCGAAAAGATCCTTTCAAGCCCTAACGGCGTTACACCCGATAGTTTGTCAAGACAGGAAATGACCCGCCGGTACGACAATATTTACAACCTGTTTATTGAAGGCAGGTTCGATGAGGCAGAGGCAGAAAAGAAAATGGCCGATAGCCTGTACCATGAAAATTACTGGACACCCCAGTTGCTGTACATCCAATCGGTATACTATATCCAGCAGCGGCAGGATGATTCGGCTAAGAAATCATTACAGAACATCATCCGCGTGTTCCCCGGTACGGGAATGGCGGCCAAAGCAAAGACATTGATCGATGTATTGGGCCGTCGCAAACAAATAGAAGATTACCTTACCAGGTTACAAATAGAACGCCCCGCAGAAGACAGTATGGCTGAACCCGTTGCTATTGTAACGCCTAAACCGGTGATGCAGCAGCAACCTGTAGAGGTTACCCAACCGGCGCCTGCACAGCAACAGCCTGCGGTTACCCCGCCGGCGCAGCAGCCGGCCAAACCACCGGTTACCCAGCAACCACCGGCCACGGTGCCTGTTACCCAGCAGCCTAAACAGGAGGTGGCCAAAACCGAAAAACCAGCTGTTACGCCACCTGCGCAGCAACCAGCCAAACAGCCCGTAACCCAGCTGCCGCCACCGCCGGTTCTTGCGAAAAAAGATTCCGTAAAGGCAAAAGTGGAACCTCCCAAACCATTGGTGCTCACTCACAATGCAGAAATACCGCATTATGTGGCCATTGTGCTGGATAAGGTAGACCCCGTTTACATAAACGAGGCCCGTAACGCCTTTAACCGCTATAACCGCGAACAATATTCCGCCAAAGGCTTTACCGTTAACAACCAGACTGTTAGCGATGACATAAAACTGGTACTTATTGGCACTTTCCCTAATGCCAATGAGGCCATTACTTACATCGATAAAAGCAAAAAACTGGCAGCTACCGAAATCATCCCCTGGTTGCCTGCCGCCAAATACTCATTCATCATCATTACCGACAACAACCTGCAGGTATTGATGAATACCAAAGACGTAAATGGGGTTAAAAACTTCCTGAATCAGAACTATCCGGGTAAATTTTAAATTAGAATTTAGTTAGAATCTGCGCACGCCTAAATTATTAAGAATACTTTCGTAGCCATTCCTGGTTTTATCGGCTATAAAGCATGATTTTTGCAATCGTAAAAATCCGGTAGGTAATCCCGGTTTACAAAACACCCAACTATGACGCGCGCCACTAAAATATTCTGGAAAATATTTTTGTTTGGTTTCCTGGTAATTGCCTTGTTTCTCACCCTTCTAAGCTTTGGCTTATTTGGGAAAATGCCTTCGTTGGCCCAGTTGGAAAATCCTTCCATTACACTGGCTACCGAGATATATGGTGACGACGGCACCATGCTGGGGAAATATTATAAGGAGAAGGGAAACCGCAGCTTTGTACAATACAAAGACATTTCAAAACATGTGGTAGATGCCCTGGTAGCTACTGAGGACGAACGTTTTTACGATCACTCAGGCATCGATGGCAAGGCGCTGGCCCGTGCAGTTTTCTTTATGGGTAAAGAAGGGGGCGGTAGTACCATTACCCAACAGCTGGCGCTGAATATGTTCGATGAAAGAGCGGATAACAAGTTCACCCGCATGATCCAGAAGTTAAAAGAGAACATCATTGCCGTTAAACTGGAAAGAAATTTCACCAAACAGGAAATTCTGGCCCTGTACCTCAATACGGTTTCTTTTAGCGATAACGTGTATGGCATCCGCAACGCCTCGCGTACTTTCTTCTCAAAAGAACCCGACCGGCTGAACGTGGAAGAAGCCGCCGTACTCATCGGGATGTTGAAAGCAACCGGAACCTATAACCCCCGTACCAACTACAAAGCATCATTCGAACGCCGCAATACCGTGCTTGATCAAATGGCACGTAACAATTACCTCACGGAAACCGAAGATGCCGATCTGAAGAAACAACCCATTCGCCTCAATTATAAAAAGCTCAACGAGAACAATGGTATCGCCCCTTATTTCCTCGATGTGATCCGGGACGATGTAAAAAAATGGTGCAGTGAACACAAAAAACAGGATGGTGAAAATTACGACATCTACGAAGATGGCCTGCATGTGTATACCACTATCAACCCCAGAATGCAGTTGTATGCAGAGGAGGCGGTAGCCAAACACCTGCCCGTACTGCAACGCGCACTGGCCAGTCAGGCAGCATTAAAAACCGACCAGGTTTGGAAAGACCATGAGAATGTACTGGAAAGCAATATGCGCAACTCCGACCGCTGGCGCAACCTGAAAGCCGAGGGGTTAAGCGAGGCAGAGATCAGGAAATCATTCAAACATAAGGTGCACATGAAAGTGTTTGCCTGGAACAGCAAACGCGAGAAAGACACCATCATGACGCCGCTCGATTCCATCAAATACCACCGCGAAATGCTGCAAACCGCCTTTATGGTTACTGATCCTATGAACGGTCAGGTGAAAGCGTGGGTAGGTGGTATCGATTTCAAGAACTATAAATTCGACCATGCCAACCTGAAAACAAAACGTCAGGTAGGTTCTTCCATAAAACCGTTTTTATATGCACTGGCTATTTCAGAGTATGGCTTTACGCCCGAAACCATGTGCGAAGCTACCCAGCAATACTTCCCCGGTTCTGGTTATGTACCGGCTAAACCAAACCCTAAAATAAGCGGTACGCGTTCTATGGCTACCGGTTTGGCTTACTCTATCAACGAAGTAGCGGCCTATATCATCAAACAAACCACTCCCAAGCGGTTTGCCGAGTTTATACATGAGATCAATATCCCCACCAAAGTGCAGCCCTACCCTTCTATCAGTCTGGGTACCTGCGAGCTGTCGTTGTATGAAATGATGTGGGGTTACAGCATGTTCCCAACAGGCGGCTTTAGCATAAAACCTGTTTACATTACCCGTATTGAAGACAAAAACGGGAATGTACTGGCCCGTTTCGATACCGAACGCAAAGAAGTGATCAGTCAGCCAACAGCTTATACCATGGCCCGCATGATGCAGGGAGCAGTTGATTTTGGTACGGCAGCCGGTTTACGCGACCGCCTCGGTGTAGCGCAAATGGGCGGTAAAACCGGTACCACCAACGATAACTCCGATGCCTGGTTCTTTGGTTTTACCCCGCAATTGCTGGCCGGTGTCTGGATCGGTTGCGACGACCGGTTTATTCGCCTCGAAGGTGGCCTCGGTTATGGTGGCGCTGCGGCAAGACCAATCTGGGAATCCTTCTTTGCACGCGCTTTTGCCGATAAAACATTGGGGCTCGATAAAACAGCCAAATTCGTAGCACCTGAGAACATGCGCAACGAATCGTATGAAGATGCCGGATTTGCCGGTGCGGCACCCCCACCCGGTGCCGGCGGCGAAAATGTGGGCAATGGCGCTGCCGAGGATTACCTGGGCAAACCCGATACCCAGAACATTCCTACCGAATCTAAAGAGGCCATGGAAGAACAAAAGGTGTTGAAAGAAGCTACCAGCACAAAAAACCAAATACCCAAAGACTCCGTAATACCGGCCGATGAAAAGAAGAAGAAAGGCTTCTTCAGAAGATTGTTTGGCGGTAAGAAGAATGACGATTAACAAATAAGCTTTTTATATAAAGCCAGTTCCGGTACCGGGACTGGCTTTTTTTTACACCATCCGACGGTATAACCACATATATAAAATCCATGTCGGGGCTTTAAAATACTACGTAGCTTATATTTTAAACTTAACTGACATGAAAAAGATACTGATTGCCTGTTTAGCATTGACATGCTATATCGTTTCTTACTCACAGTTATCAATGCCGCCTTTTGGTGGCAATAAAAAAGCCATGGTAGGCGAACGCATCGGCATTACCGATGTTACCATTCATTACGACCGCCCAGGCGTTAAAGGACGTGAAGGGAAGATCTGGGGCGAACTGATTCCTAAAGGTTTCACCGATCAGGGCTTTGGCACCAGTAAAGCAGCCCCCTGGCGGGCAGGCGCCAATGAGAATACCACCATTGAATTTTCAACCCCTGTAAGCATTGAAGGACAGGCCCTGCCTGCCGGCAAATACGGTTTCTTTATCGCCTACGATCCGGCTGAATGCACGGTCATCTTTTCAAAGAACGCTACCTCATGGGGCAGCTTTTACTACAATGAAAAAGAAGACGCCTTACGCGTAAAAGTAAAACCTCAGCCAATAGATAAAAGCGTAGAGTGGTTGACGTATGATTTTGAAAACGAAACAAACACCGGTGCCACCGTTGCGGTAGTATGGGAAAAACTAAAGATCTCATTTAAAATTATAACAACCTGCAGCTGGAATCATTCCGGCGTGAACTGCGCAGTGAAAAAGCATTCAACCCCGGCTGGCAAAGTTTTAACCAGGCAGCACAATTCTGTCTGCTAAACAACATCGACCTGGAAGAAGGTATGCAATGGGCCGATAACGCCATCAACCTGCCCTTTATAGGTCAAAAGAATTTTGTTACACTTTCTACCAAAGCCACCTATTTAAAAAAGAATGGTAAAGATGCGGAAGCCGATGCCCTGATGAAAGACGCATTGCCCATGGGCACCGTAACGCAATTGCACAATTATGCCCGCCAGTTATTGCAACTGAAAAAGAACAAGGAGGCCTTCGACGTCTTCAAAGCAAACTACGACAAAAACCCAAATGACTTTACCACCCAGGTAGGCATGGCAAGAGGCTATTCAGCAGTAGGCGATTATAAAAAAGCATTGGGCTTTGCCCAGAAAGCTCTGCCCTTATCACCCGACCCTTCAAATAAAATGAATGTGGAGAAGATGATTGTGACGTTGAAGGAAGGGAAGGATATTAATTAGAGTTAACAGGTTGACAGGTTGACAGGTTGATACGTTGACAGGTTAACAGGTTGACAAGTTAACAGGGATTGAAGTATGGAATATGTGGTAAAAAGTTAAAGGTTGATAGGGTTGATGTTGTTGAGAGAGAAAAACGAGTAGCAGCTGAGTAGTGAATGGTGAGTAGTGAGTGGGCTCGCGAAAATGCAGCTGTCTGAAAAATCGGGAACCCACTCACCACTGACAACTCACCACTCACAAAAAAGCCACTGAATACTCAGTGGCTTTTTTTATAAACTATATGATCTTATTTACATCCTAACAACTCACACAACTTCGCATCCAACTCATGACCACGAAGATTTTTACCAACGATCTTTCCGTTGGGGTCGATGAGGTAATTCTGTGGAATGCTTTCAATTTTATACTTGCGGGCGGCTTCGTTATTCCAGTATTGCAGATCGCTTACCTGTGTCCAGGCAAGGCCATCGGCTTTTATAGCCTGAACCCAGGGCTCACGGGCTCTGTCGAGCGATACACCCAGTACGGTGAAGTTTTTGTCTTTAAACTTGTTATAGGCGGTTACCACGTTAGGGTTTTCCATGCGGCAGGGTTTGCACCAGCTGGCCCAGAAATCAACCAGCACATACTTACCTCTGAACGAGGTAAGTGATACGGGTTTACCGGTGGTATCGGTTTGGGTGAACTCGATGGCCTCGCTGCCTACGGCACCAACCTTGCTATCGGCAATATTTTGCGCTAACAATTTACCGTAGAATCCATCTTTAGAAGCGGGAGTCAATTGGTTATACCGTTTTTCCAGTAAAACAGGGTCTTGTTCCAGTTCGCGGGTAACAACCAGTAAGAAGGGAGTCACGGGTGAATTCTTTTTTTCTGTAACGTATTTATCGATCGCGCTCACGGCCGCATCATATGTATTTTTATAAGCCATTTGCACAGAATCGCTGGGTTGTTTGCCGTACAGCTGCTGGTTTAACTGGGTAAGGGTTTGAAACAGGGGGTTGAATGTTTTCTGGAACTCCGAAAAATCAGCTTGTGTAGGCGAACCTTTTATCTCCAGCTGTTGCAGGTTCTTGACATCGCCTTTTATGGTCACGTTGTCATTACCAATAAACAATACTGTTTTTTTACTGGTAGCATCAAAGTTCAGCTGATGCAGGTTGGGTTCACCTATGGTCCCTTTCAGCACAAAGGTGCCTTTTTCAACCCGGCCTTTGGCCAGGGTATCAGTAGGCTTATTCATATCCACCAGGGATATTTTGGAATTTTCAGCCAGCCCGGTGATGGTGCCGGTGATCACAAATCCTTTTTGCTGCGCCATTACCGCAACTGGTATCAGAAATAGCACTGCTAACAGCTTCTTCATATTACTTTTTATTGGAATGTCGGTTTTGTAAAATACTTACTACCTGTTGCAATGTATAACCTTTTGCGTTAAGTAATACCAAATAATGGAACAGCAGATCGGCCGCCTCGTTCATAAACAGGTCCTCATTATTGTCTTTCGCTTCGATAACCAGTTCCACTGCTTCTTCGCCCACTTTTTGGGCGATTTTATTGATCCCTTTGTTAAAAAGCTGTTTTACATACGATTTCTCGTCCTCGCTTTTCTTACGCAACTCAATGATATCCTGTAAGTAATACAAAAAGTCATCGGAATGGTTGCGCTCGCTCCAGCAGGTATCGGCACCGGTATGACAGGTAGGCCCCAATGGCTGGGCCTTAATAAGCAGGGTATCATTGTCACAATCGCTCAGAATTTCCTTTACCAACAGGTGATTACCGCTTTCCTCGCCTTTTGTCCACAGTCGTTTTTTGCTGCGGCTGAAAAAGGTCACTTTTCCTTCGCTCATGGTTTTGTGCAGGGCTTCTTCGTTCATAAAACCCAACATCAATACCTTGTGTGTGACAAAATCCTGAATGATGGCTGGCACCAGGCCATCGATGTATTTATTGAAATCTACTTTCATTATTGTGAATTGTGAGTGGTCAGTGGTAAATGCTAAACCGGACGAATATCAATATTTTTCCCCTGCAAATATCCTTTTAAATCGGGAATTGCTATTTCTTTAAAGTGAAATATGCTGGCAGCCAGGGCGGCATCGGCCTGGGACTGCTCAAATACATCCACAAAATGCTCCATGGTACCACCGCCGCCGGATGCAATTACCGGTACGGGCAGCTGCGTAGCCAACTGACGCGTGATATCTAAAGCGAAACCCTGTTTGGTACCATCGTGGTTCATGGAAGTAAGTAAGATCTCGCCGGCGCCCAAGTCAACTGCCTGTTTTGCCCAATCGAAACAACGGGCTTCGGTTTTGGTACGGCCACCATTCAGGTATACATACCATTCGCCATCTTCCTCCTTCCGGGTGTCGATGGCCAGCACCACACACTGACTGCCAAATTCCTTCGACAGCTCCTGGATCAGCTGTGGATTTTTAAAAGCCGCTGTATTTACCGAGATCTTATCGGCACCGTTCTGTAACAAAGCACTTACATCATCGACACTGCTGATGCCACCACCTACGGTAAATGGAATATTGATGTGGTGCGCAATGCGGTTTACCAGCTCACGCAACGTTTTACGTTTTTCAACGGTAGCCGTTATATCCAAAAACACCAGTTCATCGGCACCCTGTTGTGCATATAACGCACCCAGTTCCACCGGATCACCGGCATCACGAAGATTTACAAAATTAGTCCCCTTCACTGTGCGGCCATCTTTTATGTCTAAGCAGGGGATGATTCTTTTACAAAGCATGCTTAATATTTTATTCGTGAATCGTGAAAGGGCAGAAGGCAGAGGGCAGAAAGAAATACACTACTGCGCGGCGGACTTTATCAACCTTATCAACTCCGTCAATCTATCAACCTTTACGTCTATTACTCCTAACCTTCTTCCTGTTAACTTGTCAACCTGTTAACTCGTCAACTTGTTAACTCGTCAACCTGTTAACTCAACCCTATCAACTAAATTTCTTCAATTCATCCAATGATATTCTATTCTCATAGATCGCCTTACCCACAATCGCTCCGGTACAACCAATTTCAGCGAGTGCTTCCAGATCACTCATGTTGCTCACGCCCCCACTGGCAATAAAATGCAGCGATGGAAAACGTGCTATGATCTTCTTATATAAATCCACCGACGGACCGGCCAGCAACCCATCCTTGCTTACATCGGTACAGAATACCTGTTGCACGCCATGATCAATATATTTCTGCAGAAAATCGTAGATGGTGATGTCAGTGGTTTCGAGCCAGCCGCCTACGGTGATCTTTTCTTCTTTTACATCGGCACCTAACAGAAACTTCTCTGCACCAAACTGCAGTAACCATTTTACAAACTCGGCTTCATTTTTTACAGCCAGGCTGCCTATGGTAGCCAATGCGGCGCCCGATTCAAAAACAATGTTTACATCTTTTTCGGTTTTTATACCGCCGCCAAAATCAATCACCAGCGAAGTTTTGCCGGCAATGACTTCCAGTACTTTCCAGTTCTTTACAGCCCCCGCTTTGGCCCCATCGAGGTCAACCAGGTGAAGGCGTTGCAAACCGGCGTCTTCAAATTCCCGGGCTACTTCCAATGGGTTCTCATTATAAATTTTCTTTTGCTCATAATCGCCCTGCGTTAACCGCACGCATTTTCCATCAATAATATCAATAGCCGGAATGATCTGCATATGCTTTGTTTGCACGAATTGTTTTTCCATTTTAATAAAATCGAGCCCGTGCTGCTGCCAGGTTTTACCCGTGGCCTGCATCCCGAACTTTTTGTATATACCGGTAGCTGTAAGGCGGGCATTACACCAGATGCTTGTTTTACCCTGTTGATTTGCCCAGTTCATTACATGTTGTAACAGTTTGGTCCCATAGCCTTCGCCCTGCCAGTTGGTTTTGGTGGCGAACTTCCTGAATTGTACAACACCGTTCCTGTCGAATACCGAGATCACGGAAACCAGCTCACCATAGTCATACAATCCCAAATGCAGGCCTTTTTCGTCATCTTCCAATTGCACAAATGAAATGCTTTCCTGTGGGTACATCACTGCCTGCCGCATGGCCCACACTTCGCTTAGGGAAACCGGTTGTATCGACATATTACAAACTCAAAAAGTTTTTCAGGATCAGTTCACCTGCTTTGGCGCTTTTTTCGGGATGAAACTGCACCCCATAAAAATTATCCTTGTGCAGCGCACAGCTATAGGGTTGCACATAGTCTGCCGTAGCAATGGTGTGTTCACCCAAAGCAGCGTAATAACCATGTACAAAATAACAATAACTGTTCTCCGGCAAATCCGAAAACAGTTTTGTTTTTAAATTAAAGATGTTATTCCAACCAATCTGAGGCACTTTCAGGTCGCCCGTTTTGGGGGTGAACTTCTTTACATGCTCATCGAATATCCCGAGGCAGGTAGTATCGTTCTCCTCGCTGTAGGCGCACATCAGCTGCATGCCCAGGCAAATACCCAGTACAGGTTGCTGCAGGTTTTTGATAACGGTATCGAGCTTATGTTCTTTCAGGTACCGCATGGCGCTGCTTGCCTCCCCTACTCCCGGGAAAATGACCTTACCGGCACGTTGGATCTGCTCTACATCATCGGTTACAACGGCATTCACGCCAATACGTTCCAGTGCATACAGTACCGACTGTATATTCCCTGCATTATATTTTATGATTACCAGGTCCATTCTCTTTTATATCAGCTTTTAATATCGGTTATAAACTTTTTGGTAGTCCCTGCTATATCGCTGGTGTTCTCCAGTGCTTTGATAAACGCAGTGCCAATAATGGCGCCATTGGCGTGTTCACATGCCTGTTGAAAGGTTGCTTTGTCTTTGATGCCAAAGCCTACCAATACCGGATTTTTCAGCTTCATGTCCTGCAGCTTTTGCAGGTAGTTGTTTACCGCATTCATATCCTTATCCTTTCCGGTGGTAGAAGAAGAAGAAACGGCATACAGAAAACCGGTGCTTAAACTATCCAGCCTGCGAATACGTTCCTCAGAGGTTTCGGGTGTAACCAGGAAGATAAAATTCAATCCATAGCGCTGCATAATAGGACCGTACTCCGTTTCAAATTCATACTCCGGAAGATCGGGCAATATGAGGCCGTCGATCGGCATATCTGCCGCATCCTGGCAAAACCGTTCAAACCCGTATTGTAATATGGGATTCATATAGCCCATTAAAACAACGGGAACATATATCTGCTGACGAAAACCTCTTAATTGTTCAAACAGGGTGGCAATGGTCATGCCATTAGCCAGGGCCTGGGTGCTGCTTGCCTGTATCACGGGGCCATCGGCCAGCGGATCACTGTAAGGCATGCCCAGCTCAATCATGTCAACCCCGCTGTCCTGCAATGCTTTCATAACCGGTACCGTGCTATTCAATTGCGGATAGCCGGCTGTGCAGTATACGTTAAGTATGTTGTTCTTTTTCTGTTTAAATAGCTCCTGAATTCGATTCATTCTTCTGTTTTTGAAACTTTATGTTACAGGTTTCAAGTTCCAGATTACAGGGTCCATGAAACCTGGAACCTGTAACTTGTAACGGTATTTATTTCCCTTCCATTGCTTTCATATAAGTAGCCATGTCTTTATCTCCTCTTCCACTTAAACAAACTACCACTGTAGACTCTTTAGTGAACATAGCTTTTGCCGGTATAGGCGCTTCTGATTTTTTTGCAGTAACCGGGCTCAGCATTTCCAGGCCGGCCAGGGCATGAGAACTTTCCAATGCCGGTATAATGCCTTCTTTTTTAGCCAGGTTGAAAGCTGCCTGTAAGGCATCTTCGTCGGTAGCGCTTAAAAACAATCCGCGGCCAGAATCGTACAGGTTGGCGTGTAAGGGACCGATACCGGGATAATCCAATCCGGCAGAAATACTATGCGGCTCTACTACCTGTCCGTCTTCGGTTTGCATTACCAGGCTTTTACTGCCGTGTAATACCCCGGGTTTGCCTAACTGCGTGGTAGCGGCGCTCATTCCACTGTGTACGCCATGTCCGGATGCTTCTACAGCAACCAGTTGTACACCTGGTTCCTCCAGGAAATGATAGAAAGCACCGGCTGCATTGCTGCCACCGCCTACACAGGCTATTACGTGAGAAGGTAATTCACTGCCTGTTTGTTCTTTTAACTGCCATCTTATTTCTTCACTGATGATACTTTGAAAACGCGCTACCATATCGGGATATGGATGCGGGCCTACCACGCTGCCAATGATATAGTGTGTATCCACGGGATTGTTGATCCAGTCGCGGATGGCTTCGTTGGTGGCATCTTTTAATGTTTTGCTGCCGCTGACAGCGGGGATCACCGTAGCGCCCAGCATTTTCATGCGGGCCACATTGGGTGCCTGCCGTTCGATGTCTTTCTCCCCCATATACACAATACACTCCACCCCTTTCAGCGCACATACGGTGGCGGTAGCCACACCGTGCTGACCGGCACCGGTCTCGGCTATAATGCGTTTTTTGCCCAGGCGTTCTGCCAGCAGGATCTGACCCAGTGCATTATTCAACTTATGGGAACCGGTATGACACAGGTCTTCGCGTTTCAGGTAAATTTGTGTACCGTATTGTTCACTCAGGCGTTTGGCATAATACAGCGGGGAAGGCCGGCCCACATAATCGTGTAACAGGGCCTTATATTCTTTCTGGAAAGCAGGATCGTAAATGATGTCGAGGTATTTTGACCGCAGTTCTTCCACATTGCGGTGCAGCATTTCGGGAATGAATGCGCCACCGAATTTTCCATAATACCCGTGAGTATTGGGTTGTTGATATGTTGTTGTCGTCATTTGAAATTTGTTTAAGTATTATCCTTCTTCTGGTTGTGCCGGCGTTTTTAGAACCAGCTGCATAAAAGTGAGATCGAGCCAGCGGCCAAACTTGTACCCTACCTGTGCAAAATGCCCCACTTCCTTAAATCCAAACCGCTCGTGCAATTTTATACTTACTTCATTGGTAGAGTCGATACCTGCAACAATGGTATGCAAATCCAATTCGGCTGCTGCTTTTATCAACGGTTCCAGCAACAGTTTGCCAATGCCTTTACCCCGTTGACCGGCCGCTACGTAGATTGAGTTCTCCACCGAATATTTATAGGCTGCCCATGCACGCCACGGTCCAATTGAACTAAAACCTATTACCTGGCCGCCTTCTTCGGCAACAAATACCGGGAAGCCCTGCGCCTCTTTTATCCGGAACCATTGCCTGCGCATTTCCAGGGTATGCTTTTCATAATCATAAACCGCCGTAGTGTTCAATACGGCATCATTGTAAATTTCCAGAATAGCCTCCAGGTCATTATCGTTGGCCGTTCGTACTTGGATCATAGAATAAGTTTAATACTTGCTGTTCAATTTGGTGACAAACTCTTTTACTTTCGCCATGTCCTTTATACCCGGACTTATTTCGAATTTACTATTGATATCTACTGCAAAAAGGCCTTTACCTATTGGTAGGGTGGCAAACTCATTCAACCTGTCTTCATCACCCGGTTCAATACCGCCGCTCAGGAAAAAAGGTTTGCCGATGGTAGCGTCCTTTAACATGTTCCAGTTGAACTTAACACCCGTGCCGCCGTAGCCTGCACCCATGGTATCGAACATAAACATGTCGCACACATCCATATAATTCTTCACCATCCACTCAATGTTCTCATTTTCACTGATGCGGAATGCTTTTACCACCGATACATAATCTGCGATCTTTTCACAATACTTGGGTGATTCATCGCCATGCAGCTGTACCATGTGTAAACGGCATTCATCTACCATGTGCAGCACTTCTTCAATGGAGGCATTTACAAATACGCCTACCTTGTTAATGTTGTTCTCTTTTCTGATCTGGCTGGTGGTAAGGCCTTTGAAAACATAGCGTGGACTTTTTGGATAAAAGATAAATCCCGCAAATGTTACGCCCAGGCCTCCTAATTGTTCCAGCTGTTCGGGCAGTGTCATACCGCAAACTTTTACTCGCATAGCGTGGTCAGATTTTAAGTGTTAGGGTGTTGGCCATGCAATCGCCGTATTATATTGTTTCCAGTTGCGCTATGAATTTTTGAAAGGCAGCGCCAGGTTGCGCCTCTTTCATAAAATTCTCTCCGATCAGGAACCCACGAAAACCGTTTTCTTTAAACAGCCTGATGTTGGCTACAGAACTGATACCGCTTTCGGCAATTTTGATTTTGCCGGCAGGAATGCGTTCTGCCATCCGCAGGCTGCGCTCGATGTCTACTTCGAAAGTTTTCAGGTTGCGGTTGTTGATGCCTACCAGTTTTGTTTCGTCACAAATATGTTCCAGCTCTTCTTCGGCATGTAATTCCAACAATACTTCCAACTGTAAGGAAGCCGCAAAAGATGCTAACCGTTTAACTTCAGCTGGTGTCAGACAGGCTGCAATTAACAGGATCACATCGGCCCCCATGGCCCGGGCTTCCACGATCTGGTATTCATCGATCATGAAATCCTTACGCAGAATAGGCACCTGGTTAACTCTTGCTTTTATAAGGTCGGCTGTACTGCCGCCAAAAAATTGTTCATCGGTAAGTACGGATAAGCCCGAAGCACCATAGCGGGCATAGGCGGAAGTAACTTCTACCACGTCTGCTGCCCCATTGATAATACCTTTGGAAGGCGATTTTCTTTTAAACTCGGCAATGATGCCGGTTTTGGCGTCATCGAGCAAAAACTGCCCTAGTGATAATACAGAACGTTTAAACCCTTCCTGTTGTTCCAGCTCCTTTACGGAAGTCTGTTGTTTCCGCTCAGCTACTTCTCCTCTTTTGTGCTCGATTATTTTGTCAAGTATATTCATTCTTTAATTGTATTGTTCAAATTTCTGAGCAATTGCAAGCTGGGCCATTATTCAGACTTCTAAACAACCGGGAACCCACTCACTACTCACTATTGTAACGCAATTAATTTCGTCAATGCTTCATTTGCCTTGCCGCTTTCCAGGCTGTCTACTGCGGCGCCATAGGCATCTTCGTAGCTTTTATAGTTACCGGTGCAATGCAATGCCATAGCGGCGTTGGCCAGTACTACTACATTCTGTGCCCAGCTTCCTTCACCCTTCAATATTTTGGTGAACAGCTTAGCGGCTTCTTCCACGGTATTGCCTCCATAGATATCGGTGGGATTAACCATGCGTTTGCCCAATTGCTCAGGCGTCATGATCTTTTCACCATTGTTGGTGATCACCTTGGTATCGTTGGTCAATGAGATCTCGTCGTAACCGTCTAAGCCATGAATAATGGTAAAGGCCCTGTCGGTCAATTGCAGCAGGTAATTATAAATGCGCGCCATCTCCAGGTTATACACCCCTACCAGTTGAAAAGGTGGAAACGCCGGATTTACCATGGGGCCTAACATATTGAAGAAGGTGCGCATGCCCAGGTTCTTCCTGATTGGTCCTACGGTTTTTAATGCGGGGTGAAACAACGGCGCATGTAAGAAACAGATATTGGCCTGGTCCACTTCTTTCTTCAGCCTGTCCTGATCATTCTTCATTTTATAACCCAGTTGCTCCATTACATTCGAAGCGCCGCTGATGGATGAAGCACCATAGTTACCATGCTTGGCCACCTTTTGACCGGTACCGGCAACAATGAAACAACTAAGGGTTGAAATATTGAAGGTATTCTTTCCATCGCCGCCTGTACCAACGATATCGATAACGGGGAAACCGTTCAGGTCTACTTTTACACACAATTCCAGTAAGGCATCCTGAAATCCCTGCAGTTCCTCGATGGTTACACTGCGCATGAGGTATACAGTCATAAAGGCCGTTACTTCATGTTCATTGTAAACCCCTTTGCCAATGTTCAGTAAGGCATCTTTCGCCTGCTCGCGGCTCAGGGTCTTATGTTCGAATAAAAATTGTAAAATCTTTTTCATATGCTATGATTTCAACCAGTTACGTAATATTTCTTCCCCTCTCGGCGTCAACACACTCTCGGGATGGAACTGTACGCCCTGCACATCGAATGTTTTGTGCTGCAATGCCATGATAAAGTTGTTGGCATCGCGGGCAGTGATCTCCAGCTCTTTGGGAAAGCCTTCTTCATTGACTACCCAGCTGTGGTAACGGCCTACTTCAAATTCATCGGGCAGTCCATTGAACAGCGGTTTATCACGATTGATGATCTGCACCGGCGTGGCCACGCCATGATATACCGTACTCAGGTTGGTGAGTTTACCGCCAAAAGCCTGACCAATAGCCTGGTGGCCTAAACACACACCCAGTATCGATTTAGTGGCCGCGTATTCTTTTATCAACGGCAGTAACAAACCGGCTTCTTCGGGGATACCAGGACCGGGCGATAAAATGATCTTATCATACGCCTTTACATTTTCCAGGGGTATCTGGTCGTTGCGATATACATCTACTTTCTGATGCAGGATCTTTTCAACCAGGTGTACCAGGTTATAAGTAAAAGAGTCGTAGTTATCGAAAACAAGAATTTTCATGATCAGTAATGTTAAGGACGATACGGATGCTGATTAAATGATCTCCTGGGCAAATACAATGGCTTTTTTCAAAGCGCCCAGTTTGTTATTTACTTCCTGTAATTCACTTTCGGGTTTGCTGGCTGCTACCACACCGGCGCCGGCCTGATAGATCAGTTTGTTCTGCCGGCTTATGAACGTGCGGATCATGATGGCATGATTGCATTGCCCATCGAAACCCATGAACCCGATAGCACCGCCATAGTAACTGCGGGAGGTGGGTTCAAATGCATCGATCAACTCCATGGCCTTGAATTTTGGCGCTCCGCTTAACGTACCGGCCGGGAAAGTTTTAGCCAGCAGGGAAAACGGATTGCTGCCCGTACGTATTCTGCCGCTCACTTCACTTACCAGGTGTATTACGTGCGAATAGTATTGTACTTCGCGATAGTGATCTACTTTTACTTCATCGCACAAACGGCTGAGGTCGTTACGTGCGAGGTCAACCAGCATTACATGCTCCGCATTTTCTTTGGCGTCCTGCAACAGGCGTTCCGCTTCGCGTTGATCGGTTTCATCGTCACCGGTTCGTTTAAAGGTGCCCGCTATAGGATGCACTACTGCTTTGCCATTTTGCATAATCAGCTGTGCTTCGGGTGAAGAACCCATCAGCTTGTAATCGCCATAATCGAAAAAGAAAAGATAAGGCGACGGATTGATGCTGCGCAGGGCGCGATACACGGCAAACTCATCGCCGGTAAAGCCCTGTTCAAAGCAACGGCTCAGTACGATCTGAAATACATCGCCGCGCAAACAACTTTGAATGCCTTTCTTCACCATATCCATATAGTCGTTGTCGGTCATGTTCGATGCTTCGGGTCCTTTTGTTTTAAAAGGATATACCGGCACATCTTTACTGCGGATCAATGACTCCACTACCTGTAAATCGCTTTCAATACCAGGCATGGTGTTTTCGCAGATGTACAGTTCGTCTTTATGATGGTTGATAGCAATTACGTATTGATACAGGCGATACCGCATAAGAGGGATAACAGGCAGCCCGTTGGGAGATTTGCGATCGATGCCGAGGTGAATGGTATCGAAGAATTGAACGGCATCGTAAGTGGTGTAGCCGTATAAGCCCTGGGCGAATTTTGTTTCGCGGCCGCTGCCGGGGGTAACCTCAAAGCGTTGCATAAATTCCCACAGCTTTTCAGGCACTTCGGCGCTGTTGGTGATGGACGCTTTTTCAGGCGGCAGGCCAGGCAGTTTAAATTCAATGCTTTTGGAAGAAGTGATCTCGATGCCCGCAATGGCATTGATGCAAATGAAAGAGTAACTGTTGTCTGCTGCATGGTGATCGGTACTTTCAAGCAGTACAGTATCGCGAAAGCGATCACGCACCCGGAGGTAAATGCCTACCGGCGTGAACACATCAGCCAGCAGCTTTTTACAATTGGTAGTAATATTTATCTTTTTCATTAATCAGCCGCATTAAGAACAGTCAAAAAAAAACCCCGACGTTACTGTCGGGGCTGAATATGGTGTTAATAAACATCAATCAATAGCTTACACGCCCCTTGTAGAGTTTGTATGCCACCACCAATGATTATTTTGTAATTGCTTATTCATTATGTTTACAAAAGTGCTATGCAAAAATGATTTGACCAAATTTATTTTAATAACCCTACAAATTTTGTGCGGAAGGTTGAACCAACAATTTAAATAAAAATACGATTTTTACCCCTGAATGGCAGACAGGCCCGAATAAGTTGAAAATGATCAACATAAGACCGCTGCAATAACAACACCCCAAAACCGTTTGCTGTAATTACGTATCGCTTTATTCCTGTTTACTATGGTAATACAACACAAACAATTACACGGAAAAGGCATGTTTTATGTAGGCCAGGACGGCGCTATACTCGCCGAAATGGTATACACCATGACCACTCCCAACAAAATGACCATCGAACACACTGAAGTAGATGATTCATTAGCTGGAAAAGGCGTTGGAAAACAACTGGTGTTCACCGCCGTTGAATACGCCCGCACCCATAACATCAAGATCGTACCACTCTGCCCCTTTGCCAAATCGGTATTTGACAAGGTGCAGGAGTGGCAAGACGTTCTGGTGTAAAGCGTATCAACCCTTCAGCTGCCGTTTGTACAACTGGATCGCATTCTCATAACCCAGGTACAACGCATCGCTGATCAGGGCATGTCCTATCGACACTTCCAGTAACCCGGGAATGTTTTGCGCAAAATAAGCCAGGTTGGTGAGGTCAAGGTCGTGACCGGCATTGAGGCCCAATCCCAATTCATTGGCCCTATTAGCAGCTGCTATATAAGGAGCAATGGCCTTTTCCTTGTTGCTCGCATATTCGCGGGCGTAACTTTCGGTATACAGTTCAATACGATTGGCACCGGTTTCTGCAGCGCCATCTATCATTTCAATCACGGGATCAACAAAGATAGAGACGCGAATGCCGGCCAGTTGAAAGGTCTGGATCATATCCCGCAGGTAATCGCGGTGTTGAATGGTGTCCCAGCCATGGTCACTGGTGAGCTGCCCCTGGGCATCGGGTACCAGCGTTACCTGATCGGGCTTATTTTCCAACACCAGGTCAACCAAACTGTCTTCACTGCAATTGCCTTCAATATTAAATT
Source organism: Niastella yeongjuensis (assembly GCF_900110245.1). Taxonomy (GTDB): domain Bacteria; phylum Bacteroidota; class Bacteroidia; order Chitinophagales; family Chitinophagaceae; genus Niastella; species Niastella yeongjuensis. The sequence continues at coordinate 161,723 of NZ_FOCZ01000013.1, forward strand.
CGGTAGTGATGATCTTCTTAATGTCCCGCACATCGCTGTAGCGGATATGCCGTTCGTCGGGCCGGGGATGAACCGTTACGCCATCTGCGCCAAAACGTTCTGCATCGATGGCTGCTTTTAATACATCGGGATTATTTCCACCGCGGCTATTGCGCAACGTGGCAAACTTATTGATGTTTACACTGAGCTTTGTCATGCCCAAAATTACTGAACTGACAATAAAAAAGGAGTTGTTTTTACAAACAACTCCTACGGGGTTAGGGGTTAAACTATGCGTTAGCCTTTCGAAATATGGGTGCTATATAATACGTCGCCTTCCAAATCAACAATATCCAGCGAGTAAACGCCAGATGGCAAAAATTCTACTTCGCTAATATTGGTTATGTTTATTCCTTTTACCAGGAACCAGCTGAACATTTTTACGATCTTATCGTCTTCGTCGAACATCCGCACAATTACATGTTTTCCTTGTGCACACGTTACATCAAGCGTTATGGAAGTAAAAAACGGGTTAGGGCGGACAACAACTTTAGGGATCATAATTTCTGGATTTGGAACTTTTGGGGTACCATCGTTACCACCTGATCCGGTTTGGTCAATTTGTAATATCCTGTTTAGTTTTTGCCGCATAGAAACAGCGTTTTTTTCTGCTTTGTGACTCTCTGAGTTCTGGTTATGGTTTAATGGTATCACAAGTATCGTTTAATAAGAGGTTACTAAAGAAATGCCACATTTCAATACACTCATAATCAGTCAGATATCTCATAAGCAAGCAACTCGTTGTCTCAGTTTGGGATAAAATTTTATTAATTTGGGAATAGATAACCGGGGCACTACACATTTTCATTTTTTTAATAAAACATTTTATACATGTTTCTCTGCCCAAATTGAAAAAAACACTTACTTTTCTACTCTTGTGCTGCACAAAATCTGACCGGTTTGGTCCATTACATCGAGCAAATAAGATCCATTGCCCAATTTGTTCAGATTATTAATATTGCTGATATTAATTCCTTTTTTCAGTTTCCATAGAAAAAGACTGATTATCTTTCCGGTAGTATCAGCCATTCTTACCACACCGGGCTGATCTTCTGAAGCAGTGATTTCCAGGGTAAGGGATGAAACGAAAGGGTTGGGACGGGTTGAGATCACACTAACTGCCATCATATGCTAATCTTTTAAGGGGTTTTAGAGTTGTTGCTGTAAGTTCTTGTTCATGATAAGGCATTCGATAAAAATGCCAAAAAACAAAACCCTGTAAACCAACCACTTACGAACCTATAGCAGTCTGCTTCATTCTCATTTTAGGAAAACCAGTTGGAAAACGGGAATCCTTCAACCCTAATCAGGGCCATTTTCTTACCATTTTACCGCCCATTTTTAATGCAGTCAGAACCTCTTCAGATTCATGTCGATATAAGAGATATCCCACAGATATCCCACAGATATCCCACAAATGACTCACTGATGTCCCACCTCTATTTAGAAGCGGGATATCTATAGTTTATGGCTGATAAAATTCCAGGTGAGGTACATCATGTCTGTATTACTTATATGACTTATACCCAAAACAAAACCGGGTCACCCTTATGGATAACCCGGCGTAAAGTAGATACAGTTATAATGAATCTCTCCCTTTCTAAAATCTAGCTACCAGCTTCAAATTCAACAACCGGGGGGTAAGCCGGTTAGGCATGGCGAAAACGGTGTTGGAGAAATCCTTGATCAACATATAGGAAATGGTGTTGTCCCGGTCAATCAGGTTGAACACTTCGAGTGTGGCCCAGATGTTCTCAAAATTACGAAATGGATTGTGGCTGCGGCGGTTGCTTTTTTCACTATCCAGCAGCAGGGCACTAAACCCGAGGTCGATACGAATGTAAGGATCGATGATCAGCGCATTGCGGTATTTTACACTTCCCGGAATGTTGTAAGGCAGGTTGCTGCCATACAGGAAGTTGAGGTATACTTTAAAGTTCTTGTTGGTGCTCAGGTAATCCTGCAAAAACATGCCAAACGTAACCAGCCGGTCGGTGGGGCGGCGTAACCAGCCCATCTCTTTTTGCGTACTGTCGGTGATGGCACCCTGGTCATTGATGGTATAATCGTAATATTTATCGCCTTTCAGGTTTTCGCGGGTGCGCATAAAACCGAGGCTGATCCAGCTTTCGGCATCTTTAACCAGCTCGCCGAACAGGCGGGTTTCCAAACCGGCCGCGTAGGCGTTGGCCATGTTCTCGCCAAAATAACGCAGGCGAACATTGTCGATGTCGTAAGGCACCACATCCCACATGTTTTTGTAATAGGCTTCCACCGTCCAGCGGAAGGGACGATTGCCGGAGCGGAAATTATAATCGTACCCGGCTGAAATCTGCCAGCTCTTCTGGGCTTTCAGGTCTTTGTTCAACGAACCATCGTACCGGCGTAATTCTCGGTAAAATGGCGGCTGGTTATAAATACCCGCCGCACCACGGAATATGAAATCGCGTTTCCAGTGGCCTGGTTTCCAGCTAAAACCTATCCGGGGTGAGATCAGCAATTCATTATTGAGGTCGTTGTAGTTATACCGAACTCCTGGCGTTAATACCACACCCATGGAATCGTGCAGAATGATATTATCCTGAATGTATCCGCTGAGGCGGGTGATGGTTAAATCGGCTTTTGAATTCAGTACACTATTCAACCCCAGGCTATTGGGGTCAGCGGGCAGGCTGTAACCGGCCGAATCCTGGTATTCCCATTCGTGGAGTTTATCGTTCACCGTTTGGCGTTCGGCGCTTTGTCCCCATTGCAGGTAATGGTGGCCCAAATCGAGCATCCCTTTGTGTGAGGCGTTCCAAACCTGGATATTGAGTTTATTACGCGCATAGTTTTGATACAGTCCTGCTCCCAGCGGGTTATTGATCAGTCCGAAATCGGCTTTTGTTTTATCAAATTCGCGTTCTCCAAAAATATAAGCACCGGTTATGTCAATGCCTTCGCGTTCATCATTCTCAAAACGGCTCAGCATCCATTTCAACCGCAGGTTCTTTTTTGGGTTCTGTATGAATGACAAACCCACCATATTGGTGCGGTACCTGTCTTCCTCCCGCCCTGAGAAATAGATGTCCATACCCAGGTTGGCGCTGAAATAGGGTGAGAACACGGAGGAGGTAAGCTGACTGAACTCAGGCACCAGCGTGAACTTGGTTTGGGAGATATTTCCCAGCAGTTCGATGCTGTTCTTTGCGTTGATCTGGTAGGTCAGCAATGCCTGCAGGTCGTTGGAAGAAGGCACATAATTACCCTGTGTTTCCTGGCTTTTAAACAGGTTGCGCATACTGCGGTTACGCACGCCTATGAGGTAAGTGAACTTGTTGTTTTTGGTAATGCCTTCCAGGTGCAGCCCTTGTTCCAGCAATCCTGCATAAGCGGATCCGCCGAACTGCTTTGGCTTTTTGTATTGAATATCCAGCACCGATGACATTTTATCACCATACCTTGCCTGGAAGCCGCCATTGTAAAAGCTTACGTTGCGCGTCATTTCAGGGTTGATAAAACTTAATCCCTCCTGCTGGCCACTGCGTACCAGGTAGGGCCGGAACACTTCAAAGTCGTTTACATATATGAGGTTCTCGTCATAGCTGCCACCCCGTACGTTGTACTGGGAGGTTAATTCATTGTTGGAACCGACGAATACTTTTATCAGGCTTTCTATTCCGCCTACGGGAGCAGGGATGTTGATGGCATTTTTGGGGTTGATGACTACCAGGCCGGCCTCGCGCCGCTGCCGTTCGTTGGTGATTACTACCGGCTCCAGTTCGCGGGCGCCGCGTTCGAGGCGGATAACCATCGCTTCTTCTTCATTCTCGTTCAACAGGAAATTACGTTGTTCGGTTTTATAGCCGGTATAACTGAATACGAGGGCAAATGCTTTATCGGCAGGTACTTTTAACCGAAAGGTGCCGGAATCGGAAGTGGTGACGCCTTTTAACCGGCCTAAGATCACGATGGACACATTATCCAGGGGCTGCTCATTTTCACCTACCACCCGGCCCGAAACCCAGGCCGCCTTTTTCTGTGCTACCACGCTACCGGAGATACAAACTGCCAAGAAGACCAGTAAAAAAGGAACAAATTTCACCCGGGTATGTTTTTGTTGCGGTCGAAATTAACTGAATTTGACGTCATTGTAAACTGAAATTGGGCAATTTTATTGTACGAAAGGCCCTCCTACGCCAAGGCTTCGGCGAGCGATACAGCGGGAAAAGGCAATAGGCAATAGGCAAAAGGAAAAAGGGGAAAGTGCAGAGGGCTCACCTGCGCCAAGGCTTCGGTGAGCAAAGCGGAAAAAAAATACAGCCACAATCCGCCAGCAGGCGGATCCCGTGCGCGAGACAACCGAAAACAAAGAACAAAGAACCCAGAACTCAATAACCCAATAACCTATGAACCTGAAACTTTAAACTTTCAACTTTGAACTTTCAACTTAAAACTTTGAACTTTAAACTAGTTTGCCATTCAAACATTATATTGCGTTATATAAGCGCACCCACCCTTTCACCCATTCCCGGAGCAAAGTTTTTTCCTTAATCAAATACTAAACAAAAATTAGCCAATGAGCAATCCAGCTTTTCAATTTACGTCGCCCGAAATTATGACCAAGCTTGCTTCTATTAAGCCTTATGTACTGGTGGTATTGACCAAGGGTGAAAACTATGGGTTGAGTGATACACCGCGCATTATTCAAAGCGAACACCTGCCGTATATCTTTGAACAACGCCGCGATAATGATATGGTATTGACCATGCCCGTTATGGACAACGAAACCAACCTGGCCGCCGTGGCCATTTATAATACCAAAGATAAAGAAGAAGTGAAACGACTGATGGATAAAGACCCTGCTATTATTGCCGGTGTATTCAATTATGAAATTGTAACCGGCATGGGTTTGCCTGGTGATAAATTACCGTAGTAATATAAAAGTGAAAGCTTCAAACCGCAATAGCCTTATTTGCAGTTTGAAGCTTTTCTTTTTTGGTTTTTCATTTATTCCTTCTCACGGGTCCTGCAGTTGCCAGGGCTTCTCAGATTTAATATAAAAAACCGGTAGATAATGCGGGTGCGGTTTATAACTCGGTTACTATTATCTGCCGGTTAACGAAAACGGAACGAACTTCTATTACAAATTTAGTTCAAAGGTTTTTTGGATCCAGCCTGTGGTGAATCCCACTACAACCAGTACAACAACTATTAGTAAAATAATTGCCCATGCCGGCATCCCCCGGCGATGAACAGCCGTACGCCTTGTACGGTTATTATGATTTGTATTTGTCGCTAATTCATTATCTCTAACCACACGTGCTTCAATAACATAACCGGCATACCGGGTACTGAACGCATCTACTTCAGCCTGATTTCTCACCATTTGCTCGGCCACAAATAATTCTCCACTGGCGCCAGGCTGATAAGCCTGCACTACTACAGGAAACTCTTTTTCATTTATTACCATAACAAAAAGTTTGAGTTCAATAATATTTATGCAATTCCGCTGCCATGGCCACTTTCAGCTTACTATCTGATAATTAATACAATTGGTGGCTGAGGGTGGAATTTGCAAAAAATTGTTACCGCAGTAAAAACAGGTTTTCTGTAGACATTTTTTCTCAGGAAGCTGATAATTATTTACAATGGCCAGCGTATGGGTTGCCGTTCTTTGGTTGACCGGTAAATAGCCGTGAACAGCTCTACTGTTTTTCTTCCTTCTCTTGCGGTTACCAGTGGTTCCCGGTTCTCTCCTATAGCCAGTATAAAGTCGCGGTTTTGCTGACGAACATAATATTCAACGGGATCGTTAGTGGCCCTGAATTCGTCTCTGTCGGCCTTATGAAAGGCGTCTAACTGTTGCTCTTCGCCGGGCACCGTCCAGATATCATTTAACGGTGGTTCCAACACTGCCGGCTGACCGGGCAGGAACATAGCGCCGCCATCGGTTTGTACGCCGGCCGATGCGCCGTTAGAGCCATGAATATGTACTTTGCCGTATAACCCTGGCTTTTGTGCATTGCTTACAATGATGTTGGCCACCGCGCCATTCTTAAACCGGATAATGGCGGAGGCGGTATCGTCTACTTCTATGTACGGGTGGTTGATATTCTGCCAAACACCATACACTTCATCCATTTCACTACCCATGTACCATTGCAACAGATCGAGCTGATGCGGCGCCTGGTTTACCAGCACGCCACCACCTTCTTTGTCCCAACTGCCACGCCAGGGGTCGCTGTTGTAATATTTTTCATCGCGCCAGCCATACATCACTACCGAACCCAGCATGGGCGTACCCAGCTTTCCGGCATCGATGGCCTGCTTAATGCGATAACACGCGGGGTAGAACCGTCTTTGGCTTACCATGCCTACCTGTTTGTTGTATTTGGCAGCTGCTTCCAGCATAGCGTCACAATCGGCCAGCGAAACAGCCAGGGGCTTTTCTGTAAGTACATGGGCGCCGTTCTGTAAGGCAATCAGGGCACCCTCGGGGTGAGCCGGATGCGGCGTGCAAATAACTACCACCTGCACCTGCTCTTTTTGGATCATCTCTGCAATATCAGTATAAGCTTTTACGCCAAAGCGGGCAGCTGTAGCCGTGGCTTTTTCTACACTGCGGCTTTGCACCGCTACCAGTTCTGTTTCTGCAATATTCTTTAAAGCCTGCGCATGAACCTGCGCCATCTTTCCGCATCCGATGATTGCTGACCGTAATTTCTGCATTTGATACTTTTTATTGCTTTCTTAGAATATGAGGCAGGGGAGTTGTGAGTTGTGAGTTGTGAGTGGTGAGTGGTGAGTAGTGAGTGGGTTCCCGATTTTCGTAGTTCCCTAATTTCCGCGAGTTCGCGAATAGTCAGATTGCTTAAATTTCGCGAGCTCACTCACCCTCACTACTCACTACTCACTTCTCACTTCTGCACCTTACCTATCTTTAGAAACAAAGGAAAATAAAAATTCTTAACATCCTCCCCCGGCCACATGTTAGTAATCGCCTTCGCCAGTTCATCAACGGGGTTATACTGGTGTGCTTTTATAAAATGCTGTACGCTTGACCAGGTATTGAAATAACCGATCAGCTGCTGCCGGTTCCATTGCACGTTTATTTGAAATTCTTTGGATGGCAGCGCTTCGTACGGGAAGGGCACCGTTGTATATTGGTCGTCGATGTACCTTCTTTCTTTGTCCCAGTACGGGCCTACGGTATCGCGGTAGAATGTTTTGATGAGGGTATTCAGCGTTTCGTCTTCACACACTACCAGACTATAGCCCCAGATAGCAACCACAGCACCTGGTTTGGCAATGCGTTTTACTTCTTTTTCAAATGCTTCAAACTGAAACCAGTGGTAAGCCTGCGCTACAGTAATACAATCGAAACTGTTATCGGGAAAAGGGGTTTGCTCTGCGGTTGAAACGCTGTAGATGATCTTTTCGTTTGGGATAGCCTGTTGTAACTGCTTTTCGCTGATGTCTGTAGCTATTACCTTGTCAAAATAGCGGGCCAGTTCAATGGCTGCCTGTCCATTACCGGTAGCGCAATCCCAGGCCTGCTGCGGATGGGACACATGCTGCAAAATGTATTCATACAATTCACCGGGATAACCGGGGCGGTACAACGCATACAGCGAAGCCTGGTTACTGAAAAGGTCTTTTGCCATCCCTTTTACATTTATCTGGTTATTTTTTTCAGTTGTGCGATGGTGTCTTTGGGGTCTTTTGATTTGAACACGGTATTACCTGCGACGAGTACATCTGCACCTGCTTTTATGATCGAATGGGCATTCTCCAACGTTATGCCGCCATCGATCTCTATTTTGGTTGCCAGTCCGCGTTCATCGATCATGCGGCGCAGGGTCCTGATCTTGTTCAGGGTGTTGGGAATGAATTTCTGTCCGCCGAAACCGGGGTTCACGCTCATGATCAGTACCATGTCGAGATCATCCAGCACTTCTTTCACTGCCTCTACAGGTGTACCGGGGTTCAATGCCACGCCGGCCTGCATACCCAGCGATTTGATCTGCTGTATATTCCGGTGTAAATGCACACAACATTCTTCGTGAACAGTAAGCATATCGGCACCAGCCTTTTTAAAATCCTCTACATATTTTTCCGGCTCCACTATCATCAGGTGCACATCAAAAAACCGGGTAGATGCTTTTCTTATAAACTCAATGATCATGGGACCAAACGTAATATTGGGCACAAAACGCCCGTCCATTACATCCAGATGAAACCAGTCGGCCTCACTCTCATTGATCATTTTAATATCTGCTTCGAGATTTAAAAAGTTAGCTGACAGGAATGATGGTGCTACGATAGCCATGCTAGTTCAAAGTTTTAAGTTCAGAGTTGAAAGTTCAAAGTTTAAAGTTGAAAGTTCAAAGGTTCCTGGGTTATTGGGTTCTGGGTTCTATGTTCTTAGTTCTTTGTTTTCGATTGCTTTGCCAGGCAAATCCGCCTGCTGGCGGATTATGGCTGTATTTCTTTCTGCCTTCTGCTTTGCTCACCGAAGCATTGGCGTAGGTGAGCCCTCTGCCATTTTCGTATTGCTCATTGCCTATTGCCCATTCCCTACTTCTTCAATCTTTTAATTCCCTCCCGGGCTTCTTCGAAATCTTTATCAAGAGCGAGGGCGCGTTCATAATTTACCAGGGCCAGGTCTTTTTTGCCCAGTACTTCATAACAACGGGCCATCCAGTACCAGGCATCAGGGCTGGTATTGGTAACTGTGGCTGCCGTGGTAAATACCTTTAATGCACTGTCATATTTTTTCAGGTCATGCAACACAATGCCTTTTTCAATATAGGCATCGGTGAATTTCCAGTCGCGGCTGATGCATTCATTGAATGTATGGATAGCCTTGTCGTATTGTTTGGTATCTGAATAATAACTGCCTTTCAGGTACAGCACATCGTTGGTAATGTCTGAGGTGTCCTTACGCAACAGCTGGTCGCAAATGGTGATCACTTTCGGGTTCAGGGTAGCGCCATATAAACTGGCCAGGGCCAGTCCATTGTAATTGATGGGGGCTATGCGGTATGAATGTTCCAGCGCTGTTATGGCAGCGGGAGTATCTTTTAACTGTGCCAGCAATACGCCTTTTTCATACCAGATCTCAAAGTTGGTAGAATCCTGCTGTGCCCATTCATCGTATTGATCAATCGCTTTTTTTGTTTCGCCTACCTGTGTATAGATCTCGCTTAACCGGCGATGCAGGTCGGGATTGGCGGGCCATTTGGCTATACATTCTTTTAACAGGTCAACTGCAGAAGCAGGCCGGTTTACCAACATGAGGTTGGATACATATTGCAGCGCGATGTGTTCTTCGGGTTTTAATTCCCAGGCTTTTTTATAATCGGACATGGCCAGTTCATGGCGATTGTTTTGCGAAAGCAGTACTGCTCTTTCCAGGTACAGGTCCTGGTTTTGGGGGAACCGTTTAATACTATCGGTCAATCCTGCATAGGGTTGTGAACCTAACACTTTCTCCGGCGATTCCTTTTCTTTTTTGGAATTGCAACTGCATAACCAACATAATAAACCTATCAACAAAAAACTCTTTAAAAAGAACCATCTTTTCATCTGCGTTATATATGTTTTTTTCAGAGGCCGGCACGTATTAAAAATATTTGCAACGGGGTCGCCTTTGTAACGGGTCGCCTACGCCAGGGCTTGCACCTTCTCCGCCGCGGCGGATTCGGCGCACACGGTCGGCGACCGAGGATCGCCTACGCTAAAGCTTCGGCGACCGAGGCAAAACTAACCGATTTTTATCTAGTACTTATGACAATATTCTGACATGCAAACTATTTAACAAAATTATCTTCATTTCATGGCTATTCAAAAATGCATCCCAATTATTCTGCTGGTTATTTTGCCTTTGTTGGCCACTTCGCAACAGACCGACACTTTACACTATCCTGAAGAAAAACATTTCAGGAACATTCAACAGCTAACGTTTGGTGGCGATAATGCTGAAGCTTATTTCAGTTATGACGGTAAATGGCTCGTTTTTCAACGCACCAGTATTAAAGACGGCATCCCCTGCGATCAGATCTTTGTTGGCAAGATACCTGCACCGGGCACTCCTTTCACTTATAAAAGGATAAGTTCCGGTAAAGGCAGGACCACCTGCGGCTTTTTTACCAGGGACGGCAAACACGTTATATATGCATCCACTCATTTGGCAGGTGACAGTTGTCCGCCCCTGCCCGACCGGTCGAAATACGGTAATAAGTACATATGGCCGCTTTATAGCAGCTATGATATTTTTATGGCCGATCTCGATGGCAACATCGTTAAACAACTTACCCATAGCAAGGGTTATGATGCAGAAGCAACACTTTCACCCGATGGCAAAAAAATGATCTATACCAGTGTAAAGGATGGCGATATCGATCTGTATATAATGGACCTGCAAACCGGCAAAGAAAAACGCATCACCCATACACCGGGTTATGATGGCGGCGCCTGGTTCAGCCCCGATGGTAAAAAGATCATCTGGCGTGCTTCACGACCGCAAACACCCGAAGCCCTGCAATCGTATAAAGAACTGCTGGCTGAAAACCTGGTAGCCCCTACGCAAATGGAAGTATTTATTGCCGATGCCGATGGCAGCAATGCCCGCCAGGTAACCCAGTTGGGACAAGCCAACTGGGCGCCCGCTTTTTTACCCGATAGCAAACGGATCATCTTTGCCTCGAATCACGAATACAAAAGAGGGTTTCCCTTCAACCTGTATATTATGCAGGCCGATGGCAGCGGATTGCAAAAGATCAGCCGCGATAAGGGGTTTGATGCCTTTCCCATGTTTAGCCCCGACGGTAAAAAGATTGTGTTTTGCAGTAACCGCAATAACGGAGGCACCCACGATACCAACATTTTTATTGCCGATTGGGTAGATTGAGGCCATATTATTCAGGAATCAAATTTGAGATTTCAACCTGTCGCCATTAGCTTTGCCGGCAAATCCCACATTATGAATTTTTTAGTTGCACTACATAGCTGGCTCCGGTGGATACTGTTGATCTTATTGTTGGTTTCCATCGTAAAGAGCTTATCAGGTTTCATTGGTAAAAAGGCATTATCTGCAGGTGACAAGAAATTATGGTTGTTTACCATGATCACAGCCCACACTACCCTGCTGGTTGGTTTAATATTGTTGTTCTTTGGTACATTCGGTATTACGAAAGGGGTGCCTGAAGGCGTAAGTGTAATGAAAAATGCCACCTATCGTTTTTATTGGGTAGAACACCCGTTGATGATGATCATTGCCATTGCATTGATCACAGTGGGCAGAGGTCAGGCTAAAAAGTCAATCTCTGACTATAACAAATACAAAAAAGCATTCTGGTTCTTTTTGATTGCTTTACTGGTAATACTGGCCGCTATTCCCTGGCCATTCAGAACAGAAATTGGCCGGGCTTTTGTTCCAGGCATGTAATACTGCATTCAACTTTTAATGTTATTATGAAATGTCCGCTGCGGCGGACATTTTTCATTTATTTACTTCCCGCTAAAAGTGGTTTTAGCGTATTTACATTAAAAAATAACCTGCTATAAACCAGCTAATTCTAATTGGTTTCTAATCCCAATTACACCTATCTGCCTCATTTCAATCCACTTATCTCAATTCGTCGAGGCATATAACAAAATGAATTACAACACAATATTAAAGGTGTACCGGCGTTTTTGGTGGCATGTAAACTGAACCGGGAATCCGGGACAGGACACTACAGGACGATCGTTTGAAGTTAACACGGTACGTTTGTGCGCCCAGAATTGGATAGTCACAGAAAGGCCAGAATCCCACTGCAATATATCTTTTCCATTAAGCAATGTGGTATATAATGGCTGTCGTATACAGAAAAACGATATGCTTACCTTGCTTGCTCCTAATGAATAATTTCTATCATTAAGTTTTATTGGATCTGTCTAATTGGAATATTTTATTTCGGCAGACTTTTTGAAATACTCATTTAAACGTTAACATGACACTTAACACCTTGGTGAGAATCCGTACTAGCGTTTTATTTTTATGCTTACTATTCTCCAGTTCGTCCCTATTAGCACAAACACTAAATGCCGTATACGCAGGTACTGCGTATGAATATGATCAGAGTTCTGATGCCGGCGCAATGGTAAGAACTGATTATGCTTATTACTTCAGACCCAATTCATCTTTTTGTAGTGGTTTAGACAAAGCTGACTGGCAAAAGCGTATTGACGGTACTTACTCTATTACCGGCAATCAGTTGAAGATGAAATTCCTCAATGATGGTTCTGAAAAGATCATTCTGTTAAGTGTTACTGGCGAAACCGGCCAGTCTGGCGCTGCTACTTTTGTAAGACTTAATATTTCCACTGCAGTTCCCAATGGTTTTTACAAATTTGTAAGATCGAGCAGCAAAGCTGATGGCTTTTATTTTACCGATGGTAAATTCAAACGCACGGCTACGCTCACTACCCTGTCGGGCGGAAACGCCAACAGCGGCAATGGTGGTTCTTACAGCATCAACCAGGGCCAGCTGGACCTGAAATTTGACAACGGTAAAACAGCCACCTACAGCTTATTCACCAGCCCTGATAAAAAACAGATCGTTGTTATCAATGGCGATATCTATTACCTCGATGAAGAGGAAATGGCCAAACATGGCGATATTGCTAAACCTACTACTACAACAGCAGCACCTATAGTTACCACTACGACCACCACCAAGTCGAACGACATCCTGGAAGCAGGTATGAACCTGATGAAAGCATGTAACCAAACCCATGGTGGTAAAAGCCTGGATGCCCTTACTTCGCTGAAAGCCGTGATGAATACCAACAACCTTACGCTGACCATGACAGCTGACTTTAACCGTCAGGTTGTACGTTTGGAATCATCATTGCAAGGCAATGTTATTCTGTTAGAACAAATGGAAGGCAACAGCGGCTGGAGCTTTGATGGCAATGGTTATGTTGCACTGTCGCCCCAACGTGTAACTGAATTGAAACGTTACCTGTACTGTGGGATCTTAGGTTTGAAAGCAGGCGTTCTGGAAAAATCAACCGCTACCCTGCAAACCACACAATATGACCTGTCATCAGTAATGGTAACCGTAAACAGTGTGCGTGCCGGTTATATCATCAACAACAAGGCTAACAAACTGGAAGCCCTGATCATGGTTGATCCGCTGAGTGGTACTTCTACCTTTACCTATTCTGACTACAAGAAAACGAATGGTATCATGTTACCCTACACCGAGATCATGCAGAGTGGTAAACACGCTCAAACCATCACTTACGAAAGCTATGACATCAACCCATCGTTCCCTGCGAGCTCATGGGCTAAGCCTAAATAAGTTAGTTGCATAATTTTTTATATAGAGGCTCCATCTTACGATGGGGCCTTTTTTGTTTTAAGGGGGAGAAGGGCAGAAGGCAGAGGGCAGAGGGCAGAAAGCCTCATCGCGGACCTACTTCCTACTTCTTATCTCGTACTTCCTACATCTTACTTCTTTCCTCTATCAACCCGATCAACCTGTGAACTTGTTAACCTGTGAACTTGTTAACTTGTCAACTTGTTAACCTGTCAACTTGTTAACTGGTCAACTTACAAATCCGTACCTTGGCAGGAAGAAACACCCGACCATGATCACATACAATCCTAAAGACTGGTTTACATTTATTTTCCGCTTTCATAAGGCGGATACCTTACGCAAGTTATCACCCCTTATTTTCGGCATTTGTATTTACTGCTGGGTGATTGCTTTACTGGAACTGCATATTTTGAAATTATCGGAAAGCAGTCATGTAAAGCAGATAACCTCTATGCATACGCTCCTCAGCTTCGTGATCTCGATGCTGCTGGTATTTCGTACCAATACCGCATACGACCGCTGGTGGGAAGGAAGAAAATTATGGGGCTCCCTGGTTAACAACAGCCGTAACCTGGCCATTAAACTAAACAGCATGCTGGGATTTGAAGAAGCAACACACCGCACTTTCTTCAAAAAAACCATTCCCCTGTATGCCTCGGTACTGGCCCATCACCTGCATGCAGAATCAACCCGGCTGGCGCTCGATGAACAGGACCATCCCGAACTGAACCTCGACAGCAACCGCCACATGCCCAACCAGGTTGCTTCCATGCTGATGCAACGGGTAAACAGGTTGTATGAAGAAGGAAAAATAAAAGGCGATCAACTGATCGTACTCAATAATGAACTGGCTTCCTTTACCGATATCTGCGGCGCCTGTGAACGCATCAAGAACACGCCCATCCCTTTTTCTTACAGCGTGTTCATAAAAAAGTTCATCTTCTTTTATGTGATGACGCTGCCTTTTAGCTTTGTCATCAGCCTGGGTTACCTGGCCATTCCCGTAGTGGGTTTTATCTTTTATGTACTGGCCAGTTTGGAACTGATCGCTGAAGAAATTGAAGACCCGTTTGGCGCTGATGAAAACGACCTGCCCATGACCAAAATGGCTTCCAACATCAAAAAACACGTGGGTGAAATTATAGAGTAAGCCTACTCGTAGATGGAATGAAAGATCGTTTTCAAACTATCGTTGGCAGTGGCTACTGGCGTCAATTGTTGTAACTGCAAATCAATATTTTGAATGCGGTCTTTAAATACCGGATGGGTGCTCAGGAAAGCAGCTGGTTCACCGCCGCCGCTTTCCTTTTGCAGCAATTGCATCAGGCGCCGCATGCCTTGTGGGTTGATGCGGCTTTTTACCATCAACCGCAGGCCACTGTTATCGGCCTCGGTTTCCAGCGAACGCGAGTATTGCAACCCTTTTAAATTATCGGCATTATTAACCGCCACCGAAACAATGCCCGACTGATCGCCAACAATGATCGAGATGAGCATTTGCCGGGCCATGCTGCGAAAGATGTTTCGCAGGGAATGACGCAGGGCAATATGTGAAGCTTCATGACCCAACAAAGCTGCCAGCTCTTCCGGTGTTTTCATTTGGTCAAGGATAGCATCATACACGACTATATGCCCACCCGGAATGGCAAAGGCATTCATTTCATTCGATTCCACCACGGTAATGGAAACCGGGTATCCTACGTCGTAATGCAGTTGTTTATAGAATTGGTTCAGGATGGCTGTTTTTTGCGCATCGATGCGGTATTGCTGTTTTACCGACTGGTACATTTGCTCGCCCATATTGATCTCGGCTTCCTTTGAAAATCCCTTCGCCATTCGTTCACCCAGTATGGGCATCAGCCACAGGTACACCCCTGTCATTAACAGCAAAATGATGCCCGCGATCACTCCCAGCTTTACCCAGATGTTGCCGAGCACGCGGGTATGCGCTTTCCCAAATATACGATGGTGTTTCAGGGTCTTTTGCAGCGCATCGACCAGCTGCTGGTCGCGGATGTTCAGGCGTTCTGTTTCGCCCCTGTTGTTCCGGTATTGTAATTCCCCACCTATTATTTGTTTATTAAATGCTATAATGTCTTTTGTAAGCCAGTTCACATCTTTTACCTGGCTTTCCTCATCATTGTACCGGATGGTAATGGTCACCGCCGATAAAAAAACAGTCGCCTGGTAGTAGTGTCCTGCCGCAGTATGATAGGTAGCCGAATAAGTAGTGCTCATATTGGCACTAATTTAGTTTATTGTTTCTGGTTTTTAATTGTAAGAGGTCTGAATTGGAAATCTGAATTATTAAAATGGTGACGTAAGAAGTAAGAGGTACGAAATTCGCGATATTCCTACTTCCTGCTTCTTACCTCATACTTCATTATATTTGACCACAGAAATTTTTCTCATTCCACTATGAAACACACGCTTGGTTTTCTCGCCTTACTGATTTGTATCTCAGCCTGTAACAGCAGCAAAAAAGTAACCATTCAACCCACAGCCGAAACAGCGGCCCGGTTGTTACCTGCCATGCCTTCTTCCATTATCAATATTCCCTTTAAAATTTACATGAAGCCCTTGCTGACGATGATGGATTCAGGTACGGCCAAAGAATTCACCAACGATAAATGGCCCAATTATACCCAGTCGGGGTGTGATTTCCGTTATAAATTCCGTTTTGTGCGCTCGCCGTTTACATTTGGCTGCGTTAATAATAAAGTAACCATCGGTTTTCGCGGTAGTTACCAGATAGCAGGCAGCAAAGCCGTTTGCGCTATGGACAAACAGGTATCGCCCTGGGTAAGCGGCAGTTGTGGTTTTGGAAATGAGCCCCTGCGCCGGGTTGACCTGAACATCAGTTCAACCCTTACGCTGCTGCCCAATCACCAGGTGCTTACCAGTACTAAACCCGACAAAATAAGCGCCCTGGATAAATGCGAGGTGACCATGATGCACAACGACCTTACCAATGAAATAATGGATAGCATTAAGGCTTCGGTGGAAAATACCTGCGGCACCTTCGACAAATTTGTTCAAACCCTCAATAACAATGAGATGTTGCGCCAATGGCGCAGTGGGGGCAGCCGGGTGATCCCCATCAGCACCTATGGCTTTTTAAACCTCAATCCATCCGGGTTGCGTGTAAGCAATTTCAACTTATACCGCGATACCCTGTATTTTTCGATCGGCTACAGCGGCGACCCCAAATTTTCCTCAGACAGCCAGCGGCTGGTTACCCATGCTGCCCTGCCGCCCATCAACAATTCGCCCTACTCAACCGGCATCAATACCTACCTGGATGCCGTATACCAATACAGTTTCTTTAACAAGCTGATGACCGACAGCCTGGTGAACAAACCATTTGAAGTAGAAGGCAGGACCTTTGTGATAAAAGACGTGAACCTCAGCGGCACCAATGATGGTAAGATACAGGTTGATGTATCTTTTTCAGGAAACCGCAAAGGGGTACTGCACCTGAAAGGCACGCCCGTGCTGGATGCCGAAAAACAGGTGCTTTCCATGCCCGATGTAAGCTTTGCACTGGACACCAAAGACATGATGGTGAATATTGCCAAGGCCCTGTTCCGCAAAAAGATCATGAAACAACTCGCCAACCAGTCGGTGCTGGACATAGCCGCACTTATTGACAAGAACAAGAAAGTGATTGAAGCCCGGTTGAACCAGCAGATAACGCCCTGGATGAGTAGCGCCGGTACCTTCCAGGAGTTCCGCCTGATGGGGCTGCTTCCGCAAAAAGACTACATTCAGGTGCAGGCGTATATCCGGGGCACGTTGATGTTTATTGGGCAGCCCCCTACCAGTATGCTGAAGAAGTAGTTGGTTGATACGTTAACAAGTTGACAGGTTGATAGAGGAACGAAGTAAGATGTAGGAAGTACGAGATAAGAAGTAAGAAGTAGGTCCCGATTGCCGCGACGATGCTTTCTGCCTTCTGCCCTCTGCCTTCTGCCCTAACTCGTATTGCAATTTTGCCCTATCTATTCTAACTTTGTCCCGGAAATAAATTATTCTGGCTAAGGCAACCGACTGACCCAATCCATCGTAATACGGATTGAGTTATGAAAAACAATTAATTAGCAAAGAAACATTCCCGCAAACCAACACCCTTGCTAGATAACTCGAACATTTCCTCGTTACTAAGTGGCTGTCGAAAGAATGATCGCAACAGCCAAAAGGAGTTGTATTATCTTCTCCGGGGATTTGCTATGAAAATATGTTATCGGTATACAAATGCCATGGAAGAATGCGAAGAGATTGTGAATGAAGGGTTTGTAAAGCTGTTTAAGAACATTCACCAATTTGATGAGACCAGGCAGGAAGATACCTTACTTTCGCTCAAGGGGTGGTTCAAACGAATATTGATCAATACCTGCATAGACCATTACCGGAAAACCAATTCATCAGTGAACGGGCATGTGCTTACGCATGAATCGGAAACCATCGCCGATCAGGGTGAAACCGGTATTGATATGTTATCTTATAAAGAGATAATTGAAAGCGTTCGGTTATTATCTCCGGCTTACCGGGCAGTTTTCAACCTATTTGTAATAGAAGGGCTTAGCCATGAAGAAATTTCGCAAACACTGGGAATTTCTGTGGGCGCTTCAAAATCCAATTTATCAAAAGCCAGAGACAACCTAAGGAAACTTTTGCAGAACAAAAATATCATTAAAGCGTATGTATCCCCTAGATGACGATAACCTAGACCGTATAAGCCGCGAAGCTGCCGAGCACTTCGAGGTGGAAGCTAGCGCTTCCGGGTGGGATCATCTGGAAAAACGCCTGAACAAAGAATTGCCGCAGGACAAAAAGCGGCGTCGCTTCCTTTTCTGGCTGTTTTTAATCACCGCCACCACTGGCGGCGCTTTAACGGGTATCCTGAAATATCAACCAGTTACCCCCCTGGAAAAAAATGTCACCAGCGCAGTTACGCAGGTTGATAACGCTACCCCTTTACCAGATAATCATACGGGCAATACCCGTACACCCAACGCAACCCAAAACGATGCTGTTTCACCCAACAACGAAACACCGGAAACTACTGCACCCGTAACCGATAAACTGCCTGTTGACAACCATCAGCAGTCAATTGCCGCTACCAGCAGCTCCAAACCAGGCATCCAAACCAGCAAGCCTGCCACTAATCAGGCAGCCAGCACCACTACGGCGACGGTTCCAACCAAACCGTTCACCCAACCGGTGGAAAAAACACCAGGCCGCACCGTTTCAAAAAAGAACCGGGTACGCATTCAAAAGGCACCGGCTACGTTGAACTATGCTGTCCTGGCACCGCTTGCCAGTGCTAACAGGCAGGCCTATATACCAGGCAAACAGAAAGGCAAACGCCGTTCAGACATTACCAGCAATCAAAATAATCAACAGGTACCAACGGCATCGGCTAACAATACCACTACATTCGAAACCGACAACCGCCTCACCAATGTTGATCCCGTAACAACCGGACTTCCGGTAGATGCGGATAATAAAGTAGCAACCACTCCACCAGCTGTTGCGACTACCGCTGATTCAGCAAAGAACAAAACAGCTGCCACACCGGCTGTTGATTCTACCAAAACAATGGCGAAGCAGCCCAAAAGGAAAGGCGAGAAAATACAACAGCCATTGGAATTTGGGGTAATAGCCGGTCCTGATATGAGCGCCGTTGCTTTTGGACCGCTGTACAAACCCGGTTTTAATTTTGGAGTACAGGTTGGCTACCGGTTCTCGGACCGCTGGTCGGTAAATGCCGGTCTTATTTATACCAAGAAGTTCTATAAAACCGATAGTTCACATTTTGAATACAAAGGCAATCCATGGCCCCCTAATAAAACAGTAAGCAGCGTAGAAGGGAACTGCAGCATGTGGGATATCCCCGTCAATGTGCGTTATGATTTTTCTATTAACGACAAACGCCGCTGGTTTGCAAGCACCGGGCTTTCCACCTACCTGATGACTAAGGAAGATTATGATGTGTATTACAGATGGAATGGCGGTCCTACCTATGGTCAGCCCTGGCCTGGGGATTCCAACTCCACTTATCCGTTCTCGATCTGGAATCTGTCAGTAGGGATGGAACGGTCACTGGGCAAACGGTTCGCACTGCAGGCCGAGCCTTATTTGAAAATACCATTAACAGATCTGGGAATGGGCAATATGCGGATGAACAGTTATGGGGTATTATTTATCCTGAAGTATAAACCCATCCTCCATTCCAAAAAAGATCAGACAAAGAATAAATAGCACAGCCTCTTTTTGGCACACACTTTTACAACTAACACCGTGCGGCCCCGATATAATAGTCGGGGCCGTTTTTATTTAGCTTCGAACCACAGCTTTTTTTCATCGTTCCAGGTACCATTGTAATTGATGTATAACTCCTCCCCTTTTTTTATGTCCCGAACGGTTTTGATGGAAATGGTATGGTTGTCGTAATCCATTTCGTATTCACAGTTCGATTTATAGGAATGGTTATACACCGGCACATAGCCGAGGGCCATGCAACACTGGTCCTGGTGATCGCCCCATTCAAAAATATAATCGTGCAGTAAGGTTTGGTCAATCAGCACCCGGTCTTGCTGGGTCATAACGATCACCGGTGCAATTTCAATAACGGTACCGGCTTTTAGCTTTTCTGAAGTAAAAACACCCCGCCCCATCTCATTAGTAGGCGCTATAAACAGACAAGGTAGAATCATGTGATGAAATTATGGTAAAACATGCTTTGGAATAGCATATTATAGATTGTTTATTGCCAATTGATTTAAATTTGGGCCCATGAGCATGGAAATTGAAAACGCCAAAGAGCAGTTCCTGCACCTGATCGGTCAGGAAGACATGTTACAGATGCGGGAGTTCCTGAACGACCAGAACATCAGTGATGTAGCCGAGCTCACCTATGAGTTCCCGGAATATTCGAGCCAGATTATTGGCAATATGAGTATTCACCGGGCTGCCAGCGTATTCAAGATCCTTGATCTGCAACCTCAAAAAGAGATCATCCAGGGTTTACCTCCCTTTAAAACGGCCGAGCTGCTGAACGAACTTCCGGCCGATGACCGTACGGCCTTCCTGGAAGAACTGCCCAGTGAGGTGGTAAAAGAGCTGATCAAACTGCTTGACCCCGACGAACGCCGGGTAACCCTGTCGCTGCTCGGCTATCCTGAAAGCAGCGTGGGCCGGCTGATGACTCCCGATTATATTGCTGTTGATATCGACTGGACCGTGCAGGAAGTACTGGACCACATTCGCGAGGTGGGTAAAGACAGTGAAACCATTGACGTAATATATGTAGTGAACGACCGCGGTGAATTTGTGGATGACATCCGGATCCGCGAGATTATTCTAGCCAACCCACAAAAAATGGTGGGGGAAATTATCGATAACCGTTATATCACCCTGAATGTAAACGACGACCAGGAGGTAGCCAACCAGATCTTTAAAATGAATAACCGCGTGGCCCTGCCGGTGGTGGACGATAAAAACATTTTGCTGGGTATTGTAACCATCGACGACGTTCTGTGGGTGGCCAATGAGGAGTTCAGTGAAGACATTCAAAAGATCGGGGGTACCGAAGCATTGGATGAACCTTACCTGGAAATGCCTATCATCAAACTGTTTAAAAAGCGGGTGGTTTGGCTGATCGTGCTGTTCCTGGGTGAAATGCTAACTGCTACCGCCATGGGGTATTTTGAAGATGAAATTGCCAAAGCGGTGGTGCTGGCCCTATTTGTTCCCCTTATTATTTCCAGCGGTGGTAACAGCGGCTCGCAGGCTTCTACCCTTATTATTCAGGCCATGGCCGTAGGTGAGATCACCATTTCAGAATGGTGGCGGGTATTGCGCCGGGAAATTGTTTCCGGTCTGATGCTTGGGGCTATCTTAGGAATTATTGGTTTTATTCGCGTGGCTTTATGGAACAGCGTTTTTCATACTTACGGTAGCCACACAGTGCTTATTGGTTGCACAGTAGGTTTTTCTTTAATAGGAGTTGTATTGTGGGGAACCGTATCGGGTTCCATGCTGCCTATCATCTTAAAAAAATTAGGGGCCGACCCGGCCACTTCTTCCGCTCCATTTGTGGCTACGCTGGTTGATGTAACCGGACTGGTTATTTACTTTTCGGTAGCCTACGTTTTTTTGAGCGGTATACTGTTATAAAGAATTTCCATTAATTTCCGTAGATGAAAAAACTACTGCTGCTGGCGCTTTTGCAGCCAGCCCTTATCCTTGTTACTTATGCTCAACCGGGTGCATTAACTGTAGAAAAGATCATGCGCGACCCGAAATGGATGGGTACTTCTCCTTCAAACCTGCAATGGACAGCAGACGGCAAATACCTGCTGTTTAACTGGAACCCCGAAAAAGCTGCAGCCGATTCATTATACTATATCACGCCCACCGCCACTACCCCGCAAAAATCAACGGGCGCCTTTCGCGGCACCGCTGTTGCGGATGATCAGGTACGGTACAATGCACCACGTGATCAATACACATACGCCTACGAAGGCGATATTTATCTCGCCTCGGTAAAAACGGGTCTTCACCGCCGCATAACCAAAACGGTTGTCCAGGAAAGCAATCCACAGTTCTCCTTCAACGATCATAAAATTGTGTATACCCGCGACCAGAATGCCTGGGCCTGGGATGTACAAACCGGTGAAACCACCCAGCTCACCAATTTTACCACCGGCTCAGCAACCACTACGGCCACTCCCGCTTTTACCGGCCGGGGCAATCCCCCACCACCAGCGGCCAACCGCCCGGCGGTGGGTGCTACTAAACAGGAAAAATGGCTGCAGCAGGAAGCGCTTGAAAATTCATTGGTGCTGGAACGGCGAAAACAAAAGAAAGACGAGGCCGATTCCATGTTGAAGCAGTTCAGGGAAAAAGCACTGCGCGCTATTCCGCTCGAAGGTAAAATAGTGTCGCAGCTTACTATCAGCAATAACGGCCGTTTTATAACTTACCGGTTAACCACCGCCCCAACCGGTAAAACAACCATCGTGCCCAGTTATGTTACTGAGAGCGGGTTTACCGAAGACCTTTCCGCCCGTACTAAAGTGGGCGCCACGCTCCCCTCACAGGAATTGTTTGTGTTTGATTGTGAGAAAGACACGGTTTTCGCCATAAAAACAGATTCTATACCCGGCATACGCGACCTGCCGGGATACTTGAAAGATTATCCTACTGTTTATAAAGAAAAAAGCCAGCACGCGTCCCTGCGGCCGGTGAATTTTATAAATACCACCTGGTCGCCCACCAGTAATTATGCGGTGGTGGAAGCAAGAGCGCAGGATAATAAAGACCGCTGGTTCCTGTTACTAGATGGGGAAACCGGTAAGCTCACCCTGCTTGACCGGCAACACGATGATGCCTGGATAAGCGGACCAAGCGTGAACGGCTTTCCCGCTTTTAATGCCGGCTGGCTGAATGACCAAAACTTCTGGTTTCTATCAGAAGCTACCGGTTATTCGCACTTATATACAATCAATGTTACAACAAAAGAGAAGCAGGCGCTCACGAGCGGTACTTATGAAGTGTTAAAAACAGAGCTGGGCCCCGGCAGGAAATATTTTTATCTCACCACCAACGAAGTGCATCCCGGTGAACAGCATTTGTATCGCCTGCCCATTGCAGGGGGTAAAGCCGAACGCCTTACCACGCTAACCGGTTCCAACCTGGCCAACATTTCACCCGATGAAAAATGGATCGCCATTTTATACTCCTACAGCAATAAACCCTGGGAATTGTACCTGCAACCTAATAGTCCGGCAACGGCAAAGACCAAACCGGTGCAGATAACCAACCAGGCCCAAAGTGAAGAATTTAAATCCTACAACTGGCGCGATCCGGAGGTGATCACCTTTACTGCCCGCGATAGTGCAAAGGTGTATGCCCGGTTGATGCGTCCGGCGCAACCCCACACCAACAAACCAGCCGTAATATTTGTGCATGGGGCCGGTTATTTACAAAATGCCCACAAATGGTGGAGTTCCTATTTCCGGGAATATATGTTCCACAATCTGTTGGTGGATAACGGCTATACCGTGCTCGACATCGACTACCGGGGCAGCGCCGGCTATGGCCGCGACTGGCGTACGGGAATTTACCGTTATATGGGCGGTAAAGATCTGGACGATATTGAGGACGGAGCCCGCTATTTGGTGCAACAAATTGGAGTAAATCCCAAACATATTGGGGTTTATGGGGGTTCCTATGGCGGTTTTATAACTTTAATGGCATTATTCAAAAAACCTACTATCTTTGAGGCCGGAGCCGCACTGAGGCCCGTTACCGACTGGGCCCATTACAATCATGGCTATACCTCCAATATTTTAAATGAACCCTTTAGCGACAGCCTTGCATATCATCGCAGTTCGCCCATAAACTTTGCTTCCCAATTAAAGGACCATTTACTGATCTGTCATGGAATGGTTGATGTAAATGTTCACTTCCAGGATGTTGTACGTCTTACACAACGCCTGATAGAGCTGGGCAAAGACAATTGGGAACTGGCTGTTTATCCGATGGAAGATCATGGCTTTGTGGAACCTGAAAGCTGGACAGACGAATACAAAAGGATCTTCCGCTTATTTGAAACCTGGTTAAAAAAGTAATCCATTTTTCCTTTATTGAAAGCACTGAACGCTTAAACGCAGGCTTTAAAACAGCCGGGCACAGGCCTGTGCTCGATTTGCAGCGATAAAACGTAACGTGTTAGCTCTTACGCATTGGCATACTACCAAAATGGTATGTTAACCGTGCATGTTTTTGCGTAAAGGATGGCCTTTTTTTTGATAATATTGCGCAACCGTTTGCAGGTAATGGCACCGCAAACTGAATTTTTAAAAGCACTGTCGACTCAACACTTAATAAACTTAAAAACTTAAACCCTGTAATTATGTGCGGAATTGTAGCATATATAGGAAATAAGCAAGCTTACCCGATAATCTTGAAAGGATTAAAAAGACTCGAATACCGCGGATATGATAGCGCTGGCGTTGCCCTGTTGAATTCCGGCCTGAACGTATATAAGAAAAAAGGGAAAGTAGCCGACCTCGAAGAAACCCTGGTAGGAAAAGACCTGCATGCCAACATTGGTATTGGTCATACCCGCTGGGCTACCCATGGTGAACCTTGCGATCGCAATGCACACCCGCATGTATCGGAAAATGGGAAACTGGCCATGATCCACAACGGGATCATCGAGAATTACAACCAGTTAAAAGGGGAATTGCAGAAAAAAGGCTACACTTTTACCAGTGATACCGATACTGAGGTGCTGCTGAAATTTATCGAAGACATTCAACAGAACAATAATTGCAGTCTGGAAGAAGCTGTGCGTATTGCCTTAAAGCGCGTAGTAGGCGCTTACGTGATTATCCTCATCGATCAGGACAATCCCGATACCCTGATTGCCGCCCGTAAAGGCAGTCCGCTGGTTATTGGTATTGGTAAGAACCGCGATGAACACTTCCTCGCTTCCGACGCCTCTCCTATTATTGAATACACCAAAACCGTAGTGTACGTAAACGACTACGAACTGGCCATCATAAAACCCGATGAGCTGATCCTGAAAAATCTGGGTAATGAAAAGATCACACCGTTTGTTCAACAGCTCGACCTGGAACTGGCAGCTATTGAAAAAGGCGGTTATGATCACTTCATGCTGAAAGAGATCTTTGAACAACCCAGTACCGTGTTCGATTGTTTACGCGGCCGTGTGGATGCTGCCAATGGCACCATCACAATGGCAGGTGTGGAAGCCAATATTGACATACTTAAAAATGCACCCCGCATTCTCATCATTGCCTGCGGAACCAGCTGGCATGCCGGTTTGCTGGCTGAATATATTTTTGAGGAATTGTGCCGCACTCCGGTTGAAGTGGAATATGCTTCAGAGTTCCGCTATCGCAACCCGATTGTGAACAAAGGCGACGTGATCATTGCCGTATCGCAAAGTGGTGAAACAGCCGATACGCTGGTAGCCATTGAAAAAGCAAAAGAACAGGGTGCCCTGATCTTTGGTATTGTGAACGTGGTAGGTTCCTCTATCGCCCGTGTGTCACAAGCCGGTGCGTACACCCATGCTGGTCCTGAAATTGGTGTGGCCAGTACCAAGGCCTTTACTGCACAGCTGGCTGTATTAACCATCATTGCCCTGAAACTGGGTTATGAAAAAGGCACCCTCGATAACAAACGCTTCCTGCATTTAATGAACGAATTACAGGATATTCCTGAAAAGATCCCTGCAGCGTTAAATCAGGCAGAGCATGTAAAACAACTGGCTTACAAATACAAAGATGCCCGTGACTTCTTATACTTAGGTCGCGGTTACAATTTCCCCATTGCCCTGGAAGGCGCTTTAAAGCTGAAAGAGATCTCTTACATTCACGCTGAAGGCTATCCGGCAGCAGAAATGAAACACGGACCTATTGCGCTGGTTGATGAGAACCTGCCTGTGGTTTTCATTGCCACCAAAGACTCTTACCACGAAAAGATCATCAGCAATATTCAGGAGATAAAAGCCCGTAAAGGAAAAGTAATTGCAGTGATCACCGAAGGGGATGATGTAATTGCAAAAATGGCTGATGATGTAATTGAAGTGCCTGCCGCCGACGAACTGGTAGCGCCTATGCTGAGCGTTATCCCCATGCAGTTGCTGGCTTACTATATTGGCGTTGCAAAAGGACTGGATGTTGACAAGCCAAGAAACCTGGCTAAGTCGGTAACAGTAGAATAACACCTCATTTCAGTATTAATTATCTAACGGTTATGAATGATATCAATCGTAAACCGCTTAATTCGCTAGGGTACGACTTCATTCCTTCCACTTATTTACCTAAGGGGAAGGATGAATACTACCTGCGTAATAAACAGGTCAAGAACGGTATTCACTACCGGCATCTGTCGGCCTACGAAATTGAAGTACTGGTACGCAACCGCAACACGTCTGACAACTGGAACAACCTGCTGGTGTCAGACGCGTTCAACCCGGAACTGGTGCAGAACTGTAAGTTCTTTGGACTGGTGCGTATTGGTAAACTGGAGCCTTATTACCTGGAGTATCACAACTTACGCCGGCCGGTAGGGTTTTACAACAGTACCGTTATCAGTTGCGACTTTGGCGACAATGTAGTTGTTGATAATGTTAACTACATTTCCCACTATATCATCGGCAATGGCGTAATTCTGGTGAACTGCAATGAAATTGCCACCACCGACCACTCCAAGTTTGGGAATGGTATTTTAAAAGAAGGCGAGCCCGAGAACCTCCGCATCTGGATGGAATTGTGTAATGAAAATGCGGGCCGCAGTATTCTTCCCTTCGATGGCATTTTACCCGGTGATGCGCTGCTGTGGACGCACTTTCGCGACGATGAAAAGCTGATGAACCGCTTCAAGGAATTTACCGAGAAGAAATTCGACGCCTTACATGGTTACTACGGTACCATCGGCGACAGAACCGTGATCAAAAATTGCCGCATTCTTAAAGATGTTAAGATCGGCAGCGACGCCTATTTAAAAGGTGCCAACAAAATAAAGAATGTAACCATTAATTCTTCCAGCGAAGCCAATACCCAGGTGGGTGAAGGGTGCGAACTGGTGAATGGAATTATCGGTTATGGATGCCGGCTGTTCTATGGCGTAAAAGCTGTCCGTTTTGTGCTGGCCTCCCACTCACAATTGAAATATGGCGCCCGGTTGATCAACTCCTACCTGGGAGAAAACTCCACTATTTCCTGTTGTGAGGTATTGAATTCGCTGATCTTCCCTTCACACGAGCAGCACCATAATAACTCATTTTTATGTGCGGCCCTGATACAGGGACAAAGCAATATGGCTGCAGGCGCAACCGTGGGTTCCAACCACAATAGCCGCAGCCCGGATGGTGAGATCGTTGCTGGTCGTGGCTTTTGGCCTGGCTTATGCGTGAGCCTGAAGCACAATTCAAAATTTGCTTCTTATGCTATCCTCGCAAAAGGCGATTATGCAACGGAGTTAAATATTGCGTTTCCGTTTTCGCTTATCAGCAACGACCTGAGCAAAGACCAGCTGGTTGTAATGCCCGGTTACTGGTTCATGTATAACATGTATGCACTGGCCCGTAACTCGTGGAAATATATCGACCGCGACAAACGCATAGATAAAACCCAAACGCTGGAATTCAGCTTCCTCGCCCCGGACTCGGTAAATGATCTGTTACAGTCATTGCCGTTACTGGCCAAATTCACCGGTAAAGCCTGGTTGAAACGTGAGGGCAATACTAAAAAAATGACTGATGAAGAGATCATTGCCATTGGTCAGGTATTACTCGATACCAAAGACCCGGTGGTGAATGAACTGCCGGTGCTGGCAGACGGTTTTGAGAACAGCAAACGTCCGGTACGCATCATTAAAGTGATGCGGGCTTATCACCTGTTTAAAGAACTGGTGATGTATTACCTGGTTCAGCAGTTGCTGGAGCATATTCGCGCCAACAACATAAAAACACATGAACAATTGCTGGAGAGCCTGCCTTCAAGAGCAACACTGGCTCCCTGGATGAACGTAGGCGGACAGTTAATTCTTCGCTCAGAAATTGATAAGCTGAACAAACAGATCGTTGCCGGTAAGGTAAAGGACTGGGACGCTGTACATAATTTCTATGTACAACAAGGTAAGAACTACCCCATGGAGAAGCTGGCACATGCCATGGCTGCCGTAAAAGAGGTGTTCGATATCAATGTAAAGAAGGCCAGTCCGGCCATTATGAAGAGCCTGTTGCACCAAAGTATTACTACCAGGGAATGGATGGTGAAAGAAATATACGAATCGCGGGCAAAGGATTATCGCAATCCTTTCCGCAAAATGGTATACGAAACCACCGAGGCCATGAATAAAGTGGTAGGTAAACTGGAAGACAACAGCTTTATCAAACAGGAGCAAAAAGCGCTGGAAGAATACAAAAAAGATATACATCAACTGGTTACCAAACTAAAACTGGACAAACCAGCCGCTAAATTAAAAACAGCGTAATTATTTGAGCCCCCTCCTGCCTCCCCATTAGGGGAGGTAAATAAGAAAGCCCCGATAGCTTAGCGCATCGGGGCTTTTTTATCTATGGTTCTATTATTATTTCTTACAATTTCACATTCAATCCAAACATAAAGTTGGTGCCTGCCATTGGGAAATAAAAGTTTTCAGTAGTTACTGCGCCACCATATTGGTAGCTGTAAGTATACCCATTGGGTTCATACTTTTTATTGAAAACGTTGTTCACCTGGCCAATAAACGTGATCTCTTTAAAAAAGGCTTTACGCAAGGTATAGCTTAACCGCGCATCCTGTACGTAGTAAGGATCAAGACTGCGTTTGTTGTCGGATGTATTGTCGAGGTACTGACGGCCGGCATATTTTGCGGGCAGACTGATCTCTACATTATTACAAGGAATAAAATTCAACATACCCGATGCAATGACAGCAGGAGAAAAGGCTATGTCGGTATTACCATGTGGAACTGCTTTTTGACCGCCGTTGTCGTAATCGTCGTAATATTCGGTAAAGTTCTTGATCTGGTTTTTGCTGAACGTAATATTACCCGCAGCATTCAACCAGGAAGTAAACCGCATACCACCTTGTAATTCTATACCCATGCGATAGCTGTCAGGAACATTGGTGCGGGTATAGGAACCCACATCATTGATCTTGCCGGTTAACACCAGCTGATCTTTATACATCATGTAATACAAGGTAACGCCCCAGTTGTATTCGCTTGTTTTCTTTTCAGCGCCCAATTCAAAATCATGCAGCTTCTCGGATTTGGGCTGCTGGTTCATGCCTGCTTCAAAATCATCGCGGTTGGGTTCTTTGTTACCCTGTGAATAAGAACCATAAACCTGGTAATTGTTATTCGAATACGAAAGACCCACCTTTGGATTGAAGAAGTTCCAGGTGTTATGCAGTTGTAAGGTGGGGTTGTCTTTAAAGCCACCAATATCATATAATACCCGGCGGTATTGCAGGTCAACAAACCCTTGCAGGCGACTGGTTAGTTGTAACTGGTATTTGGCATAGGCGTTCACATCCGTTTTATATGCGTCGTTTCTATACCATTGGTAGTCTGTAGGAATTCCGCCGAATTGCGACCAGGTCACATTGCCATAGTGTTTGCCATCATAGCGGTTCCAGCCACCCCCAACAATCAGCTGGCTAATGCCATCTTTGTATTGAACCGAAAATACCTGTCCGTAGAAATAGTTATCCAGCCATTGTTGCTGAACCAGGTCAGTAGCGCTGATCGTATCGGCACCGAATACCGGGCTATTCAAACCATAATCGCCATAAGCAATAGCAGGTTTATATTCTTCATAATAGCCCTTCCCGCGTGTTAAAAAGAAAGCGGTATTGAATGCCAGCCGGCCATTGAAGTCGTGGTTGATGAACAACTGGTAATGATCCTGCTGGTAATTATCGGTTTGATTAGCGTACGTGAAGTAATTATACTTTCTGGGGTCGGAAGAGAACAAATTGCTTGAATCCTGGGGCGTAAAATACAACGAGCCAATGTTGTTGTTGTAATGATTTTCCAGATCGGTTTTGCTGCCGCGCAATTTAGCTTCCGGAATACCATTCCAGGCCTGGTAGGTTTTTTCATTGCCAGAGAACACGTTCACCCGAACAGAAGTGTTCTTGTTTATATAAGCGCCTGACAAATAAAAAGATTTCAGCGAACTGCTGGCGCGGTCAATAAAACCATCGCTCGATACTTTTGAAATGCGGGCATCGAGTGTAAAGTGATCATTGATCAATCCACTACCTGCTTTAACCGTATGTTTCCAGGTATTGAAGGAACCGTAGGTATTATTGACTTCAGCATAAGGAGTCGTATTGGTTTCGTTGGTGCTTAAGTTAATGGTAGCTCCAAATGCACCACCACCGTTCGATGAAGTGCCCACACCGCGTTGTACCTGTATGCTGTTTACAGAAGAAGTGAAATCGGGCAGGTCTACAAAGAACGTTCCCTGTGATTCGGCATCGTTATAAGGAATGCCATTAAGCGTGACGTTGATGCGTGTGGCATCACTCCCCCTGATGCGGATAGCAGTATAACCAACTCCATTACCGGCATCGGAATTTACGATCACCGAAGGTGTTTGATTTAAGATGAAAGGCAGGTCCTGTCCCAGGTTGAGCTTTTCAATATCTTTTTTAGAGAGATTGTTTTTTGTGAAAGGCGCTTTATCACCAGCACGGGTTGACTTTATTTCAACCTGTTGTAAAAACAGGTTCATGCGCTCCAGCTTAACAGCAATGGTATTGCCGGTAGCAACAGGCTGATTAACTGCCTGAAAACCGATTGACGTAACATGCAGGGTATAATTACCCGGTTTAACTTTCCTGAACTCAAACGATCCATTTTCGGCGGTAAGCGTTGACATTCCATTGCTCAGTTCTACAGTAGCGGAGGCAATGGGAGATGAGGATGCAGCATCTGTTACTTTACCGCTGATTTGTGCGGTAAGACAATGAGTAAGTAACAGGTAGCAAATCCCCAAAAGCATTTTTTTCATGTGTTTCCTATTTGTTGAAAAAATGATTTAAGAGAAATGCTGCGAAAGTGAAGCGTAGACAATTTCGGAGCTACCTTCCCTGCGCAGGCATTACCCTGATCAGGTTCTACGGGTATTTTCTCAGCAATTCTGCCAGTGACAGAAAAGCACCCCGGGAAACTGAAGTCTCTAATTTTTTTAAGAGCCGACAAAGATACGAACGAACATTATTTTTTTTAAGAATATTGTAACAAAATGCTTCCTTTAGCCGTAACACTTACATATGAGTACTATGAAAAAGCACCTTTTAACTCCTATATTATTATTAATCAATCTCATGGCCTTTAGCCAGGAGAAAACCTTTTATGAAGCCAATGCCGAAAAACGTACCGTAGGCAGTTTTCAGTCTATCAGGGTGGGTGATGGCATTGATGTGTATCTTATGCAAGGGGAAGAAGAAGGGGTGGTGGTAAGTGCAACGGAAGTTGCCCAGCGGGATAAAATGAGAACGGTGGTGGAAAATGGCGAGCTGAGGATCTTTGTAAGCACAGGAGGCTTTAACTGGAAGGGCAGGCGATTTAAAGCATATGTATCCATAAAAACACTGAATAGACTGAGGGCAAATGGGGGATCTGATATCATTGTTCAGGGCGAATTGAAGCTTGATAAATTACAACTGGTATTATCAGGTGGAAGTGATTTTACCGGTCAGGTGGCAATAAACGATCTGACTGTTGAACAAAGCGGTGGTTCTGATGTTCATATAAAAGGAAGTGTGGTTAACTTAAGAGTGAATGCCAGCGGGGGCAGTGATTTCAAAGGCGGTGATCTGGTAGCAGAATATGCGATTATTGATACCAGTGGCGGAAGTGATGCAACACTTACGGTTAACAAAGAAATGGCAGCGGAAGCCAGTGGTGGCAGCGATGTGAATTACAAAGGAAACCCCGTGATAAAATATAAATCAGCTTCAGGTGGTGGCAGTGTTACAAAACGAGGATAAGATATTATCGTGTTAACATATTCATTATTTATACATCTTAAAAGAAGTCTTCAGGTTTTATATCGAGTCCGTGTAATAGTTTCAGGAAGGTGCTTAAATACATATCACCACCGGATTCATACCGGGTCATAGCGCTTCTTGAGATATTGATTTCATACGAAAAGCTTTCCAGTGTTGTTCTTTCCTGGCGTTTTTTCTTCAATACTTTTCCAATTCTGTTTAACATCTTCTCAGTTTCGGCAGCTGATAATTCCTGGGCTATGGGCCTCCGAGCTGACGGTCTACGTTTTCGCATGTACGCAATTAAGATAGGATTCCCTTATTTTAAAACCCTTGAAAAGGGGGCGCTAAGATATATGTCTTATAATAAATGTCCTTAAAAAAGTACATCAATGTAAAAAAATGGTAACTTCAGTGACAGGTCACCGTTGTTAGTAATGGTTGAATTATTTAATATCAACTATGCTATACCGTTTGTGACAGATACCTTATCTCCACTACTGCACATCAGACTACACATAACGCTAAATGCCAGAAAGGAATTCGGGAATCATTGTTTCCCCGATGATGTTCGATGTATAAGATGTATAAAAGGAAAAGGCGATGACTACCCGTTCCGGAAGGGGCGGGTTTTTGTTTATAATGCATTAATAAATTCATTTATCAGTGCTAAGCAGAAGAGTTGTCTCTTAATTGATTTTTGGTAACCAATTCTCTAATAAACCTCCTGCCTGCTGCAGATTTCAGTTGTAGCTCCCGCTTCATCGCTTCGGATTTAGAAACGAAGTCTTCAGTGTGTAAAATTGACCATGGGCGGAATTTTATGGTCCAGCCCTTTGTAGCTAATTCATTATGGGATTTAAATCGATCTGCTAAATCAGAAGAATATCCAATGTAAATTTTGTCGAAGTGAATTGAGTATAAAACGTAGACTGTAAACATAAAAAAAGTTTCGGTTTACAGAGCCTTTACCAAGTTGCTTGCAAGAATTGAACCTGCGTCCGCCAGATGGCGGATATGAGCGGATCAGATTGAAAAGTTGGGGGAATTAGGAGAAAGTCGTTGTTTTGCAGCCAATAAAACGGACGAGAAACATTGGAAAAGGATCAGGAAAAAGAATTGTTAGGCTATTTTTTACCAGCAGGGACACTTGAATATTTTGATATAACTCATTTTGTAAAAGATAAAGTAGGATTCGTTTTATTTTTAGAGGAAAAGAACCTACCTCCGGCCGAATATGCAGGCCAAACACTTCACTCAAAAGGGTTTTACCCGGAAGTTCGGGTACAGGACTTTCCGATACGGGAGAACAAAGTA
>NZ_FOCZ01000021.1 GCF_900110245.1 Niastella yeongjuensis
GGCAGAAACCGTTAATAATTTATAACTACGGCCTGCATCGGTTGGCTGCACGGCAGGAGCTTCTTCCAGGATGGCATGTGCATTGGTGCCCCCGATGCCAAAAGAACTTACCCCTGCCCGTAAGGGCCAGTTGCTGTTGCGAGCCCAGGGCTGCAGGCGGGTGTTCACATAAAAAGGCCCCCCTGCAAAATCGATCTCCGGATTTGCTTCCTGGAAATGCAGGCTCGGTGGCAATTGTTTGTGTTGCAGGCTCAGCGCTGTTTTAATAAGCCCCGCCACCCCGGCTGCCGTATCAAGATGTCCAACATTTGTTTTTACAGAACCGATAGCACAGAATTTATTATTACCGCCAGTGGCAAATGCTTCGTTAAGGGCCCGCACTTCCACCGGATCACCCAATCTTGTACCTGTGCCATGTGCCTCGATATACCCTATGCTGTGCGCCGGTACATTAGCCATCTTTTGCGCAGTTACAATACAATCCATCTGGCCCTTTACAGCCGGCGTTGTATAACCGGCTTTCTGACTGCCATCATTATTGATGGCAGTAGCTTTTATTACCGCATAAATATGGTCCTTATCATTGAGCGCGTCCTGCAGTCTTTTCAACAGCACGACACCTGTACCTTCCCCTACTGATGTGCCCGTTGCAGCGGCATCGAATGCGCGGCAATGACCATCGCTCGAAGTAACTTTTCCTTCCTGCCAACAATATCCCTGTTTAGTAATTGTCTTTATTGATACGCCACCGGCCAACGCCATCCAACACTCCCTGGTGAGCAGGCTCCGGCAGGCAAGATGAATAGCCACCAGTGACGTGGAACATGCCGAATCAACATATACAGCCGGGCCCTTCAAATTCAGTTTATAGGCAACAAGGGTGGCAATGAAATTGGCATAAGAGATCATTTTAAAATACAGCGGGTCCACTGATGAATTCGCCAATTGCCCATGGGCATACAGCTGCCAGTTTGCATTGGCCGAAGCACCTGTAAATAAACCAATCTTTTTATTATCAACCGCAGCTGCATATCCTGCATCTTCGAGCGCCTGCCAGCAATGCTGGTGAAACAGTCTTATCTGGGGATCCATTAATGCAGCTTCTTCCGGACTGTAACCAAAAAACCCATGATCAAACTGATCTTTATTATTTACAATCCCGCCGCAGGACCGCACATAAGAGGGATCCTGCCACAGCGCTTCGTCAATATGCAATGCTTTTAGTTCGGCTTCCGTGAAAAAGGTAAGCGATTCCCTCCCTTCCTGCAGGTTTTTCCAGTATTGCCGGTAATCATCGCTTCCCGGAAATTGCGCCGACATCCCAATGATGGCTACCTCCAGCCCACTGTATCCGTTATCTTTACTCATGCGCTTCAATATTAAACTTGTTAAATGCGGTTATTAGTTCTTCCTGTTCATATACTTCTTCGTTAGCTGGTACCGGCTCCTGCACAATATGATCCACCAGCCCCTTTATACTCGGGTATTCAAATAACAGGGCTACACTTATTTCCCGGCCAAGCAAATTGCTTACAAGACTGGCCAAACGCACGATCCGGATCGAATTGCCCCCCACATCAAAGAAATTATCTGTGATGCTTATCCGCGCTCTTCCCAGCAGCTCACGCCATATTTGCACCAGTTGTTCTTCTATTTCATTCCGGGGTAACTCATGGCCCTGGCTTTCCAGCCGGTTGAATGCCCCCGGAGCAGGTAGTTTACTCCTGTCGATCTTACCATTCACCGTCAAAGGAAGTGAATCCAATTGCAGCAGATGCGCCGGCAACATCCAGGCAGGCAAACGGGTCAACAACCAGCTCTTCAAAGCTGACAGATCCAGTTCGCTTTTTGCTTTTATATAGGCTGCCAGCTCCTGTTCGTCATTGTTGCTCCTTACCATCACGACAGCGGTATCCACGCTTTCATATTTTAGTATTACATTTTCTATCTCACCCGGCTCCACACGATATCCCCGTATTTTCACCTGGTCATCCCGGCGGCCAATAAACACCAGGCTGCCGTCGGGCAGCCATTTGCCAAGATCTCCTGTGCGGTACATACGTTCGCCCGCGCCATAGGGATTTGACACAAACTTTGCGGCAGTTAGCTCCGGGTTGTTTAAATAACCATAGGCCAGGCCCGCACCGGCAATGCAGATCTCCCCGGGTATGTCTGTTCCGCAGGGATTATTATCCTCGTTAAGAATGTAGATAGCCGTATGCGCAATAGGTTTACCGATAACAACCCGTTCGCCCTGTTCTATACGGGCCACCACACATCCTACAGTCGTTTCGGTTGGACCATATTCATTATATATTTCAATTGCCGGAGCTATCTTTTTCAATATATCAACCTGTTCTGCCGTCAACTGTTCCCCGCCTACAATAGCCCGCCGCATGGTATCGGATGACAAAGTCAGGTATTTCATAAGGCCGATGTGCGAAGGCGTTAGTTTAATGCTGTTAACACTGCTTTCCGCACTGAAACTGTGCATTAATACTTCTGCCAATGCTGTCGTTTGGGGATACACCGTGAGTGTGCCACTCTGGGTCAGGGTGCAAAAGATACTGGTAACAGTTAAATCGAACGACAGCGAGGTGAACAACCCAAAACTGGCCGGTTTGCCATTGCTGAAATAATAGTTATTCGACCACTGAATATAATTGGAAAGACT
Source organism: Niastella yeongjuensis (assembly GCF_900110245.1). Lineage (GTDB taxonomy): Bacteria > Bacteroidota > Bacteroidia > Chitinophagales > Chitinophagaceae > Niastella > Niastella yeongjuensis. The sequence continues at coordinate 2,675 of NZ_FOCZ01000021.1, forward strand.
GCCATGGGTAATAGCACATCCTTTTGGGTTTCCTGTTGAACCGGAAGTATAGATCACATAAGCCAGGGCCTCACCTGCCGTTGCAGCCGAATGTACCGGCGCATCGGTTATTCCACTTAATTGGAGGTCCATTGCCACTATCGGCCCCTGATAAGCATCCAGGTCATAGATGTAGTCAGATTGAGTAAGCAAAACTTTTACCCCCGCATCTTGCAAGATATATTCCCTTCGCGTCCGGGGATATTCGGGGTCTATGGGTACATAAGCACCCCCGGCCTTCAACACGCCCAATACACCAACGATCATCAGGGGCGATCTGTCGAGCAGGATGCCTATGCGGTCGTTCGCTCCAATGCCATAATTATTTATCAGGTATGCGGCCAGTCTGCCCGCCTGATCATTCAGCTCCCGGTAACTTACCGCAGTGCTTCCGAAACTAATGGCTACATTTTCCGGATGGCGAACAGCTTCGGCTTCGATCAACGCGGTCACTGACTGGTAACCGGTATAGTTGGGAACAATGTCGTTAAACGATCTCAATACCTTGTTCCGCTCTTCGTCACTTAAACCGGTAATATCCTTCACCGCTGCCGAAGGATCGTTCACTATTTGTTCAATGATCTGTGTGAGGCATTCCTGCAACTGCCGCACCTTGTCTTCAGCATATATATTCCCATTATAATCAAACCGGATAGAGAAGGTGCGGGCCGGATTCACCATCATAGTGAAGTCAAAATTATTTTGTGCAAATACCTTAAAAGAAGTCATGGAAAGGGAATTGCCCTTACTTCCCACAGGCATACTTTCTTCTACCAGTTGCTGAACCGGGAAATTCTGGAATAAGATAATATGATCGAATAATTCCCTCCCGGGTGATAGCGCTTCCTGTATTTCTCCCAGCTGCAGATACCTGTCCCCTACATTATTTATAGATGCCTGTTGCGTTGCTTTCAAAAGCGCTGCGACAGTAGCTGTACTATTTATTGTAATCCGAACCGGGATCGTATTGATGAACATCCCGATCATTTCTTCCACACCTTTCAGTTCGGCAGGGCGGCCTGATACAACAGCGCCGAATACCACATCTGATGTATTATTATACCTGGAAAGTAAAATACCCCAGGCAGCCTGGATAAATGAACTTTCTGTTATCGCCAACTCATCACAAATATTCCTTACGGATTGACGAAGTGACTCCTCAAGAGAAAAACCCACAGACTGCGGTAAAAATGCCCGGTTTGCCACGGTTTCCTTTTTAGGCAGCACACTCATAGTATCATAACCGGACAGATAATTTTTCCAGTAAGAAAGACTGGCTTCCCGATCCTGCTTACCCAGCCATTCAATATATCGCGCATATGGCTGTACTTTGGGCAGTGCGGCCTCCCGGCTCTGTTGCAGACTGTAATAGATCTCAAAAAACTCTTTGATCAAAATGCCCACACACCAGCCATCCATTAAGATATGATGATGACTCCACACAAACTCATAACGATCCTGATCCAGCTTTATAAGCGTGAGTCGCATCTGCGAACCCTGGTGCAAATCAAAACCCTTTGACCGGTCTGCAGCTCGTAATGCCTCTACGGAAAAATCACGGTCTGTTGTTTTATCTTCATAATGAAACCCGTTTGCCACTGTTTTCTTTACCAGTTGCAAGGGCCTTTCGCCTAGCTCTCTACTAAAACAGGTGCGTAATACCGCATGCCGTTCTACCAGTAGTTCATAGCTCTTTGCCAGTTGCGCAAGATCGAGTTCGTCTTGCACCCCATAACACATCTGTTCAAAATACGCCCCGGCACGCGGGTTCATCAGCCACTGATAATACAATCCTTCCTGCAAGGGACTTAAAGGATATACATCTTCTATCTGTTCATCGCGGTTTAAAACCTCCCATTGCGCCACAGACAGTTCTTTCCACGTAAGGTCTACCGGTGTCAGTCGCTCAGTGGTTGTTATAGACAGCTCTCCGATCAATGCTTCCAGCTCCTGCCGGTATATCCTGGTCAGTTCTTCTATGGTTGATTTGTTATATTGCTCATTACTATAGCTTATCGACAATCGCAGCTTCCCCCCTATCGTAATGCCTGTTATATCCAGCAGCGTCTCCCGCTGGCGATCCGGACCGATACGATTGCCTTGCGGTTCGCCCGATAATTCCCCCAGTGGATTACTACTGCCCGCCGCTGTTCCGTCGCCAAAATCGCCCAGGTAGTTAAAGCTGATCTGTGGATCCGGACCATGTGTGCGTCCTTTTAAATATCGCAAAATTCCATAACCGATCCCTTTATTAGGGACCCGGTGCAGGTGCTCCTTGATGGCTATTAGCTGCGCGATCCGGTTGTCGCGGTAACTCAGGTCCAGTACAACAGGATACATCGTCGTAAACCAACCCACCGTACGGCTCAGATCGGTTTCTGCTCCTATGTTTTCACGGCCATGGCCTTCCACACTGATCAACAACCGATCAAGACCCATCACCGAGGACAAGGCAAGACCGAGCGCCGTTAATAAGATATCATTGGTTCCTGTATGGTATGCTTTATAACACCTGGTAAACAACTGCTCCGTCAACTGTTCATCGAGCATAAATGAACACGATGCCCGGTCCTTTTCCAGGTTGCTTCCTTCGCTATTGTCTATTCGAATTGAAGGATGGGGCTCAATCGCCAGCGAAGACCACCATGCTTCTTCCTGCTGCAACACCGTACTGTTGCTGTACTCTAATTGTTGCTGCATCCAGTACTTAAAAGAATCGGTCTTTAAGGGTAATTGCAGTGGCGAACCCGACAGAAACTGCTCATACAGGTTGCCCAGGTCTTCCAGCAGTATACGCCACGAGACCCCGTCTGTTACCAGGTGATGGATCACCAGCAACAACCGGTCGGCTTCCGCACCCCGGAACAAACAGACCCGCAGCAGAGGACCTTCCTGCAGACTGATGCCCGATTGCACCTGCTCGCAGTGTTGTTCAAAGTTTTCCGGCGTCACAACTTCCACTATCTCGAATCCATACTGCTGCTCCCGGCCAAGATTTTCCTGTACCCAGCCCTGGGCAGTTTGCCGGTACACCATCCGCAGTGTATCATGGTGTAATACCAGTTCATCAAGTGCGGTCCGCAAGGCGGCTTCAGACAATCTACCCTTGCTTTGTAATAAGATCGACTGGTTATAATGATGGCTGTTGCCACTGTTGTTGGTGAAAAACCATTGCTGTATTGGACTTAATGGAATAAGGCCTGTTACCAGTTCCTGGTCAATGGAACGACCACTGCTGCTAATGCGTGCTGCCAGTTCTTCCAGCACCGGGTATAACAGCACATCCTGGATCGGCAGGGTGTAACCCTGTTGCTTCAGCCGTGCTACCACCTGGATCGATTTGATGGAATCACCGCCCAGCACAAAAAAATCATCCTGGATGCCTATGCGTTGCTTCTTTAACACTTCTTCGCAAATCGCTATCAGCACCCGTTCTTCTTCGGTTCGCGGGGCTTCGTATGGAACACCAGTTTCATGCGACATCCCATGAGGATCAGGCAATGCCTTTTTATCCAGCTTGCCATTAATATTGAGTGGTATCTTTTCTACTTGTATATAATAAGCCGGCAGCATCCAGGCAGGCAGCCGTGCTGCCAGGTATTGCCGCAAAACAGCAGCATGTATTGTCACTTTACCTACAAAATAAGCAACCAGCTCCAGCTCACCTTTCTCATTCCGCTTAGTCAAAACAGCGGCTTCGAGTATGTGCTCATGATGCTGTAACACATTGCTGATCTCATCCGGTTCAATCCGGTATCCACGTATTTTCACCTGGTCATCCCGGCGGCCAATAAACTCGATATTTCCGTCAGCCCGCCACCGGCCAAGATCACCGGTACGGTAAATGGTGGCCCCGTCTTGAAATGGATCATTCACAAACTTCAATTCCGTCAGTTGGGGATTGTTCAAATAACCACGGGCCAGTCCTGCCCCACCAATGCAGATCTCGCCCACAACACCAACCGGACAAAGCATCTGCGCTGCATCGAGCATATAAATACGGGTTTGTGCTATTGGCCGGCCTATCTGCACCGGTTCTTCTTCCTGTAGTAACTTTACAATACAGCCTACTGTCGCTTCAGTAGGACCGTATTCATTATAGATCTCCATAGCAGGATTGATCCGTTTAAGTATATGCACCTGCTGTGGTGTTATTTGCTCGCCGCCCACCACGGCACAAATGACAGCCTTGCTTTGGATGTCGAGATGGCCTAACAAATTAATATGTGAGGGAGTAAGTTTGATGCTGTCATTGCCACTGTCGAGGTGGAAATAATGCTGTAGAATATCTTCTGTTGCCTGCTCCTGTTTGTATACGGTTAAAGCGCCGCCGGTGGTCAATGAACAAAAAATACTGGTCACTGTCAGGTCAAATGACAGGGAAGTATACAATCCAAAATTTGCCCTGCGGGAACCCGGGAAGTAATAATTATTTGACCACTGAATATAATTTGATAATCCACCATGCGTGATGGTACAACCTTTCGGCTGCCCGGTAGACCCTGAAGTATAAATCACATAAGCAAGATCCATCTCATCGATGGCAGGCAGTGTAATATTGACAGCAGGTGGTAACGTATCCAGTTGAATGTCGATGGAAAAGATTTGTCCGGCGTAATCGCCGAGATCAAACATATAAGCTGTTTCAGTTATCAACAACTGCAAGCCGGCATCCTTAACAATGTAATCGATGCGCGGTTTGGGATAAGCAGGATCAATGGGAACATACACGCCACCAGCCTTCAGTATTCCTAAAATAGCAACAATCATTTTTTCCGACCGGTCAAGCAGTATCCCGACCATATCACCCTTGCGAAGCTGGTATTCATTTAACAAACTGGCCGCCAGTTTCGTTGATTGCTCATCCAGTTGTTTATAGGTGAGACGCTTCCCCGCATACACTATTGCCGTACTGTTCTCGCTCATAGTTACTTGCTCTTCAAACAGGGACAGCACAGACCTGTATGTGTTATAATTTTTCGGTACTGTGTTAAAGGCAACCAACAGCTTATGCTTTTCTTCTTCCCCTAAATAATCCAATTTCGACACAGCCAGATCCGGCGTGGACAGGGCTGCTTTCAGTAGACCTTCGAAATGGAAGCCGATCCGTTCAGCAGTTGCCCGCTCAAACAGATCACTGTTGTATTCCAGCAATAAATTAAGTTGTCCATCCTGTTCAATAAACAGGAAAGTAAGATCAAACTTACTTATAACATGCGTTGTGGCTTCATAAGCATTTACCTGCAATTTTTCCGGTTGCATGGCAGGTGTTGAAGAAAAGGTCCCCGCCGTTTGCAGATCTATAAAAACATCAAACAAAGGGTTCCGGCTCGTATCACGTTGCAGGTTCAATTGCTGCAGTAATTCATCGAATGGATAAGCCTGGTGTTCATAGGCTTCGAGGGTTATCTGTCGCACATGACTGAACAGGTCGCGAAAATTATCATTACCCTTTACCCGGGCCCGTAATGCCAGTGCATTTAAATAAAACCCTATCTGGTTTTCCAGATCAGCATGCTCTCTGCCGGCAATCGGGCTGCCGGTTATCAGATCTTCTTCACCGGTGTACCTGTATAATAAAAGATTCACCATGGCCACCAGCCCCATAAACAGGCTTCCGCCCTGTTCCTGACTAAACTGTTGTATTCCCCGGTAAAGAACCTCCGGCACAGGCACCGTGACTATGCCGCCGTTATAAGTCTTGACAGCAGCCCGTGTTTTATCATAAGGCAGCTCCGGCACGGGTAACTCACCTGCCAGTTGCTGCAACCAATACGTTTTATGTATATCGAAGGCGCCTGACTCCAATTGGTGCTGTTGCCAGACAGCATAATCTTTGTAATGTACGCGTAAAGGGTCCGGTTCATAGGTTACGCCGTTACTATGTGCATAGTAAAACGCCATCAACTCACGAACAAGAATATTCATCGACCAGCCATCGCTGATGATATGATGCATGGTAAACGCAAACACCCATTGAGTATCAGCAATACGGAATAAAGCAGCTCGTAATAAAGGACCATTCACTAAATCGAAAGGCCGGTTATATGCCTCTTGCACCAGCTCTTTTGCTGCGGCGCCGGGATCTGCTTCCCCGCGCAGGTCATGATCGGTCACACTAAATCCTATAACTTCTGCCGCCTTGATTATTTGAACGAGATGCCCCTGCGCATCTTCCCCAAAGGTGGTTCGCAGGCTTTCATGCCGTTCAATGAGACTACTGAAAGCAAACTGCAGGGATGATAAATTCAGCTCGCCTTCAAAAATAAATACCCGGCTAATATTGTAGGCAATATTGCCCTGTGGGAGCTGGCTCAGGAGCCACAATCTCCGTTGCGGGGACGACAGCGCGTAATGAGCGTGCGGAGCCACAACCGGGATGGCATCATACAGCGCTTTTTTCTTTCTGTAGGTAGTAATTAATTCGATCAGGTCTTTTTTATGCAACCTGATTTCATCGAGCAATGTACCGGTTAAAACACCCTTAGGTGCTTCAACGTCTAATTGCCCGTTATTTACGCTGATGTTAACCTTAAGCTGTTGTAATTTTTTATATAATGCAAAGGCCATATAGAAGCATTAACTGTCAGGAATTACCTTTTATATTGAGACTTTCTCCACGTCATCGATTTCAAAAAGTTCATTATTGGCCCAGCCTGTCTTTTCTATTTCATCTGCAAGACTTTCAATGGTAGGCTTATTGAACAGCGTGGAAAGATTGAGGTTGATATTAAACTGTTTGTGGATCTGGCTCGCCAGTCGGATTGCCTTAAGGCTATGACCGCCGATGTGAAAGAAATTATCCTTGGTACTAATTGTTTCTTTATTGAGAATTTCACGCCAGATCACTGCCAGCCGGATCTCTGTTTCAGTCACCGGTTCTACATGTTCTGTCTCCCGGTTGAATGCTGTTGCTTCGTAGCCGGCCAATGCTTTCTTATCTGCTTTTCCATTTGGCAACAGGGGCATTTTTTGCAGCAATACATATCGGGCAGGCTGCATATATACAGGCATGGTTTGCGCAAGACTGGCCCTTAGGTGTTGCAGATCAGGTTCCTCCCGGCACACCAGGTAGGCGACCAGCGATTTTTCAGTTGTTTTTTGATCCTCATATTGCAGCACCACTGTTTCTTCAATTCCCGGCTGTTGCAGTAAGGCCGCCTCTATTTCGCCCGGTTCAACACGAAATCCGCGGATCTTTAGCTGATTGTCTTTCCTTCCCACAATCTCCAGTTGTCCATCAGGCAATCTGCGACCCAGATCGCCGGTCCGGTACAACCGCTCCCCCTTGTGAAAAGGATTATCGGTAAAACGAATTGCCGTTTGTTCAGGCTGGTTGATATACCCCCTGCTCACCCCAACACCACTGGTCCAGATCTCTCCTACCACACCTGTAGCACATAAACTGCCATCGGCCGAAACAACGTATTGCCGCATATTCTGAATAGTGTTACCGATCAACACTTTGTCTTCCAACAATCCGGTTGGCGGCACTTTGTAACAGGTTGTCACATCCGATGATTCGGTTTGCCCGTACGTATTGAAAATTTCCACCTCCGCATTTCCTTTATAGCATTTATTTACAAAATAAGGGGTGAGCTTTTCGCCTGTCAGGATCAGCGTTTTAATACTACCCAGTGGCAGTTGTTCTTCATACAATAAATATTCATTCAGTTGGGAAGGTATAATTTCCAGTATACGCACGTTGTTGGCATTGGCTTTCACCAGCAGCTGTTCTATGTTTGCCAGTTCTTCCTTATTGCACAGCAGTACCCGTCCACCGGTAACCAGTGGTCCCCATAACTGCCAGATGCCACCCACAAAATGCAGTTCGGAGGTATGGCATAACACTTCTCCCTGCTGCAGATGCAACTGATTGAGCTTACTAAAAAGGTGATTGATCACCCCGCGATGCTCCAGCATACAGCCCTTGGGCCTTCCGGTAGAACCTGAGGTATATATTATATAACAAAGCTTATCAGGTGTATTGATAGCCGGGGGATTATTTATACTGTATAATGCGGCATTGTTTTCAATTGCCGTAAAAGTTTTTTCGTCGATTATTACTTTACATCCGCAATCGGCGAGCATTTGATCGATGCGAACAGGAGGAGCTGCCGGATCAATCGGTACACAACCGGCGCCTGATTTCAATACGGCCAGGGTAGCCAGTACCGCCCGTTCGTTTCGTTCCAATTGTATTCCTACCAGGTCGTCGGCCAGAATCCCATATTGGCTGCGCAGGTAATGACCCAGCCTGTTGGCCTGTTCATTCAATTGCCGGTAAGTGAGTTCCGTATTTTCAAATACGAGCGCCACCACGTCGGGCGTTTTTGCTGCCTGCTCTTCAAACAGGCTGATGAGGGTATGCTGGCGCGGATAAGCAACAGAGGTATCGTTGAACTCAGTTAGCAATTGGGTTCTTTCTTCCGGATGCAGGAAGTCTATATCTCCCGTAGTGCCCTGTGGGTGTTGTACCATCTGCCCGATTACCTGTTGCAGGTGATACTGGAGGCGCGCCATTTGCGTCTCCTCATACAACTGATCGTTATACACAAATTCTATCCGCATTGTTTCCTGCGGAATGATCATCACCGACAGATCAAAATTGGTTTGCCAGTTCACTCCTGCATCGATCACTGTCAGGCCACCCGTTCCATGGGCATGCGCCATCTCCTGCACCGGGTAATTCTCAAATATTAAGATGTGATCGAATAAATTTTTTCCCGGCACACTGGCCGACTGTACCTCTATCAACTGGCTATACTGATAAGGTCTGCTTTGGATAGCTTCCTGTTGAACTGCTTTCAACAGTTCTGCAATGCCTGTACTTTCCTGGATGCTAATTCTAACCGGTATGGTATTGACAAACAACCCGATCATATTCTCCACGCCTTCCAGTTCCTCGGGCCGGCCCGATACCACGGAGCCGAATACTACATCAGTTGTGTTATTGTATTTACTCAATACGATCGCCCAGGCCATTTGTATAAAGGTGTTCTCTGTTATGCCCAGACCGGCACACAAGGTCCTGATCGACTGCCGCACCTCGCCTTCAATAGTAAATGCACGTCTTCTTGGTTGCCAGTTGTTGCCCGGCTGCAACAACTTGTGTGGAATACTGGCAAGCGTTTCATAGCCGGCCAGATAATCCGTCCAATATGTCAGCGAAGTCCTTTGATCTGTTTTGTCCAGCCAGTCAATATATCGCGCATATGGATGCACTTTGGGCAGGGCAGGTTCCCGGCCCTGTTGAAGACTGTAGTAGATCTCAAAAAACTCTTTGATCAAAATACCTACACACCAACCGTCCATTAAGATATGATGATGACTCCACACAAACTCATACCGCTCCTGGTCCAGCTTTGTCAGAGTGAGTCGCATCTGCGAACCCTGGTGCAAATCAAAACCCTTCGACCGGTCTGCGGCACGCAGGGCCTCTATGGAAAAATCAGGGTCTCTTGTTTTATCTTCATAGTGGAACCCACCCGCCACTGTTTTCTTTACCAGTTGCAACGGCCTTTCTCCAAGCTCTCTACTAAAACAAGTGCGTAGTACCGCATGTCGCTGCACCAGCAGTTCATAACTCCTGGCCAGTAACCCAAGGTCCAGCTCGCCTTGGACCCCATAACTCATCTGTTCAAAATACGCCCCGGCACGCGGGTTCATCAGCCACTGGTAATACAACCCTTCCTGCAAGGGACTTAATGGATATACATCCTCTAGCTGTTCATCGCGGTTTAAGGACTCCCATTGCACCACACTTAGTTCTTTCCACGTGAGGTCTACCGGTGTCAGTCGCTCGGTGGTTATTACCGACAGCTCCCTTATCAGTGCTTCCAGTTCCTGCCGGTATACCCCGGTCAGTTCTTCTATGGTTGATTGGTTATATTGTTTATTACTATAGCTTACCGACAACCGCAGTTTGCCCCCTACAGTAATACCTGTTACATCAAGCACCGTCTCCCGCTGCCGCTCCGCACTGATGCGATTGCCTTGCGGTTCGCCCGATAATTCCCCTAGGGGATTATTTGCCCCTGCCGCTGTTCCGTCACCAAAATCACCCAGGTAATTAAAACTGATCTGTGGATCCGGACCATGTGTGCGTCCTTTTAAATATCGCAAAATGCCATAACCGATCCCTTTATTAGGGACCCGGTGCAGGTGCTCCTTGATGGCTATTAGCTGCGCGATCCGGTTGTCGCGGTAACTCAGGTCCAGTACAACAGGATACATCGTCGTAAACCAACCCACCGTACGGCTCAGATCGGTTTCGGCTCCTATATTTTCCCGCCCATGGCCTTCCACACTGATCAACAACCGGTCTATGCCCGTCATTGAGGACATGGCCAGCCCCAGCGCCGTTAATAAGATATCATTGGTTCCTGTATGGTATGCTTTATAACACCTGGTAAACAACTGCTCCGTCAACTGTTCATCGAGCATAAATGAACACGATGTCCGGTCCTTTTCCAGGTTGCTTCCTTCGCTATTGTCTATTCGAATTGAAGGATGGGGCTCAATCGCCAGCGAAGACCACCATGCTTCTTCCTGCTGCAACACAGCACTGTTGCTGTACTCTAATTGTTGCTGCATCCAGTACTTAAAAGAATCGGTCTTTAAGGGTAATTGCAGCGGCGAACCCGACAGAAACTGCTCATACAGGTTGCCCAGGTCTTCCAGCAGTATACGCCACGAGACCCCGTCTGTTACCAGGTGATGGATCACCAGCAACAACCGGTCGGCTTCCGCACCCCGGAACAAACAGACCCGCAGCAGCGGACCTTCCTGCAGACGGATGCCCGATTGCACCTGCTCGCAGTGTTGTTCAAAGTTTTCCGGCGTCACGACTTCCACTATCTCGAAACCATACTGCTGCTCCCGGCCAAGATTTTCCTGTACCCATCCCTGGGCGGTTTGCCGGTACACCATCCGCAGTGTATCATGGTGTAATACCAGTTCATCGAGTGCGGCCCGCAAGGCGGCTTCAGACAATCTACCCTTGCTTTGTAATAAGATCGACTGGTTATAATGATGGCTGTTGCCACTGTTGTTGGCGAAAAACCATTGCTGTATTGGACTTAATGGTATAAGGCCTGTTACCAGTTCCTGGTTAATGGAACGACCACTGCTGCTAATGCGTGCTGCCAGTTCTTCCAGCACCGGGTATAACAGAACATCCTGGATCGGCAGGGAGAATCCCTGTTGCTTCAGCCGTGCTACCACCTGGATCGATTTGATGGAATCACCGCCCAGCACAAAAAAATCATCCTGGATGCCTATGCGTTGCTTCTTTAACACCTCTTCACAAATCGCTATCAGCACCCGCTCTTCTTCGGTTCGTGGGGCTGTATAACCTGAACATCCGCCTAAAGCTACACCGGCGGGGTTAGGCAGATTACGTTTATCTATTTTTCCGTTGGTTGTCAGCGGCCACTCTGCCAGTTGCACAAAATGCGCAGGCACCATATAACCAGGTAGATAACCCAACAACCAGCTACGCAGTTCCTGTACCTGTAACGCTTTATTACCGATTACATAAGCCACCAGTTCCTTTGCACCTGCTTCATCGGCTTGTACCATTACCAAAGCAGCCTCCACGCCTTCATATGCCTGCAGCACTGTTTCTATTTCGCCTAACTCTATGCGATAGCCACGGATCTTAACCTGCTCATCCTTACGTCCGGTAAATACCAGGTTTCCATCGGGAAGCCATTTTCCCAAATCACCAGTACGATAGATCCTTTCTCCCGGCCGGAAAGGATCTGCTACAAATTTTTCCGCTGTCAGTTCCGGGCGGTTTAAATAGCCGCGCGCCAGTCCTGCACCACCAATGCAGATCTCGCCCACAGCACCAACCCCACAAAGGGAATCATGTTTATCGAGAATGTAAATGCGATCGTTAGCGATCGGTTTACCAATGGGAATATTTCTGTAAGTAAATAAGGTCCCTTTATTGATCCGGAACAAACAGGTACAGATAGCTGCTTCGGTAGGTCCATATGCATTAAACAGGGTCCCTTTCTTTACAAACGCAGCCACATCATCGGGATTGGAAGGCTCACCCCCTACTATCAGCTTTTGCAGGGTATGCAGTTTATCTATTCGTAACTGATGTAAAAGGGCAGTCGGCAACCCGGCAATATCAATATTATTGTTTACGAGAAAGGCTTCAAGCAATGCCGGATTCTTTTTATCCTCTTCTTTAATAATATGCATTTCGGCGCCTGCCACCGGGGCAGAGAATATTTCAAACACCGATACATCGAAGGATAAGGAATAGAATTGAAGAAACTTTTCCTTTTGTTTTATTTCATAAATGGCATTCATGGCCTGCATGGAATTGGCCAACGAGCCATGTTCTATCATCGCCCCTTTGGGCTGTCCGGTTGACCCGGATGTATAAATCACATAAGCCAGTTGATTGGCAGCGATGGAATCAGCAGATGGCACCTCCGTCTTCTTAAAATCATGTAGCTGAACATCAAGCGCAATAACTGCTCCTGCATAATACTCCAGGTCAAAAATATAATCAGTTTTTGTTATCAGTATTTTTATCCCGGTATCCTGCATTATAAATTCCTTTCTTGCTCTGGGATACTCGGGATCAATAGGAACATATACCCCACCGGCCTTTAAAATGCCGTAGGCAGCTATCATTACTTTATCAGACCTGTCTAACAACACCCCTACCAGCTCTTCTTTGCCTATGTTACAATGCTCCCTCAAATAACCGGCAAGCAAATCGGACTGGTCATCCAGTTGCCGATACGTCAATCGGATATTGTCGAAAACCACCGCTATTGCATCGGGAATCCGGGCTACCTGTTTCCTGAATAATGCAATCACATTACCAGGTCCGTTAAATTCGACCGCCGTATCATTAAATTCATGTAAGAGAAGATGTTTATCCTTTTCAGTGAGGTATTGCAATTGATGAACCGGTAAATCGGGCGCTCTGACTGCTGCCGCCAGCAATTGTTCAAAATGCGTTGTCAATTGTGTTATGTTACCAACACTATACACATCGGGGTTATAAATGACCCGCAGGTCCAGGGTGTCTCCGGTTTCCACAAAATTCAGCACCAGATCAAACGCACCTATATAGCGGGCAGCGCCCTGGTATTTCCCGATTGCCAACCCCTGCAGATCCTGCAGGGCATTGTTATCTGCGTTTTGCAGCAATACCTGTATGTCGAATAAAGGATTGCGGCTTACATCCCGCTGCAGCTGCAACGCCTCTACCAGTTCATCGAAAGGATACGACTGGTGTTCAAATGCCCCTGCTACCAGTTCCTTTACCAGTTGCAATATTTCGTTAAACGGATCCCCATCTTTAAACTGAGCCCGTAAAGCCAGGGTATTGGCATAAAACCCTATCTGGTTTTCCAGATTGGCATGCTGCCGCCCGGCAACAGGACTGCCAATAATGATATCCGTTTGACCGGTGTATCGATAGCACAGCGCATAAGCCGTTGCCAGCAATCCCATATACAGGGTTGCGCGCTGTTTGTGGCAATATACTTTGAGGGCCTTAGTAGTAGATGCCTCCATCATTTTACTGTAGAATGCACCATTGTACGTTTTAACGGCAGGGCGGATGTGATCGGATGGTAATTGCAATACCGGCAGTTCCCCTTCAAATTGCTGCAACCACCAGGCTTTATGAGCCGGTTCGCCTTCATTGAGCTGCTGCTGCCATACCACATAATCTTTATACTGAATAGGCAGTGGCGGCAATGGATCTACTGTGCCGTTCACATACGTATTATACAATGAAATTATTTCACGGATCAGGATATTGATCGACCACCCATCGCTGATGATGTGATGTACCACATAGGCAAAGACCCATTGATCGTTTTGTACCCGGTACAGATACAACCGCACCAGCATGGCATCCAGTTTAAACGGCCTGTTGAGGTCTGCCTGTAATAACCGCGGCAATCCTTCCTCGGGCGTTTTTTCCTGACGAAGGTCGTGGTATACCAAACGCGGCTGTGAGATAGCTGCAGGTAGAATGAATTGACGAATCTCTCCCGCCTCGTTTTCGCGGAATACAGTGCGCAGACTTTCATGACGCCGCATCACTTCGTAACAGGATCGCTCCAGCGCTTTTTGATCGAGATTGCCTTCGAACCGGTACACGCCAGACATATTATAGGCAATGCTGGCCTGTTCGGTCTGACTTACTACCCAAAGCCTGCGTTGTGCGGCCGACAGCGGGTAAGACAACTGTTCATCTGCCCGGGGGATCTGCGCCCCTGCGCCATTTGTTTTTTTGTACGTATCTATAAAACTGATCAGCTCGTCCTTATGCGCTTTGATAGTAGCCAGCAATTCCTGATTTAAAGTGCCCTTTGGTGCCTTTACATCAAGGCTGCCATCAACAACCCGGACAGTAACGTTTAATGCTTTCAGTTTTTCAAACAAATCGGCAATCATATCAAAAAGTTTTCAGTATCGCTAATGTCTTCTGTTGTATACAGATCACCACTGGCCCATTTAATTTTATCTATTTCATTCGAGATCGCTTCGATGGTAGGCTCAACAAATACATTCCTGATATTCAGCGTAAGGTTCATTTCCCGTTGTACCCGGTTTACAAAAGCCCCCACCGACAGGGAGTTGGCACCCAACTCAAACAGATCATCGCGTATACTTATGCTGCCGGTATTTAAAATGGACCGCCATATTTTTTCCACCTGCACCTGCGTTGAAGTGGCGGGCGGTATAGCGGGCAACAAAGCATCATTTTCGCTTGCCGATGGCCGCGGCAGTGCCTTCCGGTCAATCTTGCCATTACTGTTCAACGGAAAGGATCCAAGGACCATAAAATGCCCCGGTATCATATAGGCAGGCAATCTGCCTTTGAGGTATTCTTTTATTTCATTGATCGCCGGTAGCTCATCAGCCAACAGGTAGGCGCAAAGCTGGTTCATACCGGCTGCATCGTTGTAGATATCTACTATGGCGCCTTTTATATTTTCATGCTTTTGCAGCACGCTTTCAATCTCTCCCAACTCAACACGGAAACCCCTTATTTTTACCTGGTTGTCTTTTCTTCCCAGAAATTCCATATTGCCATCAGGTAGTAACCTGCCAAGATCGCCGGTCTTGTACATAATTCCACCGGGTCGATCACCAAACGGATCTGGTTTAAAAGCGGCGGCTGTTTTCTCCGGATCATTGGCATATCCCCTTGCCACGCCTACCCCGCCAATGTATAATTCGCCCGCCACTCCTTTGGGAACCGGCTGCAGGTTATCATCGAGAATGTAAAATGTATTATTCTTTATCGGCTTGCCATAGGGAATGCTGCTCCACGACTGATGTACCTCATTAATAGGATAATAGTTAGACCACACAGTTGCCTCTGTGGCGCCTCCTAAACTTATCAGTTCCGCACTCGGAAAATAAGGCCGGATACGGTCCGGCAGGTGTACAGGGATCCAGTCGCCACTCAGGAATACCAGCCGCAGGTCGTGTTGTACAAAATCATCTTTCGCGGCTTCCAGCTCACCAATAAGATAGTTCATAGTGGTAGGAACGGAATCCCAGAAAGTGATCCGTTCTTCCTTCAATAATTTTTTCAATGTATCAACCTGCTGTACTTCTTCATTTCGGGCAATCACTACAGTTCCACCGGCTGCCAGCATCCCAAACACATCGTACACCGATAAATCAAAACACATGGAGGTAATAAACAAAAGCCGGTCATTGGCGCTAATCCTAAAAGTATCATTTACCCATTCAACCAGGTTAACTGCCGAATGGTGTTCAATCATCACGCCTTTGGGTTTACCGGTAGAACCGGATGTATAGATCGTATAAGCAAGTTCGTAGCTATCGTGTATTATACCTGGATTCTCTTTACTAAAAGTAGATAACGCGATCTCGTCAATCCTGACAAGCTGCATTCCTTCCACCTTATTACCAGCAAGAGAGGCTGCATCTATAACTATGATTGTAACGCCCGAATTACGTGCAATGTATTCCTGTCTGTCTGCCGGATACTCAGGATCGATGGGCACATAGGCGGCACCTGTTTTCAGAATGCCATACATCCCAATGATCATGTCGAAACTGCGCGACACATACAAACCGATATTATCTCCTGCTTTCACGCCATTGGCCAGCAGGCAGGCCGCGAGCTGGTTAGCCCGTTCGTTTAAGACTTTGTAACTAAAGCTGATCCCATCCTGCCTCAGGGCAATGGCATCGGGTGTTTTGGCTACCTGTATTTCAAACAGTTTATCAAGCGTTAGTTCGACTGCATATGGAGCCTGGGTGGCATTAAAGTTTACCAGTATTTCCTGGCGCTCCTGGGCTGTCAATATATTCAGTGAAGCCAGGGGCGTATGTATATCTTTTGCAAAAGTTTCAAGTATCCGCACATAAATATTCAGCGCATACCGTACATCTTCCTCATTAAAGTAACCCGGCGCATATTTGATCCTTGCCGTAAACCGGTCGAGCGTTTTGCTCACTTCCACATCAAATAAGGTATTCGTCATTTCGTTCGATAGCTCCAACTCCGGGTCGTGGCTTCCTGCCTCCAGGATATTTATAAAATCATTCCCACTTATTTTAGAAAACGTATGAAAGTCGGTATAATTTAAAAGGGTATCAAAAACCGGGTTGCCAAAGCTGGTCTTCTCACCAATCATTGCGGCGATCTCGCTTAAGTGTATCTCATAAGGCTTAACACCGCTGAGATAATTATTTACCTGCTGTAAGAGCGATAAAACATCAACCTGCTGATCAAACCGGACCCGAATAGGAATGGTAGTCAAAAAACAGCCCAGCATACTTTCTCCGCCTTCTATTTCCGGTCTTTCATGAGTAACGATGCCGGTTACAATATCATCTTCTGCACACACAATATGCAGCAGGCAAATATGCGCCGCCACACAAATTGCTTTAAACGACAACTGGTAATAAGCAGCCAGCCGGGTCAGGTCTTTTAGTAACTGTTCATCAATGGTGGTATTCACCTTCCGCATACCACCGGCCTCACTTATCCTCACTCCTTTATAGTTGAAGGGCAATTTATTCCTGGTATAACCCTGTAGCAGGTTCTTCCAGTAGTCCTCTATGCCTTTTACCCGCTTTCTGCCTAAACAAATAGCACAATAATCTTTATAGCTATAGGGCAACAGTGGCAGCGTTCCACTGTCCGCATTCATAATCTCGGTTTTAAAAACCGCCATGCTCCAACCGTCTAATAAAGCATGGTGAACACTGTAGGTTATAAAGTAGGTATCATCGGCTAACCTGAACAAATTAACGCGCCACAACAACTCACCGTCAAAAGTCAACCTTATGTTCAGGTCTTCCCCGATATATTCTTTAAGCCGATTTTTCTGTTCGCTATCCGGCAACCCCGACAGGTCATTGAAAGTAAATGGCAGGTCTATTTCAGGCACCACCACCTTAACTGGATGGCTGAAACTGTTGATGTAGTATTTCGTCCTTAAAATGGAATGCCGATTTACCAGTTGCTGTAACCTGTCCTTAAACTGTTCCGGATCTTTAAGTCTTATAATAAATGAATACTGATCATAATAAACAGGATCCACAGGATTCAGCAAAGAAGAATAGATCATTCCCTGCTCTATTTGAACGAGCGGATAAAGATCGTCATACACTGCAGGCAACCTGTTCTTCAATTGATCTTCTTCTTCTACAGCTAACCTTATGCGTGCTATTTCTTCCAATCCGATCGCCCAATCGCTATATACTCCGTTTTTGTTATGGTTGTTCTTTTCTGCACTGATATAGGCAGCCCAATCTTCCAGGATGCCGGTTTCATATAAGTTTTTAACACTTACCTGTACCTGCAATTGTTTTCTGACAGCAACAGTAAAGGTGATTATTTTAATGGAGTCGCCGCCTAATGCAAAAAAATTATCTTTCATTCCCGGCCGCTTCCTGCCTGTTACGGCCTCCACCAATGCCGCCACCTTTTCTTCCATGTCGTTACGTGGGGCAACATATTCTGTCCTGGCCGCTATGGCAAGCCCATCAGGGTCGGGCAGCTTTTTACGATTTACTTTACCACTGAAGGTCAGGGGCAGATCCGCTAACCGTACAAAATAAGCAGGCACCATATAGGCAGGCAGCACGCTCATCAGGTACGATCTGAGCTCGTCCCCGTCCAGGTCTTCCCGCAATACGATATAAGCGATCAGCTCCTTACCGCCTTCCACACTACTCCGGGTAATAACGACTGCCCCATCAACAGCCGGATGTTTTTGCAGCACGCTTTCAATTTCTGCCAGTTCAATCCGATATCCCCTGATCTTTACCTGGTTATCTACCCTTCCTATAAACTCTATATTGCCATCGGGCAACCACCGGCCCAGGTCACCTGTTCTATAGATTTTCGCTGCGTTTATAAATGGATTGTTTACAAACTTTTCCGAAGTCAGTTCAGGCCTGTTCAAATATCCTTTTGCCAGTCCCACCCCGCCAATGCAAATCTCACCGGCAACGCCAACAGGCAGCAACCTGCCGGCGCTATCTGTAATATACATTTGCGTATTCCATATTGGGCGGCCAATGGGTATTACAGTATCCGTTGCTGCCGTAACATAATAGGTAACATCGATAGAAGCCTCGGTTGGACCATATAAATTATATATAGGCGTGGCTGTTTTTTCGTACCAGGCTTTAACCGTTTGGGGCAATAAAGCTTCGCCGCTGGTTATCACCTGTCGCAGGCTTTGTAAGGAACTGTGGATGTCGGAACGATCAAACAAAGAATTTATAAAAGCCTGTAATAGGCCAGGAACAAAATGCAGACAGGTTATCTGGTATTTTTCTATGAGGGATAAGATCCGTTCAGGATATCTGTTATCATCCTGTGGACATACCACCATTTGGGCACCCAGGCACAAGGGCATAAATATTTCCCACACAGATACATCAAAAGTAAAAGTGGTTTTCTGCAGAATGACATCGCTGGTTTCAAAACCGAATTGATTCCACATCCACTCTATCCGGTTGATTACCCCCCGGTGTGCAAGCATACAACCTTTTGGCTGCCCGGTAGATCCGGATGTATACAATACATAAGCAAGATCTGTTGGCTTATTTATCCCTTCCCCATTATCTCCGCTATAATCATTTTGAGTTGCTGTAAACAATGCCAGTTCTTCTTCATCAATCACCACTTTACACCGGCTGTCGGTTACCAGAAAATCAACCCGCTCCCGGGGATAGGACGGATCGATAGGAACATAGGCACCCCCTGCTTTCAGTACGCCCAAAATAGCAACCATCAGCCATTCACTTCTATTCAGTTTTATCCCTACCAGGTCATTGGGTTGAATGTGATAATTTACTCGTAAAAAATTGCCCAACCGATTACATCGATCATTCAATTCCCGGTATGTGAGGGTTGTTGTTTCGAATACAACTGCTATTTTATCAGGGGTTTTATTTACCTGTTCTTCAAAGAGTTTAATTAAAGTGGTATCGGCTGAAAAATCAACGGTTGTATTATTAAATCTTTCCAGCAATTGCCGCCGCTCCTCATTAGTCAAATATTCCAGCTGCATAACAGGCGTGGCTGGATGTTCAATTGCAGCAGTTATTAGTTGCTGTAAATGAGTTACAAACTGAACTATGGTGCTCTGGTTAAAGAGATTTGAATTGTATTCTGTTTCCAGGAACAATTGTTCTTCCGACTCTATAAATACAAAACTGAGATCGAATTTACTGGTTTGGTTTTCTACCCCTTCATACCTGGTTACCCTAATGTTTTCCCGGTCATCTGCAGCCTTATTTATACCCCCGGGTTGAAACACAACCATTACATCAAACAAAGCATTCCTGCTTCTATCTGTAGCGGCATTTAATTCGACTACCAGTTCATCGAACGGATAAGCCTGGTGTTCATAAGCATCCAGCAGAACCCGGCTTACTTTATTCAGTAGCGCTTTAAAAGTATCTGATCCGCTGAAACGGTTTCTTAAAGCCAGCGTGTTTACATATAATCCTATCTGGTCTTCCAGATCTACATGTTCCCGCCCGGCAATGGGGCTTCCTACTATAATATCATCCTGACCGGTATACCGGTATAAGAATGTATACACACCCGATAACAACCCCATAAAAAAGGAAACTCCCTGGTCTGTAACCAGGCCCTTCAACCCTTTAACGAGCTCGTCGTTGAAAGCAGTTCGAACTACACTTCCCTTGTAATTTCTTACAGCTGCACGCGGGTTATCTATTGGCAGATCCAGTACAGGCAATTCACCGGAAAACTGTTCCAGCCAATAGGATCTATGCCGGTCAAAAGCGGCGCCGGTCAACTGCGATTGTTGCCAGGCCGTATAATCTTTATATTGAATACGTAAGGGTGCTAGTGAAGGTTGTTGACCAGAACAGCAGGCACTGTATAACTGCATTAGTTCTTTCAGCATCACTTCCATTGACCAGCCATCGCTGACAAGGTGATGCATTACATACGAAAACACCCAGGTAGTATTATCTGTTCTGAACAAACTGCCCCTGATCAGCGGACCTGTAGCCAGGTCAAATGGAGTGGTCCACTGTTCTTGTACCTCGCGTTTCAGCACCTCCTCTCTTTGCGCATCATAACGCAGATCGTGACAGGACAGTTGAAATCCTGTTTGTTTTAATGGCAGGATCCATTGGCGGATTGCGCCTTCTTCATTCTCCCTAAATATTGTTCGCAGACTTTCATGGCGGGCGATCAATTGATCAAATGCAATAACAAAACTTTCTTCGTTCACGTTTCCTTCCAACACATAACTCTTCACCATATGGTAAGCAACACTGGCACCTGGCAACTGGTTGGCGAGCCATAACCGATACTGCGCCGATGACAACGGATAATTTTCCTGAACGGGTACTAGAGGAATATTCGTAGTATATCCTTTTTCAAATCCTGCCTGATCATTATCAGCCAGGAACTGCAGCAACTCCGCTTTCTGTTCTTTTATTGCGGACAACAGCCCCGGATGGATCTCAGAATCGCCGGCAAAGACCTGCAACTTGCCATCCACTACTTCCAGCAAAATGTTATTATCCCTTATTTGTCTTAATAACTCTTTCATCAGTTTATAACTCTACTTGTTTTAAGTTCTTCCGGTTGGCTTTCCGGTGGTTTTGATCGAGAATGAAAAGGATCTGTTCGCTGATGTTCTCAACAGTTGGTTCTTTGAAAATGCTTTGGATATTTATTCTTATTTCAAAATGCCTGTTGATGCGGGAGATAAGCTGCATCATTTTCAGGCTATGTCCGCCAGACTGGAAAAAATCATCTTTCACGCCGATGTTGTTTTTTCCCAGGAGCTCCGCCCAGATGGACACCAATTGCCTTTCTATCTCGTTGCGGGGTGCTATATGCGTATTTGCCGAAGTCAGTTGTGCATCCGGCTCAGGCAATGATCTTTTATCAATTTTTCCGTTGGGCGTAAGAGGCAGTTTATCGAGCCATACAAAATGCGTGGGGATCATCCAGACGGGTAAGGTATGGCCAAGCCACAAACGGATATCAGCTATTGCCAGTTCTTCTTTGACTACGCAATAAGCCACCAGTTCTTTTTCACCAGTTGCATTGTTCCTGGTAAGCACCACGGCTGTTTCAATTTCCGGGTGTTTCCCTATAGTCAACGCTATTTCTCCGGGCTCTACACGGTAGCCCCTTATTTTTACCTGTTCATCTTTTCTGCCAATAAATTCAACCTGGCCGTTGGGTAACCAGCGGCCCAGGTCACCTGTTTTATACATTCGCCGGCCTTCGTGGAAAGGATCGGGTACAAATTTTTCAGTAGTTAGTTCTGGTCTGTTGAAATAACCACGGGCTACGCCGGCACCCGCTATGCAGATCTCACCAATAATTCCAACCGGTACTAACTGGAGCTGATTATCCAAAATATAAACCGACGACTCACAAAACGGCACTCCCAGTGGAACAGGATCGGGTATCTGGTTCAGATCAATAGGGTTGATCAGCTTGCCAATGGTAGTTTCTGAAGGGCCATAATGATTATATACCCGGCAGGCGTGATTGGCTTCCTTTATTGTTGTAAGTATTTCGGTGGTCAGCGATTCGCCACCGAAAATCAGGCATTTTTCCGGCAGAAAGACCTTATCAGGTAATTGCAGTGATTTCCAATGCGAGGGAACAATCTTTATACAATCCGGCGTCTGGGCAAATATTTTCTCTGCGTCGAGTAAATCTAGCGCAGAATAGATGTGCAGCTCGCCACCCATCAACAGGGATGTATATATAACGGTATTGCCCAGGTCGGCAGCGATCGTGGAGACCAGTCCAAACCGCCGGCACGCCGCGATATTTGTTTTTTGCTGAATGCCAAAAAAATAATCAACCAGCGACCGGTGGGTGATCATTACCCCTTTGGGATGCCCGGTTGAACCTGAGGTGTAGATCACATACGCCAGATCGTCGGACTGAACCTTTGCCGGTTCATATTCACTAGTAACAGCTGGCATGATCACTGGCTTGTCAAGGGCAATCACGGCACCTGCATAAGCCGCCAGTTGTGATACATATTTCGATTCCGTAAGCAGTACAGCCGCCTTACAGTCTTGTAGAATATATTCAATGCGTACCGCAGGATATTCGGGATCGATGGGTACATAAGCACCGCCCGATTTCAATACCGACAGCAGGGCAACGATCATGTCGGCTGACCGGTCGACCATCACCCCTACCAGTTCATTAGGCTTTACGTGATAATCCGTTACCAGGCGGGCGGCCAGTTGATCGGTCTTTTCATGTAGTTGCCGATAAGTGAGTGTTGTATCACCTGACACCAGGGCCGGTCTGTCTGGTGTCTTCAGCGCCTGTTCTATAAAAAGATCAACTACGGTTTTATGCTGCGGGAAAGAAGCTTGTGTATTGTTAAATCCGGTCAGCAGTTCCTGTATTTCATTCCGGGTCAGTAGTAGTAAGGAATTTACCGGCATACCAGGCCCATTCAACACAGCCATCAGTAATTGCACGAGGTGCCTTTTCATTCGTTCAGCCGTGCCGGCAAAGTACAGATCGCTGTTATAAACAAGGTCGAATGTTATGGTATCCCCATGATCGATAAAATTAAAAGACAGATCAAACTTACTCACGTTACCTGTTCCAGCATTCCAGGGCGATATGCGCAGATTAGGCGCATGCGGTTGTTCATCCACCATTGCAAAGCCATCTTCATTTAACGTAATCATTACATCAAACAAGGGGTTCCTGCTCCTATCGGTATGCAGCTGCAATTCATCTACCAGTAAATCGAAGGGATAGGCCTGATGCGTCTGCGCCTGGACTGTCGTTTCTTTTATTTTGCTTAGTAATTGCAAAAAGCTATCTGCACCAGTACAACTGGTCCTTATAGCAACCGTATTTATGTATAAACCGATCTGTTCTTCCAGTTCAGGATGCTCCCTTCCGGCAACGGGCGTACCTATAATTATGTCTTCGTCTGATGTATACCTGTGCAGGAATATTTTTACCAGGGTTAGCAATCCCATAAACAAAGTGCTACCCTGCTGCTGCAGCATGGCTTTCAAAGCAGCGGTGGCACCGGCATCGACCATCCCCGTTGTTACGCCCCCGTTGTATGTTTTTATTGCTGGCCGCTTCTTGTCGGCGGGCAGTTGTAAAACGGGCAATTCTCCTTCAAACTGCTTCATCCAGTAGGAACGATGGGCAGTATAGTGTTCGCCTTTTATCTGTTGCTGTTGCCAGCCTGCATAATCTTTGTAATGGAAGCGTAGCGGCGCCGGCCATTCATTCCCGCCTTCACAAAGCCGCGCATAGGACTGCATCAGTTCGCGAATCAGCACGTTCATCGACCAGCCATCGCAAACGATATGGTGAATAACAAGATGAAAGATCCATTTTTCATTGGTGAGCCTGATCAGGCCTGCGCGCAGCACCGGACCTTTTTCCAGATCAAATGGCTGTTGCAGTGCTTCCTGTATTATTTTTTCAGCTTTCGCTTCCCGATGGCTGCCTGATCGTAGATCAGTGCAGGATACAGAAAAATGCAATGCTTCGGCTGTTAGAACACTTTGCCTGATCTCACCGGTTTCATCTTCTGTAAAAACAGTCCTTAAGATCTCATGCTTTTCTATCAAATGGCCAAAAGCAGTGATCAGATGCGCCACCTGCAATTCACCTTCAAACACATTGATCATCGGGATATGATAGGCTGTCCCGCCGCCAAGACGGCTCAGCACCCAGATGCGTTTCTGCGCAGAAGATAGCTCGTAATGCTGCTGATGAGGCAAAGGTTGAACCGCCGCAAGGGGTGCACCAGCAGGGCGCAACAGTGCAATAATTTCCTCTTTGTACAATTGCAACCGGCTGATCTGTTCTTTTGTCAGCATCTTTACATTGCCCTGCACCCTCAGTTCCCGCCCGGATGTTCCCAGCGAGAAATGGATCTCATGTTGTCTGCAGACCGCCAATAATTCAAACAGCTCTTTCATGTTAAAATATGATCTCGTCCTGGTTATCGGCCGTTAGCTCCCTTTTATTCTCCATCCACCGGATGGTGTCAACGTAATTCGACAGGTGTTCTACCGTAGGTTCTATAAAAAGCGCTTTCAGGTCTATTTTAACGCCCATGGTTTCATGGATCTTCGACACAACCCGGGTGGCTTTCAAACTATGTCCGCCCAGATCGAAGAAATTGTCTTTTATTCCAATGCCTTTTCTTTCCAGAATGTTTTCCCAGATACTCAGGATCAACTGGTCGGTGTCATTTCTCACAGGTACAGCCAAAATATTTTCATTGATGGTATCCTGCGGGCGCGGCAGCGCATTTTTATCCAGTTTGCCATTGCTGTTTAATGGGAAGCTTTCCAATGGAATTAAATAGGAAGGCACCATGTAAGCCGGTAACTGCTCACTGAGCCCTTTGCGCAGGTCACTTATGCTTTCAAAATCTTTGGCAGGCAGGAACCAGGCCGCCAGTTCATATTCTCCTTCCCCATTCTTCAGGCGTAATACCACGGCATCCTGAATGTCGGGTCGGCGAAAGATCGTTGCCTCTACTTCTGCCAGTTCAATGCGATGTCCCCTGATCTTCACCTGGTCATCGCGACGGCCAATGTATTCAAGATCGCCGTTCGGTAATATCCGGGCATAATCACCTGACCGGTACATGCGTGCTGCTGATTGAAAGGGATGGGGAATAAATTTTGTACTGGTGAGTTCGGGTTTATTAAGATATCCCCGGCCCACGCCTGCGCCGCCTACACACAACTCACCGGTTACGCCAATGGGCACCTGCCGCAAATCGGCATCCAGCACATAACAGCTTACCGTAGGCATGGGAACGCCAATGTTACTGGCGTTGGCAGCTATTTCGTTAGCGGTAATTTCTTTATAGGTAACATGCACGGTGGTTTCTGTAATACCATACATATTCACAATTTTGCAATGAGGCACCGCCTGGTGCCAGGGAGCCAGCATGGCGGGCATCAGCGCCTCGCCGCCAAATATCAGGTAGTTAACAGGCACGTCGGGCGAAAGCCGATCGCTGTTCGCCTGCAACAGGCTTCTGAAAGCCGTGGGTGTCTGGTTCAGCACCGTGATCCTTTCTTCTATTAAAAACTCATAAAACGAACGCCCATTCTGTGCAATGTGTTTTGGTACCATTACCAGGGTGCCGCCGTTTAACAGGGCACCATACATCTCCCACACCGAAAAATCAAAACAATAAGAATGGAACAATGACCACCTGTCATCTGGTCCGAAAAGGAACAAATTATTTTCATGAAAGAGTAACCGCGCAACCTGCCGATGCTCGATCAAAACGCCTTTGGGATTACCGGTGGTACCTGAGGTATAAATAACATAAGCGAGTTGTTCAGGTTGTACCTCGGCCACGTATCCTTCACCGGAGTAGTTGTGCCGGGTGATATCCTTAAACAACCTGTCGGAGTACTGGCTTCTTATTTCCTCTTTCAATGGCTCGTCATATAAGACAAGCGGACTTGCAGAGTCATCAAGCATATAGGCAATTCTCGCAGCGGGATAATCGGGATCTGCCGGCACATAAGCCGCACCTGCTTTCAGCACGGCCAGTATGGCAATCAGCATCCATTCGCTGCGTGTTACATGAAGCACCACCAGGGTTTCAGGTAATACACCACACTCCTGCACCAGTATTTTTGCCAGCTGGCCGCTCTTTGTATCCAGTTCCTGGTAAGTGAGGTGGCGACCATTCACTACCAACGCCGTCCGATGGGCAAATGCCCTCACTGCCAGTTGAAAAAGACTGGTGATCGTAGCCTCCCGATCATACGCCACCTGGCTTTGATCGGCTTTAGAAATCAGTACCGCATATTCCGCCTCATCGGGCAACACAATATCTTTGATCTTAGTGTTCGGTTCTGCAGTCACCTGCTGCAACAGCTTGTCCAGGTGACGGATCATTCGTATAATGGTTTCCTCCCTAAACAGACCGGTATTGTACTCAAGACTCAGCAGCAATCCATCGGCCTGTTCTGAAAAAGAAAAAACAAGATCGTATTTCGCACCCCCCGTATCAATTGACAGTCGTTCAAACTGCAGTGCTTCTGTTACGTTGTTCACCGGTCCTATGCCCCATTCAGCAGTATCCTGCAGCACTACTACCACATCAAACAGGGGTGACCGTGACAAATCCCGCTTTACGGGTATTTCTTCCAGCAACATTTCCAGCGAAAATGCCTGGTGTTCGAAAGCCGACAGGATAAATGCTTTTTCTTTCTCCAACGTCGACACAAAAGATGCATCGGGATCAACGGATACGCGTATCGGCAATGTATTTATATAACAACCGATCTGATCGTGTAACTGCAAATAATCTCTGCCCGAAACCGGGGTCCCGATAACAAGATCCTGTTCGTTGGTATATTTCTTTAATAATACCCGAATAGCAGACATCAGCGTCATAAAGAGACTGGCATTTGCCTGTACAGCCAGTTGACGGATGTTCGCCACTGCAGCGGGTGTAAATTTCCATTCACACGCGGCGCCTGTATACGTCTTTACCGCTGGCCGGTTAAAACCCAGGGGCAGTTCCAGTGCCGGCGCTTCTATTTTAAATACTTCTGTCCAGAACCGGCGATGTGCATCAAACCGCCCTTCTGCCAGCTGCTTTTTTTGCCATACGGCATAATCTTTACTCTGAATCTCCGGACACGGCAGCTGTGCAGATGGAGCAGCGAGCAGCAATCGATAGGCTTCTGTTACGTTCTTATATAAAACTCCCAACGACCAGCCATCGCTGATAAGATGGTGCATATTGAATGAAAGCAACTGTCCTGCTGCAGTTTGTATCAGACTGCAGTGTAACAAAGGTCCCTTGCCAGGGTCGAATGGTTTTTGCCATTGTTGTTTCAGCCATTCCAGCGCCTCCGCTAACGGCATGGGCTGGTCGGGAACGATGGTTTCCAGTTCAAAGCCGGCCGCTTCAACAGACAATATTCTTTGTACAGGAACACCTTCTTTTTCTGTAAATATTGTCCTTAAGATCTCATGCCGTTCAATTACCTGCCTGAAGGCCGCCTGCAAAGTGGGGATATCAAGTGTTCCCTTTACTTCAAAAACAGCCGGCATATTATAGGCAATGGAAGCCTCGTCAAATTTGGTAAGTACCCACAACCGTTCCTGTGCAATAGATAATGGATATACATCCTGCACCGGCGCCTTACCAATTGTCACCACTCCCGCAGCCGGTTTACCGGCAAGCAAGGTAGCTTGTGCTTCTATGGTAGCGCAGGTAAAGATCTCGTTGAGCGTAATTTCTTTTTCAAATTCTTTTGCTATCAGCGATCGCAACCGGGTTGCTTTCAAACTGTGCCCGCCTATGTGAAAGAAATTATCGGTAATACCGGGTTCTGCCATAGGCAGCACTTTTTTCCATAATAACTGCAACCGCTGTTGTTCGGCTGTTCGCGGCAGCACTTTCTCTGCAACCTGTTGGCCTGTGCCGTCAGCAAGGGGTAACTGTTTTTTATCTACTTTGCCATTATTGTTCAGGGGTATTGCATCGAGCATTACCCAATAGGCCGGCACCATGTAGGCCGGCAGTTTGCCCGATATATATTCTTTCAAAAGAGCGGGGGTAACCGGTTTGTCTCCTTTGACATAAGCTACCAGTTGTAGCTCGTCGCCGATCTGCTGCACCATTACCACTGCCTGCTGAACCAGGGAATGCTGTTCAAGACACACCTGGATCTCACCGGGTTCTATCCGATAGCCTCTTATTTTAACCTGATCATCTATTCGCCCACCGAATGCAACCTGTCCATTCTCCATCCAATAACCGCGGTCACCTGTTTTGTACATCGCGGTACCCGGCAGAAAAGGATTGTGCACGAACCGCGAAGCGGTTAGACCGGGCTGTTTAAAATATCCTTTGGCGATCGCTTGTCCGCCGAGGTAAATCTCCCCCGGAACACCTACAGGCTGCAGGTTACCGTTCCCATCCAGTATATACAGTTGCGTATAATTAACAGGGACGCCAATAGGTATGTTTGTATTTCCATCCGGCACAAACCGGTACACAGTACTATAGGTGGTAGCTTCCGACGGACCATATAAATTCCTAACCTCCATCCCCGAATAATCCAGTTCGTTTTTAAAACTTTCAGGCACCGGTTCACCCGCCATATTCAGCGCCGTTACCGCACGCCAGTCTATTTCCTGCTCCAGTAAATGGCGCACTGCAGAAGGAACTGTATTGATCATTACTTTTTTATCCGTATGAAGCCAGACAGGAATGTCTGTTGCCGCTTGCAGTAACCGGATGGTTTTGCCCTGCATTAACGGGAAAAATATTTCGAAAATTGATAGATCAAAACAAATGGAAGTAGTGGCATATAACTTATCGAAGGGGGTACCAGCAAATTCTGCCGCCGCCCATTTCAAAAAGGCAATGGTGTTACGGTGACAGATCTCCACCCCTTTCGGTTGTCCGGTTGAGCCCGATGTATAGATCAGATAAGCCGGTTGTTCCCGCCAATCTTGCACTGCGTTCCGGGATACTGCACCTACCTGTTCTGTTGCTACATCTTCTAATAGAACAACGCGGCCTTTGTAGCCGGCAGGGATCAACTTCTCCCCATCCCTGTCAACAAGAATGCATGCCAACTGTGCATCGGATATTATAAAAGCGATCCGGTCTGCAGGATAATTAATGTCAATGGGAACATAGGCAGCACCAGCTTTCAATACCCCCAGGATACTGACGACTGTAGCTGCCGTGCGTCCCATTAAGATGCCTATAAAAGAATGATCACCCGTTTGTCTGTATTCCTGTAATCGCACTGCCAACGCTTCTGATGCACCATCCAGTTCACCATACGAATAGGTTGTTTCGTTTACGAGCAGGGCCGTTTCCTGTTGCCTGCTTCTAAATGACGACTCCAATAAACTGATAATGCTTTGTTCTTCAATGGAGCCTACAGGCGCATTAAACTCCCGTAAGATGGTGTGCTTTTCTGCAGCAGGTACCATATCAATTGAACCCAGCGTTCTTTCAGGGGACTGCATCACCTCATTGATAATATGCATCCAGCACCTGAAAATCCGGTCAACCCGTTGTTTTCTGAAAAGCGCAGTATCGTATTCGATCTCGATGTAGAAATTATTATCCGGGTCATAATCGAGATTAAAAGTAAGATCGAATTTTACAGAGATCCTTTCATCTTCCTGTCTTCCATCGGGATACAGCAAGCGTTCCAGCAAACCCAATTCAAAACCATATTGTCCCCGTTTGTTCACACTGCCTTCCCCGGTAGCCTGATGCTGTACCACCATCATCACATCAAACAATGGGTTTCGATGCAGTTCGCGCTGCACCTGCAGGTCTTCAATTACTTTATCAAAAGGGTAATCCTGAAATTCAAACGCTTTGAAAGAATGTTCAGCAACCTGTTTTAGAAAATCCAGAAACGGCATTTGCGGATCAACAACAGCCAGCAAAGGCAGCGTATTTACATATAACCCAACCTGACTTTCCAGGTCCAGGTGATTTCTGCCCGAGACCGGCGTTCCAATGGTAATATGCCGCTGCCCCGATAACCTGCTTAACAGCAGCGTTAAGGTAGCCCTGAAAAAATTAAAAGTAGTTACCTGGTTGTTTTTACAGAATGCCACTATCTGCGAATAGCACAATTCACCGGGATAATAACGGGTTACTGCCCCTTCGAATGATCGCATCGCCGGTCGGGGAAAATCTGCCGGTAAACTCAGCGGTTCAGGCAGCACCGCAAACTGACTTTTCCAGAAAGCTTTTGCCTGTTCGCCTTTGTCGCTTTCTATTCGGGCGGTATGCCACTGACAATAATCTTTATACTGAATCGTCAACGGCGCTGTATGCAACCGTTCCTGTTTACAAAACAATTCATACGCATACATCAATTCATGCACCAGTACACCGATCGACCAGCCATCGCTCACAATATGATGCACCCCGAAGAGAAGGGCATATTCTTCTGCCGCCAACCGATACAGCTGTACCCGTATCAGCGGTCCAATTTCCAGGTCGAAAGGCTGGTTGGTGCATTGCACCACTTCCTGTTTCAGGTAGCCTGTTATATCGCTCATGTCGCTGAGATCAGTATAACCAAGCGTAAAGGACATATTTTCCAGCACCACCTGCCTGAGCTCCCCATCTACTTCCCTGAAAACAGTTCGTAAACTTTCATGTCGTTCTATGCAAGTTTGAAACGCTTTTTCAAGGTGCTCTTTTATTACACTGCCTTTCAGGTAAAAACTTCTGATGATATGATAGGCCGTGCGGCCCCCGTTCAACTGGCTCAACACCCAGATCCGTTTCTGAGCATTGGAGGCTGCGTAGCTTTCCTGCGCTGGTACTTTTGGAATAGGTATATAGGCCCATTGATCCATGGCATTTCGCAGGAACCGGATCACTTCTTCCCGGCTGTTTCTTACCTGTTCAATAAGATCAGCCGGCAGCTGCGTTGTTTCGCCCACCAGTTTCAGTTGATCGCCCACGAGCCTGGGCACCACTTTATATTTTTTTAAGGCAGCAATAATGTCGAGGGTGTTCATATAGTAATTTCTTCACCGGAACTTTGCTCATTTTTGAGCCACAACAATTGTTCAATGGTATTTACAAGACCTGCGATCCTGTTGTCGCCAAATACATTGGCCACATCAATATGAATACTCAGGTCTCTGTTGATCATATTGATCAGTTCAGTTGCTTTCAGGGAATCAATGCCTATTTGGGTGAGTTCCGTTGTATCCTGTAATTCATCGGTTGGCAGGTTGCCGAGCGTGCTGCCGATGATGCCGATGAGGTATTTCTTTATTGAAGCAGCATTCGGCTGCTGCAGCATGCCGGCTGATGAAAATGGCTTCTTAGCAGGCATGTTGTTTTTCCCTTCCATGGCCAACAGGGAAGCGATCGGGTTGAAATCACCAGCCTGATAAAACTCCCGGCATTTAACCCTTTGCAATTTCCCGCTCGTGGTTCTGGGAATTCCAAGCGGCGCCAGCAATAGTATATCGTGCACAGCAGTGCCAAATGTGCCGGATACGGCCCGGGCAATAGTGGCAATAAGCGCTGCAGTATTCAGTTGTTGCACAAAAGCTCTTTTTATTTCAGCCACAATCACCAGCTCACCACCCGGTTTATCTACGCAAAAGGCCGCCACCCCGTTTGTTTCAACAGCGGCATCGCAGCCCGCCACCAGTTGCTCGATGTCGTAGGGATAAATATTCCGGCCGCGAATGATCAACATATCGGTTAATCTTCCCCGAACAAAGAGCTGGCCATTATAAAAAAAGCCGAGGTCACCTGTACGCAGGAACTGCCGCTGATCCAATCTATAAAAAGTACTGCTATTGTCTTTATTCCAATATCCACGCGTGACACTGTCTCCCGAAATGCAGATCTCTCCTTCTTCCAGTTCCCCACATGTTTTTCCATCGCCGGGAGCAATGATGCGTACTTCCATTCCCTCAGGAACACTACCCGAGGTAACAATTATTTGCGCCTGGGCATCCGATTTGTTTGTGAGCCGGATGCTGTTACCGGCTACCTGCTCCTTTTCAATCGCAATCGTTGCAGCACTTCCGCTTTCTTTAATGCCGGCCACCAGCAACGTAGCTTCGGCCAACCCATAACAGGGGTAAAAGACTTCCGGTTTAAAACCTGCCGGTTCAAAGTAAGCGGCAAAGCGTTGCAAAGTAGTGTAACGAACAGGCTCCGACCCGTTATAGGCTACCCGCCAACTCGAAAGATCGAGCTCCTGCAATTCAGCAGGTGGTATTTTTTCAACACACAGATCGTAGGCGAAATTGGGGGCCCCGCTATGGGTGACCCTGTAATGTGAAATGGCTTTCAGCCATTTTAGCGGTGTTTGTATAAAATGGTAGGGCGACATCAGTACACACCTGCATCCTACGTATACTGTATGCAGGATATTACCTATCAGCCCCATGTCATGATGAAAGGGCAACCAGGAAAAGATAACCGCATCCCGGTCACACCCGAACGTATTTTTAATCAGCTGCTGGTTATGCAACAGGTTCTGCGCCGTTACCACTACTCCTTTGGGACTTCCAGTTGACCCCGAAGTATATTGAATGAAGGATATTTCATTGGGTTGGGCGGCAACAGTATCGCCATCGCTGTTAATTGCATCAGAAATGCTTGTAGGGATGATCCTTATTGCAGGAGCGTTTGCCGTCAGTTCACGTTCCAAATGCGGCACGGAATCAAGGGTACAAAAAACAGCCGCGGCCTGCGCATCTTCCATAATACCTAATAACCGCGCCACCCGCTTAGTGCCTTTCAAATAAGGTACCGGCACCGCAATGATACCTGCATACTGACAAGCCAGGAACGCAATGATGAATTCGGGTATGTCCTGGTAGATCAGTAACACATTGGTACCTGCCAGTGATTCCCTTTTCCATTGTGCAGCCAGTGTTTTCACTGCTGCCGCCAGCTCCCTGTATTTGATTGTACGTTCGGAGCCATCCTCCTGCAAAATGGTAAAGGCTGATTTGGCAGGAAAGTCATCCGCATGATGAAACAGGTAATCCACTATGCTATTCTGCGCTATATGCATATGCATCATTAAAAACCTTAGGCAAGCTTTAATCCCTGATTTGTATTCACTGAAAAATCGTATCCCAGGTTAAATCTTTCGAGGTGCTTATTGTACAGTTCAATAAATCTGGTGCGTTGTGCTTCGCTAAACTCAAACTGCCCGGTATTGGATTTCCCTTTTCTGATAAAATGCTGATCGGTTTTCCGCCCGAATTTCAGCTCGTGTTCTTTCATAAACCCGAAACTACAGCGTTCCATTACGCGTTGTATAGTTGCTTCGGTGGGGGTTATCTTCATAAAGGCAGCCAGTTTTTCGATGGTCGCTCGCATATTATCTGTCACATCCTCGTATTTCAAATAGCACACGTTCAACCGGTTTTTATTTTCCAGCCAGTCCTCCACATATTTGAACCAGGAAAGACGGTCCATAAAATTATTAGTCAGAAACTTGTCCCAGTTAAGATCGGGATTGTCATAATTCTTATGATAGTGAAAAATAGAAGAAGCCACATCCATCCCATTGCGTACCACATAAACAATCCTTGCATTCGACTTCCGGCGAAAATATTTATAGTCACCATGCGTTTTAAAAATTCTTGGCGAAGGCAGCTGCTGTAATTGCTGTGGTGCATTGATAGCGTCTTCTAATAAAGGAGAGATATCAGAAAGGTGGTTAAAATTCATATTACCATCTGTGAGCAACTGGTACAACATCATTTGTACAAGGGTGGTGCCCGACCTCATATAGGTGACCACGCATATATCATCTTCCCGGGCTTCGAACTCCTGGATAAAGATCTTCTTTTTCATTTGCCGCTCCAGCACAAACAATTTTTTCCAGCCGGCTGAAACCAGTTTCAACACCATACGATTATATCGTGCCTGGAATGAAAGATGCGTACCGTTATTCATACGATTGATGTTTTTGAAATACTAAGTCGCCTTGTATGCCGTGCAAATAAAGGGACCGTTTATCAGGGATGTTTTATTATATAAAAATTCGCCGCCCGATGGCATGGAAAGTGCTCCGCCGCTGTATTGCACAATTGCATGTCCGGCTGCGGTATCCCATTCCATGGTGGGCCCCTCGCGGTAATAGAGATGTGCGGAACCTTCTGCAATCAGACAGAACTTCAGCGAGCTGCCTGCAAAAAGTTGTCTCGATACGGGGTAATGGTTTAACATTTCCCTTTCCGACGCACCCGCATGGGACCTGCTGCCGACAGCTGTCCAATCTGTTGTTCGCTTGTCGGTATATATGCGAACCGGGTCTTTGTCCCGTATTCTCTTCCAGCTACCGTCGTTGTACGAACCATAGTACAGCGTTTGTAAAACCGGTAAACAGATAATGCCCAACACAGGTGTTTGCCGGTGAATGAGTGCTATGTTGACTGTAAATTCATCGTTGCGCTGCAAAAACTCTTTGGTTCCATCCAATGGATCTACACACCAAAAGTATTCCCATTGCTTACGTTCTTCGTAGGGTATGGCAGCGCCTTCTTCAGACAACACGGGAATACCAGGCGTAATAGCCTGCAATCCCTTCACAATGATCTCATGGGAAGCCCGGTCGGCCAGTGTTACCGGTGAAGCATCCTGCTTAAGCGTGTACTGTTTCATCAGGGCCTCGTCTTTATATATCTCCAGAATACCGTTAGCGGCCTGTAAAGCCAGCCTCAGCAGTAAGTCTATGGGAAGTTCAGGGAACAATTGATAAAGTATTATACATTATGCCAGTCGATCTGTTGTAGTCCAACCAAACCTGTATTGACCAGGTTGTTAAACCAAACAATGATCTTCCGTACAGATTCGTCGGGGGTCAACAGATCGGTTCTGATCTCCAGGTCGGGATTAACAGGCGGCATGTAATCGTCGTGTATCCCCGTAAAGGAAGCGATCTGATTTCGGCGCGCCTTGCCGTATAACCCTTTTACATCTCTTTCCTCGCACACCTGCAACGGGGCATTGATGAAGATCTCGGAAAATAATTCCTGTCCGATAATCTCTTTTGCCTTCTCTCTCAATTCGGCATAAGGACTAATGGTAGAAACAATACAGACAATTCCATTATGTACCAATAGTTTTGCTATCTCCGCTATTCTCCGAATATTTTCACTTCTGTCGGCAGCCGAAAAACCAAGATCGGTATTTAAACCCTTTCGCAACAGATCGCCATCAAGGACTACAGCCATGCATTTCACCTTCATCAAATGCGCATGCAACGCCTCTGCAATAGTAGTTTTCCCCGCACCTGATAAGCCGGTAAACCAAAGTACTTTGCCTTTTGGTGTCATAATTATATAGTCATTAAAGATTCTTCGGGTAATTTGAGTAAAATGCTTCTTTGTAAAAGCTCCACCCGTACCAACAGCCTGCAATTACCGCTTGTTTCAACCACTTCGCAGGATAACCCGGTTAAAGGCCCCTGGCTGATCACCAGCTGACGCCCTGGTTGAAAACGGTTATCGGAGATCTCGATATCATCTGCCTGGCCCGAGATCAGCTTTATATTATTTACAACGGTTTCCCCCACCCGGGCAATTTCTTTTCCTGTTCTAACATAATATAAAGCACCTTCGGCATCTGCCCCCCGATAATAACTTTGCATGTTATCGAGATAGATAAAAATATAAGAAGGGAAAAGTGGTTCGTCTACAATCTTTTTCCGGTCATGCCATACCCGCAGTGTTTTCCTGGTGGGTAAAAATGAATGGATGTGGTTTTCAGCTAAGCGGGCATTTACTTTTTTCTCATGCCGGGGTTTTGTATAGATCACGTACCATCCCGCGCGAAAGGTAGTCATGTGACAAGGTTTTTTAATTTTTATACACGATATAATCACCCATGACAAGACAATCGAGGTCGCATTCAAAGAAGAAACGCAAAGCATGTTCAGGCGTTTCAACTATAGGCATGTTTTTTCGATTAAAGGAAGTGTTCAGCAATACGCCCACACCGGTTTCTTTTTTAAATGCGGTAAGCAGCTCGTAGTATCGTTTGTTCCATTGTGGTGTTACAGTTTGTATGCGGCACGAATTATCCTTATGCACTACACCCGGTATCCTGTCTTTCCAGTCGGGCTGTACCTGTGCCACCATGATCATATAAGGGCTTTCCCCTTCATACCGGAAATAAGTAGACACATCCTGCAATAATACAGAAGGCGCAAAAGGCCTGAAGTCTTCCCGGAATTTCACTTTCGAATTAATAAACTGCTGGATGTCTTTTCTTCCCGGATCAGCCAGAATGCTGCGATGACCAAGGGCCCTGGGGCCAAATTCGCTTCCCTCCTGGAACCAGCCGATCACTTTGCCTTCAGCTAAAAGCCGGGCGGTTGTGCCTACCACATCCGGCTCATAGGTATATATTGGTTTACGGACATTGCCATTGTGCAGGCGAATCGCTTCCTCCATCGTTTCCCTCATCTTCGCACTGTCAAAAATGTAACGCAATCCGGCAATATCTCCTTCTGCCTGCAGCCTGCCACTCCCGATCAAATCGTGTGTAAGGTTAAAATTCAACATCCACTGCATAAAATCACGGCCATCAATTATAACGGTGCCATTAACACCGGCAATCATTTTGTTCGACAGCTGTATTGGCTCACCCTTCTTTTGTTCCACCAAATACACGCCACATCCTTTTATGATAAACTGTAAAGCAAATGCCAGTTCAGCAGCATCCTCCCGGGAATATTGAGCAAGGTTTGAAAAGAAAGTATCAACAACCTCAGGGATATTTACATTAGTATGATCCTGGTAATTTTCAATTGCCTGCACGATGTCTGCATCCGGATAGATCCTGCCAAAACAGGAGTTGCCATCAAATTTTATCCGTTCCTTCTTCAATACTTCCATCCACCCGAAAAAAGCACAGCCAATACTAAGACCATTATCACCGGCTGCCGGGGTCATATACAATTGTTCAAACGGACTATTTTGCAGGATGCGCGCATTGGCTACTGCATTCAGCGCTACCCCACCTGTATAAGCGAGGTTTCTGCTTGAAGTTAACCGCGCCCGTTCATTTACCAGATACAGGATAGCCCGCTCGGTTTCTTTTTGAACCCAATAGGCGATGTCAGCATAATACTGGAAATCTGACTTAAACTGATTATAATTCCTGAATGGCTGTTTGAAAGATTTCTGCCAGTGGTAGTTCACAAAAAAGCGGCCATCCCGGCAATCAAATATTTCCTGATCATACACACCCTGCCGGCCATAGGGCGCCAGCCCCATTAATTTGCCCGTGGCGTTCTGATCGCCGAGACAATACATGCTGGCTGCCTCGTACAAACTGCCAATGGAGTGTTTCAAAACATCGGGAAGAAATACATAATTAAAGAACCGGCTTCTGGGCGAAAAATCCTTAAAAAGCGGCTGCAGTTTATTATTACGATACTCGTAAAAACTATCTTTTTCCCATAATAGATGCTGCCATTCACCCGGGATCTGATCCGGTACACAGGCACCGTCAAGATCCATGCATTCACTCATTGAATTACCGCATCCATCTATAACCAGTATGGCCATTTCATCGAACGGGGCTGTACCAATGGCACTGTAGGCATGGGCCAGGTGATGGGAAATAGTAACTACGGGAATCGTTTGCCGGTATAACTCAATCAGCCTTTTACCAACTTTTGTTTCATAAGGCGTATATCCGCCATGAAAAATATAATTCATTCCGGCCTCCACAATCAGATCAACATCCTCCATTTTTATTCCTTCCGCATCCAGGCAATATTGAATGGCATCATTGTCATTCCAGCCATCATGTTTCCGGCGGGTAATGCGTTCTTTCTCTATAGCCACTGCAATAACTCCATCTTTAAGTAAACAGGCCGACCCATCGTGCGATGTGCCTGTTCCAAGCACATAAACTGGCTTTTTCATAGTTTTCCCTGATCACGAACATAGCTACCGCTACAGCAGGTAACAAATGTCCTGGTTGAAACGATTAAACAATAATTATATCGGAATTGAAAATAGATTGCTACTGTTCCAGGTATTGAAACACAGCTACCGCTACAGCAGTTAACAACACCTCTGCATTAAAAAAATGTAATAATGTATTCAACAGGAACCGCAGCAATTTTCAAAAAGAAGATCAATTGCAAAACCAAATTAGCCAATAACACAATACTAGCAGTTAGTAGTAGACATAATTATCATTTCGGTTTTTACTAAACGATACAAGGTTTTGCTTCATAGCATATTTTTCGTAAAATCCGTATTGCAAAAAGCGGCTATTACCTTCTTCAGAATAGCGAGTAACCATTAACTTGAATCATGGTGTTTGTATATACAGCCTGCTGCAGTAAATATTGTTATGATCAGCTAAAGCGCGATTATATACAATACCTGCCAGCGGCCATGATAAAAAGAATGAATGCTTTCCAGATCGAAACAGATGCGTTTCGTTTCCTTTTAGGAAAAGTATTGCTTTTAGAAGGCATGGTAGCGCAGGGCTATCCCTATACTATTTTGGAAGAACTGCAATTTAATGAGTACCAAAAACCTTTTTTACCCGGTGGTCCCAGCTTTAATATCTCCCACTCCGCAGATCATGTTGTTTGTGTAATCAGTCCAATTGGGAAAGTGGGGGTAGACCTTGAGCACATCAATCCTGTTGACATCAACGTCTTCCGGGTATGCTTTACCCATAAAGAATGGCAATATATTAATAGCAATATAGATCCCTTATACACTTTCTATAAATTCTGGACAAAAAAGGAGGCGGTTGTGAAAGCTGATGGAAGGGGCCTGCTTATTCCCTTTTTAAGTTTTGAAGTGATCGACGAAACAGTATATCTGAATAATACCTCCTGGCACTTCGAACCCTTACCAATTGAAGATGGATATATAGCATATATAGCTACAGACACTCCGCAGACAATCGAGGTTGGCAGACTGATGAGCCTGAATAAATCGTAAAAACGACAAAAAAAGCAGCTCAGCAGGTAAACAAATAAGGAAGAATTTTTATTTTACCTGCCAAAACCAGATTATTTATGATTGAGTCTATCAGCAATACCGTAACACTCCGTTTTCTTGCCGAACCATCTGACGTCAATTTCGGCGGAAAAGTACATGGTGGCGCTGTAATGAAATGGATTGACCAGGCGGGTTATGCCTGTGCGGCCAACTGGAGCGGACAATACTGTGTGACCGTATACGTGGGTGGTATCCGCTTCTTCAAACCCATCTCTATCGGCGACATGGTGGAAATTACGGCTACTGTTATTTATACCGGTAATTCCAGTATGCACATCGCTATCAATGTGCAGGCTGGTAACCCCCGCCGTCAGGACAGGGTAAAAACCACCCACTGTGTGATGGTATTTGCAGCAGTGGATGACAATGGCAAAACAGTACCCGTTCCTAAATGGGTACCTGAATTACCACATGCTATTGAAATGGAGAATTATGCCAAAAAATTGATGGCCCTGAGACAGAATATCGAAGATGAAATGAAACCATATATGTAAAGAAAATCGCACACTAAATAAAAAAGCCCTCCCGACATCATCTGGAGGGCTTTTTAACAAAGAAATAATTTACTTCAATGCGTTCTTTATTTCCTCAGCGGCATACCGGATAACCGATTGCACTTCGGGTATATGTGACAGCGGGTTCAACATCCCATAATCATGGATCATGCCCATGCAGCGGATCAACGATACGGGCACCCCGGCCTGATTCATTTTTCTTGCATACGCTTCGCCTTCATCGCGCAGCGGATCATTCTCGGCAACTTGCACCAGGGCTGGTGGCAGTCCTTTTAACTGATCGAGCGAAGCCCGTAATGGAGAAGCATAGATATCCTGGCGGGCATTTTCGTCGGTGGTATAATTATCCCAGAACCAGATCATCATATTGCGGGTTAGAAAGCGGTCATTTGCAAACAGGTGATAAGACTCGGTATCGAAGTTGGCATCGGTAACCGGCCACAATAATACCTGCAATTGTAATTCCGGGCCTTTTTTCTCTTTGGCCATCAGTGCTACCGCAGCGGTCATATTACCACCCACACTGTTGCCTACCACGGCCAGTTTCTTTCCATTTACATTGATGTCAGCCCCATTCTCAGCCACCCATTTGGTAGCCACATAGGCTTCTGTAATAGCCACGGGATATTTTGCTTCGGGTGAAGGCGTGTATTCCACAAACACAGCCGCCATACCGGAATGCACTACCAGATCGCGCACCAGGCGTTGGTGTGTGGGAAAATCGCCCAGCACCCAGCCGCCGCCATGAAAGAACATGAAGGCAGGCAATTCCTTATCTACACCTGCAGGACGCACCACATACAATTTCACTGTAATTCCATCCTGGGTAATTGTTTTCTCCATCACGTCAATGCCCGACAGGTCTACAGTCACCGATTTTTGGGCGCCTACCAGCACCTGGCGGGCTTCTTCCGGTGTCATGGTTTCCATCGGTTTACCACCAGCACTGTTCAGTGCTTTCAGAAATTCTTTTGTTTGAACCTCAATAGAAGGATCGGTAGCATAGTTTACCACTTCAGCTGTAATTGACATGTCTGTTGGTTTTGAATGTTAACAATAATAAATTTTGTGTTGTGCTCAGTAACAGGTGTCTATGGCTACTTCAGGGGGGTACAGGAAGAAATGGTATACAAGGTAGGCATTTCAGCTCTTGCGAAATGCATCTTACACTATTAAATTTTGATGATTAAAATCAAATTCCGCTAATCATTGTATAGCTGGGTTTGTGGCACCAGCTCCTGCGGTTGGGAGGCACTTTGCCAGAAGAGGTAGAGGGCAGACCGGTCGTCCTGGTTAAAGTACTCCAGTCTGATGGTGTATTTTTTCCCGGCCTCCAGTTTTATTTCAGGGGAAGTATGGGTGGTGGTATACAGGTCGTGCCAGCGATCGATGAGCAGTTTATCATCCACCCATAACCGAACACCGCCGGCCACTTCGGTAATGAAGGTATAGTCTTCGGAAAATTGGGGTTGAATAAAACCTGTGAACCGGATACTGTATTTGGTGTCCTTTATTTTGTAATGAACGCCGGTTGCCAGTCCGGGCAGCGGGATCCGCCATTCCGGAAAACTGATCAGGGGGTCGACTCGATCTTCTACAGCCGTGTCGTACGCATTTCCATTATAATATACGCCTTTCAATCCGGCACCTGCGCCCCATACCAGCGGGGCAAAAGCAGGGATGTCAGCTTTTCCGGTCTTTGTGATCTTATAAGGTTGTCCTTTTATGGGTTGAACGCGGACAACTTCATCTTTACCGGCGTCTGGGGTAAAATGAATATCGCCATGCAGATCGCATTGCACAATGTCGAGCGATTTTGGGGCAGCGGTACTGGCATTTTCAATAGCGCCTTTGGTTCCACCTTTGATGATACAGTTCCGTATCAGGACCGGGCGGGCACCTTTGGCCGGCCCTTCCACCATCCGGAAGGGATAGGGAATTTGGGCAGCACCGTCGAGTGTCAGGTTCTCGATGCGCACACCGTTGGCTCCGCTGGCTGCATGGTCTTCAAAAACGCTGTTGTAAATATAGCCGCCGTTGTAGGTATAGTTGTTTACATAGGCGCCGTGTAGCACCCCCACCTTGCAATTGTAAATGACAGTTTGTTCCAGCACATGGTTCTTGCCATTGTTCTGCCAGCTGCGGATGCCGCAATCGGAATTATGCACCACATTGCCTTTAAAGATCCAGGCCGATTCGATGGGCATTTCTTCCCAGTCGTAGGCGGCGTTTACGGTTTCCAGTCCCTGCTGACCAGCCACTACATTGCTGTCGCAGCGATTGTCGTCGCCCATGCTCAGCACAAAAGCATGCGTGCCGAAGGTGGGAGCGCCCTTAGTATCGAGCGAAATGGCGCCTTGCACGTATTGGGGAGCAACAACCAGGTTGTGTGCCCAAACGGTACGATGGGTGGCATCGGGCAGGTCCCACCAGAAAGGAGCATCCATACAATTAAAGGCGATGTTGTGCGTCATGGAAATACCGTTGCTTACATGGGGGACGTAGGCATGGTTATCTATATCACGCATCACACAGCCATCAACAATGGATCCTTCGCTGCCATCATCACAATGATGAAAGTGGAGCCCATACCGGCCCTGTACCTGGTCCTTGGCAGAGGAGCCGCCCTGGTCTTTACGCGGACCTAAATACCGGAAGGCCACCTGTTGAACCGATTGCGCTACCATTGAGCGGATGAAGATATGTGACTTACCAGTGGCCGTACCCTCGATGCGTACGTTGCGGGTAAGGTTGCCTACTTCGGCAGTCCACAAATTATTTATGATGGGATGAGCGGTAGTAGCCGTATTCAGCACAATGGTATTGCCTTTTATGCCAGTGATGGTGCGCACATCTACATTGCGTGCATCGGCAGCCGTTGGGGTGATGACAATTTCATCGCCGACCTGCCAGCCATTGGCGTTTTTGACGTTTATACTGGTTGCGCCAGCCACAATCGATGAAGCGGCGTTTGTCCAGGCCGTTTTTGTTTGCCCCTGTAACTGCAGCTGCCCTGATTGCATTACCCACAGGCCGATATCGGTGTTGAGCATGTCCATACCACCGCCAACAAATTTATCTTCATCGATACCGGTAAAGCGAAGGGTTTGAATGGTAGAAGCTTTGGCCGGTAGCATTTGCCATTGGCCGGTAACCAGAATGTTTTGGGAAGAATGAATCGAAATAGCCTTTGTGGGATCGACAATCAGTTTACCTGCCACGTGCATTCCCGCAATGGTTACATCTTTATCAACTATGACTGTATTGCCTATTGCTATAACCGGCGCATCGTTCGGACCGGGTACTCTCCCACCCCAGGTAGCGGCGTCTGACCAATTGCCACTGCGTACACTTGTAATAGTTCCGGAATATGGTAGCGAAGTAGCACCGCAGGAAATTACAGGCCTGGACGGCCGGTAGGAACCGAAAACCAAAGTGATGAAGATAAATGCCAGGTTTATTTGGGATTGCATAAAGCCTACTGTATTTCAAATTTACCGTATTCCACGGAAGAAGCAAGGTAAAAAGGTAAAGCTGAAAGACGACAGCTACAAACCTTAAGCTGTAACCATTGCTTAGTTGGCTGCCAACTCCCCCTCCACCGGAGGGGGCCGGGGGGAGGCCCGGAAACTGGTAACCGGTACCAGCCGCTTCACCTTCTAATTATTCAGCTTCACGGCTTTTTGGCAAAATCACCGTACTACCTGCTCCCATCTTTGGTAAAAAAAGCATGTATAAACAATTTATCGTGTACGCGCTACTGACGCTTTTGACGATCGGGGTTTTTAGTTGTAAAAGGACAGACAACCCGCCCATTACCAATCTCCATTTTTATGATTCCATGCAGTCGGATGGTTATGTGCGATCGTATTTATTGAACCTTCCGCCCCATTATGACGACAGCAGTAATTTTCCGCTGGTGATTGCCTTGCATGGATTAGCGGGCAGCGCCAGTCAGATGGAGCAGGATTATGGGCTTACCGCCAAATCGAACAACGCGGGTTTTATAGTGGTGTACCCGGAAGGCGTACGCAGTGATGGCATCCTGGGCATTCGCACCTGGAATGCCGGTACCTGTTGTGATTTTGCCATGGAGCACCATGTAGATGATGTGCGTTTTATCAGTCAGTTGATACAGCGGTTAACAAGTACCTACAAGATCAACCCCAAACGAATCTATGTTACCGGCATGAGTAATGGCGCTATGATGACGTATCGGCTCGCCTGCGAGTTGTCGGATCAGATCGCGGCTATTGCACCGGTGAGCGGCACGTTGTTAACCAAACAACCTTGTACACCGGCAAGGGCGGTGCCGGTATTGCATATCCATTCAGCGGTTGACACCAAGGTACCTTATGGCGGCGGCTATGGATTGGCCAATTATTATTTTCCGCCGGTTGATTCCACCTTGCATGTATGGGCTGGTATCGATGGATGTAATGCAACACCCCAGTTGGTAACAGAAGCCAACCTGTATATGCAAACCCAGTATATAAATTGCAGTCCCAATACTACTATTCAGTTATACCTCACCAACGACGGTGGACATTCCTGGCCAGGTGGTTTGCCGGCAAGGCCTAATGCGGATGCACCATCTTCTGCGTTTAATGCAACAGATCTTATTTGGAATTTCTTAAGCAATTATGAGTTGCCTTAACAGTTCAAAGTTGAAAGTTGTAAGTTGAAAGTTTTAAGTTGAGTTTGCAGGTTGTAGGTTATAAGAAATTGCTTGTAACTTACAACCTGCTTTTCGTTAAAAACCTTTACCAGCGCGGGTATCCGATTAGTGCTTCGAATTCACAATTTCGTCGTTTTGGCAAAAAGTCAAAATGCACATTATTAATTTACAGGAAAATACATAAAGACAATATAAATATTAAATCCAAGTAGGAGACTTATCTAC
Organism: Niastella yeongjuensis; assembly: GCF_900110245.1. GTDB lineage: Bacteria > Bacteroidota > Bacteroidia > Chitinophagales > Chitinophagaceae > Niastella > Niastella yeongjuensis. Next base: position 47,205 of record NZ_FOCZ01000021.1, read on the forward strand.
ATTTACAAAATGAAAAGCGATTTGCCAGCGATGTTACAAACACACTAACGGTTATATTTAGTCTTACCCTGCAAGCTCAAGAGAGGCGCCACACTACATCCATTCACGAACCTTAACCTATATTATGAAAAAACAAACACGTGCGACAACCGATCTGGAAAAAGTAGTAAAGGCCAGGGATATTATTGATCAGGAATTTTACAAACCGATCACGCTGGAATATCTGAGTCGGCGCGTGGGTATGAGTCCGAAGAAGCTGGCAATAGCCTTTCCCCAAAAATACTACCAAAGCATACAGAAATACCTGATCATGTCGCGTGCATTGACCGGCATGCAATTATTACTGGAAACAAAACTACCTATATACGAAATAGCCTGGGAAACCGGCTATACAGTAACCCGTCCGTTCTCTACGATGTTTAAAAAGGTGACCGGGCGGGCACCATCCAAATGGCGAAAAGTACAACTCAGCAATCCCCCCGGAACAATCCCCTATATAATGCTCGACCGCTAAAACTTCCAAAACCAGCGCTTATCAATTAGCATACAGTCCCACCCTTACCGGACAGGCGATTGTATGTATTATCCATCATTAAACCGAGTTCCATGCGTAACAGAAAAAAGTTGAAAAAGCATGTAGTTACTGCCATCACGGCGGCCAAACGAATTTTTGATCACAACCTGGGCGATGAGCGCACTGCGTATAGGATGTCGCAAACGCATGGTGTATGCCGCAATGTGTTGCAGAAAGCCTTCAAAGAAGAATATGGAGTAGGCATCAGGGACTATCGATTAAGGGTACGAATGGAGAAGTCGAAAGCGATGTTAGCAGAAGGGAAAGATGCCAAGGAAGTATCTATCACGTTACGCTATAGTAATCCCAGCGCCTTTAACAATGCCTTCAAGAAATACTGGAAGGTAACACCAAAAGAGATGTTCGACTTTACTGAAGGCGATAGTTTTTGTGCGTAGTAATATGCAGCACGATTATGACTACACGCAAATCACCATGGATCAATCAGTAACAATGAAACGTGTGCAAAGTATAAATATGTTGTGCTAAGTATAAACAGAAAACACTTGACTTTTGGTAAAGACCACCCGTATATTTGATGTAGAAAATGAATAATTGCTCCGGTTAGTCCACCGGAAGAAACAACAGCCAGAAATAATCACCCATAACATACTGCAACGAATTACACCATTAGATTGGACAGCCATTTATTTATCTAAACAATAAATAGTACATGGAAACCTTATTCAAAGTTCCGGTTACGCCGGGGGCCAGTCAGCTGGCACCGGAGAATGAAGCAAATGACAATTATCCCATCAGGCGATTATCCATTATTATACCCGCGTACAATGAAGAGAACACGATTGCCTCGATCCTCGACCGCATTAATGAAGTTAAATTACTACGCAATATAGAGAAGGAAGTGATCATTGTAAATGATTGTAGTACCGATGGTACTGAGGCGGCTCTGCGGGCATATCTTGCTAAAACCCCTAATCTCACGATCAATTACCTCAAATATACCAGGCACGATGTAAACCAGGGAAAGGGTGCGGCTATCCATACGGGCATTGCCCAGGCAACCGGCGAATACCTGTTGGTACAGGATGCTGACCTGGAATACGATCCGGGCGAGTACAATACGTTGTTAAAACCCATATTACTCGGATCGGCAGATGTGGTCTACGGCTCAAGATTTATAGGCGGCAATCCACACCGCATCCTGTTCTTCTGGCATTCCATCGGGAATCGGGTGCTTACCTTTCTTTCCAACATGTTCAGCAATTTGAACCTGACTGACATGGAAACCGGTTATAAGTTGTTCCGTACTGCTATCATACAAAGGATTTACCTACATGAAAAACGATTCGGGTTTGAACCCGAAGTAACCCAAAAGGTATCTATGGTACCAGGCATCCGGATCTATGAGGTAGGTATCTCCTATTACGGCCGCACCTTCGCCGAAGGCAAAAAGATCGGCTGGCGAGATGGGTTCCGAGCTATTTACTGCATACTGAAATATGGGCTGTTTAATAACCAGCTACTCGTTAAATCAGACGTCCCGGTTTTATCTGAGCGATAATTTACCGTCAACATGTAAGGCCTCACCATATAAACTTGCATCTTATGACCAAGCGTACAACTGTCATTGAGATCATCACCGTGCTGAATATCATTCTGTTTTTGTATACAGGGATTGCCAAAATAATGGATTATAGTGTGTTTAAGGAGCAACTGGCTATGTCTCCTATTCTTTCATGGGCCGCGACTCCTGTTGCAGTGCTGCTACCCGTTGTTGAGTTTGCTATTGTGTTGATGTTGGTGATACCTCGCTGGCGGTTAAAGGGGCTTTACGCATCATTTGTCATCATGGCTCTGTTTACTGCTTATATCATTGCGATGTTTATTGTGGCTCCGGAGATGCCTTGTAGCTGTGGGGGGATCATCTCGGAACTTTCATGGACAGGGCATGTGGTGTTAAATAGCGTATTTGTATTGCTCAATGGGCTTGCCATATATCTGCAGCGGAAGGAAAAAAAAGAGTTGGGGAAAGGATGGAATAGTGTGAGTGGATATAATGTATCGCATTCGTGAATGTAGTTGGAGGAAATTTTATTGACCTGGAGAATTATTTACTGAACATTAATTTTTAAGAAGATGAATCAAGAAACAACTATGTCATCAGCAGAAGTATCGTTTAAGGATTTCTTGTTTAATAATAAAAGGAATCGAACTATTCTGTGGTTGGCTGCGGCGGCTATAGTTATTCAGTTTGCTGTATTTAAGTATTTTTATCCGTTTGCCAGTTACATACACGGAGATTCATTTTCCTACATAAAGGCTGCAGATCAAAACCTTAACATAAATACGTATCCAATTGGATATTCAAAATTTTTGCGACTATTTAGTGTGTTTGCAAAACCAGACTACGTCCTAACATCTTTTCAATATTTGTTAATTCAGAGTAGCATTTTATTTCTATTGTTCACCTTCTTTTACTTCTATAAGACAGGAAAGGGGATGCAATTTCTATTATTAGGATTTATGTTATTTAACCCCTTATTCCTTCACCTTGGTAATTTGGTAAGTAGTGACAACCTTTTTCTTTCAATAAGCTGTATTTGGTTTGGACTCTTACTATGGATTATTCATAGACCAACTATTAAAATAATAATCTGCAACTCAATAATACTTTTAATCGCATTCACTGTCCGATACAACGCTATGATTTATCCATTTATAATGCTTATCGCATTATGGCTTTCCAATTTACCGCTTAGAAAAAAAATATTTGGTCTAGGATTGAGTTTGATGTTATGTGGAATTTTTACAAGCTTTACTATGTACCAATACAAAAAGCTGACTGGCTACTGGCAATTTTCACCCTTTAGCGGTTGGCAATTTGCAAACAATGCAATGTATGCGTATAGATATGTACATATAGCAGATAGACATCCGGTACCGTTAAAATTCCAGGAATTGGATAATATGATTCGTGTTTTTTTTGACAGCACTCGAGATACAAAAAAAAACCCATCGGAGAATTTAAAAGCCAGTTCTGTCTATATGTGGACACGTAGAATGCCCCTATGGAAATATAGAAACAATCTCTTTAAAAATGATACTACATCAATTGAGTTAAAGAAATGGGCCAGCATGGGACCTTTTTACAAGGACTATGGGATCTTTATCATTAAGCAATATCCAATTTATTTCTTAAAATATTTTATCTACCCAAATGCACTTAAATATTATGCACCACCAGTCGAATTTCTTGACGTCTATAATTCATACAGAAAATCCGTTGCGCCAGAGGCTAGCAAGTGGTTTGGTTACGATAGCAATAATGTTAAAACGCGTATGAAAGACAACAATGTACTTGTTCTCAATTTTTACCCAATACTTTCAGGAATGATAAATGTATCAATATTATGTTTATTGATCATTTATTTAACATGGAAAGGATGGACTTATAGTAAACCTTTTCAAAAAGGTTTAACTATTGGAGGAGCATTTTGGTTATGCAATGCCTTATTTACAATATTTGCGTCTCCTGCTGCATTGCGTTTTCAGGCATTTCCAATAATCCTTACCACTATATTAGTTTGCCTTTTAACTGACTTTATGTTTCAAATTATGGGAAAATTGAAAACAGAAAAAGATAGTTACATAAGGGTACAAGTCCCTAAAAACAAACTAGTAGCTACCAATCCGTCGGCTTAAGTACATGTATTTTAATTCCTACAATTATCATAATCGTGAAAAGGTCTAAAGCAAAGTTTTCAATAAAGTTATTATGTATCCTCCTAATACCGACACTGCAATTAGGATGTTACTACTCAATCGCAGAGAAAACAGGTAAAGAAGGGATGGTTATTCCCTCCTTCAAATTACTACTCGTTGACAGCATAAATTATTTTGACACAAGGGATATTGCTAAAGGTAAACCATTCGTAATATTTTATTACAGATCCAATTGTCCCTATTCAAGAGCCCTAATGGATGAAATTATCAAAAACATGGCAAGTTTTAAAAATTATCAATTCATTATTGCAACACGGTCTCCCTTTAATCAGATGAAAAGCTTTTACACACATTTCAAATTAAATAAATATAAAAACTTCATTGCCGGCTTAGACATCGAGAATGTTGTCCCAGAATATTATAACGTTAAAGGAGTACCATTTACGGCTATTTTCGACAACGATAAAAAATTAGTATGCTCGTTTACAGGAAGAATCGACGGCAAGGTGATACTAAATTCTATAAACCCTTATAAATAAACTTAGAATACTGATCAGTAAAAAGTGTCCGACCATCTTACGCATAAGCAAGGATCCACTCATGCAATGATTCGGACAACTATTCCTTGTAGTAACTATGTGGGTAAGCCGAAAACCACTATTAAAGAGTAGGCGTTATTTATTTTAAAATTTAGCTTTTTTAATTTAAAAAGCACTTCGTTTATGAAAAAGATAAAAATCATGTTGACTGCAGTTGCAGTACTGGCAGTTGTTGGTGGAGCTTTAGCTTTTAAAGTAAAAGTAAATGAAAGAGTATATTGCTCAAATACAACTACTTTAACCGAAAACGCTATTACTATTTCTGACGGTTTTAAAATAGAACCTACAACTGAAGGAACCCTATTCTGTACAACTGATGGTACTCAAACCGACCTGAAATCTAAGGTTACTACTAACTAATCTCGTGATTAGAGGTGCAAATTCACGCCTCTATTTATTCTCACTATTGCACCAACCTGTGGTTGGTGCAATTTATTGCGAGTTGTATATTCTTTTTAATTTACTTCAATTGATGGCTTATCTGTACGTTCACTCAAACTCCATTCATTTATTGGTTTTTTAAACATCCCAGGAAATCTCTTATACTGCTCATTCCATTTTTTACATATTGGACATTCTTTGTCAGATAAAGAACATGTACCAGAAGGATCTAATTCATACCTACTCTGGACACCTTTCAATTTAGCCGGAATTCCTTGTGTCATCCATCTAGGAGCCGGAGCTTCTTTTAAAAAATGGTCAAAAAATTGTGTGCATCTTAGGGTAAAATCTCTAATATCCTTCAATTTGTATACACCATGACCTCCATCGTCGTATTGCAACCACCAACTTTTTTTCCCGAGGCGCCTCAAGGAAGTATACAGCTCAACTGCTAGTCTTACATCGTCTCCGTCGTTTTTATTGTGAAATAGGAGCAAAGGACTGATAACTTTGTCAGCATTTAAAATTGCCATATGATCCAACCATACATCTTTATTTTGCCAAATGTCGCCCAATCCATTACCAAAACTCCCAATCTCCCCCCACTCTAATTCACTATATCCAGCTTTATTTGTCGATAAGGACAAACTAATCATATCCGTCCCACCGTGACCTGAGCCAATAGACATTGCTGCAAATTTATTTGAATGAGTAAGCAAATAATAGCTATATCGGCCAGAGTTACTATGCCCAACAGCTCCAATATGATTACTATCCACAAATGGCAAATTGCTTAAGTATCTTGCAGCTCCTTCCAAAGAATTTAAAGTATTAGGCCCCCAATAGCCTTTTGAAAAATCAATATCAGGTACAAATACAAGATAACCATGACTTACGAGCCATCCTGGACTTTCCTGTAAATAATTTGGTGTTTTTAAAAGCTCTGGTGCAGGAAAGAAATTTAATAGATAAGAACTAACAGCATAAAACGCAATAACAACTGGATACTTTTTCAAAGGATCAAAATTTTCAGGCTTGTATAAAACGCCTTGACTTAAGCTCCCAGCCAACTTATTGTAAGTGTGAAGCTCTGAAGATAGCCAGTTATATTTATGCTGTGGTTGCAGATCGGTTAAAGATTTAAAGGCTGCAAAATTTGTAGTTAAATAATAATTAGGCGATTCCTCAGCACTTTGCTTTTTTACTATCCAAACCTCCGCATCCTCAGCCTTAACTGGTATCATATCATCAGCAATTGTAGTAACTACTTTTTCAATTACACAAGATGCCATAAATAACTTTTTCGGATTATTTCCTTTCTCCGACTGAATTCCATAAAAACCATTGGATTTATCATTGACATTGTAAGCTTTCAAAATAATGTGTCCCCTGCTATAAGTAGGGCTTTCAACGGCGCCAAATTCATCACCGCTGAGCCTAAAAATAATAAAGCTAGAACGACCATAACCATTAGTAATATTAACTGCCGTTCTTTTTCCAGTGAGATCAAGCGCCCAAATGTCATATTTATCATATACCCATACAACTTTGTATTTTTCATACCACGTGGCTATACCAAAGGGAGTATTACGATCATCTTCAATAGGCCAAAATTCATTCCATTCATTCGTTAAAGTACCTTTCGGAACGCCATTTGAAATATTTACTTGTTTGCCTGAATTACAATCATAGCTAAAATAATTACCTCCATCCCTCGGATCATAATATACCAAATAGTTACCACTTGGTGAAAAGCGAAACAACCGACTGTTACCTTTTGTCGATGGCAATGAAGTGCGAGACGCATCCATTAGCGACACAAGCCAGTTACTGTCTACATAGTAATCATTTAGCCAGAATCGATCTCCATTTTGCTCCTTTCCTCTTTTTCTAAATATCACAAAATCACCAGGTATATGATCTCTATCATTGACAATTCTTTCACAATCACTTTCCTCAATAATTGAATCATTATTAACATTCATGAAAGCCCTATAACTCCTTATGCTGTGTTTGGTAAGCTCCACTAACTGAGTAGATTGTATTAATGTGTCTTTATAATTCCACACATCTAGTTGTACTGCATCTGAGTCATGATTGTAAATCCCTTCTTTTTTTTCAATATCAAACTGAATATACCGCCCATTTCCGGTAAAAGAGGCATCTCCATTAAGCATACCTTCTGGAATTCCATTTGAACGATTTTTTATCTTTTCAACTGCCCTATCCATACCCATTCTCCAATACCATATTGAATTTTGCGCTTGATTATTTATATTCTGTTTGACATTAAAAACTATCTGCGTCCCCGTTCTGTCAAAATGGTAATTACCAACAATTAATGCCGTGTCATTCGTAAAAAAGACTCTCTTTTTTCCAACTGCGTTTCCTTCATACGTTAAATCTATGCCGTTAGAGGATGAGGCCATCAACAATACTGCCTTTCCTGTAGCATCAAATTTGTAATCTTTTATTGATGCATATTTTTTTTGAGTCCCATTTATCAAATCTTGCACAAGAAGCTCTTTTGTAGAGCCATACAGTTGACAAACAAACTTATTACCATTTCCCTCAAAATTGTAATTTAATACTCCCTTGAAAAGAACTTCATTTCCTGATAATAGATTTTTAAGTATTACACTTTTATTTCTTAATTCATAGGCAATAAATTTGGGTTTATTACCTGGAGGCTTTTTATAAGCTACAATTCCAGTAACTTCATATAGCGTTTCACTATTGGTCTTTAAAAAACAAAGTACATCATTCTTCAAAAAGATGTACTGCTTTCCGTCAGCGGAAAAAAAACCAGGCAATGTACCAGCAATACACTTCCTCCATGAGCCACTAGTTGATTGTATCACAAGTGAATCAATTGCCCATTTTTTATACCAGTTATAGGAAATAACATATGCAAAATACATCCCATCGCAGCTGATGGCCAATGAACCTTTTCTACGTTCCAATGAACGCCAGTTTTCGATGGCATCAAAATCCAAAATTGATTTACTCCCCTTTGCTGGGAAAGCATGGCTCCACAGATATTTATTTAAATACAAGTTATTCACTACACTCGGATCAGGACTTGCAACCGAAGGGGAAAACGTCTGTGAATAACAATTAAAGCCTACCCCAAAAAATAAGAGATAAAAAAAAAGCTTCATAGCTGACATAGTTTTATGGTTTATCTATACCAGTACCAAACAAAAAGTAAGGAAGACAATTTAACCACATACCTTTGCCCTGATCTATTTGAGGACTCTAATAGCGTGAGTATAAATAAGGAGAACAATATTGAGTAATAAAGCTAATAAAAATGATTTAAATTAGCCCGAATTACTAAGCTATTTTCATTAACTAAGCTTATAAATATGCCCTAGCGTTACTAATTTAATTGCCAGGTAGGCAAACCAGCCTTCATTTTTTTAAGCGTTTCAACAATTGCTTTATCTGACCTCGATCGTATAACAGCAAACTCCTGTAGTTGAATTGCTTCTTTAACTCTATTCATTCTGTAAAGAATGTTAGCTTTAGTATCAATATAGTTTGCACCATAACTTGAAGTATCCAATTTAATTGCCATATCGACCCATCGAAGGGTCTTTTTTAATAACTTTTCATCGCCACATTGCAAGAATAAATTCCAAGCATAGTGATTTAAGGTCCAACTATCACCATAGGGGCCAAGCGCTCTTCCATTGACCTTAGGGGAGTACATTCCAATTTTTTCATTTACATACTTTATATAATTCTTCCAATCGTGTGCAATTGCAAAATACTTAATTTGATTATCAGGGAAAAACATTTTTATGTAAGGTTGTCCGTATTTTTTTCTTATTATTTCTTGAATTTTTTTCCAATCGGGCATTGAAGAGCTCAATGGCTTTCCGTCCGTATAAATCTTATCTACAATCTCTTCTTTATAAATTATATTCTGTATAACCTTTTGGCTTATTGTCCGCTTCATTATTGAATCAGCCATTGCGGGGTTATTGTAAAAAAATTGAAAATATCGGTCATCTGACTTCATAATATCCCATGAAAAATCAGCTATAAAAAATAAATTGTCTCCACTAAAAGCCTCCTTGCCCTCTAGCTTATCTAGATATTTCTGTTTGAATTCACCTGCTATCTCAATAGCTGTTTGTTTGTCTTTTCTTTGTCGCGCTTCTCGAGCTAAATCGGGCATAGATAAGTAATCCAATTCCTTATTTTTAAACCTTATAATAGATTCTTTATACCTATCTTCTGGATTCGTTAATGCTTTCTTCGTTAATTCAATAAACTCAGTCGCATTTCTCATTCCCAAAGCCTTATATACTAGCTTGCCATCTGGGCCAAAAAATAAAAATGATGGGTAACCTTCGATGCCGTATTGTGTTTCAAATTGCTTTGCCACCGTATACCATTTTAACACCAACTGATCATCTTTCGCAGTCTGGTCCATTTGTACCCGTACTGAAATAAACTGCGGATTCAATGCGTTGCCAACCTGCTCATTGGAATATACCTCTTTATCCATCTTCTTACAGGGCGCGCACCAAGTTGCATAAGCATCTACAAAAATGAATCTATTTTCATTTAACGCTTTTAGTTTAACCTGTTCCCACGATAACCCCTCTACCCATTTAATACCTTTACCCGCAGAGTCAGCTTGAGCAAATAAGTTATTTGCTATACACAAAGACAGGCATATAATAATTAAACACAATGATCGCCTAAATTGGTACATATCTATTTTGTTGGTTTTAGTAGATCCCTTTATAAAAGTTAATGGTAAAGGGCACTTGAAATAATTCAGTATTTTACTTTACCCTATTCGTATCCTGAATTTTGAATAATCTGAGGTGCTTTATTAATTTCCGATTGTGGGATTGGATACAATTGATCCGTTTTCTCCCATGTTCCATTTTTTACAATTGTAATCGAGGGCATAATAGTGTTAATTATATTAGTTCTCTTTAAATCGAACCAGCGATGTCCCCATTCAGTAAAGAGTTCAACTTGACGTTCGTGAATTATTTTATCTATTAATGCAGTTTGATCAATGCCGGGATTAGTAGTGGCCATGAGGCTGATATTAGCTCGCTTTCGTACAGAGTCTAAGTCAGCAATCGCTCCAGGTAACTTGTTTTGCCGAGCTCTTGCCTCAGCTCTTATTAAATATTGCTCAGATAGGCGAAACACTGTACAATTTTCTTTCGCAGTTGTATTGATTGCACCAATTTTATATTTCGCCGGATAACAATAAGAAGTTGTTCCAGCTTTTGCAATCCAATTTATTTTTCGGAGATCGCCAGCCTCAAAAGTATTGACAATATAATCGCTCAGATATACAGGCTGATTAACAGTAGGGCCAGTCGAGGGAAGAACAAATAGCTTTCCTTCTCCAGTATTAGAATTTGTACCTGTACCAACTGCTTGCAATTGCCAAATAGCCTCCTTACTATCTTTAAGAAAGACATTATTTAAAGACACTAATTGATATGAGCCATTATCAATTATTTTAGAAGCCTCTATCTCCGCATTGGAAAAATCATTGATGTATAAATATGTCCTGGCTAGCAAAGCAGCCGCAACCCACTTGTTGGGTCTCACCCTTGCACTTGTTACAGAAGATGCATCTGAACTCAAATAATCGGTACTTAAGAGTTCCTGGGCCTCCTTTAAATCAGAAATAATTTGGTCATATATCTGCGAAGCGGAAGTACGTGGCATGCTCGAATTTACTTTCCAATCGTCAGTAAGGGAAAGGGGCACATCACCATATAAATTAACAAGATAAAAATAGCAAAACGCTCGTATAAACTTGGCTTCACCTAATAATTGTTGCTTTACTCTTGGCGTTAATGTAGTTGAAGTATTCAACCCATCAATTGCAGAATTCGCAACAAAAATGTAAGGGTAGATTATATTCCAATAACTCGGGAGCCCTATATTACCAGGATTCGCTGAAAGTGAGTTACTATAATACAGAAAATACGTTTGTTTATTCAAATCAAAAAGGGTTAATTCATCTGCAGACAAACTAGGAAATAGTGATAAACTGGTAAAATCTCCAGCGCCCTCAAAACTGCCATCAGTGTTACCCCTACTTAAAGTTGCATAAATCCCAGTCAGAACAGATGCTGCAATAGCATCATCCTTATATACATTTTCAGCGTTGGTACTATTGCCAGGAGCTTCCACCTGAATAAACTTCTTACATGAAGTTTGACAAGTATACAAGAATATGAATCCGACAGCTATAAATAATCGGTTATTACAGTTATAAAATCTTTTCATCATTTAAGAATTTATGATTTTCATACTTACAACATTCATCTCACTTTCAATCTGGTTAAAAATTCACCTGCATACCTATTGTAACCACCCTCAATGGAGGAAGACTTTGGGACCCTATTATTTCGGGATCCAACCCTTTGTATTTTGTAATTGTAAAAAGGTTTTGACCCTGCACATAAATTTTCACATCATGCGTAGCTATCTTTCTCTGCCACGATTGCGGAACCTGCCAAGACAGAGAAGCATTTTTAATTCTGACATAGGAAGCATCAGTGTAAACAACATCACTTTGTAAAGCTCGAACCTCTGCAGTTGAAAGATTACTGTTAGATATATAAGCACGCTGAACAACGGAAATATCACCTGTTTTTTTCCATCGATTTAATATATTTTCCGGCTGATTGCCCCTGCCATCAGATAGTAGTTGCCCTACTCGATCCCCAAATAAATAGTAACTATTGCTTCCAATTTGTTTGACAAACTGAAATAATATATCGAACTGAAACCCTTTATATGATATGCTGTTCTGAAAGCCTCCATAATACTTAGGACTTGTATTTACTATTTCAGTCAAATCATTAGATATAGGCTTTGATGTGACTGAACCATCTTGGGCGAGGAAATTATAGATACCGGTAGTCTGATCTACTCCCAAATATTTATAGGCACGTCTGATGGTCACTGGCTTACCAACAGTATACATTGTTGCGTAGGAAGACGATTCAATATCTGGAAACTTCAACAATTTGTTCCTTGGAACGGTAAGATTAATACTATTAGTCCACGTAAGGCTTGCCGTTTTAATAATTAAAGTATTTAAAGACAGTTCCCATCCTGTATTCTGAATAGCGGCGGGATAATTTCTTGTTATACTAGGGAAACCAGCAGTAATGGGCAACATATAATCCAATAGCTGATTAGAACAACGATTTTGATAATAGTTAGCATTCAGCAAAATTCTATCATTAAAAAATCCCAAGTCCAATCCAAATTGAAGCTTTTTCGTTTCCTCCCATTGAAGATATGAATTAGGGAGACCATTAGGAACAAGCCCAGTAGAGTTTTGATAGGCGACGCCTATACCAGTAACAGAATTGTACAGATTAAGATAGCGATAGTCTCCGATTTGGTCATTTCCCGTAGTTCCATAGCTAATTCGGAATTTTCCAAAACTTACAAATGGAAGTTTATTAGCAATCAAAGATTCTTTTGAAAATATCCATGAACCAGCGATAGAACCAAAATTATGAAATAAGTTTTGTGAACCGAATCGACTACTACCGTCACGTCGAGCAGTAAAATTAACAATGTATTTATCATTCCAGCTGCCTGTAACCCTTCCAAATAGAGCATTATACTTATACAGAGAAAAATAACCAGAAGCTGACTTAGTAGGAGCCGAGTTTATATCTTTTATAAAAACATCACTGCTATACCCTGAACCACTTTGCCCCCTATAATCATTATCATTCTGCAAAAATGTCGAACCAATCAGTGTATTTACTTTTAGTTCATTAATTGAAAACTTATATTCTAAACTAGGTTCAATAATCCAGTTATTAATACTGCTAAAACTAAAATCAGAACTTCTTAAAGTGGCAGCTCGCCTTTCTGGCCTAACTGACTGAAGAGGAGAAATCTTATATTGTTCAGATTGTAGCTTATTATACCCAAAGCTGGCTTTAATATTTAACCCTCGTAAAATTTCATAGCTTGTTATAAGATTGCCTATTAGATTACTTGTTTTATTTGAATACTCATTATACAAAAAAGACAAAGGATTTACCCAAGTAGAGTTTCCATTAGCAAGCAAAGCCCAATTCAAGCTTCCATCATCATTGTAAAGATTAGGAGCTACAGGAGACATCGAAACTGCAACACTTGTCAGATCACTTGAAATCATTTGATTGTTATCTATTAAATAACTTCCCGAAAGTTGTAATTTAAACTTTTGGCTAGGAGATACATTATTGACATTAAAGTGCAATGAACCTTTTTGATCAGCCAAATCTCCAGGAAAAACAGTCGTTTCCTTATGATAACCTGCACTTAATAAAAATTGCGTATTAACGGTACCACCAGAGACGCTCGAGTTCAAATTTGTGTATCTTGATGTTCCACCGATCAATTCCTTTTGCCAATTGGTTGATTTAGTAGTATCCCATGTACCATTGATATCATAGTCAGTACTTCGAGGCGTTATCCCGTCATTTTTGAAAGCCTCGTTTCTCATTTCAAGATATTCTTCTCTGTTCAACACATCAAGGAAGTGGCTAACGTTTCCCGCACCTGTTTGCAAATTGAAATCAACCTTTGTCTTCCCCACTTTACCCTTCTTAGTAGTAATCAGTATTGCACCATTAGCGGCGCGAGAACCATAAATTGCAGTAGCATCAGCATCTTTCAAAACATCAATGGATTCGATCTCCGAAGGGTTTATAAAACTTAATGGGTTCACAGATCCAGTTTGTATTCCTGCTTGATTTGGCGCACTCCCGGCAGTACCTTGAATAGCACTTAATGTAAATAACGATCGTGAAGGGAATGGCACTCCATCTATCACATAAAGCGGATCGCTTCCTATTCCAACTCCTATACTTGTTTGCCCCTGCACTTGAACCTTTATGGCGCTTCCTGTAAATCCACTTGATTGAGTAATAATTAAACCAGGTACACGCCCTTGTAATGCTAATAAAGGATTATTCACTGGCTGCTTTTCTATATCAATTGCTTTTACACTAGAAATATTTCCAGTAGAAAGTCGCCTAGTAGTTGTCCCATACGCAATCACAACAGTCTCATCCAACACCCCTACCTTCTGCCCTAACGCCACTGTAAACATAGTCTTCCCTTTAACAGGTAACAGCTGCGTCTCATGCCCCACAAACGACACCTCCAACATCCCATTTCCATCAACATTAGCCAACGTAAACCGCCCTTGCCCGTCCGTAGTAACTCCATTATTAGTCCCCTTCACTTTCACATTCGCGCCAACCAAAGGATTACCCTGCTCGTCCGTCACCCGCCCACTCACCGTCACCGGATCTCCCTGCAAAGGCATCACCTGGCTACTCTGCTTCTCTTCCTCCGGCTTCTTCATAACAAAAATGGTCCTGCCCTTTATAGCGAAGGTTAAAGATTGGTCCTTCAGCGCCAGGTTCATCACCTGTTCGATGGGAGCATTCCTTACCTCGATGGTAATTTTTGACGCATTCTGAATGATAGAGGTATTGAAAAAGAAGCGGTAAGTGGTTTGCTTCTTGATGGCAGAGAACACCATTTCCAGGTTGACGTCCTTGCCGGAGAATGTTACGGTGTTTTGGGCAATGCCGTTTGCGCTACTTTGCAAACAGGCAGCCAGAATTATGATAGTGGTCAACTTCATAACGCGCACTAGTTTTGCCCCAGAGCTTCCAACCCACACATGGAATAGCCCTAAAGCCGGATTAGCAGTTAATTTCATACCTTTGGTCTGTTGTTGGTTAATAAAGAATGTTTCGCGCATTGCATAGTTAACCTCCATTACAACCGGGTTCTGCGTCAACAGAATCCGGTTATTTTGTAAAGTCAAAGCCTTAACCAGACTTAATAAATGAGGTTAACCTGGAATCAGGTTCATTAATGGTGAACTGTGGGGTTTAATGTTAATGATACAATGTTCGATTAGTGCGTCAAGCAACAGTCTTGCACTCCGGTAGGGAGGGCGTAGGTAAGATTTAGATAATTCATGGCTACCCTTTATTGTACTTTGATAGTGCGTCCGTCTATTTTGAATTTGGTTTGTCCGTATTGGTCTAATAAATCGAGTAATTCGTTCAGCGGAATGTTCCTGTCGATATTTCCTTCAAACGTTTGTTCAGGTATCGCTTTATCGTATTGAACATCTACACTGTACCAGCGGCTCACTTGTTTCATTACTGTCTTTATGCTGGCATTGTGAAAATCAAAGAAACCTTTCATCCAGGCCACGGCCGATTCTGTATCTACATTCTTCCGTATAACTATATCCGCTTTATTATTAATCTGGGCCTCTTCCCCAGGATTGATCACTTTATATGTCCTGGCCGTATTAGCCGGATGAGTTGCTATCGCCGCCTTGTTAACTACTTCTACTGGCGTGATCCTGATCTTTCCTTCCAACAGGGTCGTAACTATTGTTTGTTCGTCTCCATAGGCATTTATATTAAAATGCGTTCCTAACACTTCTACTTCTCCCCCACGGCCGATGCCACCGTCTGCAGGATAAATCATCACTTTAAATGGTCTTACTATATCATGAGTGATCTCGAAATACGCTTCCCCTGTAATTTCCACTCGTCGTTCATTTGCTGCAAATGCCGTTGGGTACTTTATGGAACTCGCCGCATTCAGCCATACCTTGCTTCCATCGGGAAGTAATAATTGGTACTGGCCGCCACGGGGGGTTGTCAACATATTATACGTAATAGTCGCGTCTTTTGTACTAGTTGCCGATTTATATTCCAATTGTCCGTCTTCTTTCTTATTAACTGTTGTTTTGCCTTCCGTGGCGATGGTACCGTTTCCTGCCTTATCCAAGTCTATCACCGTGCCATCTGCTAACGTCAACGTAGCTTTGTTGCCGCCTGCCGGTATCACGGTGGCTACCGGCGTTTGATGTTCTGCTACAATGGCTGGTTTTGTTTTGCCCTGCCATATATACCAGGTGATCGATGCTACTATCAGGACCGAGGCCGCTATGGACATCCAACGCACCCAACCGCTTTTTGGTGATTCCGTTGGAGTGTCCTGCAGTACGGGTAATTCTGCAAACACTCGCTCTTTGATCCGGATGTCACTTTCTGCATGGGCACTTACGGCCTGTTGCAGCCAGTCACTATTCGTTAGCTTGTTGAATTGTATCCGGTTTGTTTCATTGGCCGCAATCCATTGTTCCAGGATCTGCGCTTCATCTGTAGTAATGGTTTCCTGCAGATGTTTAATAATTAATTGTCCTATCTGGCTATTAGAAGGCATCGGGTTAAATGGTGTTGGTTAATGGTAAAACTGTTTGATAGACATTTCTGGCTATCAAACTACATTGAGTGGCCAGCTGGTTAGTCATACTTTGCATCAGTTTGTACATATATTAAAACGATCGAACCGAACATTTATACTAATAGAATTAAAGAAAAATTCATATTGAATTAATATTTTTTTCTAATACTGTTTCTGTGCAACTAAATACGCCAGCAGAAAAAGCAGGGCTGGTCTGTCCAAAACTTTCATTCGTAATAATTTAAGCGCAGTGGTTTTTTGATTGGCTACTGTTTGTACACTGACCTGCATCATATTTGCGATGTCACTTACCGACAGGCCATCGATGTAAAAAAGCTTAAAAACCTGCCTGGTTTTGGTGGGTAGCTTCTCAATTTCGCTATAAATGAACTGCAGCACCTCTGCTTCAAGATCCGATTCAGCAAACAGCGGCAGCATGCCTTCCTGTTCTTCATGTGATCTTAATTCAGCCAGGTTCTGCCGTTCGCGTTCTCTTCGTCTTAAATAATCGAGCGAGGCGTTACGTGCAGTAATAAAAAGAAATGCCTGTATATTATTATAGGTGTTGAATCTGTCGTGTATACGATGCAGTTTCACAAAGGTATCGGAGGTAATTTCTTCTGCGGAAAGACTATCATCTATAAGGTTCTTTACAAAATAAAAAATACGCATTCGGAAACTATCAAATACAGCCTGAAAGGCATGTGGTTTACCCTGGCTAAATTCAAGTAGTATCTCGTCAGACAGTTGCTTCATCGGGAACGCCGTTGTTGATGTGTTTATACAAACTCAGTTTAACACGGACGTTGGTGGGTGTACACAAAACGGCCCCTGTCAACCGTCCTGACGTAAATCGGGACGTTGCCATAACCAGGTAAGTTGCAGTTGTTGCGGGAATCTCGATGGTCGTACAACTTACATTTAGGTCGTCCCCTACGGGCGGAACTACCAGAGCCTTATTTGTTCGGGCTTCACCCAAACGTTCCCCTTCATGCCGTGCAATGGCCGGCAAGCAGGTTCCCGTGTCGGGAGAAGATATATTTATTTAAAGTATCTATTTGGGAATTGTGGACAAGGCGATAAGGTAAAGAAACATCAAATCAGGTGAGTATACACTACCCATACCAGCAACCAAATTAACTGATTGTTGGTTAAAATGCAAAATTTAGCCACCTTTTGCGTGATGTACTAAGCAAAAGTTGACCATTTCGGAGATGTAGAACCTGTAGTCGTTTGTAGCAATTTCTACTATTTAAACAAATAACCCTTAGAAACTACTAAACATTTTTCAAGAAATTGATGGGTTTGGGTTCAGCTATTTTACCTAACATTCCTGTTGTAGTTTTTGCCACCCCATTTTTATACAACTGGTAGGCTGCCTCTACCAGACAAACGATATTGTTATAGGTCATCCAGGCCAACCAGGGCGTAAATCCATTGGGATAATTTTCCTTGTAACCAATTGCTGCTTCAAAGAAATCTGTCAGCTCCCGTTGAATATATTCTATTGAGAACCGTTGAAAAAAGTCAGTAACAGCGGAGAGGTCATCATACTGATTGCTTGTAGACAGCCCATGCAACACTCCTACAAAATGAAATAAGCGTTCATAAAACTCATTCAGCACTTCCCGGCTATGCCTGTCAGCATATGGACTCGCCGGATTGGCAAGCGTCACCTGCAACCAATTTGGTAACAGGTCTTCCTGCAGGTCTGTTAAAAGCACTTCAGAAAACACTTTTTCAATTACCGCTGTTGGTTCTTTAGCAGCTTTTTCTATCAGTCGTTCCGGTTTTGCATACCGGCCGGTTTGTTCACCTCTTCCCCCATTAATTACCCAGGCTGCCTCTACCAACATTTCCAGCTTTTCATAAAAGAAAAGGTGATTATTCCGTTCCTGATGATCGCTCAAAATGCTACCCGGACTGGAAACAACTTCCCTTACCCATTGCCACAGTATTTCCCGCACCTCTTTCAAGTGGTAGAATTCAAAGAAATCATCCAGCGCCAATTCTGGACTGTTTAGCTGATCTTCATTCAACCGCAGCGGTTGGTTGTACCATACAGGGTGCAGATTATGGCTTTTCATAACAGTAGTTTTTGGTGAGATAACGATGCTACAAAGATGCACGTCAACTCTGAAATAACCCTTGTGGGATCTCCCAAGATTAGCAACCATATTTGGGACTGGAAATTCCTCTCCCAAAGCTCCTAAGCAAATTCTCAGGATAACTTTCGCACCGTAGTTTTACTGCTTCGTTGACCCCGATTGGACACCACCCATAATATTTTTCTATAATTCGAAGTAAATCCGTAAATTAGATGTACAACCCTATCGAATAAACGCATTGTGGTTATTCGACCTGCTGGTTGGAATAAAACATTAGGAAAACTGTGAAAATTGTACCCATCAATCTGTAACTATGAATACAATAATAAAACTACGACTAGAATCACTATTCCGACTCTCTACTCCACTTGAATTGATCGCTAAGCTGCCCCGCCACAAAAGACGGTATGCCAGAAAACGAAAATAATACGGCAGCATTATTGTAAGTCGACACCTGAAACATAAACCTACAACAAGCAAATAAACATTAATAACTCTATTTTAAATTGGATGGTAGATGGCAAAGAAGCCCCCACCAAATCATCGTGGTGTGATATTTCCAAGCGATCTCGAAAGATTTCTCCACCTGACTTCACGTGGTGCACGCGCTTATTTGACAAGGGTTAAAAAGAAATTAGGAAAAGCCAAAGAGCACCTGGTTACTGTTCAGGAATTCTGCAAGCTCAAAAATATTCCCATAGAGGACTTCATCCCATACTTGCTATAATTGCTGCCTCGCACCTTACAATTTCTTCGGGTCTGTACTTGATCTGCACCAGGTCTTGTTCGGGATTTCTTTTGCTTTTCCCGAAGAAAACAGGGTATTCTCCTTAGAGAAATCCGAACAAATCCCGAACAAATTCATGCATCTTCCCTGTGAAGCGGCCACAGCTCCATACGATTTATTCTTCACTTTATCTTTCACAACACCCAGGCACATTCAATAATAACATATTGAAGATCAGCTTTCATCCGTCACAAAACGGCACAAAACGGTTCATTTCTCCTATTGCGGAATAAACAAGCATACTACGGAAAACAACAACACATTTCGGCTATAGATTAACCGTTAGTGTTATTTTGAACTTGCTTTGCCATTACATTTGTATCGCACAAGGCAATGAACAAATACCGGTAATGAACATTTGCTAAATGCACAGTCTTTTATTTTTTAATTATTAAAACATTCAAAGATGGCTAGATTAAACAAAGGAATCCTGGATGATTTTTCAGGTAAGGTAGGAAAAGTGATTGGCAGCAGTTGGCGTGGCATAGCTTACATGCGCAGCATTGGCCGCAAAACAGGCAAAGCCAAAACACTCAATCAGGAAATTCAACAGGCGAAGTTCAAAACAGCGTCTTCTTTCGGCCAAAGCATGCACGATCTTTTCGAACTTGGCTTTAAGGATTATGCCCAAAAAATGACGGGCACGAACTATGCCCAGTCAATTATTCTCAAAGAGGCAATCATAGGCGATCATCCTGATTTCAAGATCGATTACAGTAAAGTGCAGGTTAGCAAAGGCAAACTTACAAAGGCAAAAACACCTGCCGTAGCGCCTGGCGCAGCTGGCGCGGTCGTCTTTACCTGGACAAGCAACGCAGGTCAAAAAACCGCGAAAGCAAACGATCAGTCAATCCTGGTTGCTTATTGTCCCGAGTTAAATGAGACCATGTTTGTGATCGGCGCTACACGGGATACAGGTACCGCTTCATTCGATGTAGCGGATTTTTCAGGCAAAGCGGTGCAAACCTGGTTAAGTTTCATCACTGCCAATGGTAAGTTAGTCGCCGACAGTACTTATCTCGGTGAAGTAACCGTAGCATAATTGGCCATGTAAATGACGAACTCGAATGCCGTTATGCAACTTAAAATGCTACCCCGAGGGCCCCGGGGGCGCATTTTAAAAAACAGCGGGATCTTCTAGAACAATTTTCTTTTAAAATTTTATTCATACACGTTTTAAAATTCTTTATGACACATATAAGTAACAATCCGTCATTAGGTATCATTGAATGCAATAAAGAAAATGTCCACGTTGCATTTGCCCAAAACCTGGTTATAACAAGCAGCAACCTGTCAGCCCTCCATTTTGCCCAGCGGGAGATGCTTGAAAGGCTGGCCTTTGTGTTACAAACCTTTATTCCATTTTTCATTGAAAGCCATGGGCATATTAAAAGGATCGCTGATGTAAGCTATGTTATGTCACACAACCTGATGACCGTACTATCCTTTACTGACCTTGAATTTAAGATCGACTATAGCAAGCTATTATTAAGTCAGGGTAATCTGCCAAATGCGATTTCTCCCTTATCAAGGGCTGCGCCTGGTGGCATAGAATTCTGCTGGGCCAGACATAACCTTGTAGGGACACAAAAAAATGACAAAGCCATCCTGGTGGTGTACTGTGAAGCATTGAATCAATGCATATACAATATTGGCGACATAAGACGCGAGGACAAAGGCGTGTTCATGGAAACTCCGCCCTTCTCCGGTTATGAAGTACACTGCTGGTTAAGTTTTTTATCAGAGGATGAAACTGAGATTGCAACAAGCGTTTATACCGGTCCCTGCTTTATTCCGTAACTATTCAGATACAACTATCAATTAAAATTTTCAAACCCTGTTTATGGCACTTCAATTTGGCTTATTCGCATTTACCGGCACTTTAGGCAACGTAGTTGGTTATAGGTACAAAGGAAAATATTACCTGCGCAGCAGGCCCGTTCGTAAAAATCGTACAGTAACTATTAACCAATTAACACAACAGGAAAAATTTGCTATTGCCGGTAAGTTTGTCCGCTGCCTTTCACCACTGCTTGCCTATAGCCTCCCTGAACCTAAAAAGATGACGAAATCAAACTTTGTAATGTCGCATATTCTCCGAAATGCAATCACTGGTGCCTATCCTGACTTCAAAATCGACTATAACCAGGTGTTCATAAGCCGGGGAAGATTATTTAATGCATGGTCTGAAAAAGTAAGTAGTGAATCAGGGAACGTAACTTTTACCTGGGAAGACAATAGTAAACATCAGGGCGGTAACGCTAAGGGCGATGACAAAGCCATCCTGGTGATCTATTGTGAAGCGCTTAATGAGTGTATCTATAGTATACATGCCATTAATCGGAGCTCTGGCAACGCTACCATTCCTGTGCTTCAATTCCTGGGGCATAAAGTAGAAACCTGGATGGGATTTATCTCTGCCGATGGGAAGTTGAGATCGGATAGTACCTATACAGGAACTTTGTATATAACTTAAAAGTCTTTAGTTGATATAATTTTTGCCATAGTTTAGATTTTAAAGATGAACCAAGGGGCTGTGTTCGTGCAGCCCCTTCTATTATTGTTATTTTATTAAAAGGCGGGCATGATCAAGAATCTTTTTTGCTTCCTCAACTTTTCTCGGAAACAAGCTCTTCCCTTTTATCTGCAAAGCAACAAGAGCTAAAAGACTCGCTTTCGAGACTTTAACTAATTCGGGAGATTTATTGTTATTTTGATAATACATGCTATTGCAAAGTACTTTCCAACCGTTGACTCATTTCATTTAAAACATATACACCCCATTGCTCCGCAATCTGTTCCAGGTCTTCTCTTACCCATAACCCTCGTAAAACGACACGCATAAAAATACAACTACCTGATAACTCCCGGAAGCGCATACTGGCACGTTGTTTTGCCCGCGGAAGGGTAATGTGGAGAAGAAAAACGAAACGTTTTCAGGCAGCATCCCTTCTACTATTCGCTACTGATTAAACCATTTTAAAGCGCTTCAGTAAGCGCTAACAACAGGTTAAATGAAGTTATTTATTGCTGACAATCGCATAACCACCTACTGTCAACAGTTAGGTTACCCCTCCCGTTACCTTTTAGGTTACCTTATAGTTGGGTTACCTGTTTAATGATCAATGTTGCTCATTTTAACTTAATGAAATGTCAATAAATAAGGTAAACCATGTATTATGCAAAAGTGACATCCACTTAAGCAACATGGAAATTCACAGGTAACGATCAGCTGAAACCGTTGTATGGGTGTCATCTTCAAAGTTGTTCACTTTACATACTTTGCATCATTATACATTTTTGTCAGTGAGCAAGAGCCAAACTACACCACTCATAATTTGATAGCGACAGTCAAAGCGTTATATATTTGCTGTATCGAAAAACGAGACAAAAGTAAATGGCTGATATTATGCAACGTAAAAAAGAAACAGTGCTGAGAAGGCGCGATGTAGCCACACTGGTTGCCGGTATTCACGGAGTTACCGCAGATCATGTTAGAAAAGTGATTCGTGGTGACAGGGAAAATGATCAAATTCTTGCCACCTGCATGCAGATCATAGAAAACGACAACTTATTATTACAGGCAGCTAAAAGCATTGTACCCTTTAACCCAATCGACCTCCAATCATAAAAGTTAAAACGACTGGTATCTTCTCTCCACCCATTACCACATGTGCTTATCGATCCTTCCATCAGGACCCCATTGCTGAATCTGTAAACCGTTGACAGGTGAAATTTATTGATAACAAATTGTATCTCGGATTTTCCGAGATGGTGAATGCTATTGCCAATGCCACAGGCAAAGAGCAGGAAAAAGTAGAGTTGTATTTGCGAAAAGCAAAAAGCACTGGTACCAAATGCTGGACTTTTCTAAACGATCCCGACGATCGCCGCCGCGTATTGGTTCAATATGAAGCGTTGAAAGAAGAGTATAAGAAAATGGTGAAGGAATTGTTCGGTAATCCATATGATTTCATGGCGAAAGAGCCCATTTTAAAAATGGTGCATTCCGATCAAAAAGCCGAAGCCTTCTTTCTTTCCTATACATATAGTGATAACCGGTTTTTACCAACGGAGCATGTAACTAAATATGTAAAAGCGGCCAGCTGGTTAAATATGCTCAATGAGATCAATCGCAACAAAAAGCTCATCAAAAAACAATTGAATGTGAACCTCGATCAGTTCTGGAATAATGTATGCAGCCTTATTAAATCGGAAGGGATTGATCTGCCTGCCAGCTATCAGCGCTTGCGTAATAAAATGACGGAATATCAGGAGAAAGGATATGCCTGTTTGATCGACTGGCGATTTGGGAATTCACTGGCCAAGAAAATTGACGATGATGTACTAAAGAAGTTGCTCGAGCATCCCAATCAATACGACGATGTAATGATCTGTTATCTGTATAACAACTGGGCGCGTCAAAATGACCGGGAAGCAATTGGCGCCCGCATTGTGAGTTTGCGCAGAAAAGAATGGGAACATGAGATCATTGCCAGTCGGGAAGGCTGGAGTGCTTATAACGAGAAATATGTTCGCCAGGTAAAAGGGTTACCCGGCCGCACCATGCATCCCCTCGCGTTGGTTGAATGTGATGATTATAACTTCAATTACTATTTTACTGATCCTGATATGACCGAAAGTGGCAAAGATCTGCAACGCTATGTCGGCTATATAGTCGCCGATAGCAGCATTGGATTGGTATTGGGCGCCAGTTACCGGCATGCCAAAGCACCTGTATTTGATATGGTGCGGGTTGCCTGGCTCGATGCTATGTATTATATCCGAAGCCTCACCGGCGGCGATCAGTGGTACCTGCCCTTTGAAGTAAAAGCCGATCACTGGAATCAAAAAAATGCTTTCCCCTTTTTCAGCAGTATTGCGCGTTTTGTAAAACCAGCCGTGGGTAATAAACACAGAGGCTATATAGAACAACTGTTTGGAAGCGATCATGCAAAGCGGGCCGAAAAACTGGCTGCGCATAACGAGCTCAACTACAATGGTAACAATTTAACAGCCAGGCACACAGGCGTAAATAAAGAAGTGCTCAAGGCCAATACAAAAAGGCGTCCGTTAATTGGGGACAATGCCAGCGGGCAGATCAACAAGTTTTTGTATTACATGCGCAACATGCCGGCCATTACAAAATCTGATCTGGAAGCGCCCAGCCGGGAAGTACAATGGAAGCAACGATGGAACGAATTGAGTGAAGAACAAAAGTGCCCCATTAGCGATCTGCAGTTCCTGCACCTGTTTGGTTTTACCCATGCACCACAGGGACGGTCGATAACTATCACCAACAGGGGCATTGAACCTGTTATCAACGGAACAAAATACAGTTACGATCTGCCCGATTATGTAAATATGCAGCACCTCATTGGTAGCAAGGTTTCTGTGATCTATGATCCATATGACATGAGCCGGGTACTGATCACTGACCATGAAAAGATCCGCTTTATAGCCAGGGAAGCCAATCTGCAACCAAGGGCCCTGGTATATCAGTATGATGGAAGCAGAAAAGCACTGGACCTAATCCTTAATGAAAAGAAAGCCCAGGTGCAAAAGGCAGCATCCCTTTCAGCAGCACGCACGTTTGAAATAGATTCAAAAGCCATCCTGTTTGCCGGGTTAGCACCCAAAGAACTGCTGGCTGAATCGGAGCAGGCCTATTACCGGGAAGAGAACAACCAAACGGAAATAACGGAAGACGAAGCCACTGAATTCAACCTATACAAGAATATTTTTAACCGGTAAAAATTAAACCATCATGACTGAGACAAAAAAGAAGACTGCAATTAAGACATGGACTGTTGCACCTACCAGCGTATTCAATAAACTAACAGCCTATTTCGGCGATGCCCAACAACACCCCCGGGGCATCCATGCAATAATCATAAATGCCAGTATGGGGAAAAGCATTACGGTAAAAGCGTTTGCCGAACAAAAGCCTTCTGTGTATTATGTGTGCTGCCACCGGCACATGCCAATTCGTACGTTGTTGCGCGACATGCTTACCCGCATGGGTAAAGACAGCAGTGGTACTATTGCTGAAATGCTCGACAACCTGGTTCACAATCTTGAAAAAGACAAAGAACCGTTATTCATTATTGATGAGGTTGACAAGCTCAAAGATGAAGTACTGGAAATGTTTGTTGACCTCGAAAACAAATTACATGGCAAATGCGGACTGGTATTTATTGCTACGCCCTATTTAAAAAAGCGCATTGAAACAGGTGTGAACCGCAATAAGCGTGGTTTTACAGAACTCTATAGCAGAATGAAAAAAATATTCTGGGACCTCACACCAGCAAAACAGGAATTTAAAAAAGACGTGTCGCTCATTTGCAAAGCCAATGGTGTAAGCAATGAGCAAACAATAACTGAACTGTATAACAAGTGCGATTACGACCTGCGGGTATTGACCGATCTCATCGTTGCATTCAAAGCTGCTGCCTGATAGTCAGGCACGCCTTCCGATACATAGTATCATCATTACTCTTTAATAACCTCCATGCAACAATTTGTTGCCTGGAGGTTATTGTTTTGTGACAAAGACCGCTTGTATATATTCCATTCAATTACGATTATTGTAGTACGTATGCGCGGTATCAATACACTTTATACAGATATATTCGACCAGTCAAAAGAGTCCACACCCAAAGCCGGCAAAGGCCGCAGCTCCCATTTACATAAAGCCCGCAATGAAGCGCTGGTAAGCCGCTATTTTTACTACGGCAATTTTTTCGACCGCAAACTCAGCTACGAATTCATAATCAAAAAAGTGGCTACAGAATTTTATTTAAGTCCTGTTACTGTTCCCGAGATCATTGAAGCCAATTACAACATCCTGGTTAATCTAAAAAAAGAACAACCTACCATTAAATTCTTCAAAGACAAATGGCCGCACCTGGTGTGGTAAAACACCCCCGCTTATTCGTAATCAAGATCCACGCTGGGCGATCCATTGGTATAAACAGGTGAAGCACTTGTATCTTCAATTGTAGTTGTAAAATATACCGTTCTCACCCTGATGGCATCCTTCCGGTCTTCTGTAATTACCTGTAAACGCGACAATGGTTGTCCGATGGCATTTGCAGCCTGGTCGGTTGGTTGCCAGCCCTGCAGGGCTTTATAAAGCTTTGCTTCAATTTCATAACCAGCAATAGCCTTATCACTAACTGTGTCCGGAGCCGTAACAGGAGGAAACGCCAGGCGCAGTTGAATGGTAACATCTCCCCATTGTCCCATTTCACTTTCATCACCAAAATAAGAGGGCGTAAAATCAATTAATATGCAGGGCCAGGAAATGGCTGGTGTTGAATCGGTATTGTCGATCTGACGCCAATCCTGTTCAACCAGCAATATTTCAGGGACCGCTTGTTGTATGCGGGTTTTTAATGCGAGTAAAAGCAATGAGTAATACGATTGATACATAGTTGCGTGCTTATTATACCTCAAAAATCGCTTATTCAGGGGGCAGTTTAAAAACGCAAAAAGTATGATACCGCAGTTACCTGCGTATATAACCGAAACCGATGCAATGTCATAGATCCCTCATTTTGAAAGCCTTGTTATTCGTTGCAGATTTGTATTGTCAACGGCACGGAACATTTCTACAAATACCGGCAACAACAGTGAAAACACAAGTAACCGGTCAGCCCCGTAAGGCTGCACCCGGATATTTTGAAAACAAACTATGCAGATAAATGAAATGATCGTAAGTGCGCTTACCGGTGTAGCAACAGCAACAGTAACCTGGTATGCCGCCCGTAACAAAAACAAAGCCGAAACCTATGTAAGCGAATTAGATGCAGTTGAAAGAGCTGTAAAGGTATGGCGGGAGTTGGGTGAAGAAATGCAACTGAAATATGAAGCATTACATGATGAAATAGAATTACTGCGTGTAGAGGTTAAAGTATTGCGCGAAGAGAACAGGCAGTTAAAGCAGGAGAACCAGCGACTATTACAACAAATAAATACATTGACCGGTGAAAAAGGCTAATGCAATATTCATAACCATTTTGGCAGTGTATGTTATCATCATGATGACATTGCTGTTTAGCTGCAGAACCAGTAAGCCGGTTGTAGACCAGGTTAAGGACAGTACCGTTATCAAATACTATTACCGGGATACTATGATCACCCTGCCTGGCGATACGGTTCAACTAATTGCCACGGTACCCTGCCCGGAAGCAAAATGGCAGGCTCAGGCGAAGGGCGGAAGATCGATGCTGATAGCCAGTTTGAACAACGGGGAGCTAAGCATCGACTGCAAACAAGACAGTTTATTAGTACGCATATCCTTATTGGAAAAAGAACTCGAACGAAAAACCAACACCATTGTGCGTGTTCCGGTACCGCAGGAAGTGATCCAGTACCGGACGCCCTGGTGGGCTAAAATAGCGCTGGCCTTAAGTCTGTTATTTATAACCGCCTTTTGCATTAAGAACTGGCGATTGGTGATCGAAGGTGCAAAAGCAATTATACAATTCTTTATATGATACTTTCTGCAAGGGCACTTGATATAGCCACTACCCAGATAGGAGTGCACGAAAAAGGCTCCAGTAATTCAGGGCCGGAGGTTGATAAATACCTGAAGAGCGTAGGGCTTACGCCCGGCTTTCCCTGGTGTATGGCGTTTGTATACTGGTGTTATAGCCAGGCGGCACAGGAATCGGGAGTTGCCAATTTTTTGATAAAGACCGGTGGTGTACTCCATCAATGGAATGAGCAGCAACCAGTGAGAAAGATCATACTCGATAAAGTACTTAAAGACCCTGCCATCATTCAGCCTGGCGCCGTATTCATTATGGATTATGGAAAAGGTACCGGTCATACCGGCCTGGTAGAAAAGATCCATGGTTCCTATGTAGATACTATTGAAGGCAATACCAATGATGAAGGAAGCCGGGAAGGCTATGAGGTTTGCCGCCGTACCAGGAGGCTGACATCTATAAAAGGGTTCATTCAATAAAACAGATCATGGACGATCATGACACTTCAAAAATTTAAAATTTTCAAATTCTCATTATGTCATTACCCAAAGTAAGTATTCTCTACAGCAATGGCAACCTGTTACAGGACGTAGATGCTGTAGATGGGATTGCAGCACTCTGCGGAACCGGCTCTACGGCCGGTTTGCTGGGAGTGCCCACAACGGTGTACAGCCTTGAAGATGCCGAAGGCAAGGGTTTTACCGAAGCTGCCGAACCAGACTTATACCGTCATTTAAAAGAGTTTTACGGTGAGTTGTCTGGCAACCAGGAATTACACATCATGCTGGTGCCAAACACCATGACCATGGACCAAATGCTCGACAATACCAATGAAGCCGGTGCCAAGAAATTGATCGCCGATGCGCAGGGTAAAGTAAGATTGCTGGGCGTATTTCATAAACCCGCAGCCGGCTATAATGGCGGTACTGATTTTATCGATACACAGGTAGGTGCAGCTATCACCAAGGCAAAAGCTTTTGCTGAAGCCCGATTGGCTGAACTGGTTCCCATTCGCATTTTGATTGAAGGACGTGTAGTGAATGCCAGTGCCAGCAACACGCTGCAACCTAAGACAAGCAGCAATGGTTATGCCGGCGTAGTAGTCGGTGGTACCCGCCCCGACGGATCTGCATCAGTAGGTTTGGCTTTGGGTAGAGCGGTAAAGTATGGTGCTCATATCAAATTGGGTAAAGTAGCCAATGGCCCGCTTTCTATTACCACAGCCTATATTGGCGACAAACTGATCAAAGATGTTACAGGTTTGGCTGAATTGCACGATGCTGGTTTTATCAGCTTTATGCAACATCCACAAAAGGCAGGTTTCTATTTTGGGATCGACCGCATGAGCAGCTCAGATGATTATCGCCTGCTGGCATATGGCCGTGTGGTGGATAAAGCCGCTGTAATTGCCGCTGCTGTATATGTAGAAGACCTGGAAAGCGAAGTAGCAGTTGATGCAGATGGTAAGATCGCGGTAGGTATACTGTCACATCTTAAAGCAAAGATCACGCAACAGATCAATGTGGCCATGGCCGATCAAATCAGTGGCGTGGAAGTATATATCAATCCTGCACAAAATGTGATCAGCACCGGTAAATTAAGTGTACAACTTCGTATTCGTCCGTTCGGATATACTTCATTCATTGATGTTGACCTGGGTCTTGTTGCCCCGGCCATCTAAAAAATAATTTATGCCAACATTTAGCACAAAAGAATGCGCCTGGGCGCATGTATCTGTAACCCTGTTAGGCCGCACCATCGTAGGCCTGCGTGGTTTTGAATTTAAGAAAACGGTTGAAAAAGAGCATCTCTATGCAGCCGGTGACCTGCCGATTGACATCCAAAGCGGTCAGCAAAAATTTGAAGGCAACCTGAAGCTGTTGAAGTTTGAGGTAGATATGTTGAACGATGCGGCGGCCAGTGCCAACTATACCGACATTCTGGAGGTACCGCATGACCTGATCGTAATTACGTGCGATTATAAAAAACGGGATACCGATCCTACTCGCACCATTACTGTATCAGGCGTTGCATTCAACGAATTGACCCTGACCATGGAGCAAAACGCAAAAATGACCGAAGTAACGCTACCGTTCCTGGCCATGAACATTGAATACAGTAACTAGAAAATTGCATAATCCCATCACAATGATACAAACAGACAACACCAACAAAGGATCAATTAAGGAAATAAGAGAGCGCGAACGAAAAGAACAGGAAACCAAATTGCGCCAACAATGCCAGGAACTGGCGTATGAGCGCTTTGGTGAAGAACAGGTAATAAAATGGGGCAATCAATACAAAGGATTGTGGTATTTACCGGTAATGGATGAAAGCGATGAAAACATTGAAGTAATTGCTTTGATGAAGCCGATCAACCGCCACATTCTTTCGTACGCTTCAACTAAAATTTCCGACGAAGGCCTGTACGCATTCCTGGAACAATGTATGCGCGAATGTTTTATCGCCGGCGACAACTCCATATTGGATGACGACGATTATTTCATTCCTGCAGCCATGAAGTTCAACGCAATTCTGGAAGGTAAAAAAGCGGCTCTACTAAAAAGGTAAGCGATGCAGCAGCGAAAGCCGAATACGATGTATTTGGCTTTCTTGAAACTATAGTGGAATACTATACAGGGCGTGATGCATCGCAATTGTCTGACGACGCCCTGGCAATGAAACTGGCACATATTAACCGCCTTCGCAAAATGGAAGCTGAAAGCGGTATGGTAAACTTTTAAACGGATTATAGCGTGGCAAATAGTATTGCAGAATTATTGGCAAACTGGAAGACATTGGAGACAATTAATAAAAAAATAAAGACAATAAAGAAAATAAGTCTTGATGTCTTTGATCAACAATCCTTTGGCCCTATAAAGAAACATGCTAAAGAACTGGCTGTACAAAACAATAAATTAGCCCACAGCTATAATGATATCACCAAGTCGATCAAGGAAACTGAAGAAAAAATTAAAAACAGTACCCGGCGAAATGATATTGAAAAGTATACCAAACAGCTGAATAAATTAAACAAACAAGCAGAAAAACATCCAGGTAATGGGGAAGGAAAGGAAAAGGGCGGCGGAGATAACCTCTTAGTGTCCTCCATTAAAGGACTGTTCAAAGCCGATAAGTTGATTAGTGCTGGCAAAGAGATCCTTGTAAAAGGTATGGACCAGGAAAAGCGAATTGCTTCATTGTCCCCGGCCCTGGGTGGTAAAGTTAATGCAGCGCAGGCCTATAGTAATATAAAAGGAGATGCTCAATCAACCCCTTTCGATCTCGAGAGCATGTATAACGCCAACGCAGCCCTGATCCATGCAGGCTCCAGTGCAGAAGCTGCCCGCGAAGATGTGTTATCTCTGGGCAGGGCTGTTTCCTTTTCAGGAGGTGGCAATGAAGAGTTGACAAAGATGGCTGAATTAATGGCGGAGGTTAAAAGCGCTGGCAGTATTGCCGGCAAGGACCTTCAAAAGTTCGCCGATGGCGGGGTTGATGTTTATGCTGCACTGGGAAAAAGTGCTGAAGAAGTCCAAAATATGACGTTGTCTTACGATCAGTTGCATACTGCTTTGCACAATGCCGGTATGGAGGGCGGTGCCTTTGCTGGCGCCATGGAAATGCAAAATGAAACAGCAACGGCAAAGCTGGGCAACTTCACAGATGCCATGGAAGGCGGTCTGGGCACTTTGGGAACGGCCTTTCTACCCGTCCTGAACAAACTCTTCGATTTTGGTATAAAGCTCGTCAATACACTGCTGCCCCAGATCATGAATTTTATCCAACCGGTAATTGATATCCTGAATTCTATACCACTGGACGCCATATTATCCGATGTAATGAACATGGTGGGCGTTATTCTGGCCGCACTGACACCCGTTCTTGCTAATCTGAAACCGCTGTTCGCTGCCCTGTTTGAAATAATACAACCGCTGTTAGAGGTAGCTGGTGAATTTGTAGGCATTCTGATGAAAGCGCTCGCTCCCACATTGGGGGCTATCGCAAAACTCGTAAGTGCCGTGCTTGGCCCTATAATAAGATTTGTAGGTGCCATCCTGATAGGCGTGTATTATATCGCTGGCAAGATCGTGAAGTTCCTGCAACCAATTTTTGACGCCATCAACTGGTTTATTACCAAAATCGCGGATGGCATAAACCGGTTCATGGATTTTATTGGGATGGACAAGATCGGTAACAAGGAGGACGCCGCCCCGATTCCTGGTCAACCAATGGAAATGAACGCTACGGTTGATGCTTACCAACCAGCTTTTGCTGATAAAGACACCAGTTTATGGGCGGCAGGAAATATTGCAAACCCGGCAGTAAAAAGTAAAACGGGTGTAGAAAAATCAGCCAGTAAAACTGCGGGTGAAATAACCAGCGGCGGCCCGCGGGTGGTCAACATCAACGGCGTGAAGTTTACCGAGAAAATAGAATTGCATGTAACAAATGCCAAAGAAGGTCTTTACGACCTCGAATTAAAGTTGCAGGAAATGTTTTTACGAATTCTAAACAAAGGCGCAGTTATACAATGAGCACATTAATATACGACCTCGATCAGTTATACGAGTCAACATTCGGTATAAGGCCTTTCCGGGTAAATGGATCGGGTAACACCAATAAGTTTACGCATGCTTCAGGCTCGGCGTTAACGACCAACTATTTGAACAAGGAAATATGGTTGCCTACAAAGTTTACAGCATTGCCAAATACATTCGAAAAACAGCAGTTCTTCCTTCCTTACTCGGTCATTAAGATATCCGGTAAAAAAACCATTGTAAAAACAGCTATGGCTGAACGCAGTGGTACGGTAAAGGAATTGTACAGCACCGATGACTATTCAATAAGCCTGAAGGGTTTTTTTATCGATGATAAGAATCGGACATGGCCTGAAGCAGATCTGAAGGCATTCAGGGAGTTATTCGAATTGCAATCGGCCTTCGTGCTCAACAATGCATTGACCGACGTGTTTTTGGGCGGGGAAAAGCGGGTAGTGATCGAAAGTTTCGATCTGCCGGAAGTGGAAGGCGGCCGTAAACATATCAGGCCATTTGACATTCAATTAGAAAGTGATAGCATATTCACACTGGAGGTAGCATAATGTTTCAAATGACATCCACTGTAAACGTAGAAGGCATAAAGAATATCATTAAACCAAATGCCATAACATGGAAGAGAAGTGTCACTGATTATAGTGATACGGCTACCATTAAACTGCCGGCTGTGGCCATGCTCAAGACAACAGGCGACAAATATGAACGAGTTGAAACCGGTCTTCAGTTCAAAGAGGGTTTGCAAATAACAATCGCCTGCGGTTACGACGGCAAAAACGAACTGCGGTTTAAAGGGTTCATCAGGCAGATCAAGCCCAATACGCCGCTCGAGATCGAGTGCGAGGGATACAGTTACCAGCTGCGGAAAATTCAAACGTTCAATAAGAGCTATAAAGCAGGCACGCGAATGAAAACAGTGCTGAACGACCTGATAGCCGGCACACAAATAAAATTAAGCAAGGCCATTCCCGATGTAACCATCGAAAGCCCGCTAAATTTTTCTGGCAAGACAGGCATTCAGGTGATCGACTGGTTTAAAGAGCAACTGCTGATGACCACTTACTTCATTTTCGATGAATTGTATGTCGGGTTTAAATATACCCACCTGGGAAAAACCATCAAACTGCAGCTTGGCTGGAACGTGGTAGACGACAATGACCTCAAGTTCAATCCTAAAAGGGAATCGACGGAGGCGACCGTATCCTTAAGCGCAAAACAAAAAGACGGCAAAACACAATATGCCGATCCCAAAAGCAAAGGCAACGGTGGTAAGCAGATAAAAATGAATGTACGGGTCGATAGTGGTACTATGAAAAAACTGCAGGACGACCAGAAACAACAACAGTTGAACCGGGGCTATGAAGGATCGCTTACTGCATTTCTTGTTCCGTTTGCCGAACCAGCCATGGCTGTGCAAATTGAGGATCCTAAATACCCGGCCCGCTCCGGAAAATATTTTGTCGAAGGTGTGGAAGGGGAGTTTGGCTCAGGTGGTGGCAGACAAAAAATTAAAATAGAAGCAAGCTTATAACATGGGAAGAGAAGAACAAATACGGCAATTGCTCGATGAACGGGCAGCCCGGGTTGGTCCTTCGCCAACCATGTTGGCCACTGTAAAAAGTGTAGATGAAGGCGAAGCAACCTGTGTTTTGTCCGACGAGGAAACCGCACTGGACTATTATGATGTTCGTTTACGGCCGGTGTTAGATGGTAAAGAAAGTATTACCATTTTCCCAAAGGTTGGCAGCTGGTGCCTGGCAGTACGCCTTGAGAACACCGACGAATGGATGGTGGTGGCCTGCAGCCAGGCAGATAAATGGCGGTTAATGATCGGTGAAGCGATCATTGAACAGGATGCAGCCGGTTTGCAGATAAAAAAACAAAACGATACGCTGCGCCAGGCACTTGAATTAATTATCCAGGCTGTAATGAAAGTAGTGGTAATACAGGGAACAAACCCTGACTACGCGAAATTACAACAGGCATTAACTAAAATTCAAAACATACTCCGGTAATGGCTTTAAACAAAGATGTACTGGGAGCCGCCTTGTATAACAAAGCAGGCGCTTACAACGACAAGGATATCGATAATATCGATCAGGCGAGGCAGGAGTTCTGGAAAGGCGTAGCAGAAGAGATCATCAATCACTTAAAAAGCAACGCAACCGTAACCGTTCCTGGAACAGGTTTATTATCACCACAAGGGCCTGTAACAGGAGTAAGCACAACAGGAACCATTTTATGATTGATATATTATTAGACCCGGCCAGTAATGATCTGTTGCTCGATGCGGCAGGTAATGTAAAGATCGGCAACAGCGATGAACAACATCAGGCTTTGCTACTGCTTTTTGACAAAGGCAGTTTAAAAGAAAACCCTGATGCCGGTGTTGGTGCCTTCAAATACATTGAAGCAGAACAACCCGAAGAATTACTGCGCGAAGTGCGGATGCAATTCACCATGGACGGCATGGAGATAAACCAAATTGTTTTTGAAAATAACAAACTGTCTATAGACGCTCCATACAATGAATAAGGTAACTGTATCATATGGGCAAACCTGGCTCGACATTGCTTTGCAGGAGCTGGGCGACATGGAACGGGCAATTGAACTGGCCCTGCTGAACGACCGCGCTATCACCGACGACCTGCAGGCAGGTGTAGAATTGATGGTGCCCGACTTTGACTCTGACAAAAGGGACATCGTTCGATTGTTTGGCAACAGCGCCAATAAACCCGCCAGTGGCGACACATTTATTGCCGCTTCACCCGATTCAATTGGAGAAGGTATCGAATTCTGGGCCCTTGAAAACGACTTTGTAGTTTCTTAAATAAAATAAGTATGCTGAAAAATTATTTCAAACCAACACCTAAAAAGTTATTAAAAATCTCCCTTGCCCTGCGGGGCATGGTGGCAACCGTTAGTGGCGCAGCTTATTTTCAAAACGATCTCAAAGCAGCATTCTGGTTCCTGGTGGCAGGCGCAGGCATCGATTTCATTATTCAATGCCTCGATCCAAATACAGGCGCCGATAAACAAAAACAAGAGCCAATACAAACTTTATTACAAAAACAGTATACAAATAATGGCACGCAAAATAACTGAGATACAGGCCGACATTACCAGTACCCTGGTTACTGAAATGGCTGCTATTAACATTACCATTAATCCGGCTACCTGGAGTAAAGCCAATTTGTTAAGGCTGATCACCTATATCGTAGCCGTGTGCCAATGGACCATTGAACAGTTACAGGATGCACACAAGGCAGAAGTAAATGAATTGATCGCCACAAAGAAACCGCATTCATTACGCTGGTATGCGGAGAAAGCAAAAGCCTTTCAGTTTGGCGACAACCTGGTGCCGGAGAATGATTACTATGATAATACCGGTATACCGGAAGATGAAATAGAAAATGCAAAGGTGGTAAAATTTGCCGCGGTGGTTAAACAGAAAAGGGCGAACGGGCGGATCTACCTACGGGTAAAAGTCGCCAGAGCAAATGGCGCCGATCTGGCGCCGCTTGACACGGACCAGCTGGATGCATTGCGTGAATATTTCAACAGGATAGCTGATGCAGGTTTGGATATAGAAGTTGATAGCGGTGTAGCAGATCTGCTTCAATTAAAATTGAGGATCTATTACAATCCGCTTATCCTTGGTGCCAATGGCAGCAGGCTCGATGGTACAGACAACATTCCTGTTCCCAATGCAATCAGGACTTACCTGCAAAACCTTCCGTTCAATGGCCTTTTCGTGTTAGCTCAGTTGGTTGATGCATTACAGGCGATAGAAGGGGTTGAAATACCTCATGTGCTCACCTGTCAAACCAGCTATGCCCAGTTTCCCCCTACCAGTGTAGATGTGGAGTATGTACCCGATAGCGGATACCTGCGCATAGATGAGGATTCCTTAAAAAATATAGAATACATAGCGCATAGCCAGACAAAATAAGTAGAACAATGAACGAAAGCATTTTCGATATAAAGTACAAAAAGCTCACCACCTGGCTGGTGCCCCAGGTATTGCGCAAACCAAAAACAATGGCCTTATTAAACGCACTGATAAGCCCGGTGGTGTTTATCTACAACCTGTTTTTGATCAACCGGCGCAATAACCTGTACAAGCTGAAGATCACGCCCCAGGTATGTTATATTGAAATGGCCCTTAATGATAAATACGACAGTGGTAACCGGCTGATAAAAATAGTACAACCCAAAAGAAAAGAACCTTTGTTCTTATATAAAAAGATAGAAAATAAACCGGTTCATCTGTTTACTAAAGGGGAGGCTGCGCAACCTAAGACAATCCTCTATCTGAAAGGGGAAGCCAGCGCTTTCCAATACGATTTTATTGTACAGGTGCCGGCAACCGTTGCTTTTAATATGAATGAGATGATGGCAGTAATAGACAATTATATTCTGCCCGACAAAGTATATAAAATTTCAATTGTGTAAATATGTATAAACGAATTGATTTTTCAAAGCTGGAAGGATTGGCTACTTACCAGGACACACTCGACTTTCTTCAGGCATCTTACCGGGAAACTATAAGTGCCATAGCTATGGCATTCGGCAGCAAGGTGATCGTGACCGGTGTAGTTGACTTAGGTGTTTCTTATAGCGATGGATGGGTGATCATTGACGGTGAACTGATGCCTTTTGTTCCCGGTTTAAAAGCAGACCGGATAATAGTGGAAGACATCGCTGATACCGAAATCTTTAATGATGGGTCCATTCAATCGGTATATTATACCAAACGGGCAAAATTTGGCAATACCGGCGGTTATCTGTTCACTGATTTCATTAGAGTAGATACGTTGACTTCTATCAGTCAGGGACTCAAAGGTCTGATAACGGCGCATAATAATTTACAGGCAGCCTTTAATACACACACGCATTCCTGGAATCAGATAACTGACAAACCTGGGTCATTCAATCCTTCGCCACATCGTCATAACTGGACCGATATTGATAACAGGCCACCCTATTCTATACTATATGCAGGCATAAGCTGGATTGGAGACCCTGCTACGGATAACGGCCAGGAATGGAGGTGGGTATTTTTCCCATCGGTCGGTACCGACAGATATATTGTAGCAGGTACTATGAACAGTCAGAACGACTGGAATAACTGGGTTGCGGATAACAACGTTACCTGGGCAGTGAAAGACAGAGAACCCGCTGCTTTCAAAGTATTATGTCAGGATAACGGAGGCGGCGTCCAAAAACTTCAATTCGAATACGCTTTAATTTCTTATTAACACATGGCTATACAAAATATCAATACCCTGAAGAGTTGGTTTAAACGGGGCTTTAAACCATTACAGCAACAGTTTTACGACTGGATGGATAGCTATTGGCATAAAGATGAGCAATTACCTATCTCGTCAGTGAGCGGCCTGGAGAATATATTAAATACGCTGCCTTCACAGGGGGCAATAACCGCTTTGCTGGCAGTGTTCCTTCCTGAACTGATCAATGCCTCGGCCGATTTGGTATACACATTAAAAGCAAACAGCAGACTACAATCTGTTATTATCATTCCTTCAGCGGATGTTACTATTAAAATAGGAACATCCGCCGGCGGTGAGGATGTAATGCTGGAAACGCTTATTCAGGCCAATGAAACATTCATACTTGACTGCGCCGTGTATGCGATGACTGATAAGCCGATTTACATAAGTGGAGTTTCAGCCCCTACCCAGTTATTAATTTATAAACGGTAATTATAGCATATGAAACGAATTCTTGTTTTTGCCTTTGCATTTATTTGTATTCGCGCATCGGGGCAACAAGTGCCCAGTCAGGTACAGGCAAAAAGAGGTGTTTTTGATCGTCTGTATTTGAAAGACAATTGGATCACTCGTATCTCAACCAGCCTGAATACTGGTGACACCAGTGATAATTTACTGCCTACAGGAAGCGCTATAGGGCCTTTGATCGCAGGCGCCTTTTTACAAAACCAGTCATCAGTGGCGCAACCTGCCAATTTCTGGATTGCCGGTTCAGCTGTTGTTGGTTCACACAACAGTTATAAAAACACAGGGGCTTCTGGTTGGCCGGCTTTATTTAATGTTACCCATGGCGGCGGGCAATATGGTCTAAGTATCCAGCGGTCATCGGCCGATCAGGGCCCTGCAGATATTGTACTGTATAAAAATAATCAGTTGGCTGCTTTTGGCAGTGATCTGCGTCCGTTAAGCCTGGGCGATCCGGTTGGGCAAATAAGCTTCTCCGGCATTGCAGGTGATAATAGTACAGTTAGAAGCCCCATGAGCATAACGGGCCGTATAGAAAAAGCAGCGCCTTCCTATATGAGCAGCGGGTTTGTCTTCAGTACAACAGATAACAATGGCGTTGCCAGGCAAACCTATTTAAATGCGCAGGGCAATTTGCTGATAGGCGGTAATCCTGATAACATCGCAAATAATTACAGGCTCAATGTAGCCAGTGGCGATGTACGGGTGAACGGCCTTTCTGAGAATGGCGATGTATTGGTGATGGCAGACAGCAATGG
Organism: Niastella yeongjuensis; assembly: GCF_900110245.1. Lineage (GTDB taxonomy): Bacteria > Bacteroidota > Bacteroidia > Chitinophagales > Chitinophagaceae > Niastella > Niastella yeongjuensis. The sequence continues at coordinate 86,204 of NZ_FOCZ01000021.1, forward strand.
GGTGCTCAAAAAAATATACATGGGGTACGGTTTAGCGATCTATGATGGCTATCTGTATGTAAATGGAGCAGAGGAAGATGATCCGGACTATAATCTTCAACAATATACGGCTTCCCTTCGCATTTATAACCAGGAAGTGACTGCATATGCGTTTAAAGGTCAAATGGATATTATATGGACGCGCGATTCAGTGGGGCATTATACAGGTACCGTTCCAGATGGTGATCCATTTATTACGCCATTTACCTGGCTGCACTCAAGCACAGGTCCCTCGTCGGTCAATGTGGGCGCTACGCGGTTATATGCACCCGATGCACATACTTTAAAACTGGTAGTTAAAGACGGCAACTTCAATGATACAGATGATTGGAAGGATATTACAATTGATATCCGGATCTACATATCAGGGTAATTATTCAAAAGCAATTTTGTTATGAAACGATTATTAATAATAGCATTTGGCTTTATATCATTGTATGGAAAAGGCCAGATCTCAACGCTTCAGGTACAGGCAAAAAGAGGCGTGTTTACCGAGCGGTTAAATATAAATGGCCAATGGATCGATCGCATTTCAACCGACCTGAATACCCCAGACAGCGCTAATGACAATGTGCTGGCTACGGGTAAAGCTATTGCCGATTTTTTAAGACCCAGAACAAGCGGGTATATTAAAAATCAGTTTTTAGCGCCACAGCCCGCCAGTGTATGGATACAGGGAAGAGCAGTAACGGGTTCAGTGCCCGAATACCTGCCCCTTCTTTCTGCAGGGATGCCGGCCCAGGTAAACGTTACCTATGGTGACAGAGAACAAGGGGCTTCGGTACAACGGTCATCCAACGATCAGGCACCAGCGAGTGTGGTATTTTTTAAAAACAACAGCTCCGATATCAATACATTAAATGCCTTGCAACCAGGAGATACACTTGGCAGTTTGTCTTTTTCGGCACATACAGGCGATTTATCGGCTGTTAATAATGTAATGGACATTCACGGCCTGGTTGAAAAGATTGCACCTACCTATTTAAGCAGCGGTTTTGTCTTTAATACTACCGATACAGCTGGTAACTATGGACAACGCATGTGGCTAAACGCAAATGGGAATTTGCTGTTGGGGAATGGAACAACGAACCCATACCGGTTGAATGTGGCGGCCGGCGATGTCAGGATCAATAGTTTGGCAGTGCCATCGTATTATGGCAACCTGGTGAGTGCCAATAACGACGGGGTGTTAACGCCATTGCCGAATGGCGGAACCCTGTGGGCAGACGACAGCGGCCGGATCAATGCCGAGGTTGGGCCTCCGGAAAATCCAAGAGTATATACAGCGTTGTTATCGCAAACAGGTCAGAATGATCCGGTGGCGCATGTACTACAAAATACCCACCAGGTTCAAATTAACTGGACACGCAGCGCACCCGGTGTGTATTTTGGAAAACTAGTTGCCGGGAATTTTGGCGGGCCCCGTTTTTTGTATGCAGAGGCGTCTGATGAAGCAGGCAATGTATTCAGTGCACAACTGCTTTTTCATCGTTACGTGTCTGAAGAAGATCCTGACTATTTCATGTTAGTAGTTAAGGACAATAGCCTGGCGAATATGGATGGATTTACAAACCTCTCCATTCAAATAATCAACAACCTTGACTTTTAAACCAACCACAAAACGAATTTAATATGAAACGGTTAGTTTTAATATTATTTACTTTTATTTCAATCTATGCATCGGGTCAGCAGCTCACAACTGAAATTCGGGCAAGGCAGGGTGTTTTTACCGAACGTCTTTATTTGAAAGACAGATGGATTGATAGAATTTCAACCAACTTAAATGGACCGGATAGTGCAAGCGATAATCTACTCGCTACTGCAAAGGCAATTGCTGACTTTGCAAAGTTAAAGGCGGGTAACCCCATTCAAAACCAATTTAACGCTCCACAACCAGCGAGTTTTTGGTTGCACGGAACAGGTACTATTGGTGCCTTGTCAGGTTACAGAAAAACGTTAGCAGGAGGATTTGGAGCACAAATGAATATTACCCAAAATGAAGGGCAGCACGGGCTTTCCATTCAGCAGGCGAACTATAATGCCGGGTATGCCGGGTTTGATCTATTTAAAAATGCAGGCGGCAGCTTCAATACATTGCAGGGCCTGCAGCCAGGAGACTCTATTGGAAGTTTTATCTTTTCAGGCGTAGCCGGCGATAACAGCACCATTGCAAATGCAATGAGTTTGCATGGGTTGGTAGAAACGACAGCACCTGCTTATTTAAGCAGTGGTTTTGTATTCAACACTACAGATAGCAATGGAATATTGGGCCAGCGTATGTGGTTAAATGGCCAGGGCAATTTAATGTTAGGTAATGAAACCACCAATCCCTACAGTTTAAATGTTGCTGATGGAGATGTAAGAATAAACAGTTTGGCCGGTGGGGGAGATGGTCTTGTGCTGAGTGATGAAAATGGCGCATTATATAAGCTTTTGTTAGGAGAGAACTTGTATGTTGATGTATTGGGCATGTTAAATGTTTCATACGAGTCAATTAACCCAAGCTACCGGCGATACATGGCAATATTGTCACAGCATGGAACTGGTAGGCCAGACGGATTTGCTATGCGTAACGGCTTTGACGGTATGGAATGGGCGCGTGTGGCTACGGGTGTTTACACCGCAACGCTTGCCGGCGCCTTTGCAAGCGGTTACACATTTTTGAAAAGCGAGGCATCAGATGAAACCGGACATGCGGCATATGTTAAGCTGTATAGAAGCGGCCCTGATACTGTTACGATGGTAGTTAAAGATGAATCACGAAATAATACTGACGACTGGTCACGTATTTCTGTAGAGATAAGAGAATATTATCCCAATTAACAACAGCAGTTTATACACAGGTGGTTTTTGGTTTGAACCCTTCTTTAAACGGAAGGGTTTTTGTTTTTCCATCCCCTGAAACCCGCTATAAATGGGCGTTTTATACGGTTCGTTTTTCATTTTTATACGGGTGGAATTGCGCTTCTTACTATCCATAGTTACGGTTGTGATAGTTTTTACCTTATCAAGACATTGACAAGCACATCACATGTTAAAAATACGTACAATATCACTCGAAAGATTCTAATGATACTAGTATTTATTATTATCAACAATTATGAATAACCGTAGTCAAAAAGCATATTTCTCTGATACCAAAATTCCCCGCATTTCTGTTAAGCAATTTTATACAACAAAATTGGCGAGCGCCGTCTCTTCCACCCATAAAAAAAGCCCCGACGATACCGTCGGGGCCCTGTTATCTTAATTATCAGCTTTTCTTATTTCGCATCCACACCCACATCCTTAGGATCAAGGATCCTCGCTGTCGCAGGAGTGGTACTTACTTCATCAGCGCCTGCATCGAGTGGTGCCGTTCTCGGCTGTCCGTCCATGTCAGTGGCGATGGCAGCATAGGGATTTACCGCTTTCTTGCCCTTAGGCGCAAGCACGGCATCGATGGCCGGACTGCCAGGCAGCAAATGGATCGTTGGATAAGTACTACGGCCTAACTTAGGATCGATGGTAGAGAATGTACCATCCGGCATATCACCTTTACTTTCAGCATTGAAAACAATATTTCCTTCCCAAACCGGATTTACATATGGTCCGGTGATTGTTGCAGCAGGACCACCGCCACGGATGATGTTGCGGGCAACAGTAATCGCAGTAGCACCTAATCCTTTCTCACGGGCACTCATGGAAATGCTGCCGCTCTTGCAACTAATGATAGTATTGAACGCAATCAGCACACGGTCGGGCCGATCGTGACAAGTGAGGGCCGCGCCTTCAGCTACTTCACCATCACCATTGCCGATCTCTATTCCTTTAGCACAGACCTCGAAGTAATTACTATAGATGATGTGGTCATCACCAAAGATGCGCAGTCCGGGTGTGTTGTGAAAATAGTTGCCATACACCTGGCAGAAGTTACCATGCCGTAAGGTGAATTGCGCCTTACAATTGCGAATGGTATTATAACGCAGCGTAACGCCTGATGCTTTTATCGAGATCAGTTCATTCTCACCTTCGCATTCTTCAAACAGGTTGTACTCTACAATGCTGTTGCTTTTCGACATGCTGAATCCGCTCAGTCCAAACTGAAAGGCCTCAGCGCCATTCTTTCCACCCTGACTGGTGAAATTGTAAAAATAATTGTGGTGGATCCACAAACGCTCGGCTATCTGACTGCCTTCACCACGGATGGCCAGAAAACGGCCCATCGAACTCTTATTATGGAAAGTATTGTAATCTACCTGGTGATCGCTGCCGGCAATGGTTAGATACTCCCCTTCTCCTTCAGTCTCGAAAATGTTATGCGTCCAGCGGCAAAAGCTGGTACCAGTACCCGTACGGGCCGTGCTGGCGGCGTGCGTAAATTTGAATCCACTGATCTCAATGTATTTGGCCGGACTCATAATAGCGAATCCACCCGCGCCGGTGATCTCTGCCTGTCCGGCAGTTTGGGCCATAATTACAATGGGTTGCTCCTTCGTTCCTTCCCGGTTAATGGTAACAGGATTTCCGGTGGCATACAATCCATTTTGCACCAGCAGCGTATCGCCGGGTTTGGCTTCACTGATGGCTTTTTGTAAATGGCCAATGGTTTTTATCACAATGGTTCCGGCGGTAGTTGTTTGAACGCCGGCTGTCATTATCAAGAGGCAGGCTGAAAGTGAACGTACAATATTTTTCATGCAGGATATTTTACCCGTACTATAACAGTTTTGGCAAATATAATATTGTATCGCCAAGGGTCAGATAGGGGTTTTTACTAAGTATTGAGCTATTTTGGCGGGGGTAAAACCTGACCTGTAAGGTGTACCGTTGAGTGTTGAACATTTCGAAAGTTAAAGTGCACCTGACAGGTCAAATCAGGTATAAGGCTTTTGTATTAAATATTTTAATATATTTAATAATGTCATCAAACATCCAACCCTTAGCGCCAGGCTGCATTTATCATGTATTCAATCGGGCTATAGGAAATGAACAACTGTTTCTAAAGGAGGATGATCATTTTAAGTGGATAGAGCTTTTCAAAAAACATGTACTTCCATTATGTGAGTTATATGCCTATTGTTTATTGTCCAACCATTACCATTTACTACTTAGACTAAATTTCGACACCAGAGGAGAAGACTTTTCAAAGGCAATGTCTGATTCAGCAAACAGCTTTTCTAAATGGCATAATAAAGAATATAAAAGAAAAGGCTCCTTATTCATGCGGCCATTTAAAAGAAAATTAGTTGAAGATGATCATCAACTCGCCTGGACAACATGGTATATTCACCGAAATCCATTGCATCACGGGTATACGCCTGATTGGTCATCATGGAAATTTTCCTCCTTCCAAATGTTTTTAAATGATAAACCCACTGCTTTAAATAGAAACTTCATGCTGGATTTTTTTGGCAATAAAGAGGAACTTATAAAGCAACACAATTTAAACGCTAATGATACCATGGTTAATTTAATTGCATTTGAATAATAAACCGCAGGACCTGTCAGGATCGCTTTAACACTCTAATTATTCAGGCTCAAATGGCGAACCTTACAGGTCTACGCTTACTTACCAGACCTGTCAGGATCGCTTTAACACTCTAATTATTCAGGCTCAAATGGCGAACCTTACAGGTCTGGCTCAGCAGGACGGTACAGGACAAGCCCTTCCCACACAGGGTGTAATTTCCTGCATCTGTTTAACGATTAAAATGTGCCATTGTGAAACGTGTTCATTCCTTCGCTTTTATTTCATTGTTGTTCGGGTTGCTGAATGCCGGGTATGCCCAAAAGAAATCCCCTGCGTATGTATTGCCGCCGATGCCGGTTAAAGAAGATAAACAACTTGGTTTTATTGCAAACCCCGCCGATTTTCCCGAAGTAAAAATGGATTTTCCCATGGCCTCCGGTCCGTTTGAACCTACCTGGAGCTCGATAGATAAAAATTACCCGGGTGAACCGGCCTGGTGGCGCGATGCCAAATTCGGCATCTTCATCCACTGGGGCCCGCAAGCCGCCGGTAAAAGCGGCGACTGGTATGCCCGCCGCCTGTATGAACCCAACCAGGATGCGTATAAAAATCACCTGAAAGCGTATGGCCATCCCAGTGAAACGGGTTATAAAGACGTCTTACACCAATGGAACCCTTCGCAATGGGACCCTGCCAAACTGGTACAGGCCTATTATGATGCCGGATTTCGATATGCATTGGTAGTGGGCGTGCACCACGACAATTACGACTTATGGAACTCCAAATATCAACCCTGGAATTCTGTGAACATAGGTCCCAAGGTAGATTTCCTCGCCAAATGGAAAGCAGAACTGGCCAAACACAACATGCGTTTTGGCGTAGCTTTTCACCATGAATACACCTGGTGGTGGTATCAAACCGCTTTTGGCAGCGACAATAGTGGCCCCAAAGCCGGTGTTCCCTATGATGGCAATCTTACCCTCGCCGATGGCAAAGGCAAATGGTGGCAGGGCCTCGATCCAAAACGATTGTACACCATTCCGCTCCATTATAACACGGTTGACTCAAATGGAAAACCATATCCCATTTGGGAGATAGCCCATGGTTACCAGGGCATCTTTGGCAACAACCTGAACTATGCCCATTGGTACGCCACACAATGGGCCATGCGCATCGAAGATGTAGTAGACCATTACGATCCTGATTTTATTTATACCGATGGCAATAGCACGCAACCTTTCAGCGGCGCTAAAAGCGGTTCAGGTTATAAATGCGATGCCGGCGCCCGCGTAGTGGCCGACTTCTACAACAAAGCCATGGCCCGTAAGGATAAACCTTTCGATAAGGTCAGCATTATAAAATTTCTGCCCACCAATCGCGGTGCGGGCAGAACCTTCGAAGGTTCTTATCCCAAAGACATAAAATCCGATCAGTTATGGATGGCCGATATGGCCGTTGGCGACTGGTTCTATCAACCTGGTTTTTATTACGACGCCAATATGGTGATCCACGCCCTGTTGGAATATGTGAGCCGCGATGGCAACCTCACCTTGTGTGTATCACTCACACCCGAAGGCGCTATCGACAGCGGCAGCGCCGCCATGTTGAAAGACATCGGCGCCTGGATGAAAATAAATGGCGAAGGCATCTATGGCAGCCATGCCTGGAAAAAATTAGGTGAAGGGGAAACCATCATCGATAGCAAAACGAAAGAAGCAAAGCTGAAAACACTTCCCGGTGGTAAGCTGGGCAAGAAGCACGCAGACTTTACTTTCTCCACCAAAGATTTTCGTTTTACGGTTGGCAAAAACAGCGCCTTATATGCTTATTGCCTCACCGTGCCCAAACCAGGAGAAACATTACTTATCCAATCGATCGGCACGGATACAAAAGTTAAATCTGTTAGCCTTTTAGGAAGCGATACGCCGCTGAAGTGGGAGCAGAAAACGGAGGGACTTTCGATTGTATATCCCGCAAATGTGGATGAAAAGTTTGCTGTTGCTTTTAAAATAGAATGACCTGTAAGGTACACCACGGTGGTTAGCCTGATTAGTTGGTCTACGTGTACCTGACAGGTCATTCGCTGTTCTTACGACCTGTCAGGTGCACATAAACTCACTGATTGTGCAGGCTCAAATGGTGCACCTTACAGGTCTACTTTATTACCGGAAACGCACTAATCCTCAACCTCGCCCCGCCCATAGGAACCAATGTAAGTTGCTTTGCCGTTCCATTAACAGCAACCGGGCTCTGCGGTAAAACGGAACACAACCCATATTGATCTACCGTCCAGGTGGAGATGAGTTTGCCGGTGGCAATCAGTTCAATCGGCGCCGTGGCATTGGTAAATGGATTGTCGTCCTTTGGCCAGGGTTTCTTTTTTATCGTAAATGATTTGTTGAGTTGTTCCGGATCTACCACAAGACCGTAATTCCAGGGGGAGGCTGCAAAGATCTCGTATGAAGGCCAGGCCGATACATCGGCATGCTCCTGCCAGCGTGAATCCCAGATGGCTGTCTCCTTGCTATCCTGCTTTTTGTATTCTTCTTTTATCAATAAAGAAAAGGTAAGCGGTCCATAGTTGATGCTAATGCTGTTCTTGTTTCGCTCCCATTCATGCAGCTGTAATTGCATAGGCAATGTCAGCTGGATCTTGTCGCCATTCTTCCAGGTGTTAGTCACAGGCGCATAAGCACCGGCTGTCGTTTTAATCGCCAGGCGTTTGCCATTGACGCTTATAGACGCATTTGTACACCAGGCCGGGATACGCAGGTACAAGGTAAATGTAACTGCGTGTGCTGTTTGAACCGTAAAAATGATCCCTTCTTCAAATGGGTAATGGGTTTCTGTTGACAGCGTCACTTCAGTCCCGTCTCCTACCTTGGCCGTTACATCACCAGCTACATATAGTTGTGCGGCCAGTCCGTTGTCTGGTGTGGCCATCCAGCTGCTGGCTGCATAATAAGCCCAGCCTGCGGAATGATTGTGCTGACAACAACGGCTGCTGAATGGATTCATCATCAGAAAAGGGCCTTCATTGGCAATACCCGGCGCATGGTTCTTGCTGTCGCTCACGATCATATTCGGCGCCGTCAAATACCGCAGACTGCGATAGTCGGGCATGAATGCAGCAGGGAACGTATTGAACGCAACGTCTTCACAGTTGTCGGCCCAGAAGGCATCGCCAGTGAATTGCAGCAACATTTGATCACTCGTCATTTGTTCTACCATGCCACAGGTTTCCACTGCCTGCCGCGGATCGTCGTAGCCTTTGCGGGCGTTCTCATCGGCGCCAAACAGTCCGCCAGGCACCTGGCCATAAAGCGAGCGTACCAGTTTGAAATCATTATAGGTAGCTTCCAAATCGGCGGTGTTATTGCTTTGCATATAATACGTAGCCGGCTCGCGGTAACTCTGCGCCACATTTACATTGTGCCAGTTAGGTAAATTGTCCTTTTGACGCCAGTTGGCGGTATTGCGGTCAATTTTTGTGGCGAAGTCGAGCAACCAGGCTTCACCGGTGCGGTTGTACAACCAGTATACACTGTACATATTATCACCCCCGCGGCTGTTCTCCCAGTAATCTTCCAGGAACATACTATCGGGCAAACCATTTTCCCATTTGAAATAATTGCTCATGAATGTCAATACCCGGGGATCATTCGCGTATTCATAATAAGATTGCAAACACCAGAGCATGGGCATGTTGGTCCACAGATCGCGTTTACCATTGCGCAATACCACCGGACCAAAATCTCCATCGGGCCGCTGGTTGCTGAGCACGGCATTGATCCAGTAGTTGCTTTCATTGATCATTTGCTGATCGTGCAACAGGTAACCGATGTGTGCATAGCCTTTTAACCAGTAAGGCACTTCTTCCCACCCCCATTTGCCTTTCCCATCTTTGGTAAGCCAGGCATTGTCTGTTTTGGCCAGCCAGGCGCTGATCTGTCCCAGGTGACCAGTCAGCCCTTCCCGTTGCAACTGCAGAAAATGCAGCAACCACCCTTTGGGTTTGAACGACTGAACAGGCAGTTTAATAAAAGGAGAAGGTTTCAATGGTTGCTTGTTACTTATATAGTAACTGTTGGTTTGATTAATGGCAAAAGAAGGTCTCTCTTGTTGCGCTTGTATTGCAAACCAGCTACTGACTAATAAGAGCAATATTTTATATGGTTTCATTGATTTTATTTAAATGGGTAGACCTGTAAGGTGCATCATTTGAGGCTGATTAATTAGAGTGTTTAATTGCACCTGACAGGTCTCCGCTTTAAGTAAGACCTGTCAGGATCGCGTCAACACGCTAATTATTCAGACTCAGATGGCGAACCTTACAGATCTTCCGGTAACACTTATTTCTTCATAGCCACCGAAGCGGTTTCATACAACTTACTGTGTACCTTATTTAAAGTAGCAACCGGCATTTTAATCACTTTACGGTCGTAGGTCATTAAGCCGTTTGTTTCTACTTCCACATCGGTAGTTTGGGTGTACACTGCGGCTGACAATCCGGCTTTGATGAGGTTGGGAATGCGGTTCACAAATTCTTCATAGCGTTGCAACAGCTCATCATTGTTCTTAAAACTCACATAGCCCCAGTTGTTCTTTTGCTGCCAGGTATGCCCTTCTATCGGCAAACCCAAACCGCCAAACTCACCCAATACCAATACCTGTTTGGATCCAAACAAAGAGGGATCGGGCATCAATGGCTCGGGATAGTTATGCAGATCTATGATATGTCCTACCGGTTCAAAATTACCACCGCTGGCACTGTTCACCAGGCGGGAGGGGTCCTGTTGCCGGGTTGCCTGCACAATGTCTTTTGTTTTGAATTGTCCCCACCCTTCATTGAATGGCACCCATACCACAATGCTGGGGAAATTGTACAGCTTGTCCATAATGGCGCGCCATTCGTTGCGATAGCTGCTTTCCGATTCAGCACTGCGGTTTTTATCGGTAGCCTTTCCATAAATACCGGGGCGCGATTCCCAGCGATTGCCCAGGTCGCCACTGGGCATATCCTGCCATACCAGCATCCCCAGTTTATCGCAGTAGTTGTACCAGCGGGCGGGTTCTACCTTTACATGTTTGCGGATCATATTAAAGCCCATGGCTTTTGTTTGTTCAATGTCGTACTTCAGCGCTTCGTCGGTTGGCGCGGTGTACAATCCATCGGGCCACCAGCCCTGATCGAGCGGACCATACTGAAATACAAACTCATTGTTCAGCAACATGCGTTGAATGCCGTTGTTGTCTGTACCTACCGAGATCTTACGCATGGCGAAATAGCTGCTGATATCATCAGTCTTTTTATTCTTTTGTAACAGCGATACTTTCAGGTCATATAAAAAAGGATGACTGGGCGACCATAATTCTGGATTGGAGATGGAAAGCGCGACTTCTGCACCGGGCGTGGTGGTTTGCTCTGTGATCTTTTCGGTGCCATGGTATGCAGCGATCAGTACCTGGTCGCCGGGTTGGGCATTCTCCACTTGTGCGCTGACGCGAATAACGCTTTTGTCGATATCCGGCGTTTGTTTAATACTGCTGATATAAGATTGCGGAACGCCTTCCAGCCATACGGTTTGCCAAATGCCGGTTACCGGCGTATACCAGATGCCGTTGGGATTTTTTACCTGTTTACCCCGGGGTTGCGGTCCTTCATCGCTGGGGTCCCATACCCGCACGGCGAGTTGTTGATTACCTGATTTATTCAGGGCTGAAGTAATATCTATAGAAAAAGGATCATAACCACCCTGGTGAGTGCCCACTTTCTTTCCGTTTATATATACATCGCACAACCAGTCTACCGCGCCAAAATGCAGCAGCACGCGTTTGTTTTTAAATGCGGCAGGTACGGCAACACTTCGCTGGTACCACAGCGCGCTCTCCTTCCCTACTGTTTTGGTTACGCCGCTGAGGGCGCTTTCAATGGCAAAGGGCACCAGGATCTTGCCGGCATAAGCAGTGGGGATGTTTTGTTCTGCTGCGGGCAACACGGCATATTGCCACTGTCCGTTCAGGTTGAGCCAGGTGCTACGCACCAGTTGAGGTCGGGGATAGTCGGGTAACGGTTGCTGCGGATCTACCTTTTCGGCCCAGCTGGTCATAATGTGACCTGCATCTGGTTTTGATTGGGCACACGAGGTTATCGTTATCATACTGGCAGCGAGGAATGCAATCGATCTCTTCATATACTATTTGTTTTGATCATTTCGTCTTTAGTGTATCCTATCAGACACAAGTGCCGAAGTAAGAAGTATGAAGCAGGAAGTAAGAAATTCGCGAGCTTCATACCTCTTATTTCTTACTTCCTATTCTTCATTTCCAGGCAGCATCACTTATTACAAATCAATCTTCACCATCGGTGAAAAAATCCTATCCTCCACGCCTGCTATCTTCAAACCTATTCTTGCAAATACATAATTCTGGGTGAGGGAAGGCACGGCTACACTTAAATTTACGTTATTCGGATCGGTTATGTCGCTACCGGTCATCGTTTTTACCGCCACATTATTAGCGGGAGAAACAAATGCTGTTTTATTTATATACAGACTCACCTCTTCAACATCCCGGGCCGATGCGTCGGTAATGATCTTTTCTATTTTAAAAGTACCGGCTACTTTTCCGCCCGATGCGGTCAGCTGCGGATTGCGGATCATATAAAAAGGCGTTACTTCAATATCGAGTACCTGGCTTCCCTGCATGGTGATGAAGGTGGTATCGGGGGCGCCTGCAGCCGTTTGTTTCCATTTAAAGGGCCCCTGTCCGTTCGGGATAATGAATTTATACTCGCCATTGAACAGCAGCATGGAGTAGGTACCATCGGGAGAAAAGACTGCATCAATGGGACCGGTCTTTCCAAATCCACCCTGGTATACTTCAAACTTCACCTGGTCGTATTCCAGGCCAAGCGCTTCGCCCTTGTATACTACATGGCCACTTAGCTTAGAACCAGGCGGATCGTAATTATCTTTTTTACAAGAAGCTGCTGCTATAGTCAGGAGCAACAGCATATAATTGATGTTTGATTTCATAATTGTTGTTTTTGAGATTCAAGACCTGCCAGGGCCGCTTAACCAACGGACCTTACAGGTCTTGCCATCTCCATTATTGATTTGGTTGTCTTACAATCTTCGGATTATTTGCCCTCACATTATCATCAATAAAAGAATAGTAATTCCCTAACCTGAAACGGTTGGCCCCGGTAACCAGCGTGGGCATGGCGATCTTATACAGCCATTTGCCATTGTTGGCACTGGCCGGATCGTACAACCGGTATGGCAATAAACCATATGGCTGGGTATTGCGCTTTGTAGCAGTACCGATATTGCTAAGCAGATCAACTTCCGTCATTTTATTTCCATCCCAAACCACATGCGCCAGGCGCCAGCGTTTCAAATCATACAGCACATGTCCTTCAAAGGCCAGCTCTATCCGGCGTTCGTGCACAATGCGATCGAAGGTGATGTCTGAAACAATTAAAGGAATGGTGAATCCGGCGCGGGCACGCACCTGGTTCAGATAACCGGCGGCTACATCGGGCTGTCCCAACTCAAAAGCTGCTTCGGCTGCATTCAGCAATACTTCGGCATAACGATAGCGAATGAATGGAATTTCGCTGTTGGTACCCCGTGAGCCGGCACCCGGAGTGGGATCTACATACTTGCGCAGGTAAAAACCGGTTTGGGCCGTGAATTCCTTGCCGCTTACCGGCCCATCGAAACCTACTACCTGTACGGGTGATGATTGTCCTGGTAATGTTTTCTGGGCGCCGCGGTCGTCACCAGTAACAATGGTGCCGTTGGCCAATTGATAGCCGGCCCAGATATCGACCATGCGGCCTTTAAAAGCCGAGCCGGGCAAAATAACTGTGCCCCCTAACCGTGCATCCCGGCCGGCGAATATATCGAGCTGATTAGTGTAATAAAGTGTATTGCCCAAAGCATCCGTGTTGGCGATAGGGGCAAAGGTATTATCGAGCTTTTCAAATGATTCCACCAGGTTCAGCGATGGGTTGATTCGGCCTCCCTCCTCTTCTTCTGCACCAAAACGGGGCTGCGTACTTACGGTAAAGCCATTCACCCGGCCGCTTTTCAGTTTGAAATCTTCAACCCAAATGCTTTCGGAATTATTGCTTTTATCGAGAAAGATACTGGCAAAGTTTTCCGACAGATCGGGTTTCTTATTATACAGGGCATACGCACCGGCGCTGCCGCTGATGATCTCCTTTGCTGCATTCAACGCTTTGGTATAATAACCGGTAGCCATGGAAGCCGGAATACTTACTTCCAGTCCCGATAGGCTTACCTGCGGCGTGTTAACGCCATATCTGGCAATGGAACCGGCATAAAGCGCCGCCCGGCTTTCCATAGCCAGTACAGCCGCTTTTGTCGCCCGGCTTTTTTCATTTACATTTACCGACAGGTCTTTTTTGATGGCTTCTGCTTCGCTGATCACAAAATCATAAACCTCCGATTCCTTTGCTCTTGGGTGTTGCAGGTAGGTAGGGTCGCCACTGAAATCGTATAGTAATGACTCAGTGATCAGCGGTACACCACCCATCCGTTTTACCATTTCAAAATAATAATTGGCGCGCAGGAAACGGGCTTCAGCGAGAAAGCGGGCCTTGTCCGATTCGGATAATGCTTTCGCAACAGTAGCCCGTTCAATAAATAAATTCAGATCCCGGATGTATACATAATCCCAGATACTCCATTCTTTGAACTCCCATTGATTGCGTTGCACAATATTGGCGCGGCCATTTTCGGAGGGAAAGCTTTCACTAAAATCCGCAAAGGTCACCCAACCGGTATCCAAACCGGAGAAGTCAACCTGGCGGTTATACAGGTCGGCGAGTATGGATAACGCCTGTGCCGGATCGCTGAACGCCTGCTCATTGGTGAGGATCGACGTTGGTTGTACATTCAGGAATTCGCTGTCTTTTTTACAACCGACTGCCAACAGCTGCGCGGTGGTACATATGAGGAGGAAGATCTTTTTCATAGTCATTTTTTAAAAGGAAAGATTAAGGCCTACGTTTATAAATTTGCTTTGCGGAAACTGCAACCCATTATCGTCATTCACCTCAGGATCCACTGCGTATTGTTTTACATTGTCGAACGAAAACAGGTTGTAGGCATTAATATAGAACCGGGCTCTTTCCATCTTCACCTGTTTGATGAGTTTGGTGGGCAATGAATACCCTAACTCCAGCGTACGGGCGCGTAGGTATTTTATGTTGTGCGCCCAGAAAGTGGAAGCTTTGTTGTAATTGCTATGGTCGCCATCATTGAAACGCAAGGCCGGGTATTTACCGGGGATCCAGTCACTCTTTGGATTGAATGGGTCCTGCCGGTGCCAGCGATCGAGGAAGATGGTATTCAGGTTTCCATCATTCTGAAATGGATTCCTGGTTTCCCAATTCTGAAACCACGTATAACCAGAGGCGCCAGAGAAGTCGGCCCGGAAATCGAAGCCGCCGTATTGCAGCGTAAGACTGATGCCGAAATTGATATTGGGCGGGTTGTTGTCGGCACCATAACCAATGGGCCGTTCATCAAGACTATCGATCTTGTTATCGCCATTCACATCTCTATAAATAAGATCACCGGGTAACAATGTTTTGTTGCCCTGCCCGTCGATGTTCACGGGATAATTGTTGATCTGGTCCTGCGAGGTGAACTGGCCAATGGCATCGTAGCCCCAGTTGATCCGTGTATAACGGTGTTCACCGGAGCGGCGGTATTGGTTCAGTGAATTAAAGAACACCGGATTATAGGAAGAAAGGAACTTTGACCGGGAATAAGACAGGTTACCGCTTATACTGAAACGCAATTTCTTGTAAGAACCATTATAGGTCAATGCTCCTTCCTGGCCATACTGCGCATCGCTGTTGATGTTCTCATCGGGCAAGGTATAACCGATCTCTGATGGAACCAGCACATCCGATTTACGGCCACGCAACCCGGAACGTTTACGATAGAAGTAATCGAAAGTACCGGAAAGCTTTCCATTCCATAAAGAGAAGTCGAACCCTACATCGGTCATCTTACTTTTTAACCAGGTAATATTAGTAATGGGTACGCCGCGGTCTCTTGAGCCTACCACCGGCACACCACTTAAGATGGCTATCCCCTGGTTGTAGTTATATCCCTGTACATAAGAGAATGCAGGCAGGCCCAGTTGCTTGCCATCATCACCCAGTATACCGTACGAACCGCGAAACTTGAAATCGGTTAACGGATTCTTGCCGCCTAATAACTTTTGCATAAAGGGTTCTTCGGTAATTCGCCAGCCACCAAACACCGAGGGAAAATACCCTACGCGGTTTTCGGGTGCAAACAAATACGAGGCATCGCGACGGGCCGACATCTCCAGGAAATATTTATTATCATAATTATAAGTAAGCCGGCCAATATACCCGATGCGCGCTTCTTTGTCATCACTGTCTTCATATGTATCAGCCGTGTTGAAATAAATAAGCGTGAGCGCATTGGTGCTGGGCACTGAATGGATCCTGTTACGCAGGCGTTGGTTTTTGATGCGTTCGTTCACAAAGAGCGCGCCGATGGTATGCAACCCAAAGGTGCGGTTGTAGTTGAGTTTAAACTGCTGAGTAATATTGATCTGTTTTATCTGTTCGCGTTCGCGCCAGGGATTGGTACTACCGCCGGTTGGTTTGTAGGTATCATCAAGTGGATTGTAAGTATAGGTTACGTAGGTATACTCGTGGTTATTATAATAGTAATCGGCTAAATAGTAGGAATATACGCCACTTACCGTTAACCCTTTTACATACGGCACTTCATAGTCTGCATTGAAATTGGTTTGCAGCACCCGCCAGTCGCTGTGGTATTTACCACTCCATTTATAATTCAGGTACGCCCAGTTGGTTTCATTGTGTTTGATGTCGTTCAGGTAATTCGGGTTGTCATTGGCATAAGGCCGTTCCAGCGGCGTATTGCGCATCAGGGCAAAACGGGCCAGCCAGTAATCATCTTCATAAGGCACGCCGGGGTTGTCGCGCGTTTCTATACGGCCATTGACATTCACCCCTACTTTCAGGCGGTTGGCAATTTTGGCGCTAACATTAGATTGTATATTGGTACGGTTGAATTTAAATTCACGGCCCAATACTGAATTCTGGTACAGGTGGGTGGCTGATAAATAATAGTTGATCTTATCTGACCCACCGGTAACATTCACATTTACGGAGTGCTGGGGTGCATTCTTTTTTATAATAAAATCTTTCCAGTTGAAACTCTGGTAACCGGGTTCTGTTCCGGCCTTGTATTTCTCCAGTTCTTCCGGCGTAATGGTGGTGCTGCCAAAGCGGTTGATCTCACCCTCGGCCCGGTACCGCATGTAATCGTATGAATTGGTAAGCCCTTCGGGGAAACGCATCCAGTTCTGCACCCCGGTATAGGCCTCTACATTAACGGTGTTACGGGTGCCCAGCTTACCCCGTTTGGTGGTAACGACAATAACGCCGTTTGCGGCCCGCACGCCATATACGGCTGCAGAAGCATCTTTCAGCACGGTGATACTTTCAATATCGTTTGGCGCCAGGTTGTTGAACTGGCCCACGTCCTGTTGTATACCATCGATCACGTAC
Source organism: Niastella yeongjuensis (assembly GCF_900110245.1). GTDB lineage: Bacteria > Bacteroidota > Bacteroidia > Chitinophagales > Chitinophagaceae > Niastella > Niastella yeongjuensis. Next base: position 103,312 of record NZ_FOCZ01000021.1, read on the forward strand.
AACACATCACCCATATTACGTACCTGAATGTTGGCGCTGGCACCCGGGCGGCCATCCTGCATGCGGAAGGAAACGCCGGGTAATTTACCAGCTAAACTGGTACTTACCGTTGATCCGCCATGCACCATGCCAATGTCTTTATCGGTAACAGCGGCAATAGCGCCAATTACGGATGCCTTCCTGGTAGTACCATACCCTACTACGATCACTTCGCCGAGGTCTTTCTGCAGCTTTTGTAATAATATGGAGTGATAGGCCTGGTTGTTGATAGGTGTTTCCTGGTCTATATAACCCACCGATGAAATAATAAGCACCGCCGATTCGCTGGATACTTTGATGCTGAAAGCGCCATCGATGTTGGTAGTTACAGCGTTCTTTGTGCCCTTTTCCAGTACAGTGGCATTGGCTACAGCAACACCGGCACTGTCTTTGATCAGTCCGGATACAGCAAACACCGGTTTGCTTTGCGCCCAGCTGTTTATAGAAATGAAAACAAGGAATAGCAGAGAAAGAAGTAGCCTGGTTTCTGGAGGAGGCAATACATGCCTGTTTAACTTTTTCATAAAAGCAATCAGTTGTTGGTTAATAATGGCAGCTAAAGGATTTGCATCCTTTGTTTTGTTTCCAACATGAAATAAAAATTTTAGCACCAGAGCGATTATTCCCTGCGTTTCAGAATTGATTCATTTTGTTACATACGTTTTTTTTATGATCCATTCTTGCTTAAATTACCAGAATGAACTGCTTATTACGATTGTTGCTGTTGTTCGTCTTATGGCTCACTGTTAGTACCGTCAGTGGTCAGCCTTACTATTTCAAACATTACCAGGTAGAGAATGGCTTGTCGAACAATACGGTGTATTGTAGTATACAGGACAATAAAGGATTTTTATGGTTTGGCACCAAGGAGGGGTTGAACCGGTTCGATGGTTACCGCTTTAAATTGTTCCGGTCAGACAATGAAGGAAAACAATTGAAGAAAGATTTTATCTTTTGTTTGTTTGCTGATGCAAAAGACAACCTGTGGGTAGGCACGCAAAACGGGTTATACCGGTTCGATTATGCAAAAGAACGCCTGGTGCGTTTTATAGATACCCTGCCCGAGGTAAACAATATTCAAATGGACCGGCAGGGACAATTATGGTTCCAATCCTACTCCATGGTTTGCCGGTACAATTTTACTACCCGCCGCTTAACGACATTTCCGCCAGAAAAAACCATTTACGCCACCGCACTTTGTATGAGCGAAACGGGCGACATGTGGTTCGGTTCCATGGATGGTCACCTTACCCGGTTCGATACGGTGACGCAAACATTTAAAGGCACCGATGTATTTGCACACTCACCCCAAATGCCTACCTGTTTTGTTAAAAAGATCTATCCGGCCGGGAAGGATGCGATCTTTATTGGTACCACCTGCCAGGGCATAAAGCTATATAACATTTCTACCAACTCCTATACCGATCTGCTGATCTACAGTGCCGATAAAACCACCATTTATGTACGCGACATCCTGAAATATTCCGATGATGAATATTGGTTTGCCACCGAGTCGGGCATTTTCATTTATCACCTCAGTACCGGCCAGTTCACCAACCTGAAGAAACAGTTTTCCGATGCTTATTCATTGTCAGATAATGCAGTCTATACCTTGTGCAAAGACCAGGAAGGCGGCGTTTGGGCGGGCACTTATTTTGGTGGCGTGAATTATTATCCCAAACCTTATACACCCTTCACCAAATATTTTCCCGATTGCACCAATAAAACCATCAGCGGCAGCGCCGTTCGGGAAATATGCGACGACCCCGATGGTAATTTATGGATCGGTACAGAAGATGCAGGCCTGAACAAATTAAACCCGCGCACTGGTGCCTTTACCCATTATAAACCTACCGGCACCGCCACAGGCATTGCCTATCACAATATTCATGGCTTGCTGGCGCTGGGTAATGAAGTATGGGTGGGCACACTCGATCATGGACTTGATATTATAAACCGGCAAACCGGTCAGGTGATAAATCACTACGGCAGCAATGTGCACAACAATACCTTCCGCAATAATTTTATTGTGACCATGCTGCAAACCAGGGGTGGTGACGTTTATCTTGGCAGTGGTGGCGGGTTATATCTTTATCGGCAGGCCACTAAAAATTTTGAATGGTTACAGGAATCGCCTTATGGTGAATTTATCAGTTGTTTACTGGAAGACCATACAGGCATTATCTGGGCGGGCACACATAACCAGGGTGTGTTGTATTATGATCCGCTTACCCGGCATTGGGGCCGCTTGAAGAATAACCCGAATGATACCAATAGTTTATCCATCAACGATATCAATGCCGTAACGGAAGACAGTTATCATAATCTATGGATCGCCACAGAGGGCGGTGGGCTTTGTAAACTGGATGCGGAGCGTAAACGCTTTACCCGCTATACACTGCAAAACGGCCTGCCCAGTAATTTTGTGTTCAAGACCGTGGAAGACAATCACCGGCAGTTGTGGATCACTACCTCCAAAGGACTGGTAAAACTGGATACTACACAGGTCATGACCATTTATACGACTGCCAATGGATTGTTGTACGATCAGTTCAATTACAACAGCGGTTTTAAAGATGCCAATGGCACTTTGTATTTCGGTTCTATCAAAGGCATGATCTCCTTTAATCCGGAAACATTTGTGGCCAGTCAACTGGCGCCGCCGGTGTATATAACCGGGTTCCAGGTTCATAATAAAGAATTGTTGATAGACAAAGACCATTCACCGCTGCAGCAATCCATTTTATATACCAATATCCTTACGCTGCCATATGATGAATCTTCGTTCAGCATTGACTTTGCCGCGTTGAGTTATACCAGTCCGGAGATCACCGAATACAAGTATATGATGGAGGGCCTTGATAAAAACTGGACGTATCTATATACCAACCGTAAAGTATATTTTACCAACCTGGCGCCGGGCCGGTATGTGTTTCGCCTGGCAGCTGCCATCGATGGGCACTGGAGCCGGGAGAAACGACTGCAGCTCATCATTACCCCGCCCTTCTGGAACACCTGGTGGGCCTGGCTGGTATACTCCGCTATCACGGCAGCAATAGCCTGGTCGTTTATTCAAAGCTATCATAAGCGCTCGCAGGAAAGAAAAGAGAAGGAGATCTATGAGGCCAAGTTCGAGTTCTTTACCAATGTTGCGCATGAGATCCGCACGCCGCTTACTTTAATAAAAGGCCCGCTAGAGAACCTGATGGAAAAAGTGGATGAGCTGCCCGCCATCAAAGATGACGTGACGATGATGGAAAGAAATACCAACCGGCTGATGACGCTGATCACGCAGATCCTCGACTTTCGCCAAACGGAATCCAGGGGATTTAGTCTGGATTTTAACAAAGTGAATGTCACCACCCTGTTGCAGGATGTGCACGCCGGTTTTCAACCATTGGCCAGAAAGCGAAATCTGCAATTCGTGCTGTTGTTACCAGATACACCAGTCATTGCACTGGTAGATGAAGATGCACTGAATAAAATTTTCAGCAACCTGTTCAGCAATGCCGTGAAATATGCAGCGCATGAGATCACCGTACAATTGTTTCCCGTGCAAAAAGAAGACACTGGTTTTATAATTGAGTTTTCCAATGATGGGGTGTTGATACCCGCCACCATGCGGGAGCGGATCTTTGAACCATTCTATCGAATCAAAGAAAACTTAAAACAAAAAGGGACCGGCATTGGGTTAACGCTTGCACGTTCGCTTACTCAATTGCACCAGGGCAAACTACATGTAAAAGACAACACGGGCACGCTGAACACCTTTGTGCTTTTCCTACCATTACAACCACTTGTAAAAAAGAAATGATGAATCAATTACCACTTATCTTATTGGTAGACGACGAAGAAGAGATCCTCGATTTTCTGGAAAGGATCCTGCAACCCCGGTACGCCGTACTAAAAACATCGAACGGACAGGAAGCATTGCAGGCCTTGAGCGCGCATGTTGTGCAGCTGATCATCAGCGATGTAATGATGCCGGATATGGATGGTTTTGAATTGTGCTCACTTATAAAGTCGAATGTGGAGTACTCGCACATCCCTGTCATTCTGCTCACAGCCAAGAATACCATTCAGGCAAAGGTGCAGGGACTGGAATTAGGCGCAGATGCCTATATCGAAAAACCTTTTTCGAAGGAACACCTGCTGGCGCAGATGGCCAGTTTGCTGGCCAATAGAAATATGGTACGCGAGTATTTTGCCAACTCACCACTGGTGCACATCAACAGTATGGCGCATACCAAAGCCGATGAACAGTTTTTGGCCACGCTGCATGCCATTATCATCGAGCATATGGAAGAAGTAGAGCTCGATGTGGAGCAACTGGCACGGTACATGAATATGAGCCGCGTAACCCTCTATCGCAAGATCACAGCTATTTCTGATCATACCCCGCTCGAGCTGATCCATATCACCCGTTTAAAGAAAGCGGCCGAGTTATTGGTTTCCGGTGATTATAAAATGTATGAGATTGCCGCCATGACGGGATTTAGTTCGCAGAGTAATTTCACCAGGAACTTTCATAAGCAGTTTGGAGTGGCGCCTACCGACTATGCTTTACGGAAAAACAAGGACTCTTAGGTTTTAGGCGGGAGGTAAGAGGTAGGAGGTAGGACGTAGGATGTAGGACGTAGGATGTAAGAAGTACGAAATTCGGTGTTTTTCTTACTTCTTACCTCTTATTTCTTACTTCTTACTTCTTACCTCTTACCTCTCCCCCTACATCTAACACTTATAACGATTTCAGCAACTCAGGCTTCTCTTTATACGTCTTCCACAAAAACTCCCCAAACAATGTATTCGCCCAGGCGAACCATTTACGGCTGAACTTTTTGGGATCGTCTTTATGGAACGACTCATGCATGAAACCCGTATCGGCATGTGTCTTTCGTAACATGTCAATACAGGCTTTGATCTCGGCATCGTTGGTGCTGGTCAATCCGCGCATGATGATGCCCATGGGCCAGATCATATCCTGGCCTACGTGCGGTCCGCCAATACCCTCTCCCGCTGTGCCTTTAAAGAAGAATGGGTTGTCGGCGGACAATACCAGCTTGCGGGTATTTTGATAAATGGGGTCCGATGTTTTTACGGCGCCGAGATATGGCATTCCCAACAGACTGGGCACATTGGCATCGTCCATCAGATTATAACTGCCAAAGCCATTCACTTCATATGCATAAACCTTTCCATATCCTTTATGTTCCACCACGGCATATTGTTGCAATGCTTTTTCCACTTCAGTGGCCAGTGCATTTAACTGATCGGCAGTGGTGGTATCTTTTACGATAGCAGTAAACATTTCAGCAGCCTGCCGTAAACTAACTACAGCAAAGAAGTTAGACGGGATCAGGAATGAAAACAGGGTGGCATCATCACTGGGTCTGAATGCCGAGCAGATCAAACCCACTGGTTTTACCGGGTAGCCATAACCGCGCATCGGTTGCGTATCGGAGGCGTGGGGTGTTGTTCGCTGGAATTTATAGGAACCATTGCCAGTCTTGCGTTGCTGATCACGGAAGGTAGCGTAAATGGTTTTGATGGCCTGTTGCCATTGTGCATCGAAAGGAGTAGTATCGCCGCTTAGTTTCCAGTAACGGTAAGCCAGGCGGATGGGATAACACAAGGAATCGATCTCCCATTTGCGTTCATGCACGCCGGCTTTCATGTCCGTATGGTCTTTCTCCCATTCGCTTTTCTTCTCCGGATCATTATAAAATGCATTGGCAAAAGGATCCTTGAGAATGCAGGCAGCTTGTTTATTGATAACGCCGGCAATCAGCTGCTGCAGGGGTTTATCCTGCGACAAAAACGCCAGATACGGCCATACCTGGGCGCTGCTGTCGCGCAACCACATGGCATCGATGTCGCCGGTGATCACGTATGTTTCGGGTTTGCCGTTTTGTGTAGTATGAAATACAGTTGTATCGAGTGTATTGGGAAAGCAGTTCCCGAACAGCCAGGCCAGCTCGGGTTGTTTTACGTTTGCCTGGAATTCTTTGATTGCTTTTTCTACTGCTTCGCTGGTAAAATTCCGTTTATCAGCCGGGGTGCGAACTACCGGATATTGAAGGGGTGCTGCCAGGCCACGCATGTTTCCGAATAATAAACCCGCACCTGCCAGGGTGGATTGTTGAATAAAGCTCCTCCGTCTCATATAAGCAATTGTTTGGAGGTAAAGCTATGTATTTAGCAAGTAACAAGTTCATTAGTTATTCAGTTTGTCAGCGTCCCAACTTACAAACTGAATAACTAATGAATTAAATAACTTATAAACCAGCTAAGGCCTCGAGTAACATACAGGCACTAAGTTGTATAGAGCCATCTGTTTTGGGGCCATTGGGCTGTGATCGCCAGTCTGAATTGAATGTATAGTCTGGCCGGTATGTAGCTTTGGTCAATAAACTTTCACCATTTGTTTTCAGGAATTGAACATACTGGTTGCGGGTTGCACGATTAAGTTCGCGCAGGCGTGCCAATTGATTTAAATAACTAATGAAGATGCCTTTGAACAATCCGCCATCGCCAGCGCCTTCATCTTTCAGAATGCCATTGGGTGAAAACTTTTGCTGATCATTTACGATGTAGCTGGCAGTTTTCACAGCATCCTGTAAGTATTTGTTGTCTTTGGTGATGGTATAGAGTTCGAGCGCCGCGCCCAGCCAGGTACCCTGGTTGTAGGTATAAAGGCCGGTTTCGTTATAATTACCAAAGGCATCCCATACAACTCCCCTGCTTGTATCCACGAGATACACTTCCTGCCATTCGTAAATTTTCTTTGCCCAGAACAGGTAATCATCATTCTTAGTGAGTTTGAACAGCTTTGAGGCAATGATGATAGCGGGACCATTGCTGCAGGCATTTTTTGAATCGGGCGTACCGGTTTGCCACATGATGCCGCCGCCGTGGATTTTTGTCCAGCCGGCATTGATGTTATCCCAAAGAAGCTGGGCTACTTCTTTGTATTTGTTGTCATCGGTAACATCGTAAGCGTGTAAACAGGCAAGGGCCAGCCACTCCATGTCGTCATAGAAACTGTTGGTCCATTTACTGCCGTTCATTTTATAAATGCCCGACAGTAAATTGCCCATACGGGTAGCATAAGCGGGATCCTTTGTGCGGGCATACCCGTCTGCGAGCACATCGAGGGCGTGGGCGTTCCACCAATAATCGAAGGTGTCGTTTCCGTTGTTGTTGTGTCGGTAATAATTTTGGGTACCTGACCAGAACTGGGTGGTGAGTGCCTGTTGTGCACTGTCGGCGGCTTTTGACCAGTTGATCTTTGTTGTTTGTGAATAGGCGGTGGTTCCGAAAAGGATAGAAAGGGTTAAAGCAGTACTCAGGAATTGGTTCATAATAGGGCGTTTTAAATTCTAATATTAATTGATCAAACGCTTTCCATATGGACCATTGGATTTTTGGTGATTTTTCCTGAATTTAATGCATCAACTTCAAATTTACTAGTCCTTACCGTGTGCCATGCACATATATTATATTGTATAATGAATATTCTGTTAGTTTTTAACGTGGAGGTGTTGAGGAGGGATGTTAGGTTTTTTTTCAGGGAGGTATAAAAAGCAAAAAGCCTCTCGACACCAGTCAAGAGGCTTTTTACAATAAATATGGCAACTACCTACTCTCCCACATTGTTGTGTAGTACCATCGGCCATGAGGGGCTTAACTTCTCTGTTCGGAATGGGAAGAGGTGAACACCCTCGGTATAATCACCATAAGATCTTTAGTTAAGATGTTATGTCTAAACCGTAATAAGATTACATATTGGGAAGTTGTAAATGCGATCGTAATAGAACTAACAATAAATATTATTCGTATTCAAAATTGTTAAAAAAATTAAAGCGTACGGGTAATTAGTACTACTCGACTTTGATGTTACCATCTGTACATCTGTAGCCTATCAACGTC
>NZ_FOCZ01000018.1 GCF_900110245.1 Niastella yeongjuensis
GTCGCTAGATTCTTACCTTGATTAATTTACTTGAAATTATTCAAGTGCTGTTGCTTCCAAACTTTCAAAGATCTTTAAATATCGTATGTTATTTTTCCTTTACCTCTATTCCCTCTCACTCATTCGTTATTATCTGCTTCGTATTTTGCTCTCGCATCCTCGCTTTCTTTCTTCCTCTTTTCGCTCTCTTTCTTTCTTCGCTTCCCTTTCTTTTCGATCGGGGTGCAAAGGTAAGTGTTTCTATCATTTCACCAAATCTTTTCTCACTTTTTTCTTTCTTTTTTTCTCTCTCACTTTTCCTTTCTAAGAGCTGATTTTCAGTGACTCATCTCGCTTCGCTTTCTCCTTTTTCACTGCCCCGTTTTCGTTGGGGGTGCAAAGGTAAGCGTTTCTCTCATTCCACCAAATCTTTTCTCACTTTTCTTTTTCTTTCTTCCTTTCTGTTAAGAGCTAATTGCAGTGTATTCTTTCATCCCTTACCTACTCCTCTTTTTCACTGCCCCGTTTTCGTTGGGGGTGCAAATGTAGGGGTATTTTCAATGCAACAAAATCTTTTTTGCATCTATTTTAAATTTGACCTAACAAGGACCTCAACGACCAGGCAGAGACCTCAATGGATCATACTGCGTTGCCCAGGAGGTGGCCATCCCAACGCCTGGTGTAATTCGAGTATAGTATATGTAAATGCCCTTACCTATTCGTTTCTCATCCCAACCATACCCCATCAAAATCTCATCACAATGCCATAGTCTATGGCATTCTTATGGCCTTTCTATGTAATTCTTATGGCATTATTACTGAGGAAGTGGTATGTATGGAGTAAGTAAGACCAGAATAAAACTAGGCCATAGAGTGGATAAGACTGTAATGAACATAAGGAAAATATGGATGCATTAAAACAAGCATTATCCAAACGACTCAGAACCCGGAATTAAAAACCAAGAACCGTCTTCTATTTAAACGACATTCCCTTACCCACAAAAAAATAGCCTCCCGGAGGGGAGGCTGCACTAATCAAATACCATTAACCATTAAACCTTATCCTATGAAAATTCAAATATAGTATGAATATCTCAAAGCATAAGTCGTATCGTGATGAAATTTTATAGGCGACGAATATAATTGACTCAAATCAACGCTAAAATAAATCGATTTATTTTCCTGTTAAAGTGCAATATTACTCTTTGCAATCGGTTACAACAACATATTATTTGTTTATATGTTTTATGCTTTGATTTTCCTACTCACGCCCATCCATACTGCTTTTTCTGAATGTAACACGCCTCTCCCCTACCACTGCGATTTAAAACTCTTTTGATATTCATCAAACGGCACCTTCCCATACTTGCCTTCCCCGAAATATTTAGCGATCAGCTCAAACTCATTAGGCGCCAGGTAACCCGGTATGGCTTGTGGTTCGCCATCAACCGGAATGATCACCGTTGTAGGATAGGATAAATTTCCATTGGTGAGATAAATAGCAAAATCGTGGGTTTTATTCCTTGCATTGAAATTAAAGGTCCTGCCATACCAGGTAATGCTCTTGCGTCCTTCAGCATCGAACTTAACGGGATAAAATTTCTCCTGCACATAAGCCGTTACATCCTTATTATGATACGTTTTTTTATCCATCACCTTACACCAGCCACACCAGTTGGTATACAGATCGATAAGCACGGGGCGTTTTTCTTTCTTCAATCCGGCTGCAGCATCTTCAAGGGTCATCCAATTGAGCTTCTCCGCGGCAGTTTTCTTCCAGTTCTTTTTATCAGCATTCAGGGCAGGCTTTTCAGCACATGAAAAAACAGCTAACCAGCAAAACAAAACCGACAATTTCATTGTTTGCATGTGTATTTTTGTTTAACACATAAATTTAAGTCATTCCATGCACAAAATAGTATTGGCCATTACTGGCGCCAGTGGAAGTATTTACGCCCGCTTACTGATTGAAAAACTGTTGACCATTAAACAACAATGGCAGGATGTTGGTGTAGTAATGACCGATAACGCCAAACAGGTTTGGGAAACCGAACTGGGTAACAACGACTATACCCAATACCCTGTTCGCTTTTATTCGAAGAACGATTTCAACGCACCTTTTGCTTCGGGTTCGGGCCGGTATAATACCATGATCATAGCCCCCTGCTCTATGGGCACCTTAGGCCGTATTGCTTCCGGCGTTTCCAGTGATTTGATTTCCCGCGCAGCCGATGTTGTGTTGAAAGAACGCCGTAAATTGATCTGCCTGGTTCGTGATACGCCTTATAACCTCATTCACATTCGCAATATGGAGACCGTTACGCTGGCCGGTGGTATTATTTGTCCCGCCACCCCATCGTTTTACAGCCGCCCTGCTACCATCGAAGAAGCGGTTGCCACGGTTACCGATCGTGTACTTGACCTGGCAGGATTGGACATTAGTACCTATCGCTGGGGAAATGAAGAGAAATAAAAAAAGGGATTGTGTATCACAATCCCTCTTAATATTTTATTCTGGTTTCTTTTTATCGTAAGTCAACCACTTCTACTCCGGGATATTTGCTTTTATCAAACACAAACAGGTTATCGGGGAGGTTGGCACTTCCATTCAGGCTATTTACAGTATATACCATTACGTTACCTGATTTATCCAGGATCCGGGTGCTGTAAATGGTTTTGGCGTTCTTATCAACCAGCACATATACTTTGTGGAAGGGCTTATTTTTATCAGTGGGGGTCATTTCAATTTCCTGCACCACCTTTTTATTTACCGTTTTATCGCCATTCAGCTTATACAGGAAATCTTTATCGTAAAAGCTGGTAAACAACTTCTGCATGCTGATGCTGCTGGCAGATGGATCGGGTTTGGTGATGGTTACTTCATTGGCCGATTTATCGTATGTCCAAACGTTGGTGCCATCACAGAATATTTCCTGACCGGTTCCGGCAATACTAACGCGATAGCGGGTGCCTTTCAGCGAAGCAGATCCCTTCTTGGTTCCCAGTAAAGTGCCCTTACTATCTTCCTGTCGCAGCGTAAATGCGGCCTGTACAGCTTTAAACGATTTGAACTTGGCAGTAACACCATCCAGCACTTTTTTGGCGGCAGGGTCGTTTTGCTGGCTAAAACTTATGGTGGCTATAAAAAAAGTAGAAAATAATACAATTAGGCTTTTCATTATATGAGTACTTTGTGTAAAGGCCGCAAAGATAATTGGTTAAACTTATTGCGGCAATAATAAGACGTGATTTGTTGCACGGGGTTGTAAATCACGGCCACATTAACAAATTTCTAACCTATGTCGTTCAGCAGCATTTCCAGGTCTGCTTCGGTTTTTACCAGTACGTCGCGGGCCTTACTTCCCTGGCTGGGGCCTACAATCCCCGCTGCTTCCAGCTGGTCCATCAGGCGGCCGGCCCGGTTATAACCCAGCTTCATTCTACGTTGCAATAAGCTGGTAGAACCCATCTGGCTGGTTACGATCATGCGGGCAGCGCTTTCAAACAGGGTGTCCCGGTCTTCGAGGTCCAGTTCCTTCCCTTCAAACTGCTTTTCGTCCACATATTCCGGCAAAAAGAATGCCTGGGGATATCCTTCCTGGGTGCCTATGAAATCGCAGATACTGTCTACTTCAGGGGTATCAACAAAAGCACATTGCAAACGCGTAATTTCCCCATTATAGGATATAAGCATGTCCCCTTTACCGATCAGCTGCTCCGCTCCGCCTGCATCCAGAATGGTACGGGAGTCGATTTTTGAGGATACCTTAAAGGCAATCCGCACGGGGAAATTCGCCTTGATAGTACCGGTAATGATATTAACTGACGGACGCTGGGTGGCAATGATCAGGTGAATACCTACCGCACGGGCCAGCTGCGCCAACCGGGCAATGGGCATTTCCACTTCTTTACCGGCCGTCATGATAAGATCGGCAAACTCATCCACTACCAGCACAATAAATGGCAGGAACTGGTGGCCCTTTTGCGGGTTCAGTTTCCGTTTTATAAACTTCTCGTTGTATTCGCGAATGTTTCGGGCGCCGGCTTCTTTCAACAGATCGTACCGGTTATCCATTTCAATACACAGCGCATTCAGTGTATGGATCACCTTTTTGGTATCGGTGATGATGGCTTCATCCTCACCCGGTAATTTGGCCAGAAAATGCGTTTCAATATGGCGGTACAGGCTCAACTCCACTTTCTTGGGGTCAACCAGTACCAGCTTTATCTGTGATGGATGTTTTTTGTACAACAATGACACCAGAATGGCGTTCAACCCAACCGATTTACCCTGACCGGTAGCACCCGCCATCAACAAGTGCGGCATGGTGGTAAGGTCAACAATAAAATTCTCGTTATCGATCTTCTTCCCAATGGCAATGGGCAGACTGAAACTGTTGTTCTGGAATTTCTCCGACGACAGCATGCTGCGCATACTCACTACCGTCTTTTTTACATTGGGCACTTCAATACCCACGGTACCTTTACCAGGTATGGGTGCAATAATACGGATACCAAGGGCCGCCAGACTAAGCGCAATATCATCTTCCAGGTTCTTGATACGTGAAATACGCACCCCGGCCGCCGGCACAATCTCATACAGGGTTACGGTAGGCCCTACGGTGGCGCTGATCTTCTGTATTTCGATGTCGTAGTTCTTCAGCGTATTGATGATCTGGTTCTTGTTGGTCTCCAGCTCCTGGGGGTCCTGAATGATGCGTTCGCTGCCATGCAGTTCCAGCAATTCCAGACTGGGGAATTTATAATCGCGCAATTCGAGCGACGGGTCGTACGGTTCCTGCGAAATTACCGGCTCCACTTTTGATTCTTCAACCGGTATGGGTGGCTGGTCTACTTCGGGATACGATTTTATTTCCAATTCCAGCTGGGCGGGATCGGGCTTTTTGCGGCCATTTTTCCCGGTTACCAGCGGCGCTTCAACGGGCACTTCTTCCTCCTCTTCCTCCTCTTCTACTTCTTCCATTTCCTCATCCCAGGGTTCTTCCTCTTCTTCGCCGTCTTTTTCTACCAGTTGCAGGTCCATTGGCTCTTCTTCGGGATCTGCGATGGGTGTTTTTTTCAGCACCCCTAATCCATCTTTCAGTTTATTGCCAACCGGTTTTACTACCGGGGTTTCTTTTTCTTCTTTTATTACTACTGCAGGAACAACCTCTTTAACCGGCTCTGGTGTTTTCTTAGCTAATGTCGGAGCTTTGAATACGGGGTTGAACCGCCAGATCACGTAGGCCAGTCCGCCCAGCAACAATAAAGCGGCTGTACCAACGCTGCCAATCATTCGTACCAGCCAGTCGCTGCCCATATTACCAACGGCCCCGCCCCAGGCAAATGCCCCGCCGCGGAACACAAAGGCGAACACTACACTAAAAAACAACAGGCTTACTATTACATAGCGCACATTGCGCCAGAGGTTAAATATTTTCGCTCCCAGTAATGCATTTACACCCATTACAAAAAACAGGCTGCAAAACATGAAGGAGGCGGCGCCAAAGCCTTTATAAAAAAACAGGTGTGACATGTACGCGCCCAGATTGCCGAGCAGATTGGTAGTTTTTACATCTTCTGCGGGCAATAAAATAGCGGCACCCCTGAATACCTTGTCCTGGTCTTCCTTCCAGGTAAACAGGTATGAGGCGAAGGCGATAAATAAGAAAAGGCTGATCAATATTGAGAAAGCACCAGCAATTTTATGGGTACGTTCGTCTTTTACTAATTGCTTAACCGTAACCTGAGCTTCTTTTTCAGGCTTGAAACTATCCGATTTTGCTGGCTTTTTCTTTTCTGCTTTGTCTGCTTTTAAGCGGTTGGCCATGGGGTCAAAGATAAGTAGTTTATAGGATAGGGCGTATAGTTGATAAGTGGGCGGCTGCTATGGAAATTGTTAAGTTTTATGGTGGAGCAGCAAAGGGCAGAAGGCAGAAGGCAGAGGGCAGAGATGAAAGACCCTATAAGTTGTAAGCTTTATACTGTAAGAAATGGCTGCTAATGTGAAAATCCTTATTGCCGAACCCTGACAATTGTCGACATCCTCTCTGCCTTCTGCCCTTTTCCTTCTGCCTTTTTTTCGTACTTTCACCCTAGAAACTAACGCCCCCAGGGGCACTTTATGAGTACTAACAGCCAACCTCGATTTGTATCTGCTAACGCTACTCGCTGCAATCCTTTTCATAAGGCCTTCAAACATACATTTTTTTATATCCTGCTTTTTTGTTTTGCAAACAATAGTTATTCACAGTGGCCCGATTCCATGGTAGTGGAAGCCTCCGATATCCGGTTCCATAAAGTAATAGGCAAACAAACCCTGTTCACTTCAGCGCCCAGAAACCAGGTAATGGATGCCGATATTTACAAACTGCCTTTTAAACTAACTCCGGGTCACTACTTACCACATCAACTGCCGGGCCGGTTGGTTGAGCAGGATTGCTTTTTACAATTCGCAATAAAGAACAGCGCCGATACCGCCATCACCATTTGTTTTATTCCCGGCTCCTATTGCCGCTCTATCTCGCTGTTTAAAGCACAAATGAATAATATTCCGGCTACCTTAACCCGGTTGCCCGATAGCCTGATCAACGACAACCGCAATGCAGGTGTTAAAAGAATCTATTTACAACCGCATGAACAAGCGCTATTCTTTAGCCGGTTCAACTTTGTGCGCACCAATGTAAATGCCCTTATTCCCCGTCTTATTATGGACGATTACGTAAAACAATGGGGCATGTTACAGCGTGAACGCGATGGTATGCTGGATGTGTTTACCTACACCGTATCGGGCGTATTGCTGTTCATGATCTTTTATTCACTGGCCGTTTATATACAAAGCAGGAACAAGGAATTTATCTTTTATGCCATCTACACCTTTCTTACCTGCTCCTTATTATTCCTGAAATCGTACCTCGATACCAGCGCTACCTGGTTCAATTATTTTTATGAAGAGTACCTCGACTTTATGATCATGACGGCCAGTGTGTTCATGTACCAGATCTTCATGCGCAAATTCATCTACAGCAAAGAGGTATACCCCGTGCTCGATAAAATACTTCGGTATTTCAACATCCTGCTTATTTGCGCCAGCATTGTTTTCTCCATTGTTTACTTTTTTACCGACAGGTACATTATGCTGAACATTATGGAGAACGCTATTAAACAACTGTTCTTTGTAACCGGCGTGGTGTTCATTGTATACAGCGTTAAAAAGAAGAACCCGCTGTTGAACTACCTGGCGGCTGGTAATTTTTCACTGATAGTTCTGTCTGTTGTCTCCTATATCATCATCCTAACCGGCTGGAAACTGGTAAAAAACGATCCCACTTCCATTTTTAACCGCGCACTGTTCTACTATGAATTTGGTCTGGTGCTGGAGCTGGGTTTCTTTTTGTCGGGTTTGGCCTTCAAGAACCGGCGCGATATCATTGAACGGGTAAAAGAACGCGAGCGCCTGAAGCTGGAAAATGAACGGAAGGAATTCGATAAACAAATGGCGATACTGGCGGCCAAACAGGAAGAGCGGAACCGCATTTCGGCTGATATGCACGATGAACTGGGTTCTGGTGTTACCGCCATCAGGCTTATGAGCGAGATCATGAAGAGCCGGTTAAAAGGCGATGTAGTACCCGAGCTGGAAAAGATTTCCAACTCTGCCAATGAACTGCTGGGTAAGATGAACACCATCATCTGGACCATGAAAAGCAGTAACGACACCCTGGAAAGCCTTATCGCTTATATCCGGGCGCATGCCATCGAATACTTCGACAGCACCCCTATTGAATGCAGGGTGCAGCTGCCCGTACTGATACCACAGGCTGAAGTAAGCGGCGAAAAAAGAAGAAATATCTTTCTAAGTATAAAGGAGGCATTGAACAATGCCATGAAACACTCCCAGGCTTCGCAGATCCACATCATTATTTCTACTAACGATAATTTGCTGATGATAAAGATCTGCGACAATGGCATAGGCATCGATGCCAATAAATTGCGCCGTTTCGGAAATGGCCTCAGCAATATGCGCCGCCGGATGGAAAGCATCGAAGGTTCTTTTAAGATTGAATCTGAAAAAAACTGTATCCTCACTTTTGAAGCTCCTATTTAGTTTTAAGTTGAAAGTTTAAAGTTGAAAGTTTAAAGTTAGAAGTTTAAAGTTAGAAGTTTAAAGTTGAAAGTTGGAAGATAGGAGCTCTGTGTCCTAAGTTGCAGTTATTGGGTTATTACGTTGAAGTTATTGGGTTCTTAGGTTATTAAGTTTTTAGTTCCAGGTTCGCGGCCTCATCCCGGCCCTCTGCCTACTGCCTTTCATCTCTGCCTTCTGCCCTCTGCCTTCTGCCCTTCTAAGCTTTCCCTCTAAGAACTCCCAAAAACAGAAAAATCCAACCTACTATAAAGAATACCCCACCAATTGGTGTAATGGCGCCGATTCCGCGCAGGCCAACTGTATTGGTTGCCTGTAAGGCGGTTAATGCGTATAAGGAACCGGAGAACAGAATAATACCAATGATGAAGCAAACGCCTGCGTATTGCAGATTTTTGCCGGGAAAACTTCCAAACAGGATAGCTACTGCTAATAAGGCAAATACATGATAGAACTGGTAACGTACCCCCGTTTCAAAGGTGGTAACGGTTTCTGCGGGAACAATTTTCTTCAACCCATGTGCGCCAAAAGCGCCAAGGGCTACGGCCAGTGCGCCTAACATGGCGGCCGTTTGCAAAAATCCTTTATGCATGTAATACGGTTTGAATAAAGTCATTCATAGATATGGCATCTTCCTTATCGATAATTACATCGGCCTGCTCATAATACATGCGGCGTTCGTTCAGTTTACGAATGATGTAATGTTTCAGGTCTTCATCGTCTAAATCTTTCAGTAATGGCCGTTGTACGCGTTCTTTTAAAAGGCGGTGCAGTAATACATCCACCGATGTATTGAGCCATACCACGGTGCCATACTTTTTCATGAATTCGATGTTGTTAAAGAAACAGGGGGTGCCGCCGCCACAGGATAATACCATGTTCAGGTTTTCATCTACTATTTTTTCCAGCACTTCTTTTTCCCTGCTGCGAAAGTATTCTTCGCCCGATTCACCAAAGATATCTGTGATGCTTCGCTTTTCTTCGGCTACGATTACTTCGTCCAGATCATAGAACGGTAAACTTAACTTTTGCGCTACCTGCTTTCCCCAATGTGTTTTTCCGGAACCCATAAAACCGATTAAGAATATCCTCATTACGTCGCAAGTTATTTAAAAGCGTTGAAACCAGTTACATCCATACCAGTGATCAGCAAATGTATGTCATGTGTGCCTTCGTAGGTAATAACACTTTCAATATTCATCATATGGCGCATTACGGAGTATTCACCCGTAATACCGGCACCACCCAGCACCTGCCTTGCTTCACGGGCAATACCGGCTGCAATTTCGCAGGCATTTCGTTTGGCCATACTTACCTGCTGCGGGGAAGCTTTTTCTTCATTCATTAAAATGCCCAGCCGCCAGTTCAGTAACTGAGCCTTGGTGATCTCGGTGATCATTTCGGCCAGCTTTTTCTGTTGCAGCTGGAAGGCGCCGATGGGTTTATCGAACTGCTGGCGCTCTTTTGAATAGCGCAGGGCGGTATCGTAACAATCCATAGCTGCTCCTACCGCGCCCCAGGCAATGCCATAGCGGGCCCTGGTTAAACAGCTTAAGGGTCCCTTTAATCCTTTTACGTTGGGTAGAATATTTTCCCTGGGCACTTTTACATTGTCAAAAACCAGTTCACCGGTTGCAGAAGCCCGCAAGCTCCATTTATTATGGGTGAGGGGTGCAGTAAAACCTTTCATGCCTCTTTCCACGATCAGGCCATGTACTTCCCCGTGCTCGTCCTTGGCCCATACGATGGCCACTTTTGCATAGGGCGCATTGCTGATCCACATTTTAGCGCCATTTAGAATTACGTGGTCGCCGGCATCGGTAAAATGGGTGGTCATGCTGCCGGGATCGCTGCCATGGTCGGGCTCGGTGAGGCCAAAACAACCCAGCCATTCGCCATTCGCCAGCTTGGGCAGGTATTTACGGCGCTGGTCCTCACTACCATATTCATAAATGGGGAACATAACAAGCGAGCCCTGTACAGAAGCGGTAGACCGTACGCCGCTATCGCCCCGCTCCAGTTCCTGCATCATTAACCCATAACTGATATAATCCAACCCGCCGCCACCGTATTCAACGGGGATGGTTGGACCAAAACAACCGAGTTCACCCATCTGCTGAACGATCTGTTCAGGGAACTCTGATTTCTGGGCATACTCTTCAATAATGGGGGAGATCTCTCTTTTTACGTAATTGCGAACAGATTCTCTGACAAGTTTCTGTTCGTCGGTCAATAGCTCATCCAATAAGAAGTAATCCGGGCTGGTGAACAAATCGGTTCTGGTACCCATGACTAAACTGATTTTCTATATTACGCTAAAAGTAAGAAAAAGCGTTCAAGTTTGTGGTTTGTAGTTTGTTGTTTGTGTTTTTTTGCTGGAAAACCGGTGTTCATGCAACATGCGGGCAACCCTTCTGTCTCTTATATAAACAACCTTAAACAATCATTTTGGAGCTGACTGCAAACATCATCCGGGATGAACTGGTAGAACGGTGTAAACAAGGGGATACCCAAAGTTTCCAGACGTTGTACCGGCAATATTCCAAAGCCATGTTTAACACCAGTTTACGTATCGTAAACAATACAGCCGATGCCGAGGATGTGCTGCAGGAGTCGTTCCTGGACGCCTTTCGCTCCCTGCATGACTTTCATTACCGCAGCACCTTTGGGGCCTGGCTTAAAAGGATCGTTATCAATAAATCGATCAACATTCTGCGTAAACGGCGGAATGACCTGGTTGATATGGAAAGCAACGAATTACAGGCGGTCCCCGAGGAGGAACCGGTCAATGAAGAGGAGATAAAATACCGGGTGGAGGAAGTTAAAAAAATGATCACCCGGCTGCCCGATGGCTACCGGACCGTATTGAGCCTGTACCTGCTGGAAGGGTATGACCATGAAGAAATATCACAAATATTGAATATATCACATAACACCGTGCGAACCCAGTACGTACGCGCCAAACAAAAACTGCTGACTTTAATTAAACAAGGAGTGTGAAATATGAGCAAAGGTTTAGAGCAATTTATTAAAGATAACCGCGACCAGTTTGATTCGGATGAACCCAGTGAACGGATTTGGAGAAAACTGGAACAGGAACTAACTGATGAGCATCAAACCAAACAACAACAAAAAAGCAAGGGTCAGAAAACAATTGTACTAACCATTATTCGCTGGAGCGCGGCAGCCGCCATACTAATACTGGCCGGCATAGGCATTTTCTCCCTTTTAAATAACCGTTCATCCGACGGGGGTATTGTAAAAAACCAACCCATTGTCATCGACACACCCGGTGTTAATGACCAGCTGTTGAAAGAGATCAATCCCAGCTACGCACGGGAGGTATCGCAATTCACCCAGCTTATAGAGATGAAACAAAATGAATTGAAAGAGATAGAAAAAGAAAATCCCAACCTGTATAAAAAGTTTGTTACTGGTATCGATAAACTCGACAGCTCATACAACGCGTTGAAAAAAGAACTGCCGGAAAATCCTAACCGTGAACAATTATTAGAGGCTATGATTGAGAACCTAAGGCTGCAGACTGAAATACTCAATCAGCAATTAAGCATCATCAATCAAATCAAAGCATCAAAAAGCGACAAACATGAAAGTAACTTTAAAAAGGTATAGGCTCCCTTTATTTATCTCTCTCCTACTCCTGACGACGCAGGTATTTGCCGGGGAACCCCTGGTTGAAAAAAAGAAAACCTACAACAAATCCTATAGCGTAAGCAACAGTGATAAAATTTCTTTGACCAACCAGTTTGGTGAAATGAAAATAAATACCTGGGACAAGAATGAAGTGAGTGTTTCGGTAACCATTACCGCCGAGGCCAATACCGACGAAAGAGCCCAGGCCATACTCGATGTTATCAGTATTGAAGATGGCAAAAACGCCGATGGCGTTTTCTTCAAAACAAAGATCAATAACAAAAACAACAAAGACCAACAATGGAGTAAGGGTGAAAAGCAGGGTTTTCATATCGACTACGTGGTAAACATGCCTGCCCGTAATCCTTTACAGGCAAAGAATGAATTTGGCCCCATGACCATTGGCGATTATAATGGCGAGGTCACGCTTGAAAGTAAATTCGGCAGCCTTACAACCGGCAAACTGAACAACGTAAAAAAAGTGTCTATTGAATTTGGCAAAGGCACTATTGGCAGCATCAGCAACGGCAGCCTGGTCATCAAATTCTCAAAGGCTGCTATCGACAACCTCGATGGTTCGGTGAATGCCGTTTTTGAATATTGCGATGTAGCCAAGCTGCGGGTCGATAACAGCACCAAAGCCCTTACCGTAAAGAACAGTTTCTCGAACCTCTACCTTGACCTGAACACCAATATCTCGGCCAATTTTGATATCAGCACCAACTTTGGCGACCTGCATAACAAAACCAATTTCGACATAAAGGAAGAAGGCGCCGATGATGATGACCGCCATGGCCCCCGGTTCAATAAACGCTACCAGGGCAAAGCAGGCAGTGGCAATACAGATATGAAGATAAAATCAGAATATGGTCAAATTACACTGGGCCATAACCTGACTATCGATATGAATAAGGAAAAGAATAAAGATAAAAATAAGGATAAGGATAAGAAAGGTACTGTTCGAATATAAGTAGTGAGTAGTGAGTAGTGAGTAGTGAGTGGGCTCGCGATTATTCAGATATCTGAAAAATCGGCAACTAATCTCTGCCTTCTGCCCTCTGCCTTCTGCCCTTTACCTGCCTTCCAACTTGCAGTCAGCAGAGTCTTCGACTCTCTACAACGGGCTCCCCGGTCCCGGCTTAGCCGGGAGGGTCCCGTTTTTAAATAGGAAAGTCCTCCCATTTAACCGGGAGGACTTTCTATTTTGAATGAGTTATTGCGGAGTTACCAGATCCACCACCAGGTTATCCAGGTAGTAGGATCATCTTTACTTACCATGTCGTAGGAAATGGCGCTGGACTGTACAAAGTAGTATCGGCCTGTACCACTAAATAGCTGATTTCGTGTGTCGGCTGCTGGTCCTGATGCGGGCCAGGGAAATTCACTGTACACGGAGTCTTCAGTTATCGTGGTGAGCCCGGCATTGTCTGAGATCCGTTTGGCCCATGAACCATTAATTGCAATCAATCCGGGCGGGTTGCTCGCTGTATCGAGGTATATGTTTAAAAAACCGTCGCTGCCCCGGGAGTTGGGTGAATACAGCAGGTAATAAAATAAAGCCGAATCGTTCCGGAGCGAATTAATATCAAAGGCATCTTCAACGCCATTCTTATGAAATCCATTAAACGAGATCCAGTAATTACCGGTTGACTGGGCCTGTGAACGCCACCGCACCACCGCATTTTTTACATCGGGGTTAATGGGTACAACATTTGACCCTGCTGCGCCTTTAATAGTAGATGGGGTGCCATTCACCGTTACATTCATTAACTGGTTGGCCGCCAAAACATCGTTTGTAAAACCGGTGATACTGAAGCCGGGTATGCTTACAGAACCATTGACAATGGGATCAAGGAAATATACGCCATTGGCCCAGAAATAATATTCCCGGGTAGCGGATTGAGCCTGGTTGCCAGTTCCCCAGGATACAGTTACTTTTTTAACGGAAGAGTCAAACTGCAGTTCATAATCGACGTTGCGGTAATTCAGTCTTTTCCAGTAAGAGAGGAATTTCCAGTAGTTTTTAAAATTCACCACGCCATTGCCCACCTGTTTGCTGGTCCATATGGCTCTGTCGGCCTGTGTGGCTTTTTTCATTGTAAGCCTGCTGCCATTGAACCGGCCGGTAAGGCTGATGCTGTCTGCAGAAACGGAATCGATGGCAAATTCAAAATCAGCTTTCAGCCCTACTCCATCCGGACCTCCGTTTACAGAACCATCGGGGTCGCTCAATTGGTGGAGATAAGAATAAGTATCGAAGATAAGACTGGGTTGTTGCAATGCTTTTAAGCGGTAACTGCTTTCCGCCAACAGGCTGCCGGAGGTGCTGTCGAAATCTCCGAGCATTTGTACCCTGTTGCTATCGTTGAAGCTGAAATAAAACCGGTACAGGGTACCATCTGCTGTATGCAGGTTACCATTCCAACCGTATTGCGAACTGGTCATGGCAGTCTGATAGGTCTTCAGCGTTTCGTTAAGGCGATCATCGGGCGATTTATCGAACACATGGTCCTCTTCCCGCTTACAGGAAGCCACCAGCGAGAGTGCGAGTATATAGTATAATAATTTCTTGTTCATACCTGTTTTTTGTTGGGTGAGTGCCTATTTGATCAATAGCTCGATGGAATTTCGGGTGCGTTGTTGTAAACTGGCGAAGTCGATGCCCCATACATCTTTAAAATAACTTACCACCATTGTTTCCTTCTGACGCAACTTGCTTTTACCGGTTGTGCTGGTGATGGTACTTAAAATACCTTCATAACCAGCCTTCCCTTCCGTGAGCATCATAGAGATCATTTCAACAAAATCATCATCGGGGTTCGACTGGGCATACATAGTAATAAACCCTTTTTCATGTGCCGATGAATCGGTTGTATTGTTCCAGTCTGAGGTATAATCTCCGGTTGAGATGCTTTTCCATTCCTGGGGATACAACACGGTCTGGTGCAGGATATGGCCAAACTCGTGTTCTATGGTATGGAACATCTGTTTAATATTGAATGAATCACTGGGCACATAACCCGGCATTCCCTTTATTCTGAAATCATTCAATACGTACAGGAGCACGCGACGGCCGCCTTCCGCTGTTCCCAGGGTAATGGTACCATCAATATTCCAGCTGGCGCTGCCTACCAGCACAAACCATTTGGGAATATATTTCATCATAAAAGGCTTACCCGCTTCTTTCACGTAGTTGTCTATCCATACACTTTTTATGGAACTCATCACCGGGATGATCTTTTCCTCTTTGGGTGGGGTAAGCGTTTTGTCAAACTCCAGTTCGCCCTGGTCCCATTTATATTTGGCGGATACATTAAAAGGAGTAGTAAGAGAATCCAGGATCCATTTATCAATCGGTCCTGTAGCCCAGGTATCACCTCCCAAACCAGGGATCTGGCTCACATCGCCCAGGTCATCTTCCTTTTTACACGACGCAAAGATTGCCAGCGCCAGCACAACAAGGTATATTTTATGTTTGAGCATATATCTAATTCTGTTTATTATTGATCGTTTTTATTATCTGGGATTCAATGGCAGGCCTGATAATTTTACGGTACCAGGCAATTGAAACTGCCGCATTTTAGCGCCACGGGCAAGCGTAAGTGTTTGGCCGTCGAATGTTGTATGCGTAACAGGCAGGTCATAGCGCAACAGATCGAACCAACGCATCCCTTCCTCCAGGTATTCAGCCTGTTTAAAATCCAGGATACAATTCAACGCTAAGTTCAGGCTTGAAGAGGCTCCATAATAGTCTGTCAACTTCTGCATCGTGAGCTCATGTGCTACCGGATCGTACAGTTTAGTATCCTTGTCGATTATACGGGTGCTTGCGTAGTAATTCATATCCTGCAGAAATTCGGTAAACTTGTTCAAATAGGCATACGCTTCTGCCCGGTTGAACAATGCTTCTTCTGCGGTGAATAACGGTACCATCACGTAGGGAATCCCTATATTGGCGTTTACTGAATTACGCACGAAATACTCATTGATCTTTGGGATCAAATAATCTGTATTGCTTACCGTATAAATGTGGAATTTGAATTCCCAGTCTCCGCCAGTAGCATTTGAGCCCAGCACCTGATCTCGGATATCGGTGTTGAAAGCATAACGAACAGAATAAAAATCACGTCCCCAGTCTGAAGGGGTTTCCACCAGCAACAGGTTAGCCGGTTCTGTTGCCTTCTGATAATTGGCAAAGAAGTCGGCCGGGGTCCATTTCTGATATTTAGTATTCCAGGGCCGTAACAGGGTAGTAACATTCCCGGCAGGGAATACATTACTGGCATAGGTAACTACTTTGGCATAATCCTGTTTGTACAGGTAGAACCGGGCTGCAAAAGCGTTTGCGGCTGCCCGGTTAAAGTGGTAGCTTTTTACGGCATACTTAGTTTCGTCTATCAATGGTAAACCGGCTACCAGGTCACGCTCTATCATCTGGTAATCGTAATCCACCGTTTTACGATCGTATTGTTGAAACACAATTTTCTCGGGGGTGGTTACATATGGGATACCCAAATCGGTTTTAGAGGTGCTGTTTGACCGGGCGCTGTATGGTTTTGAAAAGATGGTAACCAGCATAAAGTGTGCATAGGCACGGCA
The DNA here is from genome assembly GCF_900110245.1 of Niastella yeongjuensis. Taxonomy (GTDB): domain Bacteria; phylum Bacteroidota; class Bacteroidia; order Chitinophagales; family Chitinophagaceae; genus Niastella; species Niastella yeongjuensis. The sequence goes on from NZ_FOCZ01000018.1 coordinate 16,376, forward strand.
AAGCAGCGCTTCACCCTTTTGTGCTTTGTACAGGTTTGAATCGGGGGCATTCCTGATGGTTTCCAACGCCTGGTTGGCTGCGGCAATAGCGGTGTAACAGCCATCCCAATAATACTCGGGAGAATCCTGGTCCTTGTAATCTACATCCTGAAAGAAGAATGGATCGATGTTGGTCCTGTTCTGTACGCCCTTACCCTTATCGGCCACGTTGTCTGAAATGGATTCGCAAAAGGTCATGTAATTCGCCTGTGGGTAGGCGGTGCCCAGCAATTGCGATACCTGCTCGGGCGTATTCAGGGATGCCCTGTTATCAGGATTTTTATCGAGAAACTTTTTACAACCTGTGGTTGTAAAAAGCAGTGCTATGATTGTATATGATAGTATGTTTCGCATTGTAATTACCTTTTTTCGTTTCACACCTGATTATATCCCCAGTTTCAAAGAGAACGTAAACTGTTTTTGAATGGGTTGTGCAATACCACCGGTATTGAAGAATTCAGGATCCTGTCCATTTAATTTTTTATCTGAATAAATGAGCCAGGGGTTGTTCGATACGGCCTGCAGATTCAGGCTGCTTAAACCCATTCTTCTGATTATCCGTTGGGGCACCTGCCAGCCAAGGGAGATGTTCTTCAACCTTACCATATCGCCACTGGCTACGCGGGCCGTTGAATAATTGTAGTTATTATACGGAGTGGCACCTTGCAGTTGCGATTGTTCAAAAGCTCCCAGGATGGAAGGAACGGTCGTGTATTTCTCATCTCCGGGCATTGACCAGCGGTCATAAAACTCTTTAGGCATAGCATCCAGATCGGTATAGGAATTCTTGAATGCGGGGTACAACCTGATCTTGTTGCCTGCCTGGTAAGTAATGAAGACGCTCAGGGTAAAATCTTTGTAGCTGAAGCTGTTCAACAAACCACCGGTTAACCGGGGATCAACAGGGCCTTCATATACCAGGTAACTGGTATTTTGGTCCTGCAGGTACACATTGTTCGCAGTTTTACCTGTTTCATCGGTAAACTGTGGTGTACCGGTAAAAGGTTCCAGCCCTTTAAAATTAAGCGAGAACAAACTGCGTACGGGGTACCCTTCTTTATTGCCACCTTCTGCCTGTACCAGGTCAAAAATGTTTGGTTCGTTTTTAGCGTTGGTTATTTTGTTGGTATTATAACCGGCAGTAAGGTTGGTGCGCCATTTAAAGTTCTTATTGTTTACGATCACATAGCCTACCAGCAATTCAATACCCTGTGATTCCAGATCGGCATAGTTGGCTGCTTTATAAGGTTCGCCACCAACACCCGATGTTTTAACCAGGCTTATGAGGTCGAAGCTATTGCGGTGGTAAACATCCACACTGAAATTGAGGCGTCTGTTCAACAGGGTGGCATCGATACCGGCGTTGGCGGTATACAATTTCTCCCAGGTAAGTTCTGAATTTTCCAGGTTAGCCAGTTGTATCACCGACTCCCTTTCGTTTAAATAGGTTCTGTTGGTAATGAGGTTCTTCAATACAATCTGTGAATTGGTAGCAGGTCCCATGCTGGCTGTTAACCCGTAGCTGCCGCGTACGGTAACCGCATCCACCCAGGTTACGTTCTCCATGAATTTTTCCTGCTCCATATTCCATGAACCGGCCACACTCCAGGTTGGCAGCCAGCGGGCGGTTGTTGATTTACCCAGTCTGTTCGATCCGTCATAGCGCACGGTTCCGGTTAAGTTATAACGGGAGTTATACGTATAGGTGCCTGATCCGTAAAAAGCCACAAACCGGTCATAATCCTTCGACATACCATAGTATGGGAAGTTGTTTTCGATGGTTTGTTTCAGAATGCGGTAGTCAATAAAAGGAACGCCGCCGTTCTCGTACTGGTAACCGTAACCGGTACTGTTGAAGTTCTGCCTGTCGGCATACTTCACCTGCTGACCAACCAGCAGGCTCACGGAATGAATATCGTTGAACGTTTTAGTGTAGTTAAGGCTGTTGCGGAAATCGTAGTTGATCAGCTGGTCTTCTACGCGGTTATAAAATCCACCATAAGGCAACACCACCACCGGTTCTGCATTGGGATCTTCAGGATCTTTGTACAGGAACTTATTGTTTTGTTTAATGGTCGATGTTCCGGCTGCCCGGTAAGCATTGGCCATATTGGAGCTTTCGGTGATCTGGTGTTCACGGCTCGATTTTACATACCGCAGGGCGCCTACAAATTCATACCGCAAATCGGGTGTGATCTTGTAGTTCAAACTTCCCTGTAAACGCAGGTCAATCACGCGCAGGTCCATATAGTTGTTCTCCAGTTCGGTAAGAATGTTGAACGGAGCGAAGTTGCGACGGAAATATTCCCGGTTGCCATTTTGATCAAAGGCCGTTAGGGTGCGGCTGGTGTTAAGGGCATAGCTGAAGGGGTTGATGTCGAAGTCGCGATCATAACTGCCTTCAACCGGGTTGCTTTGACGGCTTAGGGCGCCGGGTGCTTTTTGTTCGCGTACGGAACCTACTGTGGTGAAATCTGCCGATACTTTATCGCTGAACTTATAGTTGTTACGGAAGTTAAGGGTGTAGCGGCTTACTTTATCGGCCGTAGTCCAGCCGTTATCGCCATAATAACTGGTAGAGAAGTAGGATTGAGACCGGTCGGTACCGCCGGAAACGCTCAATGAATGCTCCTGCATGAAGTTGTTGCGGAACAACAGATCGAACCAGTCGGTATTAGCCTGTGCGTAACGGGTTAAAAAATCTTTTTTGGCAGGCTGGGTATTTGCCAGCATAAACCCGGAGTTATCGGCATTGGGCGTGTTGATGAGGTCGTACATTTTGCCGTACACGCCATTGTCTGCCCGGTCGAGGATGTTGGGATTGAGACTTCCTTTCCGCTCCAGCTCGGCCAGTACCGACATTTGCTGGGCAGAGTTCATGATATTGAAATTACTGTAGGAAGGTTTCAGATAGGTACTGAAGTTACCGATGTAATTAATGCTGGGTTTTCCCTGACGGCCTTTTTTAGTAGTGATCACCACTACCCCGTTCATGGCGCGGGCACCATACAGGGCAGCAGCAGAGGCGTCTTTTAATATGTCGAAGCTTTCGATGTCGTTTGCGTTTAAGCCGGCTACCGCAGAACCTAACAGGGTTGTGGGGTCACCGCTCGAAAGCTGGTCATTCGAGATGTTTACGATGTCTTCGAGCACTACGCCATCTACCACCCATAATGGTTTGTTATCACCGTTGATGGAGGTGGCGCCGCGCACCCGTACTTTGGGGGCTGCACCAAAGGTGCCCGATACGTTTTGAACCGATACACCGGCTGCCCGTCCTTCGAGCATGCGGCTGATATCAGTCTGGCCGTTCAGCTTGGCGTCATCCATTTTCACGGTAGCTGCTGAACCGGCAAATTTCTTTTTTTCGATGGTCTGGAAACCGGTTACAATTACTTCCGACAGGGCTTTGCCGCCTTCGGTCATATGGATTTCTATAAACTTTTCGCCCCGGAAGGTGATGGTTTGCGGGCTTTTGCCGGCATAGGAGATGCGGATGCTATCGCCGCGGCGGGCGCCGATGGCAAACTCACCCTGGGAATTGGAAAACGTTCCCCTGCCGCTCACCAGGTTCTGTACAGATACCTGAGGCAGCACGATCCCATCCTCTGCAGAGGTTATCTTTCCTCTTAAAATGGAGGAATCCTGGAAGAACCGGGTTTTATTTATATGATAGGGAATGTCAAATGCGTGGGTAGTCACCGGCAAACAACCAGCTACCAGTACCAACAGGAACAGTCTTTTGCAGGTTGCCTGAAATGCCTTTGCCTCAAAAGCGTTTTGCATAAAACGCATAGCAATTAGTTTTTGATTACTGAAGAATAATAGATTAATACACCCGGGGCGGCCCTTATGGCTCCCCCTTTAACCAGTCAGGCCAGTGCATTGAAAAATGCACGGCCTGGCAGGTCAAATATTGTAGTGAACACTGAGTTGAGAATTCGCTTATTCTTTTACATCCCGCCAAACGGGAAAAGAATGGTTTCTGAAGGGGACAACTGTGTCTGATTCAGCTTTCTTAGTCCTTGATGTTGTATAACTTTTTCACTTCGTTATAATCGTTCCAATTTACATTCTGGCGTCCGTTGGTAGGAACAGTTCCTGTGATAATGATATAACGGTAGGGAGCGCTGAAATCAGCATCCCAGCTGGAAGACAGGTTAATGTTTCCAACTTCAAAATTTGCATTCACCCAAAAGTATCCTGTTGGTTCCAGATAAGGGATAGCCACGATATTAGGATCTGCAGCCGTACCAAAATTAGCATACACTTTTACCAGGCCTTTATCAAGCACATCTTTGGTGATCTGAGGGGCCGGAATAGTAGCTACTGCAACTGTATCGCCGGGTCTTACAAGAGCCCCGTCTGTAAACTGTACATCGATCCAGGGTGAATATATTGCATTGGCCACACCTGTATCTCCTTTTGGACCCGTATCGCCTTTTTTACAGCTTACGTTGGTCGTTGATAAAAAGAGCGTGAAAAATGCAACACAGGCAACAGAGAGAACTGAGAAGACGTGTTTCATAAAATGTAAATTTTGATTAAGTAGATGATCTATGCTCTATACGTAAAAAAGCCTTTAAACGCTGGGTATTAATGCAATTTAAGGATTTTTATACTCTATGGATTTAATATGACATTCCTCCAAAAAAAGAAGGTTAATTTTTTCCCAAAACACATTTCTCTCCGCCCCCTCCGGGCAATGCCGCAGCCCTAATAAATTTAACAAAAAAAAAACCAGCATGTATGGGCAAAAATAAGGCCCCCGGAGTATTCGATCATGCCGAATTCCGGGGGCTTTTTGTTATAGTACTTTTCCGCCATGCTACCCAGTCAGGTGGGAAAAGGCCGTTTATCTATTTAAAGGATGGCCTTATCGGGTGCCGGTGGGCGTTTGTCTGTTCTAGTTGGTGTTCTGAGCGCCGTTAATGATAGGTGTGCCATTGTTGATGGTTGTACCATTATTCAGCATCTTAAACACTACGCGTCTGTTCTTCTCGCGCGCTTCCGGAATGTCTTTTCCGTCGGGCGTAGTTTCTTTTTCTATCGGACAGCACTCACCAAATCCTACTGGTTTCAACTGCCGGCCCGATACGCCGGCGTTGATCAGGTACTCGGCGCAGGCATTGGCCCGGCCTTTCGCCAGGAACTCGTTCGATTTAACCGAACCCAAACCGTCGGTATGCACATCTATTTCCAGTACCACAGCCGGGTTGGCTTTCAAATAAGTGGCGATTAGGTCGAGATATGGATACGATTCCTTGGCGATCTCTGTTTTTAACTCAAACACGATCTGGTAGGTAACTTCGGTTTTGTTTTTGAACGGATCGGGTTTTTTAACCAGACATAACTCCTGGGCATACACCGTATCGCCTTTGGATGGGTAAGCCGTCAGCAAACCGCCCTGGTATTCTTCCAGGGTACCATTGATGGTAAGGGCAATCCCTGCATCGGTTTGAATGGTATAACGACCGCCAGCCTGGGTTTTTATCATAGCCACTTCATTACCACGGGGGTCTTTTGCGGAAACGATAGCGCCTTCGAGCGGCTTTTTGGTATCACAATCCAGCACTACCCCGGTAAATACCTGGTGGTAGTTTTTATGTATGGAGAATAATTCCAGACAGCAGAGGGAAGCCCGGTCGGTGCTGAAGATCGCATCTTCGAGCAAACCTTTGCCGCGGCTTATAAGATACATATCGTCTTTTTCAGAATTCACCGGGTAGCCCAGGTTCATAGACACCGTCCAGGAACCGGTGAAATTACCGGTAGAACTGTACAGGTCGAACCCGCCCATACCGGTTCTTCCATTTGATGAAAATACCAGGGATTGCGTAGGGCCATGGTAAAATGGCGCTTCTTCATCGCCGGTGGTATTAATTGCCGGCCCGGCATTGGTTATCTGGCCAGGCATGCCTTTGCTATCGAGGGTGGCATACCAGATGTCGAAACCGCCGATACCGTCTGTGCGGTCGCTGGAGAATATCAGGTATCTTCCATCAGGGGTTACCTGGGGCTGTCTTGAGTTGAAAGATTCTTCGGTAAGCTTTCCATCGATCAGCGCCGGTTCGCTCCAGCGGCCATTATTTTGCTCACTGGTATAAATGGCTGACAGTTTTTTACCATTCTTCACTACCCAGCCTGTAAAGAACATTCTGGAACCATCGGGTGTAAAGGCCGGGGTACCCTGTTGGATATTTTTGGGTGCCGATACGTTCATCCTTTCCACTTTGCTGAAATCACTTTCGCCCTGAAAAGCTGCGGTGTACAGGGCATTGTTATATCCCTCAGCGCGGGTGGAGGTAAATGCCAGGGTGTTGTTGTTTAACCAGCTGGCTGCATAGTTAGCCCCTTCTTTATTGATGGTGTTGTTGAGTCTTTCAATTTTTACCCCGGTAGGGCCATAGCTCAGCTGCTGCTGAATAAATACACAATTATCGATCTCCTGCTGGGCCTGTTTGTTGTATTGCTCCCCTTCGGTATTCTCTTTCACAAACTGGCTCAACTGCTGCTGCGCAATATTATAGTTACCATTGGCGCGCAAACAAATGCCATAATAGTAACGGGCCAGCGGATGGGAGGTGGAATCTTTTTGCAGCAATAATTTATACCATTGCTCGGCATGTATAAAATCGTTCAGATTGTAATAACAATCGCCCATTTTATACAGCAGGGTCGCGTCGAGACCGCCTAAATCGTTGTGATTGATCAACACAGCACCCTGCTTTTGTACCACGTAGGCATTGTAACCTGAATGGGTGGGTGTTTTTCCACTTAAGTACTTTTCATAGTAGTGTGCGGCTGAATAATAATCGCCTTTGGCATAAAACTGCTCTGCCACCCGTTTAAAGTTGCTTGCCTGCCCCTGTACCGCAGCCGCAGACAATCCCAAACCGGCAATTATTAGTAGATGCTTAATCATGTATGATCAATTTGCTATTGTTAATGTTATGATTCCCTGATACTGCTTTGTCTTTATGTGTTGATTACAATCTCGGACACACAAACGGCACAGCATCCTGTTTCACTGCTTTGCGGCCAATAAGCGTCAGGGAAATTTCAAAGTTATTGGCATTGCCGCCTACCTTACCCAGTTCAGATGTGTTTACATCGTAACTCGCACTGATCATATAATTCTTATAATAAACACCCACATACGGGGCAAAGGCATCTTTAAACCGGTAGTTGCCACCCACTAAAAAGTCGGTCACTTCATTTACCCGCATTTGGGCATAGGCGCCTACCATTTTCTCTGAACTTGCACCCTGCTTCATATACAACAGGTTGGGCGTAATGCTGAAGTCCTCATTTACATTGTATTTTAAGCCGCCATGAACCGTGAGGCGCATGGGCATTTTTTCACCATTGGTGGCAAAGAAAGGATCTGTTGGTTGTGTTAAATGGTAAGCAGACACACCGCCGAACAGGTTGGCTTTTTTACCGGGTGTTCCATCATAGTATACCGCACCAACCCCTGCATCGAATGCAATGGCCGATGTTTTACTCAACGCTTCCCCGGTACCCTGGGTAGGATCGAAACCGGTTGTATTGCGCCATTGTTCACCCGTTTGGAACTTGGTGGGATCGAAACGGCGATTAAGCACACCCAATGCCATACCCATGGAGATCTGGTGATAGCCGAAGCGAACGCCGTTGTAGGCCATGGAAGCATACCCGGTCAGGTAGCTGTACCCAATGTTACCTGCCCGCTGGTTCATTACGTTCAGGCCAAGGCTTACATTCTTATTTGTTACAATATCTGCCGAAATGCCCGGTGTTGCAAATGGGTTACTAACACCACCCCACTGGCTGCGGTACATGGCTGTAACGCGGTAGTTACCGTCAATGGCGCCCGTTAATCCGGGGTTCAGCCATAACGGATAGGCATAGTATTGCGAAAAATGAGGATCTGTTTGTGAATGTCCTGTTATTGTTGCAGCAAGCGTCAACAGTAACAAGCTGGTTTTTACAAGATATCGTCGCATTACCAACAGTTTTTAGGTTATTTTACCGGACTAGATTAAAGGTTCCTTTTTTGGTTACTTTGGTACCATTTGATAACATACCTGATACCACATATACATATACGCCTACGGGTTGGGGTTTACCTTTATAAAAGCCATCCCATGTGCCGTTTATATCATTGGATTCAAATACTTTTTCACCCCATTGGTTAAATACCATCCAGCGGACCGTTTTGGTTACAGCGCTGTACACCTGGAAAACGTCGTTGTGACCATCGCCATTTGGTGTAAAGGTGTTAGGTACAAACACTCCATCGGTGAGCGCCTTGGCTCCTTTAATAGAGGTATAATCAGGACAATCGACCCGGGTACCCAGTGCCTTTACCCATAATGTTACCGTATCTGTAGATTTTAAACCGGTAACGGTATGGCTCAGCCCTTGTGCCCCCGAGCTGGGTATAGCCCAGTTAAGGTTGTCGCGCGATACCCGGTAACCAGTAGAATTGATAACCCGGTTCCAGGCAAACTTGATAATATTGGGTTGTGCATCTTCAACAGTAACAACGGGGTTGGTGAGGGGGCTACAGATGGTAAACTCAATAGCGCCGATATCCGGTTTTGATGCGTCCCTGTTATTATTCTGCTGATCGGTGGTGATGCCTACACCAAACCCTCTGTTCTCAAACAGGAGCTTGGTAGGAGTAAGATCACCTTTTGCAATATCATTATATACAGGATCGATGTTGATTGAACTGGAATCCTTGCGGGTAAACAGCCAGCTATCAAGGGTTTTATAGATCCTGGTGCCCATGTAACCAACGGTATCGTACCCCAAAGGCGACCGCATATAATAGTTGTTATAATTAGCCACCAGGCCGCTATCGTTTTGGTCGAGGTAGATGGCATATTTCTGTCTGTCACCACCACGTTTTACAACAATGCTGTTATTCTTAAACTCTACTCCTACACTAGAGGGACCATACAACCCAAATCCACGGGTCTCATTTACTGAGAAGGCAGCCGTGTCTTCCAGGGAAACCGTATTGTGATAAAATTTCAGGTAATTGGAGCTTAAAGTATACAGGCCCTCTTGCAAGCCCAAGCCCTTATAACTATATAATAAATTATTGCTGACCACATTCGGTTGCGCAGCATCACCCGGTACAGTAATAATTGCTATTCCGGTTAACTGGTTAGTATTCGCCGGTGCTTTTTCAAACAGGTTATGGATCCTGTTCTTTGTAATAGTCAACCCAAGATTCACATTTTTTGCAATGATCGCAAAAAATGTATTCGAGAAGGAAGTCCGGGTAGGGTGACTGATGTCATTACTGTCGATCAACATGTTTCCACTACCAGCTGTATAGATCCCGTAGCCGCTGTTATCATATAATTTATTACCTCTTATTGTATTGCCTACTGAAGTAGGTCCCGCAGATACGAGGGATTTGGTAGCACAGGTTATACCATGGAAACCTCCGTTCACTGTGTTATAGGCAATAAGGTTATTATCACAATAATTCTCAGCAGCGTCATTGGTAGGATCGTTCTCCTTTGCGTTCATTATAATACCACCGTAATTGGTACTGGGTGATGTTTGGTTGAGATCTATTACACACCGTTTAATAGTGTTATTATCAGCATCGTTTGTTATCAGGATGCCGAATCCAAACCCGTTTGTAGCTCCCTGTGGCACAATATTAAGGCTGTCGATGGTAATGTAATCAGCGCCATCCAGCTTTAACACGGAGGTTTTTGTACTGTTGGTGGCAAAAGTAAGTTTTTCACCATTACCACTGAATGTAATGGTTCTGTTGGAAGCCGTGCTTACTACAGGAATGGTCACCTGCTCATTATAAGGTCCGCTGCCACTGACTACACTGAATACCACGGAGCCATTGAGACCACATTGCAAAGCAGCCACCGCATCAGTGAAGCTGTTGTAATTAATCCCACCTGTGGGCAATGCCTTATTGATGGTATAAGTACCCGGGGTAAGCGGAGTAGAAACCAGCACCTTCATGGGAGAAGAATAATACGTTGTGGCTCCGCAGGCTATTGCTACCCGGTAGTAAAAAGAGGAAGTCGGTGTTACTTTTAAATAGGGATAATCGAGCGCACCGGATATGTTTGTATAAGTACCAGATTGTGCGGTAGATGTTTGCCAGGTATAGGTTTGTCCGCCCCCTGCTGTATTACCAATTACGGCCATTTCCACTGTTGGGCCCTGACAAAAAGCCGAATCGGGGGTAATTATCGGGGCACCGCCTACAAAAGGCCCTCCACAGGGCGCCGATGTATATTCCAAACATCCGGGGTCGGGGCTTTTGGTGCTACGTGCAATAGCGTTAATATCGGAACCGATACCAACATTCAAACCCATATTATCTATAGACTGGGTATTAGGTGCTAAATTGCCTCCTGCGGCATTGGCAAAGACCGGGTTTACGGCTGTTGAAAAGAAGTCGTTCCCTGAATTGGTTTGCCAAATAGCCAGGTTATCAGCAAAGTTATTGGCCCAATTACCGAAAAAGGCCTTTCCCGGAGCTACCGCTTTAGCCACATAAATCACGTTATGATCGCTGGCAAATACCGGAGAGACATTATCTGTGTAAATACCATAATTGACACCCACTGTCTTCCTGCTTACGGAAACGACATTGTTCATGAAATTAATATTGCTAACGTTTTGCAGCGACACACCATATGTTTCCTCGCCTACCTCGGTTTGGTCATCCAGTGATATTGTGTTATGATATATATTAGCATAAGTTGCGCCAGTGGCAGTGATCCCATACTGCATTCCCTGATCGCCGGATGACCAGTTATACATCGCGTTATTAGCGATGAGGTTTTCCTGACCGGCAACACCTTGTGCATTCACGACGATGCCATAAAGCTCAGAAAAACCGAATAATGGATCAATGATCCAGTCATAAAAACGGTTGTTTATAACTGACACTTTATGAGCCTGTTTTTCCAGGTCTATACCAACCGTTCCACCAAGATTATCGCCCCCTGTAAATTTATTTCCATCTATCACGGCATTGCTGTTATTATCCAATTCAATGCCGGTGTAATAAAAGTTGCTGATGGTGTTCTTTGTCACTCGATTCCCGTCCATGAACACAGGATTTGAGACATTATAATCAGATGCGAGGAATAAGCCATAACCACAACCGTCGAAAACATTTTGTGTGATCAGATTATTATCACAATTGTTAGGACCGGGGTCTCTGGGGTTTTTATCATTTCCATTGATCACTACACCCGTTGAAGCTTCAGGCAGCGAAGTAACAACTTTACTGAGGACCTGACAGTTTTTGATGGTATTGTTGTCGGCATCGTTCAATAAATGAAAGCCACATCCATACTGATTGGTACTGGCAGCCTTCGGTTTAACCACCAGGTTATCGATGGTTACATAGTCGGTATTATTCAACTTAAAACCGGCGCGGCTGTTGGTATTGGTAGAAAGGAAGGTAAGTGTTACCCCATTACAATTGAATATAATTGGATTGGCAGCCGTACCGGCAATGTTGTTCAACACTACCTGTTCGGTATACGGTCCACTCAGCGCCACTACGTTAAAGGTCACGGGACCTACAATAGTGCCACTGGACAAATAAGCTGCTGCAGCTGAAAATGTTTGGAAGTTTGTTCCGCCACCAGGTACGTCGGTTGGGGCGGCCGAATTGATGGTAAACGTACCGGACACCTGTGCATGGGTTGCAGAAAAAGCAAAACCTAAACAAAGGGTAAAGAGAAAATTGATATTAATTACGTGCCCGCGTAAAATTTTTCGCATAGCCGATGATTGGATTTTAATTTCAATAGGATATCGGATCTCGTTTATCTTATTTATAATTAGAACTTAAAACCAATTATCAGTACATAGTCGATAATTGATTAATGGTTCCCCTGCACAACAACATACCCATGTATGAATGAATCATTCAAACAGGGGCGGGTACGGCATTAGGGTGGTTAGGGTTTTAACGTTCGTATACCTCCTTCATTCTCAGCCGGGCAACGTACAACTACAGGTAACTGCTTAGTACATTTTCGTTACCGGGTTCAAATAACCGATAACTGCCTGGGCAAAACTCAGCTGGTATCTTTACGTCGCGAACTTCATAAGAACGCGTTTTAGTGATTACAATTGTGTATAACCCCGTCCGATAATAAAAAAATAATTCACATTTATCAAATGGAAGTGTGTGAAATTAAATCCCTTATGTAAGTAAAATAGAATGGAAAAATATACATATTACAGGTAACCGGCCATTTCCTGCTGGTATTCGCTGGCAACCTGCTTTGCCTTATCAGCAAAGTCTTCCTTACCGGAAGCATAAATAACGGCCCGGCTTGCGTTTACCAGCAGCCCTACGTCTTTATTCATGGCCTTTTCAGAGATCTCTTTCAAACTACCACCCTGGGCCCCTACCCCGGGCACCAGGTAAAAATGGTTGGGGGTGATAGCGCGGATATTGGTAAACTCGGAAGCCTGGGTAGCGCCTATCACAAACATCAACTGATCAGCATTGCCCCATTGCGCGGCAGTACGCAGTACCTTTTCGTACAGCAATTCCTCCCCTGCTTTTTGTAATTCAAAGTCACGGGCACCCGTATTGGAAGTTAATCCCAATACAATGGTCCATTTGTCTTTGTACTCCAGGAACGGCAATACACTGTCGGCGCCCATATAGGGTGCAACTGTTATTGCATCGAAAGGCAATGCTTCAAAGAACGCTTTGGCATATTGGGAACTGGTGTTGCCAATATCACCGCGTTTGGCATCGGCTATTTTGAAATGGGTGGAAGGAATATAGGCGGCTGTTTTTTCCATCGCCTGCCAGCCGGCCAAACCCTGTGCTTCATAAAAAGCAGTATTGATCTTATACCCTACACAATGATCTTTGGTGGCATCGATGATCTGCCGGTTAAACTCAAATACCGGATCGGGTGCAGACAACAGGTGTCTGGGGATCCTGGTAATATCCGTATCCAGCCCTACTACGAGGTATGATCTTTTGGTGCGTATTTGTTCAACCAGTTGCTGCCTTGTCATGCGTGTTGGAGTTGTAAAATTTGTCGCAAGATATTAGTGAATTGCCATACTTCCTCAAAACTATTGTACAAAGGTACAGGTGCCAGCCTTATTACATTGGGTTCGCGCCAGTCGACTATAACACCCGCCCGGGCCAGTTCGTCAAAGACCTGTTTCCCCTGTTGTAACATCAGCATCGATACCTGGCAGCCTCTTTCCGCTTCGTTGCGGGGTGTAATAAATTCAACCACCGGTGCTTTTTGCTCGTTGTTCAACTCATCGAGCAGGAACCACAGCCATTGGTTTAATAACTGTCTTTTCTTTTGCAACTTATCGAACCCCGCTTCTGTAAAAAGATCCAGCGCCGCCCGGTGCATCGAATACAACAGCGGTGATGGCGTGCTTAATTGCCAGCCTTCGGCCGTACGCGTAGGATTAAACCCTTTCTGCATCAGGAAGCGGGTGGCTTTATCGTATCCCCACCAGCCTGCAAAACGCGGCAAAGAAGTATCATTGTGGTAACGTTCATGAATATAGGCACCGCCAATGCCACCGGGGCCTGAGTTGATGTATTTATAACTGCACCAGGCAGCAAAATCCACATTCCAGTTGTGCAATTGCAAAGGCACGTTACCGGCTGCATGCGCCAGATCGAACCCCACTTTGGCGCCCACAGCCTGTGCCGCTTTGGTAATAGCCGCCATATCAAACAGCTGACCAGTATAATAATTCAACCCGCCCCATAATACCAGGGCCAGTTCGTCTTTATGTTGTTGTATGGCATGCAGAATATCTTCGTGACGGATGGTATGTTCGCCTGCACGGGGACCTACCTCAATAAGCACCTCATCGGGGTTGAGGCCACAATACTTTACATGCGTTTCCAGCATATACTGATCGCTGGGAAATGCCTTGGCCTCACAAATGATTTTGTATCGTTTTTGATCGGGTTTATAAAATGATACCAGCAGCAAATGCAGGTTTACCGTAAGCTGGTTCATGGCCACCACTTCGTGCGGCAACGCGCCTACAATGGCTGACAATGGCCCGGTAAGATGATCATGGTATTGCAACCAGGGTTCTTCGCCCATAAAAAAACCTTCCACGCCATAATTGGCCCATTTGTTCAACACCTGTTGCAGGTATTCTTTGGTGCGTTTGGGTTGCAGGCCCAGGGAGTTGCCGAGGAAATAGATCTGTTGCCGGCCGTTTATTACCGGCATTATAAATTCATCCCGGAATGAGCGCAGTTCGTCTTGTTGGTCCAGTTCACAGGCAAATGCCCGCGTATTTTGAAATTGCATGTAGTTTTTGTTGGTTCTGGTTCTTTGGTTCCTGGGTTATTATGTTCTTAGGTTATTGGGTTCAGGTTTATAGAGAGCCGGTTTTTCCACCATCAACCGGAATGCTGACGCCATTTACATAAGAAGCGGCCGGGGAAGCCAGGAAGGCTGCTACTGCCGCAAGTTCTGCTGCTTCGCCAAAGCGCTTCATGGGTATTTCCTGTTGCATTTCGTGTTCAATCGCTTCGGTTGACACGCCCCGCTTTTTGGCATTGTTCTGTATCAGACTTTCCAGGCGTTGGGTTCTGGTTGAACCGGGTAAAATATTGTTCACGGTTATATTGAACTGCCCTACTTCATTGGCCAGTATTTTCGACCACACGGCTACTGCGCCCCGTACTGTACCCGATACGGCCAGGCCGGTGATGGGAATGCGAATAGAGGTAGATATTATATTTATGATGCGGCCATAATGGGCTGCCTTCATAGAAGGAATTACCGCCTGCACCAGCAATTGATTTACGATCAGGTGCTGATTAAATGCCTGTACAAAAACTTCTTCCGTGGCATCGAGCACCGAGCCGGGTGCCGGCCCGCCTGTATTGTTGATGAGGATATGCACGGGATGCTGTTGTACATGCTGCTGTATAGCCTGTTTTACCTCATCGGTTTTGGTGAAATCGGCTACCAGGTAATTATGTTGTTGCCGCAAGGTTACATCCAGGGTTTTCACCGCAGCTTTTAAAGACGCTTCATTTCTGGCCATGAGGGTGCAATTAGCGCCCAGCAATGCCAGTTCTTCGGCGATGGCCAGCCCAATACCCTGGCTGCTTCCGCAGATCACGGCGTTTTTCCCTTCTAATGATAATTGCATACTACTTGTTTATGGTTTATTGGTCAGGAGGTCGGGATAATCAGAAATAATTCCATCTACGCCTGCGGCTTTCATTTTATCGATCGACTCTTTATCGTTCACTGTCCAGGGAATCACTTTAATCCCCTGCTCGTGGCATTTTATCACCAGCTCCGGTGTAACAAGGCTGTAAGCCGGGCTGTAGATGGTTGGTATAAATCCTAATGCATTCAGCTGTTCGGTAAGCGTTCGCTTATCGAAATCTTCTACCAGGGCCGCCGTTTTCATATTGGGAAACCTTTTATGTATCACCTGCAACGTACGAAAATCAAACGACTGAATGATGACCCTTTCCCCTATCTTTTCTCCATGTATTACATTCATGAGCGTTTTCACAAACTCCTCAGGCGCCGGATGATAAGTACCATCAGTAGCAGGTTGTGTTTTGGTTTCAATATTGTAAAACACCTGGGGGCCGCCTTTTAATTTGTGGTATGCTTCCACGTTCTCTATCACTTCGCGTAACAATGGTTTGGTAGCTTTTAACCGGCGCTGGTTGGGAAAACGCGGATGCGGTTTCAACCCCACATCATAGGTTTGTGTTTGCGCATAGGTCATTTTGTAAATGTTCAATTTGCGCTCATCCTGCTCGGTTATGTATTTTCCGTCGGGACCGGTAGTGATCTCATGGTTGAAAAATGGTTCATGCGATAAGATCACCTGTTTGTCTTTAGTGATCACGGCATCCATTTCAAGCGTGGTAACGCCCAGTTCCAGGGCCTTCATCATGGCCGGAAGGGTGTTTTCGGGCATCAGTCCGCGGCAGCCGCGGTGCCCTTCGATATCGAAAGCGGGTAACAATGGATCGGTAATTTTTTTTGAAGCGTGACAGGCAAAGATCAATGCAACCAGTAACAGCAACTCTGTTACTTCCCTAAATTTGCTCATATTAGTTTTTTACAGTACTTGATTAGGGATATTGGACGCAGAAATGCTTAATGTTGACGGTTTTAGGCCGGAGGGTTACAGGTTACAAGTTTCAGGTTGCAGGGATCTCTTGAAACCTGCAACCTGTAACCTGAAACTTATTCAATTACTTCAGCCACTTTTGCAGCACTTACGTTGGCATTGCGCATGGCAATACTGCGGGTGGCATTGGCGGCAAATTCTTCAAAAGCTTTGCGGGAGATCATGTCATCACTCATCATAATGGGAACCCCCATATCTCCTCCTTCACGAATGCTCTGCACCAGGGGAATTTGTCCCAGGAAGGGCAGGTCATATTCTTCGGCAAGGCGTTTTCCACCTTCTTTTCCAAAGATATAATACTTATTATCAGGAAGTTCAGCAGGTGTGAAATAACTCATGTTCTCTACCAGCCCAATGATGGGCACCTTTATTTGTGCCTGGCTGAACATACCGATCGCTTTTTTAGCATCGGCCAGTGCCACATCCTGCGGTGTGGTAACAATAACCGCGCCGGTAACCGGTACCGTTTGCACCAGGGTTAAATGGATGTCGCCCGTGCCAGGTGGCATGTCGATCACCAGGTAATCAAGTTCATCCCAATACACATCGGTCACAAACTGTTTGATGGCGCTGCTGGCCATGGGACCACGCCAGATCACGGCGCTTTTTTCGTCGACCAGCAAACCGATACTCATCAGTTTTATTCCGAAACGTTCCAGGGGAACGATCATACCTTTTTGCCCTTCGCCCATGCTTTTCATCATGGGCCGTTCGCCCCGGACACCAAACATGATAGGTACACTGGGACCGTAAATATCCGCATCCATCAGTCCTACTTTTGCCCCGCTTTGTGCGAGCGCCAGTGCCAGATTGGCGGAAACCGTGCTTTTTCCTACGCCACCTTTTCCACTTATAACAGCAATAATATTTTTGACTTTTGGCAACACAGACCCCGGGTCCTGCCGGTTGGTACTGGTGTTGGAAGTAAAATTCACTTTTACAATTGCTTCTTTATTAACCTGTGATTTCACAGCATTTTCACATGCTCTGCCGATCAAATCTTTCATTGGACATGCGGGCGTGGTAAGCACTACAGTGAAACCCACCGTATTACCGCTAATCACAATATCTTTAACCATGTTAAGGGTAACAATATCCTGTCCTAAATCCGGTTCCTGAACGTTCCTCAATGCGTCTAAAACTTTCTCAGGGGTCATTCATCTAAGAGTTTTGTTAAAAAGATTTATTTGCCACAAAATTAACCATTGGCATGAGTATTTTGTTGAAGTATTTTATGCATTATGTATATATTTGACGGGCATGAAAAGACGTTTACTTTTTTTGGTTATACTGGCGATTGCCATCCCTTTTGCCTCTAATGCTCAGTTTGAAAAACTGAAAGATTCCGTAGTACAATTATACGGTGTTGTAATGACTGCCGACAGTCTCCGGGCCATTCCTTCTGTTACAGTAATGATCAAAGGTCAGAACCGGGGTACCATTACCAATGAACAGGGTGTTTTCAGTATTGTGGTGATGAAAGGCGACATCATTGAGTTTACGTCTATCGGTTACAAACCCAAACTGGCCAACATTCCCCGCGATCTGGAAGGCAATCAGTTCAGTTTGTTACAGTTGATGGTGACCGATACGGTTTATCTGCCTGCCACCATCATTAAACCACGCCCTACCAAAGAACAGTTTGAACGCGATTTTGTGAACGTCGACATCCCCGACGACGATATAGAAATAGCCCGCAAGAATACGGATGAATCAAAACGCAGGGTATTGGCCCGCACACTGCCCCGCGATGGCCGGGAAAGCTCCAATATGTTTTTGCGGAATAATGCGCAGCGCTATTATTACAACGGACAAACTCCTCCCCAAAATATCTTCAATCCTGCAGCCTGGGCTGAGTTTATCCAGGCCTGGAAGCGGGGGGATTTTAAGAATCAGAATTGAGTTGACAGGTTAACACGTTGACAAGTTAACATGGTTTATATAACTGGCCCCTGCGCGATGTAGGGGCTTTTTTGTGAGTAGTGAGTGGTGAGTAGTGAGTGGTGAGTAGTGAGTGGTGAGTGGGTTCGCGAGTTTTGAAATTAATAACTGATTTTGTACCGTCCCATTTCCTTAACCTCTGCTTCGCCCGCCGAAGCCTTAGCGTAGGAGGGCCTTCTGCCTTCTGCTTCGCCCGCCGAAGCCTTAGCGTAGGAGGGCCTTCTGCCCTCTGCCTTCTGCTTTGCCCGCCGAAGCCCTGGCGAAGGAGGGCCCATTGTTTTATTAACAGTCGTTAGTATATTGCGCCCACATCAATTCACCATATGGAGTTAAAAAATATTGCAGTTATTGGCGCCGGGACCATGGGAAATGGTATTGCGCATGTTTTTGCACAGAATGGGTTTGCCGTAAACCTGATAGATGTAAATGCCGGTCAGCTGGATAAAGCATTACAAACGATTCAAAAGAATTTCGACCGACAGATAACCAAGGGCGCCGCCACCGAAGAGCAGAAAAAGAATGCCCTGGCCAACCTCACCACCTATACCGACCTGGCCCTGGGTGTTAAAGAGGCCCAGCTGGTAGTGGAAGCCGCTACGGAGAACATCGATCTTAAACTGAATATTTTTAAACAACTCGATAGCGTGGCCCCCAGCCATGCGCTGCTGGCCACCAATACTTCTTCTATTTCCATCACCCGTATTGCTGCCGTTACCAAACGCGCCAGCCAGGTGATCGGGATGCACTTTATGAATCCCGTACCGGTAATGAAACTGGTAGAGATCATTAATGGGTACGCCACTTCCCAACCCGTTACCGACGCCATTGTTGCGCTGAGCAAACAACTGGGTAAAGTTCCCTGTGTGGTAAACGATTATCCCGGTTTTATTGCCAACCGCATTTTAATGCCCATGATCAATGAAGCGATCTACAGCTTATTCGAAGGCATTGCCGGCGTTAATGAAATCGACACCATCATGAAACTGGGTATGGCCCACCCCATGGGTCCTTTACAACTGGCCGATTTTATTGGACTGGATACCTGTCATGCCATTTTAAACGTACTGTTCGAAGGTTTCGGCAACCCGAAATACGCGCCCTGTCCATTACTCACGAATATGGTCACTGCGGGTTATTTGGGAGTGAAGAGTGGGGAAGGGTTTTATAAGTATGAAGCGGGGAGTAAGGAACTTGTTGTTAGTTCAAGGTTTATAGTTTGAAGTTGAAAGTTTGAAGTTGAAAGTTTAAAGTTGAAAGTTTAAAGTTGAAAGTTGAAAGTTTAAAGTTATTGGGTTCGTAGGTTTTTAGGTTCTTGAGTTATTAGATTCCAAAACAAACTTACGAACTCAATAACCTAATAACATAAAAACTTAATAACTGCATATCTACTACCTTCCGCTCCATCCAAAGACCCGTTGCCATTTTTCTGGCAGTGGCAGGTTAGGTATGGTATAGGCAGGAACGCGCGCGCCATCGCAATATATAAAATGCTCCAGGTGCCAGTTGCAGGTATCTTTTTCAATATATTGATTGGAAGCGTATTCCTCCTGGATCTGCAGTTTTCCGTTTTGCCAGGCATATTTTCCATAGAGGCCTTTGCAGTGTTCGCCCAGGTAAATGGACTTTTCTTCGGCCGACAATCCAAAATCGAAGAATGATCTTATTTCGGGATAATGGTCAAGCCTGTCGGCTTCGTTGTTGTACAGGTACACGTCGCGGCAGCCGGGCGCAGCACATTTACAGGTGCCAAAGGAATAGTTCCAGATGATGGATACATCTTTAAACCCATCAAAATTTACATCGCAGAACTGAATGGCGCTGTCTTTGATCTTTCCATACCCATTCACTACCTGGCGCAGCCGCCAGTAGTTGTCCTTTATAAAAAAGAAGAACAGGTTCCGGTCTTCGAAACCCACTAAGGCATGTTGCTTTTGATCGGTGCAGATATTTCCCTTGTAGAATTGTATGCGGTTGGTGTCGCCTTCAAATACGGCCCGGGTGTAAAACTGATTTTCTACTTTATGACTGTCCAGTTTTCTAATGCAATAATCCCTGAAAAAGGCGATCTCTTCGGCGCTGTCCATAACCTTTGTCCGCAGCACCTCATAAGGAACAGCGTGTACCGATAAGGTATCTGTAGACTTGTTTTTGCCCCAGGGCCCATTACCCGGTTTACAGGCGTGAATCAATACGAGGCACAGGATTATTACTGTAATAAACCGTTTCATACGCTTTCAGACCTCAATTAGAAGAAAGATACTACAAATTCTTCACCACAATTTCCACTCCGCGTATTTCTTTGAACTTATAGATGGCTTCGTCTATCCGGCCTTTGGGTATTCCGATCACCAGGTGGCAAAAAAGGTTCATGTCTTTTTCCAGTACCGTGCAGTTCAGCTGTTTTACCTGCATCATTACCTCGTTCATTTGCGTATAATCGAACTGGAGGGTATAGGCCACTTCAATAGGTTTTTGAACAATGGGCGTTACCTGCAGGGCCAGGGCGGCCGCTGATTTATACGCATTGATCAGTCCGGGCACACCCAACAGGGTACCGCCAAAATAACGCACCACCACTACCAGTACATTGGTGAGTTTTTTACTATCTATCTGTCCCAGGATGGGTTTGCCGGCTGTGCCTGAGGGTTCGCCGTCATCGCTAACGCGGTATGTATTATTATCAAGCCCTATGCGATAGGCAAAACAGTGATGGGTGGCTTTAGGGTGTTCTTTTTTGATGGCCTCCATACACTTTTTAAATTCTTCTACCGACTGAACCGGGTAGGTATAGGCAATAAATTTACTGCCCCGGTCTTTGAATTCTGCGGAGGTTGACTTTTCTATGGTATAAAAAAATTCGAGGTCGGTCATAATTGAATGTTATTGATAATTGGCGCCGCACGAACAGCCTAAAGCTGTAAGGTTAAAGCTGAAAGCAATACACTTCTGCGCGGCAACGGCTGCACTATCCGTATGCTATCAATGCAATGGCGCCCAGTGACAGGGCTATTCCCAGCCAGTTGGTGGCTGACAATTTTTCTTTAAAGATCAACCAGGCTACTAACGCCGTAAGCAGTACAATGCCCATGTTGTTGATGGGTATAATGGCCGAACTGTTGTTTGCATATCCTTTTAATGCACCCAGTAAAGTCCAGATGGAAAAGTAGTTTGGTACTCCGATCCCTATACCTGCCAGTACTGCCCGGCCACTCATTTTCTGCTGCCCCGTAGCGAACAGGTAAAACAAAATAAGCCAGCCTGTGGAGGCTGCCACAAAAAACGCGCTGATCAGGTACGCGTTCTGGTTAGCCGGATTGATGAATGCCTGTTCAACATATTTGATCATGGCATCGAGCAAGCCACTGCCTACAAACAACAACAGCGGCATGGCCCAGAGGAGCCACGAAACTTGTTTACTCTTCTTGCTTCCGCCCGCAGGCCGGGTAGTGAACCAGACTGCCAGCAAAGCCAACGCCACGCCTGCAAACTTGAGTATCGTGGCTTTTTCGTGATACAGGTACAGCGAAAACAGAAAGGGTATCACCATCGATAACTTATACGCCACCGTTGCTGCCGCCACTCCAATCTTCTGCACGGTATAAGCAGCCAGGTTGAACAGCGAAATAAAACAGGCGCCCATAACCAGTGCCCAGGCAAACCAGGGTTGATGAACCAGCGCAGCGTTTACCGGAAAACTGCCATTCACTATACTGCCGGTTATCACACACACGGTATAGTTGTACACAATAGCCTGCAGGTTATTGATGCCTAACCGGTCAATTATTTTAAAGGAAATGGTAAGCCACGCAGTTAATACGATACTGGCAATGAGAAATATTAAACTGCTCAATGTGCCAGGGTTTGCGGGTTCACAAAATATTGGAGGGTATCTGTAAACAATGTTTCCTGGTGTAACAACTGGCCGCTTTGCATCCGCGGTGCGGGCATGCCGGGTGCCACTACCTGTGTGGTATTGGTGATCACGCGTATTTCATCCCAAATGCCTTCATCAATAAAGGATTGCAGCAATTGTGCGCCACCTTCTACCAGCACACTCTGGATCTTCAACTGATATAATGCTTGTACTACGTGGTGCACAAGGTTTACATCCCGCGTAACCTGGTAATATATCAGGTTTTCTTTTTCTTCGTGCCGCAGGCTGTTGAACACAATGGTTTTTACCTGCTGGTTAAATAACTGCAAAGAAGCCGGTAACCGCAAATTCATATCCACTACCAGCCGAATGGGATCGGGCCCATTCCATAAACGGGTAGTCAATGCCGGGTCATCAACAAGTGCGGTATTGGTCCCAACCAGAATGGCCGCTTCTTCGCTTCGCCATTTATGTACCTGCCGGTTGGTAAATTCATTGCTGATCAACAGGCGTTCGCCCCCTGCTTCGGCAGCCATCATTCCATTGGCGGTTTGCGCCCATTTCAAAATGATATAGGGCCGGTGTCGGGTATTGAAAGTGATGAACCTTTTATTCAGGGTTTTACAGGCCTGTTCCAGCACACCGAGGGTAACTTTTACGCCGGCTGCTTTTAATTTTTCTACCCCTTTTCCATCTACCTGTTTAAACGGATCGCGTACGCCAATCACCACTTCGGGGATCTTTTTTTCAATGATCAGATCGGCGCAGGGCGGTGTTTTGCCAAAATGCGCGCAAGGCTCCAGCGACACATATATCACCGAATGGGGAATCAGGTGCCGGTCGGCTTCGGCAACAGAATTTATGCAATACACTTCTGCATGCGGTCCGCCGTATTTTTGATGGAACCCCTCTCCTATGATGCGGTTGTTATGCACCAGCACTGCGCCTACCATAGGGTTGGGCGCAACATATCCGGCCCCGGCTTTTGCCAGCTGGATACAACGCTGCATGTATGTTTCGTGATTAGTCAATGTCGTGAATGGTGAATCGGCAATCGACAATCCGCGTCGCGGCATCTTTGCCCCCTGCACTTTGCCTTCTGCCTCCTCAATGAGCGCGCAAATATACGCTAAAATACCCTCATCTTTGCCCCTTATGACGTTCTACGAAGCGCAACAGCTATTGCAAAAGGCTCTTACGGAGCTGTATGATGACCGCGAGGCGGCCAATATTGCCGACTGGGTAATGGAGCATGTGACCAAACTGCGAAAGATTGACCGGATCATGCATAAGCAGTCGCCCCTGACACCCGATAAGGTGAACCTGCTTCAGGAATACACCCGGGAATTGCTGACACATAAACCGGTTCAATACGTTTTACACGAGGCCTGGTTTTGTGGAATGCCGTTTTATGTAGATGAAAATGTGCTGATCCCCAGACCGGAAACCGAAGAGCTGGTGGAGTGGGTGGTTGAAAATGCGGGGCAGAAGACAGAAGGCAGAGGGCAAACAGAAGAGGGCAATAGGCAATGGGCAATGGGCAATAATTCCATACAGGCAACTTCGCTTCGAATTCTTGACATTGGTACAGGGAGTGGGTGTATACCAGTTTCCCTTAAGAAGAAATTGCCCCAGGCGGAAGTTTTTGCATGCGATGTAAGTGAAGGAGCCTTAGCGGTAGCAGCACACAATGCGACGGCTCAGCAAACACCCATTAACTTATTTCAAGTTGATTTTTTAGATACAAACAGCTGGTCAGCGCTTCCGCAGGTTGACATCATTGTCAGCAACCCACCCTACATACCGCAACGCGATAAACAAACCATGTTGCAAAACGTACTGGCCTATGAGCCGCACCTGGCTTTGTTTGTGCCCGATAACGATGCGCTGGTATTTTATGAGGCCATTGCCCGTTTTGCGGAACAAACCCTGCTCAGCCGGGGGAGTGTTTTTGTAGAAATTCATGAGGACCTGGGGAAACAAACAATGGAGCTGTTTGAATCGAAGGGTTTTCGCGCAGAGGTGAAGAAAGACTTTCAGGGGAAAGACCGGATGGTGAAAGCAGTTCTTAGTTAAAAAGAAACGGCCCCGACGATCTCGGGGGCCGGTATTTATTTATTTCGTTTTCGTATCTACCAGTAGCGTTGACCGGGCGCCCAGGTCGCGGGCTACCCGCATTACCGCCACTACATTTTCGAGCGGCACCGTTTTATCGGCATTGATCGCTATAGTAGCCTGCGATGAATCTTTCATCACATAGGGTTCTACAAAGGCTTTCATTTCTTCTATGGTGACCTGTTTACCATTGATGATGTACTCACCAGTTGGTTTTATATTCACGATAACCGTTTGTTTGGCCTTGGTATCGCTTTTGGCCTTGGGTTGTGATAACTTGATCACATTCGGATTGGCCAGGGTAGATACGATGAGGAAGAAGAACAACAGGATGAACAGGATGTCGTTCAACGCACCTGCATGCAATTCCTGGTGTCCTTTTAGTCTTCTTCTTAAATTCATTTATCAATAATTTAAAGCTAACTTATCGGGTTGGTTCCTGCAAAATATCAATGAATTCTGCACTGGCGGCTTCCATGCGGTTCACCGTTTTATCGATCTGGGCGTTCAGGAAGTTATAGGCTACATACGCCAGCAGACCAATGATCAATCCCGATGCCGAGGTGATCATCTTTGTATAAATACCACCTGCAATCTGGGCGGGTGTAAACTCACCCGATGCATTGATGTTGTAGAACAACTGCAACATGCCGAAGATGGTACCGAGGAACCCGAACATGGGCGCAATACCATACACCAATGATAAAACCGACAGGTTGCGTTCCATTTTATACACTTCGAGTTTGCCTACATTTTCCATGCTTTTTTCAATGGCTTCAATGGGCTTACCTATCCGTTGTAACCCTTTATCAATGATACGGGCAACCGGGTTGGGTGTGTTTTTAGCCAATGAACGTGCTGCAGACACATTACCACTAAAAATGTTATCCCGTATTATATACATAAAATTGGGATCAATTTTACTGGCTTTGCGAATGGCGATAAGCCTTTCAAAAAAGAAAAACACGGCCAATACAAACAACAATCCCAGCGGGATCATAATGGGACCGCCATTGCCAAGCATATCCATTACATTCATAACATGCTCGCCCTGAGGGGCACCGGCAGTGGCTGTTTTTTGTAACGTGTCGGCGGTAGCGGTGGTAGCGGGATTGGTAACTTGTAAAAAAAACCAATTCATCCAGATAGTATTTTAAATAATTTGAAAGAAAGTAAATCACTTCAACATAATCACAACATGGTGTAAATGTAGGCAAATGCATGCCTAAAACGGTTGGAACGATTTAATATTTCTTAAAAGTTTGCTAATTGAATTACCTCATACTTAAAACGTACAGCCAATGAAACGTTAATTCCGGCTTAGGTTCTGGCCGCTGTTGTCATTTGTTTTCTGCTGCATCATGGCCATGATCTGTTGCATATTGCGCTGCATGCTTTCACTGCTGCCATCGAGGAAAATGATATTGCCTTTACCCACTTCAGCAAAGTTCTTGATGGCTTCCGTCCACATACTGAACAGGATCACATTGGTATCGAGGTTGGCCTGTTTCATTTGTTCTGCTGCCTGGCTCATACCACGCGCAACTTCTTCCCGGAACAACGCTACCCCCTGACCGCGCAACTGGGCCGCAGTACGTTCAGCCTCAGCCGCAATTTTGATGGCATTCCCTTCTGCTTCGGCCGATTTTGTTTTGGTGATCAACAAGGCCTGGCCTTCATTCTCTGCTGCTGCCTTCAGGTTATTACTGGCCACTACCCGGCTCATACTATCCATAATGGCTTTATCGAACGTAATATCGTTTATCTGCAGGTCGAGCAGGTGATATCCCCATTCTTCCAGCAAATGATCTATCTGCTCTTTAACATATTCTACAATTTCCTTGCGCAACCCCAGGATCTCGGCCTGGCGTTTGGTGGCTACAAAGGAGCGGATGGTTCCCTCAATGGTGCGGGTGAGCGCCTGCATCAGGTCACGCTCGCTCAGGAATTTAAAGGCTACTTTTTTAATGGTCTCTTCTTCGGCATTTTGTACGGCATACAACAGCATGCTTTTAAAGTACACATTCGCCTGATCGGCAGTTACGGCCTGAAATTCCATTTCAACCGAACGGTTCTGGATACTCACCTTGCGGTAGATCTGCTCCAGAAAAGGTATTAAAAAATTCAGACCAGGCTTTAATACCCGGCGATAGCTACCAAACATGGTAACCACCCCAATAAAACCCTGGTTAATGGTTTTTAACCCGGCAAATACAATGAGGACGATAATAATGAGCCACCAATAGGACGCTAGCAAATCCATAAGATTAAATTTGAATGAAAGTACGGTCAAATGTGCAAATGTGCAAATAGAAGGCGGGAAGGGCAGAAGGCAAAGGGCAGAGATGAAAGGCAAAGGGCAGAAGGCAGAGGGCAAAGAGAAGACAGGGTTAAAGGTTAAAGGCTAAAGAAAATACAGGCTTTCTGCTTAAGACTTTTGCCTCCCAGGTTGCCCCGACGGCTTGCAGCTTCGCTTATGGCTGTTTTCTTTGCCTTCTGCCTTCTGCCTTCTGCCCATTGCCTTTTCCTTAACTTTGAAGCAATGAGCTCAACCAATCAATTCGACATCATAATCGTAGGCGGCGGCCCCATTGGGCTGGCCTGTGCCCTGGAAGCAAAAAAAGCCGGTTTGCACTATTGTATCCTGGAAAAGGGCTGTCTTACCAATTCATTATATAACTACCCCATTAATATGACCTTTTTTTCTACCTCAGAAAAACTGGAAATTGGCGGTATTCCCTTTGTAAGTAATAATATTAAACCTACCCGGCCCGAAGCACTGGAATATTATCGCCGGGTAGCTACCAGCAATAAGGTCACCATTCACCTGCAGGAAGAAGTAAAATTCATTTCTCCGCTCGATGGCAAATACCAGATCATTACCACCAAACAAACGTACGTTGCCCGGTTTATAGTGATCGCTACCGGTTTTTATGATATTCCCAATAAAATGAATATTCCCGGTGAAGACCTGCCCAAGGTGGTTCACTACTATAAAGACCCGCATTTTTATGCCATGCAAAAGGTGGTGGTGGTGGGCGCCAATAATTCGGCAGTGGATGCCGCCCTGGAAACCTGGCGCAAAGGCGCCACAGTAAGTATGGTGATCAGGGAAGAAGGCATTGGCAAACGGGTAAAATACTGGGTAAAACCCGACATGGAGAACCGCATTAAAGAAGGCAGCATCACTGCCTATACCCATTCCACGTTAATGGCCATCCGCGATAAAGAAGTAGACATTCGTACCCCCGATGGCATTGTTACCATCGAGAACGATTATGTGATTGCCATGACGGGCTATCAACCTGATTTCAACCTGTTACAGGCTACAGGCATACAGTTATCGAACGATGAAGTGCTGCAACCGGCTTATGACCCCGAAACCATGGAAACCAACCTGCCCAATATTTACCTGGCCGGCGTGGTTTGTGGCGGCATGAATACGCATGTGTGGTTTATAGAAAATAGTCGCGTGCATGCTGAAATGATAATGAAATCGGTGAAGAAGAAGGCAATGGGCAATAGGCAATAAGCAATGGGAAAAGGGCAGAAGGCAGAGGGCAGAAGGCAGAGATGAAAGGCAACGGGGCAGAAGGCAGAGGGCAGAAAGAAATACAACCACAAGCCACACGCAATACACTTTTTCGCAGCAAACTCCTAAGAACATTGACCCCGGAACTTAGACCCCAAGAACTAAGAACTCAAGAACCTAAGAACCCAGTAACGTAATAACCCAATAACGGGAACTCGAACCTTTAAACTTTAAACTTTCAACTTTAAACTACTCTCTCCGATAAACAAAGATCTCCACCCGCCTGTTCATCTTTCTTCCGGCCGGAGTCTTATTAGTGGCTACGGGTCGCAGATAGGCAAAACCGCGGGTAGTGGTTTTTTCCTGTAATCCCTGTACTTTATTGCTTAGATAATCCTTTACCGATATGGCGCGGTTCAGTGATAAGGCTTCATTGTAAGCCAGCTTACCAATGCTATCGGTATGTCCTTCCACCACCATGGAATCGATCGCAGGTAATGATAAGCGGCTGGTAAAACTGTCCAGCACATGAAAACTAACCGGTGATAACTGGTAGCTGGCCGTAGCAAAAAAGATATCAGGAATAATAAGCGTATCGATATGCTGCTGGTTCCTTCGTTGGGTAGTTTTGGGTAGGGGACGTACCGGCGGCGGGCTTTTGCGATTCTGGTACACCTTCCGTACCAGGTAACCATGCCGTTCGTTTTCGGTATAAATCTCCGCCTTTACGCTATCAACCTGAAAGCATAACTTCTCTTTGGGATCCACCGGTGTTAATGACACCTCGTCGAGAAAAAAATAATAATCGTTGCGGTATTCTGTAATACGGATGCCGCTGTAATCATTCCGTTTAAAGTTGCCGATAGAAATATATCCCTCAGTACCATCTGCGGTATACAGTAATTCTACTTTCTTCCATAATCCGCCGCTGCCCGTTGACTTGCCATCCCAGCTCCATAACTGCGGATCAATGAGTTTGAAAGATCTTTTCTCGATCAAAAAATCCTGTTCGGAAAAATAGACACCAATGCTGTCCAGAATATTTTCCGGGGCGAACAACCACATCACCAATTTATACTGATGACCGGCCTGCAAACCACACAACAAGCGGGCGCGAACAAAATTCCGTTCCCCCTTCTTGACCAGATTACCGGCAGTAAGACCCACGTAATGGGTCCCTTCATGTGCTTTTACCGCCCGTTCCCGGCTGGCATCGAAATAATAATTGGCATACAGAGAGGTTGCAATCCAGGCTTCGGGGGCGCAATTCTCTTTATATTCGGTACAAATATTCTCCTCTTCAAAGCCCCCATTCGCCAACAGGTTTTGCGCATAGCTATTTTGGTAAGCAACAAACAGCAACCAATATAATAGAATAGGTTTCATAAAAACTAAGCGCTCTTCTCTTCCCAAATGCAAACTAAGTGAACGATCGTTTCTACGCTCTTCTGCATATCCTGTACGCTTACATATTCATGTTTGCCATGAAAGGCCATTTCACCGGTAAAGATGTTCGGACAGGGCAATCCCATAAACGATAACCGTGATCCGTCTGTACCACCGCGGGCGCTCATGGCCAGCAACGGTACACCAGCCCGTGCAATGGCTTCTTTTGCATAAGCCGACACCTGCGGGTATTTGTCCAACACCTCTTTCATATTGCGGTATTGTTCGCGCACTTCAAAATCGGCTTTGGCGCCGGGGAAACGCTGCAGGGTATCCGCCAGCTTTTCTTTCAACAGGTTTTCGTACTCAGCCAGCTTTGCGGTTATAAAGTCGCGGATAATAAATTCCAGGGTTACTTTTTCAGCAATTCCGTTTATACGAACCGGGTGTACAAAACCCTGGCGTTTTTCTGTTGTTTCGGGCGACAGGGTTTCTTTTGGCAATGACTCCAAAAAGTCGCCGGCCACCTTCATCGCATTCACCAGTTTATCTTTTGCATAACCGGGATGCGCACTGATACCATGAAAAGTAATGGTAACACCATCGGCAGAAAATGTTTCATCTTCATACGCACCGAGTTCGCCTGCATCGAGCGTATAGGCAAAATCGGCAGCCAGCTTTTTCAGATCGGCTTTATCTACTCCGCGGCCAATTTCTTCGTCGGGTGTGAACAGTATTTTGATGTCACCATGTTTCACCTGAGGGTTTGTCATAAAGTAATGGGCCATATCCATGATCACGGCCACACCGGCTTTATCATCGGCGCCCAACAGCGTTGTGCCGGAAGCGGTGATAATATCCTCCCCTTTCTTTTTAAGTAAATACGGATGATCTGCCGGCGAGATCACCTGTGTGGGATCGTCGGGCAACACAATGTTACCGCCATCGTAATTGGTATGCACAATGGGCTTTACATCCTTTCCGGTACAATCGGGAGCAGTATCAACATGCGAACAAAAACAGATCACCGGCACCTGCCTGTTGGTATTGGCAGGGATGGTGGCATACACATAACCATTGTCGTCGAGCTGTGCATCGGTAATGCCCATAGCCAGTAACTCCTGTACCAGTAAACGGCTCAGGTCTTTTTGTTTTTCTGTACTGGGACAGGTAGTGGATTGCGGATCGCTTTGCGTATCTATTTGCACATACCTCAAAAACCTGTCCTTTGTGGTAAAACTATAGTTAGTAAACATGTAAGCTGTATTTTTGGCAATATAACTCAAATATCGATCTAACACATTTCCCCATGATGCCTGCCACTACTCCCCCGCTTATTAAACAAGGCTGGATGCGTGCTGTATTGCTCTTCCTGGCTTTTATCAGTGTGGGGGCGCTGGCAGGTATGGCAAGCGGGTTGTTTAGTTTCACCTCTGCCAGCAGTCAGTCGCTGCTGAACAGCGTTACCCTGGGTCTATTTATTTTTGAATTAATAGGACTGGCCCTAACCATCGTTTTTCGCAGGTACATCGATCGCCGGCCGGTAACAAGCCTGGGGTTTCAGTGGCAATCTTTTCAACCCGATGCCCTCACCGGTTTTTGTTTGGGACTGGCCTTATTAGGCGCCGGCTCCCTGGTACTGCTGTCCACTAACAACCTTGAATGGACCGATGTTCATTTTAGCGCCACAGACTTGTTTTCAGGACTGGTGTTAATGATCCTGATCGCGTTTTCTGAAGAAATGGTATTCAGGGGTTACATTCTTAATAACCTGATGGAGTCGATGAACAAATGGGCAGCCCTGGGTGTATCGGCCGTGCTGTTCACAATGGCCCATGGCAGTAACCCCGGTATCTCCTCC
The DNA here is from genome assembly GCF_900110245.1 of Niastella yeongjuensis. GTDB lineage: Bacteria > Bacteroidota > Bacteroidia > Chitinophagales > Chitinophagaceae > Niastella > Niastella yeongjuensis. The sequence goes on from NZ_FOCZ01000018.1 coordinate 47,306, forward strand.
ATTGCCGTTATTAACCTGGTTTTAGCCGGACTGCTGCTGGGCATCAACTTCATCTATACCCGCAATATCTGGTTCGGCATATGCTTTCATTTTAGCTGGAACTTTTTACAGGGACCGGTATTAGGTTACCAGGTAAGCGGACTGCCTTTACAAGGCGTATTACAGCCTTCCCTGCAGGGCCCCTGGTGGTTAACCGGCGGATCGTTTGGGATAGAAGGTTCGTTTGTGATTACCGGTCTTTTATTGTTAGCCCTGCTGCTGTTGTATGCAGCGTATGAAAAGTCTGAACCGGGAAAGGTGGGATGAATGGGATGGAGGGGATAGTTGAGTTTTAAGTAGTACAACTATTGCTTGACATAATAAAAAGGCTGAAGCGATTTTTAACGCTTCAGCCTTTTTGTATTTAATCCTTTATCTCAGTCATCCCAATAATCCCTCCTCTCCCGGTTCAGATGATTACTTTGTTTTTTTAACTACCGGCTTCTTTTTTGCGGCGGCGGCTTTGGCGGCTTGTTCGGCCTGAGCTGCTTCCTGGGTGGCTACTTCGTCTACATATACTACTTTGCCCTCAGGTATTTCCAGTTTGCTGAAAACAGAAGGCATAATGTAGATAACGTTTACCAGGGAATTGTGACTGGCGTCAATGAACTTCCAGGTTAGGCCGTTGTCGGTTGATTCGCCTACCAGGTAGGTAGTGGTTTTCACCTTTCCGCGGCCTTCATCCCAGGATTCCCGCACTTTTTCTATAACGCATTGCCAGGTCTCAATGTCGTTTAGCATAGTAAGCATTTGCAGCTTTTCGGGTTTTTCCTCCGTTTTGGGTTCATTGCGGTAGTGGATGCTTATTACATGTTCTTTAAACCCATCCTTGCCGCCATAATACTTAATAGCGCTGGGTGCACTTAAATTCATGTAGGTGTCCCATTCGGCGTAAAAATTGGCTCTTGTTAAACTATCGGCAAATTGCAGGGCATTACGGGTAGCAATGGCCGTATCCGATTCGGGCAATGAGGGGTCGGTAGTTGAAGGGGTTGTGGTTTGGTCCTGCGCGTTAGCGATACCAGATAAACAGATTAATAGTGCACACGTAACGATGCGCATCGTAGTTTTTATCATAGGGTATAAATTAAAGGGGCAAATTAGAAAAAAAATCCGGGCAGGTCAATATCGGAAAACTACTAGACGGGCAGACGGCAGGAAATAATAATAGCGAAACAGGCAACTCACTCTTTGCAATACCTGCAAAAAGTAAGTTGCCTGTTTAAATTATGTATTGGTCAGGCTCCGGGGCCTGGTTATGCGCTTTATTAGGGCATAATGATGCGGGAAGGAGCGGCGCCAATTTCAACCAGCTCAATATCAAAAACCAGGTCTTCACCGGCTAAAGGATGGTTGGCATCGAGCATTACATTTTCTTCACCTATTTCGGTAACCACTACCGGGATCACATGTCCTTCAGAGTTGGTCATATTCAACCGCATGCCTACTTCCAGGTCCATATCTTCTGGGAATTCACTCACGGGGAAGGCAACGATCATCTCGGGGTTTTTGGGACCATAAGCTTCGGCAACCGGGATATTAATGGTTCTTTTATCACCTACAACCATTCCCATAACACCATTGTCGAAACCAGGAATAACCATTCCGCTTCCTACTTCGAATTGCAGCGGTTCACGGCCTGCAGAGGAATCGAAGGTTGTTCCATCGGTTAAACGGCCATGATAATGAACCTTTACAGTATCGCCGCTTTTTACTTGTTGCATACAAACTTTATTAGTGTTAAAAATTGTCAGGAAAATCAACTCTCCTGTCCCACATCGCCGTATCCGCTTGAATTTGGTGAATAAAAGCGAGCAGATAAAAAAGCCTAATTCCCTTTGGTACAAAGTAAAAGGAATATTTTGGGGCAGCCAATAAAAGTTTTTTATTGACATTTGTCTTTTGTAGACCTTTAACTGTGAACTGAAAATCAGGAATAAAGAACCAAAATGCAAGCAACAAATCAACCATCAAATATCATACCTCGCATTATATTCATGGGCACGCCCGAATTTGCCGTAGCCTCGCTCGATGCGCTGGTACAAGCCGGGTGTAATGTTATAGCAGTGATCACCGCACCCGATAAACCTGCCGGCCGGGGCATGAAATTAACCGAGAGTGCCGTAAAGAAATATGCCGTAGAAAAACAACTGCCCGTTCTGCAACCGGTAAAGTTGAAAGATGCAGAATTTTTGGCCGAATTAAAGAACCTGCAAGCCGATCTGCAGATCGTGGTGGCGTTTCGTATGTTGCCCGAGGTGGTTTGGAATATGCCGCCGATGGGCACCGTCAATCTGCATGGCTCGCTGCTGCCACAATACCGCGGCGCAGCCCCTATTAACTGGGCGGTGATCAATGGGGAAAAAGAAACAGGTGTAACGACTTTTAAACTACAACATGAAATCGATACCGGCAATATTCTGTTACAGGATAGCTTTCCGATTGGAGAAGATGAAACCGCCGGCGAAGTGCATGACAGAATGAAGGAAATAGGCGCCCAACTGCTGGTAAAAACGGTAGCGGGTTTGGCAGCAGGTACCCTGACTGAGTTGCCTCAGGAGGCAGAAGACAGAGGGCCCTCCTACGCTAAAGCTTCGGCGGGCGATGCAGAAGAAAATAAACCACTCAGGCATGCGCCCAAGATCTTTACTGAAACGTGTAAGATAGACTGGAACCATTCCGTAATTGCTATCTATAACCTCATACGGGGCTTATCACCCTACCCCGCTGCTTTTACTTATCTGAATGATAAAATGCTGAAAATATATAAGGCCAAAAAGGAACTGCACGATAATCTTAAAGACCCTGGCTCTTTTGAAACGGATAATAAGACCTACCTCAAATTCGCCGGCTCCGATGGCTATATCTATATTACCGAACTGCAATTAGAAGGAAAGAAACGAATGACTATAGATGAGTTTTTGAGAGGGTATCGATTCAGTTAACCAGTTGATGGGTTAACAGGTTATCCAATATAAAGGCCCATACCGGTAACCGGAATGGGCCTTTGTTATAAATTAGTTATTGAGTTCGACCTTCAGGGCCTTTCATCTTTGCCTTCTGCCCTCTGCCTTCTGCCCTTTTTAATAGGCTACATCCACATAAAACTTGCCCATCTCGGCACCCAGTTCGGCAGCAGCGGCATCGCTGAGGCGAAGGGTTAATCCAACACTTTCGCGCATATCGGGCATTTGGCCCAGCACTTTGGCAAAAACTGATTTATTGGTAGAACTATATGTGATCTTAACTATGGTACCCACCGGCACGTTGTTGATAAGGGCATAGTATTTACCATCTTTCCAACCACTGGTGCTTCTGAAAATACCGGCATTGCCTGCCATTGATTTTCCACTACTGCTGTAGGTAGCCTTGAAATAACCACCTTTATACCCGGTATAATTGCCATCCGTAGTACCAGCTGTAACCGGAGTTGTTGGCGGTGGTGCGCCTATGTCTTTTTTGGGTTCTTCTTTCTCTTCTTTCAGTTCTTCTTTTTTGGGTTCAACCGGTTTATGGTCTGCAGCTTTGGGATCGGCTGGTTTTGTTTCGGCTGGCTTTTCTGTTTTAACCACCGTTGTTTCGGTAGCCGGTTTGGTAGCAGTGCCACCGGTTGCAGCAGGAACTATCAGCTTTTTGAGTCCATTCGCAGCCAGGGGTGAAGAAGCTGTTTTTACCTTCAGGTATCCTACGATCAGCTTCATACCAGCCTGCAACTGGTCATTGGTAACGCTGTTCCATTTTTCCAGCGACTCGATGGGTATCCTGTTAGCATTCTGGCTAATGCGGTACATCCATTCTTTCTCCTGCACAATATGATAAACCGGTACAAACACCTCATCGGCGTCCTTTTTACCATCCTGTGAAAAGTTATGCACGGAAAGCGGCACTTTTAATTCCTGCCCAATAGAAAGCTTGTCCATGGTTACACCGCTGAAAGCGGCTATATCCTTGGGTGTTGCATTATATATACGCCCAATAGCAAACCAGGTTTCTTTGGGTTGAACCGTATGCATCAGGTAAAGATCAGGAGAAGTGCCCTGCACTGTCATGTCTGATTGCGACCAGGCAAATTGGGTATACGACAACAACGCAATAACTAAAACTCCTTTAAACTTCAACATAGGCTATGCATTTCGTATTCGTTTGCAAAGATGTAGAATTAATTTTAATTAGCCGTTTTCGTTTGCACTATCAACGGCCCTTTTCAATATACGCCAGTTTTGTGGATAGTAATTATTGATCCGGTTCGGCAATACCTTTATCCACCCTACATTATACTGTTCATATTGTACCAAAGTCCACCCTTTATGGCCTAACGATAAGCTAACCTCCTCCCGTCGCAAATATTGCAGTGCCTCTTCCTTTTTTAACGATACTGCAACAATTGCCGGGTTAATGAGGGTGCTTAACGCCAGGGCATGATCGGGAACCAGGTCATTGCCGGCTATCTTACCAATTGCTATGCCAGCTCTTCGCACATACACATTATCTACTATAGTTAGCAGTTCTTTTTCCAATTGTTGCGGAAAGGCCAGTATTTCTTCCTGCTGTTTCCACAGTTGTACAGGCGATCCCTGCTTCAGCCAGGGCTGTATAATGCCTGTTTCGTTTTTAGAAGCCTTTTGCAGTAAGGATTTTTTGGGAGGCTTTATGACGCTGCTGCCGCCATCCTGTTTACGAAAACAGCTTATAAAAAAGCCTTCACCCTTTATTTTATATGGGAAGAACCGGTATCCGTAGGCCCGGTGTTTGTCTGATTGCGTTTCAACAATACCCCACGCTGCGTCTATGGTCAACGGCAAACTGTCGACGCTGAAGGTATCCATCAGCCAGTCGGCAATGTGCTCATCTTCTTCTTTTGAATAGGAACAGGTAGAATAGATCAGCACGCCGCCCTCTTTCAGGGCCGGCAAAGCTGCTGCCAGAATGCGTTGCTGGCGTTGATAACACAGATCTACATTCTGTTCGCTCCATTCACCAATGGCGTCCCGCTCACGCCTGAACAACCCGGAGCCCGAACAGGGCGCATCGATCACAATTACATCAAAAAAATTCTGCAGGCGTTCAAAGGTCGTAGGATCGGCATTGGTAACAATCACATTGGCGCCACCCCATTTAATACAATTCTCTTCAAGAATGGCCGCCCTTGATTTGATCACCTCATTGCTTACCAGTAAACTATCAACGCTGATAAGCGATTGCAGCAGGGTTGATTTACCACCCGGTGCCGCGCAAAGGTCCAGCACACGCAATGGCTGGGTTACGTCCGTTGTTTGGGTAAGCGCCTGCTCCACAAACATGCTCGAGGCTTCCTGTACATAGTACGCGCCGGCATGGATCAAAGGATCGAAAATAAAGACCGGCCGCTCTGGCAAATAATAGCCATTGGACGACCAGGGGATCTTTGACGATCCCGCGGATAAAAATTGATCTATTGCGGCCTGCCGGTTATCGATTGCCGCCTTTGCTGCATTCACCCTTACCGAGGTAACCTGCCCGCCGCTTTCATGCACCTGAATAAACGCCTCTTTATCGAAGCCTGGGATTCCGGTTAATGAATCAAGAAGTTGTTGAGGAAGTTGCACCCCGCGAAATTAGGAAATAATGGCCAAGTCAACGTTCTATGTCAAAGAGCTGCTTTTCAGTGACTGATAATACAAATGTAAGCCTGCCTGCAACCTGAATTTCAAATATGGGACGGGGTTCGGACGAACCTGGGACGGGGAACTCCGAATTGCGGGACGGCTGGTAATTCCCCCCCTGAAAAGCCGTTTCAACATGGGACGAAGGAGCTGAAAAGGTGGGATGAATGGCCTAAAAAGCGGTATATTATGTGTGAACCATGTGTGATCCATGTGTCAACCATGTGTCAGCGCTTATGTTTCACTAATGGATCACACATGGTTCACACATGGTTGACATATAGTAAAAGGAAATTTCATACGCCAAAATGTGTATAAAATGCGAATACCGTTTCCGCAGAAAGCGAAAACGGTATTCGGCATTATAATAGTTCGGTTCTTGATTATTTAACCACCTTATCGGCCTTGAACTTTCTTGAAGTTATCAACTGGCCGCGCACATCAAAAAACTTGAAGGTGCCTTCGCGTTTATCGTTTAAGTAACTTCCGGTCTCTTTCACCGTACCATTAGGGTTATACTCGGTGGTAACGCCATTTCTTTTACCGTTTTTGTAATGTATGATAATTCTGCGGCCACCACCTTCAAAATTGGCAGCATACCAATCAACGGAACTGCTATCATCGCGGTGCTCCATTTCTTTTGGTTTACCGTTGGCGTAATAGGTAGTAGTAGTACCAACCAGCTTATTAAAGTTAACAATGGTATCAGTTTTTATCAAATTGCCTTTCGAATCGTATGATTTGGCAGCCTGAAATTTGCCTTTTTCTTTAAAATGGATCTCTGTCTTCAGCTTTCCGAACAGGAACGATTTTTCAACACCTTCGGAGTGGTCATCATTCATGTACTGGTACTCGTAGGTAAGTTGGCTTTTGGGTTTCGCCACAGCAGAATCATCTACTTTCTGGAATGAATTGTCCTGGGCTTTGCTGATTTGACAGGTAACAAATAAAACAACAGCAGCCAGGAAGGCACTTTTTGTGATCATATAGTACGATTAACAATTATTTGCGGCTAAGATAATGGAGATTTTTCGTGTATACAACGCACATAACTCATTCTTTTACAAATGCCTGAACGACATTTATGCGTGTAAAAACGACAATTTCGCCATTGGGCAGCCCTTATAACGGTGTACCCGGGCTGTTTAGTGTTACAAATTCTTTATTTCCCCAATGAGGTCCTGCAATACTTTTTTCGCATCGCCAAAAAGCATGGAGGTTTTGGGTTGAAAGAAAAGATCGTTCTCAATACCGGCATAACCGGGTTTCATACTGCGTTTGTTTACGATCACATTCTTAGCCAGCTCTACATCCAGAATAGGCATTCCATATATGGGGGAAGAAGGATCCGTTTTGGCAGCGGGGTTCACCACATCGTTCGCACCCAGGATCAACACTACATCTGTGGTAGGGAACTCGTCGTTGGCCTGTTCCATTTCCATCAGCTTGTCATAGCTAACGTCGGCTTCGGCCAGCAATACGTTCATATGGCCCGGCATGCGGCCTGCAACGGGGTGAATGGCATACTTCACTTCAACACCCTTGCTTTCGAGTAGTTTCTCCAGCTCATGACAGGCATGCTGGGCTTGCGCAACGGCCAGTCCATATCCCGGAACGATCAACACTTTATTGGCATAACTCATCACCACCGCCGTATCACTTAAGGTAATTTCTTTATAAGATCCCTGGTCTTTTTTAACACCCGCCGCACCGGCAGCCGAACTACCGCCAAAGGAGCCTATCAATACGTTCTTCAGGGAGCGGTTCATGGCTTTACACATCAAAATGGTAAGCAGGGTACCGGCAGCGCCTACCAGTATACCGCCTGTTAACATTACTTTGTTGTTGTATAAAAAGCCGCCACAGGCTGCTGCCACACCGGTAAAAGAGTTCAACAAAGAAATAACCACCGGCATGTCGGCGCCGCCAATGGGCATTACAAACAATATCCCATACACCAGCGCCAAACCAACGGTGATATAAAATGGGATATTGGCAGATTGTACGTTGGATTGATAAGTGAACGCCGCCGTCGCCAGCACCAGCAATAACACCAGCAGGTTTACTATATGCTGGCCCCTGAACGACATATCTTTTATTTTACCACTCAGCTTGCCCCAGGCAATCATACTACCGGCAAAGGACACGCTGCCGATAATGGCACCTGCAATAATGGTTAAATAATGACCTCCTGCTACAAAATCAAACAACCATGCAGACTCTGCTCCCCTATGGGTTTGAAACAAATGATCGAATTCAACTGCGGAGATAAGGGCCGCACAGGCGCCGCCCATACCATTGAACATACTCACCATTTCGGGCATGGCCGTCATCTTTACCTTTTTGGCGCTGAGGGTACCAATGATGCCCCCAATGAGGATACCGCCAAAGATCCAGGGATAGTTGCCCAGTTTTTTACCGTCTTCTTCATACAAAAAGATGGTACCAATGATGGCGATCCCCATCCCTGCTGCTGCCAGCAGGTTGCCATTACGGGCCGAGGCCGGGTTCGACAACATTTTTAATCCTATAATGAACGTAACCGAACCTACGAGATAGCACAGGGTTAGTATACTTACTTCCATAATTCGTTATTACTTGCTGCTTGTGTTTTGTTTCTTTCCTTTTCCTTTGAACATTTCCAGCATGCGGTCGGTCACTACAAACCCGCCTACCACGTTCAACGTACCTACTACCACCGCCAGAAATCCCAGGATGAGCGCTACATAATTATGCGGATCTGCCTTCCCCATTACAATAATGGCCCCGATGATTACCACCCCGTGAATGGCATTGGCGCCACTCATCAATGGAGTATGCAATACACTGGGCACATGACCAATAACCTCGATGCCTACGAAGATCATCAATATAACTATGTAGATCATCTGCTGATTGTCAGCTATCCAACCTAAAATTGATTCCATATAAAGAATTTGTGAATTTTAAGAATTCGCGAAATGAGCTCACTCACAACTCACCATTCACAACTCACTTTCTCAGCTACTTTACCCGTTCGTGCACCACGGCCCCGTTGTTGGTAATACAACAACCTTTTACCAGGTCATCGTCAAAGTTCAGATTGAGCTTACCCTCTTTGTCGATGATGAGTTGTAAAAAATTAAGCAGGTTCTTCCCGTATAATTTACTGGCATCGGAAGGCATGCTGGCCGCCAGGTTACTGTTGCCTATAATATGCACGCCCTTATACAGTACGGTTTGATCGTTTTTAGTAACCGGCGTATTACCTCCTGTTGCAGCTGCCAGGTCAATGATCACCGAACCAACCCGCATGGTTTGTAACATTTCTTCGGTTATCAGGATCGGGGCTTTTTTGCCGGGTATTTGTGCCGTGGTAATTACAATATCGGCTTTGGCAATACTTTCTCCAATGCGTTTTTGCTGACGTTGCTGGTAATCGTTTGATTGTTCTACCGCATACCCACCGGCTTTGGAGGCATCGGCTGCGCCTTCCACCTCAATGAATTTGGCACCCAAACTCATCACCTCTTCTTTTACTGCCGGCCGGGTATCAAATACTTCCACTACCGCACCCAGTCGGCGGGCAGTGGCAATAGCCTGCAAACCGGCCACACCGGCGCCCAGGATCAATAGCTTTGCGGGTGCAATGCTGCCTGCGGCTGTCATAAACATCGGAAAGTAGCGGCCGTAGGTATTGGCAGCCAGCAACACGGCTTTATAACCGGCAATATTGGCTTGGGAGCTCAGTACATCCATACTTTGCGCCCGGGTTGTACGGGGCAACATATCCAGACTAAACGTCACCAATCCCTGTTTTGCCCATTGCTGCATCACCGGCACATTAAACAACGGTTGATAAACGCCGATAACGATCTTTGCTGTAAGACCGGCCGCTTCCGGAAACGGATGAATGGCTACCAGTATGTCGGATGATTGAACTATTTCTGTTCTGCTTTTGATAGCTGCACCGGCTTTAACGTATTCCTCGTCGTTATGAAAGGCTTTTTCACCGGCGCCCGGCTCAACAATTACGGTAACTCCTTTTTTGGTAAGGGCTGTTACTGTCTCGGGCAAGAATGATACGCGGGATTCTTCAGATGGTTCTTTTAAAACTCCAATCGTCATAATCAGGTAGTAGTTATATCATTCAAGGTAAGCAAATTTTAAGTCATGTGCACGACTACGCCTGAAATGACTTTTTATTGTGAGCGCATTGAAATATTGGGCAACCACGCCACAATGACTATGCCAGCGCTTACTGCGCTTGTGTTATGGAATAATTAAAAGCGGATGGTGAAATGCTGCTTTATTTTAAACTGATCATTAAAAAAGACCAGTCCAACAAAAAACAGGTCGACAGAAAGCTGCACAGCGGAATGTTCTTTGATAGCGGCCCAGGCCTGTTCCATTTCCGGGCTCCAGTGAATATCATCAAAAATTACCACGCCGGTTGTGTTCAAATGTGGAAGGATCTGATTGAAATACCGCAGGGTTGGTTCATGCCGGTGATTGCCATCGATGAAAACAAGATCGAGCGGAGACATCGTATTGAGAATATCAGGCAGCGTATCATCGAAATTGCCCACCACCTGTTGTATGGAAGATAATTGCAGGGATTGAAAATTTCTTTGCGCCTGGGCGGCCACAGCCGCGCTTCCTTCTGCCGTAACAACCCGGGCCTTTGGATTGGCCAACGACATATAGGCGGTTGAAATGCCCAGCGAAGTGCCCAGCTCCAGCATATTTTTGGGTTGATAAAAATTCACTATGCGGAACAACAGCTGCGCCCATTTTTTTGATTTGGCCGAATGCCGCGCAATAGCCGCAACAGACCGTTGATTTGTTTTACTGATGGTAGAACCGGCGCCGAAGTCCTCTACTTCAATCATGGCCTCGTTATGCAGTAATTTCTGCCGTAACGCTTCTACCTGATCGTACGCATAAAAATTCCGCTTATCGTTCAATACACACCGCACAAAGTCATACACAAAAGGCGAATGAATACCATGCCCTTTACCGTTCAATGCGGTTACATAGTAAGATGAATACTTTTTTAAAAGCTGCCAGCTTGAATACATTGCCAAATCAAAAATTAAGAATTAGAAATTACCCTTCCTTTCGTTCCCACACCTGAAAGCTATATGCATAGGCGTGTTTTTCATCGGCGGAAAAATCGAGTTGGGAAAGCAGGTTCCAATCGGCAAAATTCATTTCAGGGAAGTAGGCATCGGCATCGATGGTAGTGTGAACGCGGGTTAAATAAACGCGTTGGGTGAGCGGCAGGGTTTGCTTATAAATTTCACCGCCACCAATAATGAAGGCTTCTTTGGCGTCTGTTTTGGCAGCCACATCCATGGCCCCCTTCAGGTCATGTACCACAAAAGCGCCATCCGGCTGCCAGTCTGTTTGACGGGTAATTACAATATTGGTTCTGCCGGTCAATGGCCTGCCAAGCGATTCAAAGGTTTTTCTACCCATGATCACCGGCATACCCCAGGTGGTATTTTTAAAAAACTTGGTATCATTCGGCAACGACCATAGTAACTGGTTGTTCTTTCCTATTGCGTTATTATCGGCTGCTGCGACCACCTGGCTTAAGATCATGGAATTAAAAGTTATAAATTTTAAATAAGAAATGAGAAGGCCTGCACCTTTTCTAAACCGCTACCGGTGCTTTAATAGCCGGATGGCTCTGGTAATTAAGCAGGGTGAAATCTTCGAATTTGAAATCAAAAATGTTCTTCACTGCCGGGTTCAGTTGCATAGTAGGCAACGGATAGGGCGTGCGGGTCAACTGCAGGTTTACCTGGTCCATATGATTGCTGTAAATATGTACATCACCAAACGTATGAATGAATTCACCCGGTTCCAGGTCACATACCTGGGCAATCATCAGGGTTAATAAAGCGTAAGAGGCAATATTGAAAGGAACACCTAAAAACACATCGGCCGACCGCTGATACAGCTGGCACGACAACCGGGGCTTGGGCCTCCCCCCTGCCCCCTCCAGTGGAGAGGGAGGAGTTACATAAAATTGAAACAGTACATGACAGGGCATCAGCGCCATTTCGGGCAATTCGGCCACATTCCAGGCGCTTACGATAAGGCGGCGGCTGTCGGGATTGGTTTTTATCTGACGGATCACGTCGGTGATCTGGTCAATGGTTTGGGCGCCCTCGCCTGCCGACCAGCTGCGCCACTGTTTGCCATAAACAGGTCCTAATTCGCCCTGTTCATTGGCCCATTCGTCCCAGATACTAACCCCGTTATCTTTCAGGTATTTGATATTGGTTTCCCCTTTCAGGAACCATAATAATTCGTGAATAATGCTTTTAAGATGCAATTTTTTGGTGGTCACCAGCGGAAAACCCTGCTGCAGATCAAAACGCATCTGGTATCCAAAACAACTGGTAGTGCCCGTACCGGTACGGTCTGATTTATAAACACCGGTTTCCTTGATATGCTTTAAAAGTGCCAGGTATTGCTCCATGGGCGCAAGGTACGAAAACGGTCAATGTGCTAATTTGCTTATGTGATAATGTGCTTAATGTGCTTAAAGATGGGGACAAGTTTTTCAGCAATCGTGAATACAAACCCACCCCTAACCCCTCCCAGGAGGGGATCTTAAAACACCGCCCGCTTCGGCGGGTGAGGCAAAAAAAGTCCTCCGCAAAGCGGAGGACTGGAAACATAAGCAATTAGTTCAGATTTGACAGTAAAAAAATTACAAGTCCTATATAATTGAAGCCTTAATCAGGTTTTATACGCCCCCTTTAGGGGGCTGGGGGTGACGTTGGTAGTTAATGCTGCCCGGCCAGGTTAAATCCATTTCCGTTGATCGTATGGCCATTGGTGCCATTATTGCCACCGCCGTTTACTTTGATACCGTTTTGCTGGGCAGCCGGCGGATTGCTCAATGACTTCGACAGATCACCATAGATCTTGGATAACAACTGGTTATTGGTGATCAGTTTTCCTTCGAGGTCCTTTGTTTTTTGTTGTTCGCGGTTTAATGATTCCTGCAGCGAGGTGATCATATTCTGTTTATCGTCAAGCACCAGTTGCAATACTGCCTGTTGTTGTTGCACTTCGTGCAGGTTACGCTCCAGGTTCTCAATATGACCGGTTTTTGAACGGAGGCTTTCCTGGTGCTGGCGGTTCTCATCCCGGCTGCGTTCAACAGCCTGTTGCCAGGCAGCAACCTCTTCGCGCTGCTGATGCAATTCTTCTTTCATAGCATGGATCTCTCGCTCGTAATTTTCCTTCTGGGTTTGGGTTTGTTGCACCTGCACAGTTTTGTCGGCAGCCTCTTTTTCTATTTCCCGGAAGGTTTTTATGCGCTGCTCCAGCTGGTTTTGCAGGAATTCGATCTGCAGTTTCTTCTCCTGCAATACATCCTGCAGGTATGTTTGATCGGTGATCTTTGTTTTTAAGGTGGTCTTTTCTTCTTCAGCCTGTGTAAGCAGTCCCTGCAGTTCTTTTATCTGTTGTTCGTAACTACCCTGTTTTTGTTCGCCGCTTGTTTGTACCTGTTGTTGCAGGGTTACATTCTCGTCTTTCAATTGTTGAATGGTCTTTTGCAATTGCTGTAATTGCATAGACAGGTCAGCTTTTTCGCTTTTGTATTGTACACCCAGTTCATCCACCTGTTTGGCGAAATAACGCTGCATTTCGGCTGTTTCCGATTGTGCCGACTTGGATGAATATTCCATGTTCTTCATCAGGTTCTCTAAACGGGTAACCTCGGCGGCACTTTTTTCCTTCAATTCCTGCTGCGCACGCAGTTTATCCTGCAGCTGCCTAACCGATTCCTGTAACTGTTGTACCTGGGCCTGACTTTGTGCCAATGCCTCCGGGATCTGTTGTTCGCCGTCTATGAGTTTGGCATTGGTTTGCGCGTTTTCCAATGCCTGTTGCAGTTGCGTTACCTTTAACTTATAACCATTGATCTCCAATAACAAACGTGCATTGGCATCATCATTCTGCTTTTCGGTGCTGTAAGCTTTATTGAGCAGATCGGAGTATTTTCCTTCCAGTTCGCGGAAGTCCTGCTCAAGGGTTGCATAGTTTTCGCGGTACCGGCGTACTTCCTGCTCGTATTTCTTAATGAGGGGCTGATTATCGGGATTGGTACCACTTGCCAGCCAGTCAGGCATCTGGCTATTACCGCCATTAGGATCAGCAGCTACTACTGTATGAAAGCCACCCCCTTCCATATAGGCAGGTTCGGCTCCCTCAGCGCTTCGTTTTTTACGTTTATAGTGAAAGAAAGTAGTAACCAGGAATGCAATAACAGTCCCCGGAATAGCGATCCACAGAACAATCTGCAGAAACTGCTTTAACTCGTACATGGAAACGAGCAGGTATCCCAACATAAAAAAAGTTTTAGGTACACGTTTAGCTTTCGAAACGACAAGATGGCTTCAGAGGGACTGTTGGATTAAATAGTACTACTACGGTGTGGGGGTTATTATTGGCTGATCACTTGTATCACTACTCATAAAAAACTTACTTAATACATTCCATATTGTGCATAGAGAAAATTAAATCTGGCCTGTTTTTTTATGAACAGCTGTTAGCTCGTAAACAGCAAGTGATTCAGGGTTCAATAATAATACCAAAAAAAGGTTAAAACAAGCGTCCGGGGCTTGTTTTTTCCACAAAAACGCATGAAAGAATACGGTCGTGGGTAACACATGCTACCTTTAACATATATAATTTAAGCTACAGGTATAACAAAATTTTAAAGATTCGTAGGGGTACAATTATTTTCAGTTGTCCCTTTTGTTAAAACTTTATTGGAAGCATTTATATTTGGAGCGGATTATCAACGCATTAAAGTGGCCATCCCAAATACTACCACCATTAAGCCGCTGTCGGTCGACAGCGAGAAGGAATTTGAACAACTTTTTAAAGAGCACTTTAAAAGCTTGTACGCCTATGCTTTCACTATTCTGAAGAATGAAGCCATTGCCGAGGAAACCGTTCAAAATGTTTTTTACAAAATATGGGAGAAGAAGGTACCCGACAATATTCAAACATCGCTAAAAGCCTATTTGTACAAAGCCGTATACCACGAAAGCCTCAACTATCTGAAACATCAGAAAATAAAGGCCCGGTATCAAGTGCATGTTATGCATCAATCAAATAACCATAACGACCAAAGTGCCTCCAGGAAAATACTGGTGAAGGAGCTGGAAGAAAAATTGCGGCAAGCCATGAATGCCCTGCCCCAGCAATGCCGCACCATTTTCCAGTTAAGCCGCTTTGAAGGGCTCAAATACCAGGAAATTGCCGACCAGTTAGGCATTTCAATAAAAACGGTGGAGAACCAAATGGGTAAAGCCCTGAAACAGTTACGCGTAAAACTGATTGATTATTTACCAATTTTCTTATTGGCATTACTATACATGTAATACATATGTCAACAAAATAAAATTACCTTATTGAAAAGCTATACACAAAATATGGATGATCTGCTGGTAAAGCACCTTACCGGTGAAGCTACTTCGGCAGAAGTGCTGGCGGTGGAAAAGTGGCTGGCCGACGATGAGGCAAACCGGCATTACTTCGAACACTTCAGACTGATATGGGAAGAAAGCGTGCAACTGGCCGATACTGCACACGTTGATGAACAGGCTGCCTGGCAACGATTTCAAAACCGGGTGCAAACAGGATCGTTCGAAACACCCGGGGCGAAAGTCTGGCCCATGAACAGCCCCCTGCTGCGGGCAGCAGTGATCACCGGATTGGTAATAGGCATTGCGGCCCTTACCTTTTTTCTGTTCCAGAACAAACCGGGCAAAGTGATTGCCATGTCTAATATTCATACCAATGAACTGGTTGTATCCGATTCCCTGCCCGATGGTTCCCTGGTAACCCTTAACAAACACTCACAGGTATCTTTTCCGGAAAAGTTCAGCAACGATAAAAGAGTACTGCAACTAAACGGGGAAGCCTTCTTCAAAGTGAAACCCGATAAGAAAAAGCCTTTTGAAGTACACACCAACAACGTAACCATTACAGTGGTTGGCACCTCCTTCAACGTAAGAAGCCGGGGCGATACCACCGAAATAATTGTTGAAACAGGACTGGTTGAGGTGGCTACCGAAAAACAAACCATACTATTGAGGCCAGGACAAAAAGCAATCACCGGCAGCAATGAAGCCATTTTGCAAAAACAATCAAATACCGATCAGCTATATAACTACTATCGCAGCAAGAAATTTGTTTGTGAAAATACCCCGTTATGGAAGCTGGTCGACAAGCTCAATGAAGCTTATGAAGTACAGATCATTTTTGGCAATGAGGCATTGCGCGACCTGCCGCTTACCACTACTTTTGATAATGAACCGCTCGACAAAATTCTAAATATCCTTAGCACAACTTTTAATATCTCTGTAGTAAAAGAAAAAGGACAAATCATACTACGCTAACCTGCATGCAGAATTAATAACCATGGTAAAGCTACGGGGAGTTCTTCCTACGATAATTGGATTACTTTGTCTTAACATCAATGTATTAGCACAAAACCTGCTCGATAAAAGGATCACTATCGATGCCAATAACCAGCGCCTGAGTGAGGTATTAAAGCAGATCAGCAGTAAAGGGGATTTTTATTTTTCCTACAACAGCAGCATTATTGCCCGCGATAGCCTGATCTCTTTTTCAGCCTATAACAAAACCATAAAACAGGTACTTGACCAGTTTTGCGGCAGCCAATACAAGTGGCAGCAAAGCAACAATTACGTCATATTACGCAAAGCCCCCATAACACCACCTGTAGTTATTACCAGCCCTACACCCAGTGTTGAAAAATTATATACCGTTACGGGTTATGTAATGAATAGTGAAACCGGCGAAAAAGTAGGCAATGTGACCATTTATGAAAAACAACGACTGGTATCTACCATGTCGGATGATAAAGGTTATTTCAAAATAAAACTGAAAAGCAGGTACAGCACGGCTTCCCTTACTATAAGCCGCGAGTTGTTTGAAGATACCACCGTTGTTATAAAACCTAAATTCGATCAACAGGTTACCATCGTAATGACGCCGCTTGAAACCAGTGAACCTGTTGTTACCATCAGCCCTATTGAAGATGAATTGCCTGATACCATTGTGGTTAAACCACCTACCGACACACTCACGGCGCAATCCATAACAAAAGAAGAGATCAACCGCGTGGAGAAATCACACTGGGGTAAATTTTTGCTGTCGGCCAAACAAAACATCCAGAGTATCAACCTGAAAAAATTCATGGCCGACCGTACCTTCCAGGTTTCATTGACACCGGGTTTAAGTACGCATGGAAAATTAAGCGCCCAGGTAGTGAATACCGTTTCAGTAAACGTAGTGGGTGGTTATACTGCCGGGGTAAACGGGGTTGAAATAGCAGGCGCATTCAATATCAATAAAACAGATGTGAAGTACGTGCAGGCTGCCGGATTATTAAACTTTACCGGTGGTTCTGTTAAAGGCGTACAACTGGCAGGTATGCATAACCATGTGCTGGGCAATGTTGAAATTGTTCAGGCATCGGGTATTGCCAACTTCGTGAAAGGCAATGTAACCGGTGCTCAACTAACCGGCATCTACAACCATGTAAGTAAAGATGTAAAAGGACTGCAGGCTGCAGGTATTGCCAACTTTGCAAAAGGCAATGCAACCGGTGTTCAGATAAGCAGCATTTATAACCACGTTGCAGGTTCATTTACCGGCCTCCAGGCAAGCAATATTTCCAACTTTGTATACCGCAAGTTCACTGGGGTGCAATTGAGTAATATTTATAATGTTTGTTACGACACCCTGGTGGGCGTTCAGGCTACCAACATTATAAACTTTGCCCATAAACAGGTTTCAGGTGTACAGTTGTCGGTCATTGGGAACGTAGCTACGCGGGAATTAAATGGTGCTCAATTAGGGCTGTTCAACTACGCAAAAAAATTGCGTGGTTTCCAGTTAGGGCTTATCAATGTGGCCGATACTTCAGACGGCTACAGCCTTGGGCTGATCAACATCGTCTTCAAAGGATATCATAAAATAACTTTCTCTACCAATGAAAGCATGCGCTTCAACGCAGCTTTTAAAACCGGTAACAGCAAGCTTTACAGCATTCTGTTAATGGGCTTCGATCAGAAAAAAACAACGGAAGACTCTGCCAATGTATTTTCCCTGGGGTATGGTTTGGGGCATGAGTTTTCACTCGGCAAATGGTTCAGCATCAATCCGGAGTTCACTTCACAATACCTGTACCTGGGAAATTATAACAGCACCAATGTGATGAACAAATTACATCTGCAATTTCATGTTAAGTTTGGAAAATACTTCTCTGTCTTTGGTGGTCCTTCCTTTACCATGTTGTATTCCGACCAGACAAAAACATATTCCGGCTGGAACTACCCTATTCCACCAACAGGTTACCACACATTTGAGTTGTGGAGCAACAACGTAAAAGGCTGGATAGGCTGGAACGCGGGTATCAGCATCTTCTAACAATCACAAATTTTAGTTAGCCGAATAGGGGAACATCTTCGTTGGGTTGTCATACTGCAAATTATATTTCTATGATAAATGGGAAAATTGCAGTATGCCTTTGTGCCTGCATCATATGGAAAACTGTTGCGTTTGCACAATCATCAACCAGCAATCCTTATAATATAAAAGTGCCTGCACGTGCAGGTGTAATACCCAACATTAGCACACAGGGTAAGAATGACATGTTCACTACCAGTAATTTCTCTTTGAATTTATTGGGCGGTTACACCGGTAGCGTGAATGGTCTTGAGCTTGGCGGCTGGTTCAATATCGACAAACGAAACCTGAAAGGCATGCAGGCCGCAGGCTGGTTCAACGTAGTTAATGGTGATGTGAATGGATTACAACTGGCAGGCTTTTTCAACGGTGCCAGGAACAATGTAACAGGCGCACAGTTTGGCGGCTTGCTTAACTACGCCAATAAGAACGTAAATGGCATGCAGGTAGCCGGCATTTATAATCACGTGGCTGGAAAATTCAATGGGTTTCAAACAGCTGGTATTGTAAATTATAATCAGCAGTCTGTGAAAGGTATGCAACTGGCTGGTATTGCCAACATCAACCCCAACTTCACCAATGGTGTTCAAATAGCCGGCATCGTAAATTACAGCAAACACCTGCGGGGCTTACAACTTGGCCTGATCAATATTGCCGACACCTCAGATGGCTTTAGCATTGGTTTGTTAAACATTGTAAGAAAAGGTTATCACAAAATAACCGTCAGCGCCAATGAAGTGCTGAATGCCAACCTTGCTATAAAATCGGGCAATGCAAAATTGTACAACATCTTAACGGTAGGTGTTAATGCAGGCAGCGATGATAAAATTTTCTCGTATGGTTATGGCCTTGGTCATGAAATAAATGTTGCCAAATGGCTTACCGTAAACCCTGAGCTCACTACTCAATACCTGTATCTTGGCAATTGGAACTACCTGAACCTGTTAAGCAAATTTCAGGTACTGGCTAATTTTAAACTAACACACAACCTCGCCATTTTTGGCGGCCCTTCTTTCTCTGTGTATTACTCCGATCAACCGGAAGCTGTTAAAGGCTATAAATTCATGGTGCCCGGTAATAATTATCATACTTATAATCTTTGGCGTGACAACCTAACCGGCTGGATTGGCTGGACAGCGGGAATTAGTTTTCTGTGAGTAGTGAGTAGTGAGTAGTGAGTAGTGAGTAGTGAGTAGTGAGTAGGCTCGCGATTATTCAGACTTCAGAAAATGACTTTGCCCCTACTGCCCACTGCCTACTGCCTACTGCCTTTTTTCAATTAAGCATAGGGGTATTTATTCACCCAACTGTCACACTAGCACAAAAGTAACCAACCATGATCAACAGTAAAATAATCGTCTCACTTACAGCAGGTATGCTATATTATATAACCAGCTTTGCGCAATTAACGCAAAACATCAGGGGCACTGTAACAGACCAACTGCTACAAACACCTATTGCAGGCGCCACCGTGGTTATAACCGGTACTGATAAAAAAGTAGTGGCCGATTCACTGGGTAATTTCAGAATACCCAATGTAGCAGCAGGCACGTATACGCTGTTGATCACCTGCATCAATTACACCGATGCAATTGCCAGTAATATTGTAGTGAATACCGGCAAGGAAGTAGTGCTGACCATTGCAATGGAAACAAAGGTAAGAGCCGAGAAAGCCGTTGTAATAACCGCAAACAGTAAAAAGAACCGGCCCCTCAATGATATGAGTGTGGTAAGTGCCCGCGCCTTCACCGTTGAAGAAACACAAAAATATGCGGCCGCAGTAAATGACCCCTTACGCATGGTTACCGGTTTTGCCGGTGTTGCCAGTGCCGATGATGGCGGCAACGATATCGTGATAAGAGGGAACTCACCAACCGGTTTATTATGGCGCATGGAAGGGGTTGATATTCCTAACCCCAACCACTTCAGTGAATCGGGTGGCAGTGGTGGCGGTATTTCTATTTTAAGTTCTCAATTACTGGCCAACAGTGATTTTATAACCGGCGCGTTTGCCGCTGAATATGGCAATGCGTTAAGTGGTGTATTTGATCTGAAACTCAGGAAAGGCAATAATGAAAAAAATGAGTATGCGCTGCAGGCAGGTTTCCTGGGTCTGAATGCTGCAGCCGAAGGCCCCTTGTCTGCATCGCATAAAGGTTCTTACCTGGTTAACTACCGGTACTCTACCCTGTCGTTGTTAAACAAAATGGGACTCGATCTGTCGCAGGGCACAACCAACTTTCAGGACCTTTCGTATAACATATATCTCCCCACAAAAAACAAAGGAATTTTTACGGTGTTCGGGTTTGGCGGATTAAGTTCCGAAAGACAAAGCATCGAAACCGATAGTTCTAAATGGGAAATGCAGGATGACCGGTACGCCGGTAAGTTCGTAGCAAATACCGGCGCTACCGGCATCACGCATACTATTCCCATCGACAATCAAACCACGCTGAAGTCGGCACTGGCCTATTCCTATACCTCCAACTCTTATAATGAGCAATATGCCGAGTCCAGTAAAACCGTTGTAGACAATTACAAGGACAATTACGTAACCCAAAAGATCCTGGTCTCTTCAACCCTCAATCATAAGATCAATGCCAGCAATGCCCTGAGGGCAGGTGCCTACGTGAATTTCATCTTCTTTAAATATTACAAGCTTTCGAAGGAAAATCCCAATGCACCGCTACTCGAAAACATCAATACCAGCGGCAATACCCAAACCGTTCAGGCCTTTGTGCAATGGCAATACAAACCTTACAACAACCTTACCTTTAATGTGGGCATGCATTACCTGGCATTGTTGTACAACAATACCGGCTCTGCCGAACCAAGGGCTTCTGTAAAATGGGACCCCAACAGCAAAAGTTCTCTGGCATTTGGTTATGGTTTACACAGTCAGTTACAGGGTATGGGTGTATACTTTGCAAAAGACATCAACGGCCAGCTGCCCAATCAATATATTGACCTTACCAAAGCGCAGCATTTTGTACTGTCGTATAGCCGGCTGGTGGGCTATAAATTAAGAGCTAAAGCAGAAATGTATTATCAGCAATTGTTCGATGTACCGGTTACGGCTGATATCAACAAAACATTCTCCACACTCAATATTCAGAGTGAATTTATTACGGATCCCCTGACCAATAATGGAAAAGGCAGGAACTATGGTATTGAATTAACCCTGGAGAAATACCTGGATAACAATCTTTACTACACAGTGAATGGCTCCTTTTTTCAATCAAAATACACCGCAGCAGACGGCGTGGAAAGGAATACCCGCTACAATGGCAATTATCTTTTTAATGGGGTGGCCGGAAAAGAGTTTCCCTTATCGGGTCAACGCAAGGTGTTGGGCATAAACTTCAAGGTTATTTATGCCGGTGGTTACCGCACAACGCCCATCGATCTGCCGGCATCACAACAGGAAGGGTATACCATCTATAAAGAGAAAGAAGCATTCAGCCTGCAAAACCAGGCTTACTTCCGCCCCGATTGCCGCATTAGTCTTAAGTGGAACCGCCAGCGATTGACCAGTACGCTTTCACTCGATATTCAAAATCTAATAAACCGGAAAAACATTTACAACCAGCGATACGACCTGTTAAAAGGTACAACAGTTACCAATTACCAGAACGGGATGATCCCGGTATTGAACTATAAAGTAGAATGGTAAATACACAATTATCAATTATAAACATTACAACCATGAAAAATTTCCATTTAGCGCTCTGTGTGATCCTATTGCTCATCGTTTCTTTCTCCTGTAAAAAGATCACCGGAAAAGGACCGGTAGTAGTTGAAAGCAGGCAAACCGCCACCTTTGACGGCCTGAACCTTAAGATACCGGCAGAACTGTATTTCAAACAGGATTCTGTTTTTAAAATAGAATTACAGGCCCAGGAAAATATCCTTGATGAAATAGAAACCGCTGTTATCAATAATGAACTGCAGATCCGTTTCCGCCATGATATTACCAAAGTTCGCAGTAATGATGGCATAACCGTATTGATAAATGGTCCTGATGTACGATCGTTCACAGTAGATGGATCTGGTTACCTGGAGATCCCTGACCTTATTACCCCTGCCAACATGAGTTTACATGTAAATGGTTCAGGCAACCTGAAGGTTAACAATGTAAATACTACAGAGGTCAATGGCGAGATCTCTGGTTCAGGTATCATAACCGTTAGCAGTGGCAATGCCAATACGAACAACCTTAAAATTAGCGGAAGCGGATTAATAAATGCATCGGGTTTAATGGTAAAAGATGCCCGCGCCAACGTAAAAGGATCGGGAAATATTCAATTGTTTGCCACCCAAACATTAGACGCCACCATTTCAGGCAGCGGCAGTATTTTGTTTAAAGGCTCACCTGCCGTTACTACCCATATTTCCGGTTCAGGCACCGTAACAAAAATGTAATTGATAGATGAACTGTACGCATACTGAATTTCACAACACAAAACACCAGTTAACAATTAGGTAATACAGAGTTAATATTGTTTAACGTAGTGGGCATCTAAACGATTGACATTTATCAAAAACATGCTCGTTTTTTCCACAATGCGATATAAATAATCCACAATGCATTTTCCTTACAGTGAACAGGTCTATTTTTGGCGGGAGATTCCTAATAATTTGTTAACCCGCTAATTGTCGCATTATGAAATGGGTGTATGTTAACCAGCCGTCTGTTTATATTAGAAAATATCAATTAACAGAAGGCGACAATACTAAACTGGTAATAAAGTATAACCTCGACCAACAATCAGTACGTATTAGTAGCGAAGAGAACCATCGGCTTTTTTTTATCGACAAAACAGGATTATGGCACAACAAAACCATATTGAAAAATGAATATGGTGTAGAAATTGGCAGACTGGCTATTGACAAGGTTCATGGTACAGGGATCATAGAAATTGAAGGAAAAAAATATCACTACACCTTGCAGAACAATTCGCAACTGGTGATATTTGAACACACGATAACTAATCCGTTGGCTGTTTGTGATATGGCAGAAGCGCCTTCCTTTGCTTCCCTGTCGGCCAACAAATACAGCAACGAAGAATATGCCTGCTTTTTACTGGGCATTTGCTGGTACCTGTTCCCGCTCACTGCCGCTGAACAACTTGAATTTTCCGGAGCTACTGTAGCTTAACCCTATATCTTTTTAAAAATTGTAAGAGTCCCCCCGGTTAAACCAGGGGGACTCTTTTTTATTACCGGCTTATAGTTAACGTACGAAAGTATTCTGGAGAACAGTTTTTGTTTTGCCGTTATGTATGATTATAAAATAAACACCTTTTTGTAAGCCGGCATAATCTACAGGTATTGAATAGGTACCGGGTGTATAGGTTTTATTGGCCAATGTTTTTATTAACCGGCCATCGGTGGTATACAAACTAACCATCACTTTTTCAAAGGTGGTAACGCCAAACCGCAGGGTTGATAAACCCGTTGTTGGATTGGGCAGCACCATTGGTTGCACATTGGCAGGATTAACGCCTGTAATAGGCGTTTCGGTTTCCATTCTTGAACCGGTAGCCGCGCTGCACGACGCTTCTGTTGGGTTGGTTCCGGTAATTTCTATCCAGTCTATATTGGCGAACTCAGCAGCAACAGTAGTTTCCAGCCTGATCTTGTTTGCACCGGCAACCAGCGTAACCGGAATTTGAGCAGTGGTGGTCCAGGTGGTCCAGGCAGCTGTTTTCGGGAAGGAAACTGCTGCATTCACCTGCACGCCATTTACCAGCACCCTGGCTGTTGTAGCGCTTTGTGACCCGGCATTGGCATAACGCCAGCGAATATTGTAGGTACCTGCAGCACCCGCACTTACCGCCCAGGTAATGCCCTGTCCGCTCGAATTGCTCAGATTGATATAATAACCGCCATCAGCCCCGGTATACGTGTTTTGGCGGGAACCATTGGCACTGCAATAACCGGTACCTGTACCTGATTTATCATCGATGCGCAAGGTTGTGCCCGTTCCACCGCCACTGGTGGTGAAGTTGGCAGTAACACTGGTATTGGCATTCATGGTAACGGAAGTTGTAGTACTGTTGCCGCTGGCACCACCGCTCCAGCTGCTGAATACATAACCCGATGCCGGCGTAGCCGTTATGGTCACCACCGTGCCTGGTGCATACGTGCTGGTATTCGGACTGCGGGTAACAGCACCACCGGCCGAAGGGTTAGCCGTTGTAGTTAACGTATAGGTAGTACCGGTACTGTTGGTAAAATTGGCCGTAACGCTGGTATTGGAATTCATGGTAACAGTGGTTGTAGTATTGGTACCGCTGGCGCCACCACTCCAACCGGTGAAAGTATAACCCGATGCAGGGGTCGCAGTGAGAGTAACCACCGTGCCGGGAGAATAGGAGCTGGCGTTCGGACTGCGGCTGACAGAACCGCCTGCTGAAGGATTGGCCGAAGTGGTCAACACATACGAAGTGCTGGTACCGCAACCGCATTGCGTGGGCGATGGCAAGGTGGCCCCTGCCCCACAGGTGGCATTACTTACCAGCGCTTTTACATTGGCCGCAGGCGCAATACTCATGGAATAAGCAGGCGTAAAAGAAGTACCACTGCCGGCGGTATTACCTGTTGTACTGTTATATACATTGTTCCGGGAGGTTACAGCGGTAAAATTATTCTCATACAGATCGATGGGGTCGTTCACACCATCAAAATAATTACTCTCTACCAGGATATCGGCTTCCACACCGGCCCGTACGCAATAATTGGTTTGCGGACTATCGAACAAATTATTCACCACATGCACCTGGCCAAACCGAACGCGGGGCATACGCTCCACGGTACCGGTCGTCCACCAGTTGTACACCATAGTAACTTTGAGGCGGCCACGGTCAGACGTTTTGCTGTCTGAATTACCGATCAAATTACAATACTGGTGGTTTTGCGAAGCGGAGGTATAATGGAATTTTGTCCAGGAAATGGTAACATAACTGGCGCCGTTGGTAATGTCCAGATCCCCGTCCTGCCCATCATAAATATCACAATGGTCAATCCATACGTTGTTGGTAGAAGAACCGTCGATGGTTATGCAATCCACGCCATCTACATCCACCGCACCCGGTCCCTGTACAGTCATATTCCTGATGATCACATTACTGGCCTTTACATCGAACCCGCCAACCAATTTGGCGCCGGGCAAACCTATGATGGTGGTATTGGCAGCCACGCGTACACGGGTGCCAACACCGGATCCCATGGTTCCGCTCACATAAATAACCCTTGAACCTGAACCATTGGCCAATGAAGTAAGGTCACTGATATTAGAAACAGTTACGGGTGTCGCATTGCCACCACCTGTAGTACCGCCATTTTGTGTACACCAGCCTACGGGTGCACATTGGTCCTGCGCATACGACAACGAAAAAACCGTCATCAGTAAACACAGCAGTGTAAATATTTTACTTTTCATACAAGTTGATTTGATTAGTTAAGAGTAAGGAAGGGCTTTCCGTCTCGGTTGAGCCGGAACAGAAAGCCCTGTTGGTTGTTTATCTGGTCAGTATATTTTGAAGTAGTTTCTGTTTACCGTTATAGTTTATTGAAATAAAGTATACACCTTTCTGCAATCCTTTATAGTCAACCGGAACGGCATGGGTACCTGCCGCAAATGTGCGGTTTGCCAACGTAGACACCAGGCGGCCGTCTGCTGAAAACAGGTTGATGATCACTTTCTGCTGACTGCCCAGCGTAAACCGTACAGTCGACAAACCTGTTGTTGGATTGGGCACAACAAGCGGCGCTCCTTCTACCATCATAGTTGAGGTTTCGTTTTCCGTAGCAATTCGGCTACCGGTAGCAGCACTGCAAGAGGCTTCGGTTGGATTGTTTCCGGTAATTTCTATCCAGTCGATATTGGCGAACTCAGCAGCCACAGTAGTCTCCAGCCTGATCTTGTTTGCACCGGCAACCAAGGTAACAGGAATTTGAGCAGTGGTGGTCCAGGTGGTCCAGGCAGCTGTTTTCGGGAAGGAAACTGCCGCATTCACCTGCACGCCATTTACCAGCACCCTGGCCGTTGTAGCGCTTTGTGAGCCTGCATTGGCATAGCGCCAAACCAGGTTATACGTACCAGCTGCACCCGCGCTTACGGCCCAGGTAATGCCCTGTCCGCTCGAATTGCTCAGGTTGATATAATAGCCGCCATCAGCTCCGGTATAGGTATTCTGGCGTGAACCGTTGGCGCTGCAATAACCGGTACCCGTACCTGATTTATCATCGATACGTAAAGTAGTGCCGGTACCACCGCCACTGGTGGTGAAGTTAGCTGTGACACTGGTATTGGCATTCATGGTAACGGTGGTAGTATTGCTGCTGCCGCTGGCGCCGCCGCTCCAGCTGCTGAATACATAACCCGATGCCGGTGTTGCTGTTAACGTAACCACCGTACCCGCGGCATAGGAAGTTGCATTCGGACTGCGGGTAATAGAACCGCCGGCTGAGGGACTGGCCGTAGTAGTTAAGGTATAGGTGGTACCGCTTCCATTGGTAAAGTTGGCAGCAACCGTTTTATTGGCATTCATGGTAAGCGTTACCGAGGTAGATGAGCCCGACGCATCACCACTCCACCCGGTGAAGGTATAACCACTGCTGGCAGTAGCAGTAAGCGTAACCACTGTACCCGGGGCATAAGTAGTAGCATTCGGATTGCGCGAAACTGTGCCACCGGCAGCAGGCGATACATTGGTAGTAAGCGAATAAGAAGTGGAAGTATTACCCGATTCAATGGCACCCAGGTCAGGTGCGCCGCCATTGTAGGTAATACCGGTTGAGGTAACACCCGCGTTAATAAGATCGCTGCCCGAAGCCAGATTTAAAAATCCATTGGAGGCAGGGTTGGCATTGGGGCCCGGTGTTAACGTAACAAAATCGGCCGCTGTCACCGTAAAACCACCCGCAGCTCCCTGGAATGAATTGGGCGCGGTGGCGGTGCCAATAATGCGATCGTTTGAACCGCTCTGGAAGGAGAGGTTGTTTTTAAATACACTGGTACCTCCATCAAAATTGAAATTGCGCTCCGTATTGTTATAACCGGTATTATTGGTCACTTCAATAGTGCCCAGGTTTCTGTTGTAAGTAAAACCATGTTTACCGTTGTTGAAGGCAATACATCTTCTAACAATGTGGTTAACCGAAATATCTTCGCCACCCAGTTTGAAGCCGTTTTTGTCGCCATTGCCTGAGGTAGCCCCATCGGTTAAGATACCATTGTCATGGGAAATACAACCATCCAGCGTTATAGCCCCAATGGGGCCTGTATCGGGTTTTGTGTAAAGGTCCCAACCATCGTCGATGTTATTATGTGAAACACAATTGCGGAAAACGTTTCCTGCGCCGCAGGTAAGTTTGGCGGCAAAACCATCGGCATCTTCATTATCCGGATCCTTATTGTCATACGCTTCACAATTCAGGATCAGGTTATTACTGGGCCATTGCGCAATGGTAGTGTAATTGGTGTTATACCTGCTTAGCTGTAAACCGGAGTCGGCGTTCTTTCTGAAAATACAGCTTTCAATAGTGTTGTTATCACCGGAAAGCAGCAACCCATTGTCACCGGCGCTTTCGATGATCAACCCCTTTAAATGCCAGTAGCTGCCGTCCAGGATAATACCCCGGTTGGAGGTAGCAACGGCCATGCCGGCAAAACTGAGTACAGGTACTTCACTGCCATAGGCAAATAAATTCTTTTGTGCAGATGAAGTGCCACTGTTCGATTCGGCGATCAGTACGGTGGCAGTTAAATTATAAGTACCACCCCGCATATAAATTGTGCTACCGGCCGTAATAGTAGCAATCGCGTTTGCCAGGGTAGTTGGCGCTGAAATGGAAGTGCCGGAATTGGTTGCACTCCCCGAAGGAGAAACATACAGATCCTGGGCATAGGTACCCACATAAACCGAGAATAAGGAAAATAATAGCAATAGCATTTTTTTCATAAAACAAGCTTTAATTAAAGTATAAAAGACAATCGTTAAAGGCAATAAGAGTCCTGCATAGTCTTTATTAAAAACTATGTTATAGAAGGCTACACCATTTGGGTGAAACAGTTTGAAAAAGCTACCTAGCGGATAATATGCTCAGCATGCAGAGAGCCGGGTTTCCGGCAAAACAATAAGCTATTGATCGCTATTAGCAATAACGGAATCGGGTAATTGGGCCGGATAAAAAACCATCTGGGTAATTGAAGAAAAATTCTGGGGAATGGGTAATTAATAACTATAGGAAAGTTAAAAAGAAGTGAATTACTTCAAGGGTATTAAAAGAGATTTTTTTACGCAAACGTTCCCGGAAGCGTGCACCATACAATTAACTATCGTTCAACAACAACCGTGAAAATACGGTCTGTAAATAAGTATAACGAACAGGAATGGCCTAAGTTAAATAATCAACCCATTGATATTGGCCGCCTTACCGGGCAAAACATTTTTAGCAGAAAGGTTCGCAAAGAATAGTAAAAACCGCAAAACTTCCCTATTCATTAACAGCTCACTGCCACAAGGCCTTAGTTTTTCTTTATGTTAATGTGAATGAGGGCTACTTTATTGAAAATGAAGGTCTACAGCACCTTCCGGCACCAGCTTTAACATTTGTCGATTTTATGGCACGTTTTTTCAAGTAGGTAGTGGGTATTGATTGATAACCTTAAAATCGCAGATTATGAAACGGATATTTTACACAACCGCAGCAGTAGTAGTAAGTGCAGCCATGTTGATATCGTCGTGCAAGAACAATGATAATAAACTGGAATCAGGCAGTGTACCTGTAACGCCCAATTCAATTTCTCAATCGGAGTATAATGAGTTTAAAGAATGGAAACAAGAACAGGAGAATACGCAAACAAAAACAACCCCTGCCACTCCGCAAACAGTGGTAGTGCACAAACACTATACGGTAAATAAAACAACCACGGCACCAGTAGCCCAAAAAACTAAAAAGAAAGGCTGGAGTAAAGCGGCCAAAGGAACAGCAATAGGTGCGGGTGTAGGAGCAGCAGCAGGGGCTATAATAGTTAAAAAGAACCGGGCTTTAGGCGCCGCAGCAGGTGGTGTGCTGGGTGGCGGCGTTGGCTATGGTGTGGGCAGGTCTATGGATAAAAAAGACGGAAGATATTAATTAGAAACTGGCTAAAATAAACAAGCCCTCCCGATGCATCGGGAGGGCTGTTTGTTATTTGGTTTAATGGAATGTGCGTGTTTTATTAAAAGCTAATCAAGTTTTAGGCCACTTGCACCTGGCTTATCAGGGACAATAACATATTATTTAAATCTGCAAAGGGTGCGTCTTTTGCGATAAATCCGTCGGCCCCCAATTGTATTCCTTTGTTAATATATATGCTGCTGTCTTCCATGGAAAAGAAAATGATCTTCATAGCCGGCCATTCTTTTTTCAAATGAACGGTAGTTTCCAACCCATTCATTACTGGCATATTAATATCAAGCACACAGATGTCGGGTGTATGGCATTCATGTAATTTATCAAGGAACTGCTGCCCATTCTCTGCCTCCACAACTACAGTGTAACCCAATGATTTAAGGCGAAATTTTACACTTTCACGAACAAGGGCATTGTCATCTACAACGGCGATAGTGATAGGATGTTCTTTTTTCATAGTTACTTCAATTTTTTTCAAAACGTCATGCGTCACGAATCGTTAATTAGGTTTATCAGGACTGCCATACTCAAAAAGTTGAGACATTCCCTTTATTACTAATACACCGGAGTAGAAAGTTCGACAAAAGATTTTTTCAGAAAGGCAAAAAATGAATTGTTTTCTGGTTTTCAATAGGTATTTGCACTTAAAAAACAGGCAGTAAAGCCGCTATTTTCGTTTATACACCACCTATCCCAACGGCCCGGATAAGCGTTTTTTCCCCGAATCGCTTTTTTACACTGTCGATTGCCTGGTACAGTTTGATCATTTCCTGGGTATCCTCAAATAAACTTATCTGGTAATTCCCCGGAATGAGGTGGGTAAACCGGATACCCAATAACCTGATGAGTAATCGCCGCTCGTATAACTTATTGAACAGCTCCTTAGCCGTTTGTAATAAAACATGGTCGGCATTGGTATAGGGTATAGTAATTTGTTTGGTAAAAGTTTCAAAATTCGAGTACCGCACCTTCACGGTCACGCAACCGGTCAGCTTGCTTTGCTGGCGTAACTGAAAAGCTATTTCTTCTGTCATTCGCACCAGCTGACTATGCAAAAAATGGGTATCGATGGTGTCCGTTTGAAAAGTGCTTTCTGTAGAAATGGATTTCTGCTCATGATAAGGTACCACCGGCGTTTCATCGATTCCATTCGCCTTCCTCCATAGGTCAATTCCCGATTTTCCCAATAAATTCTCCATCATCTCCATAGGGATCTCACTTAACACCTTCACCGTTTCTACTCCCATCTTTAACAGCTTATACCCGGTTTCCTTGCCTACGCCGGGTATTTTTATAACACTGAGCGGCGCCAAAAACGACTTTTCGTTCCCGAAGGGTATTTCCAGCTGTCCATTGGGTTTTACCTCGTTGGTGGCTACCTTACTGATGAGTTTATTGGAAGCCAGCCCCCAGGAAATGGGTAACCCGCTTTCCTTATTGATCTTTTTCTTTAACTGATCGGTAAATTGCAAACACCCGAAAAACTTATCCATTCCGGTAAGATCAATATAAAACTCATCGATGCTCGCTTTCTCAAAAACGGGCACCGTATCTTTTATTACAGCCGTTACCAGGTGGGAATATTTGCTGTAGGCTTCCATATCACTTCTTACAACAATCGCTTCCGGGCACAACCTGCGGGCAATTTTCATAGGCATGGCACTGTGAATACCAAACTTACGCGCCTCATAACTACAGGCGGCCACAACCCCGCGGTCACTGCCACCCCCTACCAGCAGTGGTTTGCCACGAAACTTCGGGTTGCGTAGGGTTTCTACCGATACAAAAAAAGCATCCAGGTCAAAATGCGCAATATGTCTGTCCTTTGATAATAACATTGTAGTTATTTAAGTGTATCGTAACTGCGTTTTTTAAATCCCACTTTTACCGTTTTACGTGCCTCAATACTATACACCCCAAAATCTTCCACTACCCGGCCGGTGAGTTTATAAAAACCTCCACTGTGCAATGGATAATTTCGGGCTGCATCGGGAAAGTGAACGGTATCGACCCAATCGAGGTCCTTATCAATAAAAGTTCCGAAGAACATGATGTCCTTATTTTTCGTTTGCACATGTTTGCTGGCAATAAAATAAACCAACACCGTAATTACCTGGTGCAAATGATTGCCTATTTCTCTTGCCGGAATATAGTTATCGGTATCCTCATCTACCATCGAAAACGGATTCGATAAAGTAAAACCCAGGATCTCTTTCTGGTCATACAGATCGTCAACTGCATTGTCGGTTAATACGGGCAGACTAAATTCCACCGGTTTTTCTACAAACAAAGACTCGCTAACCGGGATATGACTTTTATTCTTCTTTTGCAGAAAGTTGGCTTCCCATAACAATTGCTTTTTTGTTTTACCGGTAAACCTGAAAGCGCCCACACTCACCAGTATATTGAGTTGTTCAAGCCCGATCTGGGTACGTTCAATAAAATCCTGCAAATGCAGAAATGCACCGCCCGCTTTTCGTTCCTCCAAAATCTGTTGCATGGAGTTTTCCTGCAATGCCCTGATATGAACAAAACCGGTATACACTTCATTGCCACTGATACTGGTGTATTGCTCGCTGTTGTTTATACAGGGCGCATGTATAATACCTCCCGCCTTCATTAATTCAATAAAATATAACTCGGTAGAATAAAAGCCCCCGAAATTGTTGATCACAGCTACCATAAATTCCCGGGGGAAGAATGTTTTTAAATACAGGCTCATATAACTTTCCACTGCAAAACTGGCCGAGTGTGCTTTATTGAAACTGTAACCGGCAAAGCTTTCCATCTGCCGCCATACTTCATGCGCCAGTTCATCTGTATGCCCCAGCTCCCGGCAATTAGCCAGGTATTTATCTTTTACATGTTTGAATTTATTACCCGACCGGTACTTACCACTCATGGCCCGGCGCAGGATATCTGCTTCACCCAGGGATAAACCGGCAAAATAATGCGCGATCTTTATCACATCTTCCTGAAAAACCATTACGCCGAATGTCTCGCTTAAATGTGCTTCAAAAAGAGGGTGCAGGTACACTATCTTATCCCGGTTATGGAACCGGGTTATGTATTCCCGCATCATACCCGATTGCGCCACACCGGGCCTGATAATGGAACTAGCTGCCACCAGCGTGATGTAATCATCGCACCGCAGCTTTTTCAGCAGTTGCCGCATCGCTGGCGATTCTATATAAAAACAGCCAATGGTTTCAGCCTTCCGGATCTGATCTTTAATAGCAGTATTATGTCTGAAATTGTGAAAGTCATGAATATTGACATCGATGCTCCTGTTGGCTTTTATCAGGCGAAGGCTTTCCTTTATATGCCCCAGCCCCCGCTGGCTCAGCACATCAAACTTGTTGATGCCTATATTCTCTGCAACGAACATATCCATTTGCGTGGTGGCAAATCCTTTAGGCGGCATAAACAAAGCGGCATACTCATAAATAGGTTTTTCGGTAACCAGCATGCCGCAGGGGTGAATGGAAATATTGTTGGGAAAATTCTTCATCAGCCTGCCATATTGCAGAATAAGCCGTTGTATTTTGTCGGTAGGCTGTACCGTGCGCTGCAGTCCCTTTATTTCCTCAACCGGCAATCCGAATACCTTTCCCAGTTCCATAATGGTCGCATCGTGTTGAAACGTAGTGTAAGAACCCAACAGGGCCACGTGCTTACGACCATACCGTTTAAAAATATAATCCATGATGTCGTCGCGGTCTGTCCAGCTGAAATCAATATCAAAGTCGGGCGGGGAAGTGCGCTCGGGATTCAAAAAGCGTTCAAAATAAAGATTCAGTTCAATAGGATCTACATCGGTAATACGCAGACAATATGCCACAATTGAATTGGCGCCACTCCCCCGCCCTACGTAATAAAATCCACGCGACTGGGCATATCTGATCATATCCCAGTTGATCAGGAAATAAGAATTAAAACCCAGGTCGTTTATGATCTTTAATTCCTTTTGCATCCGATCCTGCGCTGCCTTATTCTTTTTTCCGTAACGGGCCATCAGTCCTTCCGTGGCCAGCTTTTCCAGCAATACCCGGTCATCTTCGGCAGTAGCGCTGAAGCATTTTTTGTTTTTATCAACCTTAAAGTCCATTTCAATCCGGCAGGCGTCCAATAGCTTGTAGGTATTGGTAACAATAGCAGGAAACTGCCTGAACTGCTCCAGCAGGGTGGCCGGTGATACAAATGTTTCATCAGGTGCTGCCTGGGTTTCAACAGGCAATTTCGACAACAGGGTATTCTTGTGAATGGCGCGCAACAGGCGGTGCAAATTGAAGTACTGTTTGTTTTGAAATGTTACCGGTTGCCGTACTACCAGTTTGTGTTCATATTTCTTCCAATCGGTGCCAAACAGCTTATTTAATTCCGATGCCAGTATGCCTGTATATTCATCGGGCAACAGATCACCGGCAGCCTTTCTATCAAAGGGATAAATGATATACACATCGCCGCTGTTTTGAAACCAGGTTGATGCCTGCTCAGGAAAGTTTTTCTTATGCTGCAGGTAAAAAGACAAAAATTCATTGATACTGGCAAAACCCTTGTTGTTTTTCGCCAGTAAAATATAAAGCAGGGTGTCTTCATTCCTGATCTCAACGCCAACAACCGGCCTGATGTCTTTTTGCTGGCAGCTGTTTACGAAATCCCAGCTATCGCAGGTACAATTGATGTTTGTTAATGCCAGTACATGAATACCGTGGTCCGCAGCAGTAGTAACCAGTTCTTCTGTAGAATAAGTGCCGTATCGTAAGCTGAAATATGTTCTGCAATTTAAATACATAGTAGTCCTTGCTCCACTTCAAAACTACTACGATTACTAATTAATTTAGCTTTACTAAACTAACATACTTAGTATTCAAAACTAAATTTGTATTATATAAAACAACAAACCGGAAACAATAAATCCTTTATAAATGAGGAATGTACCTGATGAAAACAGGTATAAATTGTACTTTGTCACACAGGCTTTGTAATTAATAATGTTACAAGTCATACTAAGAAAGGATACTTTGTACTTTCTGATAAAGGCAACAAAAAAGCCCCACCGAAAAGTGAGGCTTCAATAAAAACATATTTGCGCTTAATTGGTCTCCGTATAGTTCTTGAAATTATTCAAAATAGCCTGCCAGCCGCCCTGTTGCATTTCAACAGAGTGCGTGCTTTCCGCATCAAATGTTTCAACCACTTTGGTTTCATTCCCATTTGCAGTGAAATGAATTTCCACTTTACGGCCATCCCCCATGGTATATTCAATCAACTCATTTGTTTTTACATCATCATACACGCCACCGAAATCAAAACCAAAACTGCCGTCTTTGGCTTCCATTCTGGTAGAAAACTTTCCGCCAACCGTTAAATCATTTTCAGCTTTGGGCGCATGCCAGTCGTCTGAAGCAGCACACCATTTTTTTATGTGTTCGGGCAATGACCAGTATTTCCAAACTTTTTCAACAGGAGCATGTACAATTGTTTCAACCGTAATTTTTGTTGCGCCGGTAGTTTCCATTTTTTTAGTTTTTATTAGTTAATGAAGTCTTTCGTATTGACAAGGCAAACTTACCCCAAGTTAGCAAAATCCAGGCTGTGTAAATGGGACAAATGAGGGGGTATTTTGTGACTTATTGTGTTACCCCTACGCGCATCATAATTTTTTATCAGGAAACCCAGTAATTTAGCCTGTTTCTGTAAATAAATAACCTTTACTTAACAACGATTGTTATGCTTGAGAATCACTCACCCCTATGCAGCTGCGCTGATTGCCACACTGATCCGATAAACCAGGCAGAAAAAGAACTGCACCTTGAACTGTCAGAAAACAGCCGCCGGAATTTCATCAAAAAAGCAGGCCGCCTGGGACTAAGCCTGGGCATTGGTGGCGGACTGGTTTCTACGCCATTGGCGGCGGCGGCATTGAACAATGAAGATGCTGCCTATAAGTTTAACAGCATGCAGCAAAACAAAGCCGTGCGTGATGGCAAAGCTTCCCTGATCACCTTTCTGCATACAGCCGATATTCATTCACAACTTTATCAACACGATGAATTTTTCATAGAAAATGATAAACCCGTTTATAAAAAACGGGGCGGACTGGCCAGTCTTAAAACAATGATCAACACCCTGCGTAATCAAAATGCAGCGAATACCCTGGTGATCGATGGGGGTGATTGCTTTCAGGGCAGTGGCATTGCGGCACTAAGTGAGGGCAAGGCCATTATACCATTAATGAACAATATTGGCTATGATATTATGCTACCCGGTAACTGGGAAGTTGTATATGGCAAAGAAATGATGATGCAGGACATGTTTGGCTATGATGCATTAAAGGTGTGCGCCAATATGTATCACGATACACAGGACGACCAAAAAGGCGACCTGATCTTCCCACCTTATTTCGTAAAACATATTGCCGGCATCAAAATAGGATTTATCGGGTATAATGATCCACTGACACCCAAACGGCAATCACCAGCTTATTGCGATGGCATGAAGTTCACGCCGCCTGAAGCCAATGTGGCCAAGTATATTAAAATTTTAAGGGAGTATGAAAAATGCCAGTTGGTTTTCCTGGTAACCCATATGGGGCTTGCACAACAGTTTGGTCTGTCAAATAAAGAGCAGGTAAAGGGAGTTGATTATATTCTGGGGGCCGATACCCATGAGCGGTTACGAAAACCCATACAGGGCACTTATGCAAAAGTAACAGAACCCGGAGCTTTTGGGTCGTTTATAGCCAGGCTGGATATTGTTATGGAGGATGGCAATATAAAGGACCAGACCTATCAGCTATTGGATGTTGACCCAGAAAAATACAAGGAAGATGAAGAGATGAAACAGCTGATCAGCAAAGCCAATGAGCCTTATAAAAAAGAATTGAGCCGGGTGATCGGAAAAACCAAAAAACCGTTGATCAGGTATTACGTAATTGAAACGCCGATGGACAATTTTATCACCGACGCCATAATGTGGAAATTCAAACCAGACATTGCCCTGAGTAATGGGTTCCGCTTTTGCCCGCCCCTGGTGCCCGACCCGGCTACAGGTACTGCAGACATTACGATTGATTACTTATGGAGCATGTTGCCGGTTGACAGCGAAGCCAAAAAAGGGTCTGTAACCGGCAAACAGTTATGGTACTGGTTAGAGACTGAACTCGAAAATACTTTTGCTAAAGATCCCGCCAAACGATTGGGCGGTTGGGTGATCCGGTTCAAAGGCATGGAGGTAAATTTTACACTGGGAAACGAGGCAGGCAAACGGGTCAATTACATAAAGGTGGGCGGTAAACCGGTTGATCTGAACCGGGAATACAGTTTTGTTGCCTGTGAACGCGAAGGCGATCCCGATACCACCCTTTGCCGCATGCAGGGCGTTCAGCAACCGCATTTGTTAGGCTATACCATGCATAAGGTCATTGAAGAATACCTGGCCGTACATTCACCCATTGCGCCTGTAGTGGAAGGACGATGTACCGCCACAGATGCGCCGCCCACACTATTAACCCAGGTAATGGGTTTGGGCTATGAGTTCAGTTAAAAAGGAAGTAAAAAGTAGAAGTAAATTAAAAAACAAAGAGGCTGTCAAATGACAGCCTCTCGCTTAAAAAGTTAGTACTACCTCTTATTTTTGAGAAAGTTGTTGTTGCTTTTTCAGGAATTGCGCCAGGGCCTTGATACTGTCAGAGTCGATATAATCAACACCCATTTCGATTACCACTTTCCAGGCATCATCAAAATCAGGTACATTCCACAAACGAACTTCTTTACCCAGGGCATGTGCTTTGTTGATGTTATTTCTCAAACGCTCTGCATCTTTAGCAGGGATTGGACCAGTACCATTCCATTTTGAGTAATTGATGAAATTGTCACTCAGCATAGCGATACGGCTGAGTGCATCTTTTGAATACTTAGAGCTTAACAAACCATCGAATACCAGGAATGAAGGAAAAGAAATATAATTATTCGGCTCAGGTTTGTTACCACTGATCATCACTTTGAAGGAAGGGGTCTTAATAAGCTCAGGGTATTTTTGTAAAACATCGATCAATTTATTTATAGCAGGAACGGCGTCACTCTTGATATCCAACATCAGGATCAGCTTACGCGATTCATCAGCGTACACATGCCCTTTATTAGCTTGAATAAAACCCTGGATAGGTTTCAGGTACAGGTCTTCCAGGGTACGGTGTTGATCAAAATCATGCTCAGTGTGAGCTACCAGCAATTCGTCGCCAGCCAGCATTACATCAGCTTCAACACTACCAAACTGCAGTGTGTAAGCCGAAAGCAACGGCGATCCTTGTTGATAGTCATTGTGCGAGTGCGCATTGGCTGTTGAATACGTTTTAGGTTGTGCAAAGACTGTTGTGCAGGATAAAACAGTAATAAATAAAAATAACTTACGCATAAAAAAATAAGATTGGATTTTTTTTGCAGGTTAAAAGTTAATGATCCATCTGGCAATTCGGAAACATCCTGCAATCGGAGTAATAAATTGATTAGAGTGCGCAAATTACAAATTAAATGTCATTCTCACACCTATTAACTAAAACATTACGGCTGCAAAAGAATTACTTTTTGTAGTGAAGCAATTTTTCTGCAGGTAAACCTTTCCGGCTAAGTCCGGCAAAGACTTCCATTAAACGAAAACAGGTAAAATATATTGCAGATATAAGGCATACCCGTTGTTAACTTAACTTGTAAATGTTTGATATACAATATAAAATATTTACATCAATTTATAAAAGCCATTCCCTATAAACCAGGCGCCACCATGTTGTAACAACTTCTTAACAGTCTGCCATTCTTTTTATCCTCATATGCAACCACCCGCATGCAATTTGCGACCCTTATATTTTATAACGGAAAATCCTTCATTTGTTTTGAAAATGTCTTCGACAATTTACCACTGTTACCAACGGCCCATTCAGCCATAGCGTATAAAACAGGGTGTAATGCCTTACCCGATTTCGATAATTCATACGTAACATAAGGCGGCACTACCGGCTTTGATTTTCTTATCAGCAAACCATCCCCTTCCAGTTGTTTTAATTGTTGTATCAATACCTTTTCAGTAATGGCGGGAATTGATTTTTTTAATTCACTGTATCGCTTTGATCCTGATAACAAATTGAATAAAATGATCGGCTTCCAATAACCGCCTATCTTTTCCATAACAAAAGTTACCGGACAGGCTACAAATGCCTGGCTTTTATTTTCCTGAATGGTGGATGATTCTTTGATCAAAGTCATAGTATACACACTTTAGGGTAAGTACTTGTATAAAAGTAAGTATCCTTTTAGTTTTGTGCAACAATTTTAAACGAGCACAACAATGAAAATTACCATTACAGGTTCGCTGGGGAACATCAGTGCTTCCCTTACAAAAAAACTGGTAGCAGCAGGGCACCAGGTTAATGTCATTAGTTCCAATGCCAACAAAGCTGAAGACATCAGAAAACTGCAAGCCATCCCATTGATTGGGTCAATTGAAGATTATGATTTTGTAAAACAGTCGTTTCAGGGCAGCGACGCAGTTTACCTGATGATACCGCCCAATTTTAGTGCACCCGATTACAAAGGCTTTACCATTACAGTGGGCAAAAATTATGCACGTGCTATTCAGGAGTCAGGCATTTCATATGTAGTTAACTTAAGCAGTTCCGGTTCCCCCCTGGCAGGTCAGCCGCCGCTTGTTAATTATCAAAACCTGGAAACCTTTTTGGATGAGTTGCCAACATTAAATGTACTTCATTTGCGCCCTGGTGGCTTCTATTCCAATTTCTATGGCAGCATCGGCCTGATCAGGCACCAGGGCATTATCGGAAACAATTTTGGCGATAATGTAGAAATGGTATTATCGCACCCGGAAGATATAGCAGATGCAGCGGCTGAAGCGTTTTCCACCCTTTCATTTAGCGGTAAAAACGTTAAGTATATAATTAGTGATACAAAAAATGGCCGGCAAATAGCACATGTACTGGGTGCAGCTATTGGGAAACCCGATCTTACGTGGGTGCAGTTCACCGATGAACAGTTATTACAGGGATTGCTACAAAATGGTTTTTCAAAAGAGGCAGCCCAGCATTATATTGTAGATATGGGCATTGCCATTAGGGAGGGATTGCTGGCAACCCATTACGCGCAACACGCAAAGGAAGTATCTGGTAGCCGCAGTTTTACAGCATTTGCTGAAGACTTTGTCCGGGTGTATCAACAGCAGGGATAGAAAGATTGTTACGCAGTACACCATGGAGTACTGCGCAACATCCTGAATAATTTAATCACATTCTATTCCAAACAGATCAACAAAATCGCTCATCCAGAATTGAGACACTCTTTTGTTATCAATCAGCCTGATTCCCCGGCCGGGAAATTTGCACTTTGAATTGGAACTCTTCGGTTCCCAGGTAAAATCATCATGGTAATAGAAATAGAAGTTTCCAACGTTACCCATGATCTTTGTTTTTACGCTGTCTGCATGATCACCTGAAGGAACAAAATAACTGTCCATACTCTTTTCGATCTTGCTATAATCTTTTCCGTAATGAATAGGAATCAGCTGAGTTGAGCAAAAAAGCGGGTGGCCTATCGATTTCAAACTGGCATTATCCAGGCAAAATGCAAAGATGTTGGTGATGCAGGGATCCAATGCAAGCGCTATATTTTTTATCCTCGATCTGGCATATCCATTCGTTCCATAAACATAAAAAGCAGTGTCAAAATAACACCTGGCTTCCTTTTCCAGGGTTTCATTCCTTATTAATTTATACACACCTGCTGTATCATATAACTTCCATTTTTTGGGTACACAGGAGCGGCAGCCTTCCGGTTCTTTTTCCTGAGACTTCTTTGGATAAAACACATCAAAAAGCGTATCCATAATACCCCGAGGTTTCCCTACTTCGTAAAAATTAACTACAAAGGCAGTGGTTTTGGAAGACAGTTCGTACACAGGATAGAAAAGCTGCTTATTCCCTTCCGAAGACCACCACTTGCTTAATCGGTTAGCCGTCGGTTCAAATTCATACAATTGTTTCCTCAGGGTATCCAGATAGATCCATTGGTCAACAATAAAACGGGTATCGGCCCCTTCATCACGTGAAATTTCATGTCCTATGCGATAAACGTCAAATACGCCAGAATCGGTTTTAACAGTATTATCGTACTCCCATTCCAGGGTAAAATTATTCTTATGAGCCTGCTTAAAGGTTTCCGTATTGGCAAAAGCCATATACATTTTTAATAAGCTATCTGACCAGGTTATGTCGCCTTCCGACAAGTCGCTGAGTGCTTTTTCCGGCACTGCTTCCGAAGCTATCATTTGTGGAGTTGAATCTACTGTGGAAACCTGTACATTTTCCGCCGGGGTCTCCTGCTGGTTCATTTCCTGGCACCCGGCCATGAGGATGATCGATACTAAAATCGAAGCTAGTTGTTTCATAGTGTATTGGATATAAATAACCGTTTTACGGGTTCGGGGCTCAAAGATAGATCAATTAAGCTGAACATGAATATGATCGTCGTGGCGTACAGCCTGGCAACCATGAAAACGGATCTTACTATTGGTAAGCTGTAACCGCAATTTTAAATGTGGTTCAATGAATACTTTACCGATCCGATTATCCTGGCAGAATAATTCAACCAGGCATTTTGTTTTTTCGCCATAAAACACAAAATCGTCCTTTCGGCCTTGTGGCATAACGCTTTTGAGAAAACTATATTGCCAATAACCCCGCTGTGAACAAAATTCAGCGGTATTTTTTTCAGCGGTCGTTGGTTCCTCACATATACCATAACCAATCGGTGAGGGCGCTTCATTGGTTGCTATTAATGTGGTTTTAATCTTATAGCAGAACGCCAGATCGAGCTTTTGACCATCGTTATGGCTCAAATGAGGAAACAATGGAAAGCCATTAATAAAGGGGAAATTAGCGCATTTTCTTAAATTTCATGTAGAGGTGGCTGCTCATTGAGACAATATTCGTTGCAATTCCTTTTTATAAACTACATTGTCGGTTATCCCATTGTGTATCTGCCCTTGTAATGCTATCAGGGTATCCTGTTTTTTAAATAAGGTTTGCAACTTAAGCGAACTTCCGTAATAAATCACTTCATCTGCATCGCCATGAAAAATAACAACCGGCATTTTACAGGCTTTCAGATAATTGTTCGTTTCAAATTTATACTTTAAGATAAAAGTGGGTATAATAGGATAGGTATGTCGCATCATATCGGTAAGGCTGTAATAAGGTGCCTGCAGGATCAACAACTTAGGATTGTTTGTCGATGCCAGCATGGTGGCAGCTCCAGTGCCAATTGAATAACCCAAAACAACGATTCGGTCTTCTGCATACCTGTTCTTCAGCGAATCATAGGCAGTTTGAACGTCATTAAAAAACTGTTGCTGACTGTTAATGACTCCTTCACTTTTCCCATAACCCCGGTAATCCAACAGGAATAAGTCATACTTCAATGCAGTATATGTTTGTGCAATTTCACCCCACGATTCAAGTGATCCACCATTCCCATGTAAATAGAAGATAAGCCCTTTTGAGCTGTCGGTTTTAAATAACAACCCGTGCAACTGATTTTTATCATGGGCTATTATTGTCATTTCTTCAAACGGCTGATCAAATCCAAACCGGTAATCCCGGGTTAACTTTTGCGGATAAAAGATCAACTTTTCCTGAAAAAAATACAATAATCCACAAATAACAAAATAAAGCAGCCCTATTGCTATCAAACCTGCTATAATCATTTTTTTCATGATATTGACTGGCAAATTACTTACAAAACCGACTCGATAAATTCCTGATAGGTGATAATGATTTTGTACCCTTAAAGTAATAAAAAAATCCCTGGCATAATAAATACGACTGATTTGTTATACCAGGGATCACCTATTTAATCACTATTTAATGAAACGGCCGGAAATGATCTTTCCGTTCTTTACAATCGTTAACGTATATACACCCGGGGAAAGCCGCGATACATTCACCCGATTATTGGTATTACGGGTAGCGATGAGCTCCCTGCCCGTAAAATCATACACTTTGATCAGGGCACCTGTAAAATCTTCCCCGCTCCGGAATCGTAATTCGTTCAAAACAGGGTTGGGAAATATTTGTAGCCCGGTTATCATTCCTTGTGACTTAGCCGGCGCTACCGCATATACTTTTATGGAAGAAGCGGCATCATTAAATCCGTTGGTCACCAAACAAGGATTGTCAACACTATAGGTTTGGGAAGTGCCCAGGAAATTATCATCAAAATACAATTGTACCTGGTAACCGCTGTTAACCTTCATCGAAGAAATATCGTCGTTGGCAATGCCCAGTGCCAGTAACTGACTGAGGGTATAATTACCTGGCGACAGCGTTACTGCAGTGCCTAAATAGTCACAATCTCTGTACACGGTGGCGGCAGTAACCGTACCAATTGCACTTATTTTAAGTGAAGAGGTAAGATCGTTAAAGTTATTGGCCACCAGACAGCTGTTGTCCGCGGTAAGGGTAATAACAGTACCGGTGAAATTATCATCATTAAACAATTGAACCTGGTATCCACTGTTTACGCGCAAAGATGAAATGTCGTCATTATTAATCCCCATGCTTTGCAACTGGCTTAAGGTATAACTTCCCGGCAATAACCCGACAGCCCCACCACCGTAATTGCAATCCCTGTATATAGTAGCCACCGGCACATTGGTTACACTAATGGTTACCTGTGCAGATGACTGGCCATTGCGGTCGTCCGTAACTGTAGCAGTAAGCGTATAAGTGCCCGTTGCTACATTGTTCCAGGTATATGAGTAGGGTGCTGATGTTGCCTCGCCCAGCCTGGTGCTGCCATTATAGAATTCTACTTTGCTGATGGTGCCGTCTGCATCTGATGCATTCA
The DNA here is from genome assembly GCF_900110245.1 of Niastella yeongjuensis. Taxonomy (GTDB): domain Bacteria; phylum Bacteroidota; class Bacteroidia; order Chitinophagales; family Chitinophagaceae; genus Niastella; species Niastella yeongjuensis. The sequence goes on from NZ_FOCZ01000018.1 coordinate 90,600, forward strand.
CGGTAATAGCAACAGCAGCCGGGGCCAGGTATTTATTACCAGTAACTGGCTTCAGGAAGCTCACGGTTGGCGCCTGATTGGTTAACGATCTTATGCGAAGCGATGAAACAGAATCATTCAGGTTGCTGGCCACCAGACAAGCTGTATTGGCGCTAAAGCTGGTATAACTACCCTGTAGCGCATTGTTCTTGTACAGCAATACTTCATATCCGCTGGCAATAGTGAATGAGGAAATGTCTTTATCCTGTATGCCACTGGCTACCAGGTCGCTCACCGTATAAGTGCCGGGGGCCAGGCTTACCGCATAACTACCGCTGTAATTACAATCTTTATAAAAAGTGGCTACTGCGTTGGCTGCAGCGCCGGCAATATTACCATTGATTGAATAATAACCAAGCGAACCATAATTAGTATAGCCGGTTGTTGCCGGGTTCCCGTAGCCTACACCTGTAATGGCCACATAGTAAGTACCGGCAGCCAGCGTTGCGCTCAGGCTGGCAGTCAATCCATCGGGATTGGAAGTTGTTACTACAAAGCCTGCATTGTCATACAAAGTAGCCAGCACATCGAGGTTAGGATGTTTTTCTGCCGGGTTGATGTTTAATGAAACGGCGCCGCCGGTAGTAGTAAAAGTAAAGAAGTCGGCATCGCTGGTTGTTTCAATAATACCGGAATTGAATGCACTTCCATTGCCGCTGATAGAAAGCGGCGTTGCGCCTGCTCTTGCGTTACTATGGTCATCGGCCCGGTACCCTACTCCATTGGCATTATTCGCAATAATGGCCAGGTCGTCCTGGGTTTGACTGGGGTTGGCATACTCGCCCTTGCTCCATTGCACAACCGGTACATAATAACCTGCTCCCATAATGGGCGCCCAGTTACCCTGTCCCAGGTAGTATTCTTCAACCGGGTTAGTTCTTCCATCATGACTCAACCCAAACGTATGGCCTACTTCATGTGCCCCGGCATCACCGGCACCTTTTATCCCGCCATTAAATACCCAGCAGGGCGTTTCATTGCCCCAGGTAAATGAATTTAAAAAAGCAACGCCACCTGCTCCAGGTGACGCGGTGTTGGTAGGTGTAAAGATGCAACGCATCCGCCGGTTGGCCGGATATGAAAAATACACTGCTTCACTGGTAGTAATATTGAGTTTGAATGGCCCGAAATCTTCACTGATCAGTTGCCATACTTCATATCTTTCCGCATCTGTTAAAGTGCTTGGCGCTGCGTTAATGGGATTTCCCCCATTCCAGCCGGTTCCTGAAACATATTGTCCGTCAAAATCGAGCAGTACCACGCCATTTGCATTGGGATAACTTTGTAAACTATACAGCTGGCCGGCAGTTATTGCTGCTGCCGCATTACTGACAGCTGAGCTGGCTGGCGCTTTTCCATAATCTATACACAGCACTTTATGTATATCGGTTTCAGTGACGTATACATTCCCGTTACCGTCTGAATTATACGTGTAGGCTTTTTTTGTATTGCGCAGAATAATATTTCCCTGCACACTGCTCCCTTCAAACCGGATAAAAAAGGAAGAACCCGGTATGTTCTCAATTTCCCCTGCCAGAAATTCCTGACCGGTAGCAACAGATTGGCGAAAGTTTATTTTTCCGGGTAATGAATCCGCCACAGTAATTCGTAACGGCAGCCTGCCCGTTACCCGTTGCTGCGGTGCGGCACTTATCTGTTTACGGAACGACGTTAACAACTCCGGTGCTTTTCCCAGCAATACCGGTTTCACCTGGGCGTATCCTGCCATACAGAACAGCAGACTACCCAAAAGCCACAGTGATAGTTTTTTCATACTACATGGTTTTAAATGGTTAAATGAAAAATCGTAAGGGGGAAAGTGCAGGGAATAATTGTTCGCGTGCCGTTACCGGCCCGGATATAGCAAGCTGCCGCCAGGGCAATATGAAGAAGGATTTAAATAAGGGTGTGCAGGGAGTTGCGAAGATATCCCGTTTAGCAGGTAAAAAAACACATTATTAAATCTTTCATTTAAATTCAACAAGGCTATAATTCTTCAGCAGTTTAGTGTAATTTTCTTTCCGGTTTTACTACCTATAGCAACAACAACCAATTTTAGAGAACTCCAACAATCAACAGTATATGGGATTATTCGATTTTATTAAAAATGAATTTATTGAGGTCATCGACTGGGTTGATGACAGTAACAATACAGTCATTGCCAAATTTCCCAACAAGGGAAATAAGATCATGAATGGCGCCCAGTTAACGGTCAGGGAATCGCAGGTTGTAGTATTGATGAATGAAGGTGAGTTTGGCGATGAGTATAAACCCGGCCGGCATGAGCTGAAGACGCAGAACATGCCCATTACCACTACCCTCAAATCATGGAAATACCTGTTCGATTCACCTTTTAAGGTGGATATCTATTTTGTAAACACCAAACAGTTTACCAATCTGAAATGGGGAACTTCCAATCCCATTATTATGCGCGACCCTGAATTTAAACAGGTGCGCATCCGTTCTTTTGGAACTTACACCATACGGGTTGTCGACGCTAAAAAATTCATTAAGGAATTTGCCGGCACCAATCCGTGGGTCACTATCGATACAGTAAGTGAACAACTGCGTAATACGATCATCAGTAAATTGTCAGAAGGCCTGGCGGAAGCCGGTGTTTCCGTATTGGACCTGGCGGCCAACTTTACCGAAATAGGCACCCGATTAAAACCAATATTTCAGGCTGATTTTGATGCCTGGGGTATTGAGTTAGGTCAGTTCTATATCGAGAATGTGAGCCTGCCCGAAGAGGTGGAAAAGATGCTCGACAAAACCACTTCGCTTAATATGATGGGCGACAAACTGAATCAGTTCAACCAAATGCAGGCGGGTATTGCCATGGAGAAAATGGCCGATAACCCGGGCGCCGCCAACACAGCCGGTTTAGGTGCAGGCATTGTGCTTACCAACATGATGCAACAGGCGCAACAACCGCAGCAACCCCAACAACAAGGCACCAGTGCCACCACAGGCAACGACCAGCAAAAAATGCTCGATCTGTTGAAACAGTTGGGTGACTTAAAAACAGCTGGCATTCTTACCGAAGAAGAATTCAATAAAAAGAAAGCAGAGATCTTAGGCAAGCTATAAAGCCGGTTGAACAATCTTATGGAAAAAGTACAAACAGATTCCCTATTGCTATTCCCATGCCCGGGATGCAATGCACAATTATATTTCAACCCCGAACACCAAAAACTCGAATGCAAATATTGTGGCACCCAGGTAGCCATTGATCAATCGAACAACCAGATCAAAGAGAAAAGCCTGCGCCAACAGCTATCTGTTACCGGCGATCCTGATGCAGCCATCGAGCAACTGGTTCATAAATGCGAACGTTGCGGTTCCGAATCGGTATTCATTTCAGAAACGCCTACGTTCACCTGTAGCTTTTGCAACTTCGAGGCGGTGAACCCCGTAGCTTACAAAACCCGATTGATACAGCCATCGGGTATCATTCCCTTCAAGATTGACAAACAACAATCCATCACCATTTTTAAAAACTGGTTGGGAAAAGGCTGGTGGGCACCCGGCGATCTAAAAGAGTTTGCACGCCAGGATGCCCTGCATGGGACTTACCTACCCTTCTGGACTTACGATGCACAAACCTTTAGTGAATGGACTGGTGAAGGCGGCAGACACTATTACGTAACAGTAGAAGATACTGATGCCAATGGTAATAAGACAACCCGGCAGGAACAAAGAACAGAATGGATCTATCGCTCAGGTACCTATAATACAACGTTTGACGATATTCTCATTGGCGGAGGCGATGAGTTAACACAAAAAGAATACGAAAGCGTTTTCCCTTTTCAACTGGAAGAACTGGTGAACTTTGACGCCCGGTATTTATCCGGCTTTCAGGCCGATGTGTATGACATTTCAGTAAGCGATGGCTATGCACAAGCCGAAAAAATTATGGAGCGGGAAATTTATGATGCCTGTGTAGATCAATGCCGCATAGATACCTATCGGAATGTGCAGGTTAGCACCAATTACGAAAATCAAACCTATAAACACATTCTGTTGCCGCTTTGGGTTTGCTCTTATAAGTACAAAAGCAAACAATATCATTTTCTCGTAAACGGGCAAACAGGTAAGATCTATGGTTCAAAACCAGTATCTACTGCCAAGGTAGTACTTACTGTTATAGTAGTGCTGATCGTTATCCTTGCGATTTACTTTTTGTCGCAACAGCAATAATTTGTTGTTCAATTCTTTCTTTAGCGGCGGGCCATTCGTCGTCTAAAATACTGTAATAGGCCGCATTACGGGTGGTACCATCCCCCTGTATGCGGTCTTTTCGCAGAATTCCTTCAAATACCCCTCCTATTTTTTCAATGGCTTTTCGTGAGCGAAAATTCGTGTCTTTCGTTTTCAATTGCACCCTGTTGGTTTTTAGCACCTCGAAACAATAAGTGAGCAGCAATAGCTTGCATTCAAAATTCACGGAAGTGCCCCAGAATTCCCGGGCGATCCAGGTCCAGCCAATCTCCAGCTTTTTATCATCCGGGTATATTTCAAAAAACCGGGTGGAACCGATATACCTCTTTGTTGGTTTGTGAAAAATTACAAATGGATATTGCGCGCCTCTGTCCCTTTCCGATAATGCAAACCGGTATGCCTTATAAAACATATCCCGGTCAGAACAATCAAACGGCACCAGTTTCCACAATTCTTTATCTGCTGCGGCCGTATATAATTCTTCCAGCAATCCTTCTTCTAACGGCAGCAGCTCAACCGTAGTACCTTTTAAAACTAGCGGGTGTTTTATCCAGGGTTGGTTCATATAGCAGGAATTTATAAATCTTTTTTTTGTTGATAAAGATACGGCGTAATACGATGTCGACATGAACGAAGCGATCTTGTTTAACATAAAAAACGGGAGCAGAATTTTATTTCTGCTCCCGAATTCATGGCTATACTGTCCCGTTAGTTAGCGGGGATGGCGGCCGTAGCCGTTGCCGGACTAATGACGTCGGTAACCTCACTGATGGAGTTTGCAGGGAAGCCTCCCTTCTTTGCATGCTCCTTGATCAGCTCCGGATTTTCAGCCCGGTAAATACAATACATTTTGTTACCCGTAACATAGCTGTGGATCCATTCAATTTTAGGCCCCAATTCCTGCAACACATTACAAGAAGTTTGAGAAGCGCTTTTTAGTTGTTCAGGGGACCACTGGCCCAAACCGGGGATTTCCCGCTCAATCACATAAGTTTTCATGATCGAAGGCTTTTTTTTTAATTGTTGGGTGAAAGAATTGGTTTGTGCGTTTACTGTAAAACCGCACAATAACAGAACGGCGAACATCAATGTGCTGTAGGAGATAGTGTCTTTCATGGCTTTTTTTTTAATCGTTTTGATGTATCAAAGCTACGTTCAGGAACCACGAAAGTTGTATAACAAATCGTTCAATGAATATCAATCTTAATTCAAAATAAACGCGGAGTAATGAGGATTGTAAAAAATCATTCAAAAGATAAAACAAATCAATCAATGCAACAGCTCCAGGTAATCCATCGGCAGCAACCCATAGTTCTTTTTAAAACATTTGGTGAAGTAAGAAGGACTGGTAAATCCCGCATCAAAAGTTATTTGCGAAATACTGTATCGTTGTTGGGTCATCAATTCTTTCGCTTTCTCTAATCTGTAATCTTTTAAAAAAATATTGGGCGACATACCCGTGAGCTCAACCGTTTTCCGGTACAGTTGCGATTGACTCATGGCCATTGCCTGGCAAAATTCACTGATGGTAAAATCAGGGTTTTGCCAGTTCTGTTCCAGTTTACTGAATAATAATTCAAGTAAAACTTCATCTGGCTGTGCCAGGCAAACCATATTTTCAGCTGGTTTTTGAAAATGATCTTTCACCAGCTCTTTAACAGCTGATGAAATGGCGATGCGGGTTTCACCGGAAATGGAACTTAAATACCGGGCAAACTGTATGGTTTCACCAAACAGGCTGTTGAGGGTTGACACAGGTTCCCCGGCATTGATGCCAATCTTTAAACCTGCCGCCTGCATATGGGGTTGGTTGGCAGCCGCCTGAATGGTCAATGCGCAGGATACAGCTTTGGAAGCAGCCGTAAAGGAGGCAATAAAACCTTTTCCCGGGTATTCTACTTCACGCCCATCGAACTCAGCCAGGTTTTGACGTATTACACCCGTACAATTGCTCAATATTTCGTTTGCTTTCTCACTACCCAATTCATACCGCAGCAGGGCCGGGTCTTTAGTGGTTATAAAGAGCAGGGTTCGAAAGGAAGAGTCGGTGAAAACATTTAATCCATCGTCAGTTGCAGGCGTTGGGTCTTGTAATCTGCCCAGAAAGGATTCAACCAACTCAGGGTTTACTTCAATTACTTTATGAGGAACCAGCCCGTGTGAATGTTGGTGCAGGGCTGAAACAGATTCTTTGTCAGGCGCTTCTATAAGGCAAAAAACATTATTCCGATCTTCATCTATCCAATAGGTCATGCATTTACACCGATGTTCTTCCTGCAAAAGGATATCCTTCTGATGTGCTTCGGCAACATCCTTTGCGGTAACGCCGGGTATAATATGAACATCCATGAAAAGCGCCATAATCTTGAATTTTGAGCACTTCCATTGGGCGGATCCCTGACATAAAATTACCTGATACGTTCCAAATTAGAATTAAGATTCCTTATACCAGCAAATATTTTACCGGAACCGCAACCAATACCACTAAAGTTTTATGCTCTTGCTAAAAGCATAATTGTGGATATCAGGCAGCTCCAATGTGAAATAAAAAAAACATTAATGCGTTGGTGTTGTGCAATTGTATACTATTTACACATTAGACAATTGCCAGATATAAAACCCCTTAAAAGCCCAATACTCTATGATCCGCAGACTGCTGCTGTCTTTAGGGACATGCCTCCCGATCTTGCATGCTATGGCACAAGACGGCCTCTGGACCCCGGTATCGAAAACCACCATTCAACCTTACATTAATGGCCGTTCAACTGCTTCCCCCCTGCCAGCAAACTATGAGCTGGTAAAGTTGAATCGCAGTCAGCTGCAACAGGTGCAACAAAGAACGCCATTGGTAAAACTGGGCGAACGTGCTAATGTAGCGCCTGCAGGTATTTCCCTTCCTCTTCCTGTTACCGGTCAATCTTTGGCCAGTGGTATTATAGAGTCTCCTGTTTTATCAAGTGAACTCAGCAATCAACTTCCCGGTTTTAAGACCTACGAATTAAAGGACCCGGGCACCAATGCCCTGCAGGGGCGTATCAGTATTACTTCGCAAGGTATTACCGGATTAATATTTACCGACAAAGGCAGTGCTTACATCAGTCCGGTTAGCCCGGAATACCCTGATGTACATATGGTGTATTATGTAAAAGACATTCCTGTTAGCAAACCCATACTGTGTGGCGTGAAGGATGCAGTAGCACGCAAAACCGGTGCCGGCAGTCGGGTAGCAAGCGTTCTTGCCAGCGATTGTAACCTGCGTAATTACCGGCTGGCGGTTGCAGCAACCGGTGAATACACGGCCTGGGCTGGTGGACAAACCCAGGCATTAACCTATATCGGCATACTGGTAAATGATGTAACTGCCATCTACGAGCGCGATGCAGGCATCACCTTTACGCTGGTAAGTAATAACAGCATCATTTTTACCGATGAATTCAGCGATCCTTATAATACCTCTTCCCTGGATGTTACTACGTTAAATGACAACCATAGTACGCTTACCAGTATCCTGGGAAGCAGCAATTTTGATCTGGGTATTGTATTGAGCAATAACTGGGACGGTGGCCTGGCTTACACAGGCGTAGTTTGTAACAATACCTATAAAGGAGGCGGTGCAGCTGGTTATACCTATGGATTTGGTAGTAACCCCAACCCAGGCCCACAAGGTCCTGTGTTTACCGGTACAGTAGCCCATGAACTGGGACACGAGTTCAGTGCAGAACACACGATGGCTTCGGGAAATTTTCTCTGCGCTGGTAATACGAATTACCTTACCGGGTATGAACCTGGTGGCGGTTCTACCATCATGGCGTATGCTGGTTCGTGTGGAATACCCGATGCTTACCAGAACAATTCCGACCTGTATTTTCATGGCTTCAGCATTTTACAGATCGCTAACTACTCTGTTAACTTCGCTACCTGCCGGCCAGCAACGCCCATGAGCAATACAGCCCCGGCAGTATCGGTCCCTGCCGCTTCTTATACCATTCCGGTTTCCACACCGTTTATGCTTACGGCAAACGGCACAGATGTCAACAACCCTACTTTATACTATTGCTGGGAGCAATTGGATGCGCCTTCAGGCCCTACTACAGGCACCCCGGTAGCCACTTCTCCCACCGGTCCGCTTTTCCGGTCTTATCCGCCAACAACAGCCAATAGCCGTATGTTTCCCCGGATAGCTGATTTGATAAGTGGTGCCCATCCCTTTGAAGTGCTGCCAGGTATAAGCCGTTCCATGAACTTTCAGGTAATGGTACGTGATGAGGCAACAGGCGGCGGTTGTACCGCGCAAGCATCCGTAACAGTGAATACCAATACAGCTGCCGGACCTTTTACCGTTACCTCACAAAGCGCTGCCACCACCTGGACGGCCAATGGATCCAATACGGCAACCGTTACCTGGAACGTAGCCGGTACTACTGCAGCACCCTTTAACTGTTCGAATGTTGATATCATATTATCCAAAGATGGCGGTGTTTCGTTTTCTGATACGCTGGTGGCGAATACTGCCAACGATGGCACTGAAACCTTTATTATTCCAAGCCTGCCTACAGATGCTGGTCGCGTAATGGTAAAAGCGCGGGGTAATATCTTTTTTAATATCAACAGCACTACTATTAAAATCTCCAGCGGCTGTACTGCCAATGGTTCAACCTTTACCCCGGGAGCTGCTATAACAGGGGTTGCCGGCAATTCAGCGCTCAACCTGAGCCTGTCACCTGTTTACGGTTCAGCTGTTACTATCAGCGGGCAACTGGCGCCCGGTGACGCGTTCACCGGTTTGTCAGTACAAAGCACCACCAACTCCTGTATTTACTATGTATCTAACTTGCATGTATACGACAGCTACCGGTTTACACCCAGCATAACTGGTACTTATAAATTCGCCTCCTCCGGATCAACCAGTCCGCTGTGTATATACAACCTGTATTCCGGCGATTTTAACCCCGGCACATGCGATAATTTTATCGCTTCCAGCGGACATGATGATGGTACCGGCACTAACTCTACCATGGTTGGATATGCCATCAACGCTACGTTGACCAAAGGCATGTATTACACTATGACTGTAGGCACTTTCGCAGACGGTGCCCCGAGCCTGACAGCCAACTATACTATTAATGTTACTCCGCCTGCTGGCGGCGGCCTTGTATCTGGCACACCCAATCCCGGCGCCGGATTAAACTATACCTATGTGATCGTTGACAACGCAACCGGCCTTATCAAAGCCATCGATGCCAGTGCCGACCTGAGCAATGCTACCATTTATCCGGTAGGCACCACCTATACAGTATATGGTCTTTCGTATTCTAATGCTGTTTCACAAGCGACACTTGACACTTATGCCGGAACTACTTTTGCTTCATTCAGCAACCTGTTAAAATATAGCCCGTCAACCTTATGTGGTAATGTAAGCGCCAACAATACGCAGGTAACTGTTACCGCTATTTTGTCAACCGCTCAAATGCTGCCATTGACGGCCACCAAAGCTGGCAATGCCGTTAACCTGAAATGGGCTACCGCCTCATCGGATAAAATCAGCTATTTCGAGATCTGGCGTTCGGCAGATGGCACTAACTTCAATCAACTGCTTGGCACCATGCCAGTGCAAAACAGCTTCGGCCCACGCATCGATTATGGTCTGAATGATAATTCCCCACTGACTGGCTGGAATTATTACCGGGTAAAACTAATAGATGTGGATGGCAAAGCAACCTGGGGCAATATTGCCCGGATTAATATGCAGCAGGATGTAGCTCCGTCAATCCTGACAGTATATCCCAACCCGGTAAAATCATCCTTACTTACCCTGAAGTATAATGCAACCAGTGTAGAAACAGTAGGTGTTCGTGTACTCAACAGCAAGGGCAGCCTCGTTTACCAGTCTGTGTTTGCAGCGCAATCGGGTCCCAATCTGCACACTATACCCGCTGGCGCTCTGCCCAAAGGCGTTTATATGGTACAGTTGGTTAGTAACGCAGGAAGTTTTATTGCCCGCTTTGTAAAAGAATAATAACCGGTAATACATAATAAAAACCCTTTCCGAAGCATCGGGAAGGGTTTTCTGTTTTAAAAATATTATATTTACTGATAAGTAAACAAACCCCAATACGTGAACATTCCTTTATTTGAGCGACTATATAAAGAAGGCCTGCTATCAGCTCCATCGTTACAAAATGTAAAACAAAAAGCTGGTTCCAAACTTTTTTCAGTGCACTGGGAACTAAAAACCATCTTATACCTGGGCATACTGCTGCTTACAGGCGGATTAGGCATATTGATCTATAAAAACATCGATACCATCGGCCACCAGGTCATACTGGCAGCAATAGGATTATTATGTGCAGGTTGCTTCTTTTATTGTGAACGCAAAAAACTCCCTTTTGCAACCACTAAAGTTCCGGCGCCCAATTCCTTTTTTGATTATATTCTTTTGCTGGGTTGTTTAACCCTGGTTACATTTATAACCTACCTGCAGGTGCAATACATCGCATTTGGAAGAGCTTACGGACTGGCCACTTTTATTCCTATGGTCATCCTCTTTTTTTGTGCTTATTACTTCGATCACCTCGGTGTTTTAAGTATGGCCATCACCAACCTGGCTGCCTGGGCGGGCGTAGCCATAACACCCCTGAATATAGTTAATGCAAACAATTTTGCCGATGCAAAGATAATATTCGCAGGGTTGGTATTGGGCGTGGCACTTGCGGCAATTGCATGGGCCAGCCAACGGAGAAATATAAAAGCTCACTTTGAATTTACGTATGTAAACTTTGGGATGAACATCCTGTTCATTTCCAGCCTGGCGGGCATGTTCCAATTCGACAATTTTTATCCCCTCTGGCTCTTGCCACTGGCAGCGGCCGTATTTTATTTCTATAAAAGAGCGATTGCAACGGGTTTCTTTTATTATATACTGATGCTAGCCCTTTACGGATACATCGGTATCAGTTATGTGATAGTCCGGTTTCTGATAGTAAGCATGCGTGACCTGGGCATTATTTATTTAATCCTGTTGTATTTTATTGGTTCGGCCACCGCCATCATTGTATTCCTTTCCCGGATGAACAAAAAAATGAAGTTGCATGATCGCATATAATCGTACATCGCTTGATAATTTATCCATAAACGAGGCAGTTGTAACTGCCTTCGATCAACAGCTCATCTCAAAAGAAGATACCGGGGCTATAATCAAAGCATACCCTGTTAACATGTACATGCCCAATGTATTTATTCGTATAGGGTTGTTTCTGTTAACAACAGTAATTGTAGTTATGGTTTATGGATTCCTTTTGATGGCTGAGATCGGTGGTTCGGAAAAAGGACTGGGCGTCCTGACCTTTATCTTCTCTTTAGTCCTGTATGGCGCGCTGGAATTTATTATCCGGGAGAAAAAACATTACCGCTCGGGTATAGATGATGCTTTACTATGGTTATGCATCATTGCTTTAATTGCTGCGGCGAACTTAGTTTTTTCCGGGATAACTGGTCTTGCCAATGCGGTACTGGTGTTTATACCTGCTTTTTATTTTTTGCTACGATTCGGAAATGCCGTTATGGGTGCATTGGCTTTTGCCGCGTTGCTTACGATAATATTTTATAGTATAACACCACTGGGCAACATACCCAAAACCATTATGCCCTTTTTATTGATGGCCATCGCCTTTTTCGTGTATTGGCTGGCAATAAAATTCAGTACCGATAACAGGGTAAGGTACTATAAACACTGTTGTACCCTTATCGAGATCCTTGCATTGATCATCCTGTATGCAGCCGGCAATTTTTTTGTAGTAAGAGAAGTAAGCAACAGCCTGTTTGATCTTCAATTGCAAGAAGGAGAATCTGTACCATTTGGCTGGATCTTCTGGATCCCCACCGTATTGTTCCCCGCTGTTTATATTTTCCGGGGCATTCAAAAGCGGGATGTTATCCTATTACGCACAGGTTTAATACTGGTTGCCGCTATCATATTCACCATCCGTTATTATTATCACGTTGCACCCATTGAAATAGCCATGAGTATTGGTGGTGCTATCATGATCCTACTGGCTTATTTCATTACCAAATACCTAACACCGGCCAAACATGGATTTACCCATGCAGAACCCAATGATCCCGGCTTGGCAGGATTACTTCAGGTAGAATCTATAATAGTAGCGCAAACCTTTCATCAAACACCCACAGCAGAACCAGATAAACATTTTGATTTCGGTGGTGGCAGCGGCGGTGGCGCCGGTTCAACCGGAAATTACTGAGAGGAAATATTAATAAAAATAAAGGCCCTTATCCTGGTTGAGCCCGGGATAAAGGCCTTATAACTTAATCAAACCTTACAGCGCTTTAAATCCGCCCAAAAAACGTAAAATTGTACAATTGCCTAGTTCATCCATTCCAGCTTCCTCGAATTCTTCAATAATACTTTTCTTTCATGCGTTTTATTTGCCCGGTAGCAGGGTTGCCAGCGCATCATCCTTGAATAGATCCAGTTATACTCCGTTTCTTCATCTGGCGACAAATTGTTTTTATCCTGCGGGAATTCAACTTTTGTAAGCAATCCCGAACTACTGATGGTTAAAAGCGCGGTAACAGGTTTATTCAAATTCATATGTGAACTTAGAATGCCTGCACTTATAAAGTCTACCATTTTCTTTTGGGCAAAATAGAACACCGGCTCCATCACAATATCTTTATACCGGTTTATTTTGGCAAGAACACTATCATTCATGGCCGGGTTCTGTTCCACTTCCACCCGGGTTGAACTGTCGGATGAATGGATAAAATTCCCGTACATCCGGTCCTTTCCTGCATAAACAATAAACGTTTCAATTGAATCAGTTTGCGGAAACCGCACGAAGGCAGTGTCGCCTTTTTCATAAAAGATGGCAGGACTTATACAGTTATCATTCTTATACACACAACTCATTACAGGCATGCCATCATAATCGAAAAACAACCAGTTGCCCTGTTTTCTTTTTTGTTTGTCAACGGCATTGATCTTTATTCCATGAAATTCTATGTTAGTTTGGGCGTGGCCTGCAAGGAAACTACAAACAGTGATACAAATGCATACTGCTTTCAGGGGGAAGGAAGTAAGTTTCATTTAATGTGATAGGGTTTTAATAGCGCATAGGTATTACGGTTTCAAAAATACACGGATTTTCGGCGGTGGTATGTTAAATAAAAATGAGGAACGAAAGGTGGGAAAGGGTGGATTGCCGACAGATTGTCGAACCAATTAAAGGAATTATCTAAGCGTATAAGAATTGAAAATCACTTGATAGATAAAATATCAATAATATCATCAATTGATATATGAGTAATCATTTTCTTTCCATGATATAAAAGACGGTATCAATAAAGAACAGTACATCGCCTATGGCAATCACATTTTCGTCGTGCATATCTTCCAATATCAATCCAAACTCGGTATTAAAGTAGTCCTGGCGCTTCGTATGTGCAAAACCATTGTAACTCAAATATTCTTTGATATTTTCCAGTTCAGCCTGTCCTCCTTCAATGAATCGTTGTTGAAGAACAGCCCGAAGTTCTCCTTCTTTGCCTAAAGTAAAACCTACAAATTTATAAGCAGTATTTGGAAACAATAGATTATGTATCACCAGGCTGTTAAAGTACTCAAGCCATGTGGCGTAGTATACCGCATCATTGTTTTTAATAACGTGTAATTGATCTGGAGCAAGATAAATTTTAGCCTCTCCACCCTCTGTTAAATATTGAGAATCTACGGGCAAGGATTGCATCCAAATTTCATTATTTTCAGCGTAAGCTTTTAAGAAGCGAGCCTGTTCTTCTTTGACAATTGAGCGACTTTCGAATTCTTTTTTAATAGTTGGATCTGCGCCAAAGCTTTGGCAAAGGAGATTTCTGATTGCTGTGCAATGATCTTCTTTCCCTTCAAGGACATTTCCTCTAACGATATTTTGAAGTTTTTGCCGGATTTCATCTGAGATCATTTTCACAATAATATGAAAAAATCCTAAACAAGCAATACATCCTGCATCTAATTAATAATCAGCAATTTGCCACTTTTGAAAGTCATCACACTCAAGGACAAGCTTACATCAGATCCGTTGGGCTCTTTTTTATAGATTTTCTCAATAACTACTGACTGTTTTAAAAGGATTCTGGCCGATTTGGCCACCCCAAAACAAATCTCGAAACATGGTTCGATGTCGGCACCAATAATTCTTTATAACAATAGACTTTTTAAACTCCTTAGGAGAATTTCTACCGATATTCAAAATACTATAGCAATATGTCGACGTATATTCGGCTACTCTCCATTGAATTGAGATACTTCCTTTAACATCTAATCATTCAATGAAGAAGATGATTGCTTCAATATTTAATTAACGTTGGAAAATATAATTATGGAAGAACAATTAAGGAATGGCTTGTTACTGGGTTTGGGATTCGTAAAGATGCCAGAAAGTGCCTATATACAGCCACTTTTGGGTAGTATCAAAGAGCAATGGTCTTATAAGCAGGTGATTTTAACCTACGTGTCCTGAATAGCGAAGAATACTATATCCTTTGCGATAATACTGAAGCAAGTATCTCGTACCGAATAAAAAATGTTGAGGACCTGAAAGCGTATCTTAGGTTTATTGATAAGGGAGTAAAATTGGATGAGTTATTTTGGTCGGAGCAGGAAAGAAGAAAACAAATCATCGACCGGTTATCCAAGTATCCTAATGGAATGCCTTATTTAGAGGACTTTCGCTTGAACGAATTGGCCAAGCGCTCCAATCTTACATAAAGGAATACTTGTATGGGAAAAAATAGACATAATATACGAGCAAATTATCGGTCCGTATTTCAATGCAGCTCTAAAAAAGCACAACTTGCAGACAAGAATAATAGTTCAAGCTCAATGGCCAGAGAGTTTTATTAGTAAAGTTTTCAACAAAAGAGAAATTTCTTGTTCCATAACTGTAGATCAAAATCCTGAATTTGAATATTTCACTAATACAACAAAGACAAACTTACGACTTCAATTGCTTGATCGATATATCGATTCTTTAAATGCGCCTCCGGATTCAATTAGAATTGACAAAGTGGTTCTTGAGTAGCTTAATGATCACAGCCTAACCATTAACGGTAAATATTGCATCCCACGAATTACATAAAACGGAACATTCACAGAAGGTAAAGATCATCCAAACTTTAGCAGGATCATGCATGACTATTCTGCTGCCCAAAAGGGCTTTATCGTATGGAAAGGTTTTCTGGAGCAAAGGTTAATATAGTGTCGCTATCATAAAATATTAATGAAGTTCAACACCTGCCTGCTCAAATTCCTATACAAGAATATTATTGGATTCGAACCAGGAACCAATTCATTATACGGGAGTAAAACATATCAATAAGAGCATTTGAACTACTTGAAAGCAAAAACCCGCTGCAGGAGCGGGTTTTATAATTTCGTGGACTGCACTGGACTCGAACCAGTGACCCCTACTCTGTCAAAGTAATGCTCTAAACCAACTGAGCTAGCAGTCCGGGAACGCCGAAGATAAAACAGTCGGCGGCCTTCCCCAAATTTATTAACTTTAGGAAAAGCACTTCACCATTCAAGCCATTTTATGAATCAGGAAATAATCAACCTTTTCGACGAGTATACGCACGTTCCGCTTACACGCGATGAATTCCTGCGCCGCCTTACCAAAATGACCGGCAGCCTGGCCGCCGCACTGGCGGTTTTGCCCATGCTGGAAGTAAACTATGCCCATGCGCAAACAGTGCCGCCCCAGGACGACCGCATTACAACAGAACGCATTACTTACCCCGGAGATGATTGTACTATGAAAGGCTATGTAGCCAAACCCAAAGCGAACGGGAAGTATGGGGCAGTGGTGGTCATTCATGAGAACCGGGGCCTGAACCCGCATATTGAAGATATTACCCGCCGTGTGGCACTGGCCGGTTACCTGGCCCTGGCCCCGGACGCTTTATCGCCCGTAGGTGGTACGCCCGCCAGTGAAGATGAGGCCCGCGATAAGATCGGTAAACTGGATGCGCAAAAGAATCTCAATAACTATATCAAGGCTTTCGATTACCTGAAATCGAGGGAAGATTGCAATTTCAAAACCGGGTGTGTGGGTTTCTGCTGGGGCGGCGGCATGGCCAACCAGTTAGCCGTTCATGTACCTGAGCTGAAAGCCGCTGTTGCTTACTATGGCCGTCAGCCCGATGCAGCAGATGTTCCTAAAATAAAAGCCGCCGTACAATTGCATTATGGCGCACTGGATGAACGCATCAATGCTGGTATACCTGCATATGAAGAAGCATTGAAAAAAGCTGGCATCAAATACGAACTGTATATATACGAAGGCGCCAATCATGCCTTCAATAACGATACGGCCCCTACCCGCTACAATGCAGCAGCCGCTAAGTCAGCGTGGGAGCGTACGCTGAAGCTTTTCGGTGAAACACTTAAATAGTTTACCAGTTAACAGGTTGACAAGTTACCTATCAACCTGTTAACTTATCAACTCGTTAACTATCTTTTCTCCTTTCCATTTCCTTCTTGATCAGCCCCAATTCCCGTCCGGTTTGTCCCGATACCGAAGAATTCTCCTGCGCCCGGCGCATCAGGTAAGGGATCACATCTTTAATGGGACCAAAGGGCAAATACTTACTTACGCGGAAAGAATTCTTTGCCAGGTTGAAGGTGATATTATCGCTCATGCCATACAGTTGCGAAAAATGCACGTGTGGATGATTGTGGGGTATTCCTTTTTTATCGAGCAGTTGGGTTGTATATAAATTACTGAACTCGTTGTGCGAGGCTACTATCAATGAAATATGTTCCAGGTAATCAACACAAAATTCCAGTGCCGAATTATAGTCGTCGTCGGCAGCTTTTTTATTGGGTTGAATGGGCGATTGATAATTCATGGCGGCAGCGCGTTTACGTTCTTTTTCCATATACGCACCACGCACCAGTTTGGCGCCCAGAATAAAACTTTTTTGTTGTGCCGAAGCAAAACTGTCTTTCAGGAATTGCAGGCGGTCATGCCGGTACAATTGAATGGTATTGTAGATCACCGTTCTTTTCCGGTTAAATTTCTCCATCATTTGCATGGTCAGCGCATCAACAGGGTCCTGGATCCAGCTTTCTTCCGCATCGATCAATACTCCAATTCCTTTGGCGGCAGCGGCTTCACAAATACGCGTGATCCGTTCTTCAACCCGCTGCCATTCGTTTTTTTCGGCAGCAGTTAACACCTCGGTATGTACTTTTCCTTCGAATCCACTTTTGGTGGCAGCGGCGGCATCCAGTTTCTCCAACAGTGCAAACCGGGCCAGACCGGTTATCTTCACGCTCATAAAGGGAATATTGGGCTGGGTAGCCGCATATTCAATCACTTTGATGAACTCATCGGTACCATGATCAAAATTCTCCTCCCCTTCTATTCCTTCTACCCCATAATCCAGGATCACCTGCACATTGAATTGTTTCAGTTTGGCAGCTACGCGGGCGGTTTCGTCCAGCGTTTCGCCTCCAACAAATTGTTCAAATATGGTATTGCGGATCAGATTTTTGATGGGAAGTCCCGTTCTAATGGCCCAGGGGGTGACCCGGGTGCCCAGTTTTACCAGGGCCTGGTAGCCCATGCTGGAAAATAGGAAATAGGCCTTTTTTAACTCTTTGTCTGATTTATAAGCAAATGCATTTTCAGTATTATCAAAAGATACAGCTACGGCGGTTTTTGACATAGAACTAACGAATGTTAGGCGCGAAGATAATTCATTAGCGATAATCTTCTTGGTATTGGGATCATAATTACCCATATTTAACATGCCTACTGCCCTTTGCCTACTGCCCTTTGGACGCCGCGCAGAAGCATTTGCCCTCTGCCTTCTGCCCTTATTGCTGTTTTTTGCCGATTATCCAGTTCCATAAACCTAGTATCTTGTGTTTTATATGAACATCCTACACACCGATATCTATAAGTTCAGCATTCCCATGCACCCTTTTACCATTGCTACCGGTACCATGCACTATGCCCAGAATATTTTTATCAGGGTGTTTACCGATGCCGGAATTTATGGCGTGGGCGAATGCTCTGCATTCCCCATGATCGTGGGCGAAACCCAGGCTACCTGTTTTGAAATGGCTAAAGATTTTGCCGCCCTTTGGAAAAACAAAGATGCCGCTGCTATTGAAGAACGGTTACAGGAGTTGCATAGTTTCACGGCCTTTAATGCTACCATTAAAAGTGCTTTCGATATGGCGCTGTACGATCTGGCAGCAAAAGCAACTGGCAAACCCCTGTATCAGTATTTAGGGGCAACCGGCAAAAAGGTACTCGAAACCGATCTCACCATAGGGATAGACACGCCTGAACAAATGGCTGCCAAAGCCATTGATTTTGTAAAACGGGGCGTACGCATCATTAAAATAAAACTGGGGAAGAACGCCAAAGAAGATGTGGAGCGGGTACGTAAAATCCGCGATGCGGTAGGACCAGCCATTGGGTTACGCATAGATGCCAACCAGGGCTGGAACTATGAAGATGCGCTCTTTGCCCTTACCAGTATGGGCACTTTCAACGTTCAATTTTGCGAACAACCCATGCGTCACTGGGACGATGATAAATTGCCCGCCCTGGTTAAACAATCGCCTATAAAGATCATGGCCGACGAAAGCGTTTTTGACCACCACGATGCCGAACGCATCATTGCGGCCAATGCCTGCGACTATGTGAACATCAAATTTGCCAAATCGGGCGGTATATGGGAAGCTCAAAAGATCCATGCGGTGTGCAAACAGCAAAACATTCCCTGTATGATGGGCGGAATGCTGGAGAGCCGTGTGGCACTGACGGCATTTGCGCATTTCGCACTGGCCCACGACAATGTCGTTTTTTACGATATGGATACCTGCATGCTGGGTCATAAGACCGATCCCGTTACCGGTGGTGTGCAATACAAAGGCTTTTTGCTGGAAGTGCCCGAAACACCTGGAATTGGCGCCGATGCCAACGAAGCATTTTTACAAACCCTTGAAAAAGTCAGGGTTTAAGAATTCCGGACTTTTCGGACTTCCCTCGTTTTCTGACTTTCTACCTATTATCTTTGCGCAAAAAACTACATGGACCAGTTTTCTAAAACGGCCAAAGAGTCTCAGGTTACGATGACGGAGTTGGTATTGCCCAATGATACCAATATGTTTGGCAATTTGATGGGCGGACGATTAATGTACTGGATGGATATTGCAGCTGCCCTGGCAGCTATGAAGCATTGCGGCACCCCGGTGGTAACAGCTTCTGTTGATAATATCAGTTTTGAGAATCCCATAAAACTGGGCAACGCGGTACATATACAGGCCAGGGTTTCCCGGGCTTTTAATACGTCTATGGAGATCTTTATGAGTGTTTGGGGCGAAGATGCCCTGCACCAGTATAAATACAAAAGCAACGAAGCCTACTTTACCTTTGTGGCACTGGACCCCAATGGTAAACCCCGCAAGGTGCCTAACCTGGTTCCTGAAACGGAAGAAGAAATAAATTTGTTCGACGGCGCTTTACGCAGAAGACAGGTAAGGCTGATACTGGGTGGAAAAATGAAACCCGATGACGCTACCGAGCTAAAAGCGTTGTTTAAATTATAAAAAATGAATCCCGCTTCAGGCGGGATTTGTTTTATCATTTGTAACCTTTCTATGATGGGCGCCCTTTAACATAAACGACTTGCTTTGCTCGATGGCATCCATCACCTGCGCCAGTATCACTTCAGGCGGCGCATCATAATCGATTTGCAATGGCTCCTTGAAGGTTACAGTAAGTAAGGTCCCTCTCTTTTTAAACTTCAATCCCTTTTTATTAAAAGCACGCCAGAAGCCGTTGATCACTACCGGTACAACAGTAGGCCTGCACAGCTTTATGATGTGCGCCGTGCCTTTTCTGCCCGGTGCAAAAGGTGTAGTGGTTCCCTGCGGAAAAGTGATCACCCAGTTGTTATCGAGAGCCCGGGTAATTTTTCGGGTGTCTGAAGGGTCAAGTCCTTTTCGTACTTCGGTTCCTGACGAACGCCAGGTTCTTTTAACCGTTAATGCACCGCCCAGGGTAAACAACCGGCTGATAAAACTGCCCCGCATGGTTTCTTCGGCAGCTACGTAGTATACGTTGGTGAATGGATTCAACAAGTAATACGGTATGCCCAGCTTGTTCTGTTTACGCCATTTTACCGCGCAGAATATATGCAGAAAGGTAATTACGTCGGCAAAGTAGGTTTGGTGATTGCTTACAAAAAGTACGTTCTTCCTGGGCAGTTTGGCAATATGCTCGGTGCCCCTGATCTGTAATTTATTAATAATAACCAGCCCCGGCCAGGTTACAACACCTATAATGGGGTATAATATTTTTCGAACCAGTTTAATATGTCTTAACCTTTCACTAAACGAACTCATCTATCAATATTTAGAACGTCAATTGACACCGAAATTAAGGATTTGTAAATAAAGTAGCTATCTATAAACCTTATCCTGGTTTCTTATCTTTGCGGGCATGAAATTTTCTGCAGCAATTTTTGATATGGATGGCCTGTTGATCGACTCTGAACCTTTATGGCAACAGGCAGGCGCCGAAACTTTACAGGAATTTGGTGTAACGCTTACTGATGAGCAGTACAACCTCACTACCGGTTTACGCACGCCCGAGTGGATCGATTACTGGTTCACCCATTTCGATATAAATAAAGAACGGGCAAAAGAAGCTGCCAAAACCGTTGAACAGGCAGCCCTTGACAAAATAAAACAACATGGCGAGGCCATGGAAGGTGTGCAGTACATCATGGAGTTTTTCAAAACCAATGGTTTCCTTATCGGACTGGCTTCATCCTCGCCCATGCGGTTAATTGAAGCGGTAATTGAAAAGCTGAATATTCAGCCTTATTTGAACGCCGTTACCTCTGCCGAACATCTCCCCCATGGAAAACCGCATCCCCAGGTATTTTTGAATTGCGCTGAGTTGCTACAGGTTCCACCCACCACCTGTATTTGTTTTGAAGATTCTTTCAATGGGATGATCGCCGCCAAAGCAGCCCGCATGAAATGCGTGGTAATCCCGGCCCCGCATGTACACCACGAAGGCCGCTGGAATGCTGCCGATCGTAAGTTGTCATCGTTGCTTAAGTTTAATAAGACTATTTTGGAGACTTTGTAGTTGTAAAGCACAAAGGGCGGAGGGCAGAGGGCAGAGGGCAGAGGGCAGAAAAAAAGTCAAAAGCTTAATTTATAATACGAAAAGCTCACCAGGAAACCTTGGTGGGCTTTTGCATTATATTAACTGGTAAATCTTTTCACCTTATCAACATAATCAACTCGTTCAACCCTTCTCTGCCCTCTGCCTTCTGCCCTCTGCCCTTCTCTATAAAACTCAAACGGGACGCCCCGGTAAATACCGGAACACCCCGCTGAGTGTTACTACCCAAATGAACCTGTAATGTATGAAGTTGAGCACATGAAGGGCCTTACCGGGTACCCGGTAACAGACATCAATGCACGTAAATTCGTATTGATAAAATAACTGCTGAACCAATCAACGCTTTCGCGTTATACACTGAAATGAAGCGTGGCTGAAAACAGGAAAACACAAACGAACACTAAGAAGTGACTGGCTTCTTCCTTTAGCACAATTTTATAGTAAACTACGCTTTCCGATTTTTCCTTACAAGGAAACTGGTTGTATATGTATTGACAGGATAAGTGGGAAGTGCTCGCTAATTACCTGGTGGAATTTATCCCGTTTGTGTTGCTCACATAAACATACAAAAGTGATTTTTCTTATGCAAGCATGTATGCCGATTTTTTATTAACTAATTATATCAGTCAATCAAGCAGTAATAAGGGTTTGCCATGATAATGTGTTAGTTACACAAGCTATCTCGGTTTTGCATGAACGCTATCTGATAGCATAAAAAAACCCTCCCGGTCTATCGGGAGGGTCTGATATTATTGCAGAAAACAAAGGTTATTCTTTTGTTTCAGTAGAACCACCTTGTTGTTCTTCCTGCTTCAATTTTTCCTTGATCTCAGCTAAAGCACCCAGGTCACCTAAAGTAGCTTTTTCTACTTTACCCTGAATGTTTTTAACTGCTTTCTTGGTTTTGTCAGCTTCTGAACGAGCTTCTTTCTGAGCAGCTTGTTTTTCTTCCTGCTTAGTTTGTTCCCAGATACGGGTATGCGAAACTACGATGCGTTTTTCATTGCGATCGAATTCGATAACCATGAACTGAGTTGTTTCGTCAGCGCCGATTGCTTTGCCGTCTTCGCGCATAAGGTGACGGTTAGGTGCAAATCCTTCCAAACCGTAAGGTAATTGAACGATACCACCTTTGTCATCTCTGCGGATAACTGTTCCCTCGTGTACAGAGCCAACTGCGAATGTGCCCTGTAATGCATTCCAGGGATCTTCTTCCAGTTGTTTGTGTCCGAGTTGCAGTTTGCGATTGTCTTTATCAATTCCGAGGATCACTACGTCGATGTTTTCACCAACTTTAGTGTACTCAGAAGGATGATTAAAGCGTTTCAGCCAGCTCAGATCGCTGATGTGGATCATACCACCGATACCAGGAGCCAGTTCAACGAACACACCATAAGGAGTGATGTTTTTCACCAAACCTGTATGACGGCTGCCTTCTGGGAATTTGGTTTCGATAGTGCTCCATGGATCTTCGCTCATTTGCTTGATAGACAAGCTCATTTTGCGATTATCTTTATCGAGCGTAACGATCTTCGCTTCGTACTCATCACCCAGTTTGAAGAATTCTTTCGCATTGATCGGTGTGTTAGCCCAGGTAATTTCACTTACGTGAACCAGACCTTCAACACCTGGCATGATTTCCAGGAATGCGCCGTAATCTTCAATATTCACCACTTTACCTTTCACTACAGAACCTTCGTGAATATTTTCTGGCAGAATATCCCAAGGATGTGGAGTCAGTTGTTTCAGACCTAAGCTGATGCGTTTTTTCTCATCATCGAAGTCTAATACAACCACTTTCAGTTTCTGATCCAGTTTCAGCACTTCGCCCGGATGGCTGATGCGGCCCCAGCTGATATCAGTGATATACAACAGACCGTCTAAGCCGCCCAGATCCATGAAGGCACCGAAATCGGTGATATTCTTGATAGTTCCTTCCAGAACCTGACCTCTTTCGAGTTTGCTCATGATCTCTGCACGTTGTGCTTCGATATCGCTTTCGATGAGGGCTTTATGAGATACTACCGCGTTCTTAATAGCTTCGTTGATCTTAACTACTTTGAACTCCATGGTCTTACCTACAAACTGATCGTAATCAGTTACAGGTTTAACGTCGATCTGTGAACCCGGTAAGAATGTTTCCATACCGAATACATCTACGATCAGGCCGCCTTTGGTTTTTGAAGTAACAGTACCAGTGATAACTTCACCAGTTTTGTGAACTTCAACGATTTTTTCCCAGGCGCGGGTAATACGAGCTTGTTTACGGCTGAGGTTCAGGTGACCTTCCCGGTCTTCTTTCTCAACAACCATAACTTCCACTTCGTCACCGGTTTTCAGGTTCGGCAGATCACGGAATTCATTCAATGAAACCAGACCATCGCTCTTGAAACCAATGTTGATCACCACGTCAGTTTTAGTAAGGGCCACAACAAGACCTTTTACTAATTCACCGTCGGTAACCGCTTTGAATGTGCCTTCGTATACAGCATCGTACTTTTCTTTCTCTTCTTTGCTGTACGTAGCCACATTACGTTTGTCAATGCTCCAGTCGAAATCGTCGTGTGCACTGTTGTCCACAACTTCAGGAGCTGCAGGTGCTTTTGGTGTCGCTGTAGCTTCAGCACCCTGACCGGCTGCAGAAGACTCCTGTGCATCAGCGTTTAATTGTTTAATAAATTGAAACATGATAAAAAACCCGATGATTTTAATTCGGGCTGCAAAGATAATTCAAAATGCTGAATTACAACGGGTTTATTTGTTTTTTTACATTTGTCAATTGCTTGATTTACACCTTGTTAAACAGAACTTTTCCCCGAACTTTTTCTTCCAGGCAACTGTTGCTGCTGGGTAGTATTAGTACATCTCCTTAATGGTAAAAGAAATTAGTCACTAATAGTATGATTCACATAGCAAAAACGATTAGCCGACCCAACAGTATCTATTGCACGAAAATGTTCGAAGATTTTGGGAAAACGTGCATAAATAAGATTGGATTTAATCAATGAAAATTATTTTTTTGTGCTCCTATTCAGACAGGCAATATTTCTTTTTACTTTTATCGAAAATTATTTCAACTGACTATTTGTTATGATTACACCAGTTTTGATCACATTATTTGAGCGGGACCTGAATAAACTGACTGAAGAAATTACCCAATACCCTGACGACAGCAGCCTTTGGGTAGTAAAAGATGGTATCAAGAACAGCGGCGGCAACCTGTGTTTACATTGTACCGGCAGCCTGCAACATTTTATTGGCGCTGTACTGGGTGATTCGGGCTACATACGGAACCGGGAGGCAGAATTCAACTTGAAAAATATCAGCAAACACAAGCTGTTAAATGAAATAGAAAATGCTAAAGTAGCAGTTAAGGATGCATTGGAACAAACCAGTAAAAAAGAACTGGAGAAGAATTATCCACTGCCCATTAATGGCGAAACAGTAACAACTGAGTATTTATTGTTGCACATGCTCACCCATTTGAACTACCACATCGGGCAAATCACTTATCACAGAAGGTTATTGGGTTTCCCGCAGGAACAAGAGCAGGAGCAAGCTAAATAATTTAAATAAACCAGGAAGCCGTGGTCCCGACCTTGCGTCGGGGCTTACTTCCCTTCCAATTCCCCGGCAATTGCTTTGGCCGCAATGTAGCCACTCGTCCAGGCATGCTGAAAATTAAACCCGCCTGTAATACCATCTACATCCAGTATTTCACCAGCGAAATATAAATGGGGTACCACCTTGCTTTGCATCGTGTTGGCATCAACTTCCGATAACTGAATACCACCCGCTGTTACAAACTCTTCTTTAAAGGTTGTTTTTCCCTGCACTTTGAATTCCTGTGCGCAACAATTTGCTATCAGTTTATTCTGCTCCTTCGCAGGCAGATCGGCCCAGCGTTTGTCTTCATCGATGCCTGAAAGCTGTAGTAAATACTGCCACAACCGCTGCGGCAGGTTAAAGGGATTTCTGTTGCCAATTTTTTGGGAAGCTATATCGAAACGCAGTTGTTGTAAATACTCGCGTAAGGTTTGTTCATTGTATTCTGGCAGCCAGTTTACCATAATGGTAAATTGCCAGTTGCCCATAGCCAGTTCCCGGGCACCCCATGCCGATAGCCGCAATACCCCCGGTCCGCTCAAACCCCAATGGGTGATCAGCAACGGTCCTTTGGCAGTTAAATTACTGCCGGTGATCTTTATGGCCGCCTGCGGCACCGACACCCCCATTAATTGTGTTATGGCGTTACCAGGCATATTAAACGTAAACAGGGAGGGAACCGGTTCTGCAATGGAATGGCCTAACTGCTGCAACCAGCTGAATTGAGAAAGCTTGTGATAACCACCACAGGCAATAACCACGAAGTCAGATGTAAGAATTCGGAAGTCAGATAGCTCAAGAGTGAAAGGTCTTTGCGTACTATTTTCTGCCTCGTCCAATTTCTTACCTCCTGCCTCATCCTTCTTACCTCCTACCTCATACTTCATACTTTTCACATCGGCCATCATCCTGATCTCAACCCCATACTTATTCGCTTCCCGCATCAAACAATCAATAATGGTTTGGGAAGAATTGGTAACCGGGAACATCCGTCCATCCTCTTCTGTTTTCAACGACACGCCCCTGTCGGCATACCACTGAATAGTATCGGTTGTAAAGAATTGATGAAACGTTTTTTTTAGAAAATTGGCACCACGCGGATAATTGCGCACCATATCGGAGATAGAAAAACAGGAATGGGTAACGTTACAACGGCCACCCCCGGATACTTTTACTTTTGAAAGCAGTTTACCCGTTTTTTCAAGCAGGATCACTTCGAGAGCAGGATGCATACGGGCAGCGTTCACCGCACAAAAAAATCCAGCTGCCCCGCCTCCTATAACTACCAGTCTTTTTATTGTGTCACTCACTTATTCCTAATCCTTGGTATGTAAATTGGGATTGGTTTTCTCCACCGCTTCAATAATGCTGTAATCACTCAGGATATCAGCTTTTCCTTTCCGCACACATACATCATGTTCAAAGTGAACAGAGGGTTTGTGATCAATCGTCCGCACCGTCCAGCCATCTTCTTCGGTATACACATCTTTCTTACCCATGTTGATCATAGGCTCAATGGCCAGCACCAGTCCTTCGCGCAATACCGGGCCTGTACCTTTACGGCCATAGTTAGGCACCTGCGGATCTTCGTGCAGTGACCTTCCCAGGCCATGCCCTACCAGTTCACGCACAACCCCATACCCATGCTTTTTTTCGGTATGTTCCTGAATGGCGTAAGCGATGTCGCCAATGCGATTGCCGGCTACAGCTTTTTCAATGCCCTTATATAAGGATTCTTTGGTGATCTTTATCAGCTTCATCACCTCGTCACCGGGGTCGCCAATTGCAAATGTATAGGCATGGTCACCATGGTAACCGTTTTTATAAGTGCCAATATCAACAGATATAATATCCCCTTCTTTCAATTCACCAGTACCGGGGAATCCATGCACCACTACATCGTTTACCGAAATACAAGAGTTGAATGGATAACCTTTATAATTAAGAAAAGTTGGTTCCGCCTGGTGATCCCGAATAAACTCCCCAATTACTTTATCCAAAGAAAGTGTAGTGATGCCCGGTTTTAGGATGCCGGCAATATGGGCCAGTGTTTTACTTACCAGTAAAGCGCTTTCCCGCATCAATGCAATTTCTGCTTCCGTTTTATAATAGATCATTTCACTAATTTATATTAAAACAAAACCTGACAACTATTAACATAAGCTGTCAGGTTTTTGTTGCTGAGAAATATTTTATCAGATAGAAGAAGCCGGAGTTACCTGTTGGCGGCCCTGAATTCTTCCACTCTTCATCAAGCCATCGTACTGACGCATCAGCAATTGGGTTTCTATCTGCTGAAGGGTATCCAGAATTACACCTACCATGATCAGCAGGGATGTACCTCCAAAGAAAGAAGAGAACGATTGTTGTACGCTCATTCTTTGAGCGAAACCTGGTAATATACCAACCAGGGCAAGCAATACTGCACCCGGGAAGGTGATCTTATCCATTACAGCACCGATGTAATCGGCTGTAGGCTGACCGGGTTTTACACCGGGGATAAATCCGTTATTACGTTTCAGGTCGTCGGCAATTTGTTTCGGGTTAAAGATCAATGCGGTATACAGGAAGGTAAAACCAATTACCATCACTGCATAGATGATCATATACCAGAAGTTGCTATGATTACCAAACACGGCAGCCAGACCTTTTGTTGAATCGAAATTGCTCAACAGGGTTGGCAGGAACATGATGGCCTGGGCAAAGATGATAGGCATTACACCGGCGCTGTTCACCTTTAAAGGCAGGAACTGGCGGGCGCCACCAAACTGGCGGTTACCTACAATTTGCTTGGCATATTGAACAGGCACTTTACGAACACCCTGGATCAGGATGATCAGGCCCATGATAATAGCAACCAGGATAGCTACTTCAATTACGAAGATCAACAGACCGCCACCGCCTCTGTTTGAGCGGGCGCTCCATTCTTGCCACAGTGATTGAGGGAAGCGGGCAAGGATACCCACCATGATAATCACTGAGCTACCGTTTCCTAAACCTTTATCGGTGATCTTTTCACCCAGCCACATTACAAACAGAGTACCTGCAGTAAGGATGACGGTGGTAGAAACCCAGAAGAAAGGTTTATAAGACTCGATCATAGCCTGGGCGTTGGTAGTATTCAGGAATGCTACGTAGGCGCTGGCTTGCAAAATGGTTACCAGTACGGTGAGGTAACGGGTGTATTGGTTAATCTTTTTACGACCGCTGTCGCCTTCCTTTTGCAATTTCTGAAAAGGAGGATACAGGATGGTCATCAATTGAATGAAAATTGATGCGGAGATGTACGGCATGATACCTAATGCCAGAATGGAAGCCTGGTGAAAGGCGCCGCCGGCAAAGGCATCGATCAGTCCAAGGATACCGCCACCAGCCTGATTAACGGTGATTTTGTCGGGGTCGATACCGGGCAGAACAATGTGAGTTCCTAAACGGTAAACGGCTATCAGGACAATGGTCACCAGAATTTTACTCCTCAGTTCGTCAATGCCCCAGATATTCTTAAGTGTTTGTATAAACTTTTTCACGGATTTACCAAGATTTTTAGATTTCCCTCAAAGAAAAAAGACGCATTGGTTGAATGCGTCTATGCAAGTTACACAAAATTACTTTACAATTTCCACTGAACCGCCAGCTGCTTCTACCGCCTGTTTAGCTTTTTCGCTAATTGCGCTTACTTTGAAAGCTACCTTGCTCTTCAGTTCACCGTTACCTAATATTTTTATTTTATCTGTTTGACCTGCCAGACCCCACTCTCTTAATGATTCGTGAGAGATTTCTGTCAGTTCATATTTTTCTATCAGATGATCGATTTGACCCAGGTTAAACACTTTATATTCAACACGGAATGGGTTCTTGAAACCACGTTTTGGCAAACGACGCTGAATGGGCATCTGACCACCTTCGTGCGCATTTTTACGTTGGTAACCAGCACGGCTCTGACCACCTTTGTTACCTTTCGTAGAAGTTCCACCTTTACCGGAAGCTTCACCACGACCTAAACGTTTTTCTCTGTGCGTTGCGCCTTTGGCAGGCCTTAATTCATGTAATTTCATTGTAATTGATTTTTACTTACGGGGAATCGCCCCTCGCATTTTTAAAAATGTAATAATTCGCTACAAAACGCCGCGAAAATAATGATTTACTAACATCAAAAGCAATCAAATCTTTTAGAAATGACTGCTTTTTATTAGAAATTTTGGCTAATAAGTGTTTTTATGCCAGCTCTTCAACAGTAATCAGGTGGGTTACTTTTCGAACCATGCCCAAAATTTGAGGAGTAGCTTCTACTTCTTTCGAAGCATTTGTCTTATTCAAACCCAAAGCCTGTAAAGTCAGTTTCTGACGCTCGGGTCTGTCAATAGGACTTTTTACTAAAGTGATTTTAATCTTTTTCATAACCCCAATCTCTGCCAACCGGCAAAGGAAGATTTTTAGTTGAAAATTATTTTTATAGCGGATCCCCTGCTCTCCTCTCCGCCAACTGGCGGATCGGGGGTGAATTATCCGTTAAATACTTTCTTCAGGTTCAGTTTACGTTGACGGGCAACAGTAACCGGCTCACGCAATAAAGCTAATGATTTGAAAGTAGCTTTTACCACGTTGTGCGGGTTAGCAGAACCCAGTGATTTTGCCAGAACGTCGGTGATACCGGCGCTTTCCAGCACAGCACGCATACTACCTCCGGCGATCACACCAGTACCATGAGCGGCTGGTTTGATCAATACTTTGGCAGCACCTTCTTTCGCCCATTGGTCGTGGGGAATAGTTCCGTGCATGATAGGCACTTTAATCAGGTTCTTTTTGGCGTCTTCGATACCTTTGGTAATTGCTTCCTGTACTTCTTTAGCTTTTCCCAGACCATGACCTACAACACCATTTCCGTTACCTACCACCACCAGGGCAGAGAAACTGAAAGCGCGACCACCTTTGGTTGTTTTTACCACGCGGTTAATAGCCACCACCTTCTCTTTCAGTTCGATATCACCGGCTTTAACCCTGTTTAAATTAACTTTTGCCATTATTTCTATTTGAAATTATCGGAATTGTAAAATGTGAATTGTCTTAAAATTCTAATCCGCCTTCACGTGCACCTTCAGCAACCGCTTTTACACGGCCATGGTACAGGTTACCACCGCGGTCGAAAACGATCTTTGAAAGACCCAGCTCTTTTGCTTTACGGGCAACAGCCTGGCCAACCAGTTTGCTTTTTTCAACTTTGGTTCCTTTCTGCGCACTGATATCCTTATCACGTGAAGAGGCAGCAGCCAGAGTAAACCCCTTGGTGTCATCGATCAGCTGAGCGTAGATGTCGCTGTTGCTGCGAAAAATAGCCAGTCTTGGTTTCTCGGCAGTACCGGCAACCTTTTTACGGATGCGGTAGCGGATCTTCTGCCTTTGTTCTAATTTGGTATTCATTGCTTTTATTTTGTGTTCCCCGATACTGCCGGAGAGCTAATTTGAGAATTTGAAAATTGGCCAATGTGCTAATGAGTTGCCTCATTAGCACATTAACCCATTGATTATTTACCGGCTGCTTTACCAGCTTTACGACGAATAACTTCGCCAACGTATTTAACACCTTTTCCTTTGTATGGCTCAGGTTTACGTAAGCTGCGTAATTTAGCGGCAACCTGTCCCAGTAATTGTTTGTCAATACCTTCCAGGGTAATTTTGGGGTTCTCCCCTTTTTCCTGTTGGGTAGCTACTTTCAATTCTTTGGGAATTTCGAACAAAATATTGTGAGAGTAACCGAGCGACAAGTCGAGCATGTTACCCTGATTGCTTGCTTTATAACCCACACCCACTAATTCCAGTTTCTTTGTGTAACCCTCAGTAACACCTTTTACCATGTTGGCAACCAGTGCGCGGTACAAACCGTGCATAGCACGGTGACGGATCTGGTCTGTTGGGCGGGTGAATAATACTTCACCGTTTTCAACTGTTACTTTGATATCGCGATCGATTTCTTGTTTCAATTCGCCTTTAGGACCTTTAACAGTGATTACATTTTCTGAACTTACAGTGATGTTTACACCGTTTGCAACTGTTACAGGCTTCTTACCTATACGTGACATAACTTAATAATTTAAAGTTTGTTATATAAATCCCGTTCGCCTAACCGGTCAGCTCCTATAGGTTAAGAGCTTAATGTATTAAGGAACTTCCCCCTTTGGGGTTGGGTATTAGTAGATGTAGCAAAGAACTTCGCCGCCAACGTTCTGGCTTTTGGCTTGTTTGTCGGTCATTACACCATGAGAAGTGCTCACGATAGCAACACCCAGACCATTTTTTACTCTTTTGAATTCAGCAGGGCTGGCGTACTGACGCAGACCAGGACGGCTAACTCTTTCCAGAGATTTGATAGCAGGCTCTTTACTTTGAGGATCGTACTTCAAGGCTATTTTGATAAGACCTTGTTTGTTATCATCCTCAAATTTGTATTTCAGAATGTATCCCTGATCGTACAATATTTCAGTAATACGTTTTTTCAGATTAGAAGCCGGGATCTCAACAATCCGGTGTCCAGCCATCTGTGCATTACGAACTCTTGTCAGGTAATCTGCTATGGGATCAGTAACCATGTGTATTTTAAGTTAATTCAGTTTTACAATTTTATTCAAGAGTAGTTCCTGATTACAGGCTTGCTCTCATGTCTTGTGAGGCTTTCCCGATAGTATCGGGATTTGCCTTACCAGGATGCTTTTCTTACACCCGGGATTTTGCCATTCAACGCCATTTCACGGAACGTAACACGACTTAAACCAAAGTAACGGATGTATCCTTTGGGACGACCGGTTATCTGGCAACGGTTTTTCAGACGAACTGTAGAAGAATTCTTCGGCAATTCATCCAGCGCTTTCCAATCACCGGCAGCTTTCAGGGCAGCACGCTTTTCAGCATGTTGCGCTACCATACGTTCTCTTTTCCTTTGTCTGGCTTTAACTGACTCTTTAGCCATAATTTATTTTACGTTTTGAGATTTCTAAATGTATAGATGAATCCCGATGGTTATCGGGATGTTTCTTAATCTTTTTTAGCTCCTTTGAACGGCATGCCCAACTCTTTCAACAGCTCATACGCTTCTTCATTGGTTTGGGCAGTAGTTACAAACGTAATATCCATACCGGTGATCTTGTTCACCTTGTCGATGTCGATCTCAGGGAAAATGATCTGCTCGGTAACGCCTAAAGTATAGTTGCCACGGCCATCAAATGCTTTTTCATTGATCCCTTTGAAGTCACGTACACGGGGTAATGAAGTAGCGATCAGCCTGTCGAGGAACTCATACATTTTGGTACCACGTAAAGTTACGCGGGCACCGATAGGCATGTTCTTACGCAATTTAAAGTTTGAAATGTCTTTTTTAGACATTGTCGGAATTGCTTTCTGACCAGAAATGTTTGTCAGCTCTTCAATAGCTACATCCACGAGCTTTTTATCAGAAACGGCACCGTTCACACCACGGTTGATACAGATCTTCTCCAATTTGGGGCACTGCATCACCGTACCATAACTAAAACGTTTCATTAAAGCAGGTACAACTTCTTTTTTGTACTTATCTGCCAGCCTGGGAGTATATTTTGTTGTAGACATCTTATTTAGCTTAGCGTGTATGTTTCATGCGCGGGGCACTCAGCATAACACAATTGATAATCGAATTATTTAATTGCTTCACCAGTTTCTTTAGAAATACGCACCAGTTTACCGTTCTCACGGCTGCGTTTTATTTTTACACCAGAACCGGCTTTGGCATCCCACAACATCACATTGGAAATGTGAATAGCAGCTTCTTTCTTTACGATACCGCCACGGGTGTTACGAGCCGAAGGTTTGGTATGGCGGGTAACGATGTTAACGCCTTCAACCAGCACACGGCTTTTTTCTGGAAATACTTCCAAAACTTTGCGGGGCTTTTTAGCGTCTTTATCATCACCGGCAATAACTACTACGGTGTCGCCTTTTTTAATATTAAACTTAGGTTTGAATCTGTTGCTCATTTTATTTAAGCTTAACGCGAAACGGATACCAGTTAAGGAAAACGCAACGCTGTTTACAAGTTATATTATTGTCCAAAGGCATTCAACGCAGCCTTTGGCGTTTTACTCTTAAAGTACTTCAGGTGCCAAAGAAATGATCTTCATGTAACCTTTATCACGCAACTCTCTGGCAACTGGTCCGAAGATACGGGTACCGCGAGGCTCATCAGACTGATTCAACAACACTACTGCATTGTCATCAAAACGGATATAAGATCCGTCTTTGCGGCGTAATTTATTCTTGGTGCGAACAATTACCGCTTTGACAACTGTACCTTTTTTAATACCACCGGCAGGAATAGCATCCTTTACGGTTACTACAATTTTATCGCCTATTTTGGCGTAATCCTGGCCGCTGTTTCCCAGTACACGGATACACAGTACTTCCTTGGCGCCACTGTTATCAGCTACATTTAATCTAGACTCTTGCTGAATCATTGTTTTAGCTTTTAGCTCTCAGCCTTTAGCCCCTACATTATCGGGACCACCAGCGATGATTAAAAATTTATTTGAAATCGTCGTTGGCTTACAGCTAACCGCTTACAGCCAACAGCTTATTACTTCGCC
Source organism: Niastella yeongjuensis (assembly GCF_900110245.1). Classification (GTDB taxonomy): domain Bacteria; phylum Bacteroidota; class Bacteroidia; order Chitinophagales; family Chitinophagaceae; genus Niastella; species Niastella yeongjuensis. The sequence goes on from NZ_FOCZ01000018.1 coordinate 124,303, forward strand.
TTTTCTACAACTTCTACCAGTCTCCACCGTTTAGTTTTGCTCAGGGGGCGGGTTTCCATGATACGTACAGTATCGCCTATAGTGCACTCATTTTTTTCGTCATGAGCATGGAATTTGGTAGTCTTTTTTACGAACTTACCATAAATAGGGTGTTTTACTCTTCTTTCAACAGAAACAGTAACGGTTTTTTCCATTCTGTTGCTGGTAACAACCCCGATTCTCGTTTTACGCAAATTTCTATCGAGCATTATAATAAATTTGATAATTTGGTAATTAGCTAATGTGATAATTTAAACCAACTAGCGTATTAGCACATTGGCTAATTAGCACATTATTTTGCCAGTTCCTTGTTTCTTAATTCTGTTTTTAAACGAGCCACATCTCTGCGCAGGTCACGGATGCTCATTGGGTTCTCCAGAGGAGAAATTGCATGAGCGAACTCCAGCTTTTTCAAGCGCAGTTCATCTTCCTGAATACGGGCTTTCAGATCATCCGCACTCATTTCCTTCACGCTCTTATTGAAATCTATTTTCTTTGACATTATTCTTTATTTGAAAATTGATAATTAGCGCATCCCGACTTTAGCAGGGATCCAGCCTATTATGCACTATAGTCGCGTCTTACGATGAACTTGGTTTTGATTGGCAGTTTTTGTGCCGCCAGTTCCAGTGCCTCTTTTGCTACCTGTTCAGTAACACCATCACATTCGAAGATGATACGACCTGGTTCCACTACTGCAGCCCAGAATTCAGGGTTACCTTTACCTTTACCCATACGTACTTCAAGTGGCTTGCGGGTAATTGGTTTGTCAGGAAATATGCGGATCCAAACATTACCTTCACGCTTCATAGCGCGGGTCAAAGCCTGGCGGGCAGCTTCGATCTGACGATTTGTTAACCAGATAGCTTCCTGGGATTTTAAAGCGAAAGAACCAAATGCGATGGTAGTACCACGCTTTGCTACTTCGCGGATACGGCCCTTCTGCGCTTTCCGGTGTTTCGTCCTTTTTGGCTGTAACATTTATCTAAAATTTGAAAATTTGAAAATTGGTTAATTTGAAGGTTGCCTTTCAAATTAGTCTTGTTGTCTGTTTCTGTCACCACCTCTGCGATCTCCACCACCACCGTGATGTCTTCTGTCGCCACCACCTCTTCTGTCACCACCACCACGATGACCGCGGTTTTCACCACCTTCACCTTCTCTTCTGTCTCTTCTGTCGTTCACATCGCTCTTACCACCAACGAGGTTCGGGTTCAGATCTCTTTTACCCAGTACTTCACCTTTACAGATCCATACTTTGATACCGATTTTACCATAAACAGTTAACGCGAATACGTTAGCATAGTCGATATCCATACGCAGGGTATGCAATGGGGTACGACCCTGTTTGATTTCTTCGGTACGGGCAATTTCAGCACCACCCAAACGACCGCTGATTTTTATTTTGATACCTTCAGCACCCATGCGCAGTGCAGAAGCGATAGCCATTTTAATGGCGCGTTTGTAGTTGATACGGTTTTCGATCTGACGGGCGATGGTATCACCTACGATCATAGCGTCCAACTCGGGGCGACGAATTTCAAGAATGTTGATCTGCACATCTTCTTTACCAGTCAATTTCTTCAACTCTTCTTTAATGCGATCAACCTCATTCCCACCTTTACCTATGATAATACCAGGCTTTGAAGTGTGAATGGTAACAATCAGTTTATTCAGCGTGCGCTCAATAACTATTTTAGAGATACCACCTTTATTGATACGGGCATTCAAGTAAGTTCTGATCTTGTTATCCTCGATCAACTTGGTAGAAAAATCTTTTTTGTTACCATACCAGTTAGATTCCCAACCGCGGATAATCCCCAACCTGGCACCAATAGGATTCGTTTTCTGACCCATTTATTATAATTTGAAAATTTGAGCTAATTATTTAACATCAACGATTATAGTTACGTGGTTGCTACGCTTGCGAAGGCGATAAGCACGGCCTTGCGGTGCGGGCAACATTCTCTTCAAAGTACGGGCGCCGTCAACAAAGATCGTTTTCACTTTTAAACCGGCATCAGCAGCGCTTTGTCCTTCGTTCTTTTGCTCCCAGTTATTAATGGCGCTCTTTAATAATTTAAGCAGCGGGGTGGCAGAGTGTTGAGGATGAAATTCCAGCAACGCTAATGCTTTTTCCACGTCAACACCACGTATTTCATCAGCCAGCAAACGCATTCTGCGGGGTGATGTGGGATAGTTTCTAAGTTTTGCTACAGCTTCCATTTTTATTATTTCTGATTTCTGATCCCGGGTCCTTCAACCCGGAAATTTGAAATTATTAACCAACTTTTTTACTAGAGTGTCCTTTGAACTGGCGTGTAGGTGCAAACTCGCCCAGCTTATGACCAACCATGAACTCGGTTACATATACTGGTATGAATTTGTTGCCATTGTGCACAGCAAAAGTGTGGCCTACAAAATCCGGAGTAATGGTAGAACGACGGCTCCAGGTTTTGATCACACCTTTCTTCGCTTTGCCATCATTAATACCCAGTACTTTATTCTCCAAATTGGAGGCTACGTAAGGACCTTTTTTAATTGAACGAGCCATATCTAAGATTTGATTCTGTTAGTTTGAAAATTTGATACTCAACAATTACTTGGCTAATTTTTTACCGTTCTTACGTTGAATGATCAACTTGTCGCTTCCTTTACCTCTTTGACGGGTCTTCAGACCTTTGGCGTATTTACCGGTTCTGGAGCGTGGGTGACCACCTGAAGATTTACCTTCACCACCACCCATTGGGTGATCTACAGGGTTCATCGCTACACCACGGTTGCGAGGACGGATACCTCTCCAACGGTTACGACCAGCTTTACCCATCATTTCCAGGTTGTGGTCACCGTTACTTACTACACCTACAGTAGCGTAGCAGTTGATGAGGATCTTTCTCAATTCGCCAGAAGGCATTTTCAATACAGCGTATTTCTCTTCTTTGTTGGCCAGTTGAGCTGATGTACCGGCACTGCGTACCAGCTTACCACCCTGACCAGGCTGCATTTCAATGTTGTGAATGTTGGTACCCAGTGGCATGTTCTTCATTTGAAGAGCATTACCAACTTCAGGAGCTACCGCGTCGCCACTAACAATAGTGCCGCCAACCTGTAAGCCCTGGGGTGCCAGGATATATCTTTTTTCACCGTCTTTGTAATTGATCAAAGCAATAAACGCTGTACGGTTTGGATCGTATTCAATAGAGGCTACAGTGCCTTCGATGTTCTTTTTGTTACGTTTGAAGTCGATGATACGGAACATCTTCTTGTTACCGCCACCGATATAACGCATAGATCTTCTACCCTGAGCATTACGACCACCTGTTTTGCTAATTTTTTCAACCAGCGTTTTTTCAGGCTCGTTAGTTGTGATTTCAGCGTACGCATTTCCGATTCTCCAACGCGTACCGGCTGTAATCGGTTTGTATTTTTTCAGTGCCATGTTTTCTTCTTATAATATCGTTATAAAATCTTTTGTCAATTCTTTGCGGCGATTGACTCGCCATTCTTTATCCTAACGCTAACGGTCAGGATTAGATGTTAGCGTACAGGTCGATGGTCTCTCCCTCTGCTACTTTTACATACGCTTTTTTGTAAGCTGGCTTTACACCGGAAATAAAGCCCGATTTAGTGAACCGGTTCTTTGCTTTTCCAGGCACCACCACCGTATTTACCTCTGTTACGTTTACACCGTAAAAGCTTTCAACTGCTTTTTTAATTTCCAGTTTGTTCGCTTTGCGGTTTACACGAAAAGCAAAAGTTCTTTTAGCATCAGACAGCTTGTTGCTTTTTTCGGTAACGATTGGTTTTATTAATACTTCTGCGAGTTTCATAATAACGTTTTTGAAAATTTGATGAATTACGCTTCTACACCTTCTTCACTGAACAATTTTGCAGTGGTTTCAGTAAACAACAATACATCGGCATTCACGATATCGTATGTATTGATATCAGCGAACTGAATACCCAATGCATTTGGAATGTTACGAACACTCTTCTGCAGGTTCTCGTTATACTCAGGTAAAATCACCAATGCTTTTTTATTGTCGATCTTCAGGGCAGTCATGATCTCAACAAACTGCTTTGTTTTAGGAGTAGCCAGGTTGATGTCTTCAACCACCACGATAGCGTTTTCTTTCGCTTTAAAAGACAGCGCGCTGATTTTAGCGAGGTCTTTTACTTTACGGTTCAGTTTGAAATCGTAATCGCGGGGCTTAGGTCCAAAAATGGTACCACCACCTTTAAACAACGGGTTACGAATGTTACCTTTACGGCTACCACCAGTACCCTTCTGACGGTGCAATTTTTTGCTGGAACCTTTAACTTCCAAACGGGTTTTCACTTTGTGCGTACCTTGACGTTGTGCAGCTAAATATTGCTTTACAGCCAGGTAAACCACGTGGTTGTTCGGCTCTGCTCCGAAGATATCATCGGCTAAATCAACAGAACGACCGGTTTTTGCACCCTTTATACTTAAAACATCTACTTGCATCGTACTTTATATTTAAGATTACCTCCCAACTGCGTCAGGATAAATCTGCAATAACAAAATTATTTTTGAATGTATACTATCGCACCATTGTGGCCAGGAACTGATCCGTTAACCAGGATGTAGTTCTTGTCAGGGAATACTTTCAGGATCTTCAGGCTCTTTACTTTCACGCGGTCCTGACCCATACGGCCGGCCATACGCATACCTTTGAATACGCGAGAGGCATCCGATGAGTTACCAATTGAACCCGGAGCACGTTGACGGTCGTGTTGGCCGTGGCTTTGTTCGCCCACACCACTAAATCCGTGACGTTTAACAACACCCTGAAAACCTTTACCCTTGGTAGTACCTACAACGTCAACTTTTTCGCCTTCAGCGAAAATGTCAACAGTGATAGCATCACCTAAACTCTTTTCAGTAAAATAATTGCGGAATTCTTTAACAAATTTCTTTGCGGCTGTATTGGCCTTAGCGAAGTGATTCTTTTCAGCAGCGATAGTGTGCTTTTCATTCTTGTCACCGTAAGCTATCTGGATAGCGTTGTATCCGTCTGTTTCGGTAGTTTTTACCTGGGTCACAATACAGGGACCTGCTTCAATGATGGTGCAGGCAGTTTGCTTGCCATCCTGACTGAAGATGCTGGTCATCCCGATCTTTTTACCAATGATTCCTTTCATCGTTGTTCGGTTTGTGCCCTCGTGGTTAAAGAGACAATTGCGTCTATGATTGTAGAACTGAGGAGTTCTTACTACACTTTCCCGATGGGATCGGGAAGGCACAACCATGAGCAACTTCAATCTCCGTTTGCTACCGACCTTTTCCGTTTTAATAATTCCGGGTTTAACCCGCTGAATCATTTTGGAAGTACCAGTAGTAAACTAACCTCGAAGGGCTAGTTCATATTTTAAAAAGTTATTAATCTAATCTGTTTAGGCGTATTCAGGCAATTACCCTCCTACTCCCAATTAGCTCACCCAGCGCTGTTTTATCTGTCCCGTTATGAACAAAGTTTACAGATGGGATTGAAAGAACTTTATGAAAAAACCCTGTCAGGATTTTTAGAACCCTGACAGGGTTCGTACAATGCTATCAAGCTTTGATCTCTACTTCAACACCACTGGGTAAGTCTAACTTACTCAGCGCATCTACTGTACGGCTGCTAGAAGTATAAATATCTAATAACCGCTTGTGTGTGCACAACTGGAACTGCTCACGACTTTTCTTATTCACGTGGGGTGAACGCAATACGGTGAATATCTTTTTACGTGTAGGTAAAGGAATAGGACCTGTTACCACAGCACCTGTGCTGCGCACGGTTTTTACGATTTTCTCGGCAGATTTGTCCACCAGATTGTGATCGTAAGACTGTAATTTTATTCTGATTCGCTGAGACATATTGCAAAACCCAATTTTTCCAATGGGGATGCAAAGGTAGGGGTTGTTAAGTACTGAGCAAAAGAATTCTCAATTATTTTTGCCCGAAAGGCCAAAAAAGTAGAAAAAACCCGCTTTTTCCTCCGTTTCAGGGGACCAATTTCCCGATTTGGGGCTCTTCCCGTGGCCAGTTTTCCGATTTCCAGTCAGGTCCAGGCGAAGCCGGGGGCGGCATTCCAGGTCCGAATACATATTATCAACACGGCAAGTCTCCATCCGGTTCACCCCCACCCCCACTTTTTAATTTTCAACACCTGAACGATGCGTGAACCTGGCCTCATCCATGTGTGCTCCATGTGTCAAATATGTTGCCTCTCCAATGAAACACACATGGTTGACACATGGATCACACATGGATGACATTATAAACACCTGACTTATAATTAATTATAACTTTTTTGAAGTCGTTTCTATTTCGCAAACAATTGATAGTCAAAACATACGGATGCCTTCTCACTCCCACAAACCCACCCCCGCCCCTCCCAGGAGGGGATCCCTATCAACGTGTCAACGTATCAACCTCCCCTGTTACCTTTCCATTTCTGCCTTCTGCCCTCCGCCCTCCGCCCTCTGCCCTCTGCCTTCTGCCCTCTGCCTTCTGCCCTC
>NZ_FOCZ01000001.1 GCF_900110245.1 Niastella yeongjuensis
CCGCCAGAATGATCTTATTGGAGATTATTGAAGACAGGCATGGCCGAAAGGCTACCATCATCAGTTCACAATTACCAGTAGCTAAATGGTATGAAGTAATAGGTGATAGCACCGTGGCTGACGCCATACTGGATAGAATGGTACATGCCGCCCATCGGTTAGAATTAAAAGGAGAATCCTTAAGAAAGAAATAGAATCCTATTTTTGTAAACCAGCTCTTTAAATTATTACAGAAACTGCCCCAATCGGCTTACTTCTAAGGGGTGGTCAGCATCACCGGATTGGTGGTCAACATCGCCGGATTTTACAATTTATACTAATGTCTAGGTATGCAGCAGCTTCTTTACTGCTTAGAATTTGCTTATCCATATCAAATAATTTTTAATTAATAAGCCTGCTGGCCAGCGAGACATCACTTCAAATAGGAATGACTGAACAAAACTAATGCAGCATACCTTGCGCTAAATGATTAATTAAAAACTAGTCAAATTTGACGAATCATGAGAAATGTATATCTTAGCTTATGCGACAGCGTCTAAGAAATGTAACCTATATAAAAGCATTTGGAGAAAATCTAAGAGCAATACGAAAAAAAAAGAACCTCACTATGCATGAGGTTTCAGGCAATTGTTATATGGAATTAAATTCTTTATACAGAATTGAAAAGGGAAAGGTGGATATATCTATCAGTACACTAAAAGCAATAGCAAATGCTCTAGATATCCCACCTGCACAACTATTAAAATTTTGATGTGCTTACTAAATTAATTGTGGCATTTTACTTGCGGCTTCAATCTTTTTCTTATCAATGACTTTTGCATATATCTCCGTTGTTTTCAAATGCCTATGTCCTAACAGTTTAGAGACCGTATAAATATCGGTATTCATAGAAAGCTGCAATGTTGCAAAACTGTGCCGGGCGCAATGAAAAGTTATCTTCTTTGTAATACCGGCTTCTATAACCCACTCCCGCAATTTTAAATTATTCCATGCACTGTAATCAAGGCTGTCAAATATTTCTATTTCCGGGTTTCCTTTCTCTCCTAACATCTTAATAGCCTGCTCAGATACTGGTAGTATCTCTGCTCCTTTTGTTTTCTTTTGGGTAAACTGTAAAGACCACCCATCAGTTTCACTATGCTTTATATTCTCCCATCGAAGCGCTTTTACATCCGAGAATCGCAAGCCAGTCAATGCACTGAAAAGAAAAGCCTTTTTTAAAATCGGCAGTTCGCAATCTGTCCTGGCTAATCGCTGTAATTCTTCTAACGTCAAAAATTGTCGATGGGTTTCCGCTGATTTAACTGACTTCACTCTGGTTGCCGGGTTCTCTTTAATCATTCGGCCTTGATAGGCTTCTCTCAACGCAGCCCTCACCTTATTAAAATAAGACAAAACTGAATTCTGATTCAATTTACCAGAGCCTTTGCCTTTCCGTGTTTTACAGGTTAACAGATACTCTTTGAATGACTCAAGAAACCGGTCGTCAATGTTTTCAATCGCAATATCTTTCCCTTCACGGAAATCATGTAAATGCTGGTACGTGCTTAGCCAGTTTCCATGGTTTCCCCCTGAATCAAAACGTTTCTCTGTTAATTTTTTAAAGTAGGCTAAAAATCCAACTTTCGACCTAACGCTACTTACAAAGCCGTGGGCTGTTGTTTGGGCATCAATAACTTTCTGAGCTTTGATCGTTTCAGCTAACTGTAGTGTATCCTTGTTGTGATCTTTTTCTAGCCTATTCTTGGGTTTTTCGTATAAATACAGATCCAGAAATTCATATTCACGTTTTTGGCCTGCACCGTAATGATAAGCCAAGTATAAACTGATCTTTCTGCTTTTTCCCTTTTTTTCATTTTCTTGAGAAAGCCGGCCTTTGCGTTTTAATAAGTAAATCTTCATGACAAAATGTTTTATTTGTTACTAATTTTGCTACAACCTTCCGCTGACTTTCTCAATCAAACAACAGCTCACCCTATTGGCGCGGGTTTTACACGATCAAACCAGTATTCAGTACTTTCTACAATAGAAAATACCTCCATTTTATGCGAAATCCATTGATTCATTAAAACCCGATTTTTATTGCGTTAGGTAGCGTATGGCTGCTCCATCGCCAATTCCTGTAATAATTAGTGGGTTACATGATATTTTAACTTTCAATAACCACGCTAAACAACATGCGTTTAAAACGTGATTAAACCGGTTTAAAACCGATTTCGCAAAACATCATAGAATCTACACGTAAACCAGTTAAAATCGAAGAATTCCTTTTTTAAACGCTTTTCACGCCATTGATACACACAATTTGTTGTACAGAACAAAAACTGTTGCGATAGTGCATGCAAAAATTATATGAATCATTTTCTTAACCGGCCTGATATTTATAATCAACCTATCCGTTTAGATAAAGAGAATCCGCAAGAAGTAATAAAAGACTTCTTTTTAGATTTTCACCTTTCAGATGTAAGGCAGGAACTATGGAATATGGTAGAAACTGCTCTCACTACTAATCACCCAAACTATTCTGAAGGCAAAAGCCGGGATAGGCTATTGTACTTTTATATTCAACTGGAACAATTAATAGAGGCAGTTTATATAGCTAAAAAATAAAAAAAAGAAATAGAGGTAGATTTCGCCAGTAGCTAACATGATTGCGCTAAAGCGTTTACCTATCTTTAAATCACATGCAATGACCCAGCCTATTGCTCGGAATCCGCATTGTATTGAGGCCAATCATTAGCTAAATCACACCGTTCCTTAATTTCCTGAAAATACTTTTTTCTCCGTTCCTCTTCTTCTTTGGCTATCGCCTTCTTATCGAATTTAGGCCCACGTATTTTATCAATCCATGCTCGAACATGTTCAGGAATTTCGCGTGTTGTCTGGGTTTGCTTCCTTTGTTTCTTCATATTACTTTTTTACAATGATAGCAATCCCTGGATTTGTTAGCTGATTAATTGGGTTTTGAAGTGTTAAATTTCTTTAACAGGCAGAGAAGCTCTAAGTATCAAATGTTTTTTACCGGCCTTTTGAGACTTTACTTTACCGGATAGCACCCACCTTCTCATAGTTAGTTCAGATATATTGAGTAGAGTCGCAGCTTCTTTAAGTGTAAGTATTGCCTTAACATTAATCAGCTTAATTTGATCTTCTGTTATAAATGCTTTCGGCCTCCGTTTAATTTCTGTTTTTAAATTAGCCTGGCTAATCTTTTCATCTCTTTTCTTTTGCTTATATAATCGTTTTGCGCAATCGTCAGAACAGCATTGTGTAACGGTTGTCTTTGCAATAAACTCTTTCTTACAGAAATTACAGGCTTTTACGATTCGAATATTACTACTCATGGCTTTATCTTTGTGTTTTACTTGCCTAAAAATCATATAAAACAACTCGTGCAGCAACAAACAAAAAGCAAATACCTATTTGTCATTACAGATATTATTATTACATTTCTTCCATAATACTCATATGAAAATAAAACAAGAAATAAAAGAAATTCTTCCAGAAGAATATTATAAGCCGTTCCTGCAAACTGATTATAACAAGAAACTAAAATTAGAAGCTGCACTTGAAAGGGCTTGGAAAAATAGAGATTTTGAAATTGATAAATACTGGAGTAGAGCAACATATTTTTGGGCATTTATTGCATCTACATTTGCAGGTTACATAGCCGTTCTAAATTCAGATAAAATTAAAGCCACCTTTCAAGAACTACCATTCTTAATGACATGCTTGGGCTTTATTTTTTCTACTGCATGGTTTTTAGTAAACCTTGGCAGTAAGAAATGGCAGGAAAATTGGGAAAAGCACATTGATATGTTAGAAGATTACGTCACCGGTCCAATATATAAAACCGTTTTAATAAAAACTGGATATTCGGTTTCTAAGATTAATCTTACAGTAAGCAAATTTATTATGGGAGTTTGGGCAATCTTGTTTTCAAAAGAAATTGTCCCATGGCAAAGCCCACTTAGTCAATGGAGCTTTTCATTTTATAAACTGCTTTCTGTATTGCTTACTCTAGGGATGGCAGTTTCAATGCTTATAAAAAACGATAAATTTAAAAAGCCTGAATCGATTTCATTCAATAGAAGGCATAACAAAGAAGATAATAAATGATTTATGCGCAAAGTTCTGTAATAGCCAGTCATTACAAGACTCTCTGTTCCCATACGTATCATACCGTATCATTGCGTATCATACCGTATCAATTTTACACAATAGTGACCATAAATTTCCCATATTTTTTAAGTAGTAACCAACATAACAACAAGAAAAAGGCTATTAAAGGCAGAAAAAGGCAATGAAAGGCAAATGTAAACCTTTCAGAATCAGAGGAAATCGTGTAAAACCCGCACTCAACGTATATGCGGTTACTTTCCGATACAAAATTTGCTAAAGATATAATCCAGCTGATCTTCCGTGGTAATCTCACCGGTGATCTCTCCCAAATAGTGTAAGCATCGACGAATATCCAGGGCAATCAGGTCACTGGGAATGTTATTATCCAACCCATTGCGAATGTCGATCAGGGATTGTAATACTTCCTGCAAAGCATGAAAGTGACGCGCATTGGTGATGATCGTATCATCGGTGGTGACTTTGCCCTGTAATACCAAGTCAACCAGCTTTTCTTTCAGCACCTCGGTATGCCGGTTTTCTTTCGCGGAGATGAATGTGATGCCGGGAATGGAGCTGAATTTATTGCGCAGGTCGGCTTCGGAAGAAGCATCGGCTTTATTACCGACAAGCACGTACTTCAGCTTTTTATTGTTGAATTCATTAATGGTTGATTGTAATTCAGCAGAGGAGACCTCGTTTACATCGAACAGGTAGATCACTACATCGGCCTGTTGCATTTTGGCCAGGGCTTTTTCCATGCCAATGCTTTCTATTACATCATGGGTATGTTCACGAATACCGGCTGTGTCGATAAGGCGGAACAGGATGCCGTCGATGTTCAGCACTTCTTCAATAGTATCGCGGGTGGTCCCGGCAATATCGCTTACGATGGCCCGGTTTTCGTTGAGCAGGGCATTCAACAGGGTTGATTTGCCGGCATTGGGTTTACCAATGATCGCTACGCTTACGCCATTCTTGATCACGTTGCCCAACTGAAAGGAGGCAGCCAGTTGTTGCGTTGTTTGCTGTACTTCGGTCAGAAGCTCATACAATTGGGTGCGATCGGCAAACTCCACATCTTCCTGGGAAAAGTCGAGCTCCAGTTCTATGAGGGCCGAGAATTTGATCAACCGGTCGCGCAGTACACTCAGGTGTTCGGAAAAACCACCGCGGATGTTGTGGAGAGCTGTTTTTCTGGAGGCCTCCGTATTACTGGCAATAAGGTCCGCTACGGCTTCTGCCTGGGCCAGGTCGAGCTTACCGTTTAAAAAGGCACGTTGTGTGTATTCACCGGGTTTGGCCAGCCGGGCGCCCTGGTTCACGCAAGCTTGTATTATCTGCTGTAAAACGTAGGGAGAACCGTGGCCCGATATTTCTATCACATCTTCGCCAGTGTACGATTTCGGGCCTTTAAACAGCGATATAACCACTTCGTCAAGCACCTTTCCATGCTCCTTTAAATAGCCTACATGCAGGGTATGCGAGGGGGCCTGGGTAAGGTCCTTTGCCGGGAACAACCGGTTCACGATGTTAATGGACTGCCGCCCGCTTAAACGTATAACGCCAATAGCCCCAATTCCCTGGGCGGTTGCCAGTGCTACAATAGTATCATCCCAGCCTATCGATTTTCCGTGCATACAGTGCTTTTTTAAAAGAGTGCAAAAATACGATTAAAAGGCTATGGGCAGTAAGCTGCCGGCAGTAGGATGTTTCCGGATACAGCGCCCATAACCTACTGCCTAAAAAAGGGACGGGCCCCACCTGAGGCCCGCCTTATAGAGCGAAGCGAAAAACAGACTGCCTTATTCAGAAGCAAGTTGAAACCCGATAGGCTGTTTCTTGTACGATTTTACCCGATGACCGTTTTGAATGGCTGGCGTCCATTTACCACTTTTCCTGATTACCCGTACAGCTTCCGCACGTAATTCTTCCGGACCGCTCACCGCCTGCACATCGCTTACATTGCCTTCCTTGTCAACAATGAACTGAACCACTACCGCTCCCTGTACTTCGTTATCGATCGCAATCTGTGGATAGTTCAGGTTCTTTTTCAGGAAGCGCTGCCAGGCAGCCACACCACCAGGATATTCGGATTCGATCTCCACTTTAAGCCTGATCCCATCATCTTCTTCATCAGCTTTTTGAGGCTTTTCAATTACCCCTTTTGCCACTCCGTCACCTATGGGGCCAGTTACTGTACCATCATCATCTGCTCCATTCAATACATTCATATTGCCGATCTTAACATTCTCCTGCGCTTCAACAGGTGGCACTTCACTTTCCGGGATCTTGTCATCCGACACCAGAACAGGGGTCGTAGACCTGATCATCTTCACTGGCGCGGGAGCGGCTGGTGGCTTCATGGGCGGCGGAGGTAATTCCACTGGTTTCTCCGGTGTTTTTACAGATTCCAGCACAACGTCTTTTGTAATGAAGGTTGGATCTGTTGCTTCCTTTTTACCCGCAAAGGCAAAACCGATAAAACACATGCAGGTTGCAGACAACATAACAGTAATGGACACTGTCAATCGTTTACCATAGGTGCGTCGCAGATCGTAGGCGCCATAATCCTTGTTACGTCCATCGAATAAAATGTCGAGAACATCTGCTGTTAGAATGGTTGAACTTTCCATGGCTATTCTTTATTACTAAGATGCATAGCCTAATTTATTCCATAATATAATTTATGTACTGACATTAGCTGAAATAAAAAATCCTCCCGGCTCGCCGGGAGGATTACATAACCCATTTGGAATCTTACCCTTCCGTCTCAAGACGGAATACGATTGGTTGTTTTTTGTACGATTTAACCTGGCGGCCATTTTGAATGGCTGGTGTCCATTTACCACTCTTCTTAATTACGCGAACTGCTTCTGCCCGATGTTCCGGTGGTCCGCTAACGGCCTCCACATCACTTACGTTTCCGTCTTTGTCTACAATGAACTGTACGATCACTGTACCTTGTACCCCGTTATCCAACGCCTCCTGTGAAAAGCGAAGGTTCCTGTTCAGGTAACGTGCCCAGGCCGACATACCGCCCGGATACTCCGACTCCATTTCTACTTTGGTAAATACTTTGTTCCAGTCTTCTTCTTCTTTCGTTGGGGCTACCACTACATCTCTTCCATGATCGTCACCTGGCGGGGCTATAATGTCGGCTTCTTTTTCCCCTTCCTGGTTGAATGTAGCGATCCTGGCCTCTTCGAGTTCTTTCATTTCAGGTGGTTTCTCCTCTTCTTTCACATCTTCATCGCGGGTAATTTTGGGCGGAGTGAACTGTTTCATTTCCACTTTTACTTCCGGCTGTTTGGGCGGCGGCGGTGGTGGCGGCTCAACAGGTTTTTCATCCGGCACCTTTTGTAATTCCACGTCTGGCGGAATGATCACTTCTGCAAATTGTTGTTTTTTCTCACCTGCAAAGGCAAACCCAATGCCCAATAAAAGAACTACCGACGACATAACAGTGATGGACATAGTTAAACGCCGGCCATAGGTGCGTCGCAGATCATAGGCGCCATATTCTTTGTTACGCCCCTCGAAAATAATATCGAGTACATCTGCCGTTAGAATTGTTGAACTTTCCATGGCTATACTTTATTACTTAGATGCATAGCCTAACCATTTCCACAATCGTTGAATAAGATGCTTTGTAAATTATGAAGTAAATACCTGCCTGTGTGCGGCGATAGTGAGAGACAAAACATTTAGCCCATTTGCTTATTCGCCTTTCAGTAACCTGATAAAACAAAAAATCCTCCCCAGCAAGTGGGGAGGATTTAATTTCTTTATATTCTACGGTATTATCCTTCTGATTCGAGACGGAACACGATCGGTTGCTTCTTGTACGATTTAACCTGGCGACCGTTTTGTACAGCTGGTGTCCATTTACCACTCTTTTTGATAACCCGAACAGCTTCTGCACGCAATTCCTGCGGTCCGCTGATGGCTTCAACATCACTCACATTACCTTCTTTGTCCACAATGAACTGTACAACTACAGCACCTTGTACTTCGTTATCGATAGCTTCCTGGGGATAGCGGAGGTTCCTGTTCAGGTAACGCTGCCATGCGGCGGCTCCACCTGGGTACTCCGACTCGATTTCCACCTTCGTAAAGGTTTTATCCCAGTCTTCATCGTCTTTTTTGGGTGCTTCAACAACTCCCTTTCCACCGTCTTCAACGGGAGGAGCCACAATACCTTCGTCTTTCTGACCTTCCTGGTTCATTGTACCAATCTTGGTATCTTCCAGTTTTTCAACTTCTGGTGGTTTCTCCTCTTCTTTTACCTCTTCATCTTTTACGATTTTAGGAGGTGTGAATTTGGCCATTTCCACTTTTGGTGGATCTGGTGGTTTTGGGGGCGGCGGCGGTGGCGGCTCCTCTTTTTTCTCCTCTTGTTTTATTTCTTCGAGCTGCACATCCTGCACCACCACTTTCTTGGCGCTTTCTTTATCCTCCAGTAAAGCGGATACCAGGTACCCGATAAACAGCAGAAGACAAAGTGCACCAACTACAAGAAGCGATGTGATCAACCGCTTATTATAGGTTTTGCGCAGATCATAAGCACCGTATTCCTTATTCCGGCCCTCGAAGATGATGTCAAGAACATCAGCGCTTAATATTTTATTGACTTCCATGATTAAAAAATCTTTTTAATTAGATGCATTGAATGGAAATTTCCATAAAGCAACTTTATTTAATTCCCTGACTTGCTTCAGTTGCTTTCATCAGTTGAATTTCCTGATCAAAGATATCAACCATCGCATACCGTTTAACATCATTGATGGTCATTTCATCAAGTATGTCTACGGTATTTTTGTAGGTAGCCTCGGGGCCGGGTTTAATAACCACTACAAAATCCTGTGGATTAGTTGACTTCTTTTTATCGATGATCTCCCTGCGGATATCTTTAAAGTTGCTTCCTTTGAAGTTGGAACCATCTGGTAATAACTCCCCTTCATAATAATACACTCCATCACCTTTACCCAGCATAATGGTCAAAGCGCCTGACGCTTTTATCTTATTCTGCTCTTCGGGCTTCTCCGTGTCTTTAGGCAGGAAAAGCTTCATTGCAGTGGGCTGGCTCATGGTAGTGGTGAAGATGAAGAAGGTAATCAGCAGGAATCCCAAATCCACCATTGGCGTAAGGTCAATACGTGTAGAAAGTTTTTTCCCTTTCTTTACGCCTGGCCCTTTTTTATGTTTCCCCCCACCGGAGGTATCCATTTCTGCCATGTCGCACTTTTTTTTAAGTTAAGAATTTAATTCGCTTATATTAATCCTCTTTGGCACCGGTGGCTCTTTTAGCTGCCAGGGCAGTACCTTCCGGAACACCCTCGGGATCTGTCACCATCGAGAACTTAAATATCTCATTTCTTTTAAATGCATCGATCACCCCTTTGAATGTAGGATATTTCGCATTGTTATCCCCTTTTACCAACAAGGTCATTGTATTACCTGTGAAGGAACGGGTAGCTGCATTCATCCATACAGTCAATTGGTTGTCAGCCGTATCCAGCGGAATACCGGGAGCTTTAAAGTTTTTAACCTGATCGGCATTCAAATCCAGGTACGACTTCAACATTGAGAAAGGAACCCCTACAATTGAGCCACTTCTTGCAAATGCAGCTTTTTCCTGGGCAGTTAACCCAAGGTTTTTTCCCTGGTCTATCATATCAATGATATCCTGCTTTTCAGCAACGTTATTGTCGCCCACTGAAAAATAGGCCTTTCCGTCTTTGTCCATAGTAACCATCACAACGTTCTTGTCTGCGGCAGCTTTGGTTGAAACCGATTTAGGGGTTACAACGGCCACTGTATCGTCAGATTTGAACTTGGTGGTGAGGATGAAGAAAGAAAGTAACAGGAATGCCACATCACACATCGCTGTCATGTCAACAGAGGTACTCTTGCGCGGCACTTTTACTTTTGGCATAATTTAAAAATTTCTGATTCTGGTATAAGATTCACTATGCTCCAATTTCCATATCACATCTATCTGTAATTTTCAAAAAAACGTAAATTCCCCAACCTGGGGTCCGCTTATTTGTACAGAGATGCGAAACTTTGGGTCAGCGTGAAACCAGACTCATCGATACCATATGTAATTTGATCGATCTTAGTAGTAAAGATGTTATACATGATGATAGAGATAGCTGAAGTACCGATACCCAGAGCGGTATTATACAACGCTTCAGAGATACCTTTTGACAGTTCAGCAGCAGCACCGCCACCACCTTCAGAACCCATGGCAGCAAATGAAGTGATCATACCCAATACCGTTCCTAACAGACCCAACAGGGTTGCTACCGAAGCGATAGTTGACAGGAACACCAGGTTCTTTTCGAGCATAGGCAGCTCCAGAGCGGTAGCTTCTTCAACCTCTTTTTGAATTGCTAATACTTTTTGCTCAGTATCCAATTCAGTATTAGAGATCATTTCTTTGTACTTGCGCAGACCTGCTTTCATTACATTACCAACACTTCCGCGTTGACGGTCGCACTCAGAAATAGCCTGATCAACATTCTTGTTAGCCAGGTGATACTGTACTTTACGGATGAATTCCGCAATGTTACCAGTACCGGTAGCTTTTGTGATAGTCATCAAACGCTCGATAACGAAAGTAATAACAGTTAAAAAGGTTGCAAGCAGAAGAGGCACAATAATTCCACCATCATACATTCTCACCAAACCACCTTTAGGACCTTTATGTTTGGGCCAAAAACCGCCAGAAAGATCGGGATTAGTAAAATTACTTTTGTCGCCAAGGATAAAACGCCAGATAATATAACCGGCAACAATACAAACAACGGGGGCTAACCATGAAATGGCATTGGATTTCTTCTTAGGTTGAACAGATGTACTACTCTTCGCTGCGGTTGCAGTCGCAACGGGTCTTGTTTCAGCCATGATTGTGTTTTTTTAGTGTTTTATAAATTTTAAGCTATCAGTAGATTCTAAATGGGCTCACAATTCTAAGGAAAAAGTCATTTCACTTAATCAAATTGATCAAGAAAAATTTTGATAAGGTTCACAAGTTAAGAAATTTCTTAACTGATCGCCTAAAAAACAGGCGATTTGGTTGAATAGAACGGCAACAATATATGTCATAATTAGAAACAAAACAAGCCTGTTAATCAATGAACAGTAACTATAAACCACCCACCTCTGTGATTGGCCGTATTTTCTCATTGTCTATAAGAACACCATATAATACTTTTTTGATCAGCGGTAAGCCACCCTCGTCTGCACACATGTTGTTTTCCCTACCTTCATCCATTAAAATTTTTTTAATGCTCTAATCATTCAGAAGAATAGGATAATACGGTTTTCCATAATGCGCAATAGCAAAACTTTGTACCCCCTGTTCTACTGGCTCCCCAAAAAACAATTACTATTAATGATGAAAAAGAGATTTTCAATGCTGGTTTTACTGGCCTGTTGTAGTGCACTGACCTATGCACAAAAAAAAGGCAGTACCCCGGCAGCCCAGGCAGATACTGCTAAAAAACCAGCTCCCGTAGCTCCCCGACCACCGCAAAACGGCCCCAAACCCTACAAAGAAATCATAACCGATAAGGCAATAACCCGCAAAGGGCTCTTTACGGTACATAAAATAGAAGATAAATGGTATTTCGAAATGGGCGATTCCTTACTGGGCAGAGATGTACTGGTAGTGAACCGCATTTCCAAAGCGCCCACCAATACCCGCGCCGGCTTTTTTGGCTATGCCGGTGACGAGATCAATGAAAATGTGATCCGTTTCGATAAAGGCCCCAATAACCGCCTGTTCATGCGCAATATCTCCTACTCGGTTTATGCCAAGGATTCTACCAAACCCATGTATAAATCGGTAATGAACAGCAATATTCAACCCATTGCCGCTTCATTCGATATCAAAGCTTTTTCAAAAGACAGTACCGGCATCGTGATTGATATAACAGATTTTATTAATAGCGACAACGATATCCTGTTCTTTGCTTCTTATTTTAAACAGGCCCTGCGTATCGGTGGCCCGCAGCCCGATAAATCTTATATCGCCGATATCAAGACCTTCCCCATCAATACCGAAATAAAAACGGTAAAAACCTATGGCAGAATGCCTGCACCCGGTCCCTTCCCCGGTGCATCGGCAGGTCCCGCCGGCAATGCAACTTTTGAATTGAACAGCTCCCTGGTGCTGTTGCCCAAAGTTCCCATGCATGCCCGTACTTACGACGACCGCGTAGCTTATTTCACTACCGAGTACACCGATTTCGATGCCGATCCACAAGGTGTTAAAGACATCAGCCTGATTACCCGCTGGCGCCTTGAACCCAAAGAGGAAGACATGGAAAAATATAAACGCGGTGAACTGGTTGAACCTAAAAAACCGATCATCTATTATATCGATCCCAATACACCCGAAAAATGGGTCCCTTACCTGATCGCCGGGGTTAACGACTGGCAAAAGGCTTTTGAAAAGGCCGGTTTTAAAAACGCCATCATTGCCCGCAGGGCCCCTACCCACGAGGAAGACAGCACCTGGAGCCTGGAAGACGCCCGGTATTCTGCCGTTGTATACAAACCCTCTGATATTCCTAACGCCATGGGCCCGCACGTGCACGATCCCCGCAGTGGTGAAATACTGGAATCTCATATCAACTGGTATCATAATGTAATGGCCTTGTTGCACAACTGGTACCTGATCCAGGCTTCACCAAGCGACCCACGCGCCCGCACAGCACATTTCAATGATTCACTCATGGGCGATCTCATTCGCTTTGTATCATCGCACGAGGTAGGCCATACCCTTGGTTTACCCCATAACATGGGCGCTTCTTCCGCCACGCCGGTTGAAAAACTGCGCGATAAAGCCTGGGTGGAAGAGCATGGTCACACTTCTTCTATTATGGATTATGCCCGTTTTAACTATGTGGCGCAACCTGAAGATAAAATCGGTTCTGCCGGTATGTATCCCCGCATTGGCGATTACGACCTGTGGTCAATTGAATGGGGTTACAAATTATTGCCTGGCAAAACGGACGATGAAGAAAAAGACATTTTGAACGACTGGGTAAAAAGCCGTTATAACAATCCCCGGTTACGTTTTATTCATTCCGATGGTGTTGATCCCCGCGCCCAAACCGAAAGCCTTGGCGACAATGCCATGAAGGCAAATGAATATGGTATCAAAAACCTGAAATGGATCCTTCCCCAATTGCCCAAATGGCTCAATGAAAAGGGAGAAGATTTCAAGAGCCTGGACCAGGTGTATGATGAAGTGTATACCACTTTTAGCCGATATATGGGCCACGCCGTTACCTATATCGGTGGTTCTTATACCGATTTAAAAACAACCGATCAGGATGGACCTGTATATACTGTAGTGCCCAAGGCTCTGCAAAAAGAAGCCATGTCTTTCCTGCAAAAGAACCTGTTTACCACTCCTACCTGGTTGCTGAACAAATCCATTATGGATAAAGTAACCTCACCGGTTGAAGACAAAGTGAGCGGTCTGCAGGATACCTGGTTAGGCGCTCTGTTAAACACCAATCGTTTACAACGCCTCATTACAGAAACCACCCGCGATGCCAATGCTTACCGCATCGATGAGTTTATAGATGACCTGAAGAAAGGTATCTTCAGCGAACTGACTACCCACGCGCCTCTCGATAATTTCCGCCGTAACCTGCAAAAGTCTTTTGTAGAAAGAATGAGCAACCTGGCGGCATTTACCGCTGCTGCGCCTGCCGGCGGTGGAGGAATCACCATTTCTTTTGGCGGCCCCTCTGTTGATGTAAAGAAAACCGATATCAGTTCTGTTGCCCGTGGCGAACTGCGGGCCCTGAAAGCCCAGATCGCTGCAGCCGCAGCTACCTATGGCGATAAACTGAGCAGGTATCATTTACAGGACCTGAACGAACGTATCGACCGGGTATTGAATCCGAGATAAATAGTTCCGAATTAATAAAAAAGCCCTCCCGATAAATCGGGGAGGGCTTTTTTATTTGTTATTGAGTTCTAAGTTCTTTGTTGCCGCAACGAAGATTTTTGCCTTCTGCCCGCTGCCTTATTCATACCGCAGCGCCTCTATCGGATTCAACTTACCGGCTTTTATGGCGGGATATAATCCGGCCAGCAAACCCACCAGCGAACAAATGATTACACCGGTAAACACCCAGTCCCAGGGCACCACAAAACTGGTGCTTAATAATATACCCACTATATTTCCCAATATAATCCCCAGTATAATTCCAAAGGCCGCGCCCAGCAAACTGATGATGATGGATTCATAGAGGAACTGGTACCGGATATTTTTTCTTTTTCCCCCAATGGCCTTTACCAGCCCAATTTCCTTGGTGCGTTCGGTTACGGCTACCAGCATAATATTCATTAAGCCAATAGCAGCACCAACCAGGGTGATCACTCCTATCAGCAAGGCCGCTATGGTAACAAAACTCAGGTTACGGATCAGCATTTCGGCAAAGCTGTCGCTTTTGTCGATCATGAAATTATCCGTTTCGGTAACCGTTAGTTGACGAATAGGACGGAAAGCACTGGTAGCTTCCCCAATAGCGCCATCCATCATTTTTATGTCCGGGACCTTTACCTGAATATTGAAAGATGCATTGGGATTACTATTGAAGTACCGGCGCACGCTGGTGTAGGAGATAATAACGAGGTTATCGAGACTGCGGCCAAAAGTAGAGCCCTTTGGTTTTAAAACACCGATAATGCGAAAGGGAATATTATCCACCCGAATGACCTTGTCAACCGGCCGTTCCACATTCTCGCCAAAAAAACGGGTAGCAATATCCTTTCCTATTACGCACACATTACGACCGGTTTCAACATCTAACGAGTTCATATCGCGGCCATATAAAACAGCAAATCCATTTAAACTGGCATAATTTTCATCACCGCCCACTAACCATACATTGGGGTTGGTTTTCTGGTTTTGATAAGCAACAATGGCACTACGGTTACCCATAATGTTGGCGCTTATCTGTGCCGGAAAAGTATAGGCTGTTTTAAATGCCTCTACCTGGCGCACGGTAATGGGTTTACCCATGTTCGATTTCTTCTCCTTTTTCGCCCCACGCTTTTCTTTCTTCACTTCGTCATTGTGAAAACCCCGGCGTGGTTCCTGGTACCGGATGGTAAACCCGGTAGCCCCCATGGAAGAAAAACTCTCCAAAAATTTCTGTTTAATAGCAACAATAGCGGTATTGATGCCAATAAGCGCGGTGATACCCAGGGCTATGATAGCCACTGTAATACCCGTACGTAATCTGTTGCTGCGTACCGTACGAAAAGACAGCGAAAGTGTATCGCGAAGTGTCATACTAAATTAGTGTGCCTAATATAGTAAATATTACGGGGCAGTAAACAGATCTGTGATGAATGGTCTTTCGGATCGCTTACAGATAAAATAAATTATGCAATTGATCGAGCAGCCAGTGCGGGAAAATACCCAGAATTACCACTACAGCTGCAATGGCAATCAGCAGGCCTTTGAAACCGGAAGTGGTTTCAACTTCCTGGGGTTCTGCTTCTCCCTCTTTAAAATACATGGCTTGTATAACGCGGAAATAATAATAGGCACTGATAGCGGCACACAACACCCCTATAATAACCAGCCACATCACATTTCCATTGTTGATGGCGGCCGATAACATATAGAATTTGGCCCAGAAACCAGCCGTAGCCGGTATACCAGCCAGCGATAACAGGAAGATGGTGTTGGTAGCAGCCAGAACCGGTTGGCGTTTGGCCAGTCCGTTAAAGCCTTCGAACGTATAATCTTTCATCTTCAACAGGATGGCGAAGATGCCAATGGTAGCGAGGCTGTATGCAGCTGCATAAAAGATCATCCCGTCTTTGGCCATATCATTCATGGCAACCAGGGCAAACAGCATAAAGCCGGCCTGGGCAATACTTGAATAAGACAGCATTCTTTTTACGCTCTGTTGGAACACTGCGGTGATGTTTCCTATGAACAACGTAGCCGCTGCGATAATAGCCACCAGCAATTGCCATTGTTTTTGTACATCGCCAAAACAACCTTCAAACAACCGGATGAAGGCAATAAAGCCAGCCACCTTTACAATGGTTGCCATAAAGGAAGTGAATACAGTGGGGGAACCATCGTATGCATCGGGCGTCCAGAAGTGGAACGGCGCAGCCGATACCTTGAACGACATGGAGAACAACAGCAATAACAAACCAGCTGCCAGCATAGGTGTTAAATTCGTTGTGCCCATACGGATCACATCGATATTAAAACTGCCTTTTACGCCATACAGCAAGGTAATGCCCATAAGCATAATACCGGTTGAAAAAGAACCCATCAAAAAGTATTTCAGCGCAGCCTCATTACTTTTCAGGTTACGTTTATCGCTACCGGTTAAAATGTATAAAGGAATAGAAATGATCTCGATACCCAGGAACAGCATCAACAGGGAGGTGAAGGAAGATACGATGGCAATACCACACAGCACGAAAAATATCAATGCAAAGTATTCTGCCAGGTTCACGCCCACGCGCTCCATATCCCTGCCGCTAAGCAGAAAATAGATCCAGGTGCTGCCAAAGGCAATGGTATTGAACAGCAGGCCAAAGATGTCGAAGGACAGCATGCCCTTCACATTCACATTAAAAAAGTGGTATCCGCCCATGTCGAGCACATTCACTATTACCAAAGCCAGCAGGCCAATAATAGCTACGGTGCGCACAGCGGGTTTACTATTCGTAAACACGCCACAAAACATCATCACTACACCAAGAACAGCAGAAATTACAATTGCATTCATAAATCAATTCTATACGTTCGCTTATGGTAATTTGACAAACATTTTTGAGTAAATGGCATCTACCGCATGCCTTGTTGCTTCAATCATAGGCTTGGGATAAACACCCATTACTACAATGCCGATCAGCAGCACAGCCAGCACAAATTTCTCATTGATCTTTAAATCAAGAGCATTTGCAGTTAATGGACTGGTGTTGCCAAACAATACTTTCTGTAACATATTTAAAGTATATACGGCCGACAGAATGATGCTGAGACCACCCACTACCATAAAGATATAATGATAGTTAGAGGCTTTTGATCCGAACACACCATTGAACATCATGAACTCACCAATAAAGGCATTGGTAAGCGGCAGGGCCACATTAGCCAGCGATACCACCACCAGCATAATGGCCAGCGAGGGCGCCTTTTGTGCCAGCCCACCCAGTTCAGACATTTTACGGGTGTGGAACTGACGCTCGATCAGTTCTACCACAATCCACAGTCCGATGATATTGATACCATGGGCGAACATTTGGATCATTACACCCTGGATACCAATTGAAGAGGTAACAAATATGGCCAGTCCCATCAAACCCATGTGGGCAATGGAAGAATAGGCTACAAAACGTTTCAGGTCATCCTGCTGCATGGCTACAATAGAACCATAGATCATCCCGATCACACACATAGAAGCGGCGGGATCACCATAGCCCCACAAACCAACGGGAACTACAGGAGCTAACCAGCGCAGAATGCCAAAAACCCCCATCTTAACCATGATGCCGCTCAATACCATAGTAACCGCTGTGGGCGATTGCTCATAGGTATCTGGCTGCCAGGTATGGAAGGGGAACAAAGGTATTTTGATGGCAAAAGCCAGGAAGAACAGCCAGAATAACCAGCCCTGGGTGCTGCCGGGCAGGTTCACTTTGTAAAAGGAGCTCATGGCAAATGAGTGATCAGGGGTATGAAAGTATACCCAGATGATTGCCACCAACATCAGCAAAGAGCCTACAAACGTGTAAATAAAGAATTTGAAGGTAACCGCCACTCTTCTTTCGCCACCCCAGATAGAACACAGGAAGTAAGCAGGTATAAGGGCCAGTTCCCAGAAGAAGTAGAATAATAAAGCATCAGAAGCTACAAACACACCCATTAAACCGGTTTGCATCAACAGCATCAGGGCGTAAAACTGATAACCATTTTTGTAAGTAGAGTTCCAGGTTGCGATGAAAATACCGGGATAAGCCAAACCGGTTAACAAACACAACATCTTGCTCATACCATCCATGGTAAGTGAGAACCGGCTGCCCAGATCGGGTAACCATGCCACATCGGCTTGCAGGTATTCAGGTTTGTGTAACACAGCAATGCCCAGTATGGAAACAACCATGGTAATAATGGATGTTAACAATGACCATACTTTTGCGTTCTTTTCCTGTTTTATCAGGAATCCAAGCAAACCACTCACCAACGGAATAACTATCAGCAATACAGGTACCATTATAATTTCTTGATTTCTGATTTATGGATTTTATCTCTACTTGCTAACTTCTTATTTCTTAATAAAGAATTTCACTACAAACAGGGCCAGCATGCTCAGCACCATCAACAACACATAATTGCCCACCAAACCACTTTGCAACAGGCGAACCTGGCGGCTGGTGTAAGTCACCATACGGCCAACGCCATTTACAATGCCATCCACCACTTTTTTCTCAAAGAAGCTGTTCATGAACCGGGCCAGCCATTGCAATGGTTTTACAACTGCATAATTGTATAATTCGTCGATGTACCATTTGTCGGCCAGTACTTTTCCAAAACCTGCAGGCTCATTGAGTTCAGGCTTTTTGCTGTATCTAACCCATGCAAAGATGATCATCGCCAATGCCAGCGCTACAGAAATAACCATCAGGTTGATCTCAGTATGATGCTCAGGCAGCGCGGCCATTTTGATCTCATTCGATTTCGCAAAGATCGGTTCCAGGAAATGTTCCAGTTTGTGTGCATCCGGCACCAACGATTCAGGAATACCGATCAACCCACCTACTGCAGCCAGAATTGCCAGCACGATCAAAGGAATGGTCATGGCAGCAGGACTTTCATGCAGGTGATGTTTTTGCTCTTCTGTTCCACGGAATGTACCCCGGAACGTAGTAGCATATAAACGGAACATATAAAAAGCAGTCATAGCTGCGCCGGCAACACCCAGGTAATAATACAGGGGATCTTTGGCGTATGCGAATGCTAATATTTCATCTTTCGAGAAGAAACCACTGAACGGAGGAATACCGGCAATGGCAATACAACCGATCAGGAAGGTGATGTGTGTGATAGGCAGTTTCTTTGCCAAACCACCCATTTTACGAATGTCCTGCTCATGGTGCATGGCATGAATTACAGAACCCGCACCCAGGAACAACAGGGCTTTAAAGAAGGCGTGCGTCATTACATGGAACACCGCGCCGGTATAAGCGCCCACACCCAAACCCAGGAACATATAACCTAACTGGCTCACCGTACTATAAGCCAGTACTTTTTTAATATCGTTTTGTTTGATGGCGATGGTAGCCGCAAACAAGGCTGTTGCCAAACCAATAGCAGCCACCACACTTTGGGTTTCTGGCGCCATGGTATATAAAATGTTGCTGCGCGCAATCATATAAATACCGGCTGTTACCATCGTAGCGGCGTGGATCAACGCCGAAACCGGGGTTGGACCCGCCATCGCATCAGGCAGCCAGGTATATAAAGGGATCTGTGCACTTTTACCGGTAGCCCCTACAAACAGCAGCATGGTAATACCGATAACATCAGTTCTTGTTAATTTTTGATACAGATCAAACACTCCACCACCGTCGTGTGTAGTATATGTCACAGTGCCCAGTTTAGCAATCAGCCAGAAGATGGCGATCAAAAAACCAAGGTCACCGATCCGGTTCATGATAAAGGCCTTTTTGGCCGCATTACCATATTCAATGTTCTTGAACCAGTAACCAATGAGCAGATAAGAACACAAACCAACACCTTCCCAGCCAATGAACATGATCACATAGTTGGCGCCCAGAACGAGCAGCAACATGGAGAACACGAACAGGTTCAGGTAAGAGAAGAACCGGCCGAAGTGCTCATTGTTCTCTTCATGCATATAGGATGACGAATACAAATGTATCAGGAATCCTATACCGGTAATGATCAGCAAAAAGAGCGACGAGAGCTGGTCTATTTGAAATGCGAAGGGAATTGATAAAGTACCGTAGCTGATAAAATCAAACAGGTTGGCTACATAGGTGTTCCCGTTTTTTACCTCGGTAAAAAGCAGCACACTCACAATAAACGAGGCCAATACCATACCGCTTCCAATAATAGTGGTTAACGGTTTGGAGAGTTGTTTTCTGAGTAAACCCGTGATCAGAAAACCTACCAGTGGAAAAAAGGGAACCAACCAAACTAAGTGTAACACGTTGTTCATACAGTTTAAGCTGAACGCTACACGCGGCGTTGCGCGTTAAGCGTTTTAGTGTTTTAACCTGTTTAAAAAATTAACATCTACCGAGTGTGTATTGCGATACATCATCACAATAATGGCCAGGCCCACGCTTACTTCCGCTGCCGCCACTACCATAATAAAGAATACGAATAACTGACCGTCGATACCGGCTGTAGCGTTTTTGGCCACCCCTACCGCATAATGCATTTTTGAAAATGCAACCAGCAACAGGTTCACAGCATTCAGCATCAGCTCAATGCACATGAAAATGATGATGGCATTCCGGCGGGCAAGTACCCCTACAATGCCGATACAAAAAAGGGCAATAGCCAGGTAGATATATCTTTCAAT
This sequence comes from Niastella yeongjuensis, assembly GCF_900110245.1. Classification (GTDB taxonomy): domain Bacteria; phylum Bacteroidota; class Bacteroidia; order Chitinophagales; family Chitinophagaceae; genus Niastella; species Niastella yeongjuensis. The sequence continues at coordinate 20,742 of NZ_FOCZ01000001.1, forward strand.
TAACATAAATCTCTTTTATTAAATTACTTCTTACCAATAACTACAGCTCCCACCATTGCACTTAAAAACAGGACGCTGCTGATCTCAAAAGGTACAACATAATCAGTGAACAGGGCCTGACCCAGGTTCTTGATCAAACCAATGTCACCGGTTCCCAGCATAGCTACCTGACCTTTTACTTCAGCCTGTTTTAAGGCTGCAACCATTACCAGCAGCAAACATCCGCCTGCTACCACACCGGCCAGCTTTAGCCATTTGTTCTTTTGTGGTTCGGTTTCTGCATTCAGGTTCATTAACATGATCACGAACAGGAACAGTACCATGATGGCACCTGCATACACGATCAGGTTTACGATACCCAGAAACTGGGCATTCATTAAAATATAATGGCCTGAAATGGCAAAGAAGGTAATGATGAGCCACAATACGCTGTGTACCGGGTTACGACTGATCACCACCATAATGGCGCTACCTAGAGCCAGCGCACTTAAAGCATAAAATAATATTTGTGATATATCCATTGCAGCTTTGTTCTGTTGTTTGGGCTGTTCTTAGTTTGCTTTCCGGTTACCTATCGCTTTCTGGTATTCACCGGGATTTTCTTTTGGACTGGGGATCAAAAGATCCTGCTTGCCATATATAAACCCTTTACGCTGATAATTCGAAGGCGCAAAGGTTTCACTTAAATACACAGCGTCTTTCGGACAGGCTTCTTCACACAAACCACAGAAAATACACCGCAGCATGTTGATCTCGTATTTGGCAGCATATTTCTCTTCCCGATACAGGTTCTCTTCTCCTGGTAAACGTTCTGCAGCTTCCATGGTAATGGCTTCAGCCGGACAGGCCAATGCACACAAACCACAGGCGGTGCAACGCTCGCGACCTTCTTCATCGCGGTTCAGGATGTGCAACCCACGAAATACCGGGCTAAACGGACGTTTCTCCTCAGGATAACTGATGGTTGCTTTCTTTTTAAAGAAGTGGCCCAAAGTGATCATCATGCCCTTGGCAATGTTCACTACGTAGAGTTTCTCTACCAGCGACAGCGGCTTCCGGTCAACTGCTTTGGCTCTGTTTGTTAATGCTTGCATTATTAACTAGTTAAATCAAAATCTCAAATTTCAAATCACAAAATTCCTGACATTCATCTCCCCCTCCACTGGAGGGGGTCGGGGGAGGCCTTAGAGTTTTATACACGAAGTCAACATCACAAATCTCATTTAGCCGCAAAAGTATTTTTCTCCCTTCAATACTCCAATTAAATCCGGCCCTTAAAACTTATAGCCGTTGCTTTTCCACAATACAAAAGCAGCGGTAACCACCATGTTGAAAAGACTCAAAGGAATCAAACCCTTCCAGCCCAAATTCATCAACTGGTCGTAACGGAAGCGCGGGATGGTCCAGCGCACCCACATAAACAGGAATATGAAGAAACATACTTTTATCAATAACACGGCTCCCTGTAAAGCTACGAGCCAATTGCCCCAGTCAGCGTGGGCGGCATCGTTAAAGAAAGGAACATCATACCCGCCAAAGAACAGGGTTGCCATTACCACACTGCTGATAAACATATTGATGTATTCAGCAAACAGGTAAAAACCCAGTTTCATGGAAGAGTACTCCTGGTGGTATCCAAAGTTCAATTCGTTCTCCGCTTCAGGTAAGTCGAATGGGGTACGGTTACATTCTGCAAACGCACATACCAGGAATATAAAGAAGCCCAGCGGTTGGTAAATGATATTCCACCAGCCATCCATCTGTTGGGCAACGATCTCACTCATTTTTAAAGAACCGGTCAACATCAGCAGGGCAATCAGCGACAGGCCCATGGGCAATTCATAACTGATCACCTGTGAGGCGCCGCGTAATGCAGCCATCAGCGAGAACTTGTTGTTGGAAGCCCAGCCTCCGATCATGATACCATATACACCCATGCTCACTACACCAAACACGTACAGGATGCCAATATTGATATCTGCGATCTGCAGGGTTACAGGTCGGCCAAATACATTCAGTGTGCCACCCCAGGGAATAACAGCCGATGTCATCATGGCGGCCATCATTGCCAGACAGGGACCTAAAATGAACAGCAAACGGTTTGACGTGTTAGGAATGATCTCCTCTTTCATGAACAGCTTTAACCCGTCGGCCAGTGGTTGTAAAATACCAAACGGTCCGGCACGGTTAGGGCCTTTTCGGTCCTGGATAAAAGCAGCTACTTTACGTTCGGCATATGTTTCATACATGGCTATTACCAATGAAATGGAAACAATGGCTATGATGAGTACCAGCTTCTCAATCACTAAAAACAAGTCAATAGCTAATAAAGCAGAATGCATTTTATTATTTTATGTAGTCAACTTTGTGTTCTAATCCTTCTTCTTAAAGTCGTTCGAATGCGCCGGGCCCGGTATCTTCGACAGATCGATATTCGGCTTGTTCACTTCACTCACATCATGAATATCCATCAGCAAACGCGGGTTACGGCCACCCATTACTTCGGGTAAGGCTTCATGTGGTTTCACAGTATCAACGTAGTGGTTGGCACTGATCACCGAATGACGGCTTACTTTGGTTGGGCCATCGATCACCCAGTCGCTTGTTTTCTTTTTCTCGAAACGGCAGTCGTTACAGATCCAGTCGTGCAGTTCGCCCCACTCGTCTTTACGGCCGGTAACACGGAATACTTCATCACCCCGGTACCACAATGTTACTTTACCAGAACACTTGGGGCAATCCCGGTGTGCATCTTCCGGTTTCAGGAACCATACGCGGTTTTTGAAGCGGAAGGTTTTATCGGTTAAAGCGCCTACCGGACAAACGTCAATTACATTTCCGATAAAGTCGTTATCGAGCGCTTTCTCGATATAAGTAGCAATTTCAGCGTGGTCGCCACGGTCTAATACACCATGCACGCGTTTATTGGTAAGCTGGTCGGCAGTAAATACACAACGGTAACACAGGATGCAGCGCGTCATGTGCAGTTGAATATAGGGCCCCAGGTTATGTTTCTCGAATGTACGGCGTGGGAATTCGTAACGGGTTCCTTCAGCACCATGCTCATAGCTCAGGTCCTGCAGGTGGCACTCACCGGCCTGGTCGCAAACAGGACAATCAAGCGGGTGGTTAATAAGTAACATTTCCACTACCCCTTTTCTGGCATCCTGTACACGTTCACTGGTAATGTTCTTTACGATCATGCCATCCATTACATTGGTACGGCAACTGGCTACCAGTTTTGGCATCGGGCGCGGATCAGCTGTTGAGCCTGCTGCTACTTCCACCAAACAGGTACGGCATTTACCGCCACTACCTTTCAGTTTACTATAGTAACACATGGCAGGCGGCGCTACTTCACCACCAATCATGCGGGCTGCATTCAGGATACTGGTACCTGGTTCCACCTCAACGGTGATGTTATCGATGGTAACCTTAAATAACTTTTTTTCTTCAGCCATATATTAACCCCCAAGGAGGATTTAATTTTTTTAGATTTATTACGCTTTAGGAGCACTCGCCACTGGCAACGGATCGGCATAATGCGCCAAACCATAATTCCTGTTCTGTGCCGCGTTCGGGTATTGCACGTGCCACTCAAACTCATCTCTGAAGTGACGAATAGCAGCAGCTACCGGCCAGGCGGCGGCATCCCCTAAAGGACAAATAGTATTACCTTCTATTTTGCGTTGAATATCCCACAACAGATCGATGTCGCTCTTCTTGCCTTTTCCGTACTCGATGTTCTTCAGGATCTTTTCCATCCATCCGGTTCCTTCACGGCAGGGGGAGCATTGACCGCAGCTTTCATGGCGGTAAAAACGCGCCAGGGTCAACGTATTACGAACCACGCACTGGTCTTCATCCAGCACAATGAAACCACCGGAACCCATCATGGTACCAGTGGCAAAACCACCGTCTGATAAACTTTCATAGTTCATCATGCGGTTTTCGCCTTTGGCCGTTTTCAGCAACAGGTTGGCAGGCAGAATGGGCACTGATGAACCACCGGGGATACAGGCCTTCAGACGTTTGCCATGGGCTATACCACCACAATATTCATCGCTGTATATAAACTCTTCCACCGAAATGGTCATGTCTATTTCATACACACCCGGTTTGTTGATGTTACCGCAGGCGGAGATCAACTTGGTACCGGTTGATTTACCAACACCGATCTTGGCGTATTCTTCACCGGTGATGTTGATGATGGGAACTACTGCGGCAATTGTTTCCACGTTGTTCACCACCGTAGGGCAGTCCCACAAACCTTTTACAGCCGGGAACGGTGGTTTGATCCGGGGGTTACCTCTTTTACCTTCCAGTGATTCCAGCAAAGCTGTTTCTTCACCGCAGATATAGGCGCCGGCCCCGCGTTGCACATAAATGTCCAGGTCGAAGCCAGTGCCCAGGATGTTCTTACCCAGGAAGCCATTGTTTTTGGCTTCAGCAATGGCCTGTTCCAGTATATCAACGATCCACGCGTATTCACCGCGGATATATATAAATGTTTTGTTTGAACCTAACGCATAGGAGGAAACGATCAATCCTTCTATCAGCAAATGCGGAATAAATTCCATCAGGTAACGATCCTTGAAAGTACCAGGCTCAGACTCATCCGCATTGCAAACGAGGTAACGGGGAACGCCTTCAGGTTTGGCCAGAAAGCTCCATTTCATACCAGCAGGGAAACCAGCGCCGCCGCGGCCCCGTAAACCACTTTTCTTTACTTCTTCGGTTACCTGGTCGGGACTCATGGTCTTGAACGCTTTTTCTACACTGCGATATCCGCCTTCACGACGGTAAACATCGTAATTACGGATACCCGGAACATGCGCTTTTTCTAATAATAATTTTCTTCCCATTCTATATGACTTTCAGCAATTATGCTGTCAGGTTTTTTAATTATTCGTCACAGCGTTTCTTTCGCACTCATTTATGATCGCATCGATCTTCTCTTTGGTCAGGTGCTCGCGGTAATGTTTGCCCAATTGCATCATGGGTGCGTACCCACAGGCGCCCAGGCACTCAACTGTTTTCAATGTGAACAACCCATCAGCGGTTGTTTCGCCAACCTTAATACCCAGTTTGTCTTTTATATATTCAATGATCTCGTCGCTGCCATTTATCATACAGGGACCGGTTTGGCAAACTTCAAACACATATTTACCTACCGGTTTCAGGTTGTACATAGAATAAAACGTAGCTACTTCATACACCTCAATCGGTTCTAATTTGAGTAAGGAAGCCACATAATCCATGGTTTCTGAACTCAACCAGCCACCAAATTCTTCCTGTGCAACATGCAATACGGGTATCAGGGCACTTTTTTGCTTTCCGGCAGGATAGCGTGCGATGATCTCGTTTACTTTTTTTAATTTCTCGTCAGAAAATTGAGCCATTTATTTAAAATTATCTCTTGTTAAAATGGATAGAATCCAATTCTGCACAACTCCCTAAGTAAAATCTGAAAAAACCTGATCTGATTATAATTGTCCATCGTGTTCCCATCAGAGGCTTTCACATTTATCTCCTTTCCATCGATGAGTTTCAGGGTTACATCGCCAAATGAAAACCGCTCTCCTCTTGCTATTACGTTCTTATTAAGATCGTACAGAACAATACCCCTTATCAAAACGCCCTGTTTTGCGGGAGCCGTTGCATATCCCACCACGTTACTATTTACAACCAGCCGGCCATCCTCTGTAAAATAGTCGAATCTGGCAGCTGCCATTTTATAGTTAAACTCGTTCTGTTTGTGGTACTTCTCAGTAAGGTTTTCGGTATGGTTACCGACAAACCGTTCAAATGCCGTATCACAAATCTTTCCTTCGGGTGTAATCAGGTTATTCGCTAATAAAAAGCTGGCAATGTTCTTGCGATAATTCAGCCCTTTAATGATCTCTCCGGTATTTATTTCAACCACCTTTGCCGCTTTCCTGAATTCAAACTGCATCCAGTCAGAATCAAACTCCTTCTTAAAGTTGATGTGCAATACCGTGTCATTTGCAGTGCTTATCACCCAGAATTTAGGCCGTACGCTTGCATTGCCACCATATTTGATTACATCTGCAATTGCATTGTTGTTATACGTAATGGCGCCGCTTTTATCAGAGCTTAACTGAGTATACCCATGTTGAACGATCAACAAAAAACAAAGAACTTTTACAAAGATCCTTTTCATAGAATTGAATAGCTTTAAAATTGTAGTAAACAGGCAAATGATCGTCGATTACTTTTCCTTTACGTTGCCTGATTTTACTACTAAGCATCCATTTCCCCTGCAATCAGGTTCAGGCTACTCATTACAATGATCGCATCACTGAGCATAGAACCTTTTGTCAGTTCTTCATATGCCTGGTAATATATAAAACACGGACGACGGAAGTGTAACCGGTAAGGGGTACGTCCACCATCGGTGATCAGGTAATAGCCTAATTCGCCGTTGCCGCCTTCAACCGATTGGTATACTTCACCGGCAGGCATATCAATTTCACCCATGATGATCTTGAAGTGCCAGATCAGCGCTTCCATCTTCGTATATACATCTTTCTTCTCGGGCAGATAGTATTCCGGTACATCGGCGTGGAAAATCTCGGCATCTTTTCCTTTGAACTGGCTCAGCTTGCGCATTGCTTGCTCAATGATGCGGAGGGATTGCCACATTTCGCCGTTACGCACCAGGTAACGGTCGTAACAGTCGCCGGTGTTGCCAACAGGTATTTCAAATTCAAAATCTTCGTAGCTGCTGTAGGGAGTATGCACCCGTACATCATAATCAACGCCTGCAGCGCGCAGGTTTGGCCCGGTGAAACCATAGTTCAGCGCTCTTTCGGCACTGATAGGTCCACAGCCAATGGTACGTTCCATGAAGATGCGGTTGCGGGTGAACAGGTTCTCGAACTCCTGTAATACTTTGGGGTATTCGGCCAGGAATTTTTCGATCTTCTCAAAAGCAGTATTGGAGAAGTTCCTTTCAAAACCGCCGATACGACCAATATTGGTAGTAAGGCGGGAACCACATATTTCCTCGTATATTTCGTAAATAAGTTCGCGGTATTGCATCACGTACAAAAAGCCAGTATATGCACCCGTATCAACACCTACAATTGAGTTGCAAATGAGGTGATCGGATATACGTGCCAGTTCCATGATGATGATGCGCAGGTAATCGACCCGTTTGGGAGTTTTAACACCCAGCAATTTCTCGCAGGTCAGGTGCCAGCCCATGTTGTTGATGGGAGCTGAACAATAGTTTAACCGGTCGGTAAGCGGGGTGATCTGATAAAGCGGTCTGCGCTCGGCAATCTTTTCAAACGCACGGTGAATATAACCTACGGTTTGTTCGGCTGAGATGATGCGTTCGCCATCCAGTTCAAGGATATTTTGGAATACACCATGGGTAGCCGGATGTGTAGGCCCCAGATTCAGGGTTGTGGTCTGCTTCTCGATGGAGCCTTCGGGTAATTTTATATGATGATCGCTCATAAATTAAATTCGATAATTAACGTCCAAACATATCGTCATCCTTATCAACACGGGTTTGCTCTTCTAACGGAAATTCCTTACGCATGGGGAAATAATCCATTTCATCCACATTCAGGATCCGTTTCAGGTTAGGATGGCCTATAAAGTTTACGCCGTAAAAATCATAGGTTTCCCTTTCCATCCAGTTAGCCGCAGAAAACAACGCAGTAGCGCTGAAAACATCAGGCGTTTGAATATCCGTAAACACTTTAAACCGAATGCGCACATTTTCAGTAAGGCTATGCAGGTGATATACTACCGCCAGCTCACGTCCTTTGTTATCGGGATAGTGAACAGCCTGCAAGTCGGTCATAAACCGGAAAGCCAGTGCATCCTCATCGAATAAGAACTGAAGCACTTTCAGATTGAGGTCTTTGGGCGCTTCGAAAGTGAGCATGCCATAGGGCTCCTGAAAGTTCTGAACCTGATCGCCAAACTTTTCAGTTAACCGCTGTTTGATATATTCGTTCGTTAAAGCCATGTCTGTTTATTGAATGCCGTAGCTCTCCATTAATTGTTTATACTTATCGCTATTACGTCTGCGTAAGCTTTCCTTGCCTATGAGGTCCTGCACTTTCAGGATACCATCGATAACTGCTTCCGGCCGGGGCGGGCAACCAGGTATGTATACATCCACAGGAATGATCTGGTCAATACCTTGCAAAACGCTGTAGGTATCGAAGATGCCGCCACTGCTGGCGCAGGCACCCATGGCCAGCACCCAACGGGGTTCTGCCATCTGCAAATATACCTGTTTTACAACGGGGGCCATTTTTTTAGCAATGGTACCCATCACCATCAACAGATCGCACTGACGGGGAGAAAACCCCACACGCTCTGAACCAAAGCGGGCCAGGTCATAGTGCGAACCCATAGTAGCCATAAATTCAATTCCACAACAGGAAGTAGCAAAAGGTAAAGGCCAGATAGAGTTCTTACGGGCCAGGCCAACCACCTGGTCGAGCTTGGTGCCATAGAAACCCTCGCCCATATACCCCTCAGGACCTTCCTTAACCAGTTTCACATCGGTTTGACCGTAAATATTATATTGAACAGGACGTGCCATAATTAAAATTTGAAAATTAGCTAATTAGCAAATGTGTAAGCGTTTTCTTTCTGTAATAACAACTAACGATTGTTTAGGTTGCCTTTTACCGGAATGAAAAAACTCCTCAGTTGCTAATTTTCACATTCACATGGGTTTAATCTTCCCACTTTAACGCTCCTTTCTTGATAATGTATATAAAGCCACACAGAAAAAATGCAATGAACATCAATACTGCGCCAAAGCCACTCCATCCCAAAGCTTTAAAATTTACTGCGTAGGGATAGAAAAAGATCACTTCCACATCGAACAGCACAAATAAGATCGCCACCAGGAAGTATTTAATGGCCATGGGCTGACGGGCATCACCATGACTTTTAATACCACTGGCAAAAGTTTCCAGCTTATCGGAGGTATTACGTTTGGGCCCCAGCCAGTGGGTCACCCCCATCATACCAGCAACAAAGATGATTGCGAAAATTAATTGAATAGCAATAGGAAGATACCAGAAGGAACTGTCGGGATCGTGGGTAACGGCGGTATTGGAGACTTGTAACAGGTACATATTCATAACCCGTTTTGGTTTAGGCGCAAAAATAAGACAGGGTTTTATATTTTCAACTTTATCATGGATTAAAATAAAAATCCCCTGCCAAATTTTATTGACAGGGGACTGAATATGATGCGTTTACTTGTTTGTTTACGGTTTGTTAACCGTTATTTTTTGGCCGCTGCGCCAGATTTGCTGGTTGTAGTGCCGGTACCTGACTTTTTGGGTGCAGGGGCAGCTGCAGGTTTTGTACTGGCTTTTTGCAAAATAGGCTTCACCTGGTTTGCAAATGCATTGGTTGGCTCAATCGCCAGAATGCGGTCAATATAGCTTAAAGCCGTTTTGGGGTCTTTTTTAACGTCATTATAATATGAAGTCAAAGCAGCCAAAGCGCCTATTGCCTGTGTTTTATATTTGGTAGAATCAAGCTTCATAGCCATTTCCGCCAGCTTTTCCTGTGCAGGTGCAAATTTATCGTTCTGCATGGTAGTGTCCTCGGCCTGGATAGCTCTGGCGCACCACAGATAACCATAGATCTGGTCGGGATATTTGCCCTGATAAACATTACAGAAAAGGCTGTCGGCAGTAGTATAATTACCAGCCTGATAGTGGGCCATACCCCAGTTGTAAAGGTCGGTTTGGGTTGGATTGGCTTTCAGGTTGTAAGCCACACCCAGCCAGTTGGCTTCCTGTTTACGGTCGCCTAGTTTTTTAGCAAGTGCAGCCGCTTTATTGATGTATTTTACTTTATTGTCTACAACTGTGTCTTTATCAACCGCTTTTTGCAGGTTTACAAAAGCCTGGGGTTCCTGGCCGGCAGTTTGCAGGTTCAGGTTTGCCAGCTCTTCGTAGTCGGCAGACACCACATCATCCGGGTTTTGTTTAGCGAAGTAATCAGCCATGTATTGATTCGCGCAGGAAAGGTCCTTCAGCGTATCGCAAGCGTAAGCCACTTGTTTATACATACGGGGAGCCACCTTATCGCCATACTGGGTGATCAGGCTTTTTGATTTATCTCTTGCTTCAGCAAATTTACCAGATGCAAACAGGAAGTCGGTTTTAGTATACTCCAGTTCAGGTCCCTGATCAGTATTGGAAGCAAAGCTTTCCAGGTAAGGAGCTGCTTTATTTACATCTTTAAAGTACCAGTAGTAGAATAATTCATAATAAGTAGGCGCATAAGCTGCATCGAGCTTTAAAGCGTCATCAAAGTTCTGCAGGAAAAGTTCGGTATTCTTTTGGGTCAGGTAAATTTTACCGATCTTATGTTTGGCTGCAGCCATTTTAGGATCGAGACCGAGTGCTTTGTTGTAAGACTGAATGGCATTTCCACCATCAATCAATTTACGATAAGCGTCACCCATAATGATATAGGTCTCGGCACTGGTAAAGCCTTTTACCTGAGTAGCCTGGTTCAGCTTCTCAACGGCATAGGTAGCATCACCCGCTTTGGCATCAACGTTTGCACGGCCAATGGCGTTAAAAACCTCTACATCTTTTCCTTTAGTTAAAGAGATGGCAGTTTCAAAACGCTGGCGGGCGTCGTTGGCTTTGCCTTCACGCAATTCCATTTCACCCATACCTACCAGAATAAGGGGAGCATTACCATTTGTTTGCAGCGCTTTTTGATACAGATTCTTAGCTGCTACTGAGTCTTTTTGCTCAAGCATGGTTTGTCCCAACCAGTATGTTGCGTCGATATTATTCGGATTCGCAGCCAGTACTTTTTCAAAATTTTCTCTGGCGCTTTTGTACCGTTCGTAATATAAGAACTTCCGCCCCTGTTCCACACTCTGGGCAAATAGCACGTTGCTACCCAGTACAACCATGGTTACAAAACTGATGAATCGCTTGCTCATTGTAAGTCGCTATTTTTTTAGTGTTTTGAAATTTGAATAAATCACAACTAATGTATTAGGAATCCGTGAATTAGTTTTAATTACTGATTTGCACATTTCTTGACTCCAGATGCATTCTCGCAGGCAATAAATATGCCCGATTAAATATTTTCTGTCCTTTTTCGTAGATAAGAAAGTTTGCAAATCCGTTGCCAACCCCATCAAAATTTTCCTTTAAAATATAATACAGGGGTCTGATCATCGGGTAAATGTCATATGCTATATTATATTGAACCGGAGTAACATAGGTACCATCCCGCGCCTCGATTTTAGCAATTTTCACCTTTTTCAGAAAACTCCGCTGGGTGGTATCATCTTTATTTCCAATCCAGCTTACGCCCAGTAAACCGATAGCGTCCTGATTTTTAGAAATATAGTCGATTACTCCCTGGGTGTTTGGCGCCGCCACGATATTGTCTGTCAGCGGTTGTCCCTTGAGCAGGGAATCTACCACATACCGAACGGTGCTGGTAGCGGTTTTCCCATCCAGCAACATTTTGTATTTAAAATTGCTGGTGTGTTTTGCAATCGACCGGATGTCCTGCATGGTGAACATGGTATCCTTAACCTCGTTGTTTACGATCACCGCAATGCCGTCAAAAGCAAGCGGACCGAAAGCGGGTTTGAATTGTAACTTATTGGTAAGTGTAGTTTCTTCAGCTTCACTTAGCGGCCTTGTTACAATAACCATACGAATGCTGTCAACATTCAGATCACGCAGGCATTCCGCCTCCGGTTTGTATTGTACCACAATGTGTGCTTCGGGATGTTGCGATTCAAATACTTCGATCTGAGAGTCGATCACCGGTTTAAAACTTTCATCCACACTAATGTGGATAGTACCACTGGTTGTAGTTTCCTGGGCTTTGTTGGGGCCTGTACCAGAATTACATGCGGTTAATAACAAGTTAATTCCAACGAACCCTACCAATCCCTGGAATACCTTTCTAGCTTGCCCTATCCTTTTCATCTTTGTACCTTCTTAGTTTATCAAAGCCTGGAGAAACGGCATTAAACCCATGTTGTTTAATGAAAATTTAATACAGTTCCTACCAGTAAAGTTTGCCAATTTCCATTTAACTACCGCTGTCGTTGATAACCAGCGTTAGTTAAAAATTTTACCGGTAATAGTTTCTTCTTACGCCCCGGTAAATCCTGAACCCGCCATACAATAAACATATGCCGCCGAAAACGTAGTTGAATGGTGCAGAGAAAACAGCGTCCAGTCCTACTTTGCTTGCAAAGACCATCAACAAACCCATACCCGTGTAAATGATCCCCATACCAAGATCCATTATGGATCGTCTGTTTACATAAGCTCTTTGCTTTTTTTCATCAATATCCTCTGCCATTTGTACATATTTAGGGTCCGGGCAAGATAAGAAATAATCATGTTACGAAAATCCCGGTATTCATGACTTTATTCAAAAAATTAAAATCTTCCGCAGGTTTTTGCTCTATTGATAACTATTTGAGTTTTAAGGACGAATACGCAAAACAAAAACCTGTGCAGTTGATAATGAGATGCAAAATGGAGTGGTTTCCATAAATACAGGGGGGAAGTATCCCCTATTCGACAAAAATTCGCAATATTACTATATTTGAATAGCTTTAGATTGCATAAAAGTGGTCAAAAACATAGAGTTATAGGTATGAATGAAGTACTTCACCTTATGATAAAACATGAATATGCTGCTTCTTTGATCCAACATCTCAAGAAGGAAAATGCGGTTGAGATAATTGATGAGGATAAGCCTGAAATTCCTGAATGGCAGAAAGAAGCCGTTCGTAAAACATTGGAGCAAGTGCAGCAGGACCCATCTTTACTGCAACCGTGGTTATCCTGAGAGTTTTTAATACCTATCAAAAACCAGTTGTTTAAGAAATTAATCTCCTCGTCTTCTCTTTCCTTAGGCTTCTGACAGTCAAAGCTCTCTCCCCAAACCAGAAACTATCAGTTATCTTTGCCGGCTATGAAAATTTTAATGGTTTGCCTTGGTAATATTTGCAGAAGCCCGCTGGCTGAAGGCATTCTGCAACACAAAGTGCAACAGGAAGGATTGTCATGGACCATCGACAGTGCCGGCACCAACGGCTATCATGTTGGCGAGGAACCACATCACCTTTCGCAAAAAGTAGCCTTATTACATGGTATCGACATCAGCCATCAACGCGCACGCCGGTTCACCGCCGCCGACTTTATACAGTTCGACAAAATATACGCCATGGCCGAAGATGTACTGGCAGCAATGCAGCGCATTGCCCGGAAGGATTTTGATGCTGCCAAAGTAGAACTGTTGATGAACGAACTGTACCCCGGCAAAAACATGGACGTGCCCGATCCCTGGTATGGTACCGAACCCGGCTATCACGAAGTGTACACCATGATCGATAAAGCAAGCGACAAAATCATTGAGAAATATCGCGTATCCAACATTTAAAAATTACGAGACCAAAAATTCAGCAACTATAAAATGTCTAACAAACCATCAATACCTCAGGGAACAAGAGATTTCGGACCAGAAGTAGTTCGCAAACGACAATATATTTTCAATACCATCCGCAGCGTGTTTGAACTATACGGCTTTCAACCGCTGGAAACACCGGCTATGGAAAACCTGGAAACCCTGATGGGCAAGTACGGTGAAGAAGGCGATAAACTGATCTTTAAAATATTAAATAACGGGCTGAACGATCCCAAAAATCAGGAAAAGTCCCGCGCTGGTTTTGAAAAAGTGATGGAAGGAAAAAATTCAAAAGACCTGACCGAACGGGCGCTCAAATACGACCTCACGATCCCGTTTGCCCGCTATGTGGCCATGAACCATGGTCAGCTCACCTTCCCGTTCAAACGCTACCAGATCCAACCCGTTTGGCGGGCCGACAGACCCCAACGCGGCCGTTATCGTGAGTTTTATCAATGCGATGCCGATGTGGTGGGCAGCAAGTCTTTACTGAACGAAGTGGAACTGGTAAACATTTATAATGAGGTATTCACCCAATTGGGATTATCCGGTTACGAACTGCGTATCAATAGCCGCAAAATCCTGGCGGCCCTGGCTGAGTTCTGTGGGGGTGCCGAAAAAATGATCGATATTACTATCGCCATCGATAAACTCGACAAAATTGGTTTGGATAAAGTAAAAGAAGAGTTGACGCAGCGGGGACTGAACGACGAGCAGATCAGCACCATCGAAAAATACCTGCTTATCAATGGTTCCAATGAAGAAAAACTGAATCAGATTGAGCAATTACTGGGGCACCTGGAAATAGGGAAACTGGGAATCGAAGAGCTTAAATATGTAGTGGGCAACTCACAACTCACCACTGATCATGCCGATTCCCGGCAGCCCGACAAAGTCGGGAACTCACCACTCATCCTCGATTTCACCCTTGCCCGTGGCCTGAATTACTATACCGGCATCATTTTCGAAGCCAAAGGCCCGGCCACCGTTAAAATGGGCAGTATTGGTGGCGGTGGTCGTTACGATGACCTTACCGGTCTGTTTGGCGTTCCCAATATACCCGGGGTGGGTATCAGCTTTGGGGTAGACCGCATTTGCGACGTACTGGAGGAATTGAACCTGTTCCCCGAAGACGTTTACACCGGCACCCAGGTGCTGTTCTTTAATATGGGGGCCCAGGAAAGCGCCAGGGCATTTAATGCAATGCAATTACTGCGAAAACAGGGCGTACGTTGCGAACTGTACCACGAATCGGCGAAAATGGACAAGCAGTTTAAGTATGCTGAAAAGAAAAATATCGGATTTATTGTAATTATTGGCAGTACGGAAATACAAAATAATACAGGTGTTGTTAAAAATTTAAAAACCGGCACCCAGCAGACCGTAGCGCTTGCAGACCTAAACAATAAATTGTTTATTTGATCTCGTATTTTAAACAAACCGATGATATGCAACGTCACCTACTATCACTTTTTTTGCTTGCAGTAGCCCTTACAAGCATCGTATCCTGTAGCAGCGATAAATCAGGTATAGCCATACCTAAAGACGCGACTTTTGCCTTACACGTAAACATTAAGTCGCTAACCTCAAAAGTAAGCTGGCAGGAAATTCAGCAAAACGAATGGTTTAAAGAAGCCTACGCGAATGAAACCGATTCATTTGCCAGAAAAACCCTCCAGGACCCCGCCAACTCTGGCATTGACGTACAAGGCGACCTGGGCGTATTTATAAAAAAACAGGGTCAGGGTGGCTATATGGCCGCTGAAGGTGGCATAAAAGACGCATCCGCTTTTGAAACCTTTGCAACCAGCGCCAACAAAGGCGGTAAAGTGGCAAAATCAGGTGAGGTAAGCGTATTGAACACCGGTCGTAACAGCCTTGTAGCCTGGACAAAGACCCGTTTTGTGTTCATTTCCGATGTTCCCATGCCATCGCTCAGCAATCGTTTCAACAGCTCTTCCGACATCAGCGAGCCTTTCTCTTTTTCAACAGACAGCCTGCAAAGATTTGCCGTAGAGTTGTTCGACCTGCCTTCCAAAAACAACCTGATGAGCGATGACCGCTTTGCTTCAATAATGAAAGAACCCGGCGATATTCATTACTGGGTAAATGCCGAACAATATTATAACAGCCTGGGTGGTATGTTGTCATTGCTTAAGTTGAATGTACTGTTCGAAGGCAATGTATATGGCGCCGCGCTGAATTTCGATAACGGTAAGATCACCCTTAAATCAAAAGCCTTTTTAAATAAGGAATTGAAAGGCCTGATGGAAAAATATGCAGGCAACAAGGTGAGCGCCGACATGATCAACCGCATTCCATCAAAGAACGTATCAGCCGTATTTGCTTTCAAATACCAGCCACAAGGCCTTTTAGAGCTGCTTAAACTTATGGGTGTTGATGGAATGGTAAACGGCTTCCTGGGCAGCGAAGGTTACAGCACCACCGAGTTTGCAAAAGCCACCAAAGGTGATGTACTGCTAGCTGTAAGCGATTTTGAGATCAAACACGAAACCACCATTCCCAACCCCGATGGCGGTGCGCCCCTGGTTATCAAAAACGATATGCCGCACGCAAACATCCTGTTTGCAACTTCTGTTAACGAAAAGCCTTCGTTCGACAAGCTGTTTGCCATTCTGCAAAAAAAGGCGCAGCAGATACCGGAGATCTCCAGCAATGTACATTTCCAGTTGAACAACGACTGGTTCGCAGCCAGCAATTCTCCCGAGCAGGTGAATGCTTTTTTAAGCGGCGGCAACAATAACTTTCCTTTTGCCAGCCGCATCAGTGGTAAAGCATTTGGCGGTTACATCGATATGCAGAAGATCATGACATCAGGCGCCTCTGCCGTTACCGACAGCAGTGCTAAAGCCGCACTGGATGTTTCGTTGGGCATGTGGCAGGATATGATCATGACAAGCGGTGGTCAAAAAGACGATGCTTTTGTTGGCGAAATGGAAATAAACCTGGTTGATAAAAACACCAACAGCCTGAAACAGCTTAACAAGTACCTGGATTCTATGGCTAAGATCTTACACCCCAAACGCCCTTATGATTCACAGGTAAGGTACACCGACCCGGCAGCAGCCAGCCTGGTCGCCCTGCAACCCGTGTTTCATCCCTAAACATTACTATCTTTAAATAATGAACAAGCCTGCTCATCGGAACAACATCTTAGAGCAGGCTTTTTTCATGATCCAGTAATTATATCGCAGCATGCAACTCCAATTACAACAGGTTTTACCTGTTTATTTCGATGAAGACCATCGCACCCAGTCCGAAGTGTGGCGCCGTAACCTCACCTTCGAAAAAGGCGAATACATAAAGATCGTCGCTCCCTCGGGCAGCGGCAAAACCTCGCTCATGCATTTTTTGTATGGGATGCGCAATGAGTACAATGGCAACATCGTATACAATTCCGCCAACCTCAGGAACTATACACCCGAAGATTTTGCCGGTTACCGTAAAGATCATGTGAGCATTGTCTTCCAGGACCTGCGTCTGTTTCCCGAGCAAACCGTGCAGGAGAATATTGAGCTGAAACGGCAGCTGAACCCTTTTCACCCCGCTGAAAAGATCAGGGAAATGGCCGAACGGTTGGGCATCGGCAACAAACTGGCTTCCAAAAGCCGCATTTGTTCCTATGGCGAACAACAACGCGTAGCCATCATTCGTTCGCTGATGCAGCCTTTCGATTTCCTGTTGCTCGATGAACCATTCAGTCACCTGGATGATAAGAATTCACAGAACGCTATGCAATTGATGCTCGAAGAAGCCAAATTGCGCAATGCGGCCATCATCTTTGCCGACCTTGAACGCATCGACTGGTTCCCGTACACCCGAATTTTTCATTTGTAATCATTACCCGTGGCAGTATCATTTAAACCCATTCGCTCCTTATTGCAAACAGGCACCAACACCAGCTCCCGCTGGTTCTCTTACATTGGCTTAGGCATTGGTGTATTGCTGTTGTTGTGCTCCATTCAAATGTACATCAACATACAGCAGTTGTTAGGCGGTGAAAGCCAGCGCAAGGATGGTTCTGATTTTATTTCCATCTCCAAAACCATTACCAATGAAACCATGGGGCTGCTGGAAAAGAACCTGTTCAATGCCAACGATATTAAAGACATCGAAACAAAACCTTTTATTGAAGGCGTATCGCCCCTTACCGCCAACCGCTTCCGGGTACAATTAAGCGCCGGGGATATTATTCCCTTCAGTACCGATATGTTCCTGGAATCGTTGGACAATAACTTTATCGATACCGTTCCACCCAACTTCGCCTGGCAGGAAGGACAGAATTATATTCCCATCGTTTTCTCGTCCGACTTCCTGGAAATATACAACGTGTTTGCACCCGGTTATGGATTACCGCAGTTATCAGCCGAAACAGCTTCGCAGGTAGTAGTATTCATTACCTGTTATGGCCAAAATGGCGAGAAACAAACTTTCCGTGGCTCTATTGTAGCGTTGAGCGACCGCGTTAATTCCATCATTGTGCCCAAGAACTTCCTCGACTGGGCCAATAACAAATTCGGTAATACCACCGATGTAAAGGCATCCCGTTTGTATATTAAAACCAAAGACGCCAACAACCCTGATTTTTTAAATTACCTGCAACAAAAGAATTATAAGGTAAACAAGGATAAAACAAAATTCGGCCGCGTTAAGCAGGTGCTGCAGGGCATCTTTAGCGGACTCGGTATTTTTGGTTTGCTGGTGGTTATCCTGGCGCTGATGTTGTTCTCATTTTACCTGCAGTTGATGATTGCCCGCAGCAAAGACAATCTGCAATTATTGTTGATGATGGGCTACTCCCCTAACTGGCTCAGTAAAAATGTATCAAAACAGTTTATTCCCGTATACGTACTGGTAGTATTGGTTGCCCTGGCGCTCACAGAGGGCATGCAATGGGCCTTTCATCATTTCGCCATGTTCGACCGGCCCGAGCTGTCGTCCCTGTTGCACTGGGCTGTAATGGGCACGGCTGTATTCTTAATCGGACTTTCGCTGTTAACCAATTACCGCATGGTGAAGAAGTTATTATATAAGCTGGTATAGATCTTAATAGCCGTATTTAGTTTTAAATGCGGCTAATTCTTTTTCATCCAGCCGCTTCAACAGGTATGTTTGATTACCATCCCGGTCTGTTTCAATAAAAGGAACTTTTTTATAATAGAATTCCTGTAACACCTGGCATAAAATAAACGTATGCTTTTCACTGTTTAAATAATACCGGCAACCGGTTTCTTTGCCATCCGCGGTAAAAGTCAGGTAATTCAGCGTGCCATCTGATGTTTGGTAGATCCTGCTCTTCCCTTCGGAATATCGTAACCCCGCATAGGAATGAATAACAAACTTCAGGTCTTTTATTTTTTCAATGTCATACACCACGCCTTCAAGTTCAATAGAGGTGCTATTTATTACCAGCTTGTTTTCCTTTGAAAGAACATAAGCCTGGGTATTACCCTTCTTGATAACAAACAAAATAATACCGGCTGCCACCCCAAGAATAAACAGCACAGTAGCTGTTTTAACAAATCCAATAACGCCCGTTATCAGGGCGGCGATTATTAAAACCAGCACAATCGTATTGCCCGACACTACTGTTTTGTCGGTATTTCTCTTAATGATATATGTGGTAAATTCCATTAGCCTATTTGTTTTAAATGATGCTCCAGGTGTTCCACATAATCGATTGCAATCCATTCAAGGGTCTTTGACTCGCCGGATGGTATAATAACGGTATAAGGCAGTTTTTCTTCGGATATGGTGCTGATAATATTAAATACCTGTTTATTCAGGATACTCCATAATTGAAGCAGATGGTCTAATGGTAACTGTTGGTAACGGTTAATCACCACCAGGTCGTCCTGCTGATATCTTAAAACCGTATATGGTTGGGGAAAACACTGAATATCGGTAAAACGCTTGAGGTTATTGATGGCTGAATCAATTAAATGGCCCAGGATCTCCTGCTTCGACCATTTACCCGGGGCGGGTTTGTTCAATAATATTTCAGGGGAGAATTGTTGGAATTGTTGGGGAACTTCCAGTAGATGTTTTTCCAGTTGTAATATAGCAGTTTGCAGGTTCATGGTAGATTGATTGAACCTGCAAACTATAAAATTTATTACGAAGTCGCTAATTACTCTCTTTCACAATCCTGTTTCCACTTACCCTGTATTTCTCAGGAGTGTCTTTGTAAGCGCTTATCACATCATCTATAAAGGTTATGGACTTGTACTCAAAAGGCAACACAATATTGTCCTTATTATAGATAGTTACAATACCATATTTGTTATTCTTACGGGCAATAACCAGCTCCTTATTTACGTATTGCATTTCCTCATAATCAAAAGGCAATACTTCCCGGCCATATAGATCTATAACGCCATACTTTCCCCTTTTAATGGCAATAATATTATCAATATATGAATCATGTAGTTCTGAAAGGAAAGTACCTTTTTCAAAACCGATCAGGGAATCATATATAAAATCGATGCGTGGCTTTCCTTCAAAATTAACCACACCTATTTTACCATTTTTCTTACCTATCAGGGCACTATGTCTGTAACTACGTTCATACGTAAAAGGCTTCAGGTATTCGTATTCAAAGGGAATAATGATCCTGGCTGTAAGATCGGCAATGCCCACCTTTTTGTCTTTTTTCAACTTAAAGTAATAGCCGTTTTCATTGATTTCTTCATATTCAAATGGAAGTGCAACAAGCCCCCTTTTTGTCAATAAGCCTGTTTTATTATTTTTTGTAGCTATCAAAAAGTCAGTATTTGTCTTGCTGATCATATTGTATTGAAGGGGCAGCACTAACTTCCCAGCCTCGTCAATTATTCCATACTTACCGCTTTTGCCTGCTATAAATGATAACTCAAAATACATACTGGGAATTTCGGCCAGTACATCATATTCCAGCGGAATAATTTTCTTTTCTGTCAGGTCTATCAGTCCCTTTTTTCCATTCAATGTCACTATAACAATTTTCAGGTATCTGACATCCAGTTCTGAGTACCAATTTGAAAAT
The DNA here is from genome assembly GCF_900110245.1 of Niastella yeongjuensis. Classification (GTDB taxonomy): domain Bacteria; phylum Bacteroidota; class Bacteroidia; order Chitinophagales; family Chitinophagaceae; genus Niastella; species Niastella yeongjuensis. The sequence goes on from NZ_FOCZ01000001.1 coordinate 41,272, forward strand.
ACCTTTTCACCGTTCAGCTTAAGTATTGTGCTCATTGTTCCTTTCTTCACCAGCACCAGGTCGGGATTCAGAACATTCATTCTGTCATAGATCATCGGGATCGCCATTTTGCGCGTTACAAAGTCCATTACTCCAAACTTACCATTCTTGGCTACCTGAATAAGCGTGGCAGATTTACCCGGCTTTGAGAAATATTCATATTCCAAAGGAAATACTATTTCATTTGAAAGATTGATCACGCCACTCCGGCCTTCATTTTGAACAAAATAATATAGTTTACCTTCAATGGTTTGAGGGTAGATATGATCATACCTGCAGGGAATAACAAATTGCCCTTTGATATTGATAATACCCCACTTCCCTTTTAACTTTACGAATGCCAGGGTGTCTTTAAGGACCAGGCCTTCAAGCCGCTCGAAAATAAACTCCGTTATCTTCTTTTTGGAAGAATATTCCAACACTGCATATAGTTTGTCGGATCCGGAACCCTTTTCAGCAATAATGATATTCTTTTCCGGAAATTCCCTGGTAGGAGTATACTGTTCTCCATCTGCAGTTACAAACACGTTTGAGGCTGGGGCAATCACAGCTTTTCCTTCTTCCTGTGCTTTTACCAATAAGGTGCTTAGTATACCAAAAACGAGTAAACATTTTCGCATAGGGTGAATTTATCGAACAACAAAAATATAAATTCAATTTGCGTATGCAAGTGATCGTGTGTTAATTAAATGTAGAAACTACCGGTTACCAGCATCATTTTATGAAATACCCGCGTACACCAGCGTAATGGCCCAGATGCATAAGGGCCGTTCAGATGATGTACACGGGTATTATATAGCTACTATCTAAACACCTTCATAAACAACGGCAGCACCCTGCCCTACGCCCACACACATGGTAGCCAGGCCATATTTACTGCCACGCTTTTTCATTTCATGCAATAAGGTGGCGGAGATGCGTACCCCACTGCAACCTAACGGATGCCCAATGGCAATAGAGCCGCCGTTCACATTTACTTTGGCGGGGTCCAGTTTCAGGTCGTGCATACAGGCCAGCGATTGGGCAGCAAAAGCCTCGTTCAGTTCAATCAGATCGAGGTCATTCACCGTAAGACCAGCCCGCTGTAAGGCTTTTTGAGTGGCCGGTACAGGGCCAATGCCCATAATGGCGGGGTCAACACCGGCTACGGCCATCGACACAATACGGGCTAAAGGTTGCAGGTTGTATTTTTGTACCGCTTCTTCACTGGCGAGTAACATAGCAGCAGCGCCATCATTGATGCCCGATGAATTACCAGCGGTAACCGTTCCATCTTTTATAAAAGCAGCACGCAGACCGGCTAGTTTTTCCAGGGAAGTAGAACGTGGTGGTTCATCCTTTTCCAGGAAGATCTTTTCATCCTTTCCACCAAAGATCTCCACACCGCTGATCTCGTTTTTCCATTTGCCTTTTTCCAGGGCGGCAAAGTATTTCTCCTGGCTTTGCAGGGCAAATTCATCCTGGGCTTGCCGACCTATTTTCCATTGTTTGGCCACATTTTCAGCAGTTTCGCCCATGGAGTACGGGTAATATTTATCGGTAAGCTTTTTATTGGGAAAACGCCAGCCAATGGTTGAGTCTACCATTTCGGGGGTACGGTTCCAGGCACCGGAAGATTTCAACTGAACAAAGGGGGCGCGGGTCATACTTTCCACCCCACCGGCGATCAGCAATTCACCATCACCACACATTATAGCCCGGGCCGCATCCTGAATAGCCTGTAAACCTGAGGCACATAAGCGGTTAACGGTGTTCCCGGGAACTGTCACGGGTAAACCAGCCAGCAGGGCCGCCATGCGGGCCACATTCCGGTTATCTTCCCCGGCCTGGTTGGCATCGCCGGCAATCACATCTTCAATAGCATTTACATCGATGGAGGCATTGCGTTGCAATAATGACCTGATCACATGGGCCAGCAGATCGTCGGGGCGTATGGTACTTAATGCGCCACCATATTTTCCAATAGGTGTTCTAACCGCATCTATTACATATACTTTCTTCATATAGTTTTTTGTTTGAGCGTCCGCAAAGTAATTGTAAAGAATTCAATTGTTAAGTAAAAGATTACTCATTAAAACAGCTGGAAAACATTAATAACCATATTTTCGCCCCCATTTTATGAAAAATCCTAAAACAGTGCATCTTACATCAAATCACTCCGTTATGAAACAGACCATGTATTTAATTGTTGCAGCACTTTTCTTTTCGTGCCAACAGCAGAAGCAGATAACTGCCGAAACCCCTTCCATTAAGGGCAACTGGCAGGGTGAAATTAAAAATGATTTTCACCCACGCAGCAGGTTCATCAGCTTCGAAGATTCTATTTGCACCAATAGCCAGCCCTGGGGCAACGACTTAAAGTATACGATCAGCCACGATACTATCTTTATTCAAAGCGCACCACAGGATAAATACCAGCAAAAATACCAATACACGATCCTGAAGCTTACCAACGACTCACTGGTATTGTTTGCAGACTCTACGGACGGTATTCCCGCAGATACGATTGCCCTGGCAAAGGTTGTTAAGAAAAATACCCTGAAGCCATCTGCTATCTATTTCGCCAGCGGCGCCTGCTTTGGCACATGCCCTACTATGTATTTCGAAATAGATTCAGCCCGCAACTTCACCTTCTTTGGCGACCGCTTTACCGAACCTAAAGGCGGTGTACGGGGTAAAGTAAGCGCAACTGAATATGAATCAATTCTGAACCAGATCAATCAATTGCCGGTTGATTCCCTGAAAGAATTTTACCGCGCCGGTTATACCGATGCCCAAACCAAGGGAATAGCCATTGAAGCAGATGGCAAGCTCATTAAAAGCACCGTATATGGATCTGAACAGGAGCCGGTTGAATTGACCATGTTGCTGAACAAACTGATGCATGTTTACGAGCATGTGTCTTTAACACCCGACACTACCGTAAACCTGGATTATTTTTCAAAGCATCCAGCAGCAAAACCAACCACTACGCTCACTACCTTCCCCGAGCCTAAAAACTAAGGTTTTGCTAAAAACAAGCCGTATCAGCGTGTAAAACGCATTGACATACATGATACTACCTATCAACGACCGGGCCGGTTACCAAATCCGACCCGGTCGTTGTATCTTTGCGGCATGTTAAAAACGGCGAATAAGAATATCAGGCAGTTGAGCCTCAGTGAGCTGGAACAATATTTCGAAACCCTGGGCGAGAAGAAATTCCGCGCCAAACAGGTGTATGAATGGCTTTGGCTTAAACAGGCGCATTCTTTTGAGGCTATGACCAACCTCAGCAAGGAATTGCGCACCAAACTAGCTGAAAACTTCTCTTTGCCGGCTATAAAAGTAGATGCTACCCAATATTCTGCCGACGGCACTATTAAATCGCGTTTCCGCACTACAGACGGTCACCTGGTTGAAGGTGTGCTGATTCCTACAGACGAGCGTAAAACGGCTTGTGTGTCGTCACAGATAGGTTGTTCGCTCAGTTGCAAGTTCTGCGCAACCGGTTATATGGACCGCAAACGCAACCTGGAATTTGATGAGATCTATGATGAAGTGGTGCTCATTAATCAGCAAAGCGAACGTGTATATAATAAAAAGCTGAGCAATATCGTGTTCATGGGCATGGGTGAACCCCTGCTCAATTATAAGAACGTACTGCATGCCATCGAGCGCATTACTTCTCCCGAAGGACTGGGCATGAGCCCCCGCCGCATCACCGTTTCCACTGCCGGTGTGGCCAAAATGATCAAACAGCTGGGCGATGATGAGGTGCGGTTCAAACTGGCACTTTCATTACACGCCGCCAACGATACCAAACGCAACGAGATCATGCCCATCAATGAAACCAATAACCTCAGGGCATTGATCGAGGCACTGAATTACTTCTACAAGAAAACCGGTAACGAGATCACTTTCGAATACATCCTCTTCAAAGACTTTAACGATAGTATTCAGGATGCCGATGAACTGATCAAGATCTACCGGCAGGTGCCTGCAGACCTCGTAAATATCATTGAATACAATCCCATCGATGCCGCCCGTTTTGAAAAGCCCGAAGAAGATACGGTTAATCAATTTATGAACTACCTCGAACGCAACCGGGTAAACGCCCGCCTGCGTCGCAGCCGCGGTAAAGACATCGATGCCGCCTGTGGACAATTAGCGAATAAGGATCAGTTATAAATATTGAAATAAATGATTTTAAAAGCCGGGTTTGGAGCCCGGCTTTTGCTTTTCTATGTAGCTTTCGTTGCGCGTGTCCCGCCCGCCGGCGGATCGCACGCTTGCACCATCTGTTCGCTATTCGAGTCATTCACCGTTTAAAGCATACTGATAATCAATACAATTCACGATTCGCAAATTGCGAATTGAAAATTACAGTATATTTACACCATGAGACAGCATAATGGAATGCGCCCTCAGGATGTGGTGGTTCTGTTGAAAATAGTAGCAAAAAATGGTCAGCCCTGGCAAAACAAGGACCTGGCGTCGGAGTTATTTATCAGTGCGGGTGAAGTTTCTGAATCATTAAACCGGAGCAGTGTTGCAGGGTTAATTGATCGGGAGAAAAAGAAGAAAGTGCATCGCCAGTCACTCATGGAATTTCTGGAACATGGGCTCCATTATGTCTTTCCAGCATCTCCCGAAGCTATGGTTAATGGAATTTATACCGCCCACTCCCATCCTTTTATGCAAGCTCATTTTCAAAGTGAATTTAATTATGTATGGCCCGATCCCAAAGGAGAATTTCGGGGATTGAGCATAGAACCTTTATACAAGAATCAGGTAAGTGCCGTTAAGCTTGACCCTACTTTATACCTGATGTTAGCCCTGATTGATGTCATTCGTGTAGGAAGAGTACGCGAATGGAAGGTAGCTCTTGAAGAACTAAAACGATTACTTTTATGAGCCATAAAGCCAATATTACCCGAATTAAAGCGGTTAGTAATTCCCTCGGACATCTAAAGGATAAAGTTGTTTTCGTTGGTGGAGCCACTGTTAGTTTATATGCAGACCGTGCAGCCACAGAAGCCCGCCCGACAGATGACGTAGACATTGTGGTAGAGATCGCTTCAAAATGGGACTTTGCAGACCTGGAAGAACAACTGCGAAAGATCGGATTTCAAAACGACGTTACCAGTAATTATATAGGTCGTTATACCTTAACAGGTATTGTAATCGATGTAATGCCCACTGACAGTTCAATATTGGGATTTTCAAACACCTGGTATGAGAGTGGATTTAAAACAGCAATAGATTATACGATCGATGATCACCATACAGTAAAAATATTTTCAGCTCCTTATTTCATGGCTTCGAAGCTGGAAGCCTTTAAAAACAGAGGAAATAACGATGGCAGAACCAGCACTGACTTTGAAGACATAGTTTATGTTTTGGAAAACAGACGTACAATATGGGATGAGATGAAAGCGGCAGACGAAAACGTTCGGTCATATCTGATCACGAAATTCAAAACATTACATGCAAATCCTTACATAGAAGAATGGTTAGATGCTCACGCAAGCTTTTATTCGAACCCAAGTCCCTCATTCATTTTAGAAGACCTGAAAAACTTCATTTCTTAAGCCCCTTTCTTCCCCCTCCCTGTTAACACCTTAACAACTCCCCCCGCTCATCCTAAAATCCCTCCATCTACGAAGATATTCTTACCCCCATTAAACCTGCTGGCCTGGTAGCCGTCTATGTTACTGTGCCCCCAAAACCGGCATTTAATAAACAGTAAAATCAGCAATTATGAAAAGAGTATTTATAGGAATGGCGCTGGCCGCTTTTGTAGCTACTACCGCTTGTGCACAGGACCAGTCTTTAAGCAATGATCGTCCCAAAATGCACCACCACCGCGGTGATGCCCTGGCACAACTGAACCTCACCGACGATCAAAAGAACGAAATGAAAGTGATCAATGATGACTTCAAACAACAAATGACCGATCTTAAAAAGAGTGAGGATAAGATAACCGTTACCGAATGGAAAAGCAAAATGGCCACCATTCGTAAAGACCACCATGCAAAAGTGGATAAAGTTCTGACCGATGAGCAAAAGGCCAGCCTGAAAAAAATGCATAAAGACCACGGCAAAGGATTCCGCCAGGATAAGCACAACCGCATGGACAGAATGAAAAAAGAGCTGAACCTCACCGATGAACAAACAGCCGCCATTCAAAAGAACTTCGACGAAGGCATGCAAAAAATGAAAGCGACTCATGACGATAAAACGCTGACCGACGATCAGAAAAAAGCCCTTTTCAAAACGTATCATTATCAACAGGAGGAAGGTTTGAAAAAGATCCTTACCCCCGACCAATGGAATAAATTCCAGGAACTTAAGAAAAATCACAGGCACGGAAAACCTGTTCAATCATAAAGGTTCCAGACTTAATGAGAGCTCTTCTTCCGACCAGTCGGGAGGAGAGTTTTTTATTTTGTACCTTTGCCGCTCATTACTGTTGAAAAACAGCAAACTACTACACAATGGCACAAGGTTTTAAAAAATTTATGGGTAATGGCGACAGCGGCGCCAAAAAGAAAGAACGCATCCGTCAGGAAAAGAAAAAGGTCCGCCAGGAAACAAAAGAATACTTCGAAAAGAAAAAGCAGGAAGCCCGGGAAGCCAGGTCTAAGGGCCAGGCCGGTGGTTATCAGGCCGATAGAGGAAGACAGGAACATTCAGAGAAGAAAGCGGACTTCAAGGCACAAGGCGCAAGAGGCAAGACGCAAGGCGGAAAATCAGGCAACTTTAAATCTAAAGACGAAAGCAATACAGGCTACAAAAAAGCCGCAGGCTATACCGGGAAAAAAGCATCTACCTCCCCCTCTAATGGAGGGGGGCGCGAGGCCTTCAAACCCAAAACCGAAGGTAGAACACCTGAAGCATTAGGGTTCAAACCCAAAGCTGGAGGAAAAGCCACAAAAACAGTGTCGAGGTCGCATTCCTCCCCCTCCACCGGAGGGGGCCGGGGGGAGGCCTCAGGCAATAAACCTGTGCTGGTAAAAGGTAAAGCTCAAAAAACAGAGGCCCAACCAGAAACCGATAGCCAGCAGGCGCCAAAGGGCTCCATGCCCCTCAACAAGTTCATCGCCCACTCCGGCATTTGTTCACGCCGCGATGCTGTGGACCTGGTGAAAGCTGGCAAAGTAATTGTGAATGGCGCTAAAATAGTAGAGCCCGGTCATAAAGTAAGCGACAAAGACGATATTAAAGTGAATGGTAAAAAGCTGTTCATCCGCAGGAACCTCGTTTACATTCTGCTTAACAAACCCAAAGATTTCATCACCACTACCGAAGATCCGCAAGGCAGAAAAACGGTAATGGATATCTTAAAAAACGCTACCGAAGAACGCGTATACCCCATTGGCCGGTTAGACAGAAACACCACTGGTGTACTGTTACTCACCAACGACGGTGAGCTGGCGCAAAAATTATCGCACCCCAGCTACGAAATAAAAAAGATCTACGAAGTAAAGCTCGATAAGCCCCTCGTAAAAAAAGACTTTGAAACCATCCTGGGCGGTATTACACTCGAAGACGGCTTTGTTTCCCCTGACTCAATGGCTTATGCCGATTCAAAAGATAAAAGCGTTATCGGTATCGAGATCCACAGCGGCCGCAACCGCATCGTTCGCCGTATATTCGAACACATGGGCTACGATGTGCGCAACCTCGACCGCGTAATGTATGCCAACCTTACCAAGAAAAATGTAGACAGAGGCAAATGGCGCTTCTTAACCGAAAAAGAAGTACGCCTGCTGAAATACCTGAACGCCTCTTATACAAAAAACAAAAACGCTACACGTGGTTAAAGCATCATTGGAGATCATTGCAGAGAACGATCATTTTATAGTTATCAATAAACCGCCGGGGCTGTTAAGTATTCCCGATCGCGAAGGAAAAGAGATTTCCCTCAAGGAAATATTGCAACAGAAGTACGACCAGATCTTCACCGTTCACCGGCTCGACCGCGAAACCAGTGGCATCATCGTATTTGCCAAAGACCCCGAAACACATAAATTCCTGTCACAGGCATTTGAGGAAAGAACGGTAGAAAAATACTACCAGGGAATTGTGGTGGGCACCTTACCCGAAAAACAAAAAACAATTGACGCTCCCATTGCAGAGAACACCGTAAAAAGAGGCGTCATGATCATTCACCAGCGAGGTAAACATGCCGTTACCGATTACGAAGTGCTGGAAGATTTTGGCAAGTTCTCACTGGTACAGTTCCGCATTCATACCGGGCGTACCCACCAGATCAGGGTGCACATGCAGTATGTGGGCCATCCCCTGGTGTGTGATGAAGTATATGGTGATGGCATCCCGGTAAAGATCTCCTCCTTTAAACGCAACTATAAGCTCAGCAAGAACGAGGAAGAAGAAAAACCTATTCTTTCAAGGATCGGTCTGCACGCCCAACGTTTACGTTTTACCGATATGGAAGGGAATGCGTATGACCTCACGGCAGAGATGCCGAAGGACATGAGAGCCTTATTACAACAATTAAGAAAGAATGCATAAGAGTTGAAAAGTTAACCAGTTAACCAGTTGACCAGTAAATATGGCCTTGTTAACTGGTTAACTCGTCAACTGATCAACTGGTCAACTATTTATAAACAATCCCATCCTTCATCACAAAAGCTACTTTCCCCATCGTTTGAATGTCTTTTATAGGATCCCCGTCTACCGCAATAATATCAGCATACTTACCTTTCTCAATACTCCCGATTTTATCACTCACCCCAATCAGATCAGCTGCTGAAACCGTGGCCGACTGAATGGCTTCCATAACCGGCATGCCCGCCTCCGTCATATACACAAATTCCATCCAGTTCTTTCCATGCGCATACACCCCGGCATCAGTCCCAAAGGCGATCTTTACACCTGCTTTGTATGCTTTGGCAAATGTATTTTGTATTTTAGGTCCTATCGCCAGGGCTTTGGGTGTTACCAGCGCCGGATAATAACCCGGTTTCTTTGCAGAGTCAGCAACGGATTTTCCGGCGGTAATGGTAGGTACAAAATAAGTTCCGTGTTCTTTCATGAGCTGCATCACTTCTTCATCCATCAGGGTACCATGCTCAATGCTGTTCACGCCGGCCCTTACGGCTCTTTTCATGGCTTCGGCACCATGGCAGTGTGCGGCCACCTTATAACCATAATCACGGGCTGTTTCCACAATGGCCTTTATCTCGTCTTCAGTGAACTGTGGGTTCTCACCGCTTTTGGCAACGCTTAAAACGCCGCCGCTGGCCGTGATCTTTATTACATCACTTCCTTCTTTATATCGCTGCCGCACAGCCTTCCGGCATTCATCCGGGCCATTGGCTACCCCTGCAGCCGGCCCCGGATCATCCATGAGGTCTTTTCTATAGCCGTTGGTAGGATCGGCATGCCCGCCCGTAGTGGCAATGGCTTTACCTGCCGTATATATGCGCGGGCCTTTGACCAATCTTTTATTGATCGCATTTCGCAGTGAAATATTCACCCCCGTGCCACCCAGATCGCGTACCGTGGTAAAGCCGGCCATCAATGTTTTTTCTGCAAAACCCACCGATAAAAAAGCATAGTCAGCCGGATTATTGGTAAATTCCTCTAAGTACCTGGTAGGACTTGTTTCATGCTCCAGGTGAACATGACAGTCTATCAGCCCCGGAAGAACGGTTTTGTTTCTCAGATCAACTACTTTATCTGTACCGGCTGGTTTGGTATAACCCGCCTGCACATCCGTAATGGTATTGCCATCGACAATAATGGTATATTCAGCGAGCACCTGTCCTTTGGTAACATCTATCAGTTTACCACAATGCAGTATGGTGCGTTGTGCAATAAGCAGTACAGGACTACAGATCAAAAGCCCAAGCAGCAGTTTTCGCATGGTAAGTGTTTTAATGAAAGTTAAGTCATTTAAATAGTTTATGGTTAATAGTTAGAAAGATTATATATCAACTGATATGTGTAACTTTAAGCATATAAATCCTGCTGGTACTATGTTCGGTTTATTTTCAAAAAAGCAGCCTGAATGTCCCATCGACAACAACACCCGGCTTTGGATGGAACAGGCCTTTGTGTGGCTGGTACAGGAGTTTGGACAAAACAACCTCCTGACAAAACCTATGCTTTTTCCAACCACCGAACATTTCCCCATCCTCTACAACGGCACCAAAGAATCATTTATACAAACCGCCCACATCATTGCCCGGCAAATGGAAATCGATCTGCAAAAGATCAATCTCGATATCTTCAATGAAAGTGTACAGGAATTAAAAAGTGACTATGGGTTCAGTATGTTCACCCAACCCGATGAAAGCAGTGAAGTGCCCTTAACGGCCGGTTTGTATTTTGGTAAAAATGAATCGGGCAAATTCGATGTGTTTATAGAAAAGAATAATTTATCAGACCCTGAAAAACTGGTGGCCACCATCGCACATGAGTTTGCCCATATAAAACTGTTAGACGAAAAGCAGGTTCCTTTTAACGATGAATCGTTAACCGATTTAACAACGGTATTGTTTGGCATTGGGATATTTAATGCCAATTGCGCATTCAGAGAGATCAAAAATTTTTCCGTTCGTGGCCATAGCACCCTGGGTTATTTAAAACAACGGGAGTGGGGTTATGCACTGGCTTTATATGCCTACTTCAGACAGGAAAACAATCCCGGCTGGATAAACCATCTTACCCCCAACATCAGGTCAGACTTCAAAAAAAGCACTGCTTTTATTTACGCCAATCCCGATAAGATCTTCAGGGAGCAATATAATCCGGGTAAACAGCCATAAAACAACAATCCCCCGAGTTCATCGGGGGATCTACTATAAACAGATATGTCTTTATCAACCTTATTTGTTCGGCTGAGGTGTATAACGCAGATAAGGTTTAACAACCTTAACACCTTTAGGGAATTTCTTGATGGCATCATCAGTAGAAATAGCCGGAACTACAATTACATCTTCGCCTTCTTTCCAGTCAGCTGGTGTAGCCACGCTGTAGTTAGAAGTCAATTGCAGTGAATCAACCACACGCAATACTTCATAGAAGTTTCTTCCTGTAGAAGCTGGATAGGTGATCATCAGTTTTACCTTTTTATCGGGTCCTATCACAAACAGCGAACGTACAGTAAATGTTTCAGAAGCATTGGGGTGGATCATATCGTATAGAGTAGCCACGTTTCTCTCTTCATCGGCGATGATGGGGAAACCAACTGTAACATTTTGTGTTTCATTGATATCTTTTACCCAACCCACGTGTTTATCAAGGGGATCAACACTAACCGCCAGTACCTTTACATTACGTTTGGCAAATTCTTCCTGCAACAAAGCAGTTTTGCCTAATTCGGTAGTACAAACAGGTGTATAATCTGCAGGGTGAGAAAACAGGATACCCCAACCATTACCAAGGAATTCATAAAAATCAATATCACCGGCAGTGGTCTTAGCCTGGAAGTTAGGAGCGATATCGCCTAATCTTAAACTCATATACTAAGTATTTTAAGGTTGATAAAATGAATACTAATGATTGTTAACACTTTAAAGGAGTACGAAGATACAAATCCCTACTCATAAAGTAGACTTATATTCTATTTTTTGTTTTTCAGGTAAAAAATACCATTTTACTGGTAGTCATAGTGGTAAAATATTGGATTATTACGGATTTATTACTTCCGGATTACTTCCCGGCGGCCTTGGTCAGGGATTTACTGCCGAACCGGTTTTTAACATCATCGATAGCCTTATAAAGCTCGGTCTTTTTTTCTACATCACTGAACAAATTTGTCTGCACTGCTTCATCAACCAGTTCACTTAGCCGCACGCCCAACAGCCTTACCGGCTGGCCTTTCCGGTACAGCTTGTGAAACAGGTCTTTAGCCTTGGGAATAAGTTCATCGTCATAAAAGGTATATACAATACTTGTTTGCCGCGAGGTGGTTTCAAAATCCGGATAGCGTATTTTCACCGCAATACAACCGGCCATTTTATTATCCTGACGAAGTTCATAAGCCACCCGTTCTGTCATGCGTACCAGCTCATTCATCAGCCGGTCGGTATCGAGGATGTTTTCTTCGAAAGTGCTTTCGGTGGAGATGGATTTTGCTTCATGGTAGGGTATCACTTCACCCTGATGAATGCCATGCGCTTTGTGCCAGAGATCGGCACCGTATTTACCAAACCGCTTCTCCAGCATTTCACCAGGGAATGCAGCCAGTTGTTCTATGGTTTCAATACCCAGGTCGCGCAATGATTGAAAGGTACTGTCACCTACCCCGGGTATTTTATTTACTTTTAAAGGTGCCAGGAATTCTTTTTCGCGCCCAAAGGCGATATGCAGGTATCCATTTGGTTTGGCCTCATCGGTAGCAATTTTGGCCACCATTTTATTAGCTGCCAGTCCAAATGAAATAGGCAAACCGGTTTTATCGATGATCTCCTGTCGCAGGTCGATGGTCCATTGATACGGGTTGAAATATTTATCCATCCCTGTTAGATCAAGATAAAATTCATCGATCGAAGCTTTTTCAAACAACGGGGCTTTGGCAGCAATGATCTCGGTAACCCAACGCGAAAAGCGGCTGTATTCACCGCGCGTGCCTTTTACCACAGTCGCGTGCGGACATAACCGCAAAGCTGTTTTCATGGGCATGGCAGAATGAATGCCGTATTTGCGGGCTTCATAACTACAGGCAGCCACTACACCCCGTTCGCGTCCGCCCACGATCAATGGCAATCCTTTTAACGAAGGATTGTTGAGGCATTCAACAGAAACGAAGAATGCATCCAGGTCAAAGTGCGCTATGATCCGCTGGGGAATGCTCATCTCTCATCAAATTTACATCATTAAATATAGCCTATCATTCCCATAGGTTAACAAATAAACCGGAAACTATAACTTTACAAAAACACTCCTTTGGAAGAAGGCCTGGAACAATTAAAAAAGCATCTGTTCACCATGCACCCGCTCAGTGCTGAAGAGTGGTGCGATTTTTCGTCCATCTGGCAGGTGCATCAGTATAAAAGAAAAACCACGTTGACGGCAGCCGGCGAAACCGAACGCTATCTGTACTTTGTGCTGGAAGGCATTCAGCGTGCCTTTTTCATCGATGCCCGGCATGAAGCTACCCTGGTTTTCACTTATCCCTATTGTTTTTCGGGCATTGCCGACTCTTTTCTTACCCAGTTGCCTTCCCGCTATTATCTGGAAACGTTGACCAGCAGCACCCTGTTGCGCACCACCCATGCCCAGCTGCAACAGCTGATGGATAAACACCGGAACATTGAAAAACTGATTGCCCGTTTTACTTCATTTGCATTGATGGGCGTGCTGGAGCGGCATGTGGAGTTATTAACGTTCAGTGCCGAAGAAAAGTTCAGGATCCTGTTCAAACGCAGTCCGCACGTATTGCAACTGATCCCTCATAAATACCTGGCCTCCTATCTTGGCATGGATGCTACCACGTTTAGTAAGTTGATGGCTACGGTTCGAATAGAATAAATGTTGGTTAGCGCCAAGATTTTTGAATAAAAGGGTTGGTAGCTTTGTGCTGTTATCAATACCAACACAGCCATGAAAATACAAGCAGCTACATTCCTGGAAACCATGCAAACCGATACCCTCCAGATTCTGGGGCGGTTAGCCCAGCTGAAACAATTACCGGCCGGTTTGCTGGTAAAACAACCCGAACCCGGCCGCTGGAGTGTGGTCCAGGTAATTGAACACCTGAACACCTATGGCCGTTTTTACCTGCCCGAGCTGCAAAAGGCCATCAATGCCCACAACGATACGGCTATCGAATATTTTACGTCCGGCTGGCTGGGCGGCTATTTTACCAATAGTATGCGGCCCAAAGCCGATGGTACCATCACCCATAAAAGTAAAACGGTAAAAAATCACAACCCGGCGCCTGTCCTCGATGGTTTGAAGGTGTTGCAGGAGTTTGACCAGCAGGAAATAACCCTGTTGCAATTGCTCGAAATGGCCCGGCAGGTGAATATAAACGCTATCCGGATCCCAATCTCTATTACGCCTTTGCTTAAATTAAAAATGGGCGATGTGTTTGGGTTCATCATTGCCCATCATCAAAGGCATTTTGTGCAAATCGAGAATACCTTGAGAGACCTTTCTTAAATAACCGGAAGGAATGATATAAAGAGGCTGTTGCAGGTTTCAGGATTCAGGTTACAGGGGAATACAAATTGTTTTTCATGCCTTGCAGCCTGCAACCTGTAACTTGTAACAGCTGTTTATTTGATATTGTCTCAACCCATCAATCTAGCTATAGATATCCAACAGCCCGTCAGGCAGCTCTACATGCACTTGTTTCTTCTTTTGATCTATCTTAAGTAGAAAGTCCTCATGCACTGGTATCAGGGCTTCCTTGCCCTTTAAATCGATCCTGCAGAGGAGCTGATGCGGTTGCTCGATGACCTCCAGGATTGGACCCAGGTCGGCTCCCTCATTGATGATATGAAACCCCAACAGCATAATGGGGGCCGATTTGGAAACATATTTTTCAAATTCCTCCTGTGGCAGCCAAACCCTTTTTTGCATCAATTTGTGTGCAGCTTCCTTGGTTTCGATGCCTTCGAACTTCAGAAATAGTTCGTCATCATTTTTTATGCGGGCGCCTTCCAGGAAATAAGGCAGCATTTCATCTTTCTTTTCTTCAATAAAAACAGACTCAAGACCTTTCAATGAAGATTTTTTCCCAAGCTGATGTTGCAACACCACTTCGCCCTTCACCCCAAAAGTGGCCACTATTTTTCCAATGCTGTTGTAGTTGGTCATAAGGTGGCAAAGGTAACTTTTCAGGTGGCAATGGGCAATGCCGGGTCCTGGATTTTTGATGAACAATACCCGGTTTAAGGATGACCTCACAAGGACTTAACAGGGACCTCACAGGGACTTCACAAGGACCTGGAAGGAATTTTATCCGGGTAAGGTCCGGGTTATGTCTGTATGGAATGCCGGGTATTCCGGACGAATATCGCATTCAGATGGTACCGTAATAGTACCGGAGAATGGTGGTCAGGTGGCCGGGATATTGCCTGGAGACCGCCTACAATCACTCTGGGGGCTACCATAGCTAAGGCAATACCCAGGCAGTCCTCAGGCAATACTTAGGCCATTAGGCTGCCATTCCGCTGGCATTTCCGGGCAAAAAAATGGGCTGCGACCTAAACAGATCGCAGCCCATTGAAATTTACTGCCCCTCTTTAGGCGGAAGGGGCCTAAAAGAAAAAAATCCCGTCAGGGATGAACCTAAACGGGATTTAACAAGTTGACAGTTAGCTATACTGCGTAGCTTATTCTCCTCTGCGCGGTCTTACCGGAGGAGCACCAGCACCGCCTCTGCGCGGCCTTCTTTCCCTTGCATTTGTTTCCTGGCGCTTTTTAACCTGGACCTCGTGCTCAGCATGCCACTTCTGGAATTTCTCCATAGCGGTAGCTTCGTCGAACAGACCCAGTTTCACACCACGCAACAAATGTTTCAGGTACAATACACCTTTATACGACAGAATTCTGCGCACAGTATCAGTAGGTTGAGCACCTTTATGAAGCCAATCTAAGGCTTTCTGGCGATCCAACTGAATTGTTGCAGGAACTGTAAGCGGGTTGTATGTACCCAACTTCTGGATAAACTTTCCATCACGCGGAGAGCGTGCATCGGCCACTACGATGAAATAAAATGGTCTTTTTTTAGACCCATGGCGTTGCAGTCTGATTTTAACTGGCATCTTAAATAGAAATTTAAATGCTTAACAAATAGGGTTACTTTCCATTATAACGATTGCAAAAATAGCAATCGAGACGATTTTTCCAAATTTAATAATTCAGTTGAAATTTTTGCCTTTTATCATGCCATCATTCTGAAGATGATACGCGTTAAATTGTTGATAAGTTAGCTGGTAAACAAGCTGATAGACCCACAATTCAACCCTAAAAAAAAATTTCTAGCGCTTCATTCCCATCCGCCCCATCGGCATCTTATTCATCATTTTCATCATCTGCTTCATTTGCTCGAACTGTTTCAAAAAGGCATTTACCTCATCGAGACCTTTACCTGATCCTTTGGCAATACGCTGCTTACGGCCCATGTTTATCAGATCGGGGTCTTCCCGTTCCTGCCTGGTCATGGAGTTGATCATGGCTTCAATGCCCTTGAAGGCATCGTCGCTGATATCGATGTCTTTGATGGCTTTACCAACACCCGGGATCATCCCTAACAGGTCTTTGATATTACCCATCTTTTTTATCTGTTCCAGTTGTTGTTTAAAGTCTTCGAAGTTGAACTGGTTCTTGCGGATCTTCTTTTCCAGTTTGCGGGCCTGTTCTTCGTCGAACTGTTGTTGCGCCTTTTCAACCAGGGTGGTAATATCACCCATACCCAATATACGCTGGGCCATACGTTCGGGGTAGAACACATCGAGCGTATCGAGCTTTTCGCCGCTGCTCACGAACTTGATGGGTTTTTGTACCGTGTATTTGATGGAAAGGGCGGCACCACCGCGGGTATCACCATCGAGCTTGGTAAGCACCACACCGGTGAAGTCAAGGCGATCATTAAACGCTTTTGCGGTGTTCACGGCGTCCTGACCGGTCATGGAGTCAACCACGAACAGGATCTCGTTGGGATTAACAGCCGATTTTACGTTGGCTACTTCGCTCATCATCGCCTCATCGATGGCCAGGCGGCCGGCAGTATCTATGATGACTACGTTTTTATTCTTACTGCGGGCTTCCTTAATGGCGTTGGTAGCTATTTGCACCGCATTTTTATTCTCTGGTTCGCTGTATACGTCGACCTGAATTTGTTCGCCCAGTACTTTTAACTGGTCGATGGCCGCCGGGCGGTAAATATCCGCTGCCACGAGCATGGGTGAAAGTCTGCCCCTGGTTTTGAGAAAATTAGCCAGTTTGGCACTGAAAGTGGTTTTACCGGAACCTTGCAGACCGGCAATCAGAATAACGGCGGGATTGCCTTTTGAATTGAATTCGCTTTCGCTGCCACCCATGAGGTCAACCAGCTCGTCTTTTACGATCTTCACCATCAACTGGCCGGGACTTACGGCAGTTAACACTTTCTCACCCAAGGCCTTATCTTTTACCCGGTCGGTAAAATCCTTGGCAATTTTATAGTTCACGTCCGCATCCACCAGGGCGCGGCGGATGTCTTTTACGGTAGCAGCAATATTCAGTTCGGTGATCCGGCCTTCTCCTTTTATCTGTTTTAAGGCCGACTCCAACCGGTCGGTAAGATTTTCAAACATAACTTCCTGTTTTCGCGTTCGTTAAGCCTAAGGGCTAAAAGCAAAAAAGTGAATATACCCTCAAGTTATATTCACTTTATGGACTGCAAATTTACAGGAAGTAAATTTTGTTGTGTAAAGTTTCTTTTGCCAGGCGCAAGTTTTTAAGGTTAAACGCCCAAATATCCCCTCAGGGCCTTTGAACGCGAATTGGTGCGCAGTTTGGTAATTGCTTTGTCTTTGATCTGGCGAACCCTTTCCCGGGTGAGATTGAATTTATCTCCGATATCTTCCAGGCTCATGGGGTGATCGACACCAATACCAAAGAAATAACAGATTACTTCTTTTTGCCGCTCGGTGAGCATTTTCATAGAGCGCTCGATTTCCTGTTTAAGCGACTCTTTGTGCTCGATGTTTGTGTTTGCGTATTCAGCATTGGGATTTACCAATACGTCTACGAGGGTATTGTCTTCCCCTTCAGACAGTGGCGTGTCCATGCTTACGTGCCGGGCAGCGATGCCCAGGGTTGCAGAAACCTCTTCGGTTTCGAGTTCGAGTAGTTCGGCCAGTTCTTCGGGCGAGGGTTCCCGTTCAAACTCCTGTTCCAGCTGCGAATACGCTTTCTGGATCTTGTTGGTTAACCCTACTTTGTTCAATGGAAGCCTTACAATGCGCGATTGTTCAGCTAATGCCTGAAGAATACTTTGGCGAATCCACCATACGGCGTAAGAAATGAATTTAAAACCACGGGTTTCATCAAAACGCTGCGCTGCTTTAATGAGACCCAAATTACCCTCATTGATGAGGTCTGGTAGTGAGAGGCCTTGGTTTTGATACTGCTTGGCTACGGATACAACGAACCTTAAATTCGCTTTCGTTAGTTTGTCAAGGGCTGCTTGATTACCTTGCTTGATCAAACCCGCTAGTTTTACTTCTTCTTCGGGACTGATCAATTCAACTTTTCCGATTTCCTGCAAGTATTTTTCAAGGCTCTGCGATTCACGATTCGTAATTGATTTCGTGATCTTGAGTTGCCGCATACTCATAGGTAGGACATTTTAAAGGGTTTTTTAGGTTAATAACGGTCAATGGTTTAAAAAAAACGAAATACCTGTCGAATTTGTTATATGAACAAGCATTTTGTTGTTAAAAAACTATCCACCTAATATACCCATTTCTCCCCATTTTCATCAAAATAATTCGTAACCAACTGGTTGTCAGATATATGAAGATTTTTTGCTTATTTATTCATTTTTAGGCACTTTTTACCCCATTTATCCAAAAAAAAATTTTGAGGGTAGCATTATTTTTCTATAATTGCACCATTGCAACTTGCAAAAAAGATCAATCAAGGGTTAGATGAGTAAGAAACACATATTTACGTTAGAGTATCCGGTAAGATGTTCTCCTTCCATTTTATACGAATTCCTAAGTACGCCTGCGGGACTGCAGGAATGGTTTGCTGATAAAGTAGACGAACGGGACAATGTTTTTAGTTTTTCCTGGAACGGTACTACCGATAAGGCAGAAGTGATGGAAAGTGAAGAAGAGAAATTTATCAGGTTTCACTGGTTGCACGCACCCAAAGATGAATATTTCGAATTCAGAATCGAGAAATCAGAAGTTACTAACCAAACCATCCTTGTGATCAAAGATTTTGCAGATAAAGGGGAGGTTAAAGACCAAAGCCAGTTGTGGGGCTACCAGGTTAAAGACCTGTTTCACCGGCTCGGTAATTAATGACCAATAGAGGTAACAATTGTTTCGTATAGATCAATTATTAATTCTTTTGACCGATTCCATTGAGGAAGTGAAATTTTGGCGGAAAGCTTGCAAAAATCATTAGCCAGCAGAATTTCTTCTACTACAGACGAATTCAACTGGCTAAGCGGCTTGTAATTGTCTTCTTCAAATTCATGGCGCCATTCGTCTCCACTAATACACAAGTAAAATCCCCTGCTTGCCAGCATTGGCAAGTTAGTAAGCAGGTTTTGCTTGAATTGCTGTTTGTATTGCCCTTTCAGGTGCAGGGTTACGCTGAAAAAATGCCCCCACCAGAACAGGGTGCGGATGGCAAATGTGTCCTGCCGGTTGAATAATCGCGGATAATCCAGCATTACCCAGGGCAATCCCCCATAATTCTCCCCTCTTGAAATTTTAGGAGAAGGAATCAGCACTTCCGACAATAAAATAGCCGGGTTTGCATTAAGGTTGTCGCGCATCGCGCTGAAGCGGGACAAGTTATGGTGGGCTATATCCCCAAACAAAGCATACACTTTTTCAATAATTGTATTCTTTGTTAAAAGCCAGTGAGCATTTTGCACCAGCGATAATTCCTCTGTTGAAAGCTGTATTTTTGCGACGTCCATTTTATAAAGATAATACCCGTGATAAAAAAACTCGACATATTGGTTTTGCGATCATTTATCGGACCTTTTATCGCAACCTTTTTCCTTACCCTGTTTGTGCTGATCCTGCAATTTTTCTGGCTGTGGATCGATGACTTTGTAGGTAAGGGTATTGATACTATTACCATGCTTCGCCTGGTGCTTTACCTGAGCGCTACCCTGGTTCCACTGGCCTTACCACTGGCCATCCTCCTTTCCTCCATCATGACTTTTGGCAACCTGGGCGAAACCTTTGAACTGGTGGCCATCAAATCGGCCGGTATCGGCCTGCTGCGCTTTATGCTGCCCTTAACCGTAGTGGCTGCTTTGCTTTCGGGCATGGCCTTCCTGTTCAACAACTACGTTATTCCGGTGGCTAACCTGCGCATGAAAACCCTGCATTATGACCTCGTAAATAAAAAACCTGCCTTCGACCTGAAAGAAGGCGTTTTCTATACTACCATTCCTGACTATGCCATCAAGGTTTCGAAAAAAGAAAAAGACTCCATTCTACACAATGTGATCATTTACGAAACCAGCACCGGCCCACAGGATAATATCGTGGCTGCTGAAAAAGGCATTATGCGGATTTCGGCCGACAAACGCTTTCTTGAATTTACCCTGTATAATGGCTGGCGCTATGAAGAACGCGGCAATCGCTATGGCAATAACACTGATTTTATACGCCTCGGCTTTAAAGAATACAAAAAAGTATTGGACCTAAGTGCGCTCACACTGAACCGTACCAACGACAGCGCCTATAAAGACCGCTATGAAATGTTGAGTACCCGGCAGCTGAGCAAGAATGTAGATTCATTGAATAAAAGCCTGGATAAATTCCAGTCGCGAGACCAACGTGAATTGCAAGGTTACCTTCTCTTCTCCAAATATATGGATACCGGCTGGGTCGATGTAAAAGCGCCGCCCATTAAAAAAGGCGCCAAAACATTTCTCGACCTGTTACCAGATAGTTCAAAAATACATGCTTCAGATGTTTCGCCCACAGGCGTAAAACAAAAGGTGCTGGATGAAACCAATGCATATGCCGGTTATGCAAAGAACGGCATCGATGGGCCATCCTACGACTATGATAGTAAAAGAAAAGAACTGCGTATGACGCTGATGACCTATCACGAAAAGATCACCATGTCGATAGCGGTACTGGTGTTGTTCCTGATAGGTGCGCCGCTGGGTTCTATTGTACGTAAAGGCGGAATTGGTACCCCGGTAGTATTTGCCGTAGTGTTCTTTGTGATCTTTTTCCTGCTGAACAACTTCGGGAAAAAGTTTGTGAAGGAAGATGTGTTGCAACCCGTAGCCGGTATGTGGCTGGCAACCGCCGTTTTGCTGCCTATTGGCATGTTCCTTATTTACAAAGCGCTTCACGATTCACAATTGTTCAATAAAGAATTTTACTATCGCGCATTCAGGGCCATTCGCAGACTGGTTAGCAAGAAAAATGCTGCAACAAAACCCGCCTACGCTAATACTTCGGTGGGCGAGGCAGTCGGCAATGAGGAATAGGAATCACAGAAAATTTAACAATTCTGAGCAAAGATTCAAATTTCTTCAAGTATACTGTAAAAATTGTATGGGGTTGATTGTTACCTTCGCGCAAACTACATGTAATTGAACTCGGGCAGGGAAAATCTTCGAATACAGAAATGGGTGGTAACAGTAGCCGTACTGCTGTTCATCGTTAAAATAGTGGCATTTTGGGTAACCCGGTCAGTGGCCATCCTGACTGATGCACTGGAAAGCACGGTAAACGTAATTGCCGGTTTTATAGGATTGTACAGTTTATACGTGGCCGCAAAACCACGCGATGAAAATCATCCTTACGGCCATGGCAAAGCCGAGTTTCTATCGGCCGCGGTTGAAGGCACACTCATCATTGTGGCCGGCCTGGTGATCATTTACGAATCGATACTTCATTTTATATATCCCACTGAATTAAAACAGCTCGATCGGGGTATTGTACTGGTAGCCTTTACTGCATTGATCAATTTTGTAGTAGGATATATCAGCATTCGTATTGGAAAGAAAAACAATTCCCTCGCACTTACCGCCAGTGGCAAACACCTGCAAACAGATACCTACTCTACCCTGGGCATCATTCTGGGTCTGGTATTGATCCGGTTTACCCACCTCAACTGGCTGGATAGCGTAACCGCCATCATCTTTGCTTTTATCATTATCGTTACCGGTTATCAGATACTGCGCCATTCCCTGGCCGGTATTATGGATGAAGCCGATAAAGAACTGCTGCAAAAAATGCTGGCCGTTCTAAATGCCAATCGCCGCACCAACTGGATCGACCTGCACAACCTGCGGGTAATAAAATACGGCGGCCAGTTTCATATCGACTGTCACCTTACGGTGCCCTGGTACCTGAATGTGATAGAAGCGCATAAAGAAGTAGAAGAACTGGGCAACCTTATTAAACGAGAATTCGGGACCGTGTTTGAGTTATTTGTACATACTGATCCCTGTCTTGATTTTTCCTGCAGCATCTGTACCCAAAACGACTGTACCGTTCGTCAACGTCCTTTCGCCAGGCAAATTGAGTGGACGCTGGAGAATGTATTGCAGGATAAGAAGCATAGTTTGTGAGTGGTGAGACTGCCTTTCATTCTCTGCCTTATGCCCTCTGCCTTCTGCCCATAAAAAACCATATATTCGCTTCCTATTGCTATCAAACATATTACTCAAATAAACTCATGATTATGCAAGCCTGGAAAGATTACCAGGAAAAGAACAAAGATCGCTTCCTGGATGAATTACTGGAATTGTTACGCATCCCTTCTGTGAGCGCGAACAGCGACCACAAGGATGATATGAGAAAATGCGCGGAAAAAGTACAACAACGGTTGTTGGAAGCCGGTGCTGCTTCAGCCAAAGTGTATGAAACCGCCGGCCACCCGGTAGTATATGCCGAAAAGATCATTGATCCTTCCAAGCCAACTGTACTGGTGTATGGCCACTACGATGTGCAACCTCCTGATCCGTTAAACCTCTGGCACAGCGGTCCGTTTGAACCGGTTATCAAAGACGGCCGTATTTATGCCCGCGGATCTGCCGATGACAAAGGGCAGTTCTATATGCACGTGAAAGCCCTGGAAATATTATCAAAAACCAACTCCCTGCAGAATAATATCAAGTTCCTGATAGAGGGTGAAGAAGAAGTTGGTTCCCCTAACCTCGCCGATTTTGTTGCTGCACATAAAGACCTGCTGAAATGCGATGTGATCCTCATCAGTGACAGTTCCATGATCAGCATGGAAAATCCATCCATCGATATTGGTGTGCGTGGCCTGGCTTACATTCAGGTTGAAGTAACCGGCGCCAACCGCGACCTGCACAGTGGTGTATACGGCGGCGCAGTAGGCAATCCTATTACCATGCTGGCCAAAATGATCGCCAGCTGTCATGATGAAAATAACCACATTACCATTCCCGGCTTTTATAATGATGTAGTGGAGTCAACGCCTGCAGAAAGAAAGCTGATGGCGGAAGCACCCTACGATGAAAATGAATATAAAAACGACCTGGGCGTACAAGAATTGTGGGGCGAAAAAGGTTATACTACCAACGAGCGTACCGGTATTCGTCCAACGCTTGAAGTAAATGGTATCTGGGGCGGTTATACCGGCGAAGGCGCCAAAACCGTGCTTCCTTCCAAAGCATTTGCAAAAATTTCCGCACGCCTGGTACCTAACCAGTCTTCTGAAAAAATTACGGATATGCTATTGCAGTACTTCCGCAAAATAGCACCGGCCGGCGTTACCGTGGAAGCGCATAACCTGCATGGTGGGGAACCCTACATGACACCCATCGATTCAAAAGCCTACCAGGCGGCGGCACAAGCCATTGAAACAACGTTTGGCAAAAAGCCCGTTCCTGTTCGCGGCGGTGGCAGTATTCCCATCTGTTCTATTCTGGAAAAAGAACTGGGTGTAAAAATTGTGTTCATGGGTTTTGGGCTGGATAGCGATAACCTGCATTCTCCCAATGAAAAATTCGACCTGGTGAACTTTTATAAGGGTATCGAGACGATCCCTTATTTCCATAAATTCTTTGCTTCTTAAAGGGCAAAGGGCAGAAGGCAGTGGGGGAACAGCCACGAACCCAAAGCCTGAACGTGAAAGCAGAAAGGTAATTCAATCTTAGGTTTTTACCTTTCTGCTTTTAGCTTTTTCACTATTGCCTATTGCGCATTGCCTATTGCCTTTTTTGTATCTTTGGAGTAGAAGAAATAGAGGAAATATGAGCGGCAATACAGATAAAACCGAAAAACTTAGAATAGATAAATACCTGTGGTCCATCCGTTTATTTAAAACGCGTTCCATGGCTGCCAATGCATGCGACAGTGGTAAAGTAAAATGCAATGGCGACCAGGTAAAAGCATCGCGCCAGGTACATGTGGGCGATGAATACGAGGTTAAAACCGAAGCCCGCCGCTGGCGGGTTAAGGTGGCCGCCTTACTGCACAATCGCGTTGCACACAGCGAGGCCATCAAATATTACATCGATATTACCCCGGCTGAAGAACTGGAACGGTTACAATTCCAGGCTTCGAGCTTTCATACCGGTAAACGCCTTAGTAAAATTGGCCGTCCTACGAAAAAAGAACGTCGGGACCTGGATGAATTCATGGAATAATACCGGCCTCCCCCCGCCTCCGCCAGCTGGCGGAAGGGGAGTTGTAAGCCTCGCGACTAAAATCTGCGGCCTGATTTCTATTGCGGCGTTACCGCGCAGGCTTTCACTTTTTTACCTTTAGGCTGTATTCCACTTACAGCGTACGGCTTATAGCTTACAGCCTGTATTTATTATCTTTGTGCCATGCGTATCGACATTATTACCGTTGTGCCCGAATTACTCGAAAGTCCTTTTTCGCATTCCATAATGAAAAGAGCCCGCGACAAGGGTTTGCTGGAGGTGCATGTGCATCACCTGCGCCAATGGGCCGTTAATGAATACGGGCAGGTGGACGACTACCAGTATGGTGGCGGCGCCGGCATGGTAATGATGTGTGAACCGCTGGCCAATGCTATTGAAACGCTGTCGAAAGACCGCCAGTACGATGAAGTTATTTTTATGACCCCCGATGGAGAACGGTTCAACCAGTCGATCGCCAATCAATTGTCGCTAAAAGAAAATCTCATCATTATCTGCGGCCATTACAAAGGCATCGATGAACGCATTCGTGAACACTTTGTTACACGCGAGATCTCTATTGGTGATTTCGTATTAAGTGGTGGAGAACTGGCTGCTGCTATTGTAGTAGATGCCATAGGCCGGTTATTACCCGGGGTGTTAAATGATGAAACCTCCGCCCTCATGGATTCCTTCCAGGACAATATACTCGCTCCGCCTGTTTATACCCGCCCGGCCGATTTCAGAGGCTGGAAAGTACCTGACATCCTGTTAAGCGGCGATCCTAAAAAAGTAGAAGACTGGCGCTATGAGCAATCCATACAGCGCACCAAGATCCGCCGCCCTGATTTATTAGATAAGCATTAAAAAAGCGGTCTGGCGCCAATAGACCAAACCGCTTCACATCAGGATAGTAAATTATGCTATCAAAAAAATAAGCAGATAAATTATCAACTGCATAACCAGTGTAAAGACAATCGTCTTTTTCATAAGGGATGGATTTACGTCTATACAAAAGCACGCTGCGTGCCAAAGTGATTTTATTTGTATAGGAGTTCTACGCACCGTAGTTAACTCAATCACCATTCCCACTGATTATCAATTTGTTTAATTATATAAATTTATTCACATTGGTAAATTACTTCAAGGTGATCTCCACTTTCACCGGTTTCCCATTAAACTCAACCGTTAGAAACTCATTAGAGAGCTGCTGAAACGGGTCCAGTTGTTTACCAAAACTACCGGCATCTACAGGTTTACCATTAACCGTTGCCTGATTAGCCAGTGCAACCGGCAATTCGAATTTGAAAGTACGTTTGAACTTCTTTCCGTATTGATTGGGATTGTTGGTAGTAATATCGATCGTTACTTTATTACCTGCCGTAATACCTTTAAAGGTCACCAGTTCGTAATCGGCCCGCTCCAGGGTTCTGGTGCTGCTGCCATCATCATCGTACCAAGCATAGCTGGAAGCGTAAGTAGATGGATAATACCGGATAGTGATATTCTTTGAATCAAATGATTCTGTTGATTTGATGGTATCTTTCGAGAACCATAAAGGAACAAAACCACCTTCGCGTACAAACACCGGCAGTTGTTTTATATCGGCCGGCTGATTGATGAATTTACCTCCATCTGTAACCGAATTGTTAGCCAGGCTGTACCATTTACCCGCCGGCAAATACAACATGCGGGCAGTAGCGCCCTGACTGGTGATGGGTGCTACCAGTAAATTATCGCCCCACATGTATTCATCCTCTGCTTTTAAAGCAACACTATCGGCAAAACTGTAATAATATAACGGCCGCATCAATGGTTTTCCCCAGGCAGCCTGATCGTAACTTAATGAGTAGTTGTATGGCAGTAACTGGTAACGCAGTTTTATATAATTCCGCGCAATGCTTTTATAAGGTTCTTCCAATGTTGTTCCTGATGGGCGGAACACAGGTGTAAAGGCGGCAAACTGTAACCAGCGGGTATACAATTCAGGATCGGCGCCTTCGGTTGCAGCAAACCCACCGGCATCGGAATGGATATAAGGCAATCCACTCAGGCTCATTCCCAACAAAACCACCGGCTGTGATTTTAAACCGCCCCAGCTTCGTGCCACCTCACCCGACCAGGGTAATACGCCATACCGCTGGCTGCCGGCAAAACCGGAGCAGTTCAACAGGAACAAACGCTGGTCGCTTACATCGGAGGAATATTTCTCGAAGAACATTTTACTGAAGTAATGTGCGTAAACGTTATGCACTTCATCGGCAGCCATAGGACGTGCAACCCCATAATCTTTCAGGTTGTGCATCATACCGGCCGGATGTTTTTCTGGTTCTGTCAGATCGAGCCACCAGCCGCTTACGCCATTGCCAACCTGCTTTTTGTACGACTTCCAGATAAAATCCTGGGCCGGTTTGCGGAAGATATCCAGCAGTCCGCCTGTGCCGTAAGAAAGATCGTTCACCATCATCGGACTGCCATCGGCGCCTGATGCCAGAAAAGGTGCCGCCTCAGCATAGATTTTTGTATTCTGTAATATATAGGGTTCGGTAATGAGTACCGATTTCAAATTATCTTTTGTTCTGAGATCGGTGATCATTTGTTTGGGGTTGGGCCATTTTTGCATATTCACCCAATCGATGTTACCCAGTGTACCTTTGGTATTATCGCCAAACCAGAACATATCGAACAGCAGTCCATCCATAGGGAAATTATCCTGCTTCATTTTACCAACGGCCTCCTTTACCTGTTCTTCACTGCGATAACCGGAGCGGGAAACAAAATTGCCAAACACCCAGCGGGCGGGTAAGGGTTGGCGGCCGGTGATAGAAGAATAATTAGCCATGATCTCATCGATATTCTTCCCAAACACCACATAGTAGGTCAGTTCACCGCTGGGGAAACCAGCTTCCAATACATTCTTATCAGTTAACCCGATATCAACATAACCTTTGGAAGGATTATCAAAAAACAATCCATAGCCGGCAGAAGAAATGAAGAAGGGCACTGAGAAGCTAAGGTTTTCGGCACCCAGGCCGTAGTCGGGTGAAGTGCTGTTGTATAAATTGAAGCGATGACCGCGGCGATTCATGGCTACGGCACGTTCGCCGCCGCCGAATATCTGCTCGTTATCGAATAACTGAAAACGGAACCCGCGGGTATCGCCCTGAGCAAAATAAGCAGCGGATTTTACCTTAACTTCTTTGCCTGTTTTATAATAAAACTTCTCACGCTGCACCACTACACTGGTGAGGTTGTCCCACTCCACCGTTTGGGATGCAGCCACCGTTATCTTGGTACCAACCACTGGTGGCTTGTTAATAACGGCATCTGATATTTGTTCGTTCTTGCTGTAGTCGGCTGGTTTGTACGTTGTTTTAATAACGGCATTGTTATACCCCTGGAACGTCCAGGTGCCTTCTTTGGCTTTGTAGACCACTTCGGAGGTTTTTCCAACAAACGGGTCTTTGCCAACCGTGTTTACGATCACCTGTTGGGCATGAACCGATCCTGTAACCAATACCAATATGGCCAGACTGATCCTTCTTTTAATGATTTCCATAATACCTGATTAAGACATCAAATTAAAGAAACAACTGTTACAAACAAACCTGATCAGGCATAAAAAAAATTGCCCCGACGCATCGGGGCAACTGTATGGTGCTAATAAAAAGTTAAAGCGCTATTGTTTGGGCATTTCGAATATTTTCATGTCGACCGGTTTATTGATCTCGACCTTTTTATTGGTCATAGATACGGTAAGCCCAGACACGGTAATTTCTACATTAAAAGGCACCGTATATCCGTTTTCGGTTTTCTTATAATTTGAAATAAGCATACCCGTTTCTATTTCCATTCCATTTACATTGGCTTTTATGGTGTTTTTCACCTGGTACCACGTAGTAGCATCTATCCAGGCAGTGATTTCCGGTCCGGCCTTTGTTTTTACCTTGAGTTTGTAGGCATCTTTCCCATTCAGGGTTTCCTTTCCTAACAACGTTACCGTATTACCTTTAGCTGCATAATTATAAAAGGGACCGGTCAGGTCCATTTGTGCCAGACCTGCTTTTGCCTGATCGGGGGTCATAGCGGTAGGTGTGGTTGAACCTCCGAACGGGTTTATCATCCAACCGCTTGTATCGGTATAACACTGGACCAACTGCTGGCCCATCAAATTCATTTCGTTTTTGAAGGCTTTTTGATTTACTATCCAGCTGGTGCCATCTGCCGCAGCGCCATTCATATCCACATCGTATTCTACATACATGGTGTTCATGGATGCCACCTTGTCTTTACCACCCAGGGCTTCGAAATATTTATTTATTATTTCATCAACGGTTTGTGCTTTCAGGGAAACTACAGAAAGCATACCGACTGCCAACAATGCTATTCTAAAGGATCTCATTCAATTTGAAATTTTTGGTGTAAATAAAATTAGTAAATGAGACGTCTAAAATATTACAAAACACCTGCATCTTTTTAATTTAATATTGCAAGGGGAGAAAACCGAGGTAAGAGGTAAGAGGTAAGACGTAAGAGGTAAGAAGAGCTTGAAATTCGGAGATTTCTTACTTCTTACATCTTACTTCAGATTGTTATATTTTAGCTCATACTATAATCATAAATATGAATTTCGCAATAACAGGGCAATTGGTTGACTTCTGGCAGAAAAAGATATATACGGCTGCTATAACCGTAGTTAACGGTAAAATAGAAAACATAACGCCCGTTGACGACGACAACGCCGCCCTACCCTATATTCTGCCCGGTTTTATCGACAGCCATGTGCATATTGAAAGCTCCATGTTAGTGCCGCGACAGTTTGCACGGCTGGCGGTTGTACATGGTACGGTAGGCACTGTCAGTGATCCACATGAAATTGCCAATGTGTGTGGCATGAAGGGCGTTGAATACATGATCGAAAATGGCAAAACGGTTCCCTTTAAATTTTTCTTTGGGGCGCCCAGCTGCGTACCAGCCACTACTTTTGAAACTGCCGGTGCTACCCTCGACACGGCAGCCGTAGCGGCCCTGTTACAAAAAGATGAAATATATTATTTAAGTGAAATGATGAACTTCCCCGGCGTGTTGTACAACGACCCGGTGGTGATGGATAAGATCTGGGCGGCCCGCCGGGCCGGTAAACCCATCGACGGGCATGCACCCGGTTTACGCGGTGAGCAGGCCCGCCAGTATATTGAAGCCGGTGAACCGGGCAATGTGATCATCAGTACCGATCATGAATGTTTTACCCGCAAAGAAGCATTGGATAAACTCGAATATGGCATGCAGATCATCATCCGCGAAGGAAGCGCTGCCCGCAATTTTGAAGCGCTGATCGATTTGCTGAACGACTATCCCGAAGAAATAATGTTTGGCAGTGACGACAAACACCCCGACAGTTTGGTGGCCGGTCATATAAACCAGTTGTGCGCCCGGGCAGTGGCTAAAGGCATCGATGTGTTCAAAGTATTGCAAGCTGCATGCGTAAACCCCGTTTTACATTATCACCTCCCCGTTGGATTATTGCGTGTTGGCGACCCCGCCGACTTTATTGTCACCAGCGATCTGCAACAGTTCCAGGTGCTGCAAACCTATATCAATGGCGAACTGGTAGCTGAAAATGGCACCTCCCATATTGCCTCACAACCTTCCACCCTTCTCAATAATTTCAATTGCAGTCCAAAGTCTGTGGCCGATTTTCAAATGCCCTGGACAGGCGCAACCAGCATCCCGGTTATTGAAGCACTGGATGGACAACTGATCACCAATAAACTGATGGTATCGCCCAAAACACAGCATGGATACCTGGTGAGTGATACGGACAGGGATATCCTAAAAATAGCCGTAGTGAACCGGTATACCGATGCTGTTGTAGCCCTGGCGTTCATAAAAAACTTCGGCTTAAAAACAGGCGCTATTGCCAGCTCAGTTGCGCACGACAGTCACAATATTGTTGCAGTAGGTGTTGATGATGAAAGCTTATGCCAGGCCGTAAATGCGGTAATAGCGCAGCAAGGCGGTATAAGTTGTGTGAGCCCGCAGCGTACGCAGGTATTGCCTTTGCCTGTAGCGGGTTTAATGAGCGCTGAAGACGGTTATGAAGTAGCCCGTTCTTACACGGCCATTGACACCATGGCCAAATCGCTGGGATCTATCCTTTCCGCGCCGTTTATGACACTTTCATTTATGGCATTGCTGGTTATACCGCATTTGAAATTAAGCGATCTGGGACTGTTCGACGGAGATACCTTTAAGCTGCTAGAACCCTGACAATAGGTAGGTTATGTGACTTCACATATAAATGCTTTTTTACTAAAGTTTTCTTTATATCTTTATTAGCGACCATTTACTATTACCTGCTCCTTTCCTCTGAAGCTTAAAAGGTTTAAGCCGTATAACCAATTTGGAACCAAAAAGCCTTATGTGATGCCGACAACAACAGTAAATACGACGCAAGGAGTGGAACAATGGTTATCTAAAACTGTAATTCCCGAATCTCCCTTCACACTATTTGTAAAAAACGTACACCCTGTTAGTAGCGAAGCCCAGGCGTTCATCAATCAAAAAGCCTATTCAAGCCAATTGAACAAAGGCGAAATGCTGGTGTCTGCGGGCACCATCTGTGGGAATGTATACCTGATAAAAAAAGGCATTCTGCGTAGTTATATAAAAGAAGATAAAAAAGAGATCACCACCTGGATCTCGGGTGAACAGGAACTGGCCACCTGCATTACCAGTTTTGGCTTACAGCAACCCGCACGCGAAAATATTCAGGCGCTGGAAGACTGCGAGTTATCTACCCTGAGCTTCGATGACCTGCAATATCTGTATGATAATTTCCCGGAAGCCAATATCGTAGGCAGAAAAATTCTGGAGAAATATTATCGGGATGCAGAGGAAAGGGCCTTTATTGCCCGCCTCATGGAAGCCACTTCCAAATACAAACATTTTATAGCCACCAAAAGCGATCTGCTGAACCGGGTTCCGCTGAAATTTATTGCTTCTTACCTGGGAATGACGTTGGAGACACTTAGCCGGATCAGGAGTAAGTTGTCGAGAAGTATTACGGAATTTAATAAGGCAGTGGGCAATGGGAAAGAGGCAATGGGCAATGGGCAGTAGGCAATGGGAATACACCTCGGCACGGCAATTCCGGCCTTCGCTGCGCTAAGGGCCGGTGCACACTTTCCCCAAACTCATAACTCAATAACCCAATAACTAAATAACTTAAGAACTGTGGTCTTTGAAAAAAACCGCACTTCAATTGACGCTCAGTGCCTTAACAGCTGCTTCGTCTCCGCTCAGCATCTATTTACCGGAACTTTGAACTTAATATTTTGAACTAAGAACTTACTTCCGCTTTTACCGGTAATTTCTCCGGTTTTACCGACTTATGCCATCCCCCTGTCGGCCTGCGCTTGCCTGGTGAGCCTGCGCGGGATAGCTTTGTGTAAAATTATTAATCGATGCGCGACAAATCACTCAGAGACCAGCGGAAAGCCTTTAGAAGAGAAAACAGAAAGGCATTTCTGAGAAAACGCAAAAGAAGCGGCAGTGTGCTGGCTGGTCTGCTGTTAATGTGCGTGGGTTCCTTATTACTGGCAAGAGCCTTTGGCTTCCCCTTCCCTGAATGGATGTTTACCTGGCCCATGATCATTATCGCTTTTGGTTTACTGGCCGGCGCCGGTAATGCCTTCCGCGATCCGGGCTGGATTGTTATTTCAGGCGTAGGAACCGTATTTCTGCTGCAAAAGATCTGGCCCAACATGAGCATCTATATGTTCCTTTGGCCAATACTCATCATAGTTTTAGGTTTTATCATCCTTGTGGCGCCCCGCCGTCACCGCATGTGGCACGATCGCTGGGCAAAATTCAAGGAAATGAAGGAGGCTGAAGGCTGGGGTAAAGATGAATGGCGGAACTGGGCTGAAAAAAAGGACTGGCGCCGGAATGAATGGAAAAACTGGGCTCATAACCAGGGCTGGCAAAACACCCCCCAGGCAGAAAATATTCAGGCCGATCCGCTCGCAGAAAACCCAAACACTGAAAATAGCACCCCTAATAACCCCGATTCCCAAGGCGGCAGCTTCGATAACTGGGTAGAAGCAGTAACCGTTTTTGGCAACATAAAAAAGCGGGTGTATTCAAAAAACTTTAAAGGTGGCGATGTAGTATCCATCTTCGGCGGTGTAGAAATAAATTTAACGCAGGCCGATTTCAATGGTGCCATCACTATCGAAATGACCCAGATATTCAGTGGCGCCAAACTGATCATTCCGCCACACTGGCAAATACGCTCTGAAATGATCGCCATTTTTGGTGGCATTGAAGACAAGCGTCCACCCCAGGCCCACTACGACGAGAATAAAGTACTTATTTTAAACGGTACTACTTTCTTCGGTGGTCTTGAAATAAAAAGTTACTAATAAACTTATTCCTACCAACCATTAAAAATCTATGATATGAACTGGTTTCTGGCAAAAATAGTATACCAAATCGTATGTGGAGAAGGCGATCACACCGCACAATTTGATGAGCAGTTGCGACTGGTACAGGCTGCTGACGAAAACGAGGCGTTTGATAAAGCAAAGGCCATAGGTGAACAGGAGCAGGAAATGTTCCTGAACCAACAACAAAAACTGGTAACCTGGCAGTTTGTGAATGTATGCGAGTTGTATAAAATATCGGCTCTTATAGATGGTGCCGAATTGTATTCACGCATACAGGAAACCGATAATGCCGGTTCGTATATCGAGCTGGTAAATAAAAAGGCCGCTCATATTAAAGCCGCCAATACACACAAGTATTTACAGTTATTCTAGTATCTTAACAACCAACTTTAGTCAACGTGGCCATATCACCACTTGGTACATTCAAGAATAAGATCATATTTGCAGCAGCCTGGCTTGCCTGGTCGCTGATGCAGGTGAAGTTATTGCAGGATTGGGGCCTGCCCGGGCGCATAGCAACCATGGACAGCCTGGTGAGCAATCTTTTGTTAGCCGCCATGACCGTCCTTATCATTAATAACCTCAAGTATTACCGGCCAAAGAAGGGAAAGTATATTTATCTCATCATCGTTTGTGGCGTAAAAGCCTGGTTACTGACCGCGATTGTGAAATATGCCATGATAAACATTTATCCCGATCAAAAGGAATACCTGCAATTCCTTGACCGGTTTATGCCCATTCGTTTTTACATTGCGCTGCTGATCACTTTGATCGTAGCACTTATCAGTGAACTGTTTTATACCCTGGAAGAACAAAAAGAAAGTGAGCATCGCAAAACAGATGCCGAGAAACTGGCCCGTGAGGCGGAATTATATAAACTGCGTCAACAGTTACAACCCCATTTTCTATTCAACAGCCTGAATTCAATCAGCGCCCTGATAACCATACAACCGGCCCAGGCACGCAAAATGATACAACAGTTGTCGGATTTTTTAAGAGGCACCCTGAAAAAAGAAGATAACCAGTGGATAAGCCTGGAAGATGAATTACAACATTTACAACTGTACCTGGATATTGAAAAAGTTCGGTTTGGCCACCGGTTGAACACAACCCTGCACAGTGAAACCTGCGACAAACTGCAATTGCCCAGTATGCTGTTACAACCCCTGGTTGAAAACGCTATCAAATTTGGGTTGTACGATACTACCGATACCGTAACCATCAGCATTGCCGCTACCCAGGAGAACAATTACCTGGTGATCACTATACAAAACCCCTTTGATCCGGAAACCTCTTCGCCCAAACACGGAACAGGTTTTGGATTGAGTTCGGTACAACGAAGATTATATTTATTATTTGCGCGGAACGATCTGCTGAACACCCGCCACACCGATAATCTGTTTACCACTGTTATAAAAATTCCACAGCCATCGTAGCTGATCACGAACTTTGTTTTAACAATAGAAAAAGTATATAGAAGATGAAAAAAGCCATTATTGTAGATGATGAACCCCTGGCCCGTATGGTTGTAAAAGAATACCTGCAAAACCATCCTTCCATTACGGTGATGCAGGAATGTAATGATGGCTTTGAAGGCATCAAAGCAATAATGCAGCACCAGCCCGATGTAATTTTCCTGGACATTCAAATGCCCAAGATCAACGGGTTTGAAATGCTGGAACTGGTTGAACAGCAGCCGGCCGTGATCTTCACCACTGCTTTTGATGAATATGCGATAAAAGCTTTTGAAAGTCACGCAGTAGATTACCTGTTAAAACCCTTTAGCCAGGAACGCTTTGATAAGGCCATAGAGCGGTTAACTGATCGCGATACTGCCGGTGCTACCAATAATACCCGCGACCTGCTGGATACCGCCGCACAAGGCCCACAGCAAAACCAGCGTATTGTGGTTAAAACCGGAAATAAGATAAAGATCATTCCTATCGATGATGTGCATTACCTCGAGGCGGCAGATGATTATGTAAAGATCCACACCAAAGAAGGAGCTTTTCTGAAAAACAAAACCATGGGGCACTTTGAAAAAGTATTGAACCCTCAACAGTTTGTACGCACCCACCGTTCCTACCTCGTGAATGTGCAGCTGGTTACCCGTATCGATCCTTATGAAAAAGAAAGCTACCTGGCCCAGTTAAAAACGGGTGCCCAGGTACCCGTAAGTAAAACAGGATATGCCAAGCTGAAATCAGTTTTAGGCATCTAAACGCCACGGGCAATCCGGTTTCAGCTATTATACAGGTGATGGGTGTTATACCGGGTGAACGGGTAATGCTGACAGATATGTTTGGAAAAAGTTTATTGCTGTCGTCCCCGGCGACAACTAATCTTATTCAGCTTGATGTGGCTCATTTACAGCCAGGTATGTATGTGATAAGCACCGGGAACAGAAAGATAAAGGTTCAGAAGAAATAAGTAATCATTCACGTGGATAACGGTTGGGCATCATGACCTTTTTATAACAAAACCCGCTACCACAGCGGGTTTTAACTTTTCTCTGGCAGCTTACCCATCCTAAAATCAGCCTTATGTTGATTTCCAGGCCGGCTATCGCGTTGTATATTTGCATTACGAAACACATCAAACAGCACCAACCGTGCACTTCTCGTAAAAATACGTTGCTTCCCTCCGCTTAGCCTACGCATTGTCTCTGCCTCCCACGATTGTAAAATTCCATATTACGCGATTGTATCTCCATTACACGACGTAGTAAACAGATCAATAACATATAC
The DNA here is from genome assembly GCF_900110245.1 of Niastella yeongjuensis. GTDB lineage: Bacteria > Bacteroidota > Bacteroidia > Chitinophagales > Chitinophagaceae > Niastella > Niastella yeongjuensis. Next base: position 76,797 of record NZ_FOCZ01000001.1, read on the forward strand.
AAACTTTACAATTATGAAAAAGGCAATGAGGAATTTTGGTATAGCTTTAATCGCTTTAACCTTAGGTTTTGCAACTGTAACACTCGCTAACGACGAAGACGGTAAAAACAAACATACAACAGATTTGAAGTTCATCGGAAACCTGGAGAATCAACCTGTTTTCCAGTTAGACCTGATCAATGCAGAAGAGGATGACGTTACGGTAACTTTCCGTGACGATGCTGGTAACGTGCTTTATGTTAATACATTCAAAGGCGCTAACATCTCCAAAAAGTTCATGTTGAAATCTGAAGAATTTGGTGATACTGCTCTTAATGTAACCGTTAAGTCAAAAAAGAACAACACCACTGAGGTGTATACCATCAACAGAAGCCACACTTATGTTGAAGAAACAGTTGTAAACAAACTGAAATAATCAGGTTCATCCAGTCATACAGCTATTAAATAGAGATTTCATGAAGGCCCCTGACGTTATAGTCAGGGGCTTTTTTGTGTCAACTTGTTAACTCGTCCACTTCTCCTTATAGTTGAGAAATATACTTCCCAGCTTGCTCTTTAATCAATCGCTGCCCGGTTGTAATCGCCTGCTGTACTGATCTTCCGGCTTCTTCTGTGGAAATGTCGATAGTAGTTGTTAATGCCTTCAGGTACCAGTCGCGCCACACTTCCAGGATATGGGTTTCTTTCGCTTTGTCGTTTCCGCCCTGTACCGCCTTTTTGCTTAGCTCAAATTCTATTTGTAATCGTTGCAAGGCATTGCGGGTAATGTCTTTGATCAGCGCTGTGGCTGTTTTATCATTGGCAGTGGTAAGCAGAAAGGCAGTAGCCAGTGCGCTTTTGCCTACATGTTTCATTTCAATGGGTGAAACCATGTCGAGCCTGTCGGCATCGGTATGATAGAACACATCTGTAAAATGCCACATCAGCAAACCGGGGATCTTTGCATTCAAAAATGGCGTGTGATCGCTGCCACCCTCAAACGGGTTGGTGCGTACCACCCAGCCTGTTTTGGCTGCTTCATACAAACACCGGTTTAACAGCAGGTCGTTAAAGTAATGTGGGAACAGCTCCGATTCTTTTAATTCACTGCCACCCCATTCGGTATGTTTCTCGTTCCCACGTGTCCACACAGCTGAAGGATCGGGCATTTTTTCTATCAGGAAAGTACCACCGGTTTTTTGAATGTCCTCCCCTATCATATCCAGGCTCAATCCCCATTTAATGCCTTTGGCCCTTATTGAATCATCCTGGATATACCGGCGGGTACCCACTATTTCATCGCCCCATAAAAAAGTAATGGTGCGCTGTGGCGTTAGTTTCTTTTGTTGTACCAGCACAGCCGTAGTACGTGCCATTTCAGCCAGTGTGCCCACCCCCGATGCATTGTCATTGGCCCCTGGTTCCTGCACATGTGCGCTAAAGACAAACCGTTCATCGGGTTTTGTTTTACCCCGCACATTGGCTACTATCGTCAACTCTTCCGACGCATAGATCTTTGTGTTCACCATCACTTTCAGCAATACGGGTCCTTTTTCCAGTGCAGCCTTCAATTTTTCTTTGGCGGCATAGGATAACACCAAGCCCCATTTTTGATTTACAGAATCAGTATAACCGATTCCCTGGAATTGGATGGAGTTGGTATATTTTGTTGGTTGCGTATACCGGGGCATGGAATAAGCCAGCGCTCCAATAGCACCGTTTTTAACAGCGTTGGGGTATACACTGCCAATACCGCCTTCGGCCATTACAATTTTTCCTTTTACGTCTTTCCCTTCCAGCTCTTTGGAACTGCCTTTACCAATGTATACCAGTTCGGCCGTTACCCCGGCAGCCGGTGTTGATGCCGAATACATGGCGATCATATTCCGGTTGGTTTTGAATTGCAACAATGGTTCTTTGTCGCCAACAATATATACACTGGCATCTACGGGCTCCCAGGTGGCATGTTTCATGGGACGTTTTTCAATGCGATAGGTAAGCGTTCCCGTTGCTTCGCCATTGGTTTCTTTTTTATACCCGGCTTGTTGCAGTATTTTTTCTACCTGGTAAATGCTTTCATTGAAACCGCTGTTACCGGCCAGGCGCCAGCGCTGTTCAACAAACCATACGGTGTTGTATGCCTTTTGTTCGATGAAAGTTTTTTCTAATATCCGGAAGTACTTTTTTTCGCGGGAAGTTGTTTGGGCCGTGGCCGTCAGCAATAGCAGGAGTGATAAGGATAAAGTCAGGAGCTTTTTCATGATAAGGTCTGCGCAATGGAGTTAACATTACGGACCTAAATTTACTTATTCCTGTAATTCAGCGCTGTTAATTTCTAACAGGCAGGCTGCAAGCCTTAAGCTGTAAGCTGTAAGCAAATACAGTTCCCGTCTTTCGCTTTTTATGCGTTACCGCGACGGCTTACAGCTTAAGGCTTATAGCCTGGGGCTGCTTTCTTACGCTTCCTGCCCAATCCAAACAGCGCCGCCAATGCTGCTGCGGGTAGCGCCGGTAACGGAAGCCAGGACATTGTTTTCTTCGCGCCAGCGCAGTACCCCTATCAGGGCCATTATAAGCGCTTCCTTAAAGTCGATCAAATTCTTTTCGGTTGTTATTAATTCCACTCCTACGGGCTGTAATGCAGCCTGCAGGCGTTCTAACAAAAAAGTATTATGCGCACCGCCGCCAGTGGCCAGCAGTTTCATGTCGGTACTGGCGGGTGGTTGTTTTTGCAGCATGGCATTTACCTGTTCGCCGATCTGGATGGCAATGTGTTCAACCATGGTGCGCAAGGCATCGGCAGTAGAAATATTGCTGCTTTTAATCAACGGGTATACCACATCAGTACCAAAATCATTGGCCAGCGATTTGGGATAGGGCATCTGGTAATACTCCAGTTCGTTCAACAGTTTCAGCAAACCGGTATGCACGGTTCCGGAAGCCGCCAGCTGACCGCCATCATCATATGGCTTTCCTGCTTCGTGCGCCAGCATGTTTAACACGCGGTTAGCCGGACAAACATCAAATGCGAGGTATTTATCGGGATGGTTGTAAGAAATATTGGCAATGCCGCCCAGGTTCAGGAAAAAGGTGTAATTGCCCAGGAGCATTTTTTCACCAATAGGCACAATGGGGGCGCCTTGTCCGCCCAGGGCTATGTCCATGGCGCGCAGGTCGCTCACCACGTTAATACCGGTAACGGCGGCTATGGCAGCGCCATCGCCCAGCTGGCCGGTCATTTTTTTAGCGGGTACATGAAACGTAGTGTGGCCGTGGGAAGCGATCAATTGTACCTGGTACTGCAGGTTATGGCGCTCGATGAACGCATTTACCTGCTCCCCGATATAATGTCCGTATTCGGTATGCAACAGTTGATAATCCAATCCGTTAAGCTGGATGGCGCCCCGCAGCCTGTTCGCCCACTCTTCAGAGTAGGGTTGGCAATCAGCCGCTTTTATTTCATATTCCCACTGGCCTTTACTTTCGTGAAATTCAATAAAAGCGATATCCAGTCCGTCGAGAGAACTTCCGCTCATTATGCCAATTGCCCGATATATCATAGCGTTTGGTAGATTTCTGGTATTAAAAAAGAATATTTTAGAATAGATTTGCCCGTCAAATTTCATATATCGCCATACAAAATCCAAAACTGTTCTCATGGTTATTAACCTCAGCAATGAATGCTCCCTGGTTTGCGACTGGATCAGCGAGATCCGGGATGTTCAAATCCAGACGGACCGTATGCGGTTCCGGCGTAACCTGGAACGTATTGGTGAAATAGCTGCCTACGAGATCAGCCGACAGCTGGTATATGAAGAAAAGGAAGTACAAACGCCTTTGGGCATTGCCCCTTCCAGGGTGTTGAAAGAACAACCGGTACTGGCCACTATTTTACGGGCAGGGCTGCCACTGCACCAGGGCCTGCTGAATTACTTCGACAAAGCCGACAACGCATTCATTTCAGCTTACCGTAAACACAATATGGATGGCAGTTTTGAGATCAGTCTGGATTATATTTCCTGCCCCGAACTTGAAAACCGGGTGGTGATCATTTCAGACCCTATGCTGGCAACCGGTTCCTCCCTGGTAAAAACCATACAATACCTGCGCGAAGAAGGACACCCGCGCGAAATTCACGTAGTGGCCGCCATTGCCTGCGCTGTGGGCATCGAATATGTGCAACGAAGCGAACCGAATGTGAAGATCTGGTGCGGTGCCATTGACGAAGAACTGACCGCCAAAGGATACATTGTTCCCGGACTGGGAGATGCCGGTGATCTGGCATTCGGAACCAAGGTGCAGATGTAAAAATACTATCCGTTTTCCCTAGTGCAAAAGCACTATCTTTTCATGTACCAACTCTTTCTTAAAAAATAAAGTATACATTAGATATTTTGAATTTCGTGCAAGTTTTCCGAAGCGAAAATTTAATACCTGTTTATACCGTTATATACTCGGACTTGTCGTTTTTTTTCGTATTTTGTTATTAGACTCGAAACATATGCGGATGAGGAAATTTTATATTGCGATTTTACTTTGCACCCTGCTGAAGACTGCGGTAGCACAAGACCCCAATTTTTCACAATTTTTCGTTTCTCCCCTTACACTGAACCCTGCATTAACTGGTAAATTCAACGGCGATTTCCGCATAGCCGGTAATTACCGGGACCAATGGCCGGCAATCAGTAAGGCATTCGTTACCTCAACAGTTTCATTCGACGCGCCCATTTTACGCAACAAATTGTCAGACCTCGATACGTGGGGAGTGGGAGTGCTGGCAATGACAGATAAAACAGCTAACGGTATCCTATCAACTAATTTGCTCTCCGTATCTACTTCGTATCACAAGGGTATCGATGAAGACGGGTTGAACTCAATTGGTATAGGCTTCCAGGGAACTTACAATACCAAACGGCTCGATGGTACCAAACTGAACTTTGAAGATGAGCTGGATCAGTTTGGCGGCTGGACCAACCCCAGCGGTGAAACCGTTAACGACCGTCAGATAAACCTGAGTTATTTCGATGTATCGGTAGGTGCCCTGTTCAATGGTTCTACTGATGGCTATAACAACTACTACCTCGGGATATCAGGTTACCACCTCAACAAACCAAAAGAATCTTTCACCGGCGATATTTTTTATACGCTCAATCCGCGGGTAACCGTGAATGCGGGTGGGTCCATTCCACTGGCCGACAATACCCGTAATATTTACATCAGTACCCTGTTCAGCCGGCAGGCCGGTGCTACCAATGTTGTAGCCGGTGGTGCTGTTGGGTTCAACATGAACGAGGATGAAGACAACCCCACCAGCTTTTATGCAGGTGTTTGGACGCGCTTCAATAACGTGAACGATGCCCTGATCCCTTACCTGGGATTGGAATTTGGCGGGTTCCGATTGGGTGCTTCGTACGATGTGAATATCTCAAGCCTGAAAGCGGCTTCACAAAGCCGTGGCGGTATCGAGATCTCACTCATCTTTATCAAACGCCCGCCAGGTTATAAAGGCATCCCCTGTCCGCACTTTTAACACTACCCTTCTGTTTCGCTCATGATTAAATTATAAATAGAGAGGCCGCTGGATATGTTACATTCAACGACACTAAGCATTTTGGGATTTCTTCCCGCTTACATTTGGATTGTCTTTTAAAATAAAGCGGTAAGGGAGTTTCGCATCTTCGCCAGCATAGTCGATACCAATACGCGGGGTGGCGATGATGTCTTTTTTAGCGACTACAAAATCATCATCGGCAATATAGATTTCATCGCCCAGCAAACTCACGCCGGTATGACGGGTGGTAATTCCCAGTGCTTTTGACACATTGCCGGGCCCCTTGGTTAGGGTATAGTCGGCCCGGTGTTTGCCGGTGCGCTCCAACATGGTGTTTATGCCATGGATAGGGTCAAGGGCACGCACCAGGATGGCATGAGGGGTATCTTTCTGGTTAGTGACCACATTAAACAACTGATGAATACCGTACACCAGGTAAACGTAGGCAACGCCGCCAGCCTGGAATATCACCTCTGTTCTGTTGGTCCTTCTGTTGTTATAAGCATGCGAGGCCCGGTCAATAGCACCGGCATAGGCCTCGGTTTCAACGATACGGCCCGACGTTATTACTTCCCCAAAATGAGTAATCAGTACTTTGCCGATCAATTCTTTCGCTATCTTCACCACATCGGCACGATTATAGAATGCGGAGTCTAATTTTTTCATTGGCGATAATGAGACATTATTAAAATAACCTAAAAGCATGTATTATACTCAAAATTTGCTGATTGTGGATTCATTCCATGTCCTAATTGAAATATTTACTAAGTTTGAGCCCGCCCAACAATAGAATACGGAAAAATCAAATTTATAACACTTGCTGAAAGAAATCGTTACCGCCATTCAGTCATATGCCAGGGCACATCGCTTTATTCGGGAGCACAAGCTTTGGAAATGGATCATAGTGCCGGGGATCTTTTACACCCTGTTGTTCATAGCGGGTTTTATCTTCTTCTGGGCTTCCAGCAGCCAGGTTGTTTCTGCTTTTAATCACTGGCTGGGCATTGACCGCTGGGTACATTCACAACGCAGCCAAATACTGAGTTTCATATTCCTGATGGGTGAAATTATGGTACGGCTCATTATGATGCTGTTCTATTTCTCCCTGTTCAAATACCTGTTCCTCATTATAGGTTCCCCTATTTTCGCCTACCTGAGCGAAAAAACCGAATCCATTATGGAAGGAAAGGATTTCCCTTTCAGCTTCAAACAGCTGTTTGCCGATATCGTCCGTGGTATTAAACTGGCCCTGCGAAATACGCTGTGGCAATCGGTGTATACCGTTTCGTTACTGATACTTTCTTTTATTCCGGTTGTAGGCTGGGTGGTGCCCGTAACTACTGTACTGGTAGAATGCTATTATTATGGCTTCTCCATGCTGGATTATAGCTGCGAACGCCACCGGTTGTCGCCCAGTGAAAGCATTGCTTTTATTGGCAAACACAAAGGACTGGCCATTGGCAACGGCATGGTGTTTTACCTGATGCACCTGTTGCCTTTTATTGGCTGGGTACTGGCACCGGCGTATGCGGTTGTAGCGGCCACTATTAGTTTGTATCACCGTGATGATAAGATCGGAATGGAATAGAAATACAGCTGTAAGCTATAAGCCGTAAGCTGTAAGCGAATGCAGGCAGCTGGCGGATCCGGCGGGCAAAGCAACTAAGAACTTAGAACTAAAAACAAAGAACTTATCAATTGACTTCTACAAGCACCATATATTTAATTCCTTCTGTGTTGGAGGAATCTGCCACACAAACCATTCCTGCATATGTAAAGGATGCAGTTGGCCAATGCCAGGTATTTTTTGTGGAGAATGAACGCACGGCGCGTCGTTATTTAAAAAGCATCTGGAAAGAAATGGTGATCGATAATTACACCTGGGTGCTGATAGATAAGAGCAATAACGTGGCCACACTTACCGCCTTCAACAGACATTTGAGGGATAATAAAACGATCGGCATCATCAGCGAAGCGGGTTGCCCCGGAATTGCTGATCCTGGTCAGTTATTAACCGATGCGGCCCATGCTGCAGGCGCCACGGTAAAACCGCTGGTAGGTCCCAGCAGCATTTTACTGGCATTAATGGCCAGTGGCATGAACGGTCAGCAGTTTCAGTTTGTAGGTTATTTGCCCATCGATACAACCCAACGCCGGGAAGCCATTAAAGAGCTGGAGGCAGAATCGGCGAAGAAAAATTGTACGCAGGTGTTTATTGAAACGCCTTATAGAAATATCCAGCTGTTGGAGACTTTGATAAAAACAGGCAGGCCCAACACCAAGTTGTGTATTGCGGCAGACATTACGGCGCCTACTGAATACATTCATACCAAAACTTTGGCTGAGTGGAAGAAACAGCTGCCCGATTTACATAAACGGCCTACTATTTTCTGTATGCTGGCGGTATAAGTTCAAAGTTTAAGGTTTAAAATCGGCTCCCCACAAACTTTGAACTTAAAACTTTCAACTGAAAACTATCTGTCTTCCCGCATGGCAAGAATGCTATCAACGATATAAGTGGTATTGCCGCGCCAGGCCACTATATGGTGGTATTCGCGGTAATGCAGGTCGAACCACTTACCACTGTTGGCCATCAGCTTTTCCGCGATACCCTTATTGACAATGGAAAATTCAAATTCATACGATTGTATGCTGCCGGCTGTTCGTGACCGAATGCCTTCCTGGATTAATTTGCCTTCATAGGTTTTGAAGACATCACCTTTCAGCACCACATAATTCAAATGGCCTGATTTCACCCCTTCACCAAACACAAAGAAATATTTCCAGTAAATGATACCTGATGCTACTAATAATAACAGGAGAACAACAATAAGGATGATCTTTTTCATGGTATTGTTTTAGGGAATACTGAACGCTTAACACAAATTAAGCGTTCAGTATCAGGCATTATAAGCCGTATTTATCCACAAGATAGATCAATGCCGCAATAGAAACAGCACCCAGTTCCAGTTCCCGTTTATTCACTGCTTCAAACACATCGCTGCGGGCATGATGGATATCGAAATATCGTTGAGAATCGGGTTGCAACCCGGCCAGTGGTGTACCCAGCTCCCGGTACAATGGACCGATATCTGATCCGCCGCCGCCATTATTGATCTCGCTAATGCCATAGGGCGCCAGCAGAGGCAGCCAGCTGCGTAATTTATTCAGTAATTCGGGTGTCATGGTTACCCCAAAACCACGGGGGGTAAAACCACCTTCATCGCTTTCGAGCGCAAAAATATGTTTCTCTTTTTTATCACGGGCTTCTTCGGCATACTTGCTGCCGCCGCGGGTGCCATTTTCTTCATTGGCAAACAATACCGCCCTGATGGTGCGTTTGGGTTTATACCCAATCGCTTTTAACACCCGTAATATTTCAATTGACTGCACACATCCACTTCCATCATCATGCGCTCCTTCGGCGGGATCCCAGCTATCGAGGTGACCGCCGATGGTTATGATCTGGTCGGGAAATTCGCTGCCGGTGATCTCACCAATGATATTATGCGCAACCGTATCGGACAGCATTTTTCCGTTTGTTTTCAGGAACACAATAAGCGATTCTTTTTCCAGCAATGCCGCCAGCCGGTCAGCATCCTGAAGCCCCATGGCTGCTGCAGGTATTTTGGGGAAAGAATCGTTATAACGGGTTGAACCGGTATGCGGGTTGTTGTCTGCGGAATGGCTCATAGACCGGATCAACACGGCTACGGCCCCATATTTAGCAGCCTGGCTGGGTCCTGCAGCGCGGTAACCTACTGCATCGCGGTAGGCTTCGAACGTTTTAATATAGGTATCGTTGAACCTGGCATTATAGAAAACGATCTTACCTTTTACCGAGGCTTTTTTCTGTTCCAGCTCTTCAAATGAGTTCACCAGCATTACCGGGGCCTGAATGCCTTTGGGTCCGGTTCCAACAGAATTTCCTAATGCCAGTATATCGAGGGGTTGATTTTTTTTACCGGGAGCCATTATCCAGGCTTCGTCTTTTCCACCGCGTACCCAGTGGGGAACCAGGCAGGGTTGTTCAATTACGCGGTCGGCGCCGGCCTGATCCAGGGCTTTATGGCCCCAGGTTTCGGCCTTGTAGGTTTGCGGTGAGCCGCTTAACCGGGCCCCTACCTGTTTGGTAAGCACCCGTAAATTTTCGTAAGCAGTACTGTGGAGGAGTATTTCATCGGCAATGGCCCTTATTTTTAACGAGTCGTCGTTTTGGGCACGGACATTAAAAGCCAGAATTGTTAACACTAGCGTAAACAATTTCAATCTCATGTGCGTTATTTTACGCTAAAATAGTCAAAATGATCCCCCAGACCATTATTGGCCGTTTTAAATTACCTTCACCGTCTTAATTTATAAATCGCAGTATGCGCATTGCAATTGTATGCTATCCTACGTTCGGAGGAAGTGGTGTTTTGGCAACAGAATTGGGCAAAGCACTGGCCGATAAGGGTCACCAGGTTCATTTTATCACGTACCAGCCGCCAGTGAGGTTGAGTGAGTTTAATGCCAATATTTTTTATCATGAGGTACGGGTGCCGAATTATCCGCTGTTCGATTATCCGCCGTATGAAACCGCTTTGGCAAGCACCATGGTAGATGTTATAGTAAATAATAATATCGATCTGTTACATGTGCATTATGCCATCCCTCATGCGTCGGCCGCATATATGGCCAAGAAAATACTGGAAAAACAGGGCAAGATCCTCCCGGTGATCACTACCCTGCACGGTACCGATATTACGCTTGTTGGTAAGGATAAGACCTTTGCGCCGGTGGTTACTTTTTCCATCAATGAAAGCGATGCCATTACGGCCGTATCGCAAAACCTGCGTGATGAAACTTACAACAACTTCAAAATAGAGAAAGAAATCAAGGTCATTCAGAACTTTGTTGATGTGAAGCGCTTTCGCAAAAAGCCCATCGATGCCTTCCGCCGCGTAATTGCGCCGCACAATGAAAAGGTGATCCTGCATGCATCCAACTTCCGTAAACTGAAAAGGGTGACTGATGTGGTAAAGGTGTTTGCCGAGATCATTAAAAAAGTGCCCAGCAAATTATTGTTTGTGGGAGATGGACCCGAACGCCCTGCAGCGGAAAGCCTTGCGCGGGAACTGGGCATCTATGATGAAACCCGTTTTGTTGGCCGGCAGGAACAAATTGAAGAAGTACTGGCCATCAGTGATCTGTTCATATTGCCTTCCGACTATGAGAGCTTTGGACTGGCTGCACTGGAAGCAATGGCCGCCGGCGTTCCGGTGATCAGCAGTAATGCGGGTGGTTTGCCTGAAGTAAATATAGAGGGTGAAACCGGTTACCTGGCTGATGTGGGTGATGTAGAAACCATGGGTATACGCGCTATTGAACTGTTGTCGGATGAAGACAAATTAGACAGATTTAAAGCAAGAGCAGCTGCTCATGCTCGTTTGTTCGATATAGAAACTATTGTTCCCCGGTACGAAGCATTGTATAATCGCTTTTTGCAGAATATAGCGAGCCGGGTATAAATATTCTATCCGTGCCACGGTTTGGAACCGTGGCACGGATTTCTTTTAAAGAGTTTATTTCTTTTTGATCCATTTTGCCGGATCTATGTTGGTTCTTTCCTTCATTAAGATAAACTCGATCTCTCCTTTGCCGTCGCTGGCATTGTCTGCAACTCCTACTATTTGTCCTGCTGTTATTTTATCGTTTTTCGATACGTTCACCGAAGCCAGGTTGGCATATACTGTAAAATACTGGCCATGACGCACCATTACCGAGCGATTGCCTTCTACATTGAATACGCACAATACTTCGCCTTCGTATACAGCCTTTACTTCCGCATTGGTATCGGTAGCCAGGGTTAACCCGGGATTGTTGCCATACACCTCTATACCTGGAATTTTATAAGATCCGAAATGTATTTTCACCGTGGCGTTCTCTACAGGCCAGGGCAGTTTACCCTTGTTGTGTTCAAAACTACCGTTGAGGCGCGCCACTTCGGGTGCTAATTCCACTTCTTTCACCTGCACCTTTTTCTTAGTTATCTTTTTTGAAGTTGTTTTAGACTTCTTTGAAGTGGTTTTGCGGCCGCCACCGGTACCGGTATAAAAATCGGCAGCGATGGCATTTTGTATAGCCAGGCCCAGTTGCCGGTCGGCCTTCTTTTTAGCCGTCAGTTCTTTACTGATTTCCTGTTCCCGGGTTTTAAGGGTTTTTACGGTTTCATTTTTCTCTTTCTTTTCTTCTTCCAGTTCCTGCTTTTGCACCACCTGTTCTTTCACCACCGCATTTTTTTCCCGGCGGGCATTTTCCAATCCGTTAATCTTTCCAGCCAGGATCTTTTGGGTTTTCCTGATGGCCACTACCTGTTCTTCACAGTATTCATGATAAGCACGGAAGTATTGTATTCTTTTGAATGCTTCGGTAAAGGAATGGGCCGATAACATAAAGTTGAGAAAGCCGTAATTGCTGCGCAGTTTATAGGCGGATACAATATTGCGGGCGTATTCTGTCTTCATGGTATTGAGCCGGGTATTCAGGCTGTCGATCTCCATTCTTGACCGGTCAATATTGCCTTCCAGCATATCTATTTGCTCATTAATATTCCTAATGGCCTTTTCGCGCAGGCGAAGTTTTTCCTGCACCATTTCCAACTGGCGTATGCTGGCCCGGGTTCGCTTTTTTGAATCGGTAAGCGAACTCTTCAGCTGATCTATCTGACGCTGCAATTCAACTTGCTGTTGTTTTAAGTCTTCGCTTCTGCCGGATTGTTGAGCCGGCAGTGAGGTCGCAATAGTTAGGGCTGCCAGGGCGGTGGCCATCCATTTCACCATAGGGCTTTCATTGAATAGGGTCAAGGAATAAAAACCCTGACGATGCCGTCAGGGCTTTTTATGAATCTTATCTTTTTATTAACGCAAAAACCTACCTTCTGCGTATCCAGCTTTCAGGATCAAGGTTTCTATTTTCCTGCATCAGCAGAAATTCTATTTCGCCATTGCCATCATCATTGGCAGCAGCGCGACCCAACATCTGGCCACTGCTCACCTTTTGGTCTTTCGATACGCTTACGGATGACAGATTACTATAAACAGTAAAGTATTTACCATGTCGAACCAGTACACTCCAGTTACCATCGATATCGAATATACGCGATACCTCGCCTTCGAACACTGCTTTTACCACGGCACCGGGTTCTGTAGCCAGGGTGATACCGGGGTTATTACCACGAAGTTTGGTGCCTTCGATGGAATAGGTTCCAAAGTGAATCTTTACATTCCCTTTTTCAACCGGCCAGGGTAAGCGCCCCCTGTTACTTTCAAAACTACCACTTATACGGCTGCCTTCGGGAGTGGCTTCAAACACACTTTCCGATTTTTTCACCGGTTCCTTTTTGGGCTCTACCCTGGGTTCGGCTTTGGCTACCGGCGCAGTGGCGGCTGGTGTATTGGCTTTGGCTTCTGCCGCTGCTGCTTTTCTGGCCGCCGCATCTTTTTCTTCTTTTGCTTTTCTTGCCGACTCGGCCGCTGCCGTTCTTTTCGCATTCTCTGCAGCTTCCGCTTCTTCTTTAGCCCTTGCCTCAGCCAGTGCTTTTTCGCGGGCAAGTTTTATTTCCCGGGCAATGGCAGAACCGATGGCTGATTTCAGTTTCTGGTCTGCCCTTTGTTTTGAGGTCAGCTCTTTTGATATTTCCTTTTCCCGGGCTTTGAGTTTGCTCAGAATATCATTCTTTTCCTTTTTCTCGTCTTCCAGTTCTACTTTTTGCTTTTCCTGCTTTTGCAGCACCACATCTTTTTCCTTACGGGAAGTTTCCAATCCCGCGATCTTGTCGTGCAACAACACCTGGGTGTTCTTTATGGTACCAGCCTGTTCTTCGCGGTACAGGCGGTAAGCCCGTAAATACTGCACCCGGCGCAGCGCATCATTAAAGCTGGAAGCTGAGAATATGAAGTTCAGAAAATCGTAGTTGCTGCGATTCTTGTAGGCATACACAATGCTTTTAGCGTATTGCTGCTTCAGGGTATCGAGCTCCGTTTTCAACCGCTCGATCTCATTTTTTGATTTACCAATGGTACCCTCTATATAATTTATCTGCTGATTGATGTTGCCAATGGCCTGTTCGCGCAGGCGCAGTTTTTTCTGCACCATTGTCAGTTGTAACAAGCCGGCCTTGGTATTCTTCTTGGTGTCCTTCAGGGTCGTTTTCAAATCGTCAATTTCACGCTGAATTTCGGCCTGTTTTCTTTTCAGCTCATCGCTGCTGCCCGCTGGTTGTTGTTGGGCAAGCAGGGTAACCGACACCGTAACGGTCAAAAAACAGGTAAACATCATTTTCAGCATACTGAATGATTTTTTAAGTGTTAAACAGTTCGGGTTAGGTCATACCATTGGTTATTTACAGGGATTGGATGGAAGATAGTGTATAACGCTTAATTCCGTTTATAATTTTTTGGAATACTGAATGAAGTATTTAAATCAACGTTAAAATCAAATTGTTTATACTCCATCGTTACATCCAGTTTCTGCTTTTCCGATACTGTGATTTTACGGTAAGTAGAAAACTGAACGCCATTCTTATTCTGGTAATCGCCATAGGTGATATCGGCGGTGCGGGCCCTGATGGGGTCTACATCGTCGAGTTTGCTATGCTGTAAGGTATAGTCGTCTTTGCTTACTGTTAACAGGTGCTTGAAAATGGTCCCCATGCTGATGAGCGAAATGTACCGGTCGTCTTTTTTATAGGAGTTGATATTGCTGTCGAGGAAAATGGGATTGCCTACCAACAGGTTCTGCAGATCGTTAAAGGTGAGGGGGATCTGGATCACTTCCTGCAAAGACTGCACAGACCGCAGCTGGGCTGTTTTCTTGGTTTTGTCGAGAATGATGAGGCTGTCGGGGGTGATCTTTACCCTGAACACTTCAAAGTCGAGTACCGCTCTTACGGAGATCCAGAGCACACTGTCTTTTATATTTTTCACATAAGCGGTGAAATCGTAATTCTTGCCATCACTGCGCTCAAAATGTACTTTGATCTTTGCATTGAAGGTGTTGAATTTTATATTGTTCTGGTGAATAGTATCCCAGATTTTTCTAATATACAGCATGGAGTCGGCGCGGTGGTCAACCACGGGCACTGTTACTGCAGTATCCTTTTTGGAGATGGCTGTTTGAATCGTTTTTGTTGATCTGCAACTGGTAGCTGCAGCCATAATAAGGGTGATAATAACAAGGCCGGAAATATACTTCATTCTTTAGGATTTACCGGTATGGCCAAATCCGCCATCATGGCGTTTGGTTACCGAAATTTCTTTTACGGGTTTCCATTTTACACGTTCTACTTCGTGTACTACCATTTGGGCGATGCGATCGCCAGGGTGTATGGTTTGTGGTTCCTGCGACAGGTTGATGAGTATGATCTTTACCTCGCCGCGATAATCTGCATCAATGGTACCAGGGCTGTTTAAACAGGTAAGTCCCTGTTTTATGGCCAGTCCACTGCGTGGGCGGATCTGCGCTTCGTATCCTGAGGGCAATTCTATGAACAACCCGGTGGGCACTAAAAACCGCTCCAATGGCTTCAGTACAATCGGCGCTTCCAGAAAAGCGCGTATATCCATCCCGGCGGCTTCTTCCGTAGCATATTCGGGCAACGGATTATTCGACTGATTAATTATCCTGACTTTTACTTTTGACATGGGGGCAAAAATAATGTGCTATTGTGACAATATGCTAATATGCTGATACTAATGTGATAATTAGCCAATTGGGGCTAACAGTATAGTTGCGTATGCTACCAGTCCTTCTTCACGGCCAACGAAACCCATTTGCTCAGTGGTAGTGGCTTTTACCGATACATCATCCTGGGTTATTTCCAGGATACCGGCAATCACACTGCGCATTTGATCTGAATACTTTTTGATCTTGGGCGCTTCGAGGCAAATAGACGAATCTACATTTATTACCCGGTAGTTACGGGCCTTTATCAATTCATAACTTTTCTGTAACAGTATTTTGCTGTCGATGTCTTTCCAGGTGTTATCGGTATTGGGGAAATGCACACCAATATCGCCCAGGGCCAGTGCACCCAGCAGCGCATCGCAAATTGCGTGCAACAACACATCGGCATCACTATGCCCCAATGCGCCTTTATGATGGGGAATTTTTACACCACCTATCCAAAGGTCCCTGCCTTCTACCAATTGATGAAAGTCTATTCCAAAACCAATACGCATAATTATTATGTTGAAAATGTACTAATACGTGCAACCCTCCTACCGCCGTTCGGCGGCTTCAGCGGGTAAAAAAAAGCGTCCCGATAAATCGGAACGCTTCAAATATATTCAATTCTATTATAGCGATTTAAGCAAATTATTCGCCATTGATATCATCGAGGTCGAAGATGAGACCAAAACGCAGGGTATTCGACAATGGGTTGCGGTTAACACCTGAGCCGGAAGGCACCAGGTAAGAGAAGTTCAAACCAAACACATTGTATTTAACACCTAAACCAACGGTGAAATATTTACGGTTACCCTTGTCTTTATTTTCATAAAAATAACCGGCGCGGAAAAAGAACTGGTCGCTGTAATTATATTCTGCACCCAGTGAAAATTGAAACTCTTTCAGTTCTTCTTTGAACCCGCCCGGAGCATCGTTGAATGAGCTGAACCAGCTGCTCACGGTACTTTTGCTTCTATAATCAGCCAGTTGCTGGGCATATGATGCAGAGTCAGTCTGATCAAATGAAGATGGTGGTGTTGGCACCAGTAACTTATGTACGTCCAAACCAAAAGTCAGTTTATTCTGCTCGTCGAATGCTTTGGTATAAGTGGTACCGAAGCTTAAGTTGGCAGGGATATAATCTTTCTGGGTTGCATCATTTGTATAACCGATCTTTCCGCCCAGGTTGGTAAGTGTGGCGCCGAAGTTCCAGCCCTGACCAGCTTCATCCTGACCAGTATAGAAGAACGTAAGGTCACCGGCAAATGTGCTACCTGGTTTGTAGGTGGTACCGCTTGAAGCTGCGCCACTGGCCAGGTTTGAATGGATATAGCGGAGGGCGATACCCAAACCGATCTTATCTGATAATTTCCGGGTATAGCCTCCATCGATGCTGAATTCACGGGGACGGCCAGAGCCTAATTCATTACCACCCGCATCGGTGAATTGAATATTACCAAGGCTGAAATAACGCACAGACCCGGCTATAGCAGCCTCGTCATCGAGTTTGTAATAACCAGAAGCGGCCAGCAGGTACACATCATTTAACCCCAGGTCTTTTAACCAGGGGGTATATGTCAATCCCACACTGAACTTCTTTTGGGCAAATGGCACTTTAGCCAGGTTATAGAATGGTGAATTCGCATCAGGACTGGTAGCTACGCCTAAATCGCCCATTGCGCCGGCACGCGCATCAGGGGATATGCGTAAAAAAGGTACCGCAGTTGTAACTACATTTATAGGTTCCGGGGTTTGGGCGTTAGCAGACATTACACCCAACGACAGGAACGTACCTACAGTTAGTTTCAAGAATTTTCGTTTCATTTTTGAATTGTCTTTAAGGTATCAGACCGCTTTCAACGTTCTCCTCATTAGCAGATTGGATAAAGTTTACCCTTGCTTTTGCAATAAAGCCAGTTGTAGCGGAGCAATAAATAATTAAGGGTAAAAATTCCTGTCGATAGATTGGCTAAAATAAGTTATTCAAAAAATTGGGTACGATTACAATATAAACAATTTTTCAAGCTTTTCTGCTGCTTTACCGTCTCCAGTTTGTACTCTCAGGCGGTAAATATACACTCCTCTGCCGATTTTATCACCATATTCATCCCGCCCATTCCATTCACAGTCACTCGAACGGGTTCCGGGCGAAAATATTGTCTTGCGAATGGTTTTTACCAACTTTCCGGTAATAGTATACACTTGTATTTGTATAAGTAGTTCCTCCCCGGGTCTGTTATGCTCGAACCAGAAACTGGTGTGTGTTGTGAACGGATTAGGATAATTCAATACATGATCCAACGCAAAGTTCTGCTGGTTAACCACCCTGAAATCCAAGACAACTTCCCCTGAGTTATTCGCTGCATCCCAGGCTTTTATGGTTAAAGTATGGGATCCGGGCGTCAACAACGGCATTTGAAACCGCACCGAGCCCTGCCGGAAATTATTCAGGTCGGCCTCATAGAACTCATTCAACACATATTCATTTTTTTGATCGTTATCAAGAACTGCTACCAGGTCGTGCCCAATACCCGTTCCCAGAATATTTATACCCGATGAATCGGCCAGTTTTAGTAGTAATACGGGCCGGTCGTTGGTAATACTTCCATTGACAAACTTCTCGTCATTTAAATACGCTTTTATCGACGGACCGAGGGGGTCTGCCACGCCATTTCCTGAACCACCAACGATAATATTGGTTAAAACGCCATTACCATCTTTTGAACCATTATCGCCATAGTAACTGATCTTTCCGTTGCCGTACTGGTAACTGATGTCCTTGGGTACAATAAAACTGAAGGTGAACCGGCCATTGCTCACGCTGGCCTTTCCTTTGAAAAGGATATTTTTTTGCATTTGAACCGGCACCGGCAGGCTGGCTGCATCATTGCCCAGGGTGTTTACAATTTGCGCCTTATCGAAGATGGTGGGGTATATGGTACCATTAAAATCATTGAGGGGGTTGCCGGCGTTATCCTGAACGGTACCGCTGATGGTGTATTCCGACAAAGCTTTTAACGTATCTGGCGTGTTGGTTACTGCATTACCGTTTATGGCAGTAGTTTTTACCTGATAAACAGGAAAAGCAAGGGTAAGGGCCGGATCGCCCAGCAGGGTGAATTTGCGGTTATTCACTACATCGCTGGAAAAATTATAGGTAACGTTTTTGGCTTCCCGTACGGCTTCACCCAGGCTGCGGTAGCTGCTGTCGGCCCTTCTTTGAAAAGCTGTGTTAAGGTAATTCGTATTCATTATCCGGTTGCTGAAGGCAAATACCACACGGGTGGTGGCCATGAGGGCGATGGCGCCGGTTTTTTCGCGCAGCAACAGGTTCTCCCCTATTGAACTTATTAATGGGTTGTCGTAAGGTGCTACATCGCAGGTAGCAGTTATAAACAGTGGCAGTTTGCCGGGATTGTTGAATGAATTGATAATATCCTGATCGAGCACTACTTCTTCTGCCAGCCGGCGGTAACTGCCATGGCCTGAATAGTTCCATACCAGGGTACCACTGTATATTTTATTGTTGATGGCCTGGTTCACTGCAGGGTAGCGGCTCCCAGCAGAACTGCTTTCCTGCGGGAAGGCGTCGAGGTAAATTTTATCTATGTTTTCCTGGGGCGCAGCTGTTGATACTGCCTGCGTCATTGTTTCGGCATCATTCAGGTGCAGGTTATTGTCTTCGTCATCGGCTATAAAAGTGCACTCATTGCGCCAGGGGCCCAGGCTTTTGGGGTCGTTGTACGCCATGATCTTGTCGACCATAGCCTGCGCTTCCCGTTCATTTGTTGCCGGTACGCGGCCAATGCCAATGTCGAGCAGGTTGGTTGCCGTTCCATTGATGTCTTCATTATCGCCCAGGAAACCGAAAAAGTCGTCTGAAGGATAGGTTGATAATGGATCGAGGGAAACGGGGCTTTCCCAACAGGGCACCAGGTTGGTATTGTTGGTGATGCGGGAATGGTAATCGAATGAGGCATCGCCGAAAAGCAGCAGGTATTTGGGTGTTTTGGTTGAATCGCCATTGGCACGGTCGTAATACATTTTTACAAAGTCGCGCAGGGCGGATGGGTCGGGTGAACCGGATGAAAATTCGTTGTACACCTGGTCTACGGTTACTACCAGGCTACTCAGGTTATCGCGCTGCTGGTGATACTGCGCCAGCCGCTGGGCCTGACCTAACAGGATTGGCGTAGTAATAATAATATATTGTGGAATTGTGCTGCCATGCAGGTTCTGATTGGGTACCCGGCCTGCCGAGCCCGGTGTTAAAAAGCCATTGGTTGTGAAGGCAATGTATTCATGCAGGCGGCTGCTTTCATTTACGAACTGCCATTCGCTGCCGTTTAAATTTCCGGCCATTTTTACCGGTTCCAACCCATTGGTTACATCCCATACCTGTAAACCGGCAGTCGCATTTTTTATAATGAAACTGCTTACTTTGCCCGGGCCCACGCTGTTCCAGTCACGGAAGGACAACTGGTTAATGCCATTCATTGACAGGTCTACCCGGGCCAGGATCTCTACCCAATCGAGCCAGCCCTGACTGCCGGCGCTGCCGGGGGTATAATCGAGCCGGACGGAAAGTGGAGTTTGGGTGGTGCTGAAGGTGGCCGATGACTGTGCTGCCGTGGCAAATGCGTCGTATAAACCGGTATTGGTAGCAGGCAGGTTTATTTGCATAGCCGGCTGGCTGTTAATGCTTATTGAAAAGCGGCTATCGGTGTTGAAGGATCGGGCCACACAGGCCGCCCTTACGGTGGCGGCATCTGGCAGGATATTGGGCATGTTCACCGAATAGGTGTGGTTCAATGCCTTGCCGCCATTGGTGGAATATTCGTCCCCGTACCATTGGCGGCCACTGCTGAGGAAGTTGACCGTATCCAGTTCATAAAACCAGTTGCGGGTGCATTGCGTTACGGTAGTATTGGGCGTAAAGGAAACAGATGCGGTTGTTATTCTTTTACCGTTCTGTCCAATAAACAGGTAGTACCACGATGTATCGCTATATATATTCTTTTGATGGTAAAAGGTTTTGTTGATGGAATCTTTTGTCCAGGTATGTGGCCCGGCTGCATAAAAGAGCAGGTAATCTGCCCCATTCAGCTGGCCATCGCCGCCATCTTCCGCCCAGATGGCATTTTCAACCAGGTCGTCGGGCACAGTGTTCAATGGTTTTTCGGGCAACATTTGTCCGCCATTTCCATATAGCTTTACCCCCGAAGTGGTAAGTCCAGACGTATTTATGCCAAGGGAAGCGAGGAACGGGAGGTCAATTTTGTAGATACCGGGAGTAGTTGTACTTATTTTATACCAATTACCCATCGCCAATACAGAATTGGCCGTATATGAACGTTGAGACAGGACCTGCATACTGGTCATGATAAGGATGCCCGCCATCATAAGGTGGATAAAAGGTCTACAGTGCATGGTGGTCAAAAATAGTTCATTTTACACCATGTACCCCGGCGGAACGAAGTACCGGGGAAAAAATAATCCTGCACCCCAATGGACCCGGCTCAATTATTGAATAGTGGAAAACACGGATAAAAACCCATAGTGGTTTTGGCATTTTAACTAGTCTAAAACGTCTGTGCAACAGGTTGTTTTACTAAAAACAGGTATATTCGCCATCCCTATAGTTTTTGTGGAAAAGCAAATCAAAAAGAGATACAATATTTGAATTGTAATAGCGTTTAACCAAATTGAACTAAAGGCAAAAGTCATCAAAATGAATTTGAAAAACCTATTTATCGTATTATCCTGCGCAGCCGCGGTAACTGCCTGTAAGTCCAACAAGAAAGAGAAATCTGACGTTACTGGTTGGAACTACAATGACAAAAACATGGGCGGATACCAGGTATCCCGCGAGAAGGAACAACGTACTGGTCCCGGACTGGTATTTGTTCAGGGCGGTACCTTTACCATGGGCGCCACAGAAGAAGATGTTATGGGGGACTGGAATAACATTCCTACCCGTAAAACAGTAAACTCATTTTACATCGACCGTACCGAGGTGGCAAACATTCACTACCGTGAATATTTGTACTGGGTAAACACGGTTTTTGATGGTGATGAATATAAAGATGTACGTTCCGCTGCATTGCCCGATACCCTGGTATGGCGCAGTGAGCTGGCTTACAACGAGCCTTTGGTTGAATACTACTTCCGCCACCCTTCTTACAACTACTATCCGGTAGTAGGTGTAACCTGGAGACAGGCTCATGACTTTTGTTTATGGCGCAGCGATCGCGTAAACGAAAAAGCTTTATACGACAAAGGCTTTATCAATAAAACAGCTCTTAAGAACTTACAAGGCCAGGGTGCTGAGAATTTTAATACCAAAGCATATTTGCTTGGTTTAACTACTCCTACCCCAGGTAACCAGGTTCGTTCTAAAAAGAACCCTTTAAAGAACCCGAACGGTACTCCAAGAACTCAGGTAACTTTCGAAGACGGTATCCTGTTACCGAACTACCGTCTCCCAACAGAAGCTGAGTGGGAATACGCTGCGATGGGCTTAGTTGGTCAAAACCCGAACCCCAGCCAGAAAGAAGGCAAACGTGGTGAGGAGTTGATCACTAACAAACAGGTATTTGCCTGGACTAATAACGTAAACGGTCTGCGTGATAGCCGCCGTGGTCAATGGCAAGGTACTTTCCTCGCTAACTTCAAACGCGGTAATGGTGATAACATGGGTGTGGCCGGTGGTTTGAACGACCGCGCTGTATACACTGCACCGGTTACTTCGTTCTTCCCCAACTCATTTGGTATCTATAACATGTCAGGTAACGTGAGCGAGTGGACTGGTGACGTTTACCGTCCGCTGTCACCCACCGATAATGATGACGTATCTCCTTATCGTGGTAACCGTTATCAGAATGTTTATAAGAATAAAGATGGTGAGTTTGAAAAAGACAGCGTAGGTCACGTTAAAACTACCTACGTAACTGACGAAGAGAGCAAAAACCGCCGTAACTATCAGAAAGGTAATGTTATCAACTATATGGATGGTGACTCACTGATCTCTGGTATTGGTTATGGTGAAACAGATATCGATAAAAACAGAGCAGTTGGCCGTGGTTACGGTATGACTACTTTGATCAGCGATAAATCACGTGTAATTAAAGGTGGTAGCTGGAACGATCGTCCATACTGGTTAAGTCCTGGTACACGTCGTTTCCTTGAAGAAGATCAAGGTAGCTCTACTGTAGGTTTCCGTTGCGCAATGGATCGCCTGGGTAGCCCTGAAGGTAATGGCCGTAAAACCGGTATCAATTACCCCACAAGACGCCAAAACACCAGAAAACGATAAATGGTTTTTCAAATTCTTACAAAAAGCCTCTCGACTTCGTCGGGAGGCTTTTTGTTTTTGGGGAGGTTGTGAACCCCGCCAACTTTATTACATTTGTCATATGACCATTGATCAACTTTACAACATATACCGGCAATATCCTTCAGTACAAACCGATACCCGGAAACTGAAATCAGGCGATCTTTTTTTTGCATTGAAAGGACCCAATTTTAACGGTAATCAATTTGCTTCGGTAGCGCTCGAGGCAGGTTCAGCTTACGCCGTGGTTGACGATCCCGGCCTGGCAGGTACCGATAGCCGTATTATTGTTGTTGACGATGTGCTCACCACCCTGCAGCAACTGGCCAAACACCATCGCCAGCAGTTTAATATCCCCTTTATTGCCATCACCGGCAGTAACGGTAAAACAACTACCAAGGAACTGGTACATGCTGTTCTTTCCACCGGTTATAAAACCTATACTACCCAGGGCAACCTGAATAACCATATCGGTATTCCCCTCACTATTTTGTCGGTAAAAGACGATGCAGAGATGGCCGTGATTGAAATGGGTGCCAATCACCTGGGGGAAATTGCCAGCTATTGCGAATATACCCTGCCTACCCATGGCATTATCACCAATTGCGGTAAAGCCCACCTGGAAGGATTTGGCAGCATTGAAGGCGTTCGTAAAG
Organism: Niastella yeongjuensis; assembly: GCF_900110245.1. Lineage (GTDB taxonomy): Bacteria > Bacteroidota > Bacteroidia > Chitinophagales > Chitinophagaceae > Niastella > Niastella yeongjuensis. Next base: position 100,024 of record NZ_FOCZ01000001.1, read on the forward strand.
GCAAAGGCGAGTTGTACGATTATTTACGCGAATATGGCGGTACCGTGTTTGCCATGTGGGATTATGACTACCTGCACACCATGAGCAAAGGCATTGCCACCATAGTAAAATATGGTACTATCAATACAGCTGATGTACAGGGTGCTGTACAGCAAAGCGAGCCTTTCCTGACTGTTTCCATTTCAAAGGGCGTTCATATACCCATTGTAAAAACGCAGCTGGTGGGCGCTTATAACCTGCCTAATGTACTGGTGGCTATAACAGCCGGTAAATACTTTAATATTCCCGATGAAAAGATACGGGCCTCTATTGAACATTATACCCCTTCAAATAGCCGCTCACAGTTGATTGAAAAAGATGGCAATAAATTTATTCTGGATGCCTACAATGCCAATCCTACCAGCATGCGGGCCGCAATAGAAAACTTTGCCAACATACAATCTGACAACAAGGTATTGATGCTGGGTGGTATGGCCGAACTGGGTGCCGAAAGCCTGCAGGAACATGAGGGTATTATCAACCTCATAAAACAACACCACTGGAAAGCGGTAGTATTGGTGGGTGGTGATTTCCTGAAGCTCGACCATCCCTATATTAAAATGGTCAACTCCATAGAAGCAGCCGCCTGGTTTAAAGAACAATCCTTTACCGATACGTATTTTCTGATCAAGGGATCGCGCAGTATGCAGATGGAGAAGGTTCTTAGTTCTTAATTCAGAGGCTGGCCGCGTCGCGGCTCTATGCCTTCTGCCATCTGCCATTTAAAAAGCATGTTCCATATGCAGTTCCTGCACTTCGTACAGCAATTGCCGTTGCCGCACTTCTTTCTGATGCAGCCAGTGCATTTGCAGGTTTCGTAAAATATGCTGTTCTTCGTCGTTACACTTATTGATATAACTGGGTTGCAGCAACGAAATGGCCAGGCATTGATCATTAAAATCGCCCAGGGAAGAAGCCATATCGTTTAAGTCCTTCTCGCTCATAAAGCCCTGGAAGGAGAGCGGCATGTCCCTGTCTTTTTCGAAGATGCGGATGCAGTAGATGATGTCCTTTATTTGTTTGCGAATGGAATGCAGGTCTTTTTCGTTATCAGCTGCCAGCAGTAAAATATGAATAGCAGCTATTTTCTGATGCATGAATTGTTTAACGGTATCCTCCTGTAACTGGCGTGGTAATTCCTTTATGATGCCCTGTAGCATTCTTTTGAAGTGCATGGTTTCAATGGCATGTACGGTTTGCTCCTTATAAGTTAGCACCTGACGGTGCCAGCGGTGTAAACAATCCGGCAGCTTTTCTGCAATACCTTCTTCGTATATTTTGGCCATAAAAAGTTGCCAGTCCCTAACGGTACCACAATGGTGATAGAGCGATTTCAGCTTATCGGGAATGTGTAGTTGTCCCGCCTCTTTTTCCAATTGCACCAACCGTAAAAAGGCCCGTACTTTTTTATAATTCACCCGCAGGTCATGAATATCTTCTTCTTCGAAAGCCCCCGGCAGTTTGGTGCTGTGTTTTTCAATGTAATTGATGTGTTTTTCAACCACCTGTTCCAACGCCTCCCTTTTCATATACCAATTTTACATAAGTTACGAATTTCTGAGGGGTTGGTAAAAAAACAAACGGGTTGGAGAACCAACCCGTTACCAGCTCAATTTTTAAAACTTTTTATTATGAAAAAGAATCAGCATTAAAGTTAATCTACTAATTAGGCTTTTACTATGATAGCAGGCATTCAAATGAATGATTATGGTCACTGCTATTTTTAACAATTCTCGAGAGCCTGACGAATGTCAGCAATAATATCGTCTACATGCTCGAGGCCCACAGAAATTCTGATCAGACCCGGGGTAATGTTAACCGCCTGTCTTTCAGCTTCGGTCAATTTTGCATGCGTAGTACTGGCCGGGTGCGAGGCAATACTTTTTGTATCGCCCAGGTTGGCCGTTAACGATAACATTTTCAAACTATCCAAAAACTTACGGCCGCTTTCCAAACCACCAGCCAGTTCAAAGCAAACAATACCACCACCATTTTTCATTTGCTTCAGGGCAATACGATGTTGGGGATGACTGGGCAAAAAGGGATACTTCACATACCTGATCTTTGGATGTCCTTCCAGGGCTTTGGCCAGTTGCAGGGCATTGTTGCCATGGCGCTCCATACGCACATCGAGGGTTTCGAGGCTTTTGCTCAATACCCAGGCATTGAAAGGCGACAAGGCGGGGCCGGTACTGCGGCAAAACAAATAAATATCTTTAATGAGGGCTTTTTTGCCCACTATAACGCCGCCGAGCACCCGTCCCTGGCCATCGATCCACTTGGTGGCAGAATGTACTACCAGGTCGGCTCCAAAGTCAATGGGACGCTGATTTACCGGGGTGGCAAAACAGTTGTCGACATTTAAAAGCAGGTTGTATTTTTTGGCAACGGCTGAAGCGGCTTCCAGGTCAACGAGCTCAAGCCCGGGATTGGTAGGCGTTTCTATATAGAACATTTTGGTATTGGGCTTAATTGCCTTTTCCCATTCTTCCGGTTTATCGGCCGGTACATAGGTATACTCAATCCCGAACTTCGGGAGGTATTTGGTGATAACGGTATGGGTGCTGCCGAAAATGGCATTGCAGCTCAGCAGGTGATCGCCACTTTTCAACAGGGCCATGAAAGAGCCAAAAATAGCGGCCATACCCGATGAGGTAGCAAAACCGGCTTCAGCACCTTCGAGGGCCACCATTCGATCTATAAACTCCTGTACCGAGGGATTACTGAAACGACTGTAGATGTTATCGTCGGTTTCATCGGCAAAAGCAGCCCGCATATCTTCAGCATTATCGAAGCAGAAACTGCTGGTCAAGAACATGGGGGAAGAATGTTCCATTTCATTGGTACGGTCGGTTTGAATGCGTATTGCTTTGCTTATTGGATGCATGATCTTAGTTCGTTAGTTATTGAGTTTGTTAGTTGTCAATCCTTTGCTGAATAGCACGCTGAACCCTGAAGTGAGTGACACAACAGGCGATGATAGTAGTGCTATCGCCGGCTCCCCAAAAAATATTTACACTTTCTTAAGCCTTCTGACTTTGGTTTACCCGTACTTCCCATTTAAGGTCTCCCCCAGCGCGACGCAGGGTTTCGGCCACGGAGCAATATTTGTCCATCGACAGCTCGCAGGCGCGTTTGGCTTTGTCGGGATCGATATTTCCGGTGAGTTCGAATACGATGGTAACGTCTTTCCAGATGGAGGGTTCTTTACCGGCTTCGCGCTCCCCTTCTATTTTCATGCTGAACCCTTCGATGGTTTGCCGCTGTTTTTTCAGAATGCTCACAATATCGATGCCGCTACAGCCGCCCAGGCCCATTAGCAGCATTTGCATTGGCCGAACGCCAAAATTAGTTCCGCCGCCCTCAACACTGGTATCCATGCGCACGGTATGCCCATTAGCGTCTTTCGCTTCAAATCCATAATCTCCGTCGACCCTTTCCAATTCAATTTTTATCATGGTAAAGATTTTTGCAAATGTAATTCATGCAGGCATTTACTTTGCACCCTTAATTATTAGCCAGGGGCCAATGAAGCAATTTGAATATAACAGACCTTTCAAACTCGAAAACGGGCAGGAACTGCCTTCATTAACCATTGCATATCATACTTATGGGACGTTAAATGCCGAAAAAAACAACGTAATATGGGTATGTCATGCACTTACCGCCAACTCCGATGCAGCCGACTGGTGGCAGGGAGTAGTTGGATCCGGCTGTGTAATTAACCCCGAAACGCACTTTATTGTTTGCGCCAATATACTGGGTAGTTGTTACGGAACCACCGGACCATTGAGTATCAATTCTTTAACTGGAAAGCCCTGGTTACATGAGTTTCCGCTGATCACCATCCGCGATATGGTGAATGCCCATATTTTACTTCGGAAACACCTGGGAATCGATTCCATTCACCTCCTTATGGGGGGAAGCATGGGTGGTTACCAGGCCATGGAATGGACTATTTTGGAAAAAGACGTGATCAAAAACCTGTTTTTACTGGCCACCTCCCCCGCCGAGAGCGCCTGGGGTATTGCCATACACGCCACCCAACGCCTGGCCATTGAAGCCGACTGCACCTGGCAACAGGATACCCCTGAAGCCGGACAAAAAGGCCTGAAGGCAGCCCGCGCCGTTGGGATGCTCACCTACCGCAACTATGGCATTATGGTGCAAAAACAAACCGATAGCGATACAGAGAAATTAAATGATTATAAAGCGGCCTCCTACATCAATTACCAGGGCGATAAACTGGTAAAGCGTTTTAATGCCTACAGCTACTGGATGCTTACCAAGGCCCTGGACACCCATCAAATAGCCCGCGGCCGTGGCGGCAATGTGGAAGCCGTGCTGCAAAGCATTCAACAACGCACACTGCTTATAGGCATCAGCAGCGACATCTTATGCCCGCTCACAGAACAACGCCATATGCAGGAACACCTGCCCAACTGTACACTGGTTGAAATTGACAGCGTTTATGGCCATGATGGGTTTATGGTGGAAGTGGAAAAGATCGGGAAAGTGTTGCAGGGATGGCTGGGGTAGTGTGGAACAGTGCTAATCCAGATGATCAAACCAATGCAGGCGGCACCTTGGGCTCTGCTAAAATGACGAATCAATTGACGCCTAAAAACAACAACGTTCGGGTTAAACCTGATACGATAAAAATGCCTAATGATACCCTGATCATAAAAAATTAAGGTAATTGCTTTTTGACATCAGTCCCTTTACCATACAACACAAAGATCAACGTTCCGGCTACTCCAAATACGGCAGCTGTAAAGAGATTAAAAGCGGGGCTCATCTTCCAGATAAAACCACCAAGGAAGGCAGCAAATGAAACTATAAAATCACGTATAAAATAGTATAACCCATAAGCCCTTGCCTTTGCTTCTTTTGGGCACAGGTCAAGGATGATCGCCTTTCGGGTTGGTTCGCCAAACTCTTTCAGTCCACGTATGACAAAGGCAACAATAAGCGCCACAAAACTTTTACTGAAGAACAGCACCACCGGAAAAATAGTAAAGAATAAAAACGTGATCACCACAAAAGGTTTTCGTTCTACTCTATCTGAAAAGCTGGCTACCGGTATATAGATCAATGCTGCCGTTATCATTTCAATTGCGGTAAGCAATCCAAACTGCTCCGGTGATACTTTTATAATATCCAAACACCAGATTACCACAAACACATAAGGGATTTGTTCACAAAAGCGGATCAGGATATCAGACACCAACAGGTTCTTTAACCGCACATCCATTTGCCGCCACAAGGCAACCGGATGAATGGGTTGATATGGAGCGGCTGCAGTGTCTTTGATAAATAATTGCAACACCATTCCCAGCAAACAAAAAACCAGGGAGATAATAAACGCGGTTTTTATTCCAGCAACCAACCCATACGATGTGATCAGGAAACCGCCAACTATTGGTCCCACAGCCATTGGTATTCGCCTGATAATAGCATGCATGGAAATGCCCATGGCTGTCTTTGAACTTCCCAACGACTTAGCTATAAGCGACATGCTTGCCGGTAATGAGATCGCGCTCCATGCTGAGAAGAAGATCATTCCAATAAAAACAGCTATCCAGTTGGTAAAGAAAATCGCAACCAGGTATCCAGCTATAGCCGTCAGATTAAAAAGCAGAAACGACCGCCGGTGCCCTAACCTATCGGCCATGTAACCACCCGGCAGGGACCAGAACGCATTCAGGATATTCTGCAAAAAACCCAGCGCCCCAATAATAAGCGTAGTAGCACCAATACCTTCGAGGTATTTGGGCAGGAACCGGTCCCACAACTTTTCACCGGTGAGCATTAAGAGGGTGAGGCCAAAGAGATAAACAACACTTCTTTTTAACCCAAGGAATTCAGTCAACTTGCGAATAGTAGTATTTGAGGTCATGAGAATAAAGCTATAGAGCGATTTTGGAGAGAAATGGGTTTAAAAAAGAACCCCCGACGTTTTCGTCGGGGGTTTACTATTAAAACATGCCTGATCTATACTTTTTACTTCAACAAACCATCGATCGTAAACGCTACATAATACAAACCACCAATGGTTGGTCCGCCAGCGTATTGGATATAACGGTGGTTCAGCAGATTGGCGCCACCGGCTTTGATGCTGGCATTTACTTTTGGCACGCGATAAGTTACCTGTGCATCGATCGTTTGGTAAGCGGAAATGGTGCCGGTTACCAGCGGGCTCTCCCACAGGAATGAATCCTGCCAGCGCCATACTACATTAAACCCTACATTCTTGAACACTTCGCGGTTTCCAAACGACAGGTTGGTTGACCATTTTGGGGTATTGAACCCGGTTACAAAGATGTCGTCGGTTTTGTTTGATTTCATTTGGTTGAAACTCAAATTACCGGCTACGGTATATTTCTTAAAGAAGTTCCAGGTTACGCCTAATGCTGATCCATAGTTGTAATAAGCGTTCTTGGCATTGGTGTATACGCGATAACGTTCCTGTCCTTTGCTGGCTGAATTACCGGTAGTAGCGTCAGCTTTAGACACATCGCGGTTACGATCGAGCATGGCGATAACAGCTGCATCTGACCCCACCGTTTCACCAATAGGCACAAACACCTGCACCTGTCCCAGAAAGCCTACATATTTGTTGGTATAGGCATCCACATCGACGATGAGGGTATTATCCAGTAAAACGCTTTTATAACCTACCTCAAATGAAGTGATTTGCTCGGGTCGCGCTTTTGGTAGGTTAGCCCATTGCAGCAGATCGCGGTTGGCCAGTGCGGCGGCATCGCTGTTACCTTGTGATGCTACGGCTGCGTTAAAATTAACTACCGATTGCTGAGTGTAACTGTTTTCCAGGTAGCCCAATCCTTCGTTTATATAAGATAAGCTGCCCACGCGTTTTACACGGCCATTGTTTACATATGACAACGCTTCAAACAGGGCCGGGAAGCGGTATCCTTGTTGGTAAGTGAAGCGGAAATTGTGTCGTTGATTGGCAGTATATACGGCTGCCAAACGAGGAGTAAATTTGGGATCAAACTCGGGATTGTAATCATAGCGTAATGATCCAAACAATTTCAATTTATCATTGAAGAAGGTTTTGGTAACCTGCGCAAAGCCGCCGAATTTTTTATAGTATACATTGCTACCAAAATCGCTGCTATCAGGCACTTTGCCATCTACCATCACCGGTTTGTTCCGGTCTGAAATGGGGCGTGAGAAATCAACGAAATTATTTCCATCGGGGATCACTTCGTAAATACGGGCATCGGCGCCAATCAGCAGGTCAAATGCTTTAGTGTACTTCGACAGGTCCCACTGTGCTTCGGTGTGGTACATGCGGCTTTTTTGTACCAGGGCCGCACCACCGGTGGCGGGTGCGTCGGGAATGGTGCTTGATTTTATGTCCCAGTTATTGATCTTGGTAATGGTGTTCTTCAATGCATCAAATTCAGGTGTACCAGGCTCAACGCGACCGGCATCTGCTTTACCACGGGCATATGCATTGGCCGCTGCCAGGTTATCGGAAGTTAAATTGCCGCCATTGTTTGCCGCATATTCTTGTAAGGCATTTTTATATTTAGTTGCCCAGGCTGTTTGTGAACCACCACTCGCCAGGTCAAGGTTATCGGCCAGTGGTTTTACGTTATAGGAGTCGCCGGTATTTTCTAATGATACGTAACTACGGATCACGTAATTGCTTCCTTTCAATTCGAGGTGATGGTTCTGCACTTTCACATTATCAAGCCGGATCTTGTTACCGCGTTGAAACACGCCGTCCATCTGTCCAAACCGGTAAGAATAAGACAACTCTGCATTTTCGGTTAGTCGGTAATGTGCCGCCAGGTCAACTTTCAGGTTGCTCACCTTGGGACTAACCAGGTCGGTTTCCCAGTAACCAGTACGTACTACACGCAAAGTTTGATTGGGTTTGTTATCAATCGTTAAACCGCTGATAGCAGATGTATTACTTCCTGCCAGCGCATCATCGCCATATTTATTCCAGCCGTCGAAGGCTGCGTTGTTCTCTCCGTTTAGTGAGGGGAAGTTAGGGTTTGCGCTTTTCAGGTTGTTAGGGTTTTGATCGAGACGGGTATTGGAGCGCCAGTCGATCCCCTGCATATAGCCTACGTTTACCTTGAAGGCAAATTTATTATGGAACAATGCTTTCGCATACCGGATAGCTGATTCGGTTAATAACGCAGGTGAATGATCGATGCCATCAACATGATTAACACCTGTTTTATGATAGAGGCTCAATCCCTGGCTATTGAAAGGGTTTTTCGTGAGCAGGTTAGCCATCCCGTTGATCGCATTCATACCATACAAAGCCGAAGCGGCTCCGGGTGTAATTTCAACGCTTTGAATATCCAATTCGGTGGGACCAATGGCATTACCGAGCGGAACGCCTAAAGTGGCGGCCTGCATATCTACCCCATCAACCAGCTGCATAAAGCGAAAGTTGTTTGGAATATTAAAGCCACGGGTATTGGGCACTTTAAAAGTTAAACTGGAAGTGGTCATTTGTACGCCCTTTACATTTTCCAGGGCATCGTAGAAGTTAGGCGCCGGGGTTTCTTTTATGGCCCGGATATCCAGCTTTTGAATGGCTACCGGCGATTTCAGAATGCTTTCCGGTACACGCGATGCAGTAACTACTACTTCATTCCCCAATACGGTTTGCGTTACCATGGCTACCTGTAATTTGGAACCGAGACTTTTTACTTCCAGCTCCTGTGGTTTAAACCCTACTGAAGTAAAAACCAGGGTAAAGGGTAACTTTTGCTTGGTACGTAATATAAAGCTGCCTGAATTATCGGTAATGGTGCCCGTTACCGAGCCTTTTATCTGTACACTTACATCTGATAAGGGTTCATTCTTTTCGTGATTGATCACAGTACCGGAAATCTCGATCAACGCTACGGTTTGGGATATAGCTGTAGAACACACCAACAGGGCCATTGACGCCAAAACGCCATATTTCAGTTTATTAAAGCGGTTCAATTTTGTGAAGAGGCCGTTGTACAAGGTTTTGGTCACAAGCAACCAGCCTGTTGGTTTTGCTGTTTTCATTGTTCTTTGGTTTATTCATTCATATTAGCCTATTATTTTAATAGACTATAAGGTTATAATAAAACCCCGGTTTGTTTTCGGGGTGTGCATCTGGCCAAATAAACATGTCCATTAATTTACTAGACTATCTGAGCCTTTAAAAATCCCGGCTGGTTTCAATAGCCGGGATTGCTTACGGCAACAAATATAGTCCATTATTTTACTAGACTTATAATTTATTTTTAATCCCGGTAAGATTTTTTACCGGGATTGCTATTAAAAGATCTTAACGATAATTTTCAGGCTCCAGAACATTACCAATATCCCTAATAAGATCAACGAAGTTTTACGTGGTAATTTACCAGCCAGTTTTGCCGCCAGTGGCGCAGCCAGTAAACCGCCCAGGATCAGGGCTACAATCACCTGCCAGTGTGTTACCCCTAACAGGGTAAAAAATGTAAAGGCACTGGCCAGGGTAACAAAGAATTCGGTCAGGCTTACAGACCCTATTACAAACCGGGGACTGCGGCCTTTGGTAATTAAGGTAGTGGTTACAATGGGTCCCCAGCCACCGCCACCAAATGAATCGAGAAAACCGCCAAACCCGGCCAGCCAGCCGTAGTGTTTGAATTTCTTTTTCTTCTTTTCTTTTTTGAACGCATTCCACAGTATGCGTAAACCCAATATCATGGTATAGCAGGCGATAACGGGTTTCAGGTAGATCGTTTGTGAATCGCCATATTTTGACAACAGTATGGCTCCTAATACAGCTCCTATTACCCCGGGGATCACCAATGCTTTAAACAGCTTTTTATTTACGTTGCCGAATTTGTAGTGGCTGTACCCTGAAGCGCCGCTGGCAAACATTTCGGCGGTGTGTATACTGCCACTCATTGCAGCCGGACTAACCCCGGCTGTTAATAAGATAGTAGCACTGGTAACACCATAGCCCATTCCTAATGCGCCATCAACCAATTGCGCCAGAAAACCAGCCAGTACCATCCAGTGGAAGTTCGGGTCCAGCTGATGGTACCATTTTACTGTATCGTCGGCTATACGTTGAAAGGGTAAGTAAGAGAATATAAAGTGACCTACCAGCATCAGGGCAAATGCGATAAGAGAATAGGTAGCGATTTTTCGAACGCGCCGTTCTCTTTCTACATTATCCTTTTCAACCAGAATGCGGGTGAGCTCGTTCAGCCGTTTTACTTTGTATTCAAAATTGCCATTCAACTTATTCCTTACTGCATGCAGGTTATTGATCATGTCGTCCAGCTCGTTTGGCAGGGCATGGCTCAATACTTCTTTTATGCGTTTGGCGGCAGTAGGCGATTTTCCGTTGGTAGAAATGGCAATTTTCAAATTACCTTTTTGTACAATGGAACTCAGATAAAAATCGCATTGTTCAGGCGTATCGGCCACGTTTACCAGGATCTTCTTTTCCTTTGCAGCCGCCCTGATAGCCAGGCTCGTCTCATTTTCATTCACCGCAATAATAACCAGGTCCTTGTTTTCCAGGTCGGCTTGTATAAAGCCGCGTTCATGAAGGGTTACGTTGGGATGGCTTTTGGCCAGTTTACGTACCTCATCAGAGATGCTAAGAGCTACAACAGTAACCGGGGCAGCCGGCGAATTACCCAGCAGTGCAGACAGCTTTTCTGCACCTACTTTGCCCCCTCCTACCAGCAATACTTTTAACTCTTCCAGCTTTAAAAAAACAGGAAATAAAAGATTGCCCGGGTCGGTTGTTGCGCCAGTTGTTTGTTTTACCGGTATTTTTTGTTCTGTTGTCATGCTTCCCAGCATTTTTTAAATCGTTACCAACTTTTCCCGAACTGCAAAATCGCCAAAAGTTTCACCGGAATTCCTGTTCTTGCTATATTTCTCAAAAAGTTCATCCAGCTCTTTCAAAATTGCAGACTCGTCGATATTTTCTTTATACTTTTTATTTAAACGGAAACCTTCACGGTCGCCACCTATATGTAAATTATAACGGCCATAGGCAGTGCCTATAAACCCGATCTCTGCAGCATACGGCCTTCCGCAGCCATTTGGACAACCGGTCATCCGCATAGAAATTTCATCGTTCTCCAAACCATACTTGGCCAGAATAGGCTCAATTTTCGTGATGAGCGATGGCAGATAGCGTTGTGCCTCAGCCAACGCCAGCGAACAGGTGTTGAACGCTACGCAGGCGATGGCATTTTTACGTATAGCCCCTGCATTGTCGGTATGTTCAATAACTCCGAAATCGGTCAATATCTTTTCTACTGCTTCCTTATCATTTTGTGCAATGTCACTGAGGATCAAACCCTGGTTACTGGTGAACCGAAAATTGGCTTTACCGGTTTTTGCTACTTCCAGTAAGGCGGTTTTCAGCGCCACCTTTTCATCGGCAATACGGCCACTTTCTATAAATACGGTATAAAACCATTTGCCTTCGTGGTTCTTGTGCCAGCCGTATTCATCTTTTCTGCTGGTAAAGCTATATGGCTTCGGTTCTTCGAGTTTGAACCCACACCGTTTTTCCAGTTCTTCTTTGAATGCCTCCACCCCCATTTTGTCGATGGTATATTTCAGGCGGCTCAGCTTACGATCACTGCGGTTGCCATGGTCGCGCTGAATGGTAATAACCTCCAGCACGGCTTTCAGCGTGTTTTCTTCCCCACGTACAAAACCCAGCATGGATGCCAGGCGTGGATATGTAGCCGCATTACCGTGGGTAGCACCCAAACCACCACCAGCAGCGATGTTAAAGCCTATCAGTTTGTCATTTTCAATAATAGCGATCAGCCCCAGGTCATTGGTAAATACATCCACATCGTTGTTGGGCGGGATAGCTATACCCACTTTGAATTTACGGGGCAGATAACGATCCTGGTATAATGGGTCTTTTTCTACTTCTTCTTTTTCCTTTTTATCGATCAATGGCTTTTCATCGAGCCATATTTCATAATAACCTCTTGATTTGGGCAAACCCAGTTTGCTTATTTTCCCTGCGTAAGAAAAAATCTCTTCATGTATAGGTGAAAATTTGGGGTGAGCCGCGCAAACAACGTTACGGTTCACATCGCCACAAGCCGAAATAGAATCAAGTAGTATGGTGTTGAAAGCCTGAATGGTTGGCTTTACGTGAGATTTTAAAATACCATGCAGTTGAATGGTTTGACGGGTGGTGATCTTAATAACCCCTGTTGAATGATCACCGGCAATGTTATGTAAGCCTATGTATTGATCCGCGGTCATGAAGCCACCAGGCAACCGCAAACGCAACATATAAGAATACAGCCACTCCAGTTTTTTGGCACTGCGCTCTTCACGACGATCGCGGTCATCTTGTTGATACATGCCATGGAACTTAACCAACGCGGTATCATCTTCGCGGATAGCACCGGTTAACTCATCGCGCAGGCTTTCTTTCAATGTACCACGCAAACCATCGCTGGCCATTTTTATCTTTTCGGTAGAAGACAGATTCTTATTATCGTTATTACTCATCTTAATGCTGTTTCAAGTTTCAAATTAAGTTCACCGCTTTATTCTAATATACGTCTTTCAGGAAGCGGCCCTCTTCTTTCAACTGATTCAGGTACTCAACCGCTTCGGCGCCTGATTTGCTTCCAAATCTTTCAATGATCTGCAGAATGGTATATTCCACATCTACGCTCATTGGTTCTTTAGCGCCGCAGATGTATACATAGGCGCCATTTTGCAACCACTCATAAAATGCTTTGGCATTCTCCAGCATTTTATGTTGTACATATATTTTTGATTTCTGGTCTCTTGAGAAGGCTACATTCACTTTAGTGAGTACGCCTGTCTGGATCCAGCTTTGAATTTCTGTTTGATATAAGAAGTCGGTTGTGAAATGCTGGTCGCCAAAGAATAACCAGTTACGGCCACTGGCGCCGGCGGCATCACGTTCCGCAATAAAAGATCTGAATGGTGCAATACCTGTTCCGGGCCCGATCATAATCACATCTTTGTCTTCAGCCGGTAAGCGGAACTGGTTGTTTTTATGCACATAAAATTCCAACGGACCATCTACTGGCAGATCGGCCAGAAAGTTAGAGGCCAGACCATGTTTTACCTCGCCGTTCATTTTAAAATTGTCGCGGGCAACGGTAACATGTACTTCACCGCTGTGTGCATTGGGTGAAGAGGAGATAGAGTACAATCTTGGTGTGATCGGTTCCAAAATACCAATCACTTCTTCAAACTGCGCTGCATTGTTTACCGGATAGATCTTTAACAGATCCAGCAAGCTGATCTTTGTTTCGGGAATATCCTGTTTTACGATAGCAGCATATTGCTTTACTACGCGTTCTGGTAAATAAGCAATGTTCACTTTCTTTTTCAACAACTCGATCACTGTATGCGTTTCGTTACGGAACGATACCGTTTTTTTGGCGTCGATGCGGGTCAATGCAATAATTGCATCTACAATAGCAGGCGCATTTTCAGGAATAACACCGATTGAATCACCGGGCTGGTATTCCAGTTCATCGGCTACTATTTCAATATGATGAGTTGCTTTGTTTGAACCTCTGTCGTTCAGGTTTACATTGGTGATGATGCTGCCATTATAAACTTTTTTGCCAGCTGGCTTTTTGGCTGTTACTACCGCACCAACGCTGGCAGTACCATTGCTGCTGGTGGTAGTAGTTAATGAATGTAATACCTGCGAGAACCAGCCATCTGCATCACCCTGGTAATCGACATCGCATTTTATTAAATTAACAACGCGTTGTCCGCCCAGTTTTTGCAATTGCTGGTCTACATCTTCACCGGCCTTGCAATACAGGGGATATGAAGTGTCGCCCAGAGCGAGCACACCGAATTTCATTTGGGGCAACTTGAACCCATTCTGATGTATGTGGTCGTAAAATTTTTTGGCAGTAGTAGGAGGTTCGCCTTCCCCTTGTGTGCTGATGATAGCAAAGAAATATTCTTCTTTAGCCAGGTCATTCAGGCGATAGGTATCGAGGCCTACCACTTTGGCCTGGATACCACTTTTCTTTGCTTTAGCAGCCAGTTCAGTAGCCAGCTTTTTTGAATTACCGGTTTCAGTACCGTATGCTATAGTTATTTTAGATACGGTTGGTTTGCTTTCAACAGGGGCCGCTACGGGTGCAGCTGCTGTTGCAGGAGCCGAAGCCGAAGGTGCCGATGACGCCAGTGTCGATTGGTCGTGACAATTCATCAGTACGCCGGCCAGGAATCCATTCATCCAAACCAGTTCTTCTTTTGTAGAAGTTCTTACTAAATCCTGTAACAATTTCAATTTATGCTCTGCTAACATGTTTATTTACTTTTTCCGCATTTTCAGAATCGGGTGTTGAAGTAATCAGTTTTGCCAGTGGTTTAAAATAATGTTCTGCGCTGTTGCTGTTTTCGAGCCACTTAAACTGCTCATGCAAAGCCACCACTTTGCCTATGATGACCAGCGACGGAGAAACAAATGTTTTTCCCCGAAGCTGTTCATCATATTTATATAAATTGGTTACGTGCACATTTTGCAAAGGCGTGGTAGCCTGCTCAATTACCGCCAGCAACTTTTCGCTTTCTATATTATGCTTTACCAGGTTGCTTACTACATGGTCCAGGGTTTCCGACGACATATAGAACACGAGGGTGTCGTTGGTTTCGGCCAGTTCTTTCCAGTAGTTGTCTGTAACAACATCCAGTTTGTAACTGGTTAAAAAACGGACTGATGTAGTATATCCTCTGGCAGTTAATGGTATGCCTGCATATGCTGCAGCACCCAACGCTGCGGTTACACCGGGAACAATTTCATAAGGTATGTTGTTTTGCACCAGGGTTTGCAGTTCATCGAGTATGTTCGAGAACATGGATGCATCGCCGCCTTTTAACCGTACTACCAGTTTGCCCTGTGCGGCATAGTGTACCAGCAGTTCATTAATGGTGTATTGGGGAGTTGATGATCCACGGCTGCATTGCTTACCCACGAATACGACTTCTGCCTGGCTGTTCACATACTGCTGCAGTATCTCCTCACTTACGAGGCGATCTGCCAACACCACTTCAGCCTGTTGCAGATAGCGTACTGTTTTTACAGTTACCAGGTCCGGGTCACCCGGACCGGCAGCTGCCAGTATCACTTTGCCATATGTTGGGTTTGTTTGCATGTACCGTTTACTATTTATACAAGCCTTCTATTGATAAATACCGTTCGCCGGTATCATAGTTGAATGTCAGTACCCTGGAGCCCTGAGGAATTTCGGCTAATTTCTTTGCTACTGCAGCCAGGGCAGCACCAGTTGAAATACCAGCCAGAATGCCTTCTTCTTTTGCCAGGCGTTGTGCATAGCTGAATGATTCCTCTTTTCCTACACTCACTGTACCATCGAGCAGTTTTGTGTCGAGGATGGAAGGAATAAAACCAGCGCCTAACCCTTGTAAAGGATGTGGGCCAGGAGCGCCACCAGCAATAACTGCTGATAACTCTGGTTCTACAGCGTATACTTTCAGGTTAGGGAATTTGGCTTTCAGCACTTCTGCCACACCGGTGATGTGACCGCCGGTACCTACACCGGTGATCAAATAATCGATGCCATCCGGGAAGCTTTCCAGAATTTCCTGGGCAGTTGTTTCGCGATGCACTTTTACATTCGCTTCGTTATCGAACTGCTGGGGCATCCAGGAATTGGGCGTTGCAGCTATCAATTCCTTTGCCTTTTCGATAGCGCCTTTCATTCCTTTTTCACGGGGCGTTAATTCAAAAGTGGCACCATACAATTCCATCAACTGTCTTCTTTCCACACTCATAGATTCGGGCATCACCAGGATGATTTTGTATCCTTTCACGGCAGCTACCATGGCCAAACCGATACCGGTATTACCAGAGGTAGGTTCAATGATCACGCTGTCCTTATTCAGAATGCCTTTCTTTTCTGCATCTTCGATCATCGATAATGCAATACGATCTTTGATGCTGTTGCCTGGATTGCTGCGTTCCAGTTTAATCCAAACTTCATGGCTGTTACCAAACAACCTGTTTATTCTAACATGTGGTGTTTGGCCTATTGTTTCTAAAATGCTACCGGCTCTCATGCGCTGGTTGTTTTGGTTGTCTATTGAATTACTTGTTTTGCTTTGTTTTTCTTCGGTGATCATAAATTCTCTTTTTTTTAGATGACGAAATTTAATGGCTCAGGAAATGGATTTTTGTCGCGAACCTTTACTTCGCTTTTGTGGTACACTACAGAAAAAGAGGGTACACTGTAAGTAAGCCAAACGTTGCCGCCGATGATACTATCCTTTCCTATAACCGTTTCGCCCCCGAGAATGGTAGCACCTGCATAAATCGTTACATTGTCTTCAATGGTCGGATGTCGTTTTGTGATCGTTTCCTTTGAAACGTGCAGGGCGCCTAATGTTACACCCTGGTAAATTTTTACATTATTGCCTATCACGGTTGTTTCGCCTATCACTATGCCTGTGCCATGGTCTATGCAAAAGCCTTCGCCAATTTGTGCCCCGGGGTGAATATCAACACCGGTTTTGCTGTGCGCATACTCGGTGAATAATCTTGGCAGAATTTCTACGCCCTGCTCCCATAACTGGTGCGATAAGCGATAGACTGCTGTGGCATAAAACCCCGGATAAGCCACCAGCACTTCTTCTACCGACCGCGCTGCAGGATCAAACTGCAATAATGCCTGTGCATCCTTGATCAGCGTTTCATACAGTGCGGGCAGTGCAGCAAAAAATGTTTCTGTATGTTTCTCTGCCTTTTCTTCCTTGTGCGTTACATCATATACCAGGCTCGATAAATGACCTCTTAAGATATTGAGTTCCTTCTCCAGGTCACTGACCAGATGGTGTTTCTTATTGGGTAAAAACAAAAAATTAAATACCTGGTCAATGAACTGCTCCGCCAATTCCTTATCAGGAAAAGTGGTATCTACCTTTTTAAGCTGTGCATATAAATGCTGGATAAATTCTTGCGTGCTCATTTTATTCAATATTCAAAAGTTCAACTCAATGGTTTCCTTCCCGGCTATTGAATCATACAGGCACCAACCGTTACATGGCTGGTTTCATCTATCAAAATGGCGCCACCGTTCTCACGCAGATCGCTATAGGAATCGTACGGAACAGGTGAAGCTGTTTTTATTTTTACTTTTATTACGTCATTCAGGGCTGCTGAGGTAGCTTCTGTTTTTTGCAGCGTATTTACATCCAGCTTGTACTCGATCTCTTTTATTACACTCTTCACCACTTTGCTGTTGATCTGCAATAAATACTTGTTACCGGCAACCAGCGGTTTGCTGTCCATCCAGCACAACACTACTTCCAGCTCCTGTGTTAATTTGGGCAGGTTATCGCTTTTTACGATAATATCGCCACGGCTGATGTCGATGTCATCTTCCAGGTGAAGAATGGCGCTTTGAGGTGCAAACACCTCTTCAACTTGTTTTCCATTGTGCTCGATGGCAGAGATGGTACTGGTACGGCCCGAAGGCAATACAGTGATGGCATCCCCTTTTTTATAAATACCACTGATCACCTTTCCGGCATAACCCCGGTAATCGTGCAGATCGTCTGTTTGAGGACGGATCACATATTGTACAGGGAAACGTGGGTCGGCGAGGTTAATATCTTTGTCTACTTCTACTGATTCCAGAAACTCCAGTAAAGGCGCACCTTCGTACCAGGCCAGCTTCGGTGATTTCTCCACTATGTTATCGCCAAATGCAGCGCTCAGCGGAATATAGGTCACATCTTTCAGCCCCAGTGATTTTGCCACTTCGGCATAATCGATCACGATATTGTTATAAACATCCTGTGAGTAGTCAACCAGGTCCATTTTGTTGATGGCCACTACCACGTGCGGAATGTTCAGCAAAGACGTTATGATTGAATGGCGGCGGGTTTGTTCAACCACGCCATTACGAGCATCTATCAATATAATAGCCAGGTCGGCAGTAGAAGCGCCGGTCACCATGTTGCGGGTATATTGAATATGACCCGGTGCATCGGCAATGATGAACTTGCGTTTGGGCGTAGAGAAATATTTATAAGCTACGTCGATCGTAATGCCCTGCTCTCTTTCTGCACGCAATCCATCGGTCAACAAAGCCAGGTCGATCTCGCCCTGTTCTTTATTCTTACTTTGTTTTTCGATGGCAGCCAGCTGATCGATCATGATGCTTTTGCTATCATATAATAAACGGCCGATCAGGGTACTCTTTCCATCATCAACACTGCCTGCTGTTATAAACCGTAATAAATCCATTTATATAAATATTTTGAAGTTTGAAGAGGGGGTTAGAAATAACCGTTTTTCTTTCTGTCTTCCATAGCTGCTTCCGACACTTTATCATCGATACGGGTTTCGCCGCGTTCGCTGGTTTTGGTAGCGGTGATCTCGCTGATGATGTCGTCGATATTGTCGGCACGTGATTCCACAGCTGCGGTACAGGTCATATCACCTACTGTGCGGTAACGTACATTTTTCCGAAGCACTTTGTCACCTTCATCGAGTTTAATAAACTCGCTTACAGCTACCAGTTGTCCTTCGTGGTCAATCACATCACGTTCGTGTGAGAAATATATAGAAGGCAGTTCAATCTTTTCGCGACGGATATAATTCCAAACATCTAATTCAGTCCAGTTACTGATGGGGAATACGCGTACATTCTCGCCTTTACTTATTTTTCCATTATAGGTATTCCACAGTTCGGGGCGTTGCAGTTTGGGGTCCCATTGACCGAATTCATCCCGAACAGAGAAAATGCGTTCTTTCGCTCTTGCTTTTTCTTCGTCGCGGCGGGCGCCACCAATACAGGCATCAAACTTGAACTCTTCGATAGTATCGAGCAGGGTGAAAGTTTGTAATGCGTTGCGGCTGGCAAACTTTCCTTTTGGTTCGGTAAGGTTTTTTGCTTTGATCGTATCGCCTACGTTGCGAACGATCAACTTTTCGCCTAATCTTTTAGCGAGTTCATCACGGTATTGAAGGGCTTCGGGGAAGTTATGTCCTGTGTCGATGTGTACGAGGGGGAAAGGGAATTTACCGGGGCGGAATGCTTTCAACGCCAGTTGTACCAGCGTGATGGAATCCTTTCCACCGGAAAATAATAAAGCTGGTCTTTCAAATTGCCCTGCTACTTCACGGAAGATATGAATAGCTTCCGATTCCAGATGATCCAAATAATCTAAACTATACTTACTCATATATCTCTTTTCAGAATTCCGTTAATAAATTATTTATGAATATGCAGACCGCATTCTTTTTTAGCTGCGTCTTCCCACCACCAGCGGCCGGCCCTGAAATCTTCGCCAGGCCTTACTGCGCGAGTACAAGGGGCGCATCCTATGCTTACAAACCCACGGTCGTGCAGCGGATTATAAGGCACGTTATTATCATCGATGTATTTTTTTACCTGTTCTGTAGTCCAGTGCAGAATGGGATTGTACTTGATGATCTGGTTGGTTTCGTCCCATTCAATTACACTAAGGTCATTGCGATCGGGTGAGTGTTCGGCCCGTAAACCGGTGATCCAGATCGCATTTCCGGCCAACGCTCTTTTCAGCGGTTCTACCTTACGGATAAAGCAGCACTGCTTACGGTTTTCAACCGATTCGTAAAATGCATTGGGACCTTTTTCGGTAACAAAGGTTTCGAGCAACTTATAATCGGGGTAGTAAGCTGTAATGTTGGCGTGGTATTTTTCGTTCGTATTGTTCCAAACAGAATAAGTCTCGGCGAATAACCTTCCGGTATCTAAAGTAAAAATGCTTACCGGTAGTTGATTGCTCAGGATCTCATGAGCAATTACCTGGTCTTCGTAACTGAAACTGCTGCTGAATGTAACCTGACCGGGGAACTGTTCTGTAAGTAATTTAATAAACTCAGCAATAGATAGTCTATCTGATTGGTGGGTTAAATCTGTCAAGTGTGACTTTAGCGTTGAGCTCATATTCTTTTATCATTCATTCATTCGAAAATCTGGAACCTGGAGACTGCGTGCGAAACGTACAAGTAAGTGGAAAACTGAGTATTAACAGCAACAACAGTATTTGTTGCAACAGGAGATGTACATTAAGTGTATGATGTGGGAACGAAACATATTAAGTCTACTCAATTTGTAGATCAAAGATAATGTAACGAAACGGATATCAAAAATTTTTTCTACCAAATGAGTGGACTAAAACAGTGCTTTTAACAAACCCGCCACAAACAATTGTTTGTATGTGAGTGTCGTAACCGGTGGCGCTTTTAACTGTTAAATGAGCACTTATTATGTATAGAAATAAAGACTAATGGCCGTTCGGATTAGCTTTGTAGCGGATTGAGTACCAGGAGGCCTGGCAGGCGCCGTTCAACTTGTCAGCCTTTTACATACGAGTGCCTGTTATACTTCTCAAGAACCCCAAAAAGGGTGCTTTATGCCAGGCGGACTGTCTCTATTGCAGACTCAAAATGCCTGCTTTTGAGGATATTAGGCCAAAATGGCTGATTTTTTATATAGCACGGTATTTGGTTTCCTAAAAAACTTAAATTGCCAACTCAAATAATAGAAAAGTACTATGAATCTTGGAAAAGAATTTGAAAAATACGCGGTACACCACAGAGGTATTTCAAGCAATACCCTGGACAGTTACCAAAAGCATTCAGTTACGAATCTCACTCCCAATATTATTGAAGAACGTCCCATGAATATTGCTGTCATGGACGTTTACAGCCGGTTGATGATGGACCGCATCATTTTCCTGGGCTACCCCATTAATGACGAAGTGGCAAATATCGTAACTGCTCAGATGTTGTTCCTGGAAAGCACCGATCGCACCCGCGACATCCAGATGTACATCAACTCCCCCGGGGGAAACGTGTATTCCGGTTTGGGTATGTATGATACCATGAACTACATCACCCCTGATGTAAGCACCATTTGCATAGGTATGGCTGCTTCTATGGCTGCTGTATTGTTGTGCGCCGGTACTCAGGGAAAACGCACTGCCTTAAAGCATAGCCGCGTTATGCTGCACCAACCCAGTGGCGCCATTGGTGGTCAGGGCAGCGATATCGAGATCACCGTACAAGAGATCAAAAAGATCAAAAAGAACCTGTACGATGCTATCTCTGTTCACACTGGCAAAACAGTGAAACAGGTTGAAAAGGATTGTGATCGCGACTATTGGTTAACTTCTGAAGAAGCCAAGGAATACGGCCTGGTTGATGAAGTATTGCTGATCAACCCACGTAAAGAGAAAAAAGACAACTAAACCTTGCTTTTACAGGAGAACCAGGTTGTGATTTACTTTCACTTAAATCGAATTCAAACAAAATATTAGTATGCAGTACTCAAATCATTTGTTTCAGCCATTCCGCATGGACGATGAAGACGAACCAAAAGAAAACGGCAAAGAAGAAAAAAATGCAGACTTTGGTATGCTGGCCAAGAAAATGGAGAAGTTCTTTTTTGAACAAAGAGCAGTATACCTGTGGGGTGTTGTAGAAGATAAAACAGCAAGAGAAGTGGTAACCAAATTGTTACTGCTCGATGCTGACAAACCCGGCGAGGACATTAAATTCTTTATCAACAGCCCCGGAGGCGTGGTTACCAGCGGTATGGTTATTTACGATACCATGCGTATGCTGAAAAGCCCGGTTAGTACCATTTGCATGGGTCTGGCAGCCTCCATGGGCTCCATCCTGCTGAGCGCCGGCGCTAAAGGCAAACGTTTCATTTACCCTCATGGCGAAGTAATGATCCACCAGCCAAGCCTGGGCGGATACATGCAGGGCGTAAGCGCTGACCTGGAAATTCAGGCCAAACAAATTAAAAAGACCAAAGAGATCGGCGCCCGCATTCTGGCCGAAAACTGTGGTAAGAAATTTGAACAGGTAATGAAGGATTTCGATCGCGACTACTGGATGGATGCCAAAGAAGCAATTGAATATGGCATTGTAGATCAGCAAGTTGAGAAGTTATAAGTACATATAAACCTGTAAAGGTCCCAAATTCCGTATACTAATTTCTTAGAAAAGGAGTTTGGGATTTTTTATTGGGATTTGGAATAGCATTTAGATACCTTTGTAAGCGATTTTATACAAACATGGCTAAAACAACATTACACTGTTCTTTTTGCGGACGCAGCCGCGATGAAGTAAAGATTCTTATTGCCGGGCAGGAAGGACATATTTGTGAGAATTGCGTTGAGCATGCACGCGAGATCATTGAACAGGAACTGATGATCCGCCATGAAAGTACCCCACCCTCTACTTCCTTCAAACTGAACGTAAAGAAGCCTATTGAAGTTAAACGCTTTCTGGATGAATACGTGATCGGTCAGGATGATGCTAAAAAAGTATTAGCAGTAGCTGTTTACAATCACTACAAACGTCTTCAACAAAAACCCGCTGAAAACGAGGTTGATATTGAAAAAAGTAATATCGTTATGGTGGGTGAAACAGGTACAGGTAAAACCCTGTTGGCTAAAACCATTGCCCGCCTGCTGAATGTACCATTCGCCATCGTTGATGCTACGGTATTTACAGAAGCCGGTTATGTGGGTGAAGACGTGGAAAGCATTTTGACCCGTCTGTTGCAGGTTTGTAATTACGACGTAGCCGCTGCCGAAAGAGGCATCGTTTACATAGATGAAATTGATAAAATTGCCCGTAAAGGCGACAACCCTTCCATCACCCGCGATGTAAGTGGTGAAGGTGTACAACAGGGTTTGTTGAAACTGCTGGAAGGTACCGATGTACTGGTTCCTCCACAAGGCGGTCGTAAACACCCCGAACAAAAACTGATCAAGATCAATACCCAGAACATCCTGTTCATTTGTGGTGGCGCTTTTGACGGTATCGACAAAGTGATTGCCCGCCGGGTAAACACCAACGCCATCGGTTTTAATGTAAACAAAGAGCTGCAGGAACACATGAAAAAGAACCTGCTGCAATACATCAATGCTACCGATCTGAAATCGTTTGGCTTGATCCCCGAGTTACTGGGACGGTTACCGGTAGTTACTCACCTGAATCCATTAGATAAAGCAACGCTTCGTTCTATTTTAACAGAACCGAAGAATGCGTTGATCAAACAATATAAGAGACTGTTTGAACTGGAGAACATTCAACTGAACGTAGATAATGAAGTACTGGATTTCATGGTCGATAAAGCGATGGAATACAAACTGGGCGCCCGTGGCTTACGCAGCATTTGCGAAAGCATTTTAACAGACGCCATGTTTGAACTGCCTTCAAGCAAACAAACAGTTTTCCATTTGAACCTGGAGTATGCGCAAAAGAACTTCGACAAGAGCAAGATGAGCATGTTGAAAGTTGCGTAATCAAACAGTTCTAACAATAAAAGAAACTAAAAACGTCAGTCACTCAGGCTGGCGTTTTTTATTTCCGTAATCTTGTCAAAATATTTGTTATGCAGGAATTGGTAAACAAGTTAATGGCCGAAGGTTTAACCGAACAACAAGCCTATAAAGCCATCGAGATCATCAAGAATTTTGCAAAAGAAAAATTCCCCATCTTCGGCGGCGCTATCGATAAGCTGTTCGACAAATATGGTCCCAAGGATGACGCAGATGATTTTATGCCTTAATACTCCATCTATTCTTTTGTTCAGGGCAGGGATGCAGGCATGCCTGCTTTGTATGTAACTGTTATGTAATCAATCACTGCATCAATTTCAGCATTTGACAAATCAGGAAACGCGGTCATTTGCACATCATTGAACCGCTTTTTAAGCGTATTGAAATAAACATTCCCCGATTTTAAGACAGCGGCAGGGTTTTGCACCCACTGATATAGCAGTTTTCTATCTGGCAGTCTTTGCGATATCCCGCTTAAGGCAGGACCTGTCAGGTCTTTAAATGCCGAATGACAGGAAGCGCAATTGTTTTGGAATATCGCCTTGCCATCATGCCCATTGCCCGGTTTGTAAGAATCTATAGGTATAAAATGGGATTCAACCGTTGCCGGTTCTTCAGGCGGTGGTATTGACAATAACAGATTGGAGAATGCAATGGCTCCTACAACCACAAGCGTTAGGAAGAAGCCCTGCAGCACATAATTGACTTCTTTATTCATACTATAAATTTACTACAGGAACGTAGTACAGCATAATAATTCAGTCATTAGCGTTTTCTGTATTACTTAATTGATTGGCGCTTACATGGCCCTAAATAAAAAATCCTCCCCTCGGCAGAGCGGAGGGAAGGACTGTGTCATGACAAGCAACCTTGAGCAGTATTTCTCAAACTAAGCTCTTAATACTTCACGGGCTATAACAATCTTCTGAATTTCAGAAGTGCCTTCACCTATAGTGCATAATTTACTATCGCGATAATATTTTTCTACAGGGAAATCTTTCGTGTAACCATATCCGCCAAAGATCTGCACGGCATCTGTAGCCACTTTCACGGCCACTTCACTGGCGTAATATTTTGCCATGGCCGCCTCTTTACTCATAACCTGGCCACGCATTTTCAGATCGCAGGCCTGCAGGGTCAGTAACTCGGCAGCTGCTATCTCAGTTGCCATATCTGCCAGTTTAAAGGATACCCCCTGAAAGTTGGCAATGGCCTGATCGAACTGGTGACGTTCTTTGGAGTATTGTATAGACGCTTCGTAGGCGCCTTTGGCAATACCCAAAGCCAGGGCAGCAATTGAAATACGGCCTCCATCCAGCACCTTCAATGATTGTTTAAACCCGTCGCCAAAATTACCCAGGCGGTTACTATCGGGAATGCGGCAATTATCGAAGATCATTTCAGCCGTTTCACTGGCACGCATCCCCAGCTTGTTTTCTTTTTTTCCACCTCTAAAACCCGGCGTGGTTCGTTCTACCACAAAGGCGGTGGCATTGTCTTTTGTTCTGGGTTCACCTGTACGGCAAATTACAATGGCCACATCGGCACTCTTTCCGTGGGTGATCCAGCATTTGGTGCCATTCAGCACCCAGTGATCGCCATCTTTGATGGCCACTGTTTTCATATTGGCCGCATCGCTGCCGGTATTGGGTTCCGTTAAACCCCAGGCACCCAGCCACTCACCGGTGGCGAGTTTGGGCAGGTACTTTTGTTTCTGCTCTTCGTTACCAAAACTCAACATATGACCAGTACAAAGCGAATTGTGCGCAGCCAGGCTTAACCCTATGGAACCACATACTTTGGCAATTTCCTGTATGATGGCTACGTATTCGTAATAGGATAAGCCGGCGCCACCGTATTTTTCAGGGACCAGTACACCCATTAAGCCCAGTTTACCCATTTCTTTAAAAACATGCATGGGAAACTCCTGGGTTTCATCCCACTCCATTACGTATGGCTTAATATGTTGTTGAGCGAAATCGCGGGTTGTTTGAGCAACCTGATCCGTAAGCTCAGAGGTTTGAAAATTCATACTTAAATTTAGCTGAATTAACTCGCATTCAATCGTTAAAGGCCACTGCAATATAGGAGGATTTTTTCACAAACTAACAAATGTTAGTACTCTTTTTTAAAGACTTAACATTCACTCCCTATTCTACCGTTACATAAGCCACCAGTTTTTGATACAGCTCAGGCGTTATCAGCACAATTTGTTGTAGCTCTTCGGGCAACCGGAACAATCCATGCTGCTGCCGGTATTGCACAATGGCATTGGCAATATTCCAGCGGATGTAAGGATGCTGCTTCAGGGTGTTCACGTCAGCCGTATTGATATTGATCTTTTGTAAAACAACAGCACCACATTGTAACCGGGGTTGAATTAGTTGAAACGTTGAATCTGGCAGTCCAAACGTTTCCGCTATCTGCTGCACCGAATGAAACCCACCCAGCTTTTCGCGGAAATTCACGATGCGATTGGCCAGTTTACTGCCAACGCCCGGTAATGAAATATAAGCCGACGTATCGGCCAGGTTAATATCAATAATAGCAGGGGCAGCCTTTTCATATTTAACCGGTGGTTTGCCAGGTGTGTATATTGGTGGTAGTGGTGTAATTCGAACATAAGGCATCAACCGGTCGACATCTTCCTTTTTAAGACTGTACATCTTTTGCAGGTCGGCGGCACTTCGGAACTGTCCGCCTTTGGCCAGATAATGTTGAATGGTGCGAACAGCACGATCGTTTATACCCAGCTTTTTCCAGCCGGCCGCATCGAGCGTATTGGGGTCGAAGGGAAAAAGGGTGGCTTTTGCCGGCTCTTCCCTTACTGGTTCATAATACACATCATTATAGGCAGATTCTTTGTAGGAAGATTTCCGGTTCCGATTCTTACCTACCTGCTCAAGTGGCGTTTGCTGCACCTGCATGGCTTCTACGCGAATTGTTTCACTAAAAGTGGCGGTTCTAAAAAACTGTGGGAGGGTAATACAAATGGCAATCAGGGCCAGAAGTACATAAATGCCGGTGCGTTCTTTCTTTGTGAAAGAGAAATAATTTTTCCAGTTGCTTTCCATACATCAAGATTGAGCGGTGTCAATTTTTATTGATTTCGAGCTACTAATTATTGCCTTTCACGTGATTATTCAAAAAACACTTACTTTTTTCTCCCTAAATATAAGTATTTGAAACAATAAACGTTACACATATAGCCTTATTCGCCCCTAAATAACGCCCTAATGAAAATGCAACAGCTCCAGTATACCGATAAGGCCTGGAAAATATATATGCACGCGGAAGAATTTGACCGCATGCAATGCCAGCTGGTATTGGCTTTTGGCCCATCTGGTGTCATTACCGACACCGCCGTTTTTAATTACCTGGAACGCAGCTATCCCGAAGCCCATATCATTTTAACCGCAGCCGCCGGTGAAGTCATTCTTCCCCAGCTTTTTCTCAATAGTGTTGTAGTAAACGCCTTTCAATTCGACAATACCATTGTTCATTGTGCCGAAACAAATATCAGCAAACACGCTAACAGCTACGAGGCAGGTCATTGCCTGATGCAACAATTACAACAAAGTGATCTGTATACCGCCTTCCTTATGGCCGACAACACGGTTGTGAACGGCTGCGAACTGCTGGCAGGTTTTAATAAACTGAATTCCCAGGCCATTCTGGTTTCCGGCGGCTTAACCGGCAACAGGTGCCAGTTCTCGAAAGCTTTTGTAGGATTAAACCAGGCGCCCGGCGATGGCGTTATTATAGCGATCGGCTTTTATGGCCGTCAATTGCAATTAAATCAGGATTCATTTGGTGCGTGGAATGAATATGGCCCTGTTCAAACCATTACCGCCTTTAAAGAAATTTAAGACCCCATACACTATACCCCTATGCAACAGCCCTATCATCATTTATTAGAGAAGCAAATTCAAAATGCATTGTCCGGAGCACAAAAGTATGACCCCGCCGTTCAAAAGCTATTAAAGCTTGTTGATCAGGCCTACCGGAATTATGAAACAGAGCAACAGCGAATGGAAAATTCGTTTAAGGAATGTGAGAAGCAGTATCAGGAAATACTGACTGGTTTACATCAACAGAATGAATTAGCTAAAGCAAGTTGATCACCTGACTTGTTAACGTGTTGACCGGTTGAAAAGTTAACACGTTAACAGGTTAACAAATTGTCTGTCTCACACTTTGATCACCAACCCATCATACGCAAAATTAATCCCATTTGGCAGCTCAGCCTCCACCTCGGCATGTTTACCCATTTGGTGACTTATGTGGGTAAGGTAGCATTGTGGCACCTTTAACTTTTTAGCCACTTCAATACTTTCGCCCAGGGAAAAATGAGAGATGTGTTTTTCTTTTCGCAGGGCGTTCAACACCAGTACATCGCTGCCCTTTATCTTTTCCAATTCAGCGTCATCGATATGGCTGGCATCGGTAATATAAGTAAAGCGGCCAAAGCGAAAACCCAATACCGGCATTTTTAAATGCCAGACCATAATGGGTGTTACCTGAATATCCCCTACCTCAAATGTTTCTATCCCAATCGTGTTCAATTTTATCTCGGGTAATCCAGGGTATTTTGATTCATAAAAAGCATAAGGAAATTCGCGAATGATCACCTCCTGGGTGGCATCGCTGGCAAACACCTGCATGGGTTGTTGCTGAAAGAAGTTAAAAGCCCGTACATCGTCCAGGCCGGCCACATGGTCCTTATGGGAATGGGTAAAAACAATAGCATCCAGGTGCTTTACATTGGCCCGCAACATCTGATAACGAAAATCAGGACCCGAATCTACAACCAGCGTTGTTTTTTCCGATTGGATCATTATGCTGGAGCGAAGCCGTTTGTCTTTTTTATCGGTCGATGTGCAAACCGGACAATCACAGGCAATCATGGGTACACCGGAACTGGTACCGGTCCCTAAAAACGTAATGGTTAATGAAGGATAGCTCACGCGGTAAATGTACGAAATGTCAACTTGTTAACCCGTCAACAGTCAACTGATCAACAGTTCCCCCCTTCTTCTCATTTTCCGCCTGTATCAAAGCATGTTTTTCCAACACATCATTATAGGTTCTGCGTACCTCAGGGGAAAACTCATCGGGATTAACGTTGAGCTGAGGTACCAGATCGATCAAGGTGCTTATGCGGCCCTCGAGCTGCAGGAATTTATTTAAAACAACTACCTTCTTTTGTTCTAAAATGCAATATCCGCTCTGAAAATTACCCCGCTCGTAACGCAGCACATATTCAGCCTCATCGAGAATCGCTTCTATCTTATCTAATGTCGTTTGTGTAAATTTCATAGTCTGGACGTTATTGACTTAATGAATGATTGACAAAATTAATATTCACAATTTTAGTGCTGGAAATAGATAACCCTAACTTTTCCACACAAAACGTTGAGAACGACCGTTTCGTGGCCAAAAAAGCGTTAAAAACGCCTTTTGGGGCTAAAGAGTGGTGATTTTATCTGTTTTCCTGCGTTGCCGCTTTTCCTCACTTATTTATTTGTCATCTTAATTACCGGCACAATCATCTCTTCTAAACTAACGCCGCCGTGTTGAAAAGTGTTGCGATAATAGTTCACATAATAATTATAATTGTTGGGGTAACACAGGTACATATCTTCCCGGGCAAAAATGTAGGAAGAGTTTACCGTGGGCACCGGCAGCCCTGCTTCTTTGGGATCGCGGAAAGCCAGTACCTCTTTGGGTTCATAATTGAGGTTGCGACCGTGTTTATACCGCAGGTTGGTAGTGGTTTGTTTATCACCAATTACCTTGGCCGGTGTTTTTACCCGTACACTGCCATGATCGGTAGCCAGGATAAGATTGAGTTTTTTATCTGCCACCTTCTTCAGGGCCTGGTGCAACGGTGAATGCTCGAACCAGCTTTTGGTAACGCTTCTGTAGCTGGTTTCATCGCCGGCCAGTTCTTTCAGTACTTCCATTTCGGTACGGGCATGGCTGAGCATGTCTACAAAGTTGTAAACAATAATGTTCAGGTCATTACCCATGAGGTTGTGCATATTGTTCACCAGGTCCTGACCGGCCTGGTTGTTGAGGATCTTTGTATAAGAGAATTTTATATCCTCGCGCCGCTGGCGTTTCAAAAACGCGCGAACAAACTCCTCTTCATATAAATTTTTCCCGCCCTCTTCATCATCATTTTTCCATTGCTGGGGAAACGTTTTTTCTATTTCAACAGGTAACAATCCGCTGAAAATGGCATTGCGCGCGTATTGTGTGGCCGTAGGCAGAATGCTGTAAAAGCTGTCTTCTTCCAGTATGCGAAAACTTTCGGCAAAGATGGGGGCAATGGCCCGCCATTGATCGAACCGCAGGTTATCGATCAGTACAAAGAAGGTAGGCGTACCTTTTTCAATATGCGGCAGCACTTTAAATTTTATCAGGTTGTGTGACATCACCGGCCCTTCATCACTTTTGGGGTTTACCCAGCGGGCATAATTCTTTGAAACGAATTTGAAGAATTCGGTGTTTGCTTCGTTCTTTTGGGTTTGAAATACTTCCTGCATTTCGGGGCTGTCGCTTTTATCCATTTCCAGCTCCCAGTACACCAGTTTTTTGTAAATGTCCATCCATTCATTGTAATCGGGACTGCTGTTAAGCGCCATGAACAAATTGCGGAACTGCTGCTGGTAGGCGGTAGTTGTTTTTTCAGCTACCAACCGTTTGTTATCGATGATCTTTTTTAAGCTCAACAGTACCTGATTGGGGTTTACTGGTTTAATCAGGTAATCGGTGATCTGGCTGCCGATGGCATCGTCCATCAGGTTTTCCGTTTCATTTTTGGTGATCATCACCACCGGGATCTGCGAATTGATCTCTTTTATTTTCGACAGGGTTTCCAAACCGGTAATACCCGGCATGGTTTCATCCAATAGTACAACATCGAGCGGGTTCTCTTTTACAAAATCCACCGCATCAAAACCATTGGTAAGTGCGGTTACTTCGTACCCTTTATTCTGTAAAAACAGTATTTGTGATTGTAAACTTTCTATTTCATCATCTACCCAAAGTATTTTTCCTAATGGCATGTATAGTTCTTTATTAGGTTCTAAGTTTAAATATTGAATCGGATTCAAGCTAACCAAATTTAATTTATCCGGCGGGGCTTTGTACTTTTGCCCGCTGCTTTTGGCAGCAATTTTAACAAAAAAGCAAGCAGCGAATGACAAACCGCCTCAGAAAGATCATAAATGACCCGGTATATGGGTTTATTACCATCGATGATCCGCTTGTTTTTCAGGTAATCTCGCATCCCTGGTACCAGCGGTTGCGGCGTATTCATCAAATGGCATTTGCGCACCTGGTTTACCCGGGTGCGGTGCATACCCGCCTGCATCACTCCCTGGGTGCTTATCACCTTATGTGTAATGCATTATCCGAGTTGAAGAGCAAGGGAGTGGAAATTTCTCAGGATGAAGAATCGGCTGCAAGAGTTGCTATCCTGTTACACGATATAGGCCATGGTCCGTTTTCACATGCCCTCGAAAATGTGCTGATCAGCAATACCCATCATGAAACGATCAGTATTCAGATCATGCATGTGCTCAATGTACAAATGAAGGGACAGCTGCAGAAAGCCATCGACATTTTTACCAATAATTATACCAAGCCCTTTTTACACCAGCTCATCAGCGGCCAGCTCGATGTTGACCGTATGGACTACCTCACCCGGGATAGTTTTTATACCGGTGTTTCGGAGGGTGTAATAGGTTACGACCGCATTTTAAAAATGCTGACTGTGAACAATGGCGATCTGATGGTAGAGGAAAAAGGCATTTACAGCATCGAGAAATTTTTGGTAGCCCGGCGGCTTATGTACTGGCAGGTGTATTTGCACAAAACCGTGCTGGGTGCAGAAAAAACCCTGATAAAAATCATACAAAGAGCCAAGGAATTGATTCAACAAGGGCAATCAGTACAAGCTGCATCAGTTACCTTTGACTTCTTTTTAAAGAACACCACCGGCACCGCATTTATCGAGCAGCAATTAGATAAATTCTGTCTGATCGATGACTACGACGTGCTGACCACCATAAAAAACTGGATCTTTCATCCCGATGTCGTATTAAGCACCTTGTGCCGTTGTTTAATAGAACGCCGTTTACTAAAAGTTAAATTGCAGGCAGAACCGTTTGATCAGGATTGGATTAAAACACAACGGAATAACATTTGCCAGCAATTAAAGATAAATGAAGGCGATTGCGATTACTTCATTTTCACGGGTGAAGCAGTAAATACGACCTACAACCCTACTGAAGAGCGCATCAATATTTTATTTAAGAACGGTGCCGTGACTGATATATCAAAAGTTGATAATGCATTGATTCATCAGGCATTAGCAAGCCCTGTGAAAAAATATTACATTTGTTACTACAATTGTTAAACAGTTTAGTAGTCGATCTGTTAAGACCTTTTATTAGCTCATAGATCAAAACATATTATACTTTTTTCAATATACGGTAACTTTTCGCGTTTTATTATTTTTGATTTATATAAAAGATTGAAATACTCGACTTACTGACACAACGACTATTCTATGCAATTTACCGCAGCCCAAATAGCTATGATCATCAATGGCAAAGTGGAAGGAAACCCTGAAACTTTGGTGCATTCGTTTGGAAAGATTGAAGAAGCGCAAGCTGGTCAGCTTTCTTTTTTGGCCAATCCTAAATACGAAGAATACCTGTATCGCACACAGGCATCTCTGGTTATCATCAATGACGCACAGGAATTGAAAGAACCAGTAAACGCAACGTTGATCAGAGTTGCCGATGCTTATTCTGCTTTTGCTACCCTGCTTACCAAATACCAGGAAATGGCTACCCAAAAGTTATCGGGTATCCAGGAACCTGCTTATATCAGTAAGTCGGCCAAATATGGTCAACAGGTATTTATTGGTGCTTTTTCTTACCTCGGTGAGAACGTAGAGCTGGGGAATAATGTAAAAATATTCCCGAACGTATTCCTGGGCGATAATGTAAAGATCAGTGACAATACCATAGTTCATCCCGGCGTAAAAATTTACCACGGTTGTGTTATTGGTAAAAACGTAACCATTCATGCCGGCACAGTTGTAGGCAGCGATGGCTTTGGTTTTGCGCCGCAGGCAGATGGCAGCTTTAAAAAAGTGCCACAAATTGGGAATGTAGTAGTGGAAGATTTTGTAGAGATCGGCGCTAATGCCACCATCGACCGCGCCACCATCGGTTCAACCGTAATAAAATCAGGCGCCAAACTCGACAACCTGATTCAGGTAGCCCATAACGTGGAAGTAGGTAACAATACAGTGATCGCCGCACAGGCTGGCGTAAGCGGCAGTACCAAAATCGGCAACAATGTGATGATTGGCGGACAGGCCGGTATTGTTGGGCACATTCATATTGCCGATGGCAGTAAGATCAATGCCCAAAGCGGCGTGAGCAAATCTATAAAAACACCTAATGCGGCCGTTACCGGTAGCCCCGCTTTTGAATATACCAGCGCCTTGCGCAGCCAGGCTGTAAGCCGCAAACTGCCCGATCTGGAGAAAAGAATTGCAGAACTGGAACAGTTGGTGAAGCAGTTGCTTACTGAAAAGGTGGGTTAGGATCGGAATTATAAATTTGAACGTGTAATATATTAAAAGGGTTGATGGTTTTATACCTCAACCCTTTTTCTTACTTCAAATCACCCTTGCCTAATTTTTTCTCCTTTATCAACCTACCTCGCCCGCCGTAGCCTTGGCGTAGGCGGGTCAACTACTTCTTCATATCTGCTTTGGCAGTAGTAGAGGGCAATGTCTTCAAATAGTTATAAATCGCCTTCAGGTCATTATCACTCATTCGTTTAAACGAATTCCAGGGCATATGGCTGTAAGGGATCAACTTTCCCATTCTAAACCGGTTGATGAAATCATTTTGCGACCAGCCAAAGATCCTGCCTGGCGTATTGAGATTTATATTAGGCGAAACAAGTGTTGGAATGCCCGGTTCTTCAAACTTCATCCCGCCGGCAAACGGTTCACCAATAAAAGCGCCTGTCATCATATCGCGATTGG
Source organism: Niastella yeongjuensis (assembly GCF_900110245.1). Taxonomy (GTDB): domain Bacteria; phylum Bacteroidota; class Bacteroidia; order Chitinophagales; family Chitinophagaceae; genus Niastella; species Niastella yeongjuensis. Next base: position 133,538 of record NZ_FOCZ01000001.1, read on the forward strand.
TATGGCACCCTACACAATTAGCCACACTGTTGGCCAGGTATTTACCATATATGGCTGTTGAATCTCTGGGAATTGATTTGGGTACGGTTTCACTGGGGCCAACAGGTTTTAATAGAAATGCTTTCACCACCCTGCCCATCATGGTTACAGTATGTTCAGGAACCGCATTCTTTTCCGGTTTGGTGCTGCGCAAAAAAGAGATCACCGCGGTAAGGTCTTCATCGCTCATATTATGAAAGGGCATAAAATCAATAACCGCCGTGCCATCGGGCCGTACGCCATGGCGTAAGATGCGGGCAATTTCGCCATCGGTATATCTTCCAATACCCGTTGTTGAATCGGAGGTAATATTCCTGACATAAAAATTTCCCACCGGTGTTTCAAAGATATGACCACCCTTCAGCGCCGGCTCCTGTCCGAGTTTAAACACCGAGTCGGCGTTACCCGGAAAATGGCAATCGGCGCAATGGGCGGGGCCATAGGCTATTTCTTTCCCATGCGCTATCACTGCACTGTCGGTAGAGGCTTTTATATTGGGATAAGGTGCCTCGAATTTGAGGTTCTGGCGGCTGGCAATCACTATTATTATTATCAGTACCAAAGACAGTATGACTATGCCTGTCCATTTTAAGAATTTGCGTATCATGTGGATATAATTTTTCTGGGATCCTCAAAACTAAATGGCCGGGGTGGGTGTTAAACCCTTCGCTGTAATGAATTGAGAAATCACTTATATGAATTGAGAAAAATGAGTAAGGCCATGTTCTGTACCTTTTCGTCTGAGTGGAATCCCTATCTTTGCGCATTCTTTTATAAAACCAAAGGATGAACAATAACTTTAATCCAGATAAGCAACATACCCTGCAGTCTGCTGTGAGTATTTCCGGTACGGGTTTACATACAGGTGTAAATGTGGATATGACCTTAAAACCAGCCCATCCGGGTTTTGGTTTTCAGTTTCAACGCATTGACCTGCCCGGACAACCTGTAATTAAGGCTGATTGTGACCTGGTTACCGATACTTCCCGGGGAACTACCCTGCAGGAAGGCGATACCAAGGTTTGTACGGTAGAGCATATTCTGGCTGCCTTGGTGGGCATGGGTGTTGATAACTGTCTGATTGAACTGAATGGCCCTGAAATTCCCATCGCAGATGGTAGTTCAGCCCCTTTTGTGGAAATTATTGAAGAAGCCGGTGTATTGGAACAGGATGCGGCCAAAGTATGGTACAGCATCGATACCAATATTACCCATTACGATGAAAAGAAAAGGGTTGAAATGACAGCCCTGCCTGCCACAGATTATAAAATAACCACCCTCATTGATTTTAATAGCCCGGTACTGGGCACCCAGCATGCTGGTTTAAAAACCATGCGTGATTTCAAGGATGAAATTGCGCCCTGCCGTACTTTCTGTTTCCTGCACGAGTTGGAAATGCTGCTGCAACACAATCTTATCAAGGGCGGTGATGTCAACAACGCTATTGTGATTGTTGACAAGCCTGTTACGCCTGAGGTTATGGAACGGTTGGCAAAAGTTTTCAACAAGAAAAACATTGAGGTTAAGAATGAAGGGTACCTCAATAACCTGGAGTTGCGTTTCCCCAATGAACCTGCCCGCCACAAAACACTGGATGTGGTAGGTGACCTGGCCCTTATCGGGTATCCTATCAAGGCGCATATCATTGCCAACCGCCCCGGTCACAGCACCAATGTTGATTTTGCCCGCAAGATCAAGCAGTATATAAAAAAAAACAAACATGTAAAGGATGTACCGGTATATGATCCCAATCTGCCCCCGGTTTACAACACGCAGCAGATCGAAAAAACACTGCCGCACCGCTTTCCTTTCCTGTTGGTTGACAAGATCATAGAATTAAGCGATAAACATATTGTAGGTATCAAGAATGTGACTTTCAACGAGCCTTTCTTTGCAGGTCATTTTCCCGGAAATCCCGTAATGCCCGGCGTTTTACAGGTAGAAGCACTGGCCCAAACCGGTGGAATTCTTTGTATCAACGCTATGCCGCCCGGTGAGTACGACACCTACTTTTTGAAGATCGATAATTGTAAATTCAAGCAAAAAGTTGTTCCCGGAGATACTATGATCCTGAAAATGGAGTTAATGGCTCCTATACGGCGCGGTATTTGCGAAATGCGGGGTACGGTATATGTTGGCAACAAAATTGCCACGGAAGCCGACCTTATGGCGCAACTGGTAAAACGGTAAATAATTGGTTATTATGCCTGAAAAAGGTTAATGAGCAATAAAATATATCAGGTCGTAGGGGTTTAATGATCTAGATTTGTCTATTTTAGCAGATTAATTAATATCAAACGTCAATCCATCCATAAACAGAATTTAGGTGACAATCACCAGCAAAATCCCACCGGGGATGGGATGTCTGTTACGCCTATGAGTGAATATCCTGGTACAACCCTTAAGAATGTTAACAAAATGATTCATCCGCACACATATATACACCCTAACGCCAAGTTAGCCACCAATGTGAAGATTGATCCTTTTACGGTTATTCACCAAAACGTGGAGATTGGCGAAGGCACCTGGATAGGAAGTAATGTAACCATCATGGAAGGCGCCCGCATCGGCAAAAACTGCCGTATTTTCCCCGGAGCCGTTATTTCTGCCATGCCGCAGGACCTTAAATTTGAAGGTGAAGAAACGCTTACTGAAATTGGTGATAATACCACCATTCGTGAGTTCGTAACTATTCACCGGGGTACTAAAGACAGGTGGAAAACCAAGGTTGGTAAAAATTGTATGATCATGGCGTATAGCCATGTTGCCCACGATTGTATCATAGGCAACAACGTTATCCTGAGTAATAACTCACAGGTAGCTGGTCACGTAATACTGGGCGACTGGGCCATTTTAGGTGGCATGTGCGCCGTTCACCAATTTACCAAGGTTGGTCAGCACGCCTTTGTAAGCGGTGGTTCACTGGTAGGTAAAGATATTCCTCCTTATATTAAAGCCGGCCGCCAGCCATTGAGCTATGCCGGTGTAAACTCAGTTGGTTTAAAAAGACGTGGTTTTACCATCGATAAGATCAATCATATCCTTGATATCTATCGCGTTATATACAACAAAGGCTTTAATACCAGCCAGGCCCTCGAATACCTGGAAGAAGAGTTTTCCGCATCCGACGAACGCGATGAAATTGTAACCTTTATTCGCGAAAGTGGCCGTGGTATCATTAAACGCTATTCAAAAAATAGTGTGGATGAAGATATCGCTGACTAATGCGGGCAAACGTTTTAACCGCGACTGGATCTTCCGAAACATAGATCAGGAATTTATTTCAGGCACTGCCTATGCGATTACCGGTCCCAATGGGTCCGGTAAATCTACATTATTACAGGTCATAGGCGGCGCCATTATGATGAGTGAAGGGAAAGCCAAATACACAATAGGCAATGGGCAATGGGCAATAGACAATACAAATGCCCCGGAGAAAGAGATCGAGGTCGATAACGCGTTTCAGTATATCTCAATTGCCGCGCCTTATTTAGAGTTGATTGAAGAAATGACAGTGGTGGAAATGCTGGAGTTTCATGCGCAATTCAAACCCTTTCTTTCCAGGATTACCATTCCCGATATAATCTCCATTATTGGTTTAAAAGCAGCCAGCCACAAACAAATCCGGTTTTATTCAAGTGGGATGAAACAGCGGGTTAAGCTGGCACAGGCTATCTTCAGTGATGTGCCCTGTGTGTTGCTCGATGAGCCCTGCACCAACCTCGATGCGGTGGGAATTGAATTATATCATCAGTTGATCCGCGACTACGGTAATAACCGGTTGATCATTGTTAGCTCCAACGATCCCCAGGAGTATTCTTTCTGTACTGAAATGATAAGCATCATGGATTATAAGACCGTGAAACGGTAGTCAGCAACCCTGTCAGCCTGTTAACTTATCAACTCATCTCTTCTGCACATATACATGACTGCCAATACCTAAATGCGCTTTGTCTTTCGGGTAGAAATAAAATGCCCGGCGCATGGAAGAACCATTGTTAAAGCGCAGCTCAATGGAATAGCCTTTTAATATATAAGAACCGGCTTCGTCTTTTTTGGAATAAGCCGCTGTGGGAATACTATAATCAGTATAATTGGTGCCAACCGATACCCCGGTTAATGCAAACCGGCCTACGGTATTAAACAGAATGTTTTTAGAAGAAACCGTAACTACGTTCCCCCCCATGGGTGAGCCGCCTGCCCCTGCCATGTTACTGAAGGCACCTTCAATTTTTTCATTGCCGGCTGCGGGTCGGCCCCAGAACCAGTTCTTTTCCCACCGTTCTGTTTTATTTCTTGTTGGCCAGGAAACCACAATAGCGCCGCCGCTTATTCGCCAGGTGCCCCATTTCTTAGGTTCCCGTTGTTTCGACACAGCTACATCAAACTCATACGGACTTACTACAGGATTGCTGTACAGACTGCCATCGTTCAATAAAAGATAAGGCGTGTATTCGCTCATAACAGCGCCCCCTACCCCATAACTATATTCCAGGTTAAGAACAATCCCTTTTATTTCGGTTGCTTTTAAACCCCGTACTGCACGGTTTGTATTATCGGCATTGGCTATAACATTGCGGGGAGTAGGTGCTTTCTCTGTAACGGCAGGAACTAACGGCTGGGGCAACGCATTGGTTTTTGCCACTTCGTTTTGTCCGCCGGTTTCAAAGGCGCCTTCCTGTTTGGCCAGTTTGCCAAAATGCATGGCGGCCGATTTCATACAATTGGTATAATAGGTAATATCGGGTGAGCTAAACAGCTTTGCCAGGCGGTACTGCTGGTTGCTGGTACGGTAAGCCATATACGCCACATACCATACTTTGCCATTTTTATCGGTGATTTTGCCTGAATAAGAAGAGAGGGTGCTGTAACTGATATTCTTTTTGTCTTTGTTTTTATTTTTTGGCTCTGTAAAACCAGAAAAGCGCATATTTCGGTCGATAGAACCGGTAAACCATTCATCAAAGTTCTTTCCGTCGGCCTTTTCGAGTGGCATTATTTCATAGGAGAACTCTTTATTTTCATCGCTGAAAACAGCGGTAGGGCTAAAGAAATAATGTCCTTTATTTTCTTCCATCTTCCAGCCTAACATAGGCTGAACTGTTTGAGCAAGCACTGAGGGAATACCCAACCCCATGATCAGGACAACCAGGAGCATATTTTTCATAAGTAGGCTATTTACAGCCTTTGAAAGTCAATTTTCGGGCCACAGAAAAAAAAGACGGTTTACCAGGCCTAAATTTTTCTCACATGTTCAAAACTTTTCCAACCCAGTACCGGTAAAACAGAAAAGGGCCCCGACTTAAGTCGTGACCCTTTTCTTAGGTTCCATATAAGGAAATATCGTTCTTAGTTGCCGGTTAAGCCTTCAACTGCTGCCTGTTTAGGCGCATATACGGCATTGCCTATACCAAAATGGGTGCTGCCCTGCAGGTAGAAATAGAACATGCGGCGAATAACGGTACCGTTATTGAAGTGCAGTTCCATTGAATAATCATTGAGAGTATAGGTTCCGGCTTCGTTATATTTTTTGTATTCAGAAGCAGGTACTGAGGTGCCATCGCCGCCGGTTAATGTAAACTGGCCATCTTTATTGAAGTAAATAAACTTGGAAGTATAAGCTTTCTCACTGCTTTTTACGTTGCCATTCTCTGCGCCGTTAACGGTCATGAATGAACCTTCCAGTTTTTCGTCTTTTTGAGAAGGAGTAGCCCAGAACCAGTTCTTGAACCATTTTTCTGTTTCGCCGGTAGTCGTCCAGTCAACCAGGAAAGATCCGTTCTTCAACTTCCAGGTTCCCCATTTCTTGGGGTCCTTTGTCTTTGAAGCAGCAACATCCAGGCTGTATGGGCTGATAATAGGATCGTTGTAAATAGACCCATCATTCAATACCAGGTAAGGTTTGTAAATACGAACCATTTTACCATCGGCGTTGGTGTTATATTCAAGGTGGATCAGGATCCCGTTGATTTCCTGTGTTTTCAACCCTTTTTCAGGTATGGCTTCACTTTGTGAAGTGCTGATAGGTGTTCTGTTGTCTTGTTTGCCGTGTGTGTTGTTGTTATTCACTTTGGCAAACCTTCCGTTGGCTGAAGCAGTTGCATCCAGTCTGTTCAGGTTACCAAAATGTTCAGCAACAGGACGCATGTTGTTTGCATAATATCTCACATCGGGTGAACACATTACACGAGCCATGCGGGTATCGCCCTCTCCTACCTGGTAGGCAACATAAGTTACATACCATGCTTTGCCTTTTTTATCGGTCAACTCTGTAGAAAGAGAAATGAGCGTTTGATTGGTGGTAATGTTCTTTTTGCCGGTGGCAGGGATAGTAAAACCAGAGGTAGTTACATCTTTATCAATGGCAGTACTAAACCATTGTTCAATTGGCTGCCCGTCGCTTTTTGCAATAGGCATAATTTCATACAGAAATTCCTTGCCTTCCACACTGGCAGCTTTGCCAGGTTTCAGTGTGTAGTTTCCGCTTTTTTCATCCAGATCCCAACCGGAAATAGGTGGTACAGTTACCTGGGAAAAGGTAGTAGTTTTACTAGCCAAGATACTAAGTACTATCAACAAATAGGGCCTTGTGTTCATAACAGGTATGATTGAATCCAATTAGCAACTTTTAGGCCATAGAAAACGCGTAAAACGTCCTTTTATTACGATTAGCAACGTTTTCTTATTAGGAAGGCCTGCAATTGTTAATTGGGGAATGCACAAAAATAATCTGAAACTCGGTAAAGTCAAATGCCTCGCGCATTATTAAAAGAAATAAAATATCAATTAACGTCAGACCAACACTTTAAATGCTGGTATACATTATCGCATATATGTGTAAAATTATTGTTACAACAGGATAAAAAATATTTTTCATATCCCATGCAACTTTTCTAGCGCTGGCTTGCAATTAACAGGTTAAGATCGGTATACTTTAAATCGAAGCGTTGACTTAAGTGGAAATTAGTGAGTGCGCCTTTGAATAGATATATACCACTGCGCAGGTGGACTTTATGCCATACGAGGTTTTCAAAACCGCCCTCCTCGCCTGCTTCAAGCAGCAAAGGCATCAATACATTACTGATGGCCTGTGAAGCGGTACGTGCAAAGCCTGATGGTATGTTGGGCACACAATAGTGAATAACACCGTACTTCATAAATATCGGTTGTTCATGACCGGTTATCTCTGATGTTTCAAAACAACCACCGCGGTCGATACTAACATCAATGATCACACTACCTGGTCGCATATTGCTCACCATTTCTTCGCTCACCACAACCGGTGTGCGGCCGCTTTGCGAACCGAGGGCCCCTACGGCAACCTCACAGGTCTTTAATTGCTTGGCCAGAATGCGGGGCTCTATTACAGAAGTCCACATACGCTGACCGATATTATTCTGCAACCGTTTTAACCGGTATACACTATTGTCGAATACTTTTACCGAGGCTCCCAAAGCCAATGCGGCCCGGGCAGCAAACTCACCCACGATCCCTGCACCCAGGATAATTACCTTGGTAGGCGGAATACCCGAAATGCCACCCAGCAATACGCCCTTGCCATGGTTGGCCGAACTGAGGTATTGGGCTGCAATGAGCATCACCGCGCTTCCGGCAATTTCACTCATGCTGCGCACAATGGGTAAACTGTCGCTGTCGTCCTTTAAATTTTCGAAGGAGATGGCAGTAATGCGTTTTTCCATCATCTTTTGCAGAAACTCAGCCTTCATGGCCGACAGGTGGATGGGGGAAATGATCACCTGGTTCATTTGCAGATGGGGCAGGTCTTCTTCTACCACCGGGGCGCTTTTTACCAGAATTGGCGCTTTATACACCTGCGCCTTCTCGTATACGATCTTGGCGCCGGCCTCGCTATAATCGCGGTCGCGAAAATGGGCGGCCTCCCCGGCGTTGTGCTCAATTACTACATTGTGCCCGTTGCTAACCAACACCCCTACTGCGTCGGGGGTCAGCGCAATGCGGTTTTCCTGGAACGCAGTTTCTTTTGGTATTCCAATGTGCAACTCAGACCCTTTGGGTTTTATATCCAGAGTTTCCTGAAGCGTTTCGTAACTAAAAGAAGTGCTGATGATCGGCTTTTGCTGGGACATGTAGCAGTAAATGATTTTACCCCCATTATCGGGGCCACAAGTTACAAATTAAAATCGAAGTAGGAATTAGGAGGCAGGAAGTAAGAAGAACCTTTAATTTGAACCTCGCGCAGACCTTCTTACCTCATATTTCGTACTTCTTACTTCATAATTCAGCTATTTACTATCATTCGGGCCTTACTTTAGACGTTATACACCAGAAATATTAATGATCCTTGTATTGGGGTCCACCACCTGGATCTCTACCCTTGCGGTATCCTCGGGAAAAATGCCTTCGGCCCGGGCTGGCCATTCAACCAGACAAATATCCCCGGAATACAGGCAATCCTCTACCCCGGCCCGTACAGCCTCTTCCTCATCCTTCAACCGGTACAGGTCGATATGAAAAACCCGGCCACCGGGATATTTATATTCATTTATGATGGAAAAAGTAGGGCTTCCTACCGTACTTGTTACCCCTTTTTCATCGCAAAGGGCGTGAATAAGGGTTGTTTTGCCGGCGCCCATATCGCCATAAAAGGCAATCACCTTACGCCCATCAATAAGTTCCCAAAACCGATGGGCCGTTTGTCTGATGTTGTCTAATGTAGAGTGCAGCTGCATAAAGACGCAAAGATAATGGCCATGGGGCGGAACGACAGATTTAAGTTAAAATTGCAACCGGGTGTACATAATATTCATATTATGCCGGGAATTAAGGTTATTGAGCGGTAAATTTGCAAATACACTCAACCCCATTGGATGAACATGAATAAAGTGAATTGGAAAGTAGATGGCATGACCTGTTCAAATTGTGCACTGACCGTTCAGCAATACCTCACCGGCGAAGGCCTCGAAAATGTGAAGGTAAACCTGATGGGGGGTGAAGTGAGCTTTGATCCAAACGGCAAAAATGAACAACAGATCATCAAAGGCATAGAATCACTGGGCTATACCGTTCAAAACGAAACACTGCCCGGTTCCCAAAAACGTAAACGATTATTTACCTCCCACAAACAACGCTTTTTATTCTGCCTGATCTTTACCCTGCCATTGATGCTGCACATGTTCAATAAGTGGCTGCACCTCCACTGGCTGATGGACCCCTGGCTGCAACTGGGGCTTTGTTTACCTGTTTACGTAGTGGGCATGGGCTTTTTTGGCCGCAGCGCCATAAAAAGCATTCGCAACCGCATGCCCAATATGAATGTATTGGTGGCTATTGGCGCCACTGCAGCGTTTGTATACAGCTTAACCGGCGCCCTCATGAACCTAGGGCCGCAGTATATGTTCTTTGAAACCACCGCCTCCATCATTACCCTGGTCTTCCTGGGTAATTTTTTGGAAGATGCTTCCATACAATCTACCCAACGGGCACTGAACAGCCTGGCCAAATCACAAAAAATGATGGCCAACATGATCGCCTTTGATGAAAATCACCAGGAGATCATCTTCCCAATGGAGAATACGCAACTCCGTGCCGGTGATCTGATCCTGATCAAAAGCGGGGAACAGGTTCCGGTTGATTGTAAAATATTATCAGGCGACGCTACCGTAAACGAATCCATTATCACCGGCGAAAGTTCGCCCATTCATAAAAAAGGAAAAGATAAACTGATCGGCGGCAGTATTGTCGTTGATGGCATTCTAAGGGCCCAGGTTACGGCCGAAGCAAAAGATTCGGTGCTTTCGAATATCATCAACCTGGTAAAACAGGCGCAAAGCGAAAAACCGCCGGTTCAACAACTGGCCGATAAGATCAGCGCCATATTTGTTCCGCTGGTACTGGCTATTGCGGTTGTTGCCTTTGCAGCAAACTACCTGATCCTTCATGACTTTACCATCGCCCTGATGCGCAGCATAGCCATTCTGGTAATTGCCTGCCCATGCGCCATGGGACTGGCCACACCTGCCGCTATTGCGGTTGGATTGGGCAGAGCCGCCAAAAACGGGATGCTCTTCCGCAATGCCAAAAGCCTTGAATTGTTCAGGACCATCAAACAAGTGGTTTTTGATAAAACCGGTACGCTTACCACTGGCCGGTTCGAACTGTCTGATTACCGGTTGGAGACAGACGCCATTACCGTTGAAGAATTCAAGCACATTGCTTTCTCCCTGGAGAAATACTCCAACCACCCTATAGCCCAGTGTATAACACTCAGCTGGAAACGAAAAGATGCGATCCGCTGGACTAAAATAACAGAGAAGAAAGGGATCGGTATGATGGGCACTACCGCAAACGGCGACCAATACATAGCCGGTTCGTTCGAAACCGCGATGGCATTGACCACCGACGACTCACACAATGTATATATCATCAGAAATGGGCAGTTACTGGGTTGGATAGACGTGAGGGATGAAGTACGCCCCGAAGCCATTTCTATTGTACAATATCTTCGCCACCGCAACATCCGTACTGTGTTACTGAGTGGTGACCGGCTGCCCAAATGCCGTCAGCTGGCGAATTTGCTGGGCATCGATGAAGTGATAGCAGAGAAAAAACCCGAGGAGAAAATGGCTGTCATCGAAGACCTCACGCTACAGGGCCCCACTGCCATGGTGGGCGATGGTATCAATGATGCGCCTGCGCTGGCAAAAGCCACCATTGGCATCTCATTGAGCGAAGCATCACAGATAGCCATGCAAACCGCCGATGTGGTACTGATGAACAGCGGTATTAAAAACCTGCCTCTTGCATTGGGACTTGGCCGCCATACTTTTCTTACCATCAAACAAAATCTTTTCTGGGCATTTATTTACAATATTATTGCCATCCCTGTGGCCGGGTTTGGCCTGCTCACCCCCACCTTTGGCGCATTGGTAATGGGGTTGAGCGATGTGGTGCTGGCTGCTAACTCGGTGAAGCTTTTCGTTAAGAAGGTAGCATAACCAATGAACATTCATCAGATACTAAAAGCATATTGGGGGCACTCAAATTTCCGGCCGCTTCAGGAGGAAATAATAAACGCCGTATTGAGTGGAAAAGACGCCCTCGCCCTGATGCCAACAGGTGGAGGTAAATCCCTTTGCTTTCAGGTGCCGGCAATGGCAAAGGAAGGATTGTGTTTGGTAATAAGTCCATTGATCGCTTTGATGAAAGACCAGGTAGATAACCTGAAGCGAAAAGGCATAACGGCTTTTGCCATCTATTCAGGCATGAGCCGCAAGGAAGTGATCAACATCCTGAAACTGGCAACCAGCAGCAACTGCAAATTCTTATACGTTTCACCGGAGCGGTTAGAAACCACTCTATTCCAGGAGTATCTTCCAGCCCTCGACATTAACCTAATCGCTGTAGATGAAGCCCATTGTATTTCTCAATGGGGATACGATTTCAGACCACCTTACTTACGTATTGCGGCCTTACGCGAAGAACTGCCCGGCATTCCTGTTTTGGCATTGACCGCCTCTGCAACGCCGGCAGTGCAAAAAGATATTTGCGAAAAACTGCAGTTTAAAAATCCATCGATCTTCAGCCGCTCGTTTGAACGGCCGAATTTATCATACAGTGTATTTACCGTTGATTCAAAGATCAACAAGATCACTGAGATCTTGCAGAAAGTAAACGGCAGCAGCATTGTTTATTGTAAAAGCCGTAAACGAACCAAAGAGATCAGCGATCTGCTGAACACGCATGGCATTACAGCCGATTTCTATCATGCCGGTTTACAACAGGAAGAACGGATGCGCAAACAAACGGCCTGGATCAATAACTCCATTCGTACCATCGTTTGCACCAACGCCTTCGGTATGGGCATAGACAAACCTGATGTGCGGGTAGTAGTGCATGCAGATGTGCCCGATTGCCTGGAAAATTATTACCAGGAAGCAGGCCGCGCCGGACGGGATGAAAAGAAATCATACGCCGTTTTATTATACAACAATAAGGACCTGGAGGAATTGCAACAGTTACCCGACATCCGCTTCCCAACCATCGAAAGTATTCGACAGGTATATGAAGCCCTGATGAACTACCTGCAGATCCCGGCCGGTTCGGGAGAAGGTAATTACTACAACTTCGACTTCACGGATTTTGTAAAAAAATTCAGGATAGATATTAACCTCGCCATTTATGCCATAAAAGCATTGGAGCAGGAAGGCTGGGTTTCGTATAGTGAACAGATCTTTTTACCATCACGCATTCAATTTGTAACCAATAAAAGCTGGTTGTATCAGTTTGAAACCGATAACCCCAAACTGGAACCCGTTATAAAAACGCTGCTGCGTACGTACGAAGGCATTTTTGACTTGCCGGTTAGTATCCATGAAAAAAGCATTGCGTATTTGTTGCGCCGGGAAGAAGCAGATATTATACCCGACCTGAAAAGACTACATGCCAATGCTATCATAGAATACATTCCTAAAAAGGATAGTCCGCAAATGTACCTGTTGTTGAACCGGGTAAGGCCAGAAGCCTTACGGATCAACATGGCTGCTTATGAAAAAAGAAAGCAACAGTTTATTGAACGCATCCATAAAATGATGGAATACATTCATGCAGGTAAACAATGCCGCAGTCAATTTATCGCTGCTTATTTTGGCGATGAAAAAACAAAAGCCTGCGGCATATGCGACAACTGTCTGAAACAAAAAGACCATGGTCTTACAGCCGATGAGTTTAATGCCATAACCCATTCCATATTTACCATTATTCGCCAGCAACCTGTATTGAGTGAAGTATTACCACAACAATTATCCGGTATAAAAAAAGACAAACTCTATAAAGTGCTCGACTTCTTACAAAGCGAAAACAAGATCTTTATAGATAAAGATGGGTATGTGAAACTGGCGTAAATAAAAAGTCCGGTGTGTTACCACAACCGGACCTGTATACAATTCTTCCCTTTTTATTTTTTTGGCATATGCATACCTACCTGCGACATCATGGTGTTGGGCGATTGCACGTTGTGGTGTTCTGTTATCAATCCCTCATCGTTTAGTTTGAAAATATCAACGTCCTTTACCTTATACGATTTATTGGTCGCCTTCATACCCATGAAATCACCTTTCCAGGTGCCCGTCTGATCGGCCCAAACCGCTACCCAGTCGCCATCAGCTATATACTTCACATTTTCGGCTTTGTTATCAGGAAAAGCGGTCATCCAACCGTTGATCATCTTTGCAATACTATCTCTTCCTTTAACTGGCGGCATGCTGCCATCGCCATAATCAACTACATCGGCAGTACAATACTTCAACGCGTCATTTACGTTGTGCGAATTCATGGCATCATAGCTGGCCATGACCGCCTTTTTGTTACGTTCAGATTTGCTTTCCGAAGTAGCTGTTCCTGCGGTAGTGTCGTTCATTTTGGCTTCTGTTCCTCCTTCCGCCGTTTTGTTGACGTTTGATTCACAGGCCGCAAAAAGGATGGTTGTTGCGGCAACCAATACAAGCGATTTCTTCATAATTGTTATTTTAGGTTAAAGAATAAACATCCCTGTCATGTGTAATGACGTATGGTTGGGACTTACGTAACAATAGAAGATACGGGTATGATTGCTGCAAATAAGCCTTGTTATGTCCTTCGCAATCCGGTATTCTAAAACCAGCTGCTCGTTTTTTTGCGTGATGAACTTTTGCCACCTAACCCCAGAGCACCCAATAAACTGCGGGTAATAACACTGGCGGCAGTACGTCCTATTTGTTTGGTTACGGAGCTTTCCAGTACCTTTTCCAGCGTTGATTTTTCTTCTTTCTTCGATGCTTTGGCCGGCTTATCTGCTGCCTGTTGTTCCGATTTTTGCGCGGCTTCTTCGAGTTTTGCAGCTAATATTTCACAGGCGCTTTCCCGGTCTTCGTCATTGGCGTATTTCTTCACCAGCTTCGATTGATTGACCAGGTTGTCGATTTCTGTATCAGTCAATACATCCATGCGTGAACGGGGCGGTACCAGCATCGTATGTACCAATGGGGTGGGAATACCCTTTTCGTTCAGGGCGGTGACCAGTGCCTCACCTATACCCAGTTGAGTAAGCAGGTCATCGGTTTTATAATATTCCGTTTCGGGATAGTTTTCAGCAGCCTGTTTAATGGTCTTTCTGTCGGCAGCAGTGAAAGCACGCAAGGCATGCTGCACCTTTAACCCCAGCTGACTTAAGATAGCGGCGGGAACATCCTGCGGGTTCTGCGTACAAAAGAAGATACCAACTCCTTTTGAACGAATGAGTTTTATGATGGTTTCAATTTGTTGCAATAAAGCATCGGTAGCTTCCTGAAATACCAGGTGTGCCTCATCGATAAACATCACCAGTTTGGGCTTGTCCATGTCACCGGCTTCGGGTAGCGTGGCATATAATTCAGCCAGCATTTGCAGCATAAAGGTGGAGAACAACTTGTGCCGGTTTTGCATATCGGTTACCCGCAGCACATTTATAATACCACGGCCATCATCGGCAATGCGCATGAGGTCATCAATTTCAAAAGAAGGTTCGCCAAAGAAATGATCTGCCCCCTGCTGCTGCAGTTCTATTACTTTACGTAAGATGGTACCGGTGCTGGTGGTTGCTATCTTTCCATATGCCGCCTCTATTTCTTTTTTGCCTTCATTGCTTACATATTGGATCACCTTTATAAAATCTTTCAGATCCAGCAAAGGCATTTTGTTATCGTCGCAATATTTAAAGATGAGCGATACAATGCCTTCCTGGGTATCGTTCAGGTCAAGGATCTTCGATAATAAAATGGGACCAAACTCACTTACTGTAGCACGCAGGCGAACACCTTTTTCGTTGCTCAGGGTCATCAGTTCAACAGGGAAAGCGGCAGGTTTATATTCACCGCCGATCTTTGACAGGCGTTCTTCGATGTTTTTATTTACTGTACCGGCAGCAGCAATACCACTCAGGTCGCCTTTTATATCCATCAACAATACGGGTACACTGGCATCGCTCAAAGCTTCGGCAATCAGCTGCAGGGTCTTTGTTTTTCCGGTACCGGTGGCGCCGGCGATCAGGCCATGCCGGTTCATGGTCTTTAATGGCAGAAATACATCTGTTCCTGCAAGCACTTCTTCACCCAATACAGCCGTCCCTATGCGAAATGATTCTCCTTTAAATGTATAGTTATCCTTTACCGACTGAACAAATGTATCCTTATTTGCCATATTCAAATTTTATGGCAGTAAGATACAACTTATTGAATATGAAAACAAATGGTGCGGCTCTTACATATCTTCTTCCCGTTCCAGCATCAGGATGGCACTTTGCGGAACGATATAATACTTGTCATTTTCGTACAACACTTCGGTGGCACCACTCAGCAGGAAGATGGCCAGATCGCCTTCCTTTGCCTGTAAGGGAACATACTTAACCTGTTCTTCGCTGCCTTTCCAGCTTTCTTCCTCTATTGGCATGGGAATGGCGTATCCCGGACCGGTCTTGATCACATAACCCTGCTGTACTTTTTCGCGTTCCCCTACCCCGGGCGGCAGGTATAAACCGGTTTCTGTACGTTCATTGGGTTTAGCGGGACGGATCAATACTCTGTCACCAATGACAATAAGTTTTTTGAATTTGTTATCTGTTGTCAAACGCATACGACCTTAATTAAAAGCGTAAAATTAACCAATTAACTGTTCATACTGGCTATTTACCATTCATCCGCGGCGGTCCGACTTTGCCAGGGCTTCGCCGGGCAAAGCAGGGATTATTAACAAAAAATTACGCGGATATTGCCGGTTATGGCAAATGATTTAACTTTATTTACACTATCGAACTAAATCTACATCACAATGGAAGGAAAGAAACCCAAAATTTTATTATGCGAGGACGACCAGAACTTAGGAATGGTGCTGAAGAACTATCTGGAATTAAATGATTTTGATGTGACGCTGGAACGTGACGGTCGCCTTGGACTTGCCGCATTTCAACGCGAAAGATTTGATCTGTGCTTACTTGATATAATGATGCCTCATATGGATGGATTCACCCTGGCGGAAGAGATCCGCGATGTGGACCCTGACATTCCATTATTTTTCTTAAGCGCCAAAACCATGAAGGAAGATATCATTCAGGGTTACAAACTCGGCGCCGACGATTACATTACGAAACCGTTCGATAGCGAGGTGTTGTTATTGAAAATTAAGGCCATTCTGAAAAGGAATGAAGAAGTGAATAAAGAACAGGAGAATAAAGAATACGACCTGAGCGATTATCATTTCAACCCCAAATTACGTGAGTTGAGCCACAGCGGTAAAACACAAACATTATCTCCAAAAGAGAATGAGTTGTTGAAAATGCTGTGTGAGCACATGAATGACCTGTTGCCTCGTGAGCAGGCCCTCAAAAAGATCTGGGGCAGCGATACCTATTTCAATGGCCGCAGCATGGATGTGTATATTGCCAAATTGCGCAAGTACCTGAAAGACGACGACAGCATCGAGATCGTGAACATTCACGGTAATGGATTCCGCCTGGTTGTACCAGTAGCCTAATTCATTACGCTATATAAAAAAGAAACGCCGGGTAATTTCAATGATTACTCAGCGTTTTTTTTATTGGCTTACAGCGTGTAGCTGTATTTTAATCAAACAAGGTATTCATTCCGCCAGCTCCCGGCGCCATTCTGCCCAAATGGGCATAGGCCTTATGGGTTGCCTCGCGGCCGCGGGGTGTTCGTTTTATAAATCCTTCCTGAATCAGGAAGGGTTCATACACCTCTTCCAGCGTTCCGGTTTCTTCCCCTACTGCTGTTGCAATGGTAGTAATACCCACAGGGCCACCCTTGAATTTATCGATAATAGTCAGCAGAATGCGGTTGTCCATTTCATCAAGCCCGTGTTCATCTACATTCAGGGCCTTCAACCCATGTTGGGTTATGCCCAGGTCAATAACGCCATTACCGAGTACTTGCGCAAAATCGCGCATCCGGCGCAACAGGCCATTGGCAATACGCGGTGTACCGCGGCTGCGCCGGGCAATTTCACCTGCTGCATCAGAAGTTATTTTGGTGCCGAGGATACTGGCAGAACGCGAAACGATCTTCTGCAAAGTATCGGCATTGTAGTATTCCAGACGTTGTTTAATGGCAAAGCGCGACAATAAAGGAGCCGTCAGCAAACCACTGCGGGTGGTTGCGCCCACCAGTGTAAACGGGTTCAGGGTTAACTGTATGCTGCGGGCATTGGGGCCACTGTCGATCATAATATCGATGCGGTAGTCTTCCATGGCCGCGTACAGGTATTCTTCCACCACCGTGCTCAGCCGGTGAATTTCATCAATAAACAACACATCCCGCGGCTCCAGGTTGGTAAGCAACCCTGCCAGGTCACCGGGTTTTTCAATTACCGGTCCGCTCGTTTCTTTAATGTTCACCCCCAGCTCATTGGCCACAATACGGCTCAGTGTGGTTTTACCCAAACCGGGCGGGCCATGGAACAGGATATGGTCCAGGGCTTCGCCGCGCATTTTTGCCGCCTTAATAAACACCGTAAGGTTTTCGATGATCTGCCCCTGCCCCGAAAAATCATTTATTTCCCGGGGACGGATGTTATTTTCAAACTCTTTATCCGCCGCAGTGAGCGTTTCTTTATTGTTATTTAAGTTCGGATTAGACATGCTTTGTAAAACTACGCAAATGTAAGCCAGTAAACGAGGTAATCGTAAAATTCACTAACTTAATAGGGAGCGATCATCCTGCCCTACATTTTTTACAAAAAAAACAGAATTATGAAAGTTGGCATCATTGGCTCAGGCATAGTTGGCCAAACATTGGGCACTGCTTTTTTAGCCGAAGGTTATGAAGTAATGCTGGGTACCCGTAACCCCGGCAAGGAAGAAGTAAAAAAATGGAAGGATGCAAACCCCAAAGGACAATGCGGCACCTTCGGTGTAACCGCCCAGTTTGGCGACATAGTAGTACTATCCGTTGCCGGTTCTGCAGCGGAATCGGCTATCAAACTATCAGGCACTTCACATTTCAACAATAAGATCCTGATAGATACAACCAATCCCATTGCAGCCGGCGGACCGAAAGACGGCGTGTTATCGTTCTTTACCGACCTCAACGAATCGTTAATGGAACGATTACAAAAATTAATTCCCCAGGCCAGAATAGTAAAAGCGTTTAGTAGTGCAGGTAACCCGCAAATGTATAAACCCACGGTAAAGGGCGGTCCGCCAACCATGTTCATTTGTGGCAACGACGTAAATGCCAAAAAAACCGTTACCGATATTTTAACTGCCTTTGGCTGGGAAACCGCAGATATGGGAGCTGTTACCGCCGCCCGGGCCATCGAGCCTTTGTGTATACTTTGGTGTATTCCCGGCTTTTTACATAACCAGTGGACCCATGCCTTCAAACTGCTTAAAGTTTAATGTATCTTTATCACATGAACTTCGAAGCCTTTCAACAAAGTCTGACAACCAATACACCACCAGCCAATACCAACGTGTATCTTCAATCGTTATGGCACGATGCCAAAGGTGACTGGGACCATGCACATACTTTGATCCAGGATCTGTCTGATAAATCTGCTGCCTGGATCCATGCATACCTGCATCGCAAGGAAGGCGATATCTGGAACGCCAATTACTGGTATACCAAGGCCGGCCAGCGCATGCCCGGTTATGGCCTGGAACAGGAATGGGAAGAACTGGTAAAAGCTATGTTATAACGAGGTTTCATCAACCCGTTCAATTTTACAGATGTAACAACAAGCCTGTGCATTGCGGGCATGGAGATACTCAATTTCGGAATGCAGTTCAAATATATTGGGGATCAGTTCATCCACATCATCATCCCCTACCAATTGGGTAAATACCATCAGTTGTTCTTTGCTGTAACCAATCAATGACAAAGGAAAACTTTTCTTATTGGCTTTTATTTCCGGCGGAAAGCGATACACGTCTTGATATTCCTCTACCTCTTCTTTATTGATAAAAACAGGCCCGGGTTGATTATAAGGATTGTCAACAGCAAAGGGGCTGTGACTGATCAATAGCCTGGTATCAATTCCTTTTTTGAATGGCTTTAAAGATACCCTGCATGGCCCTAAGCCGGTTGCTATTTGTTCAATAACAGCATGACCATATGCATCTTTGCCGGTATCTCTAACCTGGGCTGCATACTCCTTTGATAACGGAACAATTTTAAACTTTCGCATCGTGAATCATTTTATTGTTACACAAAATTGCGATCGTTTACAACCTGTTTCAACCCGTTTATTGCTATAAAAAAGGTTATGCTTTTATATACCTGTTCAACTGTAAAATAAGATCAGGGTCGGGACAATTGGCCAGGTATTTATCCCGTTCGGAATATTTGCAAACCCCGGGGTAGTCGCCTTCTTTCAATTCCATATCGAGAATGATCTGAAAATGCAGGTGCGGTGGCCAGTGGCCATTTTCATGCAGTTCTCCAAAATGCCCAATGGCTTGACCAATAGAAACATACTGGCCGGCTGAAAGTGTTTCAATATCGCGCAGGCTTAAATGTCCATAGAGTGTGTAAAAAGGAAAGCCATCCAGCTGATGTAATAATATTAACGTGGCCCCATAATCGCCGAATTGATCATTGAATGCCAGGCTGTGTATCATGCCACCCATAAAGGCATACACCTTGGTACCGGCCGGCCCCCAGATATCAACGCCTAAATGCAGGCGGCGTGGCTCCTCGCCAGGCTGGGCCCCATCAAACACCGGACTTATACTATAGATGGTGCGATTTTCACCATAACCACCTATGCCATACCGGGAGTTAGTGGTTTGCAATTTTTGCAAAACATAATCACTGAAAATATGTTCATCACCAAGGATCTCAGAGTTGAGACTTTTATTCTGTTGCGTAAAATCCATGGGAAGTAACTGATCTTTTCCGGGTACAAAATCTACAACCCGGTGAAATGTATATTGATATTTACGGATGATATTTTGAAAGGCAGCTGTGTTCAATGATTGAGTAATTATAATACGCTAATAATCAGGTTGCTGTTAAAACAATTAAAATTCAGACAAAAGCCCGATGGCTAATATACAACATCTCCTTAATAATCAATAAGTAATAACTACAGCAATACAAACAACTATTTAGTTTCGCCAACTTTTCAACACAAATTATAAAATGGCATAATTTCTGACTACCTACTATATTATTAAAACAATGAAGGGTATGAACACGTGGACGATTATATTTTATTTGATACTGGCAGTTTCGATAATTTCCTATACTATTCTGATGAACTATAAGAAAGACAGGAATGAGTTTATGGAAACAGGCGACCAGGAGGATGCAAAAAAAGGCAATTGATCTTTACTTTACTCCTACTCTTTGTAAATAACCAATTCCTCCTGAGGCAATAATGCATTGTAATTGACTTCAATTGTATTGAGCAATTTCTCTTCCAGTATATTTGCCATCGTTTCAAAATACAGCACCACATGCTCACGAACGTTTCGCCTGAGCCATCTAAAGCCGCCGGGTAACCGGTTCAATACTGCCCGATCTTCGAGGTATTCCAGATTATGAATATCCGTAGGCGTGAGACCGAGGTCTTGCAATTTTTTTAACAGCAAATTAATTGGTGCATCACTGACCGGGCAGGTCTCCTGGGCCAGCTCAGTCCACTCACCTATACCCGTATGGGCATAAGTAACAATCTCTTCTTTTGTAAGCGTAGTTGTAGCCTGTAATAAATGTCCGCAATTACAGGCGCCATGGTGTCCCCAGGCATAATAATTGCCATTTACCAGTCCGGCGGCCGCTTTTCGCAGGCCCTCGATCAACGCTATAGTTGCATGTGCCATATTGCTAATTTCCTAAATAAAACAGCGGAAAAAAAGATTAGTTTAACCAGATACACCGGAATTCCTGAACGTCTTCAAAAGGATTCAAAATCAGCGAAAAAGGAATTTCCAGTAAAATCGTTAAATGAAATCCTGGCCAAAATATTACCGTATCCGGGGGCGTTTTTAACATTCATCAGCAAAATTAATTGCCTTGAAAACACGTATTGATCTGCTATTGGGCCTGTTGTTCTGTAGTTTCCTTTCTATTGCAACCCAGGGCCAAACCATTACCGGCGCCTGGAAAGGCAGGATCGGTTCAGCCCACACTGAATTAAAACTCATAAAAAAAGGCGATAGCCTGCTGGGCACTTCGTACTACTATACTTCCCGCAGCAATTACATTCGTTATGCAGTGAAAGGCTACTTCGATCCCAACAACAACAGCGTTGTTTGGTGGGACGATGCCGTGCTTGAAGACCGGCTCTCAGGTAATTTGTTTGGTGGGGGCGATAAAGGCGCTATGCTCTCTGTCGCTGATTTTAATTGTCCGGGAGAAATGACCATGCTCCTCGACGGTGCAAGCACTGAACGTGATAACAAGAACAAACCCAAAGGCACAGTAGCGTTGCAGAAAATAACCAATTCCGGTTTTCACGATGAATGGGACTTTGTAATTGAGAACTATATCTACGGCGCCAATGATCCGGAGATTATCGATAGCATCGCCCGTTTGCACCTGGCAAAGACTGAAGTGCCGGAAGAAAAAGAAATTACAGAAAGCACTTATCAAAGCTCTGCCGTTAAACCGGTGGAGAAAGAAAAGCCAGCTATTGTTGTTACGGCACCACCCATTGTAGAAAAGAAAACGCCAACGCCAGCTACTACTGCACAACAAAAATATACAAGCCGTGAAAAGAAACTGGCTACCGTTATTCCCATTACCGGTGATAGTATCGAACTACGTTTTTATGATAACGCGGTGGTGGATGGTGACTCCATTGCCGTTTTTCTCAACGATAAAATGCTGTTTGAGCACGTACGGTTAAACAACAAACCTTACTCAATGACTATTTCAGTGAATGACCTGGGTGAGGATAATGAAATGGTGATGGTGGCTGAGAACCTGGGTACCATTCCACCCAATACGTCCTTAATGGTAGCTATTGTGGATGGCAAACGATATGAAGCACGACTGGAAAGCACCGAGAACAGCAGTGCGTTGATCAGATTTATAAGACAGAAAAAGAAGGTGGGTCGGGAACGACCCACCTTAATATTTTAAACAACTACATTCACCATCTTGCCCTTCACATAAATGATCCTTTTGTGGGGCTTGCCTTCCAACCATTTTTGTACAACCTCATTACCCAATACAATCTTCTCCACATCTTCCTGTGTTGTATCGAGTGAGATAGTGAGGGTAGTGCGCAATTTTCCGTTTACTGAAATAGGATACTCTTTGCTGCTTTCTACCAGATAACTTTCATTCAGCGTTGGGAAGGCTGCATCCAGTATGCTGCTGTTATTGCCTAATGAACGCCATAATTCTTCACTCACATGCGGCGCATACGGCGTTAACAGGATCAACAATGATTCCAGGATCTCTTTTTTATTACACTTTAACTCTATCAATTCATTCACACACACCATGAAGGCACTGACTGCTGTATTGAAAGAGAAACGTTCGGTATCTTCTTCAATCTTCTTGATGGTCTTGTGTAATACTTTTAATTCGGCTGGCGTGGCTTTTTCTTCATTCCAAACCTTTCCTTTCACGTCGTCATAGAACAAACGCCACAGCTTTTTCAGGAAGCGGTGCGTTCCTTCAATGCCTTTTGTTTCCCAGGGTTTGCTTTGCTCAACAGGGCCCAGGAACATTTCATACATGCGGAAGGTATCGGCGCCATATTTATTCACCACATCATCGGGGTTCACCGTATTATAAAGGCGCTTACTCATTTTCTCCACCTCAGTTCCACAGATGTATTTTCCGTCTTCCAGGATGAACTCTGCCGTTTCATATTCTGCGCGCCACTTTTTAAACTGCTCCACATCAAGCTCTACACCATCCACCATGTTTACATCCACATGGATGGCATCTGTTTCATATTGGTCTTTCAACCCCAGTGATACGTATTTGTTGGTGCCATGAACCCGGTACACAAAACGGCTGCTGCCCTGGATCATCCCTTGATTCACGAGCTTTTTATAGGGTTCATCATGACTGATAAAACCTAAATCGAACAGGGCTTTCGTCCACATACGGCTGTACAATAAATGCCCTACGGCATGTTCGGTACCACCGATGTAGATATCTACCTGACCCCAGTAATCGCTGGTTTTGCGGCTGCAAAACTCAGTATCGTTGTGTGGGTCCATATAGCGCAGGAAATACCAGCTGCTGCCGGCATAACCGGGCATGGTGTTGGTTTCCAGTTCGCGTGATGTCCAGGCAGGAATATTGGCCAGCGGCCCCTCGCCTTCCGGACCAGGTTTATAACTTTCCACATGGGGTAATTCCAGTGGCAATTCATTTTCCGACATTGGGTAGGCAATGCCATGCTGCCATTTAATGGGGAATGGTTCGCCCCAGTACCGTTGACGGCTGAAGGCAGCATCACGCATTCTAAAGTTCACCTTGCGTACACCAATACGCATTTCTTCAATTTTTTGGATCACCACTTCCATGGCTTCCCGCATTACCATCCCATTCAGGAAATCTGAGTTTTCCAGTCTGGCATCCTTGGTAGCATTGGCTTCTTTGCCGTCGTAGGCACTGCCAATTATATTGGTAATGGGTATATTGAAATGGTTGGCAAACTTATGATCTCGTTCATCGCCACAAGGCACGGCCATGATAGCGCCGGTTCCATAACCAGCCAGTACATATTCACTGATCCAGATGGGGATCTGTGCACCGTTGAACGGGTTGATGGCATAGGCGCCGGTAAACACCCCGCTGATCTTTTTCTCGGCCATGCGCTCACGTTCGCTGCGGCTTTGTACATACTCAACATATTCCTCTACGGCCTGCTGCTGCTCGCTTGAAGTAATATCTTTTATCAGTGCGTGCTCGGGGGCTATCACCATAAAATCAACACCGAAAATTGTATCGGGGCGGGTGGTATACACAGTGAGTTTGTCGCTGTTACCACTGATATCGAAGGCAATCTCTGCACCATAGCTTTTACCGATCCAGTTGGTTTGCATTTCCTTCATCGATTCGCTGAATTCGATGCGATCGAGGCCTTCCAATAAACGATCGGCGTATTCAGTAATGCGCAGGTACCATTGCCGTAATTTTTTCTTTACTACCGGGTAGCCGCCCCTTTCGCTCACGCCATTCACTACTTCATCGTTGGCTAACACGGTACCTAATGCTTCGCACCAGTTCACTTCGCCATAACCGCAAAATGCCAGGCGGTATTCCATCAAAATATCCTGTTGTTCCCTTTCGGTAAAGCCTTTCCATTCGGCTGCGGTAAATACCCTTTTGCCGGTTTTGGCAATCACGAATTTATCGTGGGGAATTCCGTGCCCGGTATTGCCCTCTTTTTCAAAAGCTTTCACCAGGTTGGCGATTGGCTCGGCTTTTTTTGTTTGGCGGTTATAAAACCCGTTAAACAACTGCAGGAAGATCCATTGTGTCCATTTGTAGTATTTAGGATCGCTGGTACGGAACTCCCGGTCCCAGTCGAAACAAAAACCAATATTATCGAGCTGACGGCGAAATGTGTTGATATTCGTTTCGGTACTTATGGCCGGATGGATGCCATGGTCAATGGCATATTGCTCAGCCGGAAGACCAAACGCATCGTACCCCATCGGATGCAGTACGTTGAACCCTTTTAACCGTTTAAAACGGCTGTAAATATCACTGGCAATATAGCCCAGCGGATGGCCCACATGCAGCCCTACCCCACTGGGGTAAGGGAACATATCCAGTACATAAAACTTTGGTTTCGGGGAATCATTGCTCACTTTGTAGGCGCCTGACGCTTTCCATTGTGCCTGCCATTTTTTTTCAATATCCCTGAAGTTGTATTCCATATTAGTCAGTTAGTTCTTAGATTTAAGTGTTGATTTTTCCCTCGCCTTTTTGCCTTTCTCGTTGACAATCAAACGTTGAGGAAACGTTAAAAAGTCAGCCTGGCTTGAAATTTTTATATTATTTCAATCGTTAAGAAGGAGGTCAAAAATACGGATAATAACCGTTTTACCGGGATAAAACCGTTATTTTTGCCGCTCTTTTCAGGCATTATTATCCCTTCAAAAACAATTAATTCATGGCGCAATTCGGAAAAGCATCGGCCAAGCGTTCCAAACCATCTTACTCGATGGCCATTTTAGGGGTTACCATAGTTCTTTTTTTTGTAGGCGTTTTCGGGTGGCTGTTACTTAATGCCAGCCGCTATACCGAAGAGCTGAAAGAAGACATCAAACTGCAGGTGTACCTGCGCAGAAGCGCAACCCAGGCAGATGTGGATACCCTGATGCAATACATTAAATCGCGCCCCTACACCAACACCGTAGAATTCATTGATAAGGAAGCTGCCAAAAAGCAGTGGATGGCCAAAGGCGAAACCGACTTCCAGGAACTGCTGGATGAGAACCCACTGCCCGCCTCCATCGATTTCAACCTCAAAAGCATGTACGTTCAAAAGGATACCATCGCCGCCATTAAAACCGACCTGGAACAACGGCAGCTGGTGGTGGAAAGTGTAAAATATCCCGCTTTTGTGGTGGAAAAAATGGGGTCCTCAGTTCGCGTCGGACTGATCGTATTTGCCGCCCTGGCTGCCCTGTTCTGCATCCTGTCTATAGTACTTATTGATAATACCATCCGGCTGGCGATGTTCAGCAACCGCTTTTTGATAAAAACCATGCAAATGGTAGGCGCCACCCGGGGTTTCATAGCCCGGCCGCTGACTATGCGGGCTGTATTGAATGGCCTCATTGCCGCCCTGATAGCTATTTTCCTCATTTACGGGCTCATGATGTTATCGGAATATTTCCTGCCCTACCTGAGCGACCTGCGCGATAACGGCAAGGTAGTCATTCTGTTTGCCTTCCTGATCATACTGGGGATCAGCATTACCCTCTTCAGTACTTATCGCAGCGTGGTAAAATACCTGAAAATGAAACTCGACGAGCTCTATTAACATTGACAAATTCATTAGATTACCTATATTGCGCACCTAATAAATGGCCACAATGAAGGAAACAAAAAAACCATCAGCACCTGCCACCAGCCTGTTTACCAAAGAAAATTACACCTGGATGATCGCAGGTATTATCCTGGTAGCACTTGGCATTCTTTTAATGGCCGGCGGTAAAAGCGACGATCCCAACGTTTTTAAGGAGAATGAAGTGTACAGCTTCCGTCGTATCACCATCGCTCCCATTCTCATTTTACTGGGTTTGGGCGTTGAAGTGTATGCCATCTTTAAAAAGCCGAAGAACAGCTGACACGTTAATATGTTGATAAGCTAAGTTAACACTACGTTATAAGAGCGATGCCGTACAGGTATCGCTTCTTTTATTTATATCCTTGCTATTTTTTAAATAATTACCAGAAATGAGCACGTTACACGCCATTATCATCGCCATCATCGAAGGAATTACCGAATTCTTACCCATTTCATCAACCGGACACATGGCCATCGCATCGGCCATCATGGGCGATCATGGCCCCTTTGTAGAACTGTTTGAGATCGTCATTCAGTTTGGCGCCATCTTATCAGTGGTTGTTTTGTACTGGCGTAAATTCTTCGATTTCAAAAAGATCTCTTTCTATATAAAACTCATCATTGCTATTATACCGGCCCTCGTTTTTGGCGCCCTGTTTAAAAAGCATATCGACGCCATGCTGGAAAAACCCATGATCATTGCAGTGATCATGTTATTGGGTGGCTTTGTTTTGTTGTTTGTTGATAAATGGTTTCAAAAACCAACTATCGACAGGGAAGATAACATCACGGTTAAAAAAGGTTTTATCATTGGTTGTTACCAGGTATTGTCTATCCTGTTTCCCGGTTTAAGCAGAAGTGCCGCTACTATTATTGGTGGTATGCAGCAGAAGTTAAGCCGCCGCCTGGCCGCTGAATTCTCTTTCTTTCTCGCAGTGCCTACAATGCTGGCCGCAACAGTTTACAGCCTGTACAAGATGTATAAAGAACAACCCGAAGTACTCACCCATAGCGGCAACATGGGCACCCTGTTGTTAGGTTGCGTTATTGCCTTTATTGTTGCCATCCTGGCTATCAAATTCTTTATTACCTATTTGCAGAAACATGGCTTCCGCCTGTTTGGCTGGTACCGCATCATTGTTGGACTGGCTTTAATTATTCTGTTTTATACCGGCGTTATCGGAAAATAGTCCGGTCTCCGTTCCCCTATCCCTAAAAAACCAAAGCTAATTGTTATGCAAATAGCACCTAGAAAAGTGATCAATGCCTGGTGTATGTACGACTGGGCAAATTCTGCCTATAACCTTGTTATAACCTCTACCATTTTCCCGGCCTATTATGAGGCCATCACTAAGAACAGGTTACCCGATAATGAAGTGGAGTTCCTGGGCCGGAAATTTGTAAATACGGCTTTGTACAATTATGCATTGGGCGCGGCATTTATTGTTGTTGCCTTTATGTCGCCCATACTTACCTCCATATCTGATTACCGGGGTAATAAGCGGAACTTCATGCGCTTCTTTTGCACCATGGGTTCCATCTTTTGCTGCTTGTTGTATTTCTTTGCACCACAACCGCTGGCTGGCGGAGGAACTACGCTTTCGCAGCGCAGTTTGGATGTAGGAATCTTTTGTATGGTATTTGCGTGTATTGGTTTTTGGGCAAGTCTGGTATTTTACAACTCCTTTCTGCCCGATCTGGTACCGCACCGTTTGCGCGATCGCATCAGTGCCAGAGGGTATACCTGGGGTTATATTGGCAGCGTAATTCTGCAGGTTCTGTGTTTTATCATTGTATTCTTTCCCGACCTGTTTGGATTTCACTCAACTTATGCGAAAGACTTTATGCCACCCCGGGTTTCGTTTGTACTCGTAGGTTTGTGGTGGTTTGGTTTTGCACAGATCTCTTTCCGTTACCTGCCCATCAGCACCGTTAAAGAACGGCACGAACGCAAGAACGTATTCACCAATGGGTTCCTGGAATTAAAGAAAGTATGGAGCCAGCTCAAACATATGCCGGTGCTCAAACTGTTCCTGGTATCCTTTTTCTGGTACAGCGCCGGTATACAAACCGTATTCCTGGCAGCAACCCAGTTTGGCGCCAAGGAATTGCACCTGCCTACCGATAAGCTTATTATCACCATCATGATCATTCAACTGGTGGCCATTCCCGGCGCTATTATCATTTCCCGGGCATCTGAGCGGTTTGGCAATATTCAAACCCTGATGGCCTGTGTGCTGGTGTGGATCGGCGCCTGTATTGGCGCTTATTATACGTATACCGATATTCAATTTTATTTCCTGGGTGCCATTGTTGGACTGGTAATGGGTGGTATTCAATCGCTGAGCCGCTCTACCTATTCGAACCTGATGCCCGATACCAAAGACACGGCTTCGTTCTTCAGCTTTTATGATGTTACAGAAAAGATAGCATTGGTAATGGGTATGTTTACATTTGCTTATATTGAAGAACGGACTATCAGGTTTGGCGGCATGCGCAACTCTGTACTGGCCCTGATGGTATTTTTTATGCTGGGTTTTGTTTGGCTGGGACTCACCATGCGCAAGGCTAATCGTTTAACGCAGCAAGCATAAAAAGCGGAACACAAATTGTATTCAAACTCTGTAAATCAACATCATGAAACTTTATTCCATTAATACCGGATACTTTAGATTAGATGGCGGTGCCATGTTTGGCGTTGTTCCCAAATCGATCTGGAATAAACTGAACCCGGCCGATGACAATAACCTGTGCAACTGGGCCATGCGCAGCCTGTTGATACAGGAAGCAGACCGGCTGATATTAATTGATAACGGTATTGGTGATAAACAGGATGCCAAATTCATGAGCCATTATTATTTGAATGGCGATGACACCCTGAACAAGTCACTGAATAAATATGGTTTCACACCCGACGATATCACCGACGTATTTCTTACCCACCTGCATTTTGATCATTGTGGCGGCAGCATCATTCGTTCGGGCGATAAACTGCTTCCTGCTTTTAAGAACGCCAATTACTGGAGCAACTTACGGCATTGGGAAGCTGCCACCCTACCTAACGATCGCGAGAAAGCTTCTTTCTTAAAAGAAAATATTCTGCCTATACAGGAAAGCGGTCAATTAAAATTTATTGAACCAACGGATGGCATTGATTTTTCCGACACCATGAAAGTGCGGTTTGCCTATGGCCATACCGAGGCCATGATGTTGCCACAGATCAGTTATAAAGGACATACCGTTGTGTATGCAGCCGATCTGTTACCTGCAGTTGCGCACCTGCCCATTCCCTATGTAATGGCGTACGATATGTTTCCACTTACCACGCTGCTGGAAAAAAAGCAATTCCTTACCGAAGCCGTGGAGAACAATTACATTTTATTTTTTGAACACGACCCCGTAAATGAATGTTGTTCTTTACAACAAACAGAGAAAGGAGTACGTCACAAAGACCTGTTTAAATTGGAGGAGTTGTAGTTGAGGAGTTGACAAGTTAACAGGTTGATGGAGTTGATAAGGTTGATAGGATTAATAAAGCTATAAGCATCTATATAATTATTAAAAGGTCAGGGTATTCCTGGCCTTTTTTTTGTAACTTACATAATCTAACTTCCTCGCACAAATCACTCTTAATTATTAGGTTGTCCATCCTGGTTACCGTTACTTCAAATTGTTAAATTTCATTTAAATTGCATCTGTCGTAAATGTCGTTTTAGTCGCATTTGTCGTTTAGGTAAATATTTAGTTATCATGATGCATGAATTAGTTATTTTGTTAATACGACCAGTTATCAGCTATTTTCTCCAAAATCTCCTATTTTCTGCTTTTTACAGTTTTTGAGGTGGTTGAATATTCCAATCCTGCAAAATGAGCATTTTTAAATTTCTGCCTCCCCGTAGTTTTGAATGATTCGAAACTCCAAAATCCGATCGATTCGTTTTTCGTTGTACCCCGAAATGCAGGCGTCCAGTATTTTACTGTCAGCGTACTGGTATCTTAACTGTAAGATTATGGTAGTCTACTGGCCTGGGTATTGCATCCGGTAGGCCATACATTGCCTGGGCATTGCATGGACATTGCCTGGGAATCCCCATTGGCGCCAGGCAATGCTCAGGCCATTCCCAGGCAATTCGTAGGCAATACCTAGGCTATTTCACAGCACCTTCCCCGGTCAAATGGAGGCAATTCCATCATCTGACGGGCAGCAAATAATTATACATTATTGATTTACAAGCTAATCAATGAAGTTAACGGGTAGCGCAAATTGCGGTAGCTGATCATATCGATCTTTACGCTGCCAACCGAGATGGGGCTTTCTATACGTACCGGAATATGGTTTTTGTCGTCGCTTACCCAAACCGTCATTTTTTCGCCGCCTTCAAAGATGGTCCCTTTGATCAGGAGCGGTTTGAATTTGATAGCTTTGAACTTACCGTATTTGGTTTTTATGGTTTCCTTGCCGAGATACCGGATGTACATTTCATAGACCTCATTATCAAGGAACATGGAGAAGTTGATCTTATCGTTGACTTTCAGTTTATTAAAATCGATGTTGCGGGAATAATAGACAGCACTCAACACATCCTGTACGCATTCAGGCACTTTATAAACGCCTTTATTGGTTACGGCCGAGTTGGCAGCTTTATTGAAGGTTACATTCTCATACTTTTTGTATCCACCTTCATACACATTACGAATAAACCGGTAAGGCTGCAGGGTGGCCGTATCTATATACGTTTCATATTTATCGCGCACCTTGAAGAAATTATCATAAAAGCTGTAGCTTTTGCCATCGCCCACGATGTGGTAAACCGCTTTGCCATTCATATGTTCAACGGTGGTATTGAAATTGGCTTCACCAGCACCGAAATAGGCGCCTACTACTGTGTAAAACACCTTCAGGGTGATTTGCTCGCCGGCAGAAAAGGCAGAATTACGGATCTCGCAAAAGCCATCCCCGGCTCTCAGCGGAAAACTAACAATTATAAGCAGCAGGAATACGAGTGGTCGGTTTGCTTTCATGTAACGCTATTCAATTAAATCCAATTAATAAGGTTGACGTCCGGGCCGGTGTATTATTTTCTATTATTAAACACTTTCATGCTTAAAATTAGCAAACTCCCTATCAACGCCGGTACTACCAGGTTTATGATCCACACAGCCAGGGATGTTGCCAGAATTCCGGAAATATTACTATCAAAAAGTTGTACCACTTCAATGCCGACTTTCCATCGCACCCCCAAATCGGTAATAACAGCTATAGACGGTATAATTGAAAGAATCAGGAACATTACACTCACCCCACCTGCCACCTGTGCAGCAGTTATATGCACATCAAACACATTGAACAGCAGGTAATATTGTCCTAAAAAAACGCTGTACCTAAGTACAGATAAAGACAAAACCTGTATTAAAATAGTTGCGTTAAGACTTTGTAAAACCCTGACATAAACAACCGGCTTTTGTAACCAGCGGATCTTCTCCATCCATCTCACCAGACCTGCTAAACGAAAATAAAATAATGTTAAAACTATTGCAGCGCCAATGGTAAAACATAACACCATCTTCATCCAGGGCCCTGCAAACGTATGAAGCAATTCGGTATTGGCATAGGTCATCAAATATAAAATTCCGCCAATTCCTGCCAGCAAGGTAACCAGCAACTGGCTCATACTGCATACAATAGTAAGCGAAATCGCCTGTATTCGTTTGCCTTCACCCATATATAATATGCGACCCATGTATTCCCCTATACGGTTGGGTGTAAAAAATGCTAAAGTTGTTCCTGTAAACACAGCTTTGCACGCCTGTACAAACGATGCAGGTTGTACCTGTTTTACTACCAACTGCCATTTACACGCTTCCAACCCATAATTGGCGAAGATCAGTATTACCGTTAATACCAGCATCCATGCGTTGGGACCTGAAACTGCCTTCCAGGTTTGCTGTAATGATCCCTGCCAGTTTTGCTGTTTTACCAATTGCTGGTAAATTGACCAGCAAAGCACGCAAAACACCAGCGGCCCTACCACATAGTTGAGAAGAATTTTAATATTTTTGTTCAACGTCACCAAAATAAGTTCACAAAGTAATCCAATCCCAAGGCTCCTTGCAAACACCTTCTAAAATAATTCTTGGCATAGACCCCGGCACCTTGTTCATGGGTTACAGCCTTATTGTTATTTCCCAGCAAAAGATAAAATTGCTGGAGATGAGTACGTTGAAATTAAACGGCCGTAAAGACCATTATGAACGCCTGCAACTGATACATCAAAAAGTAAGTGAATTGATAATACAGTATAAGCCGGTAAGTTTTGCCATTGAGGCGCCGTTTTTTGGGAAGAACGTACAGAGTATGCTGAAGTTAGGCCGCGCACAGGGTGTTGCGATTGCCGCTGCCATGCATGCCGGTTTAGAAGTAGTTGAATATTCACCAAAAAAGATAAAACAATCCATTACCGGTAACGGTAATGCGGGAAAAGAACAGGTATGGCAAATGCTGCAGCGCATTTTAAACATTCAACATAATACCGATATCAAATACCTGGATGCGTCAGATGCCCTGGCCGTGGCAGTTTGCCATCACTTCCAGGATAATGCGCTGCTTAA
Organism: Niastella yeongjuensis; assembly: GCF_900110245.1. Taxonomy (GTDB): domain Bacteria; phylum Bacteroidota; class Bacteroidia; order Chitinophagales; family Chitinophagaceae; genus Niastella; species Niastella yeongjuensis. Next base: position 166,187 of record NZ_FOCZ01000001.1, read on the forward strand.
AACAGCTGGAAAGAAATTGAAAGGATGGGAGGACTTTATTGCGAAAAATCCCGATAGGATCCAGTTGAAATAGTGAGTGGTGAGCCTTCTGCCTTCTCTACATATTAGCCAGTATCTTCTCCTGTGCCGCTTTCAACTGTTCAGACGTGAGCTTTAATTTCCCCCTGGTAAAATTGAGGTCATCAATTCCATTAATAGGCACCAGGTGCAAATGGGCATGTGGCACTTCAAGGCCCACTACTGCCAGTCCGACCCGGTTACAGGGAAATGCCTTCTCGATAGCTTTCGCTATGGGTTTGGCAAATACCAGCATAGAGCTCAGGTAAACATCCGGCACGTCAAAAAATTTATCTATTTCCAGTTTGGGCACAATCAGAACATGCCCTTCTACCAATGGAAAGATATCGAGGAATGCAAAAAACTGATCATTTTCTGCAATCTTATAAGCCGGAATGTCACCGGCAATGATCTTTGAAAAAATAGTCATAGCCCGGTTGGATTACTTAAACGGTAATATCTTCAATCTGGAATTTGAGTACGCCGGCGGGCACGGTTACTTCGGCCACATCGCCAACAACTTTGCCAAGGAGGCCCTGGCCAATGGGGGAGGTAACGGAGATCTTTCCTTGTTTCAGGTCAGCTTCTTTTTCAGAAACTATGGTATAGGTGATCTTCTTCTTGGTAGCAAGATTGAGGATGGTCACTTTGGTAAGAATAGATACTTTGCTGGTATCTACGTTCTCGGTATCAAGTATACGCACACTGGCAATGTCACTTTCCAGCTTTTTTATTTTGGCTTCCAGTATACCCTGGGCTTCTTTTGCAGCATCATACTCAGCATTTTCTTTCAAATCCCCTTTCTCACGTGCTTCAGCAATAGCCCTGGCAGCAGCCGGACGATCAACTGTACGCATGCGCACTAACTCATCTTTCATTTGCTCGAGCGTTTCCTTTGTTATGTATAAAACACTACTCATAATAACCTCCTAATTTTAAACCATCTAAATGGTGCTTTACTACTATAAACAGAAAAAAAGAACAACGCCTCAGGGCTGAAGCGTTGCACTACTGTATAAAACAAAAATAAACTTTTTTTCAGAATGATTAAGGCACCTGGTTCTATTTTTTAACTAAATCCCCAATTTCTCAACTACTACGGTTGCCATTTTAAGAAAGGCTTCATGACTATACCCCGCAGTGTGGGGTGTAATCAACACATTAGGCTGCTGCAACAACCAGTCCAGCTCGCTTTTTTGGGCAGCTGAATAAGTCTCCAGCTTTTCATTTTCCAGCACATCGAGACCGGCCCCGGCAATTTTGCCATTTTGAAGCGCCCTGATTATAGCGCCTGTGTCCTGAACCTTACCGCGTGACGCATTCAAAAAAAACGGCTTGCGTTCCAGGGCATTGAAAAATGCATCATTGGCATAATGAAAGGTTTCATCTGTCAGTGGCAGGTGCATGCTTACCACATCGGCATAACGGGCAATCTGCTCCGGGTTGGCTTCCCGTACAAAAGTTTTAGCAAAATCGAACTTGTATTTATCGCAGGCCAGTACGGTAACGTCGAAGGAAGAAAGCAATTTGGCAAAAGCGCCGCCGGTATTTCCAAACCCTATAATACCAACTGTTTTACCCGTAAGTTCTATACCCCGGTTGGCATCGCGGATCCACTTGCCTTCCCTGATCTCCTGCATGCTGCTGTTCATCTTGTTCATGAGACCCAGCAACATTCCCAACACATGTTCTGCAACGGCATTGCGGTTACCTTCGGGACTGCTTACACATTTTATACCCTTGCTTTCTGCATAGGTTACATCAATCAATTCCATACCACTTCCCAGGCGGCCGATCCATTTTAATTTGCCGGCCCGGTCAATCATGGGTTTATCGATCTTCAGGCGGGTAGTAACAATTAAACCTTCTGCTTCATGAACAGTATCCAACAGCTCTTCATAGGTAACTGCGGGAACAAACTGAACGGTATATCCTTTTTTCTCTAACTGCTCAATAAGCCAGTTGTGCACTTTGGCAGTGATTATTACATGCTTCATTCTTATCCTCGTTGTTGGGTCTTATTTCATGGTAAAAGTAAGCCGCGCAAAATCATTTACAGTTAATTGTTCGGCCCTTTTATCGAATATGGGATCTTGTAATGCTTCGGGTGTATATAGGCTTTTAACGGCATTACGTAACATTTTACGCCGCTGGTTAAAAGCGGTTTTCACCAATACAAAAAATGATCTTTCACTTTTCATGTCAGGAATTGTTTGCCGGGGCGTTAACCTGATCACCGCGCTCTTTACTTTGGGCGGCGGGTTGAACGCATTTTCACTCACTTCAAACAAATACTCCACATCAAAAAAAGCCTGTACCAGCACACTTAGTATGCCATATACTTTACTGCCTTCGCCGGCAACCACCCGTTGGGCCACTTCTTTCTGGAACATGCCCACTACTACCTGCACACTTGCTTTCCAATCCAGCACCTTGAATAAGATCTGGGAGGAAATATTGTAGGGGAAATTACCAACCACCGTAAAAGGTTCGCTATAGGGTTGGTCAACGGTGAGAAAATCCTGGTGAATGATCTTTGATTGCAGTGCCGGGTATGTCTTTAATAACCAGGTCACTTTTTCTTCGTCCAGCTCAACACATTTAAATTCTATATCCGGCAGCTGCAACAGGTATTTGGTCAGGGCACCTCCACCTGGTCCTACCTCCAACAGTCGTTGAAATGGATGCTCCTGCAGCGCCTGCACTATTTTATGACAAATATTTTCATCTTTCAGAAAATGCTGTCCCAGCGATTTTTTTAGTGTATACACGGAGCGAAGGTAAGAAGAGTTGACGGGTTCACAAGTTAACAAGTTGATGGGGTGAGTAGTGAGTAGTGAGTGGTGAGTGGTGAGTGGTGAGTGGGCTCGCGACATTTGGGATTGCTTTGCTATCTAACATCTCCCCAATTTTTCTGCCTCCTGCCTTTTATTTCTGCCTTCTGCCCTCTGCCTTCTGCCAAAATATAAAAGAGGTAGGGTTCTATCATTCAAGAATGAATGTAACCGTACCTCTTTCGATCCGCATGAAACTAAAACCTTAGTCAACTTATAATAACCATCCTGATTTTTTTGTGGTAAGGGGTCTGGGTTTTGATAACTCCTGTTTCCTTGTTATTTCCTGCCGCATAAACCCTGCATACGTATACAGCCCAACAGGCACTACACGAAACGCCGGCTTATCGGTTTTACCTACGCTATCAAAAATTTCCAGTGAATTCAATAGTATATCGGCCAGTTTATCAGAACTGGCAGTGCCATCAGCCATTTTATTCAAGGCTGCGATATCTTTAGTGAGTTTGTCTGTACTAGCAACACCATCCCTAAAAGGATTGACCTTCTTAGCTCCTTTACCAATAGATCGATTGGAAATTGCTTCCTGGTATTTTACATACCTGGGTGAATGTGGGGCAACGTTCTGTGCCGGGCTATCATAATAACACAATGAGATAACCAACACAGCCAATAGGGTGTTTTTCATAAATACGGATTGCTAGGGCAAACTATAAACGAGCCTTTCAAACATTTATTGGTACGGTCAATCTAAATTAAACACTTACCAATAACAGATAGTCAGGCTATTTTGAATAATTCTAATACCATCCGCTGAACGATCATACCTACACGAACAATGTACCTTCCACACAAATCCTTCAGCAGCGCACCCAAGTTATAAAACATTCTATAACAATAAAATAGGATAAATACTTCGCACAATTTCGCCCTAATTGTTTTCCCACCCCTTTGGCCTACGGAAAAGCCCTTATTTCAACACCCAAAACCGGGGTCCAGCCTAAAAAATACCCTTTTACCTTAAAACTTTCACCTTGAACATTATATCGTAAATTAGCCGCTTCAATAGTAAACTCACAATGAACGCACAACAACAAAAACCTATAATAGGCATTTCGATCGGCGATTTGAACGGTATTGGGGCAGAACTGGTTATAAAAACCCTCAACGATCATCGCCTGCTCGAACTTTGCACCCCCGTAATTTTCGCCTCCAATAAAGTGATCAACTTTTATCGCAAATCAGTACCCGACATCAATTTCAGCTATCAAAGCATTAAGGAACTGAACCGCGTTAATTTTAAACAGATCAACATTTTCAACTGCTGGGAAGAAGAAGTAGGCATTACCCCCGGACAATTAAGCGACATAGGCGGCAAATACGCCATTAAATCACTGACCCAGGCTGCACAGGCCCTGAAAGAAGGCAAGATCCATGGACTGGTTACCGCCCCCATTCATAAAAAGAACACCCACAGCAACGAATTCAATTATACCGGCCATACTCCTTATTTGAAACATATTTTCGGAGTAAATGATGTGGTCATGCTGATGGTAGCCGGTAATTTCAGAGTAGGGTTGTTAAGTGAGCACGTACCTGTAAGTGAAGCCGCCAAACATGTAACACGCGAAAACATTCTGTCTAAACTCAGCATCATCAATAACTCGCTGATAAAAGATTTCGGGATCGATAAACCTAAAGTAGCGGTACTGGGCCTTAATCCCCATGCCGGCGACGAAGGACTGATTGGCCGGGAAGAAGAAGAAATTATAAAACCTGCCATTAAAGATGCCCGTCATTTTATGCTGGCTATGGGCCCTTACAGCGCTGATGCATTCTTTGCCCGCCGCCAGTATGAAAAGTTCGATGCGGTGCTGGCCATGTACCACGATCAGGGTTTGATCCCCTTTAAATCGCTGGCTATTGGCGAAGGCGTGAATTATACAGCAGGACTGCCTGCAGTTCGTACTTCACCCGACCACGGCACTGCTTTTGATATTGCCGGTAAGAACAAGGCCGATCATACTTCTTTCCTCACAGCTATTTTCGAATGTATCGATATCATCGAACGCCGAAACAGTTATGTTGAAAACCATCGTAACCCCGTGAAGAAAGTAACACCGGCGATACTGGCCAACGTAGAGGACGAAAAGATTGAAGAAGATCCCAACAACGAATAATCAACGGTATTGTATAAAAGCAAAATCCTCCCGGCAGCCGGGAGGATTTTTTATTTTGATAGGACAAGTAGGCTAAGGTCTATGAAATAAGATGCCAGTCATTGCAGCTATTTCATTCAAAAAAATATAGGCTAAGGTTTAAGAAGGGGTATGCCCGCTAAGGGCAACCACTTCATGCAAAAGCACAAGCTAAGGTTTACAAAAAAAGGTTACACATCAGAGCAACCGACATAAGTTAAGGTTCAAGGAAAATTTTACATACAGCGATATATATCGGCTATATCATGCCAAATACAGGATATCCCCACGTTGCCGTGAGCAGTAAAAGAAAGGCTTATTAAATTATATATTTTGAAGTGCTACCTGGTATCCGTTGTCTTTAACCACCACCAGGTCCTGGCCCTTATCAAACGAGCATTCGTTCTCTACAGATAAAATGGTGCGGTAAGTAAAACGTAATTTGAAGAAACACAGGAATAAAGACAACATGTTTTCAGTTTTCAGATGTACTATCAACAATTATAATACACCTTTATAACGCATCTACTGATTAAATTATTTCTCCTGCTTTTAATAAAGAATTATACTTATTCATCAACTGACTGATTATCATCAAACTGAACTTTAACAAATAAAAACTATTTGATATAGATCAATGCGCCTGTAAGTTATCCATGTTGCTGCGTTATTTGAAGAGGTCGTTTGCTAAACCTTTATTGATCGTATAGCTGGTATATGAGATCTGAATTTTACCTTTTTGATTACTGGTTGCCGTAGTGGTTTTCGGTTGTTGGCCACCTGCATCGTAATCGAAGGCAAGGCCTTTGGGTAGTTTATAATCTTTGGTAGCAAATAAAAAAGAGATGGTATCGGGCAAACCACGGCTGGCATATTTGCCATATTGCATTTCCATTTCATAGGTACCGTTTTCACGGGTAGTAATAATGGCCTTCTTAACCAGGGCTTCCTTTTCATCGATGTACAGCGTTGACACCACTACATCGCTTTTTTCATCAAGAGGCAATAGCTTTACAATAGTAACCGGTTCGTTATTCACCGTACCTTTCCCTGCTGGTACTGCAGTATAATTATTTCCTTCAAACAAAGCTGCCAGGTTTATATTGCCGCCACCCTTGGGTACAATAGAAATACCATCCTGTTTTTTGATCTTGAATTTATCGGGCTTCTTATAGAAGATGGTCACTTTCGATTCGGGCACTTTCATAAATGCCACATCGGTTTTCATTATTCCTTCCGCCTCGTAATCATTTACAAGCGCCAGTTTATCTTTCACCTTTTTTATGAATTCAGTGGCATCCTGCGCCCGGCTTGTAAAACCAGGCAATAAGAACAACAGCAATAAAGCGGGAACCGATAATTTCATACCCAAAGTATTCATACTGCAAATTTAACACTCACCCATTTGCCGGGTACATGCTAACACACATTTAACGAAGCCTTACAGAAAGCTGTCAGCATCGCGGTATGCTTTTATAAGCGCTACTTCCCCCTCCTGCCCTTTTTGGGCATTTCCATGTTCCATACCCAGTATTCCTTTATACCCTTTTTCATGGAGGTGTTTGAAAATATTCCTGTAATTCATTTCGCCGGTACCGGGTTCCTTTCTTCCCGGGTTATCGCCTATTTGCAGATAACCGATCTCTTCCCACGACTTATCGATATTGTTTATAATATCGCCTTCGTTGCGTTGCATGTGGTACATATCGAACAACATTTTGCAGGCCGGGCTGTTTACCGCTTTACAGATCATATAGGCCTGATCGGAATGACGCAGGAACAGGTCGGGATTGTCGCTCAGCATTTCCAGCACCATCACCAGGCCATGCGGTTCCAGTATGGCGCTTGCTTTGCGCAGGGCCGCAATTACATTGGCCGTTTGATATTCAAACGACAAGGACCTTTCATAATTACCCGGTACTACCGTCATCCATTTGGCGCCGCAGCGTTTGGCCACTTCCACGGCAATTTTGCAATCATTCATCATTTTATCTATCCATTCCTGCTTACCGGTAGTAAGCGAGGTTTTCCAATGCCAGTTGTCTGAAGTAACTACAAACACACCCATGTTCATGCCCAGCTTTTGCAGGGTATCGCCAATTTTCTTTTGTAGTTCGGGAGTGCGGGCCATCATACCATTGTCTTCAATGGAACGAAAACCATGGTCATACGCAAATTTTATCTGGTCAATAAAATCGGCGCCAGCACTGTTTTTGAACATCCCGTCATGCGTGGCATAATTTAAATTGAATGGTTTATCTGCAGCGGGCATGGGTTGCTGAAAGGAAGCGGTAGCAGCAGCACCGGCAGCAGAAGCTGTTAGTATAGAAGCGCCGGTAAGTGACAGCTGTTGCAGAAAGTTTCGTCTTTTCATATAGAGCCGTTTAGTATTTAAATTTATGGATAATAACATTTAGCTCCCTACCATTTCATAGAGAAAAACAAAAAATAAACAGCTACTAACGGTTTAGGGGTCCCTCATCGTTGTACGACTTATTGAAAAGGCAGTAGGCAGTAGGCAATGGGCAATGGGAAAAGCATGTATTTGCATGATGCTTGTGGTTTATAGTTTACAGCTGTATTCCCTGCAAACGTTTACATTGCTTAATCCGGGTTATTGGTACAGATGGAATGCTTTAATTTCTTAATTTCCATTTCCTTCATCAAAAGCGCGCCTGTGAAATCAATACAAATTGTAATATCAGTATTATTTGCGAGTGCTAATGCAATAGCACAACTCAGTCCTCCAACCGAATTTGTACCCTATGAACAAAATATACCTGGTAGTACCGTCTCGTTCAATATGGTGCCTGTTCCCGCCGGCAATTTCAATATGGGTAGTCCGGGTTCGGAAACAGGTCACAAAGCCACTGAGGGCCCGGTGAAAAAAGTACAGCTCGATGCTTTTTGGATGGGTGCCAGAGAAGTGACCTACGATGAGTTTTTATTGTTCTTCAACGATGAAAACACGCCGCGAGAATCGGAGGTAGATGCAGTTACCCGGCCCACCCCACAATACATTGACCTGAGCTGGGGTATGGGCAAACAGGGCGGCTTTCCGGTAAACAGCATGTCGCAATACACGGCTATGATGTATTGCCGCTGGCTGTATAATAAAACCGGCGTTTTTTACCGGCTGCCTACCGAAGCTGAATGGGAATATGCCTGCCGCGCAGGCAGCACCGGCACTTACTTTTTTGGCGACGATGCCAAACAGCTGAAAGAGTATGCCTGGTTCGCCGATAACAGCAATAAGAAGTACCAGAAAACCGGACTGAAAAAACCAAACGCCTGGGGATTGTATGATATGCTGGGCAATGTTAGTGAATGGACGCTCGACCAATACCAGGATGATTATTTCACCGTCATTGGCGAAACCCCCAACAATCCCATGATAGCGCCAACGGAAACCTACCCACGCGCAGTACGTGGCGGCGGCTATCTTGATAAATCCGATGCCCTGCGTTGCGCCAGCCGTCAGCCATCCGATGCGGCCTGGAACAGACGTGATCCGCAAATGCCAAAAAGCAAATGGTGGCTCACCGATGCCATGGCCGTTGGGTTCAGGATCGTTCGGCCTGCTAAACCACCTACTGCTGAAGAAGCAGCCGCTTTTTATAAAAAATATTGCCACGAGTAATGCGCTGCATTACCAGGCATGCTGAAACAGGGATCCCGATTTTGTACAACTAAAACTGATGCCAATGAGCACTGAACAATCTAACAACCTTGCCACCTCACGCCGCCGGTTTGTAAAACAATCTACCTGGCTGGCCGGCGGATTACTTGCTGCCCCATTCCTTTCCAAAGCCAACTATTTTTCCGGCGCAGCTGACACGATAAAAGTAGCGCTCATCGGTTGCGGAGGCCGGGGAACCGGCGCTGCCCAACAGGCGTTATTGAGCAAGCAAAACGTGAAGCTGGTTGCCATGGCCGATGCTTTTCGTGACAATTTAGAGAGAAGCTATAAACGCTTAACAGCCCCCGAAAACACCAAAAACAACGGCGGCGTAAATATAGCCGAACGGATAGATGTGCCCGAAGAAAGAAAATTCCATGGGTTCGATGCTTATCAGAAAGCCATTGCGCTGGCTGATGTGGTAATACTGGCAACACCGCCCGGTTTTCGCCCCATCCATTTCGAAGAAGCCATCAAACAAGGTAAACACGTGTTTATGGAAAAACCGGTAGCTACTGACCCTGCTGGTATTAAACGCGTACTGGATGCTGCCGAAATAGCCAAACAAAAGAAATTAAACGTAGTGGTAGGCCTGCAACGCCATTACCAATACTCCTACCGCGAGTTATTCAAACGCAAAAACCTGATTGGTGATATTACCTCGGCACAGGCCTGGTGGAACAACGACGGGGTTTGGGTACGTAAACGCCAGTACGGACAAACAGAAATGGAATACCAGATGCGCAACTGGTATTACTTTGTATGGTTATGCGGCGACCATATTTGTGAACAGCACATTCATAACCTCGATGTAATAAACTGGTTCAAGGAAGGCCATCCCGTAAAAGCCCAGGGCATGGGTGGCCGCCAGGTTCGTAAAGGAAAAGACCATGGTGAAATATTCGATCATCACTTTGTTGAATTCACTTATGCAGACGGATCTGTACTGAACAGCCAGTGCCGTCACATTCCCGGTACCATGAGCAAGGTTGATGAACTGCTGATAGGCACCAAAGGAAAGATCCAGTGCGGCGAAGCCAACATCGTTGACTACAAAGGCAAGGTTCTGTTCCAGTTTGATAAAAATTCAGAGAACGATCCTTACCAAACCGAGCACGATGAGTTATTTGCGGCTATTGCCAGAGGTGAATACAAATTTGCCGATGCCGAAAATGGCGCCCACAGCTCCATGACTTCCATTCTTGGCCGCATGGCCACTTATACCGGACAAGTAGTGGAATGGGACAAAGCATTGAACTCCGGTTTAGACCTGCATCCCAAAACGTACGACTTCAATGCCATGCCGCCGGTATTACCCAATGATGATGGATACTATCCCGTTCCCATACCAGGTGTAACCAAGTATGGTTTTTAAAATATAGCTGTAAAGCAGGTAGGCCCTGGAGAACACCTTCGTTCCTTCAGGGCTTTATTTTTATAACACACTAAACGGCCATCCTAAAAAAATTTTACTTACCTTCCCTTCAGTGGCAGCCAGCTTCGCTGCCCGGGCCCCGCTTAGTAGCAGAAAAGTATTCCCAGGCTATCGTTCAACCAATCAAAATACGGGTAATAAAAACAAGGAATTATAATGAAGGGTGTTTCGCTTTTCAAATGGTTTAGAAATGTATCCATTGCCAAAAAATTATACTTCACCGTTGGCATTATGGCTACCCTGATTGCTATAGAATTAGGGGCGCTGATATTTTCCATAAACACCCTGTCATCAGTACGGGCTTATGTAAGCGGCGAAGGCCTGTGGTCAAAAGCCCAAAAAGACGCCATGTATCAATTGTTGCGTTACAGCCGTACGCACGACGAGGCCGATTATCAGAAATTCAAGGAATTTATGAAGGTGTCCGGGGGCGATCACAAAACACTGGTTGAACTGAATAAAGCCAATCCCGATATGGAGGTTGCGCGGCAGGGTTTTATTGAAGGCCGCAATCATAAAGACGATGTGGATGGCATGATCAAACTATTTACCCGTTTTAATCGCATATATTACATCAACAAAGCCATCAAGGCATGGCAAACGGCAGACTCCTCGGTAACCGAGTTTATCCCTATTGGCGAACAATTACACAAAGAAATTAACGCCCCCAGGCCTTCGCCCGAAAGGATCAACGCAATTGTTCAAACCATAGACCCATTGAATGCCCGCCTTACAATACTCGAAGATGAATTCTCTTATACCCTGGGCGAGGGTTCGCGCTGGCTCGAAAACCTGGTGTTGCGCTTATTGTTCCTGATTGCGCTTTCTGTTGAAATAACCGGTTTAACACTGGCCATCATTGTAAGCCGCAACATTCAAAAAGGATTGAACGAAATATTGCAGTCGGCCAAAGCCGTTGCTAAAAATGATTTCAGCCGCAAAGCGCAGGCATTTTCTAAAGATGAAATAGGCATACTGGCGAATAACTTCAATACCATGGCCGAAGAACTGCAGCGCAGTATGCTCGATATAGAAAAGGCGCAACAAAAGTTCAAAGGGCTGCTGGAATCAGCGCCCGATGCCATTGTGATCATTGGCGAAAAAGGCAAGATCCAACTGGTGAACAAACAATGCGAAAACATTTTCGGGTATCAAAAAGAGGAACTGATCGGCGCCAACATGGAGTTATTGTTGCCGGAACGGTTCCGTTCCATGCAACGGGACCAACCCAGATTGATCCATGATAACCCCGGGGTTCGTTCTACAGATATTGGGCTTGAAGTATTAGGCCGAAGAAAGAATGGTGAAGAATTTCCCATTGAAATGAGTCTAAGTCCGCTGGAAACAGAGGAAGGTTTACTGGTAACAGCTGCCATTCGCGATATTTCTGAAAAGAAACGGTTGGAAAAAGAGATCCGGGAAGCCAATATTACCCTGGAGAAAAAAGTTCACAAACGTACGGCCGAGCTGGAGATCAAGAATAAGGAGCTGGAACAGTTTGCCTACGTTGCCTCTCATGACCTGCAGGAACCATTACGTACCACCTCTAGTTTTGTGCAGCTGCTGCGTAAACAATATTATGGCCGGTTAGATGAAAACGCTGATCGCTATATCGACTATGTGATCCAGTCGTCTGACAGAATGAAAACGCTGATCAAAGACCTGCTCGACTATTCGCGTATTGGCCGGGAAAAACAGTTTGAACCGGTTAATTGTAATCTCGCGTTGACAGAAGTATTGGCCGATCTGGCCAAAGTGATCAAGGAAAACCAGGCGGAGATCGTAGCCGGTCCGTTACCTGTTGTAAATGCATTCCCTACCGAGTTGAAGCTGTTGTTCCAAAACCTGATCAGCAACTCAATAAAATTTCAAAAGCAAGGTGTTGCCCCGCATATCGAGATCTCTACCAGGAAACAAAGCGGCCACTGGCATTTTCAATTTCGTGACAATGGCATTGGCATCGATAAACAATACCAGCAACGCATTTTCATTATCTTTCAGCGACTGCACAACCGCTCCGTGTACGAAGGATCAGGCATAGGGCTGGCGCATTGTAAAAAAATAGTGGAACTGCATGGGGGGAGGATCTGGGTCGAGTCGGAGCTCGGTATGGGAAGCACTTTTCACTTTACAATTGCTGATTGATCCAGGAAGTAAGAAGTAAGAGATACGACGTGGGAAGAACCCGAACTTTTTGTCCGTCTTCTTACTTCTTACCTCCTACTTCTTATATTACGACAACACGTCTTTTTTCCGGAAGATGACTACAGTTGCTCCCACAAAAAAGATGATATGCCCCACCAGTATTAATGCAGACTTCAATATCCCGGGCAGGTTCTGTATACTTCCTAACACTGCACTGCCACTGGCCGAAGCCTTGATATCAAAAAAGCCCTTCCATCCCAGCATATGCGAGGTAAACAAATAAGGTTTCATGGACAAAAACAAAGGCAGGTCCATAGTAGTGAGAATGGTACAAACAATTACAATGCTCATTGCTGCCACAATGGGTCCGATAGAATTTTCTGCAAACAGCGACAGGAAGAAAGATAAGGCAGCCACGGTGGTCATGGCAATTGCGGCAAACCCAAAGGCGGCGACATAACGCCAAAATACATCTGAGCGTGGAATTTGAATGATCACCTGGCTTTGAAACACCATCAGATCGCCCGGGCCAAAGACTATCAGCGAGATCAGCAGCGACAGAATTGCCATCCACACCAGTAACAGCAGGGTATAAATAGTAGAAGCCAGAAATTTACTGATCAGTAAGGTAGAACGGTTGATGGGTTTGCTGATGAGCAAACGCAGGGTGCCCATATTCGCTTCACCCGCAATCATATCCCCACCCACCAGCGCAATTAATAAGGGTACGTGTATAAGCAGGGTTTGCAGAATAAAGTAACAAACAAAATAACCATTCAGCATTTTGCCTTCCACATTAAACCGCTCGATGCTTTGCAGCATAAAGTTCACATAGGTTTTACCATCGAGGTACAATGCCAGTTGTATTAAAACTACGATGGCGGCGATGGCAACAAAAGCGATATAAGTACGGGGACGTTTAAATATTTTGAAGAGCTCAATTTGTAAAAGTGTCCACATGCCGGTTTTCGGTTGTTAATGAAAGAAAATACGATTCCAGTGAATTTTGCGGTTGCAGGGCCATAATATTGGCCCCGGCCTGTACCAGGTCGGCAGTTAATTCTGGCACTTGTTGTTTGTTCATTTGCAACAGTATAACATTGTTATGCTGCTCCTGTAAACAAGTACTCCAGCGGCTGCTTTGCAACCAGGCCACTACCTGCTGCGGATTGGTCACTTCCAAATGCACCATGGTGCGTGCGGGATCAACCAGTTCGGCAACAGTTCCTTCCATTATTTTTTTGCCCTTATCAATGATGAGCATGCGGTTGGCTATCAGTTCTATTTCATGCAACAGGTGCGAGGAAACCAGAATGGTTTTGCCCTGGTGCCGGCTTAAATGCAGGATCAAATTACGAATATCGGCTATACCTTGCGGATCTAATCCATTGGTTGGTTCATCCAGAATGATCAGCTTTGGATCATGAATGAGCGCAATGGCAATTCCCAAACGCTGTTTCATTCCCTGTGAAAAAGTGCGCACCTTACTGTGCGCCCTTTCGGAGAGACCTACCTGTTCCAACTGTGCCTGCAGTTTATTTTGGGTAACCTTTACCCCGCTCATTCTGGCAAACAGGGAAAGATTTTCATAAGCCGTAAGGTATTTATACAGATCGGGCTTTTCAATAACGGCGCCTATCTGCTGCAACACTTCTTTACGGTTGGTATGTAAATTTCTACCAAACAATTCAATACTCCCGGCTGTTGGTGCAATAAGGGTAAGCAGCATGCGAATGGTAGTGGATTTCCCCGCGCCATTCTGCCCCAGAAAACCATAGATATCACCTGTGTTCACTGTAAATGAAATATCATTTACCGCATTCACCTCGTGGTATTGCTTACTTAAATTGTCAACTTTTATAATTGCAGACATACGTTATTAAATGGTACAAATTACAACCCGAAATGGTTCAACCCGAAAAATATAACTTCCGGCTGCTATTATTAAGACCGATTTAACCAAAATATATTTTTATGGGAACCCTATTGCAAAAGACAAAACCGTTAGTTACATTTGTAACGTTCCTCCTACATCCTCTGTAATTCCGTAACCCGCAGGCACCCAATTTTTTTCCTGCAAGAAATTCCAAATATCTACATAAGCCGCTGACTATTTGAATGATAGCAGAGTTCAGATTAAAAAGTCAACGCTTGTCATACTTACGGATATCTGCATTTTTAGTATAACTATCTCCAATTCCTACGTAATCTCCGTATAATTCGTATTACCCACCCGTGATCGTTTGTATCCTTTATGAATGCATTTGCCTTTGAATACCCATGACGGATCATCCTGCATCCTGCCCTGGCGTATTTATTAACTAAACGCTGAAACAGTACAAAATGAAGCGCATTATTTGCTTACAGATAGTGACCTGTCTGCTGGCGGCCTGCCTCAACGCCCAGGTTACTGAAGACTTCAACACCCGTAACGGTGTTGCCCTAACCCAATTAAAAGGATATTTACAAAACCATTGCTGGACGTTGCCCGATTTTGAGATCACCGGCTTCAATACTGAAACGGATGGCTGGCTGGTTCCCGGTAGCGACATCAGCCCTACCCAACGCACAGGTATTTACACCCCGGCGCTTGATATAGCTGACCATATCACTATTTCTTTCAATTATCAGTTCAACCAGGCTTTTGAAAAAGGGAACCGCCGCTGGTTAAAAGTAGTTTTAACCGATCCCAACAATATAATGGTAGCCAGGCTTGATAGTTTTGAATGCGCACCCACCGTACAAATCACCAGCAACTACAACAAAACCTTCCAGCATTTACAACCGGGTATTTATAAAGTGTACCTGAACTACCAGGGCACCGGTGGTACTACCCGTATTGCCATCGATCAGCTGAACGTTTCAGCACCGTTGCATTATAAAGATGGCTGTAATACCTCGCCTGTGGCCGTAAATGATAATATTGCCGGATTGCCTGACCATACGGCAACCGGCCTGGTGGTTATAAACGACCGCGATGCCGACAATGACCGGCTCAATGCGTATTTGATCACCAATTCACAGGATGGTAAAGTAAGCATGCGCGGTGATGGCAGTTTTACTTTTATCCCTAACCCTGGTTTTTCAGGGCATTCTACCTCCTTTACGTATAAAGTTTGTGATAATGGCTATGGCCGCTTATGCTCGCAGGATGCTACCGTTAAACTGGAATTTCCTGAGGAAGAAGTAAGCCTGAGCGATTTCGCGGGAATTTATAACGATGGCGGGCAGGTGCAGTTAAAATGGGCAACCGGTTATGAATTCAATAACAACCGGTTCGAGATTGAACGAAGCATCGATGGCCGCAAATGGCACACGGCTGGTACCATAAAAGCAGCAGGCAACTCTACCACCAGAAAAGTGTACTCGTTCAATGATGAGGTGGGCAAAAACACAGCGTTGAAAAAAGACCTTTATTATCGACTGAAACAGGTTGATGAGGTTGGTAAAACAGCTACCAGCCGGCTACTCGTTGTGCGGGTGTACAATACCCCAACGGTAAAAATGATGAGCGTTACACCCAATCCGGCCAAAAAAGATATTTCAGTGACCACGCAATTGAATGAAAGCAGTTTTGTTGCACTGAAAATCCTGAACGCCGACGGTGCCATTGTGATGAATAAAACCTCCAAAGCCGATGCAGGCGCCAGCAATTTCATTATGGAAGGAAGCCGCAATCTGCAACCCGGCGCTTATACATTGGATGTTTCCGTTAACAGCAAAGAGCGCATGCTGGTTAAGCTGATCAAGGAGTAAACTAATTTGAGTTCCACAGGTAAGAAAACCCCTGCTTTCACAAAGGCGGGGTTATTTTTTTACACCCAGGTACGACTGCAGGTTCTTTACATATTCCTCAAATGCAGCCACCCCCACGGGCGTTATCTTACATATGGTTTGCGGGTAATTGTCTTTAAATTGTTTTATCACTTCTATATAGCCCACTTCTTTTAACTTATTTACCTGTACACTCAGGTTGCCGGCAGTGGCATTCGTTTTTTCCCGAATGAACGTAAACT
Source organism: Niastella yeongjuensis (assembly GCF_900110245.1). Lineage (GTDB taxonomy): Bacteria > Bacteroidota > Bacteroidia > Chitinophagales > Chitinophagaceae > Niastella > Niastella yeongjuensis. The sequence continues at coordinate 182,509 of NZ_FOCZ01000001.1, forward strand.
CGGCCTCCTTCACACTGATGAGAAGTGAAACTACTGCCAACCGAAGTTGGGAATGTAATATCGGATCCAGATCTTTAAACTCCATTTTCGATCGCTTTCAACTTACTAAGGATTTGTCTTTTTAAATTTCCGCCTTAATAAATAACCTGGCAAAATCCAGGCTATTACCATTGCCGCCGATACCAGCAACAAATGATATTCCACAGGTATTACGGTGGTCAGTAACGACAGCGCCCAGCAACCAATACCACCCCAGATTAACGGTTTAAACCGGAGAATGATACCTGACAAAAAAGTAGGCATGCCATATATGACCAAAAATATAGGATCAATCAATTTATAATACTCCCAGCCCTGAATGACGCTAATAAGGACCGCCGCCAGGAACATGATGATGATAAAAGTGATCCATACATATTTAACAATATCATCGGTATAGGTACGTACCCGTTGTTTTTGCCGTTTCCTGCGTAAAAAAAATATCTGAAAGATCACGGCAGCCCAGGTAAGTGTCCACACCAGGTAATGTTTCTCAAAGTTAATACGTAATAAAAAGAATTCCGTAACGCTGCAAATCAGTACTACCCATCCCCATAATAAATACAGGAATCCGTCCTCATTAAAACGATTCGTTGCCCTGTTGATCATAGATTCAATCAATGCTAAACTATCGTCGTGTGAAAAGCTGGTTTCTTTTTCCATATAACAGTTAGGTATTAAAAGTAAAATTGTCCGCGCAAGGCCATAGCCTGCCGTGCGCGGACAATTTGTGTTATTTGCAGGTAGCCAGTATTTTTTCTACCTGTCCTTTGCCCCAATTGGGTGCAATGGAAGATTCAGGTTTGTAGGCCTCATATTTCTTCAACGCTTCTTCCAGCAATGGTTTGGCTGTTGTGCAACCACCGCCAAACTGCTCAGGGGTATTGCGTAAATTTTGTCCCTGTAAGAAATAGGGTCTTGGGTTGGCGGGGTCCTGTTTTTTGGCATTATCCAGTTCGGTTTGAATAACCGGGCCATACTCCTGCCAGCGGTTCTGCGGGTTCACCAGCATATGCAGGGTAGCGATCATGGATTTAATACAGCTTACTTCAGAATTTTTGGGTTGCAGGGCATCGGCCTTTTTCAATAAGTCATCGGCTTTATTAGCGTAGGCGTCGGCCTGGCTCATATCATTCTTCATGAAAGCATAAATGATCTGGCTTAAAGAGGCATAGTAATACGGAAGCCACTGTGTTTTTTCTGCATCGCCAATGCGTTCAAAAGCGGCTGAAGCAGCCAGCATATCATCGGCAGTTTTCGCTGAATCGAATGTGGCAATGGAAGTGGTCATTGCTTTGGTAAACTTTTCGCTTTGTGCTATCCCCTGGGATACGATCACAATCGAAACAAGGATAAAAAATAATTGCTTCATGATGGTTGATTTTATTATTTATGGTGTTCTTTTTTACCGGTTCTCCTGCTGTTGCAGTTTTGCATATTCCCGTTCCACACTACTGTCCTTATCTGTAAAAACATAGGCTTTAAAAAAGTGGTATAGCAGGCCAATCCCCCACCCTGCCGTTGACCATACTGGCCAGGGATATCCCATATGGCCTCTATTAAGGCCAACAAATAGCCATATACCCCAAAAGAAACAGTTCATTCCAATATAAGCTATCAGGTTATATTTAAACTTCGCCCTGCGTTGGGCAATTTCCCACAATTGCGGGTCTTTTGTATTTTCCATGTGACTGGTGTTTTATGATTTATTATAATTGATTAATAGTTGCTGTTACAAATTACTGTTTATGACGTCGTCGCTTCTGTCAACTCCAAAACTCAGGAAACAACCCAAAAAATAAAACCGACGGGCGGTTGGCAAAATGGGATCTTTCCGCAAACCGTTGAAGGAATAATTATAACCGAACACCTGGTTGCTGCCCAGCACATTGTTCACTGAAAAAACCCATACTATAAAATTCTTCGATTTGGTATTCCCGATTGTTGGCAGGTAATTCACACTAAAACTAAGGTTATTGTAGGAAATGGTTTTTCCCTGGTCGGCTATCTGGTATTTACCTGCATTGTTGCTGTATCGGATGTTATAATAAGGACGGCCTGTTGCAAATGTATAAGAGCCGTTAAACTGGGTCTTTATTTTGGTGACAAATTTCTTTACCACCAGGCTGGCGGTATGGTTAGCTGCAAAATTGGGTTGAATGGCATACGGGTAATTCAGGTAATCTCTTTTGGTATCGAGGTATGAATAGGAGATCCAGTAGTCAACATTCTTCAATGTTTTTCTATCGCGCCAAAAGAGTTCTATCCCTTTGGCATCTCCATAACCACTGGTGGCTACGCTGTCTATAATACCGACATTGCTGGTGCCATAGGTTTTTACCAGGTTTTCGTACTTTTTATAATAGCCTTCAATACGCAGGGTATAATCCCTGCTTACCCGTTGGTAGTTGGCAATGTAATGCGTGGCTTTTGTATATAACAGATCATTGTAGGCATAACCCCGCAGGTAATAATCCTTTTCGGGCTTTTGATAAAATATACCATAAGCCAGCGAAGCCTGGGCCTTATTGCCTACTTTATAAGCCAGTGAAATACGGGGTACCACGTTGGCTTTATCAAGCTGGGAGCTTTGCTCAAAACGACCGCCGAATTTGGCTGCCAGGTCATTAGTGATATAAATATCAGCTTCTGCAAAGGCAGCTTTGAAATGATCTTCGGCAGTAGTAATGCCGTTGGTTACGTATTGGTTGGTATAGTTATTCTTATCGGTAAAATACATGTACTCCCCACCAAACCGAATGGCGCTTAATCCGTACAAACGTCTTTCCAGCACAGTTTTTACCTGCGCCAGTTCACCATCGGTCCTTACATTAAAACCCTTGGTATCGTATGGCTCCCAGTTCATGGTTACCGGCGTGTTGTGCTGGTCCTGTAATTCATTCCCGATCTTATCGGTATTGTTGCTGTAGGAAGCGCCCATATACAGATGCCATTTTTTGCCCAGCTTTTCCTTCCACGATAAATTACCATACACGTTAAAGTTGGTGAGCCTGAATGCATTTTTCAATTCTATGGAATCAATATCGGCCCTGCGCAAACCCAACTGGTTATAATTGAAATAGCCATAAAATTTCAGCATCCCGGTTTTGGAGGTTTTTATCCGGAAGTTGGCTTCCCCGTTATGAAACTCCGGTATTTTAAAGTTATCGGGGCGTTGTTTAACTACTGCGAAATAAGCCGCCAGGTTGGTATAGCTGTAGTTGATACCCCAGCTTGCATTCTTTTTCTTTGATAACTGCTGAAAGCCGGCATTTAAACCTACGGTAGAAAGTCCTACACTGGCTGATGATTGATCGGGCAGGTCAACCGACTCCAGGATCAATGCAGCCGAAAGCGCCTGGCCATATAAAGCAGAGTAACCGCCTGAGCTGAATACGGTGCCTTTAAAAATAAAAGGCGAAAAACGGCCGCGCTGGGCAATGTCGGGCACGCTGCTGAAAAAGAAATTGTTCACCAGGGTGCCATCTATAAAAACCTTTGTTTCCTGGGCTGTACCGCCCCGAACAAACAATCCTTCACTCTCGCCTACCTGCTGGGCGCCGGGTAATGTTTTGATGGCGCTGGTAATGTCGGCATTGGCACTGGCGGTTGTAACAATATCAATGGAATTTAAAACAGTGGTTCGTTTTGTATCACTGGCTTCAAATGAACCGGCGGTAATGGTTACCGCAGTTAATTCATTGGGTTCCGGTTTTAAAACTATATCAATACGTAGGGCAGCGCCTGAAACGGTTATTTTTTGTTCCTGTAGTTTATAACCGATGGAGGTGGCCAGTAGTACCTGTTCGCCTTTTTCAGTGGTTTTAAAGTGATAGTCGCCCAACGTATCGGTGGTAGCGCCATCGTAAGTGTCTTTTAAAGAGATACTGGCTCCCTGTATGGGATGACCTTTTCCATCTTTTACCTTTCCGGAAATAATGGTTTGAGCCGATCCGGCCAGGAAGGATAAGAGTAAAATAAGCAGTGGCAGAAGCGGTAGCATGGGTGGTTAATTTATACTCAAACGTAAACTGGTTTACGTTATAAACCAAATTAATTTCTAGAAGTTATCCCCAATTGTCCAAAAATGAGAATAACAGGTTTTTTTAATCATTTTGTTGGTTGTTAGTATCTTGCATCAAATTTCGTACACAGGTATTTTACACACGATTCATTGTGAATTGATTTATATCATTTTTCGCAATAGATATAAATCTTATATGAATGCCTGGAATCAGCTACGGGTTTTCCTGTAAAATATCCATGTGGCTTTTGCGTTGTACGATTGGCGAAAAATGGCTAACTATCGCCTTTAAATGTTATATCCGTATTGAAAACTATGAAAAGGATCGAAACTCCTTTAGTAGCATCTATTCTTTTAGATGCATTTAACAGCCCAGTTACCTTAACCGGTAATTATGAACTGCAGGTACAATCACCCCAATGGTTGCGGGTAATGTATGCCTGTTTAACCAAGCCCCTGACACCGTTTGCTTCTTTCCTTCCTGTTTTCAAAAGTTTTCCCGGATATAATCACTTAATTAAAATGACCAGTGGAATAAGCACCAGTGCTTTACTGAAACACATTGACTAAACGAAAAACTATCGACTGAACTGAACACGTATTGATTGATACATTTACTATAGATAACAATTTAAAAAACAGCGGCAAAATGAAACTAAATGAGTAACAACAAAACAGTATAAATACAAAACGTTGAATAAGTTATAACTTATGAAGCAGTACGAGGCCTGTTTCTTGGTTATGACGTGAATTTTATTCGAAAACTTTCATGTGTAAATCCGGAACCTATGAGCTTTAAATTCTACCCTTTGAAAGCCCTGCTCCTCGGCTTAGTGCTATTGGGCATTAAGGCCAACACGCAGGCACAATTGGTCTTCACTAAGGAGGTGAAGAACACCACCACAGGTGGAGATGGTACATTAGCAAATATGGGTGATGAGCTGTTGTATACCATCACCGTAAAAAACAATGGAACCCAAAATTACATCGCGGCTAAAATGTACGACAACGTACCGCCCGGTGTGATTTATAAAACCGGTTCCACCGTTTTAAACACAACCACGTTAACTGACAAACCTGGCGGCATCATGCCTTATGCCGGAGACGGTAATGCGGTGAATGCCGAGAATTATATGGCGGGTGTTTTACCTCCCGGTCAAAAAGCGACTGTCATGTTCCGCGTAACAGTAACCGGTAATGGCGGTAGTATTTTCAATAACGCTACCATCGATGCTACCCAGGGTAATGTTTCAACCATTCAGGCAACCAACACGGTGTATACAAACATTCAGAAGGATGCCGGCTGTAACATCATTTACCAAACGACCCCGGCGGTTGTTTCCTTTGGCCGTAATACGCCAGATGATCAAAAGGCATATAGCTGGGTGCGTACAGTAGATACCATAACCGGAAAGGGCAGCGCCGTACTTTATGATGGTCCCAATGGAGCAACAAAGAGCGCGACTACCGGTAACAACGTTTCCGGTCCATTACTGGACGGTTGTGCGGCCATCGCCTACGACAAAGCCAGCCAAAGGATCTATTTTGTCAATAACGTTGCAGGTGCAAACCTGTCATATATAGACATGAGTACTTCTCCGCCATTGTCTGCTTATAGATGGTCGGGTACACCGCTGTCAACCAATGGCGTTAGCGTTAACCGTATGGGTATGGGCTCAGATGGTTATTGTTATGCCCTCACAAGTGATGCGTCAGATCTGATCAGGTTTAAAATGAATTCATCGGGAACTCCGGTGATCAATCACCTGGGCCCCCTGACCAATGCCAACACTAACGGAGGCCACAATGTACGGGACGCGAGAAACGGTGAGACAGGTGGTGACATTTTTGCTGACGGTTCAGGTAAATTATACCTGATTACCAACAACAGTAGCATGTATAAGATCAACCCGGCCACATTGGTAGCTACCTACATGGGTACCATGAAAGTAAATGGTCAGGTTGTAGACGATAACAACCCTTTTACCTCTCAATCACTGGCAATTGACCTTTACGGCAACGTATTCATCAACGGAGCTTATAATGAAGTATTTAAGCTTGACCTGCAAACGATGAACGCTGTTAGTGTCAATAGCGGATCAAGCGGTGTTTATATGTCTGGTGACTATACCACCTGTGCGTTCCCGGTGCTGAACAGTTCAATCATTGCCAAAAAGACCTACACCGATATAGATGGTGACGGGCATATTAATGGTGGTGATACGGTTGAATACAAAATTACCGTTACCAATATCGGTAACATCAACGCGGCAGGGGTATATATGTACGATTACATTCCACCATCCACCACGTATATTAAGAATACGACCAAGATGAACGGCATAGCGGTACCTGATGCAAGCGGCGGTGTGATGCCTTTTGCCAAAACGGGTACCCCCAACGGTAAAATGGTAAATACATTAGGCGAAGATCCCGGTATCGTTCTTCCTACCCAGGATAATTCAGCTGTGGTAACCTTCCGCGTTAGAACCGAACCTAATAAACAGGTTTGTAACCAGTCGAAGATCACCCTTACCGATGCTGATGGTAACATCATGTTCGTAAACTCAAGCGATCCTACCAATACTGGCCAAACACCTACCTGTTTCTATTCAGACGGGGTACTGCCTTTAATTAACCTTAAATTTAAAGGTGCCCTGCAGGAACAAAAGTCTGTTTTAAACTGGACTATGAACGGTGATGATGGTGTGGCTACTTACGACGTTGAATATTCTGAAAACGGAACTGTATTCACGAAAGCCGGTACTGTAGCTGCCAAGGAAAACAGCAATATTGCCAACAGCTACCAGTTCACTGATGCTGAACATACTTTCTCAACTACCCGTTGGTATCGCCTGCGGGTTAACCAAAAAGGTGGCAGCGTTAACTATTCTGGTGTTATCATGCTGAACACCAACAAACTGGATGTGGAAGCAATGCCTAATCCATTCGACAGAGATGTAAACGTTCAAATTCTGGTAAAATCCGCTGAACAGGTTCGAATCCGTTTGATCGATTTTTCAGGAAGAGAGGTATATACCACTTCTGAACAATTAGCAATCGGAAGCAATTCTATCAGCATCCGTATCCCAGCCGGCCTTTCAAAAGGTATGTATATGCTGGATATCAGATCTGGTAAAGAAGTACTCTTCCAGAAAAAACTGTTGAAGAAATAATAAAAACTCTTCAGGTAGAAAAAAGAAGCCCTCCCGATGCATCGGGAGGGCTTCTTTTTTACACTTCGCCAACCACGCTTATTTCGTCTTTATAAACCGCTGCTGGGCCGTTTCCGCGCCATTCAGTACTCTCACTATATACACGCCCGGCTTTAAATTTCTGACGCTAATGCTTTCTGTCTGGCTTGCCCTGGGGCTGTAGTATTGCAGCACATTTTCCCCGTTTGCATTTAACACCTGAATGTGCATGGCCTTATCCTGCCAGTTGCTGGCCACTGTTATCCGCAGGTCGCTTACAACCGGATTGGGGTAAACCGTAATGCTTGTGGCCGCATTATTATCCGTTAACCTGATTATCCGCACTTCAGACTGCTGGTATTTCCCATTCAGGTCAACCATTTTAAGGCGGTAATAAGCAAGACCGGCAGTGCTGTTTTTCAGCTCATCCTTAAAGGAGTATTCCTTGTGCATGTTGCTGCTGTTGCTTTCAGTGAATAGCACCCCGGCGTCGGTATAATCCATTCCGTTCCCGCTTTTCTCCACTACAAAATGGCTGAAATCCTTTTCCATATCGGTACTCCAGTTCAATATCACCTGGTTGCCAGACTTCTTTGCCGTAAACGAATTTAACAGTATGGGCAAGGTACTTTGTACAGGTGCCGTATAGTTGAACGATTTGAACCAGAATGAATACATGCGCTCGGTTGAAATGTCTTTATCGGTGCTGTGACCGCCGGCCCTGATCCTGAATTTGCTTTTATTCGTGTATTTGGCGGTTGTCATCACTTTGGTAGCGCTGGTATCGATATTGTCATACTGGGTAAGCGGACCGGAGAATTTTTTACCGGTAAGCGTCAATACACTTAAGATATTTTCCAGCAGATCAAGCACCTGTAATGAAGTATGGCGTTCAGTGGTATAGGAATCCAGGCTGTACAGCGATACCCATTCATTCACATGATTGTCGTCGCCATCGATATCGATGGCAGAAAGGTCCATACTTGAAATGGCAACCGGGGTATTGTCCTTTGCAGAAAGAAAGGAGATCTCGAATTCCATCCACCAGTCTTTTTCACTGCCCGATGCCGATCTGTTCTTGTATTCGATCTGGGGTTGAAATGCTTTATCCCAACCGGTGTTATCCAGGTCTATGTCGGTCAATTTAACCCCCGATGAAGAACGGCCATTGATCCTGATATAACCGTCAACATCCTTTGTAACATTGGGGAACTTGTATACGGCGCCATCTTCGCCTTCTCTTCCTGTCACCTTTTTTCCGTCTTTAAATTCGAGGCCCTGCGCCTGTATACCTGCTGAAACGGCCAGCAGCAAAATGACAGCAATCGTCCTATGCAGCCAAAAACCTTTCCATTGCGTTTTGAGGTAAAATTTGTTCATCACATACATTTTAGATTGTTACGGTATAGGGCGCCATCCCGGGCGCACAATAAAATTTATGCGGCAATACAATCAGCAACCAGGGGTAGCTGTTGTGTTATCGTTTTAAACACGTAGAAGGTAAACAGTGTAAGTAAACAGGCTTTCCTGCTGAGTATTGAAGCCTATAGTTACTCAGGCATACATGATATCGGAGCTAAAGAAAGGAAATGGGATTTCTGTATAGTAATACAGGGAACTTGTGCAGAAAGGGTTTTAGAAAAACCATCCCGTAGAAACGGGACGGTGTTGTTGATCGTACCCTTTAAAATAAAAACATAAATCTCTTTTTGGTAACGCGATCTTTTAAAAAATTCCCTCCCGTAGACACGGGACGGTGTTGTTGATCGTACCCTTTAAAATAAACTCTTTATATAAGCTGCCATGCGATTACACAAGGCAGTGATATGACGCTGTTCAGGAATAATCCGTAAAAGCTACAGAGGTTAAACTACAGCACCGGTAACCGGCGCTTCAGATGATTGAATTTCGGGTGAGGTATTCAGATAGGAATTGAAAACTTAAAGAAACCATCCCGTAGAAACGGGACGGTGTTGTTGATCGTACCCTTTAAAATAAACTCTTAAATCTCTTTCGATTGTTATTCGCACGATCCGAATTCATTTGTGGGGGTACTTTTATACATAACACTTATTACACAATTTCATTACAAACCGTTGCCTCACATTTCTCTACCTCGTTGATTTACAATCATCTTTTAATCACGCGCACAAAATCCACCGGGCCCTGCTTTTATTATACGTTTCCGGCACTACCCCCGTTGGGTATGCACCCGTACAATAATGCTAAATGGCGCTTGTTGTTATCTATCTTAAAATAAGTTAAACCAGCATTTAAAAGGCCGTAATTGGCCGTTATTGAGGTCCCTGGAGTAAATGAGGACAAACATGCAGAAGTAGTAGGAACCAGTGCAACAATCAGGAGATCGATCACTGAATTAACTCCAATACATATGTGTTTCAAAAGGTACATGTTTGTACAGATACGTTTTTAAGGGACCGGAATAAAGTAGATCACAGGTGAAATGGAAACTAAAAACTGGTAGTTTTCACGGAAAATTGGGGGATAATAAAATCTGAAGTAACGGTACGGTTCTGACAGGAGATTGGGGTGAGACTGTTGATCAGTGTTTCTGATCTGATACAAATATCTAAACAGTATTTTGAATATGCAATAGTAATATTACTTTTTTGTATTTTTTTTTACGAACATCCTTAAAAAGGAAAAAGCCACCCCGTTAGCGGGATGGCTCTTAAATATCGTACAACAGTAAATGTTATGCTTTGTATTGAGGAATCAGGGTGTTGGCCAGATTCACCATTTTCTTGATACCGTCATCAGGTAAGTTACCTTTCTTGAACTCAGCCAGAATATCGGCATGTTTGTTTTCCATTTCCATCAGGAAATGTTCTTCAAACTCTTTCATTTTCTTCACAGGTACTTCACGCAACAAACCTTGTGTACCCAGGTAAATGATAGCTACCTGTTTTTCTACAGCGAATGGCGTGTATTGAGCCTGTTTCAGGATCTCCACGTTACGGGCACCTTTATCAATTACCAGTTTGGTAGCAGGGTCGAGGTCACCACCGAATTTAGAGAAGGCTTCCATTTCACGGTATAATGCCTGGTCGAGCTTCAACGTACCAGCTACCTTTTTCATTGATTTGATCTGCGCGTTACCACCCACACGGCTTACAGAGATACCTACGTTGATGGCAGGACGAATACCGGCGTTGAACAGGTTCGACTCCAGGAAGATCTGACCATCGGTGATCGAGATCACGTTTGTAGGAATGTAAGCAGATACGTCACCCGCTTGTGTTTCAATGATTGGTAAGGCGGTTAAAGAACCACCACCTTTTACCAGGTGTTTTATTGAATCGGGCAAATCGTTCATGTTCTTTGCCACGCCGTCGTCGTTGATCACTTTAGCAGCACGCTCCAATAAACGGCTGTGCAGGTAGAATACGTCACCAGGATAAGCTTCACGGCCTGGGGGACGACGAAGCAACAGGGACACTTCACGGTAAGCTACGGCCTGTTTTGACAGATCATCATAAATGATCAGGGCAGGACGTCCGGTATCACGGAAGAACTCACCAATGGCTGCACCGGCGAAAGGCGCATAGAACTGTAACGGAGCGGGGTCAGAAGCTGAGGCCGCAACGATAGTTGTATAAGCCATAGCGCCATTGTCTTCCAGCGTCTTCATCACACCAGCGATGGTAGATGCTTTTTGACCGATGGCTACATATATACAAAATACTGGTTTACCAGCAGCGTAGAATTCTTTCTGGTTGATGATGGTATCGATAGCGATCGCTGTTTTACCGGTTTGACGGTCGCCGATGATCAGCTCACGTTGTCCGCGGCCGATGGGGATCATCGCATCAATCGCTTTCAAACCTGTTTGCAGCGGTTCTTTTACCGGCTCACGGAAAATTACACCAGGTGCTTTACGCTCCAGGGGCATTTCGTATCTATCGCCAGCGATGGGACCTTTACCATCAATTGGTTCGCCCAATGTGTTTACCACGCGACCCAGCATACCTTCGCCTACGTTAATAGACGCGATCTTACCGGTACGGCGTACTTTAGCGCCTTCTTTAATATCACCGCTGTCACCCATCAATACCACCCCCACGTTGTCCTCTTCCAGGTTAAGGGCAATTGCACGCACGCCATTCTCAAACTCAACGAGTTCACCAGCACGTACGTTATTTAAACCGTATACGCGGGCAATACCATCACCCACCTGCAATACAGTACCCACTTCCTCCAGGTCGGCAGCTGCGTTAAAGTTGCTCAATTGCTGACGCAATATCGCAGATATCTCATCGGGTTTTATCTCTACCATATATAACCGTTTATGATTTTTTGTGTGTTAGAACTATCTTATTTTATAAATAAAGTCATTATTCATGAATTGTGCCTTGATCTTGTTCAGATCGTACACAACGCTGGCATCGATCAGCTGATCGCCGATTTCCAGCACAAAACCGCCGATGATTTCCTCATTTACGGTGGTTTTCAGGTCAATGTTATCCATCTTCGTTTGCTTTTGCACCTGGCCGATGATCTGTTTTTTCATTTCTTCGGTAACAGGTACAGCAGTAGTAAGCTTCACGGTATGGATACCTTTTTGCTGTTTGTATTGATCTATAAAAGAAGTAATAACTTCAGGCAGGTTCGATTCACGGCCTTTGTTGATCAACAAGCGGTTGAAAACATTAGTGAGTTCGCTTATTTTGCCTTTTGTTACAGCTTCAACAATAGCTACTTTTTTATCAGCCTTTACAACCGGGCTACGCAGCAGGTTTAAAAAATCGCGACTATCCTTGCAAAGCGCTTGCAAAAACAGCATATCCTTATACACCGGTTCTACCTGGTTCTTTTCATTGGCCAGGTCAATCAGACTTTTTGCATAACGCGCTGCTAAACGAGGGTTTGGCATTTATTGATTTTGAAAATGTGAAAATTTGAAAATGCTTGCCCGTCCGTAGCCTGGGCGAAGGCGGGTGCCAATTCGAATACGGTGTTCCGTTAGCACAATGGCTAATTAACAGATCGGTTAATTAAGCTTCACTTCTTCTGCCAGTTGCTTAATGTACTTTTCCTGTTGTGATTTGTCGGCCAGTTCACGACGCAGCACTTTCTCAGCCACTTCAATTACCAGGTTACCTACCTGATTCTTAACATCGGTTAAAGCAGCCATTTTTTGCTGTTGAATAGCAGCATTGGCATCGGCAACGATTTTACCGGCTTCTATTTTAGCCTGTTCTTTGGCTTCATTGATGATACGGTCTTTTGTATCACGTGCCTCTTTCAGCAACTGGGTTCTTTCTTCACGGGCTTTGGCCAGCAATGCTTCGTTCTCACTTTTCAACTGCGCCATTTCAGCTTTTACCCTTTCGGCAGTAGCCAATGATTCGGCGATACCGGTTTCACGCGATTTCAGCGATGATAAAATTGGCTTCCAGGCAAATTTTCTCAAAATGATCAACAGGATCAAAAACGCAATAAAGTTCCACACCAATAAGCCTAAATCCGGGGTAAGTAATTCCATTGTAAATAAATATTTATGGTATTATATGCTTTGCTTTTTTCAGAGAAAAATACTGCATTCGCCGCCCTTTGCATTGAATGCAGTACTGTTTTTACGTGCGAACCGACTATTTGAACACGGCCAGCAAACCAGCAACGGCAGCCAGCAGGGCAACACCTTCTACGAGGGCTGCAGCCAGGATCATGGTAGCACGAATGTCGTTGGTTGCTTCTGGTTGACGAGCAATTGATTCAACGGCACCTTTACCGATTTGACCGATACCGATACCAGCACCAATCGCAGCAAGGCTAGCGCCAATTGCACCGTAACCGGGCTGAACTTCCAACAAAATAGTCATCAAATTCATGATACTTGTGTGTTTATAATTAAAAAAGACTTTAGTTTAAATTACTGCTGGTTCATCATGTCCATTGTGATCCAGGTGATCATGTCCGCCTTCAAAGGCCTGACCGATAAATACCGCTGTTAAGTTGGCGAAAATGTACGCCTGTAAAAATGCCACCAGTATTTCTATCACATATATAAACACCGCCAACAACATGAAGAAAGGTGAAGTTCCCCATCCCAATGCTGTATTCATGGCGCCGAAAATGAAAATCAAACAAATAAATGCCAGTATAATTACGTGACCAGAGATCATGTTGGCGAAAAGACGAATGATAAGGGCAAAGGGCTTAGTGAAAATACCCATTATCTCCACTGGTATCAGAATGGGTTTTACACCCAGGGGAACCGGTGGGTTAAAAATATGGCTCCAGAAATGTTTATTGGTGCTGAACAGGATCACAATAAAAGCAACCAGCCCCAACATAGCGGTAAAGGAAATATTACCGGTTACGTTAGCTGTTCCCGGAATTAAACCAATAAGATTGTTTATAAGAATAAAGAAGAAAACGGAAAGCAGCAAAGGCATGTACTTTTCGTAGTTATGACCCAAATTGGCTTTGGCAACATCATCTCTTACGAAAGTGATAACCGGCTCAACGGCATTTTGAAAGCCTTTTGGCGCACTGGTTTCACCAATACCCTTTTTATATTTTTTAGCAATGCTGGTCATTAACCATATCAGTAATATTACTGATATCAGCATTTGTGTGGCATTACGTGTGAGGGAGAAGTCATACACTTTAGCGGTAAGGCTGGGTTTGCCTTCAGCATCCAAAGCATAGATCTTGTTCATTTTGTAAACAGATTTTCCTGCTTCATCTTTTTCCTCTTCCAGCTCTTTGTGTTCCTTCAGGTACTCTTCGGTTAAAAGAATATATCCTTCATGGGCTTCGGTTCCATGATGGAAAGCAGACGACATAAATGCAGTAAACCCTTTTTCAGGAGAGTATAAAATAACCGGTAATGCCAATGATACCGGATGATTTCCAACAGTTACAAAATGGTATTCATGACCATCAGAAACGTGTTCGATAATAAGTTTAGCAGGATTTAATTTTTCTTCCTTGGGAGCTTCGCCATCTTCAGCTTTCACAAATAAAGGAGAAAGCACAACACTCAGGCTGAAAACCGCTACCAATAAGGATTTGACGCTTCTGACCAGCATACCTGTTTATAAATTTTGCGCAAAGATAAGTATGCAAAAGGCAAAAACGAACTCGTAATGCAAGTATTTATTACCAGATGGCAACTGAATAAGGGTAAAGGCCTACCCATACCATATTAATTAAATTTATATATTTATTTACGGGAACGAAATTTAGAGAAACCGTAATTTTCCTATGCTTAAATATAATATTAAATATTTTAATAACTAATAACTGCTTATTAAGCCGGAATATGCTTGTCAAACTGCATCTGGTGCAGTTTATAGTAAAATCCCTGATGGGCTATCAATTCGTCGTGTGTACCCATTTCTTTTACCTCACCCTTGTCAAGCACAATGATCTTGCTTGCCTTGCGAATGGTCGATAACCGGTGGGCAATGACAATAGACGTGCGGCCGGCAATCAGCTTATCGATCGCTTTTTGAATAAGCCGTTCACTTTCAGTATCTACCGAAGAAGTAGCTTCGTCCAGTATTAATATAGAAGGATTGTATAATAGTGCCCTGATAAATGACAACAACTGGCGCTGACCCAATGACAGGCTGCCGCCTCTTTCCATTACGTTATAATCATAACCGCCCGGCAGCTGCATTATAAAATCATGCATATCAATCATTTTGGCGGCTTCAATCACTTGTTCCCTGGTAATGGCCGGGTTGCGCAGGGTAATGTTATCCAGCACCGAGCCCGAAAACAGGAACACATCCTGTAATACCACCCCTATCTGTTTGCGCAGGGCTTCCAGCTTGAAATCTTCAATTTTTACATCATCTATCTTAATGGCGCCATGCTTTATGTGATACAGCCGGTTCATTAAGCTGATGATGGACGTTTTTCCGCTTCCGGTATGCCCTACTATGGCTACGGTATCGCCGGGCTTTACCTCAAAAGAGATATTTTTCAGTACATACCGGTCGCCCACGTAAGCAAAGGATACGTTTTCAAACGCGATCTTGCCTTTTACCATATCCGGTGCAAAGCTGCCTTCAGTAGTGATCACATCTTCATTATCCAGTACCTTGAACACCCGCTCACTGGCCACCATCCCCATTTGCAATACGTTGAACTTATCGGCAATTACCCGCAGCGGGCGGAACAACAAGTTCAAGCACAGGAAAAAGGAGAACATTTTCCCGATCAGTAAACGGCCGGCTTCTTCATCTACCGTATAGATCTTCAAGGCATGGGTGGCTGCCCACCAAACCATTAAGCCGGTACCCACCGCCAACACAATTTCAACCACGGGGAAAAATACCGAGTAAGCAAAAATGGCGTTGATATTGGCGTTGCGGTGTTCTTTATTGATGTTTTTAAACTTATTGAACTCTTTGTCTTCTGCAGCAAATGCCTGCACAATGCCCATACCGGTAATATGCTCCTGAACAAAAGCATTGAGGTTGGCCACCGCATTACGCACCCTGATGAACGATTTGTTCACGCTTTCCTTAAAGAAATAAGTGGCTGCTATTAAGATGGGAAACGAGGCCAGGCTGATCAGTGTAAGCCGCCAGTCGACCCAAAACATAAAGATCAAAACAGCGATGATCGATAACAGGTCGGCAATGATGGGAATTAATCCATCCGAAAAAATATCGTTGATGGCCTCTATATCATTAATAGTACGGGTGGTTAAAGTCCCAATTGGCGTGGTATCGAACTGGGAAAGGTTCAACCCCAGAATTTTTCGGTATACATTCACCCGCAGGTCTTTTACTACCGTTTGACCTAACCAGGCTGTCAGGTAAGAAAAATAAAAACGAAAGCCTGTTTCCAGTATCAGCAACGCGATCTGTATCACAGTGATCCAGATGATCACCTGCTCCATGGATAATTTTACCGCCTTATCGCCGGTAACCCCTTTGTGAATATAGTCGTTGATAGTGACCTGGATGAGCCAGGGACGTATAGGAGATACAATGGCCAACAGGACAGCCATTATTACCGACAGGATAAATTTTCTTTTATAGGGCTTCGCATACTGAAATACCCGTTTCAGTAAACTTAAATCAAATATGATCTTCCCCTTGCTTTTTTCCGCCATAACGAGTTTGCAAAGATACGGCTTGTACGTTTATGGATTGTTAAACTAAAATGAACGACTGAGCCTGCTGGCAGACCCAGAACTTTCAACTTTAAACTTTGAACTTTAAACTTTCAACTTAATAACTATTCACCCATTGATTTACGGTAAGCCTTGATGAAAATAGCGCCGAGGTTTTTATATGGAGGAATATAATCGTCGAACATTTCCTTGGCATCGCCTGTTGTGAATTTCTTTCTCAACTCACGCCACATACTTATCCAGTCAATATCATGACCTACCAGTAACCGCTCGTTGATAGCCTGTAAAATGGGCTCATTCACTCTTTTGGTACCCACTTGTTTTGAAGAAACAATGTGCGCATCCGGACAAGCCGTTAGTACTTCATTCAGATTATTATATCCACCGCACGAACCCAACACTACAATACGGGCGCTTGCCGGCAATTTTTGCAAAGTGGTTGACAGGTGATAACTGTGACCACGGTGTATTACTACCGTTGGCGTTAAATTACGTCCCTGCATATATTCAATCAGTTTGTCCTGCGCTTTATCGTCCGGATCATCTTCGCCATACAATGGTTTGTTGGCAAAGATCCATACGGGTTTGCCTTTGGTAGAAATGATGGTTGTCCACTCGGCCTTTCTTTCATCCACCTTCCAGCCGGCACGGCCGCGGAACATATTCATAAAGTTCTGGTACGAGGTCTGTCCGTCTTTATCTTCATCACCGTAAAAGAACACCTGTTGAATCACCCGGCCGCTGTCGTCGGTGAGGTTGCTGTAATCTTTACCATAAATAGAAGGAATGCCTAACAATGTAGACAGGTCAACTTTTTTAGTAGTATCGGCCGATTCAAACAAAATGCGCAGCAGATTGTATATAACCATACCGCGTTTATTATTTTCCTGCACATTTTTGGTATAGCTCACATTCACTTCATTCAATATAAATTCAGCCAGTTCTTTATTCTTATCCATGATACTGCTGTAAGAGTCGGCCACGTCGACCGCATCTTCCAGATCGTTTACTTTACGTGGTTTTTCCAATCCTATCACAAATGCCTTCATCATGGTTTCGGCATTTTGTTTATCCATTTTACTCAAAAAGTCATTCAGCTCGTTATAACCCGCCGCCATTTTAATGAACTTTCTGAAATAGTCGCCATGAACGCTCATGATCAGACTGTCGGCGTGGGGTTTGGCCATTTTTGTCCAGATACGCGGATATACACCCCGGGTATAACTGGAAGTATAAATTTCATCTTCACCCAGCACAGCCAGGTAGTACAGTTCCTGTGCAGTTAACCCATCGAGCCGGCGAAACCGAATATTGTCATTGGGATTGGTGTGCAGTGCATTTATTTCACGAATAAAATACTGATTCGCCTTCCGCTTCATCATTTCCGTTAAGGTCTGCAACTGGTTGGCGGTATCATTATAAGGTGGTAAGGACCTTTGTATATAGTCGATCCTGGTTTTCACGAGCAACCTGAAATAACCCAGGTCATTTTCTTTAACGCTGTCAATGGCTCCCAGGGTTATGCTTCCCCGCATCAGGTTATCTAAAAAGGGAAAATACAACTGGCCGCTTTTGCTGGTGGCAATACGTGCTACCAGTTGAACGGTTGAATCGCTGTGATGCCGAATGCGGTCGCCCAATGTGTTATGGGCCTGTGCATAATCGTATACTTTTCCGATATCGGTACTCAGCGCTACTTTTATTAAACTATCCGCAAAATAGGCGTTGGGGTTCTTGGCCAGCTCGGGCATAATCTGGTCGGGGTGAAGGGTCAGGTATTTGCGCATTAAAACAATGCGTGCGCCTGCCATACCCGGGTTGTCTTCAGAATACCGGAGTGACTCAATCAGCATTTTATCAACGCCGTACTCATTGCTTTCTATGACGGAACCAAAACTTTTATGTTGTTTGTCCAGCTCCATACACTGGGCAAATGCACTTACAAGCGCAGGCGCCAGGGAGGCCGGAAAATCGCGGCGGTTAAGATTGGAGAAATAGCTTTGTAACAGGTAATCGATGCTGCGCAGGTACTTGATCTTTCCATTACCGTTGAGGGTAGAATCCATTTCTATCTGGGTCTGCAGGTCATCTACGCTGCGGATGAGCGCATCCATTATTTGCAGGCTAACCGTAGTATCAGGTGAAATTTTACCCTGGTTAACAAACTGAATAGCCTTCTTTTGCTGTTTATCGATATTCCCATGCCACAACTCACGCTCCATGGGCACCTTTATTGGTAATGAAGTTTGCGCAAGATTCGATTGCCAAATCAGTAAACAGATAGTAATAATTCGTATATGTATCCTCATATGCTGCACATCTAGGGGTAGAGCAAAAATATGACCAAAGGGTTGTATGTGGCTGAAATTGGTCTGGTTAGCGCCTTTCTGTATTAAGAAAACAATAATTTCCGGCGAAAGTTAATAAAAGAAAGTCAAAAAGTCCGGTTAAGGTGGCTAATGGCGACCCCATGTTGGGGAGCACGCCCGCTAAAACCAGCATCGATTTAATTAGCACGGTATCGTTTTTGCGGTAGGAATGGTCTTTCTAATTAATAACGAATGCTTTGTAACTCCCTGTCCACTTCCCCGCCAGTGACAATGCAGCCTTTTTCTTTATCTTCACATATTAAGAAATTGTGAACTCAATATTATCATTTACAGGGTAGAACCTTTTCGAGTAGGTTTGCAAAAATTTTCTTTAATGAATGCTAAAGGCAAGATCCTGATTGCAGATGATGAGCCTGATATAGTGGAAATTATCCGGTATAATCTTACAAAAGAGGGTTATGAGATAGTTACGGCTAATAATGGGGATGATGCCATTCAAAAAGCCAAGTTAAGCTCACCCGACCTGATCATCCTGGATATAATGATGCCCCGCAAGAACGGGGTGGAAGTTTGTGAAATTTTACGTGCCCAACCGGCATTTAAAGATACTGTTATCGTATTCCTCACCGCCCTCAGCGATGAAAGTTCACACGTTAAAGGCCTGGAAACCGGTGCAGACGATTATATCAGCAAACCAGTCAGCCCTAAAATTCTCGTAAGCCGTATACACGCTATCTTTCGCCGCATCAATAAAGAACCGGAAGAAAAAGTGATCAAGATCGATAACCTCGAAATTGATCCGGTTAAATTTGAAGCCAAGGTCGACAGCAAAGCCGTTGTATTAGCGAAAAAAGAATTTGAACTGCTGTACCTGCTGGCATCAAAGCCTGGCCGTGTATTTCTGCGTAACGAGATCCTTAACCAGATCTGGGGTAACGATGTGATCGTTGGCGACCGTACCATCGACGTTCATATTCGAAAAATTCGTCAAAAACTCGGCATCGATTGTATCACTACCGTTAAAGGGGTAGGCTATAAATTCACTATGTGATGATGTGATGAGATGAGAATTAGCTAAATTGCACATTGGGTTTATAGTATGTCTTCAGCAAAAAACTTATCACCGCGGCAATTAGCCGCTTTCACAGCAGCTATACTAGCTTTTCCTATAGCCATAGGTATATTTTTTCTCACCGGCAACTGGCAGGTGGGACTGGGTTCCCTGTTGGTTATATTCGCGGGCGGTTACTGGCTGATACTGGTTACTATGGAACGCTTTATTTACCGCAAAATAAAGCTGATCTATAAGCTCATTTACCACACCAAGGCTACCAAAAAAGAAGAGATGTATTTCAAATACATTCTTCCCCAAAAAAGCATCGACGAAGTGCGGGCCGATGTGGAAGCATGGGGCGAACACCGGATCCGTGAAATTGAACTGTTACGCCAGAACGAAGCCTACCGTAAAGAATTCCTGCAAAACCTGGCCCACGAGTTTAAAACCCCCATCTTCGCTATACAGGGTTATGTTGATACCCTGCTCGGTGGCGCCATGGAAGAAGAAGCCATTCGCAAAAGGTTTCTCGAAAACACCTCCAAAAACGTTGACCGCCTGGTAAACCTGATGAATGACCTCGATGAGATCTCAAAACTGGAGCGCGGTGAACAATTACTGGCCAAACAGAACTTTCATATCCAGGACCTCATCAAAGAGATCTACGACTCCCTTTCCATAAAAACACAGGCAAAAAATATCCATACTGTGATCAAGAGAGGCTGTGAAGCCCCCATCACTGTTTTTGCCGATAAAGAAAAAGTAAAACAGGTATTGATAAACCTGGTTGAAAATGCCACCAAGTATGGCAAACACAATGGCAATATTGTAGCCAGCATCTATGATACCGACGACCAGCACGTGCTGATTGAAATAAGCGACGATGGCATTGGTATTGAAGAAGAACACCTGCCCCGCATCTTTGAACGCTTTTACCGCACCGACACAGCCCGCAGCCGCGATAAAGGCGGCACCGGTTTGGGCCTCGCCATTTGCAAACACATAATTGAAGCCCACGGCCAAAGCATTCACGTGCGCAGTACCCCCGATGTTGGTACTACTATTGGGTTTACTTTGGAAAGTAAAAGGGATTAACCGCCTCCCCTACATAGAACCACGTAAAACCCACACATACCACTCCCCCAACATGTATACCCGCCACCAACAACCGTTTCTTTGGCGCAATTTCCAATACCATGAAAATGTTGAAACGGACGGTTATACTTCCAGTTATTCTTCTATTGGCCTACAACTGTAAAGCACAGTGCAGCAGCAACACCCACTCGCTTTCTTACGATACTACCATACACGCATTGGGAAATGGGGCATATGCATTTACCTTTCCCCGGTTCAACCCAACACAGGGTACCTTAACCGAAGTAACAATTACTACCAATGTAACCCTCATCTATAACTTCAAACTGGAAAACGGAGAAACCAATCCGGTAGCCAACTACCGGGTAAAGGTGTTCCGCGACGATGAAATAAACAGCACCGCCCTCCTTGACCCATTGACCGGTTCGTTCCAGAAACAATATGGCTATTATTCCCTCGCCGGTTCTGATGGCATTCCCAATTCAGGGGCGGATTTTACCCAACAGGGCCCCTTATATGCATTGGATCAGAAACGCACCACCTATACGGTTTACAATACGGCAGATTTTTTTGGCACCGATGTAGTGCAATTCGATTACACCACTTCCACTTATTCAGCCGCGCAGGGCAGTATTAACAACAACCTGGAAGGATCGGCACAGGATGCCGTAAATTTTAAGATCACCTATCATTACTGCCCGCTGTTAATGCTGGCTACAGATATCACCTCGTTTATCACCAACAAAGTAAACGATGGCACCATCGATATTAAATGGACAACTCAAAACGAAAAAAACAACCGCCAATATGAAATACAAAAAAGCACGGATGGAAGATCTTATGGAAAAATTGCTGAGCTGGTTGCAAAGACCGGCACCTCCCAGGCCGGTTCCTATAGCTATTCGTACCCGGTTCAAATAACCGACAATAATAAATCCCTGTTGTTCAGACTTAAACTAAGCGAAGCCGACGGATCAACAAAATACTCAGCTGTTAGGGCTGTAAAAATAAAAGCTACCGCCAGCCTGCCACTGAAGTTATATCCCAACCCGGCCAAAGGTGCTACCTGCCTTATTTTCAGCAATACCACCCGCGGTAACTGGGACGTGAACGTGTATAGTGCAGCCGGTCAAGCGTTGAAGCATTATTCCTTTACCAATGCGCTTACCGGAAATATAAACACCGGCTGTGAACTGAAAAAAGGCATGTACATGGTGCAGCTGATCAATAAAACCACCCAGGAGAAATCTGTTCAACAGCTGATCATTCAATAATACGGTCGTACTTTTTATTAAAATAGATCAGGGAATATAAGGTGGTGGCCACACCGATCACTGAAAAGATTACTACACTTACTGGATAAAACTGCGTCCAGGTAAGTTGGAACCCAACCATTTCTTTTGTCAGCATTACCGACATACTGCCAAGGTAGCCCCAGGCATCTGCGATGTAGATCAAAAAACCTACGTTGCCGGCTATCCTGAAAGTGGCGATCATCCGTTCAAAATAAATGCAGTTAAAAGGGATATAGCCCATATACAAACCAAGACCAGCCAGTTGCATCCACAAAGCACCCGGCATTGTCTTCGTTAAAAACAAAGCGGAGGATATGCCGGCTATTAAAAATCCGGCTACTATTACCCAGTGAATTAACCGAAAGGCCCTGACGTTTTTCCTGATCACAACCAGCAGGCTCATTACTAACAGCACTACTACCGAGGTTATGGTTTCCGTGGTGGTAAAAATGGCTGGTTTTTGTCCATACCCCAGTTCGTTCCACATATTCGCCATAAAATTATCGCGTACGTCCCGCATGATGCTCAGGAACAAATAGGTGATCACGACCACCACTATCCCACCTCCGAATTGTCGTAAAAAGAGCTGACGGTCCTGCTGTGTCATGGGTAACCGAATACTTCTTTCTTTTATATCGGCGGCATCTGGCCCGGGTATTTTTTCTAACAGGTACATAAACACGATCAGTGGCAAAGCAAACACCAGGCCGGTAGCAAAACCCAGCCATTGTTCGGGTACCTGCCAGGTATCGCGCAGCCAAACGGCTACCGACCGGCTAAACCCACCCGCAAATACAAAACTTACGGCCATGGCAGCACCAATAAAATCGGTTGCCCGGCGGCCTTCGGCATAACTGAAAATAATTCCCCACATAAAACCCAGCATAAAGCCATTGGCAAACAGGCAGGCCATTCCCCAGGGAGCAGGCACCAGGGCAAAAAGCAACAAACAAAACCAGGCACCCCCCACAAGCAGGGCGCTGGTTTTCCAACGGCCCAATCTTTTCAACTCCGAAATAAATTTTATTCCATAGAATTTGCTGGCCATATAACCCAGGCCCTGACTGATGATCAGCAGGGTTTGGTATTTAATTCCCCAAAATGTCAATCCGTCGAAAGTGGCGACCGTAAAGGCTTTTCGGTAGGCAAAAATGCAGGCATAAGTGAGGAAAGCAACGGCAGCTGTATACAGCGCAACCAGTATGGGCCGGTTGGTAAAAGCAGGCGAACCGGTAGTTTGTGTTGACAATCGATGCAGTTTAAGTCTTGATTAAAGCGGTGTAAACAATGAATCTCTGGTAAAATAATCAATTACAGGCAAAGGCAGGCTTATTGCGGGTTTGTGCAGGGACAAAAAAAAGGGCGAAACTTAAAAAAGCTCCGCCGGTCAACATTAAGAAACTGCTACGATTGTTATTTATGTATAACACACAGCAATAAAACGGACCCTAAGGTACACCTGCCATATTAACGTATTGTTTACCCCATGTAAACAAATGATTACGTTTACCCCCAACCGGACAGCACCTTTACGCAACCGGTTGCATAACAATTAGTTTACACAATCCTAACGGCGACTTAACAATGCAGTAATAATGAGATCATATATATGAGGGAATTTTGATAAACCCAAACTCATGGAAAAACGAGCAGTAGATGTGGTAGTTATATCTGATGTACACTTAGGTACATATGGATGTCGTGCAAAGGAACTGGTTGCTTACCTTAAAAGTATCCTGCCTAATATTCTTATCCTTAACGGGGACATCATTGACGGTTGGCAATTCTCCAAGCGTTATTTCCCGGCGTCCCATATGGCGGTTATAAAAGAGGTGTTGAACCTGATCACGAAAGGTACGCGCGTTTTTTATATTACCGGAAATCATGATGAGTTACTTCGCCGGTACGCAGATTTTCAACTTAGCCATTTTACCCTCACCGATAAACTGGTGCTGGAGATCGACAATAAAATGACCTGGATCTTTCATGGTGACGTGTTCGACAATACCACTAAAGGCGGCGCCAAGGTATTGGCAAAATTGGGCAGCAGCGGTTATGGCGCACTGATCCTGTTTAACCGGCTGGTAAATTTTGTGATGAAAGCTTTTGGCCGTGAAAAAGTATCCATTTCAAAAAATGTAATGGCCAGCGTGAACAAGATGGCCAAGATCGACGCCTTTGAACAAATTGCCGCCGAACTGGCCATCGAGAAAAAATATGAGTATGTGATCTGTGGTCATATTCACCAGCCGCAAAAAAGGGTGATCGAAAATGAAAAGGGTAAAGTTACTTATCTGAATTCGGGCGACTGGGTGGAGCATTTAACCGCTCTTGAATACCGGCAAAACGAATGGACCATTTTTGAATACGACGAAAAAGATTTCCCCCAAACTGCTATAGATATACCGGCCAAGGTAAATGTGTTAACTGATGAGATCAGTTTTTACATCAACTCACTGGCTATTTAAACCCAGAGGAAGACATTCAACATTATGAAGATATTCTACGCAATACAGGCTACCGGCAATGGACATATAAGTCGTGCCATGGAGCTGTTGCCCTATTTACAGAAATTTGGTACGGTAGACATTTTTTTAAGCGGCGCCAACAGTACGCTTCCTTTAAACGCGCCTATTAAATACCGCAGCAAAGGATTGAGCCTGTTTTATACCTGTGATGGCAGCCTTGACTACTGGAAGATCGTAAAAAGCATTTCGCCTTACCGGGTGATGAAGGAAGTGCGTGACCTTCCCGTTGAAAAATACGACCTGGTAATTAACGATTTTGAATGCATTACTTCCCTGGCCTGCGCCCGCAAAAAAGTTCCTTCCGTAAACTTTGGCCACCAGGCGAGCTTTGTATCTGATAAAACGCCCCGCCCTGATAAACCCAGCAAAGCGGGTGAATGGATCCTGGCTAATTACGCCAAAGCCAGCAATTATATTGGCCTGCACTTCGAAAGCTATGATGACTTTATTTTTTCACCCGTTATCAAAGAAGAGATCTTACAGGCAGAACCCACCAATGCAGGTCATATAACCGTATACCTGCCCTCCTACTGCGATAAGGAATTGATAGAATTGCTGAAGCCTTTCAGGGACCACCGGTTCGAGGTGTTCTCCCGCCAGGCTTTAAAACCCTATACCGTTGATCATATGAACTTCCGCCCGGTTGATTCAAAAGATTTCAACCGCAGCCTTATCAGCTGTCATGGTATTGTATGCGGTGCTGGTTTTGAAACACCAGCCGAAGCATTGCACCTGAAGAAAAAAATGATCGCTATTCCTATTCAGGGTCAATACGAGCAACAATGCAATGCTGCTGCCCTGAAGAAGATCGGCATTACCACGCTCAATAAAATCGATGATGATTTTACGGATACCTTCAATAACTGGGTAAACGATCCCAAAACACCCAGTGTGGAGTATCAGTATTCAACTGAAGCTATCATCAATATACTCATGTATCGTTGCACCGATCTTAAATCGCGGCTCGATATTCCATATCCCGAACTTATTTTCAACTAATACACCTGGTTCTTCCGTTTTAACAGGTGCTACGGTCCGAAAGGAGGTGGCACCTTTTTTTGGGACCAAACCCCGGTTTCAGGGTATAAAATGCGTGTTTCATGTGTGAACCATGTGTCAACCATGTGTGCTCCATTAGAGAGGCAACATATTTGACACATGGTTCACACATGGATGAAGCCAGGTTCACACATGAAACAACTGCTATTCAATAAATTATAGATGATGAAGGACAAAGCCCACACGCAACAAAGTGTTAATCAATCAATAATACATATATAAAATAAAAGAGCCGTCACGATAGAAATCGAACGGCGTCAGTCACATGAGAGAAAATAAAACTCTCACTTTATAGAGAATCTTAATAGTATAATTAAATGTTTTTACGCTGGAGACCTAAGTAGCTTCATTCAGCGAGGAATAAGGGGTTAAAGATACCGCCGGGAAAGTACAAATTCATAATTATTTATAGAATTTTACTTTTTTCTCACTTTTTTCCAATTACCACTACCCATTATTTGAATTTATCTAGCAAACACCTCCTTTCATTCGGAAATATCTATTACCGTTTTCGCTAACGTATATTCGTTACATAAAAGCCGTTCCCGATGAATCGGGAAACGGCTTTTTAATAACAGCATCTGTTAAATGACATGAACGGTATTGAAAAATGGAATCACTGCAAGATAACTGCTCACTATTAGCCCGCTGTTACAGCAGTGTTATGGAATCGTGAATCGAAAGGGCAGAAGGCAGAGGGCAGAGGGCAGAAAAATTGGGGAGATGTAAAAACAGCAAAGTAATCTCAAATGTCGCGAGCCCACTCACTACTCACCACTGACTACTGACCACTCACCCCGTCAACTTGTTAACTTATCAATTTGCCAACTTGTCAACTGCCCCACCCCGTCACGCATACTCAAAATTTCATCGAATTAATATTACCATTTCATTAATTCTTCGTATATTAATAGTAGAAATAAGCAGTGAGAAAGTGTGTCACCATATTACTTCTTCTGGTAACGTTTGCCACCCGCCCAACCGCTTCCGCGGCCAATACTATTCAATTTGATTTTTGTGGAGCACTGATCAGCTTTGATTTTGACCAGTCTGTTATTCCCGAAACCCCGGTTTTGACGGATGAAACGGCGATCACCGCCTTTTACCAAAGCGTTAATCCGGCAGATTATGATCCCATAATAAAAGCCCTGCAGGCCTACAAAGACAAATTCAAACCCGACGACTGGCTGTATTACCAGTTGATCAGGAAAGCGGCCCAGCAAATAAGCCCCAAATCGAGCGATTACCACCGGTATACCCTGTACAAATGGTATCTGCTAAGCCGTTCTGGTTACGATGCCCGACTGGCCACCTCAGGTAATTACATTTTGTTTTACATCTATTGCCAGGAGAATATTTACAATATTCCCTACCGGATGGTAAATGGGAAACAATTCGTTTGCCTGAACTACCACGACTACGATAATCACATCGACTTTCAAAAGAACCTATTCACGCTGATCGATTTACCGGTTACCGGTGCAACGGGAAATTTCTCCTATAAGATCACCCATTTGCCCGAATTCAATACCACCGATTACAAGGTAAAAGACCTGTCATTTGAATATAATGAGAACGAGTATCATTTTAAGGTAAAGCTGAATAACCAGATCCAATCGCTTTTTATCAACTATCCGGTGGTAGATTATGCATTGTACCTGAACATTCCGCTCAGCCGCGATACATATACCTCGCTTATACCGCTGCTTAAGAAAAGTGTAAAAAGAATGCGTGTTAAAAACGGGGTCGATTACCTGATGCGCTTCACCCGGTATGCATTTTTGTTTGAACCCGATACCGACCTGTATGGCGGGGAAAAACGGCTATCGCCCGAGCAAACGCTGTTGTATGATCAAAGTGATTGTGAAGACCGCGTAGCGTTGTTTTATTGCCTGGTGAAAGAGATCTATAATCTTCCCATGATTGTTTTGGCCTATCCCAAACATGTGACCATCGCGGTGCAATTTAATAAGCCATACGGCAAACCCATTGTATACAATGGCAACAAGTACTCCATCTGCGAACCTTCGCCTCAAAAAGAAGACCTGCTGGTAGGGCAGCTACTGCCGGAGTTAAAGAAGGTGCCTTATGAGGTCATGTACGTATATACACCACAAAAAAAGTAGAGGGCCAATACACCTTATAAACAACGAAAGCCTTCCCGGTTAAACAGGAAGGCTTTGTTATAAGGACATTTCAGTTAAAGGGTAGGGACGGTTTATTACTTGTGACGGACGGAATCGGGCGCAAGATAAAGGCCATATATGAGAAAATTATTATGGCACAATTAAGGAAAGGTTACTTAAAAAGAAAAACTGCCCTGAGTTAACAAGGCAGTTTTCTAAAATATCTATTGTAATCAAAATTACTTGTTCCAGATAGCCCAACCTGCAGTCCAGTCGTTGGTTCCGTCGAAAGCACCTCTGTAAGATACTTTTTCGAAGAAGCCATCGCTTAAACCGCCAAAGTCAAACAGCGCACCAGTTAACGCAGGTGAACCGGTAGCTGGTTTTAAGTTTGGAGTGGCGTTGTTGAAAGGATCAGTCAGGTTTGCATCTGTAGCAGCTGAAAGCTGAGTTGATTTGCTGTTGGTAGTGAAGGCATTGTTCATCAATGTAACTTCGTTACCAGGATAGCTGAAATCTTTAATGTTAACGATCTTGTCAGGAGAAACACTCAACTGAGCATCGATGTTTTTTTGAGTTGCGTTCAGCAAGCTGTTGTAGAAGTTGCTGGTATTTCTCAGGTAGTAATAGATGGTAGAATCGTCTTCTACTCTCAGGCCACCTTTTTGTCCACCAAGAACAATTGAGTTACCCAGGATGAACTTGCAACCTCTTCTCCAACGCATGTTCCAACCGTAGTCAGCAGAAGTACCGCTGGCGCCGTTGGGTCCAATCGCTGTAAAGTTAGACAGTACAGGGAAAGTTATAGGAGATCTTGTTAACTGGAAACCGTTAGTTGGGTTTACGTTATCAACTTCGAAGTTGTTAGAAACGTCACCAGTAGTTCCTTTAGCATCAGTGAACTTAGGATCTTTTACAGATACAGCGAACTGGATTTTACCACGGAATCCGTCGTCCATATCAAAATCATCATCAGCGCAGTTGTAAGCGATCAGGTGTTTAGCGTTTACTGTACCACCGAAGAATTCGAAGGCATCATCCAAACCGCGGATAACCTGGATATATTCAAGCGTAGTTCCAGAACCAACGCCATACAAAGATAAACCATTTACTTCATCACCGGGGTTAACGGCTTTACCAGCGTATTCAATACGTACGTATTTCATTACACCAGAGTTGTCAGCGTCGTTGCTACCACCGAATGCGCTGTAAGCAGCATCAACACCACCTTCAATTACAGAGTGGTTGTTGTTACCTGTAGCCTGACCTACTAAAATTACACCACCTAAATCGCCAGGAGCAGGAGCTCCTTCGTTAGAAGTGAAAACGATAGGTTCAGAAGCAGTACCCTGAGCCATGATCTTAGCACCGCGGTAAATTACCAGTACACCCGCAGAGTCTTTGTTAGAAACGATCTTCGTACCTGGGTCGATGGTCAGTGTTACACCGCTTTGCACATACACGTAACCACGCAGACGGTAAGTTTTGTCTTTTGTCCAGTGCAGGTCAGATTTGATGACTCCACGGATTTCAGTACCGCCATTGGTGTTTCCACCGCCGCCGTTTGGATCGTCATTGTCGTCGCTCTTTTTACAAGCTCCGAGTGCTACAATCGCCAACAAACAAATTGTTGCTAGTTTTTTCATCTGAGACTTTTTTTTAAAAAATTTTTGTGACTAGGGTAGAAGGAGTGAAATGCTAGTTCCTTCAGCTTTATTAAATATTTCTCGAAAGTATCCGTGCAGTGTTACCGAATAGTTAACCACGGTTTACCAAATCATTATTTACCGAAGGTGTATTTCAACGACAAAGTAGCGGTAGTACCATACCTGATCGTATTGATAACTCTGTCATCAGCAGCCTTATAATTGGTATTAGAAGCGGTTTTGTCGTATTTATAATACCAGGTAAAAGGTTGGGCCAGAATGTCACTAACGGCAAGCTTTGCCTCCAGTTTGTTCTTCATTAACTTTTTGCTAACCTGGAAATCAACTACATCTCTTGGTTTCTCGTAAATGTTCATGGCGCCGCCATTCTGGGCTCTCAGGCGCAAACGGGGTCCAATGCGGTTATATAATACGTTTACTGAGAAGTCATCGGCAGGTGAAGTATAGTTCAGACCACCATTGATGAGGTAAGGTGATTGACCCTGTAAAGGATTATCCAGTGCCACGGTGTCGATCTTAACCTTTCCTTTTATATAAGCTGCATTGGTATAAAATGTAAGCTGTTGGAAAAAGGCACCACCAATGAAATCCAATTTCTTTCTGATCTCGATTTCTGCTCCATAGGTAGTAGCATTTTTGGCATTCGCATAAGAGAACACATCATTACCATTATTGATCTGCTCAATGGGATTGTTGAAATACTTATAGAACACACTGGCAGACAGGATCTCACCAGCGCCGGGGAACCACTCGTATCTCAGGTCAGCATTTGAGATCTTGCTCCTTTTCAATGTAGGTAAACCACGGATAGCTACGTTCAGATCATAATCATATACGCTATAATCAGCCAGCTCTCTGAACTCAGGTCTGTTTACTGCCTGAGAACCGGCTACCCGGATGTTTGATTTGTTATTTACAGCGTAGGTAAACAGGAATGACGGCAATACATCTGTATTATCATAAGTCTTTGTTTCCTTGTTACGTGCCGCTAATTCCTGGCGGTATTTTTCAACCCGAACACCCCAGGTTAATTTAATATTGTCTGTGAATTTATTATCCAGCATGGCATAACCTGCATTCAACAGGGCCTTACCGGTATAATCAGTTGAGTTGGTAGCAATATTTGCAACAACCAGGTTGTATTGGTCAATATTCTCAGGCGAGAAAAGTGTGCTATAGCTGGTTGATTTCGATTCATTGATTGTAACGCCCACATTATCCAGTGTAGCATAACCCAACGCATTTACTTCAACAGTACGGCTTCTGTAATTATCCATAGTACCCACCTTCAACTTCTGCACCTGGCCCAGCCAGTTAAATTGTTTGGTGGCATTGGCAGAAGCGCCGTAGATGTTTTCACCAAGGAAAGAATATACCCGGCCGGCATTTCTGATCTCAGGTGAATTTTCGTTGTTCAGTTTTATCCAGTATTTAGATGCATCACCATCATCAGAGCGGAAAGCCAGGATACGTTGATCTGGTTGGTTTTTGTAGGTATAACCATAGGAACCATTCCAGTCGATTGTCCAGTCGCCGCCCAGTTTGTGTAACCCTTCAACCACAGAGTTAACTAACCCGTTACCTGCAGCTTCGCTGTTATCACTTTTAATATAGAAAGGCTTTGAAGGGTCGTTTATCAGGTTTATTCCATCACGAATACCGCTGGTTTTTATAAAGCTGTTGTTAAACAGGTTCTTTATTGAGATTTTACTTTTGCCATAAGAGTAGGTAACATTCAAAAGGGCTGTCAGATTATTCTTCTCATCATACACATCGGTATTATAATCATAATAATGGCTCCTTTGAATATCGTATTCATTTCTATCTCTTTCAGAAACAGCACGGCCATTACCATAACCCACTGAATAAACATAACCCAGTTTATTGTTATTTTTTAAAATAGCCGTATTACCACCGGTATAATTTACGCTGATAGCAGGGATGCTTCTATAGGCAGCTTCATAACCAAATGTATTGGGGAACATTTTGGTAGTGGCGCTTTTAAATTGATTGTCGTAGCTGACAAAATTATATTTATGCCTGTAATAAGGAGCGGGGATCAACCGGGAATCATCAAAGAAACCAACCTGGTCGTATTTACCATCGGGATAGCCTTTATAAAAATTCTTACCGGTAGTTAAAGAGTTATAGCCAATGTTCAAAGACAGCTCGCTCAGTTTATGAGAAGGATAGTCTTTAGTGATCACTTTAACAGCGCCACCGGCGAAATCGCCTGGCAGATCTGGCGTAGGTGATTTATATATCACCAGGTTATCTACTACTGAAGAAGGAATGATGTCAAATGCGAACGCCTTTTTATCGGCTTCTGTGCTGGGTAACACTGCATTGTTCAACATCGACACATTGTAACGCTCACTTAAACCACGGATCACCACAAATTTATTATCCTGTACAGAGGCGCCGCTTACACGTTTTAATACTTCACCGGTATTTCTGTCGGGTGATTTTTTAATTACCTCTGCGGAGATCCCATCAGAGATAGAAGAGCTGTTCTTTTGTGTAAGGTATAAAGAAGAAAGATTTTCTTTACGGATGCTGGCCTTTACTTCCACACCAGCCAGGGCCTTCCCTTTTCTTTCCAATGTAATACTTACAGTAGCATCTAAACCAGTTACCTCAATATCACTTACTTCTTTATCGCTGTATCCAATACTACTTATAATAAGTGTGTATTTCTTGTTTTTTTGAACCGTTACAAAGAAACGGCCTTCCACATCGGTATAAATACCTTTCTTGTTATCACCAGCCAAAACAACGGAAGCGCCTACCAATGGAGTACCATTTTCGGCATCGACTACTTTACCTGAAATTTTACCGGTTGTTGTTGTTGCAGTTTGTGCAAATGTTGCCAGCGAAACAACCAGGGCCAACAGGGTAAATAAGAACTTTTTGCTCACGAAAAACAGTTTTATTTGCGGCAAAAGTATCTGTAGGGTGTTATCGCTATGTTACCCGTGTGTTAAGGAATTATTAACTGACCCCGATCAATCGCCTCTTAAGGGCCCAATGTTAAGGGAAGGTTACGCGAACGCTACGCCAGTATTACGGTAATATTAATTCGCTCCATTGAAGCAGCATTTATAAAAAACTGGCACAATTATGATTGCAAAAAATTCTAATTGACTGGTTTTACGAATATTAAAACCTGAATTGAAGTCGTGTGGTAAACACATTGTCCTTTACATCACCTGTATAACCGGCTAAAGAAGTGTTTTCATTTCGTACAAAATCATACCACAGCATCAGCCGAACATTTTCATTGATGGAATAATTATAGCCTACACTTACCGTGGTATATTTAATATTGGTAGCATTAATATTATTTCCGTTCTGGCCAATCTCGGCACCTTTCACTTCCGTATTGGGATCATACCAGTCGAATTTAATACCCAACTGATGCTGGCTATTCACAATATTTTGCAGCAGGTAAGCAAAGGCGCCATCAAATTTGCGAACGTAGTAAGGTTCCGTTAATAAGGTGGGAGGTGTTTCGGTGGTACTGGCCGACGCAGTTTGTGTACCCCGCCAGTATTCAAGCCGCAATTCGGTAGCCCCGTAGGGATGTTTCCATTTTAACTGCATATCGGCCCCATAATATTTGCGCGGGGCTTTACGGCCAAAATTGCCATCAGCGGAATCTACCACAAACAGTTTACCTGCCCCGTCGGTAGTCATTTCGTAAGTATACTTTGTATTCTGGAACAACCCGCCATTGAAGTAGGAAAGACCTCCTGAGATAAATAAGAATTTAGAAAGCGGATATGGCTTCCAGGAAGCGCGGGCAATAAAATCTTTAAAGGAATCGTATTCCTGGGTGGCGTTCAATCCCTGGCCATTAAAAAAACCCGCGTCTACCTTTAGATAATGTAAGGGATGATCGGGGCGGCGCGGTTCAAAAGAAACCATTGCACCCAGGTCGCGTTCCACCTTCATTAAGGTTTGCGACATTCGCCCCCGCTCCAGCGATTCCCGGTCGGCAGAACCCAGATTTACCTCATAGCCGAATGGCCGGGCAAACATACCGGTGGTGAGCTGAAACAACTGCCATTTATTTTCAAAAACACGGCCCCAGAAATCACGGATAAATACGCCACGTTCACTGCCATCAAATTGGAAAACAAAATACAAAGAGATCTGATCCCGTGGATTCATGTGGGCGTAATCGAACCGGAGGCGGCCCCGTCGAATGGTAAACCGGCTGTTTGAATTCGGCGCAAAATCACCACCGCTAAAGCTATGCGCCCCCTTTTCCTGCGCTACCTGAAACTGGGGTTGAATATACCCGGTAATATAAATGTGATCGAACTTCTTATATAATTGTAAAATGCCTTTTCCCACACTGGTAGTGGTATCTATCATATCGGTCAAAAACTGGGCATGTGAAACCAGGGAAACAGCCAGGAAGAATAAAACAACAAGAAGCTTGCGGTAAAATAACATTACCGGAATACGTACAGGTCCCATTAAGCAGTTTTTTGCGGGCCCAATATTAAGCAATTATTACCTCAATGTTAAGAATGTTTTAAGCTGCATACACTTCATCATTCAAAAAGTTTAACCGCGTTTATTTATATAAATAATGTTCAAAGCTGGAATAATATTTTATTAAGAAATAACAGGTTAAGCAGTGCCTGTACGTCTTAAGTAGTTATCAGCCAATGATTAAGATTATTTTTATCAATTGCAAATCAATTAGTTAAACACGCAACTAGAGCTACTCCGATTAATATTATCTTTGTGTTAAGTAATTATTACCGAGGCACCCTTTTTTTTATCCTATTGTATTAGTTCTATTTTTGCGACAAATTTTTAGGTAAATGGGCTTAAACTCTATAATGAAGATTTTCATGCCGAAGGATAGGATATTCTATTCCTTGTTTGAACAGGTGGCCCACACTGTGGCTAAAATGGGTAAAGTAATGAAAGAGGTGGTTACAGAACCTGATTTCGACAAAAGGGCGGCGTTGATTTCCCAGATCGAGGACCTGGAGCATGTGAACGACGATTATACCCATAAGATCTTTACTGAACTCGGCAGAAACTTCATCACTCCCTTCGACCGGGAAGACATTCACTACCTGGCCAGCGCCCTGGATGATATTGCTGATTATATTTTCGCTTCGGCTAAAAAAATCAACTTCTACAAAGTAAACCCCAACGATCAGGGCATTCAGAAAATGGCCGATCTGATTGATCAGGGTTGCGAGCAAATAAAAAATGCGGTACTTCAATTGCGCGATATGCGTGATATGCGCCAGATCACCGATGCGCTGGTTAAAGTAAACAGCATCGAAAATCAGGCGGATGATATTTTCGATTTAAGCATCGACCGGTTATTCGAAACAGAACCCGATGCCAAAGAGGTAATCAAAAAACGGGAAATTTACCAGGTTATGGAAATTGTAACCGATAAATGCGAAGATGCCGGTAACGTTATTGAATCTATCATTATTAAATACGCGTAACAGACAGGAACTGTTTTTTACCTAACCGTTGCCGCATGCTTACATTATTAGTTGTTATCATTATACTCGGGCTTGGCTTCGATTTGATCAATGGTTTCCATGACGCAGCCAACTCCATAGCTACAGTTGTTTCTACCAAGGTACTCACTCCTTTTCAGGCAGTAGTTTGGGCGGCCATGTTCAACTTCATAGCCTACTGGATCTTTGACCTGAAAGTGGCCAACACCGTTGCCAAAACCGTACATGCCGATTCCATTAACTTATATGTAATTATGGCTGGCCTTATAGCCGCCATTTTCTGGAACCTGCTTACCTGGTGGTTTGGTATTCCTTCCAGTTCATCGCATACCCTCATTGGTGGTTTTGCCGGTGCTGCTGTAGCGCATGCGCACAGCTTCAGCGTAATTAACCAGGGTACTATCTTTAATATCATGCTGTTCATTGTATTGGCCCCTTTCATTGGTATGATAGTGGCATTTATAATAACGGTCATAATAGTCAACCTCTGTCGAAAGGCCAATCCCTACCAGGCAGATAAATGGTTCCGCCGTTTACAGTTACTTTCTTCCGCCGCCTTCAGTTTAGGACACGGCGGCAGCGACTCCCAAAAGGTTATCGGTATCATTACTGCCTCCATGGTGGTATTTGGCGCATGGTGCGTTAAAAATGGAATGCCTGTACCTCATTGGGCGCATATCCAGGAAGTGGTAGATGCGCATGGCAAATCAAGTTATGCTCATGTACCCCAATGGATCCCCATTACGTGTTACCTGTGTATAGGTTTTGGTACCATGATGGGCGGCTGGCGTATTATTAAAACCATGGGAACAAAGATCACTAAGGTGACTCCACTTGAAGGAGTAGCTGCCGAAACAGCCGGCGCTATTACACTCTATGGTGTTTCACAGGGATTGGGTGTACCCGTGAGTACCACGCATACCATCGTAGGCTCCATTATGGGTGTGGGTATGACCAAACGTTTATCAGCTGTACGCTGGGGTGTATCCATCAACCTGCTTTGGGCATGGATCCTCACCATTCCGGTTAGCGGTCTGTTGGCAGCCCTTGTATATTATATCCTGAAGCTCATCGATCCCGCAGCTTAATATATTGAAGTAAGAAGTAGGAAGTATGATGTAAGAAATTCCTGAAATTCGATCATACCTCCTACTTCGTACCTCCTACGTCATACTTCTTACCTCCTGCCTTTACTGCCTCCTGTTCTTCCGTGTCTATTGGTTTACTAGTCAACTTGTCAACCAATTCCCCACTTCCTTTTTGTATTCCAACCGTTTCTTCCTACTTTGGCATAATTTACGCAGCCTTACAACCTTAACGTTGTATAGTATTTCAATAAAAATCAGTTGCAGGAATGAAAGGAATTATTTTAGCCGGGGGATCAGGCACACGATTGCACCCAATCACCTATGCGATCAGTAAGCAGATCATGCCTATATATGACAAGCCAATGATCTATTACCCATTATCAACGTTGATGCTTGCCGGCATCCGGGATATCCTGATCATTTCCACCCCCCACGACCTTCCCCAGTTTAAAAGACTTTTGGGCGATGGCTCAAGGCTGGGTTTAAACTTCACTTATGCCGAACAGGCCGTACCCAACGGACTGGCACAGGCCTTTGTAATTGGCGCCGATTTTATTGGGAATGACAATGTAGCGCTGGTACTGGGCGATAATATTTTCTACGGTTCAGGCCTGGGCGAACAACTGTCGAAGAATAATAAACCCGATGGTGGCATTGTATATGCTTATCACGTTAGCGATCCCGAGCGGTATGGTGTGGTTGAATTTGATAAAAGCAACAAAGTTATTTCCATAGAAGAAAAACCAGCAACCCCTAAAAGCAGTTATGCGGTACCCGGTCTGTATTTCTATGATAATGAAGTAGTAGCCATTGCCCGCGATCTGCAGCCAAGCCCCCGGGGTGAATATGAAATCACAGATGTAAATAAAGAATATCTTCGCAGGGGGAAATTAAAAGTTTCCATTCTTGACCGTGGTACTGCCTGGTTAGATACGGGTACTTTTGACTCCCTGATGCAAGCTTCTCAATTTGTTCAGGTTATTGAACAAAGACAGGGCATAAAAATCGCTTGTATTGAAGAAATTGCTTACCGCAAAGGTTTTATCACAAAAGAACAGCTGATTTCCGTGGCTCAACCCTTGCTTAAGAGTGGATACGGCCAATATCTTATGAATGTTTTGAAAGAAAGCTAATCTTAAAATAAAACGATATAATGAGCAAAATTCTGGTTACAGGCGGATGTGGTTATATTGGATCTCACACCATTGTTGACCTTATTGAAAACGGCTTCGAAGTAATTTCAGTCGATGATAACTCCCGGTCAACACCCCGCATTTTAGAAGGCATTGAAAAAATTACCGGTAAAAAGGTAAAAAATTATAAGGTAGACCTGTGCGACTTTGACGACACTTATGCAATTTTTCAGGAAAATACCGACATAAGCGGCATTATTCATTTCGCTGCTTATAAAGCAGTGGGCGA
Organism: Niastella yeongjuensis; assembly: GCF_900110245.1. Lineage (GTDB taxonomy): Bacteria > Bacteroidota > Bacteroidia > Chitinophagales > Chitinophagaceae > Niastella > Niastella yeongjuensis. The sequence goes on from NZ_FOCZ01000001.1 coordinate 220,055, forward strand.
ATCAGTAGAGCAGCCATTGCTGTATTTCGAAAACAATATGTTTTCATTGATCAATTTGCTGAAATGTGTTGCTGAGTTCAATATTCCCCATTTTGTATTTTCTTCCTCCTGTACAGTATATGGTAATCCCGATAAAATACCTGTAACGGAAGCAACACCACCCAAACCGGCCGAATCGCCATATGGGTATACCAAACAAATGGGAGAACAGATCATCAATGAATTTTCAAAAGCAAATTCTACCAAATGCATCCTGTTGCGTTATTTTAACCCGGTAGGCGCCCACCCCTCTATTTTGATTGGTGAGCTGCCCATTGGCCGCCCGGCTAACCTGGTTCCCGCTATTACGCAAACAGCTATCGGCAAAATTCCTGTAATGCAGGTGCATGGCGACGATTACCCAACCCGCGACGGTTCCTGCATTCGAGATTACATACATGTAAGCGATATTGCCCATGCGCATACGCTTTCCATCCAATACTTACTGGATGAAAAAGGCACCCAGCGCTGCGAAGTATTCAACCTGGGTTCAGGCAATGGCGTAACCGTACTGGAAGCCATTACAGCCTTTGAAAAAGTGAGCAATGTAAAACTCAATTACATAATTGGTCCACGCCGCTCTGGTGACGTTATTGCCATTTACGCCAATAACGACCATGCGCGCACCGCACTGGGATGGGAAACAAAATACTCACTGGATGACATGATGGCCACTGCCTGGAAATGGGAGCAACGCCTGAAAGCCGATGCCAGCTTTTATCAAAGCAAACCAGCCGATCTGAACTAATGTTAGTTTAAATACGTCAAATGGCTCAGTGGCAATGATTATAAAAGCCCTGAGCCATTTGCTTTTTTTTACCTTACTTTGCACCACCAAATTTTAATCATGCTGAAAGAAATACAGGTAACCGGACAAAAAGATACCCGCAGCGGTTTTGGCGATGGTATTGTGGAAGCAGCCCGTAAGAATTCGAATGTAGTAGCCCTTACAGCCGATCTGGCTGGTTCTATGAAACTGAACCAGTTCATGAAAGAGTTCCCCGAGCGCTATGTTCAGGTTGGGATCGCTGAAGCCAATATGATGGGTATAGCAGCCGGTTTAACGATTGGAGGAAAAATTCCTTTTACCACTACCTTTGCCAACTTCTCTACTGGCCGTGTATACGATCAAATTCGTCAGTCAATAGTATATTCTGGTAAAAACGTAAAAGTCTGTGCTTCGCACGCCGGTTTAACCCTGGGCGAAGACGGCGCTACCCACCAGATCCTGGAAGATATCGGTTTAATGAAAATGCTGCCCGGTATGACGGTGATCGTTCCCTGCGATTACAACCAAACCAAAGCTGCAACCATTGCCGTTGCTGAATATGTAGGCCCTGTTTACCTGCGTTTTGGCCGTCCCAGCTGGCCTATTTTCACAGCAGCCGATCAAAAATTTGAAATTGGTAAAGCCCAATTCTTCAGCGAAGGAACCGACGTTTCTATTTTCGCCTGCGGTCACATGGTATGGAAAGCCATTGAAGCCGGTCGCATCCTTGAAGAAAAAGGCATCAGTGTTGAAGTGGTGAACATTCACACCATTAAGCCGCTCGATACCGAAGCCATCCTGAAATCTATCCGCAAAACCCGTTGCGCGGTTACTGTGGAAGAACATAATATCATTGGCGGTTTAGGCGATGCCATTGCCCAAACAGCTTCTAAAAACTTCCCCATTCCTATCGAGTACATCGGTACCAACGATACGTTTGGCGAAAGCGGTACACCGCTGCAGTTGCTGAAGAAATACGGTTTGGATACCCCCAACATCGTTGACGCAGCTCAAAAAGTGATCGCCAGAAAAGGATAATTGTCTTTTGATATAAAGAGAAATGGTGAATGGTCTGTGACCGTTCACCATTTTTTATTACTGCGCTTATCCTTATTTAAACAACTTGCTTTTGGTTCGCAGAAAAGTAAGCTCGTCGTTATCGAAATTCTTTATGATATACTGTAAATTTTTCTGTGATGCCCTGGATTCCTGCCGGGTTTGTTTTGCCGTGGGAATAAAAAGTATGGCAACCATAACCGGACCAGTTAATGCAAAAAGTACAGCAGGTAACCAGCCCCAGAACGAAATACTGAAGGTGGCCAAAAATGCAACTATCAACAGGTAAAGTAAAATACCAGGTAAAAGGATCAGCAATAACACCCCCAGCAACGATAGGCCGCCTTTGAAACGCGCCCATCCCATATTGGTGAAGGTGACCATGTCAGATGCAATATCAGCGGACTTTATATGCGAACAATACGCCTCAACATACTCCCCCTTCCCTGTTTCTCTTAAATAAGATTCAAAGGAAAATATTTTCTGTCCGCTTTCCATTTCAGTTAAAAGGCCAACTGGTTTACGGCTTATGATCCCGTTCCAGAAACTTTGAAAAAGTTTTTCAGCTTCTCGTTTTATTCTTTCATCCTGCTTAACAGGTTGAATTGGTTGAGCATTTTCCATAAGAAATTTTTATAGGGGTATGGAGCGATTATTTTTTAGGTTTCGCAAAGACCAATCTAACCAGGAAAGCATAACAGCAAACGATGAATACAATAGCACCACCAATTATAAAACGCAGCACATTTATCCAGCTCCACATGGAATGGCCAAACAATAATGATAAAGTGGCAATAACCAGAAAAACGAAGAGGGAGATACCGATAAGTACCAGTACCAGGTTACGCAGATGGGTAAATCCTGATTTTCTTTTCTCTTTCATAAGAATTGGATTAGGGGTACTGACTGCAATGCTAATAATTACAACCGGTATTTCAAATACTTGTGCAGCTGTTCACTGTTATTTCTCCTTCAACACATTAAGGCGTTTTTAATATCAATTATAAAGGGCTGATTTATATCTTATCATAATATATTTGTTGAAACGTTTAAACTAAATTCAATTGGCAGGTTCCAATATTTTATCACAGAAAACAGCTAACCTATGTCGGTGACCATGCAAGACAGCGAATTGCTGATGCAATTCCGCGATCCGGCCACTAAAGAAAAAGCCTATACGGCTATAATCCGAAAATACCAGGAACGACTTTACTGGCACATTCGCCGGATGGTAGTAGAACACGAAGACGCGAATGATGTATTACAAAATGTGTTTATAAGGGTGTGGAATGGATTGGAAAACTTCAGGGAAGACTCCCAGTTGTACACCTGGTTGTACCGGATTGCTACGAATGAATGCCTCACCTACCTGGAGCAACTGAAAAAAAGAAGTTCAGTGTCACTCAGCGATGTGGAGAGCGGACTGGAGAACAAGATCAAGGCCGATAAACATTTCGACCCTAATAAGCTGGAGTGGAAATTGCAGCTTGCAATTCAGCAATTACCTGAAAAGCAAAGAGTTGTATTCAGCTTACGGTATTATGATGAAATGCCTTATGAAGAAATGAGCCACGTGCTGGAAACTTCGGAAGGGGCCCTGAAAGCCTCTTACCACCATGCCGTTAAAAAAATTGAGGATTACATTCTCAATCATTAAACTTTAATTAACAAATCAAGTCTCAGTTGGTGCAATGGAAAACAGGAACAATATACTGAATGAATTGAGAGATATCAGTCCGGTTGTAGCGGATATTAGCTACCAGGCTCCATATACAGTGCCTGCCGGGTATTTTGAAGGGCTGCCCAGCCAGTTATTACAACTGGTTAAAGCTATGGAAGCCACCCCTGTTTTGCCACCCGCCAACCAGCCTTACCAGGTTCCGCAAGGATACTTTGAAGGCCTGGCCAATACTATTCTACAACGGGTAAAGGGTGAGGAAGTAACACTTTCATCCGCTTTACAACAGGCAAACAACAATCCTTACCAGGTACCACAAGGCTACTTTGAAGGGTTTGCCGATACCGTTTTACAACGGGTAAAGCAGGAAGAAGAGACAACGCTTTCACCAACATTACAACAAGCAAATAATAATCCATACCAGGTTCCCGCCGATTACTTTAACAATTTACCAGCCATTATCCTTGACCGGGTTCAATCACCGGCCACTGAAAATGCGAAGGAAGAACTGGATATCGTTTCTCCTTTGTTAGGTCAAATTGGTAAAAAGATGCCTTTCAGTATGCCGGCTGGTTATTTTGAGGAGTTGGAAGAAAATGCTATTGCCGGTGCACAGGCTATTGACTTTGTAAATGACGCACTCGAAAACGGGTCGCCATTAACGAATGGATTAAAAAGAATGCAGGTATATCATGTACCCGCAGGTTATTTTGACCAGCTGCCTGGCCAGGTTTTAAAAGCAATACGGGCGCAACAACCCGCCAAAGTGGTATCAATGAGCTTTACCCGCCGCGTATTACGCTATGCGGCAGCCGCAGTAGTAGCAGGGCTTATTGTTACCGCAGGAGTGTTGTATTTGAATAAAGGGCCTAAAGTAGTGGAAGGTGGTAATGAAGTCGTTCTTGCTTCAACAGACCTCGATAGCATCAGTGATGATAACCTGGAGAATTACCTGGAGAACCTGACACCCGCTCCGGCAGAAACTGCATTGGCCGCCAATACCGGTGATTTAACTGCCAGTGATATGAAAGATCTGCTGGCTGATGTATCGGATGAAGACCTGCAACAGTACCTTGAAAAGTACAGCACTGTAAAAGACATTCAAACGAATTAAACTCATGAAAAAAATTATACTCATAATAGTGATGGCGTTGGGTATCTCGGCGGTTTCCCTTGCCCAGGAAGATCCTGATAACGGGCAACGAGGCAACGGCAGCCGGATTGAAGCACTGAAGATCGCCTACCTCACTAAGAAATTAAACCTGAGCACAGATGAAGCGCAAAAGTTCTGGCCCATCTACAACGAGTACATGGGGGAAATAAGAAAAACCAGGATCGACGCCCGTCAAAACAAAGAAGGAGAAATTCCTACTGAAGAAAAGTTATTGAATATTCGTAAGAAGTACAATGGGGAATTTGGTAAAGCCCTTTCTTCTGAAAAAGTAAATACATTTTTTAAAGCAGAGAAAGAATTCGGGACCGTACTGCAAAAAGAGCTGCTCGAACGCCGCATGCAGAAAATGGATAACCGAAGACCTTTCCGCGGAAACTGATTAAACTAGGTGTTTTTCATAGGTTAGCAATGGCCGGTCCTTTCAAGGGCAGGCCTTTTTTATTAAAACTCCCACGTAGGGTTCTTCACATCATGATAGAACAGGAACTTCCATTTTTCCTGCTCGCCTTTCTGCCACCATTGCTGGCGTAATTCCATGGCTTTTTTACCATCAAAATCATACTTGGCCACAAAGCGGCTGCGCATCTGCTGCAGCTGAGGGGCATCATCGCCGCCAAAGAAAACAGTTTCACCGCCGTCTACGATCCAGTATACCTGGTGGTATTTACTGTGAGCGCCGGTGATTTCGTATTTGATGTACCCATCTATCACGCCATTGCCATCGAGCCATTCTACATTTGGCGCCTCTTTTAAACAATCCAGCTCATCGGGCATATAAGAAGGAAATCCCTTCTCATATACATATTCCATTTCCTGTTTCTGTATATAATATTTCGCCTGGGGAAAGCTGAGGGTTCTGGCTGAACCAGTACCAATGGCCATACCACCGGCATGGTCCTTATGCAAATGCGACATCAATACTTTGGTTATTTCACCAGGGTTGATGCCATTGTCCATTAAGTTTTGATGCAATTGTAACCGGCCATCTTCATTGGTAAAACCCAAACCGGTATCCAACAGCAATACATCTTCTGAAGTAATCACTACAAAAGGTTGAATTTCTACCAGCAAACTTCCAACCGGCCGTTCCTGCAGATCATCTTTCTCGGCATCGAAGGGAACAAACAGTTTTGTTTTATCTATCGTAAAGGTGCCTTCACTCAGGGGTATAACTTTCATGATCTTTTATTGTTAAGGCAAGATATCGTTATCTCAACACCATTTGTCTGTCAGCATCAAGCCGCACCAATATAAACAGCATGGTGCTGAATGAGATCAGCGAGGTTCCTCCATAGCTTACAAAAGGCAATGGAATACCTATCACCGGGGCCAGACCAATGGTCATACAAATATTGATGGCAATATGAAAAAAGAATACAGAGGCCACTCCATAAGCATAACAACGGCTGAACACACTTCGTTGTCGTTCGGCAATATTTACTATCCGTAATAATAAAAAGATGTAAATACCCAGTACCGCCAAACTACCCAAAAAGCCAAAACCTTCCCCAATGGTACAGAAAATAAAGTCGGTGCTTTGTTCCGGTACAAAGTCGAACCGGGTTTGGGTGCCTTTCAAAAAACCCCGGCCAACAAAACCTCCGGAACCAATGGCAATTTTACTTTGCCGTACGTTGTAGTCGGTATCCTTTTTAGTAGCCACCGGTTCATCCCCTTCTACGGTATTCAATACCGCGTATGGGTTTTCCCGGCCTATCAGGGAGAAGATACGTTCAACCTGGTGTTTCTGTAATACGTGTGTAAATATAAAAGGTACGGCAAACCGCTGCACGCCCACGCAGGTGACCCATATTATACTTACGATAATGATGAGCTCGCGGCGCTGACGCGTAAAACGCCAGCCAAAATAAATGGCAATAACGGCTACAACCGTTAAAATGATTGCCAGGATATCTTTATCTATAAGCAGGGTGGCCACCACCAGTACAGCCAGTGAAAAACCAATGATCAGGTAACCGGCGGGCAAACCTTCGCGGAACATCACCAGGAAGAAAGCCAGGAACACCAGCGCCAAACCCGTTTCCTTTTGTGCAATGGTTATTAAAAGCGGTAAACAAACAATACCCGCCGCCATCAGGTGTGAGCGGGTTTTACTAAAGTCAGTTTCTACCCGCGACAGGTATTTGGCCAGTGCCAAACACACAAACACTTTACACAACTCGGCCGGTTGTAAGTTAAACCCGCCCAGCTTAATGATAGACTCTGTTCCTTTAATATTGGTGTGGAAAGGAAACACCAGCAACAATAACAGTATGCCGAATGCATACCAGATATTGGCCGTGGCGGTAAAGAATTTACTATCTGTTAGCAGAATAAATAACCCGATCAATAATGACACCGCAAAGAAGATGAGCTGCTTGCTGTAATTCGTTTTAAAATTCAGGAAGCTTTTCACTACTTCATCCCCTTCGTGATAGGTTACTGAGAAAATACTCATTAACCCGATCGCAACCAGGAGTAAATACAGCCAGATAAGGGTTGAATCGACCCCTTTCGATATGGTAGGATTACGCTGGTTGTTCATGGATTTCTTTTATCGGTCGTTGATCGTTTAGCATATAAATTCTCATTGATCATCACATCCTTTGCCGGCTTCATAACCACAGGCGCCGCAGGCGGCGGTGTTTGCTTTTTGGCGCTGGTGGTAATACGTTGCCGGGGCACATACTTTCTAATGTAATTGCTGTCCTTTGTTAAATCGAACCATTTGCGGGCCCGTAATGAATCGGTTTTAAATTGTAACCGCTCAAAATAATCAGGAATGATATTGGCTTCTGAAATGCGTTTTATTTCAGGCAGTCTTTCCGCCCTGATAGAATCGGTTAAATATTTTTCAACCACCAATGACGCAATAGGCGCCGCCCAGGTGGCTCCATAACCAGCGTTCTGCACTACAACCGCTACACAGATCTTGGGGTCTTCGCGTGGTGCAAAACAAACGAACATGGAGTTATCTTTTAACTGGATCACTCTGCCATCCAGAACCGTTTTATTTTCGGCAGTACCGGTTTTAGCACACATATTAATGCCGGGGATGCGGGCTACCTGTGCGGTACCGTGTTCAACCACATCCTGCATACCTTCCTGTACAATGTCGTATACATCATTGGGAATGTGGGTCAGCACCTCATGCTTAACCCGGTATTTCTTCATTGCCGTATCCTGTTCAGTCTCATTCTCGAAATTCTTTACAAAATGCGGAATGTAGTAATACCCTTTATTGGCAACAATGGCCATGGCATTGGCCATTTGTAAAGGAGTGGCTGTTAATTTATCCTGGCCAATACCAATGGTAACCATGGTACAGGAGTTCCAGGAGCGGCGGTATTCTTTATCGTATTGCGTGGTATCGGGCACATTGCCGCCAATTTCACTTGGCAGGTCAACACCTATCCGGTGCCCCAATCCAAACTTATTCATGTACTCCGTCCATTTAACCATGCCCGTACGCGCACTGCGGTATTCAGGATTATCGATTGTTTTTCTGAACACATCAGAAAAGAACGAGTTACAGGAGTGGGCGATGGATAAACGCAGGTTGGCCGAGTGACCAGCCCAATGTTCCAGACAGTGAACTACTTTATTACAGCCATAATAAGCCCCGGTACAACTTATGCCGCTGTTTTGATTAATTACGCCTTCATCCAATCCTATCAATGCACCCAATGGTTTGTAAGTAGAGCCCGGCGGATAGAAACCCTGAATAGCACGATTCAGGAGCGGCGACTTTACATCCAGCACCATGCGGCTGTAGTTCTTTTGTTTATTGGGACCTGTTAACGTATTGGGGTCATAGTTGGGGCCAGAGGCCATGGCCAGTATGCCGCCGGTTTTGGGGTCCAGGGCAACTACTGCTCCTAATTTACCATTGATCAGTTTTTCGGCCAACTGTTGCAGTTCAATATCGATATACGTATGCAGGTTACGGCCACGAACAGCAGGTGTATCGTAGCGGCCTTTTTCATAGTTACCTACCAGCCGGTTTTTATTATCCTTCAGTAAGAACTCTACCCCACGCTGTCCCATCAGCACTCTTTCATAATAGGCTTCGAGGCCGTTTCGGCCCACATAGTCACCCATGTGGTAAAACCCGCCAGAGCGTTTGATGATGTTTGAATCGGCTTCGCCAATGTAACCCATTATATGCGCAGCCGCGTTGAACGGGTATACCCGCACCGGACGTTCCACCAATGCAAAACCGGGAAACTTCCAGATGTTCTCATCCAGCCGCGCCTGTAATTGCGGTTCCAGCAGATCCTCAAAAATGGAAGGCCGGTAAGGCCCGTTTTTGAAACGTGCCTCTATAATACGTTTGTTGTATTCTGCGGTATCGATACCCAGAATTTCACAAAGCCCGAACGTATCGGTTTTCTTTGCCTCATTAGGTACTACCACCAGGTCGTACATGATGGTGTTATTCAAAATAGGCCGGTTCTTACGGTCGTAAATGATACCCCGGTCGGGATATTTTACTTTGGCAAATACCGCGTTCTCCATGGCCAATACTTTGTATTTGCCCTGAATTACCTGAAGGTTGAATAACTGAGCTATGATAATGAGAAAGAGTCCGAGAAATATCAGGCGTATTATGTTACTTCTTGACTGGTTAAATACAGACATAGGACTTAAAGTACATTACAGTACTAGTTACCAAATAAAAATTGAATAATTTATAGAAGCGAAGTTAATTCTTTTTGTGTGCTGTAGTATAATTACGAAAAGGCTGATTATCACCTTTTTCATTTCTTATACTTCATTTCACATTTCTAATTTCCTATGCAGTATTGGTTCTGAATTTTTCTTTTCTGAAGAACAACAGCTCGGTTATGAGCACCAACATTAAACTGATACCAGTTGTTGCCAGTACTTTTCCCAGGAAAAACAGGAACGAACCAAACTGCAGCCATTCCAGAAAAACCAGATATATGTGATGTACCAGTGTTAAAACCAGTACATATACTGCATACGGGGCCCACCCCATACTAACAGGCGAAGGTGATTTATAGTTCTGCTCGGCGCCTTCCTGCGGAATCAGGATATTCACTACAAAACCACGCACATAAGCCAGCAATGTACAGGCGGCGGCATGTAAACCGGGGGTTTGGGTAAAATAGTCGAGGGTTAAACCAAATACAAAACTTACGAACATCAAAGTCATGCGGCCCATACTGAATGGCAGCCACAGCACATACAGGTAATATACATATGGCACTACAAACTGGTGTAGCGGCCGTATTTGAAACAATACATAATACTGCACCAGTATAAACAATACAAATCGGACGGTATTACGTACCAGATCACTCATTGGTTTATTTTATTAGTTTCTTCTTCCAGTTTGGCCTGTTCGTCTTTCAGGATATTTTCTACCACCATCACATACTGCACATTAAAAAAGTTGGTACCAGGTTTTAACCGTAATGTATAAAAGCTGCTGGTTTTGTCGTCTACTATATCCATCACTGTGCCAATCAAAATACCAGGAGGGAAATGGGAGGCGTAAGGGCTGGTTACTACAGAGTCGCCTTTTACTACCTGGGCACTCTTGGGAATGTCCTTCAGGGTAATATATAAAGGGCTGTTGCCATCCCAAAGTACTTTACCGGTTTCACCGGTTTTCTTGAGGCTGGCGCTGATCTTGGTTTGGCGGTGTAATAAACTCATTACCACTGCATAGTTGTTGCTCGTATTGATCACCACACCGGCCACGCCATTGGGGCTGATAACACCCATGTTTTTATGGACGCCCTCATTTTCGCCCCGGTTGATAGTAAAAGTATTATTGGGCAAACTAACCGAGTTGTTTACAACCCGGGCGCTGCGGTAAAAGTATTTCCGAAAATGCCCCAGGGTATCGTAAGGAACGGTATCCTGAACCAGTTTTTGCGACGTATCGGGCCGTTCGAAATTGGTTAACAGCTTATTACGCAGTTCTTCATTTTCTTTGGCCAACTGGTCGTTGGTTGATTTCAGGTGGAAATAATAAGTGATGTTGCTGTATTTGCCACCTATGTTACCGGTTAATTCATTGGCTACGCCAGAAAAAACCGCTTCATGGAACTTGTTGTAATGAAATAGAATATACAGGGCCGCAATCTGCAGCACCACGAAGAATACAAAATTGAAGTACCTCCTGATGAAGAGAAATATATTACGCACCTGCGGTTTTTATTTTGAAAAATTACAAATACCGGCCCATTTGCCTGAAAAACAGTGCCAAACTTTATTTAATATTTAAAACCTTAACGCATCACAAATGGATAGCGGTCATAATTCTTCAGTGCCAGGCCGGTTCCACGTACTACGCTCTTTAATGGATCATCAGCCACGTGCACAGGCAATTTAATTTTCTGGCTCAGGCGTTTATCCAAACCACGCAGCAGTGCTCCGCCGCCGGTGAGGTATAAACCGCGTCTGTAAATATCGGCAGCCAATTCGGGTGGGGTCATTTCAAGCGCCTTGAGGATCGCCTCTTCAATTTTAAAGATGCTTTTATCGAGTGCTTCGGCAATTTCCTGGTAGCTAACCATGATCTGTTTAGGGATACCGGTTACCAGGTCACGACCGTTTACTGGAATATCATCTGGTGGATTGTCCAAATCTTTCATGGCCGCTCCAATGTTGATCTTGATCTGTTCGGCAGTACGCTCACCAATCAGCAAGCTGTGGTAGCGGCGCAGGGCTTCCATAATGTCGGCGGTGAATTCATCACCTGCAATACGGATACTCTGGTCGCATACGATACCTGCCAGGGCTATTACAGTAATACCAGTGGTACCACCACCAATATCGATGATCATGTTACCAACAGGCTCTTCTACATCAATGCCAATACCCAGGGCTGCTGCCATGGGCTCGTGCAACAGGTACACCTCTTTGGCACCTGCCTGCTCGGCACTGTCGCGTACCGCTCTTTTTTCCACTTCGGTAATGCTCGAAGGGATACATATCATCATTCTCCAGCTTGGGGGGAATAATGGCTTTTTAGGATAGATCATTTTGATCATCTCCCGGATCATTAATTCTGCAGCGTTAAAGTCGGCAATTACACCGTCCTTGAGGGGACGAACGGTGCGGATGCTCTCATGGGTCTTTTCATGCATCATCAAAGCCCGTTTCCCTACTGCAAGAACCGTTTTTGGATTATTACGGTCCAGCGCTACTATACTCGGTTCATTCACCACTACTTCGTCATTGTGTATGATTAGGGTATTGGCAGTGCCCAGATCGATGGCAATCTCCTGGGTGAAAAAGTTGAATAAGCCCATTTAGAAGGTCAGATTTTGGATTGAATGTAATGCATGCAAAATTGAAGCAAATAATTCGAATTAACAAAGCACAACCTTTGCTGGATCAAGTATTTTTTTTCTGGTACAAAATTCGCATATCGTTCTGCTGCTTTCCGCTACAGTTCCGGCGCGGAAGGCTGTGTATTGCTATTCTGGATTATATCTTAACCTGCATTTAAAGTGCCTTTTTGAGGTACAAAAATCGCAGGTTTTAGTCATTGAACTAACGTTATACTGAAACGTTAATTGTTGCTTATTGTTTAAATTGTTTTATAACCTGCTTTTCGCCCGGTGACCTGCTTCACATGAATAAAAATCGCCTGTTGTTTGGGGATTGTTTTCCGTATAAATGACATACACGGATTGTGCGTAGAATTACCTGCACGGGAAGGGAATTGTTACCGGTCGCCTGTTTCGGCAACCGGTAACCGGTGTAATATTTTACCCTACAAAGCCAAGTCGTTGCTCCATCTCATGGCTTAAAACCGGCAGCTTCCTTCTTTCTATCAAAAAGCTGGTAAGCCGGCTTATTTCTGCGAAAATGTAATGCTTGTCCAATGCTCCTTTCAGATAGTCGCGGCCGGTGCTGCCGCCGGTTCCAATACGAGTACCAATCATCCGCTGCACCATGCTCATATGCCGGTAGCGCCAGGTACTCAACTGCTCGTCTATTTCCAGCAGGCCATTCAGCAACTGGAAAGGCAGTTGCAGTATGGGATACCCGCGGTATAACATGATGAAAAGCGCGGCCCTACAAGCTTTTGGGGATAACTGTCTTTCGGCAGAAGCGGATTCATCCGAAAATACGGCATCAAAAAACTGTATGTTGTTTTGCTCCGCTTCAGCCAAACCACTGGCATAAATGTAGCGGTAATCAACCCAGAAAGGCACGGACCTGTTTTCTCCTCCCCTATTTGGGGAAGCAGGAAGAGGGCTTGCTACGCTTTTATAGTTAGTCCAGTTATCAACCTCATCAAAAAAGGGCATGCGTTCCAGCCAGGCATTGAGCAGCTCTATAACCGATCTTTCTTTTTCTGTTTGTTTTATGAGGTCTATCTGTTGCTGCCGCAATTGCGAAATGTAATATTCCTGGCCATGGCGTTGCTGGTATTTCAGGCCCAGCTTGGCTTCTACCAGTTTGAACTGCCAGCTTTGGAAACCCGATGCCGGCCGAAGCATATCCCGGAAATCGAGAAAATCCATCGGCGTCATGGTTTCCATAATGTCTATCTGATGCACCAGCACCTTCAAAATGGTTACCATCCGGTTTAACCGGTGAACCACGGTTTGCAGTTCGGGAGAATTGTCGTTAACAGCCGGCTTTTGCATAATGGCCGCTACCGAATCTATCTCAAATAACAATTGTTTGAACCAAAGTTCATAAGCCTGGTGAATGACAATAAACAACATTTCATCATGGGCATGTTGTTTCAATAAGTCACTTTCCAGGGTTTGCGCATTCAGGATCTTGTCTAATTGCAGATAATCACTGTAGTGTACTTGTTTTTGTTGTTCCATGTAGAGCGTATTTTCTCAAAAGCTTTTACTCGAATTCGAAACCGATATCCTGGCGGTAATACATCCCCTCGAACGAAAGCTGCTGCAGGGTTTCCTTCGATCTGGCAACAGCTGCACTTACTGTATTGCCATAAGAGGTAACAGTAATTACCCTGCCGCCACTGGTTACCACCTTACCATCTTTCAGCGAAGTACCTGCATGAAAAACCAGGCTGTCGGCCGGAACTTCTTTATTTAATCCGCTGATCTCAAATCCTTTTTCGTAATTACCGGGGTAACCGCCGCTTACTGCCATCACTGTGCAGGCATACCGGCTGTCCTGTTCAATTTTTATAGTGCTGAGGGTACCTTTATCGGTTGCCATAAACAACTCAACCAGATCGGTTTTAAGGCGGGGCATCACCACTTCGGTTTCGGGGTCACCCATACGGCAGTTGTACTCAATAACATAGGGTTCATCGCCTACTTTAATGAGGCCGAAAAACACAAATCCTTTATAATCGATCGCTTCCTGTTCAAGACCGCGAACGGTTGGTTTTATCACCTGGTCTACCACCTTTTTCATAAAGGTTTCATCGGCAAAGGGCACCGGGCTTACGGCCCCCATTCCACCGGTGTTCAAACCGGTATCTCCCACGCCGATCCTTTTATAATCTTTGGCCTCAGGCAGTAACACATAGTCCTTGCCATCGGTTAAAGCAAAAACACTCAGTTCTATGCCGTCTAAAAAGGCTTCCACCACCACTTTTTTGCTGGCCTCGCCAAACTTGCTGTGTTGCAACATCAGCTCGTATTCAGCAATAGCTTCCATGTGCGACTGGCAAATGAGTACACCTTTACCTGCTGCCAGGCCATCGGCTTTTAAAACAATGGGCAGGGCATGTTGCTGTAAATAGGGAATGCCTTCCGCGTAATTGCTTTCATCAAACTCGCGGTAAGCCGCGGTGGGGATGCCATGGCGCATCATGAATTTCTTTGCAAAGGCCTTACTGCCTTCCAGTTGTGCCCCATATTGTGAGGGACCGATAACCACCACCTGTTTCAGTTGCTCGTCTTTTCTAAAGAAATCGGTAACGCCTTTCACCAGCGGTTCTTCCGGACCAACCACCAGCAGGGTGATGTTATTGCTCAGCACAAATTGCTTTATGGCATCAAAATCGGTAATCGAGAGATTAACGTTGGTGCCATATTGCGACGTGCCGGCATTTCCGGGCGCAATAAATAACTGATCACATTGTTTACTTTGTGCGAGTTTCCAGGCCAGGGCATGTTCCCGGCCACCAGAGCCTAATAGTAAAATATTCATGATAAATAAGTGAAGTAGTTTTTGCCGCGGCGAATTTCGGCATTCGGGGGGGATTAATGAATTTTAATTAATGAGGGCTCCTTACCCCCTGTAACGAATTGATTGGCAGGATTTAAACCCCCAAATATGCCTTCCGGACACATTCAACTAGTGGAAAAGCATTAAAATGCTGATAATTGGCTTAACAATATGCCCTGCCTGTATTTGCGGTATTTAATTAATCACTATTTTGGGCCGTTAAATACTGCTCCAACGTATTGCTTGATTTTTTAAAAACAAAAACTACATGTCGCAAACCGCCACTCTTAACCCCGAGGCAGCCCAACCCGCTGCCAAAGCCGCTAAAGGCCACCCGAAAGGGTTGTATGTCTTATTTGCCACCGAAATGTGGGAACGATATAACTACTATGGCATGCGGGCCATACTGGTATTGTTCATGACCAAAGCACTGCTGTTCGATAAGGCTTTTGCCAGTAACCTGTATGGCAGCTATACCAGTCTTGTTTACTTAACGCCCCTGGTTGGCGGATATATTTCCGACCGGTATTGGGGCAATAAACGTTCCATTATTCTTGGCGGTTTGGTAATGGCCCTTGGTGAATTCGTTTTGTTTTTCTGCGCTTCTTTATATAAGTCTGCTCCCGATATTTCTGCTGTTCTTTTCTTTACCGGCCTGGGTTTAATGATTGCCGGTAATGGCTTTTTCAAACCCAATATCTCTTCCATGGTAGGCCAGCTGTATCCCAAAGGCGACCGGAGAAGCGATGCGGCCTATACCATCTTTTATATGGGTATTAACGTAGGCGGCGCCATCGGGCCCTTTATTTGTGGACTGGTTGGCGATACCGGCAACCCTGCAGATTTTAAATGGGCATTCCTGGTAGCAGGTATCGGCATGTTGTTGAGCGTAGTGGTTCAAAGAGCCTTCCAGGCCAAGTACGTTAAATCGCCCGAAGGAGTACCATTGGGCAATGTACCAGCCGATTCGCCTAAAAAATTCAGTAACCCCGTATATATTGTTGCCGGACTGATATTCTATTCTGCATTATTGATCGGCATGTTGTACATCGATGCCAATGTGGTCAGCTACCTTACCTACCTGTTGATAGCCAGTGTGATCTTCATTGCATTCCTTATTTTCTCCGACAAATCATTGAACAATATGGAGCGCCAGCGTATTGGCGTTATTTTTATAGTTGCCTTTTTTGTGATCTTCTTCTGGTCGGCATTTGAACAGGCCGGCGCTTCGCTTACTTTCTTTGCAGAAGAACAAACCCAACGCGATTTGGGCTTTTTTACCGTTCCGGCCAGTTGGTTCCAATCGCTGAACTCGGTGTTTGTGGTATTGTTTGCTCCTGTTTTCGCCTGGTTATGGTTGAAGCTGGGCAAACGCGAGCCCACTTCCCCCTTCAAAATGGCTATGGGTCTTGGATTGCTGGCCATTGGTTATTTATGGATAGCCTTTGGCGTAAAGGATGTACAACCCGGTATAAAGGTGAGCATGATCTGGTTAACCGGCATGTATGCCCTGCATACCTGGGGTGAACTGTGTTTATCACCCATCGGTTTATCGCTGGTGAATAAACTGGCGCCTTTCAAATTTGCGTCTTTATTAATGGCCGTGTGGTTTTTAGCCAATGCGGCTGCGAATAAATTAGCCGGTGTGTTGAGTGCCCTGTACCCTGAAGCAGGTAAAACCACCAACTTCATGGGTTATCACATGACCAACCTGTACGATTTCTTCATGTTGTTTGTGGGCATGGCCGGTGTTGCCTCACTGATCCTGTTCTTCCTTACCAAACTACTGAAGAAGATGATGCACGTGGAAGCTCAATAAGTTGACGAGTTAACCAGTTGACGAGTTAACAAGTTAAGACTACAATATAAAAGGAAAGGCTCCCCGAAATTTCGGGGAGCCTTTCCTTTTATAAGTTATTTACAATTGAATCGTTAATCTTGAAATTGAATGACCTGGTCAACTGGTTAACTCGTCAACTGGTCAACTGCGCTTGCGCCCTAATTCATCTTAAACGGCACTATCATCTCAAACACCGGGATGTTTACATCGAATGATGTTTTATTCAATAAATTCTCCATGAGATAGGTGCCATGCATTTTTCCCATTTCACTGCGCAGGTTACAACCACTCACATATTGATACCGCTCACCAGGCTGCAGGGTGGGTTGAACCCCTACTACTCCCTCGCCTTCTACTTCCCGGTTGGTACCATTGCTGTCGATAATATACCAGTGGCGGCGATGTAATTTAACTGGATAGTTATTGTGATTCTCGATGGTGATCCGATAGGCAAACATATATTCACCCGATACAGGGTTGGAATAATCGGGTTGATAGAACGTTTCGACACTTATTTCAATTCCTTCGGAAATCTTTGAGACCATTACGCTAACAAGTTTGGAATTTAAAGATAGTCAAAAATAAAAGCGCGCCATAGCAATTATTCACGTTTTAATATGAATTGTGTTGGGAATAGCTAATTTTGCCTCCGGATTTATTCACATCGACCAACATTAAACATCTTAACATGCTTCCTTCACCATAACTTATTCATTGATAAACAGATAACTCTAAAAACAGGTTGGTGACCGGTTGTATGTGGCTTTAAAAACAAAAACTATATACATATGAAAATTGCAGTGGCCAAAGGCGACGGCATAGGACCCGAGATTATGAGTGCCGTTTTAAAAATTTTCGACGCCAATAAAGTTCCCCTGGAATACGAAATAGTAGACATGGGTAAATGGGTATTCGACAAAGGTTTTTCAAACGGCATGACGCCCGAAGCCCAGCAAACCATCGAGCGCCTGGGCGTATTGTTCAAAGGGCCCATGGAAACCCCCAAGGGCAAAGGTGTAAAAAGCGTAAACGTTACTGCCCGTAAAACCTGGAACACCTACGCCAACAAACGCGTTTTTCAAACCCTGCACGGCGTTGATACCGTTTTCTCCAAAGCCGGCATTCCCATCGATATTACAGTTGTTCGCGAAAATATTGAAGATACTTATGGTGGCGTTGAGCACATGCTTACGCAGGACGTAGCATTGAGCCGCCGTTTTATCACGCGCCCCGGTAGCTTACAGGTTATTCGGTATGCATTTGAAATGGCCCGCCAGAAAAAGGCCCGCCGCATTACTTGCAGCCACAAGGCCAACATCATGAAGATCACCGACGGTTTGTTCCTCGACTGCTTTTATGAAGTAGCCAAAGAATATCCTGATCTGAAAGCTGATGATGTGATCGTTGATGACCTGTGTATGAAACTGGTTACCCGTCCCGATACATTTGATGTAGTGGTATTGACCAACCTGCAGGGAGATATCGTATCTGACCTGTGTGCTGGTTTAGTGGGTGGTTTGGGATTTGCACCCAGCGCCAACATTGGTGACCACATTTGCATTTTCGAAGCCGTGCATGGTACAGCACCTGATATTGCCGGTAAGAACATTGCCAACCCTACAGCACTGTTGTTAAGCGGTTTCGCTATGCTGCGTCACCTGGGTCTTACAGAAAATGCAGCGGTTATTGAAAACGCACTGTTATATACGCTTGAACAAGGTGTACACACAGGAGATTTCGGCGATAAAAGCAAACCCAGCCTCAATACCACAGAGTTTGCCGATGCCATCATCAGCAACTTCGGTAAAACACCTGAGTTAAATGCCAAACAATTGATCCCTAATAAACCAGGTACGCCTACTCCTTTAAAGCTGGAAAGAAACACCATGCTGGTTACAAAAGAAGTAGAGAATGAAAAGATCATTGGTGTCGATATGTTCATCGAAAGCAATGAGCAACCTGATGTGATCGCTAAAAAATGTCAGCGTCATGCCGGGGTTAAATTCAACCTCATCAACATCAGCAACCGGGGTACCCAGGTATGGCCTACCGGCTCGGTTTATACGAACCTGGTGAACCAGTACAACGTTCGCTTTGAAAGCATCGATAACTATCCACTGAACCAACAGGACGTAATAGGCCTGTACGTGAGTTTAAGTGGTGATTTCAAAATACCTTCACTGGAATTATTGAACATGTGGGGAGATAAAAAATCGTATAGTTCTGCGGCAGGACAATAAGTAATCCTCAGCACCAAATAAAAAAGGCGCCTTGTCATCAAAACAAGGCGCCTTTTTACTATATTTTACTATCGCCATATTAACACACAGCCAACGATAACAGCCAATAAAGCAACCACCATTACCTTCAGTCCAAACACAGTCCAACCGCGGTCTTTATTTATAAATCCCATTGCCCAGGATGTTCCGCCAATCAATAGCGCAATGAAAGCTACAAACGTTAAAAAAGCAAAAAGAATAGTCCAACCTGACATGCTTGTTATTTTATATGCTTATCCCGCCTTTTTACTGTGTTTATATCCGTTCTTCAACAACCATTGCAGCACTTTATCGCGTTGATCGCCCTGGATCAGGATCTCGCCATCTTTAGCAGAACCGCCAGTACCGCAATAGTTTTTCAGTTTCTTACCCAGGTCTTCCAGGTCTTCTTCTGTACCAACAAAATCAACGATCAGCGTAACGGCCTTACCTGCCCGTAATCGGGTATTTAACCAGATGCGTAATTTTTGTTGCTCGGGTGGCAGGGTGCTCGACCCTCCCTGCTGCTCTTCTTCAAACTTAAAGTTGGGATCGGTGCTGTATACGAATCCTTTGTTATCGGGTTTGTTCTTTTTACTCATGGGTTGTTAGTTTAAACGATCACGGCCTTTAAACTTAAGTCAAGACTTACAGCCTGGTGAATAAGCGCCCCCACACTCACATAATCAACGCCGGTTTTTGCATAATCGGTAATGTTCTCCAAAGTTATTCCACCGCTGGCTTCGGTTTCATATTGACCGTTTATTATTTTCAAGGCCTGGCTAAGCTGCCCGGGTGTAAAGTTATCCAACATAATACGGTCAACTTTGCCAAAGGCTACTACCTTTTTCACATCATCCAGGCTACGCGTTTCCACTTCAATCTTTAACCCGGGTTTTACCTGTTGCACATATTGCCAGGCGCGGTCGATGGCTTTTTCCAACCCACCACTATAATCGATGTGATTATCCTTTAACATGATCATATCATACAAACCCATGCGGTGATTGTGGCCACCGCCAATACGTACTGCCTCTTTTTCAAGCAGTCGAAAACCGGGGATGGTTTTGCGGGTATCCAGCAATTTGGTGGCGTATCCTTTTAACTGGTCGGTATATTGACGGGTGAGGGTGGCAATGCCGCTCATGCGTTGCATACAATTCAACACCAGGCGTTCGCATTGCAGAATGGTATGCACGCCGGCAATTACTTCAAAAGCGTTTTCGCCCGGCACCATAGAATCGCCGTCTTTCTTAAAGGCAATAAAACGGGCGCCAGGTTCCTTATACCTGAAAATGGCCTCGGCCACCTGCATACCGGCAATGGTACCGGCCTGTTTTACCTTTAATACTGCTTTCCCTTTTGCATCTGCGGGTATAACCGATAAGGTGGAGTGATCTCCATCGCCTATATCTTCCTGCAGGGCCGCTTCAATTAATTGATGAAGCTGTTCGTTGAATGTGAGCATAGTTCAAAGGTAATCAATTGGCAATAAGCAATCGGCAACGTTTGCTATTGTCAGTTGGCTGTTGGTCCCGAGCGGCGTTGAAGGATTATTCCGTCATTTCAAATCCAAGCTCCTGAACAACCTGCTGGTCGCCTTTCTGCTTCATAAAGAATTTAGTGCGGAAGTTTCCATTTTTAGTTTGCAGTAGTCCAATGCAGAACTGGGAGCCATTTTGCTCCCCTTTATGTTTTACTACGAAGTTTTTTACAGTATTGGTGGCAAAAAAGTCTTTTAAGATCATTTCAGCCTGGCTTTTGCTGTAATTATCGCTTTTACCTGGTAATGATAAATCAATCCGGTTATCAAAGTACTTTGACAGTTGATTGGCATTACCCGTTTTCATAGCAGCAACTACGTCGTCGATAGAATAAAGGGGGGTAAATGACACCAGGACCAGCGAAATGGTTACCATCGCAAATCCCAGATACTTTTTCATAAATGAACAAATTTTACTTTTCACCGCTAAATTCGCTAAAAATATGCCAAAGTAAGAATGCCGCCAAAAATTACTACTACCGAAGCATTGCCTTACCTTTGCATTTCTCAATAACAAGCCAAACATAATCACCTAGTTATATGCAAAATAATAAAGCTATATTAGTCATAATGGACGGTTGGGGCCTTGGAAAGGTTAAATCTTCAGATGCTATTCAAAATGCAAAAACTCCTTTTGTAAGTTCATTGTATGCAAAATATCCTAATACCACTTTAACAACCTGTGGTGAGTTAGTAGGGTTACCCGATGGACAAATGGGAAATAGCGAAGTGGGCCACCTGAACCTGGGGGCCGGACGTATTGTGTACCAGGAATTACAGCGTATCAATGTTGCTGTACGTGATGGTTCATTCTTTAAAAATGAGCATTTGTTAAAAGCTATCCGCTACAGCAAAGAGAATAATAAGCCTTTACACCTTATAGGTTTGGTGAGTGATGGTGGTGTACACTCACACACCAATCATTTAAAAGCCATTATTACTTTATGTAAGCAGGAAGGTGTAAGCAATGTATTTGTACATGCCTTCACCGATGGCCGCGATACCGACCCCAAAAGCGGACTGGGTTTTGTTACCGACTTACAGCGCCACCTGAGCGAAAATGTAGGTAAAATTGCCACTATAGATGGCCGCTATTATGCAATGGACCGTGACAAACGCTGGGAACGTGTAAAGCTCGCTTATGATGCCATGGTTAATGGTATTGGCGAAAAAGCAACCGATGCGTTGGCTGCCATCGAGCAATCCTATGCCGCCAATGTTACCGATGAATTCATTAAGCCAACCGTTATTGTCGGCGCCGATCAAAAACCGGTAGCTACTATACAGGATGGCGATGGGGTTATCTGTTTTAACTTCCGCACCGACCGTTGCCGCGAGATCACCGAGGTACTGTCGCAAACCGATATGCCCGATTTTGGCATGAAGAAACTGTCGCTGAACTATACCACCATGACGGAGTATGATAAAACTTTCAAAAACGTGAACGTGGTATTTGAGAACGATAACCTGAATAACACGTTGGGCGAAATTCTGGCCAACAATGGCAAGAAACAGATCCGCATAGCCGAAACAGAAAAATACCCCCACGTATCTTTCTTTTTCAGCGGTGGCCGTGAGCAGCCTTTTGAAGGGGAACGCCGCATCATGATCCCTTCACCCAAAGTAGCTACCTACGATCTGAAACCCGAAATGAGCGCTAATGAAGTAACCGACGCCATTGTTCCGGAAATTGAAAAAGAATCAGCTGATTTTATCTGTTTGAACTTTGCCAATGCCGACATGGTGGGTCATACCGGGGTTTTCTCTGCCGCCATTAAAGCCGTTGAAACCGTTGACCATTGTGTTGAACGCGTGGTAACAGCCGCGTTAGCGCATGGCTACACAGTTTTCTTAACTGCCGACCATGGTAATGCCGATTACCTGATTAACCAGGATGGCACCCCCAATACAGCCCACACCATGAACCTGGTGCCTTTATTCGTTATCTCTACTGATTTTAAAGGAACCGTTAAACCAGGCAAACTGGGTGATATTGCGCCTACGATCCTTACTGCAATGCATTTACCTATTCCTCAGGAAATGACTGGTGATGTGTTGATTTAATAGTTGATAAAGAGAATGCCCTACGATATAAAAAACGGGGTTGGCGGTGTTAAACCACCAACCCTGTTTCTTTTTTGGGTTTCTTTTATCAACATGTCAACCTGTTAACTTCTAAGCGCACTTCCACTCTCCACAAATGGTCGTTCCCCCGCACCCACTGGTTCGGTTTGAGGTATAAATGATCTTTCGTCTCTGTCATAATCATAAGCCCAGCGATGTACTTCGGGTATTTCGCCCTCCCAGTTACCGTGTGGCGGATGTATAGGTGTTGTCCACTCAAGGGTGGTAGCCTGCCAGGGGTTTATAGTGGTTACCGTTCTTCCTTTAAAAATAGAATAGAAAAAGTTAAATACAAATAACAGCTGCACGGCAAAAACAATGATGGAGGCAATCGAAATAAACAGGTTCAGGTCTTCAAACTGATTGAACGATGCCCAGCCGCTATAATCCAGGTAACGGCGCGGCATACCTGCCAGCCCTTCATAGTGCATGGGCCAGAAAATGCAGTAAGCGCCCACCATGGTTACCCAAAAATGAATATTACCAAGTGTGGTATTCATATACCGGCCATACATTTTAGGGAACCAGTGATAAATGCCGGAAAACATGCCAAACATGGCCGCCACGCCCATTACCAGGTGAAAGTGTGCAATGATGAAATACGTGTCGTGCAATTGTATATCGATGGTTGAATTGCCCAGCCAGATGCCGGTAAGTCCGCCCGAAATAAATACGCTTACAAAACCGATGGCGAATAACATGCCCGGCGTAAAACGAATATTACCCCGCCACAGCGTGGTAAGCCAGTTAAATACTTTAATAGCCGAGGGAATGGCTATCAACAACGTCAATAATACGAACACTGAACCCAGAAAAGGATTCATGCCCGTTACAAACATATGATGCGCCCATACCAGGAACGATAAGATGGCGATGGCAAACAACGAACCAACCATGGCCGTGTATCCAAAGATGGGTTTGCGGGAATTGACGCTGATCACTTCCGATGCAATACCCATGGCTGGTAGTATCACAATGTATACTTCCGGGTGGCCCAGGAACCAGAACAGGTGCTGGTATAGAATAGCGCTACCGCCTTCATGGGGCAGGGCTTTGCCAATACTGCTTATATATATATCGCTGAGGTAAAAACTGGTACCTGCATGGCGGTCGAACAGCAACAGAATGAAACCTGAAAGCAATACCGGGAAAGACAGTAATCCCAGACAGGCAGTAAAGAACAGGGCCCAGATGGTTAAAGGCAATCGCGTCATGGTCATGCCTTTGGTGCGTAGGTTTAATATGGTTGAAATATAGTTGATGCCGCCCAGCAGGGTGCTTACCACAAACAAAGCCAGCGATATTAGCCAGTAATCAACACCCGCCCGCGAACCGGGCATGGCGTCCCCCAGCGCGCTTAACGGCGGGTAGGCCGTCCATCCCCCACTGGCCGGACCGCTTTCCAAAAACAGGGATGAGAACATGACAATGCTGGCGGCCAAAAAGAACCAGTAAGAAAGCATGTTCAACATGGGCGAAGCCATGTCGCGGGCCCCGCATTGCAGGGGTATTAAAAAGTTGGCAAAGGTGCCGCTAAGACCAGCAGTCAGCACAAAAAAGATCATAATGGTACCGTGCATGGTA
The DNA here is from genome assembly GCF_900110245.1 of Niastella yeongjuensis. Taxonomy (GTDB): domain Bacteria; phylum Bacteroidota; class Bacteroidia; order Chitinophagales; family Chitinophagaceae; genus Niastella; species Niastella yeongjuensis. The sequence continues at coordinate 244,272 of NZ_FOCZ01000001.1, forward strand.
ACCAGCGAATAATAGAATTCGTGGTTTATTTGTCCGCCCTGCCCCCAGTGCCCCAGCAGGTCTTCCAAAATAGGAAACCTTTCGTTGGGATACCCCAATTGGATCCGGAACAGAACGGAGAAACCAGCTCCAATGATGGCCCAGATCATTCCTGTGATCAGGAACTGGCGGGCAATCATTTTATGGTCCTGGCTGAAAACATAATGACTCCAAAACGACTGTTTGGCATGTTCCCCATGCCCGTCCCCATCGTGTATTTCAATAGCAGGGGATCCGGACTGGGTTACTTCCTCTAAATTGGCCATGATCGCATGTTTTAAGATGTCTTGTAGAATATATTACTCGATTGGCAGGCCGGTTTCATGAAGTTGTCTTAAGATACAGGCAGGGTTATGTTGTTATTTTAAAAATGCAGCAAAACTTACGCCACCGGGTTAGGCTAAAGAGATGAAAGTCATGGCAATCTAAATAATAAGCGATTTAAACGCCCGCCCAAACCGGTTTTTGACACCTTAAAAAGGAAGTACGGATTGGTTAATTTTTTATGAATAGCGCAGCAATTACATCGAAAAATTGTCTAAATTACAGGGCAACCAAACGGTTTATATGACCGACGACGCCATTTTACAAGGCTGTTTACGTAACGACACTACTGCCCAGCGGGAATTGTACAACAGGTATAGTCCCAAAATGCTGTCTGTCTGTTACAGGTTCGCCCACCACCGGGAAGATGCTGAAGACATGTTACAGGAAGGATTTATCAAAGTGTTTTCACAGATACACACCTTTCAGAACAAAGGAGCATTTGAGGGTTGGATACGGCGAATCATAGTTCATACCTGTATCAACCATCTCAAAAAGAACAAAAAGTTCAACGAAAGCGTCGATATCATTCATGCCACCAGCATCCAGGTACGCGAAGAATCAGTGCCTTCCATAGTTCAGGCAAAACAGGTAGTAGAATGCATCCGCCTGCTACCCATAGGTTACCGTACGGTTCTTAACCTATATGCCATTGAAGGTTATTCGCACAAAGAAATTGCCGATATGCTGGACATTGAAGAAAGTACCAGCCGTTCGCAATATACCCGGGCCAAACAAATGCTTGAAGACATACTGGTGAAAAAGAAAATCATCATGCGGCCTAAAGAAAAAAGCAATTGGTTAGGTGTAGCAGCAGGAAGATAATCCACGACATCTCACATTACTGATACATACCAAACCCTATGAAAAACATCCCGTACAAACACTAATTGATATGGAGCGAGGTTATTACAATGAGGATATTGAAGAACTGCTGAAAGAGAAAGCTGACCAGTATAAGATGTATCCTTCTGATAAGGTGTGGAAAGGTATTCACCGTTCATTACACTCAAACAGAAAGTGGTATTGGTTTAGTTTGATTCTTTTTCTGGGTGCTGTTGGGTATTATACTTTCATTGAATTTATCACCCCATCTGCAAACAGCAAAGCTATAAGTGAAAATAACCCGGCCTCCAACATTTCCAAATCAACCGAAGCAACTACCGAATCAAATAATAACAAACCTGCAGTAATAGTTCCTTTTGGCAATCCCAAACAAAATGCCACCACTGCCGGCAGCACACCCAGACAAAGAGAATTTGTACTCAATCCTGACAACAACGAAACCAAAACAAGTGTAGTTGTCAATATGGATCAACCTGCAGCAGCAGCTGCAACAACAGCTATTCCGGAAGATCACAACCTGGTGTTTAATAATGAAACCCCGGTATATGACCTGAATGCCAAACCAGTTAAAAAACTGTGGCAGGCAGAACACATGGCGGCCGAAGCTGTAGAACCTGAACTTAACAAACAGGCTTTCCAGGTGCCGGCACAAACTGCTTTAACCAGCCCCACCTCCATCGACGAATCAAAACTGGGAGAGAATACGCATAATGCCGAAGAAGACCACAAACGCCTTGGCTGGCTGGCTAATAATGCCGTATATGAATTGTCGGTTCCCAAACAAAAACGGCTTGGCTGGCAGTTGACATTTGCTCCTACAATGAACTATCGCACCTGGCGGGGAAGCAACTATCCTTCAGATATGAAGACGTTGCCTTTTGCACCAAACTTTGAAGGCGATCCCGAAAAGTTTGTGAATCACAAACCAGCCCTTGGCTTTGAAGTAGGATCAAACATCCTGTATACACTCAACAAAACCTTTACACTGAAAGCGGGGTTACTGTTCAATTATGTGCGGTACGATATTCAGGCATACGCTTCTTCCGAAAGCGTGCCCGCTACCATTGCCTTTAATTCAAACATGGGCATTTCTACCGGCGAGCTCACCACTTACACCCGGTACCGCAACTTTGGCGGCGACGCTGCTGAAGACCTGCACAACCAGTACTTCCAGTTGTCTGTTCCTTTAGGGCTGGAAATAAACCTGCTGGGTAACGATAAAATTCACGTGGGCATTGGCGGGTCTGTTCAACCAACCTATTTATTGAACCGGAACAGCTACCTGCTTACCGCCGATTACAAATATGCTACCGAACCATCACTGGTTAGAAAATGGAATGTAAATACCAGCACGGAAGCATTTATCTCTTATAAAACCGGCGACCTGAAATGGCAGGTAGGACCGCAATTCCGTTATCAATTATTCTCCAGCTATGTCAAAAAATATCCTATCCGCGAGAACCTGTTTGACTATGGTATCAAGATAGGTGTAACCAAAACTATCCGCTAAATACGAGGCTGGAAATAGGAAGTAAGAGGTAAGAGCCTCGCGAGCTTCGTACATCCTATTTCTTACATCTTACTTCATTTCCTCACGCTCCCCTGCTTTACAATCAAATCGTGATCATCTTTTTCGAAAGACCTTTCATATTTTTACCCGATGAAGCGGATAAATCTATTACTACCGGCCCTGTTATTACTGGCCGTAGCCTGTAAACACAAACCCCAACAACCTGCAGGTGATACGCAATCGGCCCAGGACTCACTGGAATCCCCCACTTATTTACCCGTAGCAGATTTTATAAAAAGCGATATTGTCAAGGTAGATTCGTTTGCCGGCGGCATTCTGAAAAAAAAGGATACCGGGGGTAAGAAAGACTCAGCCTATATTCAACCAGCGGAGTTTCACCGGCTTGCCAGTCAGTTCATTTTTCCGGAACTGGATTCTGCCACCTTCCACGACCATTTTACCGAACATTCGCTGATGGATGAAACCACTGAAATGCTGAATTTCATTTATACAGCCAAAGAACCCGCCGGTTCACTGCGGAGCGTAATGGTATACCTGCGGCCCAGTCTGGCCACCGACCAGGTGAAACGTGTTTATATGGAACGGTCCTTCAACAGCGGCGATACCGCTATTGATCAGAAACTTACCTGGAAAATGATGGAGTACTTTTATGTGATTACCATTCGTCAACCAAAGAACGGGCCGGCTGTTACTTCTATGGAAAAGGTGATCTGGGACCCCCAGTATTTTGCCGATTAAGGAAACAACAACATGACAGCACAGGAATTTCAACAAATAGCGCCTACTTTACCGGTTGACCCCGGTATTTACAAATATTACGATTCGGGGGATACCCTGCTTTACGTAGGTAAGGCAAAGAACCTCCGCAAACGGGTGAGCTCTTATTTTTCCAAAACGTTCACCTCTTATAAAACCCATGAGCTGGTTCAGCGTATAAGACGCATAGAGTTCACTATTGTACCCAGTGAGCAAGATGCCTTCCTGCTGGAGAACTCGCTTATAAAACAGTTTCAGCCGCGTTTTAACATCAACCTGAAAGACGACAAGACCTATCCCTACATTGTCATCAAAAAAGAGAACTTCCCCCGTGTTTTTCTTACCCGCCGTAAAATAAACGACGGTTCAGAATACCTGGGCCCCTTTACTTCGGTAGCCAAAGTGCGCGAGCTGCTGGATTTTGTAAAGGCCAACATTCAATTGCGCACCTGTAAATTAAACCTTACCCCCGCCAATATAAAAAAGGGAAAGTTCAAAGTTTGTCTGGAATACCACCTGGGCAATTGCAAGGGCCCGTGCGAAAGCCACCAAACCGAGGAAGATTATGGGGAAGGCCTGCAGCAGTTACGGGCCGTGCTGAAAGGCAACCTGGGTCCCGTGATCAATCATTTCAAAAAAGAAATGCGGGAAGCAGCAGAGAGCCTGGCGTTTGAAAAAGCCCAGATCCTGCACAAGAAAATTGAACACCTTGAAGAATACGACGCCCGTTCCGTGATCGTGAGCCGGCACCTGGGCAATGCAGATGTGTTTTCGATCTTACGCGACGGGGACATTGCCTATGTCACCTACCTGATGATGCAGAACGGCACCATTGTACAAACCCATACTTCGCAATGGGAAACCCACCTCGATGAACCTATTGAAGAGGTGCTGGAATTTGCCATTGCACAATTGCGTTCCACCTTCAACAGCCTGAGCCCCGAGATCATTGTTCCTTTTGAAATTGAATACAATGAGCCGGAAATAGTGGTTACCGTGCCCAAAGCCGGTGATAAAAAGAAGCTGCTCGATATGGCCGCATTGAATGTGAACTATTTCAAGGAGGAGATCAGGCAACGGAAAATGCTGAAGCTCGATGGCCAGGATGCTTCTACCAAAAACCGGGTGCTGGAGCAAATAAAAAACGATCTGCAATTACCTGCCGTTCCCTTACATATTGAATGTTTCGATAACTCGAACTTTCAGGGCAGTTATCCCGTATCGGCCATGGTTTGTTTTAAAGATGGCGTGCCCAGCAAAAAAGATTACCGGCATTTCAATGTAAAAACGGTGCAGGGCATCAACGACTTTGCCACCATGAAAGAAGCCGTTACCCGGCGGTATAAACGGTTACAGCTGGAAGAGCAGCCATTTCCGCAGCTGGTGATCATCGATGGTGGTAAAGGACAATTGGGCGCCGCACTGGAAGGCATTAATGAGCTGGGTTTACAAGGCAAAATGACGCTGGTGGGACTGGCAAAGAATGAAGAGGAGATCTTTTTCCCGGGCGATAAGGAATCGGTAAAACTGCCTTATAACAGCGACAGCCTGAAACTGATCCGCTCCATTCGCGATGAGGTGCACCGTTTTGGGATAACTTTTCACCGGAAGAAACGTAGCCAGGGAACTTTTAAGAACGAACTGGAGCAAATAAAGGGCATTGGTAAGAATACCGCAGAACAATTGCTGAAAGAGTTCAAATCGGTTAAACGGGTGAAGGAATTGAGCCTCGAGGAGTTGAGTGCTGCTGTGGGGGCTGCCAAGGCGAATTTGATTAAGAACTACTTTGACAAACCCGATGAGGCTGAAGTATGAGGTAAGAAGTTCTTACTTCGCGAAACTTATAAACCACAAAGGGTCCCCATCTTCCGGGATCCTTTTTTTATGCCCGGAACCGGCTAAAAAGAAAAAGGGGCCCGGATAGACATCCAGCCCCGTTTTTAAAATCCAATATCCTATGAAAAACCATTGTAAAAATAGTGAATAGGCAGCACAAAACAATACCTAATACTGGGTATTTTTAAAAAATTCCTGATATAATGTTTGTGCAAAGACCCCGGATTGGCGTATGTCTTACAGGGTCTTACCGTATAAAAGCAAAAAGGGCACCGTAAAATTACGGTACCCTTTTTAGTTATATTGAGTTTCCTCTTGTCTTAGTATGACCAAAGGTCCTGTTCGTAGTTAAAGATCCGCTCTTTCATATCGTCGCCTTCTAACAGGGCGAGGATGGGATCTTTAATGTACGATCTGATGAATTCATCATTGGGGTTGTTAACAGTTGATTTGATAATGCGGCTTGCGAACATGCGGCTTTCAAACAACTCTTCCCAACTCATACGGGCGCCAAAGTTTTTACCATTGTACACCTCGTGTTTAGCAAAGATGGGTCTCAGATCGGGATAATATACCCAGAAGATAGGAGTTACATCGCGGTAAGAGCCATCGTCGTTGGTGATGGTTTTCAGCGGGGCGATCCCGAGGATACGCACCTGCATACGCGAAGATTCTTTATCGAAAACCCAGTCTTCTTTGATCCAGAATCTTTCTATTTTATCAGGATTGAACTCATCTACGATGGTAGTATCGCGCATCAGACCTTTAGAACCATCAGGGTCATTTTTCAGGTCAGGAACCTGGATCACCTTAGGTGTACCAACCAGTCCTTTCACGATTTCCTGGAAAGGCAAAGGTGTAGTAAACCGGTCGTCGTCTGGTGAAAACGCAGTGATACTGTCGTTTTTGATAGCATTTAACAGGATGTAGATGAACCGTTGATTACCCTGGTCGCCTTCTGCTTTGTATACGAAAGGCAGGTTCATTTTCTCGTGAACATCAATCTCACGCCAAACCCGTTGCATATACACGGCATCATCTTCCCGGATGTGTTCGTATGCTAAGGGAATCCGGTCTTTCACCAGGTTGCGCTCGATAGCATTGTCATTACGCAGCGATTTTTTGATCGGCGGAATGTCCAACTTCGCTTCTGGCGGTGCTGGTTTTACGGTATCAACCGGCGGAGGAGCTACTGCAGCAGTAGGTTGGTTCTTACTGCGGTTCGCAGACTTCGCGGTAGTCCGCTTGGCGGCTTTCCGGACAGGTTTTTTTCTGGCCTGAGCTTCTACTGTTGTGGCAGTAAAAGCCATCACAGTCAGCAACAAACACAATTTTATAATACGGTTCTTCATTTGTTCCCTGTTTTTATAATATTTTTTTACTTAAGGCTGAATTGCATGCCTGGGATCTCACGTTTACGGCCATCAGGTCCAACAACATTGATAGCGTCGATGAAGATCCTTGTTCCAGGACCAGCAGCTGAAACGATGCTGGCTGCCTGACCGCTCCAACGATTTCCTTCGTTGGTAGCTTCACGATACAACTGGATAGGGCCGCCTACAGCACCGATACGGTAGCTAACTACCTGGAAAGGGGCTAAGAAGTCGCTTTCTTCCAGTTTCGCGATAACTGCACCAATTGCTTTAAACTCTGCAGAAGAAATGTTTCCACCTTTTTTAGCGCCGATGAAGGCAGCTGGCGGAGGCAGATATTTTAAACGCATTGGGAATTCGAAGCTTTTGCCATTGGCATTTACAACGATCTTCGACATACCCGGTTTGCTTGGTTTTGCAACATAGTGGCCGTTGGCACCGCCTGTGATTGAACCATCGGCAAAGCTTACTCTTGTTTTTTCAGCACCTACGCTACCACCAGAAACGGTGAGCGGGTTTTCAACACCAATGTACAGTACGTTCATTTTCTCGAGGAAAATAGAAGCTCCTGAAGGAACACCTACTGTATACTTGATGGTTTTAACAACGTGTCCAACTGTACCATCTGGTTTGTTGAAATCGATGGTTACATTCACAGTATGATCACCTGTTCCACTGGCAGTTGTTTTATATAATGCTGTTCCTTCTGCGCTGATTGGCATAGACTGACCATTGATAGAGATCTTTGGTTTAGCTGCGTCGCTGAAGGCACCTACACCTGCAGTGATCTCTACCGGATCGCCAGGCATAGCGTAATTTGTATTTGATGTAGCGATAGCCTGGAACTGGTTGTAAACGATTTTTACCTCTCCGATTTTTGAGTGGAAAAAGTCTACTAACTGAGCTTCAGAATTTTTTACATCGTTCTGAAACTTGCTCAGGATAGTTAAAGCGGCAATAGCAGGGGTCATGTGGTAATAGCTTTGGATCCAGCCATTAACATCATTACCATACTTGTTACCTGATTTTGATGCAGGCACTGTTAAATCAATAGGCAGTGCTTTTTCAAAATGTGCAACATCCTTAGGATCAGTTAACAGGGCTAACATGTTCTTTTTGTAATCACCCAATTTGCTATACAACACTTTACCTTTTCCTTCCTTATCCATTAAACGGATAGGAGCGTCGAGGTTATCTGCATTGATCTCTTGTTTACCGGTAACGTGGTTTTCGTGTGTACCAGCAGCTTTTTCAAGATCAGCTTTCAGTGTCTCGATATATGCAAATACTTCGTCAGACAGTTTTTTAGCTTCTTCAGCTTTAGGCGCCCAGGCTTCAGCCTGTGCACGTGTGGTAGGGTCTTTTAATTTTTCAGCAAACGACTCGTAAGTCAGTTTGTTTTTATCAGTAATCAAGTCGTTTGACTTGGTGATACTACCGTTTACAGTTACGAAGGCATTGAGGATTTCTGATGATACGTTGAGTGCCAGCAGGGCTGTCAGCACCAGGTACATCATGTTGATCATCTTCTGCCTCGGCTCTTTAGGTAAAGCCATGGTTTAGGTTTTTCTAGTTTTACAATTTTGTTCTCTAATCTGATTGCATTTAGATACGGATATGGATCCCACCGTGATTAACGACCCTGCATAGCAGTGAGCATGTTACCATAGATGGTATTCAGGTGGCTCAGGTTACCTGCCAGTTTAGAGATCTGCTCATGTGCTTTTTTAGCATCATCTACGCTACCTTGCATAGTTTGTGAAGCCTGTACCAGGTTACCGTAGAAGCTGTTCATAGCTTTCAGGTGGTTGTTAGTATCCTGTAATTCCAGTTCATAAATAGCATTCAGTGAACCTAAGTTTTTGGTCAGAACCTGAACTTGTTCGTGGAACTGTTTTGTGCTGTCAGCAGCATTGTTGAAACTAGAAACTGTAGAAGCAGCGCCTTGATAAACATCTTTCATTTTATCGAGAGCGATAGTTACTTCTTTTGTTTTTGCTGTATAGTCAGAAGTAGTTTTAACTACATCAGATACATCAGCTATATTAGTAACAGTAGAACCTAATTTTTTGAAACCTTCGCTTAAGCGGGCCAGGTTAGCAGGAGTGATGTCAGCTTCCTGAAACATTTCGTCCATTTTAGCGATAGCGGGGTTGCCATTATTGCCACCACCAACACCACCGGCTAATTTTGGTAATGCTTCAGCAATAGCATGCATTTCTGATCCGGGAGGGGGTAAGAATGCATATACTACGAAGATCACAGCCTCTGTAATAAGACCTGCAGTTAAGAAAAAGTCAGCAAGCGCCTGGTGGGTAATTTTTTGCCAGGCACCGAAGATAACGACAGCAGCACCCATACATACGATTACGTTTACCAGTCTTTCAGTAGATTTAGAAACTCCAGCCATAACTTTAAATTTTAATTTTTAGAAAACGGGTTTTCAAAGGGTTGAGAGAATAAAATACCAGTTTGATTTTTTGTTAAATCAATCTCTAATAAAACGGATTAGCCGTTAAAAAATTTTACTCCTAATTAGATTTTAACGTTTCTTCTGCATTGCAGGTAAATCAATCACACAGCGGAAGCCAATGTATGACTTAGCTGTATCCATGTATTCATAACTACGGGTGCTCGTTTGAAGGAAGAAGCCTACGTCTTTCCAGCTACCGCCGCGAATTACCTTACGTTTCATACGTGGAGGTGCATCGTCGTTGGCATCGAAACGAATGTCTGGGTTCATATCGTGTTGGAAGTTGTAAGCGCCTTCGTAGAACAGAGAAGAAGTCCACTCTGATACGTTTCCGGCCATGCAATACAAACCAAAGTCGTTTGGCCAGTAAGCATCTGCACGGGCAGTATAGAAAGCTCCATCTTCTGGATAGTTACCACGGCCGGGTTTGAAGTTGGCCAGTAAGCAACCTTTCTTATTTCTCAGATAATAGTTACCCCAGGGGAACATTGATTGAGAACGACCGCCACGGGCAGCATATTCCCACTCTGCTTCTGTTGGTAAACGGAAATCTGATTCTGTAGGTTTTTTCTTAGACTCGAGGTAAGAATTGAGGTAGTGTGTTCTCCATTCGCAGAATGCACTCGCCTGTTTCCAGTTCACACCTACTACAGGGTAGTTGCCGAAAGCCGGGTGAACGAAATACCTTTTGGTCATTGGTTCGTTGTACGAATAAGAGAAGTCACGAATCCACACCAGGGTATCAGGATAGATAGCTACATTCTTTTTTACAATGAACTTAGAGCGGGGCACGCCTGCGTTTCCACGTTGAGCAGCTTCTTTCAGTTCAAATGTCTCCGAATGGTATATCAACTTCGAAGGATCGATTTCCTTTTTGCCGAAAATGCGGTTTTCAGGCGACAGGATCAACTGATCGATCTTCTCGATTGTTGCTTTGTCATCCCATTTAATGGTTTTGGCTTTTTTCCAGTCAACCTGGAAAGTGCCATCCACTTCTTTACCATACTGAAGCAGGGTGGCGCCAATTGAGTCGCGAACCCATTGCACAAACTGACGATACTCGTTGTTTGTGATCTCGGTTGCGTCCATCCAGAAACCATTAATAGAAATTTGTTTGTTACGGGCAGTATAAGCGTAGTTAACATCCTCATCGCTAGGTCCCATGTGGAATGTGCCTGGTGGTACATAAACCATTCCTGGAGGTCTGGTCAAATTGTACTTTGCAGCCGCAGATACGCCATGCAACTGACCGTCATCGGGCACGCCTTTTGAGGATTTTCCTACTTTGCCACATCCGGTAGCAATCAAGGCCACCAGCGCTGTTAAGGCGGATAGGTTCTTCATTTTCATAATATTAAAGGGTATTGGGCAAAAATAATGTTTTACCGACTTCATCACAAGAATAGAATTTATTTTTTAAAACTGCAATTACGTGATATAAGCTTTCATGTAAACGATACCGGAAATTGGATTATTGTATCCCTAAAATTTTAAATTTTTACACATTTTTCAGAAGACGGATCAAGTCGGATACTTTGTCTACAGGCGCGCTACACTGGTAGTTTTTACACAAGTAAATCTGCGTATCAGGATGTGGTGGTTTACTGGATAACAAGGGTAAATCACTATTTGCCTGGGGGGCAGTTTGGAGTACCCGGAATGGGATAAAATGCTGTAAAAACTCGCGCCTTACCAATTCAACGTCTTTTCCAATAATAGCTATTTCTGCGACTCCCCCTGCAATTGACAGTATCATGGTTGCCCATACGCCAAAAGAACCCGGATACCGATACACAGCCTGCTGTAGTCCTGCGCACATTTTAATGGCCCGCTCCTTCCAATCAGACATATCAAAAACAACGCCCAAGTACTGCAAATTAAAAGCCATTATTGCATTTCCTGAGGGAATCGCGCCATCATATACTTCTTTTTTACGCACAATTACATCCTGCTGCCCCTGGTGGGTATAATAAAAATATCCGGTGCCCTCCTCGCTGAACTGGTCAATTACCCATTGTGTCAAAGATTTTGCCTTATACAGGTAATCTGTTTTACCCGTGATCTCCTGTAAATAGATCAATGCCTGTATTAAATACGCATAATCGTCCAAAAAGGCTGGGTATTTGGCCACTTCTTTTTTATAGGTATGAAAAAATTCCTGGCCGTTTTGGGTGAACCGGTTCATGATAAATTCCATGTTCTCCTGCGCCACCCTTGCATAATGTGGATCACCAAACACACTGTACGCCTTGCTGTAGGCCGTGTTCATCAGCGCATTCCAGCCCAGCAGAATTTTATCATCAAGCTGGGGCCTTATTCGCCCTTCGCGGTGTTTCAACAGCTTTTCTTTGCCCCGTTGCAACAGATCCTGCAGCGTTTGTGTAGACAGGTTGTTGTCAAGCGCAAACTGGTTCAACGGTTTACGTATATTCAGAATATTTGTATGTTCCCAGTTGCCGCCTTCGGTAACATCATAAAATGTATTGAACAGGGCTGCATCCTGTTGTAAAACCGCTTCTATTTCGGCTTTGCTCCATACATAAAACTTCCCCTCTACCCCTTCGCTATCGGCATCCAGGGCTGAGTAAAAACCAGCCTCTCCCCTGCCCCCTCCAATAGAGGGGGAGTTTTGTGAAAACAGCTCCCTTTCCACAAACGACAGCGTTTCTGCCACCGCCTGTTTGTACAGTGGTTTTTGGGTCAGCTGCCAGGCATCGCATAACACCGATACCAGCAGCGCATTATCATAAAGCATTTTTTCAAAATGCGGTACCAGCCATTCGCTGTCGGTCGAATACCGGGCAAAACCTCCACCCAGGTGATCGTATAAGCCACCCTGTATCATTTTATCCAGACTAAGACAGGCCTGTTCCAACGCCTGCTCGTTGCCGGTTTTGTGGTAATAGCGGAGTAAATACCCAATCGTAAAGGTTTGGGGAAATTTGGGGGCATTTCCAAAACCGCCCTCCTGTTTGTCGGCTGTACCCATGATGTTGTTGAACATGGTATCGGCCTTCTCGCTCGAAAAAAGTGTTTCAATATCGATATCGCCTTCCACAGCCTGCTGGCCAAAGGAGTTGGATTGAATGATGTGTCCGGTTAAATTGGTAGCCTGTGCATCTATATCGTCCCGTTTTTCGGTCCAGGCATTGGCCACTCCTGTTAATACATCGTGCCACGAAGGCCGGTTATAAATCGCTTTTGGTGGGAAATAAGTGCCGCCATAAAAAGGGCGTCCATCGGGAGTAAGAAAGATGTTCAGGGGCCAGCCGCCACTGCCAGTCATGGCCTGTACGGCGTCCATATAAATATGGTCAAGATCGGGCCGCTCTTCCCTGTCTATCTTGATATTGATAAAACGCTCATTCATGAGAGCGGCCGTTTCCTCATTTTCAAAACTCTCCTTTTCCATAACATGGCACCAGTGACAGGCAGCATATCCAATGCTTACCAATACCGGTTTATCTTCCTGTTTTGCCCTGCCAAGCGCCTCATCGCCCCAGGGGTACCAGTCTACGGGGTTATGAGCGTGCTGTAACAAGTAGGGACTTGTTTCCTGAGCCAGCCTGTTCGTGTGTTTTGCCATGCTTAAATGTAGCTGATTTCAAATATAAGTGGAAAAGGAAACCGTAAAATGGTGGAAAATCACCATTTACAATGTTAACGGAAATACAACACAGATAGGAATTATTGCAAAACGTGTTCCGCGGCAGAAAGGCAGAAGGCCCTCCTGCGTTTAGTCAATGCCTGTTTTAAAAAATCCGCTCCTGGGAGAGCCTGTCCCCCTTTGCGGGAGGTAGGGGTGGGTTTGGGCTAAAAAAACAAAGGCACCCCGGTTATCGGAATGCCTTAAATTATTTGTATTGTTTATTAGTCTTTTCTTGTTAACTCGCAACTTGTTAACCTGTCAACTACATTAACCTACTTCTTCTTATGCAGCGCTAAATATTGCTCCAACGCCGCTACCATAGAGGGAGCCTGTGGCGCTGGCGCCTTAATATCCAACGTTAAACCGGCATCTTCCACTGCGCGGGAAGTATTGCTGCCGAACGCGCCGATACGGGTACCGTTCTGTTGATAAGCTGGAATGTTATCGAAAAGACTTTTTACACCGCTGGGCGTAAAAAAGCAAATGATGTCGTATTCGGTTTTTGTCAACAGCTCCTTTACATCACAGCTGATAGTGCGGTACATGTATGGGGTGGCAAATTCACAATTGTTTGCTTTGAGCCAGCTCACAATCTCATTATCCTGCTGGTTTTCGGAACAAGGGTATAGGAACTTCTCGTTTTCCTTATGTTTGTTGATCACATCAAACATACTCTTGTTCGTACTGTCGGCCCCGTAAAATACCTTGCGCTTGCGATACAGAATAAATTTCTGCAGATACAGGGCAACCGCCTCAGTAATGCAGAAATACTTCGTATCCTGCGAAATACTGATCTTCATTTCCTCGCAAATGCGGAAGAAGTGGTCAATAGCGTTGCGACTGGTAAATATTACAGCTGTATAATTAGGAATCTCTATCTTTTGCTTGCGAAACTCTTTGGCGGGAATGCCTTCAAGACGTATAAATGGCTGGAACTCCAATTCAACACTGTACTTTCTGGCCAATTCAAAGTACGGTGATTTATCGGTTTCCGGCCTGGGTTGAGTAATCAGGATTTTTTTAATGGTGTTTGTAGCTGCTGCTACATTTTTAGCCCCGTTTTTAACCATATTAGCTACGTATGGATTTGCAAAGTTAATAACTTCTTTCCACAAAAATCAATAACACCTTGTAAATCAATAAAAGGGGTGCTATTTCGAAGGCGCAAAGGTAAACAAAAAAATGGAATCTTGAGAGTTTAATCTCATTTCGAACTGGCCTGTATGCTATTATAAACCGGTAAATAAATAATATAACAATAAAGAAATAAGTCAAAGTCATTAAAATAGTCAAAAACTGCCCTTTGGCAAAGGCCATAAACAATAAAGCCGGCAATAAATAGATCCCCAACATCTTGTTAACCAGGAACACAATGAAAATGTAGGTATCGGTCGCCGATCTGATATTGAACATCCAGCCTATCATTTTAAGCAGAATGAACTTACCTATATATATGGTAGCCAGTAGTACACAACAGTAAAATAACAACAGCCAGTGGTTCATGCCCGGTACTATATTATAATAGTCAGCCACAAAACTCAGGAACAACCCGGTGGAGATCACAAAAAGGATATTCAGGAACAGGGATGGTAAAGGCGATTGCAGCACCTGGTCCCTGATCTGCTGATGCCGCATGGTAACCCTGAAAAACAGGGTGTTAAGGTTATCGAGGTACTTCAGGAACGCAATCCGGATGAACCCGTAAAAGAACAGCAGCAGGCACAGAAAGTAAAACATGCTTTCATCCCGGCTTTCCTTTTTCAGCTGTTCGGTGATCAATACCCCTTTTCCGTAAAAATTATAGTAGGGATGGTCGCGTAAGGCATTTTGAAAACCCTCCAGGGTTGGCTGGGGTTCGGGAATGCCGCCTTTTACTACACTGGCTACAGGGATCCCGGAATCAGGACGTGTAGCGACGGTAACCGGCGGGCGTATAGCTTTTACGCTGTCAACCGTATCGCGCCGGGCAGCGGTATGCGCTGAATCGGCCAATACTTTGGCAGCGGTATCCCTTTTCCGTGCAGCGGTGTCTTTTTTCCGTGTCACGGTATCTCGTTTAATACCGGGTGTATCGCGTTGTTCCCGGGAAGGAATAGTATCCTTTCCGCCTTGTGCAAGCGACACTATCATTAAGCAACAACAAAAAGCAAGTAGTATCAGTTTCTTCACAGGGAACTTTTGGGTTTGCAAAAATATTGTAGTGCCGGCATTGCCCGAAATGTATTTATGCTCAAAAATAATTAAGGTAACCTATATGGATCTTTGATTGCCGTAAGTTAAACTTCGTATCATCGCGCTTTCCCACCGCATACGACAAATTAAAAATACCTGCTTTTGTTTCAAAGGCCATCCCGAATCCTGTACCCCAGTAATAGTTACTCGCCCGGGCATATACACTCGCATTTTTCGACCAGCCGCCATCTATAAAATAGCTCAGGTACGAATTTCGCCCAACCAGGTACCGGTACTCCAGGGTGCCAATGGCAAATTGTGATGCAAAAATGCTTTCTTCATCAAAACCACGCAATAATTTATATCCACCAATTTGAAATAATTCGTTCCTGAAAATGGCCGGACTTTGATACCACCCGCCATTAATGGCCGATTTAAGGGTGCTGAACCGGGTCAATTTAAAATAATGCGCCATATAACCTTTCAGTTTGAACTGGTAACTGTTCAGCTGAACCGTATCGTACAGGCTGTTGAAATCGAAGCTGGGGTCGCTTTCATCTTTCAAATTCAATATTGCCGGGTTCTTTTTGATCTTTTTTGAACCCGCCGTTACATTGATCAGCCATTCATTTCCTTTTCTGGGGTTGAACCGGTAATCGGTATTGTACCATTCGTAGTTAAAACCGAGGTTTACCGATCGGATGTCCGCCTGCTCGGGCAGAATGTGATTGGTCATGATGCCAATGGTATCAATTGTAAGCACATTGGTTTGAAAACTTTGTATATATACGCTTCCACCCTGACTTGCCGACAATGAATATTGGGCCCCAATTTGCATATTGATATTTACGTAGGACGAGTCTTTCTTGAATAAATTAAAACTGGCGTTCAAGCCAAAGGGCGAACCAAACAGGTAGGGTTGCTGAAACAGCAGGTCAAGCCGGGGCGATTTAACCTGCAACTGCTGCCAGTTTATCCCAATGCTTTCGCCATTGCCCAATGAGTTCTTTAAGTTAATAGTGGCTTCGCCGGTTACCTGCAGTTTGTTATTTTCAGTTTGGGTACTGGAAGGCAAAAAGCCCACCAGCACATTGATCTGACTGCTGCGTTTGGGCGCCAGGTATACATTCAGAATGGAACCGGTGCCCAGCATGGTCATGTTCCAGGGCTGTTTTTCTTCCACATACCCCAGGTCGTTCAGTTTTTTGCTTATTGCCATCAGCCTTTCCTTTTTGTAATAACTGCCATTCATAATGCCGAGGTAGCGTTGTAAAAAGGTAGAAGAAATGCTGGCCTTGCCAAAATTGCGAATGCTATCGATCTTATAGAGGGGTCCTTTGTTAATATTCAGGTGCGCTTCAAACCGCTGATTTATAAAGGTGATGCTGTCGAGTTTGATCTTGGCAAACGGGTAGCCGTTGTTCTCCAGGTAGTCGAGTAATTTTTGCTGGGCGCCTACTACCTGGTCAAAACTCAGGGCCTGATTTTTGGCATTCAGGTTAATGGCATCAAGCAGTTTTTTATTGGCTGAATCAACCTGCAAATGGGCCCATTCAAATGTTTGGCCTACATACAGGGAACACACGGCCTTATTGGTTTCATAAAAAACAGTATCGAGGGAAGCGGCAGGATACCCTTTTGATTGCAGCAGATCGGGCAGTTTGTTTACATAGTCCCGGGCCAGTTCCTGGTTTTTGAAATTTGAATCCAAACGCAGGGTAGAAAAAAGGAAAACCGAATCTTTATCCACGGCTTTTATTTGTAACCGGTATTGGGCAGGTAGCAAAAAGGGAAGAACCAGCCAAAAGGCAAGCACTATCCCAAAGCGTGTACGGTTATATACAACTACCTTTGCAGTCCGGAACATCCTGGATTTATTAAACTATAATATTCGAACAAAAATAAGGAATACGATGGCAGGCATTTATTTACATATCCCGTTTTGCAGGCAGGCCTGTCACTACTGTAACTTTCACTTCTCCACCTCATTGAAGCTAAAGAACGAATTTGTGCAGGCTTTATTGAAAGAAATAAGGCTGCAAAAGAATTATCTAC
Source organism: Niastella yeongjuensis (assembly GCF_900110245.1). Classification (GTDB taxonomy): domain Bacteria; phylum Bacteroidota; class Bacteroidia; order Chitinophagales; family Chitinophagaceae; genus Niastella; species Niastella yeongjuensis. Next base: position 261,326 of record NZ_FOCZ01000001.1, read on the forward strand.
CTCCGGAAACGGTGAACACCATCTATTTTGGCGGCGGCACCCCTTCCCTTTTAACACAGGAAGAAGTGTCGGCTATTCTGCAGGCGTTACGCCAGCAATTTGAAGTGGCGCCCAATGCCGAGATCACACTGGAAGCAAACCCCGACGACATCTCCGAACAAAAACTGCAGGAATGGAAACAGGCGGACGTTAACCGGTTAAGCATTGGGGTGCAGTCTTTTTTTGAGGAAGACCTACGCTGGATGAACCGGGCGCATACGGCCCAACAGGCCATCGACAACCTGAAACTGGCCCGGCGGTATTTTGATAATATGACCATGGACCTCATTTATGGCGGCCCTACCCTGCCCGATGACCACTGGCAGCAAAATGTGCAACAAGCCATAGCACTGGGCATTCCACATATTTCAGCGTACGCGTTGACCGTAGAACCGGGCACGGCCCTGGCCTCCCTGATAGATAAACACAAAACAACCGATGTAAATACCGATGACCAGGCCCGTCAGTTCCTGTTACTGATGGATTGGTTGAAAGAAGCCGGTTATGAGCATTACGAGATCTCGAACTTTGCCCTGCCCGGCATGCGTAGCCGCCATAACAGCTCTTACTGGCAGGGAGTCCCTTACCTGGGCTTAGGCCCTTCCGCCCATTCCTTTAATGGCAAATCCCGCCAATGGAACATTGCCAACAATGCGTTGTATATAAAGTCGCTAAACGAAGATAAAGTTCCCTTTGAGGTAGAAACGCTTACCCATACCCAGCGGTTAAACGAATACATTATGACCTCGCTGCGCACCATCGAGGGGCTGGATCTGGCCTGGGTAGTGGCCCAGTTTGGTGAAAGAGAAGCCAACCAGATACAACGGTCTGGCCAGCCTTTTATCGATAGCGGTAAAATGCGGTTCTACAATAACCACCTCCAATTAACCAAAGACGGGAAACTGTTTGCCGATGGTATAGCCGCTGAATTATTTGCCTCCTAAAGGAAATATTGCCGGTAAATCTGTGACAAAACAAGGTTATAACGAGGACTTAACAGGGATAAATTCCTTTCCAGGTCCCGGTTATGTCCCTGTTAGGTCCCTGTTATGTCCTTGTTATGTCAAATTTGAATGGAGTAAAGCAGACACAAAAAAAGCCCCCCGATGCATCGGGGGGCTCTATGGATAATCAATATGTTACGCCTGTTTTAGGCCGAGTGATGGTCTTTTTTAACGAGTTTGATTACCTCGTTGATGATCACAATGCAGGCCAGCACCAGCATTGCAGTAATTCCATATGGTCCTAAAGAGAAAGGCATAATTCAAATATTAGTCGTTGAAAGGCCATAAATATTACAACCTGGCCAGGAAAATGTTTGCTATTCAGACCAGTGTTTTTTCTACAAGATTAAAGCCTTTGCGTGGTTTAACATTTTCCCACAGAATACGGTAAACGGTTTCGGCTATGGGCATTTCGGCCCCTATTTGCTGATTTACCAGGTAAATACATTTGCTGGCATTATACCCTTCGGCCACCATATTCATTTCGAGCTGTGTGGCCCGTACCGAATAGCCCTTGCCGATCATATTACCAAAAGTTCTGTTACGACTGTACAACGAATAACAGGTTACCAGCAGATCGCCCAGGTAAACCGATGCGGCATAGTTGGGTGTTTTGCGGTGCGTTACCGGGTCTTCGCCATCATGCACACCCACTTCAATGTGTTGTATGCCTACCTTCTTCAAAAAGCCCGCCATTTCATCGGCGCAATTGGCTATAAGTACACTTAAGAAATTATCGCCATATTCCAGGCCATGGGCAATACCGGCGCCCAGGGCATAAATGTTTTTCAGTACAGCGGCATATTGCACGCCATATACATCCGGATTAACAATGGTATTGAGGTAGGGGGTAGTAAAACAAGCGGCTATTTTTTTTGCCATCGGCACATCGATGCCCGAAAAAGTGAGGTATGATAATTTCTCCGAAGCCACTTCCTCTGCGTGGCAGGGACCCATTACCGTGAAATAATCTGACAACGGCAGTTTGAATGCCTGTTTCAGGTGATCGTTCAACAATAAATTATTATCGGGTAGAATGCCTTTTACTGCCGAAAGCACCTTCTTGCCTTCAAAAGCATTGGCTGGTAAATTGTTCAGCGTGGCCGTTACATAAGCCGATGGAGTAGCTATTAAAATGCAATCACTGGCTGCAATGGTTGCCGCTATATCGGTACCCAGGTTCACCAGGTTGGTATCGAAATATACCGAGCTTAAATAGCCGGGATTATGATGCCGTTGTTGCATGTGATCCACTATCTCCTCTGACCGTACACACCAGTTTATCGATTGTTTGTTATCTGTACAAATTTTCGCCAATGCTGTAGCCCAGCTCCCACTTCCTATTATTCCCAGTTGCATGTAGTTGTTCGTTTTGTCCCCAAAAGTAAGAAATACAGCTTAAAGCTGTTAGCCTTAAGCTGTAAGCCAATACACCCCTACGCGGCAATAAAGCAAATGCAAAAGCCATAAACACCTGATCAAAGACCGAAGGCGCTTATGGCTTATTGCTTACGGCTTACAGCTATTTCTTCACTTCAAATAACTTATCCTTAGCTACCACTTTAACTTTCATGCCGTCTTTTAATGTTTTGCTGATAACGTTATAAGGGGCTACGATAATTTCGTCACCCGCTTTCAGTCCTTCGGTTACTTCTATGTTGTTGATGTCCTGAATACCGGTTTTCACTACTATCTTTTTCACCGTACCATCTTTTTGTAATACAAACACCACTTCATCGAGATCGGTAGCTGTTGTTTTTTCTTCCTCCTTTGAATTGTCTTTGGGTTTATCCTTGTCTTTATCTTCCCCTACTATTTTATCAGTGCCTTTTTCGCGGGTGCTTACGGCGTTGATGTTGGCAGACAGTACATTCGCTTTTGTTCTGGTTTGAATATCAGCGCTGGCATTCATACCGGGGCGGAAAGGGAAATACCTTGGTCTGGAAGGATCGAACAGATCCTGGTACGACTCACGCAACAAACGAATGTGTACTTTGTAATTGGTTACATCGTTAGAGGTGGCTGCGGCTGCACTGGCCGTAGTGTTACTGCTGGCAATCTGGGTAACAATACCTTTGAATTTGCGATTGTTGTAGGCGTCTATTTCAACCAGCGCAGAATCGTACATCTTTACTTTTGGTATATCATTCTCCCCAACATCTACCTGCACTTCAAAGATACCCATATCGGCAATGCGCATCATTTCGGTACCGGCCATCATAGAGTTACCCACTACCCTTTCACCGGCTTTTACATTCAGTAATGATACCGTACCGCTCATGGGCGATAATACGGCAGTACGGCTAAGGTCTTTATTAGCTCTTTCAAGACTGGCTACTGAACTGGCAATACCGGCCTGGCCGCTGCGAATGTTTTGCACCGCTGCATTGTAATTGGCCTGTGCAGTACGGAATGAATTTTCCGCCTGTTCAAATTCTGCATTGGAAATGATCTTATCGGCCAGCAGTTTCTTTTGACGTTCGTACGTACTTTTTGCCAGGTCAAGGGCCGACTGCAGGCTTTCCAACTGCGCCTTACTGTTATCTACCATGGCCTGCTGGCGGTTTACTTCCGCAGCAGCCTGGTTACGCTGGGTAGAATAGATATCGGCATAAATTTTTGCCAGCACCTGGCCCTTACGAACACTATCCCCTTCTTTTACCTGCAGCTCTACTATTTCACCCGAAATATCAGGACTTACTTTTACCTCAACCTCGGGATATACTTTTCCGCTGGCGTTAACGGTTTCTGTTATATTGCGGGTCTCTACTTTTTCCGTGGCTACTTTCAGCCCTTCGTCTTTTCCAATAACGCCGGCGCTTTTTAGTCCTACCAGCCCTATTACCAGTATCACAAGGCCTATAAAGATCCACAATAATTTTTTCTTCTTCATAATGAATGGTTGGTTCGGTTTAGAATCTCATGTACAATTTATAATTTGATCCCCTGCCCTTTATAAAACTCCAGCACCTTTAATTTAAAAACATAATCGAATTGGGCGGTGGTCATATCGGACTGGGCCTTGTTCATATTGTTCTGACTGATCAACAGATCGAAGGTATTTAACAAACCCACTTCATATCTTTTCTTTGCCACGTCGTATGATTTTTGAGTTATTTCAAAGGTACGTTTGGTAGCGTTGAACTTTTCCAAAGCAGCAGAAGCATTGTAATAGGCTTTGTAAATATCGTTCTGTAAGGTTTGATTGATAATGGCCTTGTTCAACTCTGCATTTTTAAGATCGAGTTTTGAGCGTTGATAATTAAAGCGGGCATTACCACCGCTGTTTATGGGAACGGCTATACTCAATCCAAGGCTTTGCCGGAAGTTGTTATTCATTTGAAGGCCCCAGCCATCCCATCGCTCCCCAAAGGTTTTCTTTCCCGTGTTTATCTGTAAATCGGGGGTCAATACAGGATACTCTGTTCCGCTGATACTTACCAGGTCGCCACTAGGCGTAACTCCTTTTACCGTATAGCCGGTTACTTTGTCGCGGGTACTTGAAAAGTTGGTTCCCAGCGAACCGCCTACTGAAATGGTGGGGAATAAGGCTGCCCGGCTGCTTTTCATGGACGCTTCCAACGACTGAATTCGCAAGGCATTTGCCTTTTGTGCCGGCTGATTTTGCAATGCTATCTGGTATACGGTTTCAGGTTGTAATTGCAGAATAGGTTCAACGGGGATTGTTTCTACAGGCGGCGTGGCAATATCGAATAGTTTACCGGCATCGATATTCAACACCTGTTTTAACAGCAACAGGTTTTGATCGGCTGTAGCCCTCGCAGTAATATAATTGGAGCTATCGGTAGCATACTGTCCTTCCAGTGTAAGCGCATCCAGTTCGGGAGCTGCACCAGCGGCCACCCTTTTTTTTGCCACTTCCCACTGTTCTTTTGTTTGCTGCATTTGCACACTGGTAATCTGGATCTGTTGCCGCGACAACAATACCTGCAGGTAATAAGTGGCCACATTCAATGCCACATCGTTCTTTGTTTTTTCAATATCCATTTTGGCGGCATCGGTAGTAAGATCGGCCGAAATGATATTATTGCGGATGCGGTGCCAGTTAAAAACGGTGATGCCTGCACTGACGCCATATGACTGGTATAATAACTCGTTACTGGTATACAGGTTGGTGGTGGGGTCAATAGACCGGCCCCATTGCAAACCGGTATTGGTACTGAAGTCGGCATTGGGGTATTGCGACCACCGGGCCTGCTTTTCGTTCACCTCGGCTACATTGGCCTGCAGGCTGGTTTGCTGCACCGTTAAGTTGTTGGCCAATGCATATTCAACACAACGGCGCAGGTCCCACTTTTCCTGGGCCTGCATACCGTACGGCAGGTAACAGACAAGGAGCAGTAAAAGGGTCTTACTTCTTTTCATATTCCAAAAGTAATTGTAATGAAAGGCGAATGATGGTGTTTTTGATAAACGGTCAGTTAAATTATGGCGTTGCAAATAACGCCATTAGGTGGGGTTGCCCCCACCCTGATATGATCAATAAATTTTATTTACAATGTTTCCTACACGGCTGCCTTCCTGTTACCTGCTAAAATCTACCGGCTTTTAGCAAAAGCCTGTTCATAGTCTGCAATCAGGTAATCCGGGTCTTCGAGGCCCACATAAAACCGGATCATTTTATGTGCGCGATTGCCGGCATCGAAGTTTTCCGGTAAAATGGAGGCACAACGGGGAATGGCCAGGCTTTCATGGCCGCCCCAGCTTACAGCCATTAGAATGTGTCGCAAGGATTCGCAGAAGGTTACAATCTGGTCCATTTTTTCTGCCTTCATTACCACGGTAAATAATCCACAGGCGCCACTCATTTGCTTTTTGGCCATTTTATACTGCGGAAAAGAGGGATCGAAGGGGAAGATCACTTCTTCCACCTGGGGGTGGTTTTTCAGGTAGTCGACCACTTTCCGGGTACTTTGTGAAATTCTTTCTAACCGAACGGGCAGGGTACGCAGACCGCGGATCAGCAGCCAGGCATTAAACGGGGTGATGCCATTACCCATGTTCAGCAATTCATTGTCGAAGATCTTCTTCATCATTTGGCGGGTGCCGGTCAATACCCCGGCTACCACATCGCTGTGGCCGCCTATATATTTGGTAGCCGACTGCAACACCATGTCAATGCCCATGGCCACCGGTTTCTGAAACAGGGGCGTGCAATAGCTGTTATCACAAATAGTTATAATATTTTTCGACTTTGCCAGGCTGGCAACGGCCTGCAGGTCCTGCAGCTGAAAATCCCAGCTGTTGGGCGATTCCAGATAAATGATCTTTGTATTGGGACGAATGGCCTGTTCAAAATTCTCTATGCGGGTGCCATCGATATAGGTGGTGCTGATGCCAAAGCGGGGCAGGATGTTATCGAACATTCTTTGCGCCCAGGTATAAGGGGCCCGAACCGAAACAATGTGGTCACCTGATTGTACATTCGAAAAAACCGAAGCGAAGATGGCGGAGGCGCCGCTGTTAAACACCAGGCAGTCTTCAGCCTCATCGAGCGCGGCCAGTTTTTGCCGTAAAATATCTACTGTTGGGTTTAAACCGCGGCTATACAGGTAGGTGCTAAATTCATCTTCGAACACTTTACGCAGATCAGCCACCTTCTTAAAAGCAAAATTGCTGGTTTGCATAATGGGGGGAGAAATGGCACGGAAGTACTGCTCGCGATCTTCTCCTAATTCGTTCAAAATGTACGATAGATCATTCATGTGACTTTAGTTTGGTTGAGGAGATTTCTTGAATATGCGTAACACAAAATATAGTGCGAAAAATACTGCGAATGTCAATGCGCTTACCCACGCCGCTTTGGGGGTATTGATCGCTATGCTGGTGCCGATAAACAGGTACGCTGCAATAAAGATCAGGGGCAGCAGCGGATACAGCCTCATGCGATAACTATTTTTCTCATCCCCGCCCATTCCCCTTTTCCGTAAAATGAAAATAGTGGCTGCCGAGGTGGCCATACCAATAGAATCTAAAAAAATAGTGTGATTAAGGATCTCGTCGAACGATTTGCCATAGAATAATGTAATAAGGCTCAGCGCTGCGAATGCCGTGAGCGAAACCACTATTACATTTCTTTTTGCGCTTACTTTCTTAAATACAGCCGGTAACACCCCTTCATCACTCATAGCATACATAACACGAGGGTTACTCATCAACAATACATTTACATAGGCCAGCACAGACAGGAATAAGAGTACCGATAAAATGGTGAATCCTTTTTCCCCAAACAATTTACCGGCAAGTATGGCAGCTATGGATTGTGCTCCTTTTAAAGTTCCGAAACCTATTACCTTGTAGTAGGTGTAATTAATTGTAATATACAGCAACATTATGATAGCAATGCCAAAAAATATCCCTTTTGGTAAAATTTTTGACGGATTCGCTACCTCACCCCCAAAGTTTATCGTTTGTTGATAGCCGCCATACGTAAAGCTTACGGCTACGAGGCAGGCCCCGAAGGCCTTTATAACACTCATGAAATCAGCCGGCGCAGCCGGGGTTGGAGTATACGTAGTGGCATAGTCGCCGGTAAATAAAGCGCTTATCAGAAAAACCACCACGCCTATTTTTATGACCGTTAGCACATTCTGGGTTCGGGCACTCATTTTAAGCCCCAGCAGGTTCACCCCATAAAAGGTGATCACCGCAATGGTTGAAATGACCAGCTTAATGGTATTGATATTGCTGCTTCCTTTAAACAGTACGTTCGCCAGGTATTCTGAACCAATAAGAGCCACGCCGGCCAGGGAAGCGGCATTAGACACCAGGATGATGCAGTTGATGGCAAAGGCGATAGACGGATGATAACAATATGAAAAGATCTTATAATAACCGCCGGTTACCGGTAACCTTGAACCAATTTCGGCATAGGTCAATGCCCCACACAACGCAATGAGGCCGCCGATGATCCAGGCAAGAAAAAACATGTTGGCCGAGCCTGCCTGCCGGGCTACATTTACCGGGGTACGAAAAATGCCCATGCCTATTACCAGGCTGACGACGATCATGGTGAGATCGAATAAGTTTAATCGGGTCGACTTCATTAATGGAAGTATTAAAGTTTGCGGTGGACTTTATTAACCCAAGTTAATCATATTTGCATTTACCTTTAGGGCTAATTCATGCAATGATAATGAAAAGCTGTATCCTTATCTTATTGGCAATTATTGTGGCCTGCCCGCTGCATGCACAAAAAAATCAAACGACCGATTCCACCCGAACTTTACAAGAGGTGGTGGTGAAAGCATATGAACAAAACCGGCAATTGAAAGAAGTGTCGGCAGCCATCAATGTTATCAATACGGACCAGTTAAAACGCTATAACAATACAGGTTTGTTACCGGCCCTGAATGCCACGCCCGGCGTGCATATGGAAGAACGTTCGCCCGGCAGTTACCGGTTAAACATACGCGGCAGTACCCTGCGTTCGCCCTTTGGTGTGCGCAATGTAAAAGTTTACTGGAATGGCATTCCTTTTACAGACCCCGGTGGTAATACTTATCTGAACCAACTCAGTTTTTATAACGCCAGCAGTATCGAAATTCTGAAAGGACCCGCCAGTAGTTTATATGGCGCCGGTACAGGCGGCGCCGTGCTGATCAACAGCCAAAGCAACGACAGACCGGCTGGCATAAACCTGCACTATGCAACCGGCAGCTATAATTTACAAAACATAAATGCCCAGGTTACCCTGGGTGACAGTGATCATAACAACACTTTTGGCTACACCCATCAAACCAGTGACGGTTACCGTGACAATACCCGCATGCGGCGTGATGTGGCCACCTGGGAAACGCTTTTCAAAGCAAATGAGAAACAACAACTGTCGGCGTCGGTGCTGTATGGCGATCTTTATTACCAAACACCCGGTGGTTTAACTGCCGCGCAATACAAAGACAATCCCCGTTCGGCCCGGCCGGCAGCAGGCGCTTTTCCCAGTGCCCAGGATGCCCAGGCTGCTATATATCAGAAAACATTTTTAGCAGGCATTACCCATCAATACCGGTTCACCGAAAACTTTCAAAATACCTCGGTGGTATATGGTGCTTTTTCAAATATAAAAAACCCCACCTTCCGCAATTATGAAAGAAGAAGCGAACCGCATTTTGGCGGCCGCACTATGTTCACTTTAAATAAGCAATGGCAGGAAACCAATTTGCAGGTATCATTTGGCGGCGAAGGCCAACGTGGTTTTTTCAATACCAAAACATTCGGGAATATAGGCGGTAACCCCGATACGGTTCAAACCGATGACGACATCGACAACTACATCTATTCATTTTTTGCACAAGCCGATCTTCATTTAAAGGGCGACTGGTCATTGAGCGCCGGCGTGAGCGTTAATAAATCATCCATTACCATTACCCGGCTTACCGGTCCCGAAACCGGAAAACTGAATGCCACGTTCAACAGTGAATGGGCACCCCGGATCGCGCTTTCAAAAAAGGTTATCCCTGGTTTGTTGCTGTATGCTAGTTTATCGCGTGGTTTTTCACCCCCCGGTACTGCAGAAATATTGCCATCTACCAGCATCATCAATACCGATCTGCAGGCCGAACATGGGTTGAACTATGAAGCTGGCTTTAAAAGCAGCTGGTTTCAACAACGCCTGTATGTAGAAGTGAATGCATTTTATTATCAGTTGCAAAATGCCATTGTACAACGGCGCGATGCCAGCGGGGCCGATTATTTTGAAAACGCTGGCAGCACCAAACAACGCGGTATTGAATCACAGATCAGCTATCAGCTATTGCCTCATAAAAACCGGTTTGTGAGCACCGCCCGCATTTGGGCAAGCCATACCTACAACAATTTCCGTTACCAGGATTTTAAGGTAGTGACCACTGATTACTCCGGCAACAAACTGCCCGGTGTACCCAGGCATACGATAGCCGCCGGTTTGGATGTTACTACCCGTCCCGGCTGGTACATTAACCTTACCTGGTTTTACAATGATCCGCTGGCATTGAACGATGCCAATACCGATATGGCCACCTCCTATAACCTGGCCGGGGGCCGCACAGGCTGGCGCACCCCCTTGAGTAAAACACTCATAATGGACGTTTTTGCCGGGGTTGACAATGTATTTGATGTGACCTATAGCCTGGGGAACGACATTAATGCCACCGGTGGCCGGTATTTCAATGCGGCACCGGGCCGAAATTATTTTGGCGGCGTATCATTCCAATACCGGTTTTAATAGCCCTTTAATGTATTGATTTCCCATATCAAAAAAATATATTGAAGGAATGGCAACACCCCCTATTTTTGCCTCGTAATTGGTTCTGATCCCGGACGAGCCGGGCGGATTAAAAGGGAAACCGGTGTAAATCCGGCGCTATCCCCGTAGCTGTAAACTCCTGTAATTCTGTTCAATCTTCAAACCACTATCTAAGTGTAATATGATGGGAAGGTGTTGAACAGGGAGCAAGCCAGAAGACCTGCCAGTTACATTGTTGCATCAACGAGCTTTCGGGTGAAAGGCCGGGATGAAATCAGTCTTTACTACATAAGACCATTTCATTTCCTATTTGGACACTCCCGCAAGTTCAACCTGAACCGTACAATATAATTATACAAAAAAACACGCTTATGTCAGTTTTGAAGATCAACCCACGGAACGCCATATTACTTATCATGATATTGGTAACAGCAGCAATGCGTTTGTTTGCCATTAATGGTTATGGCCCGCTTACCGTGTTCACGCCCATTGGCGCTATGGCTTTATTTGGGGGTGCTTATTTTACCGGGAATGTAAAACCGTTTGCTTTTCCTTTACTCACCTTGTTTATAAGTGACCTGGTGTTATCGTTCACCGTTTACTCGCAATACCGTGTTGGTTTGTTGTATTCAGGCTGGTACTGGACGTATGGCGCTTTTGCCCTGATGACCATTGCCGGTAAACTGATCATTCGCGATATTACCATCAAAAGTATTGTGATAGCTGTAATTGTATCAACCCTTATTCACTGGCTGGTAAGTGATATTGGCGGCTGTCTGGTTGAAAATAAATTCTCTTTTCCGGTTTATTACACCCGACTGATCACTGCCATTCCTTACGAATTGCGTTTCCTGGCCGGAACAGCTATTTACAGCACTATTCTGTTTGGTGCGTTTGAGTGGTTACAAAGAAGATATACTTCCTTGCAACCTGCACACTAATTGTTACAGGTTACAGGTTTCAGGGAATACATTAAATGCCCTGGAACCTGTAACCTGAAACTTTCAACAGCATCTCCTCTTGCTCATTTCTTTTCTTTATTTCTAATTCCTCATTATTATGACTGCATCTTCCTTCTTGCCCGCTGCTACAAAAATGATCTATGATATGGGTTTGCAACACCTGTTGCAGGGTATTACGTTCGAATGCCCGCACGAGGCGTTGGAAGAAAAACAAAAAGTAGTACGCTGTGTACTGGAAGGTAATAACTATAGCAGTACTGAGATTGATAAAATATTCTCCGCCTCCAAGGCACAGGGCAAAAGTTTGTATTATGTTGATGAGGAAGTGCTGCAGGCTATTTCGCCCGATGTAATTTTTACGCAGGATGTTTGTGAAGTGTGCCAGATAGATACGGCCTGTACCGCTGCCGCAGTAGCCAAGCTGGAAAAACAACCGCAGCTGATACCCCTTACGCCCAACACCCTGCACGATGTATTCAATACCGCTGTTACCATAGCCACCGCCATGGGCAGCGAAGAAGCAGCTTACACTTACCTGGCTGCCTTACAAAATAGAATTGATGCCATCATAGATGGCTTGCGTTTACATAAAGCACCGCCCAAACGGGTAATGGTAATGGAATGGCTGGCCCCTATATACAATTGCGGTCACTGGATCCCATACCAGATAGCTTATGCCGGCGGTATCGATATGCTGTCGAACCCCGGTGGTGACAGCATTGTTACCATGTGGGAAAAGATTGTGAAATACGATCCGGAAGTATTGGTGATAGCCCCCTGTGGTTTTACCATTTCCCGAGCAGGAGAAGAAATTCATTTACTCACTGAGAAAAAGGAATGGGATCAGCTGACAGCAGTGCGTAACAATGCAGTGTTCCTGGCCGATTACGACCTGTTCACCCAACCCAGCGCCAGCACATTAACAGATGGTATCGAATTAATGGCCGCGTTGTTTAACCCTAACCTGTTTACAGTACCTGCACACCTGCAGCATAAATACCGCCCGCTTCATCAACTAACACCGGCACATGTGTAAGCATGAACAAAAAACCTGTCCGCGTTGCCAGGCCCCCTTTGAATGTAAAGTGGGTGATGTAATGCATTGCCAGTGTTATGGTATTATCTTCACTACCGATGAAAAAACATTTATAGAAGAACGGTATACCGATTGCCTTTGCCGTAATTGTCTGCTCGAATTAAAACAGAAGTACACGCTATTCAAGGAAAAATATTTTATTAATGGTAACACCCGATAGCCTCCACCCGGCCCTCCCGACGAGTCGGGAGGGAGGAATTATTTTTATAACTGGAGGAGCGCGTAGCGGTAAAAGCCGCTATGCCCAGCAACTGGCCCTTCAGTTAAGCAATGCACCTGTTTATGTAGCCACTGCCCGCCACTGGGACGATGATTTTGAAAAACGTATTCAACGCCACCAGGCTGAAAGAGATGAACGCTGGACAAGCATCGAAGAAGAAAAACACATCAGTCAACTGCCTTTTTCAGACAAAGTAGTGGTGATGGATTGTGTTACGTTATGGCTCACCAATTTCTTTACCGATACCAAGTATGATGTTGACGCCAGTTTGCAACAAGGTAAATTGGAAATAGATCAGCTGGATACCACCAACAATACTTACATCATCATCAGCAATGAACTGGGAATGGGCATGCATGCCGAGACCGAGATCGGCAGAAAATTCACCGATCTGCAGGGCTGGATGAATCAATACATAGCTCAGAAGGCCAATAAAGTGGTGTTTATGGTGAGCGGGATTGCGATGACAATAAAGGGGTGAGTTGTCAGTAGTGAGTGGGTTCCCTTCGTTTTTAGCTCAAAATTAATAGTAACATTTTGTGATGGCAGCTTCGGCATTATCATACATGAATTGGAGCGGTGGAAAAGATTCATCGCTCTGTTTGCATTATATACAACAGGATAAACGGTACCAGGTTGATTGTTTGCTTACCAGCGTGAATGCAGCGCATGACCGGATATCCATGCATGGAGTCAGACGTTCCTTACTGGAAGCGCAGGCAGCATCGATTGGTTTGCCATTGCAAACTATTGAGCTGCCCGAACAACCAGGTATGCAGGAATATGAACAGGCTATGATGAATAAGGTAACCGCCTTAAAGAATAATGGATACAATAATGCCATCTTTGGCGATATCTTTCTGGAAGACCTGAAACGATACCGGGAAGAAAAACTGGCTACCGTAGATATTCAATGTGTGTTCCCTTTATGGAAAATATCCACCACCCAGCTGATGCAGGAATTTCTGCAACTGGGTTTTAAGGCCATCATTGTATGTGTGAATACCAAATTTCTAGATAAAAGTTTTTGCGGTCGTATAATAGATGAATCATTCGTGCGTGACCTGCCCGCTAACGTAGATGTATGCGGGGAGAATGGTGAATATCACTCATTTGTTTTTGACGGGCCCATTTTCAAAAACCCTATTCCATTTACCAAAGGGGAGATGGTGTACCGTACTTACCAGGCGCCGGCACAGTCAGCCGATACCTGTAACCCTATGGATCAGCCTTCGGAATATGGATTCTACTTTTGTGACCTGTTATCCTGATCATTCAAATCAACATTATTAATATGGCTGCGCCTTATAAACTTACATTCGAAGAACAATTACGACACATCATCGATAATAAAACCAAACCACCTGGTGCATTAGGCAGGCTGGAAGAAATAGCCCTGCAAATTGGTTTAATACAACAAATAACAAACCCGGCGATTCAACATCCGCATATTGTTGTATTTGCCGGTGATCATGGCATTGCCAAAACCGGCCTGGTAAATGCCTATCCACAGGAAGTGACGGCGCAAATGGTATTGAACTTTGCGCAAGGAGGCGCAGCGATCAATGTATTCTGCCGGCAAAATAAACTAACCCTGAAGGTGGTGGATGCAGGTGTAAATTTTGATTTTACCTCCATGCCTGTGAAGGTTATCAATGCCAAGATAGGGTTCGGCACAAAAAATTATCTGAATGAACCTGCCATGACGATTGTCGAAGCGGAACAAGCAATCGAAAAAGGCAGATCCATCGTGCGTCAGTTGGCCGCTGATGGCTGCAACTGCATTGGGTTTGGAGAAATGGGCATTGGCAATACGTCATCAGCCACCCTTCTCCTAAGCGCAATAACCGGATTACCAGTTGTTGAATTCACCGGCAGGGGTGCAGGATTAAACGACGATCAATTGCAAAAGAAGATCGATACCCTGCAACAGGTTTATGAAAAACACGCATTGAATACATTGGGCCAACAACCTATTGAGCTGTTATCAAAGGTAGGTGGTTTTGAGATCGCCATGATGGCCGGAGCTTACCTGGAAGCCGTTCATCTGAAAATGATTGTGCTGGTTGATGGGTTTATTGCTACGTCTGCACTGTTGGTTGCGAACGAAATATTCAGGTTAACAAAACAACCATCGGCTATACCAGGCTGGACAACCCTGATAGACCATTGTATTTTTGCGCATACCAGTCAGGAAGCGGGTCATGAGAAGATCTTACGGCACTTAGGTGTTACGCCCTTGCTGCATCTTGCTATGCGATTGGGTGAAGGCACAGGTGCCGCATTAGCGATGCCGATGGTACAAGCCGCTGTTAATTTTCTGAATGAAATGGCCAGCTTTGAAAGTGCCGGTGTAAGTAACAAGGAATAATTTAACGAAGCGTGCCACGGTTCGTAACCGTGGCACGCCTTAATTTCAAGAATGAAAAAAGAACTACGCATATTTTTTACGGCTATGATGTTTCTTACGCGGTTGCCCGTACCGCGTTTTACCGATCATTCGCCCGATTACCTGGAGAAATCAGTCCGCTATTTTCCTTTGATCGGCTGGATGGTGGCAGCCCTGAGTGCACTGCCTTTTCTTATTTTCAATAAATACATCAGTGAAGATATTGCGATAGTAGCTTCTATCATTGCCGGGATACTAACCACAGGCGCTTTTCATGAAGACGGGTTCGCCGATGTGTGTGACGCCTTTGGCGGTGGCTGGACAAAAGAAAAGATCCTGCTGATCATGAAAGACAGCAGACTGGGTTCGTATGGTGTAATAGGGATGATGGCCATCCTGTTCTGCAAATTCTTATTACTAAAAGAGCTGCCTAAATTCACACCAGATCTGCAGGCACCTTCTATAAATATCTTCTACAACTATCGTTACTTTTTATTGACGTTATTTGCAGCCCATTCATTAAGCCGGTTAATGCCCGTACTGGTGATGCGCTACTACGAATATGTAACCGATCCCGACACCAGTAAATCGAAGCCGACCGCTGCCCAAAAGCCAACATTCCCGGCCTTGCTGGTGCCTATTATTACGGCTTTGATCCCTTTTGTATTTATGCCCTGGCAATTTTTGCTGACTATTATACCTGTGGTGTATATTGCATTCAGCCTGGCAAAGTATTTTAAGAAATGGATCGGAGGGTACACCGGCGATTGCCTCGGTGCTATTCAACAGGTAAGCGAGTTGAGTTTTTATTTAAGCATGATCATTATCTGGCGCTACGTTCTATGATTTACCTTATACGACATACTACTCCACTTATTGAAAAAGGTATTTGTTATGGTCAGTTAAATATCGACGTAACAGATTCTTTTGAGGCAGAAGCCAGCCAGATTCAACAAGTGCTGCCGGCAGACATTGGGCAGGTGTATAGCAGTCCGCTCATGCGCTGCCATAAATTGGCCAGCTATTTATTTCCCGGCCAAACCATTCACCTGGAGCCTGCCCTGATGGAACTGGCTTGCGGCGAATGGGAAGGCGTGCATTGGGATGCTATTCCTTCTGAAGTGATCGATCCCTGGATGAAGGATTTTGTGAATGTAGCCATTCCCGGTGGTGAAAGTTATACGCAAATGCATAGCCGGGTAACGCAATGTTTTACCCGCATTGCCGAAGGACCCAAACCCGTAGCTATTGTTACGCATGGCGGCGTTATCAGAAGCATTTTGTCGCACATTACAAATACGCCCCTGGTTGATTCATTTGGCGCCTTCAAGATCAGTTATGGCTGTGTAATGCAGCTACAGGCTGGTGCTACAGGATTGCTTCACGAGACTCTGCACCATATTACTACAGAAAAGGAACAGCATAAGCCCAGTAACTTCAAAAAGCAGGGGTAAAAGGTCTGGAATTGAGCGATCCGGAGGATTTTTCCCATAATTATTGTATTAATTATCAACCTTTCGGAGATTTGGCAATTTTATGTTAGATTTGCCGCCCATTTCGGTACTCGTAGTACAATGCCCGCCCGTACCGAACGGTACGTTCGGGCGGGGATAGTATGCAAGTCGTACTAACAAATATGTAAAAAATTGTGTTCTACGCTTACGTCATAAAAAGTCTGAAAACAACCTTTTATTATAAGGGTCATTGTGAAGACTTACACTTAAGATTAAAGCAGCACAATTCAGGAATGACTGATTCAATAAAAGCGTATCTTCCTTTTGAGATAGTTTATTTTGAAGAGTTTGAAACCAGAGAAAAAGCAATAAAAAGGGAAAAATACTTCAAAACTGCTGCAGGCAGAAAGTTCTTAAAAACTAAATTATCGGTCTCGTAGTACAATGGATAGTACGCAAGTCTCCGGAACTTGATATTCCAGTTCGATTCTGGACGAGACCACTCTCTAAGTCCAGATTTGTAGTAACGAAAGTTTTATACCCGTATAAAATGTTGATTTTGTACGGGTTTTTTGTTTTTGGGCGACAAATACTAACATGGGTTTACCTGCTTATACAACCGCTTCAAGGGAGCATGAAGGGAGCAGAGCATTATTTTTATTTTGCTCCCTCCAAGTTCTAAAACCCTTGCTGCGATTGGGTTTGACCGAAAAAAGTAAGTGAAGAGAGGACTTGAGCGATGGAAACAATATTCGGTTAACAAAAATGTGTTTGTATGAAGACGGGAAATCAAAACCTATTTATCCTGTTCCAGCTATTCAAAGGCCGTGGGAAGAATGGCAAATCAGCCATTTATTTACGCTTTACCATTAATCAGAAAAGGGTTGAATTATCAACCAATCTTTACGTTGATCCCAAAGCCTGGGATTCAGAAGGACAATTTGTAAAAGGCAAAAACGGAAGAAATCCAAACCATTAACAGACGGCTTACACTCATTAAAGCCGACCTGCACAAAAAGTACCTGCAACTGGAAGCATTGGGTAAACCTATTACCGCTGAGATCTTAAAGAACCTGTACCTGGGCATTGATGAAAACCAGAAACATGTACAGGAAGTAATGAATTGCTATTATGACCGGTTTACAGAAAAGGTCAGCAGCGGTCAGAAATCGAAAAACTCCTTAAAGTGTGTACACACCACCCGCGAAAAAGTGAAGCTGTTTCTAAAGCATCAATTCAAACGTACAGATCTGCTACTGCGGGAAATAAGACCATCTTTTGCCGGAGACTTTGAGCATTTCCTGATGACGCATGAAAAAGGCTGCAGCAATACCGCTATGAGATATATCCGCATATTTAAGCGGATCTTAAAGTTTGCTGTTGATCAGGGCTGGCTATCTGCGCATCCGCTTGCTAGTTTTAAATGCACCTACAAAGAACCGGCACGTGAAAGGTTGACTATGGAAGAGGTCGCCGCCATTTACACAAAAGAAATCGACATGGACCGGTTAGCGGAGGTAAGAGATGTATTTATCTTTTCCTGTTATACCGGCTTTGCTTACCAGGATGTATTCAGCTTAACACCAGACAACATTATAACTGGTATCGTTGGTGAAAAGTGGATCGTTAAGAACCCTGCCAAAACCAGTATACCGGAACGGGTCCCTCTCCTACCCATTGCGCTGGACATATTGGACAAATACAAAAACCATCCCTGGTGCACCAATAAGAACCGTTTACTGCCTGTAAACAGCAATCAATGCTACAATGGCTATCTGAAAGAAAATAGCGATTATATGTGGTATTAAAAAGCATCTGACCAGCCATATGGCCCCGCACACGTTTGCCACCACAATCACCCTGGAACATGATGTTCCCATTGAGACGGAGAGCCAGTTGTTAGGGCATAAGAGCATCAAGACGACTCAGATATATGCAAAGGTTAGTCAAAAGAAGGTAAGTCAAAACATGAAGGTATTGAAAGAGAAACCGGCTGTTGTGACAAGTGAGGAAAAGACAGCTAATAGTTAAATCAGCATGTTGCTTTGTACGCATTGCTACAGGCTCCTTTCCTGGTTGAAAAGGAGCCTGTAATATTAAATAGACCTTCTGGCCTTAATGAATAGTTAGTGGCTAATTAAACAAAGTAATCTTTCTTTTGGCCCGCAACACTTGCCTTCACCGATAGTTGCAACAGTGCTGACCAAAAGAAAAAAGCAAGCACTGAGCTGAAAACGTCGATGGCCATTCAATTAAGCTTATCACAAAGAAGACTGCTCTAAGTTTTTAGTAGCAAGCTATGGTTTTGTCGGACCAAAACCTTTTTCCTCTCATCCGCCAGCCGGCAGATTCTAATACCAAGCACCCAATTATTCTCAAGTTTGTCTTTAATTTTTTACTAATATTACATGAAACGTTACGCTATGATACCAGAAGAACAATTAAAAATATCGTCTACAGGAACTGGCATTAAAGGGAGCGAAGATCATTGCACAGCAATCAGAAATCTCCTTTGTACAAGCTTACCAACAAGTTCAACGACTAAAGAAGACTTCGAAGGTAAATAAGTCATCAAAGAAAAGCAGATCGCAATTATAGAAACCCCTTGAAATAAAAATAATTTTTGGCTTATATTCGAGAGTTTGATTCAACAGTAACGAAGATCTGCTTAACCAATAAACGTTTCAACCAGGAATATATATATGCTTTTCGAACATCTATCTTTTCATGACTCTACCATTTTAGAAGTTAAAGAAGATACAAAAACACAAGCGCTAGATTTTTTGCTTGATTATCCAACTGACTGGGATAACAATATATTTGAAAATAAAATACTCCGATTTATAGACGCCATTGTATACATTAAAAAAGAAATTCCGTTCTTGGGACCGCCCGCTATTTTATCAATTAAACAGCTTCAATCACCTAAACATACTTATACGTTTGCCGACGGCACAACAGTCAGTTCGAAATAAAAAGTTGAGATTGTGACAACTGCGGGCAGTCGATTTATCGAATTCAATGAAGCAGAATTGCTGGACCTCTAAACCGTTTTCAACTTTACAACCCATGCATTATAATCATTTACTATAGGTACATTTCATATATCTTAACAACTTGCCCACAATAAATCCCTAAAGCGAACGATATAGAAAAAAGCAGCTCCTGGTTACTTTATGACTAACAAGCTTATATCAGCGATACTACTTATAGTATTGGCATTCTCTTGTAATACCAAACCGAATATAACTGATAATTATTCATTAAAAGACACCATTCTGGAAAAACACTTTAAAGCCATTGAATCATCGGATGATTTCGATTCTACAGACCTTAACTATAAAGTACTGAAAGCATATGTGAATAATGACACCTTATTTTTTAAAAACCTTGAATCAGACATTGTAGACAACGAAAGGTATAACAAACAATGGCAATCCATGGATAGTTGCATTCATCAATCTAAAATTCAGTCCATGGATGTAGACGAAGCATACAGATTTATTTATAGCGCTGCTTTTTGCCCTTATAAAATAAACGTTACTGTAAGTAAAAAAGCCGATAGTTCGAACCTTCATTTCATTTTATACCAATACAAATGGGACACTGCTGACTGCAACATTATTAGTGAATATGACAAAAAGCTAACTACCAAAAACTGGGAAGACATAACTGAATCATTAAGCACTAGTGATTTTTGGGGGCTTAAGAAAGATAATGGGGTACACGGCGTCGATGGCAGTTCGCTGACAGTAACAGGCTACAAGAACAGGGATTCGGTGTATAACAGACCTGCAAAATTTCATTACGTATATAGGTGGTCTCAGAATGTTTTAAGGGATCCCTTTCATTTAATACTTAAACTTTCTGGAAACCAAAAGGGATGTCTTTGGGTTAAATGATATAGAATTCAATTAATTTTATTACATCTCCTCCCAGCTTTACTATCCCAAAATTCTCTACCTTCGAGTCACTCAAGTTCTCCCATTTACTACATTTTTCAAGGTGACCTCCGAGGTTAGCAGCCCGAATCACCCTAACAAATGATTGATTTTAACCGGGTTTTAAAACTTTTAGTAGTCTGGACGAGACCACTCTCTAAGTCCAGATTTGTAGTAACGAAAGTTTTATACCCGTATAAAATGTTGATTTTGTACGGGTTTTTTGTTTTTGGGGGAGGAAGGTTTACCTGAACTTTTCAATTACTATATTGAAAAGGTTCCCATTGAAGTAAGCCTCCCGATTTACCGAACTGAAAAGCCTTCATAAAGCCGTTAACCTATGAGATCAGAAGAACAATGTAAGCCTTTGGAACGCTACTTATATGTCGATTCGCGATGGTCAGAAGCGGCTATTGAAATCTGGCAAAAAGAATGCATTAAAAGGCTTGCGACCAGGGAAAAAGACAGTTATTATGACAAGTTCATTAACTGGAAAAGTAGAGAAAATGAAATAGCCGTATTCACTTTGTACGCCTATGCCGATTTCCCTATTCCCAAACGTTTCGATTGCATTTTTCAAATAGGCAATCCGGAAATTTATATAAATACAGAATTTCAATTGACTCAATCAGTCTGGGAAGGTTGGTTTCCAATTGGCAATATAGACCATGGACATAAACATCTTGTCGTTTTGGAGTTTGTTGACAAGGTTCCGGATATTTTTAACTCCTTACACCTTGAAAATAACAGATCATCAACTGTACCCAAGCCACATCTTGCGTTGGGCCTGTGTCAGTTCTCTGATCTGACTGAGATTACAAAATGACAAAATAAAACACGGTTACTGAAGGAAAGGTATGGTAAAATTTTCTATCCAATTCTTACACTGGATTTACCCGGGTAACGATAGTACCCTTTGCTTATTCACGATTAAGAAATCAGATTCTAGCCACCAATATCAGGTAAAAAAAATATTCCGGCAAAAATTCCTAGAAAAATAAATAAGAGAAAAAAGATCTTAACTACAAGAAAGGCAAAAGCTCCCGTTTCATTAATAATAACCCGACTGATATTTTCGGGGTCATATATTAAATTTACTTTCTTCCCGAGGTCTGGTTGATCCATTTTTGAATCAGTAAGCACATATCTACATATTGTATTATCATTAGTTGTGAATTCTATTATTCCCTTATATGATTTGAAATTATCTAAATCTATGCATTCTTCAACATCCACTATAGATCCTACCGTTTTTACTCCATGCTTTTTTAGATGGAAATATAAAAGCAACTCCTTAAATAGTGGAGCTAACATATATTTAACCAAAAGCGTTAAAAGGGTTGTTATGCCCGCAATCTTAAGAATCATAATGTAAGAATATTAGATCAAGGGTAAATTATTTGACTATACGATATGGGTAATCGGACCTTACAAAACACCTCTATTTTCTTATTACCCGCATACAAGATAAAAAACAAAAAGCTATCATAAGCGATAGCTTTTTATTTAAACACAATTTAATCAGGAATATACTCACCGTACAATAACTCATCTCGGCACTGGCTGTATTCAATTTTTCGCAATCGGTTTATTGATCGATTATCCTTCCAATATGTACGGCGTGTAGATTCATCCATATAACTTTCAACATCATTTAATTAGTCTGTAATGATACTGTCCTTATATAGTATTCGCAGTTGATCAATAGCTGTTTTTGCTATTTGATAACCTAATGAATCGGACTTAATGTCAGGACTTCTGAAAAAAAGATATTGTACAGGTCTTTTATTAGTTTTACCTTGTTAACACAACTGTTCTATTTAAAATGAACCTAATTCCCAAACAAATTGGCAACGCTAACCTTATTGCTTATTTGATTTTAACTTCTAATCATAGTAAAACGAATAATACAAAGCATTATGTCGGCGGACAACTATTAACAGACATCCGCATACTTGCCATTTGCAAATATGAAGATGCGCCTGGTTACTATCTGTTTTACTGCGGTGCCGATTGGAACGAATTTACCGACACCTATCACGATTCTATAGAAGACGCTATCGATCAGGCAGAATTTGAGTTTGCAAACACCCATAGCGACTGGATATTTACCCGAAAATGAGGGCCATGTCCGTATATACCATTTTAATATGCCCTGAACGTAACGGATGGATAAATTTCATAATTCCCTAAAGACTCCTTCTCAATTTTTTGGGTATCTTCGGCTACTCATTTATTCAATACCGCCTTAATTAAATTACACTACACTATTTATGCAAAAGAGAATTTTAACCCTTTGCCTGGCAATTGTATGTTCTTTAACAGCCATATCACAGTACGCTGATATAAGAGCAGCTATCCAAAAACAACAGTTTAACAAAGAAACCATCGACCAGTTAAAGGCAACAACCACCGTATTCTTCTATTCCAAAGAACAGAAATCGGAAATCGAGTCTATTAAAAAGGCAGTCACAGACGGATGGAATTTAACCCCGCTGGTCTTTGATGAGATCAGCCGTTTTGAGAAATATGCTTCCGATCCAAAATACTCCTATTTTATTATTGAAGGTTTTACGAAAGAATCAGGTTCAGTGAGCGCAACACATTATTATTTAAATCTGCGCCTGTTCAAAGATGTGAGCAAAAAAGGAAAGATCTCTACAACGGGTTTATGCCGGGTTGAACTGTACCCAAACACACAAACCCTAAGAATGGGTTATGGAAAAGCAGATGAGGTAATCGATAATTTATACACCAAGGGTGGTTTTTACAACTGGAGCCCTATACTCTTAAAAGCGCAGCTGGAAGTGGTGGCAACTAACCTGCAAAACAATATTAAACCAGCCCATTATGATGAAATTAAGGACGATAATCTTACCAATATCCTTTCCTCAGATACCTTGTATATACCCAAGACACTACTTATGAGCTTCAATGCTCTATCAGGGAAAGAGAATGAAAAACCCGAAACCATTTTTAACGGCTACCGTTATAAATACAGGATCTGTACTGATGAAGAATTATTCGACATTTTTGAAATCAGTAAAAGAGGCAGACTTCTATTTGAGTATGTGAAGAGCTCTACCGATAAATTTATAACCATATACGACTTACAGCAAAAAAAGGCAATCTACAGAAATTATGTAGCTGTTAGTTATAACCTGAAAAGCAAGGACATTGAAAGCATAAAATAACGGATGCCATTAATTTTTGTTCAAGACCTGTATAAGGAATTTATACGGGTCTTGTTTTTATTGAACATCCAGTTCTTTCCTAATTATCTGTTTGGCATTCTTTCTATCAGCCTTTCGTTGTATGGATTTATATTTTGCGGAATAGTCATTCTTATCAGAATGAAACCACATATTCGAATAAGAAAAGAATGATCCTTTTTTGATCATCAATCCATTAAGCGGGCAATCATCACGGCCACAGTCATGTTTTGAATAGATCCCGAAGCTCCGATGTTTGATCCTTTTTTGGGTGAGAATCTTTTGCTGACTGGTTTTAATATCTTCCCAGATCTGACTTTCATCTGCTTTTGTCAGTTCCTGACCCAAAGTAATTACATCGAAATAAGTGCCGGGGTCTTTGAGTTGTAGAAACTCGAAGAATTTTACAAAATAGGTATGGGCAAATTCCCGGACTTCAATTTTTTCACCAAGGGTGAGCTTTTTATTTTCGATAATAGAACGGTAAAGGCCAAGGGTATTGAAGTCCGTATACTTTTTATGGTTCTCGATGTAAAAGAGATATTCTTTTAAGGTTAGTTTGTTGAATGGCTGGGAAATTTTCATAGCTGATACTTGTTACCAGCAATCAAATTAGTGATTTATCCGGAAACCGCAAATAGGCTTAAGCCGGTGCTCCATCAGCCGTCTTTGAAGCAACACTCAGGTTTACACTACTCGCGTCGCCAGTATGATCATGTTTTGGATCTTTCTTGTCATCCGGCTTCTGCTCTTCTTTTAAAATCTTTTGTATATAAGTATGAATTTGCTCCTCCTTGATTTTTGCAATATTGCCCATAAACTTCTTGAACGCTCCTCCGTTATGATTGTCGAACCCGGAATAACCATCCGATAGTGCAAGGAACCTGTTTCCCTCAATCTTTAAAGATTCGGCAATAAATCTAAAATGTCGCCAACGGTCATTGAACCTATACGAATGGTTGATTGAGATGGATAAACTTACCAAAACTCCGAGTATGGAGCCGATTGTGGTAGCCCATCCATTTTCTTTTAAGATGTCCAAACTTAATACCACCGGAATTATAGCGCCGGCAATGATAGCGGTTAGGTTTAGTAAATTGTACCTGAGATAGTTTGTTTTTGTCAAATGCTCCATCATTGCAATTGACTTTATCCAATCAGTTCCCAGCTGCTTCTTTTTTACATCATCTAATGGAAGTGCATTTATAACTTCATTAGTTTCTTCAAGCCATCCATTGATCAGCTTTCGAAATTTTCTCATTGTCGATGTATTTGAGTGTGATTATGAAATTACTTCTTCCCTACCTACTTAACCCACCGTTAAAACACCCTTTTTTTAGCCAATTGATATAAGCTTATTTTTTAATACACCCCAATCCGGGGAAGAAACCAAGATAAGGGCAGGCAACAATTTTGGCGCCCTTGAAGGAAATATTGCGGGTAAAGTAAAAGTATTTAATGTTGCCCGGCACGTGCTAAAAAAATCCGGCTACGAACGACCCTATTTTTTATATGAAGCCTGATCACCTGTATATTTGACCAATGAGTAAGCTTGTAACGTGTGCCTTATTGATAACAATATGCCTGTGTATGATGCAGCTGACTGGGTTCTCCCAGTTCAGTGATACCGTTCACTATTACGTTAATTTTTCAGGAACGGGCAATTTGAATAGAACGAATACTACAGGTTCAACTTACCTGCTTAATAACACCTTGCAATTCCAGGTTAATAAAAAAAAGTTCTCCATCAACAGCCTGGCCAGTCATGTTTATGGCAAGAACGCTACCGTAAAAACAAATGATGATTTTCTGGGAATACTTAACCTGGACATATTGAAGGGTATACAAAAGTTTTATTACTGGGCGCTTACCAGTTATGAGAAAAGTTTTTCCTTAAAACTTGATAACCGGTTTCAGGCCGGCGCCGGCGTGGGCTATACTTTTGTAAACATAGATAAAGCCAACCTGGAAGTAAGCGACGGGGTTCTATTTGAAACTTCTGATTTAAGTATTCCCGATGCGCACGGTCAAACCAGTTACCAGACTCTTCGCAATTCTTTGCGGGTGAAATACCGGTTTATTATTAAAGAAATGTTCCGTTTCGATGGCATCAACTTTTATCAGCCATCCTTTTCTGATGGCAATGATTATATCCTGAAATTAAAAGCCAACTTCTCCATCAAGCTGTATAAATGGCTCAACTTCACTACTACGTTCAACTACAACAGACAGAACATAACAAACACAGAGAATTTATTTTTAAGTTATGGATTGAGTATGGAAAAGTTCTTTTAACCGCGGCCATACATAACATATTTATTAAATATCTATACTATTAAAGGTGGCACCAATATTGCTGCTAACGGGCAGCAATAATTTATTTTTAATCCGTCTTTGAAAAATCTAAATCTAGAATGACCCGCTATTATTTGATTCCTGCCCTGGCAATGGTTTTATTCCTGGGCGCTTGTAAAAAAGACTCCGATTCATCAGACAATCCTGCACAAGGTTCCGGTAAAAAAGGAGCAGACTTTTCCACCAACATGAAATACGGCACCTGGAATGGCGATGTACTGGCCCTGAAACCTTTCTGGTATTATACCTGGGGAAAAGAGCTGAATAATGGTTCTCCACAAAATTGTGAGTTTGTTCCCATGTTCTGGGGTAAGGACGATGTGAATGCCACTAATATAGCAGCTGTGAAAAAGCTGAAAGATGATGGTAAAATAAAATATGTTTTGGGTTTTAATGAACCCAACAATGCCGGCCAATCCAAAATGACTGTATCACAGGCATTGCAATTGTGGCCGCAACTGGAAAGCCTTGGCTTACCTCTGGGTAGCCCCGCTGCCGACTGGCCTACCAATCCATGGATCTATGAATTCCTCGACTCCTGTAAAGCACAGGGCAAGCGCGTTGACTTTATTTGTGTACATATCTATAACAGCCTTGACACAAGTGTTTACCTCAACACATTGAAGGAGGTATACAATAAATACAAACTTCCGATCTGGATCACAGAGTTTGCCCCAGCTGACTGGAACGCTCAAACAAAGGCCGACAATCCTTATACACCTGCGCAGGTTCTCGCCTTTATGCAAGCCATTCTGCCCAAACTGGAGGCACTGGATTATATAAAACGTTATGCCTGGTTCTCCGGCGATCCCACCAGCCCACAGATGTGGTCTTCTGCTTTAATAGACGCAAATGGGAATTTAACAGAGCTGGGTAAGTGGTACGCCAACTATCAACCTAATAATACTATTGCAAAGTAGCTTTAGCTGTTTGTACAAATGATTGCAAAAGCCCTCCCGATGCATCGGGAGGGCTTTTGTTTATTGCTACAAAAAAATTAGTCCCAGCGGTATCGCCGGGACTAATTTAATACGTTTTGCTAATGTACCAACCGCCTTACTGTGCTGCTTCTTCTTCGATTGCTTCTGGTGCAGTTTCATCAGCTGCAGTTTCACTTGAAACTTCTTTTGCAGGCTTAGCCTTCTTTGCTGATTTGTCAAGAATTTTTTCAAGGGCGCCGATAGCTTCCTGGAGAGGTTTTAATTTACTCATTATCTCCATTTCTTCGTCTTTCAACTTTTTTAATGCGTCTACCACGGGATTTTCTTTTACAATGGTTTCTTTGGCCATAGTTTGTTTTTAAGGTCGCTAAAATACATTCTTAATTGGAAAGGATAAATACTCCAGCCCCTCCCATAGCAAGTATTTTTTATCACATTCCGTGACAAATGATAATTAATATCTTATGTGAAATTCTTAATTAGGGAATTAAACCGGTTCCTGGTAGATTTCATTTAATTCCTGCCTTTTTGCCCGAAGTTTTAGCAGCACCCGTCAAATACGCATATTCACTTTGTATAATCTGCGGAGATACTGACCGTCTTCCATTCTTCCAGTGAGTCGGTCATTGTTTTTAATTTTCCTGCAACCCGGTTATAGGCATCCTGTCCCAAATATAAGTGCAGCGGCGGCTGGCTGCTTTCTGCCAGTTCCATAAATATTTCTGATGCCTTTTCAGGATCACCGGGCTGAATACCATTGCCATCCAGATAGCGTTTTGCCGTGTCTTTAACGGCCTGATAACCGTCTATCTTGCTTTCCGTATAAGCGAGTGAATCGTGGGTGAGGAAACCGGTACGGAAACCTGAGGGTTCTACTACCGTTACATGAATGCCAAACTCTTTAAGGTCCAGCGCAAGCACCTCTGAAAAAGCGGCCAATGCTGCTTTGGTTGCGCTGTAGATAGCCCAGCCTGGTGCGCCTACAAACCCGGCCACCGAGCCAATATTTATAATGTACCCTGAGCGTTGTTCACGCAACAGGGGGAGAATTTTCTTAACAACATTGACTGCTGCAAAAACATTCACATCAAAGATCTTCCTGATATCCTGCTCTGCAATTTCTTCTACTGTTCCCGTCATACCATAACCGGCGTTATTCACTACCACATCGATACGGCCGAATACCTGCAGTGTTTGCTGAACAGATTCATCAATACAATCCAGGTTATTCAGATCAACTACCAGGGGCAGGAACCGATCTGCATCTATAACGCCTACTGCTTCTTTTAACTTTTGTACGTTGCGGGAAGTAGCAGCTACCCGGTAACCACTGGCCAGTAGTTTTTTAACCAGTATTAGCCCGAGCCCCTGTGAGGCACCGGTAACATACCAAACTTTTGAGGTGTTCATACAATTCGTTTTAATGTGTTTTTACATCATTGAAGCAGGCATTGGTTTCTTCAATCAACGAATCCATTAGTTGTTTTGCTTTTCTGTGTTTTAGTACCGGAGCTATTTGTCCGCCCCAGAATAAGATCATATCCCATTTCTGTCTATCGAGGGCTGCCTTTCTCAATGATGACATGAATGTGGTTTGCAAGGGGAACGGGAGGAATTGGTTTTCTTTACCGGATAGTTCTTTCGCTATTCTGCTGGTAATTCCACGACCCAGCCTGCCAGTAAATGCCCTTGACAAGGAGGTGTATTTGGCCGCATTGGAAAACAACATTTCCCTATGGATGGGCAGGGCATTCGATTCTTCAGTTGCCAGAAATGCCGTACCTATCTGTGCAGCATCGGCGCCTAATGTTAAGGCGGCTGCAATACCGCGGCCATTGGCGATACCGCCTGCAGCAATGATAGGTGTTTTTATTTTTTCTTTCAGCAATTGCACCAGTACAAAAGTTCCGGTGGTTGATGCTTCTGCCGAAGCCATAAATGATGGGCGGTGACCGCCTGCTTCAAAACCTGAAGCAATGATCATATCCACACCAGTTTGTTCCAGAGCGATCGCTTCATCGAGCGTAGTTGCGGCACCAACAGTTACAATACCAAGTTTACGGAACTGTTCCAATACAGCTGGTGGCAGGGTGCCAAACATAAAGCTGAATACTTTGGGACGAATATCTAATATTACCTGCAACTGGTTTTGGAATCGCGATGCAAAAGGCGCCGGTTTTGCAGGCAAAGGAATACCGGCTTCATCAAAATAAGGTTTGAATAATTTTGTTGTCTGCGCGTACTGTTCATCGGTTATACTGCCATTAATGGCATCGGTATCGGATACCCACAAGTTTATATTGTAGGGTTTGTTAGTGGCGGCTTTGATCTGCTTGTCAATATCATAAATTTCCTGTGGACTCATTGTATATGCACCGTAACCTCCCAGTCCACCGGCATTGGATACTGTAGCTACCAGTTCAACTGATGACAGGTTACCGCCGAAGGGACCTTGCAGGATCGGGTAATCGATTCCCAATGTTTCCGTTGCTTTTGTATTGTACCACATGGCTGTTAATTTATTTGTTTGTGTCGCTGATCATTTTGTTTACGATGAACCATTTACCATCGATCCGGTGGAAAGAAAGGAATTCATGATAATCAAAATCGTACATCTTAACCGTTACCTCTGCAATAGCAATTGAGTTAACTGCTTTAATATTCAGGACGGTTCCCTTAAATGGCTTTCCTGAATCTTTTGGGCTTTGGCGATTCTTAACTCCGTCCAGGTATACATCCAGTGTTTTGGCATAGGGCTGTCCTTTTACATCGCCAAAAAGCAAGGTACCGGGATGAAAGATCTTGCTCAGTAAGTTGATATCACCTTCATAGATACCTTTGAAATAGTATTCTTCCAATGCGTATGCAATTGCTGCAGAATCTGTTTGAATGGTTTTCATTGTTGTAGTGTTTTGTGCTTTGCTGCTCCCGCTTTGCGGGAACAACAAAGCTATAAATAAGATAATTACCATATTAATTCAAATTATGACCGGCGCCGAAACCTCCATCAACATTTATAATAGCACCACTGACGAAGTTGCTTTTGGCAACGGTATAGATCATTTCAGCTACGTCTTCTGATTCACCGATCCTGTTAACCAGGTGTATACCGGCTGTTTGATCTGCGTTGTCACCGTGCATGGGGGTACGAATGGTACCGGGAGCAATGGTATTAACCCGGATGTTCTGTTTGCCAAATTCTGCTGCCAGTTGCAAGGTCAATGCATGAATGCCTCCTTTGCTCGCCATGGGTGCGGTAATAGGAACTCCGCCCAATGCGTGATAAACCAGTGGTGTTCCTATGTTGATCACTACGCCACCATGTTGTTTGAGCATTTGCGGAACAACTGCCTGGGTGGTAAAGAAGGTCCCCTTCAGGTTGGTAGTTAAAAAGCGATCGAGATATGCCTCATCTACCTCCAGAAAAGGTTTGGTTTCAAAGATACCAGCATTGTTTACCAAAACGTCTGCTGAACCAAACTTTTCTACAGCTATGGCTACCAGCTTTTCACCGGTTGCTTTTTTACTTACATCACCGGCAACCATAGCCAGGTTGGGTCCTGCACCTAACTCCTGGTAAGCTTTTTCCAGCTTTTCCTTTGTAGTTGAATTAATTACTACGTTATCACCTCTGTCTAGGAAGTATTTTGCTGTCGTTAAGCCTATTCCAGAAGAGGCACCGGTTATTATGACTGTTTGTTTTTTCATGCTTTTATTTTTTATCGGCTGTTATGCCTTGTTCACGTAATATGGAGATCTGTTCGCCTGCCCATCCCCAGTTGTCTGTATCTACTTCTTCAATGGCGATGTGTGTTAATTGTGGATCTTTGTTCAGTACTTCTGAGATCACATTTGTTACACCTTTTATCAGTTCTCTCTTTTGTTCACGGGTCACGCCTTCACGGGTAACTAATATCTTTACGAATGGCATATAGGTAAGTTTAGGGCAAAAGCCGCTGTTAAGCAGCTTTTGCAGTGATGTTTACATTTAAATCGAAGTCATTGTAGATAAGGGTGTCGCCCAGGTTGGTAAAGAAGTTTCCTGAACGGAATTTGATACCATATTTGGTACGGTCAACCACTATTTTACCAGTAGCAGTAAGGGTATCGCCTGCGATGCTCACGTTTGCATCGAAGCTAATCGGATGGGTGATGCCTTTAATGGTCAGGTTTCCGCTAACCTGGTTGTTATTTACCGTTGTGATCTCGAAGTTTGCTTCGGGGTACTGATCGATAGAGAAGAAATCATCTGAAGCCAGGTGACCATAAAATTGAGCGTTGGTAGCGGGGTCGGTTACATCCAGGATCTTGATGGATGCGGTGTCGATTACAAATTTACCACCTGTTAATTTACCTTCACTTACTGAAAGGTTACCATTTTTAACGCCGATTGTTCCCCAATGTGCGCCGGTTACTTTTCTACCTGTCCAGTCAATGTTGCTTTGTGCAATTGCGATCTCGAAATTTTGATTTTTCATTCTTTGTGTGTTTTTAATTACCACACAAAGGTGCAACAGATTAACGGCGGGATTGCGTGAGGTAGATCACATTTGAATGAGAACCAGTGATTTGTGATGTAGATCACATTTTCATCAATGATGCAGGCGGCTGAGCGTTTCCCTTGAAACACCAAGGTAGGCCGCTATCAATTGTTTGGGAACGATCTGGTAAAGTTCAGGATATTGTGCCATCAGCTCTTCATAGCGGTGTTTCACGTCGTTGTTCATCATGCTCAATAATCTTTTCTGCGAAGCCACATAGCCCTTATTCGTTCGCCAGCGAAAGAAATGCTCCGCCTGGTGGATCTCTTTGCACAACGCTTCCCGATTTTCGTTTGACAGGCTAAGCACTTCTGCATCGGTAATACAATCCACGCTGATGGTCGCCTTGGCGCCCGTATAGAGGGCATTAAAATCCGAGGTCCACCAGGTAGGCATTGCAAACTGGAGAATGAACATTTTCAGGTCATCATTTATATAGAAGGATTTAAGACAGCCGCTGAGTACGAAATATTCGCGGTCGACCCTGTCACCTGCGGCAATAATGGTTTGCCCTTTTTTAAAGGACCTTAACTCAAACCGGTTGAAGAAATTCTCAAATTCTTCCTCGGTAAGCGTGGCAATCTTGGCTACATGTTCTTTCAGGATCTGTTTTGGTTGCATAGCGTATTAATTAGAGCGGCCTGGACAGCAAATGTAGTTAATCTTAGAAATTTGTAACTCTTGCTGTAATCCTTGTACGTTCCAGGGATCGTTCATAAGCCATCTTTGTGTAACAAAACAAAGAAAATAAATCAAAAACATTTAAAACAACAACTTATGAACTCCTTAAAAAACAAAGTAGCGTTAATTACCGGATCAGCAAGAGGATTGGGTAAAGCCATTGCAGAACGTTATGCTGCCCTGGGCGCCGACATCGTAATCAACTATTCCCGCGATAAAGCTTCTGCTGAAGAGGTAGTGAACAATATCACAGCCATGGGCGCCCGCGTTATCGCCGTTCAGGCCGATGTAAGCAAAGTAGCCGATATCAAACGTCTTTTCGAGGAAGCTAAAAAAGCATTTGGCAAGATCGACATCGTAGTGGCCAATGCCGGTATTGAAATGGTTGAAACACCGGTTACTGAATTTACCGAAGAACAATTCGACCGCCTGTTCTCTATCAATTCTAAAGGTGCTTATTTCACTATGCAACAGGCAGCGCTGACTGTAGAAAACAACGGCCGCATCATATACATCGCATCCAGTACCACCGCCTTTCCTATTCCTGGTATGGCCATTTA
Source organism: Niastella yeongjuensis (assembly GCF_900110245.1). Lineage (GTDB taxonomy): Bacteria > Bacteroidota > Bacteroidia > Chitinophagales > Chitinophagaceae > Niastella > Niastella yeongjuensis. The sequence goes on from NZ_FOCZ01000001.1 coordinate 293,965, forward strand.
TGGTGGCAGCAAAACCGTTCCCCGCTACCTGGTTGATGTATTGTCAAAGGAAATTGGCCATAGGGGTGTAACGGTTAATACCATCATTCCTTTTGCCGTAGACCACTCCGGGATCTTTGCTGATCCTAACAGCTATCCTGAACTGAGAAAATCATTAATCGACAGCTGTCCCATGCATCGCCTGGCTGAAGTGGAAGACGTGGCCAATATTGCCGAGTTCTTCGCCAGTGATTTGTCTTCTTTTGTAAACGGTCAACACCTGCTGGTTAATGGTGGTGCTACTCAATAACCCCCGGCCCTTAAAAGGGGCTTAATAACTATAAATAGAAATGCTCACCCCGCCTTTTGCGGAGTGAGCATTTCGGGCGTTGTGCCTATTTTATGGTAAGTTCTTTTTTTATCACATTCCCGCTTGTTGTATTCGGTTCATCGGGCTGGCTACTGCCCACACTTATTTGCACCTTACCAACCAGGGGATTTCGCTGGCCGCTGGCGTCTACATAGGAAAGATCATCGGGTTGTAAAACAAAACTAATTACTTTACTCTCCGCAGGGCGCAGGGTTATCCGTTGATATCCTTTTAATGTTTTGAGGGAGGTTTGAATAGTAGTATTCTGATTTACTACGTATAACTGCGCTACTTCATCCCCTGCCAGTTTACCGGTGTTGGTAACCCGTACCGTAACCTTAACGGTTTTTCCTTTTTGAACGGCAGCAGGTATGGTTAATTGATCGTAGCGGAATGTTGTATAACTAAGACCATATCCAAAACCGAACAACGGCTTACCGGTAAAATACCGGTAGGTGCGGTTCTTCATAGTGTAGTCTTCAAATGAAGGCAGGTCATTGTCGCTGTTGTAAAAAGTTACCGGTAAACGGCCCGATGGATTATAATTGCCAAACAATACATCGGCCAGTGCTGTGCCTGCGGCTTGTCCGCCATACCAGCCATTTACAATGGCTGGTATATTTTCAGACTCCCAGGGCGTAGCAAGCGCGCTGCCTGTCATCATTACAAAAACAACCGGTTTACCGCTTGCCTGCAAGGCTTTCATTAATTCGGTCTGAATGGCAGGAAGTAAAATAGAAGTGCGGTCGCCCCCTTTAAATCCGGGATCGCTTACTTTCATTTCCTCCCCTTCCAATTGTGGAGAAATGCCACCAGCGAAAATGAAAGCATCGGCATCACCGTATTTTTTTACCAGCGCATTAAAATCCGTTACAGCCGGATGACCTGTATGCATTTTTATAGTAGCCTTGCCTTCGCCCTGCCAGTATTCCAATACCAGGTTATATACTGAATCCTTTTGCGTTGTCAGCGTGTAAGACGCAATGTCTCTTGGTTTTCTGTTCCAGCTATTGAGGACCGTTTTTCCATTTACAGTGAAACGGTATCCGTCATCGGCTTCCACTTCAAAAGTAATAGCACCATCTGTGGTTGCTTTGTAGTTGGTTATATAACGGGCAGAAAAATCATTGGCCCGAAGATTCCCTACGGCATTTTCTCCTTCCTGCCAGTCATGCTCCACGTGTTGTTCAAAAACAGTGGCCACTGGTTCTCCATTCAACTCCCGGTTGTTGTAATATATGGCCTTTATACCAGGCTTGCCATCTATAGAACAGGTGCCGCTGATGTCATCGTATTCCAGCACATTATTATTGGTATAGTTAACTGCCTTTTCATAAACCACCTGCGTAGTTGCACCGGTTTTCTCTTTTATTCCCTGAAATAAGGTGGTTAATTTAGAAGGCGTGCCACTGTAATTACCCAATGGTGCAATTACATTGATGGCATTAGGCCCTAACACTACAATTTTCTTCAACCCTTTCTTCAAGGGCAATGTATTGTTTGCATTTTTCAGTAATACAATGGATTCGTGCGCCATTAATAAGGCGTGGTTTCCATGTGCTACGGACTCCAGTTCAGTAGCAGGTGTTTGGGCATATTTCACCATCGATGGCGGATCGAACATACCCAGGCGGAAGCGGATCATAAATAACCGCTTTACCGATACATCAATTTGTTTTTCGGTGATCTTATTTTCTTTCACTGCCTGCACCAATGCCTTGTATGCTTCATTTCCGCAATCGATATCTGTTCCATGAAATACGGCATCGGCCGATGCGGCTGCCGCATCCGGATGTGTTTTATGATTTCTATAAAAATCATCGATAGCGCCACAGTCTGACGTTACATAGCCTTTAAAACTCCACTGGTTACGTAAGATGTCTGTCATTAAAACATCGCTGGCACAACAGGGCTGTTTTCTAAAAGCGTTATAGGCGCACATAACGCCGGCTACTTTTGAGACGGTCACCAGTTTTTTAAATGCCGGCAGATAAGTATCCCACATATCGTACGGGCTTACGTCCACATCAAATACATGTCGTGATGGCTCAGGCCCGCTGTGCACAGCATAGTGTTTGGCGCAGGCTGCAGCTTTCAGGTATTTGGGGTCATTGCCCTGCAAGCCTCGCACAAATGCATCGGCCAGGGTGGCAGTGAGGTAAGGATCTTCCCCATAGGTTTCCTGTCCGCGGCCCCAGCGGGGGTCACGGAAAATATTTATGTTGGGCGTCCAGTAGGTAAGTCCCAGGTAACGGTCTTTTGTTTTGCCCGCCGCTATGGCTTTGTTATGAATCACGCGGCCTTCCACGGCTGAGTAATCGGCCATTTTATAAAGCGCCGCTGTATCCCAGGTGGCGGCCATGGCAATAGCCTGCGGATAAACAGTGACGTTGTACGGCGTTCTTGCCACGCCGTGCAATGTTTCATTCCACCAGTCGTACGCCGGAATGCCGAGCCTGGGTATAGCTGGCGCGGCGTTGAGCATTTGTGCCACTTTTTCTTCCAGCGTCATGCGGCTTACGAGGTCGTTGACCCGTTCTTCGAAAGTAAGGTGATAATCCTGATAAGTAGGTTTACTGTTTTGCGCCTGCCCATGTATAACCAGCAGCAAGCAGCCCAGTAATGGATAAAGAAGAGCGCGTGTAATTTTCATATGCAAGTTGCCTTTTTGGCCTCCTCAAAATACGGCATTATGCAGTTAACTAATCAGTAGAAAAGGTATAAAAATGTTCTGTATATGTTGCTGATCTATCCCTCATACAGATTTAATCACCCATATAACAACCTGTTTTTCAGCAGATCTGAAAATTCTTTTTGGAATACTTGTTTGCCTAAAAGTTTAGGCATAATATTGCCTAAGAATTTAGGCAAAACAACTATCATGAAGAAACTCACTGCTGCTGAAGAGCAGATCATGCAAACACTTTGGAGTTTGGGCGAGGGTGGTTTTATGAAAGATATTCTCGAACACCTCGCCGATACCAAACCGCATTATAATACCGTGGGTACTTTGCTGAAGATCCTGGTGGAGAAACATTTCGTAGGTGTAAAAAATCCCAATCGCAATAACTTCTATTATCCACTGGTCTCTAAAGAAGCATATTCTGCCAGCGGCATAAAAGCACTTACTGAAAATTACTTCCAGGGTTCGTATACCAATGTGGTTTCGTTCCTGGTTGATAAAAAGGAAATGTCGATCGAAGACCTGGAATTTTTATTAGCTCAGCTTAAAAAGAAAGGCAAATGAATAGTCAAGCGATGTTGCTTTATGTACTGAAATCGATCTTTATTTCCGGATTGTTTCTGGGTTATTACCGGATTGCATTGCGCAATAAAAGCTTTCATTCCTACAATCGGTTTTACCTGTTGCTCAGCACGGCAGCCAGTTTCATTATCCCGCTTTTTAATTTCAACTGGTTTACTATCGATAAACAGAACATTCCGGTGTCGCCGGATACGTTCCAATATCTTATCCAACCTATTACGCCTGCCAATGCACACTTCATTTCCTGGCAGACCGTTGTTTTGTATTCCATTACTGCCATCAGCCTGTTCCTGCTGCTGGTGCTTGCCTTCAATGTTTTTAAGGTTTACCAATTAAAAAGAAGATCAGCCGTAGTGGAAATGGAAGGGGTTCATTTTATTTATACCAACCTCGATCAGGCGCCGTTCTCTTTTTTAAATAACCTGTTCTGGAAAGAATCGATCTCACTGGATGACGATTTTGGCCAGAAGATCTTTAAACATGAGCTCACGCATATTCACCAGAAACATACACTGGATGTGCTTTTCTGCCAGGTCATCAACTCTATTTGCTGGATGAACCCGTTTAACTGGCTTATTCAAAAAGAGCTGAAGGCCATTCATGAATTTATAGCCGATAAGGAAGCTGTTGGCAACAACAATGTGGAAGAGTTTGTGCAGTTGTTATTACGGGCGCATTACGGAAAACACTTCCTTAACCCTACACACGCATTCTATTATTCATCTATTAAACGAAGATTGATCATGTTAACAACAACAAACAACGCACGATTTAAGTTCCTGCGTAAGGCGTTAGTGCTCCCTGTTACCATTGCAGCCGTGGTTACTTTATCTGTTTCTGCTACTGAAACAAAAGCATTCCCTGCAAAAACTTCTGAGGTAAAGAACGACACGACGCCTTCCCCGCGGGCAAACAGCAAACCAATCGGCTTTACTTTAACAGCGGATTCAAATCTTACAGCCACTAAAGAAATTAAAAAGCTGCCAGATAATATCCTGTATATTCTCAATGGAATTCCGTCAAGCGTAGAAGAAGTAAGCCAACTTAAACCCGAGCAGATTAAATCTATAAATGTATTAAAAGGCCAGTCAGCCACTAAAAAATATGGTGCGATTGCCGCCAATGGAGCAATTGAGATTTTGCTGAAGGAACTTGCCCTGAAGTAAGATAATTATCTCTATAGAATAAAAGGGGCCGGCGGCAACCGGACCCCTTTTTGTTGTATACTACTGCTGAACTAACTGCTGATCCTGTGCCCGGCAGGGATACGTGTTGCTATCTTATTTGTCCTTAATAAATGAAATACTTTGCAGGTTGAACCCACCTTTATTGGCTATTAATTTTAATCGGGTAACACCTGCGGGTAAATAAACATTTTTAACCCAGGTTGTTTTATTGTTCTGCTTACTATCAGCAACCGGTAATGTTAGTTTATCGACCACAGTTTTTTCATTTGCCAGCAACGACAATTGCGCACCTTCGCTTTCAACGGTTGTGTTAAATCCTATCTGGTAGCTTCCTGCTTTTTTAACCTGAATGGTATATTGTAACCATTCACCATCTTCAATACTGAAGATCCCGGGCTCTGATTCACTACTATTTATATCCACCCCATCGTTTCGATAACTATGCCCTCTGTTTCCCTGGGTATGAACACCCGGTGTATATTGATAGCTGGCGGTATCTTTATCATAATAGGCCTGCCCCTGTTTACCCAGATCAAATTCAACAGCCGGTATTACTGTAGTACCTGCCGCAATCAGATGTTGCTTAAAAGGCAGGGTTTTGTTTGTTTGTACCTGGCGGAACATGGCATCCACCACATCGCGATGAACAATATTATTCTGAACCTTTACATTATTCAGCAATTGCTGCAATACTTTCCAGGCAGTTGCTGAATCAGGACGTGGACCATTACCGCGCCAGTAATTCAGGATTTGTTCATATCCTTCCGGGATTTTTATTTCCAGCGGGTTACTAATGCCCATTTTTTTCAATGGCCACCATGCCCAGCCAATACCGTTTTCTTCTACCAGTCGGATACATTCAGTAAACCACGTATTCGAATTTTCGCCTGATTCACCCAGCCACAGGGGGATATTAAATTTATCCCGGAGATCGAGAAATTTTTGAATGGCGGGCTGTGTATTGAAATTGCCATACTTGTGAAAACTCAATACCAGGTTATTATCCCATGGCGGTAAAACGCCGTTATAATTATTGCCAAAACCATTGCCTTCGATAATGATAATGTGTTTTGTATCTACTTCCCGAATGGCATTGGTCATATCGATCAGTAATTGCTTTAACGGTACGTTCTTTTTTTCAGCCGTTCCGCGTTTATCCGTGCTGTCTTCAAAACCCCAGTTGGGTTCATTGATAATATCGTAGCCACCAATATACGGTTCATTGACATAGCGTTTTGCCAGCTGTTTCCATAAGGCGATCAGCTTCTGCCGGTTTGCATCGCTTTCCCACAACGATGGTTTCCCGGCATTGCGATCGCTAATATTCAAGTCGTTTCCCTGCCCACCGGGTGTAGCATGCATATCCAGTATCAGGTACATTTTATTGCTGCGACACCAACTGAGCACGCTGTCGGTGATAGCAAATCCTTTTGTGAGCCATGTTTGTTGACCGGCAGTTGGTTCCTGTTCAACCGGTAATGTAAACAGGTTATAGTGCAGGGGTAACCGAACCGAATTAAAACCCCAGGCTGCCATTGAATCAAAATCGGCTTTGGTAGTATGCTGTGTTAACCAGGCGTCGTAAAACTGTTTTGTTTTTTCTTCTCCAACCAAACCGGTAATACTTTCTTTTATGCGATGCTGGGTGCCGAGATTACTCACCCGAAACATATATCCTTCCTGTAATAACCAGCCGCCCAGGCCCATACTCCGCCATATTACAGGCTGTCCTTTTTCGTTGACAATTTGTTTTCCCTGTACTTTTAAAAATCCCTGTCCAAAACTGTGCGTTGTTATAACAATGAGTGCTGCTAAAAAAATGCTGTAACGAAAACTAATAGCCATACTTGGGGTTAAAAATTTTTACTGTTGAATAGGGTCCATTCTAAAAAAGCAAGCCGTTCCGATGCGTCGAAACGGCTCACCGTACCGGCCTACAACCCGGGGTATTGATTTAATTCCGGGTTTTGGGCCAGTTTTGATTGCATGATTGGAAAAAACATAAACCAGGCACCTGCGAACCGATGCGCTGCATTAAACATAATCGGGACTACTTCATAGGAGTAACTCGTTATACTTATTTTGTTACACTTATAACTAAAGGGTACGGAGGTTACAGTTTGGGGTTTGCCGCCATTGGGCGCAGACAAAAGCAAGTGCATGAACGGACAGGGAAAATTTGTCAGGAATAATCGCTTTTGTCGCATATATGGCAGCAGTTTCGTTTTATTGCTTATAAAGTTGCAAATAAACAGCTGACCTTACCAATTTTGGGCTACGTCAAAACCTCTACAATGGAAAACCTTCCATTGACTATCATGTAGTTAAATATTGTACGCCGTTTACCCGGTTATGGAGATCAAAAAATCGTACAAACTGGCTTCATTGCTGGTTAAACCCAGTTTTTTGCGCAGGCGGTAACGACCGGTTTCCACTCCACGGATGGAGATGCTCATCAGGTGGGCGATTTCTTTACTGGTTAAATTCAATCGCAGGTAGGCCGCCATTTTCAATTCAGTGGCAGTAAGATCGGGCCATTGTTCTTTCAGCTTTTTCAGAAAATTGGAATGTACCTGGTCAAAGTGCTCGGTGAATTGTTCCCATTCCTGGGTAACATCCAGCTCGCTGTCGATGAGGCGGATGATCTTTTGGAACTCCTTGGATGCGGCTTTGGTTTCCTCATTACTTTTAAAGGCGTTGAGATCGTCTTTTATTTTCGAAAAGATCTCCATTTTTCGCACCAGGTTCATGGCTGCGGAAGCCAGCTGGGAATTTTTATTTTCAATGTCGGCCTGTAGCTTTTCATTTTTCAGCTCAATGATTTCCTTTTCCCGTTTTCCCATTTGCAGCTCATGCAGCATTTGCAATTGCTTTTGCTCCTCGGCATAGCGCTGTTCCTGTTGCAATAATTTCAGCGCTTCGCGTTTGCGGTATTTGTGTTGTTGCCTTTTATAGAACCAGTACAATAACGCAAAAAGCGCCAGGGCATATAAGGTATAAGCCCACCAGCTGCGGTACCAGGGTGGCAAAATGGTGAAGGTAAAACTGGCTACCGGTGATTCGTTATCAACATTGGTACGGCTTTTTACCTGAAACACATATTTGCCGGGTGGCAGGTTCGTATAATCTTTTTCCGTTTTCTCGCCCCAGTCACTCCAATCATTGTCAAATCCTTTTAAGAAATAACTATAAGCAATGGTATGTTGCTGACCGTATATAATGGAACTACATTCAAAATGAAGGGAATTGGAAGTGTATTCAATAGATTCTTTGGCAACATTTCCGGTAGACAATGCATAACCTCCAAAAATCAGGTCTTCTTTTCGGGTTGATACCTGTACATTCCTGATGAGCGTGGTTAATGGGAATTTACTTTTTTTATACCGGGCGTAATTAATATGGAAGAAGCCTTTTTCGGCAGCTATCAAAACATTATTACTGTCGATGATATTGATGTTCTCAAAACCATTGACCGTGATCTTGTTGTCCAGTTCAGGAATATATACCAGGTGATAATTTTCACCGGAACGTTCTGCCACCCCTACCCGTTTATTACTTACAAACCAGATGTTGCCGGTTTTGTCTTCCTTTAAATAATCAATCTGTATATTATTAAACAGTTTTCTAAAAAAGTCAGATGGTTTAAAATCGTTGATGGCATCATCAAATTCAAAAATGCCATTGTCGGTGGCCAGCACCATGCGACCAGCCACGTTGTACAGGTGGTTATGATTTTGGGAAAGCAATTTCTTTTTATCGCTGTAATTTTTAACCACCGCATTGTTCTTGTCATCAAAAGAAACAATGTAAATACCTTTATATGGGTGAATGGCCCAAATGAGCGCTTTATGTTTTACTATTAAGCGGGCCGATTCAAACCGGGTTTCCTGCATAGGGGAGAAACGGCCTTTGGCATAATTATAAAAATTGATCCCGTTATAAGTGCCGGCAATCATTACCGATGAAGGAAAACTGTCGTGCAGCGGAAGAAAGCCCCAGAAACCGTTCTTGTTATCGAGCAGAACAGCTTTGTTGTCTTTTATTATATAGGCGCCCAGACTATGGCCCATTAGTATTTCTCCATTCACTTCCGAAACATTCCATACCTGCCCTTTTGTATTTTCAACCAGGGAGAATGAACCTTTTGCAAAACTGATGTCCCCATCATTGGAAGGAAGCATGGTTTTATACAAACCGGTTGCTACGCCCAGGTATAAAGTGTTGTTATGTACAAGGGAAGTATAGCCACTGTTACGGTCAGTTGGTTCCGGGAAAATGTTTTTAATTGCATTATTGTAGGAAACCAGGTCAATACCATTGTCGAGTGCCAGCCAAAGGTTCTGGTCTTTATCTATAAACAGGTTTTGTACATTGTTGGTCTGAATGCCTTCATTCTTGGTGAGTTGTTGAATGAATTTTCCATTTTTATCCATAATGATACATCCACCCAGGTTGGTATTGAAGGCAATGGTTGAAGGTGACAGTAAGCGGGCGCCAAAAATGTTCCTGGCAGCCATCTCTTTTATATCGGGCGTTTCAAAACGCGTCACTACATCGCCTTTCAGAATAAACAATCCTTTTGCTACTGAAGTCAGCAGCAGGCTGTCGTGCCCCAGATCGATTATCGATTTCAACAGGGTACCATTGGGGAAACTGCCGGCTTTAACACGGGGTAACCATTGGCCATCTTTATAGTAAACCAATCCATTTTCGGAATTATATGCCAGCACTTCATTATGGGCATTTCCTAAAAAACTCCAGAAAGTACTGGGGAATGCCTTTACTGTTCCATTGTGGTAATCGAATATTTTCCGATGGGCATGAAAGAAGATATGGTCCTTCACAATTTGAATGGTCCATACATCGGCATAGTCGCTGTCTTTTATTAATTGTCGCAGGGAAGTATATACCAGTTCGCCGCGGTCATTGGGGGTGAAGTAGCCAATTTCCTGTTGCCCGCCTACATATATCCTGTCGTTTTTGTCAATGGCGAGGGACCGTACAATGGTGGCATTGGGAATTGGGTATGTACGCCAGAAACTGCCATCGAAAGTGAGCAGTCCGTTGTTATTGGCAAAGTACATAATACCACGACTGTCCTGAGCAACGTCCCAGTTCTGGCGGCCGGCCTTATAATCCTGTTTATAGAAGTTGGTAATATTGGGTATACCAATGGTGTTTTGCGCATATGCAATCGACCCGAAGTACAGTACGGCTATTAACAGGAACAATGATCTCATATATGCAGCTACTCGTTTCTTTAGATATTGCAAAATTAATGACTTTACCGGATAGGACAATGAGGCCCGCTACCCATAAACATAATGGCAATTTTATACAATTTAAAGTCTTTAATATGCGAATTTTACCGCTTTATAAAACCTTCCCATGAAATTGTACAAAAATATCCTTCGTGTTATTCTGTTCCTGCTGGCAGTGGCCCTTGCCTACGGCATCTGGTATGCATGGCGCGCCTTCCCCATCATCAGCGGGTATGGCGCCAAGAGTATGGCTTCGGCAGTTTTCCTGCAACATAGAAATCCGGAGGATGTATTAAAAGAAGAGTTGAACTTTTTTCCCATTACAAAAGGTACTTATACTATTCATCCTGAAGACTCATCGGTAACTGGTTCGGTTTGGGGTTTTGCGAAACGCAAGGCTATTTACAGAACCGGTCTTGGCTGCACCCTGGTAAATGATCTTTCTGAAGCCGAAATACGAAATCAGCATTTTAATTTACCCGCCATTCCCGCGCAAAACAGAGATACCGCCTGGCCGTATGGTGATAAACTTTCTGATAGCCTACCTCCCAATATGGATACTAAAGCATTACAACTGGCAATTGACAGTGCCATGCAAATGCCTTCAAAAAAAGGAGGCCCAGCTTATACCCGCGCCTTCCTGGTAGTGTATGATGGAAAGATCGTTGGCGAACGATATGCGCCCGGCTTCAATAAAAACACGGTACAGATCGGCTGGTCAATGACCAAAAGTTTGACCTCCGCCGTTATAGGCGTGTTGGTAAAAGCAGGCAGGCTGAACCCCAATGCGCCTGCACCCGTTCCGGAATGGCAGCATACCGATAAAGAAAAGATCAGGCTTAAAGATCTCTTACAACAATCTTCGGGTCTGGATTATACTGAAAATTTTGGTGGTCCCAGCGAGGCTACCAATATGCTGTTTAAACGGGGCAACATGGGTGCCTTTATGGCTGAACTGCCGTTGAAGTATGAGCCGGGCACTGTATTCTCTTACTCCAGCGGCAATGCCAACCTGTTGGGCCGGATCATCAGGCAAACTGTGGGCGACTCTATTTATCCAGCATTCCCCTATAAGGCTTTGTTTCATAAGATCAATATGTATTCGCTGGTTCTGGAACCCGATGCCTCCGGTACTTATGTTAGCTCTTCATACAGCTATGCCACTGCCCGCGATTTTGCCCGCTTTGGATTATTGTATTATAATAATGGCGTATGGAACGGAGAGCAACTGTTGCCGGTAAACTGGGTTAAAGAAACCGTTCAACCCGCGGCAGCCAACAAACAGCAACGCTACGGTTATCAATTCTGGCTGAATGGGCAGGATGATAAAGATCCCACCATACGCTGGTTTCCCGATGCGCCGGCAGACATGTTTTTTGCCGACGGTTATGGCGGGCAGAATATTTTCATAATTCCTTCTAAAAAACTGATAGTGGTACGGTTAGGTGTTCGCACCGTTGATGAAAACAAATACCTTAAGGAGGTGATCGCAGCTATAAAGAACTGAAACCTGGCCGACCAGCCACTTCCAATTGTTTGAATTTTGCAATATTATGTTTGAATCCCATAAAGCCCCGGCCCGGGAAGCATCGTAATTTTACAAGGAAGGGCCTGATACCAATCAGCCTTTTAAAATTACAAATTGCCTAAATTTACGATATGGCCAAAACAGAAACACTGGAAGATTTTTATCGCCAGAAAATGAACTGGTTGCCAGACAACCTGAAAAAAGACATCGGGCACTTCAATGTGTTCAAGGTAGAAGATTGCGTTGGTCAGGGTAAAACACCAGTTGAATATACACGCAGGGATTATTACAAGATCTCCCTGATGCAGGGACCGTATGTGTATCACTATGCAGATAAGAGTCTTGAAGTATCCGGTTCCACACTCATATTTTTCAGTCCCAATGTTCCTTATACCTTTCAACCTTTGACGGATGATCCCAAAGGGGCCTTTTGCATTTTCAAAGAGGAGTTTTTTACGGAACGCATTCGTGGTGGTATAAAAGACCTGCCCATGTTTATTACGGGCAATAAACCCAGCTACGCATTGGATAAATCGCAGGATAAATATGTAAGTCAGGTATTTGAAAAAATGATCAATGAACTGAAATCTGACTATGTTTATAAATATGATCTCATTCGCAACTATATTATGGAGATGATCCATTATGCGTTGAAGATGCAGCCCACCGAAACTTTGTATCAGCATACAGATGCCAATGCACGCATCACGGCCGTTTTTACGGAGTTGCTGGAAAGGCAGTTCCCGATTGAATCACCCAACCAGCGCTTCGCCTTGCGGTCGGCCCGGGATTTTGCAGAACAATTGTCTGTGCATGTGAATCATTTGAACCGCGCCATTCGACTCACTACCGGTAAAACAACCACCGATCACATCTTTGACCGGCTGGTAAGTGAAGCAAAGGTTTTACTAAAACACACCAACTGGAATATTTCAGAGATCGGCTATAGTTTAGGTTTTGAAGAACCCGCACACTTTAATCATTTCTTTAAGAAGCAGACGAGTATGACGCCGAGCGCGTTTAGGAATTAGGTTGGTTAATTAGTTAACACGTTAACAAGGAATACAAAATGTAAGGGGCCAAAGTTGTTCAAACAGCTTTGGCCTTTTTCTTTGCTTCTCTTCTTACAAAATCCAAACAAACCAACTTTCACTACTGCATGTTTGAATAATACAACTATCTGTTTGAAAGCGATAATAACGCAGGCGCCCTCTCTATCTAACTTTGTGTCATCAGTTCATAAACGACCAACGTCAATTAAAAATCTTACAAAAGAAAACATTACAGTATGAATAAGAAAACATGGTTTGTTACCGGTGCATCAAAAGGCCTTGGCCTTATTCTGGTAAAAACATTATTGAATGCAGGCTATCGCGTGGCAGCTACTTCGCGCAACATCAACGAACTGCAACAGGCAGTAGGTGTTAACAGCGATGCATTTCTACCCTTAGCAGTTGACCTGACAAATGAACAAAGCGTTGATAAAAGCATTAAAGATACCATTGCTCATTTTGGTGTTATCGATATGGTGGTAAACAATGCAGGTTATGGCCTGTTAGGCGGCCTGGAAGAATTATCGGATGCTGAAGTACGGCAGAATTTCGAAGTCAATGTATTTGCTGTTTTGAATGTGATCCGCAAAGTATTGCCTTATCTGCGGAAACAAAAGTCAGGACACATCTTTAACATCTCCTCCATTGGTGGTTTTACAGGCAATTTCCCTGGCTTCGGAAGTTATGCTGCAACCAAATTTGCCATGCATGGTTTCTCTGAATCGCTGGCTGCTGAAATAAAACCATTCGGAATTAAAGTCACTATTGTTTCACCCGGTTATTTCAGAACGCAATTTCTGGCTGGGTCATTAAGCGTTCCTAAAAATGAGATCGAGGATTATAAACTGGTTCGTGAATCGCAACAGGCGCATCAGCAAAGCATCAACCATAACCAGGCCGGTGATCCTGCCAAAGCAGCAAAGGTTATGATCGAAATTGCTGAACAAAAGGAACCACCGCTGCATTTATTCCTTGGCAAAGACGCATACCAGTTTGCCGATGCCAAAATAAAAGCCGTAGAACAGGATATGGCTGCTGTAAAAGAGCTGGCTACGTCAACCGATATTGATCAATAGTTGAGTAACAATCCGCAAAACAAAATGCCCCGACGATACCATCGGGGCATTTGTATTTATAACCTATTCTCTTATTCTTTGATCAGTAAGCTTTTTGTGAGCTTGTTCTTTCCATCACTCCAAACCACTTTGTACATTCCGGTAGGCAGTCCGCTCACGGGAATAGTTGTTTGTACAGCGCTTTTTCCTATGGACATAGTCTTCACTATTCTGCCGCTGAGGTCAAAAAATTGCAAACGGGTAATATGGTCAGTTGCCGGCTGTTGCCAGATAACATAACCTGATGCCGGATTGGGATACAAGGCAAACGATTTTGAATTGATTGTTGTAGCCGTATTGGCAGCGACTTTTCTTGCCAATGAATCTGGCGTACCTGTTGTGTCTTGTATAAATGTAAATCCATTTTTAGCTGACAAACCAACTGATGAGATCACCGATACAGCTCCGCTGGCGCCACTGCCTACAACCGCTCTGATCAGGGTGTCAGACAAAACTTTAAACTGACTAGCAGAAACACCACCAAATTTCACTGCAGTTGCATACAGGAAATAATGACCATGGATGAATACCGAGTCACCACGTTTTGCACTGGTTGGGAAAAATGTAAAGATGTGCGGTGGTATGCTATCGTGCACGGTAGTATCGGGCACACTCGTTGAATCAGGTATAAAGGTGAAGCCAGGTTTTGAAGCAGTACCGCATGGTGTAGTCACTGATACAGCGCCTGATGCACCGCCATCAACAATAGCTATAATAAGCGTATCAGAGGAAAGGGTAATGCTATCGGCCAATATACCGCCAAAACGTACTGCAGTAGCTCCGGTAAGATGTGAACCAAAGATCATAACTTTTGATCCCTTCATCCCAATTGTTGGTGTGAATAAAACAATCCTGGGTGTATCACAAACGGGAATGGTATCACGGATAAAGGTAAAACCCGGTTTTAAGGCAGTACCGCCTGGTGTGGTCACTGATACAGCACCCGTACCACCAGTATCTACAATAGCTTTAATAACGGTATCGGAAAAAATAATGATGCTACTGGCCCGTACACCACCAAAGCGCACTACGGTAGTACCGGTAAAATTGGCGCCAAAGATGGTGATTGCTGTTCCTTTTTTACCACTGGTTGGTGAAAATGAAATAACCCTTGGCGAGTCTGGAAGAAGGGTGTCCGCAGCCACGGGAGAAAACCCACGATCAATGGGATGCGCCATGGCCATTTGACAAATCAATAGTAACACTGCTACTACACTCCTTTTCAGGATGAGGTAAACATTTCGCATAGATATTATTTAACGGTTAAGAAATGACAATGGAACAGCAGCTCTATGCAATGGCATAGAATTACCTTTTTAGAAATTACATTCCCTATTGCTATCTGGTATTAAAATGTAACAAGTCGCCGGAGACCTAAATAGAAGTGTTTTAACTGTTGAGCAAGTTAGGGATTTGAGAAGAAATAATTTCGAGGCAACAAACAATTAATTTTACCATAACCGTTACTAACTAATTGGAGCCTGCTTACAACAACTGGTGGGTATCTTTCAGTATTCCCATTACAAAAGTACTCTGGGTGTGACTAATTCCTTTAACCATACTTAATTTATGCAGATAGAAGTCGTGGTACGTTTCCATATTCTCAGAAACGATCTTCAGCATAAAATCAAACTGTCCTGAGATGTTATAACATTCCAGCACTTCAGGAAAGCCGGTCACCGCATCGATAAACACTTTTGCAATTTTGCGATTGTGTTCTTTCAATGAAATATAACAAATGACCATAATGCCTTTCTGTACTTTTCGATGATCGAGCAGGGTGGCGTATTGTTTAATAACGCCATTGGCCTCCATGCGTTTTATGCGTTCATGAACCGGGGTAGCGCTTAAATGAATGGCGGCGGCAATTTCCCGCACTGTCAGTTTTGCATCTTGTTGTAACAGGCGAAGGATCGCAAAGTCTTTTTCATCGAGCGTAATAGCCGTTGTATCCGCTTGTTCTGTTTTTGATCTTACGCGCATGGTAAAAATATTTACTTGTTCTATTTACTACCCCTAAATTACCCATTTGTTCCAAGTTTTGATTTATTAAGCGTACAAAATAATATATAAATAGTTTTGTACAGAACAACTGAGGTACTGATGCGAAGAAAACAGATCATATTGCTTGTCGCTTCCACTGCTATTTTTTTTGAAGCGTTGGATATTGCCATTCTCAACCTGGCTATTCCCTTAATGCAACAGCAGTTTCGGCTCGATGCTGAAACCGTTCAATGGGTACAAACCGTTTATGTGCTTTTTTATGGCGGCTTTCTGGTAATTGGCGGTAAGCTTTGCGACACCCTGGGCCGTAAAAACATCTTTCTGGCCGGGGCAGGCCTTTTCTTATGTACATCGCTGGGGGCCGGCCTGGCTAACAGTTTTATTATGCTCACGGCTTTCAGGGCCCTGCAGGGACTGGCCGCCGCCATGGTAATGCCGTCATGTATTTCAATTATCACCAACACATTTACCGATCCTGCAGAACGAAACCGGTCGATCAGCATTCTTAGTTCGTTCGCGGCCATTGGTTCGGGTTGCGGTTTGGCCCTGGGTGGCATTGTAGCTACTTATTTGGGCTGGCAATGGATCTTTTTTATCAATGTGCCTGTGATTTCCATAGCATTGATCCTGGCATCCCGTTATTTCGACAAAGACATTATCAACAACCAACAACAATTTCCCGATATAATTTCCAGCCTGTTATTAGTGCTGATCATTGTACTACTCTCTTATGTTGTGCACAACCTGCCGAACTTTTCAAAAAACTATCAGCAGCTGCTGTCGTTTCTGGCAGTGATCGTAGTAGCGCTGTATATTTTCAGACGCCGCGAACGCACCCGCGAACAACCGCTGATAGATTTTTCTTTATTCCGCAGTACCGGTACCATTACAGGAAATGGAATAACCGTATTATTAGGCGCTTTCTTTTTAAGTTACCTGTTCCTGCTCTCGCTCGTATTGCAACAAAACATGCATTTCAGCGCCGCACATGCCGGGTTGCTTCTCTTCCCTTTCAGCGTGTGTTCATTTTTAGTGTCGCGGTACTTAGTTCCCGCTTTATTTAAGAAACTAACCGTTTTACAAACCAGCATCCTGGGCATGTGCCTCATGCTTACCGGTGCGCTGTTGTTAATGACTGCCTTGCTGTTTGGTCACAGTATGCCGCTGATCTTATTATCTATTGCCTGTGTTACCGGCAGCGGTATGTCTGTTTGTTATCCGAGCTTAACAGCGCTGGCCATACGCGACATTCCCGACAACCAACAAGGCGTTGCAGCCGGCATTTGTACTACCTCCTATTTTATTGGCGCAGGCCTGGGCCTTTCTTTACTGGCGCTGGGTATGCAATTATTAACAACTGCCACTACCGTAAACCATGTTTCCGTTTTACTCGTTGGTTGTTTTGCTTTACCGGGAGTAGTTTGGTTATTGCTTGTTAGAAGGAAAGTCAGCTGACACGGGTACTCTTTCAACACGAACAATCCGTTGCAGGTTACAAGGTACAGGTTTCAGGGAATTCTTTTGTTTGGCATTCCCTGAAACTTGCAACCTGAAACCTGTAACAATTTCCTGAATCACGTATTCACTACTATTCCCATAATAACCTTAGAATGTATAACGAAGCCCCAACTGCATTTGCCAGCGCGAAGGAAGATCGGGACTGGCTGTGAAGGTTTTAGTCAAAGATGGATCGAACTGGTAAACGGGGGCATTGCCATTATAGGAAACCGACAAGGGTTGAAAATACCCTGATGTGGTAGCATATTTTACCACACCCCAATTACTGTTCAATAAATTTCCAATGTTTACAAAGTCGATACTCAATTGCAGCGTTGATTGCCTTTTCTTTACCGGGATGATAAGGTCCTGCAGAATACGCAGATCAACCTGGCTTACCCAGGGATTCTCTCCGGCATATTTCTCGGTGTATCCACCGCGGCGCCCGCTGAGGTATTTATCATTATTAATAAAATTCTTAAGGGCCTGACGTTGTGCAGCGGCATTTTGAACAACGCCATTCACATCGGTCAAATCTGCAAATTGCATGTTATTGATCTCTGCATCGGTGGGCACATACAACAGGTCGTTTGTCGATGTTGCATCGTTGTTGATATCGCCGCCATATACATACGCAAACCGATTGCCTGAATTCCAGGAGCCAAATAAGGAAACAGTGGTCGCCCAAACTTTTGCATAGCTAAACTTCTTTGAGAAAGCCGCCACAATGCGATGTGTATTGCCATATAGTGAACGCGACAATACCGCCGTATTGGCATTGTTCAAAATAGGATTGCGATCAAAGGCATCACTTGAGATCTCTGCAGAGATAGAGCTGGCGTCTTTTGCGATCAGGTAGTTGTAACCAACCATGGCATAAAGGCCATTTTTAAAGAACTGTTGCGCCTGGAAGGTACCATTGAACTGATAACCCACACTGGTATTGGTAAATACATAAGCGTTAGCAGTACCCTGATCGGCTGGCAGGTATACTTTCCGCTTATCGCCCGTTCCTGAATTCAGGGTGCCGGTGGGGGTCCCCAACTTATAGTTACGCACCATCATTCCATTCACGTCTTTGGTATAGGCAAAATCAACAGTAAATATTGTTCCGAAAGGTATTTTCCAATCAGTTCCTATATTCGACCGCCAAACCTGTGGCCATTTAAAATCACGGGCAGTAACGTTGTAGAAAAAGCTGTAGGGATTACCTATGTGATTACCGAGCCATACAAATGGGAACCGGCCGGTGAATAATCCGGTACCGCCGCGCACCTGAATGGTTTTATCACCTTTTACATCCCAGTTAAATCCTAAACGGGGCGAAAACAACGGCTTCTTATCCGGCAGTTTGGTGTTGTCCACATCTTTACCCGGACCATTGGTGACAGGCTTCCCATCTTCATTAAATAAAGTCAGGTTATCCTTATTGGGCAGAGTGGGTTCCCCCTCATCGTATTTGCCGCCAAACGTACCATCTCCGTTCATGATGGGATTGCGGAATCTGGCATTGAAGTAAAAAGGTATATCCATACGTAAACCAAGCGTTAAGCGGAAATGATCGGCCAGCTGCCATTCATCCTGCACATAAGCAGATGCCTGGCCCACCGTCAAATAATACCAGGTCCACTGGTCGGCAATGCCCCTGTTGCGGGCATAATTTACATAAGTATCTAATGAATTGTCAGCATCATATTTACCGCCAACCGGTACACTATCAATAAAGTTTTTTATAGAGATGCCCGAAAATATCGTTCCGCCGTAACCGGTTAAATTAAACGAGTTGGCAAATTTGAACGATTCAAATGAAGCACCCGCTGTGACTGTGTGGTTCTTAAAGAACATATTGAAATTGTCGGTGACCTGGAAGGCATCCTGGTTCAGGATATTATTGATTGAAAAAGGCTCATGCCCTGCAATTATATAATTGACTCCATTCTTGGTAATATTGATCACTGGGAAAGGAGTTGAGAACGGATTGCGATTATCCCGGAATGTGGTATACACCACTCTTAATTTATTGGCATAATCGCTGCCAAAGGTTGATTTCAACTCGGCGCCAAATGATTGCAGCTTGTTCACGATCTCATACCCCGAATTCCGGAACTGGAGAGTAGTATAATCCGGACCGCGGCGACCAATGGCGCTGGGGTGCGCGGGTTTGTCTTTGCTCGCATCCAACCCATTATAAGTAAAAGACAAGCGATGTTTATCGGTAATATTCCAATCGAGTTTAACCAGCCATTTGTAGTTTGTCTGGTCTAAAGTAAAATCCTGGTAAGGACCGGTATCATAATTGTACCTGCTTTTTAAAATGCTACTCACCTGTTGCAGGTCCGTTTCCAGCACCCGGCTGGTATTTGTTTTTCCCACATTACCCGGTGTTTGGGCTATATAAGAAGAGGCCTGGTCTTTTCGTTGCTCCGTTTCAAAACTTACAAAATAATACAGTTTATTTTTTATAACTGGTCCGCCCAGGGCAAAGCCGGCCTGTAATTGTTTCAGATCGGGCAGTACCAGTTTATTCTTTTCAATCTTTGACCCGGTTAGTGATTCATTCCGGTAAAACCCATATACGGTTCCGGTAAAATTATTGTTGCCCGATTTGGTTACGGTGTTCACCCCTGCCCCGGTAAAGCCGGCCTGGGTCACGTCGTAAGGCGCAATGTTTACCTGTATTTGATCAATGGCATCGAGTGATATGGGTTGCGCGCCGGTTTGTCCGCCCGGCGTGGGAGCATCCAATCCAAACGGGTTATTGAACACGGCCCCATCGAGCGAAAAATTATTATATTGACCGTTACGACCGGCAAAAGAAAGTCCATTATACGTGAATGAAGCGGAAGGCGTTAACCGGATGTAATCGTCGGCCGAGCGGCTGATGGTAGGCAATGTTTTTATTAACCGGCTATTGATATTGGTAGAGGCGCCGGTTTTTTTATTGTCGAAAATAGTTCCCCGTCCGGTAACTGTTACTTTTTCCAGTTCAGCGGCTTTTTCATGCATCTGAACTTCCACAGAATTGTTTTGCCCCAGTTCCAGAAAAACATTATCGGTCACTGATGACTGATAATTGATAAAACTAACCGTAACGGTATAGGGGCCGCCAACGCGCAGGTTGGGTACGGTAAAACGGCCATCGCCCTTTGTTGCCAGGGTCTGTTTAAAACCCGCATCGGGGTATTCAATAACCACCGTTGCCGATGGCAGGGGAGCCCCCTTGGGATCTTTTACAATGCCACTCAGTGTGGCGGTAGTAACCTGGGAAAATAAAGCGGGTGAGCAGAATAATAGTAGCAGCGTAAAAAAGTAGCGTGCGTCTCTTTTCATAGCAGTTTTGTTTTGTTTATGAATACCAGTCTTGCTGTTCTCCTAGTGTTGAAGGGAAGGGATCTATGCACGGAAAAAGAGATACAGATTAATCAAATGCATGTGCATTTTACAGAAGGGAGTTTCCGGATTTTACAAATGGAAAGAAGATCCTCATGCGCTGTTTCGTAGAACACGATCCGGATAGTTAGAATTAACAGTCTCCTAATTTAAGTAAAATAAATTGATTGTATATGTTATTTTCCTTCAGGTGAATGGCCCATTTTGATTTTCTAGCAAGGATTTTGCATATACCTACCGCCGCCCTGTAAAAACCCAGCTGGCGCCCCTTTAAAAAGTACTAATATGAAAAAGATCACCTTTTTGGTTGCCTTTATCTGCCTGGCAACTGTTTCCATGGCTCAATTAAAATCCTCTACTGTTACCTGCCCCCCTTTTGAAGTTGATATTTTAGATGGGAAAGTGGGTGGTTTTAAACCCAATATGATCGCTGGTCAGATCAAAGCCAAATGGCCCTGCTTTACCAGCTATGTTACCGACAGCTCCAAATGCGGTGAGGCGGTTTATTACAAAGACAAAGGCATTACCTTTTATACCGGCAGAGATTATGTGGAAATTACGGAAGGTTTCAAGGGAAAACTCAGCGTGCCTTTACTGGGCGCCCCCCGTGGCAGCCTGTTTAAAACATTGGGTAATCCTGCCATGAAAGATGGCTCCTGGGATGCCTATCAAACCAATTACGGATGCATGATCCTGTATTTCAATAAGGCCAATAAATGCCGGATGATTCAATTCAGCACTGAAAATACCAACTCAATCAAGTTGTGTCAATAGGTTAATTCAGAAGTAGGAAGTAAGAGGCAGGAAGTACGAAGAGCTTGTATTTTCTTTTCGCTTACCTCCTGCTTCTTACCTCATTTCTCAGACCTCAGATTTCAAACTTCGTAAGAATTGCTGCTTAAAATTCCTGCCAATAGGTAAAGATATTGACTGCACATTCACTTCCTCATTATTATAGCTTACGATTTTATCAACTGAAATGATGTACGATTTATGAATGCGTACAAACTTATTTTCCGGTAATTTCTCCTCCATATACCCAATGCGCTGATACGTGATCACGCTTTTGCCCGGCATAACTATTTTTACATAGTCCTTGATGCTTTCAATATAAATGATCTCCTTCAAATATATTTTCACCAGCTCTTTATTCACCTTAAAATACATGTACGCTTTCCCAAATGCTTCTTCCCGGTTCTCGATGGCAGTGGGCTGTTTCAGGATATTATACTGATGGTATTTTGAAATAGACTTCAGGAACCGTTCAAACGTTACGGGTTTTACCAGGTAATCGAGTACATCCAGTTCAAACCCTTCTACTGCAAACTCGCGATATGCAGTGGTTAAAATAATCCGGGGCCTTTCCTGTAATGATTTTATCAGTTCCAGCCCATTCATGCGCGGCATTTGAATATCGAGGAATAAAATATGAACAGGGTACTTTTGAATAAATGCAAATGCCTCCAGGGCGTTACCACACTGGCCGCTTATTTCAAGATCATCCATTTTTTCAATATACGAAGCCAGCAACTCCCGGGCAGGCGGTTCGTCATCGACTATGAGACATTGTATTTTCACTTCAGCTTTTTTTAATTTTCAGGATCGTTAAAAACGACTGGCCCTCGCTCATGCATTTAAACTCGTGGCGTTCGGGGTATATAATCTCCAAACGCTTTTTTACATTTTCAATGCCTATCCCATTGTATACCGCATGACCGTTACAGGCGTCTGCTATGCGACTGTTCTCGATCTTTACAGTAAGCCAGTCATCCTTTACTGAAAGATCAACCCTGATCCAGCTATTGCCCACATCATTACTAACGCCGTGTTTAAAACTGTTCTCCACCAATGGCAGGATCAATAAGGGCGGAATCGTGAACTGATCAACCGAATCAAAACAATTCACCGCTACATCGAGCCGCTCGCCATAGCGTATTTTCTCCAGCTCAATATAATTGTGAATGTATTCCATTTCCTTGCTTACAGGAATAAACTCCTGGCGGCTATCATACAGCATATAACTCAACAGAGATGATAACCGGTATATAAGATCAGATGTCCTGGGACTGTTTTTTAGCGACAGTGAATAGATATTGTTGAGTGTATTGAAGATAAAGTGCGGCTGCACCTGGTTCTTTAATAATTCCAGTTGCGCTACGGCTTTATCTCGTTGCAATTCCTGGGCAAGCCGCTGTTGTTCGTACCAGGCCCGCAAAAAATAGAACATCGTATACAAAGCAACAATCAGGTAAATATTCACGCCTTCGATCAGCAGCTTGGGAAACCACCAGTAAGAGGTGGTCTTTAATCCCTCTGGCCAGTAATGCGGATAGGTATAGAAGTAATTAAAGGCCCTGCGCGCAAGCGTGAATGCCACCACACCTACTACAAAACCAATGCGAAAAGCAAGGATCCTTTTTTTAAGCAGGAATTTTTTTATCAACACCTGAATGGTAAACCAGGTAGCCATACCGGTAATGGGCACAATGGCGCAGGCATTGATGAAGTAACGGCGGTATTCGCTCGACAGGGATGCCTGGCCCAGCCACTCGTACAAAAAGTAAAGCAGCCAAAACAAAACACCTAACCTTACATTGCTTCTGTTGTAATTCATACCCATAATTCTTACCTAATTTACCTTATAATCAACAAAATGCGAGGAACTCTTAGACAAACGACGAATCTGTACCACGAACGGCAATTTAGTTTGGAGTTCCGGGTTCCAAGTTTAAAGTTGAAAGCTTTAGGTTGGAGGTGCCTACTCCTAAGCTGGAGTTATTGGGTCCATATGTTTTTGGGTTCTTAGTTCTTGTTTCTGCGAAGGTGTTTATTTTCTTGCTTTACCCTGCATTCGGTATCAATAAGTCAAAGATCTTTCGTATACGAATACAAAGGTAAGCCGGTTTATACGGCAACAATCATCTGTACGGCTAAGATGACCTATAATGATCTATGTTGCCCATTCGGGTCTATAATGGTCTATGGGTTTCTACATTGTTACGGGAAAACTGTGCGATGGCTGGGATGTCGCCGGGTTTGCGCCGGGTTTGCTGCGCACTTTGTTCGGGTGTTGTTCGGACTCTCCCCGGGAATGTTCGGGCGTACGCTGGGAAAACCCGAACAAAGTCCGAACAAAGTCAACGGTAATACCGGCACAAGACCGGAGCGATACCCATTTGCATAAAAAAACCCTTCCGATTGAGTCGGAAGGGCTGAGATATTATAAAAAGTTTGCTATTTACTTAAGCGCATCAAACAACACTTCAACCGGATGCTGGGCATGTTTACCGGTTCCATCCAAAACCTGGTGTCGGCAGCTGGTGCCAGGCGCTGCAATGATCACGTCTTCGGGCTGCTTGCGAACCGTTGGGAACAATACCATCTCCCCTATTTTCATGGACAGGTCATAGTGTTCTTTTTCAAAGCCAAATGAACCGGCCATTCCGCAACAACCTGAAGGAATGGTTTGCACCGTATAATTTTCCGGTAATGACATCATTTTAACCGATGGCGCCGTTGACGACAAAGCCTTTTGCTGGCAATGCCCGTGCAATTGGATCATCCTTTTTTCAGAAGTGAATTGTTCCTTTCGAATAGCGCCTTTCTCCATTTCACGGGCAATAAACTCTTCGAACGTGAACACATTCTTCGACAGTTGCCTTGCTGCTTCCAGCTGTTCATCGGTGGCCAGGTCAATATATTCATCTCGGAAGGTGAGGATAGCCGATGGTTCAATACCAATGAGCGGAATTTCTTCTGTAACTATGGGATGTAAAAGTGCAATGTTTTTATTGACGATCTCTTTTGCTTTGCGTAACAATCCTTTCGATAACCAGGTTCTGCCACTTTCCAAATGTTGTGGAATCTCTACTTCATAACCCAGTTTCTCTAACAGCTGAATGGCTTTTATACCAATCTCAGTATCGTTATAATTCGTGAACTCATCACAAAACAGGTATACCTTCTTCTGTGTTCTTTCTGCCTTCTGCCCTTTGCCTTCTGCCTTGTTTTTCTTATACCAGCTTTGTAAAGTGGTTTTATATAAAGTAGGCATACTACGTTCCACCGCAAAACCTGAGAACTGTTTTATCCATTTGCCTATTACCTTATTGGTAACAGCATAATTGTATAATCCAGGTGCAATAGCGCCCAGTTTTGCCGAAGCTGAGAAATTGGCAATCAGCTTTGAACGCATCGGCACACCATTGGCATCGTAATAATGCTGCAGGAACTCTGCTTTCAGCTTGGCCACATCCACGTTTGAAGGACATTCCGACTTACAACCTTTACAGCTTAAGCAAAGATCCATTACTTCATAGATCTCCTTATGGTCAAAGCGGTTGACTTTGTCGGAATGCGTAAGCATTTCGCGCAGGATGTTGGCCCTGGCGCGGGTAGTGTCTTTTTCATTTCGGGTAGCCATAAAGGAAGGACACATGGTTCCACCCGACAAATGCGTTTTGCGGCAGTCGCCGGACCCGTTACATTGTTCAGCGTGCTGCAACACATCCTGGTTATGATACCGGAACACCGTTTTAAACGCCGGTGTTTTTTGACCCGGTGTGTACCGTAACATGCTGTTCATGGATGGCGTATCCACAATCTTGTTGGGATTGAAGATATTATCCGGGTCCCAGGTATATTTTACCTGTTTCAGTAATTGATAGTTCTTTTCGCCCACCATTTGCGGGATGAACTCACCGCGTAAACGACCATCACCATGTTCACCGCTTAATGAACCTGAATATTTTTTTACCAGGGTAGCAATCTCTTCCGCAATGATGCGGAACAACGCATTCCCTTCTTCCGTTTTTAAATTAATGATGGGGCGCAAATGTATTTCGCCTGAACCGGCATGCGCATAATGCACCGAGTACAGGTTGTGTTTTTTCAGGATCTCGTTAAAGTCGCGGATATAGGCTGGCAGATCATTTACATCCACGGCAGTATCTTCAATTACCGGTACGGCTTTTTCATCGCCCGGCAAGTTACTCAACAAGCCCAGCCCTGCTTTGCGCAAGGTCCAGATCTTTTTAGTATCGTCGCCAAACAACAGCGGGAAGTGATAACCTAAATTAGCCGCACGCATTTCAGCTTCTACTTTTTGCGCAGTCGCTGTAATCTCTTCACGGGTAGCTCCGGCATATTCAACCACCAATATAGCACCGGGGTCACCCTGCACAAAGAAGCGGTTCTTGCGTTGCTCGATGTTATCCTTGGTACATTCAAGAATGTAATGGTCTATCAGTTCGCTGGCGCGGGGATTGTACTTCAGTGCAATCAAATTTGCGCGTAACGATTCATCAATTGAATTGAAGTGTATGCACAGCAACCCGGTTTCCTTGGGAGGCAGCGGCACTACATTCAATTTTATTTCGGTGAGGAAAGCCAGGGTACCTTCAGAACCGGCGATGAGGCTGCAAAAATTAAATTCGGGGCCGCCTGCCGTAAATGGCGCCATCTCCAGCATCACATCCATTGCATAACCCGTGTTCCGGCGCTCGATGCTGGCCTTCGGAAATTCTTTTCTGATCTCAACCTGGTTGTCGTAATTACTTAACAGGCTGCGAATGGTTTTATAAATATTGGCCTCCAACGTGGTGCCTTCACATTTCTTATGAAAATCATCGATGTTCATGGCAGTAAATACCGCTTCGGAACCATCGCTCAGTAACGCTTTTACTTCCAGCAAATGTTCGCGGGTGCTGCGGTAAATTACAGAATTGGAACCACAGGAGTTGTTACCCACCATCCCGCCGATCATAGCACGATTGGCAGTGGATGTTTCGGGCCCAAAGTACAGGCCATGCGACTTCAGGAACAGATTCAACTCATCCCTGATAACCCCGGGTTGAACACGCACCCATTTTTCGGTGGAGTTCAGTTCCAGGATCTGTGTGAAGTTTTTGGATACATCTACAATAATGCCGTTTCCCACTACCTGTCCGGCCAGGGAGGTGCCCGCGGTGCGCGGTATCAGCGATGTTTTATGGGTATGGGCAAAACTGATCAGCTTTTTGATGTCCTCTACATTTCGGGGTATGGCTACTGCCAGGGGCATTTCGCGATATGCCGAAGCATCAGTGGCATACAGAACCCGCATTGTTTTATCAAAATACAATTCACCTTCCAGGTCCTTAGCCAACTGTTGTAACAAATTGTTCATGAATCTTCTCCTTTGATTGGGACCGCACCAGCGGCGCGCAAATTTACTTCATTACGATTGGTTTGGCACAAACAGGCAAAATATTAGATAATTTTCAAAAAATATTTGTCTAATACTCAATTGATTAAGAAAAATGCCCTTGCAGGCAGTATCAGGATTTTGATTAAAAAACGCTTCCCGGGTTATAAGTGGCTGGTTACCGGGTCCCAGGTCACAGGTTCCAGGCACCCGGTGCCGGTTCCTGCAATCAGATAACCGGTAAACCTGTGCTGTCATCACTCCCTCCTTATATTTTCATCATTATAAATGTGACACACCTGCCGTCACATTTCCCGGCATTTTAACCATGTAACTAGTTATTACAACCGAAGTTGTGCAATGTTTATCCGGTTCAAGCAAAAAAAGATTAATATGACCAATGATAAATCTTTTTTAAAATTAAATTTCATTAACACTTCATTTTTACTACATGACATTAATTATATTGTAGTTCCAAAACACATGAGAAAACTAACTGCATAATGCTTAAACTCACTGCATTTGTATTAGGTTTTGCATCCGCCTGCCTATCAGGAGAGGCGCAAAACAACACCCCTGCTACTTTACCTGTCATCGTTAAAGCTGGTGATGTTTACAATCCTTTTATTGAAAAGCAATCCCGCTTATACAACGGGGTCGAACATCTGGGTTATGCTTACCAGATAAAAGGGCATGCTTACTTTCTGCAAAAAGAATTGTCAATAGGCACTGTTGTATATGATGAGCTCGGCTTTGCCAACGTGCTTATGTTATACGATCTGTTGAAAGACCAGGTGATCATTCAACACCTCGATGGGTTTTCAAAAGTTGGCCTGATTTCTACCAAGGTGCAATCATTCTACCTGCTTAATCATCACTTCGTTCGTTTGCACGGCGACAGTGCATCCAGTTCTCCCATCATCACCGGTTTCTACGATGAATTATATAACGGAAACATAAAAGTGCTGATAAAAAGAGGAAAGATTATTGAAGAAACGATAAAAGATGAAGTGGAGCGGGAATTCAAGGAAACAAACGCCGTTTTTATTCAGAAAGATGGCAGGTATTACGCCATCAAAACGTATAAAACGCTGTTAACTGTTTTGCAGGATAAAGCGCCGCAGGTAAAACAATATCTCCGAAAAAACAAGCTGAAATTTCGAAATGACCCCGAAAACACGCTGCTGAAAGCTGCTGTCTTTTACGATTCGATAAACAAGTAACATGAGAAAACTGCCACTGCTTATAGTTTGTAACCTTCTCTTATTAGGGATGGGCCTGTCAACCCATGCACAACCCGGACCCAGACGGGTGAGCATTGAACTACAGGGAGCACCCATCGATAGTCTCATCACAGAACTGGAAGTGCAAACCGGCTATCATTTCTATTACGATCCAGCCCAGTTCGATAGTCTGCGTATTAGTGTGTCCGTTAACAATGTATCGCTACAAAAAGTGTTGGAACTGGTATTTGCCAATTCAGAATATCATTTTGCCATTCCTGAAAAACAGGCTTATGTATTACTCACCAGGGGCGTTGTAATAAAAACCGGGTTGCCGCCGGGTTTCTTTTCTGCCCCCACTATCGATAGCCTGCCTGGTATACTCACTTCTTATGGCGATAAAAAGAAAGTGCGTATAGATGCCTCTATAGAAAATAAGTTATTTGAAATTGGCATCCGCAATAACAATCCCAGTGGCGGTTCAGTAGCCATGGCCGGTTATGTGCGAAACATAAAAACGGGTGAACCGGTTGCCGGCGCTATTGTTACCCTGACAAATCCCGCATTATCAGTAGCCACCGACCAATATGGCTACTATTCCGTCACTATTCCCAAAGGGCGCAACCTGCTTAACATTCAGGGAATTGGGATGAAGGATACGCGGCGGCAGGTGATAGTATATTCAACCGGTAATTTCAATATCGATATGGATGAACGTGTTACTTCATTGAAAGAGGTAATCGTTTCTGCGCAAAAACTGGCCAATGTTCGTAATGTGCAAATGGGGGTAGACCGTCTTTCCATTAAAGCCATCAAACAGGTGCCAACAGCATTTGGAGAAGCCGATATTTTAAAAGCAGTACTCATGCTGCCTGGTGTTAAAACCGTAGGTGAAGCCAGTACCGGTTTTAACGTAAGGGGCGGTTCTGCCGATCAGAACCTGATCCTGTTTAACGATGCTACGATCTACAATCCTTCTCACTTTTTTGGTTTCTTCTCCGCGTTCAACCCTGAAGTGGTTAAAGAGGTGGAATTGTATAAAAGCAGCATACCCGCTAAATATGGTGGCCGTCTTTCGTCGGTGCTTGATATCAGCAGTCGCGAAGGCAATAAAAAAGAATTTGCCGGTGTAGCCGGCATTGGTTTGCTTACCAGCCGTATTACCCTGGAAGGGCCGATAAAAAAAGATAAAACCTCCTTTATAGTGGGCGCCAGAACAACTTACGCCAACTGGTTGCTGCAATTTTTACCCAGTGAATATAAACACAGCAAAGCTTCGTTTTATGACCTGAACCTGAACATCAGTCACCAGTTCAATAAAAACAACAACCTGTACATAACAGGTTATATGAGTAAAGACAGGTTTAATTTGAACAGCGACACCACTTATGGTTATAGCAATAGCAACGCATCCTTAAAGTGGAAGCACATCTTTAGCAACAAACTCACCATGATGATCACCGGCGGGTACGATCACTACGATTACCATATTGGCAGCGATAAAGACAGCTTGTTTGCTTACAAAATGAAATTCGACATTAACCAGTATAATTTTAAAACTGACTTCAACTGGTATGTTCATCCCAACCATACTATTGATTTTGGCATCAGTTCCATCCGCTACCTGTTACATCCCGGCAGCTATGAACCCAACAGTAAAACATCGGGGATAGCACCTGATAACATGGAACCAGAATATGCCCTGGAAAGCGCTGCCTACCTCAGCGAAAAATGGAATATAACCGATGCGTTGTCGCTACAGGCGGGATTGCGGTATTCGGTCTTTAATTTTCTGGGGCCCAAAACAGTAAACGAATATGCTCCCGGTTTACCTATAACCGATGAGAACCTGCTGCAGCAAAAAGAGTATGCAAAAAATAAAATCATTCATACGTACCATGGGCCCGAATACCGGCTGGCGCTTCGCTATAGCCTCACCCCTAACCTGTCGGTAAAAGCCGGCTATAATTCATTGCGGCAATATATCCATGTATTATCCAACACTACGGCCGTTTCACCTACCGATATCTGGAAGTTAAGTGACCCCAATATAAAACCTCAGCTGGGAGATCAGGTTTCTTTTGGGGTGTACAAGAATTTTAAATCAAACACCATTGAAACTTCTGCAGAGGTATATTATAAGAATATAAAGAATTACCTGGATTACAAAAGCGGGGCGCAGCTTGTGTTGAATCACCATATTGAAACGGATGTGATAGGCACCAAAGGAAAAGCTTACGGAGTTGAATTAATGGTCAAAAAACAGAATGGCAAATTGAATGGCTGGATCAGCTACACCTGGTCGCGCATATTGTTAAAAATGGACGACAGCACCAAAGGTGAGTTGATCAACAACGGGCAATATTATCCGGCCAGCTATGATAAACCCAATGATATAACCATGGTAGGCAATTACCGGTTCAGTCACCGGTTCAGTGTTTCCATGAACATTACTTACAGTACAGGCCGCCCCATTACCTTACCGATTGGCCGCTTTTATTACGCCAATGGCTGGCGGGCGTTATATGCCGAACGCAATGCCTACCGCATTCCCGACTACTTCCGTACCGACCTTTCGATGAACATTGAAGGCAACCATAAAGTGCATCAAAAAACGCACAACTCCTGGACGGTAGGTATCTACAACCTCACCGCCAGAAGAAATCCCTACTCTGTGTATTATGTATCTGAAGGAGGTGTTATCAATGGCTACAAGTTATCCATTTTCGGGAATGCCATTCCGTTCGTAAACTTTAATATCAGGTTTTAAACCACATAACATGAGAAAGATCGCATACTGCTGCCTGACGATCCTGTTGCTTTGTTGCAAGGACAAATATGATGCCCCGGTAAAAGTGCCTATTACCGGTTACCTGGTTGTAGAAGGCTACATAAGCGCTGAAGGGCCTGTTGAAATACATTTATCCCGCTCCATTCCATTGAGCGATACAACCAAACTTATTAATGAAACACTGGCCAAAGTTCAATTGCAGGGGCGTGATAATTCAATGTTCAACCTGACGGAAACGCCCGGCGGTAATTATATCAACACCCGGGTAAACCTGAACCATAGCCAGCAATACCGGTTGTACATTAAGTCAGGTGATGGAAAAGAATATGCTTCCGACTACGTGAGTGTAAAGAATGCGCCGTCCATTGACAGTGTTGGGTTTGTAAGAGAGAACGGCGGCGTGCAATTGTATGTAAATACACATGATCCTTATAATAATACCTGGTATTATCGCTGGACAACCGAAGAAACCTGGGAATATCATTCATCTTATTATACCGCCCTCGAATTTTTGTATGACTCCGTCAAAGGCTACCCCATAGGGGTTAAATGGCGCCGACCCGATCAGAAGTACGTGGATTCACTTTTTACCTGCTGGAGCGATCAAAATTCAACCAACCTGATACTGGGTTCTTCAGCCAAATTAAGCCTTGACAGTATACACAAACCACTGACGTATATAGAGCCGGCATCATTCAAATTAAGTGTATTGTACAGCCTGCTTGTAAAGCAATACGCGCTCGGTAAAGAAGAATATGAATACCTGGATAAAATGAAAAAGAATTCAGAGGAAACAGGCAACATCTTTGGCCGCCAGCCATCTGAGCTTAAAGGTAATATTCACTGTCTCTCCAATGCCAATGAACCGGTGATCGGTTATATTGGCATTGCCAACCGAATGGAAAAAAGATTTTGGATAGACCGATGGCGGGATGTACCGGACTGGCAGTATTATTTACCGTGTGATATAATGGGAATACCTGTGTCTGACATAAATGAATACTCCAACTTCATGCCTACCACACCCCGCGACATCAGCCCCACCGGTGATATTATAAGCTATGTAGGAGTAACTCCTAACTGCGTAGATTGTACGTTACGTGGCGGCAAAACTAAAAAACCATCTTTCTGGCCATAAGTCTGCATACATGAAACCATTCAACCATAAAATTCTCATCTCTTTATTGCTTCTGATCGTATTGCTTTTGTTTAAAAAACTAACCTATGCACAGGGACCATTGGCTGTAGTACCAGCACAGTATAAGCAATACTGCAACAATATGCACCCTGAAAAGATGTATGTGCATACCGATAAAAATTTTTATCTGGCGGGCGAGTTGTTGTGGTTTAAGATCTATAATGTTGATGGCGCTCTATATCAACCGGCCGACTTAAGTAAAATTGCCTATGTAGAAATTCTTGATAAGGATAACAAACCGGTTATGCAAACCAAGATCCCGCTCACAAAAGGGAAAGGGAATGGTTCGTTTTTTTTACCGGTTTCTGTCAATTCAGGTAATTACAAATTACGCGCCTATACTAACTGGATGAAAAATTTCAGCGCTGCTTTTTATTTTGAGAAACCAGTGACCATTGTAAATACCCAAAAGGCTTTAACGTCCTCGCCTGTAGATACAATCACTCATTATCAGGTGGTCTTCCTTCCCGAAGGGGGCAACCTGGTAAATGGAATTACCACTAAAGTTGCCTTTAAGGTCACTGATCGTTTTGGTAAGGGAATGGATTGTAAAGGCTGGGTACTGTCTCAACACAACGATACACTGCTTTCGTTTCAATCGTTCAGGTTTGGCATGGGACATTTTATGTTCACCCCCAACAGCGCGCAACCCGCTAAAGCGGTGATTAGTCTGGCCAATGGCCGTACCATTATACAAAACTTACCGGCTGCTTATGAACAGGGGTATGTGATGCAACTGAGTGAAGAAACAGCCGGATCTATAAAGGTTAACATTACCAGCAAACCCGCTTCCTCACAACCCGTATACCTGTTTGTACATTCTCACCAGGTAATGCAGGTTACCGAAAAGCAAACCATCACCAACGGCGTTGCTACTTTTTTGATTGATAAAAATAAACTGGCGGAAGGAGTATCAACCTTTACTGTTTTTAATGACCGGCAACAACCGGTTTGCGAACGTTTATATTTTAAAAAGCCACAACAAATTTTATCGGTGGCAGCTAACAGCAATTCGGTTCAATATGGAAACCGTAAACGGGTAGCGTTATCAGTAAATACACAACATGCCAATGTACCAGCCGGTTCTCCGGCCAATTTATCAGTAGCGGTGTACCGGATAGATACCTTGCAAACTATCGATCCCAATTCTGTATTGAGTTACTTATGGCTAACCAGTGAACTGGCAGGCAATATTGAATCACCGGCTTATTACTTTTCAACAGACAATGACGAACTAAAAGAAGCAACAGATAATTTATTACTGGTGCATGGCTGGCGAAAATTTGACTGGGACAGCATACTTACTGATAAGCGTCCGGTCTTCGAATATGTGCCAGAGTTTGATGGGCATATTATCAGTTGTCAGGTAAAGAACAACGACCACACAGTAGCTGCGGGCTCTACAACCGATGCCTGGTTATCGATACCTGGCATTCCCCTGCAGTTTTATAATTCCAGGGCAAGCGATAAAGGGAAAATATTTTTTGATGTAAGGGATTATTATGGGCAGAATGAGATCATTATTCAAACCGATAATACCGACAGTAATGCACATGTGGACGTAATGAACCCTTTCTCTGAAAAATACAGCGATGCGCTGTTGCCTCCTTTTTCTTTGCCGGTTGTTGCACAAAATTCCTTAAATGAGCAAAGCGTTGGAATGCAGGTGCTCAATACCTATAAAGCAGATAAATTAAGTCAGTTTGCCGTGCCGGTCATTGACACTACTCCATTTTATGGAAAGCCAACCAATGTTTACAAGCTGGATGATTATGTTCGCTTTACCACCATGGAAGAGGTTCTACGTGAATATGTGCCGGAGGTGGCCATCCGCCGTTATGGCGGTCAATTGCATTTAAAGGTATTTGATTACGATGCCCATGATTTTTACCCCAACGACCCACTTATTTTATTAGATGGTGTTAAGGTTGATAATAATATCCTGTTGGGTTTTGATCCATTAAAGGTGAATAAGCTGGAAGTGGTTACCAATAATTACATCAAGGGAGAATTTATTTACCCGGGTATTGTAAACTTCACCACCTATCATGGCGATATGGAAAGTCTTAAACTCGATTCCAGGGCGGTGATCCTTGATTATGAAGGACTGCAACTAAAACGAAATTTCTACTCGCCCGTATATAAAACCGAACAACAGGCAAGCAGCCGCTTACCTGACTTCAGGAATTTGCTGTATTGGGAACCCGATGTGCAAACTGATGCCACCGGAAAAGCAACTGTTGAATTTTTCACCGGCGACATAAAAGGGAAATATGTGGCTGTGCTCCAAGGCATGGATGATGCCGGGTATGCCGGCAGCTACTACTTTACTTTTGATGTAACGAATAAATAGGCGCAAAACTTCCTTCCTAAAACACACATCCCAAAGCCATCGCTATATTTAGTTATTGATGATAAGGAATTTTTTAATATGATGTATTATACACCAGCCGAAAAATTAAAAAAAATTATCATCTTAACTTCTTAATACTATAACCATTGGCTGCCAACCATCAGATATTGAAAGCGTTCGGCGCAAACCTGCGCCATTTCAGAAATGAAAAAGGATTGAGTCAGCGCGATTTATACGCGCTTTGTAATATTGACAATGCCGAAATAAGCAGAATGGAAAATGGCGAGGTTAATGTTACACTCAATACACTGGCTCAACTAGCCGAAGCATTGGATATTCCTGCTTATATGCTTTTAAAGCAGTAATACTTCGTTTAGGCAGGAAATAAAAAACCCCCCGGTAAACGAGGGATTCAAATAATATATATATACAAGTATTGTAACGCTAATGGGGAAGGGAGATCTATACCACCTTCTTCACCAGATTTTCAGTGGCCCATTGTTGCACTTTAGGAAATGCAATATTGAACCAGGCTGTGTATTTCTGTGGATGTGATAACAAAGTTGCTTCTATTTCTTCAAGGCTTTTATAACAATAATCCTTTACCTCCATTGGGTCAGGTGCTATTTTGCCGTCGTAGGTACCAATAAATACATGATCGAATTCATGTTCTGTTAAGCCATGTTCAAACTCGGCCAGATAGGTAAAATCCAAGATCTTTTCCAACAGGGTGGTAAAACCCATCTCTTCATTTAAACGGCGGGTGGCAGCCTGTAAGGTGTCTTCACCGGGAGCCGGGTGGCTGCAGCAGGTATTGGTCCATAAACCACCGCTGTGGTATTTACCAACTGCGCGCTGCTGTAGTAACATTTCGCCTTTATTATTAAAAATAAAGATACTGAAAGCCCGATGCAATACAGCTTTGCGATGAGCCTCCATTTTTTCCATTACGCCAATGGGTTCATCCTTTTCATTTACCAATATTACGTCGGTTACTTTACTCATTCCACAAAGTTGCTAAATAATCATGGTGTTACCATGCCTGTCAGTACAAAAACATGTTTTTATACAGCTTAGCCTGTAAAACACAGAGTTTGCCTGCTTATTGAATAAAAGAAATTCAATACTTAAATAAGGGAGGTAAAGCAAACACAACTTAAGGCACCGAATACCCGATAGATCGATACAGGATCCTCACTACCTTGTTTACACTTAACTCGGCCCGTTTAATGCCTTTCTATCTGCGTTTTCAACAGTTTACGGGCAAAGTGAATTCGGCTTTTTATGGTACCCAAAGGTTCACTCAACATATCTGCAATTTCATGGTATTTAAAACCATCGAAA
Source organism: Niastella yeongjuensis (assembly GCF_900110245.1). Taxonomy (GTDB): domain Bacteria; phylum Bacteroidota; class Bacteroidia; order Chitinophagales; family Chitinophagaceae; genus Niastella; species Niastella yeongjuensis. Next base: position 329,706 of record NZ_FOCZ01000001.1, read on the forward strand.
TATAACAGAAATGGGTTTCTGAATATCTGTGGCAGGTTATGGATAGCTTCCTGGATATCCTTTAACCGCAAATTGGATTCAGCATTATTAGCAACAACACTTTGAGTCTGGTTAATCAGAAAATCGTTGGGAGTACTATCAAAAATAGTATTCTGTTTAACTTTTCTCCGGTAATTGTTAATAAAGATATTGCGCATGATAGTATAAAGCCAAGCTTTGATATTTGTGCCTACACTATACTTGTCCTTGTTAGCCAGTGCACGAAACAGTGTTTCTTGAAACAGGTCTTTTGCAGCCTCAGAGTCTCTCGTCAACGTTATTGCAAACGGCTTCAAAAACTCCGCATTGTTCACCAGCATTTGATTAAATTCAACCGTCGACATAAAAAAGTTGTTTAAATAATTACATCACAAATTTAAACAGAATTCGCTTACTGAAAAAATCCAAGGGGCTTAATAATTCTATAAATAATCAAACCAGCCAGGTATTGCACGGGTATGACAATACAGAAAATTCCCACCCCTATTCTGATTGACGGTTAACGGGCTAAAATATTTGTTAATAAAATGAAAAAGGGCTGATTAAAAACTGCTTAAAGCGCAGCAATAAACTCCAAAACTTCTGATAATGAGCGTTTTAGAAGAACATCGGCAGGTAATTTTTTCATATTGCAATTGGTAAGCTGACCCGAAACAATGATCTGCACTTTAGGGGCGTGTTGATGGATCTTGGTGAGGAACTTCTCAAAATTGAAATTGCCGGCAATACAGGTAAGATGGGTATATAGATAATCGGGTTGTTTATAGGAAGTTATGAACTCAAGGTCGTGAAATGGTACGTTGGCGCCCAGGTAAATAACCTGCACCCCCCGGCTTTTAAGCAGGTAATAGGTATACAGTAAACCCAGTTCGTGGTACTCACCTTCAGGCAAAAACAGGATCACTTTTTTATTAACTGTAATATGTGATACTACGCATTCAATACCAACGATCAGCTTTTGTCGGATGATATTGGTTACCACATGTTCCTGGGCAGGATGTATATGGCTGGCCTGCCATAAAATGCCTATTTTATCGAGAAATGGAAAAATAAGGAAGCTGATGACCCTGTCGATCCCCTTTGCCTGAATGTAATTATCCAGCAGGTCTTCGAACTTTTCCAGGTCAAGGTCGATCATATACTGCAACAGGTCATTCACGAGGCGCTCCTGCAAAGCCTCCGCATGGGAAAGTGATACAATTTTTTCCCGCACTTCTTCAGCGCTCATCTTGTCAATATGGGAAATTTTATACCCGTATTTATTCAGCAGGGCAATATTGAGGACTATCTTCAATTCCTCATTGGTATAATAGCGGATGTTGGTGGTAGTGCGCTGTGGCCGCAAAAAGGAATACCGTTGTTCCCAAATACGAATTGTATGGGCTTTAATACCAGAAAGATTTTCCAGGTCCTTTATGGTAAACGCATTCATATACAAGTAACTACAAAGTGTATTGTCAAATTGTTTAAGTTATGGCAAAGATACTTTAAACCAAAACTTATACAATTGATAATCACTACTTAATTGAGAAACGGGAAAAGAAAGAAAATTTACAGGGAAGGATTCAACAGTAAACCACTGTCGAGTAGGGATTGAACCGGCTCCATGATATTGTCGGCCGAACGAAGCGTATTGAGATGGCGAAAATGATGACAATCTGTGCCCAGCAGGTTTATATATCGTTTATTCAGCAGGTATTGGGCCAGTTGCAGGGATGCTTTACCATAATACCCAGCGAGCGACAAAATATTCAACTGAAAGTAACAACCGGCATCTTTCAGTTCATCATACCATTTTTTGTCGCTCATGAAATACAAATATCGTTCAGGGTGTGCAAGGATCGGCTGGTATCCTTTCATTTGCATGTTGAACAGCTTCTCTTTGAAATTTAGCGGCGTGGTGACAAAAGAGAATTCAACCAACACCCAGTTTTCGTGAATGGTCAATAACGGGGTATTGGTTTCCAGTAATTCGTCAAAATGTTCATCGAGAAAGTATTCAGCAGCCGCTCTTACTGGAACATTTGAATTATTTTGTTGCAGTGCCTGTTGTAGCTCGCGGTGTGCGGCGCCAATAGACACTGCATCATTCTTGTACATATCCCATAAAATATGGGGAGTGGTAATAAAGTTCCGGTACCCCAGGTCTTGCAAACCGGCAATTAGTTGCAGGGATGTTTCTATATCAGGCGATCCATCGTCGATGCCGGGCAGTAAATGCGAATGCATGTCAGTGCCTACACCGCTAAGATCGAGCTGAATTTTTTTCTTCTTATTAAAAATAGAAAACATGCAAGATTAGATTGATACTGCAAACAAATCTACACCCCAACAGCGTATTGTTGTGAAAATTCTTTGTATACGCTTTCAATTCCTTCCTGCAGGCCTATTTTTGCTTTCCAGCCCAGGTTATTTAGTTTTTGAACATCCATAAGCTTTCGGGGGGTGCCATCGGGTTTGCTCAGGTCATGTTCAATATTACCGGTATAGCCTACCACATCCTTAATTAATAATGCAAGGTCTTTTATGGCTATATCATCTCCGACGCCAATGTTCACCAATCCAGGCTCATTGTATTGTTGCATCAAAAAGAAACAGGCATCGGCCAGGTCATCGGCATGTAAGAACTCGCGTTTAGGCGTACCGGTTCCCCACATTACCACCGAAGGCTGATTATTCAATTTAGCCTCGTGGATCTTTCTGATCAGCGCCGGTAATACATGCGATGTTTCCAGGCTGTAATTGTCATTGGGGCCGTATAAATTCGTAGGCATGGCCGAAATAAAATTACAACCATACTGAGCCCGGTATGCGTCGCACATTTTTATACCCGCAATTTTTGCAATGGCATACGGCTCATTGGTTTCTTCCAGCAACCCGGTCAACAGGTATTCCTCTTTCAAGGGCTGTGGCGCCATTTTGGGATAAATACAGGATGAGCCCAGGAACATGAGCTTTTTAACGCCATTCACATATGAGTTATGAATGAGGTTCGACTGCATCATCATATTATCGTATATAAACTCAGCGCGATAGGTATTATTGGCGAGGATACCACCCACTTTGGCGGCGGCAACAAAAACATAATCTGGTTTCTCCTGCTTCATAAAATCCTGAACCGCCTGTTGGTTGCGAAGATCGAGCTCACCAGATGTACGCAGCAATAAATTATTAAACCCTTCTTTTTCTAATTTCCGTACAAGCGCAGAGCCTACCATTCCCCGGTGACCGGCTACGTAAATTTTGCTATTTTGATCCATTTGTATGCCCAGATAAACTTTTAAAAAATAAAATTCGAGTCGCCTTTATAAAGCAAAAAACATACTAGACCTGTTCCATTTGATACTCGACTTCTGGTTTCACTATTTTCTCTCTGCTTTCAAAGAATTTTTTAAGCTTTAAAAATTTCACTTCAAACAAGTAATAGCTTAAAGTAGCGATCAGGTAAGAAGATATAATAGTCAAACCAAAACTTAACATACTGGCATTTCCCTTAAAAACCAGAAGTAATAAACCGATACACATTGGATGATAAACATATAATCCATAACTGATTTTACCAGAATATAAAAGAGGTTTGGCTTTAAGCATTCTTTTGACCAGGTGAGTTTCTTTAACCGAAACAACATAACCGATAAATGCAAAATAAGTAAGCGAAAGGAGTAGAAATTTAGATAACTGTACTGTTTGATTAGCTGCACCAGTAAAAACAGTCCAAAGACTGAGGGATGGAATTAATATGGCCGCACCAAAATAAAGAAACTTTTTGGCGTTTTTTTCATTTAGTTTTTGTTTCGCTTCCAGGATGGCCAGGAATGCCCCTACAACCAGTTCATCTATCCGGCAGAATGTAAAATAGAAAACCTCATGATTTTGTTTAAGCAATATAAACCTCATGAAAAAGGCCAACATTATAATAAACAGGATTGACCCTATTAGTCTTTTGCTATTTAAAAAATAAACTAAAAAAGGCCAGAAAAGATAAAAATGCTCTTCTACTGCCAAAGACCAAAAATGAAACGGGCCATTATAGTTCCAGCCAAAGGTAATTGCAAAGTTTTGAAGATAAAACCAATGATACTTTTGTACGCTTAGGTCTTTTATAGGTGAATGAGTTATTAACGGAAGAACTATATAATATAGGCATAGGAATAAGTAATATAAGGGAAATATTCGCAGTGATCTTCGGGCAAAAAAATTAACAAAATAACCAGGAGTATCTTTCGTACTCATAAGAATGCGGGTTATTAAAAATCCCGATAAAACAAAAAACAATGAAACTCCTGTTTGGCCAAATACTGCAATTTTATTGAGAAATTCAAACTGACCAGTTGCCTTAAAAGCCTGCAAATAGTGAAACGCAATTACCATTAGAGCGGCAATGGCCCTAACTCCATCCAGTTCTTTGTGATATTTCAATTCCATAATATTATATATCCTTCAATAATTCTGTTGAATGATTCCTCCCTAATGACAATCTTATTCGAACTGATTACGTACATAGTAACCGCTCTCTTTCAATAATTGTTCCTTTTTAAATAATTCCACATCATTGGCTACCATTTCCTCAACCAGGGCGGGCAGATCGTATTTGGGCTTCCAACCCAATTGCGTTTGCGCCTTGGTGGGGTCGCCAATCAGCAGATCAACCTCCGTAGGACGGTAATATCTTTTATCCACTGCAATTACTTCTTTTCCTATTTCAAGTTGGAATTCTGCATTATTGCAGGCTTTCACTATCCCTACCTCATTTTCGGCATTGCCTTTAAATTCCAATTCAATACCAACTTCATTAAAAGCCATTCTTACAAATTCCCGTACCGGAGTAGTAATTCCGGTTGCAATTACATAATCCTCAGGTTTTTCCTGTTGGAGGATCAACCACATAGCCTCTACATAATCCTTCGCATGGCCCCAATCGCGTCGGGCATCCAGGTTGCCGAGGTAAATTTTATCCTGTAATCCCAGTGCGATTTTTGCTACGCCGCGGGTAATCTTTCTTGTTACAAAAGTTTCTCCACGCAAGGGGGATTCGTGATTGAACAGAATTCCATTTACAGCGAACATGTTATAAGCTTCCCGGTAATTCACCGTGATCCAATAACCGTACAATTTTGCCACTGCATAGGGAGACCGCGGATAGAATGGTGTTCTTTCCGATTGAGGTACTTCCTGTACCAAACCATATAATTCTGAGGTAGAAGCCTGATAAACCTTGGTTTTTTTAGTCAGCCCCAATAAACGAACAGCTTCCAGAATACGCAGAGTACCAATACCGTCTGCATTTGCAGTATATTCCGGTGTTTCAAAACTCACATGCACATGGCTCATGGCCGCGAGGTTATAGATCTCATCAGGTTGCGTTTCCTGAATGATCCTGATCAGGTTGGTGGAATCGGTGAGATCGCCATAATGTAATTTGAATTGAACGTTGTTCTCATGCGGGTCCTGATATAAATGATCTATTCTCTCTGTGTTAAATAAAGAGCTTCTGCGTTTGATACCATGAACTATGTATCCTTTTTTCAGTAACAGGTCGGTTAAATAAGCACCATCCTGACCAGTTACACCTGTTACCAATGCTATTTTTGCCATATATTAATCGGGTTAAATTGAAATATTTTTCGGAGTGGTTTTAACCACGTAGTAAAAAAATAGGGTTTTAAATCGTTCAATTTCCAGGCCATCTTGTCTTCCTTATTGGCCTTTAACCTGTTTTTTAAGGAAGCATTGCTCATTCCACCGGCACGCATTTTAACCAATACTTCAGGAATGTATTGAGCATTAGCCTCGAATTTCAACAACACCCGCAACATTAACTCATAATCTGCCGCAGAGCGCAATGAAGTATTAAACAGCCCGCATTTATCATATATATGCCGGCGTACAAAAAAAGTCGGGTGCGGCGGCATCCAACCATAATAGAGAAATCGCTTTTGATATTTACCTGATTTCCAGGTACGGGTAACCACCTGAATATTGTCCTGCTTAACATACTGCAGATCACCATACACGGCTTCCACAGCTGGGTCTTTAAACGCGGCCGCCACCCTTTCCAATACACGGGGATCATTATAGAAATCATCCGAATTCAAAATGCCAATAATATCACCGCTTGCCAGTTGCACGCCCTTATTCATGGCATCATAGATACCTTTATCTCTTTCAGAGATCACCCTGGCTACGTGTGGAAACTCCTTCACAATGTCAAGTGTATTATCGTTCGAAACCCCGTCTATAACAATATGCTCAATAAACGGGTATTGCTGGCTGGCAACACAGGATAAAGTATCACGTACCGTTGCTGCACTGTTATAGGTAGCTGTAATGATAGAAATAGTCATGTTATGCCTTAACCACTCGTTGCTTTACTAAAGTTGCCGGGTTTCCCTGGTAAATGGAATATGCTTCAAGATTACGTGTTGCCACCGACATAGCGGCCAGTACGGCATGTGTTTCACAGATTACGCCCGGGCAAACCAACGCCCTGGCACCTATCCAAACTCCATCATTTAATATGATGGATTTTACCGTCAGATCAAAAGTGGTTTTGGTATAGTCATGATTACCTGTAAGTAACATGGCTCCCTGCGAAATACAAACACTTTTTCCAATGTGTACATCAGCCAGGTTATCGATCCATACTCCTTCTCCTACCCATGAGTAATCATCTATGTACAGTTTCCAGGGATATTTGATATTGATAGCCGGTTTCAACACTACGCCTTTGCCCATTTTTGCTCCGAATAATTTTAACCAGAAATTCTTTATTCCTGAACTTGTATTTAACGGATTGATAAAAAAAAGCGCATTTACCATATACCACAGCACCTGCTTTATTTTACCTGCGCCTATCTCCCGTTTGTACCAGTCGTTATTATAAATTGAATGATCTACTACAGACATATTAATTTGAAATAATCATTTGCTCTTTTATCAATTTTGAATAAAAGCCTATTTGCAGGTTTGTAACCGCCTCCAATGAAAATTTTTCCTTTATAAACTGTTTTCCCTTTAAACCGGTTTCAGTCACTTTTTGAACATCCCACCTGCTGGTTGCGTCCAGCGCTCCCATAATACTATTCACATCGGTATCGATCTTTACACCCAGATTTTCAATAAAAACTTCGGGCAAATTACAACCTTCTGTAATAACAGGCACAAGACCATAACTCATGGCTTCCAGTAACGAAGTAGGCAAACCTTCACTGAAAGAAGGAAGCACATAAAAAGTGCATTGTTTAAATAACTGCCTTTTGTTTTCATCGTATATGCTGCCTATGTATTTCATATTCGATGACTGCTGTAACAATGGTGTAAGTTTTTCCAGCTCACCCTCGTCCGGACCTGCTATTATAAATTCAACTTTAGAATTGTTATTCAACTTCGATTGCAACCATGCGGTAGCAAGGGCAACAAGGTTTTTTTTATGATGCAAGCGTGATAAAAACAGGTATCGCAGTGGCTCCCTTCTTCCCTCGAAATCGGGACGCGCATGCTCATATGCTACCCCGTTGGGAATAAACTGAATTATTGAAGGCTTAAAAAACTGTCGCAAATTAATACATTCAGGAATCGACACTGCTTTGATGCAATCTGCATTTTTGGCCAGTCTTTTTTCTACCAAATGCAGGTATAATGCCTTCTTTATTCTTTTTTGTTGTAGCGGCCATGGCTCAAGCATTCCATGAGGTACATATATCCAACTGAAACCCTGTTTTTTCAGGCTGGCACCCCACCGGGTGGCATAACTCCAGGCGCCATGGGTTACAATAATATCTTCCGATACATTCAAATTTCGTTTGACCATTGCCTCTTTTAACCCGCTTAAAGATAAGTCAGGCAGGGGTAGGTTGGTTACTTCAGGTATGGAATTAAAAGGCTTTGCCGGATACCATAAGTCTGTATTTATATTCTTTTCAGCGAGCAAGCCGGCATTAGCTGTTACAGCGTGCCAGATGCCATAGTTTATTTTATCAACGGAGTCTACAATATTAATGATTCGCATGCGTCACTTTTAACACCCGGTTTAATTATTGCTGGTAGCGGGCAGTACTGATTGAGTAGGTTTTTTATTGGCAGGTTCATTCTGCCTCACCCTGTTCGACAAAAACCGAAGCACCCAGATAGGTACCAGCATGTAGATAGTCTGGTCAATGATCTGTGGCATATATCCTCTTGATATCCATTGAAAGGTAGCAAGCGCAATTACAATGTAGTTGGCGATCTTAAGTTTACTGGCTAAGCGAATTCTGTCGCCAAAGTGTCGCAACAATAAGCCCCAGAAAAAATGACCAAAAGCAATTCCCCACCAGCCAAATGCAATATAAAGCGCAGCTACGCACAGCGTAGCTTCCCCACTTCTAGCTGCATACCATGCGTCATATGCGTCTATTGTCGTTTGAAGCTGGGGGGGAGGATAAAATTTATCTTTATCAGGCATGATAGCGCGTGGAATCAATCGAATAAAAACATAACCAAAGGTGGTAAGGCCATAATCATGTTTGGCATCACGATATTGATTATCATATAATCTAAACACAGCCATATCGGCCAACGCTCCTCTCGTTTGTAAGAAAACCTCTTCGAATTTGAACTCAAACGGACTGTAAACCATTTTGTCGTAACGCCTCAAAATAAGTGCCCTGCGATTTACGGTCGAAAACATTACGCCATAAAAAAAGATCAATCCCAACCCTAACCCTATAACAATTTTTTTTGCATTGATCTTTGACTTGTACAGATACACAAACAGAATCCCGAAGAGGGTCAACATGATCCGGTACCTAAAACCCAGCAGAGAGAAAAGGAAAAAAGAGGCGGCCATCCAAAGGATCAATTTCTTCCAGGGAACATCGTATAAATAAGCAAGGATCAGGATACAGATTAGAGAATCTGTAAAGTTTTGTAAATAATAAGATGCTCCCGATGCCCCCAATCCCAGCACTTCATTACCGAGGAACACATTCTGCAGGTTGGCGCCACCTACCGCCAGGTTTAATAATACAATGGTATAGGTTACATAAAAAAGAATACTTATAAAATATTGAGGCTTTTTTATTTCGCGTTCTTCAGGTTGTAACCATACCTTATCACTGTTACTGCCTTTTATCCAATAGCCAATTACAAAACACAGTACTGCAAGATTGTTAAAAAAAAAGCCAAGCCCGTAATAACCCGAAATATCAGTTCCAATGATAATCTTTGTCCCATCGTTATAGAAGTATAGCGGGCTTGCCAATACGTAAACAAAGTAAATAATCAGTGTCCATATATAGGGAAGATGCCGTCCCCAGCCGCCACGTACGTATCCCATCCTGATCCCGACAAAAATCAGAATAGCAAGTGTAAATGCTAATTGGAACACGTAATCATTCAATAGCCCTGAAAATGTCATATATTTTTTTAGCGTTAAAATCCGACGATAGTTCTTGTTTTACAACCTGGCTATTTTCAATGATCTTATTTCTATATGCTTCATTGGTAATTAACTTCTCCATTGCCTGAGACCACTTTTTAACATCCTCGTCATCAACAATTATAGCATTCTGCAAATTAACCAGTTTGTCTTTAGCTGCACCTACAGTACTGCTGCATATCACCGGCTTTTGAGCAGCCAATGCTTCATTAATCACAAGTCCCCACCCATCGTACCGGCTCGCGAATACAAAAATATCGGCCAGATTAAACCAATAAGGGACCTTCTTTTTTTCCTGGAAACCAATAAAATGTACCCTGTTACTATTGGCCGACAATTGCTGAAGCTCTTCTTTGCTTTCCCCATCGCCCATTAACAGTAAATGAGCATTCAGGTGATCAGGTAACTGCAGAAATGCCTTCACTAGTATATCCATTCCTTTTCTATGGATCAGGGACCCTGAACTTAACAAAACAACCTCTCGCCCCGGCTTAAACCTGGTTACCAACTCCTGAAATAAGGCTGGATCAAGATTTTTACTTTCAAATAAACTGCTGTTAATATTGTAAGGAATATTAAATACCTGCTTTGGATATCCGTATCGCCGATAACTCTCCGCAGCCTGTTTTCCAATGGCCAGTAACAAATGAGAATAGCGAAATACCGGGCCCAGCATCACTTTTTTAACCTTGAAAAAAAGCCGGTTTGCCACAGGAAATACAGGTTCGGACCAGAATGCTACTTTCTTTTTCCTTTTATAGCTGTAACGCAATGCGAACACCACATTGGGTGACCAATAGGTACCGTTTACAATCACAAAATCGGCTTTATCATTTTTTAAGATCCTGAAAATTTGGTTGCTGAAGTGAAAAGAAGTGATTTTCTTCTGTACCAGTTTCGCCAATAAATTATTTCTCAGCACCTGTACTGAATAACCATTGCCCGAGAGGGAAAGATCCCACTGGCGGTCCGACTCACGCGCCGTAAAGTATATGACCCGTAATTCGAACAGCTCCTTTAACGCCTCAAAAAAATCTAATTGATAAGGCGTGGGCATGTTTGTATAAAAGGAAAGTATAGGCTTTGTTTTCAACTAATCTCGTTATTTAATGGTGCCACTCATCTTCATGGCCTTTTGTATAATGCTGTTTGTGGGGTCGTCATTAAACCACGCCCTGAAAATTAGTATATTTCCCTGCTTTATTGACGCCGCCAGCTTTTTTACTGACTCATCGTCATTACTTATACCATCGGGAACATACAAAGTCATAAAAGCTTCAGGATATAATGCTTTTACTTCCTCACTTACCAACATAGCGCCTTGTCGCGTTTCCTCGTAGGGTGCTGTATAGCGATAATATGAACCAGTCTCATGTTCAGGAATAAGTAACACATCTGGAAATTTATCTCTTACTTCTTTAAAGTAATCATATGCCATTGGGTTGCCATTCGGATCGACATTGGAGTCTATATAAAATATAGTACATCCCCATCGTTTACGCGCATAGGCAATTTTTCTTATTAGCGTTGCTGCCGGGTCCTTAACAGGTACGTGGTTTATCCAATTGCCGGAAAAAGTCACAGAATCCGGTCTTATGCAAATACCAGTTTTAAATCCAGCCTTTCGGAATTTATCAAAGTATTCATCAGCAATACCTTCCATTTCAGGCGCCAGTTTGGCTGTTAACTCCGGCGAACCAATGTATGAAAAAGGATGTGGGAATTGCTGCCCCTCTATGTCCCACGTTATCATTCCCTGCGCGTTCATTTTTTTAAGGTACCCGATGCTTTTGTCTGCGTAATCGAGCGCAGCTTTTCTTAATTCATTTTTTCCTGCTTCACTCGTCGCATTATTAGCACCGGATAATAGTATCCAGTTCCTTAGGTTTGAGGTGTTAACTTTCCCGGTATAGGATGCAAGAAATAAACCTCCGATAGGACGCTTGTCTTTCCAGGCCACACGAAAGGGAGTATTCTCTCTAAATGCTTCATATGATCTGGCGGCTGCTACATTAACGGGCGTATTTACTTTACAAAATCTGGCAGCGATGGTGTAACTGAAAGATTCTTTTGGGCCAAGCCTCAATTCCACTCTTGGGTCAAAATCGCCCATTCCATTAAATGGGGCTGTTCCTGTCCATATTCTATATATAGTGCCATTAGATCCGCTTCCTTCAAGCAATCCCGCATACACCTTTTTACTAACATCGATATTTTCTACTACTAATTTATATTTATCGGTATTAGCGGCTACTACTGCCGGCCCAGCTATATTGTTATTGTAGTAAGGCATGGACGGCTGAAAATTAGAAGGACGTTTACCAATATTCAACATTAATAACGAAAGGCTCACGCCACGGAACATGTCGTATATATTATTAGTAAGGGTTACTTTCATAAACAAGGTATCTCCCACCTGCTGGTAACGACACACTACCGTTCCCCAGTAAACGGTTGCTGTAAATTCCTTTGTGGCATCATTCCAGCTAGTGCTTATGGGATAAGACCAGGCATCTTTTTCCACCTTATTGTTTTCGAGAAATTTAAAGGACTCCACTATTATACCTAACCCTACTCCTTTATCGATATTAATGAGCTCCTGGTCATCGTATTTTAACTGGGTAATTCCCCAGGGAGCGCGATAAGCTACTTTTAAATGTTGGGCGTTAACAGAGAAACAAAAGAATATACTTACACTTAACAATAACGTCTTAAACAACACTACCATTCAATAGAATTATATAGAGTTTAAAAATGTTAAAACTTTCTCCTTATGTACGTCCCAGGTATATTGCAAAGCGGTTAGCCTTGCGAGCTGCCTCATTCGCTGAAACTCTGGGTTATCCATATTTCTTATCCTGGTGATCGCATCCACAATTGCCTGGCTGTCTCTAATTGGAACGAGGTATCCATTAAGCCCGTGCCGCAATACTTCTGAAGCATTGGTATTCGCGGTAGTAATTACAGGTAATCCCGCTCCCATCGCTTCTATGGTAACCAGGCCAAAGCCTTCCAGTAAACTGGGAAACACAAGCACATCGTAATCTTTATACTGCTTATACAATTGCAATTGGGAGATGCCCGGTGTATACTGGTAGAGGTCCTTATACTTTTCAAATTCTTGTCCCTTACCATATACATTTCCAATGATATGCAACTCAACGTCTTTCTTATTAAAACATTTAATTGCGTCTAATAAATATTTTATCCCTTTCCGCTGAGTGATCCGCCCGGCATATAATACCCTTAACGGTCTGTTGTTGATGGATTCATTTTCCTTTTCGAATGATACCGAGTTAGCATCAAAACCTAGTGGAATAACAGAAATTTTTTCCGAAGTCACGCCTTCTTCCACCAGTGTTTTTTTCAAAAAAGACGAGATAGCTATTACCTTCTTTGCCAGTAACGGCTCTTCTATTAACCGCATTTCATAATGTGCAGGAAAAGAAACGAAGTCAATACTCTCTGCCCATTCAGGATGCAGTTTTGCTTCTTCCAAAAGCAACCTTTTCGCGAAAGGCACATGGGCAATTGTCATTTCGCAAATGCTTTCTTTTCCTAACTCATTTGCTTTGTCAATACACTCACGCGAGCTTCCCTGAAACCCCCAAAAAGCATCGAAGTGCAGGCGATGCAATTTGCCTGCAAGATCTTTGTCGAACTTTACATCACGATCATACACTAACTGACTTACCGCCTGGGTATTTCCCTTTAACCTGCGATACACCAACTCTTTAATCTCGTACTTCCAGCTCGAATGAACTTTATTTCCACCTAATCCATCCAGGAATCTCCTTGAAAAAAAGGTTAGATCAAGCTTTTGTATCAACTTCTGTGCAGATATATTGCCAATGTAGCTACTGGTATAAAAAGTTCTAAGATATCCCAGATCATTCAACGCTCTTGCAACATAATAGGAATGCTGCTTACCTGAATGTGATAATAAAATTTTCTTTTTCTGCTGCATTTCAGTCCCGACGGTTTTATTACTCAAGTATAACCGTATACTTCAGCTTGTATTCCAATTTATTATTTCTTTTCCTGATAAACCTGGCAGGATTACCGGCAACTATATCAAGCTCTGCCGTGCTTTTATGCACCACGGAACCAGCTCCTATAACTGTACCGGGGGCTATAGTAACACCTGGTAAAATTGTTACACCTGAAGCAATCCATACATGATGGCCTAGTTGTATGGAATTTCCATATAATCGGTGATCATTAGCATCTGGATCGTGTCCTAAAGTCCATATCCTTGTATAGGGGCCGATATCTGTATCGTGATCAATAGATATGCTGAAGTGACGACAATCGAACAAACAATATTGATTGATTACAACACGCTCTCCTATCGTGATCTTCCAGAAATTCAGGAATCGAACGTGCATCATAATAACAGCCGACGGATGTATGTTCTTATTAAACAGCCGAAGAAACCCTTTTCGTAAAAAATGGAACGGAATATGCCCGATAATATTATTATACAGATAAGTAAGTAATGATCCTAAGAACAGATTCATGACCCAGGTTTTAGGGTTTCAAATGTTTTGACGATTGTTTTGATATTATTTTCCCAGCTATGGTCATTTAAATATTTGGTCCACTTTTCATCAAATAGTTGTTGTTCTTCTGTTAACAACTTCTGTGCAGTTTCAACAAACGCATGCTTATTTCCTGGCTCAACCAATACCCCTATTTGATATTTTAGAACCACCTGCTTTAAGGAGCTCTCCCCATTAGAGACTATCACCCTTTTTTTAAACGGCGCAATCAGGTTCAAAATACCACTCTGTGAGGTAAACGTTTCTTTATAATACAAGGAAATAACATCACATACAGTTATAGCAGCTATCAATTCATTATCGGATAAAAATTTTTCTACCCATATAACCCGCTCCTCCAGCCCATCCTGCCTAATTTTTTCCCGATATAGTTGGGTATTTACCGAGCTACTTGCTGGGGAGCCGGCGATGAGTAGCTTTGTATTTGGTAAGTTCTTTAGTGATTCAATAATAATCTCATAATTTTTTTCGTCACGAATATTCCCCAGTATGCCAATTAAATTATCCCTGCCTTTTTGCTCCCGCAGGAATGATTGAAAACCGGCATCTACAGGGGCGGGAGTATATATGCCGTGAGGAATTTCAACTTTTCGTAAAGTTTCACTATAATAACTTTTAGTGGGGATATATCCATGGTGAAAAGCTACATCCATGATAGACATTACTTTTTTCATGGTATATGCAGAGATTCCTTTTTGGGCGAAATAATGATCTCTATCGGGGTCGTGCAATATCACACCAAACAAATGACGCTTTCTCAATTTGTTAAAAAAAAAGCTCCAAACGATAGAAGACAGCTGATCAAAGTCGTTGAAAACAACGATAGAGGGTTGTTGCTTTTTTAAGAATTTGTAAAATCGCCAGGGATTCACAAAGCTTCTATATACAAAATGAAACTGGCGAAGCACCCTGTTTGACATGCCAGGCTTATCTGACATTAAAATCTTACATAAGTTAGGTCCATCAGCCAGAGGACTGATTGTTGGTACTAATAACGAACACCGTTCAATTTTTCCCCATTTTTGAGTGGTATCAAAAAGTGCTTTTGCATATTCATAATTGCCACCAAAACTATTAATGTTGTATATAACAATCTTCATGTAATGGATATACTCCGGATTTACTTAAGACTAAGTCTCTTTTGTAATTGTCTTGCCTCTTCTTTTTTCTTATCGCTCGATTTGAAGTAACCCTTTGTATATCCTTTTATGTAACTAAGCCTTGTTCTTTCCAGCAACGAAATTCCATACAGAAACACTGAAAAATTGTATTTGGCCGATTTTAGCTTAAGCCAATTCCTTAAATAATTGATATACGATCTAAGTCCAGGAAGAAATATAATGCAAATAAGCAACCATGGCAAGGTTAGTTGTTTTGAAATAACCGCAATCGCTAATATTAAAAAGCTAATAAACAAAAGATATCTTAATAGGGTTTCAATAGAATTTGAGATTACATTTCGTTGGTTTACGTGAGCTTCGCCATCTCCCAATCCATACCGAAAAGCTTCTTTTACATATGCTTTTGCGGCTTTATGGCGTCCCCAATATACATATGGCTCCGTTACCTGGTGAAACACCACACCCGCTGACTTCACCACTTTTCCAAATGTAGTATCGTCGCCAGCCAGGGTCAGCCATTCCGGATAGCCACCAGCCCTTTCAAAAATATCTTTATAGTAAGCCACCGACCGTGAAGAGGGTATAAAACTGTCATGCGCAATATCTACCTGGTATCCGTTACTTAAAATATAAGCAGCTTTTGCGGGTAATGTATCGATATCCTGTTCTATCACAGAAAAAGCACCGCCCGTTGCTTTAACGCTAATATCAGCAAAGGGGCTCATCAGGCTTTTTAGCCAATCCGGGTGAAAGCGACAGCCAAAATCTGTACTTGCAATAAGATCATGCGATGCTTTCCTTATAGCGATATTCCGGCCTTCTGCAACATTACAGCCTTTTTGCTGCAATACAACAATAGGCACAGCTGAATGACGCTGCCACTCTATTAAAGCCTCATAAGTTCCATCAGTAGATCCTGCATCTGTAATTATTATTTCGGCAGGTTGCAGGGTTTGGTTCCTAAGATCTTCTATTGTCTTATCGATCCTTTTCCTTTCGTTAAAAACTGTTGATACAAGTGTAAACTGCTTACGCATCATTAATTAAATAATATTATAGACTTACGACAACGCATTTATTCGTGAAGTGACATCAAAGGCGGCTTCAATACATTTATCCATATTGTAATATTCCCATTCAGCAAACCTGCCCAACAAATAAACCCCTTCTGCCTCCAATACTTTTTTAGTGGAAGCAATTAACGGGCGTGTATGCTTGTCCTGAATAACATATGAGTTAGGTTCGTAATTAAAGGAAATGGGTTTAAGGTTTCCCGGCAGCTTGGCAATTTCTGCTACCATCTTTTCATACGGTACTTCACCCGAAAATTCAACCACACAGGTTTTTCTGCTTCCTCCCCTGTTATTTGAATCACTGAAATTACCTGTGTAAATGATCCGGTGTGCCCTGGTAAACGGTTCAGGTATATACAACCAGCTTATATCTGTTTCGTCTGTTTCACAAAACAAATTAGAGGTACCGTTTGATTGAAGTTGCTGCAATGCAGTTGTATTTACATTATTTTGCTGCAACAGCTTTTCCCATGACGCAGGCAATTGTCGAACATCGCCACAGAATATTACCTTATCAAATCCGGCCTGACGGGCTATTGTAAAATGACCATTTTCTTTATATACCTCTTCAACAGGAGTATTGGCTTGTATGGTCAATCCTTGCGCAAGCCTGTCAACAATAAACTGTGACCCGTTTTCTTTAGCGTAAAAGAAGGTAGCATGCACCATGCCGGCTTCTTCCTCCCTCATCATGTTACTCAGTATAACAGACTTCAAATCCGGCATAGGTAATTTGCCATCCAGCCATTCCATAGATACTTTACTCAGGTCTGTCCTCCATATTTTATTATTATAGGGAGCAAAGTATATTTCATATAAGGAATTACCGAAGTTGCTACGCAAAAAGCTTTCGAAATTATCATACTCCAATGCGGGCTTCTTGGGCAGCTTCGCCAGTTCCAGCAATTCATTGATAACCTGCTCTACCAATTCCTTATCCAGCAAATACAGGTAGTTTTCAATGGGATATCCAATAATATGGTTTTTAAAAAATATCCTGGCTTTACGACGGGCAGCAACAAATTCGTTTTCTTTATCAAAGTGCGACCAGAACCATTCTAACACTTTGGGGTTACGGGAATTAAAAACATGTCCCCCCACCTTATGAAACAAACAATCGTTTACTCTTTCGCATTTAATCAATCCCCCCACCGCTGGTTGCTTTTCAAATAATGTTACTGAATGGCCCATATTCTTCAGCATCCGCGCCGAACTCAATCCCGATATACCTGTTCCAATTATTGCAATCTTCATAATTCTAATTTTCAAAACAAGTTTAAATACGCTGCAAAAAGTTCTTTTGAGTTAGAAGCTCCATAGATACTACTCCAACCTGTTTTTGTTTTGGTAAGCTCGTATTTTGTAATTAATCTTCTATACATCATGCAGAAATAATCCTTAAGGTAAATATGCCTGGTCGCCTCTGTGTCCATTTTTGAAAGGAACTGTTTGTTCGAGGCTGCATTACCATAAAACATTAGTAAGGAATGCAAAACAGGTTTAAAATTTATGTTCGCTTGCATGATCTTTAAACAGGTTTCAAGATTTTTTGCACGCTTTATCTCCATTACAGTTTGATCGGTCAGTTGTGCCTGGTGTTGCCGGTACAATACACATGTTTCATTTTCATGAACATAGTTGTTGGCATGAAGAGCTATCCTTAAACCATACTCATAGTCTTCGTGCGTCATTAAGTCTTCACGCCACCAGCCTACCTTGTTTAAAAAATGCTTATTAAAAAGTATCGTTTGTGTTAAGCACCAGCCCTCTAACACCAGATTTTTCAACGATCTGCCAGGTAATGGATGATACTGCATAACTACATCTGCCTGCTGCCACTTACATCTTTCTTCCATAGCCTTTACGTATGGCCCATATACGAAATTAACCGAATCTTCCTTTAATAGTTTTGCCTGTACCTGAAATTTATTGCGTGATAATAAATCGTCAGAATCTAAAAACTGTATGGCTTCTCCTGAAGCATATTTCAACCCCTTATTTCTGGCGGCACCTGGGCCTGTGCCATCACTTGTCAACAATGTTACCTTATTTCCGAACTCACTAAGGGCACCTTTAAGGTCATCAGTTGAATGGTCATCCACGACTATAACTTCGAATGGCTGTAGTGTTTGTGCGAAAACAGAATGAAGTGTTTGGCCAATCAAATTTGCCCGGTTTTTTACCGGTATAACGACTGATATTTTCACAAAATCTAGTTTAAATAAACCCTAACAACCCCTTGATGCTAATTTTAAAATACTGAAAACCTTTAGCTATAACGGTTGGTCTGAATGAAGCAATTAATAAAATTCCAGAAGAGAAAAGCAATCCTGCTGCATACAGTCGCCCTCTTTCCAATTTATACATCTGGTATTCGTTGGGTAAAAAGTATTTAACAAACCGCTCGCTTTCCTTATCTGACGAGCTGGCGCCAATCAGGTGCTGAATTTTCGCTGTAGGATAGTAAATAATTGAGTACCCCAATTTTTTAAACCGATAGCACCATTGCTTATCCTCGCCATACATAAAAAAATCATCGGGCAATTTATTTTCAGGCAGGTATTTTAAAATGTGTGAAGGAAAAAGAAAAAAAGTTCCCCAAATCCAGTCTGTTTCATGCTCCACTTCCAAATCCAGCTTTTTAAATTGATAAGCGGGTAAAACTTTTTGCAAACGGAAGGTCCTGATTATATTCTTCCAGATAGTGACAAATTCATTACTGGTTCCCTGTAAACTACCATCCTCACTTACTAACTGACAAGAGAGTGCACCGATATTAGGATCGCTATTAATTCTTTCAAGTGAAAGATCGATGGCATTGTTTAGCAATACCGTATCACTGTTTAAAAGTAATATATACTTACTGCGTGTATGTTGAATTCCCAGATTATTACCTTTTGCGAATCCCAGGTTTGTTTTACTTTGAATAAGATTTATATCCGGAAAGTGTTTGAGGAAAAGCCTTGCATCGCATTCTGAGGATGCATTATCAACTAAAACAATTTCATAATTGCATTTGGTATTGTCTATAACCGAACGTATGCAATTGCAGGTGAGTTCGAATGTATTATAGTTAACAATTATTACTGAAATTTCCGGCATCTTAATTTATCAAATTCATTTTTACAACGATTTCAGAACTTTTGCAGGTATTCCCCCTGCAATGCTGTTTGCCGGAAGACTTTTTGTAACAACTGCATTAGCCCCAATTATACTGTTCTTTCCAATTGTAACTCCCGATAATATACTGACACCTTCACCTATCCAAACATTGTCTTCAATTATGACAGGCCCCTTTGAATGCAATTTCCTTTTTGCCGGAGGTACATTTATAATATGCTCGTCAATTTCTCCATGAGAATGATCGGATATAAATACCTTGCTTGCAATAAGAACATTATTTCCAATCACAACTTTGTTTATACAGCCCATATGGCAATCTGCAGTAATGCTCACGTCGTTACCAATAATTAATTCAGGTGTATATTTTACACCTTCATATTCATCAATTGCCTCAAGCCTCAGATTATTCAGGCAACTAAAATTTCTGCCTATGGAAATATAATGCGGGTTTTTAATATAACAGGGATCCATAATAAAATAGGAGCCGCTTATTGCTTTAAAACCAAATTTTTCGTTTTCGATATTCCGATACGCAGGATGATGAACTACCTTATAAACCAATTTAGCAAGCTGCTTAATAGCGAAGGATTTAATGCCCATTATAATTATACGATTTAAATAATAATTCCATTATCATGCAATACACGCTACCTCATTTAGGCATAAGCTCACTTGCTATAACAATTCAAAATCAAGAATCTTATTTCGAAATGTTTTTTCGTTTATCGTAAGGTCATTGTTATTTTTAAGTTTTTCATCCGGTGGCATCCCATTTAAATAGTCCCACTTTATCTTAAAAATGTTAGCCAATTGAAAAAAGCAAAGTGGCTGCGATTTCCAGTCAGGATTTTTTATTTCCAGTACTTTACTATCAGCCGGCATAAACATGAGGTTAGTATGACCAGCTCCGTGCAATGCAATTAATGATTTACAACTGGAGAAAGTCATTAGCTGTTCGCTAAAAGTAAGATCTTCCGCAAATACTATTTCATAACCCATTTCTTTTACCAGTGGTAATATTTCATCTTCATTTAGTATTTTTCTTGTCTTTGCCTTTTTACGAGAAAGATATATTTTCCTTGTTCCTACTTTGTTCATGTTTATTCCAATACCCTTTAATAGAGCTGCAACTAAAGAGCGTTGTAATTCAGGAATAATATCCCCAGCATTAGGAGTGGTAACCGTTGTGATCAGATTATCGGCGCAATGACTTTCATGTTGGTTGATCCAAACAGGTACTATATTTAAAAGATTCAAAGATTCAGTAACAAACGAGGCGTGCTGTAATTCGGAAGGCAACACTACCTTACCTACATTATATTCGTTTTGCAATAAATAGATCCGTGGGAGTACTTCACACATCCAGTGATAGTAGTTGCCAGAGAACAGATCATGAACCCAAAAAAAACTCCCCTTTAAATAATTGACTTTTATAAAAAGCCTTGACTTTAGAAACAGATACCATTGTTGCTTTTTGGAAAGCCCTTTAGTATTAAAATGGTTACTGAGGCCTGCAGGTTTATACTGCCTGTTTACAAACAAGTGGTTGGTTGGTGTCAGAAACGCATTTTTATAGTCAGCGAACGTAATTGAAGGCACAACAGAAGGTAATACCTCGGTTAATTCTGTTATTTGCAAATGCCGCCGGTTATAACTGTAAATCTCGTAACTCATCACCCTTTCACAACACCTTTTATAATTATTTTATATTGTTGATTATTCGCAAAGTCTGTTTCAATTTATCTATTGAAACAACTTTCTTTTTGAAACTTTTGCCTTGTTTAAACAATTCCTTCCTGTATGCTTTTTCTGATATCGGCCTCGATTTTATCCATATTTCCTGTACAGGCTTCTTATTGGTATAATAGTAGTTCCTAAGATTCAGCAAATAGATCCTTAACCATAAAAAGGATTTATTGTAATTCCACCCATTTAAAACGTACAAATAGGCATCCAGGGTAACGTTTGCAATTGAACAACCTTTGGTCAGCCTCAAAAAATACTCTTCCGTTAATCTTTCTTTCGGTATGAAATGCTGATAGATCAGGCGGTTATCGTTCCATAGTTTATACCCGCCCAGTTTCAACACCATACATAACTCGAGATCGCCGCCCGAACTAAGGCTGGTGCCCGTACGATCGGTTAACAAAGTTTCAAAACCTGCTTTTTTCAAAGTAATCCAGGCTGACTTTCTTATTACAAGCCCTGCGCCTACCAGCCAATTATTATTTTCAGTAAGTTCTCCCGTATAATTCAATGCACTACCACAGGCATAGCCACGTTTACATTCTTCAAACCAGGCAGGTGCCTCGATCTCAGTTTTCGCAATGCCCATGCCGCCAGATGCTCCTATTTGGGAATCACTTTCCATTATAGAAAAGGCAGTGGCAATATAATTTTCTTCCAACCAGTTATCGTCATCGCAAAAAATAACATAGGAATATGAAGATGCATTTATGCCTGCTTCTCTGGCATGACTCAGGCCTGGCTTACTTTCATTAATAATATGCAACGGAATGTTAACACCAAATGCATCCCAGGTTTGGCGGGCTATAATGGCCGTATTGTCGGTACTTGCATTATCAACGACAATAATTTCGGCAGCTATATTATTGTTGATCTGTTGTACACTCAGGTGCTCTAAAGTTTCGCCAAGCCGTTTAGAACTATTATAACAACATATTATTACAGAAACACCTTTCATCATTTAGTAGCTATTTCCTTGTATTTGTTTTCCATTAGCGAACCAATGGTTTCAGAATTATACGCAGATAGTATTTTATTACGGGCTGCTTCACCCAGCTGAACTGCCAGCTCTTTATTGTTCAATAATCTTATAACCGCGTCGGCTATTTCACCTGGCTTTAATGGATCAATCAATAATCCAGCTTCAGGTTCTTCCAACATATCTTTCATTCCACCTTTCAAACTTCCTACAATAGCTCTTGCAGCGCTCATAGCTTCCAGGCAAACATTAGGAAAGTTTTCCCAGATACTGGGATACACGCAAACGTCAATTGTTGATAATATTCCCGGAATTTCGTCGGGTGTGGCTTCCTTAAATTCAACCCGGGTAGCAAACTGCTGCAATTGTTGCATCACATAATCTTTCATGCTGATGCCAGGTAAATGCGATGGAAGTGATTTGCCAACTATCAAAAATCGCGAGTGAGGTACTTCTTTCAGTATCGTTTTTGCGGCCTCCGTCAATACAATCATCCCTTTTCTCACTTCCAGCCTGCCGATAAAACCAAAAACAGTTCCTCTGTTAACGGAAGGAATAGCGAGGAACTTTGGGTTAGGAAGGAAAGGATATGGAACATTCGAAATGTTTTGCCTTTGAATATTCCACCTTTCCGAAACAATATCGCCCAATGAAATCGAGGGTGTATGTATTTGATCGGCCAGTTTGGTAATCAGATACTCCCGATCTTCTTCTTTTTTTACCCATTTCCAGAAAGGTTTATTCATCTTCCCTCTTATTAACCCGCCCATCATATACCGAACCTTCGATAAGGCTGGTACATAAAAGTTGGACATTTCATGTATAAAGAAAGAAGGTGTATGCAGTTTTACAACCAGTGGCAATGAAGGGAATTGTTTTTTAATGTAATACCCATCGCCCGAATATTCCGGCGATTCAATCACATCAAAATTAATGGCTGCATGCCTTTCACTAAATAGCGGAACGATCGCTTCAGGAAATACATCTCTTTTGGTACAGTTTATCCGTTGTACAGTTACGCCTTCAATAATTTCGGTAACCGTACGGTTGGGAGATGCACAGAACACTTCCACATGATGTCCCCTGCGTTGCATCATGGCGGCTACCTGCCTAATATAGGTAGCAATGCCGCCCAAAGCAGTATCCGGTGGATATTCAAAACTTACGTAAGCTATTTTCAAATTACCAACTTTATAAAAACAAAACCTGGTTTATAATGATGTATACAAAGAGTGCAACTTATCTGCGACTACTTTGAAATCTAATTTCTCTCTTAACAATTTGCCCAGTTGTTCACTTTTTGCAGCAATATGCCCTTTGTTTTCAGGCCGAAGTAAATACCCGAATATATCCATTGCCTCCTGCACATCATTTTTTTTAATGGCATAGATCAGCTCGTCCGGAAAATAATCGTTTACACCACCGCATTGGGTTGTAATAACTGGCAAGCAACAGGACGCGGCCTCCAGCAGCGCATTGTTGCCTGTACTGTTTAGTAAAGGCAAAAACAACACATCTGCCTGTTGATATAAATGCAGCAGCTGTTCATCACTGATATTGCGGTGCCAGTTAATATTATCGTAGCGAATCAATTGAAAAAGTGGATGGGTTGGTTCAGGTTGATGCGGATATACAATATTAAATACAATATTCGAATAGGTCGCATTTAACCGGTGCACCGTTTCAACAAAAAAAGCAAAGTCCCGAAGCCAATTACCTACAAACAGGCAATTAAATGTGGAACTACTTTCCTTGCTGCTAGCCGGAACAAAAAATTCTGTGTTCACTCCATGTGGCAAAAAATGTACCTTATCAGGCAAATAAGAATCAAAATATTTTTTCGCCTCCCGGGATAAAACAATCAAAGCATCGAGGCACTTTAATGTTTGAATATTTTTATTGGTCATTTTCCACCATGAGGGTGGTTGATGTATACTGCCTACCAGTTTAATTGTACCTGGTAGTTTTGACCTTACATCAGAAAAATATCCCAGTGAATCTTCAGCAAAAGAAAAATGAATAACATCTGGATTTCTTCTAAGTGCTTTATTAAATGCCAGATATTCTTCAACATATTTATTGTAAAAATGGTAAGGTCCGTATTTGCTCTGGTTATAGGTAGGCCACAACTTGCGGTTTATCAATTTCCGTCTAACCCACCCAGGCTGCTTATCATTATAAATTAACTCGATGTCCTTTTTTAAAAAATCAAACATCCTGTCATAGCCGCTATACCTGCCGAAATGCTGTATTGAACTATTCAATAATAAAACCTTCATGCGATCACGGTGTGAAGTTGATTAATTACCTTACTTTTTTAATCCAAAGACTTTGACCTTTATTTGGCAGGTAGTAAGAAAAATTTTCTTCGTTCGGCCATTTTTCATGCAGCTTAAGGGTTAACGGCATGTTCTGTTGCAGCCATTCTTCATGAAATTGCTCCAGCATAGATGGGAATAATACAATTTCGTAATCGGCATTATTCATCAAAAAAGCCCTGAGCATATAAGCTTCATTCCATGCCCGTCCACTTAAAATCCACTCTTTGGGATATTCAAATGGATAAAATATGTCGTGAAAATGGATGTAAACACCGGCTTTTAATTTTGGTAAAATCTGGAAAATGATATGATTAAGATCGCTGTTAAATTTGGAAACATGTGATGAATCTACAAACAAAATATCACCCGCTTCCAGCTTTGCAAATAATGACAGATCTACCTGCTGAATAAAATCTTTGATGGTGTAAGCGGCATCATCAGGCCGTATCAGGTTGTTGAGCCGTTCTTCAGGAAAAGGCTCTATGAATGTCAACTGCATGCTATTATTGAAACAGTGCTGATTGGTATCAAGCATTAACGCAGAAGAAAAGCCCGACCCGATTTCAATAATGCGTTTGGGCTGCCAGTGATTCAACAAACAAAATAAAAATATACCGTCGGAAAAACTATAAAATATGTTATTGAAATAATACCGGTAATCTGTTGATCTTTCTTCAGGGAAAAAAGACTTTTTATAATAAGGCAGCAGTTGTTGCAATAATTCAAACTGCTGCTTCTTTCTTAAATCGATGTCTTTAATTGATGAATCAATCGAAAAGATCGATGTTTCATTCTTTTTTAAATATGTAAGATCATTTAATGGGCTATAATAATGCCCTGGCGGAACAAAGCCTGATCTCCAGGCAGATAGTTCTTTTTCAATATCCCTTAATTCAGATTGCGTATGCAGTCCAAACTTATTAAGCAGTCTTTTAATTTTTTGGTTCATAGTTCGTAACATAATTGTTCACAGTTCCATTACCCGGCCCTTGCTTTTTTTGAAGCTTTAGTTTGATATATTTTTTTACACCAGTTCTTAATTCAGATTTCAAATTGAAGCGCTTGTAAATTATTAAGGCCCCTTTTAGTCCCAGCTTACCCCTGTTAAGGATATTCATGGTTTTATATACTTTCGAGCCCCGCATAATATCTGCAATAATATTTAATCCCACTTTCAAAAAAGGAAATGCTCTTGTGAATGGGGGCATATTAAAGCTTGCCGTAAGATGATCAGTTGACTGTGACGCTCCGCCTTCTGATATATAGCAATGTGTGCCTTCGACCATCTTGTATTTACCAAGAAATATTATTCTTGCTACAATCAGCCAATCAATGGCCAATTCATTCTTTATAATTAACTCATTAACATATTTCGATTTTACCAACCCATAAAATGTACCATTGCTTTGAATTTTAGAATAGAATTTCAAGATTCTCGCTTGTGGCATATCCTCAGTCATATCTATATCCACATCAATGCGTACAAACTTTTCTTCAGTAGAATAAATTTTTGCCCTTCCATATGCCGAAGCATACTCCGGATTGTGCAAAAGAAAGTTCAGGCAGGTTTCAATATAATTTTCATCCAGCCAATCATCGTCTGCCAATCGCATAACATACTCCCCTTTCGCCTTTTCTATAACACAATTGAAATTATATATTGCACCTTTATTAACCGGTTGCCGTATATAGTTAATGCGGTGGTCTGCTATATATTTTTGTATTACCTGCTCTACTTCTTCATTAGGTGAGCAGTTATCGGAAATTATAATTTCAAGATTCTTATAAGTTTGATTTATCAAACATTTTATAGTTCTCTCGAGCGTTTTTGGCCTATTATAGGTGGGAACACAAACACTTACTAAGGGTGTATTCATACTCGTTCATTTGAAAGGAACACCTTCAAAAAGATTAAAGTAAATTCAAATCTGTATTAAAAAATTGTTGAGCATAAGGCCTTTTTGTGGGCTTTAAGCATACTGCCCCAGAACTTGCATCTGTAAACGCCGTTGTATCATTAGGAATATTCTTTTCAAATATAGAAGTATACATTGAAACGGATACCCTGTCCCCTATTTCACAATCGCCTATAATACTACTATGTGCTGTAAGACTTACGCCCTTTCCAATAACCGGATACTTTCCCTTTTGTGAACCAACGGTACATCCTTGCAGCGCAACAAAATAATCACTATATGCCGCTTTCCCCAACATTGTTCCTGCACCATGAAAAATCAAAAAAATATCAGGAAGTGCTGTATCATACATGCAATCAAATGCATGCAGGGTTTTGTTTAAATAATATAATTTGGATCCAATAGCTGAATGGCCTTTTTCTTTCCAAAAAGTATTTGATAAAAACCAAAGAAATACAAGATATTGGTCGGCATACAGGTGACTCAATATAGTTTCACCACCCTTATTATACCGTTCATAAGCAACTTTCTTGAAGCAAAAATCAACACGGTCGAGTGTTATATCTATCACCCCTTCAAATTCAGCAGGCTTTACAGGATTATTATCCGGGAAAAAATTATTGAGCTGGTTACATACATATAATTGTAATTCAGCTTTGGATATGCTTAACTGCATAAAATTAACTCTTAGTTACGCTTAACTTATATCGAAATATGATTTCTTTTAAATCATCAGTAAGCCTGTGAGGTGAATGAAAACCGAACTCAGTTTTTATTTTATCTATATTAATGCCTGGGAAAGTTATTTTTTCTGCAGAAGGGCTAAAGTCAATATCACATCCGGTTTCCTGTTTCAACACATTTAACACATCAAGATTGCTTGTATTATTACCGCTGGCTACATTGTAAATCGAGTTTCTACCATGCAGTGATATTTTAATTAACAACTGAACTACATCATGTATGCTAATGTAATCTTTTGACGAGTCTGGGGTTGTTCTAAGCGTTACTTTATTCTCAGCTACAGCATCCTTGATAATAGATGTGATAAAGTTTTCAGAACTAAAATCAAAACCATACACATTGGAAAGTCTTGCAACCCGAACATTCTCCCTTCCACAATTCAATGTTAATAACTCGCCAGTTAGCTTTGAAACATTAAAAAGATCGAATGGGTCCGTAACATTAACAGGAATCGGCGTCTGTTCATCTACCATTTCAAGATCCTTATTATGAATATAAAGCCTCGTAGATGAAAGGTATGTAAGGGAATTAAAATTACATTCCTTTAATACTTCCCTAAGTTTACAAACATGCGCTTCAATGGTATCGTATGGCCGTTTTCTAAAATCAGCAGTAAGTCCTATACAATAAATTACATTTCCAAGGTCTTTGTCAAGAAGATTTTCATCTCGGGCGGGTGCATAATATTCTGCCTGGCTTTGTTTTAATTCTTTTACTATGTGGGATCCAACAAACCCAGAGCTTCCTAAAATAGTAAATTTCATTATCGCTTCTTTATTCTTTGAACCGGGTTACCAGCATAAATTGTATATGGCTCTAAAACTCCTCTTACAAGTGAATTGGCGCCAATAATACATCCTTCTCCTATAACACTTCCATCAAGAATGGTAACACCTGCGCCGATCCATACATTGTCATTAATAACTACTCCACCTCTTGATGGCATGAAACCTTGTAATCGTATCGGCTTATCTATTTCAGAAAAATTATGATTAGTCGGAACTATGGAGCAGTTTGGACCTATTAAAACATCATTACCTATAGTAATACCATTACCCGAGTATAATACCGTTCCTGAATTTAAATAAACATGTTTACCAATTCTAATATCACCACTGCCCCCAACATGTTTAATCTTCACAAAATTATCGATCCTGCTATTTTCATCAATATAGGTATGTGACCCCCTGCTCGATACTTCAATTTCGACCCAGGGCCCAATAAAAACTGAAGAGTGAAAATGATTTGCCATTTAAATTACAGTTAAGGCCGGAATGCAGGTTACGAATTTTCCTTCCCATGTACGTATATAATCTAACTGCTTAACAATTTCTTCTTTGATATTCCAGGGAAGTATCAATACAAAGTCAGGCTGTTGTTGCTTTAAAAAAGCTTCGTTTACCACGGGAATGTGGCTGGCAGGTAAAAATTTATTCTGTTTATTAGGGTTGGCATCTACAACAAATTCAATAAGATCAGACTTCACACCACAATAATTCAACAGGGTATTACCTTTTGCAGCAGCACCGTATGCAGCAACACGTTTGCCATTCTTTTTTTGCTCAATTAAAAAATTAAGCAGATCGAGCTTTACATGTAATGCGCGTTGTTGAAAATTTTTGTAATACTCCAGGTTATTGATGCCTTCTTTCAATTCTTTCTGAAGAATTTTTTCTACCTGGTCAGTAACAGGCTGGCGTGAATTTTCTTCATGTTTGGCAAAAATACGCAAGGAACCTCCATGGGTTGGCAATTCCTCCACATCGAAAATAGTAAGCCCTTGTGCGGCAAATATTTTTTGAATGGTGTATAATGACAGATAAGAAAAATGTTCATGATAGATAGTGTCAAACTGATTATGAATAACCAGCTGCAGCAGATGAGGAAATTCCATAGTGATCACGCCCTCTGGTTTTAACACAATCTTCATCCCCTTTACCAGGTCAACAATATCCGGAACATGGGCCAATACATTATTACCCAGGAAAAGGTCAGCCTGTTTACCTTCTTTAACCAGCTTGTTAGCCAGTTCGGTTCCAAAAAATTCAGTAATAGTAGGAATGCCTTTTTTAATTGCTACTTCGGCAGTGTTGCCAGTGGGTTCAATACCCAGTACCGGTATTTTTTTTTCGAGAAAATATTGCAATAAGTAACCATCGTTCGAGGCTATTTCCATCACTGATGACTGTGTCCCAAGACCAAATCGTTCCGTAACCATTTCTACATATTTCTTTGCGTGGGCCAGCCAGGTGGTTGAGTAAGATGAAAAATATACATACTCATTATTAAATATGCTTTCAGATGATTTAAATTCATCTACCTGCACTAAAAAACAGCTATGACATACCATTACCTTTAACGGGTAATATGTTTCTGGTTCGTTCAATTGTTCTTTTCTTAAAAAAGAATTAGAAGCAGGAGCATTAATTAAGTCTATAAATTCATGTTCCAGCTTTGTTTTACAAAATCTACAATGCATAATCAGATTTTAATTCCTTCAAAAAAGTTGTCCACCAGAGTATGGTTATGATCCCGCTCTGATATTACAGTTGGCGTGATCGGCCAGTTTATTCCCAAGCGTGGATCATTAAACCGTAACCCACCTTCTGCTCCTGGCTTATATAACGCTGTATGATGATAGAGAAGTTCGCAATTATCGGTTAGTGTCTGAAACCCATGAGCAAATCCTTCCGGAATGTAAAGCATGTTGCGATTTTCAGCACTCAGCTCAACACTATTCCATTGTAAAAAAGTCGGAGAATCTTTTCGCAGATCAACAATTACATCCAGTACCTGTCCTGCTATACACCTTACCATTTTTATTTCGCTATGCGGCGGTAACTGGAAGTGCATTCCTCTTATTGAGCCTTTTGTTTTTGTAAAAGAATGATTACACTGTAACCATTCCTTCGTATGGCCAATTTGTGTAAACTCATCCTTACAGAAATACCGGAAAAAATGGCCACGCCCATCACTGTATACCTCTGGCTTAATCAGGTATGCGCCCTGTAAAGGAAGTGCTGTAAATTTCATGCAGGTTGAGTGGTCAGTAATTGTTGTTCGTAATGAGTAATATCCTTTTGCATGAGGTCAAGTGCATTGGGACCGGTAAAATTTTTATACCATAAGACAGCCTTTTCAATCGCTTCCCCTGCATTAAATACAGGTTGCCAATTCAATTGTTGTCTGGCTTTGTCAATGTCGAGTTTTAATATGCCGGCTTCGTGTACGGCCTTATAGTCTCCTAATGGGGTTTGAAACTTTCCCCCACCCCATACTTCGATAGCTTTATTTACGACTTTCTGTACTTCCCAGCAATCATCGCTAACGGGGCCAAAATTATAAGCGCCTGCATATTGAACCGGATCATTAGCCATTTTTGATGCCAACAGTAAATAACCAAACAAGGGTTCTATTACATGCTGCCAGGGTCTTATTGCTTTTGGATTACGAACCTGAACAGGTTCCTGATTTTGCAGGGCCCGTATAATATCTGGAATAATCCGGTCTTTAGCCCAATCGCCGCCGCCAATTACATTACCCGCACGTGCAACAGCAATTGATTTACTATGCTGTGCCACATCTTTGGAATTGAAAAAAGAATTTCGATAACTATCGATAATAATTTCAGCGGCAGCCTTACTGGCACTATAAGGGTCATATCCTCCAAGGCGGTCGGTTTCCTTATAGGCATAATCTGATTCTGTATTGTAATAAACTTTGTCGGTTGTTATAGCTACTACCTGACAAGGCTTTTCCAGCTTTCGTACCGCGTTTAGTACATTGGCCGTACCAATGGCATTTACATTAAATGTGTCCAGTGGTTCTTCATATGAATAACGAACCAGCGGTTGTGCAGCCAGGTGAAAGATAATATCAGGCTCAAAATCTATGATCTCTTTTTCAAGTTTTTCAGCATCAAGTATATTGGCGATCACTGAATCACAAAGCTCATCCCCTTTAATCGATGAATATAGTTGTTGACTGAGAAGCGGCGCTAATGAATAGCCTTTTATCTGTGCCCCGAGCAGGTGCAGCCATGTAAGCAACCAGCTTCCTTTAAAGCCGGTGTGCCCGGTTAAGAAAACCTTTTTCCCTTTATAACTGTTACTTAATAACATTCTTATTAGTTTACCAAACTTTCCAATTTGCTTTTCCGGTATTCCAGATCTGCTCCAATTCAATTTTATCACGCAGCGCATCCATGCACTTCCAAAAACCTTTATGCCGATACGCCATCAATTCACTATTCTTACTGAGTTTTTCGAGGGGACCATCTTCCCACATTGTTACATCGGAATGTTCATCGAGATAAGTAAAGACCTCAGGTGATAACACAAAAAAGCCGCCATTGATCCATTTCCCATCGCCCGAAGGTTTCTCTTTAAAGATGTTGACATTTCCATTCTCTCCAAGATCCATTCCTCCAAAACGGGCTTCGGGTTGAACAGCAGTGACAGTAGCTATTTTACCATGCGCCTCATGAAATTTTACCAGGTCATGGATATTTACGTCGCAAACACCATCGCCATAAGTAAGCATAAACTTTTCGTTGCCTACATATTTTTGTATCCGCTTCAAGCGGCCGGCCGTTTTGGTGTTTAACCCCGTATCAACAAGGGTTACTTTAAATGATTCGGTTTGCGTATAATGGATATCCACTTTATTACTGTTTAACTCCACAGTCATATCAGAGTTATGCATATAATAATCCATGAAATATTCCTTTATAAAAAAGCCCTTATAGCCCAGGCAAATGATAAATTCATTAAATCCATAATGGCTGTAGATCTTCATGATATGCCACAATATTGGCTTACCTCCTACTTCAACCATGGGTTTGGGCCGGATATCAGTTTCTTCTGCTAAACGGGTGCCCAGGCCACCTGCGAAAATTACCACTTTCATACTAATCCAGTTTTATAGTTTCCCAGTTCAATTTTGGACGAATAACACCCGGCATTTTTCCCCGGTAATCCATATCGCGTTTTTCCATATCCTCCACCACATCGAATATAAGTGCCTCTTTTGCATAAAAGTGTACTTTCTCGGGCACAAACGTGGATGTAGCAAGACCGACGAGGTACCGGCCGTCATTTAACAAATGGTCAGGAATCCACATAACAGTTGTATATGTTCCCGGCACTCCCAATACAGGATTCGATTTTTCGGCGCTTACAAAAACATTATCTCCCTGCATATTGAATACATGCATATTGGGAACAGGCTGCGACCCCTGCTTTTTAACACGATATGTAAATTCTATTCCTATTTGCTGATCAGTATGCGCCACTGTAATCGTATTTCTGTCTTTATCTACCAATCTTGCCTCTACAATTTCTGATACATCATCACCCAGTCTTTCACCCTCTGGCCATTTTTTATGGTTTATAACTTCACTTTCGGTCTTTGAGTACAACTCTATTACATCAAGGGCATTCCCCTGCTTTGCGATACGGCCATTCTTCATGTATACGGCGGTTTCACAAAGTGTATTAACCGCTGTAAGATTATGGCTTACAAAAAGAACAGTTCTACCTTCCTTGGAGCTTACATCCTGCATTTTGCCAAGGCATTTTTTCTGAAACTCTGCATCGCCTACGGCAAGCACCTCATCCACGATTAAAATTTCAGGTTCGAGATGGGCAGCTACAGCAAAAGCCAGCCGTACATACATTCCACTACTATATCGTTTTACAGGGGTATCGATATAACGTTCCACCCCCGCAAAATCAACGATCTCATCAAACTTTCTCCTAATTTCACCCTTCGTCATACCCAGTATAGCGCCATTCAGAAAAATATTTTCCCTGCCCGACAATTCCGGATGAAATCCGGTACCAACTTCAAGTAAACTGGCTACGCGTCCTCGTATCTTAACACATCCCTTAGTAGGGCTTGTTGTTTTGCTTAATATCTTTAAAAGGGTGCTTTTACCGGCACCATTTCTACCGATAATACCCAATAGCTCCCCTTCCTGTACCTGAAAATTTATATCGTTCAAAGCCCATACATATTCGCTATTACCTTTTTTGGTACGATCATTTTCCTCTCCTATTTTCAAATAAGGATCTTCTTTTCCCCGCATCCGATACCACCAGCGATTGATGTCATGGGCTATTGAACCGGTACCAATTTGACCCAATTTATATTCTTTGGATAAATGTTCAACGCTTATTACTGTTCTGCTCATGATGTGAATATAATAACGAACTGCGATAAATGAATTACACAGTATCCATAAAGGATTTTTCGACTTTATTAAAAATAACAGTACCAATAAATAGTACCACCAACATAAATATCCCGCTATAGGCAAGGTCTCCGGCGGTAAATGTTCCCTTACCGAAAAGTGAATACCTAAAGCATTCGACAATAGAACTCAGGGGGTTAATTTCAATTATCCATTTGTAGGAAGTGTTTCGCAAAAACGACGATGGATATACAATCGGTGTTGCATACATTCCCAATTGAATGGCAAATGTGAGTAATACGGCAAAATCGCGGTACTTGGTAGTAAGGGATGAAATAATGATACCGAGGCCAAGCCCTATGCCTGCCATCATTATTATCAGCACAGGAATGAATAACCAGGCAAAACTCACATGAATAGGATATCCCTTAAAATAGTAAAAAAACATAAATGCCAGCAACAAAAGAAACTGTATACCAAATCGTACAATGTTTGAGATAACAACGGAAAGGGGTAAAACCATCCTTGGGAAATAAACTTTACCAAATATTGATGCATTGGCAGTGAAAGTAGCGGAGGTACTGGTAAGGCAGGCAGCGAAATAGTTCCAAATTGTAATTCCGCTCATATAAAATACAATAGGAGGCTCAATTCCGTCAGTAGGTATATTTGCTATTTGACCAAAAATAAGCAGATATATCAATGTTGTAAATATCGGCTGAATGATATGCCATATAGGGCCGAGAATTGTTTGTTTATACTGAGCAACGAAATCGCGCCTTACAAATAATTGTAGTAGATCGCGGTAGCGCCAAATTTCCTTTAAATTAAGCTGTAGTAAATGTGTTTTGGGCTCAATAACTACATCCCATTGCTCCTGTTTATGTGAAAGTGTTTCACTCATGGTAATTACTTAGCTAAATTTTTCTTTATCAATACTATTTCTTTAAGGGCTTAAGCATTTTCCTAAATAACCTTTTCATTTTGCCAGTACCATTTGAGCTTTCATCGTAATAGCCATTTGAATTGTTATAACCATAGCCATAGCTATATCCGTAACTTCCATAATTTCCGTAGCTATAATAATGAGACGAAGCTTTTATATCATTAACCAACAATCCAACACGCGGTAATTTATTGGTGCTATATATTTCCTCTATAAAGTTCATTTGCTTTTTCAAAGTATAACCCATTCGAACAATATACAAGGTACTATCGGCATACTTACCTATTGTAAATGCATCGCTTACCAATCCTACAGGAGCCGTATCAATGATCACTACATCAAATGCTTTTTTTAAGTAATTAAACAGATCAGCCAATTTTTCACTCAAAAGCAACTCTGATGGATTGGGTGGTATTGGCCCGCAGGAAATTACATATAGGTTTTCTACATCCGGTACCGGTTGAGGCAGTGACTCAACAGGAACATTGCCAACAAGGAAATTACTAATGCCCTTTGACCGTGAAAGATCGAGGTTCTTAGAAATTTTAGGTTTCCGGATATCCATTTCAAGAACCACTGTTTTTTTACCCGCCAGCGCTATAACAGCACCTGTATTTACACTTATAAACGACTTTCCCTCTCCACTGAACGTACTGGTTACCAGGATTACAGGGTTACTGGTATTATTTACCATGTATTGAATATTGGAGCGGATCATGCGAAACTGTTCAGTAATTACATCCCGATTGTTCTTTCGTACCAGCAAGGTCTCTTTATCATGCGAGTGACCGATTTCTCCATAAATAGGAGCATCTGTGATTTTTGTAATATCGGGCCGGCCAACGATCTTATCGTTTAATAATTCTCTTATGTATATAAATCCTATCGGAACTATTAACCCCAAAAATACTGCAAGCATTTTCACATTTTTGGGACTTGGCAAAACAGGCATGTCGCTGCCAATAGCGGCATCAACAATCTGTGAGTTCGATACAGTGGCCGCCAGCGAAATGGCCGTTTCCTCCCGCTTTTGTAATAGAAATAAATAAAGACTTTGTTTAATTCCCTGCTGCCTTGTAATCTCAAGCAATTCTTTTTCTTTGATCGGTACAGAGCTTATCCTTGAATTATATTGCTGATTCTTTTGATTTAATGAGTTAATCTGTAAATCAAAAGTGCGTTTCACATTATTCAGGTTCTCCAGGATATTATTACGTAATTTTTCCAGTTGTCCTTCCATACCCTTTACGGTAAGGTTATTTGCCGTTGTAGTTCTTAATTGTGCTTCCCGCTTTAACTGTATTTCATTGTATTGACCTATTAACCCCTGCAGGGTAAGATCTGCAATTCCCAAACTGGTTGGCACTACCTGATAGTTATTTTGTTCATTTCCCATGTATTCCTGGAGGTAGCCAATAACATGCTTTTGAACTTCCAACTGGGATATTTGTTTATCAAGATCTGATTGATTGCTTAAATACAGTTGTGACTGGGATTGAAGGTTTATTACCTCATGTTGTTGTTTGAATTTTTGCAGATCTTTTTCAACATCGCCTAATTCCCTGGTAATTAAATTCAAACGTTCATTTACAAAAGAAACAGTACGAGCTGCCGTTTGATTCTTATCCTCAATATTCTGCTTACTGTATTCTTCCATCAACTGGTTTAAAATGTCTCTACTTAGCTGTGGATGTGTACCTAAATAAGTTATTGTTAAAATGTTCGATTGATCTTTAACTGCTGCGACACCTAACCCGCCCAATACATTAAAGGCCGCACTTTCCAGCGGCTCCCAGGTAAGAATATGTTCTTTGTACTTTAAGCTATTGATCAGTGCAGTATTCTTTGAAATTATAAATTTACCTCCTGGATATTCAAACGGCTGTCCAAACTGGTACTTTACAGCTGGAGCATTTACAAAAGCAAACTCGTTATCATTAACAATGTTAATCTCAAAACCTATTGGTTTCGAACTATCAGTCAATTTCACAATACCCAATGAAACTGGTCCAACCGGATAGTTTAATGTGGTTTTGATATTACCCTTTACGTAGTATTTTTTTTGCAGTCCTAATGAAGCGGCTACTCTTTTCGCAAGTGTCAAAGACTTTAATATCTCTATTTCATTAGTTACATTACCACGTCCTCCAGTAAAGTAAACCTCGTCAAACTCCTTTCCTAAGCCCCCAGATGATTGGTTGGTTTTAATAAGCATAGTAGCGCGGGCACTATATAAAGGAGTAGTATAGCGTAAATAGGCATATGCAATTATCAGTGCCAAGCTTACTGAAAAAGCAAACAGTGGAAGGTATCGCACATAACGCATCATAAAATCCTTCATCGATATTTTTACGCTTTTGCTTTCCTGAGTGTTCATTTCAACTGTTTGATAAGAGTATAAAATTGCATTGTTAAAGGTGTACTGCTGCTGGCCCCCCGTAGCCGTTTTTACTTAAAGATGCTATACAGCAGGGCACCAATTGATACAATGCTAGCTATTGCAGACAATATCGTAAGATTGCGGGACAACTCCTGTTCGCTTCCTGTTGGCCTTCTTTTATTTGCTTTAACTAAAACCACGTCGTTTTGCTGCAGGTTAAAATACGGTGACTGAAATACTTTGGGGTCTTTTAAATTAAGATAACCAAACTCCCGCTTACCGTCTTTTTCTCTTATTACTAAAACGCTATCCCTTCTTCCATATATTGTAAGGTCACCAGCCAAACCGAGTAGTTCAAGAATCGTGACCTTTTCTTCCGGAATTGAATATGGCCCGGGCCTGGCCACTTCACCCAACGCATTTACTTTAAAATTCAGAAAGCGGATATCAGTATATGGATTGGTAAGATAAGTTTTTAACCTCAGGTCCATTGTATCCATTAGCTGATTCTTGGTTAACCCTTCCACATGCAATTCTCCCAAAGTTTGAAAACGAATGTTACCCTGCGCATTTACTAAATAGCCGGGAACACTGCTTACTGTTTTGGTAATTTGTTGGTTGAACATGTCAGTTGCTTCCGGATTATCACTATATACATAAATGCTAAGAAGATCGCCTTTTTGAATAACGGCTTCTTTTGTCGCCACCTGTAAATTTTCCGGAATATTTAGATTACCATCAAGGTATTTCAATTCCTGCCTTGCCTTTTTAGGACTGGTACAAGAACCCATGAACATTACAACTACTACAAAAATACAAGCCTGTATAAAACCGGATACGGGCGTTTGCAACATATTGATAGAGTATTAATGACTAATTAAACTTTGCTACAGTGTACGTATCATCTTCGCCGGATTACCAGCGTAAATTCCTTTTTCTTTTATATCCTTTGTAACCACCGCTCCTGCCCCAATCACCACGTCATCACATATTGATACTGGCAATAAAGTAACATTTGATCCTATTGATACTTTGTTTCCGATGGCGGTTGTTTTCCAGGCATTTCTATCTCCGGCGGGGCCACCTTTTGAGAACAGATCATTAACAAACATCACACCATGTCCAATAAAACAATCCTCCCCAATAGTAACTCCATCACAAATAAAGCTATGCGACTGTACCCGCGTACGATTCCCCACCACCACATTACTTTGTATTTCAACAAAAGGACCTATAAAACAATCATCACCGATCTTACAATCATACAAATTAACCGGCTGAACCACCTTTACATCTTTTCCAAAAGAAACGTCACGTATTTGAGCGGATAATAAAACAGGTTGGTTCATATATGCGTTGCGGAACTATAAATTTTCTCAATAGCAGAAACCGTTTTCAACCCCTCCCAGGCACTGGTTGTCATTACCCCATTGTGCAGCAATACATCTATAAGATTATCGTATACCTTATCATGATTGCTCATTGACCCCACGTAATTACCATATTCATTGGCAATGTTGCCTGCGGGTAAATCGGCTATCCTATAATCTTCAATATGCTGGTATTCCAGCTCATTCAAATATTGGCCACCTATCTTCACCGTTCCTTTTTCGCCAAAGATGGTCAGCGAACCTTCCATATTTTTTGAATAACTGTTCACTGTATAATTGATGGTACCGATAGCACCATTTACAAATTGCAGCGTTACCACACCTGTATCTTCAAATTCAATAATGCCCTGGTGCGCATAATTAGCCATCATTGATTGCACGTGCTTTACATCACCAATCATCCACAATAAAAGATCTATAAAATGACTGAACTGTGTAAACAAGGTGCCTCCGTCCAGCTTTTTAGTTCCCTTCCAGGAGTTTGCATAATAATCTGCTCCCCGGTTCCAAAAACAATTAAGCTGAATGCTATAGATCTTCCCAAGCCGTTCTTCATCAAGGGCTTTTTTTACAGCCACTACTGGTGGGTTGTACCGGTTCTGTTTTATGATAAATAATCGCTTTTCCGCTTTATCGGAAGCGGCTATCATCTTTCCGCAATCTTCAATTGTCAATGCCATCGGTTTTTCGCACAACACATGAAATCCTGCCTGTAATGCTTTTATGCTGTGTTCAGCATGCAGTCCATTAGGCGTACAAACTGATACTACGTCTAAACCAGTCTCTGCTTTAAGCAGTTCATCTACGTTATAATAAGCAATGGCATCGTATTCCTTTGCCAGCTGATCTGCTTTCTCTTTTACTTC
Organism: Niastella yeongjuensis; assembly: GCF_900110245.1. GTDB lineage: Bacteria > Bacteroidota > Bacteroidia > Chitinophagales > Chitinophagaceae > Niastella > Niastella yeongjuensis. Next base: position 368,524 of record NZ_FOCZ01000001.1, read on the forward strand.
ATCACAAACTGCTGCTAATATTCCTCTGTTCCTGATATGCGCCGCATGCCGTTGGGCAATTCGTCCACACCCTATAATAGCAAACCGGAGCTTATTCATTTATTAAGCAGTGCAATTTTTGACTTGTCGACATATGCCGTAAGAATAAACCCTATACTTTCGATAACCACTTCTACTTTTTTATGTAATACCTTCTTTATCGTTCCCTCCTTACCCATCAGAATGCCGCCTTTCACCATTACTTTCTTTCCCTCCTCTATCTCAACAGGACGAACTTCCACATCGTGATGGTCGTTTAAAAACCGTTTAATGGTCTCTATTTCCTTTTCTTTGATGATGGCCGGCTTTCCTAACCAATATATAAAATTCACCACCCCTTCTGTCATTCGTACCTGCGTTTTTTCGTCCTCATTTACTTTAACAAACACATACGATTTAAACAGCGGTTCATCAACAATTTTTATCCTGTCGCTCCATTTGCGATGAACTTTATTCAGCGGACAATAATTCTCAATGCCCTTTTCTTCCAAAAGCTTATGCACCTTCTTTTCCCAGCGGGGCCGGGTATAAACAGCAAACCATTTTTTCGATGTTGTTGCAGCCATAAAAGATGCCAAAAGCGTAAACAATTAATCAGCCAGATTTGTACTTATCTGACTGAATCCCGGCAATGATGGAGCAGAGCTTCGCCTGCTCAGTCACAGATTTTATCTGCAACTAATTGAATTTCAGTAGATTAAACGCACACTTACTATTCAACAGACACAATAATAAAAGGGTATAAGTGAGCAGCTTCAATGAAGTACTCCTTATACCCTTCCATCATTAAATTTATTTAGTGTAACAATTAGCGTTGACACAGGAATTCTTTCCATGTTTTTATTTAAAAGCATGGAAGTTTTAACCATTCGGTACTTCCATTGGCAAAAGCCTGCAAATGCTACCGGAACGGGTGCAAATATAGGTGTTTTTTAATGTGTATAAACATGTGTAAAAAATCTTAAACTATTATTTTTCAACTAAAAATACCGTTTTCTCAGTCCCAATCTATTACCAATAAATTAAAAAACACATTAAAAGGAATTAATACACCCACTTAGCCCCTTTTACCGATTGGCGCAAGGTAAATAATCATTTCAACAATCAATCTTTCATCATTTATAAACCACAGGTATAATTTCGTCACTCAAAAACCCGATTATAAACAGTAGAAAGCCTAATACCCCCATTATTTTACTAATGAAAGAAAAATAATATCTATCCTTTTGATCGTTGAACACTTGTATAACAGCCGGTTCTATACGCCACGCCAAAAACGTACCTGATTTAATAAATATTGTTACACGGCATAAGCTACCAGTTGTTCGCAGAAAAACGCATGGCTTTTACAGATAGAGAAATGTCTGGTATGCCGCCAATAGCTTGTTTCCTGTTTACAGGTTCCTTATCTTTCCTATTAAATGTAATATCTTGCAAAAACGCTTCTATTCCCTTGATGTTTTCCGGGGAGCCACGGTTGCTTTTATGATTTTGGTGAATAACCCGGGAAGCTGGTCTAACCTGTATGCTCCGCTTGAACATGCGCCCTGGCATGGTTGCACCCCTACCGATCTCGTTTTTCCATTCTTTTTGTTTGCCGTAGGGAATGCGCTTGCATTTGTTATGCCACGGCTTCAGGAAGCAGGCACTTCAGCCTTTCTTAAGAAAGTGATCACCCGCTCAGTCCTTATATTTCTGATAGGTTTCTTTTTGAACTGGTCGCCTTTTATTCGTTGGGACAATGACCACCTCACCTTTAAAGCCTGGGAATATGCTGGCGCCAATGGCAGCCTGACAGGCATACGAATTCTGGGTGTTCTGCAACGTATTGCCCTCAGCTACTTTTTTGCATCGCTGATCATTTACTTCTTTAAAATACGCGGCGCTTTTGTAAGCGCCATTGTGCTATTGCTGGGCTACTGGGTTTTGTGTTTGTTTTTCGGAAATGCAGGTGACCCATACAGCATAAACGGCTATTTTGGGTTGAACGTCGATAAAGCCATTCTGGGCGAATCACACATGTACCATGGCGAAGGTGTAGCTTTTGATCCCGAAGGCATCACCAGTACGCTTACTTCCATTGTACAGGTGATCTTTGGCTATTTTATAGGATTTTACATTCAGCAAAAAGGAAAGAATTTTGAGATGCTGTCACACCTGTTTGTTGCTGGTTGTATCCTCATCTTTACCGGCTACGCCTGGGATATGGTGTTTCCTATTAATAAGAAAATTTGGACGAGCTCCTATGTGTTGTATACCACGGGACTGACCATTCTGGCGCTTTCCCTATGTATATTCCTGATTGAATTCAAAGAAGCTAAAGGAGCATGGAGCCGCTTTTTTGACGTATTTGGGAAAAATGCCCTCTTCATATTTTTCCTGAGTGGCTTCCTGCCGCGCGTAATTGCCCTCTTCCGTTGGGTCGATTATACAGACAACGAGGGTAAGAAAGTGTATACAAGCGCCTTTCCCTGGTTCTATGAGCATATTTGCAAACCTGTTTCATCAAACCTCAAAAACGGTTCGTTGCTTTATGCCATTTGCATGATCGCCTTCTATTGGCTGATCGTGTATTATATGGACAAAAAGAAAATCTATATCAAAGTATAAACCGCTCTCTATAACACAATCTTTCGCAACAGGCGAAATACCAGGCAGATGGCTATATACAGCGCCGACAGAATTACCATGGAGAACTTGGTAGTGGCCATATCGTAAGCCAGCAAAACTGACCAATGGGTGGGCGCATCCTGCAGGCTTTTCAGCATGGCAATGTTTTCAATAACATCGCAGATACCGGCTACAATTAACAAATAGGTAATAAACTTACCCATACGCATCAGTATTTCATGACCGCTTAACCGGCCAAAATAAATACAGGCCACAGACAATCCCGAGGTGTATAGAAGGATAAATAAAAAATCTATATAAATTCCAATGATGGCATGATGTAGTTTGCCATATGTTTCCCAATACTGTATTATTTTTTCAGCTACTCTCAGGTCTTTGGCCAGCTCAAAACGAACAATTTCAGCTGTGGCCAGTGGCTGCATATACAATTTTGAGGCAATAATAAACACGCAATTAATAGCCAGCAATACCCAAAACCAACGTTGTAAATTAGCAGGGGGAACAAACGATAGTTGTTTCATCTGAACTTGTATTTTGTTCGCAGACAGTTCTGGTTGTTTTATCGATCGATCTGCCTGTTTGAAATAGTTGGGCAGGGATTCGGGAGAGAACCAGGCTTTACCGTTTTAATGCCATGTTAACAGTCAACCGTACTGAATTTTAAACGACTGTGAATTGCTATCTTACTAAAGTAATAAATTTCAGGCAATTCAAAAAACCCTGATTTTTACACTATGAAAAAATTGTTGCAACGCTTATTTAAAAAACCGGTTACCTGGCTGGCAGAGCGGCTTTCTTCCTCACCTAAAAAAGATCAGGTATTTGCGTCATTATCAGCGTTACTCAAAAACATTCAAAACAAAAAAGAAAGCAGTGGCCTTATAGTTCCATTCGAGTTACCAACCGGCAGGTTTGTTATTTTTTCAGATGAACACAAAGGTGCCAGGGATGCGGCTGATGACTTTCGGCTGGCTGAAAAGAATTACCTGAACGCCCTGAACTACTATTATGACAATGGCTATCAGTTTATCAATCTGGGCGATTGTGAGGAGTTATGGGAAAACAAACCGGATATTGTAATGGAGAAGAACCAGACAGATTTTCAGGCTGAATTACGCTTTCTGCAACAGGACCGCTATTATCGCACCTTTGGTAACCACGATCTGCAATGGAAATACGATTTTCCCCGCAACCGGTTTTTAAAACCTTTCTTTGGCGACAAGCTAAAAATATATGAGGGCATCTTACTCACTACAACCTATAACAACCGGCCCTATTCTATATTTTGTACACATGGCCACCAGGGTGATAAAAAAAGTGATGGCAATGCCTTCAGCACCTGGTTTGTAGCTGCTATCTGGACGCCGTTGCAACGCTTTCTGGAGATCAGTATCAATTCCACCTCCGATTCATTTGAGCTGGTCGATAAACACAACATCATTATGTACGAATGGAGTGCCACGCAAAAAGACCTGGTGTTCATTTCAGGTCACACACATAAACCCGTGTTCGCTTCGCTCGATCATATTGAACGGCTTAATAAAGCCCTGGAAAAAGCCAAAGCCAGTCAGGATGCCGCTGTTATACAAAGCCTGGAAGTAGAATTGGAAAAAAGAAAAGCGGAATATGCCGGCAAACAGTTTCATAAAACCATGGTAATCCCTTCTTATTTTAATAGTGGCTGTTGTTGCTTTTCTGATGGCGATATAACCGGCATCGAAATCGAGGGTGATTCGATCAGGTTAATAAAATGGAAAGAAGAAAGCGGACAATCGCACCGGGTTATACTGGAGCAATGTCCGCTTTCTTATCTTTTTGATATGATCTCAATGCCTCAGGAACCAGCATTGTAAATGATTATGCCGGCACCGTTGAACCAGGACGACATAGATCATATTACTCACCGTCCATGGAATTCGTTTTTTGCCATTTCTTTGGCGCCGTTCCATCCATTCTAACAATTTTGGGCGAGAACTTACCTACAACATCCACTAAAGCCGACTGGCTTTTCATTACTACCTCAATGTCTTTATAGGCATTCGGTGCTTCATCCAGTCCACCGCCCAGCAATTTCACACCATGCCGTTGCAATTGCTCTTTCAGCTCTTTTTGCGTAATGGAGTTCAATGCTTTGCTACGGCTCATTTTTCTTCCGGCTCCATGTGATGCAGACGAAACGGAAGCGGTTTCTCCTTTTCCTTTCACAATAAAACCGGGCGCGGTCATTGAACCGGGAATGATCCCTAATACATCTTTACCCGCAGGCGTTGCACCTTTACGATGAACGATCAATTCCTTCATTTTTCCATCGGGACCAATCATCATTTCCTTCCAGGCAAAATTGTGGTGGTTCTCAACCATTGTCAATGGCTGTTCTCCAATTGCTTTCGCAATCTTGGCATGAATAACGTGGTGACAGGCAGAAGCATAATCACCGGCCAGGTTCATCGCCATCCAATATTCTATCCCTTCCTGCTCGTCTAAATTCAACCAGGCTAAATTGGCCGCTTCGCCAGGTAATCGTCTTTTTTCTCTGGCAATTTTTGTATAATGGTTGGCGATATTGGCACCCAGTGCCCTTGAACCGGAATGGGTCAATAACCCGATATACGTTCCGGCATCAACACCCAGTATTGCATCTTTCTCACCTACTTCTATAATACCAAATTCTGCAAAATGGTTACCCGAACCGCTCGACCCAAGCTGTCGCCAGGCCTTTGCCTGCAACCCTTTCAATAAAGGCAGTTCATTAAACTCCTTTCTTTCTATCACTTCATGGTCAGTAGCCGTATCAAACAAACCCGGACTACCAAACAAAGTGGCTTCATTTAATTCGCGTGAAAAGAAATGTTCCCGTTGTATCAATTCCTTTGGATTGATCGGGAAAACACTTAAACACATCCGGCAACCGATATCAACACCTACTCCATAGGGGATTACGGCATTCTCTGTTGCCAGTACACCACCAATAGGCAAACCATAGCCGGCATGCGCATCGGGCATTAAGGCGCCAGCTACGCTAATTGGCAGGCGGCTGGCCAGTTCCATCTGATGCGTAGCGCCTTCTTCAATATTCTCTCCACCAAATACATTAAAATGAATACCGGTAGCATTCAATTCAATGGTTTCTCCGGGTTCGGTTTCCTTTTTTGGTATCAATTGCTCTGCTATCAACCCAAGCACCGCGTCATTTTCGTATTCCACGGGTGCACTCAATATTTTTCTCAATAACTCCATCACTTCCTCCTTTTTCTCATGCTTGTAATTCTTCTCCATCACGTTCATCGCTATACTTATCACAGGACCTTCCGGATATCCTATAGCTCTTAATTCCTTACCTGAAATTTTCAATTTCGCCATAAATTATTTTTTAAACCCCCAGGTTAAATTCAGTTTCAACCTGTTCTATTTGGGTAAGATGTCTTTTTGCATGTTGCACCAGGAAATAAATGTGATGGTACACATCAATTTTTCCCAGGTTATTTACGCTCATCATTATTTTATACAAAGCGCCTTCGCCATGGGGCATTTTGCGCAACAGTATACGGCATTGCTGCAATTGTGATTCCAGCTCCTGCTGAATAGCTGCAAGCCGCATTTTGCCACGCGGCTCCATATGGCCGGGGCGGTTCCATACAAACGAATTATGCTCGCCAATTATTTTCATTCTTTGCCAATCCAGGTCATAATCAACTACCCTTTCTGCATAATCTTCTTTCTTTGACCTTTCCAGCGCCTTCCTGGTGCCCTTACTAATTAACATCAGTAAATACTGGTTCGTCAATGAAATATGCTCCAGGATCTTACGAATGCTCCAACCTTTATTATTGGGCGCATAATTCAATAATTCCTTATCAATATAAAACCATTTGAACAATTCCTCAAAGGTTTGCATCAGCTCTGCTTCAATAATGTTAATTACTTCGGTTTTCATACACTGCTTTTTTCTTACAGTTAATTATCGCAGACATAAACCAGCTGATTGAAAAAGCAGTCCCGCCGCCGACCAGCGGGACCTGCTTTACTTCTCAAGGCTATACAACTTACAAGTTACCTAACCACCTCTGTGGCTTCAGGTTATTTCTGCGATACTAAAATTTGTTTCAACTGATCTATCAATACCCCATTACCGTTTACACTGATGCTACTGATCTTCTCTGCTATTTTTTCTACATATTCCATCTCCTTCAGTTTCCACAGCATAGCATTTTCATCCATCAGTTTGGCAGTATTCAACAGACTACGGGTGCTGGCTGTTTCTTCACGACGCATAATGGTGTTGGCCTGTGCTTTCTTTTCAGCAATCAACACCTGGTTCATGATCTCTTTTACATCACCTGGCAGAATGATATCACGGATGCCGAAACCAACAACCTCAACGCCCAGTGCTTCAGTTTTGGCTTTTACTGTTTCCAAAATATAAGGAGTAATACTTTCTTTTTTCTCCAACAACTCATCGAAAGGCATTGCGCCTATGTACTCACGCAGCGCTAATTGAAAGATGGCATACAACTGATTACTAAAATCTTTGTTTTGTACCAGCGACTTTTCAATATCATTCACCTTATATTGTGCCCAGGCATTTATACGCAAAGCAGCTTTATCTTTAGTCAGAATTTCCTGTCCGTTGACCTCTACCTGTTGCTTACGCATATCCTGCTTGCCTACTATGATGGATATTCCATTCTTCCACCAGAAATACACGCCCGACGTAAGGGTTTGCACAAACTTTCCATCTATAAACAGTACGCCCTGCTCAAAGCTATCTATTGAGTAGCTACGTACATATGACGTTAGCAGCCTGTGTTGCAGGGTGGCACGATCAATGTTTTCGGTGATCTCCACTTTGCTTATATCAGCGCGAACAAAATCATACTGGATAACACTTTTCCAAAAGGTGTAACGACCGGCAGTCAATACCTGTTTCAGCAAACCATTTTCATAATGCAGTACAATTTCATTATCTTTTACGTCAACCACATGCAGTGCATCGGCCAGGTCAGTATCCTGCAACAGGATGTTCAGTTCAACAGGCGCATTGAATGGCTGCGTTACATTGTATATTTTAACGGTTTCATTTCCCCAGAACCAGTATTTACCTTCTTTCAGTATACGTTGGTAAGCACCTTTTTTAAATACCAGGGCCACTTCATATGCATTTACACGAATAGTTTTCATTGTACTTTCTTTTTTCATGTTAGTTAAATAAAAGCCGGGTAATACTTACCATCCCGTAATTGCGGAAGCAAACTTTCTTTGATGATCGCTATACCAGTTCCTCAACAAGCTGTTTATTAAAGCATCATAATAAACAGGTCCCCGATAAAGTAATATAAACCCCATCATGAGCCATCTGCCTGCAGGCAGTTACCAGATTGCGAGCCCGCCTGTTGGCGGGGCCGCCGATAAATAAGCCCGGCTTTTAAATCAGATCACCATTTTTTAAGAAGCGGTGTACTTCCTGATTTAAGCATTAAGAATGCTTTGCGTTTACCAGTTTCGCCAATCCTTCTTTGAAGGATGTAGGACTCGAACCTACAGTGATTATCCATTGCTCTACCAACTGAGCTACCCCGCCGTGGCAGGAAAGGGACTCGAACCCTTGACCCATAGATCCCTTTAATCGCTGGCACATCCCGATTTCAACACAGCATACAGATAGTTACTACGTCTGCACTGTTGTGCTTCTTTGAAACACGAACCTGGTTGTTTACGTCGGGCAAATACCAGTCTTCCCGTTAAGGAAGCTCTTTATACATCCTTTCGGATGAACATAATATTTTACAATAATCCTTCATCAATATCCTGTAAGATCAGGTGAATGGGTCTGTTCTTACAGGGGTTTTTGCCAGAAAATCTAAAGTCATCCCGCCATTTTCTACGCCAGCAATCCCCCTGCGTCAATTTTTCCAATCGGCACTTATAATTATTCCATTCCAGGTAATCCTCTATTTCCGCCAACCGTTTCTCAATTACCTCATCTCTTCTTTTCACTTTGTCTATCATATTGGGCCGTACCCGCAACACAAACCGCCAGAGCTCGCTAAAAACAAAGTACCTTTCGAATCGTCCTTTATGGTCCATTTTCAATGCCGGATAAAAGAAACTCTTTTCAACATCGGTAAAATTTAACCGTTGAAAGTGATCTTCATAAGGACGCAGTAGGGCTTGTGTTTTTACTCCGTACTTATTTCTGCCATAGCGCCTCTTTCTCACCCTGAAGTCTTTTCTATAGCTCCAGTCATACGTGTTTATCTTTTTCAGAATATTCTCAAAGAACTCAGCGTGTTTACTGCGGGCTACATCCTCGCGCAACACAAAAAAACGTTTCCAGCCCTTTTGTACGGGTGGTATCAGCGGCTCATAACCCAGGTCTTTTTCCTGTCGATATAACCTGTTTCTTTCTTTTTTTAAACGCAATAACTTTTTATCAAAATCTTCATACTGCATGCGTTTTTTCTGCCTTACAGTACGCAGTCGATACGAAAGAATTTCCGTACCGTATTGCTTAACCAACTTGCTGTCCATAATGATTGTATTTGTTTCAATCGGACACTGCGGTGCCATTGCACCATTCCTACTCTTTGCGTCATTATGAACAGTGAACTCTTCTTCATATATTATTTTTTAGAAGCTTTTCCAGAGTAATTAAACTCCGGAAAAGCTTATGTGTTAGTTATTGTACTACCTTATTGGCACAGGTTGAGCTGGCGAAGGCATGCGGTTTGGCTTTAAATACAAACCCCATCCCCATTATGTACCCCATGGCTTCCTTCAACGCATCGTTACTTTTAAAGTTAGGGTTGGTATTGATGTCGGCATGTACCTCCATATCTACATTGTAAATAGTAAACAGGCGACACAATGCGTAAGCGATCTCAATACTTTTTGAAACTTCTGTCAACATCCGCTGTTTGATATTCATTTTCTGCAGGGTGGTCTCATTGTGTATATACATAAAACCGCCTTTCCCTTTTCGAACGAATACAATCACCGTTCCGAATTCTGTTTCTTTACCCTTAACCTGACTGTCGGTACCAATACATACTTTCAATGTATGTCCCATTTCTTTTTCACGAACCAAAACGGCCCGTACTTCATCTTCAATGGGTCTGGTTATTCTTGTACCATCCAGTTTTCTCCAATGCTGTTGTTGTTCCATGACATACCTCCATTCTGTGTATTTAATTTTGAATTACATGCTGCCTGAATCCGATCACTTCTACCCTGTTTGCCGGTTGTTCTTTTTCATGCGGGTTGGCTATTTCTGCAATGGTCATGGGCTGATTAATAGTTGTATCTAACCCAAGATGTTTGCTTAACCGCTGCGCTTTTGCTGCACTCAGTTTGCCAAATTCATATTTCGCTATCAGCCTTCCTTTCCGCATCAGGGCGCTGTCTACCATCGTAAGCGAATTGTTGAAGGTGCATATGAGTTGTACATTTAGAAAATCTGCCAGTAACCCATCAGAAATATTCAACAGATTCGAAACAGATGAGCTTGAATTGTATCTTCTATCCATGATGATATTCTCTGCATCTTCAATAACCACAACCGTGTTTGGATTATTGACCAGCAAATCAATGAAATTAGGATCCATCAGGTTGCATGCTATTCCTGGTGACAAAAACAATACGCGCTTTTTTACTTTTCCTATTAAATAGCGCAGATAGGTCGTTTTTCCAGTTCCCGGTAATCCATGCAATAAAACAATCCCTTTGTCATTCTTCTTATTCAATCGCTGCCTGATAACCTCATCTGTTTCTCTGAAATCATCTTCGTAAAAAAGATCTATATCCAGCTTTGTACGCTTCGTCTCCATTGCCTTTAGCTCCAGTCCATCACTACCCTGTACAATCAAATTGATCTCAAACGGTTGTCGCCTTTGCCGTTCTTTGCACTGACCGGCTAATTCAGTTATGGTTATTACCCATTCAGGGCATGAACCATCATGCATTATTTCGCAATAGTCATTAGCCACTTCAACCATCCGATTCCCTTCAAACACAAGCACTGTTCTGTCAAATTCATATCTTTTACACGACTTCTTGTACCAATGACGTTGGTGTATGTGTTTTATTTGACTGCCGTATTTTTCCTTTATTACATTGAATAACTTTTCGCCATCAACACGACTAATAAAATTCACACTGGGCAGCCGGTTAAAATGGTACATGTATAATACATTCGCATCCAGAAAGCGATGATCAAATAAACTATTTGCATTGATCACCTTCTGCGTAATTAAGTTGTCCATATTTTATTTTAAAATAGTTAATAGATGTTTGCTCCTTTGCTTACAAAGAATAGCTCATTAACTATTTCATTACACGAGTACGCATAACCTGAATTTTTAGCACGGCTCCTTCGACTCGAACGAAGACTGACAGTTTTGGAGACTATCATGCTGCCATTACATTAGAACCGTATGTGTGGTGCCTCGTGGATTCGAACCACAATATTTCCGCCTTCAACGGAGCGCAATAGAACCATCTCTGCCAAAGCACCTGGTAGTCTGTATGAGGATCGAACTCATCCACCCGGTTCGAAAGACCGGTACCCTAACCAACTAGGTGAACAGACCATTTTGCGGATGAAGCAGGACTCGAACCTACAACCCTTCCCTTAACAAGGGAACGCTCTGCCATTGAGCTATTCATCCATTTTTTTGTCGACCCGATGAGATTCGAACTCATGCTCCCCCGGTTAAAAGCCGGGTACTTTAGCCAACTAAGCTACGGGCCGTTATAAGCAATCTTTTTTTGTTGGCCTGACCGGGCTCGAACCGGTAACCTTGTGCGTATAAGGCACTTGCTCCAATCATTGAGCTACAGGCCATTTTTGATTCAACAAATTTGCCAGCTATACTGCGCAACACACCTGCGTATCAGGAACTAATTTTAAAATATTTGCCTCTTTCTTTGATACAGCAAATATGCATACCTGTCTGCGCAGCACATTTGCGTACTAAAATATATTTTTGTCGGCTTAAGAAGATTCGAACTCCTATCTCTGCGTTCGTAGCACAGCATTCTTCCATTGAACTATAAGCCGGTTTCGGGTGCGCTGCGGGGTTCGAACCCTGTTCTTCCCGTTCACAGCAGGACACTTTACCGGATAAGCTACAGGCACCATTTGTTATTGAGGTTGGGCTTGAACCAACACCATCAGTGTCAAAGACTGATATGCTTAACCAATTACACCACTCAATAATTTACGCGGTCCGTACGAGACTCGAACTCGTAGTGCCAGATAGACAATCAGGCGTGTTAGCCTTTACACTAACGGACCAGTGAGCAGCACTAGAGATTCGAACTCTATCCACCTGATTGGAAGTCAGGAGCGCAACCATCAACGCTTGTACTGCTTGTGTATAGAAGGTGGGACTCGAACCCACAGCCTCCCCGATCCAAACGGGGTATCCGACCAACCGGAATACTTCTATGTTTAGTAGCGGTCATGGCCGCCGCTACTTGTTTTCATAAGGGCTTATTTTAGTTAGGCTTAATGATCAATGAATGTTTTTTGGAAAAGCATCCGCCTTTCGACGGACGCTTATTTTTCCTCCTTTTGAATACGTATCTTGAATTACTTTCTATCGAATCTGGAATCCGGCAGGATGTCTTGCATCTACTGGTTTATCATTAACCTGCTCGATGTTTTTTCTGTCTTTAGTTTTGTCGCTGATTAAAGCAATGATCACCCGGATCATAAAAACTGCTACTACTAATTGCATCATCTACACTCCTTTTTCTTCTTTCATGAAGTTGTTTTGGTTAAATAAAAAAGCCCGGTCGTTTTGTCGACCGGGCTTTTTGTTATTCGATTCCTGCATTAACAGTTTCGTTTAAACACAACCTGGTCGTATTGGCACATCATAAACCTCACTATTGCCACCATTGAAATAAATCACCACTACTGCAATTGCACACGGGTTCCATTGGATAAATCGTTTCGTATTATCCATCGTCCTACTTTGTATGTGTTGTAGTGATTGTATCATCAATTTCTTCTGATTATTTAGATGTTGTTATTTTTAAATTTCATAAGCAATTATGATTTATTTGTTTTACCCCCGCTTCACCTAACTCCTACACACATATGAATATAGCTTACCCGTTCGCGGGCATAGCACTCCCTTTTCGTCGTTATTTTATTAAACAGCCAAAAAATAAAAAACCCCGCAATTCCTTGCGGGGCCTGTGTTATATTGAATTAGTTGTTTCAACTTATTCATCAGCGTAACACGCCCCGCAAACAGTAAAGTCCTCTATCGGACTCCAGCCGTTCAGCACCATATGTGATTGTTTGCGTAACATGTTTGTTGATTTGTTTATGCAAAGGTGTCAATAATTTTTCAATTACACCAAATATTTTGTGAAGTTTTTTTGAAAATATTTTTTTGATAACATACAGCACCGTTATTCTCTTCGGCTATACGTACCCATTAAATAAAGGCAACAAGATGGTATTCAGTGAAAAAGCTTATACGGGAGCGTTATACATTATTTGGTTTGTACAGGTTGTTCTTGATGGCATAAATGATAATGCCGGCGGTGTTCTTTACTTCCATTTTCTCCATGATCTTTAACCGTAACCCTTCCACGGTACGTACACTCAGGAATATTTTTTCAGCAATTTGTTTGCTGGTGAGGCCATTACAGATATCCGCAACAATATCCACCTCCCGTTCATTGAACTCGGGTTTCTGTTTTTGTTTGTATGGGTTGAACTTGCTTTTGGCCACCATTTGGGCCAGTTTGTTGGAGGTATGTCGGCAATAGTAGGGTTGCTGCTGATAAACCGATTTAATGGCTTCTATGATTTCATTCTTATCGGCATTTTTTAAAAGATAGCCGCGGGCGCCGGCTTCCAGCATATCGATAATGAGGTCTTCCTCATCGAACATGGTTAGTGCAATTATACCCACTTGCGGGTAATGTTCAGAAAGGTGGCGGGTAGCGGCAGCCCCATCCATTACCGGCATTTTCACATCACTGATCACAATATCAGGTTCCTGTGATTTCACCTGTTCAATCAATTCTTTACCATTGGCAGCTTCGGCTACCAATAGTATGTCCTGCTGCTTTTGCAACATTGCCCGCAAGCCGTCCCGGAAAATCTCATGATCGTCAGCAATAGCAACTTTTATATTGCCATATGTTTTCATAATACCTGGTTCTGGTCAAAGTGGAATTTCAATTGTATACGTGGTGCCCTTACCAGGCTCTGAATGACAGGTAAGTTCACCGCCCATCACCTCGGTCCTACTCTGCAAGTTACGAAGTCCAAGGCCGGGATTGTCTTTTACCTTTGTAAAATAATCAAAACCTTTTCCATTATCTGCAGTCATGAGCAAAAGGCGGTTACCCTCGGTTACAATTTTTATGATCAGCAGGCTAGCCTGGGCGTGTTTTATGGTATTGTGAAGAATTTCCTGGATAATGCGGTAAAGATTGACCTCTTTATATTGATTCAGGTGAACATCCTGCTCACATATAAATCTTATTTCTAATCCATATACATTCCGGTTATTGTCAATAAACTCGGTAATGGCCTTTTGAAGCCCCTTTCGTATAAGGGTATTAGGCATCAGGTTATTGGAGATCTCCCGTAGTTTCCGGATAATACTATCCAGGTGGGTACTCGATTTTCCGATCACTGCCTCATCTTCGGTGTCGGTAGTATTGAGGCTGTTTATTTGAAGTTTTACAGCAGACAGCAGAGGCCCCAGTTCATCGTGAAGATCAGAGGCAATACGCCGGCGTTCTTTTTCCAATGTATCTATTTCAGCCTGTATTTTCTCCTTATGCAGTTTCAGGCTGCGACGCTGATAGCGGATGATGGTGATAATGAAATATAGTAAAATTATCCCCACTACCGCCACCACTATCAAAATAGACTGGTAAAGCTCTTTTTCCTGGGTATCCATATTACTGCTACTGCATACAAAATATTAACCAATAAGTTAGAATACACACTTATCGCCCACAGTTCTGCCCTGAATGGCTTACTCATACTATGCTCAAATAATGATAAGCCTGTTGTGAAAACAACTATAAAGAACGAATAAAAAATTATCACTCCCAAACAAATCCAGAACTTGGGGTTCCTGAAAATGCTGCTCCGTTCATGCACCACCATCTTGTTAAAAGTATTTACACTGAAGAAGATCAGCGCAAACGCATACAGTATGAAAAAATAGTTATTATTATTGATAAAGTTCGAGAAGATAATATTGGTGACTAACCATATTACAAAAAAAACGCTCGCAATGGCGATAAACGTTGATTTTTTCCTGTTAAACAGGCCCCAGTTGTGAAAAAGCCAAAGGAAAAAAAAGAAGTCAACGTAAGAAAAAACATTTAATACAAAGGTGAATGCATCCCGGTTGTCTGTTACATCCCAGATCCGGTTCAATATTTCCACTGATAAAGCTGCAATACAATTAAAAATGAAGGGATAGTAAGACTGATCTATCCTTCGAAATCTTACTATCCCGATTATTACAGCAATACCGATGCTCAAACTTAAAATAAAACGTACGGTACTATCCATTGTACGGTTGAAATCTCGGTCATTGAATTAGGGTAATAAATGCTATTAAGGCTGAATCTCGCAAGGCGGGTTACATTGGCCATATTCCAAACCACCATCATCACTGCCTGACTGGGCGCCTAATGCATCCTTTTTATTTTTCAGGTAAACGTTTTTGCCATTCTTATCTACGCCTACGATCATAAGACGCAATGCTCTTTGTTTTTCATTACCTGGTTTAATACCATGGTAAAACTTAAGGCCCACCACAGTACTGTCCTGTAAGTATTCAACTATTGAAGCTCTGTTGAAGATCTCATAGTCCGGGATCATAATATCCGGAATTCTTTGTTTAATGGTATCGCGCGCTGTTTCAAAATCCTTCTTATAAATATCGATACTCATCACAGGAATGAAGTGATTTCTTTTACCAAGGTCCGTTGTGTCTTTCGGGTTCTTGATGCAAATTTCATCTTTACCTGGTTGAGTTCCTCCTCCGCAAGAGCTGATCAACAAAGCTCCTAAAGAGAAAATAAGTACTAAAGGGTAAGTCAGATAAGACTTCATGTTAGTTGCCATAAATAAATTTTAGAGTTAAACGGGTGCTAAAGATATTTGTTAATACCTCCCATAAAATCCGTAGAACTACTTAATTTATCTACAGCTACTACTTGCTACTTTTGGTACTTTAGCGCTTGCTCCTCAAGGCTATATCAAAGAACTTCGTGTAAACCAGATAAACCATTCCCGAGTCACAGGTGAAAGTTTAGGCCCAATTGAACTTTTATAACTTTTAATTTTAATTCCATGAGACAGCAACACTCCTCTATTAGTAAATCAGACAATGTTTCGTCAAATGAAACTACCCGCATCTCCTTTCAACCTATCATGGCCGACTCACTGGAAGTAATGGAATATTATTACAGGGGAAAGATCTGGGAAGTGGAACTATCCCTTGCCCAACTTAACATCCTGGACAATGCACGGGAAATTGCC
This sequence comes from Niastella yeongjuensis, assembly GCF_900110245.1. Classification (GTDB taxonomy): domain Bacteria; phylum Bacteroidota; class Bacteroidia; order Chitinophagales; family Chitinophagaceae; genus Niastella; species Niastella yeongjuensis. The sequence goes on from NZ_FOCZ01000001.1 coordinate 384,728, forward strand.
GGTTTATGTAAAGAGATTGTACGCATCAAAGAAGTACTACAAATGATCCTGACAAAAAAAGAAGGCGGGAGCTCCATTAATTTCTCAATCAAATAACCTTCCCTGGGCACCCGGTCGTCTGAAGCTGGTGGTATCCAGATCACGTTCTTCAGCGTTCATGCCATACAGTTTACCGTATTTTCGATATTGCTGGGCAATGATCCCGGCAATATCGCCTTCTCCATGCATACGCACCCCAAACCTGGTATCATTTACCTGACCGCCATGGCCTTGCTCTATCATATGCCATACTTTATCGGCCCGGTCGGGAAAGTTTTTATACAGCCAGTCGTGAAACAGTAGTTTAACCGATCCGTTCAACCTTACAAACGTATACCCGGTAGAGGTGGCCCCATGCTCTTTCGCTGCAAGCATAATGCGTTGCATCTCGTGATCATTCAACCCCGGTATCATGGGGCCCATCATTACGCCTACCGGAATACCTTCCTGGCTTAACTCCTGCACCAATCGCAAACGTTGCATACTGGTGGTGGTACGCGGCTCCATTACCCGCCGCAGGTCTTCATTAAGTGAGGTGATGGTAACCATTACAGATACCAGTTTCTTATTGGCCAGTTCTTTCAGAATGTCTTTATCGCGAACCATGCCGCCGTTTTTACTAATGAGGCCTACCGGCTGATTAAAGGAATTGCATACTTCCAGTAAGGACCTGGTTAACCGGTATTTTTGTTCGGCCGGCTGGTAACAATCGGTGTTGCCACTTAAACTAATGGGCATGCCTTCCCATTTGGGGTCCATTAAAAACTTACGCAGCAGCTGCGGAGCATTCGTCTTTACAATGATCTTTCTTTCAAAATCAAGCCCGGCACTATAACCCCAGTATTCATGGGCATTGCGGGCATAACAATATATACAACCGTGTTCGCAACCCATATAAGGATTCATGCTATACCACATGCCTACATCGGGACTGGTTACTTTATTCACCAGGCTTTTAGCTTCCTGCTCCAGGTATTGGGTGGGCTCCTGTCTTTCGGTCCAGTCGTCAATGCCCTCTACGTGTTCCTGTACATGCTGGTTTTTAAGGAACCGGTTCTTTGTATTTATCTGGGCGCCACGGCCCTTTTTATAATTTTCAGGCTCTTCCATTTTCTTTGGGGTAACCCGGTAACTATCACGCTTTATCTCTTTCATATTGTACCTTTTTATTTATCACACTACCAATCTGCTTCATAGATAAGGTTCACACTGCTATCCCCGTACGACGCTCCCATCCCGATAAATCGGGATAGGAGGTGGTCCCCATTTTTTAAAATTTGAAAGCTTAAAACAATACCACTACAAGCATGACTATACAAATAATTCCCCTTGTTTTGTCGTAACGGGTAAATTCATAAATTCAAAACGTTGTGCTATCTGCCAGGATTTATCGCCCAGCCGGCGTTTTAGAAACAACATATGACTGGCTATAAAGGAACCGGTGAATTGTCGGTGTGAATATTCAAGCCAGCCCTTTTCATATTGCCAGGGCACCAGTCTGCGACCAATAGCAATAAACGGTTCATCTATAAAATGTGGTTTATGTTCATTATCCAGTTTCATCAGGCGCTGTGCATCACGTATTTCACGCACCAGGTTTTGAATCGGGATTTTTGTTGTAACATTTATAAATATGGTATGCGATGGAAAACTTCCATAATCTTTCAATGATATTCTAAATGGCTGAAAACCCATGCCCACCACTTTCAGGCGATTCACCAGCCGTTCTTCCATCATCTCCAATTGGGTAAACCGCACCAGTGCCAGATGCGGCTTGCCAATGAGGGCCGCGGAATTTTTATATTTTTCGCTGAACTCATTCCTGACCTTTGCAATTTTATTACGCAATTCTTCATGCGGAGCCAACACCAACATGTATTCATTAATTCTGCAACCGGGTATAGACTGAATATTGATTTTCATAATTGAATTTTTAGGGATGAAATAATATCTCAGGCCACTTCACTATATGATTTATGATTAGCTGGTAAAAAACGAAATACGTTTATGGTTTTAGGTGCAGCAAAGGGATGATCGCGGCCCAGCAAAACCAGTTCTGTTGCCATAAAATGTGCCCGGAATGTTTTACGGGAATAAAAAGGCAATGCTTTATGATAAACCGGTTCTGGTAATTCACTGGCCAGGGCAATATGTGGTATGCGGTCGATCGTATTGCCGGCCATGGCATTCACATGGTTGTCAAGCATTTTTAACTGACCGGCGAGTTGTTGTACCGGTTGTGGATTTTGCATCCGCAGGTAAATGCTGTGTTGTGGAAAGCCACTATAATTATTAAGTATTACATCAAAACTGTTGTGTTGGCTGCATATGCGCTGTATCCACCGGATCAGGGTTTCCTCCATACCTTCCCCCGCATAAAAACCCGCCACCATTATATAGGGAAATGTTTTGGTCACATTCTCTAAGCCATAATTCATAAAGAAGCGTTGTTTCTCCGCCATAATCTTTTCATACACAACGGCATCAGGATATATGACCAGTTTATATTCCCGATGACCGCTGCCATTCCAGTCGAATGGCGTGTTTTTTACTAACCCGGTATTCATAAATCATTTTTTATTGGATCAACAATTTAGCATAAATTTACTAAATAATTTAGTACACCAAAAATTAAATTATATGGAGGGGGAAAATTTTCATGGAACATCGCACCGGGGAACAAACAAGTTCCCGCAAGAGGATGTTAAAACAGCCGATGCCACTGGCTTTGGCGCTGCCGCAGATGATTTCATGGAACGCGGTATTGACCTGAATGAACAATTGATCCGTAATAAACCAGCTACTTTTTTTATGCGTGTACGCGGCGACGCTATGACTGGCGCCGGCATTTATGATGGAGATACAATTATTGTTGATCGCAGTATAAAAGCCGAAAGCGGCAAAGTAGTGGTAGCCATACTCAATGGAGAAATGTTCATCAGGCGGCTCGAAAAAACATTCAACAAAGTGCGGCTGTTGCCCGAAAGCAAAAAGCACGCAACCATTGAAGTTGATGCATCCTGCGATTCACTGGGTATCTGGGGCGTTGTAACGTACAATATCCATCAGGTTTAGATCTTTTTTGTAACGGGCAGTACCACTATTTGACCGCCGTTCCGCCAGCTGGCGGACACATGTACACCTTCACCGCTATTGAACAGGTAACAACATAATTAAACCATTCCGTTAAGCCATCCTATGTGTTTCCCGGGCCGCTCCGGTTTGCGGGGCGGCTCCCAACTCAGCAGCAAATAGTTTGTTATGAAAGCAATCCCGTGACTGGAAAATGCAGCGACCTAACAGTGATATAGATCCTCTATGTCTTCTCTATGTTTCCTCGGGGCGCGAGAAAGCAAAGAGGCTTCAAAAGGCACCAATAAGGTATCACGGTCTTAATCAAAAAACTTTATTTGTGTACCGGCAGCCTGTCCATCCGGTTCTATAAAATGCGGTTGCATTAACTGTAAACCACAAGCGGCATTGAGTTTATTGGTGAGATATATGATCAGTTCAGGGGAATACAATTCACCACCATCCATATGTACGAAGAAATACAGTTCTTCCAATCCCTGTTCAATCCAGTTGATGATCCGTTCAATCCACGAATCCAGACGGGTATAATCAGTCGGGTGCAGGTTATTGGCCACAAACCGAACAAAGGCTTTGGGCATGGTCAGGTGCATATGTGCGCAATCCCTTCGGCCTGGGGTGTCAGTTATAACTGCACCTTTTTTCAACAAATACAACGTATTGAAGAATTCCTTTCTGATGGCTTCCTGTGTAAACCAGTCGGGATGCCGCACTTCCAAAAAGAAGGTCATATCGTTAGGCAGTGCTTTTAAAAATGCAAACAACTCTTCTTTGCGGTTGGGGCCAAACGAATCGCTTAGCTGTATAAACAATGGGCCCAGGTGTTCTTTAAATGCCTTTACACCCTGCAAAAATTCATTGATCATACCTTCCCGGCCCCTTAAACCGCCCTGATGTGTTACGCCCTGGAACAGCTTGGGGCAAAAAGTAAAATCCCGGCCATGGGCTTTATCGGCCCATTTGGTAATGGCGGCCGGGTCGTAGATTTTATAATGTGTGGCATTCAGTTCAATGCAATTATAGTGCTGTACGTAGTTGTTCAAAAAATCCTTCTCCTTTGCTTTGGCCGGGTATATTTTCCCAAGCCAGCCCGGTACTCCCCATTGCGGGCAGCCAACTCGTATGTTTACGGCGGGCTTTTTCGCCCCGCCCAGGATCTTTTTATTTCCGGCAGGTTCAGGTGGAAGTGTAAAATCCACTGTATCTAGTTCAGACACAGGCAGTTTTCCGAATTTCATATTACAATTTACACCAACCTTTCAACTTTTTTCACCACCTTTAAAATATTGCTATCTGCAAGCCGTCTATTCCTGTATAATACATGAAGGACACGCTTACGATAGCACCTGGCATGACGGCAGACAGGAAACGCAATATAACGCAGGTCATTACCGACTATAGCAAACGCCTCATGGGCTTTATCCGCAAACGGGTAAACAATGAAGCCGATGCTGAAGATATATTGCAGGATGTGTTTTACCAGTTTGTTGGTAACACGCAGCCTATTGAACAAATGACTGCGTGGCTGTTTACGGTTGCCCGTAATAAAATAATAGACCGGCAACGAAAAAAGAAACCGGAGGCCCTGGAGGATCTGTTTGGGGAAGAAGAAAGTGAAGAAGGCGGGCTTAACTGGACGGAGTTTTTATTTGATGCCAGCGATAACCCCGAGAAAGACTACCTGCGCACCCTTTTTTGGGAAGAATTGAATACTGCGCTCAGTGAATTACCCGAAGAACAAAGGCAGGTATTTATATTGAATGAACTGGAAGGAGTACCATTTAAGGAAATTGCCGAACGAACCGGCGAAACCGTGAACACCCTGCTTAGCCGCAAACGCTATGCAGTGTTACACCTGCGTAACCGGTTAAGTGTGTTGAAAGATGAATTATTAAATTATTAAACAACGTGTAACATGAAACGAAGATTCTGGTTTGGCAAAGCTGTTATGATCCTGGTATTCTGTGCAGTCTTTGTCACGGTGTTTAGCTTTATAGTAATGACCTTGTGGAATGGCATATTGCCTGATGTACTGGGCGTAAAACAAATCACTTTCTGGCAGGCGCTGGGCATACTGGTATTATCAAAAATATTATTCAGTGGCTTTGGTGGCTTTGCTCATAAAAAAGAACAATTCAGGAACCGCTTCCGGCAAAAAATGCTTGATAAATGGGAAAAGATGACGCCCGAAGAAAAACAGCGATTCAAAGATGAATGGAAGACCCGTTGCAGAGGCTGGCGGGGCGGTCCTTTTAATGATCGTGATTTCCCTACTCATGAACCGGAAGCCGAAAATAAATAAACCTGCTTTTTCATTAAAGCCTATGTTTATGGAAGTGCTTGTATTTAAAACGAACCTGCGCTTTAAAGCACAGATCAATGCGGTAACACCCCATATCAATAATCTGCAGGGTATTTCCCGCTGGAATGTCGACCTCGATGACTCCGACAAGATCCTTCGTATTGAATCCGTTGACCTTTGTCCCCGCTCAGTGGAAGACACCCTGCAACGCGCTGGTTACTTCTGCGAAGAACTGCACTAAACTATTGATACCGGCGCGAGAGATCGAGCAGGATCTTTTTATCATCCTCTGTTAATGTCTTTATCATAACAGTATCCTGCGGTACAAAATGGATCTTGAACGACCGGATGGCGGCCAGGGTATCTTTTACATTGTACCCGATAATGCGCAATGCCTGGGTAGTATTGAAATATTCAGGCACCACTACGGCCGTAGTATCATACCACAATCCAAAACCCCGTTGCGACAAAGCCTGCCAGGGAAAGTAGTGGCTGGGATCATTTTTCCGGCCCGGCGCCACATCGGCATGACCAATAAAATTAGCAGCAGGTATCGCATAATGTCTCTTCAGTGTATCCAGTAATTTTACCAAACTGGTGATCTGCGCTTCGGGAAATGGTTCGCTTCCGTTATTGTCCAGCTCAATGCCAATGCTGCTTGAATTGATATCGGTAAAATTTCCCCACTTGCTTACACCGGCCTGCCAGGCACGCAGGTAATCGTTCAACATGTGGTGGATGGTGCCATCTTTACAAATAACATAGTGGGCGCTCACCTTCGTACGTTCCAGGGTAAACGTTTTTAACGTTTGCTCGCAGGAGTTTTGTGCAGTATGATGTATGATCACAAAATTGGGTTTACGCAAGTCGAAGTTGGTGGTACCAACTGCATAAACCGGCATAATGGCTGAATCGAGCAGGAGTTTATTGGGAACAGGTCTTAAATCTTTAGCCAACTGTTTTGCCTGCTTTTTGTAAAACCTGTTGGTTTGGGCATACGGATTATGCGCACAACTGTAAACCAGGGCCGAAATTATTACAGCAAAAAACAAACTTCCCGCAAATACACGCATAGTGATTAGTTTTTTTTACAACCTATGCAAAGTAGGGAAGTTATATGTTAAGTAAAAAAAATCCTCCCCGGCTGGCCGGGGAGGATTTTTATATAGGTATCCCTGTTTATTATTTGGAAGAACCGCCACCGATTCCACCACCACCACTATCATTTGCACGTTTGTTCTCTTCTTCAGCACCGGTTTTACGTTGGCGGGCTGCTTTCACCTGACTGTTACCGAAGCGATAAGTAAAGTTCAGTTTAAACTGACGGCTTTCAAAATTACCACTGGCTACAGAATGCTGTCCGGCATAATCGGTAGTACCTTTCCATTTTAATGTATGGAAGATATCACTTACCGAAGCTTTAATATTGCCAGCGCCTTTTAAGACTGTTTTCTGAAAACCACCATCTACACTCCAGAGGTAACTGCTTTTAATAGTACCCTGCCAAATGGTGGGTGAAGTATAAAAGCCGCTCATTTCACCGGTCCAGCCTTTGCCCAAACGGAAAGTTTGTTGTGCAAAGAAATTAAATGCAAATACATCCAGGTCAATTTTCCGGTCTGGACCATTATCAGCTTTGTACTTTGAATAATAGGTATTCAGGTTACCAAAGATGCTGTACCATTTGTACTGGAATGGATAGCTGATGTTCAGGCTCACAATATCCTGTGTGGCCAGGTTCTTTTGGGTAATGAATGCCTTCGACTTTTCTGTTACATCAACCAGTTGCGAAAAGATGTCTTTTACATGGCTATAGTTCAGGGTGGTGTTCAGCCGGTATTTATAAGTATGCGTAATGCCCACACTGTTTGTATACTGTGGTCTTAATCCGGTATTACCTTTTTGGTAGGTATACTCATCGATCTTAAATTCAAATGGATTCAGGTTCTGGTAATTGGGTCTGTCTATCCGACGGCTAAAGGTTAAACTATACTGGCTCATGGGTTTTTTGTTCAACGTGATAGCTGCGCTGGGGAACAGGTTGGTATAATCACGGGTAAACGAGGAATCGTATGGAACATATTTACCCTGGCTGGCATCCCAGGTGAAACCCTGAGAGCGGCCGGTAGCGTGGGTATTTTCAACCCGTACACCAGCCTGTATCATAAAGCCTTTGAACTGCCTGTTGTAGTTGATATAACCGGCGTTGATATTCTCTTTGTATACAAAGTTGTTACTCCGGGAAGAATCATAATATCTTGTTTGCCGGTCGCCCGCATCCACATCATACCTTCTGAAATCATTGTTACTTTCTACAAATGAGATCTTGCCGCCTAATCCTAATTTACCCTTTTTAAAACCTTGTTCATAATCGACCTTAATGCTGTACAGATCAATATCGGTTGGCGCATTCATAAAGTATATGCGGCTATAGGTCGGTTTGGTTTCGTCGAGTGGTTTGTAATAATCATTGGGTTGATACTGATCGCTCTTGTTGCGATAAGCGCCATAATCTGCATCGATATTCAACTCATGGCCTGAAGAATCGGCATACCGGTAGTTCAGGTTGCCATTGATGTTATTCTTCTTATTCGTACTGGTGTTATTGGCAATCAGTATGCGGTCAACCTCCTGAGTAGGTATATAAGAAATAAGCGTACGCGCGTAGTTGTTGATTTCCTGATTGGAAAAAGAACCATTTGCCATAACACCGATCGTACTTCTCTTATTGATGAAATAATCCATGCCCGCTTTAAAGTTATGGCTCTTGTTCCCTACATTAACTTTCGTTTTGCCATCAAACAGGGTATCAGCTACCTCACGGTGCAGGTTAATATTGTTTTCGTTGGGATTATCGTTATAATTATAGTTGCCAAATACGTTTACATACTTATTGCGGTTGTTGAGTGAGAAACCACCATTGTATTTTGGCGTAATACCTATATTATAACCAGCATTTACTGTTCCATTTGTACCATAGCTTTTGTTTTTCTTCAGCCTGATGTTGATGATACCGGCATTACCGGCCGCTTCATATTTGGCAGAAGGGTTGGTAATGATCTCGATAGCTTCAATGGAAGATGACTGAATGGTTTTCAGATAATCCGACAGATCTTTTCCTGTGAATGGGGTTGGGCGGCCATCAACAAACACCTGCACACCGTTTTTACCACTTACAGTCAGGTTATCGTCTTTATCGACCATTACACCGGGCGATTTACGTAACAGGTCAAGCGCATCCTGACCAACAGAATTAATGGTTCCTTCTACATTCAAAATAGTTTTATCGGCCTTCACTTCCACCATAGGTTTACGGGCTATTACCGCTACCTCTTTTAAGTTCCCTGTAGTTTTGATCAATGCCACTTCAGGCACTGTTACGTCACCGGCGCCATTTACGTCAATTGCGGCAGATGTTTTAGGGGCATAACCCGTAAAGGAAACTGCTACAAAATAGCTACCTGCATTGATACCGGTAAATGAGTACTGACCGGTTGCATTGGTAGCTGCCAGCTTAACCAGGGTGGAGTCTTTCACCTTTTTAAGTGTTACAGTTGCTCCGGATAAAGCTTTTCCCTGATCGTCCTTAACATTGCCCGTTATTTGTTGCGCCCGCGTGGCGGCAATACAAAACAACAAGGGCAACATTATCAATATCAGCTTTTTCATGAATTAAAATATTTGCAGTTTTAGTCGGCAAAAGTATCTGCGCGTTACAGTCTTATAACTTCGTATACACCAACGGTAAATAATAACTTTTAACGGTGTTTTAATAACGTTATACAACATAATTTGTTGAAGTATTCTTTACTAAGCATAATAAATGTTTAATCATCAAGTAAAACCGGCACTACTTACAATTGTTCGTTTGCTTCATTACGTAGTACTACGCACTATGTTCAGTAGATAACTTTAGCATTTCACCACGCTGATATTTACTTTCACACGCATAAATCAGCAGTTCACACACATTGGTAAACTCAATAAAAAGCTTACCGGTATTTTTGGTTGCTGGTTGATCGTACGCAGTTCTTTACTTAATGAAATTGTTTTTCCATTCACCTTCAAATAGGACGCAGGAGCATTGCTGGTAATGGATCCGTCTTGATACGGGAGCCCCCGGAGTAAATATCCTTAGTTGGATACAGTTGTTCGCCGTGCATCATTTGCGAACATACTTGTATGCTGTTGAAAAACCCAAACCGGAATATAATGAGGCCCCTTCCTGAACCCACAAGCATTTGGAAAATTATTTCAGCATGGAGTGGCTGGGCTGGTCATTCCCCTGCGTTCCCTTTTACATTTCATTAAGCACTTCCCTTCTTAATTAGAGTAAGTTCATCATAAAACGGGGTTCCAGTAAGTCCTGCTTCGGCAGGATTTTTTTTTGTGAGTTGTGAGTTGTGAGCCCATTGCCTTTTCTTTACTAACTTTGTTAGCATATGAAACGCTCCGGTACCGCCGATCTTCCTTTACATTATGGTGCTGTTCCGCCCTGGCTGGCTGAACGCATGGCCAAACTGGGCCGGGCCATAACCGAGGTGATCCTGATGGAATATGGAAAAGCCGACTACATCCGCCGGCTTAGTGAGCCTTGCTGGTTTCAAAGCCTGGGTGCAGTGATGGGTATGGACTGGCACTCTTCAGGTATTACCACCTCTGTGCTAGGGGCATTAAAAAAAGCCATTAACCCACTCTCAAAAGAACTGGGCATTTATATCTGCGGGGGCAAAGGAAGCCATTCCCGCCAGGTACCCAATGAGCTATTGGCCATAGGCGAACAAACCGGTTTGAATGCACAACAACTGGTCCGTTGCAGCAAGCTGAGCGCCAAAGTTGATAACACCGCTATTCAGGATGGTTTTCAATTATACCTGCATAGTTTTATTGTCAGCAATGAAGGAGAGTGGACGGTAATTCAACAAGGGTTGAACGATGCCACCGGTACAGCAAGGCGGTATCACTGGCATTCGCAACAAATAGAATCATTCGTAAATGAACCACACACTGCCATTTGCGGTTTTCAGGCCGGTAATATCCTGAACCTGGTCGATAAAGAAGCTGCGCCCAGCCGCACAGGTATTCTCACCTTATCAAATAACGAATCGCCTAACGAGTTATTAGCCGAAATAAACCATCTTACCATGCCTGCCCATCACGAGGTGCAGGCAAAAGATGTTGATCTTAAAAGACTCGGTGCCATGTTGTGGTTAACGCATGAAAAGCAGCCTGCCGATTTTGAAGAATTGTTATTGCTGGAAGGCATGGGACCACGCACCTTGCAATCACTGGCATTGGTAAGTGAAGTCATCCATGGTACCAGCACCCGGTTTAAGGATCCGGCCCGCTTTGCGTTTGCCCATGGCGGAAAGGACGGGCATCCATTCCCGGTTCCAACCAAAGTATACGATGAAACCATCGACGTATTGCACAAAGCGGTTGAAAAAGCAAAGATTGGTCAAAGCGATAAACTGCAGGCTATAAAGAAGCTTACTGAACTGGCTCAAAAAGCCGAAGACAATTTCATACCCAATGATAACTTTGAGCAACTTATAGAAAAGGAACGCAACGAATCCTGGCGTTACGGTGGCAGAACCGTTATGGGCAAGGAAAAACCACCGTCTAAACGATCAAAAGGAGTACAATTGAGGCTCTTTTGAGAAAAAGTTGCCGGTCTGGTCAACATGTCAACCTGTTAACATGTCAACCCTATCAACGCTATCAACTATTTTCTTCTCGGCTTCCCCTGATGATGATACCTTCTATTACCACCCTTGCTCTTTGAACGGAATCTGGGTTGGTATTCCGGTGTTTTACCCAATTCCTCAGGTACAGTTGCTTTCTCCACTTCTTTACCAATCAGCTTTTCAATAACGGCAAATTTGTTTTGCTCAACTTCGCTCACCAGGGTAAAGGCCATTCCATCCGCTTCTGCACGGGCCGTTCTACCAATGCGATGTACATAATCTTCTGCATCGCGGGGTACATCATAGTTGATCACCAGGTCAATGGTATCTATATCGATACCACGGCTTAAGATATCCGTAGCAGCGAGTATAGGTATCCGTCCGCTGGTAAAACCATTCAATACATCTTCGCGTTGCGCCTGTTCCAGATCACTGTGGATCTCTGCGATCTTGAACTTCGCGCGTTCCATATCCCGCACTAACAATTTTACACTTTGCTTACGGCTGCAAAAGATGAGCGCGCTTTTAAATGGAACGTTTGTTAAGATATGTTTTAGTAATGGCAGTTTTTGTGGTTCATACACCACAAAAGCTTTCTGTACTATTTTTTCCGGTGGCTTTGATATAGCGATGTTGATCTCAACCGGGTTGGCCAGGATCTTTCTTGCCAGCTGTCTGATCTTTTCGGGCATGGTAGCCGAAAACAATAAGGTTTGCCGTTTAGCAGGCAGGGCGCCAATGATCTTGTTAATATCATCCTGGAAACCCATATCTAACATGCGGTCAGCCTCATCGAGCACCAGGTACTGCAATTGTTTAAACTGCACATAACCCATGTTCAGGTGGGCAATCATGCGGCCAGGTGTGCAAATGACGATATCAGTCCCGGTTTGCAGGGCCTTCTTTTCAGCAACAAAGTTGCTACCGTCATTTCCGCCATATACAGCAATGGAGCTGAGATTGGTAAAGTAGGACAGTCCTTCCAGGTGCTGTGCTATCTGGATAGCCAACTCACGGGTAGGCACAATTACCAACGCACCTACCTGTCCATCAATACGATGGGTAAGTAAGCGATTGATAAGCGGCAGCAAAAAGGCAGCTGTTTTACCGGTACCGGTTTGGGCGGAAGCGATAATATCTTTACCAGCTAATATGGGTGGTATAACCTGTTCCTGAACAGGAGTAGCATTTTCGTAATTGGAGGCTTCAATGCCTTCTAATAAGTCAGGGTGAAAGCCGAATTCTGTAAAGCGCAAGATGTCAATTTATTTAGGTGTTTGTGGAGCATGGTCCAGCGATATAATATACAAGCAAATATAATGGAATTTGGTCATGTAAATCAACAAAGTAGAACCAATTACCCCGGGCACATCCTTTGCCATACTACCTGAAAGTGGTATTATGGAAAAAAGAGTCTTAGGCATTATACTGGCACTGGTTGGTGTAGCAGGACTTATACTGGCCGGTGTAAACTTCATGAATGGGGGTGCTAATACGCATAACATTAAGCAAATCATTATGTATGGAGTGCTGGGCGCCATCTTTTTCTTTGCCGGGGTTGGCCTTATTCGCAACACGCGCGACAGGGCTACCTAGCAGTTTGTGGAATAAGGTACTCAGTGCTGTTATTTTTTTCATAAATCGGCTAGCACTTCTCTTTCCAGCGGTATTTCATCAACCTTTAATAGCCGATCAGCCTATGCCAGACGGGCCCAGGATCATCATTCTGAAGGAAGCCGTTCACAAGTTCAAAGGCAAAAAGATCTTGTCGGCAACCGGCAATACACATGCAATTGATAGCATTCGTACTTAGAAAACACTGGCTGGTACATACGAAACAGATCTGCCCAAGGTGTGTAATCCTACTCATTAAAAAACACCTCGGTAAAACTGACCGCCGTACCTTCTATTGCGAGTACTGCCAGGTAGACTTTAACATGCTGAACATTCATACTTACGCGGTCTACCTGACAGGTCTGCAACTCAAATTAATTTACTTACTCATACCTTAACGCCTCAATAGGATCTAACCGCGATGCTTTTTGCGCTGGGTAATACCCAAAGAATACGCCCGTGATGGCGCATACCATAAACGATAACATAATGGATGATTGCGACACCAGGGTTGGCCACGATAAAAACAGGGTTACCAGCCGCGAGGCCGTAATACCAAGGATCACTCCAATAATACCACCGGTAATACTGATCAGAATTGCTTCTATTAAAAACTGGAACAGGATGTCGGTGCCCTGCGCCCCAATACTCATTCGTAAACCGATCTCCTTTGTACGTTCTGTTACCGACACATACATAATGTTCATGATACCTATTCCGCCCACAACCAGCGAAATACCGGCTATGGCTGCCAGTAATACCGTCAACAGCTGGCTGGTTGAACTGAAAGTATTTATCAGCTCTGCCTGGGTACGCACCAAAAAGTCGTCATCATCGATTGCTTTTAACTTATGCGAGGTACGCAGAATATCGGTTATTTCCGCCGTTGCCTGCGCACTGCTTTTTTCATCAATTGCAGAGGCGTATATGTTTTGAATATAAGGAATGGCCAGTATTCTTTTCTGTACGGTCGTATATGGCGCTATTATGATGTCATCCTGGTCTTGCCCAAATGCATTCTCGCCTTTTTCACCCAGCACCCCAATCACTTTAAAGGGTATTTTATTAAAGCGAATGATCTTGCCAACCGGGTCTTCAGAACCAAAGATGTTCTCTACCACGGTTTGTCCTATTAAACAAACTTTATCGGCTTTATTCACATGCTCCTGCGTAAAGGTGATCCCATCTTTCAATGGCCAGTTACGAATGGTTAAATAATCAGGACTTACTCCCTGAATGGTAGTAGGCCAGTTGAGGGCGCCATTGATGGCCTGCCCCTTCGCCTGTACAGCAGGCGATACGGCCGTTATGTAGGTTGCCTGTTTTTGGATGGCTTTTATATCATCCAGTGTCAGCGATTGCAAACCCGTTGCATCGAGCCGGGCCCCGCCACCTACTGTTTGATTGCTATTGGGTCTTATGGTGATCATATTTGATCCCATGCTGCTCAGCTGGTCCTGAATGCTTTGTTTTGACCCCTGCCCTATGGCCACCATAGCGATCACTGACGCCACCCCTATGATGATCCCCAGCATGGTTAAGAATGCACGCAGTTTATTCCGCTGCAGCGCTTTCAATGCGATTCGTATGAGGTTAAAAAGTTTCATTGTAATAAGTATCAGTTAGTAATCTGCTGCTACTGGTAATGCTGCCAGCATTTCTTTGGCAGAACGCACCTGGGTGTTCTTCGTATCCTTTACCACTTTACCATCTTTTAAGGTGATTGTTCTGCTGCTGAAGGCGGCAATATCAGGTTCATGCGTAACAAACACAATTGTTTTACCCTGTTGCTGGTTCAACTCCTGGAACAGGGCCATAATTTCATAAGAAGTGCGGGTATCCAGGTTACCGGTTGCTTCGTCGGCCAGGATCATTACCGGCTCATTTACCAGGGCGCGGGCAATGGCCACACGTTGTTGCTGCCCGCCCGATAACTGATTGGGTAAGTGATCGAGCCTGTCGCCCAGTTTAACAGCTTCGAGCGCTTTCACCGCCCGCTCATGCCGCGTTCTGGATGAAATGCTCGAGTTATATAACAGAGGCAACTCAACATTCTCCAATGCCGAGGTGCGCGCCAGCAGGTTATAGGCCTGAAACACAAATCCTATTTTATGGTTGCGCAATACGGCCAGCTCATTGCGCGATAATTTTCCTACATCAACACCATCGAGTAAATAAGTGCCGTCGCTGGGTTTATCCAAACAACCCAATATATTCAGCATGGTGGTTTTACCGGAACCACTGCTGCCCATGATCGTTACAAACTCACCCGGCTCCACATCAAATGAAACGCCTTTCAATGCCCGTACAATTTCTACTCCCATCTTAAATTCGCGCTTCAGGTCATGTATAGAAACTATCTTGTTAGACATGTTCTTGATTTAATTTAGATCATTTACATTTTATGAGACTGAAGTAAGAAGTATGAGGTAAGAAGCGTGAAGAGCTTGCATTTCCTACCTCTTACTTCCTACGTCTTACTTCCCACTTCCTACCTCGGGCCACCACCACGGTTACCACCTCCGCCACCACCTCTACGTTGCGGCATAAACGGACTTCTTGGCGTGCCTGATCCCTTGTCACCGGTTGTTTCCTGGTGTGAGCCTGATACCACCACCTCATCTGTACTTAATCCCGACAGTACCTGTACGTTGGTATCATCGGTTAAACCGATCTTTATTTTACGACGGGTAAGCGTACTATCTTTTTTCACCCAAACAATAGCCGACTTTCCTGTTTCAACGGTTTCCGCAGCATCCCGTTTTCCATTCTTATTCATACCGGTGCTGTCTTTCTGGGCACTGCTACTGCCTATACGCATGCCACCTTTCTGTTGCCCATCTTTAAAGTTACCACCTTCAATGGTATATTTTTTATACAGGCTTGAATCAGGACGAAAACGCGTGGCCTTTGCAGAAACGAGCAAGGCATTCTGAATTTCCTGGGTGAAAACGGTAATATTGGCCGTCATACCCGGCTTCAGTTTCAGATCACTGTTCGGTGCATCGATGATGGTGGAATAAGTAACCACATTCGATGACACACTTGGCCGTAACCTTACTTCATTTACGTGGCCCTCAAACACGTTATCGGGAAAGGCATCTACTGTAAAAGTTACTCTTTGTCCGTTTTTCACATTGCCTATATCGGCTTCATCGACAGCTGCCTGCACCTGCATTTTGGTAAGGTCTTTGGCAATCACAAACAAGGTAGGCGTATTCAAACTGGCGGCTACTGTTTGGCCCACACTCACATTTCTTGTCAACACAGTTCCATCTATGGGCGAGTAAATATTTGCATAGTATAAATTTTGTTGTGCTGCTTTTAATTGGGCAGCGATGCCGTTTACATTGTCATTACCGGCATTATATTGATTTAATGCGATCTCATAATCTGCTTTGCTGATAGCCCCCACATCGAGCAATTGCTTTTGCCGTTCGTAGTTGCCTTTTTGATAATCCTGGTTAGCCCTTGCCTGGCGCAGATTGGCGGCAATCTGATCGCGTTGGGCCGATAAAATGGTCTTATCTATCTCAGCGATCAATTGCCCTTTCTTCACTTTATCGTTAAAATCTACATATACCTTGCTGATGGTGCCCGATACCTGTGTACCTACTGAAACCGTATCAACGGGCTGAACCGTACCGGTGGCTGTTACACTGGTAGCGATGGTACCCATGTGCGGTTGTTCGGTTTCCAGCACAACAGGTTTTTCTTCTTCCTTAAATTTCCAGAACCAGATGCCAACACCGGCAGCAACGATGATCAGCATCCATATAACCCATTTATATTTTTTCTTTTTCATGTTATATCCGTTTGTAGTTATAGATTTTATAGGGATACAGGCATGCCTGTATAGAATTCGTAGATCTTCTTATTTAGAATGGTATTGTATTTGGCCTGAACATATGCCTGCAAGGCCTGCACATAGAGATTCTTTTGTGTAAGCAGGTCAATGGTATTGAACGCTCCCAGACGCATCTGTTCATTGGTGATGTGAAAACTTTCCTGGTTGGTTTTCCATTGTGATTCTGCTGCTTCTAATTGCGCCTGCGAATTCAATACACTGATATAGGCTTGTTCAACCGCCTGATCGAGCGTTGTTTTTGTTCCCTGTAACGACAACTTTGCCTGCTCTATCTGTATTTTCGATCGTTCAATATTGCTTTTATTTACGCGATTGGCAAATATGGGGATCGCAACAGTTACACCCAATCGCTGATAGAAGTTATTATTTATCTGATTAAAATACTTCAGGTCGTTGTTATCCGAATAACCACTCGATAAACCTGCGCCTACACTTATAACGGGCAGAGCGCCGGCACGCGATTTATCCAGCCCTACTTCTGCCGACTTCACACCCAGCTCACCGACCTTTACTTCAGGTCTTGAACTGACCGCAGCATTTTCAGCTTCCGGCAACGATACCACCGCCTGGTTAGTGACCAGTGTATCGGGTTGTATAACGTCAAAACCGGTAGAGGATGGCAGCTGTAAAATTTGCTTCAGCGTTATCAGGTTGGTACGATGCGCATTGATAGCCGTAGTAAGATTGTATTTATCATTGGCCAGTGTGGCTTCCAGCTGCAAATAATCCTTGCGCGATAAACTACCCGCATCAAACCTTTGCTTGCCCAGTTTTAATTGTGATTCGGAAGAACCCACCAATTCCTGCAGGTAAGTAATATTCTCCTTTTGCAACAAAATATTCAGATAAGCCTGGGTGATCTGCAGGGTAATATCATTTTCGGCAGCCTGCACGTTCAACTGGGCACTCTCCAGCAGCATATTTTTTTGCTTTACATCATTGTTCAGGAAACCGCCATTATAAACGATCAGGTTCGAACTGACACCATAGTTACCTGATGCATTGGCCTGGGTTTGAAAACCACCTACTACCGGGTTGGCATTGTTACTATTTACAACCGACTGGGTGAGGGTCGCCGATAGGCTGGGTAATTTGGCTGCTCTTGCCTGCAAAAGGTCCTGCTCACTGGAACGTGCGCTCCATCGCAGGTCCCTGATGGTTATATTATTCTTTTTGGCATACTCCAAACAGGTTTGCAGGTCCCATTTTAATGGCCCTGCTGTGGTATCCTGTGCATGAAGTGGGGTAAAGAGGCCCGGTAAAAGTCCGGCTATTAGTAAAAAATATTTCAGCATACCTTATATATTTAATTACAGTTGTCACTGTTATTTGAAGTGTTTTGATAACATTTCCAGTGGTTAGTTAAACGGTTTATCAACAGCTTAACAATTCATTTATCCCCTCCTTCATTTCAACTGATAAACGGTTTGGCCCTCTGATAGATGGGAAATAAAAATGCCACGCCAGCTCAACTATATTGAGCTACCGTGGCATTAATTAATCTTATTTTAATGAGGAAAATATTCTACACAAGAGGCAGAAGTAGGAATTACGAGGTAAGAATTTTCGGATCTTCCTAATTCCTATTTCTTACTTCAGCTCCATAAATCTCATATCTCAACTCCTTACCCCCAAACTTACATATTACGTCTATACTGCCCCCCTACTTCAAACAACGCATGCGTTATTTGACCCAATGAACAGTACTTCACAGTTTCCATCAACTCTTCAAAGAGGTTACCGTTATTGATGGCCACCTGCTTCAGGCGGGCCAGCCTGTCGGCCGACTGGTTTTCATTCCGTTTACAGAAGGCTTGCAGGTTCTGGATCTGTTGCTCTTTTTCTTCGGTAGTACTGCGAATAACTTCACCTGGTAAAACCGTAGGACTTCCCTTCTTATTCAAAAAAGTATTCACACCAATGATGGGTAGTTCACCACTGTGTTTCAAACTTTCATAATACAAACTTTCTTCCTGGATCTTATTGCGCTGGTACATCCGTTCCATAGCGCCCAATACACCACCCCGTTCGGTAATGCGATCGAACTCAGTCAGCACCGCTTCTTCAACCAGGTCGGTCATTTCTTCAATCAGGAAGGAACCCTGTATAAAATTCTCTGTTTTGGCGCTGCCCAGTTCCCGGTTAATAATTAATTGAATGGCCATTGCCCGGCGTACGCTTTCTTCTGTAGGCGTTGTAATAGCTTCATCATACGCATTTGTATGCAGGCTGTTACAGTTGTCGTAAATGGCGTACAGTGCCTGCAGTGTGGTTCGTATATCGTTGAAATCGATCTCCTGTGCGTGCAGGCTGCGGCCAGAAGTTTGAATATGGTATTTCAGTTTTTGACTGCGGTCATTGCCTTTGTATTTATACTTCATGGCTTTGGCCCAAATGCGCCGCGCCACCCGGCCAATTACGCTGTATTCAGGGTCCATGCCATTGCTGAAGAAGAAGGAGAGGTTAGGCGCAAACTCATCGATATGCATGCCGCGGCTCAGGTAGTATTCTACGTAAGTAAATCCATTGGCCAGGGTAAAGGCCAGTTGCGTAATGGGATTGGCACCCGCTTCGGCAATATGATAACCGCTGATACTTACACTATAAAAGTTGCGCACTTTTTGTTCAATGAAATATTCCTGCACATCGCCCATCAGTTTTAGGGCAAATTCAGTACTGAAAATACAGGTGTTTTGTGCCTGGTCTTCTTTCAGAATGTCTGCCTGAACAGTACCACGTACCTGGGCCAGCGCTTCTGCTTTTAGTTTTGCATACACTTCGGCAGGCAACACTTCCTCGCCCGACATTCCCAATATGCCTAAACCCAGTCCATTGTTTCCTTCGGGCAATCGTTCAGGTGCCGATGGATTGTAATAAGCTGGTTTGGGTAATTGTTTGAATTTCTCCGCCATTTTAGCATTCACTGTATCCCATTTACCATTGGCTTCGATCCATTTTTCACACAACTGATCAATAGCCGCATTCATAAAAAACGCGAGTATAATCGGGGCCGGACCGTTAATGGTCATGCTCACCGATGTTTTGGGATCACACAAATCAAAACCGCTGTATAATTTTTTGGCATCATCTACTGTGGCAATGCTCACGCCGCTGTTACCAACTTTACCATAGATATCCGGACGATGGGCAGGGTCTTCGCCATACAGGGTTACGCTGTCAAATGCAGTAGACAGGCGCCGCGCGGGCTGATCGAACGACACATAGTGAAAACGTTTATTGGTACGTTCCGGGCCACCTTCTCCGGCAAACATGCGGGTAGGGTCTTCCCCTTCACGTTTCAGCGGGAACACGCCGGCGGTAAATGGATATTCACCCGGTATGTTTTCCTGCAGCTGCCACTTTAAGATGTCGCCCCAGTCGTTGTATTTTGGTAATACCACCTTCGGTATACGAGTACCACTGAGTGATTTGGTGGTCATTGATTGTTTGATCACTTTATCACGCACCTGGTATTCAAAAAAATCGGCTTTATATTTTGTAACCAGAGCGGGCCATTGCGCTACCAGCTTTTTGCATTCGGGATGCAGTTGCTCTTCCAGTTTCTTTTTAATAGTGGTCAGCTCCTCTTTTACGGCAGCAGATAAGCTGTTAACAGTATTCAGTGTACCGTTTACCTGGTACAACTGTGTTGCCAGCACCGCCTGTTCTTTCACCCATACATCATACCCGCGATTGGTATCTGCAATTTCTGACAGATAGCGTACCCGTTTGGGTGGAATGATCTGCGATTTGGTCGTAGTATCTTTTAAGTGTGCATGTACATCGATTGGTCCGAATGTGGTGCCTGTTTTTGTGTTGATGGTTACCATCAGTTTTTCAAACAGTTCGTTGATGCCGGTATCGTTAAACTGGGCGGCAATGGTGCCTATAACGGGTAGTTCCTCATCTTTGGCAGTCCATAAACCATGGTTGCGTTTGAACTGTTTGCGTACATCGTGCAGGGCATCCAGGGCACCGCTTTTATCGAATTTATTGATGGCGATCACATCGGCATAATCGAGCATATTGATCTTTTCCAGTTGCGAAGCGGCACCATATTCAGGCGTCATTACATACAATGCTACATCGCAATAATCCAGGATGCTCACATCGCTTTGTCCAACCCCGGCCGATTCCAGAATAATAAGATCAAAAGCAGCTTCTTTACACACATCGATGGCTTCCTGTACGTGTTCACTCAGGGCTACATCGCTGTCGCGGGTAGCCAGGGAACGCATATAAGCGCGGGGGGAATGGATGCTGTTCATCCGGATGCGGTCACCCAGCAGGGCGCCACCGGTTTTCTTTTTCGAGGGGTCAACAGAAATAACGGCAATTGTTTTATTGTCAAAGGCATTCAGGTACCGCCGCACGATCTCATCGGTAACGGATGATTTCCCAGCCCCACCGGTGCCGGTGATGCCTAAGACAGGAGCGGCCCCCTCCCGACCTCCCCCGGTGGGGGAGGAATTGGGTTCCTCGCTACTATTTTCGTCAATCCCCTTATTCGGCAACTCGGAGAGAGCCTTTTGAATTTTATTTAGAACTTTTTCAAGCTCATAGGTTATTTCATCATTGGTAAACCTTAGAACATCAAACCCCAAATTATTTAAGGCTTTTGTTCTCTCTTCATCACTGATCTTCATTTCAGGCAGCTGGTGGTAATTTCCATCCACTTCAATAACCAATCCCTTTTTTAAACAAGCAAAATCAGCAATAAAGCTTCCAATTATATGTTGCCTTCTGAATTTGTACCCTTCCTTTTTACTTTTAAGCTTATCCCAAAGAATCTCCTCAGCCATTGTGGCATCTTTTCGATGTAATAAAGCAAACTCCTTAAGCTTTTGATAAATTAAAGGATCCGCTTTAAACTGATTAATCGTAATAGATGAGCCATCATACACATTCTCACGTTCCATTTTATTTTCCGCCAGAGTAATAGCACGAGCTATTCTTCTAATATCCCTTTTTTCTCCCAACGGCAGCTTTCCGTTCCACTTGCGGGGTGCCAACCAATAGTCAGACTGCTGCCCTTCTCCCCCTCCACCGGAGGGGGACGGGGGGAGGCTGCATTGTTGTATCACTTCCTCAATCATCCCTTCCAGCCCAAGCCTGCGCCCGTCATCGGGACTGTAGATCCTGGTGATCCCATAATTATGGAGCTCGGTAATTTCCTGGGGTAGAATGGTACCACCCCCACCGCCAAAGATCTTTATATGGCCACAGCCATTCTCCTCCAGCAGGTCTTTCATATATTTAAAGAACTCCACATGGCCGCCCTGGTAGCTGGTTATGGCAATACCCTGGGCATCTTCTTCTATGGCACATTCAACGATCTCCGCAACAGACCGGTTATGACCCAGGTGTATGATCTCAGCGCCTTTTGACTGTAAAATGCGCCGCATAATATTTATGGCAGCATCGTGGCCATCAAAAAGGGAGGCAGCAGTAACTATTCTAACTTTGTTGACAGGTATATAACTCATAATAGCATGCATTACAAAATCGGACTAAAGTTAGTTTAAAAAAGCTAATGATCGTTAGTATTAAAATATAGTTCCTTTCTTTTATACTTCTTGCATATAAGAGATAAGGAATTGCAAAAGTTCCGGGAACGATACCGGAAATTTTCGTTTGGTTTGCAGTGAAAATGAAATAGTTTCGGCCAACAAAAAATTTACTGGTAAAATGAAGCTTATACGTTTTGGAAAAACAGGGCAGGAAAAGCCTGGGGTTGAATTACCCGATGGAAAAAGAATTGACACCAGCGCTTTTGGTGAAGATTATAACGAGCAATTTTTCACGAACAATGGTATTGCCCGTTTGGCGGAGTGGTTAAAATCAAACCAGTCTACCTGTCCGGCTGTTGATGCCAGCGAGCGTTTAGGCGCCCCTCTGGCCCGCCCTTCTAAAATTATTTGCATCGGTTTGAATTATGTTGATCATGCCAAAGAAACCAATGCGGCCATACCAACTGAGCCTATTGTGTTCTTTAAAGCAACCACAGCCATGTGCGGTCCCTTTGATTCAGTAGTGATCCCTAAGAACAGTGTAAAAACCGACTGGGAAGTGGAACTGGCCGTAGTAATAGGTAAAAAAGCTACCTATGTAGAGGAGAAAGACGCCAACGATTACATCGCCGGTTATATGCTGCACAATGATTACAGCGAACGTGCCTTTCAGTTGGAGCGCAATGGCCAATGGGTAAAAGGTAAAAGCTGCGATACGTTTGCTCCGTTGGGCCCGGTATTGGCAACCCCCGATGAGATCAAAGACATTCACAACGTACGCCTGTGGCTTTCTTTAAATGGTAAAGTGTTACAGGATGGAAATACCTCGAACCTCATTTTCAAAATACCGTTCCTGATCTCCTACCTGAGCCAGTTCATGACCCTGCTCCCAGGTGATATCATCAGTACCGGTACCCCTGCAGGTGTAGGTTTAGGTCAGAAACCAGAACCATTCTATGTAAAACCCGGCGATATTATCGAGTTGGGTATCGATGGACTGGGCACCAGTAAACAGGTTGCGGTAGCTTATAAATAGTATGTACATGAAACGATATTGTCTTGCCCTGGACCTGGTAGATGATGCGGCATTGATTGCCGACTACGAGCGCCATCACCGTGAAATATGGCCCGAGATAGTGCAAAGCATTCAATCGGCCGGCATCGACGTGCTGGACATATATCGCACGGGTAACCGGCTTTTTATGATCATCGAAGCCAGTGACCAGTTCTCTTTTGCTGAAAAAGCAAAGGCCGATGCCGCCAACCCAAGGGTACAGGAATGGGAAACCCTGATGTGGAAATTCCAACAGGCACTTCCCTGGGCAAAACCCGGTGAGAAATGGGTGCTCATGGAAAAGATCTTTGGCCTCCCGGGCCCCCTCCCGACCTCCCCCGGTGGGGGAGGAGCCTGAAACACTCCGATTAATTGCTCAGATAATACATTGCTAACGCCAAATGAATTTAGACAATGAGACAGCTAAAAAAATATTACGATGCTGCCAACCCCTCCCCCACCGGGGGAGGCCGGGAGGGGGCTGTTATCGATTCACACGTTCACTTCTGGAAATACGATAAAAAGACCTACGAATGGATAGATAATTCCATGAAAACTCTTCAGCAGGATTATCTTCCCGAACACCTGGCATTGGTTTCAAGAAGAAATAATGTCGATGGCGTGGTGGCCGTACAGGCAACCCAGTCTGAAATGGAAACCCATTTCCTGGTTGAACTGGCCAAAACCCATTCCATTATCAAAGGCGCAGTAGGCTGGATCGACTTACAAGCCGATAACATTGCAGAACGCCTGCAATACTTTTCACAGTATCCCATTATAAAAGGATACCGGCACGTAGTACAGGGAGAACCCCTGGATTTTTTGGCCAGACCAAATTTCCGTCGCGGAATAGCAGCTTTAAAAGCATACAACTATACGTACGATATTCTCATCTTCCATAATCAATTGCAACCGGCGATTGATTTTGTAAGGGCTTTTCCCGATCAGCCATTCGTGGTAGATCATTGCGCCAAACCCGACATCCGTCATAAAAAGATCGATGACTGGAAAGCAGGCATACAGGAAATAGCCAAATTCCCGAACGTAAGCTGCAAACTGTCTGGTTTGTTTACCGAAACAAACTGGAAAGAATGGAGCGCGGCCGATTTCTTCCCCTACCTCGATGTGGTGTTTGAAGCATTCGGTACCGACAGATTGATGTTTGGAAGCGACTGGCCTGTAATGTTGCTCAGTGGCATTTATGTACAATGGAAAAGTTTGCTGGAGAAATACATGGAGAGCTTTTCGGCAGAAGACAGGGAAAAAGTATTTGGCAGCAATGCCATTCAATTTTATAATTTATAACTAACATGGATTTACATCTCACCAACAAAGTATTTATTGTTACCGGAGGTGCCAAAGGGATTGGTGCTGCTATTAGCAGTTCAATTGCTGCTGAAGGTGGTATTGTAGTAATTGCAGGAAGAAATAAAACTGATAACCAGGCTAAAGTTGATGAAATTATAAAGGCAAAAGGGAAAGCTACCAGCATTGAAGCCGAACTGGCCGACCCCGCTGCCTGCAAAGCAGTAATAGATTTTACCGTAAAAGAATTTGGCCGCATCGATGGCCTTATCAATAATGCCGGAATGAACGATGGCTGCGGGCTCGAAAGCGGTTCTCCCGAAAAGTTCATGCAATCGCTGCAGATAAACCTCAGCCATATTTATAACCTGGCGCATTATGCATTGCCACACCTGAAAGAAACAAAAGGTACCATCACCAATATCGGGTCAAAAGTGGCAGACACAGGCCAGGGTAATACCTCAGGTTATGCAGCTTCCAAAGGTGGTATCAACGCCCTCACACGCGAGTGGGCCGTTGAATTGTTGCCTTATTCCATCCGGGTAAACACCGTGATCCCTGCTGAAGTATGGACACCCCTGTATGATAAATGGATCAAAACCCTGCCCAACCCGAAAGAGAAACTGGAGCAGATCGTTTCTAAAATTCCATTGGAAAAACGCTTCACTACATCAGAAGAAATTGCCGATATGACGGTATTCCTGATCAGCGACCGTTCAAGCCACACCACCGGACAGATCATTTATGTAGATGGTGGTTACACGCACCTCGACCGTTCATTGACCTAATATATTATAGCCCCTGAACGAAAGTTTGGGGGCTCAATTTATAATCCAAACTAAAATTCCCGATTGCATGGCCCTACCATCATCTTCCAGTGCCTCCCTGAATCAAGAACAGCGTAAGGGATACCTTTTCCCTTTCATTTTAGTAACCAGTCTGTTTTTCTTTTGGGGCTTTGTTCATAACCTCGACCCTGTATTGATCCCACACTTGCGGGAAGCATTTACCCTGAACTATTTGCAGGCATCACTGGTCGACTTCTCCGTATTCATCGCTTATTTTGTAATGGCATTGCCGGCAGGATTTATAATGAGAAAGTACGGTTATAAGTCAGGGATTATTTTAGGCTTGTTACTTTTTGGTCTTGGCTCCTTATTATTTATACCGGCTGCTGATACCAGGCAATATTTCTTATTCCTGGGAGCGCTTTTTGTAATAGCCAGCGGACTTACCTTTTTAGAAACAGCGGCCAACCCGTATGCCTCATTATTAGGACCAAAGGAAACCGCTACCCAACGGTTAAACCTGTCACAGTCATTTAATGGACTCGCTACTGTACTGGCACCGCTGATTGGTGGTAAATTCATTTTATCTGGCAACGAATTAACGGAAGCCCAAAAAGCTGCTATGACGCCACAAGCCCTTGACCTCTATCTGGCCAACAGCGCATCGGCGGTAAAAGGCCCGTATTTAATTCTGGGAAGCATAATATTGGTAGTAGCAATCATCTTTGCTTTCACCAAACTGCCTGAAATAAAAGAAGAAAATGACGGTAAACAATCCAGTTTTGCCAATGCATTTAAGCACAATCACCTCATCTGGGCAATAGTTGCGCAATTCTTTTATGTAGGTGCCCAGGTTTGTGTTACCAGCTTCTTTATCAACATTGCCGTGAAAGCAGCCAATATCGACAAACAAACGGCGTCTGTTTATCTGGGATTAGGATACGGCCTGGCATTCATGGTAGGCCGGTTCGCAGGCACCTTTTTTATGAGATACATCAGCCCTAATAAATTACTGGTTATTTACTCGGCTATTAATATTGTATTATCTGCCCTAGCCATTGTAAGCACTGGCATGATAACTGTGTATGCATTGATTGGCGTTGGATTCTTTATGTCGATCATGTTCCCAACCATTTTTGCATTGGGCATAAAAGGTTTGGGTACCGATACCAAAATAGGTTCAAGCCTCATCATTATGTCTATTGTAGGCGGCGCATTAATTCCATTGGCGATGGGCCGCATTTCCGATCTTACAAAAAACATTCAAAACGGATACATCATCCCATTGATCTGTTTTATTGTGATCTTATTTTTTGGCTGGAAAGGTTATAAGCCTAAATCAGCATAAAAAACCAGAAAGTAAATCCGTCAACTTTTCAACGTATCAACATATCAACTAATTTCGCACCCATGTTTCGACTCGATAATAAAACGGCCATCATTACAGGTGGCGGAAGCGGTATAGGAAAAGCTATTGCTACTGTATTTGCCCAACAGGGCGCCAGCGTACACATCCTGGATATGGATGAGCAGGGCGCAACCAACGTAGTGAAAGAAATTACAGCAGCCGGCGGCAAAGGCCAGTTCTACAAATGCGATGTATCAAAACAAGCCGATGTAAAACAGATCGTGGATGGCATTGCTGCTAATGGATCAATCGATATCCTCATCAATAATGCCGGTATTGCACACATTGGCACTGCCGACACCACCCCCGAAGCCGACTTCGACCGCCTGGTGGGCGTGAATGTAAAAGGGGTGTACAACTGTTTACACACAGTTATTCCGCACATGAAACAAAATGGCGGCTCTATTCTTAACATGGCTTCCATTGCCTCGCTGGTGGGTATACCCGATCGTTTTGCCTATTCCATGACAAAAGGCGCGGTGGTTGGTATGACGTTATCTGTTGCCAAGGATTACCTCAAATACAACATCCGTTGCAACTGTATTTCACCAGCCCGTGTACATACCCCGTTTGTAGACGGGTTCCTGTCAAAGAACTACCCCGGCAAAGAAGCCGAGATGTTTGAGAAATTGTCAAAGACCCAGCCTATCGGCCGTATGGGCAAACCCGAAGAGATCGGTTACCTCGCATTATACCTTTGCTCAAACGAAGCCTCTTTCATCACTGGCTGCGACTACCCAATCGATGGCGGGTTCACGAAATTGAACAACTAAGAAATATATAAGATACTGATATAGAAGAAGGAAGTATGGACACCTGGTTCGTACTTCCTGTTTTTTTTATGCCTATACAAAGATAACTAACGTAACCACTTCTTTTTACAATTTGGGACGGGCTTCGGGAAAACCTGGGACGGATAGCATCAACCATGTGTGAACCATGTGTGAAGCATGTGTCAACCATTAGTGAGAGGTTCAATCTGACACATGGTTCACACATGGATGACACATGGTACACACTACAATGGCTCACGAAATGAAGCTTTTATGTAATATCGGGCAGCTACACTCCTTAAAATATTTTGGCTAACAGCGTTTTCATAATCCAAATTGTCTTATTTTGTATTAACTCAAAGCTATTGTACCTCGGATGAAACGAGCTGCTGCCATATTGCTGCTTATCATCTTCCTGTTTAACTGGTTTGGATATCGGTTATTGTCCGATTATCTGCAACACCGGTCAGATACGCAATTGGAAGCCCGGCTCGATCAGCAACAATACAATGAAGCCAGCCTCATAGAAATTCGCGTTCCCCTTAACATGCCTTACCAAAGCATATCCTCCAGCTTCGAACGCTACGATGGCGAAATTGAATTCAACGGTATTCACTATAAATATGTAAAACGTAAAGTAGAGAACGGCGAACTCGTTCTGTTATGTTTACCCAACGAGAACCGGATGCGGTTACAAAACGCCCGCGATGAGTTCTTTAAACTGGTGAATGACCTGCAACATAATTCTCAAAACAAAAATGCCCCTGCCGGTTCCATCAAAAGCCCCATCACTGAATACTGGGAACAACAAAACAACTGGCAGGTAGAAGCCCTTGCAAGGCTTTTGCATCAATACACGGGCTATGCCAATGTAATTCCTCCCTCCCCATTGCTTACCATTCCTGCCCAGCCTCCCGAGTGCTGATAGTTTTTCATCGCCTTATTCGTCCGACGAAGCTTTAGCGTAGGAGGATTGGGAAAGTTATAGCCAGCTACAAGTCTGATTTATTACTAATTGAAGCTATATCATGCGTTTATTATTGTTTGCCATTCTTTTGGCAGGAGTTACCTCCTGCAAACAACGTGCTGCAGATTATCAGCAAGTATTGCACAACCCTGTTTTGTACAGTAAAGTAACCGGTCTTTTAACAGATGTCATTACCTACGACATCTTTACCCCACCTGTTGCCAGTCGTATTTATTCCTATGCCCACCTGGCTGCCTTTGAAGCCATGGTGCATGGCGACAGTAGCTATACCTCGCTGAAAGGCCAGTTAAAGGGGTTCAACTATGTGCTTCCCCCTGATTCCGGTAAAGTGGTCGATTATCCCTATGCCGCACTAATGGCGTTTATGGAAGTAGGCAAAACGCTCACCTTTTCAAAAGACCAGACTGATAAAATTGTCGACAGCCTAAAAATGCTGGCCGAAACACATGGCATGCCTGCAGCCGTAAAAAAGAATTCTGAAGAATATGGCATAAACGTAGCAAAGGCCGTATTGGCCTGGAGCAAGAAAGACAATTATGCACAAACCCGTTCTGCTGCCAAATACACCGTGCCTAGCGATGAAGGCAAGTGGATCCCCACCCCACCCGGTTATTTTCAGGCAGTAGAACCGCATTGGCGAACCATTCGCACCATTGCCATGGACAGCAGCAACCAGTTTGCGCCACCCACTCCCTGCAAATTTGGAAAAGACAGCACCTGTCCATTTTATAAAATGGCCAAACAGGTACAGGACACCGGCGTTCTATTGACCGAAGAACAAAAGGCCATTGCCAGTTTCTGGGATTGTAATGGTTTCAAACTAAACGTAGTGGGTCACACGATGTACGCCACCAAGGCCATGACGCCGGGCGGCCACTGGATGGGTATTACCGGTATTATTTGCGAGAGCAAGAAAGCAGATTTTGCAAAAACAGTATACACCTATACAACGGTATCATTCGCGGTAATGGATGCCTTTATTGCCTGCTGGGATGCCAAATACACCTTTAACCTCATACGCCCTGAAACCGTGATCAACAAATACATGGATGCCAACTGGAAACCCTTCCTGCAAACACCGCCTTTTCCCGAATATACCAGCGGGCATTCCATCATTTCAACCGCGGCCTCTACTGTACTGGAACATATCTATGGCGCACAAACGCCTTTCCGCGACAGCACCGAACGCCCCTGGGGTTTTCCCGACAGAAACTTTCAATCGCCCCGCCAGGCTGCCGACGAAGCAGGCATAAGCCGCTTTTATGGCGGCATTCACTATCGCCCTTCCATAATAGTAGCGCGCGACCAGGGTGAAAAAGTAGGCAATTATGTACTCTCAAAACTATCCATGAGAAAAGAACAACTGGCCAGTAAATAATTAAACCTAACAATAACCAAACTAACTGTTATGACGAAGCTTGCCATATTTTCGGTTCTGTACTTATTGCTAACTTATCAGGCCCAATCCCAGGGCTGCGTGGCCATACGCAGCACCGGTGGCTTTTGCACCCGCGATCAGGCACTTGGCCACGATTCTACCAAATGGATGCTGTCGGTAAGTAACCGCTACTTTAAATCGTTCCGACATTTTGTAGGTACCGAAGAACAAAAACAACGCCTGGAACAGGGAACCGAAGTGATCAACCATGCTTACACCCTTGACCTGGCACTGTTCCGCAATTTAAAAAATGGCTGGTCTATCGGGCTCGATGTACCTGTTATATCAAACGCCCGTTCCTCTATGTACGAACATGGCGGCAATGGCGCCAAAAACGCACGCCACTCCACACATTCATTCGGTGTAGGTGATATTCGCATTGCGGTATATAGATGGCTGATTGACCAAACCAAAATGCCAAAAGGAAATATCCAGGTGGGGCTGGGCCTCAAACTCCCAACCGGCGATTATCGCTACCAGGATTTCTTCATAAAAAACGATTCTACCAAAGTATTGGGACCGGTTGATCAGTCCATACAGTTAGGTGATGGTGGAACCGGGTTCACTACTGAAGTAAATGCTTTTTATAACTTCAACGATCATGTTGGGGTGTATGGTAACTTTTATTACCTGTTCAACCCCCGGGAGCAAAATGGCGTATCAACCGCTCGCGGCGGCGCCCTTTCCGCAGATGCTGTTAATTATGGTACCAGTGTAATGAGCGTGCCCGATCAAATGATGGTGCGCGCAGGTGCCAGCGTTACCTTTAATAAATTCACCTTCTCAGCAGGGGTTCGCGATGAATGTCAGCCTTCGAAAGACCTGATCGGTGGCAGTATGGGTTTCCGCCGCCCCGGTTATATTATTTCCATTGAACCTGGATTGAATTATCAGTTTAAAAAAGCTACGGTGTATGCTTATGTACCATTTGCGGTTAAACGCAATCGTACCCAAAGCGTTGCCGACAAATTAAAGACCGAAGCTACCGGGGTGTACGCACAGGGCGATGCCGCCTTTGCCGATTACCTGGTAAACATTGGCGCCTCCTTTAAATTTTAACCTCAACTAACTGTTTATGAAACAATCCAGGAAGACCAGCCTGCGGTATTGCCCCTTGCTCTATCTGTTTCTTATAGTCGGCACACACTCCGCGTTGGCTCAAACAGACATCGATGGGATTATGATGAGCAAAAAAAATCTTTGCATTGGCCCCATGTATGGTTATAGCAGCTGGAAAAACTATTGGGAAGGAACACTAAAAAGAGAGAACCTGAACCTGGGCACCGTTTCATCCCAAATGTACAGTGTGATGGGCGCTTATGGTGTGACCGATAAACTGAACATTTTGTTTTCAGCGGCCTATGTAAGAACCAAAGCTTCTGCCGGCACCTTGCATGGCATGAAAGGTTTTCAGGACGCTTCGCTTTGGGCAAAATACGTGCCGCTTGAAAAAAAGATTGGTAAAGGTGATCTTTCCATAATCGGCCTGGCAGGCGTATCAGCCCCGCTTAGTAATTATGTAGCGGATTATCTGCCGCTGTCAATAGGGTTGCGAAGCAAAACACTTTCCTTACGGGCCATGGCCGACTACCAGGTAGGAAAATTGTTTGCTACCCTGTCTGGCACCTACGTGTTCCGCGACAATATAAAAATTGACCGCGATGCCTACTACACAACCGAAATGCATAACACCAATAAGGTAGAAATGCCCGATGCCCTGTCGTTCAACTTCCGGGCAGGCTACCGGCACAACGATATTATTGCAGAAGCCTTTCTCGACAACTGGACCACCCTGGGTGGTTTTGATATAACACGCAACAACATGCCATTCCCCAGTAACAAAATGAATGCTACCCGGCTCGGCGCCAATGTAAAATACCATACACCAAACCTGGAATGGCTTCAACTGGTGGTAAATGGCAGTCATGTTATAGCTGGACGCAATGTGGGGCAGTCAACCAGCATTAACGCAGGCCTGTTCATCGTATTCAGCGTTGCCAAAAAGCAGGTGCCTGATTCATCCCCTAAAAAAGTTCAACAATGAAAAAGCTATTATATTATACATTGCCGCTGTTGGTTATTGCAACCGTTCTGGTTCCATTCGCCTGTTCAAAAACAGAGAAAGGCCGCACAGATGACCTGCCGGCACTGCAGCCAGATAAATCTGATCTGGAGGCCGGCAGCTGGAAACCCATTCTGCTGACCTCAGCCAATGAGTTCTCTATTTCAGCGCCCATTGCTACCAACACACCCGAGTACATAGCGCAAATGAATGAGATCAAAAGCTGGCAGGCTTCGTTGACCGATGAGGAAAAGAACCTTGTAAAATACTGGAGCGCAGGCGCCGTGCTTCGCTGGAATGAGATCTTACGGGAACTGGTAGCCAAACACAACCTGCCGCCTTACCAGAATGAGGATGGCACCTACCCGGTACCCAACGCCAATAACCCATTGGCGTATCCGCAATTCCCATTTGCCAATCCACCCTACGCAGCAAGGGCTTATGCGTATGTAAGCGCCGCTCAATACGATGCCCTGGTAGCTGCCTACTATTATAAAAAATTATACAACCGCCCGGCGCCCTACAAAGTAGATGCTACCATCAACGTACTGGTACCACAAACAGACCTGCCTGCTTATCCATCTGAAGATGCAGTGGTAGCAGGCGCTGCGGTTGAAATGATGAAGTTGTTATTCCCCGGCGACCAGGAATATATTCAACAAAAAGCCGAAGAACATAAACGGGCCCGCATTATTGCAGGCGCCAATGTACGCAGCGATATAGAGGCCGGTGAAGCTTTAGGCAAAGCCGTTGCGCAGAAATTTGTAACCCGTGCCCGCGGGGACAGGGCAGGCACAGCCGGTGGTACGCCCACCGATTGGGCCAAACTGGAAACCGATTGTATTGCCCGTGGCGAAACGCCCTGGTATAGTTTGGAAGTACCGAAGCGCCCGCCCATGTTACCCCTATTTGGTAAAGTAAAAGCATTCCTGTTCGATTCCCTTACGGCTATTTCCTTACGGCCAGGTCCACCTCCACTCACTGCCAGTAAAAAAATGCAGGATGAAACCGATGAAATATACAGCCTGACCCAAAACGATACCCGCGATCATTATCGCATTGTGCATTACTGGGCCGATGGTGCGGGAACCTCTACCCCATCCGGTCACTGGGATGCCATTGCCGCGGAGGACTTCATTAAAAAGAATTACAGCGAAGTGCGTTGGGCACGCAACATGGCCTTACTGAATATGTCGCTGATGGATGCCGCTATTGTTTGCTGGGATGCCAAGTATTTTTATTTCAACCCAAGGCCCTGTCAGTTGAATCCCAAAATCAAAACCCTCACCGGGGTGCCCAATTTCCCGGCATACATCTCAGGCCACTCCACATTCAGTGGAGCTGCTGCTACCATTCTTTCATATATAATTCCGGACCAGTCAGCAACCTACGATGCCCTGGCGCGGGAAGCTTCTTTGTCGAGAATGTATGCAGGTATACACTACCGGGCCGATTGCGAAGTGGGGTTGGAAACTGGTAAGAAAGTGGGCGATTATGCAGTGGACCGGGGCAAAGCCGACGGTGCAGGTAATTAAATAAACCTACCCTAACAAAAATGGAATGAAGTATTTTTTCACCATATTGACCTTTATCTTATTTGCCAACTGTATGGGGCAAACGCAAACTACCGACACATCGAAACGCATCACGGTCCTACACAGCGTTACGGTTTACTCTAACCGGAATGTGTTGAACCCGGTTGAACAAATGGCAGATGAGGAAGCAGGCCGGCTGCTGGCCGGTAAAAAGAATGGGGTTATCAACATCAGCAATGCCAATTCAAACCTTTCTACCAAAATAGGCCGCGAACTATTTGCCAAAATACCCGGCGTTTTTGTGTATGATATGGATGGCTCAGGCAACCAGGTAAATATCTCCACCCGTGGCCTCGATCCGCATCGCAGCTGGGAATACAATGTGCGGCAAAACGGTGTGCTTTTAAATTCCGATATGTATGGTTATCCCGCCAGCCATTACAGTGCGCCCATGGAATCCATTGAAAAAGTGGAGATGATCAGCGGCACAGCGGCCTTACAATACGGCGCCCAGTTCGGCGGGCTCATCAACTACGTTACCAAAAGCGCTGACAGTGGCAAAGCATTCAGTTTTGAGAACCTAAGCACAGCAGGTTCATTTGGGTTGTTCAGCACCTATAACGCAGTTGGCGGTCACATTGGTAAATGGTCGTATTATGCCTACTTCAGTAAACGGGTGGCCGATGGCTATCGAAAAAATTCCGAATCAAACGCCGACGCGCAGTTTGCTTCCCTGCAATACCATTTCAATGCAAACTTATACCTGAAGGCAGAACTGGGCCATTCAAAATACAAATACCATCTGCCCGGACCATTATCAGATGACATGTTTGCACAGGACCCCCGGCAGTCGAACCGCGACCGAAACTGGTACAGTCCGGATATGTACATTCCCTCGCTTACCCTTAACTGGAATGTAAACAATCAAACAACGGTGATACTTACCTCTTCTGCCGCTATCGGTACCCGCAACAGCGTACAGTTTATTGGCTTTGCCGATGCGTTCGACACCATTGACCACGTTACCAATGATTATAAACCGCGGCAGGTTGATATTGACCGCTTTCACAGCTATACCAATGAAGCACGCATCAACCACCGTTTTCGAATAGGTAATCTGTCATCCACATTTGCCGGGGGCATACAACTGATGACAAATCATATGCGCCGTTCCCAATTAGGTAAGGGCACTACCGCCAGCGATTACGACCTTACCTTAATAACACCAGGCTGGGGCCGCGATCTCCATTATAAAACCAACAACATTGCGGTGTTTGCAGAAAATACGTTGTACCTGACACCGGCCCTTTCTGTTTCACCCGGCTTCCGGTACGAAAGCGGCACCACCCGCATGTCGGGCAACATCGCTTATTACAATGCCGATAAAACACCGCTATCCATCGATCACCATTTTCCGTTATGGGGCATAAGTACCCAATACCGGTTTGCGAACAGCCGCCTGTACGCAGGTATAACCCAGGCTTACCGGCCCATGATCTTTAAAGATGTTATCCCGGCTTCTGCATTAGAGGTAATTGATCCTGCCCTGAAGGATGCGAAAGGTTATACGGCCGAAGCAGGGTTCAGCGGTAAATGGAAGGGCATTATAAATTACGACCTCTCCGTTTTCCATATTACGTACAACAATCGCATCGGCGGTTTGATCTTGCAGGACAATGCCGGCAATTATTATAACTATAAAACCAACATCGGTAACAGTGCTACCGATGGCGTGGAGCTATACGCAGAATGGATGCCGGTAACTGGTACCAACTTCCGGTATTCGGTATTTACTTCTACCTCCTGGATGAATGGCCGGTATACAAAAGGCACGGTGGCAACGGGAAACAGCAATACCGATATTAAAGGCAATAAACTGGAGGTGGTGCCTGAATGGATCACCCGTAACGGCATCAGCGCCGGTTATAAAACCGTGAGTGCCTCGCTGCAATACAGCTATGTGAGCAAAACTTATTCTGACGCATTGAACACGCCCATCCCGGCAGCCAATGGATCAAAAGGACCAGTTCCGGGTTATAGCTTGTGGGATATGAGTATAACGGTGCATTTCCTGAGCAATTACCAGCTAAAAGGCGGCATTAATAATATTGCAGATAAACAATATTTCACCAAAAGGCCCACCTTTTATCCCGACCCCGGCATTTGGCCATCTGATGGCCGCTCACTGTACATAACCGTGGGATGCCGGTTTTAAAACAGACCAATCTTTTTCTCGAGCATAATAGAAGTCAAACGTCACCGTTCCGATTCTTCGGAACGGTTTTTTATTTATTACATTTGATATAGGATTTGGTAATTAAACGCGCTCAGGATGAAAAAACTGTTTCTGTGCCTGCTGATCAGCTGGCAGTTTGTAAATACAATTGCACAACAGCCGGCCACACCCGATAAAATATATGGCGATCTGTTCCGCGATGTACAAATGAGTAAAGTATTTCCCGATGGGAAAACTTTTGTTGACTGTGTGCCAAAGAAAAATCCCAAAAACATAGTTGCTGATTATAATCAGCAAAAAGGCACGCCTAAATTCGATCTGAAACAATTTGTGCAGAACAATTTTGAATTGCCGCACAGCCCACAGCTAAATTATATTACCCAGGAAAAAGATGTGGTCATGCACATCAAAAACCTCTGGGGGGTACTGCGCCGTGACCCCGATACGGTTGTCATCGGTAGTTCCCTACTGGCCTTACCCAACCCATATATTGTGCCCGGTGGCCGCTTCAGGGAAGTATATTACTGGGACAGCTATTTCACCATGTTAGGCCTTATGGCCAGCGGCGAAGGAGAAATGATCGAAAACATGGTAAAGAACTTTGCCTGGATGATAGATATCTACGGCCACATTCCCAATGGCAACAGAACCTATTACCTCAGTCGCTCACAACCACCCTTTTTTGCGTTGATGGTCGATCTGCTGGCCAATATCAAAAGCGACAGCACTTACCTAACGTTTATGCCTGCGCTGGAAAAAGAATACGAGTTCTGGATGGATGGCGCCGTCAAATTAAAAACCGGACAGGCATACAGAAGGGTGGTTAAATTAAATGACACCCTTGTTTTGAACCGCTATTGGGACGACTACCCTTTCCCCCGCCAGGAAGGATATAAAGAAGATGTGGAAATTGCCGCGAGATCGGGCCGTGATAAAAAAGAAATGTATACTCACCTGCGCGCCGGTGCCGAAAGTGGCATCGACTTCAGCAGCCGCTGGTTTAAAGATAAAAAGAACCTTACGACCATCATGGTTACCGATATGGTACCGGTTGACCTGAACAGTTTATTATACGAGTTGGAAATTGTGCTGGCCAAATGCAAATTCATGGCACATGATGCCCAGGCATCCGCCGATTATGCGCGCAGAGCCGAAAGAAGAAGAGTGGCCATCGATAAATATTGCTGGAACAAAACCCTGAAATATTATACCGACTATAATTTCAAAACACATAAGATCTCTGATGTGGTTACCCCCGCAGGCATGTATCCCTTTTGCCTGTACACCAAAAACCTGGATTATATGAGCCTGCTGGCCAAACAGGCTGCCGAACAGGTGAAATCAAAATTATTACAACCCGGTGGCATAACGGCTTCGCCATTCAATACCGGTCAGCAGTGGGATGCCCCCAATGGCTGGGCGCCGTTGGAATGGATGACCATCTGGGGCCTCGATCGTTGCGGCCAGCGTGAACTGGCCCGTGACATTGCCGAACGCTGGATCAAACTGAATGTAGATGTGTTTAAAAGAACCGGCAGGATGATGGAAAAATACAATGTGATTGACCTGAACCTCGAAGCCGGCGGCGGCGAATATCCCTCCCAGGACGGCTTCGGCTGGACAAACGGGGTGCTACTGGCTTTGATCAATAAATATGGGCTCCCGAAATAGCGGTAAGCTATAAGCCCCAAGCTTTAAGCAAATACAATGCTGATGGCCGCGCAAGGTTTTCGGCTTACGGCTTAAAGCTTACTGCTTACGGCTTTTTTTCCATTACTTTTGCGCAAATTTCCACTATGCTTAAATGGATTACAGCCGGCGTCATGTTTACCGTAGCCCTAGCTGCCTGCTCACCCAATAATGTTACCGTTGATAACAGCCTGAAAAAATATTTCGACCAAAATAAAGTTACCGGCTGCTTTGGCCTTTTCGATAATGGACAGGGACATTTTACCATTTACAACCTGCCCCGGTTCAGCGACAGTGTATATACCCCCGCTTCTACCTTCAAGATCGTGAACTCCCTTATTGGTTTGGAAGAAGGAATTGTGGGAGATACCAACACCATTATAAAATGGGACAGCGTTAACCGCCGACGTACCGAGTGCAACCGCGATATGACCATGTGGGATGCCTTCCGCATTTCCTGTCCACCATGGTACCAGCAACTGGCCCGCCGCATTGGCCAACCCAAAATGCAACACTGGTTAGATACCCTGGGGTATGCACGCCGCTATGATACATTCAAATTAAAAAACAACCTCGATACCTTCTGGCTCGACAACTCGGCCAAAGTAACCGCCGATGAAGAATTAGGACTGGTAAAGAAATTATATTTCGACCAGCTGCCTTTTCAAAAGAGATCGCAACGCATTGTACGCAGCATGATGCTGTGGGAAAGCAACTCCAATTACAAACTGAGTTATAAAACCGGTTGGAACACTACACCCCAGGGCAACCAGATCGGCTGGATCGTTGGCTGGATAGAAGAAAACAAACACCCCTACTTTTTTGCCCTGCAGGTAGAATCACCCGACCCCAATGTAGATTTCAAATCTATCAGGGTAAACCTGTTGAAACAGATCCTGAAAGAATACGGTTTCTTTGAAGGCAAAAAGTAGCACCCCTACACAATAAATTATTAGGTATAAGCCCTCCTGATGCATCGGGAGGGCTTTCTTTTTAGCCAACACGTTACATTTGTTGATTATACGATGTATTTTAACTAAATAAATAGCGCGTAAGTACTTAATTTGTAATAATTAGTAATTTGGTTTAATTGTTGCATTCCTGATTTAACATTTTCAAATTTCACATTACCTGTGTTTCGTTTTCAACATACCGAATACCTGATAGCCCTGGCCACCATCCCCTTATTGGTAGCATTGTATTTTCAGTTGATGCGCTGGAAAAAGAATACTATCAAAAAAATAGGAGATCTCAACCTGGTACAGGCGCTTATTGCCAATTACTCGCCCACTAATTTTTTACTGAAATTCCTGTTCTTCGCCGTGGCGCTGGCCGCTGTAATTGCAGCAGCAGCCAATTTGCAAAAGCCAGGTGCTCTGGATAATGTACAACGCAAAGGGGTAGATGTAGTAGTAGCCATCGATGTCAGTAAAAGCATGCTGGCCGAAGATATAAAACCCAATCGCCTCGAAAGGGCCCGTCAACTCGTGTATAAACTGATGGACCAGTTACCCAACGACCGGGTAGGCCTGGTACTGTTTGCCGGCAGGGCCTATTTGCAAATGCCTTTAACCACCGATCATGGTGCAGCCCGGATGTACATTCAACAGGCTGGTCCCGAAGTAGTGCCTACCCAGGGTACTGTGATCTCAGAAGCACTACGCGCCAGTAATTCGGCTTTTAATAGCAAGGAAAGAAAGTTTAAATCAATAGTATTGATCACCGATGGGGAAGACCACGACCCCCAGGCTGTTCCCCTGGCACAACAACTGGCTCAGGATGGTGTAATGATCAATACTATTGGTATTGGTTCAGCAGAAGGTGCTCCCATTATGGACCCTGCCACCAATGAATATAAAAAAGATGCAGCCGGCAATACCGTTGTTTCTAAATTAAATGAAACCGAATTACAACAACTGGCCGGTGTTACCAAAGGCGTTTATGTGAAACTGGACGATGTGGATGCCGCAGTAAACACCATCACCAGACAATTAGGCACTATTGAATCAAATATCCTGGACGATAATTCATTCAGGGATTATAAAAGTTATTTTCAATGGTTCCTGGCCATTGCCCTTTTATTATTGTTGTTGGAATTCTTTTTACCTGAACGGAAATTAAAAGCCGCTTGAAAAAATTACTCTATATATCGTTGATATTGCTGCCCGTACTGGTAAAAGCGCAGGATGAAAATGCTGCCATCCGGGAAGGGAATAAATTGTATCACAAACGGCAGTTTGAAAAGGCAATGCCTGCTTATCAAAAAGCGGTAGAACAGAACCCGAAGAATGTAACCGCCCGCTACAACCTGGCTAATGCCCGTTTCCGCACCGGCAATATGCCCGATGCAGAAAAATCGTACGATGAACTGATTGATAATACCACTGAAAATAAATACCGGGAAAAAGGCTTTTACAATAAGGGCGTATCCTTAACAAAACAACAAAAGCTGCAGGAAAGCATCGATGCCTACAAGAATGCGTTGAAACTCGATCCCACAGATGAAGACGCCCGCTTCAACCTGCAAAAAGCCCTGACAGAGCAGAAAAAGCAAAACCAATCGCAGCAGCAGCAGCAAAAACAACAGCAGCAAAAACAACAAAAACAAAAGCCCGAGAACAATAAGCTCGATAAAAAGAAGATCGAGCAATACCTCAAATCGCTTGAACAAAAAGAACAGGATGTTCAGCGAAAAATGCAGCAAAACCGCGCCCGCTCGGTAACACAACCTGAAAAAGACTGGTAGAGTGAGTGGTGAGTAGTGAGTAGTGAGTGGGCGCGCGACATTTGGAATTGCTTTGCTATCTTAGATCTCCCAAATTTTTCTGCCCTCTGCCCTCTGCCCTCTGCCCTCTGCCTCTGCCCTCTGCCCTCTGCCCTCTGCCCTCTGCCCTCTGCCATTGCCTCCCCTTCCTTTCCATTTGGTTAATTCTTTCCCGTTTCACGTTTGCCGGCTCACGATTTCGTAATTTTGCAGTCCATTTGCCCGTAATTAACTGGCAATCACCTTAAATCTGAATTTATACAATGCAGCTTTACTGCGACTCATTGACGGAATATAAACGCCTGGCAACCCGTGAAGTACGAATTGGCGACCTGCTGTTGGGCAACTTCAACGCTATCCGTGTGCAAACCATGACCACCACTGATACTATGGATACCATCGCTACGGTAGAGCAAAGTATCCGTTGTATAGAGGCCGGTGCCGAAATGGTGCGCATTACAGCCCCCAGCAAAAAAGAAGCGGAAAACTTACTCAATATAAAGAACGAGCTGCATAAAAGAGGGTATAATACCCCACTGATAGCCGATATTCACTTCACCCCCAATGCCGCTGAAATAGCAGCCCGCATCATTGAAAAAGTTAGGGTGAACCCGGGCAACTACGTTGACAAAAAGAAATTCGAACAAATAGATTATACCGATCTGGAATACGCCGAGGAGATCGATCGTATTCGCGACCGCTTTACGCCCCTGGTGAAGATCTGTAAAGAATATGGTACTGCCATGCGCATCGGTACCAACCACGGTTCACTCAGCGATCGTATCATGAGCCGGTATGGCGATACCCCCATGGGCATGGTAGAAAGCGCGATGGAGTTCCTGCGTATTGCCCGCAATGAAAGTTATCATAACATTATTCTCAGTATGAAATCCAGCAATCCCCAGGTAATGGTTCAGGCGTACCGGTTGCTGGTAAACGTAATGATGGATGAGTTTGGCGAATGTTATCCTTTACACCTGGGTGTAACAGAAGCCGGTGACGGGGAAGACGGAAGAATAAAATCAGCCATTGGAATTGGCACCCTGCTCGAAGATGGATTGGGCGATACCATTCGTGTATCCTTAACAGAAGACCCCGAATTTGAAATTCCCGTTTGCCGCGACCTGGTTAAACGCTACACGTCCCGACAGGAAGCAATTGGCAATAAAGAATCAGGAATTTCAGCAATCCCCAAAATACCTTATTCTCCTTTCGAATATACAAGACGACACACCAACACCGTATCGAATATCGGCGGTAAACACGTACCCGTAGTGGTGGCCGACTTTATGAAAGCCGCTACCATTCGCCATGAAGACTTACAGGCCATTGGCTATACCTATAACACCGAAACGGATAAATTCACCATTGCCGATGCAGCAGCAGATTACCTGTATACCGGTAAAAAAGTGCTGGATTTTGCATTACCCGGTACGCTGAAGGTAATTTGCGATCATTCTACCTGGTTAAAGGCACCGGACAAAGAGAAATATTATCCGTTATTTCAATCGACCGAATACCTGAAAAGCACCGATTATTCAGGTACGCTGAACTTTGTAGCAGTAGATGTGAACGAACCTGCTTCACAGGAACTGTTACAGGAAATTCGCGAGGATTACACCGTAGTGTTGTGTTTATATTCATCCAACCCACACGCCATGCCATCGGTAAGGCGTTACGTTATTGATCTGATGAACCAGGGCATTACGTGTCCTGTTATTTTATCGGTTGAAAGTAATGAAACTACTATCGATGAACAGCTGATCCATTTTTCAACCGATAGCGGCGCTTTGCTGCTGGATGGAATGGGCGACGGCATTTGGCTGATGAATGAACCGGAAAGGATCCGGAACCAGAAAGTGAGTGGCCGTACTTACCTGGAAACAAAGAACAATCCCCAGTTCATCAACAACACCTCATTCTCCATTTTACAGGCCACCCGTACCCGCATTTCTAAAACCGAATATATTTCCTGCCCTTCCTGCGGACGTACCCTCTTCGACCTGCAGGAAACCACTGCAAAGATCCGTTCGGTAACCCATCACCTGAAAGGCGTTAAGATCGCCATTATGGGTTGCATTGTAAATGGTCCAGGCGAAATGGCCGATGCCGATTTTGGTTATGTAGGCAGTGGGGTAGGCAAGATCACTTTGTACAAAGGAAAAGAAGTTGTAAAACGCAATGTTGACAGCGCCATTGCTGTGGAAGAATTGATTAATTTGTTGAAGGAAAACAACGCGTGGGTGGAGAAGACAGCTTAAAGCCTAAAGGCTAAAGCTAAAAGCAAAGCCAACATAGTAATTGGCTTTCACCTTTTGGCTTTTACCTTTCACCTGGTACTTAATGACCCAAATACAAAACTTTCAACGGAGTTGAATAGGATCGATAGACTACATGCCATTCTAACCCACCTGCAAAGTAAAAAAAGAGTTACGGCGCAGGAGGTGGCCGATCGCTTTAACATCAGTTTACGTACCGTGTACCGCGATGTTAAAGCATTGGAAGAAAGCGGCGTGCCGGTGATCGGCGAAGCAGGAAGTGGCTATACCATTATGGAAGGGTATCGCCTTCCACCGGTTATGTTCACGCAGGAAGAAGCCTCTGCCCTGTTGTTAGGCTCTAAACTCACCGAGCACCTGACCGACGAATCGATAAAAAAGCATTTCAACGCGGCCCTATACAAAATAAAAGCAGTGCTCCGTACTTCCGACAAAGAGCACATGGACCAGCTGAATGACAACATTGCGGTTTTGTCGCGTTTGCCGGCCGATGATTCAGCAGGCCGCCACCTCACCGAACTGCAAAAAGCGCTGGGCGATAAAAAAGAGATCCGCATCCGTTACCAGTCGGGCGAAGATGCCGTAACGGAGCGAAGCCTGGAACCCATCGGTCTGTGTCATTATGGCCAGGCCTGGCACCTCATCGGCTGGTGCAAACTGCGCAATGGCTACCGCGATTTCAGGGTGAGCCGCATACAACAATTGCAAATACTCGATCATACTTTTGACCCGGAATCACACCCTTCCCTACGGGAATACCTGCAAACCATGATCAATCATTCCGAACTGCAGGAAGTATGTGTCCGGTTCAACCGCACGGCGGCCCGCCACATCGGTAATCAAAAATATTATTATGGCTATGTGCGGGAAGAAGTGAAAGACGATCATGTGCTTATGTATTATGTCACCTCTTCGCTGGAGTATTTCGGTCGCTGGCTGCTGATGTATACCCATCACGTATCCATTGAATCGCCCGAGGCCCTGAATAATGTGATGAAAGATCTTACCGAGGAGATCCGCCTGCACTACCTGCCGGTTGAGCAATAGTCCGTCCATTCTTATCAAGCTAAAATAATGTCAACTTTTTTGTAGGTCCTACTGACATACTGTTGTCACATAGTGCGTGTTACTTTGAGGTAACAACCTTCACACATAAATATTATTCAGATGATACGCACTATTCATGACTTTCTCGACCGCTGGAAAGAAGAAACCGAAGCCACTTTAAACATCTTCCGCAATTTAACCGATGAATCGCTGCACGTTGCTATTCCCGGTGGGCGCACCCTGGGACGACTTGCCAATCATATTGTTGAAACAGTAACTGAAATGCCGCACAACCTGGGATTGCCGATAAGAGAAGAAAGCGTTTCTTATAATACTGTTCAGGAACTGGTAACACATTATAAAAAATACGCTGACCAACTGGTAGCTGCTCTTATCAGCTATTGGACCGATGAAACACTGGATGAAGAACAAAACATGTATGGCGCTACGTGGAAAAATGGTTTCTCGCTCTGGGTATTGATCACCCACCAGGCTCACCACCGTGGCCAAATGACGGTGCTGATGCGCATGGCCGGGTTAAAAGTTCCAGGGGTGTATGGCCCAAGCAGGGAAGAATGGGTAGCCTGGGGAAAGGAAGCGTTGGCGTAGCCTTCTTTCTTCATACCTCATACTTCTTACTTCATATCTCTTTTTTCCTGTTTCGGGCAAAACATGTCCAATTGAACCATTCCCAATCGTTATAATACAGTGCAGCGTGGTTATTCATTCACTTTAA
The DNA here is from genome assembly GCF_900110245.1 of Niastella yeongjuensis. Taxonomy (GTDB): domain Bacteria; phylum Bacteroidota; class Bacteroidia; order Chitinophagales; family Chitinophagaceae; genus Niastella; species Niastella yeongjuensis. The sequence goes on from NZ_FOCZ01000001.1 coordinate 428,940, forward strand.
AAGTAATTTGTATGCATATAAAAACTTATCCGCCTTTAACGGTATTAAGCACTATACATCAAACTACCATTTCTCAATTACATGAGTTTGGTCCGGTTATGGCCGAACTCTATGCAGAAGCAGGCCGTAAAAGTATTATCAATGGTCCGCTGCATTGGATCTATTATGGAATGGATGGAAATGCCAACACCAGGTTTACGCTTGAAATAGCTGTCCCGATCAGGAAAGCATTTCATTCATCCAGATTCCAGGTAAAGGAGCTTGATTTTTTCAAGGCCATCACTTTCCCGCATGAAGGCCCCTGGGAACAATTGCCCGGCAGTCATGCACAAATTATGGAACGGCTGGCCGAACACGATATACCGATTACCAACGAGTGCCGGGAAGTGTTCTTAAACATAAATTTCGCAGAACCTGAAAAGAATATGACCGAGATCCAGATTGGGGTATCGCCAGGAAAAACACAAAACCGGCCAGGCGCCCAAAAGCGGCTCCTGCCGGTTTATATCTGATCGTTATAACCGTGTCACGATTTGGAACCGTGACACGGTTACTTTATGCCAATATATTCGTTCCCCCTTCAATCTGCGTCACATATACATCGGGCGTTATTTTGAACAGCCCGTTAAATGCAGCCTGGATCTTTTGCGTAAAGGTATCTACCGCATCAGTCTGCACAATATTAATAGTACAGCCACCAAAACCACCACCCATCATACGGGCACCGGCCACACCGGAAATATGCTGGGCACATTCAGCGAGAAAATCCAACTCGGTACAGCTCACTGCATATTTTTTACTCAGTCCTTCATGCGTGGCATACATCAGTTTACCAAAAGTGGTCAGGTCGTTTTGTTTTAACGCATCACAACCTCTAAGCAATCTTTCTTTCTCATATACTATAAATGAGCAACGATCGAACACTACGGGTGGTAACTCGTCCTGGTGTTGCAGTAATTGCGCAGGTTCTACGTCCCGTAATGATTTAATTTCCGGATAATGCTTTTGTAAAATAGCAACCCCCTCTTCACATTGCTGGCGGCGCACATTGTATTCACTGCCGGCTAGTGAATGGCTCACCATACTATTTACCAGTACGATCTTGTACTCAGGAAAATCAAAAGGAATGTATTCATACTCCAGGCTGCGGCAATCAAGCTTCATCACATGCCCTTTTTTTCCATGTAAACTGGCAAACTGGTCCATAATACCACACTTCACCCCAACAAACGTGTGTTCGGTTTTTTGACCAATGAAAGCGAGGTCCATCCGGCTCAGTCCCAGCTTAAATAATTCATTTAGTGCAAAACCATAAGCAGAACATAAGGCAGCAGAAGAGCTCATGCCGGCGCCTACGGGAATATCGCCATCGATCACCAGGTCAACCCCGCCGATCTTTTTTCCCTGCTGCTGAATATGATAGCTTACGCCCAGCAAATAATTCATCCAACCTTTTTGCGGGCCTGTTATATCTAAAGAAAATGAATATGACTCGTTGAATTGACTGGCAAAAACATTTACCGTATTGGTTTCATTGGGAGCAATGGCAACGTAGATCCTTTTATCCACTGCGCCGGGTAATACAAACCCATAGTTGTAGTCGGTGTGTTCACCAATGAGGTTTACTCTGCCCGGGGCGCCAATGACCAGTGGTTCTTTATTAAATCGCCCGCGAAAAGCCTGTTGTATTTTTTGAATCATGCTACTATATCGTTAGATGAATTAATTTTAAAAAATTTTCCGTAGTACCTAAATTGATTCCTATGAGTTTTAGCGTTTCCCGTGTTACTGAAAACGGGTTATCATTGGTTAAGCTGCAAGATAAGGCAACAAATACAATCATTACTGTTCTACCTGAATATGGCGCGCTGTTGCACAGCTTTCAAATTCCTGTAAATGGCCAACACCTTAATATTATCGACAACTACTCCAGCCACGAACAAGTGCAGCAGGAATTGGCCGTTTCCTTTAAAAGCAGCAAGCTATCACCTTTTGTTTGCCGGGTGCGCGATGGAAAATACACGCTTGAAGAAGAAGATTTCGAGTTTGCCAACAAATTTACCGATGGCAATGCCATCCATGGCCTGCTCTACAACAAACCATTTAAGGTAATAAATGAATTTGCCGACGATAGCAAGGCCAGTGTAACGCTCCGGTATCAATTTAAACGGGAAGACCCCGGTTATCCCTACGAATACAATTGTGAAGTACGGTACACCTTGTTACCCCGCAGCATTTTGCAGCTGGAAACCATTGTGCTAAACCTCGATAGCCTGTCGATACCCCTGGCAGACGGCTGGCATCCTTATTTTTCATTGGGCGGCCCTGTCGATAATTATGAGCTGCAGGTAAGCACGGAGACCATGGTTGAGTTCGACGAAAAATTAATACCTACGGGAACCCTCGTTCCCGAAAAAACGCTGATGGAAGGAATACTTATCGGCGATCGCCAGTTCGACAATTGTTTTGTTGTGAAACCGGTTGCCCAAAGACCTGCAGCCGTGCTATACAATCCTGCTAATGCGGTGTATGTTACCATTTTTCCCAATAGCCTGTATCCGTATATCCAGATCTATACCCCACCACACCGCCAAAGCATAGCTGTTGAAAACCTAAGTGCAGCACCCGATTGTTATAATAATGGCATGGGCCTGCAGCTGCTAACACCCAGCCGCTCACAAACTTTTACGGTTTGGTACCAGGCGGGAGTGGCTGAAAACGATTAACTTGCCTTTAAATAAGCTGTAAATGAAGAAGTTTTTCAAATATTTCCTGACCGTAGCGATCTGTGTTTTTTTTGTTAGTTGCTATGAAGTGAATGAGGAGATCGAGATCAAATCCGATGGCACCGGTACTTATGTTCAAAAAATGGATATGGGTCAACTGATAGATATGATGCAAACCTTTGCTGGTGAAGAAGAATTAAAAAAAGAAGGGCTCGACAGAGTGGTTGACACAACCATTTACTGGAAAAGCATGGTAGACACCGCTAAAGATATGCCCGCCGATCAAAAAGAGTTGCTGAAAGATGGTAAAATGAAACTCCAGATGAATATCAAGGAAAAGGTATTCAAAATGGATCTGAATTTTCCATATAAAAACCTGAACAGCCTGCAGCAGTTGATGAGTGGAAAAGCTACCAGCAGCCAGGGGTTAACCAATGCTTTCAAAAGCATGTTTGGCAAAGGTGATGATCAGGCAGCACCACCCACCCCTAACGGACCAGATATGGGCGACTTTGCCGCCATTTACGATGTTACCATTAAAAACGGTTCCATTGAAAAAAAGGTAAACGAGGCAAAATACAAAGCGCTCACTGAACGTCCCGAAATGGCACAATTGAAACAGTTGACCAGTACCGGCATGGAGATCCTGTATACCACTACCATTAAATTACCCCGTCCTGTAAAGTTATCCAGCAACCAGGATCTCATTAAGTTATCTGACGACAAAAAAACAGTGACCATGAAATACAATTTGCTTGAGTTGTTGGAGAACCCATCGAAATTTGCTTATACCATTACCTACTAAGCAAACGGTATAACATTGTATTAATAAGCATTTTTAACTAGGTTTGAGGTTTAGGAAATAATATGCAAACTGATTTTCTTGTTATAGGCTCCGGTATTGCCGGATTGACTTTTGCACTAAAGGCAGCACAACGTTTCCCTGATAAAAAAGTATTGGTCATTACCAAAACACAGGCAGATGAGACCAATACCAAATACGCCCAGGGGGGTATTGCCGGTGTATGGGATTTTGAAAAAGACAGCTTCGATAAACATATTGAAGACACCCTTATTGCCGGCGATGGCCTGTGCAATAAACAGGTGGTTGAAATTGTGGTAAAGGAAGGGGTTGACCGCATTCAGGAATTGATTGACTGGGGCGCTCAATTCGATAAAGAGTCTGATGGCGATTATAAACTCGGTAAAGAAGGCGGTCACAGCGAATTTCGCATCCTTCACCATAAAGATGTAACGGGCCGCGAAATGGAACGGGCCATGTTGGAAGCAGCCCAAAACCAGTCCAACATAGAGATCGTAAAACACTGCTATGTAGTGGACCTGCTTACCCAACACCACCTGGGTTACCTGGTTACTAAATCTACCCCTCATATTGAATGTTATGGGGTGTATGTGTTGAACCTGAAAACAAACCAGATGGAAAAGATCCTGGCCAATATAACTGTTTTGGCCAGTGGCGGTAACGGACAGGTTTATCGCTCAACCACCAACCCAGGCATTGCAACCGGCGATGGCATTGCCATGGTGTATCGCGCCAAGGGTCGTATCGAGAATATGGAGTTCATCCAGTTTCACCCTACTGCCCTGTATGAACCGGGTGCACGCGGACAATCATTTTTGATCTCCGAAGCGGTACGGGGCGATGGTGGTATTTTACGCAATAAGAACGGCGAAGCCTTTATGGAACGCTATGATCCGCGTAAAGACCTGGCTCCCCGCGATATTGTAGCCCGCGCCATAGATAGTGAAATGAAGATCACCGGTACCGAACATGTGTACCTCGACGTTACTCATATCCCCACCGATAAATTCATTGAGCATTTCCCTAACATTTATGAGAAATGCCAGTCAATTGGCATCGATGTAGCTACCCAGTATATACCCGTGTCACCTGCAGCACACTATAGCTGTGGTGGCATCAAAACCGATGAATGGGGACGCACCTCTATAAAAAACTTATACGCAGCCGGCGAATGCGCCAGTACCGGTTTACACGGTGCCAACCGGCTTGCCAGTAACTCGTTGCTGGAAGCAATGGTATTTGCCCATCGTTGTTTTGTAGATGCGGCAGAAAAAATTAAAACGATCGAAAGATCAACAGAAGCGGAGTTAATTCCTGACTGGAAAGCCACCGGCACTACCCAGCCAAAAGAAATGATCCTTATTACCCAAAGTTTAAAAGAGCTGCAACAGGTAATGAGTGATTATGTAGGGATAGTGCGCACCAACATCAGGTTGGAACGGGCGGCCAAACGCCTCGATCTGTTGTGGGAAGAAACAGAAGCCCTGTATCAAACCACCGCCTTATCGCCCCAGCTTTGCGAACTGCGTAATATGATCACCGTAGGGTACCTGATCGTGAAATGCGCCGCCTTCCGCAAAGAAAGCCGTGGATTGCATTTCAATACCGACTATCCGTACAAGAGTACGCTGGTACAGAATATTGTTTTATAATGATGTCAACAATGAACAATCTGCAAGGCATGATCTTCGCGGCCGGCCTGGGTACCCGGTTCAAACCCTGGACCGACAAACACCCCAAGGCATTGGCAGTAGTACATGGTAAAAGTTTGTTGCAGCACAATGTTGAGTACCTGCAACAATACGGCATTACCAATGTGGTAGTGAATGTGCATCATTTTGCCGACCAGATTGTCGATGCTATTGAAAAAAACAATGGCTGGGGCAGCCACATCACCATCAGCGACGAAACTGATGAAGTACTGGAAACAGGTGGTGGCCTCAAAAAGGCAGCGCCCCTGTTCACTGCCGATACTATTGTTGTGATCAATGTAGATATATTAACGAATCTGGACCTGGGTAAACTCATTGCCTTTCACCGGCAAACAAACCCGGTTTCAACACTGGCAGTAACCAACAGAACCACCTCCCGGTATTTTTTATTCGATGAAGCCAGCACCCTGTGCGGTTGGCGCAATATAAAAACCGGTGAGGAAAAAATAGCCCGTACAAACGCCACCTGCCTACCCAAAGCATTCAGTGGCATACATGTGATCAGTAAACAATTGTTTTCATTGATATCGCAGGAAGGAAAATTCTCTATGGTAGATGTATACCTCGATCTGGCCAGAACCCAAACTATAAAAGGGTTCGATCACAGCGGATCGCGATTTATTGATGTAGGCAAACCCGATTCGGTGGCAGAAGCGGAATTGTTATTCAGTAAATAGCAAAGCAATCGTTTGCGCTGCGCCCGCCGACTTCGTGCTGCCGAAGCTTTAGCGTAGGCGGGTAGCATCATATTATATTAAAAAATCATTACCCCGCTCCGCCACCGGTTCAATACAGTATCTTTATTCTTTAGATATTGAACATGAGTAAAATCCCATTCGCAGCCTTTTTAATTTCATTAGTTAGTGCCTCTGTAGCAATTGCACAACCAACTCCCTATAATGCCAATACGCATGAACGGGTTACCCTTTCCAATGGATGGCATTTAACACCGGTTGGCCGGTCATTACCACTGGGCGATCTGCCATTGAACCTGGTTGTATCACCTTCCAAAAAATACCTGGCAGTTACCAACAACGGTCAAAGCGTGCAATCCATACAACTCATCGATGCCAAGACCGATCAGGTATTGCACAGCGAAATAATTCCCAAAAGCTGGTATGGGTTGAAGTTTTCTGCCGATGAAAAATTCCTGTATGCTTCCGGCGGAAACGACAACTGGATCCTGCAATATGCCATCACCGATAAAAAGCTGGTGGCTGCCGACAGCATCAGGCTGGGCGACAAATGGCCCGTTAAAATCGCGCCTGCCGGCATTGAACTGGATGATGCAAAGAAATTGATGTACGTAGTAACGCGGGAAAATAACAGCCTGTACATTGTTGACCTGGCCGCAAAAAAAGTAGTACAACGGATACAATTATCCGCTGAAGCCTATACCTGCCAGTTATCGCCCAATAAAAACGAACTGTACGTCTCCCTGTGGGGCGGCGACAAAGTAATGGTGTTCAATACCGCCAGCAAAACAATCACCGATTCCATTGCAGTAGGCGACAATCCCAATGAGATCTGTCTTACCAAAAATGGCAAAAGACTGTATGTTGCCAATGCCAACGACAACTCGGTTTCAGTGATAGATGTGGCACAACGTAAAGTAATTGAAACGTTCAATACAGCTTTATACCCCAATGCGCCCAATGGTTCTACCACCAATGGACTGGCATTAAGCGCCAATGAAAAAACATTGTACATCGCCAATGCCGATAATAACTGCCTGGCCGTATTCGATGTAAGCAAACCGGTAGCCAGTTCATCAAAAGGATTTATTCCTACCGGCTGGTACCCTACAAGTGTAAAGGTGATCGGCAAAAAAATATATGTAGCCAACGGCAAAGGTTTTTCTTCCCTGGCCAACCCCGATGGGCCCAAGCCGGTTAAAACCCAGGAAGAAGTAAATTATCAACAGGGCGATAGCAAAAAGCCCACTGCCGTACAATACATTGCCGGTTTGTTCAAAGGCACGTTGAGCATTATCGACGAGCCGTCTGAACAACAAATGAGCAGCTATTCAAAAATGGTGTACGACAATACGCCTTACAACAAAGAAAAAGAACTGCAAACACAGGGTGAACCAGGCAATCCCATTCCCATGAAAATAGGCGATGCCTCCCCTATTAAATACGTGTTTTATGTGATCAAGGAAAACCGCACGTACGACCAGGTGCTGGGCGATATCACTACCGGCAATGGCGATCCCAAACTGGTTTTGTTTGGCGAAAAGATCACGCCGAACCTGCATGCCATCGCCAAAGAGTTTGTACTGCTGGATAATTTTTATGTTGATGGCGAAGTAAGCGCCGATGGTCATAACTGGACCATGGGCGGCTATGCTACCGACTACCTCGAAAAAACATGGCCCACCAGCTATGGCGGCCGCGGTGGTACTTACTCGGCTGAAGGCAACCGGGAGATTGCCAACAATAAAAAAGGCTTTTTCTGGGACCATTGCAACCGGGCCGGTGTAAGCTATCGTACTTATGGCGAGTTTGCCGATAACTATAAACCCAACATCCCGGTTTTAAAAGATCACTTCTGTGCTTCTTATACCGGCTGGGACCTGGCTACCCGCGATACCGTTCGCTTTTACCAGTGGAAAAGAGATTTCGATTCCCTGTTGGCCAATAATCAACTGCCGCATTTCAACTCAGTTCGTTTTGGGAACGACCATACCGAAGGTTTACGTAAAGGCCGGCCAACGCCTTATGCGCACGTGGCCGATAACGACCTGGCCGTAGGTATGTTTATAGAATACCTGAGCCAAAGCCCCATTTGGAAAGAATGCGCCGTGTTTGTAATTGAAGACGATGCTCAAAATGGTGCCGACCATGTGGATGCGCACCGCAGCACAGCTTATGTTGCCGGTGGCCTGGTAAAACGCCGCTATGTTGATCATACCATGTATTCCACTACCTCTATGCTTCGCACTATGGAACTGATCCTGGGCATTCCGCCAATGAGCCAGTACGATGCGGCAGCTACGCCTATGTTCCGTTGTTTTACCCCCACTGCTGATTTAACTCTGTTCAAATCACTGTCTTCCAACATTGACCTGAACGAGAAAAACGTGGCCCAGAATAAATGGCAGCAACGGTCTGAAGCGTTCAACCTGAAAAAAGAAGATGCCGTGCCCGATCTGGAATTCAACATTGTATTATGGCACGGCCTCAAAGGCGATAACATTCCCTTCCCTGGTCCCAAACGGGCAGCTTTTGTAAAGCTGAACAAGGAAGCTGACGGCGACGACGATTAAGCATTTATTCAGATATGAAGTAGAAAGGGCCCGGGTGTATTCCCGGGCCCTTTCTGTATTGTCTTTGGGGAAAATTTATGCGGTATTATGCACCCGGCCAGCAGTTATTAGTTTACTTTTACCGACCTAATAACACTATGCAATCAATAATCGACGGAATCAATAAGCTCTACAGCGAGTGGAGCGGCGCTGCCTGTGAACGTATAGAAATTCTACCTCAATCCGGCTCAGACAGGCGTTATTTTCGTATCCATGCCCCAAAAGGGACTGCCATAGCCACCCATGGCCATAACATTCCAGAAAATGAAACCTTCCTGTATTTCTCCCAACATTTTTATAACCAACAGCTTCCGGTTCCGGAGATCTATGCGCTGGGAGATGATAAGACCATTTACCTGCAGCAGGACTTTGGCGATGTTTCTTTGTTGAACCGCCTCGAAGCAGAAGGCTTTACCGATAACATATATGATCTTTTTAAAAAGAGCCTGCACCAACTGGCCCTGTTACAGATAAAAGGCCACGAGGGGCTCGATTATACCCGCTGCCTTACCAACCAGGAATTTGGCAAACAGGCTATTATGGCCGACCTGCTGTACTTCAAATATTATTTCCTGGATGCGTTGCGTAAACCATACGACAAGCAAAAACTGATCGATGATTTTGAAGCGTTGAGCACTTACCTCACGCATACAGAATATAAATACTTTATGTTCCGCGACTTTCAAAGCCGCAACATTCTGGTATCGTCTGATGATACGGTACACTTTATCGATTACCAGGGTGGTATGCAGGGTGCTCCGCAGTACGATGTAGCCAGTATCATCTGGCAGGCACGCGCCAACCTCCCCGATGACTGGAAGGACCGCCTGCTGAACGATTACATCAACTCTTTTGAACACATAGTAAATGAGCAGGTTAACCGCGACCTGTTCAAAAGCCAGTACAATGGGTATGTGCTCATCAGACTGTTACAGGTGCTGGGGGCTTATGGCTTCCGGGGGTTGTTTGAACGCAAAGCACAATTCCTGACCAGTATTCCACAAGCCCTCAAAAATTTGCGCTCGTTCATCAACGACCAAAGTCTGGGTATTGCCGTACCGGAATTCAGCAAAGTGTTACAGCTGTGTGTAAGTGATGAGATCATCGACCGGTTCACCCCATTAATTGCAGATGATGAAACGCCGCTGGTAGTGAAGGTGCACAGTTTTTCCTTCAAAAAAGGCATTCCCGGAGATCCATCCGGCAACGGTGGCGGCTATGTATTTGACTGCCGCGGTATTTTAAATCCGGGCCGCATAGACCAATTCAAATCACAAACTGGTCGCGATAAAGGGGTTAAGGATTACCTGGAACAACAAACCCGCATGACGGAGTTCCTGAACAGCGTGTTCGACATTGTCGACATCTCGGTGGAAGATTATATTCGTCGTGGTTTTGACAGCCTTAGTGTAAGTTTTGGCTGTACGGGTGGCCAGCACCGCAGCGTGTATGCAGCCGATGCCCTGGCCCGTCACCTGCGCAACAAGTTCAAGGTTAAAGTTGAGTTGAAACATGTGGAGCAGGAAGCAAAGAACTGGGTAAACGGGGAAAAGAAAGCATAAAGATTCACGCTCAAACAAAATGCCCATTACAGACGTTAACTGTATTTGTCTTAAGCTTTTAGCTTTAGGCTTACACCTGTAATTGTATCTTTGCAGCCCATGTATTATCTAGTTTACGGTTTATTGTACCTGGTGTCGTTGTTACCCCTGCGTGTATTATATCTCTTGTCAGATGGCCTTTATTTGTTTGTATACCGCATTTTTGGTTATCGCCGCCAGGTGGTTATGGAGAACCTGCAATTGGTGTTTCCTGAAAAAACGTTGGCTGAACGCAAAAAGATCGCCAGCAAATTCTACCATAATTTTATCGATACTTTCATCGAGACCATTAAAATGGTGTCGGCCAGTGACAGCTATATAAAAAAACGGGTAAGTGGAAATTGGGAAGTGTTGAACGACCTGCATAAAACCGGGCGCAGTTGTCAGGTGCACCTGGGCCACACTTTTAATTGGGAATGGGCTAACCTCGCCTGCGCTAAAGAAGTTAATTATACTTTCCTGGGAGTGTATATGCCCATTAAAAATCAGGCGTTTGATCGCCTGTTCAAAAAGATCCGCTCAAAATCCGGTTCCGTTTTAATACCTGCTACAGAAATGCGCAAGTCTATGATGCACTGGCGCCACGAGCAATACTGCATTGGACTGGTGGCCGATCAGGCGCCATCAAATCCGGATAAATGTTTTTGGCTGAGCTTTTTCGGAAAGATCACGCCATTTGTCAATGGCCCCGAAACCGGCGCACATGCCGGTAATATTCCGGTTGTATTCGCCAATATAGAAAAGCCACGCCGTGGTTATTACAAAGTTGTATTAACGCTGGCTGAAGACCAACCCGCCTCCCTGCCCAAGGGACAACTTACTTTACGGTATGCCCGGTACCTTGAAAATGTTATCAGGCAACAACCCGATATGTGGCTGTGGAGCCACCGCCGCTGGAAACGCGAATGGAAAGAAGAATACAACAAATTGGTAGTTCATGATTAAGATCAGTTTTTTCAACTACAATTCGTTGCTGAATTAATAAAAAATTCACGTTGCAAAGTTTTAAGTACTAACGTTCATCAGGAAGAAACAGCATAACTCTTAATCCTGATCAATTTCTGTTTAGGGTTATAACAGTAACAATAACGAATAGGGTAAATGAGCAGATTTAACATTGCAGGATAAAAATGAATATATTAATTTTGGTTAAGGTCCCGGAAAAGCAGAGCTGGGCCTGATTAGTCAGTGCACAATTGAATCTTACCAGTATCCCATCAATAGCAACTACAGGAATTCTTGCCCTACCCTTTTCCTCACATTAAACCCTTAACCATTATGCTTAAGACTAATGCAAGCGTGGCTGTTGTAAATGACCACATTCTGCTACGCAACGGACTTGCCAATCTAATCCGGGGCCTCGAAACCTACGCTATTCTTTTTGAGGCCAACAATGGAAAAGATTTTATCAAACAATTACAACCCAGGTACTTACAGGAAGTTGTTGTACAAGACATCACCATGCCGGAAAGAGATGGTTACGAAACAGCCCTTTGGCTAAAACGTAATTATCCCGGTATCAAGATCCTTGCCTTATCGCAGTACGATAACGAGCATTCGATCATCAGGATGATGAGAAACGGCAGTAAAGGTTATATATTGAAAGATATTGACCCCCTGCAGTTTCGACGGGTGCTCGATTCGCTTTTGCGAAAAGGTTTTTTTTACTCAGAGTTGATCACCGGTAAACTCATTCATGCTGTTAGTCAATTAGATGAATCTGATGAAGCACTAAAAAGCATTGTTTCACTGAACGCACGTGAAATTGATTTTCTGAAATTCGTTTGCTCGGAAATGACCTATAAGGAAATAGCAGAAAAAATGTTCCTTAGCGCCCGCACTATCGACGGCTATCGCGACGCTTTATTTGAAAAGTTGAATGTTAAAAGCAGGGTAGGCCTGGTATTATTTGCCATCAAGAATAATATTGTACACGTATAGCTTCAGACAAATCAGTTATGTTAGTCAGTAGTGAAATGAGTCAGTAGTAGGGCTGACTCATTTCGCTTTTTTGACTGACATACTATGGTTCAACTAGTTTAATACACTACTATCTTTCACTATTTCAATGCCTTGCTGTAAACGAATGGCATTGAAACCGCCCAATACATTTCGCAGGTTGTGAATGCCCTGCCGCTTCATCAACGACGCTGCAATTACACTACGGTAACCACTGCCGCAATAGACGTATAAATTCTGGTTCTCTTCAATATTGGCCATAGAACCGGGATCGGTCAGTTCATTTAAAGGAATGTTCACGGCACCGCGGATATGACCATCTGCAAATTCGGTTTCGCGCCGTACGTCTACCGGGACCAGGTGATCATCGTAAGGCAGGTCCATAGCCAATTCATCTGCTTCTACATCTATGATGAGGTCTACTTCTTCACCGGCATTGCGCCAGGCTTCTACTCCACCGGCCAGGTAACCATGTATTTGCGAAAAACCAACACGTGCTAACCGCACCACGCTTTCTTTTTCCTGTCCTTCATCAGTTACCAGCACAATGGGTTTATCGAATGGCAATAAACTTCCGGCCCATTCGGCAAAGCGGCCTTCTAAACCGATGCTGATAGAACCGGGTACAAAGCCTTTGGTAAATTCACCGGCGCTTCTGGTATCGAGCAGGATATTGTCTTCATTGGTCAGCCACTTCTTAAGATCGGCCACGCTCAAAGGAGTTAGCGCCGTCTCTAAGATCTTCTCAAGGCTATCGTAGCCCTCTTTATTGATTTTTGCATTGATGGGGAAGTACGAGGGAGCGGCCGGTAAATCGGCTAATACGGCCTTTATGAACTCGTCTTTCGTTTGGGGCTGCAGGGCATAGTTATTTTGCTTTTCCTCCCCTATGGTGCTTGAAGTGCCGGGTCCCAGGTTCTTACCACAATTGCTCCCAGGGCCATGGGCCGGGTATACAATTACATCATCGGGCAACGTGGCGATCTTTTGGCTTAAGGAATCAAACAGCATAGAAGCCAGGTCGTACTTGTCTAAATTGCCGCTGCTAAGGTCGGGTCGGCCAACTTCACCTACAAAAAGGGTATCGCCGGTAAATACCGCCTGGGCTTTACCGGTTTCATCGTGCAGCAGGTAACAGGTGCTTTCAATGGTATGGCCGGGCGTATGCAATACTTCGATAGACGCCTTGCCTAATGGAAAGCTTTCTCCGTCTTTTGCCAGGTGTATGGGGAAATTGGTTTCTGTTTTAGGACCGTAAACAATGGGCGCACCGGTAGCTTTTTGCAGATCGAGGTGGCCGCTTACAAAATCGGCGTGAAAATGGGTTTCAAAGATGTATTTGATCTCAGCATTCCGTTCCCGGGCAAGCTGAACATAACTGTCAATGTCCCTAAGGGGGTCAACTATAGCCGCAACACCATCACTTTCAATGTAATAGGCTGCTTCACTTAAACAGCCGGTATACAGTTGCTTTATAAACATGTAGTCTTATTTTGGTGCAAAGGTATACCATAACAAGTTAACCCGTAGCCTTTTGAGCTACAGGTTACCTGTTTTACAAATTTGATGTCTCCGTCTTATCAGATGTTGAGGTCGTCCACGCATTTCATGATATGAGCAACCCGTGAGCTGTTAACAGAATAGTAAATGAATTTACCATCCCGGTCAGTTTTCACGATACCTGCTCTACGTAAAATAGCGAGGTGCTGGGAAGCAACGGACTGTTCCAACCGTAGACGTACATAGATCTCCGTCACGGTAAGACGCTTGTTCTCATCGATTAGTTTGACGATCTGTTGACGCAGCTTGTGGTTCAAGGCGCGAAGTATCATCGCAGCCTTTTTCAGGTTCAGGAAGTCAACTTTTACCGATTCACCATCCCCACCATCTGCATTTAAGACCATGGAGTAATTGGTTGTTACGTTCATGTGCACATCAGAGCTTTTAAGATATTTAATAGGATAACGCTAAAGATCAAATTTACAAGAATTTTGATATGCTAGGGATGAAAGGAGGATAAAAGTTTCATTTGGTCATTTTTTGATATAAGTGTAAAATTCTTTTAGATAAACGGGTTCAGTGTACGCCAAGTTGGCAAAATTCTGCATCAAATGCAAGCTGGCGGCTAGTTTAGCAAGCGATTTAGCAATATCTATTTTTTCACTTATAAATAGAACGTTAGGATACCTGTTCACATTTTCCCACTTAAAACTGCCATTTCCAAAGCATATGAGCGATCGATCATTTAACTCTTCTTTAAAACTTAATTCATCAAGTATCATCGCTTTAGGGCTTATGATTTCCTGTAACTGCTCATCATACACTGCAGTAAACACTTCCATACGACGGGCATCTATCATTGGGCAATAACACAGCGGTGGCTCCATATGCGCCACTTTACTACCCAGTTGATCGATGACTGCATAAGCCATTGCCTGCAACGTATTAATTGTTATGAGCGGTATTTGTAGTGCAAAACACAATCCTTTGGCTGTTGCCATACCTACACGTAAGCCAGTATAGGAGCCAGGTCCGGCAGTTATGGCTATGGCCTGAAGCTGCTGCATGGCAATCCCTTTTTGCTGTAATAAGTCGTTAATGGCCATTTGTATCCAGGCTGCATGGTCCTTCTGATTATCGTTAGTGAGCGTCCCTATTACAACTCCGTTTTCTGCTATGGTTACACTTGCCTGATCTGTAGCTGTATCTATGCTTAATATCATGATCTGTTTATAAAAAATTACTTCCTGGTTTTAAATACAAGCTGTAAGCTATAAGCTTTAAGCCGTAAGCAAATACAGGGTTAAAGCAAAATCGTGAGCTGTATTGTCTTTCTGCCCTCTGCCTTCTGCCCTCCGCCTTCCTCCACTGCCTACTGCCCACTGCCTACTGCCTTTGTTAATTCAGCCGCAGGCATATAACGTTTATCCTCACTGCTTAATTCAACCAATAGTTCATACACCCGCTTCAACCCTATTTTTTCGCTCCATTCAAACGGACCATACGGGTAGCTGGTGCCCAGCCTCATGGCAATATCAATTTCTTCTCTTGTGCTTACTGCTGCGCCCAAAGTATAATACGCTTCATTGATGATGGCGGCCAATATCCTGGCAGTGATCATACCCGGAATATCGGGCGTCAGCACATATTGCCATTGCAGCTGTTCAAAGATGGCTTTTATGGAAGCCTCATTTATCCTGGCAGGCAACGCCACTTCGGTTACTGGCCGCTGTAATAAACCCGGCCAGGCATTTATGCGAATAAAATCGGCGCCAGTTTTTTTGGTTGTCCAGGGCACGGCATTGATCATTACTGGTTTTGGCAACAACCGTTTCAACTGTTGCGTTCTTTCCACGTCCTGTTCAAATAACAGGTCTATGTATACATCGGCATCTGCAATGGTCAATGAACGAACCGAGTCAACCCAAACCACCGTTATGGCATCCGGCAGCTTTTTGGTCAATAATTCCTGTTTTAGTATAGCGTCGGCTAAAATGGCCACTGTCATGGGCTTTCTGAATTTATCCGCAAAGAAAGGAAGAAAAGGCAGACGGCAGAAGGCAGACGGCCCTTATCTTTGAAACATGCAAAAAACAATAATTACCACCACCCAGGCGCCAGCTCCCATTGGCCCATATAGCCAGGCTGTACAGGCCGGAAATCTGTTATTCATTTCAGGCCAGGTGCCTATCAATCCTGCCACCGGCACAGTGGAAGCTACCGATGTAGCCGGTGAAACCGATCAGGTAATGAAGAACCTCCAGGCCGTTTTAACCGAAGCGGGTTACGACTTCAGTCACATTGTAAAGACAACCATTTTCCTGAGTGATATGTCGCATTTTACTGCCGTGAACGAAGTGTATGGTAAATATTTTACCGGTAATTACCCGGCCCGGGAAACCGTAGCCGTTAAAGGCCTGCCCCGGAATGTGAATGTGGAAATAAGTATGATCGCAGCTAAATAGGGTGAACACAAATGTAAAGTCCGGAAGGTGCTGTATGTATAAGCTCCTCCCGGACTTGTATTATCCTGTTAACTTGTTAACTAATTAACCTTCTCGGTTGTCTTCAGCACACCCAGCTCCTTACCGATCTTTGCAAAGGCTGCAATAGCTTTATCCAGGTGCTGCTGTTCGTGGGCTGCGCTCAATTGCACGCGAATACGCGCCTGTCCTTTGGCCACCACGGGATAAAAGAAGCCAATCACATAAATCCCTTCATCGAGCAGGCGGGCTGCAAAGTTCTGGGCTATAACGGCATCATACAGCATAATAGGCACTATAGGATGGTCGCCGGGTTTTATGTCGAAGCCGGCCTCCGTCATTTTACTGCGGAAGTATTTGGTATTGTATTCTAATTTATCGCGCAATTCAGTGGTTTCGCTCAACAGGTCCAGCACCGCAATAGAGGCCCCTACAATGCCCGGCGCCAGTGTATTGGAGAACAAATAAGGGCGCGAACGCTGCCGCAGCATCTCAATCACTTCTTTACGTCCGCTGGTAAAACCACCCGATGCGCCGCCCAGGGCTTTACCCAGGGTGCCGGTGATGATATCAATTTTTCCCATTACCCCCCGGTATTCATGTGTACCACGGCCCGTTTTTCCCAAAAAGCCGCTTGAATGGCTTTCATCGATCATAACGGCCGCATCATATTTTTCCGCCAGTGCAACAATAGCATCCAGTTGGGCGATGGTGCCATCCATGCTAAACGAACCGTCGGTAACAATAACGCGGTTACGGCACGATTGTGACTCTTTCAGTTTCTCCTCCAGGTCGGCCATGTTATTATGTTTATAACGGAGCCGCTGGGCCTTACACAAACGCACCCCGTCGATGATGGAGGCGTGGTTCAGCTCATCGGAGATAATAGCATCCTGCTCATTATAAAGCGGTTCAAACACACCCCCGTTAGCATCGAAGGCTGCTACATACAGAATTGTGTCCTCAGTACCCAAAAAGGCTGATATCTTTTGTTCCAGTTCTTTATGAATGTCCTGGGTTCCGCAAATAAACCGCACGCTGCTCATCCCGTATCCCCGGAGATCAACATACTTCTTGGCGGCTTCAGTTACTTTGGGGTGCGATGATAAGCCCAGATAGTTGTTAGCGCAGAAATTAAGCACCGTTTTACCATTCACTGTGATCTCAGCGCCCTGTGGCGACTCAATTATACGCTCTGTCTTAAACAAACCGGCTGCCTTTATCTCGGTCAGCTCATCGGCCAGGCGTTTTACTAATTTTTCATTCATGGAGCATGTAGTTTTTTGTAATGCCACAAATGTAATAATAGTCAATGTGAGGCGCAGCAAAATGGCACCGGTGCCCGGAAATTTTTCCCCACATCACTGTTTCAACAGCAACGGCCTAATTCATTCAAATCGTATAACTTAATTTTTTCAACTGGGAAAAACAACATACCACTTTGTGGTAATTCTAACTTTTTATTAAAAAAACTGTAACAAAACCCCCATAACTTCGTCTTATAATACAAAACGATGCATTATGTGGAAGAAAACCTTTATCCGTTCAACCCTCATACTATTGGTGGCTTTGGCTGGAATATTTGTTTTTGCCACAACGCATACCTCTAAAAAACCCGTTAGCCGGGAATGCCTGAAATCAGTCAAGGATTGCTGTAACAGCAATACCAATAAAAGCAGCAGCCAGACCGATTTTTTGATCTGGGAATCGCTGAGCCGGGCTATAGCAGCAAATGCTCAATTTTAACTTATGACAATCAACATTTCTATAGGGAGATCCCTCCGGCTGAGCCGGGGGGATCTTTTTTTCCATTTTCTTTTAAATTCCCTGTAACTTTTTAACGCCCCGGTTCGTACCACCTTTACACTAACAGAATAACAGACAGGTTCTGCTTATGACCGAGAAAGAGTATAATCAATGCGTAGCTGAGTATGCGGACAACGTATACCGGTTCATCCTTAAAAATCTTCGTCATGAAGAGGATGCCCGGGATGTTGTGCAGGCTGCGTTCGAAAAAATGTGGCGGAACCGGGCTGATGTGGACAATGCCAAATGCAAAAGTTTTCTGTTTACGGTTGCTTATAACCAAATGATCGATCATTTGCGTAAAGCCAAACGGGTGCAGTTACGCGATGAGTTCAAAGAAGAAACACAGGTGCTGGACAAACCCATGTACAATACCCGTAAAATTCTGGAAGAAGCCTTAAGCCGGCTGAACGAAACACAACGTTCACTCGTATTACTGAAAGACTATGAGGGGTATTCGTATGAAGAGATCGGACAAATTACCGGATTGAACGAAAGCCAGGTAAAAGTGTATCTTCACCGCGCCCGGATTCAATTAAAGAACTATTTGGTAAAACCAGAAAATGTCATTTAACTGTTACCATATAAGAACAGCTGATTTCAACTTCCCCACCGGAGGCGGCCAGGAAGTTGAAATTACCCGTGACAACTACGAAGCGTATTTCGTAATGTATATAGATGAGGAGCTGCATGCAAATGAACGCATGGCAGTGGAACAGTTCATACAACAAAATCCCGACCTTGAAGAAGAGCTGGTGATGTTGCAGCAGTCGGTACTGCGGCCCGATGAAGGCATTGTTTTTGACCAAAAAGAAAGCCTGTTTAAACATACGGTTACCAATGACATCAATGAGCGCAACTGTGAGGAGTATTTTGTTTTATACGGTGATGATGAATTAACCAATGAGGAAAAAGATAAAGTTGAACAGTTTGTATATAAACATCCACAATACCAGGCAGACTTTGAATTGATACAGCAGGTGAAACTGGTGCCCGATAACGCGCTCACCTTCCCTGATAAATCTTACCTGTATCGTTCAGAAGAAGATGATGCCAGGGTGATCGTATTCTCCTGGTACCGCTTTACGGCTGCAGCCGTTGTACTACTCACTATGGGCAGTGTGCTCTTTTATGCTTCCACGCACTTTGTGGCTGATAAAAACGACGTGGTGACAGCGCCAACAACAAAACCAACAGCGCAACCGCAGCCATCAGTAGTTATCGACAGCAAGTCCCCACAAGCCGATGTGGCTGTAGCTCCCCAGCGGGAAAACAATGATATTGTAAAGGAGAGCAGGAAAAATATTTCAAAACCAGGTAACATTCAGTCAGCGTTATACGTACAACAAGTAGAACAACAACCGGAAGAAGTTCCTGCAGGCAACAATGAAAAATCCTTATCCGCCAGTACGGTTGATGTAGCTGTTGGCAAATTGTATGAGCGGCCTGAAGTGGAAGGCACTGTCATTACTAACACGGTACGCCAATCAATAGCTCTCCAAACAGCAACCGTAGAACCAGATGAAGAACCAGTGCATTCACAAACAGCTGTATTGACAGCATCGGTGAATAAAACACCATTAAGAGGTTTTTTTAGAAAAGTATCACGGGTTGTTGATAAAGTAACCAGCCCCGATGATAATGGCAAGGCAGGCATCCGCATAGCCAACCTTGAGTTTGCCATAAAATAATACAATTAAAATAGTTAAATCAGCAAAGATGAAACAGGTAATTATACTCCTGATAGGGATTAGTATGTGCTTAACCGGCCTGGCCCAAACCGATTCCACCGCAAAAGGGAACGATAATGAAAATGATACCATTCGTGTAGGCGGGATGATCATTATTAAAAAACACAAAGGCAACAACAATAACGACAGCAGTAACGTCAGAACATACCACCGCGATCACAAACCTTCGCGCATAAGCACCAACTGGTGTATCATAGACCTGGGTTTTGCCAACTACAACGACCAAACCGATTATAAAAGCAGCGCCATACAGGGGCCCGACGGGTTCGCTCCCGGTCTTGGCAAAGACCAATTCAAATTACGCAGCGGCAAATCAGTGAACGTAAGCATCTGGGCCTTTATGCAAAAGCTGAATATCGTTAAAGGCATTGTAAACCTTAAATACGGCCTGGGGATAGAATTAAACAATTACCGCTACGATGACCCGATCCTGTATCAAACCAACCCTACCGTGGTGGTGCTGGATAATACGCGGAACTACTCAAAAAATAAACTGGCCGCCGATTATGTAACCATTCCGCTTATGCTCAACTTCAATTTTACCCCACATCGTAAACATGGATTTGGGTTAAGCGTAGGTGCCAGCGCCGGCTACCTGTATTCGAGCCGGCAAAAAACCATCACCAACACCGATGGCAAAGAAAAAGAACACGACGATTTTGATTTAAGGCAATGGAAACTGTCTTATATAGCTGAATTAGCTTTGGGCCCGGTAAAATTATACGGTTCGTATGCGACAGAAAGCATGTTTGCGAAAGGCCTCGACCAGCGCCCCTACAACTTTGGATTGCGTTTAAGCAACTGATAACAGTAAGTAACATAGCCATGATCTGCAAAACGTCCTGACTTTTATCAGGACGTTTTTTTTATTTGATTTTCAATGGCCCTATTTTTGCGATCCGAAAATCAGAAAAAAATTGTGTTAAAAGACCCTGCAAAAAAAATAAATGGGTACCAATGCCGTTGTGATTGGTGAAATATCTTTCATTCAGGTTTAAACCCATTAATCATTGCTTGGTCTTTACGCTTAAAACCAGGTTTACTTATGAAATCTAAATGGCTTATAGCTGGCCTTATTGTTATTGTTGTATCCGGATTAGCAGCTTTTAAAACCATTGAAAGAAGGGTTATTAAAAGGAATATTTTCAGATCGAAGCCTGTGGGCGACGTGTATTTGATCGTTGACAAATCTGATTATGAATTGAAGGTGTATGATGCAGAAGGCTGGTATGCAACTTATCCCGTTGTATTCGGCAACAAAGATCTTTCCGACAAACTCACCGAGGGCGACCGTCGTACACCCGAAGGCACCTTCAAAATACTATCTAAAAGACCTCACCAGAAATGGCATAAGATGCTTATGCTGGATTACCCTACAGCAGAAAGCTATGCGAAATTCAAAGACCGCAAAGCGAAAGGAATAATTCCGCAAAGCGCAAAAATTGGCGGTGGTATAGCCATACACGGTACCTGGCCACATGACGACCTTGTGGTAGATGATTTTACCAACTGGACCAATGGCTGTGTAGCATTAAAAAATGAAGACCTCGATGAACTGGATGAGGTAACGCCCATTGGTACCAAAGTGATCATTCAGCGTTAAAACTATTTCATTATATACAACATTGATGTGTTTCGTAAACACCCAGTGGGCGGGTGTCTATCACTACGCATATGCAAGGCTTTTTACGCAGACCAGCATAGTACTATTACTGGTTTATCTTCTATTTTTGGGACAGCAGCAACATTCCGGGTTACTTTATTGTCATGTTGATATTTATTAGCGGGTTTAGCCCAACCTAGTTTGCTATTTGGACCGTATATTGCATATGCAACTAGTTCCGTTTTTCGGGACCATTAATATGTGAGACAAAACAATCCATAAAGGACGTTGGCTTTAGAAAACGGTCAATGTTTCCGTCTCTATGAAGACCCCACATACTCCAGCCAGTGGGGTTTTCTTTTTCCCTTCTTCATCAATTTTTCAGCAAAAAAAATCCACCAAAGAATTGCTCCTTTGGTGGACAGAATTCTGTTTATTAAAACAACATTAGAATCCTGGATTTTGAGTAAGCATTGGGTTTCTTACAAGCGCCGAAGTTGGAATGGGCAACAAAGCATTATAGTCTTTGTATCCTTTAGCACCCAATATTGCAGCGGCTTTACCCCATTTCACCAGTTTGGCAAATCGTTGTCCCTCGCGCGGCATTTCGCTTTTCCATACCATCTGAACAGCGTCTCTTGCCCCGGCAGGATCACTAAATGAAACAGATTGCCCGCCGCTGCGAGCCTGTAATAGATTTACATAGGTTGCATCGAGTTCACCTAGATTTACCCGCGCTTCTGTATTGATCAGCAACACTTCGGTAAAGCGGCCAACAGGACAGAAAGTTTTTGAGCTGCCTGCATTAAAAAACGGAATATAACCCGTCATAAATCCAGATCCTATATTCCAGATGATCTCCATATTGTCATCGCTGATAAAAATACTGCCAGCCGGCATCAGATTATAGTTACCGCCTGCTATCAGATCGTTGGTGAATTGTTTGGCTCTTGTATAATCACCTTGCGCCATGGCTACACGGGCCATCAACAGGCGGCATGCATCGGCGTTTATTTTGTTACGATCGGCATTAACATAGCGGGCCGGTAAAAGAGAGATGCCATCGCCAATATCATTCTTGATAAAGGCATAGGTAGCTTCTACAGGAGCACGGCTCAGGTTATAATCGGTTCCACCGGTTTGTAAAGGCAACCCGCCAAAATAAGTAGCCAGTTCGTAGTATATAAAGCCACGCAAACCTTTGGCTTGTCCAACAAGCTCATTCGTCTCTGCTGATGACAGATTCAGGGCAGGAACATTATTGATCAGCCTGTTCAGCATAGCAATGTAGTTATAACCATTTTGATAAAAGAGAAGTATCTGGCTACTGGTTGCCGGATTAAAACTAAAATTATCAAATGCACAGAAATCAGGTAAAGTATTACAATCGGCATCATCACTCATCATACCATCCAATACTGTCTGCAACTGGTGCCAGCCAAGTAATGACTGATATACAGAGGTAAGGTATTGTTGGGCATCCGTTTTACTGGTAAATGGCAATGCGATCTGATTCTTCAGATACCCGACCATTGATTTTACCTGTACCGTTTTGTTGCTGGCCACTACCACTTCAAAAGGTACCCATGTTTTATCGTTTGTATTAACGATCCCATCGAAATTAGCATCCAGGAAAATAAAGTCACCAACTCCCTGACTCCCCAAACGTGGTAATGTACTTAACTGATTTTGATTTTGAAAAATGCCAATTGGTTTATAAGCAAACAGCTCACCATTGATCAATGCCGGTTCAAAAAAATTGAGCTTGTCATCTTTTTTTGTAACCAGGTAGTAAGTACCAGCTGGCAGGTTGGTAAAAGTTATTTTACCATTGGCATCGGTTTTACCGGTATAGGCAGGCTGTGTAGGGTTGTTTATAAAATCTTTACGGCTGGTGTACAGGGCAACATCAGCATTCGCAGCTACTTTACCCAAGGTATCGGTAGTTGACCATTGCGTGGCATCAAACACGGTTATTTCGGCATTACCTGGCTTTTTACAAAGCACGTTGTCCAGGTTATAAACCGCAAACGATGCATCTTCTTTACTTTTCAGAATAAGCGCTCCGTTCACCATGATGTTACCTCCGTCAACAGTAACCAACAGCTCTTTTCCACTTATGGTAGTCAGTTTTTTACCATTGGTAAGGTCGCTTTTTTTAATAATGCCTTTTACCACATGGTCCTTTACTTCATCTGCTGTAAGGGAAGCAGCTTCTATCCGGCCATTGGGATTGTAACTGGTAATAGCATAGTCTACAGGAGCAAAAACGGTAAGCCCCCCGCTCACATCAGCGTCAGCAAATTTTACTGACTGAAACGAAGCGCCAAAGGTTTTTACACTGTCTGTTTGTGAAAGATAATCCTGTATTGCTTTAACAGCAGCATTTGCAGGAGGTGAATCGTCCTTGTCCTTTTTAGAGCAAGCCAACACCAATGTGAAAAGAGTACATAGAGTAAGGATCTGTTTCTTCAGCATAGGTTTAAATTATTATATCAGATTTTAGGTAAAGATCATTTGTCGTAAAACGGGCAAATGTATAGTAAGGCCCCAGCACTTGCAATAGCCGTAAAATGGTATTTTGTCACATCAGGATAAGTACCTATATAGTATCGTATATAGCAACACGAAGCCCCCCGATGTATCGGGGGGCTTTACGAATATTAATTAATTCCTATTTATTGCTTACAATCTTCCTTTGGCAATTTCCTCCACCACTGCCGGATCCAGCAAAGTAGTGGTATCACCCAGTTTATCAACTTCGCCTTCGGCGATCTTGCGCAGGATGCGACGCATGATCTTACCGCTTCTTGTTTTTGGCAACCCGCTTACAAATTGAATTTTATCGGGTTTGGCAATGGCACCTATAATGCGAGCAACGGTTTGGGTAATATCTTTCCGTCCAAGCGCTTCATCGCCGCCATGGGCTCCCTGGTAAATTACAAAGGCATAAATACCCTGCCCTTTAATATCATGCGGATAACCCACTACAGCGCTTTCTACAACGCCGGCGTGCATGTTAATGGCATTCTCCACTTCGGCAGTCCCAATGCGGTGACCGCTTACGTTCAGCACATCATCTACCCGGCCGGTTATCCGATAATTGCCGGCTTCATCGCGCAGGCAACCATCACCGGTGAAATACAGGTTTTCGTAGGTAGCAAAATAGTTCAGGCGGCAACGTTCATGATCGCCATACGTGGTACGCAGGATGCCCGGCCAGGGGAATTTAATACAAAGATTTCCGCTTACTGAATTGCCGGTGATCTCTTTCCCGTTCTCATCTACCAGCACAGGCTGAACGCCCGGTAAAGGCAGGGTGGCATGGGCGGGTTTGGCCGGTGTTACCCCAGCCAGGTTGGAAATAAGAATGCCGCCGGTTTCTGTTTGCCACCAGGTATCAACAATGGGACATTTATTCTTTCCAATATTATCATCGAACCAATGCCATGCTTCTTCATTGATGGGTTCCCCTACTGACCCCAGTACTTTCAGGGAGGTAAGGCTGCGGCCTTTCAATGGATCGAGCCCAAAGCCCATCAAAGAGCGAATAGCCGTAGGCGCGGTATACAATACATTTACTTTGAACTTATCTACTATTTCCCAAAACCTGCCGGCATCGGGCCAGGTAGGCACGCCTTCAAACATCAGCGAAGTAGCACCGGCGCTTAATGGGCCATATACAATATAACTATGCCCGGTTATCCAGCCGATGTCTGCCGTACAGAAATGCACCTCGCCCGGCTGGTATTGAAACACATTTACAAAACTATAATTGCTATACACCATATAACCGCCAACAGTATGTACTACTCCTTTAGGTTTACCGGTTGAACCGGAGGTGTATAAAATAAACAGCATGTCTTCCGCATCCATTTCCTCGGCTACACAGTCAGGGTTGCCCTGTGTTTCCACGATCTTGATCTCATCTTCCCACCATACGTCGCGGCCTTTTATCATAGATACCGGTGTGCGTGTTCTGGTTAAAACAATCACCCTTTTTACAAAGGGGCATTGTACCAGGGCATCGTCAATTACACCTTTTAATGGAATTTCTTTATTACCGCGGAACGCTCCATCGCAGGTAACTACAAATTCAGCTTTGGCATCCTGCAGACGATCGGCAATGCTTTGCGCGCTGAATCCGCCAAATACGACAGAATGTATAGCGCCAATGCGTGCACAGGCCAGTACTGCAATGGCCAGCTCAGGCACCATGCCCATATAAATACAAACGCGGTCGCCTTTTTTAACGCCGTTGTTCTTAAGCACATTGGCAAACTGGCAAACCTTGGCATGCAGGTCGCGATACGTTAACACCCGGTGATGTTCTTCAGGATCGTTGGGTTCCCAAATAATAGCAGGCGTATTACCTAAGGTGCCGAGGTGACGATCGATGCAGTTTTCGGTAATATTGAGTTTACCACCGGCAAACCATTTTATGGTTGGTGTTTTAAAATCCCACTCCAGCACTTTATCCCATTTTTTACGCCAGTAAAAACTGGCAGCTATTTCAGCCCAGAAGCCTTCGGGATCGTTAACACTTTTTTCGTACGCCGTTTTGTATTGGTCCGCTGTTTTGATCTGATAAGGATATGACATAACAATCTGTTCCCTTTTAATTTTAGGGTTTCAAATTACGAATAAAATACCAGTTCTTAATTCCGAGTTCTTAGTTCTATTTTTTAATTATTCCACTTTTATATTGACTCATAGCTTGCGGCTTACAGCGTAAAGTTTATGTTTTTTACCTTACACCTGTTAGTAATTACAGGCAATCGTTTGTTGTTTTCAACTTGTGCCTTGTATCTTGAACCTTGTGCCTTATATTTATGCTTAAAGAACCCGCTTCCCATATGACGCAACCATCAGAATCAAAAAAAATCTGGCAGGTGATTGCTGCCTCGTCAGTAGGCACCTTAATTGAATGGTACGATTTTTACATCTTTGGTAGCCTGGCTACCGTTATTGCTGAACAATTTTTCCCAAAAACAAATCCAACCGCTGCGCTTCTTTCAACACTGGCCACCTTTGCAGCCGGTTTTATAGTTCGCCCTTTTGGCGCACTGGTATTTGGCCGCTTAGGCGACCTGATCGGTAGGAAATATACTTTCCTGCTGACCCTGATCCTAATGGGTGGTTCCACTTTTGCCATTGGCTTAATTCCTGGTTATGCCACTATTGGTTTTGCCGCCCCGCTGCTGGTATTGCTGTTACGCTTGTTACAGGGCCTTGCACTGGGCGGTGAATATGGCGGCGCAGCTACCTATGTAGCGGAACACGCGCCCCCGCACCGGCGTGGCTATTATACCAGCTGGATCCAAACTACCGCCACCCTCGGTTTATTTCTTTCACTGGGTGTTATATTGATCACCCGGCACTACCTGGCCGCCGATCTTACTACCTCCATTCAGCGCTTTAACGATTGGGGCTGGCGTATTCCCTTCTGGGCATCCATTCTGCTGGTGGTGGTATCGATCTATATTCGGATGCGGATGAACGAATCACCCCTGTTCGCCAAACTAAAATCAGAAGGAAAAGTATCTGTTAATCCATTAAAAGAAAGCTTTGGTCATAAGGCCAATCTCAAAATGGTATTACTGGCTTTGTTTGGCGCCACCATGGGCCAGGGTGTGGTATGGTACACCGGCCAGTTTTATGCACAAAGTTTTTTGGAAACTGTTTGTCGTATAGATTTCGATCAGTCACGTACCATCATCATTTGGGCTATTCTTTTTGCTACGCCCTTCTTTGTGGTATTTGGTGGCTGGAGCGATAAAATTGGCCGTAAATGGATCATGCTGATTGGTATGCTGCTGGCTGTATGCACCTATCAATACATCTTTAAACAGTTCCTCAACATAACACAGCCAACCGGCAAAACCGAACTGGCTGAACACCGGAAGTTTTTGGGTGAGAAGACCGTATTACTGCCGAAGAGTAAAACCGATTCGATCCAGTTGCGCACCTGGGAAGTGCATTACACCGATGGCGCCGTGTTTCATGAAATAAAACAGGACACCTTGTGGACCGACCCCACGCGGGCTGCGGTTACAAAAACAGCCACCGTGTACGATGAGAAAAAACTCGATACCTGGGCTTATCGAAAAATAGTAGGCTGGATGTTTGTACTCATCCTGTATGTGACCATGGTGTATGGGCCTATTGCCGCCTTCCTGGTAGAGCTGTTCCCAACCCGCATCAGGTATACTTCCATGTCGCTGCCTTATCATATCGGCAATGGCGTGTTCGGCGGGTTAACACCTTTTATCGCTACCCTGCTCACCACTATTTATGTAACAGATAAATTATCGGGCTTGTGGTATACTATTATCATTGGCGCGGTATGTTTTTTCATAGGCGCGGTGTACATCTCTAACCGCATAGATGCCGATGTTAACGATTAAATAATATTAAAAGCAAGCATATGAATCAATTAAAAAAATGGCTGGGTATTGTATGGATGCTGCTGGGGCCGGTTGCTATATATTATCTTATTAAAACTGCCGCCGGTGAAATTGCAAAAAGCCCGGTAGCCAATACTATAATCCAATGGGCGGTATTTGTGATCATATTTATACCAATTGCCATTGGCCTGATTATATTCGGCTATTACGCGTTTAAAGGTGAATACGACCATCTGCCTGAAAGGTCCGGAGAAATTTAAAGGTTCGCATTTGCAAACAATATTCAACCCCGCTTGTAAACCATAGTATACAGGCGGGGTTTTTATATAGTTTGAACACAGATTTACAGGCGGTTTGTCGAAATGGTATTTATTGCATAATTTTTGTGGACTAACCTTACAATTGTTAAGGAATTTAACGTTTGTCACCTGAGGTTTGATACCTTATTTTTGCATCGTTACCGGTAATCATGAAAAAAACAATACAAAAAGAATATACAGTGTCATCCACCAAAAGGATTGTGGCGATTGCCATGATGCTGCTGTTGGTCTGGATCACCGGTATCAATTTTTTGTATTTATCAAAAAGCACCGGTTCGGCACTGGTTACCTGTGTGGATACAAATGGTGACGAAGACTCCGGTGATTGCAACAACAACCCCGCCGGCCCCGATGAAAAATCGCCCGACGCTCCCATTACACTTTCTGAAGAATTCATACACGAATATCACAATCCGGTAAACCCGGATTGGGTCAATATGTTGTTTCAGCACAAAGTTCATGAGGCTGAAAAACTCTGCATCTTTCACCCGGAATCCTTTTCACCCCCTCCGGAAGCTTAACATTTTCCCATTTTTAATTGATTTGATCGCTTAATTTTTTATCCCCGATAAATCGGGGTTGATTGCTTGTGACATGAATTGTACATCTGGCTGAAGATCGCATTTCCAGATGCCAACCTTGTATTCAACCTGGTATCTTATTGTCAAACCGGGAAAGCCATGTGCTTCTCATAAATACAATTTATATGGTTCAGAAAGTTAAACAGTACGCAAGCGCATTGCGATACGACTTCCCGTCTTCTGTAGTAGTTTTCCTGGTAGCGCTGCCCCTCTGTTTAGGTATTGCATTGGGTTCGGGAGCTCCCCTGTTCTCTGGTATTATTGCCGGTATTATAGGCGGTATTGTTATTGGCTCATTAAGCGGTTCCCAGTTAAGTGTTAGCGGACCCGCAGCCGGTTTAACGGCCATTGTAGTAGTGGCCATTGGTAAATTACAGGTGTTCGAAGCCTTTTTACTGGCCGTAGTGCTGGGTGGTATTTTTCAGATCATTCTGGGTGCTTTAAAAGCAGGTATCCTGGGCGACTACATTCCTTCGAGTGTTATCAAAGGTATGCTGGCAGCCATCGGTCTTATATTGATCCTGAAACAATTCCCACATATGGTGGGCTACGATAAAGATTATCCCGGCGATGAAACCTTTTCGCAGGCTGCCGGCGATAATACCTTCAGCGCCCTGTTTGGTTCATTAAGACACCTGTTACCCGGAGCGCTGCTGGTTGGTATTGTTTCCCTGCTGCTTATGATCGTTTGGGAAAAATACGTTGCCCCCAAATCCAGGTTCCTGAAACTGGTTCCCGGTCCATTGGTGGTGGTAGTGATCGCGGTGCTCATCAATGAGTCATTCAGATCAGTAGCTCCGGAGATGGTTATTAAAGAATCGCACCTGGTAAAAATACCGGTGGCCGATTCATTCAATGGGTTCATTTCATTCTTTACATTTCCCGATTTCAGCCATATTCTGAATCCGGTTGTTTGGACAACCGCTATAACCATAGCCATTGTGGCCAGTCTGGAAACTTTATTGAATATAGAAGCAGCCGATGACCTTGACCCGTACCAACGGGTAACCCCCACCAACCGTGAGTTAATGGCACAGGGAGCTGGTAACATGCTTTCCGGTTTAATTGGCGGGTTGCCCATCACTTCCGTGGTGGTTCGTACTTCCGCTAATATCAACGGCGGCGCCAAAACAAAAATGTCTACCATTTTCCATGGTATGCTGTTGTTGCTGTCAGTAGCATTTATCCCTGTAGTGCTTAATCTTATTCCGTTGTCGGCATTGGCCGCCATACTGATCTTTACCGGTTACAAACTGGCAAAACCATCGCTGTTTTTAAAGTTCTATAAAAAAGGCTGGGACCAGTTCTTACCTTTTGTATTAACCGTTGTTGCTATTTTGCTTACAGACCTGTTAAAAGGTATTCTGATAGGCTGCGTAGTTGGTTTGTTCTTTGTTATCCGCAGTAATTTTAAATCGGCTGTGTTAGTAGTAAGCGACGCCAATAAATATTTATTCCGGTTGCGTAAAGACGTATCATTCCTGAATAAACCAATCATTAAAAACAGACTTGAAAAAGTGCCTGCCAATTCATCTGTGCTGATCGATGCCACCCGTGCCGATTTTATTGACAAGGATATAGTGGAAGTGATCGAAGACTTCTTAAAACACGCACCACTGAAAGGCATTACTGTTGAATTGAAAAAAAGCCACTTTAAAGACCAGGGCTTTTCAGGCAACGGCAGTAAAGTGGTAGCAAAGGCAAAACCCATAGTAATTGAAAATGAAATGGCTGAAGCATAAAAAGAAAGTAAGGCCTGTGCTTTTTTGTTAACACCACACCTGAGGCTATTATAGCAAGGACAATTAATTTTATAAAGACCTAAAAGAAGACTGATCATGGAATCATACGAAAAATTATTATTGGAAAACAAAGCCTGGGCTTCAGAGAAAGTAAATGACGATCCCGAGTATTTTAACCGGCTGGCGCATATTCAAACACCAGATTTTTTATGGATCGGGTGCAGTGATAGCCGCGTACCGGCCAATGAAATTACGGGTACACAACCAGGTGAAATTTTTGTGCACCGGAATATTGCCAATATGGTGGTGAATACCGATGTGAATTTGCTGAGTGTACTGGATTATGCAGTGAACCACCTGAAAGTAAAACACGTTATTGTTTGTGGTCACTACGGTTGCGGTGGCGTTAAAGCAGCTGCTACACAACACGACTTTAAGCCGGTATTGAACATGTGGCTGCGTAATATCAAAGATGTTTACCGCCTGCACCGCGAAGAACTGAATGTGATAAAAGATGAGGAAAAAAAGGCCGACAGACTGGTTGAGCTGAATGTGCGCGAACAGGTTAATAACCTGGCCAAAACATCTATCATTCAACGGGCCTGGAAGGAAGGTAGTAAACCTGACCTCCACGGCTGGGTATACGGGTTAAAAGATGGGATTATTAAACCAGTATTTGAAATGCGGGCCGGCACCCATATAGATCCGTTATACGAGTATGACAATTTGTAAGATTTGGCACACTTTAGTACGATAACGCTAAGCCCCGACCCTGATGTTGGGGCTTTTTTATGCCACTAAATTCCCTAATTTGCGCAGTAATTATGTCAATTGAAGTAAAAAATCTCACCAAAATATACGGTGAGCAAAAAGCTATCGATAACGTAACCTTTACAGTGAATAAGGGAGAGATTGTTGGCTTTTTGGGGCCCAATGGCGCCGGCAAATCCACCACTATGAAAATCATCACCGGTTACCTGCAACCAGATGGAGGTGAAGCCATAGTATCGGGTATTGCCGTAAAAGAGCAACCCCTGCAGGCTAAAGCCACCATCGGATACCTGCCCGAGGCCAACCCATTATACTACGACCAGTATGTACGCGAATACCTTGATTTTATCGCAGATGTGCATGGGGTTCCGGCCAAATCAAAAAAAGAACGTATTGAAAGCGTGATCCAAACCGTTGGGTTAAGCCTGGAAAGCAATAAAAAGATCGGCCAGCTGTCGAAAGGATATAAACAGCGGGTGGGACTGGCCGCTGCCCTTATCCATGATCCCGAAGTATTGATCCTGGATGAACCTACTACCGGTCTTGACCCTAACCAGATCGTAGAGATCAGGGAAGTGATAAAAAACCTGGGGCAAAACAAAACCGTATTATTCTCCTCACACATATTACAGGAAGTGGAAGCCATTTGCGACCGGGTGATCATCATAAACCGGGGTAAACTGGTTGCCAACGACAAATTAAGTAATCTTCGTCAGCAGGCAGATAACAACAACCTGCTGCGCGTTACCTTTAAAGAACCCCTGGAAGCGGCCTGGCTTACCAGGTTGAGCAGCGTGCAAACGGTCAACAAGATCAGCACCCACGAGTGGGAACTGGTATGCACCAATGCCAAAGATGCCCAACGGCAGGTTATGGAACTCGCTTTGCAGGAAAATCTCAATATTATTTCCCTTCAGGCCGGTGGACAAAGCCTGGAAGACGTCTTCAGAAGTTTGACGAACACAAATACTAACGCCTGACAGGTTACGTAAAAATAAGGCCCTGAAAAGTAGATTGTACTGCAAACTTTGTTTCTTTGCACCTCGGCAAACACCCGTTGCCTTCTTTTAAATCTAATATTAAATACCTTATTATGGGAGCCTGGGGACATACAAACTTCGATAATGATACCGCCCAAGATTTTGTAGGGGATGTAGAGGAAGGGGGCATAGACCGAATCGTTTCGGCCATCGACGTAATCAACTCTATAGAAGAAGAGGCTTACGTTGATGCAGACCTGGCCACAGAAGCATTGGCCGCCATCGAGTACATCGCTACCGCAAAAGACCGCATGGCAGAAGATTTTCCTGAAGATGCAGAAGATTGGGTAACGGCACACAAAGCCCAGCTGCTGACCCTCCGTGGCATTGTTGCCAAAAGTCAGAAGGCCATCGACCGTATCAAACACAATTCAGAACTGAAAGAACTTTGGGAAGAAACCGAAGATTTCGAAAAGTGGAACAATGTACTGGACGACCTTAATACCCGGATCAGCTCTTAAAATAATACAATAGACAATAATTTAAACTATACCAACTCATGAGTTACATTGCAGACATTCATGCCCGCCAGATCTTAGACAGCCGCGGCAATCCCACTGTGGAAGTAGACGTAGTCACCGATAGTGGTTTTGTAGGAAGAGCAGCTGTACCAAGCGGCGCTTCTACCGGTAAACACGAAGCTGTTGAGCTGCGCGACGGCGACAAAAAAACCTACATGGGTAAGGGCGTTTTACAGGCAGTAAAAAATGTAAACGAAATTATTGCAGATCAACTGATTGGTATTGAAGTAGTAAAACAAGCCTACATCGACGACCTGCTGATCAAGATCGATGGTACAGAAAACAAGGCAAAACTGGGTGCCAACGCAACCCTGGCCGTTTCTATGGCAGTAGCCAAAGCCGCTGCAGAAGAAACCAACCTGCCTTTGTACCGTTACCTGGGCGGTGTTAACGCTACCGTGTTGCCCATGCCCCTGATGAACATCCTGAACGGCGGTGTACACGCAGATAATAAAATTGATTTCCAGGAATTTATGATCGTTCCCATCGGTGCTCCTTCTTTCAGCGAAGGCCTGCGCTGGGGCGTTGAAATATTCCATCACCTGAAATCTATTCTGAAAAAGAAAGGCTACGGCACCAACGTAGGCGATGAAGGTGGTTATGCTCCGGATATCCAAAGCCCCGAAGAGGCTATTGAGACTGTTCTGGCAGCTATTGAATCAGCCGGTTACAAAGCTGGTGAGCAAATTGGTATTGCTATGGACGCAGCCAGCACTGAGATGTACGACGAAAAAAGCAACACTTACAAGTTCTATAAAAGCTCAAACAAAACCATCAGCAGCGATGAAATGGTTGCTTATTGGGCTGACTGGGTTAAAAAATACCCCATCGTTTCTATTGAAGACGGTATGGCCGAAGACGATTGGAATGGCTGGAAAAAACTGACTGAAGCCATCGGTACCAAATGCCAGCTGGTAGGTGACGACTTGTTCGTAACCAACGTAAAACGCCTGCAGGAAGGTATTGACAAAGGCATTGCCAACAGCATCCTGGTTAAAGTAAACCAGATCGGTACCATCACCGAAACCATCAATGCCGTGCAACTGGCACAAACAAATGGTTATACGTCTATTATGAGCCACCGCAGCGGTGAAACAGAAGATACTACCATCGCTGACCTGGCCGTAGCCTTAAATTGCGGACAGATCAAAACCGGTTCAGCCAGCCGTAGCGACCGTTTGGCAAAATACAACCAGCTCCTTCGCATTGAAGAAGCGCTGGGCGAAAACGCTATTTATCCAAAAGGAAGAATTAAATTTGGCAAATAACCAATAGTTGCAAGTTTCAGGTTACAAGTTACAGGGAATCACAGTTCAGCATTCCCTGCAACCTGTAACCTGCGACCTGTAACCCCGACAAGCCGGGGCAACCTGTAATATTGAAATGTAAAATTTGAAGCTCCTCAAAAACATACCCGTTCCAACCTGGTTGAAGAACAAATACTTTCTCACCGCCCTGGTGTTTACAGTATGGTTGTTGTTCTTTGACGACCGCGACATTATTACCACCCACTTCAAATACCGCAACGAGCTCAAAGGGCTGGAACAAAGCCGGGACTACTACCTGCAACAGATAGATACTACAAAAAAAGAGCTGGAAGGACTGAAACAAAGTCCTGATAAGCTGGAAAAATACGCCCGCGAGAAATACCACATGAAAAAGGATAACGAAGATTTGTTCATATCACCTGAATAAGTAGTTTCGGTCCTCCTATTGCATCATTCACCGCCTTTTTATATATTGTCATCGAATTCTCTCATTCCTATCCAATCTCCTGCACAATAAGAGAAACCTAATATCGTTTTATAACACGGACGGACTCCGAAATTGACTCTTTCGGAATTTTATAAGGACATAAATGGTTTGCCTATGACTATTCTCTTTACACCGGAGGACCTTTTACGCTATTTGTACAAAGAAACCTCACCGGCAATGAATGCCGCTATTGAAGCCGCATTAGAGGAAGACTGGACGCTTCGCGAAAAATTAGAGGTTTTGAAAGCCTCTGCCCGAAACCTGGATAAGATCGTTGAATCTCCCAGAACAGAAGTTATTATGAACATCTTGCAATACGCCCGTGAAACGGTGACTGCAACTGCTTAAAGCTTCAGGCAGAAAACAAGTACCCCCAATAATGTAACAATCATTGGGCTACATTAATCCACTCCCTTAATTTCGCAGTCATTCTAAGAGAAAGAATGACAAGAAAACAACGTTACCAGTTCGTAATCGACTATTTTTTGCATCATGCACCCGATGCGGAAACGGAGTTGCTGTATGATAATCCCTACCAGTTATTGGTGGCGGTAATCCTGTCGGCACAATGTACCGACAAACGGGTTAACATGACTACACCGGCTATTTTTGAAAAATACCCGGACGCGGCCAGTTTATCAAAAGCCACTTTTGATGAACTGTTCCCGTTAATAAGAAGTATCTCATACCCAAACAACAAAACCAAACACCTGATTGGGATGGCCCAAAAACTTCAAACGGAGTTTAATGGGCAGGTTCCGCTCACGGTCGATGAACTGATTACGCTCCCCGGCGTTGGCAGAAAAACAGCTAATGTCATTACCTCGGTAGTTGACCAGCAGCCTAATATGGCGGTAGATACCCACGTCTTTCGCGTGGCAGCTCGTATTGGCCTCACCCTGAACGCCAAAACACCCTTCGCTGCCGAGAAACAACTCATCCAAAACATTCCCAAAGAACTGGTGCATATAGCCCACCACTGGCTTATTTTACATGGCCGGTACACTTGTGTTGCCCGCAATCCCAAATGCGAAAAATGCGGCATTACGGAGGTCTGTAAGTATTATCAAAAAGAAGTCAAGCCGAAGAAGGGTTGATCAGTTAACAAGTTGACAGGTTAATAGGACCTCTGAGGTAGCCAGTTACCTCCTTGTCAACCCGTCAACTCGTTAACCTGTCAACTGGCGGGGCTCTATACTCCACTGCAACGTTGTAGACTAATTTCCACACCACATATATAACTCCATTGATATACAATCCCCCGCCTCCCATGGCATCAGATTTTGACATATGATAAGTGAGCCATCCGATTTTTTATGCTTTACAGATCCACTTGTTTATTATGCTTGATCATTGCTATCATAAACAGCCATTGCACATCATCAGCCAATGGCAACCCTGCATATAAAAGTCCCGATGGTTACGACCTCAACAAGCCTTTCTTACTAAAATTACCAGTAGAACTGGACGAAATCTCCGGTTTAGCCTTTTATGCAAAGGATACAAGCGTATTTGCCGTGGGGGATGAATTCGGCTGGCTGTATAAAATACCTTTAACCGCAGGAAAACCTATTCGCAAATGGAAGTTTTCGGGTGATGGTGATTATGAAGACCTGGTAATGGTTGACAAGGTATTTTATGTATTGCAAAGCGACGGCGATATAACCGCCTTCACGTTCAACGAACATAATCAGATCCTGTCCCAGCAGGAAGAATTTCCATCATCCGGCAATGAATTCGAGATCCTGTATTACGATCCGCACCTGCATAAACTGACGATGATCTGTAAGGATTGTGAAAGCGACAAAAAGAAAGCGTTAACCGCTTTCCATTTTAACCTGCTTAATAAGCATTTCGATGATTCCGCTTCTATCGATGTAACG
Organism: Niastella yeongjuensis; assembly: GCF_900110245.1. Lineage (GTDB taxonomy): Bacteria > Bacteroidota > Bacteroidia > Chitinophagales > Chitinophagaceae > Niastella > Niastella yeongjuensis. The sequence goes on from NZ_FOCZ01000001.1 coordinate 465,231, forward strand.
GCTATCGCCAACATGATAGGAGAAAAAAAGATCAAATTCAAACCCTCAGCCGCAGCCATTAACCCCATTACAGATGAACTGTACATACTATCGTCGGTCAACAAATTGTTAGTGGTAGCTGACCGTAATGGCAACCCGAAACAGGCTTATCCGATAGATGAAGGGCTTTTTAAACAACCGGAAGGAATTACATTTACCCCGGAGGGGCATATGCTCATTTCAAACGAATCGGCAAAAAGCGGAGTTGCTAACATCCTATTTTTTAAATATAACAAGAAAGCGAAACCATGAAGTACTTGTTTGCTCTTTTATTACTACTAATTGTCCATGTACTATCAGCCCAAACAAATGATTCGATAACCGAACGGATCATTTTAATTGGCGACGCCGGTGCATTGGTCAATGGCAAACATCCGGTTGCTTCAGCAGTCAAAAACCACCTGCATCCCGATAAAAAAACAACCATCGTTTACCTTGGTGATAACCTGTACCAGTTTGGCCTGCCCGATGAAGGTAACAGGAATTATAATGTATCGAGAACAGTGCTCGATTCGCAAATGGCGGTAGCCGCCAATACCCCTGCCCACGTGTATATGATACCCGGTAACCACGACTGGGCCAATGGCCGCAGTTATGGCTGGGAAACCCTGTTACGCCAGGAAGCCTATGTAAACCTGATGAAAGAAAAAAACGTTGAGTTCATTCCAAAAGAAGGTTGTCCCGGACCGGTAGAAGTGCCCATCGGAAAAGATGTTGTTATGATCGTTTTCGACAGCCAGTGGTTCCTGCATCAGAACGATAAACCCGGTGTTGAATGGGATTGCCCCTGTAAAACACAAAATGAATTCATGATCCAGCTTTCAGAAATGCTGCGCAAGAACTACAACAAACTGGTGATCATGGCCTGCCACCACCCTTTTATGAGCAATGGCATCCATGGCGGTTACTATGGCTTAAAACAACACGTGTTCCCCTTTACCGACATGAAAAAGAATTTATGGATCCCACTGCCGGTAATAGGTTCCATATATCCCATCAGTCGTGGTGTGTTTGGCAGTCCGCAGGACATCAGCTATCCCGCTTACACCAATATGGTGAATACCATCCGGGCCGAAACAAGATTACATCCCAACATTATCTATGCAACCGGCCACGACCATAGTTTACAATTACTCAAAGATACCAGCCATTATTATATTGTGAGTGGGTCCGGCTGTCATACCAGCCGCGCTGAAAAAAGTAAGAACTCCCTGTTTATAAATAGCGATTCACTTGGCTTCGCTGTACTGGAGATCTCAAAAAATAAAACGGTAACCTGCAAATTCTATACGGTAGATATTGACTCTGAAACACCCAAAGAAGCTTATTCAAAAAACATCATCGACTTTTCAAAGCCACCTACCTTAAAGGAAGACACCGCTAAATTACAAATACCACCCTACACCGATTATTATGAAGCCGCAGCCGGTCTGCGTTATAAACAAAAAGCTTCTGGTTTAAAACGGTTGGTATTGGGAAACAATTACCGGGACGTTTGGGGCCAACCGGTAAAACTCAAAGTATTCCGCCTTAAAGAAGAACAAGGCGGCTTTAAGATCAAGAGTATAGGCGGTGGTAAACAAACCAAGTCGCTCACCCTCGAAGATAAAAATGGTAAGGAATGGGCTTTACGCACCATTGATAAAGACCCCGAACAGGCACTGCCCGAAAACCTGCGCAACACCATGGCCTCGGAAATTGTGCAGGATATGATCTCTGCGGCCCAGCCTTATGCCCCCTTGCCAATAGCTTCCCTGGCTGCAAGTGCCCAGATAGCCCATCCTACACCAAAGTTTTTCCTGGTGCCCGAGGACCTGGCCTTTGGCGTTTACCGGCCCATGTTTGCCAACAAGGTTTGTATGCTTGAACCCAAAGATGCCAGCTGGGATGGAACCGATACCAAAGGTTCCATAACGGTCTTCAATGATATGACGGAGGACAATAATAAACGCGTTATACAAACGGAAGTATTGAAAGCCCGGCTACTTGATTTTTTGATTGCCGACTGGGACCGTCACATGGACCAGTTTAAATGGGGTGTTCGCGATACCGGTCGTGGTAAATTATATTATCCCATTCCCAAAGACCGTGACCAGGCATTCTTTCATTCAGATGGTTTATTGATCGCTTATTTATCACGCAAACGGCTGCCCTTTTTAAAGGGATTGAAATATAAGATCCCCGATATCAAACACCTGGCGGTAGTGTCAAAAGATTTTGACCGATTGTTCCTGAATGAGCTCGATAGCAAAGAGTGGGATTCAGTAACCACCGTTTTCAGGAGCGAGTTGACCGACACAGCCATTCAAAAGGCGGTAAAACAAATGCCGCCTGAGATCTATGCCCTTGATGGAAAAGAAACCGTTGAGAAACTCATCGGCCGACGTAACGACCTGGGAAAAAAATCAATGAAGTATTATGATTTTCTGGCCAAACAGGTAACCGTGCTGGGTAGCAACAAAACTGAATTATTCAAAGTATACAATGAAGGAAAAAATGTGCGTGTACAAGTGCTGGCCCACGAAGGAAAAGATTCAGGCTTTGTGATGTACGACCGCCTGTTTGATCCCAATAAAACAAAAGAAATACGTTTATACGGTTTGCGCGGGAACGACAAGTTTGATATCACAGCCAATGCGCCTAAGAAAACATTTGTACGAATTATTGGTGGCAAAGGTGATGACACTTTTCATATAAACGGCAACATAAAAAATTATCTGTACGATCTCAACACAGAAAAGAATTATGTCGATAAAGGGAAGTTCTCCCGGAACCGCTTCAGCAGTAAGACCGATGTCAATGATTACGATTTTACCGATCAATACCAGTATAACATATTCCACTTCCCCCGCATAAACCTTGGCTATAATGTCGATGATGGCTTCATGTTCGGGTTTGGCTTATGGTATCGAAAATATGCTTTTCGAAAAACACCTTTCTCGTCAGAGCAACGGCTTTCCGTATTGTTTGCAGCAGGTCAAAAAGCTATACAGGCAAAATATAAGGCATTGTTTGTTGATGTACTGCCCAAAACAGATGCCGTGATCAATGCCGAATTAATGAATCCGGCATTAGGTAATTTCTTTGGTTTTGGTAACAACACAACAATCAATAACGATTCAACTATAAAATATTACCGGGCGCGTTATAAAGACATAGCAGGCGATTTTTTATTTAGGTATAAAGTAGCCTCTGTGTTCAGTGTATTTGCCGGCCCGTCTATTTACCGATACTGGAATGATCAGGAGAACAACAAGGATTATATCCTGGGCAAACCTTCGCACATAGGCCTCGACTCCAATGATGTGTATTCCGTAAAAGCCTATGCAGGCGGTAAAGCCGGGTTCCTCATTTACAACCTCAACAACGAGTTGTTCCCAACCCGGGGCATCAGCTGGTTAACAACCTTTACGCAATTACAGGGACTGAACAAAGCCAGCTCGCCCCTTACCAAGCTGGAATCGGATATGACCGTGTACGCGAGCATGAGCTTTCCTGCCAAATGGGTAACTGTTTTACGCCTGGGTGGCGGCCACATTTTTAGTAACAGCCTCGAATACTTTCAGGCCCTCACACTGGGCGCCAATAACTATTTACGCGGCTTTAGAAAGAACCGTTTTTCAGGCAACTCACTGGCCTATGGCAGCCTGGAATTTCGGATAAAGCTGTTCGACAGCAAATCATATGTACTGCCCGGCCAGGTAGGACTGGTTGCCTTTAACGATGTGGGCCGTGTATGGCTGAAAGGAGAAGATAGCCACAGATGGCATTATGCTTATGGCGGTGGATTTTATTACGTACCCTACAATATGGTGCTGGTGTCTGCTACCGTTGGATTCTCAAAAGAAGAGCACATTGTGAATTTTACACTGGGCACAAAATTGAATTTAACCTTTTAATTCTGTTCGTATGTCAACTTATAATGCGCTAATACTGGATACAGAGAGTTATGTTAGAGGGTTGTTTAAACAACATAACCACGCCAACCTGGTGTTTCACAACCTGCAACATACATTAAACGTTGTAGAGCGGGTGTATGAAATTTCGGCGCATTATAAATTGCCCGATAAAGAGCTGCTTGAATTAGCCATAGCAGCCTGGTTTCACGACACTGGCCATCTCATCAGCGACCCGAGCAATCACGAAGAAAAAGGCGTGGCTTTGATGACGGAATTCCTTACAACAAAAACAGATGATGCGGAGCTGATCAATAAGATCTCCGCACTCATTCGCATAACCAAATTTCCGCCCAGACCGGAGTCATTACAGGACATGATCATTTGCGATGCAGACACGTATCATTTTGGCCTGCCGGATTTCAAGGAAACGAATAAGGCGATGAAGAAAGAATTGATCCTGCGCAATATGAATACCATGGTTATGGACTGGGAAAGGAACAGCCTTAACCTGTTGGAGAAACACCAGTTCTATACCTCCTATTGCATCGGACTATTGCAAAAAGGGAAGGAAAAGAATATGCGCAAGCTCAATAAAAAAATAAATAAAGATGCGGAAGGCATCAACGTCAGTGAAACCTTATTGATGCCGGAAGTGGAAAAGGACCCCATCAGCAAGCGAAAGAATTCACTGGTGGCAAGAGGCATACAAACCATGTTACGATTAACCTCTGAAAACCATGTGGAACTAAGTAGAATGGCCGATGGAAAAGCAAGCATTCTGATCAGTGTGAATGCCATTATTATCTCCGTGATCTTATCGGTCCTCATTCGCCGGATAGAGGTAGAAAGGCATTTAACCATCCCTACGTTTCTGTTCCTGGCATCTTCCCTTACAACCATCATCATCGCCATTATGGCCACCCGGCCCAAAATATCAACCGGGGATTTCAGCCGGGAGGACATCCTTCATAAAAATACCAATCTGTTGTTCTTTGGGAACTTTTATAGAACAAAAATAAGCGAGTACAAGTGGGCCATGAACACCATGATGCGCGATCCGGATTATTTATACAGCTCCCTGATAATGGATATTCACCAGTTAGGGGTTGTACTGGCACGGAAATATAAACTCATCAGGCTGGCTTATACCGTGTTTATGATCGGGTTGTTTCTTTCGGTAATTGCCTTTATAGTTGCTATTACCGTACATACACCACAACAACCCGTGATAAATTCGTCATCCATTTCACCTTATAGTTCTTAATATGAAAGCATTCGGTCGTCCCATAATGATCAGATTAGGCGCCATCAACAGATACCGGATAAAACTGATGCTGATGACCGGTCTGTTCTGGACCATCATCGACATGGGTGTTTATTTGTATAAATTCTTCCGCGACCGTATTGACCAGGCAGAGCGGCCATTCGATATGCATACCTCGGCGGTTCTGTTGTTGCGAACCGGACTCGTCTTTATTATCTGCCTCACTATGGCCTACCTGCTTATCTTTCAATTAAAACATTTGGTCAGAAATCTTCCCTTATTGTTAAGCCTGCTAATAAAAAGCATTTTACTGGTAGCCGCCGCTTTTTTATTGAACTATATTTTGCACTTCACATATATCTGGTTAATAGAAAAGGAGCCGCTCACTACCGAGCTGGGACATAATTACTATAAAACATTCCAATCATCGCTGTTCTTCAGCCAATGGGTACGGTGGCTCATCACGTTCCTGATAACCATCCTTATCATAGAAGTAAATGAAAAATATTCCCCCGGCGTTTTCTTCGACATTCTGATCGGGCGGTATTTAACGCCCAAAAACGAAAGGCGTACCATTATCTTCATCGACCTGGTTGATTCAACTTCCATTGCAGAGCAATTGGGTCATGTAAAATATTTCCGTTTTATTCGTGATTTCATTTACTTTATTTCAATAGCCTTGCTGGAAAACGACGGTCAGATCTATCAGTATGTAGGCGATGAAGTAGTGGCATCATGGACAGTAAAAAAACGCAATGCCAACCGCAAATGCCTGCGGGCTTTGCTGGATTGTAAAAGACTATTACAACGTAACAGAAACTATTTTAAAAGGCAATATGGGATTGTTCCTGAATTCAGAGCAGGCATTCATACCGGAGAGGTAACCATTGGCGAAATAGGCGTTATTAAAAAAGACCTGGCCATGAGTGGTGATACCATGAACACCGCAGCCCGGCTTCGTTCCGCTACCAGCGAATTAAATCAGCAGGTGATCACATCGAAAGACTTCGTTTCCCAAACCAATTTAAAGAACTGGCAACTGGCCAACCTGGGCCTGGTTGATCTGAAAGGGAAGGAATCGGCTATGGAACTGTATGCCTTGAAGTTTTAATAAAAAATCCCTCCCGAAAGGATCAGGAGGGATTATAGATCTATTTGAAGTAGTTACAATCTTAATTCACGCGGCCCAGCATTTCCTGCAGTTTCATTACCAGTTCGGTTTTGGTAATGGGCACACCCATGATCTTGTTGTATCCTTTTGCATCAACAAAATACTGATCACGGATGATCTTGATCAACTGGCCGTTATTGATCTCAGGGATCAACACCTGCTCAAAATTTTTAAGTATGGCGCCCAGGTTTTTGGGGAACGGACGCACATAACGTAAATGCGCATGGCTTACGGCATACCCTTGTATTTGCAATTCAGCAACTGCGCTTTTAATAGCACCATAAGTACTACCCCAGCCCAGCACTAGGATCTTACCGGTTTCAGGACCGCTGTCTAAAGTCTGTTCGGGAATATAATCAGCAATTTTATCTACTTTTTCCTGTCTGATCTTCACCATCAATTGGTGGTTCTCAGGATCATAACTTACGTTACCGGTGTTGTTTTGTTTTTCCAGGCCGCCAATCCGGTGTTCCAATCCGGGCACACCCGGGATAGCCCAGGGACGCACCAGTTTTTCATCACGCAAATAGGGTTGGAATTTATCTTCCCCATGACCCAGCTCGGTTTTGAATTTAACAGGTATCGGCTGCAGGTCATCTGCTTTAGGAAAACGCCAGGGTTCAGCGCCATTGGCAATATAGCCATCGCTCAGGAAGATCACCGGCGTCATATGTTGTACGGCAATGCGTACCGCTTCATACACTGCATCAAAACAATCACTGGGGGTGCTGGCAGATACGATCGGCATAGGGCATTCACCATTACGGCCATAATATGCCTGTAACAGATCGCTTTGCTCCGTTTTGGTAGGTAAGCCGGTTGAAGGGCCGCCACGTTGAATATCGCAGATCAACAATGGAATTTCCAGCATCACTGCCAAACCCATCGCTTCACCTTTCAATGCCATACCCGGACCTGAAGTAGTTGTAACACCCAGGTTGCCGCCATAAGCCGCTCCGATAGCCGCAGAAATACCGGCAATTTCATCCTCTGCCTGGAAGGTTTTTATCCCAAAGCCTTTGTGACGGCTCAGTTCATGTAAAATATCCGACGCAGGGGTGATAGGGTAAGTACCCAGGAACAAAGGCAGACCGCTTTTTTGCGAAGCGGCAATAAGGCCGTAGGCCACTGCCTGGTTACCCATAATGGACCGGTATTCACCGCTGTCCATCCGGGCCTTATCTACTTTATAGCGGGTAGTAAACGTTTCAGTAGTATCGCCAAAATTATAACCAGCCTGTAATACTTTCACGTTGCTTTCCAGGATCTCAGGCTTTTTATTGAATTTGTCTTTCAGGAACTGAATGGTGTTTTCCATATCCCGGTTATACATCCAGTACAGGAAACCCAGCACAAACATGTTCTTGGCACGGTCTTTTTCTTTCGTGCCCATGGTAATTTCTTTCAGCGCCTCGCGGGTCATTTTGGTCACATCCATTTTAATGACCTCATAGTTCTCGAGGCTGCCATCTTCCAGCGGGTTTATGCCGTCGGGATAGTTGGCCAGGCGCAAATTCTTGATATCAAAACCATCGGTATTGGCTATTATTCTACCGCCTTTTTTAAGGGCTTTCAGGTTCGCCTTCAACGCGGCAGCATTCATAGCTACCAGTACATCACACTCATCGCCGGGGGTAAAAACCCGGTCGCTCGAAAATCGCAGCTGGTATCCACTTACGCCAGGCAGGGTTCCCTGGGGGGCACGTATTTCGGCCGGAAAATCAGGAAAAGTGGCAAGGTCAATGCCAAGCAAAGCAGTGTTGTTAGTGAACTGTGTGCCTGTTAACTGCATCCCGTCTCCGGAATCACCGGCAAATTTGATCACTACATCCTGCAGGACCTGTTCTTTACGAATCATTGTAGTCTGTTGTTCTAGTTAATTTGCAAAATTACTATAAGTTAAGACAGATTGTTGACTTAATTGCTATTGGTTTAAGCATATACGTACATTCCCCACCCCCGGATGCCCGTGCAGCAAGGATTTACCCCCATTTACGATAAGCGGAAAATGATGCAGCTATTTGATTATCCGCTATTTCGGATGATATTAGTATTTTCCCGCTATTGTCACCTTGGTGCTTTTACCTATCTATGGTTCTCCCGTCTCTGCCCTCTGCCTTCTGCCCCATGCCCGATTTAGACAATTTTTAACCAAAGCCTATTTTACAATCCAGCGCCCGCTTAATAATTTCATACAACAAAAATCCCCACAACATTTATGGAAACAAATGCTGAGGAAGGCGATCCTAATACCGCCGCCTTCTTTTATCGGCTCCTTATGCTCTTACTGGTATTAATAACAACCACCAAAACCACCCGCGAGGGTAAAATCAAACCCACTTTCAACAATGTGCCCAATGACCCGCCAAAAGAAACGGTCAGGGCATCGCCCCCAAAAAAGAAAAAGAAGAAGATCTACCTCACCTTTGATGATGGCCCTAACAAAGGCACGCGCAAAGTTTTACGAATTGTACAACAGGAACAGGTGCCCGTTACATTTTTTATTATTGGCGAACACGTATTCGCCAGCACCTCACAACATGCTACCTGGGACAGCCTGCAAATTACCGACTCTATTGAAATTTGTAATCACAGCTATACGCATGCGCACAATCATTACGCAAAGTTTTATCAAAAACCCGATACCGTAGTACAGGACTTCAGGCGTTGCAACGACAGCCTGCAGTTGACTAACACCATTGTACGAACGCCGGGCAGGAACATCTGGCGGATCGATACACTCACCTTTACCGATCTGAAGAAAAGCGCGGCGGCTGCCGACTCGTTGCAACAGGCAGGTTTTACCATTATGGGTTGGGACCTGGAATGGCATTATGATCACAAAACGTTCACCCTTAAAAACAGATCAGAATTTCTGTTGCAGGAGATAGACAGCCTGTTTGCGCACAACAAAACAATGACACCCGAGAACCTGGTGTTATTGGCCCACGATCAGGTGTATGATGATAGTGATGACAGCTGCGAATTACATGAGCTCATCAAATGCCTGAAAAAACGGGAAGAATATGAACTGGTAGTGGCAAGTAAATATCCGGGCGTTAAAGCCCTGCCCTAAAGTTGTTGCGCAGCACCTGAACCGTTACCAGCAATTGCCCGGTATGCCGCATGGTGTGTTCAGCGGCATGAAAAAGCAATCCCAATACGGTAGAAGGCAATTGCTGACGGCCAACGCCTCTGAATTGGGTAAGCGTATTTTCATCGATGGCTTTCAGTGCATCCAGTGAAGCGGTTATTTGAGTATCCAGTTTAACAAGCAGAGAGGTTACGGTATCCTGTTCCTCGTGTACTTCCTCTGCTTTCAAATATTCCAGTTGTGTTGGTGAAAGAGGCTGGCCCGCAGCGTAAGTAAATAGCCGGTCAAGCACACCAGCCAGATGTTTTAAGTGAAAGCCGGGTGATGCTACCCCCGCCAGGCGTTCCCAAAGCAGGGCATCGGGAAAATTATCCATCTTGCTATGGATCTCATCCTTTGCCTGCAATAAAGCATGCGCTACCGGTTGTACCAGGGCCGGGAAGCCGGGCAATGCGCCACGCAGCCATACTTCGGGTTGTTTGGTTTGTGCCATAACTGAAAGAAGTTATCTTATTTTCAAAGTGAATGTATGATAAAATGAATCCTTTGAGGATATAGGTAAAAGAAGTAAGAGGCAGGAAGTAAGAATTTCATTAATTTCTTACTTCCTGCCTCTTATCTCTTACTTCATGCTCTAAATTACAATCAGGCCCTCAATTAGTTCAATATAATCTTAATAAGGCTTCAATGACTGGTAAATGGCTTCCTGCACCTTAGGCCTGATACTCATCCGAAGGAACTTGTTTGCTTCAGGACTGTTCACCCGGTTGCTGAGGAAAACAAAGATCAGGTTATTCTTTGGATCAACCCAGAAACAGGTACCGGTAAAACCGGTATGCCCAAACGTTTGGGGTGAAGCAGAAGCGCAGGGATAAGGTTCTGCACGCGTGGCGTTGTCCTTTTCAGGTTTATCAAACCCAAGCCCGCGACGGCTGATCTCACTATGATATTGATTAAAATAATCCACCGTTTTACGGCTAAAAAAATTCTGTCCATTCAGCACGCCGCCATTCAATAACATTTGCGCCAGCACAGCCACTTCATAACCATTGCTGAACAAACCGGCATGACCGGCCACTCCGCCAAACATGGCAGCCCCCGGGTCGTGCACATCGCCATGCAGCAATTGATTGCGGAAACCTTTTTCTTTTTCAGTAGGTGCAATATAATCAAGCGGGAAACGCTCGGCAGGTTTAAAACCTGTTTCCAACAGGTTCAGCTTATCGTAAAAAGTTTTCTTTACGTATACATCGAGCGGCATTTTAGTGATCGCTTCCACGATCTTGCCCAGGAAAATATAATCGTTATCACTATAAATATATTTACCCTTTGGCTCCAGCGGGCTGGTCAAAATGCGCTTCATGATGGTGTCTTCCCAATCTTTACGAATGTATAAATTGGCAGCCACCCGTATGCTGTACAAGGTATCGGGATTGGTACGATAAATAGCAGGCAGCGGATTGTTGGAAGCATCCATCGTTTCGCGATAAAAAGGAATAAATGCTTTCAGACCGGCCTGGTGTAATAAAATATCCCACAGCTTTAACGGCGCTTTGTTGGAGCCGCGAACCACCGGCAGGTAATCGCCCAGTGTTTTTTGAATATCCAGTTTGCCTTCATCGTATAATTTCATCACCGATAAAGTAGTAGCCATGATCTTCGTTACAGAAGCCAGGTCATAGATGGTTTCAGGATAAACCGCTTCGGTGCTGTCATAAGTTAAATACCCAAACGCTTTTTCATAAGCGATCTTGCCATCTTTGGCTACCACCACTACAGCACCTGGTATGGCCCTTTGTTTAATGGCATCATTCACTATAGAATCGATGGCTTCATTCATTTTAACGGCATTGAACCCCAGCTGACTGGCTGGCACTGTAGGCAACAACCGGCGCACAATAATACCATCACCATATTTGAACTCCGGACACACGGTTACCGGTAATTTTCCTTTTGGAAGAAAACGGCCATGTAACAGGTCGTTGGCGGTGGCCTGGGTAACCTCATCATCTTCATACGCGGCAATCAACACGGGTGCATTGCACATGTTTTTGATGGCGTACGGATTACCAAATACCACGGTGATTGATTTTTGCTGTTGCTGGATACCCTGTATCAATTGCAGCGCCGCATTGCTAATGCCGAAGTTATTGGCAGGATAGCGGGCAAATTTGTGCACGCCGATAATCACTACATCGAAACTATCTTTCAGCTTTTGCAATAAAGGTGCTACGGCGCTGCTGTCTTTTTTATAATCGAAATAATATACCTCCGCATCAAATCCCCTGCGAACCTGGGTGGCCAGGGCATTGTCCTGCGTTAAACCCATACCCACATAAGCAATGCGGCGGCCCTTGGTAAGCGGGAAGATGGCCGGATCGTCGTTGCGCAACAGGGTAAGCGCATTTTCAGCAATGGTACGCCGGGTAGCAGCCACCTTGCTGTTAAGATCGTTCAACAAATTAGTGGTATCTATCGGACGGAAGTCAGCCAGTCCGTATTCATATTTGGCGTATAACACTTTTTTTACGTGCTCATTGATATCGGCCCAATGCAGTTTCCCCTTGCGGATAGCCTTACGTACTTTCTTGATACTGCCAGGGATATCGCCGGGCAAACACAACATATCGTTACCGGCAATCAATGCTTCGCGCGATGCTTCCCCATCGGGGTAATACTTGGCAACGCCCTTCATTTCCAACGCGTCGGTAAAGGTGAGGCCATTATAATTAAGCTCCTTGCGCAGCAGGTTGGTAACATTGTTATACGAGATAGAAGTGGGCTTATGCTCGGCACTGTCAATAACGGGGATCGACAAATGCGCTATCATTACACTGCCCACACCCGCTCTGAAAATCTGGTTGAAAGGATACAGCTCCAGCGAATCGAGCTGGGCCCTTGTTTTATTGATCACCGGCAGATCGAGGTGGGAGTCCACGGCTACATCACCATGACCGGGAAAGTGTTTGGCGCAACCCATCACACCCACATCCTGCATGCCCTTCATATACGCAATGCCATAATCGGCTACCTTGTATTTATCTTCCCCAAACGACCGGTCGTTGATGACCGGGTTATTAGGATTATTATTGATATCAACTACGGGTGCATAGTTCACCTGAATGCCTATCCGTTTGCACTGCTCGCCTACAACCCGGCCATAATCGTAGATCAGGGAACGGTCCTGCACGGCGCCCATCATCATTTGATGGGGAAGCCCCAATACACTGTCTACACGCATGCCCACACCGTTCTCGGCATCAATGGTGACCAGTAAGGGCGTTTTGGCAATGACCTGCAGGTGGTTAAGCACGGTAGCCTGTTTTATGGGCCCACCCTGAAAAAGACAAAGGCCGCCAATATTATATTTATTAATGGCTTCCTCCACCTGTTTATCATAAAACACCACCTTTTTGTCGGCGCCAATTGACGACACCCTGACCACCATTAACTGGGCTATTTTTTGACTTTTTGATAATGTTTTGAAAACGCTGTCCACCCAATGATCAGCAGCGGGATTAACTGTGCGCTGCGCCTGAACTTTGCTACCAACCAAACCGATCAAAAGAATAAAACCAATAGTTTTTAACGAGTTCCTCATGTACTTGAACTGATTTTTATAAGCCGGAAATGAGTATCAAATTTACTGTTAATAGGGGGTTTAAACCATTAAAATTCTTCTAATATTGGGTGCGTTTTTGTGCGGACGAAAGCCTTCAACCTCAGTGTTTACGGCACTTTAAGATAAAGGTTTTTACTAATTGGCGGTAAAGAACCCCGCTTATAAGACTTGTTTTATTGCCTGCTTTTGTATGCTGAAATATGCAATCAAATAATCTTACATTTGCGAACCCAAAATCAAAAGAGTAGCCTTGGCGGATATTATTCATTTATTGCCCGACAACATTGCCAATCAGATAGCGGCCGGAGAAGTAATTCAGCGCCCAGCCAGTGCCGTAAAGGAGCTGCTGGAAAATGCTGTCGACGCCGGTGCCACTGAAGTGAAATTAATTATCCAGGATGCTGGCAAACAGCTGATACAGGTAATTGATAATGGCAAGGGCATGAGTGAAACCGACGCCCGTATGAGCTTTGAACGCCATGCTACCTCCAAGATCCGTAATATCGACGACCTGTTTCACATTCGCACCATGGGTTTTCGGGGCGAGGCCCTGGCCTCCATTGCCGCCGTTGCCCAGGTAGAACTGAAAACCAAACGCGCGGACGACGAAACAGGCACCTATTTGGAAATCGAGAACAGCGTGGTAAAACTGCAGGAGCCGGTGGCCGCCACCAATGGTACCAGCATTGCCATGAAGAACCTGTTTTTCAACGTGCCTGCCCGCCGCAATTTCCTCAAAAGCAATGCAGCCGAAATGCGGCACATTATCGATGAGTTTATGCGGGTGGCGCTGTCGTTCCCCAATATATTTTTCTCTCTAACCAATAACGGTACACAAATATTCCACCTCGAAAAAGGCAGTCTTAAACAACGCATTGTTCAGGTGATGGGCCAGCATTACAATGCCCGGCTGGTTACCGTTCAGGAAAAAACCGATTACCTGAACATCTATGGCTTTGTTGGTAAACCCGATACTGCCAAAAAAACCCGTGGTGATCAATACTTCTTTGTTAATAACCGGTTCATCCGCAGTGCGTATTTAAACCATGCGGTGATGAGCGCGTTCAAGGAAATGATCCCGGCAGACAGCTTTCCCTTATATGCCCTGTTTATTGACCTTGACCCGGCCCAGGTAGATATCAATGTACATCCTACCAAACAGGAGATCAAGTTTGAAGATGAGAAGATCGTATATGCATTTGTGCAGGCGGCCGTAAAACATGCGCTGGCCCAGTTCAGCATTACCCCCACCCTCGAGTTTGACCTCGACCCTACCATTCAACAACTGGATGCCCTAAACAAACCATTTACGGAAGATCAACAGCAGGCTGCCCGGTCTTCCGATCTGGCTAAAAATTTCTCGCAAAGAGGCCAGGCCCACTTTATCAATCCCAGCGATAAAGCAGAACTGAAACACTGGAAAGACTTCTTTGATAAAGATGGTACTCCTCCTCCAATGGAGGGGGGCGGAGAAAGGCCTGCCACTGGTTACGGTCAAAAAGAAGAGAAGTTCGAATCATTACTGGATAAACTGAAGAAACAGGAAGGCGTTGGTGACTATGTGCCCCCCGCCCAAAATTATACAACCTTTGCCAAACAACTGGTTGATGACAACGCCCTGTTGTTCCAGTTGCACAGCAGCTATATTGTAGCGCCAACTGCCCGGGGTTTTATGCTCATTCACCAGCAACTGGCGCACGAACGCATCTTATACGAGCGCTTTGCCGCCGCTACAGTAGGCAAAAGCATCCCCGCCCAGCGCAGCCTGTTCCCCGTTACGCTGCAGCTGTCAGCCGCTGATGCAGTATTGTTAATGGAATTGGCCGGCGACCTGAACCAACTGGGTTATTTGATTGAACCCTTTGGCACCAATGCCTTTGTGGTACAGGGCACACCAGCCGATGTATCGACAGGCAATGAAAAACTGGCCATAGAGAATCTGTTGGAACAATATAAACATTTCAGCAGCGATCTTAAGTTCTCCCGCCGGGAAAAACTGATCCGTTCGCTGGCCTGGCAGCAGGCTATAAAACCGGGCACCTCACTCTCTCTCGATGAAATGCGTGGCCTTACCACCGACCTGTTTAAGTGCGCACAGCCCAATGTAACGGCCAGCGGCAACCCCACTTATATTGAATTTAAAAAAGACTACCTGGAGCAATTATTTAAGCGTTAACAACGACTGTCCCTTAGGCTGCCTCCTTTTTTTATCTTCCCAGATATTATACCGCAGGTAAAACTGAAGGCTTTTATTTTTATCGAACACATATGGCGACAGCGGCGGGTTTACCTGTATGCTGACATAATTATTGAAAGCCTGGCTGTATTGAAGCCCTACAGTAAACCGGCTCCAGTAATAGCTCATATCAACCAGTAACCGTACTTCACTCCCATTCAACCGGTTCGATAACGAGTCGTTCTTAAACTGGGTAAAATAATTCTGCACCAGGTATTCCTGCGGCGGCCCCAGCGGACTATACCGCTTTTCAATTTGTTCGTATTGCGCCACCCCACTTAACAGGTTGGAATATTGTAGCCCCGTACCCATATAAAAGTTCTTGAGCGGACTGTGATAAATAGTAAGCGGAATATTAAAGTAATACAATTTACGGGCAGTAATATTAGTTACCTGCTCCATAATAGTGGGGCCTTGCTGGTACCTTACCTGGTTTTGGTATAACAACAGGGGATGTATAAACTGGGGTGCCTTAAACTGCAACCCTGCCTGTAAATAGGTTTTGTTATTGAAATGATACTGAAAATGCGGCGATGGAATATAATCAGAGATCGTATTAACGCCTGCCTTGCTGTTGTAGGCCAAAGGCTCCTGATCTCCAATAGGGAATCCCATGGGCAACGATAAACCAAAGGCAAAGGTTTTATCCTCATTTGTACTAAAGGGAGATTTGCGACGGCCCGATTTCTTCGTGGCCACGGCCTTATCAGGGAACATATAGTAACTAAAATCCCGTTGTACCATACCCGAGGGCGAAATCACAGCACCGCCGGTATAATTGATCTTATAAGTAACCGGCGATTCCTTTAACCCGGCCGACGGCAGCGATGGCAACGACCGAAGGGGTGGCAGAATCGTTGGTTTATACCTAAAGGGATCCTGTTCCCCGGCGCCTTTCCGTGACCGGTTTTTATTTGCCCCGGCCGTAGGGTGGTTTACGGGGTGCTGACCCTTTTGTTTTTTAAACTTGCTTACAGCAGCACCGCTCATTACAACTACGCCCGCATCAGCTGCGGCCTTTTTGCCACTGTGGGTGTTTGACCGGGGCTTGCGATTGCTGTTTGATGGATGGTTTTTTACAGTTCGTTTATTATCATTTTTTGAATCAACAGCGTAAATATTTTTTCTATCAGGAGATATTTTATTGTTATCGGTCGGGTTGTTTGGGACTTTACTGGTTGTTTCCGAATGGGGCACAAGGATATTGTTTCCACTACTTCGCGCCTTGGCAGCATTGTCACCAGGTGCCAATTCGTTATTACCATTGTTAGTAACAACAATATCCGGCTGCTGGTTATTGGAAACCGCAGCATCGGCAGGGGTACTGGTAGTAGTAGCCGCATATGCTGCCCCTGGCAGTTTTTTATTTTTTGTAGCGGGTTGTTCAACATTTTTTTCTGTTGAAGCAACGGCTGATGCGTTTTTGTTGTTAACGGTTTTAATAGTGCCGGCAACAGATTGATTACGTTGTTCTTTAGTAATAAGCTGTTTGCCGCCAAACCAGGTTCCCACTAGCATGGCCACTATAACAGTGCCGGCAACCCACCAGCGGTATGAACCACCAGGAGCGCCTCCACCACGCGGCATATCGTTATCAAGCAGCGTCTTCATTTGCTGCCAGTTTTGGTCAGGGTCGCCAGGTGGCGGTAGTTGCACCAGTTTCTCCGCTAAGTGTTTTTCGTATGGATGTTTCAGGTTCATCACATTTACACTTGCAAGGTTTGTAATAGTTTTTGCAGTTGTTTGCGGGCCTCGCTCAGGTGCCATTTACTGGTACCTTCACTAATACCCAATAGGTTAGCAATTTCCCGGTGATTGTATCCTTCTACTACATACAGGTTAAACACCGTTTGGGTAGCCGGTGATAACTTTTGTACGAGCAATAAAACTTCATGGGAAGACATGCGTTGTATGGCGTCTGCATCAATGGCTGGTTCATCTACTTTCTCCAGTTCAATGTGCGTATGGAATTTGCTGCGTTGCCGTACAAAGTCAATAGCAGAATTGATGATAATGGTCCTCACCCAGGTATACAAAGAAGCACGGCTCATATCATATGTATGAATGTTCTTGAATACCTTCAAAAAACCATTATGCAATACCTCTATTGCATCTTCCTGGTTGCGGGTATATCGCAGGCAAATAGATGCCATGGGCCCATAAAACTTCTTATACAAGCGTTCCTGGGCCTTGCGGTTGTTATTGATACAACCATTGATCAGTTCTATATCAGTAGCATTGGTGGACAATCAAGCCTGTTGTATGGTGTTGATCTAATAAACCTGACTTGTTCTTTGAATGCTAAATTTCTCTTTAGTTTAACGGCCAGTTGCCAGTTGCTGATAATAATACGGAGTAGGGTTACAATACGGTTGGGGAGAAAAAGAGAAAATTGAAAAACTTTGTTAATACCGGTCCCGGATCCCATTCAAAAAAGCCTCAACCCGCTTGCGGATGGTGCCTGCGCTGCCAGTGTGGTTATTCACCAGAACAGAGAAAATCAGCAGCTTGTTCTTTTTAGTATACAAATACCCGCTAAGCGCTACAACGCCCGACAGGGTACCGGTCTTGGCAAATATATAATTACTATCCTGTTTGTACAAATTACTCAATGTGCCCCTGCCGCCGGTAGGCAGTATCCCTTGCAGCCTCTTCATACCTATTTCCTGTTTCATTTTCTGTAACAGCATCACAAAGTCGTTGGGTGTAAACAAGTTATAACGGCTTAGGCCACTACCATCTACCCAACGGGGCTTTTGTGGCAGCTCACGCAGATCAGTTTTTAACAGGGTGTCTATGATCCTGCCGTCATTCATTTCGCCCAGCTTAGCCTGGCTCACCATCAACAGCGTTTGTTCCGCAAAAAAGTTATCGCTGCGGTACATCATCGGCTGTAACAAAGAATCGAGGGGCTGCGAATAAATGGTATTGAGTACAGGCGGCTGCTTTCTAAAAACCTCCTTATATCCAATTTGTTTTCCTATTGTATCGGGCAGCAGTTCAATAGCCGACTGAATGCCATGGGTCACAAACGGCACATCCTGTTCTTTCTTCTTTTCGGTTCCCTCGGTGATCATAAACAGGTTTTCGGCCCGGTCACGTTGTACAAAAAACGCTTTACGCGTAATACCGGCAAACCGCACTTTCCAGTTTATTTCAGGTATTGAATAAATAGAAGGGGTCTGTCCTTCCTGGTTTTCATTACTAACGCCCTCTGCAATTTCCTGTACCCAGTGGATCATATTGCCATATACCGGCAGCGCACTGCGCTCGGCCATATAGGTATCGTTGTAATCATTCCACGACCAGCCGGCGCCCAGGGCTTCTTCTTTCCAGTTGGTGTCGGTGATATACAGGTGTTTTTTTGTTCTTTGCAGAAACTCAATAACCGGTTGTTTCCTGTAATCGCTGTGTAACAAACTGGGGTCACCCGTACCTGTCAGGTATACAGCGGTGTCATTCTCCCAATATCGGATACCGGGCAGGCTGTCGCCCAGGTATTTCAGCGCTGCATAACAGCTGAACAATTTGGTATTGGAAGCCGGAACAAAATATTTTTCACCATTGTGATTATACAGGTATTTATTGGCTGATGCATCAAAAACACTAATGCCCACATGCGCATGCGCCACGCTGCTATCGGTGAACAGGTCTTTATTGGCTGTTTTGGAGATCTGGCGTTGGGTTGAACAGGAAGCCAGGACAAACAATATGGAATATTGAATGATGAATGTTGAACGTTGAAGTAAACTACCAATTCTATTAAATAGGGTATCAGTTTGCCACATAGCCATTAGATTATACCATTAAGATTTCTAAACTTCAAAATTCCATACATACCCCGCCTGGCGGGTTCAACATTCAATTAGCAGGCTACATGCCCCTTTCCTGTGCGCGAAACCAGCGTTCAGGAATTTCATTATTGCTGGCCAGCAGGTAATCTTTGTACGAGCAGGCAATGAATTTTTTATCGGGCATTTGCATCCACCAGCGACCGGTTTTTTTGCTTTGTAAAAAAACCGTTTCTATTTCAGAAAAAACAATATTGAATTCGTTGAACGAATCCTTTTCTTCCATTTTGGCTTCACGCTGGCCGCGGTAATAACCATCTACCACATACCACAACATATGGCTGATCTGTTTGGCAGTAAGCTGGTTTTTATCCAGGTTGGGTGCATAGCCATAAATACCAATGGTGCTTACATTGGCGCTTAACCCTGCATATTGCATCAGCACGCAGGCTTCTTCACCTGTTAAGCCGTTGGGTGTAATATGATTGGCCGGGGCGTAGGCGTTGGCAATAGCCGCAATATCAAAACTAAACAACTGCGAGCTGCGGATCACCGGTTCCATTTCCTCGATATGCTCTTTAACATGTCCCACGCGGAAACAATCAAAACGCAGTTTGTCCATGGTTTCAAGTATGTGCGGGTGCACATAATAACTTTGGAAACCTATATGATTGTAATGCTTTATAAAATTGGGTTCGCCGGTGAGCATTTCCATTAAAAAATTCTCCGACCGGTTGCGCGATTCCATACTCAGGTCTATCAGTGAATCTACACAGGTGGCCTCTATGATCTGATTTTTGCTGGTATAGGAATGGTATTGCGCCAGGGTAAGATCGTGAGAACCGCCCAGGATCACTACCGTTTTGCCGGCACCGGTGAGTTCGGCCAGTACGGTTTTAAGGGCGGCATATGTATCCTGCAAGCCAGAGCCCAGGATGATATTGCCTATATCAACCAGGTTTACATCGGAATGCCATTGATATAATGCGTAAAACTGACGGCGAATGGCGTCGGGGCCCGAAATCCCGGGTTGTAAATGGTTACCTCTAACCTCGTTGCAACCCAGCAGTACTATGTCGGCAGACCGCAGGTCAGGGATCTCCTCGTCTTCATATACCACTATTTTTTTACCGATCTGCCCGTCTTTATAACCTTCATCTTCCGATAACATGTACCGGTTCACAGGTTGAAGAAAGTCGCCAATATTTAATGTATCCGACATTTGAGCGCAAGATAAGCAACGGTACGATATATTAAGTTTACAATGCTTAACTTTGCAATGTAAAGTTAATCAACGAGCATGGATGAATTGTTACAACAAATAGCAGCGTATAAACAGGAAATTGAGAGCACACCCGCCAATGGAGCTGATTCCCTGGAGGCTTACCGTATTAAATTCCTGGGTACTAAGGGTATTGTAAAGAACCTTTTTACCGAAATGAGGAATGTTCCGACCGATAAAAAGAAAGAATTCGGGTTGATCCTGAACGATTTCAAACAACTGGCCGAGGCTAAATACGAAACCTGGAAACAGCAACTGGATGGCTCCGGGGATACAGGTGCAGCTGCCGTTGATGTAACCCTTCCCGGCGATCCCCTGCCATTGGGCACCCGCCACCCCATCAACCTGTTCCTCAACCACGTGATCAGCATCTTCAACCGCCTGGGTTTCTCTGTAGCGGAAGGCCCTGAAATTGAAGACGACTGGCACAACTTCACCGCATTGAACCTGCCCGAGCACCATCCGGCGCGCGACATGCAGGATACATTCTATATTCAGCAAAATCCCGACTGGCTGTTGCGTACCCATACCAGCAATACGCAGATCCGGGCTATGGAAAAAGGGCAGTTACCGATCCGCATTATATGCCCCGGTCGTGTATACCGCAACGAAACCATCAGCGCCCGCAGCCACTGCTTCTTTCACCAGATCGAAGGATTGTACATCGATGAAAATGTTTCCTTTGCCGACCTGAAACAAACCCTGTATTTCTTTGTGCAGGAAATGTACGGCAAAGATGTAAAAGTACGGTTCCGCCCCTCCTATTTCCCCTTCACCGAGCCCAGTGCAGAAATGGATATCACCTGTCTGTTGTGCGGTGGCGAAGGCTGCCCCGTGTGCAAACGCACCGGCTGGCTGGAGATCTTAGGTTGCGGTATGGTACACCCGAAAGTGCTGGAGAATTGTAATATCGACCCGGAAAAGTACACCGGCTTTGCATTTGGGATGGGTATTGAACGGCCAGCCCTGCTTAAATACGGCATCAACGATATTCGTTTGTTCAGCGAAAACGACGTGCGGTTCCTGCGACAGTTTACGAGCGCAACTTAACCACCCACAACTCACTAAAATGGTTCGAACAATTTGCGTCTGCGGCGCAGGCACCATGGGCAGCGGTATTGCCCAGGCAGCCGCCCAGCACAACTTTCATGTTATATTGTACGATGTAAATGAAGGAATGCTCAACAAAGCCCGATCGGCTATGGAAAGCAACCTGCAAACCCTTGTGCAAAAAAACAAGCTCACCGCTGAAGCCGGCAACGGCATCATGAGCCGCATTCAGTTTGCTTCCGATACCAACGACTGCCTGGCCGACCTGGTCATTGAAGCCATCGTTGAAAAACCGGAAATAAAAGTGAGTTTGTTCAACCAGCTGTCAGAAGTAAACCACGGCGATGTGGTTTTTGCCACCAATACCTCCTCCTTATCGGTTACGGAAATAGCTAAAAAAGTGGTGAACCCTCACCGGGTAGCCGGCATGCACTTCTTTAACCCCGCCACCATCATGAAACTGGTTGAAGTGGTGGCCACCCCCTTCAGCAATCAGGAAACCATCGATCTTATAACTGAAACGGCCCGGCAGATGGATAAAACCCCCGTTCTGTGCCAGGATGCACCGGGGTTTATTGTAAACCATGTTGCCCGCCCTTATTATCTGGAAGCGCTGAAACTGATAGAACAGGGAGTAACCGATTTTAATACCATCGATACCCTGATGGAAGCCTCCGGATTTAAAATGGGCCCCTTCCGCCTTATGGACCTCATTGGCAATGATATCAATTACGCCGTAAGCTGCCAGGTATACGATGCCCTGGGCAAACCCGACAGGCTGCAACCATCCCGCATTCAAAAAGAAAAAGTTGAAAAGGGAGAACTGGGCCGCAAAAGCGGTATTGGATATTACGAATACTAGCTAATAATCTCCCTTCTTCATTGTAGAAAGGTTATCTTCGTGCCCTGTTAATTTTTGCACTTGTTAACCAAAATACTCGTTACAGGCGGTACCGGCTTTATTGGCGCCTACATCATTAAAGAACTGGTAGAAAAGGGATATGCTGTGCGGGCCATCCGCCACAGCAGGGAAACCCCTTTTTTTATACCGGCGCACATCAACAACAAAGTTGAATGGGTGCCCGGCGATGTGCTCGATGTGGTATCACTCGATGAAGCCATGGAGGGGATAGACGCTGTTGTTCATGCCGCCGCCAAAGTATCCTTTCACGGTGCCGACAGAAGAACAATTAACAAGATCAATGTGGAAGGGACCGCAAATGTGGTGAACATTGCGCTGGAGAAAGAGGTGAAACGATTTGTTCACATCAGTTCCGTTGGCGCTATCGGCCGCACCGCAAGTGGAGAAACCGTAACAGAAGAAAAAAAGTGGCTCCCGGGTAAATTACACACCACCTACGCCATCAGCAAATACCACGCAGAACTCGAAGTATGGCGCGGCGCTGCTGAAGGCCTTAACATGGTGATCGTAAATCCCAGCACTGTACTGGGCTATGGCGACTGGAACACTTCCAGCTGTGCCATCTTCAAAAATGTGTACCGGGAATTTCCCTGGTTTACAAAAGGGATAAATGGATTTGTTGCAGTAACAGATGTAGCGCGGGCTGCCGTATTGCTTATGGAAAGCGAAGCAAGCAGCGAGCGGTTTATTGTAAATGGTGATAACTGGACCTTTCAACAATTATTCAATACCATCGCCGATGGCCTGGGTAAAAAACACCCGAACAAAGAAGCGACGCCCTTCCTGGGCAACGTAGCCTGGCGCATGGAAAAGTTGAAAGCCATGATGTCGGGAAAAAAACCACTCCTTACCCGTGAAAGTGCCCGCATTGCGCAAAGCATTACCTACTTCGACAACAGTAAATTATTAAAATCCCTCCCCGGATTTTCATTTACACCCTTGGAAAAAGCTATAAAAAAAGATTGCCAACAATACCTGGCCCATCTGCAACCGCTATAACTGGCAAAAAACAGTTATACATGCCCGCCCCCGCTAATATGTTAAAGAAATTTAACCTGGGACCGTTTGCAGAAGCCGGCTATCTCAATACTTTCACAGCCAGCCAAACGTTTTATTAATTACAGACTGGTTGTATATTGGAAATTATTCATATCCATCTGAAAAATAATAGTTCAAGATGAAAAATTTAATGATCCTGCTGTTATCCGTTACCTGTTATTCCGCTGCCCTGGCGCAGGAAAAAACATTTGTTGTATTGGGAAAGGTGATCGATGCAGAAACAAAACAACCAATGGTAGGAGCCTCAGCCTACTGTCAAAACACTACACAGGGAACTATTACCAATAGCGAGGGTTTGTTTTTTATGCGCCTGCCCAACGGCGGTTACGACATGGTGGTAACCTATACCGGTTTCGAAAAAAAGATAATGCGCATCAGCGCCAGTCAGCCGGCCACCGATACCATGCTGATAGAACTCGCAAAAGAAGATAAATCATTATCAGAAGTAGCAGTAGTAGCCAGTACCGAAGACCCGGATGGCCTGAACAAATACGGCAAATTCTTTAACCAGAACTTTATCGGCAATTCCAATAATGCAGGCCAGTGCACCATACAAAACCCTGAGGTGTTGCACTTCTTCTATTCTAAAAAAAGGAACCGCCTGAAAATTATGGCCAAGGAAGACCTCATCATAGTGAACTACTCCCTGGGGTATAAGATCAGGTACCAGCTCGACTCCTTCAGCTACGATTATACCAGCAATATTTCGCAATACACCGGTTCTCCCCTGTTTCAGGAAATGGATAGTACCGAGGAAGTAAAAGCGCAATGGAAAAAGAACCGGGCGCGCACCTACCTGGGTTCCCGCCTGCATTTTATGCGTTCATTTTACGATAGCACCTTAAAACAGGATGGGTTTATAATTGAAAAACTGAACGACGATCCGGAGAGCGTAAAGGGCACATTCATTACCAACCCTTATAACGAGCAGGATTATATGGTCGATAGCGGAGATGTGGAAGTAAGCTGGAATGGCCGCTACCGCATCAGTTACGATAAGGTATATCCCGACAAACAATTCCTTGAAGAATACAAACTGCCACCAACAACCCGCTTCCAGATCACAGTGCTGGACATTTCCAATGGGTTCGTTATTGAAAAGAATGGCTACTTCTACGAACAGTACGACGTGATCAATTCAGGTTACTGGGCCTGGAAAAAAATATCTGAAGGGTTGCCTTACGATTACATATACCAATAAACAATACCTGTAAGGCGTACGCGTATTAATAAAACCTTTGCATTTTAAAATACCCGCCTAAAACCTTTTTTTATACCTTCAAACGGAATTTCAAAACTGGAGGCGCGACCGGTTATGATAGCAAACTGTTAGTCTATGAGGACTCCTGCCCTCATAGCAACTGAACTTTCTATGATCACCAAACGCATCATTCAGACACTACTGCTTTTCGCCGGTTTAATAACTGTTTATACTTCCTGTGCACAGGAGTATAACTATATTCATTACGATGTAAAAGACGGACTGGCCGGTTCTACCGTATACGACCTCTGCCAGGATAAAGACGGATTCATTTGGTTTGCTACCGAAGCCGGTATCAGTCGGTTCGATGGCACTCATTTCAAAAACTTCACCACCAGCGACGGGTTGCCCGAAACGGAAATATTAAAATTATTTGCCGATTCAAAAGGCCGGATATGGATGGCCCCTTTCAAAAACAATGTCTGCTATTATTACAAGGGTAAAATTCACAACCAGGAAAATGACGCTGTACTTAAAAAGATCAATCTTCCATCTGTAATTGCCTTATTCCGGGAAAGCATTGATCAGGACATGGCTTTTTATACCAACAATTCCGTTACCATAGTCAGCGCCAACAACGCTATTTACCAATTCAAATGCAATGAGGTTACCCGCATTTTTCTGCGGCGCAACCCGCGTGGTAAAGGGTTTCAGTTAAACGTAGATGACTCCTGCTATGTAATTACCAATGGGAAAATGACATCAGTTCCCTGCGGGAGCCTTGGTGTAATGGATCTCGATCCCAGGCTGAATAAAGTAAGGGCCACCTTAAAAGTAACTGCCGAGGATTGTGATCCGGCTATTAATCATGTATTGTTTTCCAATACCTGGTCGGGAAGCTACATGGTCGATACCGTTACCTTCGATCATTATGAAGAATCATTTCTGATGGGAAAACAGATCAGCCATGCCCTGGTTGACAGTGAAAAGAACATCTGGTTCACCACGCTGGGGGAAGGCGTTTATAAACTGGCATCAAGGGCATTTAAAACCCATTATTTCTATAAGAGCCAGTCGCAGGAGATCTTTTCCCTGTCAAAGATCAACGATAAAATTTATGCAGGCGCTGCATTCGGAAGAATATACCAGTTACACGAAGCAAACATCATCGATACCATCAATGCAAATAAAGAGTTCAATACTTCATTGGGCTACGGAAGCACCAACCGCATAACCTGCCTGCAGCAATTAAAAGATGGTTCCCTGTTGATGGGCTCCGACGGCCTGTTGGTAAAAAAGACCAGTAAAGGCAATACCTTCAACACCGGTATTTTTGCAGTAAAGTCAATCGAAGAATTATCGAACGGATTGGTACTGGTAGGTACAGCCCGACGGGCTATGGTGATACAACCAAACGATCTGTCTGTAAAAGATACAATTTTTCCCAGCCGCACCACCTGTGTGTGTTTTTACAACAACAACTATTACATAGGAACGGTAAATGGATTGTATGTGGTGAACACTCATAAACAGATCCGTTATATGGGCGATGTCATTCCTTCGTTAAAACAACGCATCAGCTCATTCTGTAAATCGCCCGATGGCGGGTTGTACATTGCCACTTACGGCGGAGGCATCCTTTGCCTGAAAAACGACCAGGTGGTACACAGCATTACCACACGGGAAGGTTTATCAAGTAATATCTGCAGAACCATCTTTATAAATAATGATTTTCTGTGGGCCGGTACCGATAAGGGACTTAATAAGATCAATATCAGTCAAACACCTTATCCCGTCACCACCTATAGCACCTCAGATGGTTTGCCCACAGATATTATTAATGCAGTATATGTTGATGGGAATACCATTTACGTAGGTTCACCTGCCGGCGTTACCTGGTTCAACGAAACCCAAACAGGCCATTACTCGCAATGTAATTTGCGCATACTCGATATTTCGGTAGGTAACCAATCGCAGCCAATGAAAAACAGCTACCGGCTGGGTTACCAGGACAACAGTTTGAAAATATCCTACGCAGGCATCTCCTTTAAATCGGGTGGTAACATTTGGTATCGTTACCGGTTAAAGGGCCTTACCGATAGCTGGGATTCAACCGCACAAAATGTGCTGGAGTACCCATCCCTGCCACCGGGTAATTACGAATTTGAACTGATTGCAGTAAACAAAAAGGGCATTGTAAGTGATCCGGTAACTATTGCATTTATTGTTGATGCCCCCTTCTGGCAAACATTGCCTTTTCAGATCCTGATCATAGCCACGGTTATTTTACTCACGTGGCTGGTGGTAGCATGGCGGTTTAGTATGCTGCGTAAAAAAGAACTGGAAAGAACAACCATGCAGCAAAAGCTGAATGAGCTGGAACAAATGGCCCTGCGGGCGCAAATGAACCCTCATTTTATTTTTAATTGCCTTAATAGTATACAAAATTTTATAATAACAAACGACCTGGAGTCAACTAATCTGTACCTGAGTGAATTTGCCTACCTCATCAGGCAAACCCTCGACAATTCAGAAAAAAGCACCATTTCCATTACTAACGAAATAAGATACCTGAAGCGATACCTTGAAATGGAGATGATGCGTTTTGGCCATTCTTTCGATTATAATATTGAAATAGATCCCGAACTCGATCCTGATATGGAGCATATCCCTACCATGATATTGCAACCCTATATCGAGAACAGCATCAGGCATGGCATCAGGTATAAAGAGAACGGCGGTGGCTATATCGACATAAAATTTCTTAACAGCACCGAAGGATTTATATGCATTATTCAGGATAACGGCATCGGACGAAAAAAAGCCAATGAATATAAATCACAACTGCATGTTGAATACCAGTCAAAAGGAATGTCATTGACGGCAGAAAGAATAAATATTTTAAATCGTCAATTATCAGACCCTATAACGATTGAAATAATTGACCTCACCGATGCGCATAATCAGGCCACTGGCACCAGGATCACCTTGTATTTTCCTTATACCCTTACTTTTAAACCGGTGAAAAAATGATACGAACCATTGTAATCGACGACGAACCCAATAACATTGAAGCGCTCAAACAGCTGCTGCTGAAGTATTGTCCGCTTGTAGAACTGATCGGTGTGGCCGAAAACATCCGTACCGGGCAGGCTCTTATCATCCATACCCAACCCGACCTGGTTTTTCTGGATATTGAAATGCCTTTCGGTAATGCGTTTGAACTGTTGAACAGCCTGTCGCCCGTGAATTTCGAGATCATCTTTGTTACCGCCTTCGATAACTATGCCATCAATGCCATAAAATATTCTGCGCTGGACTATTTGTTAAAGCCGGTGAATATAAAAGAACTACAGGCGGCCGTACACAAAGCAGCTGATCGTATTAAAACAAAAAATATTACCAGCAAAATAGATACTCTGATGTATAACCTGTCGGTAAACAAACCGGTTTTACAAAAAGTGGCCCTTCCTACCCTCGATGGATTGGTGTTTGTAAACATCAATGAACTGGTTTGGCTGGAAGCCAGAGGCAGTTATACGTTTGTGTATATGCAGGACCAGCAAAAAATAATGGTTTCGCGAACGTTGAAGGAGTTTGAAGACATATTACCGTTTGAAAACTTTTCCCGGGTGCATCAATCGTACATTATCAATCATTTCTTTATAAAAAAATACAACAGGGGCCGGGGCGGCACTATTGAAATGGAAGACGGAACTACCATTGAAGTATCTATGCGCAAGAAGGATGAATTTCTGTCGAAGTTTAAATAGAGGGGAGGAATGGGTTGAAAAGTTAACAGGTTGATATGTTGATAAGGTAAAATGCTATTAATAGACTTCTTAACCTGTCAACTTTCCAACCTGTCAACGCTTACTCCGGCCGCTTAAAAAACGACCCTATTCACCTGATTATTTAATTCCTTTTATCTTTTCCCAGATCTCCGGTATTCTTTTCACCCAAACCAGCTCGCGTTTTTTATTGTTCGCCTCTTCAACCGGTGTACCAAAGTAAACTTTACCACCTTCCAGGGTAGTACCCACACCACTTTGTGCCAGTACTACCGCGTTATCACCAATGGTCAGTGTTTTGGAAACGCCCACCTGACCCCAAAGAATAACCCCGTTGCCAAGCGTTGTAGCGCCTGCTATGCCAACCTGCGCAGCCAGCAAACAGTTTGCACCTAAAACCGTATCGTGGCCAATGTGAACCATATTATCGAGCTTGCTGCCCCGGCCAATACGGGTATCGTGCGATACACCTCTGTCGATGGTGCAACCGGCGCCGATCTCTACATCGCTTTCAATAACAACCCTTCCACCACTTTCCATTTTCTTGTACCAAACCGCCCGGTCCTTTTTGGTATTGTAATAAAAAGCATCCGATCCTATTACGGTGCCCGCCTGTATGATCACATTATCACCAATAACGCAGTGTTCCATGATGGTAACATTGGGACCAATAAAACAATCCTTTCCAATGCTTACTTCATGTCCGATATAAACGTTAGGCGCTATATATGTGCCTTCGCCGATGGTTGCCGAATCACTGATTGGCTTAGCAGCGGGTTTAAAAGGGCGAAAGTGACGTACTATGGTTTGATAAGCTTCGAATGGATTATCAACTATCAGTAGTGCTTTGCCTTCCGGACACTCGGTTTTTTGATTTATGATGATAAAAGTGGCATCGGAATGCAGACACTTGTTGTAATATTTGGGATGATCAACGAAAACCAGGTCGCCTGGTTCTACTTTATGGATCTCATTTATACCAGTAGCTATTCCTTCTGTATTGCCTGAGAGTTCAGCACCAATCAAATTGGCTATCCATTTAACCGAAACAGGAGCAGGAAATTTCATAACCGATTAATTTTCGCAAAAGTAACGCACGATCACCACACCGATGGGGTATTATTCCTTTCAGTTTCATGTTTTATGATATATTATCCCCGCCTTTTAACCATTTCAATGATCTTTTTGCCAAAAAAGAAATTACAGTTACCGGCTTCATCAATGGATTTTCTTACTGTGATGTATGTATAATCTGATGGTGAAGCAAACGTGCGATAAACAACATGTGTTGTTATCACTCAACATACCGCATCTTATACAACCCGCTGCCAATGCATGTTTCAGCTGATGTAAAAAATCAAATCATGCATGCGTATATCATCGACGAAGTATAAAATCATGTTCAACATTGCACTTAACGATGAAATAAGCCATCGCTTTTCCCCATAACATAAAAAAAATGTGAATAAAATTTATTCGAATATTTTTTTAGATAGAAAAAATTATTTTTAATATTGTGGAGGGAAATTTATTTCCCGGTACTTACTAACCCATCCATATAATAAATCTCCCGGTTCACCGGGAGATTTTCATTTGTATGCATCGCTACTTTATCATTTACAAACCATACCAGGTATTATCACAGTTTACTTCCGAAGAAGGTAAACACACATTGAAAACATTCTTTACAGTGCCTGCAGATGTATATGCAGTAGGCCGGTTGGATTATGACAGTGAAGGAATATTGATACTTACCAACGATACCTCATTAAATAATCGCCTGTTAAATCCTTCCTTCGCACACGAACGGGAATATTGGGTGCAGGTCGATGGCGATATTCATGATAAAGCAATACAACAATTACAATCGGGCGTTACAATAACCATCAACGGGTCAAAATACCGCACCCTGCCATGTAAAGCAACGCGTTTTGCCCACACACCGCCAGTACCCGAACGCAATCCACCCATTCGTTATCGAAAAGAGATCCCAACCAGTTGGGTTAAATTGATTTTAACAGAAGGAAAGAACCGCCAGGTTCGAAAAATGACTGCCCAAACCGGCTTCCCTACCCTTCGGTTGATCCGTTATCGTATTGGTGGCATCACTTTAGATGGTTTATTACCCGGTGAAATGCGTGAAATGAATAAAAATGACATCTATACCCGTCTTTTTGGGTGAGTTGCCAATTTATAACAGCGGAACCTTGACCTTGCCCGCCATAGCTTTAGCGAAGGCGGGTGCCTTCTGCCTTTATTTCATTACCTTGCTAAAAAAAGGTACGTTATGTTGAAATCAATGACCGGCTTTGGAAGAAGTGAACAAACCGTGGGAGATAAAACCTTCCTGGTAGATATTAAATCACTGAATGGAAAACAATTTGAACTGTCGCTAAAGATCCCGGCTTTCCTGAAGCCCTTTGAGTTTGATATCCGAACGTTGTTATCTAAAAAACTCGGAAGAGGTACCATTGATTGTACCATCAGCCTTAAAGAAAGCGGCGCCGCCAAACCCGTAAGCATAAATACCGACCTGGCTAAAGCCTATTATCAACCCATTGCCGAATTATCAAAGGCATTGAACCTCGATCCCTCCCATATCTTAAGCACCCTTATTAAACTGCCCGAGGTGATCACTCCTACCGGTGATACCCTAACCGATGATGAATGGGCGCAATTTGAAAAAGTAATTGAAGCCGCTATGGCCAATCTTACCACGCACCGCCTGGAAGAAGGTAAAATAATGGAAGCTGACCTGTTATTACGCATAACCAATATTCAAAAACAACAGGAGATCATCGCTACCCTGGAACCTTTACGTAAAACAAAGATCAGGGAAGGGTTAACCAAGGTGTTGGAAGAAAATGTGGGGAAAGAAAACTACGATCCCAACCGCCTGGAACAGGAGTTGATCTATTATATTGAAAAAATAGATGTTAGTGAAGAACAGGTTCGCCTTACCACCCATTGCGAATATTTTAAAGCCATTCTGAATGAACCAGAAGAAGGAAAAGGTAAAAAACTGTCGTTTGTACTGCAGGAAATAGGCCGTGAAATAAACACCACCGGCGCCAAAGCCTACGATTCTTCCATTCAGAAATGTGTAGTACTGATGAAAGACGAGTTGGAAAAAGCAAAAGAACAGGTGTTGAACGTATTGTAAAAGTTACCGGTTACCGGTTATCCCGCAAAACGGGTAACCGGCAACTGGAAACCTGTATCTGCTTATCTTTACAAAAATTTTTCGCTTGAAAAAAAGGATCGTTACCTATAGTTCGTACCTCCTGCTTCTTACTTCCTGCTTCCTGCTCCCCGCTTGTGGCAAAGTAGATGTTTTTGAAAGGAATGCCACCATACCCCAGCAGTCCTGGAGCAGTAATTTTAAGCCTGAAATTGCCTTCAAAATAAACCCCGAAGACACATTAAACCGCTATAATATTTTTATTGTTATCCGGCATACAGATGCTTACCGCTATAAAAACATCTGGATCAACGTACATACCGAATCACCCGGTGGTGTTGTAAATAACCAGCCCCTTAACCTGCAGCTGGCTACCGATAACAAAGGCTGGCTGGGCAGTGGTATGGATGATATCTTTGAACACCGTATTCAAATTACATCGCCGCAAAATCCCGAACGGTTAAGCGCAGGTACTTATCGCTTTAAACTCGAAAACATTATGCGGGAAGACCCCTTGAAGAACGTAATGAATGTTGGTATCCGGCTCGAAAAAGCAAAATAGGTATTCATAAGTTGGCCCCATGGACGTATTTACCAAAAAGCGATTGGCTGCTGCCAGTATTGTATACTGGTTGCTGCTGGGTTACATAGTAGTAGCACTGGTATGGTGGTTTATTGCCCTGCAACGGCAAAATCACCAGATGATCAGTTATAAGATGAGTGAACTGAAAATGGATGATCCCACCTTTCAGGCCAAATACCAGTTACTGGTTCAGGAAAAACACATCAAAGAAATACGCAACATTGGCGAAGGATCAATTTTTCTGGCTGTTATATTAATCGCCTCCATTTTTGTTTACCAGGCCGTACGCCGCCAGATCCGCTTACAAAACCAGCAGGAAAACTTTATGATGGCCATAACGCATGAGTTAAAAACACCCATCGCTATTGCCAAGCTGAACCTCGAAACCCTGCTTAAATATTCCCTGCCCGAAGAAAAGAAACAAAAAATGCTGCAGGCCACCCTGCAGGAAACCAACCGGCTGAATACCCTGGCCAGTAACATTTTGGTAAGTTCGCAACTCGAAGGAGGCCGCTACCGCATTTCAAAAGAAGAACTGGACCTTTCAGACCTGGTAAAAACTACCTATAACGACTTCCTCAACCGGTTCCCCGACAGAACATTTCACAGCGAAATAGAACCGGAAATAGATATTGACGGTGATCCCTTACTGTTACAGATCCTGGTGAACAACCTCATTGAAAATGCCATCAAATATTCCCCCAAAGAAGGCATTATCAACTGCAAACTGAGCCAAAAGAACAAAACCATCCTGTTTCAGGTACAGGATGAAGGGGCCGGTATACCCGATGATGAGAAGAAACGGGTGTTTGAAAAGTTTTACCGCATAGGCAATGAAACCACCCGCACCACCAAAGGCACCGGTTTAGGGCTCTACCTTTGTAAAAAGATTGTAGAAGATCATCACGGACACATCAAGGTCGCTGATAATTTACCCAGAGGCAGTAATTTTATGGTAAGTTTTACTGTAAAACATGCCCATGAGTAATAAACCATCCATATTACTGGTTGAAGACGAAGAAAATCTGCACGAAGCATTGAAGCTGAACCTTGAACTGGAACAGTATGAGATCACCTCTGCCTATACAGGCAGCGAAGCCCTGCAAAAAATACAAAGTGAATACTTCGACCTCATTATACTCGATGTTATGCTGCCCGATGTAGACGGCATCAGCATAACCGAAACCGTTCGCGTGCAAAATAACCACGTGCCCATTCTTATCCTCAGCGCCAAAAACACGAGCTCAGACCGGGTATTGGGTTTAAAAAAAGGCGCCGATGATTATCTTACCAAACCCTTCAACCTCGAAGAGCTGTTATTACGGGTACAGAAACTCATTGACAAGAACAAAAAGATGCAGGATAAGGACACCGTAGGTGATACTTATCAATTTGGTGGCCATACTATTGATTTTAACGCCCAGGAAGCACTTACAAAAGAAGGACAACGCATTCAGCTTAGTAAAAAAGAAGCCATGCTGTTAAAGCTGTTATTTGAAAACAAGAACGATGTGGTGCCAAGAGAGAAGATCCTGCAAACGGTTTGGGGCTACAACGTGTACCCCACTACCCGCACCATCGATAACTTCATATTGAACTTTCGCAAATATTTTGAATCTGACAGCCGTAATCCCCGCTACTTTCACTCGGTTCGTGGAGTTGGTTATAAGTATACGGAGTAGTTTGACAAGTTGATGGCCTTACACCTTCATTTCCGCCAATTGCGTCAACAAACCTTCCGCCTTACTTATCAGGGCTTCCATACTTTTAGTGGATTGATCGGGGGTATATAATGCCCATTCGCATTCATCGAGCACAGCCGAGAAGTTGTGAATGGTATCGGCGGGCACTCCTTTTTCAGTTAGTAACTGAGTAGTATGATACCTGTTCAGTTTTGATGGCAATACCTGCCAGTTATCCCTTACGGTTTGCCAAAGCGCCTGTTGTACTTCCCGGTAAAACACCTGTTGTTGATTCCCTTCCAGTGCCAGCTTTGCATTTTTCAACAGACCGGCCACTATTTGTTGCGGCGTAGGTATTTCTTTCACCGGTGCGGGTGCAACAGCTTTTACTTTTTCCTTCTTTTTCGCATTGCGTAAGGAAACAACCTGATAGCCAATAGCAGCAATTATGGCCAGCACTATAACGCCAAACCAGTAATACTTTGGTTCAATACCTGAGTCCTGGCTAACAAGTGTACCAACAGCGGGGTCTGTCTTCTTAACACCCGGCAATACATGCATGGTAACGGAATCGCTGGTGGCCGTTTTGTATTTCTTTTCTTTGGGATCGTAATAAGGCAGGTGTACCACCGGAATTACATAGTTACCCGTATCGGGAGCGGCAAAAGAATATTCAAATGTTTTGGAACCGCTTAAGGGGAAAACATACTTATTGAGGTTTTCTTTTACCGAAGGTTCAGCTGTATCAACGCCTTTGGGCCATTTTACAACGGGCGGCGTGAGCAACGACAGGTTTCCACTACCGCTTACAGTTACCTGAATTTTTACCAGATCACCCTCGTGTATGGGAGCCGTGGGCGCTTTAACAGCCAGCGTAAACTGACCAACAGCGCCTGAATAATCAGCCGGTTGGTTGGCGGCAGGCAATGGTTTTACTGTAATGGTTACCGGGCCGGTTCGTAAAATAGTGCGATGGTCTACCGCCATGGGATACATTGGCGTGGCATTCAGGTTATTCATGGAGGGCGAACGCTTTTTGTTAGCCGGCTCATCGGTTTTTACAAAGTGAACAACACTTTCAATTTCGGCGGGGTCAAGTGTATAGGATCCTTCCTGTAAGGGGAATAATTGAACTTTGCGCACCAGGTTGGTATAATACCACCGGCCGTCCAGTTTTTCGATCTCAGGTTTGCCATCATAGGCGTCAACCATTTCCATAACACTAAAACCGGTTAGGGAAGGCCGTTTCATAACCTGCGAATTGGCATTCAGGCGGGAATAGGCTTTATAAGTCACCATCAATGGTTCACCAACATAGCAGGTGTTCTTGCTGGTTTCAACCCGCAAAAACAGGTTCTTTTCTATTTTGTCCTGGATATTATCACCCGGATGCAACATGGATTCTTCTTCCGTGTCGATATCGTCGGGGTTAATGTTGTTCATACCTGGCACACCAGCCTTTACGGCCACAGGTACTGCATTGGAACGCATTAGTTTTCCATTGATCACTGCCGTAGCACCAGGAACAACGAACTTTCCTTTTTTGGAAGGCATCAGCACAATGATTTTTGAATAGGTATCGAGCGCCCGGCCCTGTGCAAAACTGCTTGTGCTGTAATCGAACATCTCAGCTATTTCAAAGTCCTTAAACCGCGGCACCTCAAATTGCCGGATGTTGTTGGCTCCTTCAATAATGTATTGTACCTGAAAAGTTTGACGCATGGCAATGGTAGATTCACTAACCATGGTATAGAATTTCACCTGCGCCATCAAAGACCCGCTCAACAGGCAGCAAAATAGCCCCGCAAAAATGATATGTAGATATTTCCTGATACTTATGTTTTTATTATCTGCTTAACAACCGTAACAAATATAAATTTTGCCGGTTTAGGCCGGTAAACATTGTAGCGTTAAAGGTGCGTTAATTGATGAGGGGCAAAAGGCAGAGGGCAGAAGGCAAAGATGCGCCAGCGGGTTCTTTTCTCTGCCTTTTGCCCTCTGCGTTCTGCCTTAAAGATCACCTAATTGTGGTCTCAGTATAATCTCTTCCACACAAGCCTGGGGCGA
Source organism: Niastella yeongjuensis (assembly GCF_900110245.1). GTDB lineage: Bacteria > Bacteroidota > Bacteroidia > Chitinophagales > Chitinophagaceae > Niastella > Niastella yeongjuensis. Next base: position 501,165 of record NZ_FOCZ01000001.1, read on the forward strand.
CAACTGAGCCGCTGTATAGATCATTTGCGCAATATCATTGGCTTCCATAATACGTTTGGGATCAACGCCGCTGCCTGCCCAGGAATCGGTCATGGCCGCACCCGGATAAACAGCGGTAACTTTTATTCCAAAGGGCTTCATTTCTTCGCGCAGGTTGGTAGAGAAACCGGCCAGCGCATATTTGCTGATGCTATAGGCGCCGCCATTCGCATATGCTTTAAGCGACGCAATGGAACACATGTTAAAGATGTGACCGCTTTTTTGGGCAATCATGTGATCGATCACCGAGCGGGTTACATGGTACGCGCTGAACAAATTCACTGCCATCATGTGCTCCAGCGTGCCATCGGGCTCATTGTATACACTGCCGGGATCAAACAAACCGGCATTATTCACCAGCACATCGATGGAAAGCTGCAAACCCAGCACCCATTGGCCAAAGGCCTGCGCCTGCTCTTTTATGGAAATATCAAATGCTTTGGCTTTTACGGTTATGGCTGGATAAACAGTCATGAATTCCTGCACGGCATTGTACAATGCCACTTCATTGCGGGAAGTTAAAATAAGATTGTGCCCGTTTTGTGCAAATACATGGGCGATGGCTTTGCCAAATCCTCTTGAGGCTCCGGTAATTACAACATTCATAATTGCTAAATTAATTACAAAACACATATTTTGTAACTTGCCGGATGAAGTACCGGCATATCTTTTTCGACCTCGACCACACGCTCTGGGATTTTGATGCCAATAGCCGCCAAACCCTCGAAGACCTCTATCTTTCCTTCGAATTACAAACAAGAGGCGTTCACAGTTTCGATAGCTTTTTTGAGCATTATACTGCACACAATGAAAAATTGTGGGACCGCTTCAGAAAAGGGTTTATAAAAATGGACGACCTGCGCTGGAAACGGATGTGGCTGACCCTGCTCGAATTTAAAATAGGAGAAGAAAAACTGGCCAGAGATATGGCTGCGCGTTTTCTGGACCTGTTGCCTACCCGCAAGTTATTATTTCCTTATACGGTTGAAATACTTACCTACCTCACCAATAAAGGCTACAAGCTGCATTTGATCACTAACGGTTTTGAACAAATACAACACAGCAAATTGAAATACTCAGGGATCGATAGCTTTTTTATTGAAGTGATCACTTCGGAAGGAAGCAGTTTGGTAAAACCCAACAAAGAGATCTTTGATTACGCTTTTCAAAAAGCAAAAGCTTTACCGGGAGAAAGTATTATGATTGGCGATAATATAGAAGCCGATATCCAGGGCGCCATCAATGCCGGAATAGACCAGGTGTATGTAAACCACCTCCATATTGAACCGGCCATAAAACCAACGTATACCGTGTATTCATTAAAAGAACTGGAAAATATCTTTTAAATAAAAAAGTCCCGACTCTACAGTCGGGACTCCCTTATATAAGTTTTCATCTCTGCCTTCTGCCCTTTACACAGTAGCAATAACAGTAACACCGTTCTTCACCACTTCCTGCAATTTCACATTCACTTTAGTACCGAGTGGTAATAACATATCTACGCGGCTACCGAATTTAATAAAGCCCATTTCAGCGGCCTGATCAACTTTTTGACCAACGCTCAGGTAGTTTACAATTCTTTTGGCCAGGGCGCCGGCAATTTGTTTTACCAGTACTTCGCCTTTTGCATAACGGATCACCACGGAATGACGCTCATTCTCTGTTGATGATTTGGGGTGCCAGGCTACCAGGTATTTACCTTTGTGATATTGGTTATATACTACCTCACCAGCCACGGGTGTTCTGTTCTGGTGCACATTAGCCGGGCTCATAAATATAGAAACCTGTAATCTTTTGTCTTTAAAATACTCTTCATCATACACTTCTTCAATAACCACCACTTTACCATCGGCAGGTGCAATAACCAGGTTGCTGCCCTGGGTCAGTTTGCGGTTGGGCACCCGGAAGAAAGAAATAATGAATAACACTAAGCCAAGAGTAAGTACAAATATTAACCAGCTTAACCAGGCCATGGAGAAACTGATGAAATAAAACGATGCCAGGTTAATAACAGCAAATAATATCGCGCTGATCAATATACTCTTATAGCCTTCTTTATGGATGGTCATTTAAAAATTTTAGGGGTCTAAATTACAAAATAGTATGCACTACGGTTAACAATTATTTAATGGCCTGCGAAACGCCGAATTTATTCCATTGTTTGTTGGCAAAATCCAGAAACTCACCGGGCGCCTCTTCTTCAAACCTTTTTTCCACCACTTTTTCGCCACCCATCTTTTGAGATCCTTTTATAACTGAAGTAGTTCCTTTTATCGTGTACAGGTTTTGCCCTTCATAAAACACCAGTTTCTTTTCCTCGGGACCGGGTTCAGATTTGCATCCTTTGGAAAGAATAAAACCCACTTCGGCCATGCCATCACCGTCAAGATCGGTAATGGAAAGGGAATTGTAAAAGAAATCGAGCTTCACCTCAAAAGCGCACGCTTCCACTACTTCACTTATTTTCCATATTTCCTTAAACGAATTATCGGCCGTTTTTATGAAGTGATAGGCAAATATTTTTGCGCCGCGGGTAGCATCGTATACGTTCGACCAGTATACACCGGTTTGGGTAAGAATTACAACGTTTTCACCCCGTTTATCTTTCCAGTGCTTGCCATCTTTTATTTTGCCTTTGTACAATTTCTTATCTATCATACCAGGCTTGAATTCAAGCAAGGGTACCGGGAGTTCTTTGGGTGCAGGAGTACAGCTTAATAAAATGTAAACCAGGGTAATGATAAATAGGTAAAATTTCATTTTAGTGCCAGTTGAATATATAACCAAACAAATGGAATTGCTAACAGTAATGAATCAAACCGGTCTAAAAAACCACCATGGCCAGGCATAATATGCCCACTGTCTTTTACATTGGCTACCCTTTTCAATTTGCTTTCCAGCAAATCACCCCCAGTACCTACTACCGCTGCAATGGCAGCAATGAAAATCCAGTGAATTACACTATGGCCATATGCAGGGGCCGTAAAGTTCCCCAACAGGGCAATCACCACCACACACAGAATAGCGCCACCAATGGTGCCCTCCCAGGTTTTTTTGGGAGAGATCTTTGAAAAAGGCGTTTTCCCAATCAATGATCCAACAATGTATGCCATGGTATCGTTGATCCAGATAGAAACGATCAGCGCAATAGGCATCAGCTTTTGCCAGCTATCCGGATTTATTAATACCCCTTCCCTGCTTTGAGGAATAAAAGAACAACGCAGGTCCATCATCAAACCCCACGATAAAGAAATGTATACCAATCCTAATGCGGAATAACCGATGTTCTTTGGTTTTATTTCCTTCGCAAACAACAACTCAACAATGGGTAAAATAAATATGAATAACAAACCAAGGAACCAGCCGATCTCATGCAACGGCAAGCCGAAAATGCTGAACTGGTCGTTGGTAAAATACAACATGACGCACCACCCTGCTAATTTCACGCCATATTTATGAAATGGAGTAATTGTTGTATAATCAGGATCAATTAAGCCAATCAGTTTCTGGTATTCGGCCCAGCAACCAAAATGAACAATAGAGAATAATACAAAAAAGCTCCAGTGGTTCCATAGCAGTCCGGTAAGCATCACTACTACAAACACCGCTGCGGTAAGCGATCTGGTCTTTAATGTTTTTACATTGAGCGCCATAAACGAAGCACTTATTTTTATGCTATGAATTGATTGGTAGAAGTAAGCTCTTCTGTTTCGTACACTTTGGAATAGGTAACCGTAGATTGCTTTTGAAAATACCACAGTATGGCCCATACCACTATACCACTGGCAACGGCAGCCAATACCGGGGTTTGCGGGTTCTTATTTATATACTCCGGTGCATAAGACGCGGCAATCACCTGCACGGCATTGTTGGCAAAATGCGCTATCATGCTTGTATAAATACTACCGCTGAACCAGTAAAAAGCACCCAGCACAATACCTAAGAACATACGTGGCAGAAAACCCGAAAATTGTAAGTGTAATGCAGAAAACAACACAGCCGTTAAAATAATGCCAACCCAGGGATTACGGGTTAAATGGATCACCACTCTTTGTAATGCGCCCCGGAAAAACAGTTCTTCCCCAACAGCCGGCAATAAAGCAATAATGAAAACATTCACCACAATATCCCACACACTTCTTACTTTAAGAATGGCAGTCACCTGTTTGGTAGTTTCTCCTTCCATCTTCGTTAAATATTCCGGCAGGGGTATCAATTCATTCAATTGACCCAGCCATAGCACAAAAGGCATGGCCATTAACATACCCAGTATGGCCAAAATGTACATATTTGCGTTTCCAGCTTTCCTTAAGCCTAAAAAGCAAGCATAATTTCCGGTGAAAGTGAAACGGGCGAAAAAGATAGGCGGAACTATGAATAATAAAATCGAAGATATGGCCTGAACAACTTTTGATAAATTAACAAAATAGGGATTAGTGAAGTCAGCAGTTGTAACATCACCGATCTTGTAAATACTGACCGAAACGATCGCCGTTAAAATGAACATCATGCAAAAAACGCCTAACAAAACTCCTAATTGCGACCCGGGTGATTTTATACGTAAATGACGGCTCATAGGCTGGTGTAAACAAAGATTAGTATGTAAATTTGCAGCTTTGCAAATCCTTACAAAAGGTGCAAGATAAGGATTGTGGTTCGCTTTCAGCCGATTATGTACAATTGTGATTTACAATCAATTGCTTACACATTAGGTTGGGCGTACCCCGGCACCGATTAACAAAAAACTCATGGTACGAATCGCTGATATCCCGCTTCCTGATTTTCCTTTACTGCTGGCTCCCATGGAGGATGTTAGCGACCCGCCATTCCGGTTTGTTTGCAAACAAAATGGCGCCGATTTGATGTACAGCGAATTCATTTCCAGTGAAGGACTGATCCGCGATGCCATCAAAAGCCGGGCAAAGCTTGATTTTAACGAATTTGAACGCCCTTTTGGTATTCAGATCTTTGGCGGCGATGAAGAAGCTATGGCCATGAGCGCCAGGATCGTAGATACGGTTCAACCCGACCTGGTAGATATCAACTTCGGCTGCCCGGTAAAAAAAGTAGTAAGCAAAGGCGCCGGTGCGGCCGTTTTAAAGGACATCGATGCCATGGTACGCTTAACATCGGCCGTGGTAAAATCAACCTCCTTACCCGTTACGGTAAAAACCCGCCTTGGCTGGGACGATAATAGCAAAAACATTGAAGAAGTGGCCGAACGCCTGCAGGATGCAGGCATAAAAGCCCTCACCATACACGGCCGCACCCGCGCACAATTGTACAAAGGCGAAGCCGACTGGACCCTGATCGCCGCCGTAAAAAACAATCCCCGTATTCAAATCCCTATTTTTGGTAATGGCGACATCGACACCCCGCAAAAAGCTCTTGAATACAAAAACCGTTTTGGGGTTGATGGCATCATGATAGGCCGCGCCGCCATCGGTTATCCCTGGATCTTCCGGGAAATAAAACATTTTATGCAAACCGGCGAAATGTTGCCACTGCCCACTATCGAAGAACGGGTAGAGATCTGCCGTACCCATGCCCATAAATCGGTTGAGTGGAAAGGTGAAATAGTGGGTATTCTTGAAATGCGCCGCCATTATGCCAATTACCTGAAAGGGTTATCCCACGTTAAAGAATTCCGTACCAGGCTGGTAACAGTAAAAACGCTGGCTGAAGTAGACAGCATCCTGAACGAGATCAGGGAAAAATTCAGCGACGTGGTACTGGAACGTCAGGTTATTCCTTTATCGGAAGACCAGTTTCCTGCCTGCGCCGTTTAAGCAGCATTTTATAATATTGTCCATATATGTTAAACCTTACTATTTCCGCTGGAAAAAAATTACCCAGAGCGGCAATGGCTGCTTTGACCATTGTTGCAGCTGCGATTGTACTTACTGGTTGTCCACCACGGAGTGAAATCCAAAAGAACAAAGCGGGCAAACGCAATGTGTTGTACAATATCGACAGCACCACCCTTATTAATCACCTTGCTTATTTATCATCCGCCGCCATGGCTGGCAGGGAAATAGCCACGCCTGGTAACCAGCTGGCGCGGGAACATATTGTAAATGTTTTTGATTCCCTGCAAATAAGCAAGTTGGGTGATTCTTATTTACAACCCTTTCCTTTTGGGCACGAGAACCAGCAAGGCACCAATGTAGTGGGCGTTATAAAAGGCAGTCATGATGAAAATCATTACCTCGCCATTACGGCCCATTACGATCACCTGGGCGTGCGTAATGGAAATATCTTTTACGGAACCGACGACAACGCCTCCGGTACATCCGCAATGCTTACCATGATGGCCTATTTTAAACAACACCCACCCTATCGCTCCCTGATCTTTGTGGCTTTCGATGGGGAAGAAAAAGGATTGTTGGGATCAAAATATTTTGTTGCGCATTCACCCGTACCGTTATCAGATATTTTATTGAATGTGAATATGGATATGGTAAGTCGTAACGACAGTAATGAGATCTATGCAACCGGTATTTTTCACAATCCCTCTCTAAAAAAATACGTCGACAGCATTCAGCCACTCACACCGGTTTTTATTCGTTATGGTCATGATGGCCAAAAAACCGGCGCCGACGACTGGACCAATCAATCAGATCATTATCCTTTTTATCAAAATAGTATTCCGTATCTGTATTTTGGAGTAGAAGACCATGCCGACTACCACCGCCCCAGCGACACCTTCGACAAAGTGAATAAAAGTTTTTACTATCAGGTATGTACGATGATCACGGCTGTTACTGCGCTGTTGGATCAGGGGTATGTGGCTCCTTGAAGGGCAGAAGGCAGTGGGCAGAGGGCAGAGATAGCTTCACTATTTAGTGTTATTTATCATTGTTGAAAGCAGCGCGAAAGTAGAATTAAGAAAATCTTTAAGATCATTTATCTCATCGAGTTTTACAAAACCAAGTTGTAAGGCAAGCTCAAACTGGGTGTCAATTTCAACGCAGGAACTACGGCTTATTTCATAAAACCTTTTTCTATCTGCCGTAGATTTTCTGGAGGCCCCTTCTGCTATATTGCTACATACAGATATAGATGCTCTTCGTAACTGCGAAACAAGACCAAAACGTTCCTCTGCAGGAAAATCGTTCGTTAGTTTATACACTTCTTTTGCCATATCCAAGGCAATTGGATAAACCTGCATATTCTTGTGTCCAATATTTAGCATAATCATGTTTTTTTGTGATTGAATTATGCTATAACCATCGCCTCTACCGGTTTTCTATTCTCTGCCCTTCTCATCACTGTCCCACTGCCTTTCATTCTCTGCCCTCTGCCTTCTGCCCTCTGCCCTTCTCATCACTGTCCCACTGCCTTTCATTCTCTGCCCTCTGCCTTCTGCCCTCTGCCCTTCATACCACTACCTACTGCCTTTACCACCTCCTCTCCCATTGGCGAAACCGAAGGATCAAAATAATGTGTAAGTGTTCCCTGCTCATCAATAAGGTATTTTGAAAAATTCCAGGAAGGGGCTTTTTCATTCCAGCCGTTCTTTGCTTTATTGGTCAGCCATTTAAAAATCGGGTTCTGTTCGTTTGATTTAACTACCACACTTTTTTGGGCAAGGGGAAAGGTAACGCCGAAGTTAATTTTACAGAACTGAGCAATATCGCTGTCACTGCCTTTTTCCTGTTCTTTAAAATCATTGGCCGGGAAGGCAATGATCTCCAGCTGATTGTTGAATTGCTGATATAGTTTTTGCAGGTCATCATACTGATTGGTATAGCCGCAATTACTGGCCGTATTCACCAGCATTATCTTTTTTCCTTTATAAGCTTCCAGGGAAATCGTATTGCCATTATTAAGGGGTATCTGCAGGGCGTAAATAGATTCGGCAGGTTGAGCGTTATCTGAATTGATGAGTACGTTGGTATTCTTATCCATAAGTTTTGTAAAGGCGATCCACAATGGATACACTGTTTTTAAGAATCTTTGTTTGAGGGTCATCATAGTTAAATTATTTTACCACCCATTTAAACAATCTCAACCGGCCATTAAACGGCGGATACTTGATTGCCGGATCAAACCAGGTTGGGGTTTTCATTATGGACTTGGCATTGCTGAATACGTCAAAACTGTATTTGCCATGGTACTTGCCAAAACCGCTGTTTCCGCGGCCGCCAAATGGCAAATGATGATTGGTAAAATGCCAGCCTGAATTATTAACACAGCCCCCGCCAAATGGCACCGATTGCAGCCATTGCTGCTCTTTTTTTGTATCGGCGGTGTAAATATAAAACGATAAAGGATCAGGATTGTTTTGAATAATTGCTTTTGCTTCTTCCTGGGTATTAAAAGTAAGTACGGGTAAAAACGGACCGAAAATTTCTTCCTTCATCAGGGGCGCATCTGGTGATACGTTTTCAAGAATAGTTGGTTCAATGTACAACTGGCTGATATCATGATTACCGCCGTGTACAATGGTACCCTGATCTAAATAACCAATAATGCGTTGAAACTGCTTTTCATTGATGATTTTGCAGTAATTATAACTTGTGGCGGGGTTTTCAGAATAGAAGGATACAATCGCTTTTTTCAGTGCAGCGATCAGTTCATTTTTTTTGGAAGTATGTACCAGAATATAATCCGGAGCAATACACATTTGGCCTGCATTGGCAAATTTTGTGACGGTAATGCGGCGCGCTGCCACTTGTATATTGGCATCGCTTTCCACTACACACGGACTTTTACCCCCTAATTCCAGCGTTACCGGCACCAATTGTGAGGCAGCTAATTGATAAATGCTTTTTCCAACGGCTGTACTGCCGGTATAAAACACATGGTTAAACCGGAATGAATTCATTAAGGCGGGTACTACCTGGGCGCCATCGCCTTCCACATACAAAGCGTATTCCTGTGGGAATATTTTGCTGATAATATCGCTCATTACTTTGACTGTGGCAGGCGCCAACTCTGATGGTTTTAGTACCACACAATTGCCTGCCGCAATGGCCCCTATCAAAGGTGCAAATAATAACTGAAAGGGATAATTCCAGGGGCTGATGATAAGTACCACACCCAACGGCTCGCGCATAATATAACTGGCAGAAGGCAGGTTAACCAGGTTGGTGGGCACCCGTTGGGGCCGCATCCAATGGCGCAGGTTTCGTAATGCCAGGTTAAGATCTGCCATCACTACGCCCAGTTCAGTAACCCAGCTTTCTTCAGCGCTTCTTTTAAGGTCTTTACGTAAAGCATCATACAACGGTTGTTCGAATTGATGAATGGCCGTTTTTAATTGTTGCAATTGTTGTTTACGAAACGCCAGCGTGCGGGTAGCGCCGCTTTCGTAAAAAGTTCGCATGGCTTGCAATTGCTGTTTCAGCAGATCAGGGTTCATATGCATACTGTTTGCCCAATAAATGGGGTACAGGTAAGTTACACATTTCGGGTGAAGCAGCATGTATATTATTAACCCTAATACCCCAATAAAAAAGAAAGGAGCAGTAGCCCGGCCCTGCCCCTTCAGCGGGAATCACACAGGCACTACTGATATTTCCTCTTCGTTTTGCAATTGCGGAGGCTCCTGATTTCTAATTATATAACATGCTTCAATGACCGCTTCTATTTTTTCGTATAAATAAAAGTGATTACTGCGCTCCAGCGGCTCGCTTGAAATACTGTTTGGACTGGACACTACTTCTATGAGCCAGTTCCACAATTGCTCACGAACATCATTTAAATGAAAGCTTTCAAAAAAATCCTGGAAAACCAGGAACGGATTGTTTCTTTCTTCATCAGTTAAGCGCAATGGTTGATTGTGCCACAGCGGGTGGTTGTTACAGCTTCGCATACAAAAAGTTTAAGTGTGGTTAATTTCTGAGAATAGTATATACTATTTGTGCGGTAACCGGTGCAAGATGCTAAATGGAGTAAGCGTTCGCTGTAATATGCTATCGTAGTATAACGATTACCACTATTCTCTATTTGTCTTTTTCATTTAACACTTCTAAGGTAGATCAACTTTTTCGACTTCCCAAATATTTTAGCAATTTCTTTCACTAGTTTTCCAATTTCCTATTCGAAAATAGAAGCAATTACTTAATTCCAGACAGCTATAACATCTTAGCGAATGCGCTCGCTTTGTTTGGGAACGCGCCGGGATGGTACCGGTATTACTGCGCATGTTGTTCGCAGTTTGTTCGGACTTCATTCGGAAATGTTCGGCTGTACCGAGGTAAAATTCGAACAAAGTCCGAACAAAGTCAGCATCAAGACCGGCAGAAGACCGGAGCCAGCCAGGTTTTACCTAACTGTGTCTTAGACCATTGTAGACTTAAATTGGAAACATAGACCATTGTAGACCAGGATAGACATCCCTGTGATGTACAAACCAATAAACCCATGTAGCTTTGTATTGTATTCGCGGTTACAGCTCTTTGACATAGTTTAAAATTCAGTTTCGTTTACTACATCATTACAAGCGATAAAATATATACTACTCCCAAGGTAGTTAAGCCCATAAACAAACTGGCCATGCTATAAACCTGTAACATGGAGCGCATATCGAGGCCGGAGAATTTTGCAATCACCCAGAAGTAGGCGTCATTGGCATGTGATAAGGTCATGGAGCCGGCACCCATCGACAAAACGGCCAGCAACCTACCCGTTTCTGAATCGAGCCCCAGGGCGGGTAATAAAGGTTGTATAATGGAGGAGGCTGTAATTATAGCCACTGTTGATGAACCTTGTGCGGTTTTAAGTATTGCCGTTAACATAAACGGGAACAATATTCCCAGCGCCTGTAAATTGACTGCATTACTCACGTGCTGCCCTACCTGCGTTGCCGCCAGAATGGCCCCAAAAGCACCGCCGGCGCCAATGATCACCAGTATGCCGCCGGCTTTTTCGGCAGCTTCCTGCAACAGTTTCCCAACTACATTTTTATTCCAGGTATGTATAGCACAAAATGCCAGTATAATTCCAATTGCCAGCGCTATCACCGGGTCACTGGCCACCATAAAAATCTGCATCCAGGCGGGGATCGATTTACCGGTTTCAATAGACAGAAATGATTTTATTCCAATCAGTACAATGGGCACCAGCACTGGTAAAAAAGAAAGCAAAACCGAAGGCGTATTGGTGGTCAGGTCAATAACGGGTGCTTCTGAAGGCGCTTCATTTACTATTTTTCTACCTGCATAACGGGCCCAGAAATGACCTACCAGCATGGCAGGAATAGCTACAGCGATCCCCACTAAGATGAGCTTTCCATAATCAACGCCGATTGTACTCGCCGCTGCTGCGGCGCCGGGATGTGGTGGTATCAAACAGTGTACGGAATATAAACCCGTTGCCAGCGATACCGACATAATGATAACCGAAATACCCGTTCGCCTGCACAATGATTTGTTCAATCCGCTTAATACAATGTACCCTGAATCGCAGAAGATGGGCAGCCCCACAATAAAACCGGTGATGCTCATGGCCAGCGGCGCCTGCTTTTCGCCTATCCTTTTTAAGATATAGGTAGCCATCACCTTGGTACTGCCCGTATGCTCTAACACAACACCCAGGGTGGTGCCTAACACAATGATGAACCCCAGCGAATTCATGATGTTGCCGAACCCCTGTTTGGTTACCGTAATAATGTTTGCCACAGGCATTTGCACCCCCAGCCCTACCACAAAGCAGGCAATCAGTAAAGCAAAAAAAGCATGGATGCGAAATACGGCGGTCAGCAAAATAATAATGCCAATACCCATTACCAGAAAGATCATAACCTGTGCAAAGGAAGCTGTCATATGCCAATCGTTAGCGTGATTATTATCTAAGATACGTACCTTGCCTTTGCAAAACAGGTACCTGATCGTAATTTTTGATTAAATCTATGAACGACGAATACTACATGCAGCAGGCGCTGAAGGAGGCACAGCGGGCTTTTGACGATGGTGAAGTGCCGGTGGGCGCAGTAGTGGTTATGAACAACCGCATTATTGCCCGTGGCCATAACCAGGTAGAGCGGTTGAACGACCCAACGGCCCATGCAGAGATCATTGCGCTTACTTCGGCTTTCAATTTCCTGGGCAGTAAATATTTACCGGAAGGCACTATATACATTACAGTAGAACCCTGCCTTATGTGCGCCGGGGCGCTTTACTGGAGCAAGATCAGCAAGATCGTTTGGGGCGCCGATGATGAAAAGAACGGGCATAAACGCATCACCGAACCCAACTGGCCATTCCACCCCAAAACGGAAGTCACTAAAGGCATTTTGAAAGAGGAGTGCGCAGAGTTGATGAAAGCTTTCTTCCGTAGCAAGCGGTGATCCGGCCATCTCAACACCCCCAATAAAAAAGGAAGTTCCAATAAGTAGATATACTACTCATTAGAACTTCCGGGCAAAGGGTACACCTGGCACCTCTATTGGTCCCACCAAACACGGCCATTCAGGTCGTCTTTTCCACCCAACAAGGGCTGTGAGGATATAGCTAAACGGTAGTTTTCTCCATTAATATTTTGTTCTTTAACCGGGTAAGCCTGTCTTCTGGGGATAGGTATATTGCCATTATTAGGCGCAGATGTTAATACAGGGAAGCCGGTACGCCGCCATTCTGCCCAGGCCTCGTACCCATTCATATACAGGTGTAACCATCGCTGATAACCGATCTTTTTCAAGGCATCGGCACTATTATATGCTACCTCCGGCTGCACCTTGTATGCCGCCAGTCCGGTGGTATCACCTTTATCACTGGCTGTATACGCAACCCGTTCCACCTGTTTATCGATAGTAGGATCATAGCTCTTGAAACTGTTCCTGTTCCACTGGCGAATGGAAGCCTCTATAGCTGCCTCATATTTATCCTTTGCTTCTGCATCGCCACCGGGCAACCAGGTCAACTTATTGGCTTCGGCCAATGCAAACAACACCTGGGCATAGGTAACTATATAGGTGGGGGCATTCTGCGCACGTACGTGCACACCTGTCAATGATACGCTGGCATCGGGAATAAGCCCTACTGCATTTCCATCCAAACCATAAGGAACACCGTTATAATCGCCACTGCCGTTTTTATCGGCAAAAATCGGTAGCCGTGGGTCATTGAGTGGCTTCATATAATCAACGATCGTTTTGCACATTGGCCACATAATACCAGTAACTCTGGTTGGCCGCATCAGCCAGGTGAATATATACAGCATTCTGACTGTTATCGGTAAACACGCCGCTATTCAATGCATCCAGGAATTCAGCCTTGCCTTTGGCGGGATCTGCCTTTGATAAACGCAACGCCATCAACAACCGCATGGAATTAGCAAAACGTTTCCAGCTGGCCATATCAGTGTATAACAGGTCTCCAACCACTTTGTTGCCATTATCTATTTGCGCTGCGGCTTCTTTCAGCTCTTTCATCAGATCATAATAAATATCTTTTTGTTTATCATAGCCGGCTGAAAAATTATCCTTTCCTTTCAACGCATTGAAGTAAGGAATATCGCCCCAGCGGTCGGTCATATGCCAGAAGAACCAGGCTTTTAAAATGCGGGCCACCGCTTTTTGATTATTGACCGAACCTTCATTTATATCGAAGTTCCGGGCATTCAAAATAGTTTGTAAATTCTGCAGCGGCTGCGTGTAGATATCATAAAAATCAAAATTCACTACCGTATACCGCGAGTTATCTGTATAAGGTTTCTCTGACCAGTGCTGTACATATAAAAGACCGGAAACCGATTCAATTACATTTGCCATCTGGGAAATGGAATAGGTCAGCAACTGTGCATTGGATGCTTTGCTGGGTGCATTGGGATCAACATTGATGTCATCACTAAACTTGGTACACCCGGTCCCTGTTATCAACAATGCAACCACCAATTGTATAGAGAGTAGTTTTTTCATGATCGTTTTTTTAGAAGGAAACATTCAGGTTAACGCCAAACGAACGGGTAGTGGCCAGCTGACCGGTCTCTAACCAGTTAAAAGAGGTAGCACCGGTTGCCAGTTCGGCCGGGTTCAACCCTTTAGGCGCCTTTTGCCAAATCATAAATGGGTTCCTGGTAATAAATGCCAGGTTGAGGCTTTTGACCGGCAGTTTGGCAATATTGGCCTTTGAAAAAGTGTATCCTACCCTTATCTCACGCATCCTGATATACGAAGCATCAAACAGCCATTCTTCATAGATCCGGGTGCCCAGATTATTGCGGTACCAGGTTCTTGCATTTACAAATGCAGTCACTTCCTGTTTTGAACTACTGGAGATCCCGTTGATCTTTATACCGCCGCCATCTGTCAATGGATCGCGAATGTTTTTACCATTCTCATTTATAACAGCCGTTTCTGCCGCCTGTCCGCTCTTAACAGCCAGCATTTTTGTCCAGCTGAAGAATTGTCCGCCTTTTTGAAAATCTATTACCGCGCTCAAATCAAAGTTCTTCCAGGTAACGGTATTCTGCCAACCACCTGTGAACTTGGGCAGTACGGTGCCAAAATTGTGATTGGTTACATACATGGGCATATTGGTGGCATCGAGTAAGATCTTGCCGGTTGCCGTGTCGCGCATATAAGCGTTACCAACTATTGAACCGAACGATTCATTCACATTCGCCAGTAAGAACATGTCTACACTGGAATACCGGTTCTGATCGAGGATCAGCGAATTAATACCGGGATATAATTCCTTTATTACGTTTTTATTGCGTGCAATGTTAAAGCTGCTGGTCCAGCTCAGGTTCTTCATTCTTATGGGCGTACCGCTGACCGTCAATTCAATGCCTTTATTCTGAATATTGCCTGCATTGATCACATATTTCGAATAGCCGCTTACACCCGATACATCGAGGTTCATGACCGCATTTTCACTTTGTTGATAATACCAGGTAAAGCTAAACCCAACCCGGTCCTGCAGAAACCGCATATCCAAACCGGCTTCATAGGCTGTGCCTAATGATGGTTTAAGTTCCGGGTTCTTTAAAGTATCAGGCACATACATGGGAAAATTGGTACCATATGGCTCACGCATGGCGTACGAGTTGGTGGTTTGATAGATATCTATATCTGAACCAGCCTGGGCAAAGCTTGCCCTTATTTTGCCATAAGAAATGGGTGCTACTTTTAACAGTTCACTGAATACCATACTTGTTGAAACCGATGGATACAGATAGGCATTGTTATCGGGAGGTAATGCCGATGAAATATCTCTTCGCAAGCTGGCATCAATAAAATATGTATTCTTATAACCCAGGTTTACCGATCCATAGGCGCTTCGCACTTCTTTTCTTCTTAAAATATTTTTCACCAGTGGCCGGTTCAATGAATTGGTGATATCATAAAAGCCGGGGGATACAAATCCGCCTTGTGTTTCCTGGCGCAAATAAGTATACCGCTGGGTCATTAAATTTCCACCGAGGTTGGCGCCAAATGAAAAATTCCCAACCTCCTTATTGTAGGTAGCAAGAAATTCATAGTTCATTTCCTTCGATTCATACTTGCCTATCCAAAAGGAAGGAACACCGCGGCCGCCTTCTGCATTCCGGCCATCTATGTTTTGAATAAAACCATCCTGGCGTACAAAACCGTTTACTTTCAACCCTGGCATTACGGTATATGATACTCCTATATTCCCAAAGAACCGGTCGCGCGAATCGTTTGATGGATTTTCATACGCATCAAAATAGGGATTGTTCCAGTCTATAGGACTTGTTCGGCTTGTATACACTCCGTTCTTAGGGGCGGCGACATTCCATTGATAAAATGTACCATCGGCATACTTGTATTGTTTTAATTTATTCATGTCGAGGTTACGCTGGAACCATTGATACATGTTGCGCGAACCTAAACTTTGATACCCCTGCGATGGCCGCCGCGCCTTGTTATTGGCATAATTCAAACTGGTACTTACTACCAGGTTGGGAGTAACATTTAGCGATCCACTGAATGAAAGATTGTTTCTTTTTAACCAGGTATTGGGTTCAATACCTTTCATATCGGTATTATTATACGATAACCGGAATAACGTGTTTTGTCCACCGCCTGAAAAAGAGATACTGTTGTTCCAGGTATGGCCGGTTTCAAAATAATCTTTTATGTTGTTGGGGTGCGGAACAAAGGGCGTTTCTTTCCCGAAATCAGGATCACCCGGATAGAATGAGTATTCATGCCGAACGGGTGTACCATCCATAACCGGTCCCCAGCTTTCATCCCAGGTGCCATCTACAAACTTGGTAGGTACGCCATTTATATCTACTGTCGGAAACGATAAGCTGGAACCGGCGCCATAGGTATTCTGCAATGGCAAAAAGTTGCCTGCCTTTTCCACTGAATAGGCAGAGCTGAAATTCACAGCAGGCTTTTGCGCATTTTTACCTTTACGGGTGGTGATCATAATAACGCCAAACTGCCCACGCAAACCATATAAAGCAGAAGCGGCAGGTCCTTTCAGTACGTTGATCGACTCGATGTCATCCGGATTTATGTCCTGCGCCAGGTTGCCATAATCACGTCCATTGCGTATGGCAAAGTTGCTATTGGAAATAGGCGTATTATCTACCACGATCAACGGCTCACCGCCACCGGTTAAAAAATTCGTACCCCTTATTTGTATTTTCTGCGTACCGCCCATGCTGGCACCTGAGGAGCCGCTCAACTGCACCCCGGCTATCTTTCCACCCAGGCTGCCTAATACATTTTGTTCTTTGGCTACAGTGAGGTTATCGCCCTTTATTTCCTGGGTTGAATAGCCTACCGATCTTTCCTTCCGCGAAATACCCAATGCCGTAACGATCACTTCTTCCAGTTTACCAGTCCCTTCTTTAAGCGCTACCAATACATCGAGCGTTTCATTGTCTTTAATGGTGATCTCTGTTATCTGGGAGGTAAAGTTCACTGCCGATACCTGTAATTTGTATTTACCGGCTTTTAATCCGGTTATATTAAATACGCCTTCTTTATTGGCCGCCGTGCCTCTATCGGTGCCCAATACCACTATAGAAGCATTGGCCAGCGGTGCACCTGTTTCATCGATTACGCGGCCGCGTATACCACCTTCAAAAGTGGCCTCCTCTATAATAGTTATGTTGGTTAATTGCTCCTGCTTATTTATTTTCTTAATAACAATATTCCCATTCACCTGGTCGTACTGTAGCCCGGTATGTTGCAGCAGATCTGCCAGCACATTGTTTACAGAAGCTTTTGACGCCTGGTAATTGATATGATCAACTTCAGCTACATCGGCAGTGCGATAGGTAAAGGCCAGTTGGGTAAGGGATTCAATTTTTTTAATCGCCTCTTTCAGCGATGCGTTTTTAAGATCGATGGAGATGATGATCTTGTTAAGGTCCTGACCATTGCCCGAACGGGCCATTAGCAGTCCGCTAAAAGTGAGTAATATAGCCAGGATAGATATTCTCATGAACAGCGCTTTGTGTCTCGAAAGCAGTTTTGGGCGGCCGCCGGCTAATAGGCACGACGTACTATGCCTGTACGTTTTTACATACAAATTCATAGCTTTGAATTGTTTTAAGTAATTCTTTGAACAGGATTATTTTCAAACATGCAGAACCGTTTCCAGGTCGCAACTGGAGCGGTTCTTTTTTATTTTATTAAGGGGGTGAATAGTTGGTATTGTACATAGCAGTTTAAGTTTTGGTATTTAGTTTATTGAATCACATACTTATTATTCTCCAGCTTCAGTCGGGTATCAGTGAGGTTACAAAGCACCTTCAATGCATGCTCGATACCTATTTCGCGGCGGAACGTAGTGGAGATGCGTTCCCTGGCCACCGCGTCACTTTGCACCTGTATGATTACATCATAGTTCCTTTCCAGGTCGGCCACTACATCGCTGATGGTTTCATCATCATATTGCAGATTACCCTGCTGCCAGGGAGCGGCTTCGGTGATGGCCTGCTTTTTTTGTATTATGGCATTAATGCTGTTGCTTACTTTCACCTGCTGCCCCTGGGTGAGCACCGCCATTTCTTTTTCGTTATAGTTCACCCTTACTTTTCCCCTGCTTACCGATACAATGATGTTCTCCCGGCCAGGATAGGCCTTGATATTAAAGGCGGTGCCCAGCACCATGGTGGTCACTTTTCCGGTGTGTATTAAAAAGGGTTGTTTATCGGCATGTTTTACATCAAAATAGGCTTCGCCAGTCAGGTACACTTCTCTTTTCCCTTCGGCAAATTGCTGTGGGTATTCCAGCGAGCTGGCTGCATTCAGCCATACCTGCGTACTATCGGGCAATAACATATATCTGTACTCTGAGCGGCCGGTCATTTTTTTAGCGAGTACACCCGTATGCTCAGTTTTTTTCATTGGCCTGAGTTGAAAATTCAACCATGCCAGCCCGCCCAGCAAAATGGCTATGCTTGCAACACCTACCCATAGCATCGGGGATCTTTTTCGCTTTATCGGGGCATCTGCCGGCTTGTTCCAGTCTGGTTTTGTTATAACCAGGTTGCCGAGTTCATCAACATAGGTAAGGGAGGAACCGGGTTGACCGGTTTCTTCGTAGGCTTTCTTTATCAGTTCTCTTACTAATTCATTATGGGCAGCCGCGTTGATATAGGAAAAGAATTCATCGAATTCCTTCCTGGTACAAGTATTGTTCAGGTATTGTTTGAACAGGTATTTGATCCTTTCTTCCATGGAAAAAAGTTGTTCCTTTTATAGATAGACGAAGCAACCGGCCGGTGTTCCTATTCCGGTATATATTTTTTTAAAGAAAGGGAAGAAAAAAGCGGGCGCTCCTGAGCAGGAACAATCGGATGGATTGCAGGGCAGTTGATAACTGGTTCTTTACCGTGTGTTTTGAAATAGCCAGCCGGTCGGCTATTTCCTGGTAGTTCAGCCCTTTTTCGCGGTTGAGCTGATAGATGAGTTTGCGCTGGGGCGGCAATTGATCTACTGCCCTTTGAATGATCTGGCTGTATTCCCGGGCCATTACCCTATCCTCGGTTTCGTTTAAATTATCGGGCTGGGATTTCCAGATGGTTTCTTTTAAGCGGCTGTCGGCGGCTGCCTTCCGTAAAAAATCGATGACCTTATTTTCGGTGAGGCGGTATAACCAGGCCTCTACGTTTTGGATGGTGTGAATTTGATAGCGGTGCTCCCATAGCTTTAAAAACACTTCCTGTATAATATCCCGTGCATATTGATTACTGTGGGTCAGTTTCAACACCAGCGTATGCAGGCGGTATTCGTGTTTATTAAAAAGATCGGCAAAGAGCAGTTCCAATGAATGCTCTTCATTATGATCATTTCTATGTAACACCTGATCATTCATCCGGGAAAAGTAGCAGTATGTTGGTTAGAGTTTCCTGAGCTTGATATTCCTGAACCAGATGCCACCACCATGGTCCTGTAAGGCGATATACCCCTTTTTAGCCAGCCCGTAGGCTTTGGCATCCTTCCACTTGCCTTTTTCTTTTAATTCCTGCCAGGCGGGTGTCCAGAATTCATACTCCACTACTTTTTTGCCATTCAGCCAGTGTTCAACATGCGCTCCTTTTACAAGAATGGTGGTGTGGTTGTATTCGCCGGCAGGTTTGGCGGCTATTTCGTTAGGAGGGTACATGGCATAGTCAGAACCGCTTTTTTGCCAGGCCTCCAGTTTTTGTGGGTAACCTTCGTCATCTATTAACTGGTATTCGGGGCCCGTTTCGTAACTGGGGCCACTGGTTTCTGCTACCCGATAAATAATGCCGCTATTGGCGCCTTTGTCGACCTTCCAGTCAATAGACAGTTCGAAATTATCGTATTGGTCAGTGGTGATGAGGTCTGCCCGCTGTTTAACGTCCTTCATTTTACAATACAGCTGCCCGTTTATCACTTCCCAGCTATCGTAGGGCTTACTGTTATAGGCCCGCCATCCTTCGGTATTGTGACCGTTAAAGAGCAATACCCAGCCGGCTTTTTTCTCTTCTGCACTTAACGTGTTGCTTTTTTCCTGTTCGGGTTGAAAAGCACCCAAAAAAACGCTGGATAATATGGTGGCAGAAAACAGCATCAACTTTTTTGTTGTAGTGGTATTCAACATTTTGATTGATTTGATAAGGATTAGGACGCCGTGTACGCTATCTAAAATACTACAAAATTGCCATAGTACCCTTCAAAATTTTCCGTTTGGTAAAGAGAATGAATTGGTTAATCAACCATTGACCTGTACTTTTGTTACCGTTTGAAAGGACAACCATAAATCTTCAACAATTAAAAATTTAGTGTTATGGCATTTACACTACCGGCGCTTCCTTATGCACACGATGCATTGGAGCCGCATATTGACGCATTGACGATGCAGATTCATCATGGCAAACACCATCAGGCTTACGTAGATAACCTTAACAAAGCTATTGCGGGTACCCCCCACGAAAATAAATCGCTGGAAGAACTGGTAAAAGCTGCCGGCACTATTAGCCCGGCCGTTCGTAACAATGGCGGTGGCCACTGGAACCACTCTTTCTTCTGGGAATTACTGGCCCCCAACGCCGGCGGTGCCCCTACCGGCGCCCTGGCCGATGCTATCAATGATGTTTTTGGTTCTTTCGATAGCTTTAAAGAAAAATTCAATACAGCCGGCGCTACCCGTTTCGGAAGCGGTTGGGCATGGCTGATCATCAACAACGGTACCCTGCAAATCACCTCTACCCCCAACCAGGACAACCCCCTGATGGATGTAGCCGAAGTAAAAGGTACTCCCCTGTTAGGTGTTGACGTTTGGGAACATGCTTATTACCTGAAATACCAGAACCGCCGTCCTGAATATATGGGCGCAATCTGGAACGTTATCAACTGGAATAAAGTGGCTGAAAATTTCGCAAAAGCTGCCAAATAATAAGCCTTCAGTGTATACAAGATCCCGGTAAACCCGGGATTCTTTTTTTTAACCTTTCTAAATAAATAGCCCAATGAAATGTGCCTTTTTTTGTACGATGGCTGCCATGTTATGCTTTGCCGCCTGTTCACCCGGTGTTGAAAAAAAAGTAAAAGTGATGGCAAGTGGTAAGATCCAGGTTGATGAAGCAACTAAAACCATTACCCTTGAACCCGGAACCCAACACAACGAAACTGAATTAACCCTGTCTGAAAAAGATAAAGGTGTTACCGTTAAAAGTCCTGATGGCGATCAGGCTTATGAAGTTCCGGAAGCCGGTGTGTATTTACTGAACATCAAATCCGATACCCTCATCGGACACATGGTGAATTTTGGCAATGGTGGTGCCCCTACCTCTATCACCAACGAACAACTGGACCATATGATCGATAGCACCCAGCAACTGATAAATGGTCAAAACGCCAGCGACGCCAACAAAACTTATTTCATTGTTCCTAAAACTATCAAGAAGCTTACTGCTAACACAAACGCGCAGCTGATAAACCCTTACAGCTCTATTCCTGGTTCAGTAAGTGTTGATAAAGACGGAAAAGCTCCTGAGATCTATAAATTCTCTACTGCTAAACAGGAAAGACAATCTCTGACTGAGTTAGTAGAGCGCATGAAGAAATAACAGATAGAATTAAGAGGTAGGGTTCTTCTTACATCTTACCTCTTACTTCGTTTTTACGGTACCGGATCGTATCCGTGACCGCCCCAGGGATGGCAGCGGCCGATGCGCCTGATAGTAAGCCACAAGCCTTTAAATACACCATACTTCTTAAAGGCCTGCAGGGAGTATTGCGAACAGGTTGGGGTGAACCGGCATTTGGGTCCCAGCATAGGGGAAATGATCCATTGATACAGCTTTATCAATGCAATAAAGGGAAAGCTTAATATTCGAAGTACTACTCTCATTTTACTCCATTTACTGTTTGTAACAGTTTCTTCAACACCACTTCCACTTTTTCTTTTACCAGGGCATACAGGGGTAAATCTTTGCCGGTGTAAATTAAAAATAACGCCAGCTGTTGTTCTTTTGTTTGCAAAGCCTGTTCCAGCGGCAGTTTTTGCAGACGATAGGCTTCCCGCATCAGTCGCTTTATGCGGTTACGGTCTACAGCCCTTTTAAAGTTGCGGCTGCTTACGCTAAAGCCGGCCTGTAAAGGAACCGTGAGCTGATCTACCATTTTGTATTGCACCCGTATGGGAAAGGCAGCAACGGCCCGCCCTTCACTGAACAGTTGTTCAATGACCTTACGGCGTTTCAGCCGATCAGCCTTGTTTAAAGTAAATTGTTTAGCCATCGGGTTGTACTCAAAAATAAAATAGTCCCGTCAAGACGGGACTATAATTTATTTAAACTGCTGTCCGCCTTTGGCGGAAACTAACAGATTATTTTAATTTCCTTTCGTCGGAAACAGTCAGTTTTTTACGACCTTTTTTACGACGGGCGGCCAGTACTTTACGGCCGTTTGCATCCTGCATACGTTTACGGAAACCATGAACGGTTTTACGACGACGGCGGTGCGGTTGAAATGTACGTTTCATAATTGATTTCGTTTTTTACACTTGTTGAAATATGATCCGGGAGAAGCGGATCAGGTTCCAATTTCGCAGACGGGTCACCATACCCGCCCCGCCATAAGCGGATGAAAGGACCGCAAAGGTAGGAAATGAATGGTTAAGTATGAAACAGCACGAACAAAAATGTTCTAATAAATATGGTCCACTACCGGTATTCCACTATCCAGGTCTACGTGGTTTGAGCGCACGTTCTCCCCAAAAAAGATACTTGCATGATTATCAAAATCTTCTGTTGAATCGGTGGTATTAAAGAACCGGTTGCCGTGTTTGCTGCAGCGGGTTTCCAGCTCAGGATGGCGTTTCAGGTAATCTTCAAGGCTGTTGGCCACTATTTCTCCCTGTGATACCACGGTTACACCAGCCGGTAAAAACTGCTGGATCTTATCGCGCAACAGCGGGTAATGCGTACAGGCAAGCAACAGGGTATCTATATCGCGGTCGTTGGCCATTACGTGGTGCACATTCTTTTGTACAAAGTAATCGGCCCCGGGCTGCAAGTGCTCATTGTTTTCAACAATGGGTACCCACATGGGACAGGCTTCCTGGTACACGTTTATGTCGGGAAAGAACTTTTCGATCTCGATCAGGTAGGAACCCGATTGTACGGTACCATGGGTAGCCAGGATACCTATTTTGCGCGACCGGGTAAACTGACCAATGATCTCGGTAGTAGGGCGTATTACGCCTAATACCCGGTTATCGGGGTCTAACCTGGCCAGGTCATTCTGTTGTATGGTGCGCAGCGCTTTGGCGGAAGCGGTATTACATGCCAATATCACCAGGGGGCAGCCCTGATCAAAAAACCACTCAACGCATTGCAGGGTATACCGGTAAACCGTTTCAAAGGAACGGTTGCCATAGGGCGCCCGGGCATTATCACCCAGATAGATATAATCGTATTGGGGTAATTTTTTTACAATTTCCTTCATTACGGTAAGGCCACCATATCCTGAATCGAAAATGCCAATTGGCTGCGTTGTAACCATGATACAAATTTACCTCCTGGCCTCCTAAAGGGGGTAATTTAATTCCTTAAAATTGTCTCATAAAAAAACCGTCCCGGCTAAGCCGGAACGGTTAATAATTTATAGTACTTCCTCTCCGCCATCTGACGGACCAGGAGTTATTGCTTTGCAGCTGGTTTAGCAGGTGCAGCGCCAGGAGTTACAGGTGCATTAGCGCCTGTAGGTAATTTGATATTCAGTTTTTTGGCAACTATTGGCAGAATATCATCGCCGGGAGGAGCTACCAGCAGAGCCTCTTTTTCAAATACATAACCGTATCCATTTTCTTTGGCTACAGATTGTACAGCGTCATAAGCCTTTTTGTTGATAGGGCCCAGCAGTTCCTGCTGACGTTGTTGTAATTGTTGTTGAATGCGCTCTTCTTCACCGCTCAGTTCCTGACCCATTTTAGTCAGTTCACCTCTTTTTACAGTTTTTACTGCTGCAGTAAATGTAGCGGAGTCTTTGTTGTATTTTTCAACAGCAGCATAGAAAGCATTTTGCTTATCGGTTGCGCTTTGAATTAATGCATTTTTCAGGTCTTGCAGGGTTGAATCTGCTTTTCTGGTTTCTGGCATTACACTTACCAGTTCCTGAGAACTAATGTATCCAATTTTACTTTGAGCATTTACTTCACCAGCCGCTACCAGGCCCAGGGCGAACAACGTTACGGAAAAAAACTTTTTCATTGAATTTCAATTTTGTCTCGCACCCTTAGCGAGTTTCCTTTGCGCGGGGTGGTCGGTTATTTTTTGTTTTAAGTTGAAAAAAACCTAATGGTGGTTGCTTTCCCCTTTTCTCTTATGTTTTATTTAACGCCCAGCTCTTTTAAAATGTCCTCACTACGATCCAATTTGGGGTCGGCAAATATAACAGTAATTCCTTCACTTTTATCCAAAATAAAATCCAATTGACGGTTCACCGCCAGCTTCTGGATTGCGTTGTAAACCTTGTCCTGTATGGGTTTCACCAATTCCTGTCTTTTCTTAAACAGATCGCCTTCAAAACCAAAGCGTTTGCGCTGCAGGTCACGTACTTCTTTCTCCCGTACAAACAATTCGTCCTCGCGCTTTTTCTTTAATTCGGGGCTCAACATAACCTGCTCAGCCTCAAAATCCTTGTACATTTTATCGAGTGCTGCCTGTTTGGTATCCACTTCTTTTTGCCATACCTCGCTGAACTGGTCAAGCGCTTTCTGGGCATCTTTATATTCAGGTAATTTATCCAGAATGTATTTGGTATCTACAATGGCATAACGACCATACTGCGCTTGTGAAGCTAAGGCCAGTGTTACCAGGCAGACAATAAATAATATTTTCCTCATGGTGTTTCTTTTAAGGTTTATTATACGTTAAACGTCAATTATACATTACTCAGGTTCGTAACCTAACATAAACGTAAAGCGCGTTGCATCACGTAAGCGGCCACCAGGCGTGATCCGGTCGAAACCTACGCCATAGTCAAATCCAAGCAAACCGAACATGGGCAGGAAGAAACGCATACCCACACCGGCACTTCTACGCAGGCGGAACGGATCGTATGACTTATAGTCGTACCAACCGTTGGCAGCTTCAAACCAAACCATACCAAAGATGGTACTGCTTGGATTGGTTGTGAACGGATACCGCATTTCGAGCGTATACTTATTAAATATGGTAAAGAACTGACTGGCGTTCTGTTGATCAGGATTGATCTTGGGGTTTGAATTTTCATACACAGGATAACCACGGTGTGCAATGATATCATAACCCAGAATGTAGCTACCATTTGCCAAACCGGCGTCACCCACCTGGAAACGCTCAAATGGTGAATAATTCAGGTCAGCATTATACCGACCCATAAAACCATACTTGGCTGCGGCACGCAATACGAACTGACGTGTTTTGTCAGCACCCATTGCTTTACCAATGGGGATGAACCATTCGGCATTGAGTCGCCATTTATGGAACTCTGGTAATTTATAACTATCCTGGTTGGTAGTATTCTCCCTGAATAATGAATACGGTGGCGTAAACTGACCGCTCAGCAAAAAGTTAGATCCGCTGGTTGGGAAGATCGGGTTAGGACCTGCCGAGTTACGGTTCAACGCAATTTTAACGCTCAGGTTATTTGAGGTACCGTTTTTGAAATCCGGTGTAAACAGGGTATAGTTCTGCAACTTATACTGTGTATAGCTGAGTGAATATACCAATGTAAAGAAGTCATCGGGCCACTTCAATTGTTTACCCAATGAAATGCTGGCGCCAAAGTTTTTCAGCCTGTTGGTGTCTGAGAAGAAATATCTTCCGCTGGCATCGATACCACCCGTGCGGAATACGCTCTTATATAAAGAGAAGGTAAGGGAGTTCCTTTTCTTACCACCTAACCAGGGCTCGGTGAAAGAGAAGTTGTATGACTGGTACGCGCGACCGTTTGATTGCACACGCATGCTCAGCTTTTGGCCATCACCGGTTGGTAATGGATCCCATGCCTTTTTGTTGAAAATATTCTTAATGGAGAAGTTGTTGAACGTAACACCCAGTGTACCGGTTAAACCGATACCACCACCCCAACCGGCGCTCAGCTCCAGCTGGTCAGAAGATTTTTCTTCAACGGTATAGTGAATATCCACCGTTCCATCTTCAGGATTGGGTACAGGGTTGATACCGATCTTCTCCTGGTTGAAGAAGTTCAGCTGTGCAATTTCACGCTGTGAACGGATCAGGTCCTGACGGCTGAATTTTTCACCGGGCAGCGTGCGCAACTCACGACGAATTACATGCTCTTTTGTTTTTTCATTACCCTGAATGGTAACGTTCTTAATAGTAGCCTGCGGACCCTCGGTTATACGGATCTCGAAATCGATGGTATCGTTGTATACCGCCGTTTCAACCGGGTCAATACGGAAGAACAGGTAACCGTCATCCATATAGTAGCTGCTGATGTCGCCACCTTCCTGTGACATTTGTTTACCCAGCTTTTTATTCAGGATCTCGAGGTTATATGTATCGCCTTTGGTGATGCCCAATATAGAGCCCAGTACAGAATCCGGGTATTTGGTATTTCCTTTCCAGGTTACGTTACCAAAATAATATTGATGGCCTTCGTCTACTTTAAGGTCAACCTTCAGGTTTCCTTTCTTATTATAATATTGTGTATCGGCAACAATGGCGGCATCGCGGTAGCCTAACGAGTTGTAATATTCCAGTACTTTTTCCTTATCCTCTTCATATTTCTTGGTACTGAACTTGGCTGAGCTGAATAATTTGAAGCGGAAATATGGATCGAGGAATTCTTTTGTTTTTGTGAGTGACAAAAAGCCCATATCACCCAGGTATTCCCTGAAAGAAGGTTGTTTTATTTCGCCGTAGGGGCTTGCTTCCTTAGTAGGGTACAAAGTGATCTTGGTCATTTCCTTGGTGCCCTTCAATTGCTTTTTCAGCCGCTGTTCATTCACGTTCTCATTTCCAAAAAAGCTCACATTCTCGATACGCACCTTATGGCCTTTCTGCACATATATATTCAGGATAATCGAGTTGGGCAAATTGGGGTCTTGTACTTCTTCAATATTTACTGTAGCGCTTTGAAACCCTTTATCGGTATAAAATCTTTTAATTACGTCTTCGGCGTTGCGTTTGGTGTTTTCGGTCACTACCCGGCTTGCCACCAGGCCTATTTTATTTTTTAACTCGTCCTGGTCAGCTTTCTTTGGACCAATGATGTGGAATTTGGATAAGGCAGGTCTTTCGGTAACGTTTATTTCTATATATAATTTATTTCCTTCAAGTTTGGTGAAAAAGATCTGCATGTTCGAGAACAGGTGCTGATTCCAGAGGTTGTTCAGGGCTTTGCTGAAGTTATCGCCGCCGGGGATCATCACTTTATCACCCACATTTATACCCGCAATGGAGATCAACAGTTGTTGGTCGTACCGTTTGGTACCGGTTACTGTAATACCACCGATATAATATTCTTTGGCAGATTTTGAGTTCAGTATATTTTCTAATTCCGGATCAATAGACGTTGGAACGGTATCGGAAACTACCTGGGCACGGAGTGAACCGACTGTTAAACATGCAAATACCAGTAAAAAAATACTAAAAGTACGCGAACGCTGCATTCCGGGGAGTTTAAAGTGGAGCAAATTAAGGGGGATATTTTAAAAGGGTTTGTTAAAAAGGAAACTAATCGACGGAATCATAAATTCTTCATGACCAATTCGTAATTATCCGTTTATATGTTCCTTTTGAACCTGATCGCCGGTTTTACCAAAGCGTCTTTCCCGCCCTTGGAAATCCAGAATGGCCTCATACAGGTTCTCCTTCCTGAAGTCGGGCCAGCGTACGTTGGTGAAATACAATTCTGCATAAGCTAGTTGGTATAATAAAAAGTTACTGATGCGATATTCGCCGCTGGTGCGAATCATTAGTTCCGGGTCGGGAAGGTTACTGGTTACCAGGTATTGTTGCAGGGTGTTTTGAGTGATGGTCGCAGGGTCTATTTTACCGGCTTTAACGTCTTCGGCAATATGTTTTACGGCCTGTACCAGTTCCCAGCGGCTGCTGTAACTCAGGGCCATAACCAGGTTCAACCCGGTGTTTTGGCTGGTTATCTGCAGCGACTCGTTCAGTTCCTTTTGCGCATATTCGGGCAACATTTTTACATCGCCTATTACATGCAGCTTTATATTGTTCTTATTGAGGGTTTCGGTTTCCTTTCGAATGGTTTCTACCAACAGCTCTATAAGACCTGTCACCTCATACTCGGGCCGGTCCCAGTTTTCGGTTGAGAACGCGTACAGCGTCAGATATTCAACGCCCAATTCGGCGCATCCTTCCACAATATTGCGCACGCTTTCCACGCCATGAAAATGGCCGTAGAGGCGGTCTTGCCCCTTTTCTTTTGCCCACCTGCCATTCCCGTCCATAATTATTGCTATATGGCGAGGTAGTCGTTGAAGGTTAATTTGCTCCCTTAGGCTTTGCATACCCTTTTTTTGAAGGGCACAAAGGTACAAAAAACAAGCACACCGTATTCCTTTTCAGGGATTAAACAAAAAGCTAAAAGCCGCCCCCACTTAAGGAGGACGGCTTTTTTAATATATTTTTAAACCGAGGGGCCTTTGCCCTAATTGGCTGAAGGACAACGATATGAAGTCAGGTTCCAGGATAAAGTAAGCTCAGCCAGTACATAAGCGTCTTTTTGCTTGCTGTAACCGCGCTGGCGGCCTTCAATTCCTATTACGTCGCCGGTTTCGTAGGAACGGTCCTGTAACAGGCCTGCTGCGGAGGGTGTACCATCGGGCAGGGGTGGAAATTTATCGGATCCTACGTAGGTTTTACTAACATCATCGAGGTAGTCGGTGGTTGTATACCGGTATACCACTTCAAAGCCCAGGTTCATTCGCTCATTCAGCGCATATTTTACCCCAACACCAATAGGCACACACACGGCCATTGTATTGTATGGTTTACGATCAGGATAAGCCGCTGTTCCCTGTCCTTCGGTGCCCAGTGGCCGCAGAAAATATTTCTGGCCATTGAGGAAGGCATAAGGATCGTAGCTGAATACGCCTACCCCCAGAGTTATATAGGGTGTAAAACTGTAATATGGATCAGCCGGAACAAATTTAAAGAAGTTGAAATCGCCTTGCAGAGCCAACTCGAAAACATTGGAGTTAAAGCTCAGGTTGCGACGATGCTGGTAGTCGTTTTGGGTATTGTATACATCTGAATAACCCAGGCGTGCATAATGCGCGGAAATACGCAAGGCTGTATAGTTACCAAATTGTTTACGGAAGAAAACACCTAAAGCAGGTTTTGGCCTGTTAAGTTTCGCTCTTGTATTAAGGTCGCCAAAATAATGTGCTGCCCCCACCGAAATGCCAAACTCACCTTGCTGAACAATACTTTCATATTGGGCGGTAACCTTTTGCACACAGAGTACGGAATTAAAGAGTAGTGCTGTTACAACCAATTTCTTCATAATTCGCAATTTAACATTAAGAACCGGATATACCGGTAATTTTTCATTGTATTAAAAAGTTAATTCCTGGTGTCTAAACCCCATGATAATTTATTACGCAGGGTTTGCAGGAAATTGTTTTCATTCAACCGTACCAGGCTAAGCGTAAAGGATTCGTTGCGCACGGCTAATTGTACTTTTTTATCTACGAGTTCTTTGCGGGAATCGAGCGCACATATAAAATGATCTGTTCGGCCCTCAATCTCAAATGATATAATATTATCATCTGGGACAATGATAGGTCGAACATTCAGGTTATGTGGGGCTACGGGGGTGATTACGAAACTGGAGGATTCAGGGAAAACCACTGGGCCATTACAACTTAACGAATATCCGGTTGAACCGGTAGGAGTTGCTACAATTACGCCATCAGCCCAGTATGTATTTAAAAATTCACCATTAAGATAAGTGTGAATTTTTATCATGGGTGATGTATCAGTTTTATGGATAGCAAATTCATTTAATCCGTAAGGTACATCGCCGAATAATGGTTTACTCGCATCCAAATGAATTAACGATCGCTTGTCTATTAGTATTGTGCGCTTGACCAGGGATTGTACTGCAATGTGCAATTCTTTACTGCCAATGCTGGCCAAAAAGCCCAGCCGGCCAAAGTTGATCCCCAACACCGGAATATTCTTATCCCGAACCAGGGTAACGGTGTCGAGTAAAGTACCATCGCCCCCAAGGCTTATTAAAAAGTCAATGGCATCGGTGAGATCGCCCGAGTCGTTGAACAGGGTGGTCTTTTCTGAAAAACGCACCGATGACTGGATCATCTCATAAAAAGGCTTGTATATAACCGGGTGAATATTTTCCTTGTCCAGTTCATCGAGCAATTGTTGCACTTTGCTATACTGGTCATCATCAATAACCCTGCTATAAATGGCTACCTTCATACTATACGGTTAAATATTTTCCTGTCGTTTAAAAATCGTTCTTGATGTGTAAAAATAAACCCTTTTGTCCTAATTGGTTGAAGCTGTAATCGAGCCGCAATACGAAGTCATAGAAAGAAACCACGTCAATCCCGGCGCCATATGTGTACAAAGTGCGGTTCGTGAGGGAATTATTGGTAAAATTCTTATTATAGGAATACCCCAGATCGCCAAACAGGCGAGCATAAATGCGGAAGGGTATATGATCGTGCGATTTTGATTTTATATAGGTAGGGATATTAAACCTGAACAACTGGTGCCGGTAGCTCTGCCTGGTTAAAATACCGGCTGAACCGTCAATTACATAATTCTCCAGCCCGCGCAGGTACATATTGCCATAACCGAACATCCGTTGATTTATATATGGCTGGTTGAAAGGGACACGAAGCATGCCGGCTCCATTCCAGCTGAACCAGTCTTTTTTGCCCAATGCCCAGCCTTTGGTAACATTGGTACTGATCTGCCACATGTTCATGGCATTGTTGAAACCTCTTTTCACAATGGTCCCTTCTGCCAGCCACCCGGTAAGGGGGAAGGCCCTGTAATCAACATTTACATAATTGACGTTATAGGCCAGTTCAGGAAAACTAACCTGGTTACGCCCATAATTGTAGTACTTCGGATTTAGTCCGCTTATACCCGAGTCTACTTCCTGGTGGGTGTATGATAAAGAAAACGAATGCGTGGTACGTAATCCCGGCCGGTACGTCCAGTCAATATGGCCCGACCAGTTCCTTATCCCTTTTCGTAAGGAGTCAACAAAAACCTGCTGATTATCTATAGTAGCGTAGTTGATCTCGCGGTTAAATGAATAGGAAAACCCAACCCGGTAACCGTGTTTTAAAGACTTGTCGGCATACGGTTGATCATATTGAAATTCTATCCGTTGTGTATAACCGGTGATCAGCCAGAGTTTTAGCTTGTCGTTGCGGCCGGTAAAATTATTATAGGTGAATTTGAATCCATAGTTAACCCGGTCGAGCCCGTAGCCCTGTTTGGCCCATTCGCTCAAATTGCGGTCAACGGGTTTCAGGTATGGGAGGGGGAAAATATACCATCGTTCTTTTACCTGTATAAGGATATCCACTACGTATCCACGAAATGATTTTAAAGAAATAACTACTTCGTTAAACAGGGCGGTATTGATCAATTGCGAACGCGAGATCTCGAATGCTTTTACCAGATTGGGCAGGTAAATGGAATCGCCGGTTTTAAAGGGCAATTCCCTTTCAATGATGTAGGGTTTTGTTTTTTTATTTCCTTCAATTATTATTTCCCCCACAACAAAAGGAGTATTGTAGTTGTTATTGGATGCAGACGAAACACTTGGTAAGGCTTGGGACGGGGAGTCCACAGGCGAGGGCTGGGCATGCACCAATGCCACACAACACAACAATGTTAGTATACAAATTAAAGTCTTTCCCATGCACGTGCCCTGGCAAGCAGTTGCTCTGTTTTCTAGGTGTTAAAAAATAAGCCGGCCGTTCCTACTGTTGTGCTAAATATTCAGATAATTCATCAAGTGGTCGTAGTTGTTCCTCAGTTCATTCTCGTATAGTTCTTCGCCAAAATAATATTTCACGTTGTACTCGTACCGTTGAAATGTAGCAACAATATCGGAAATTTCGAATTTATTGATTTTTATTGCCACAAAAAAAGAACTGGTGTTATTATCCCAATAACTATTCAACTGGGTTATTTGAGCATCATTGGTCTCTACCAGTTTACTGAGTTCGGAAAATGAAAAGTTACGTTGTTCCATTTCCAGCACAATTAAACCACCGGGCTCGCTCGCTCCTGTGGCTTTACCTAATTCTTTTAAAAGGTCGATGGCTGCAATGGCTCCTACAAATTCATTTTCTTTATCAATAACCGGAACCAGGGAAAGATTATAATCATTCAACATTTGTACCGCCTCAATAAAGTGTGTATTGGCGTGTACAGCCACTTTCGAAAAGTGAGTATCAAGAGATTGGAGGGAAGTTCGTTCATCGTGGTTCATCAAATCCTCCTCAAATACCAAACCAAGGTATTTATCCTCTGCCACTACAGGTAACTGCATAACATGAAACTCCGACATCAGGTCCAGCGCCTGAATAACCGTATCACTCAGTGTGAGTGTGGGAATCGATGCTGATATTAATTCTTTATTAAGCACTGAAATCAGAGTTTACCTATCTATAAAATGTTATACGATAAAAGTCCGCAACTGGTTTGTCCCAACTACATTACTATGCAAAATAAATTCCACAATAGGCATTAACCCTTGTAAACAGTTAGGTAATTACCTTAACCAAATATAATCATTTAGACGATAGTATTCAGGCTACCGCTGCAGGCTCATTCAACTTTGTCAAAAATTTATGGAGTATACGGTTAAATTCGTCTGGCACTTCCATCATGGGCGCATGACCACATTTGTCAATGAAATGCAGCTCACTGTTTGGAATTAACCGATGAAACTCCCGGCCTACAAACGGCGGGGTAATGGCATCATTATTACCCCAGATCAATAACGTGGGTTGTTTGATTTGATTGATATCCTCGCCCAGATTATTGCGGATGGCACTTTTTGCCAGCGCAATTATTTTGATGGCTTTCAAACGGTTGTTTACGATCTCGTACACTTCATCTACCAGCTCTTTGTCGGCGATTTTAGGGTCGTAAAAGGTTAACTCCGTTTTCTTCTTTATATAATCGTAATCACCGCGTTTGGGATAAGTGTCGCCCATACCATTCTCAAATAAACCGGAACTGCCGGTTAAAATGAGCGATTTAATGCGTTCCGGGTTTTTCAGTACGTGTAATATGGCTACGTGGCCACCCAATGAGTTGCCAAGTAGGTGTACATTTTGATAATCCTGGTATTCAATAAACTTATGCACAAACTTCTGCAAACCACCTACTGAGGTATGCAAGAGGTCCATATCAAGCAAAGGGAGTAAGGGAACCACAACTTTATTATGGTTCTTGAAGTAACTGATCAAATCATCAAAGTTGCTAAGGGCACCGAATAATCCATGCAAAAGTATTAACGGTTCACCTTCGCCTTCTTCAATATACTTGAATTTATCCACTTGTTTGATCGTATAATTCATCAGCTATGTCTGTTCAAGTCAGTCAATTAATCGCTAAAATAAACGTTTTACTGCAAATAATCCATCCTTGCAGTTTTACATTGCAATTTTAATGTAAGCTACTGATTTTTTACGTTTTTACAGCACACCTCAGCGTGGTACCTTTTGTGTGGCAAACCCGTCAAAAAACGCACTTAGCTCTGTAAACATATCTTTAAATATCGGTATCAGTTTCCCAATACCATTTATAACCCAGGGACCCAGCGGCTGTAAAAATGGCCAGGTAATTGACTTAACAAGTGTTTCATCACTAATGAGTTTTACCTTTTGCACATAGAACAGCACTACGCTGAGTGTAAACATATACAATATAGTGTATAAAAGAACTCCTGCAATTTTGTTTGCCCAACCCATCATGGCCATTTCAACTGTTGATTCCAGTAAACTGGCAACAAACCGTACTAACAAAACCACTCCGATAAACACCACAGCAAACGAAACAAAAGGCAACCATTTAGCAGAGATATTAACGGAATCTTTTAAATAATCTGCTACAACTACCGATAATTTCATGGCCGCGGCAATACCTGCAATAAACGCAAAAATTGAAAATACTGCAACTATAAGTCCACGCCGTAATCCTTTTATAACGGCCATAACCAGAAATATTAGAACCAAAATATCTATGATCATAGGTAAACAGAAGTATGAAGAAAGAGATATGTTGTATGAATATCTTCAATTTTTGGGCCTCAATACCGTTTTTAGCCTCTTTTTTCCTACTTCTAACTTACATCTTCAGTTTCTTATTGCTGGCTATTACTCCACTTATTTGGCTAATAATTCCTTTACCAAAGCACTAATTGCTTTCCCATCAGCCTTACCAGCCAGTTGTTTGGTGGCAGCCCCCATCACTTTACCCATATCGGCAGGTGAGGAAGCCCCGGTTTCAGCAATGATGTTTGCTATTATTGCTTTCAGTTCTTCCCCGCTCAATTGTTTGGGGAGGAATTTTTCTATTATTTCAATTTCTTCTTGCTCTTTTTGTGCCAGGTCGGTACGGTTCTGCTGAGTAAAGATCTCCAGTGAATCACGCCGCTGTTTTACCAACTTCTGCAATAACTTGATCTCGTCTTCCTCTTTCAATTCACCGCTCGCTCCTTCTGATGTTTTTGCCAGCAGAATGGCAGCTTTAATGGCGCGTAAACTACGCAATGCTTTTTCGTCTTTGGCCAGCATGGCTGGTTTCAGCTCAGCCATGATCTTTTGTTCTAAGTTCATATAAGCGGCTTTTGAGATTACAATTTATTTTCTTTCAGTTGAATGTCGCGAAACTTGCCATAAAAATCCTTGGCAAAAGTTTTCAGCATGTCCACCAGTTCGGCCTGGTGCGTGGCCCGCTCAAAGCTGTCGGCCATCGTCATTATGGTCTGATAATAAAAATCGGCCATCTCATCCACCATCATTTCCTTGGTCCACAGGTCCATACGCAAAGCCGACTTATCACCCCCATCCCAAAAAGAAAGCATCATGGCCCGGGCTTTCTGGGCATTGTCTGCAGTACTGTCGGTGGCGTTCCACAATATTTGCTCAGGAATGTTTTTATCATCAAGCGCCACATCTATAGTTATTCTCGATTGCCTCATTTTATTTGATTATCAGTTTTTTATATTTTGAACCGCAAAAGTACACCGATTTTTAATAGGTTTTGGTACCAGACTAACTGTTCACCTTGTGTAAATGTAAATTAAACCACTATTCGGTGTGAATTGTTACGACATATATACGTTTTTAACTATACCGCTATTGCACAAAATACTGCCAAAAAAATAGGGTACTAACCCGTTGGCAGATACAAGTTTATTTGATAATTTGGGGAATACGCTTCAAAATCTTCCCAGATTTATAAAAAACCTTTCCGGAATCTATTTTCGATATCCTCCGAATGACTTTCTGATCAAAACTAATCTTCACGCTTCCCCAAAATCATTGGCGGCCTTGATATACCTGATTAACCTGTGGAAAAACCAATCCCTTTTAGGAAAAGGCCTAAACAAAGGCCTTTTCTTTTTCTAAACTTACTTTGTTACTTTTGTTAATCTTATATTTATAGAATGAACAATATTAGTAGTATTGAAAAAATGGAATATAACACGACCAGGAACCACCTGGCGATGCGTGAGTACGGAAGGCATATTCAGAAGATGATTGAATACCTGCTGACTATCGAAGATCAGGAAACCCGCCAGCGTAATGCCTATGCTGTGATTGAACTGATGGGCTTTCTGAACCCCCACTTAAAAAATGTAGAAGATTTCAGACATAAATTATGGGATCACCTTTTCCTGATCTCCGATTTTAAACTGGCGGTTGATTCCCCCTACCCCATTCCTACCAGGGAAACTTTAAAATCAAGGCCAGGACCGTTGCCGTATCCCAAACGCTATCCCAAATTCTCGCACCTGGGTAAAAACCTGGAGCTGGTTATAAACAAGGCGCTGAAAGAAGAACAAGGCGAAAAAAGACAGGGCTTCGCCAATGCCATCGCCTATTACATGAAACTGGCTTATAATAACTGGCATAAAGAAACCGTGCACGATGACGCCATCCAGGGCGAACTGACCAATATTACGGAAGGTCAGCTCACCTTTACCAATACACCGTATGTACGCCAGCATCGCCCCAGCGATAACCGCGACCGGGATCGCGATCGTGGCGGTTATGGCGATTATCGCAATAAACGTGGTCAGAAATTCCAGGGCCGTGGAGGCCGTGACCGCGATGACCGCGGCGGTGGTGGCGGGGGACGTGATAACCGCAACGACCGGAGCGGTGGCAAGTTCAAGAAAAGATATAAATAAAGCGGATTTGAATTTCAGAAAGCCTGCCATCCGGCAGGCAGATAAAATAAATAAAACCCCGACGGTAAAACCTATTGTCGGGGTTTTATATTTGCAGCTTATTTATTCGGTTTCTAAATAAAACCCAGGTAACAGTAACTATGAATTCTTTCGAAGTCATCGGTGGCAAAAAATTAAAAGGTGAAATTGTTCCGCAAGGCGCTAAAAACGAGGCCCTGCAAATTATCAGTGCCGTGTTATTAACAGGCCAAAAAGTAACCATTACAAATATTCCCGACATTTTAGATGTAAACCTGCTTATTGAATTGCTGGGGGAAATGAATGTAAAGATCGACCGCCCTCAACCCGATACCTGTACCTTTCAGGCCGATGATGTGAATGTTGATTACCTCCGCAGTGATGCCTATAAACAAAAAAGCGGTCGCCTGCGTGGCTCCGTTATGCTGGCCGGCCCCATGCTGGCCCGTTTCAGAAAAGCCTATATTCCCAAACCCGGCGGCGATAAAATAGGCCGCCGCAGACTGGATACCCATATTATTGGTTTCGAAAAACTGGGCGCCTCCTTCAACTACCTTTCCGAAGATGGCTTTTTTGAATTACAGGCCCCCAACCTTAAGGGTACCTACCTCATGCTCGACGAGCCGTCTGTAACCGGCACCGCCAATATTATTATGGCGGCTGTTATGGCCCAGGGCACCACTACCATATATAACGCCGCCTGCGAACCATATATACAACAGTTGTGCAAAATGCTCAACCGCATGGGCGCTAAGATAACCGGTATCGGTAGCAACCTGCTCAACATTGAAGGCGTACAATCATTAAACGGTACCGAACACCGCATGCTGCCCGATATGATCGAGATCGGGTCGTTTATTGGGTTGGCAGCAATGACCCAAAGCGATATCACCATCAAAAATGCCGGCATAGAACACCTGGGCATTATCCCTGAAAAATTCAGACAACTGGGCATTCAACTTGAAATTAAAGGCGACGATATTCATGTACCCGCACAGGAAGTATACGAAATTCAAACCTTTCTCGATGGTGGCGTACTCACCATATACGATCATCCCTGGCCGGGTTTTACCCCCGACCTGTTGAGCATTGTGCTGGTAGTAGCTACCCAGGCCCACGGCAGTGTGCTGATACATCAAAAAATGTTCGAAAGCCGGTTGTTCTTTGTTGACAAACTCATTGATATGGGCGCACAGATCATTTTATGCGATCCCCACCGGGCCGCTGTAATTGGTTTGGGCAGAAAACAAAACCTGCGGGGCATTCAAATGAGCAGCCCCGATATCAGGGCCGGGATCTCCCTGTTAATTGCCGCATTAAGTGCCGATGGAAAAAGTGTTATTCAAAACATTGAACAGATCGATCGCGGCTATCAGTACATCGACAAACGCCTGCAGGCCTTAGGCGCTCAGATCAAAAGAATATAAAGTACCCCCTGTAAACGCACGCTAAACCACATACGCATACATGCATCAGAATAAAATAATAATCCTTACAGCCCCTTCAGGAGCCGGTAAAACATCTATTACCCATTACCTGTTAAGAGAATTTCCTCAACTGGCATTTTCCATTTCCGTGGCTACCCGCAAAAGACGCGAGAACGAAGTAGAAGGAAAAGATTATTATTTTATGACTGAAGAAGAATTTCACAACAGGAATAAA
Source organism: Niastella yeongjuensis (assembly GCF_900110245.1). Taxonomy (GTDB): domain Bacteria; phylum Bacteroidota; class Bacteroidia; order Chitinophagales; family Chitinophagaceae; genus Niastella; species Niastella yeongjuensis. Next base: position 539,191 of record NZ_FOCZ01000001.1, read on the forward strand.
AACAATGAATTCGTTGAGTGGGAAATGGTGTACGAAGGCAAGATCTATGGCACGCTGAAATCAGAATTGGAGCGCATCTGGAAGAATAATCAGGTACCCGTGCTGGATATCGATGTAAAAGGCGCTATTCACGTTCAGGAACAATATCCCGGTACGCTGTCGATATTCATTGATCCGCCTTCTGTTGATGAATTAAGACGCCGGTTAAGCTCGAGAGGCACTGAAACTGAAGAAAGCCTGCAAACCAGAATAAACAAGGCCTCCTACGAAATATCGTTTAAACACCATTTTTCTAAAATAATCCTTAACGACAATCTCGAAAAGGCCTGTACACAGGCCAAAGAGGCAGTACAGCAGTTTCTGGAAAGCTAAATCCCCAGGGTGGGATATTGTCCCTTTTTTTATATTTTCGTAGCCCAACTATGAGTTTACTTACCGGAATAGGCATAGGCATTGCCATTGTGTTTTTGTTGCTCGCATATTTTGCCGGCATTGAAGTGGCTTTTACGTCTGCCAACCGGTTGAATATTGAACTAAAAAAGAAACAGGGCTCTTCTGCTGGTATTTTATTGTCGAACCTGTTCGACAACCCTTCCCGCTTTATAGGCACCAATGTAGTTGGATTCAGCGTTTTCCTTACCTGCCTGGTACTACTGATGTCCCTGGGCCTGAACCAATGGGTGCACTGGGATACCATGGATATTTCCGCCAAATCGTTTATTAGCTTATTCCGCCTGTTTTTCGAGATCGTGATCTCGTGGGTGTTGATCATCATTCTGGGAGAATGTATTCCCAAAGCTATTTTTAAGGCGAAAAGCGATTCCCTGCTGTCTTTTTCAGCCCGCGTTGGCCTGCTGGGTTTCTTCGATAATTTGTTTTACTGGATAGCTGCGGCTTTCGTAAAGCTGTCGATTTTTATATTGAATGTGATTTTCGACATGCGCATCGATAAACGAAAGGAACCTTTTTCGCGCAGCGACCTCGATCACTTTTTTCAACAAACCAGTGAATACAACAGCGAAGGCGCCGATATGAACACGGAGCTGTTCGAAAACGCCCTGTCGTTACCGAAAATAAAAGTGCGCGAGTGCCTGGTGCCACGTAAAGAAATTGAAGCGATTGAGCTGAATACCACTGTGGAGGAGGCCCGCAAAAAGTTTATTTCAACCCGGTTGAGCAAATTGATCGTGTATAGTGGCAATATCGACCAGATCCTGGGTTATATTCACCAGCTCGATCTGTTTAAACAGCCCGAACAGGTCAAAGACATCCTGCTGCCCATTCCCGCCATCCCCGAGAGCATGAGCGCCACAGACCTCATTAATAAATTCACCAAGGAACGCAAAAGTATTGCCTGGGTGGTTGATGAATTCGGCGGTACCGCCGGTATCGTTACCATGGAAGACCTGCTGGAAGAGATCTTTGGCGAAATAAAAGATGAGTACGATGTGGAGGAATTTGAGGAAAAAATGATCTCTGAAGATGAGTATATTTTATCAGGCCGGCTGGAGTTGGATTACCTGAAGGAAAAATATAAACTCGAATTCCCAGAAAACGACTCGGAAACCCTCTCCGGTTTTATCATTCATCAGCACGAAACCATCCCCCGCTTTAAAGAACGTATTATCATTGGTAATTACGAATTTGAAGTATTGAACGTAAGCGATACCCGAATTGAAATGGTACGCCTCAAGATCCTGCGGTAGTTTGTTTGCTAAAACTTTAGTACTCAAATACTAATAGCCAGTAGCTTATAAACTAAGTATTCTCACCTACGATTTCAACCCCTTAACAAGCTTTTAGTTGATACCAAGCTGATAAGCCTTAAATTTGCCCGGCTTTTACTATTTTTCAGACTTTATGGCGAACATCCTATGGCATTAAGCTTTTTAGAAAGAAGGAGCAATGATAGCGAGATGACCTTTATCGATCATCTTGAGGAACTGCGTGGGCATATTATCCGTTCCGTGCTGGCCATTTTAGTGGCTGCGATTGTTATTTTTATCAATATCGACTGGGTATTTGACAATGTGGTAATGGGGCCTGTACGTAACAACTTTGTGTCGTACAAGTATTTATGCGGCCTCAGCCATTGGCTGCATATTGGCGATGCCTTATGTATGCCGCCCATTCCCGAAGGGTATAAATTACTGGGTAATACAGTTAGCGGACCATTTATGTCGGCCATTCAAATTGGCATCATTGGTGGTTTTATAGCAGCCTTCCCTTTTATTTTCTGGGAGTTCTGGAAGTTTGTGAAACCCGCCTTATCACCCAAGGAATTGAAGTATTCCCGCAATGCGATAGCCTTTGTTTCCCTATTCTTCTTTTTAGGGGCCGCTTTCGGCTATTTCGTGTTGGGCCCATTCACCTTTAACTTTCTGGCCAATTTTAACCTGGGTACGGCCAATATGTATGAGTACAAGCCTGCGCTTGATGATTACATAGATAACCTGGTGAACATTATCTTAGGCTGTGGTATTGCCTTTGAGCTGCCCATACTTTCCTATGTACTTACCAAGATAGGCCTGGTTACCCCCAGCTTTTTAACCACTTACCGCAAATACGCATATGTAGTTATTCTGGTGGTTGCAGCCATCATTACACCTTCACCCGACTGGACCAGCCAGATGATCGTTTTCCTACCACTGGTATTCCTGTATGAATTGAGCGTGATCGTTTCAAAACGTGTGTATAAAAGAGATCAGGAAGAACAGGATAACTGGCAATAATTCGAGTAATAAAACACCTTAATTAAGATAACTAAGCAAATATGTTCGATCCTTCAAAACCCATTGTAATTGGCAGCGATCATGCAGGCTTTGAATATAAAGTGGCTATTGTAAAATGGTTAACCGAAAAAGGGTACCAGGTAATTGACAAAGGTGTTGACGAAAACAAATCAGTAGACTATCCTGATTATGCACACCCGGTTGCCACTGCGGTAGAAGATGGGGAAGCGGCATTTGGAATTTTATTATGCGGAAGTGCCAATGGCGTTTGCATTACAGCCAATAAACACCAGGGTATACGCGCAGGATTGGCATTTGAACTGGAAGTGGCCAAATTGATCCGTCAGCATAATGATGCCAATGTTATTGGCATTCCGGCGCGTTTTGTTTCACTGGAGTATGCCAAACAAATGCTTGAGATCTTTATCGCCACCCCGTTTGAGGGCGGCCGTCACCAGACAAGAGTAAACAAAATAGCCTGTATGTAAGTAAGTCTGGAAAATTTTTCATATTACCAACATAAATAAACGTTTACATATTAATCAATAATGCAATAAGATGATCTCAAAAACGTTTTAGGCAAACAAAATAATCCGTTATTATGAAAAATAACCGTTTGCTAAAAAAGGTTCTTTGCAACGCCTTCTTTACACTGGCCGTTGCTTTTTCCCAAACTGCCTATGCGCAGGATGCCCATGCCAACAATGCTGCTACTGAGAAAAAAGAAAATCATCATGACAATCGCGTAGATCATAAAGATCACCGCGATGATAAGCACGATAAAAAGGATGACCGCAAAGATAAGAGGAGAGACCACCGGGATGATAAAAGAGATGGTAAACATGATGTAAAACACGACAAAGACCATCACGACAAAGACCATCACGACAATGATCATCACGACAATGATCATCACGACAATGATCACCACGACAAAAAAGATGGGAAAAAAGACTAATGACATGTAAGGGCAGCCTCTGCCCATCACGGATAACGCATTTTAAAAAAGCCCCGACATTACAGTCGGGGCTTCATTTTACCCAAAAACCAGGTGCTGTAAACCTGATCATCTACTTGTATCTACTTTATAATTAATTGCGATATTTATTATTCTTCAACAACCAGCTGGCGCTTTGATAAAACGCAATGGCCTGTTTTACCAGGCTGTCTTTTAATGGTTCTTTCTCCGCCTTGCCGGTAGTAAAATCCGGCTTATACTGATCTACCTGTTGCAAGGGTGATTGAATGACCAACTCGCCATTTTTAAGATATCCGAGCCCCTGGTAGGTACTTATAAACGCCCGTTCCTGACCGGCAGGTAAAGAGAATATATCCTGTCCGAAAAACTTCGACCGGTAATTGAACTTCAATAACCCAAGTATGGAAGGCGCAATATCGATCTGGGCCGTCAGGCGATCGAATTTTTGCGGGGCAATATTACCTGGACTGTACATGATCATAGGAATATGATAACCCGTTACCGGTAATTCCGTACTGCCGGCACTACCGGCGCAATGGTCGGCCACGATCACAAAAACTGTATTCTTAAACCAGGGCTTTTCACTGGCTTTTTGAATAAACTGACCAATGGCATAATCGGTATATTTTACGGCTCCTTCACGCGCCTGGCGGGTGGGTGGAATATCAATTCTTCCTTCGGGATAGGTAAAAGGCCGGTGGTTCGAAACCGTCATTACATGCGAAAAGAACGGCTTACCGCTTTTGTAATTGCTATCCAGTTGTTGCAGGGTCAATGCAAAAAGATCTTCGTCTGCCACCCCCCAGATGTTAGCATAATGTATTTGATCGGGACGCAACGCATTGCGGTCAATCACATCGTAATGGTTACCCGAAAAAAAGACGTTCATATTATCGAAATAGCCATAACCGCCATACAGGTATTGCGTGATATACCCTTTCGATTTAAACACACCGCCTAATGAAAACATATTTTCATTATCGGGCCTTTTTACAATGCTTTGTCCCGGTGTAGGTGGAATGGCAAGCGACAAGGCTTCCAGGCCACGTACGGTGCGGGTACCGCTGGCATACAGATTGGTGAATAACAGGCCCTTTTCGGCTAAACTATCCAGACAGGGTGTTATGTTCTGCTCATTTCCGAAGGCCTTCATAAAGTTTGCACTGAAACTTTCTACACTGATCAGCACTACGTTCATGTTTTTCTGCGGCTCGGTATAACTTACCTGACGTTCGATATTGTACGGATCATTACTCACCAAACGGGCATTGGGTGTTTCCAGTTGTTTACGTACAATGTTGAACGCTTCAACATCGGGCAGTACCCGGTAGAACTTATAAAAGTCGAGTTCGTTATTAAAAAAGGCCGTTCCAAATTCAAACAGTCCGTTGGCCGCCAGTTCGTTGGCATAGGCGTTGGTGCTGAACTTTTTCCATTTATTGGTTAAAGACACATACGTGATCACCGGACAGATCAACAGCAACAATGCTACAACGCTGCGGCGCGGGAAAGGAGCAACCTGCTTTACTGAACGGCGGATATATCCCCTCAACAACCATACAATGGCAAATGAGGCGATCAGTACACCGCCAATGATCCATCCCACCGGATACGACTCCTGGATATTTCCCAATACTTCGGTGGTATAGATCAGGTAGTCCACCGCTATGAAATTATACCGCGTTGAGAATTCATTCCAGAAGAAGTATTCGCTTACGGCATTGAACAACAGCAGAAAGGTTACCAGAAAAATATCGGCACTCAACACGTATTTACGCCATTGAAGCCGGAATGCCGGGCCTTTTTTGGCCAGCAGCAAATAGATCAGCAACCGCAAACCAAAAAGCGCCACCACGCCCCAATGCAGGCCAACGTTGTATTCAGCTGGCACCAGTTGGGAAAAGGAAAAGAACAGCATGAGCCCGGCGTACAGGCCAATTACCCATTTCCGCCAGGCTGGCGTATAGATCTTTTCGCTGGTAAACCACAGGTGAAGCACAAATGGAATGACAATGTAGGAACTGATGGCGAGGTCGTACATCAGGCCAATACTAAAAACACCAAGGAGGTTGGTGACCGTAAAGTCAAATCCTTTTCCGGTATACAATAACAAACCCAGGCGTGTTACAAACGAAATGCCCAGGTTAATGAATACCAGTAAAAGGATGATGCCAAAACGATGATCCAACCCTTTTTGAATAAAGGATCGCAATCGGAGCATGTTTCTTAATGTAACTGAAAATATTGATTATGTGCCAGAAGGTGTTGATTCTCCTGATCAATTAGCTAATAAAACCGGTTATTTTCGAAATCCCCTATCAGGACGGCCCTGATCATGAAAATTTATTTTAACCTGAAATAAAAGTACATAAAGCCCCGTCCGCCAATTGGCGAACGGGCCTAATTAATAACCGATTAATAGTTTCTACCAACCTAAAATATAGGCAAATATCAGGGGAGCTACGATGGTAGCGTCGCTTTCTACGATAAATTTTGGTGTATTGATATCCAGTTTACCCCAGGTAATTTTCTCATTGGGCACTGCTCCGGAATAAGATCCATAAGAGGTAGTTGAATCGGAGATCTGGCAGAAATAGCTCCAGAAAGGAACATCATGCCATTCCAGGTCCTGGTACATCATGGGCACTACGCAAATAGGAAAATCGCCGGCAATACCGCCACCGATCTGGAAAAAGCCTACGCCCTTGCCGCCACTGTTATTGCGGTACCATTCAGACAGGTAAACCATATATTCGATACCACTTTTCATGGTGGTAGCCTTCATTTCACCCTTGATGATGTACGAAGCGAAAATGTTGCCCATGGTGCTGTCTTCCCAGCCACCCACGATGATGGGCAGGTTCTTTTCGGCAGCGGCAATCATCCAGCTGTCTTTGGGGTCGATCTGGTAATCTTTTTCCATTACCTTACTCAACAACAGCTTATACATGAATTCGTGGGGGAAATAACGTTCGCCTTTGGCGTCGGCGTCTTTCCACAGTTTAACAATGTTATGCTGAATATGACGGAAAGCTTCTTCTTCGGGGATACAGGTATCAGTAACGCGGTTCAAACCCTGCTCCAGTAATTCCCATTCCTGCTGGGGGGTAAGATCGCGGTAATTGGGAATGCGTTTGTAGTGATTATGAGCTACCAGGTTCATAATGTCTTCTTCCAGGTTGGCACCTGTAACGCTGAGGATCTGAACTTTATCCTGGCGGATCATTTCAGCCAGAGAAACACCCAGCTCGGCAGTACTCATGGCACCAGCCAGGGTAACCATCATTTTTCCACCTTCCAGTAAATGGGTTTCATAACCTTTAGCCGCATCTACCAGGGCAGCTGCATTAAAATGCCGGTAATGATGTTGAATAAATTGCGAAACAGGACCTTTGCTCATGATCAGTTTTTTTTATGCCGCCAAAGGTAAAGGAAAAAGGCACAAAATGAAGGCCCCCCGAGGAGTCGGGAGGCCTTTTCTTTCCAACTAAAACCAACTATAAGAAAACGGTTGATTATTACTTTATTTCTTTTCTTTACTATACACTTCCCAGCCTGTAGTTCCGTTTGATTTTAGCACAAGTTTCTGATCGCTGTTCTCCAGCGTTACATAATACACATTCTCGTGATTGGACGCCATTTCAAAAAGATCGGTGATCCAGTGTGTGTTGTAGTTCTTCTTCAGATCGGTGAACAGATTAATAGGCAACTGGCTCGATACAATATTGCGGGTTACACCTAACAGGTTGCCATTGGGTTCATAAAACGCATACACAACCTGTTCATTGAGGGTAAAGGTTACTTTTACAAAGTCTTTGGTGGTTGTCCACTGCACATTTTGCGCGCCGGCAAATTCTTTTTCAAAAGATTTAATGACTCTGTCACTCACTTCTTCTTTACCGTTGGCAAATGCACTGCTGATGCTCGTTAATAAAACGAATACGCCAATGAGAATTTTGTTTTTCATAATGCTACTTTTTACTTGGTTCTGAATGTTGGGCAATAAAGGTCATCCTGGCTATATGGATACCCAGCCCGTTTTTGTTTATTAAATATTAAATGAAAATGTTCTAAGCGGTATGTTATATAGGTAGCTGCTTTTCAAAAATTGTTACAGGTAACGGCGAATCTTTTTTGGCTACGATACACTATATGCGAACAAAGAACTTTTTCATGGCTATACTTTTAAATGCTGACTAACCGGATGCTTCATTGATTAGTCGACACAAAAGTAGCCGAGGTTACACTTCCCTTATAAAATTTATGACTAATGGCGCCTGATGTTAAGCCAGTTTAAACAAAACACCGGCGAGGTTGTTGCTGCAACTGCTGAAATGCAGTGTGGGTAAGCCTTACAGCCAATTGTTTAAATATTTCCTAAAACAAGGTTAAGCGATCGTTAAAATGGAATTGTGGAAATAGCTGCACGGTATTAGAGGAAATTTTATTAATTCTTTTTCATTTTTTCTGCTCAAACCCGTTGTAAAACGTTATATTGTTAATACATCAATTTTACGCATTTGAATTATCTGGCGCATGCATATTTGTCTTTTAATCAGCCTGCTATACTGGCAGGAAACCTGTTTAGTGACTTTGTAAAAGGGAAACAGGTAAATCTATATCCCGAAGAGGTACGCAAGGGAATTTTATTGCACCGGGCCATCGACTCCTTTACCGATGAGCATGCCGCTACCCGGGAAGCCAAAAATATTTTTAAACCCCATTACCGGTTGTACAGTTCGGCTTTTATTGATGTGTCGTACGATCACTTTCTGGCCAACGACAGCCAGCAATTTACCGACGATTCGTTGTCTGAATTCTCCCAACAGGTATACCTTTCACTGGACAAATACCTGGATGTTTCGCCGGAACCCTTTAAACAGCTGTTTCCTTACATGAAACGGCATAACTGGCTCTATAATTACCGTACCCGGCTGGGTATTGAGCGGAGCTTTGAAGGGGTGGTTCACCGGGCGGCTTATTTGTCCGACAGCCAAACGGCCTTTAAATTATTTGAAGAGAACTACCAGAAACTGCAGCAATATTATACCGATTTCTTTCCGTCCCTGCACCGGTTTGCATTCGATACCCTGCAAGGCATGTAATATCTGTATCCCCATTTACCCCAATTAAAATCTTTTTAAAAGTAATACCCCACCGAAGGATTTTTTTTCTCCAAAACGTTTAATGATAAGAAAGAAGTGTTAGCAGGGAATACTGTTAAATTTTATTTTTGCCGATTAATTACAACCGTAGGGGATCGTCTTAATTTAATAGTCTTAATATCAAAAAAACACGAAGATGAAGCAGTTGGTGGTTTTTTTTCTTGCCATAACCATAATCAATACAACCGTAAAAGCACAATTTAAAGCGCCGGCCCTGGATAAATCGCCCATGGACATGAGCTATTTTCCGGCTAATTTTCCCATTTTGAAGATCCAGAATAAGGCCAGCGAACCCCTGATGTGCCGAGTATGTTACAGCAGGCCGCAAAAAAACGGTCGCCCCGTATTTGGCGACCTGATCGAATACGGTAAAGTTTGGCGGCTGGGCGCTAACGAAGCCACTGAAATTGAACTGTATAAAGATGTAAAAATTAATGATGCCCGCCTGAAAAAAGGCCGTTACAGTATGTACGCCATCCCTTACCAGGACAAGTGGACCCTGATCTTCAACAAGGAAACGGATATTTGGGGCGCTTTTCAATACGACGAAAAAAAGGATGTGCTGCGTACCGATGTTAAACTGGAAAAACAACAAGACCCAATAGAGGCTTTTACCTTGCTTTTCGATAAAACCGATGCCGGCGCCAATATGATCATGGCCTGGGACAATGTGAAAGCCACTTTGCCGATCACCTTTATAAAATAAAATCATGTACCAAACCAGGCACCTTATAAAACTTTGCTGTTTACTCTGGATAGTTGCTCTTGCAATTGGTTGCGACGGGCCCACTACTTCAGGTAATAACTCCGTAACCATTAACCCTAATGCTTCGCCCAATCAACCGATTGAAAAAGACATGCAACCGGGACTGGATAAATCGCCTATGGATATGTGCTATTATCCGGTGGAGTATCCCAAATTAAAAATGACCGGTTCTTTGAAGGAACCACCGGTAGCACGTGTTATTTACAGCCGACCACAAAGAAATAACCGCACTATCTTTGGCGACCTCATAAAATATGGCTCTGTTTGGCGCCTGGGCGCTAATGAGGCCACTGAAATTGAATTCTTCAAAGATGTAACCATTACCGATAAAAAGGTTTTAAAAGGCCGCTACGTTATTTACTGCATTCCCCAGGAAAATAACTGGACGCTTATTTTAAACACCGACCTGTACACCTGGGGCCTGAAGATCGATTCCTCTAAAGATGAATATAAATTCACTATCCCGGTTTCAAAAACCCGCTTTCCTTATGAGCTGTTTACCATGGAGTTTGAAAAGGCCGGCAAGGGTATGCAATTAAACATGGAATGGGATAGTATAAAAGCAAGCTTGCCGATTACGTGGTAATTACTATCTTGTTGCCATGTGTGGTATAGCTGGTATTATAAGCAATCAATCCGGTCTGTTATCTGTACAACGCCTGGTGAAAATGACGGAGGCCCTCGCTCACCGTGGGCCCAATGGCGAAGGTCACTGGATCAATGAAGTGCATACCACAGGTTTTGGTCATCGCCGCCTGTCGATCATTGACCTGAGCCCAACCGGAGCACAGCCCATGCATTACCTTAACCGGTACACCATTACGTACAACGGCGAGATCTATAACTACCTGGAACTAAGAGAAACCCTGCTTCAAAAGGGATATCAGTTTCACAGCCAGTCAGACACAGAAGTCATAATGGCCGCGTACGATTGCTACCGGTCAAACTGCCTGCAACACTTCGATGGCATGTTCGCTTTTGCCATTTGGGATGAACAGGAACAAACCCTGTTTGCTGCCCGGGACCGGTTTGGCGAAAAACCCTTCTATTATTATTTCGATGATAACCAGTTTGTATTTGCCAGTGAAATGAAAGCCCTATGGGCGGTGGGTATTGAAAAACAGATCAATGAAAAAATGTTTTTCAATTACTTCACCCTGGGATATACACAAAACCCGGCCACTGCCGAAGAAACTTTTTATACCGGCATCAATAAATTACCCGCCCGTTCATTTATTGAATACCACTTACCCGGCCGCCATCTTACCCGCTCGTTATACTGGAACATAGACGTTGATTATACCGATGAAGCAATAACCGAGGAGCAGGCCATTAAGCAATTCAATAGCCTGTTCACCCGGTCGGTACAAAGAAGATTGCGAAGCGATGTGCCGGTTGGTACTTCATTAAGCGGTGGGCTCGACAGCTCCTGTGTGCTGGCCACCATTCAAAAAATGGCGCCTAAACAATACAAAACATTCTCGGCCATTTTCCCCGGGTTCAAAAAGGATGAATCGGGCTGGATAAAAAAAGTAGCAGAACATTTCACCACTCATAATTATTCAGTTCAACCCACTGCCGATCGCGTTATTCAGGATTTTGAAAGAATATGTTACCACCAGGAAGAACCCTTTCAATCAGCCAGCATCATGGCACAATACTACGTGTATGAACTTGCACGCCAGCACGGTGTTACCGTATTGCTCGATGGGCAGGGTGCCGATGAAATACTGGCCGGTTATCATAAATACTATCACTGGTACTGGCAACAATTGTTCAGGAACAATAAAAACACGCTGCACCACGAACTGAACCAGGCACGCTCATTAGGCATAACAGAACCCTGGGGCCTAAAAAATAAACTGGCCGCGGCCATGCCTGCCTACGCTGGCTGGTACCTGCGCCGCCAGCGAGAGCGCCAACAGTTTCGCCACCACGATCTGGATACTTCTTTTGTAGATGAATACGGCGAATCGTATTATGACATTGCCCACTTTGATGAACTGAACAACATACTTTATTACAACACTTTTGTAAACGGACTCGAAGAACTGCTGCGGTATGCCGACAGAAATTCCATGGCCCATGGCATTGAAGTACGGCTTCCCTTTTTATACCATGAGCTGGTACAACTGTTGTTTACCATACCGGCCCGTTTTAAAATGCGGGATGGTTATACCAAATGGCTGCTGCGCAAATGCATGGAAGAGAATTTACCGGCCGGACTGGCCTGGCGAACCGATAAAATCGGGTTTGAACCGCCCCAGCAACAATGGATGCATGATGCACGGTTACAAGAATACATACACGAATCAAAACGAATACTGGTAAAACAGGGAATACTGAAGGCACAGGTCTTACAAAAAAAAATTCAGCCGCAAGAGGCCCATGCGGCTGATAATTACGACTGGCGCTATTTGGTGGCCGGTCAGTTACTGCGCTAAAATTTAAAAACACCTTGAGCGTGTAGCACTGTCACGTAGCCAAACCCTCAAGGTGTAAACCAATTTGTAGCTTATACTTTTTTATACTTTTCTACTATCTGGCTATTGCCATCAGTATCTACTTTTAAAGTATACCAGCTGCTGTTGTCTTCCAGCTTAATATAGTAAGCGATGTTACCACCAACGGTAACTTCTGTTACCCCAAACAATTTCTTCTTCGAATTTTCCTGACTTACTTTATTCAAAATGTACAATGGCAGCAGTTGTGGGTTGTAATAACGAAGAGAGCTGATCATATTCCCTTCCTTGTCGTAATTAACTTTAGATCTAATGCCTCCACTCACAAAGCTAACAGCAAAGTATTTGGGAAATTCTTCCCAGCGAACTTCGGTAGCTGTGCTAAAGGTTTCATTAAATGCTTTCAAAACTTTCTCGTTCGGATCAAATGGACTAAATGCATAAGTACTGCCCGCTATCAGCGCGGCGGTGAGAATGGCTATCACTTTTTTCATGGCTTATATACTTTTAAAGTGCGTGATTGATGCACCAAAAGTATATGGAACCAAAGCCGAAGTCAAGACAATTGGTACCGGCGGGAGGGTCATGACAAGAAATACGAACATTTTCGCACATTCACCATCGGTAAGCATATCTCATTATCACGTGAAACGTAGACTGGTTACGGGTTTGCAAGCAGTTTTACTTAATTTCAACTGGTAGGTTAAGCTTCTGTTAAACTGGAAATCTGGATTGCCGGCCGGTATGAAAGCTTAGTTTGCAGCATAGCTGGTATTATTTACGCATCTTTGTATCCTTTCAATGGCCATACATTAAATCAAATATTTAGAAGGAGTAATTATGAAAGCAGGAACTAAATACATACATGCCGGTGCAGAACCAGATCCCACAACCGGTGCTATCATGACACCCATTTACCAAACCAGTACCTATGTACAGGAAGCACCTGGTAAAAACAAAGGGTTTGAATATGCCCGCTCGCAAAACCCCACCCGGTTTGCATTGGAAGAAGCGCTGGCTGTAATTGAGAACGGGAAATTTGGACTGGCGTTCAGCAGTGGCGTTGCCGCAACCGATGCAGTTATAAAATTGTTACAACCTGGTGATGAAGTGATCGCAGCCAACGATATGTATGGCGGCACTTACCGCCTGTTCACCAAAATATTTGAAAAGTTCGGCATCAAATTCCATTACGTGAATATGCAGGAGGCCGAAAATATAAAAGGGTACATCAATAAGAATACAAAGCTTATCTGGACGGAAACACCTACCAACCCCCTGATCAATATTGTTGACATTGCAGCAGTAGCAGCTATTGCCAAAGCAAACAATGTGCTGCTCTGTGTAGACAACACCTTTGCGTCGCCTTATTTACAAAACCCGTTAGATCTTGGTGCAGACATCGTAATGCACTCTGCCACCAAATACCTGGGCGGACACAGCGATGTTATTCAGGGTGCGCTGGTTATGAACGACCAGGCATTGCGCGATCAGTTATATTTTATTCAGAAGAGCTGTGGTGCGGTACCTGGCCCCATGGATTGCTTTTTGGTATTACGCGGTATAAAAACCCTGCATGTACGCATGCAACGCCATTGTGAGAATGGAGAAAAAGTTGCTCACTTTTTACGAAATCATCCTAAAGTAGGCCATGTATACTGGTGTGGTTTTACAGATCACCCAAGTTATGCCATTGCCAAAAAACAAATGCGCGGCTTTGGCGGCATGATCAGTTTTACGTTAAAAGATGACAGTATGGAAACAGCTACGAAATTGTTATCTTCTACCAAAGTGTTTTCACTGGCCGAAAGCCTGGGTGGTGTGGAATCACTGATCAACCATCCTGCAACCATGACGCACGCTTCTATTCCCCGTGAAGAACGCATAAAGAACGGGTTGAGCGATTCATTGATCCGGTTGAGTGTGGGTATTGAAGACGCAGAGGACCTTATTGATGACTTGAACGCCGCCATAGGATAAATGATTAACAGTAACTTTTTCAACTAATTAATGCATGAAACAGCCATCTTTAAGAGACTTTCTGAATCGTAAAACGGAGGAATACAACCAGCCTGCGTTTATTAAAGATGACCCTGTTTGTATACCGCATTTATTTACCCAACAGGCCGATATAGAGATCGCCGGTTTTTTTGGCGCTGTGTTTGCCTGGGGCAACCGCACCATCATTATAAAAAAATCACGTGAACTGATGCAGGCAATGGACCTGGCGCCGCATCAGTTCATTCTCCAACATACCGACAACGACCTGAAGAAACTGTTGTCATTCAAACACCGCACCTTCAATACCACCGACCTGTTGTATTTTATTGAGTTCCTGAAATTTCATTATTCAAAACATGCCAGCCTTGAAAGTGCATTTACACTTGGTCTGGAAAAAGACGATGAGACCACCGAAAATGGATTGGCCCGTTTTCACCATTACTTTTTTTCCCTGGAAGATGTGCCGGCACGCACCCGTAAACACATCGCAACACCTGAAAAAAACTCTACCTGCAAACGATTGAATATGTTCCTGCGCTGGATGGTACGTTCCAATGATGGCGGTGTTGATTTTGGTATTTGGAAAAACATCTCCCCTGCACAATTGGTTTGCCCTATTGACGTGCACGTAGCCCGGGTTGCCAAACGGTTCAATCTGTTGCCAAGAAAACAAATCGACTGGCAGGCAGCCATCGATCTCACGATTCACCTGCGTAAACTGGATCCCCTTGATCCGGTGAAATATGATTTCGCCCTGTTCGGTTTGGGCGTCGTGGAAAAATTCTAAACGCTGTTTATTTTAGGCTAAACTTCCTCAGATTATAAATAAAACTTAGCAGGAAATATTGCTGCAACACCTGGGTTTGCCTGTCTTCAATAAAGGTTTGTGTAATAGTGCGGGATACGCCGGCATTCTGTTTTAAAAGATCGTATACTGCCAGCCGCAACATGGCCTGTTGCTTTTTAAATAGCAACACATTGGCAGCCGCACTCCACATGGTAACGCTTTTATTAAAGCCTGGCGCTATCTGGCTGTTATAACTGTATTGCAGATTATTTTCCAATATCAGCCATTTAGGCTCGTTCCAGAAGGCGCTTAACGAAAAGGTTTTAGTGTTGAACGATGCATCCTGCAGCGACTGGCCAGTATATTTCGTTTTATTAAACCGGATGTTAAACGTGGGCATTATGCTCAGCACCTGTTTATACGTAAAATTCAAACCCAATGACTGCGAAATACTGTACGCATTGGATGTCACGCTTTCCTGGTTGGTGAAGGTATTATTCCGGTTAAAATAGCCATTGCTACCCAGGTTCATTCGCAGCACCACATCTCTTCTCTTCCAGGTTCTGCTATATTGTACGTTTCCCGACATACCAAAGTTACCATTTATATTCACCGGCTCACTATACTGTTTACCCACGCTATCGAACCAGGTTTGCGAAATAATCTGGTTTTGTGTGGTATTAAAGCCAAGCCCGGTAAACCAGTAGTTGTTTCCCTTCGATTCACGTACCTGCATATTGATGTTATGAAAAAATGAAGGCCGCAGATCAGGATTACCTAATTGCACATACAAAGGATTGCTGTTGTCGGGCACGGGTTGTAATTGTTGAATGGATGGCTGCTGACTACGCCCATTGTAATAAACAGTTACACTACCGGTTTTACTGAAATTGTACCCGACATTGGCAGATGGAGTAAAATTCATATAATACTGATGCAGCAAATTACCGCTGGTAATGGTAAGGTTGTCCTGCGTTAAAAACTGTACGCCTGATCCAATAGCAGCCCGGTATTTATCCTTGTTAAACGTGAAGCTTACGTCGGGCGTATGCGTTACATTGATGTTACTGAAAGCATTGGTGAACGCTGTGTCTTCCAGGTCGTATTTGCCGGTAGTTGCATTAAACCGGTTGGTGAGTTTATCTGAATAATTAGTATTGCGGGAATAATTATACCGGAATATAGCACTGATATACTGGTTTACAGGTTCGGCATAGGTGGCGGTAAACGATATCACCTTGCCTGTGTTTTTGTCGGTACCGCGTTGGTTCACCTGGTCGGTACTGTCCAACAGGTTGTTCTTGTAAAAATCATTTTGTCCAATATTATCATTCAACGCCGACTGATCATTGTAATTATAGTTCAGGCCAAGCGTAATACCTCGCCCCTGTTTGCGAAAGCGATGGCTTATAAAAAGCTCGGTGCTCACATTCCTGCCATCGCCTTTTGAACTATATGTATTTTCGCTGGCATTGATCAGTTCCTCGTTTTGTGCTTTTGAATTTGCCCGTTTGCTGCTTACCGAATTACTTAAAAAGGTATTTAAATTTGAGTTCAGATGCACTTCGGTAAGCGTATCGATATTGTAAGATGCGTTGAGTGTTAAGCGATGGTTGCTATAATCATTTACGTTGTTATCGTCTGCATTATAATAGAAAGGAGTAGTAGTACTAACGGGAAAAATGTTTTGTCGTTGTGATTTCGATAAGTTGTCTGTATGGCTGTTGTTATAAAAATAACTTCCATTCACTTTTATTTGGCTGCCGATATTATCGCTAAAGTTCAGTCCGCCAGATGCCGCGCGGGTAAGCCCGCCACCGCCCCCATCGAGGGTGCTTCGGGTGGTGGAAATATTAAAATCACCGCCTGAAATACTTCCGCGATTGGTATTGTTTACATTCCCGATAACACTGAATTGTTTATTGCCATTAAAGAAGTTGATCATGCCGCCTCCTTCATACCGTTCATTGGTGCCATATCCCGCGCTCAATCTTCCAAACCAGCCTTTTTGTGCCTCTTTTCGCAACGTAAGATTTATGGCCAGGTCTTCATTGCCATTGCTGGTTTTATTAAAGCGGGCTTCCCGGGTTTTATTATCAACTACCTGCAGTTTCTCGATTATATCCTTTGGCAGGTTCTTCAACGCAACCTTTGGATCGCCGCCAAAGAATTCGCGGCCATCTACCATTAGCTTCGATACTTTTTTGCCATTTATGGTTACGTTACCATCCTTATCCACTTCCACACCTGGCAATTGTTTTAGCAGGTCTTCGATCATGGCATTGGGCATGGTCTTAAAAGAAGACACATTGAACTCCAACGTGTCTGGTTTTACTGATACCGGCGGTCTGAGTGCCGTAACAGTTACTGCTTTTAATTCATTGAATGATTTTACCAGCTGAATTGTATCGAGCAACAGTTCTTTGGTATCAGGTTTCAGGCTAACAGACATTATGAATGTTTCATACCCCCTGTTGGTGATAACGAGTTTACAGGGCGTACTTACAGGAACGCCGGAAACGGTAAATTCGCCCTTATGGGTGGTTAGCGCATAATTAACAAGAGAAGAATCTTTAGCCAGGTAAACGGTCACTGAAGAGGATTCGAGCGAACGGCGGCTTAATGAGTCTATAACCGTACCTTTGATAGAGCCATAACGGTTTCGTTGTGCCTGTAAACAGGTACTAAACAGTAAAAAGCATACAATTATCCCAGCACTCCAACGCATATCCGGAGAATAAGGTTAAAATGTTATAGAAGTGTGAGGGTCAACGAATGCTTTGAAAATACACCATTCGCTCCTGGTGCATCCTCTATGTAAATTTAAACAATTGGTGTCACAAGAATTAAGCTGAAAGTAAATATTTATTCGGGTGACCAACCAGGTGCTGATAATGCAGGATAATTTTATAATGTAAAATGAACTTATTTACATACTTATGCAAAAGCCTGAAGATAATATCCCTTTAGTACAGGAGCAGTTAAGCGGCGATTTTAACCTTCCTGTCACAAATGACAAAGAACAGCTTGCGCAAGCCCTGGCGGAAGGCATAAACCAATTGATACAAACTGATTTTGCACGGCTTATCAACATATTATACCGGATAGATATCTCTGAAAATACCCTCAAAGAAACCCTGGAACAGCAGGCTGATGAGGATGCCGGCCTTTTGATTGCCCGCCTGATTATAGAACGGCAGCTCCAAAAACAACAAATGCGGGCAAAGTTCAAGACAAGTGACAATATTCCAGATGACGATAAATGGTGAATAATTCCTAAGTTCGCTCTATGAACCTGATAGAGGTAGCCAATTGGAAGCAGGCTCGTGACTTTATTGACCTGCCCAAAAGACTATATAAAAATGATCCGCACTGGATTTGCCCGTTGGATAGTGATGTGGAAGCTATTTTTGACCCTTCCCATAACGTTTTTTTTTCGCATGGCCTTTGTAACCGCTGGTTACTGGCCGACAAAAACGGCCTTATAATTGGCCGTATAGCAGCCTTTATAAATTACGAAAAATCGCATAAGAACCCCCAACCAACCGGCGGGGTAGGTTTTTTTGAATGTATACAGGACCAAAATGCCGCCTTTTTACTGCTCGATACCGCCAAAGCCTGGCTCAAAAGCAAAGGCATGGAAGCCATGGACGGCCCCATCAATTTCGGCGAAAACGACAAATACTGGGGGCTGCTTATACACGGGTTTAAACCACCCAGCCTGGGCATGAACTACAACCCGCCCTATTATAAAGAGTTTTTTGAATCCTATGGTTTTACCAAACTATACGATCAGTTAACCAACTTTTTAGACGCCACAACTCCCCTGCCCGAACGGTTCACCAAGATCGCCGACTGGGTTATGAAGAAGCCGGATTATACCTTCCGGCATTTCGATAAATCGAAATTTGATCAGTATGCGGCCGATTTCCGTGAAATTTATAACGACGCATGGAGCAATTTCGAAAACTTCACCCCCATTGAAATGGGTACTATCAAAGAATCGTTCCGGCAAATGAAGGCCATTATGGATGAACGGATCATCTGGTTTGCCTATTATAAAAACGAGCCTATTGCTGTAGTACTTTGTTTACCCGATGTAAACCAGATCCTGAAGCATGTACATGGTAAACTAAACCTGTGGGGTAAACTAAAATTCCTCTGGTACTCAAAAACCCAAAGGGTTGAAAGGCTGCGGATCATTATTATGGGTTGCAAGAAGAAATTCCAGAACCATGGTATTGAATCGGCCCTTATTCGCTGTCTGCAGCTGGAAGTATTACCGCGAAATACTATTACCGGCGTAGAGCTGGCCTGGGTGGGTGACTTTAACGACAAAATGATCGCCCTGCACGAAGCTACAGGTGCTAAACAGGATAAAATACACCGAACTTATCGATATATATTCAAATAAAAAATGCCCCCGAGCGGGGGCATTTTTTATATAGTTTCTTTAAATAACTTCTTTGGCTTTAAACATCAGGTCTTTCACCTTCTCTTTATCTTCCTTTTCCTTTTTCAGATCGAACATGGTACCAAAAACCCTGTCCCAGATAGTGGTGCTAACACCATAGCCCCTATTTTCATTTTTATAATGATGCAGGTGGTGATTGCGCCAAAGCGGCTTCATCCATTTAAAAGGCGGGT
Organism: Niastella yeongjuensis; assembly: GCF_900110245.1. GTDB lineage: Bacteria > Bacteroidota > Bacteroidia > Chitinophagales > Chitinophagaceae > Niastella > Niastella yeongjuensis. The sequence goes on from NZ_FOCZ01000001.1 coordinate 558,730, forward strand.
TCCAGGCATGTATGGCATAGTGCATGCTGCCATACAACAGGTAGCCAAGGATAAAACCCGGAAAGAACATGAATACGTTCTCCCGCATAACCAGGTACATTAAACCCAAAATGGCCGATGCCATAATGATGCTGGGTACCGGGGGCAGAAACAACCGTTCTTTATCCCGCGGATAATGGTGATGATTGCCATGCATGGTATATACAAACTTTTGCACGCGTGGGCTCTCACTTACCCAATGGTACAGGAAGCGATGGGCTATATACTCAAAGAAGGTCCAGAAAAGCAGGGCCCCTATAAATGTAAGCGTAATACGTAACGGAGAAAAGCCAAAATGGTCATGGCTGTAATAGAGCATATAAACGATCACTGGCACATACATCCCCCAAATAACCAGCGGATGTGTTTTGGTGAGCATCTCAAGGTATTGGTTCTGAAACAACCGTGCCTGTCCTTTATTATGTATCTTCTCAAATTTCATAAACCATCGAGTTGATAGGGGCAAAATTACATAGTTTCTTCAAAAATATCCTCTGTTACACCATTCGTTTTCAACAACTGATAATGTTTGCTTAAAGAAGTCCTCAATGAATACTGCCGGTAGGGCAAATCGTATTTTTCAGCATATTTTTTTAACAATCCTGTTACCTCCGGGTAATATATGTGATTAACGTTCGGGAACAGATGATGCGCCACATGATAATTAAAGCAACCCATAAAGAACCGGATAAACCAATTGTCGTTTGTAACATCATTTGTGGTTGTCAGCATATGCATCATCCAGTTATGCGGCAAGCTATTCGCGTCATTGGGCAATGGAAATTCCGAACTGGTATTGGCATGTGGACTTAACAGCACCATCAATGAAAATACGCTGGCGGTAAACATCATTATAATAAACCCCACAAGTACCTGCAACCAGCTTACATCCAATATCAATTTGGGCAACACGATCAGATATAACAAAAAGAATGCCTTGAATACGAACAACTTTATGTATTCAATTCTGGGAATGGTCACCAGTTTCCAGATGGTTTTCTTTTTATTGAAGAAGTCTTTAAAATCCCGAATCAGCAACCAGTTGAACAGGTATAACGGGTACAACAAGGGCAGATAGATATGCTGATACCGGTGAATGGGCAGCACGCTGCCAGTAGGAAAAATACGCGCCAGATTGCTCTGTTCAATATCGGTATCCCAACCGTTCACATTGGGATAGTTGTGATGAAAACGAATATGCCGTTGTCGCCATACAAAGCTATTTGCCCCCATCAGATCGAACAGGAGCACATATCCCTGATTTAATTTTTTATTTGGGAATATGGTGTTGTGAACTGCGTCGTGAATAATATTCAAAAATATCATCACAAGGAAAACACCCAATAAGAAGTAACCGGTGAAGAAAATACCAGTCTGATTTCCGGCTATCAATATGGTTACATAAGTAAATAGATATATGGCGGGGAAAAATACAGCCTTCAGTAATATGCTGCCCCGTCGTTTTGGTTCCAATTGCTGTACAAGAATACTCACATCCTGACGCAATTGATGAAAAACGGCTTCATCGCCATTTCTCGCATAGCGTGGTTTGGTTACCTTTTCCATCAGTAATTCACTTTATGCGCTAATCCTGTCTTAAATAAATGCTTGCCAGGGTACTACCGTTTAGTTGGAAAAGTTGATGCAATATTTATAACCACACGAGCAGAAAAAATGTTTAGCCAGCAGTAAAAAATTGTTTGGCCAGGCTGTTATAAAAAATTATAATGATCCTCATTAGGGAAATTTTTCTACACTTTTTAGCTATTGTAATAAATCACTGACGGTGGTCAAAGAATATTTTCTTTGGCGGAGATAGTTAAGCAGGGCAGGAAGCTGGTAATAGAATTTGTCGGTACGGGCTGGATGTGTACCAATGTGTATAAGTAAAATAAAGCCATTTAATCCCGTGGCACTTCGTTGCTCATAATTTATAATCGAATCTAATATTGCTTTGCTGCTGCGGTAGTTCTTCATATCAGGCGTAGTATAATCGGCATTGCTGTAGGTGCCCGGGGTATAATTCACCAGTTGAATTCCCTGTTGTTTGGTCCAGGCGGCAATGGAATCGTTGTACCATTCATAAGGTGGCAAAAAGTATAAAGCATCTTTTTTATTAATGCCGAACCCAGCCATTGCGGTATAATTGTTGGCTAGGTCATGATCAAATTGCTGCTTCGTAACCAGCAGACTGTCACGTTGGTTCCAATCACAATATAACGGGTGTTGATCGGAGTGAGGTCCCAGGTAATTACCCTGACTTTTTAACAGTCCTATTACTTTATTGGTGCCAGCATTACGATAAAACCGACCGGTAAAGAAAAAGGAGGCCCTGGTTTTTTCCTGTTGTAATAACCGGGCTATATAGGCTGCCCCATCACTGTACTCATCGCCGGTGAAAACAAGGGCCAATTGTTTTTTATGGGTGTTTCCCCGGGTAATGGCACCAAGATCATAGGTAACGGTTGTTTGTTTGGGCTTGTCTATCTCTTTGGCAGCCAATAAATAAACCAATGATGCTGTACCATCCATAGTGGGTTCATTGGTACTGTAGTCGCCATAATCATCATGGTACACTACCAGGTCGCTTTGAAAGCCGGCATATTCATCGGGCTCATTCAGGGTTATGCCAATCAAACTTTTATAAATAGACCCATACACTGGTCCATCAACCAGTCCGCCATCTATAGGATAATGACCCAGGTGGGTAAAAGCCGAATGCGGATCAGTGGGTGTATCGCCATTCGCGGGTAACCCATAAATCATACTGGTGCCCCAGGGGTTGCAACCCAATAGCCAGTCAAAACAAGCCTGTTCCAGTTCGCCATAGGTAGCATCGCCATTTAATAGCCGGTACCAATAACATTGTATGGCAAATGAGGTGGTGAGGTTGTTGCTGCACCAGATAAATGGGATGCCCCGATAAAAGGCATTTTGCCGGGCTTTTTGCCAAACCCGTTCAATGCCCTGTTTATAATAACTGATCAATGAGGTGCGCTCTTTGCCGACAGATAATTTTGCCAGTTCATAATGCCCGACATTAATAAACGGATACCACTGATAATGCCGGGCGGTATCAGCGCCCAGCCAGGGCGTTATTGTCTCTTTTTTTGCATAAGCCTGGGCTGCCGTTGCATATTTTTTTTTTAGCGGCATTCATAGCAGCAAGGGAAGCCCCGGCCAACTCCATATCATCGGTCCAGTTGTCTTCTTCATAAAAATAAGGTGAGCGCCCCGGTGCCGTTTGGCAAACGCCCGGGTTCTCCACTCCCAGAGCCCATGCAGATAAGGCCCGGTTTTGTAACAGCGTATCCTGAAACAATACAGCACCCAAAGCAAAGGCACTCGCAAACTTGCCAGCCGTTGAAGCCAGTCCGGTCGACCGGTTCTTATATTTCCCAAAACCCTGTGGTTGTGCAGTACAGAAGTAAACCGGCCGTTCAAAACCCCGGCCATAAAAACTATCTTCTTTGGGCAACCGCATCCCATGATGGTCGCGATCGTCTGCAATCTGGTTAAAGAGCCAATTGCTACGGGGATGCATTTTCAGCAACCAGTTCAGGCCCCAGCGGGCTTCATCCAGCACATCCAACTGGTTATTTTTTCCCGGCAAACCATTCGCCAAATGTTCATCACCAAAGGCACCTGGAAAATCACGCCCCGCTGCCAGTAAGTGCCAGGTAGCGTTGGCTGAAGTAGTTACATATTGCAGGTAGTCGGAAGCGTCGTGCCAGCCACCACTTACATCTATGTGGGTGCTATCGGGCATGGGCCCGTATAACGTATAGCCATCATGCGTATGGCAGCTGTCTTTCAGGAAAGGATTAAACCCACTTCGTTGCTGCCGCATATATCGCAAACAGAAATTCGCCGCGCCTTTGTACACATCAGCACCAATGGTAAATTCGGGTGAAGTAGCCTCGCCGGCTTTTATAATATACCGGCCTGGATTTGTAAATGCAGTAAAATTCAACCGACGGGTTTGCGTAAACGGACCATACCCGCCATAAGCCTTGCCGGTCTTTCCGGCAAACACAGTTTTTCCACTGGCAGCATCAATAATCGAAAAACCTGTAATTGTAATATTCTCCTTGCTGCACCATACTGCAACCTTTGGACTCCCGGGTTTATAACCCAGTAAATTGATCCGTACCCAGCTGCTTTGCGTTTGAGCCGTAACGGTAAAACCAGTTAGGTGTAACAGTAAAACAATAAAAGCAAGCCGGTACTTATGCATACATTTAATTTCTATAATTAAACTGAAAGGCGCTCAGGTCGGGAGAGTGTTTTCTTTTCCGTTTCAGCTCATATTGATAAATGATATTTCCTACTTCCTTAAAAAAAGGATACCCGGTTTCTTCATACTCGTACTTATCATCATTCAAAACCCCATCACTGTTTACATAAATATTGCCGCTGACCATAAACTCAACTTTATTTTTGAAATCAACGATATAGGCTACATCGGTTAAAAAGCCGTACGACCAGCCCGTTTTATTAAAAACGCGCATATAAGCGGGAATTTTGCTGCGCCAGGCTTTGAACATAAAGAACTTGGTGTAACTGTCGAAAAACTCGGTGGTATCATAACGAGGATAATCACTTTCTGAGGGCAGCTCACTCATGTACCGATGCAGAAATGCGTAGTCATCGGGCTGGAGGTGAAACTGTTTTTTAGCTGGTGTGGCCTCGGGAAATAAGGCGGCTTGCAGCACCTGCTGCATATCTTCCAACGGAAAATTGTTATGCGTGGTAAAATCGAAGGGTTCTTTTATCAAACTATCATGTCGGTCAAAATGGGCCCGGCCTATCAGTATCTTTTTATGAAAATCGAACGGGTCGGGGTTGAACAATGGCAACTGGGCATACAACAAACTGTCGCCCTGCATAAATCTGATGGGATTGGTATGGCGATTCTCATCTTCATTCATGGTCACAAAACGGCGTGTAATGCGGGTATCCTTATATCCCATTTGCCACAGGCGTTCATTCAATTGCTGCTGGCCTACAAATTCATACAACCTGTTGTAGGCATCATTATCGCTGACAAGAAAAACCTTTTTTACATAATGGGCTACAGATGGCAGGTAGTTCGCTGCGCTGCTATCGTATTTCACTTTTGTCTGCTGGCTGAAGGCGCTATCGGTAAGCATGGTAGTGTATTTGTTAACACCATACCTGTTTAACGTATTGATCTTTTCCAGGGCCAGCAACGCCGTAGGTAATTTAACCATTGAGGCAGGATTAAAATATTCATTGCAGTTCACCCTGAAATAATAGTTGGTAAAATGGGGCTTATTGTTTTTATCCCGATCGATCTTTGTGTAGATAAGTTGATAATGAAAGGTATCGGGCTGGTTTAAAACATCTTTCAAAAAGGGCGAGGCCTGATCGCGGATCATCTGTTCAAGCCATTTATCCGTTTTGTTTTGCGCATGGGCTACGCCAATAGTTGCCAGTAAAGCTGCTACTACCACCAATTGTTTCATGGGCAAAAGTTACAAACAATTGAAACCGCCCGGTAATTTTTTATACCGCATAAATCGGCAAGGGTGAGTAGTCAGTTGTCAGTGGTGAGTAAGCTTCCGACATTGTCGGACATCTAAAAGTTCGCGAGCTTACTCACCACTCACCGCTCACCACTCACTTTTCAACTTGTCAACCCATCAACTGTTAACTTGTCAACTTCCTACTTTATTACCCTAAATTGCACCCCATAAATACTGCCATACATGAAACTTGTTTCTTATCTTAATGAAGACCATGACCGTTTAGCTATATTGGTAGACGGATTTCTATACGATACCGAAGCTTTACACCCCGATTTGCCCCAGAATATGAGTATGTTCCTGAATTATTGGGAAGATGCCTATCCAATGGCACTGGGTTGTGAAATGATGATCAAAGAAGGCAAGATCTCTAAAAGCAAGGGCTTTGCGTATGAGGGCGCCAATATTCTGGCCCCAGTTCCCTACCCTTCTTCCTGCCGGGATGGCTATGCTTTTCGCCAACACGTAGAAGCAGCCCGCCGTAACCGCAAAGCGCCCATGATCCCCGAATTTGACCAATACCCTATTTTCTATTTTACCAATCACCACAGCATTCAGGGACCCGGTGCCATTGAATGTATGCCCGATCATTTTGAAAAACTCGACTTCGAACTGGAAGTAGCCATTGTAGTTTGCAAACATGGCCGCAACATCAGGGCTGAAGAGGCCGATGAATATATTGGCGGTCTGATGATCATGAACGATATGAGCGCCCGCCGTTTGCAAATGGAAGAAATGCTGTTGAACCTGGGACCTGCCAAGGGTAAGGATTTTGCTACCGTAATTGGCCCCTGGCTGGTTACCTTAGATGAATTAGAACCCTTTGAAGTACCTGCCAAACCAGGCCATACCGGTAAAAACTTTAACCTGCGTATGCAGTGCCGGGTAAATGGCACCCAGGTAAGCGATGGCAATATGAAGGATATGGACTGGACCTTTGCCGAATTGATTGAAAGAGCTTCCTATGGCGTTAGCCTGTATGCCGGTGATGTTATTGGCAGTGGTACCGTAGGCACAGGTTGCTTTTTAGAATTGAATGGCACAGGTAAACTGAACGATCCCAATTACGTGGAACAATGGCTGCAACCCGGTGATGTGGTAGAAATGGAAGTAGATGGACTCGGTATTCTCAGCAACACTGTCGTTGAAGAAGATGATGATCTTTCTTTATTGGCCAGAAAAAAATCAGTTTAATTCCCTGCCATATGATCATCGATTTAAAAGACCTCACACCAGTACTGAAGCAGAACTACCTGCAACATGCAATAGCGCCCCGGCCTATTTGTTTTGCCAGTACCATAGATAACGCAGGCAACATAAATCTGAGTCCTTTCAGCTTTTTTAATATGTTTTCCAGCAACCCGCCCATGGTGATCTTTTCACCCAGCCGCCGGGTGCGCGATAATACCACCAAACACAGCCTTCAAAATGTAATGGAAGTACCTGAAGTGGTGATCAACATTGTTGATTACGATATGGTGTACCAAACCAGTTTGGCCAGTTGTGAATTCCCCAAAGAAGTGAACGAATTTACCAAAGCGGGTTTTACTGCCGAACCGGCCACCCTGGTAAAACCACCCATGGTAAAAGAAAGCAAGGTAAAACTGGAATGCAGGGTACATGAAATAAAACACCTGGGCACCGAAGGCGGGGCCGGTAACCTGGTGCTTTGCGAGGTGCTGCGTATGCATATTGCCGATGAAATACTGAATGAAAGCGGCATGATAGATCAACGCAAGCTGCACCATGTGGCCCGTCTTGGCGGCGACTGGTATTGCAAGGTGGATGAAAGCAATCTTTTCATGGTTGAAAAACCCAATACCAAACTGGGTATTGGCATCGATGCACTGCCCGTTCCCATTAAAAATAGTAAAATTCTTACCGGGAATAACCTGGCTCAATTGGGCAATGTGCACGAAATGCCGGTTATTGACCCGTCTTTTGACGATGCACAGCTAAAAAGCATTTTTCAGTATTACTCGGTAAGTCCCAACGAAATGGAGGCCGAACTACATACCTATGCCAAAAAATTGCTGAACGAAGGTAAGGTTCAGGAAGCCTGGCAGGTTTTGCTGGCACTAAACTAAACCGGCTCCCGCCCCTGCCTTGGTGCTTGCCCCTTATTATATTAACTTTGCAGCCGCATTTGCAATATTATGAGTACACAACATTTGTCTGAACAGGAGATCATTAGACGCGAGAAATTACAGGAATTACAAAAGCTGGGTATCGATCCATACCCCGCACCGCTTTACCCCGTTAATATTACTGCCGAAAAAATAAAGCAGGAATATAAGGGCGAAGAAAATAAAGCTGATTTTGCCGATGTATGTCTGGCCGGACGTATTATGGCCTTCCGTGATATGGGCAAAGCCTCCTTTGCCAAAATTCAGGACAGCACCGGAACTATTCAGGTGTATATCAAGCGCGACGAGATCTGCCCGGGCGAAGACAAAACACTGTACGATAAAGTATGGAAACACCTGATTGATATCGGTGACATCGTTGGAGTAAAAGGGTATGTGTTCACTACAAAAACCGGCGAAACTTCCATACACGTTACTGAACTCACCTTCCTGACCAAGTCGTTAAAACCATTACCGATCGTTAAGGAAAAAGACGGCGAAACCTTTGATGCGGTTACCGATCCTGAGTTCCGTTACCGCCAGCGGTATGTTGACCTGATCATTAACCCAACGGTAAAAGACACGTTTTTAAAACGCAGTCAGCTCATCAATACCATCCGTGACTACCTAAATGCCCAGGGCGCCCTGGAAGTAGATACGCCGGTATTGCAGGCCATTCCTGGTGGTGCAGCTGCCCGCCCGTTCATTACGCATCACAATGCACTGGACGTACCTTTTTATTTACGTATTGCCAATGAGCTGTACCTGAAACGCCTCATCGTTGGCGGGTTCGATTGGGTATATGAATTCAGCCGCAACTTTCGTAACGAGGGTATGGACCGCACGCACAACCCCGAGTTTACCGTGCTGGAATGGTATACTGCCTACAAGGATTATTTCTGGATGATGGAGATCACCGAACAATTGTTCGAGAAGATCGCAAACACCCTGCATAATACCACAAAGGTTCAGGTAGGTGAAAAAGAGATCGATTTCAAAGCGCCGTTCAGGCGCATCAGCATATACGACGCCATTAAAGAGCATACAGGCTTCGACGTAAGCAATATGAACGAAAGCGAATTGCGCGAGGTGTGCAAAAAGCTGAACATTCATACCGAAGCCAGCATGGGCAAAGGAAAGCTGATAGATGAGCTGTTTGGAGAAAAATGCGAAATGCATTACATCCAACCTACATTCATTATCGATTATCCGGTTGAAATGAGCCCGCTTACCAAAAAGCACCGCAGCAAAGCCGGGCTGGTTGAACGTTTTGAGCTGATGGTAAATGGTAAAGAGATCGCCAATGCCTACAGTGAGTTGAACGACCCCATCGATCAGCGCGAACGTTTTGAAGAACAGGCCGAACTGTTGAAACGTGGTGATGATGAAGCCATGTATATCGATAATGACTTTTTGCGTGCCCTTGAATACGGTATGCCACCTACATCAGGCATTGGTATTGGCATCGACCGTTTGGTGATGCTGATGACCAATCAACCCAGCATACAGGATGTGCTGTTGTTCCCGCAGATGAGGCCTGAAAAAACGGGAGAATAATAAGAAATTATATAATATTCACAGCCGGTGTTTAAAAAGCATCGGCTGTTCTTTTTTACGAAAGTGATTCGCTATATGCTTCCCCTTTCCGGACACATCATTCCCACGTAGGGAAACGCCTATCACACAATTGATATTTTAATTATACGTAATACTGCCACTTATAGTCAATTAAAAAATTATGCGTAGTTGGCAATGTAATTGCCAACTACGCATAAGGAATTGTTTTACCCAGAGCTTCTTATAATAACCTCCTCTCATGTAGCCATGACTTGTACCTTAAACGTCCTTCCAATTGTATCGGGAGGACGTTCTTTTATAAGAAAAGATCCGGCATTAATTTTTGCGAAGGATTTACCGCATAGTGCGTAAAGTCAGTAATACCCTGCTGTATCAGAATATCTTCATCAATAAAGAAATTACCGGTACATTCTGCGCCTGGCCGTTGCAGGATGTAATAAGCAGCATCGGCTACTATTTCCGGTTTACGGCTGCGTTGCACCATTATATCTCCCCCTACAATATTTTGAATGGCTGCTGTGGCAATGGTGGTTTTTGGCCACAAGGCATTTACCCCAATCCGATGTGATTTTAATTCTTCTGCCAGCCCCAACACACACATACTCATTCCGAATTTACTGATGGTATACGCCAGAAACCGGCCAAACCATTCCGGGTTTAAAGTCAGGGGTGGTGATAAGTTCAGGATATGCGCATTAGTACTCTTTTTTAATGCAGGGATACACGCTTTGCTCATAAAAAAGGTACCGCGGACATTTATATCATGCATCAGGTCCCAACGCTTGGGTTCCATTTGTTCGGTGGGCAACAAATTAATGGCGCTGGCATTGTTGATGAGGATGTCGATACCGCCCAATTGTTCTTCAGTAATTTTTACAATCTGCTCAATGCTGTCTTCATAGCGAATATCTCCCTGAATAGGAATAACCTTTCCAGCTCCGGCTTTGGTAATTTCTTCCGCAGCAGTATGTATGGTCCCTTCGAGTTTTGGATGAGGCTCTGCTGTTTTTCCAACTATGGCAATATCGGCACCATCGGCTGCTAAACGCATAGCAATCGCTTTTCCTATTCCACGAGAACCACCTGTTATAAGTACTTTTCTTCCTTTGAATGGCATGATCTTTTCATTTATCGTGAATCAAAAATTGTAAAACCTCCTACAATTTATTCTAATTCAGCCTTAAATTGAAACTAGAAGTATAAGCACCTACACGATTACGTAGTTTTACTATTGCATAGGTAATTTCTGAAATTTACAAATCAAGCGTTTATTCGCTTGCAAAGTCGATATTTTAACAATATGTTTGCTACCGTTAAATTGATTGATTCACAAGAACACCAATATCCAAATCAGAAACCTGATCCAAAAATCCTGAGAAAAACCAATAACAATCCAGAAAAACCAACCCGATAAAATCGGGAACAATCCAAGATCCAGAGAAAGACCAGTAAAAACCAATGTTCTGAAAACCGTAGTTCTTGAATCATTCAATTAAGACAAAAACAAAATCCAGATCCGCTAGAATCCAAGGCATCCTTTGAAAACGATTTAAAATTTGTACCTCCTGATGAACCCTGTTCCTTCTTGGTAAGGTTTAGTACAACTTTTTGACAGTCCCGGATTACCTCCGGGATTGTTTCTTTTTATACCTACCCAGCCTCCCCCGGCCCCCTCCAGAAGGAGGGGGAGATTGCAATAAATGACTCCGTTTCAATTTTCAATAAAGATTGGTCTACTTTACTTAACCAAAAGTCCGAAAGAAGCGGACCGCTTTCGCGGTTACTCCTTCCGGACTTTCATCCTTTGAACCCTCAGACGTTTCAGCTTACTTTCTATAACCTTACAACCTGTCTATTTTTACCTGTTGTCTTTGGGTCCTTTATCTCATCTATCTCTCTACTGCGATCTTTTTGTAGTTCCAGCTATATACGGGTTTTCCAATAATTCTTTTAGTGCGCATCAGTAATGATGACCGGTTTCTTCTTGAACTTCTGCAGATAAATAACCGGTATTGCAGCCAGTACAAATACCCCGATGATCATATACATATTGTCGTAGGTCACCAGCATGGTTTGCTTTATAATATTCCCTTCCATGGCCCGGTCGCTCATTTGCTGAGCCTGCATGTGGGTAGCGCCTTTACTCATAAAGGTGGCTATTTGTCCATCCCTGCGTTGTAAATATGCCGGGTTATAAGGATTGATATACTTTATCAATTCATTTCTAACCTGCCCCGATTTCAGGTGAATGAGCGTTGTAAGAATGGCCACCCCAAAGGAACCACCTAACTGCCGCATCATATTGTTCAAACCTGTTCCCTGGCCAATTTGTTTACCCTGCAGGCCCTGTACCGCCAATGTGGTCAATGGTACAAACAGGATGGCCATACCAATACCGCGAATGATCAACGGCCAGAAGAAATCGCCGGTACCTGATTCCAGGTTGCTGTTTGACAGCAGCCAACAGAAGATGAAAAACAGGAAGAACCCGCCAGTTGCCATAAACTGTGCCGGCACTCCTTTCTTCAGCATGGCGCCTACAAAAGGCATACAAAGAATAGTTGCCAAACCACCCGGCAGCAGAATCATCCCGGTTTGCAGGGCCGTAAACCCTAACAGGTTCTGACAAAATACCGGGAATATAAATACCGATCCATATAATGCGAAGCCAAGTGCAAAGGAGGTAATAATACCAATTGCGAAGCTTCGGTCCTTCAGAATTCTAAAATCAACAACAGGGTGATCGGTGCTCAACTCACGCCATACGAAACCAATACCGGAAAGAATGGTCGCTATTGTCAACCCGGCAATGTAAGGTGTTTGAAACCAGTCTTCGGTTTCTCCTTTTTCCAACACTACCTGCAAACTGCCCACACCAATGGCCAGCAATAGAATGCCCCACCAGTCTACTGGTTTGCCCTTTGCAAACATGGGCGATTCCCTAACGAACATCGATACCAGAAAGGCAGCAATGGCGCCTACAGGAATATTTACATAGAAGATATATTGCCAGGCCTTATGATCAATGATGTATCCACCAATAGTGGGTCCAAGGGTTGGACCTACCACCGCACCCAAACCAAACAGGGCGGTTGCCATACCAATCTCTTCACGGGGCCAGGTTTCCATCAGGATGGCCTGAGCAGTTGATAACAAACCACCGCCTGCCAAACCTTGCAGTAACCTGAACAGGATCAGCTCTGTGAGCGAGTTAGCCTGTCCGCACAAATAAGAGGCGACCGTAAATATGAGAATGGAGGCCAAAAAATAATTCTTTCTTCCAAAACGTTCACCCAACCAGCCCGACATTGGCAATACGATCACGTTCGCTACTGCATAGCCTGTAACCAACCAACCGGCATCTTCGAGCGTAGCACCCAGGTTACCCATAATATCGGGCAGGGCTACGTTCACGATCGTCGTATCGATCAACTCCAGCAGGGAAGCCATGATCACCGTAATGGTGATGATCCACTTCCTAAATCCATGTTCTGCCATAATAAACTAATTTGTTTTTAGCCTAATCCTTTTCACTTCGCCTCAAACCATTCAGCCAAATGCTTTAAGCCGTAAGCCATAAGCGAAAGGCATAGTTGTATTTGCTTATAGCTTAAAGCTTATTGCTTACAGCTATTAAGACTGTTTGGTGTCAACTACCACTTTGGCACTTAATCCAGGACGTAAGCGATTAATGAATTCTTTATCTGTTTTATCCAGTTTAATACGTACAGGTACCCGTTGTACAACTTTTACGAAGTTACCAGTAGCGTTATCAGGAGGCAGTAAAGAGAACTTGGCGCCGGTTGCACCAGCAAATGATTCCACCGTTCCGTTTATTGGGTGATCGCCGAATGCATCTATATTGATATGCACCGCCTGACCGATCCTGATATTTTGAATCTGGGTTTCTTTGAAATTGGCAGTTAAATACAACCCATTGTCATTTACAATTGAGAACAATGCCTGACCAGCCTGTACCAATTGACCTGGTTGAATGGTTTTCTTTGAAATAACACCATCTGTAGGAGCTGTAATAACAGTGTAGCTCAATTGCAGTTTGGCATAATCAATATCTGCCTGGCGCAAACCGATGTTGGAAGCGGTAGCATTCACCTGTTGTTTGTTGGTGCTTACTTTTTCACTTACAACTGGCACTTGGGTTTGAGCTACACGCAGAGCAGCTTCTGCTGCATCTTTTTCGGCTTTGGCAGCATCATACTGCGCCTTGGTGATGGCATGATCTTCATACAATGCTTCGTAACGTTTGAAATCCTCAGTAGCTTTCCACACACGTACTTTTGCTGTTTCAATATTCGCCTGTGCAGTAGCAATGCCTGTTTTAGCTTCGTTCACTGCATATTGCGATACGTTCACTGATTGTTTGGCAACTGCCAGGGCAGCCTGGGCCTGTTGCAACTTGATCTGGAAATCACGGTCATCCAATACAACCAGGGTATCACCTGCATGTACAAACTGATTATCTACAAAACGGATATCTTTAATATAACCGGTTGCCCTTGTAACTACCGGGCTGATGTCGGCATCGAGCTGGGCGTTATCGGTTTCTTCATGGCTTTGGCCATAAAAATATTCTTTGGCTGTAAACGCCAGGGCGCCTACTAATACGAGACCCAGGATAACAGGGAAAATGATCTTTTTTCCTTTACTGCTCTTTTTAACGTCGTTCATACAATATCTCTTTAATGCTTTTTTAAATGGTTAGGGTTGAATGTGTCCGGTTGTTTTCAAAAGGGTATAATAAGCGGCGGTAGCATCTGCTTTTGCCAGCTCCAGATTCAAACGCGTTTGATACAACAGGGTTTGCGCCTCAATACGGTCGGTGGTAGTAACCAGGTTATTCTTGAATTTCGATTCGGTAATTCTTTCATTCTCTGTAGCCTGTACCACAGCATCGTTCAGTAATTTGATCTTCTCCAGTGTTTGATGATATTGGGTGTAGGATTTGTTCACATCCATTTTCACCTGATCGGTCAATACGTCGCGGGTAGCGGTTACTTCCTGCTTTTGAATACTGGCTTCTGTTGCTTTGTTCTTGTTTTTAAAGAAACCGGTAATATCCCAGCTTGCATTAATACCTACTACAAATGGGGCGAGGTAAGTAGCACCTTTGGGGATCAATGCTTTGGTTGGGTTGATGTAGTATAAGCTACCGCCAACGCCAAGGGTTGGTAATTTTTCATCGCGAATTTTCTTGATGTTGATATCGGCCAGTTTATCCTGGTAGCTCAAAGAGCCAAACTCCTTTCTATCTTGCAGGGCCTGCTTCATGTAAACATCCGCGCCTTCGGTAATGTCCAGTTTATAAACCACATCCTGTACCTGTACCATTGTATTTTCAGGCAGACCCAGCAAGATATCCAGGTTATAATTCACCACTTTAAGGGTGTGTTCCAGTTCTACTTGTTGTATTTGAATATTTGACTTCTCTAATTGAAAACGCAACACATCATTTTTGGTAGCCAGTCCCTGGTTTTCGAATTTTTTGATCTCCGTTAATTTCTGATCAACGTCTTCCATATTTTGCGCTACGATCTTCAGGTTCTGCTGAACTTTGTAGAAGTTGATGTAGGCGCCGATGATGTTGTATACGATCTCGTCTTTATCCTTTTCCGAATCCAGTTTGCTGCTTTGGATCAGGATGTTGGCTGATTCTTTGGCATAACGAAACCGACCCTGTGCAAAAATGGGTTCATTGATACTAAGGGTTCCCTGGTACAAAGTGTTATCGAATGGGAACTTCATGGCTTTGGGGTCACCGCCGCCATCTGAAGGAATAGCAAAGCTTCTCTGTAACATAAGCGCGTGGTTATACGCTGCACTTACTTTTACAGTAGGCATTGTTTCATCCTTGGCCTGCTCCAGTTGTGAGTTTGCCTGTTCAATTTTATTTTGATCCAGTTTTAATTGTTTGCTGTTTTGCACACCCAGGCTTATTGCTTCTTCCAGGCTGATGGTTCTGGTTTGTGCTTGTGCAGAAAAAATGGTTAGTAATAAGGCTAGTCCCGATACTATTTTCTTTGTAAAGTTCATGCGTTCTATATTATAAATGTTATTCTTCATTTTTTATATCCAGGTGCGCCCGCAACATCTGTTTTAAATGGGTCTTTAACCGCGGTGAAATTTTTTTCCGGTAACTGGCATCATCGGTATCATCAATTTTCATTAGCCGGCAATACAGGGCTTTCGAATTCGTGATATGGTTCATGGTACCAAAAACACTGGCCATCGTTAATTCAACATCTACTTTTCTAAAGACCTTTTTCTTTTGGCCTTCTGCTATTACCTGTTTTATTTGGTCCAGGTTTCGCATTTTTATATTGATGAGCAGTTCTTTTATTTCCGGCGAACGGGTAGCATTGTATTGCTGCGACATAATACAATGAAACCTGAAATTGTTCAGGATCTTTTCTACATAAAAATCAACAAAATGGTCAATCTTTTGCCAGGGAGTAAGTGTTTGATTTTTACTTAGCTCTTCTAAAATACCCAGCGTATACCCGGCCCGGTCTTCGATCAATGCTTCCAGTAACTTTTCTTTTGAACCGAAGTAATAAGAGATCATGGCAAGATTTACGTTAGCTAGTTGCGCTATATCCCGCACAGAAGTCCCATCAAATCCATTTTCTGCGAACAGCTCCTCTGCAACCGAGAGAATGTGTGCTCTTTTATCTACTTTTTCCGTGAGTGACATTTGTAACCTCTTTCTTTTGGAGACACAAAATTAAACAAACGTTTAAATTAAACAAACGTTTAAATAACTTTTTCCAGAAACGTTGTTGCAATTATTTGTATTGACCACCTGAAGCTGCCCCGGCACATGACCTTACACAATTGATTTTAAAGATGATGAGCTAACTTAGGAACCGGAAGAGGATTTGGTTAAAGGGGCTTCCGATAACAATTCAATAACAAGCGACCTACCATCGGCACTGGTTTTTCCCAATCCATTGTATATGCTACCTAATTGAATTCTCGAGGGTGGACACGCAAGAGCGACATCATGGTGAACTCAAAGACATGCCAATGAGGAGGTATCGAGGATGCATAGAGGCAACATATCACTATAAGGTCTATAAGGGGGTAGTAAAACGGGTGTTTTGAATGAAGATTCTATTATTTCCGTGGAGAATGCACAGGAATGGTAGTTACTTAAGCTAATAAACTTTTTGTTGATGGCCAAAAGGATAATCGCCCAATCCCAGAAATTTGACTGTTCCACGAAAAGCCGAAAAACCTGATGTGAAGTTGACCGGCCCCATGCAGTTGGAGCTTGATTATACAGGGCCTAAAATCGCTGAAACCCGCGCCCATTCAGCGCACGAACATTGTTAAATTAAAATAATGCTGGAGGAATTAAAAATTATTGATACCGCATAATAAAAGAAACGTATTATCGTTTCATTGGTGTTTTTACACCAGTTCTTGTATCTATGCATGCTGTAACTATAACCTGGTTCCAGGCTATAGTGAAGAAAGGATGTAAGAAGCTGAGCGTAGGTTATAACACAGTCACTTAGTTCTCATTTAATAATATCAGGGTATGAACCGGCTTCTCTAAGCCGGTTTTCTTTTTATACCCTCAATTACTTTTGAGGCGGCTTGTATTGCTAATTATTTAGCAGAAAATAATGCCGCCCTTGAAAAAAGGCGGCCTTTTTGCCCTATGCACTATTTAACCCCTATTAGAAAGTTTATAATGACTTTAATTTCTTTTTTTCTGTGGCTATCTGATATAAGAAACAACCAACGGGTAAGAAATCTTAAGTAATTCTTTCAGATTTTTTTTATCTGGATATCTGCTGCTGTTTTTTCAAAAAGAGGATAGTAATAATCCCAGGGCCAGCGAGTAATATATTGGTAAAAATCGTTTAACAGGTATGTGGGTAGATTAGTTACTGGTAATTATACGTACCTATAACCGTTAGTTGATGAAATTACCGCTAAGTACAAGCACGCAAAGCGCATAAATACGCTGAAAAATAAAAATACCCCGGCCAGCCGGGGTATAAGTGTTCATGATACAACTATTTATTGAATGGCCTACGCCAGGTCCATCGCAGGTTTGTTCTGTAAAATATTTTCTATTTGTTCCTGTACGTCGGGCGTCAATACTTTCAGGGCATCCAGGGCTTTGAGGTTTTCATGTAATTGTTCCGGTTTGGTTGCGCCCAGAATGGCCGTTGTCACATTGGGGTTTTTTATAGTCCATGCAATGGCCAGTGACGCCAGCGAAACATTCAGTTGTTTGGCCAGTGTGGCAAGCTGTTTTACCTTTTTTATTTTCTCATCCTGGAGCCATCTGTCCTGCAACCAGCCAAAGCCCTGTATGGCCAGTCTTGAGTCCTCTGGAATGCCATCATTATACTTCCCGGTCAGGAAGCCGGCTGCCAGCGGGCTCCAAATGGTGGTTCCCAGCCCCACATTCTGAAACACGGGCAGGTAATCCATTTCCATTTTATGGCGTTCGAACATATTGTATTGCGGTTGCTCCATAACGGGCCCAATAAGGCAGTATTGTTGTGCTACCCGATGGGCTTCCATGATCTCTGCCCCACTCCACATACTGGTTCCCCAGTATAATACCTTGCCCTGTTGTACCAGGTTGTGCATGGTCCAAACCACTTCTTCGATAGGCACGGTGGGATCGGGACGGTGGCAGAAATACAGATCGAGGTAATTCTGCTGCAGGCGTTCCAATGCCCCATGGCAGGCTTCTACAATGTGTTTTCTGCTTAAGCCTGCCTGGTTAGGTTTATTGTTCTTTCCATGCAGGCCGAAAAATACTTTCGATGACAGCGTGTACGAGGTACGGTCCCAGTTCTTGTTCTTCAATACCCGGCCCATCATTTTTTCGCTTTCCCCACCGGCATACCCTTCTGCATTATCAAAAAAATTAATACCTGCATCATAGGCTATGCCCATTAAGGTGTCTGCGCTATTATCCTCTATTTGTTTGTGAAATGTTACCCAGCTGCCAAATGAAAGGACGCTCAGCTGCACGCCCGACCGGCCCAATCGTCTATATTCCATAATAATGTGTTTAGGAGCCAAATGTAAGGCTTCAGCAAATTAGCCGGCAAAATTTTACTGCGGCATTCCATTGCTGGGTACCAGCATGGGGCCCGAGCTTTTGTAAAAAGTGTAGGTAGTGAGATCCTGGGCGGCGCGCAACCCACTTTGGGCAAAGATTATTTTATCGCGCTGGTATACATGGGCGGGTTTATCGGTGTAGAATTCCTTTTTATCCTGGTCCCACCAGAGTTCCTGTGTACGCAAGGTATCGCCATTTTTGATGCTTTGCACCAGTACGCTGTCGCGCAACAGTACTTTGTGGTCAAACTCCACATACTTGGCGTAGTGGGCGTCCACCGTGCTTTCTATAACAGTGCTGTCGTTATAAAAATCCACATGCATGGTGCGGGGAAATTCCATATAAGGTGAATCGGGAACCTGTACCCGAAGCATATACGGTGAGGTGAGTTTGGCCTTTACGGTACCTGCCTGGCTTAAATAGCTTTCTACATTCCTGGCTTCTTCAACGGCTACCTGCTTTTGAAACAATTTATCAACCTCCTTCTCATCGTTTTCACAGGAGGTAAATGCAAAAAAACAACCCATCAACAGGGCTGCAGTAATAAAATAATATGTAGTGCTGGTTCTTCGCATATTTCTCTTGCTAACAACTTCATTCTGTTACACATTATTGTGTTCGCTGATAGCATAAAGTCCCTTGAAAATAAGGTCAGGGTCTGCAAATATCCTGTTTTTCAAATGATACACAAAATAGGGTGCATCGCCCCCGGTTAAGACCACGTTAAAGTTCCGGTATCTTTCTGCATAGGCATCTATCATTCCATCTATCTCTTTGGCCATTCCCAGAATTACGCCACTAAGTATATTGGTGCGGGTATCATAGCCTATCAATGGTAAGTTCCAGTCTTTTTCAACCAGGGGAAGCTTTGCCGTAAACATTTTTAACGATTTAAATCGCATTTCCATGCCTGGCGAAATACCGCCCCCCAGGAACTCTTTGTTCTTATTGACGAAGTTATAAGTAATTGCGCTCCCCAGCCCTATTACCAGATTGTTATGTGTGGGAAAAAGATCAACGGCGGCTGCCATCAGCGCCAGCCTGTCGGCCCCTATATCAGACGGTTTTCCTACCGGTGTGGTGATGGGTATTTTTGACTGATGGCTTAGTTTATGAAACCTGGAAGCCGCAGTCAGCAGTTGTTCCATTTCCGGGTTGTGATGTACTACTGATGACAGTATTGATTTGGCAGGTTTGTAGGTTTCAATCAGGTGTTGAATGGTGTCATTGTTGTCATTTTCCAGAATCAGCACCTCTTGTAATTCCCTGTTATTAAACACGGCACATTTCAACCGGGTATTGCCGAAATCAAAACAAAGCGTAGTTGTATGAACCAATCTGTATAGATTTTAACGGTTTCCTGGATCAAATACCGGATGAAGAAATGTGATTTTTTTGTTTCCGCCAAAAAAGATTCTACCAGGGCCTGTTACAAATCAAAATCAAAAGCCGATAAATTACGGAAATGCCCATTCAATTTTACCTTTTCCTTCAACTGTTCCATTTCCAGCAACATGGGTAATACTTTTTGTAAATGCCGCTTAATAAATTCCTGGCGTTGCAGTTCTTTCATCAACCCCAAAAATTCATATTCTTCTTCGAGCGACAAACCCGCATGGTGCCCTACATCGTAAGATTTTAAATCCTGTTCGGGTTTTTTAAAATCTTTCGAAATATTCAACAGGCGGTGCATTTCCTTTACCCCGTTCACTACTTTTTGCATCAGCTCCCTGTTACCGGCGTCGTCATTTTCGGGATAGTTTACAATGGCCCCGCTGTATAATTTTTCGGGCACCTGTTTAATTATCTCTAAAATGCGAAAAATGCGCAACCCTTCGGTCTTAATATCCATTTCGCCATTCTCATACGTTTGCACTATTTCGTTCACCTGCACCAGGGTGCCCATTTCCTGCAACCTGTTATTTACCACTGAGGGGATACCAAATGATTTTTTGGTTTCGAAGCATTCAGTTATCAATTGTTTATAACGCGGCTCAAAAATATGGAGATGTACCTTTTCGCCTGGAAAAACTACAATACTCAGGGGGAATATGGGAATGAAGTTAGTCATATAAAATACGCGGTTTGCAATCTAATACAATGTTTTTAAAACTGTAAAATATATTCCACATTCAGCTACATTTGCAAAGCTTATTGCATTTTTCTTTAACACCGTATTTAATTAAAAGTTATGAAAATTCCGGGATTTATTACCGCGTTAGTAATTAATGATAATCCCGTAATTGATCCTGTACATTCTGTATAAATTTAACCAGCCGAACCACCGTCATAATAAATACCAATTCAATGAATGCCATTACAGCGGTTATTATTACTAAAAATGAAGAAAGAAATATTAAACGGTGCCTTGATTCATTAATGCCGGTGGTAGATGAAATTATTGTGGTAGATAGCAATTCAACCGATAATACCGTTGCCATATGCCAACAGGCCGGGGCCAAAGTCATACTACAAAACTGGCTGGGTTATGGTCCCCAGAAGAACCTTGGCAATAATGCAGCAAGCCATGATTACATTCTATCAATAGACGCCGATGAAGCCCTCGATGAGCAACTAACACAAGCCATTCTTGAAGAAAAAAGAAAGGGTTTGCAGGGCATATACCAACTATCCCGGTTCAACTATTACTATGGTAAATTCATCAGGCATGGTGCTGATTACCCTGATAAAAAAATACGGTTGTTCAACAGGGCCAACACTCATTGGGATGAAAAAGATGTACATGAAACGCTGGTCATAGCACCTGGTCAAAAAACAACCGCTTTAAAAGGCCATCTGTTGCATTACACCTATTACCGGGTTGAAGAACATATATCGAAGATAAATTACTACACAAACCTGGCTGCCCAGGATTATATTAAAAGAGGGAAAAAAGCATCTATCTTCAAGATCATTTTTAGCCCGTTAATGACCTTTATACAATCCTATATTTTTAAAAGAGGTTTTCTGGATGGCCTGCACGGTTTTATTTTAGCGATCATGCATGCGTATGCTGCTTTTGCCCGGTACGTAAAATTGTGGGAATTATCCGGCGCCAATAAAAAGCCGCTCAAATAATTTCAACACAATTTATTTAAACGATTAATAAGAACATATTGAAAAAAATTCCCCGCAATATAATTATCAGCCGCACAGACAGCATTGGCGATGTGATTTTGACATTGCCCGTGGCAGGCGTATTAAAAAAGCATTTTCCCGATATAACTATCGGGTTCATGGGAAAATCTTACACAAAACCGGTTATCGAAGCCTGTGGTTATGTGGATGAGTTTATCGATGTAGATAATTTTTTGCAGAACAAAGTATTGGTGGGCGGCCAACCGGCTGAATGCATCCTGCATGTATTTCCTGTATCGCGTATTGCAAAAAGAGCGAAGGCGCTCGGCATTCCACTGCGCATTGGAACAACCAACCGCCTGTATCATTGGTTCACCTGTAATAAGCTGGTCAAATTGAGCCGCAAAAAATCAGACCTGCATGAGGCACAACTAAACCTGATCTTATTAAAAGCGTTGGGTATTGAAGAAAACTATTCGCTGCAACAAATTGGGAACTTAACAGGACTCACCAAAATACAACCGCTTCCCGCTCACCTGACAGCTTTAGTCCAAAAGGACAAATACAACCTGATCATACATCCGAAATCGCAGGGCAGTGCGCGGGAATGGCCGTTGGAAAGGTTTTGTGAGCTTATTCAATTGCTGCCTCCTTCCGCATTCAATATTTTTATTTCCGGTACAGCGAAGGAAAGGGAACTGCTGCATGGGTTGTTCGACAAAGCAGGCCACCTGGTTACCGATATAACCGGTAAAATGTCGCTTACTGAGTTTATGGCGTTTATAAAGCAATGTGATGGACTGGTAGCCAACAGCACCGGACCTTTGCATATTGCAGCCGCATTGGGTAAAGATGCATTGGGTATTTATCCACCCATGCGACCGGTTCACCCGGGCCGCTGGGCGCCACTGGGACCTAACGCCACCGTTTTTGTACTGAATAAACAATGCGAAGCATGCAGAGACAATAAGAGCGCCTGTCAATGCATTAATGACATTCCAGCAGCCTGGCTGCGGGAAACACTGATAAAGAAGTACGAGCTAAAAAAAGCCAAACAACAATAAACCGTAGCCAGCACATTTTGTACTAAACCTGTTTTACATGAACTGGCAGCAATTATTAACTACCATACAACAGGGCAATACCAAAAGTATTGCCAGGGGCATTTCTTATGTTGAAAATGAAGTGCCGGGGTATGTAGCATTGTTACAGGCATTACCAGCCTCCGGAACACCCGTGATTGGTATAACCGGACCTCCCGGGGCAGGAAAAAGCACCTTAACGGATGCACTTATAGGAGAGCTGGTCAGGAACGATAAAAAAGTGGCAGTATTATGTGTTGACCCTTCTTCCCCATTTAACCTGGGCGCCCTTTTAGGCGATCGTATACGCATGAGCGAATGGTATAACCATCCCGATGTGTATATCCGTTCCCTGGCTACCAGAGGCTCACTGGGTGGACTGCATCCGCAAATCATTGAAATAACCGAGTTGCTGAAAGCGGCGCCATTTGATTACATCGTTGTTGAAACGGTGGGGGTTGGACAAAGTGAAGTAGAAATTGCTGCGCTGGCCGATGTGACCGTAGTAGTGCTGGTACCCGAAGCAGGTGATGAAGTGCAAACCATGAAGGCCGGACTTATGGAAATAGCCGATATCTTCGTGGTAAATAAAGCCGACCGGCCAGATGCAGATACTTTTTACCGGAACCTGAGAAGTATGTTACAGCCGGCATTTCATAAAACAGCTATCGAGATACCAGTAATAAAAACGATAGCTTCACAAAAAAAGGGTATCGTTGAATTAGTCGATGCCATCAATAGCAGGTTCAAACAGGTGCAAACAACAGAAAAGAAATACAGACTACTTGCTGAAAAAGCCTGGCACCTACTGCAAAAACATCGCATGAAGGATATTAGAAAAGACGACCTGCTGACAGCCATTCAAAAAGAAAATATAACGAACGTGTATTCGTTTATAACCCGGTTCTATTAAAACCCTTTAATAGCTATGCATTTACTGTATTGCACTTTTGGGAACCATTTTCATCATCATTTGCAGGCTGCATTCTCGGCAATGTCGTTCTTGCAGGAGCGTAATGAAATTGATTCTATAAACATAATTACCGATTCGCCCTCTTTCTATAACCATTTAAAGGGTCATGTAAACCTTATTACGGTAACACCGGAAATAATAAAAGAATGGAAAGGACCGTATGACTATTTCTTCCGGGTCAAAATAAAAGCCCTTCAACACGTGGCTGAAATGTATGCAGGCAGCCCGGTCATGTATTGCGATACAGATACATTCTTATACAGGGATATTACTGATTTAAAAACCGATCTGCTGAAAGGCAAACCTTACATGCACGAAGATGAAGGAGAAATATCAACACATCCAGCTAAAAATATCCAACGGGTTTGGAAAGCAGTACAGGGAAAAACCTATGCCGGGCTTCAATTCAAGCCAACTAATCATATGCGCAATGCAGGGGTAATTGCCATTCCTAATTTGCAAAACGGTAAAGATCTTGAGATGGTGCTGCAAATATGCGATGCTATCTGTGCGAACAGCGGTCCCCTTTATCTGTGCGAACAATTTTCCTTTTCGGCTACGCTGCCGCATGTATATAATGCTATTGGGGATTCAAAACCCTGGATTGCACATTACTGGAGCAATAAACCCGATTGGGACCAGTTCATTTTATCATGGGTGGCCGAACAACAGTTCAGGGGTAAAAGTATAGATGAGATGATCGCCGGAATTGCTCAGTTAGATCTGGGGCAAATACCCATTTACATCAAACGAAGAAGTACGGCTGAGAAACTGCATCGCCGTGTTGACAAACTGTTTCCGCCAAAAAATGGCCAATACCTGAATCGGAATAAGTAATCAGAGATAATAAATTACTATATCAGGATGTTGGTTAATCTTCTATCTTGTTATTCTGCCACCAGCGATAGCCAATATAACCTATGATAACAAAGGGGGTAAGACCGAGGTAAATTATGCCTGCATTCAGGGCTTTGGCGGGTCTCTCTCCTAATTGGGCGGCCGTTCTTGTACAGATAGAGCATTGTGCCAACAGATCGGCCGGAACTATAAAAAACAGCAATAATAATGCTGTCAGGATCAAACTTCCTCTTCCCATAACTATTCAATTACACTGCAAATTACAAAGAAATTTTGATTTCGCTTTGAGGCGGGGTCCAGGCCAAAAACTGGTGATGGACCAGCAATATTTGCTTACTGACCCAGTTTGCGGTATATAGATAAATAGCCGGCCGCATTTTTGTCCCAGGTGAAATTCAATGCCCTTTCGTGAAGGGCTTGTATTGGCCTTGTTTGTTCGAAATGATGCATGCCTTTTTCAAATACCGACTGCATATATTCCGGGTCAAAATGATCAAAGTTATAGGTGAGGCCACCCCCAATTTCAGGCAGGCTGGTGCTGGTTGCAATAAATACCGGTTTGCTGAAATACATGCCTTCTACCAGTGGCAAACCAAACCCTTCAGCCAGTGAAGGAAAACCCACGGCCGTACAGTTCTTTAAATACCAATACTTGTCCTCATCAGATATTTCTCCAAGTAAATGAACCCGGTCAGTTACTCCAAACAAGGCTGCCTGCTCCATTACTTTCGCCACATATTCTTCATGGCGGGTGCCGGCAATCACCAGTTCATAATCATTATGTTGTAACAGGCAGGGCAATACATGATAATTCTTTTTGGGCACCAGGGCGCCTACAGCCAGGATGAATGGCCGTACGGGACGATACACCGGTGTATCGTAACCGGGAAACTCTTTTATTTTAGAACCCTGGTAAACAAGGTCAACCGGCTTGCCATCCGTCTTCAGGTTTTGCAACACGGTTTGCCGGGTAAACTCAGAAACACAAACAATATGATCGGCACGGTTAATATTGTCCTGCACCCGGCCCAGGTATTTTTTTATTTTGCCAGGCTGGTCTTTCCGCTGGATCAAAAAGTTGAGATCATGGATGGTAAGCACCACCTTTATACGCCGGTTGCGGGGTATTATTTTTGCGTCCTGTATGGTACTGTGCCATACGTCGCAGTCCTGCAACTGACTTTGAAATAAGCGATGTGATTTCTTCTGAATAATATAGCGCTGATCCTTACCCAAAAAATCGGGCACGTCCTTATGAACATAAAAACTAAGTGCCTCCCGGGCAGGATCTACCTGCTGAATCAAGGCTTTGCCCGTATTCAGAACAAACTGATATATTCCCCCCACTACACTCTTGCCAGGTACACAATCAAAAGTTATACGATTCATTTATTAAAATAATAACGCTTTATTTACGAACAGCATCCAGTACATAACAATTGGCATGTACAAATTGCGATTGCACATCAAAGCCTTGTTTTTGTAAAAATTGACCCAAGTATTTATGATTTCTTTTATCATCATCCAGGTTATGCACCTCAATGGTTAACCTGTCTACTTTCGACCATGCAGCAGCAGGTGTTTCGTAGATAATAGGGTATTCGCTGCCTTCGCAATCTACCTTTAACAAATCGATGTGGCTGAAACCATTGCCGTTTATGATCTCCTCCAGTGAAATGCCAGGCACCTTAAGGCTGTACTTGTTTTGTTGATCAAAGTCGGAATAGATGGAAGCAATAACTGAATTATCAGCTGAATGTTCCATAAACAATTCCACACTTTCAGTGGGTGTTCCTGTTACTGCTTTATTGAACAGGTGTATTTGTTTTTCCAGACCAGGGTTGATTGAAATATTCTTTTTGAATAGTTCATAGTTCACCGGAATAGGCTCGTATGCATATACGGTAGCGTCTTTTACCTTGGAAAACAGTATCATATTGAAATACCCGGCATTGGCACCGATATCAATGATCAAAGGTTTGGCAGGAAGCTTTTTTACCAGGTTGTCAATATCGTAGAAGTCGGTAACAAAAATCTCTTTAAAGACCAGGTAAAGACCGGTAGATGGAACCCGGAAGTGAATTGGATTACCCCTGGTGGTAAACTGCATTGGGCTGAATCCCTTTTTGAGTTTTCTTGTAAAGTAACCGGACCAGTTGCTAATATGGCGAAACAGGTTTTTGTATCGGGATATTGAATTTTTAACCATAGTTAAAGTAAAGTTTTGCAATATAAGAAATTCCGTAGAACATAGTGCTTTAAATAAGGCACTCTAACCCGTAGTTGAAATAGCCTTTTTATTTCTAAGTCAAATAAAAAGGAGCTGCCATTATTGACAGCCCCTTTCTACAAGAAAAACTTATATACGTATATTAAGCTTCGGCTTTCATTGACTTCGCCTGTTTCTTTCTTTCTTCTTCATTAAGTATGGTCTTACGCATACGAATGAAGTTAGGCGTTACTTCAATACACTCATCTTGTTGAATATATTCCATACACTCTTCCAGGGTAAGCTGAATTTTAGGTGCAATGTTGGTTGCAGCATCGCTACCACTGGCACGCATGTTGGTGAGTTTTTTTCCTTCGGTGATCTGCACTACCAGGTCGCCTGGTTTAATGTGCTCACCAATGATCTGACCTGCATAGATCTCTTCACCTGGGTCGATAAAGAATGATCCTCTATCCTGCAGTTTATCGAGTGAGTAACCGGTTGAAGATCCATTTTCTTTGGCCAGCAACACACCGTTGTTACGACCGGGGATTGGACCTTTCCAGGGTTTATATTCGCTGAAGCGGTGGGCCATTACAGCTTCACCTTGCGTGTTGGTCAGCATTTGTGTACGTAAACCTATCAAACCACGTGAAGGAATTTCAAACTCCAGGTGTTGCATGTCACCTTTGGTTTCCATCACCAGCATTTCGCCTTTACGACGGGTTACCAGGTCAATTACTTTTGAAGCAAATTCCTGTGGTACGTCAACTACCAGTACCTCATATGGTTCATTTTTCTTACCATCGATCTCTTTTACGATAACCTGAGGCTGACCTACAGTTAACTCGTACCCTTCACGACGCATGGTTTCGATC
This sequence comes from Niastella yeongjuensis, assembly GCF_900110245.1. Taxonomy (GTDB): domain Bacteria; phylum Bacteroidota; class Bacteroidia; order Chitinophagales; family Chitinophagaceae; genus Niastella; species Niastella yeongjuensis. The sequence continues at coordinate 586,212 of NZ_FOCZ01000001.1, forward strand.
AATACACCTAAGTGCAGGATACCACGGCCATATACCAGGAAGGCATCGCCGCCTTCGCTGTCTACTACTCTTAACGCCAGGTTCTTTTCAGTTTCTTTCATTAAGCGGTCGCGCAGGTGACGGCTGGTAACGAATTTTCCATCTTTACCATAGAATGGTGAGTTATTGATGGAGAATGTCATGTTCATGGTAGGCTCGTCAACGCTGATAACAGGTAACGCTTCCGGGTTTTCAAAATCGGCAATGGTATCCCCGATGTTGAATCCATCGATACCTACAACGGCACAGAGGTCACCGGCAACTACTTCACTTACCTTTTTCTTACCCATGCCTTCAAACACATATAATTCTTTTACACGGGTCTTTTTTATGCTTCCATCGGCTTGTACCAATGAAATGGGTTGGTTTTCTTTTATAGTGCCGCGGGCTACTCTACCGATGGCAATACGACCCAGGAAAGAAGAATAATCCAGGGAAGTGATCTGCAGTTGCAGAGTACCTTCGCTTACAGCTGGCGGTGGTACGTGTTTAATGATACCATCCAGCAGCGGGGTAATATCTTCGCAGGGAGTTAATGAATCGTTGAACCAGCCGTTTTTACCGCTACCGTAATAAGTAGGGAAGTTCAGCTGCTCTTCAGTAGCATCGAGGTTGAAGAATAATTCAAATACTGCATCGTGCACTTCATCAGGACGGCAGTTAGGTTTATCAACTTTGTTGATGATCACAATCGGGCGCAGGTTTAACTGCAGTGCTTTTTGTAATACGAAGCGGGTTTGTGGCATAGGCCCTTCAAAGGCGTCAACCAGCAAACACACACCATCCGCCATTTTCAATACGCGTTCTACCTCACCACCAAAGTCGGCGTGGCCAGGGGTATCAATTACGTTAATCTTAACGTCTTTGTACGTTACTGCCGCGTTTTTACTGAATATGGTGATACCTCTCTCTCTTTCCAGATCATTGCTGTCCATGATCAACTCACCAGTTTCCTGGTTATCACGAAACACTTTGGTAGCGTGTAAGATTTTGTCTACCAGGGTAGTTTTTCCGTGGTCTACGTGGGCAATAATGGCGATATTTCTGATATCCATAAATTCCTTTTTCCTGACGGGAAATGTTTTTTTAAATTCTTAATAATGAATGCCTTTGAATGCTTTTTTCGCAGCAAAGGCAAACGAGGCGCAAAGGTACGCCAAATCAACGGGCGGGGCAAGCAAAAGCGGAAACTTTATGTACAATTAATTCGGGTAAATACGGGTTTTTATGGATCGCCGGATCAAACCCTGATGTAAATTTTTCGCTTGTCTAAAATCAAGCCTGTGAGCCAACACATTAGCATAAACCAAATGGCAAATACCAGCGAACCTGTATACAAACCGGGAAAACTGAAAAAATGGTTAAATATCCATTTGTACAGGTGGGAGGCCCGCAGCAGGATGGCTACCACCTCAGATAGCAGATAAATGAACAGTGCATTTCTTCCAAACACTTCAAAAAACCGGGTCCAGCGGGTTATATTCAAAAAATCAACTATGTAAATTATAGCAGCCAGCAGCAAACAATCCAACCCTACGGTGTATAAAACAAAAGAACTGGTCCACAGGTTTTTGTTGATGGGAAAAACAATACCCCAGCAAAGCCCCAGCAGTGTCAGGGCGGCGCCTGAGCCCGTTAACCAGGCCAGCATCTTTTTTGTTTTGCCGGCAGATTGAATATACCAGCCCACCAGGTAGCCCGCTACCACATTGGCAATGGCCGGCAGGGTGCTTAAAATTCCTTCAGGTTCAAACGGCACCTCTTCGCCATGGTTCATATGGGCAGGGCCCAGCAACCACAGGTCTAATTTCGTTACCGCATTGCCTACCATGCTCAGTTCATGCCCGGGTTCGCCAAACCAGAACAGGATACCCTGGTAGGCAATCAACAGCCCCACTGCAACCAGGAAGGCACCTTTAGGTTTGCAGTAGTAGAGCAATAACGAAGCGATGCCATAACACAACGCAATTCGCTGTAATACGCCCATTACCCTTGTTTCTGCAAATGTTTTGAACACTACATGGCCTGCTTCATTGGTTTTAAAAAACGGGAACCAGTACAGCAGAAAACCCAATAAAAAAAGCAACCCGGTGCGTTTGCCTATTTTAGCCAGCACCTGCCCCAGGGAAAGGGTTTTTGATTTTTGCATGGTAAAAAACAGCGCATTGCCCACGGCAAACAGAAATGAAGGAAAAACCAGGTCTGCGAGGGTAAACCCATTCCAGGCTGCATGTTCCAGCGGCGCAAAAATAGTGTCGTGGCTGCCGGGGGTATTTACAATAATCATCAGGCAAATGATCAGGCCTCGAAATACATCCAAAGAAATGAACCGGTTAGTTTGGGTCATACAAACGATTAATAAAGAAGGGGAATCTGTTTGCGGTCTTTCTACAGGAAGGAAAGTACAAAGGAATTAAAAATTTATCAACTATGTGCGGTTGATACCTTATTTTAATTTGGCTATGGGTACCGGTGGCAAACAACCGATCCATTACAGGAACCTTCGAATAATACTAAGCACAACCGTTATAACAACACTGGCTATAATCATTGTTGTAATGGGAAAATAAAAGCGAAAGTTTTCTTTTTCAATCCGGATATCACCCGGCAAATGACCGATCCAATGGAGCTTGTCGTGGAAGAAATAAATGACCAGCCCTATTATCACCACAGCGCCGCCAATGAGTATCAAATACTTGCCGGTGTCCGAATTCATAAAAAAATCATTTTAAATTACCCTCAATGCTTTTCCGGTATATAAAAAGCCGTTAATTTCAGCGCCAAATTTACGATATGCGTAAAATAAAATGGGTCCTTCTGGTTGCGGCAATTTTAGCCCTTGTATACTTGTTAGGCCCCCACCCTTCAACACCAGTTTATTCCACTGCTATACCGGCTGTTCCGGCTGAACCTGCCGCTCTTGTCAGTTACATTCAACAACAGGAGGCCGGTCATAAAATTAAACCTGATAATGAAGCCCGGGTAGTATGGGCCAATGATTCATTAAAGAATAAAACTGAATATGCACTGGTATACCTGCATGGGTTTACCGCCTCGCAGGGTGAAGGCGATCCCGTTCATCGTGACCTGGCTAAAAAGTTCGGTTGTAATCTGTATTTATCCCGCCTGGCCGAACATGGTATCGATACTACCGAGCCCATGGTTAATTTAACCGCAGATAATTACTGGGAAAGCGCCAAACAGGCACTGGCCATTGGCAAACAGCTGGGTAATAAAGTTATTCTGGTTGGCACCTCAACCGGTGGTACGCTGGCCCTTCAACTGGCTGCAGCCTATCCCGATGTATTTGCGCTGATCCTGATGTCACCCAATATTGAGATCAATGACGGTACCGCCTGGATCTTAAATAACCCCTGGGGTTTACAGGTGGCCAGAATGGTTAAAAGTTCTAAATACCTCGACTCGGATGATCACCGCGAAGCGTATCGTAAATACTGGACTTACCACTACCGTATTGAAGCTGCTGTTAGCCTGCAGGAGTTGCTGGAAACAACCATGAACAAGAAAACATTCGAAAAGGTAACGCAGCCCACCCTCACCCTTTATTATTATAAAGACACTGTTCACCAGGACAGCACCGTGAAAGTAAGCGCTATTAAAACCATGTTTGCAGAACTGGGCACCCCCAACGATAAAAAACGGGAAGTGGCAATGCCGAATGCAGGCGACCACGTAATTGGTTCGTCGATCAGATCGAACGATGTACCCGGCGTTGAAACAGAAACAGAACGCTTTATGACTGAAGTTCTGGGCATAAAGCCATTATAATACGGTAAACTTGTTATAAGATAAAGGGTCCCCGACAGTAGCGTCGGGGACCCTTTTTTCTTTTTATTCACCCTAATTAGTGTCTTCCGTTATTGTTGTTTCTGTTATCGTGGTCGTTGTAATGGTTGTTATCATTACGATCGTTGTGATCGTAACGGTCATTCCTGTCAACCTTATCGGTAGTAGTTTTAACCACTACTTTACCATTACGGTTAATGTCGATGTTGATGGTTTGACCAGGCATTACTGACATCGAGCTGTTATAAATAGTTTTTGTATTTCTTCTAAAACCAACCTTTTCCATTTGATAAATACTGATGGTGTGGTTACCGGTACGAATATTATCCAAAACAAAAGTATTATTCATGTTATAGATCACACCGTCAATCTTCACCTGTGTTACGTTTTTGTCAACGGTAGATATAGAAATTTTAGAAGCTTTAGGACCGGGAGCAGCAAAACTGCTAATACTAAACAATACAGCGATAAAGGTAAAAATCTGTTTCATATACTGTTTCCTCCAATTGTTTGTTTGTATAATAGATGGCTTTGGAAAGAAGTTGTTTACTAAAGGAATGTTAAACGGAAAAATACAGTTGTAGACTTTAAGCGGTAAGCTATAAACAATACAAGTATTATAGATATACCATTGTAAATGAAAATGGCCCGACGTTACCGTCAGGGCCATTGGTTATCTGTAATAGAGCTTAGTGTCTGTTGCGGTCATCGCGGTCGTTATAAACCGGTCCACGGCCGTAATCTCTGTCATATCCACCTCTGTCGTATCCACCACCATTATATCCACCCCGGTGGTCATCGCGGTCTAAACGGGTCTGTACCAATACACATTCAGAACGGTCGATGTTAATGTTCAGGGACTCCCAGGGTTTAACAAAGGTTACATTGCTATACACTCTTTGTGGACGTTTCCTGAACCTGCCATAGTTATCTATCTTATATACTTCAATCTGGTGACGGCCTGATCTGATATTATCAAAGGCAAACCCATTTTGATTTACGTTGTATTGTTTACCATCGATATATACCTGTATATAAGCGTCGCTATTACTGCGGATAGCTACTTTACTGTCATTAGGACCAGGAGCTGCAAACGTTGTTATGCTAAACAGGATGGCTGCAAGTGTAAAAATCTTTTTCATAATCTGTTTCCTCCATTTTGTTTTTATACTGTAATAGATGGAAAACAGCGTATGTCGTTTACAAAGGGTATGTTAAAGCCCCATGCCTGTATTAAACGTGCATTAACAATGCTTTAGCTGTTGTCAACCGGCTTATTTTCCCTTTCTGAATTCTTCCATTATTTCCATTTCGCCCTGGCAGAGTTTTACTTTTTTCCAGTCGGTATCGCCCTGAAGATTTACAATGTATACGGCAGGGTGCTCAGGGGTTTCTATTTCCTGTACCACATAGATCTTATAATCGAAGTAGGTGCTTTTTACCTGTGCACGTATATTGCGTGGCATACGGTTTTCTTCATAATACTTCATTATATAACTCAGGTCGCCCCGGTTGGTATATATAACGCGGTGCTGTATACTATCTTTATAAAACACCGCTATGTAATTATCATTACTTCTATGCCATGCCGCATCTGTTGCATCACCATACCGGCTTACGAAATCACGTACTGCCCGGATGTTTACATCGTTCAAATAATGGCTGTTTGGCTTAAATGATGAGCTCACACTGGCAGCTGCCAGTGTATGTCCCTGTTGGGAATAAGCACATCCCGTTAATGCCAACACAGATAAACTGGTGGCCATAATTATTTTTTTCATTGCTATACTTTATTTAAGGTTAAACAATCCAGTGCAATTTATTTGCTTACATAAGCGGTTGTTTCGAAATGGTATTGGAGCCCGCAACATGATAAGCTAATTTTTAGCCCTTGAATAGTTTAATTGTTAATACGACAAATTTTTGTGTTCCTGAACCGCTCCTGAACAGCATTTGCGAAATGTTTCAGCGCGTTACTTATTTGCGGTTAAGGTTATGTTAATTGGGAATTATGGAAAAACAATCGCGGTAATCTGAATATGTATCAATAACGCTTATTTGAGAACTCCGCTGCACAAACGCATAATGATTAATTATATTGGGTTGTAGCATTGTTTTTATTTTTTAAGTAGGACGCTGCTGCGGTAAGTTATGTTACAACCTTATTTTCAATCATTGCGGAGAATGGGCATAAAATAATACAGCTCCAGGTTACAAACTGTAAGCATCAAGCAAAGAAAGAGTGTTAATTGCTTGCGACTCAAGGCTTGTAGCCTGAAGCTGTTTTGGTCACTACACCGATCTGACTGGCTTATCAGGGCTTGCTTTTCATGTACTCTGTCATTACTTCCATATCCCTTTCACTTACGCGTACATTCTTTAACGTAGTGGCATCTTCCAGGTGAACTACATAAACAAGCGGTTTTCGCATTTCTTCAATTTGTTCCACCAGGGTAATTGTGTAATCGTAATACTCCCTTTTTACGATGCTCCTGATATCGCGCGGCATTTTATTTTCGTAATACTGTCTAATGGTATAAACAAAATCCCCTCTGTTGTTGTAAACTGTTCTGCAATTGCTGTTGCTCTTATCGGTATACCTTGCTACGTAACCGGTTTCAACAATCATCCAATCAACATTAGAAGCTGTTTTATCGCGTTTTAAGAAATCGCGCATGGCTCGTACATGCACCCTGCTGATATTGCGGGTATTCATTTGCAATGATTGCATGCCTTCTGTTGCCAAAGGCCGGTTTACCTGCTGGGCAGTTGCAGACCCGGTTATCAGGACCGCCGCGATACTGATTGTTACAATTACATTTTTCATGGCTATATTATTTGATGTAAGATTAACGTTCTACATAACAAAGCAACTTATTTATTGACCAGGCAATTTTTAAATTAGATGAACCTGGCAGCTTTTCGGCAACCGTTTAAAAAAAGGCAATTGTGGCGTTTGGCAGGTAAAAAGGCCGTTTGTCGAAAATGGACGCCTGTCAGCAAAAAGAAGAAAGTTAACCTATCATGAACCTTTGGGGGATTATCTTTGCCCTTTGTAATTAGACAACATGCAGCGAAAGATTATTTATCTTATTAACCCAATTTCCGGTACCAAAGGCAAATCTTCCTTAAAAGAGTTGATTGCCCGGGAAACCCAAAAACGCCAAATACCCTTTGAAATACTGCCCACAACGGCCGACGCCAACTATGATTTTGTGCAGGAAAAAATAGAAAAGGAGCAGGTAACTGATGTAGTGATCTGCGGTGGCGATGGAACGGTGAACCAGGTAGTTAAAGCCCTGGCGCACACCGGAGTGCAATTCGGTATTATTCCCATGGGCTCGGGCAATGGACTGGCGCTGGCAGCCGGCATTCCAAAAGCCAGTAAAAAAGCCCTGGAGATCGTTTTTACCGGTAAAGCCCTTTTAACCGATGGTTTTATGGTAAATGAACATTTTGCCTGCATGCTTTGTGGACTGGGGTTTGATGCCCAGGTAGCTCACGAATTTGCCGATCAACCCAAAAGGGGACTGGGCACCTATGTTTCGTTGACTTCCCGCCATTTCTTACGCGCCAAACCTTTCCCGTTCCGGGTAAATGCCAATAAACTCGAATTTTCTACAGAGGCTTTCTTCCTGAGTATAGCCAACAGCAATCAATTTGGCAATAACTTCACTATTGCCCCGCAGGCTATTTTAAGCGATGGGTTACTTGATGTGGTGATCGTAAAGAAAATAGCAAAACCCCTGTTGTTGTTAACCGTTATGCGACAGGTATTGACTGGCCGTATCAGGCGTATTGAAAACTCCATGAACTCGCCGGTGATCTATTTTCAAACCGATGAACTGACCATCAGCAACCCGGCCGAAGCGCCTATACATATTGACGGGGAGCCCTGGGAATGCCAGCGGAACCTGCATATAAAAGTTTTACCGCATTATTTTAAATTAATACATGCGGCTAACGTATAGTAAGTGAATGGGAAGTTTTTATTAACTGGCCAAATTTGGAAAACGCCTGCTGATTACCGGGACTGCTCAATGCACTGGCAATATCTTTCTTCTCGCTTTTGGTGAGATGGAAATTTAAAGCCGCCCGGGCTTCATTTTTTTCAGGCACGTATACGAAAGTAACATTGTTAAAGTAACTACCCAATATAGACTGGGCAAGCCCCATCATGTCGTTCTGGCTATACTCCTGCATTTTATACCAGTTATATTCAAGCAATAACATGGGTTTGGTGGCCAGTTCTGTTATGTTGGTAGCTTCATAGGGATGTTCCCACCCGCCCGTCTTACGATCACGGATATGGATGAGCACCACCCCGGCGGTGTTGTCACGGATCCATTGCTGAAATACCTGTATGAAACGCAGGGCAGTTTCCTGGCCATAATTATCTCGCAAACCTGCATCCATTACATCAACCACCGGCTCGCTGGGTAACCACACATTGGGCAACACATAGGGGAAGGTTGCATTCATGCGCATAGCGGTGAGCATGCGCAGGTTCAGGGGATCCTGTTTGGCAAACAAGGCCTGGTAATCTACGGCATCGGGGTCCGCATCTGTTAAATGGATGCTATCATAAGCAGGCCGCATTAAAAAGCTGATGGGCTGGGTGCTGATGACCATTTTACGGCCATCGCGCGTAACCACCGAGTTAAACAACATCAATGGTATGCGGGCATTCTTTTCATCTTCGTACCAGTCTTTCAACTGTTTGTTCAGCATGCCCCTTGTATTGGCATTCAGCTTTTGTTCAAAAGCATAGCCACGGTCTTTTATATATTCATACGGGCCTACTTTAAACCGTTGTGCCGGCGCCGCCAGATCGCGGGCCACAAATGAGGTAAACAACGGATTCAACAGGTCGTTTGAAATATCGTTGAGGTACATTTTATCCTGCACATTGATAGGCTTACCAGCCGACCTTTCCCGGCACAATTCCCGGAAATAGGTAGCGCCCAGCATTCCGCCCGAAGCACCGGTAATAAGCACAGTTTTGTTCATTAAATCGCCATGGGTCATGCTGTCGAGGTGTTGCAGCACATTCATGGTATACGTAGCACTGCGATTGCCCCCGCCACTGGTAGTGATCACAAACATCAATGGTTTTGCTTCGGCTTGTTTCTTTTTCCAGTTCTCCAATATGGAAATGAATTGTTGTTTATCGTGCTCCATTTTTTCCGGTGTGCATAACGACAACAAATTATCGGAATCATATAAAGGCCGTTCCGCCTTGTTTTTATAATTCAGGCCGTAGGCTTTATTACTGGGATCAATTATTTCGTAGCGGTATAATACGTTTGTTACAACAAACAACATTACCAGGAAGGGAATGCTCCAGCTTTGCAAAAAATAAGAGAAGGCGCCCGACACGGCAATCAAAATAGCAAAGAAAAGGGTAATGCCTGAGGCGGCAGGTAACTGAAACAGGGGGCTGTCTAACCAAAAGCCCATGATAATAAGCCCAATAAAAGCAATGAAAATAGATACCACTGCGGCAAAGTGGTGCCGGCTAAAGATGGTTTCAATAAACTCCCGGCTGTAGTGCGAAACGTCGCGCACTTTTTTGATCCTGAGCACCGCGTTCAGGTAGGTTTCTACTTTTATTAACCGGCTTTGGTTGAGCCGCATTTCTTCTTTTTTGAATTGCGCCTTGAATAACTGGGGGTTACTGATCACCGGGGTAAGCCGCCGGATGATATTTTTATCGGCCCTGAAAAAGTAGAAAAGGGAAATAACCACGATCAGGATCAAACCGCTCAAAAATCCCAGCACCAACAGGGTAATTTCCCCATATGTCATCAGTTCTTTGTTTCGCTCAAATTCCACTGCCCTTAAGAAATAAAAAAGCAGAAATACAAGTGGTATGATCACATTGTTAACGCAATATTTCAAAAAAGGATTGCTGGTGGTAGCCAGAAAGCGAAAATGGCGGCTGAACAGGATAAAGGTGGTAATATTCCAGCTCATAATAAACACGCCAATGGCGAGGCCCACGAACAGGGCAGCCAGCATGCTTACGTTTCCCAGGTATTCCGGCGCCAGGTAAAGGGAATCAGCGCCGAATGATTTCATAAAGGTACCGTTCACCGTACTGAACAAAACAAACCAAAAGATGAGCAACACCTGAAATTTCTTAAAGTGCAGCATCACCAGTTGTACCGGAAAAGAGTGATATATTCCTTTCAAAAAAAGTTTCATACTAACCCTGGCATTAAAATAGTCTTAAACGCGAACGGCCGGAGTAAACCGGCTCCATTCCCAATATACTACTTAAACGAAAAGACAGTGCCAAGATTATGAAGGTTGCTTAAAGAATGATTGCCGGGTGAGAAACAACATGGCAACCAGGCTCAGCAGTAATAACATTCCCGTAATCTGGTGTAACTGTGCCAGCCATTCAAACGTTCCCCAATGGCTGGGTATTATGCCGGTACTGGTTAACACCGATAGAATACCTAATAATACCTGTAGGGTTACCAGTATCAGTGGTATACGACGGGCCCGGGTAAATATTTCACTGTTTGATTGTATGCGGAAAACTTTTGTGGAATAAATTATTATCAAAATTAATAACGCGTACGCCAGTCCCCGGTGCACAAAATGGATGGTGATTTTATTCTCAAAAAAATTAAGGGTTACCGGCTCTTCTTTTAGCATTCCTGCAGGCACCCAACTGCCATTGATGGTAGGCCAGGTAGGCGCGGCAGTGGCCGCCTTGTGACCTGCCATTAAGGCGCCAAAGATCAATTGTACAAATAAGAGAATAATCAGGGCCCACGACCATTTATGTATACCGGGAAGATTGATGCGTTTGCCGGCAGGCACTTTTATCTGTAATCCCTGCCAGAAAGCGTAACTGATCAAAGCGAGGGCAAAAATAAAATGCATGGCCAGTTTGGTGGGGCGTACATACACCGCATCACCCGTCAATCCGCTGGCTACCATTATCCAGCCAATGGCTCCCTGCAAGGCGCCAAAAACAAAAAGGGTGAGCAGGGGCTTTACCATCTCCTTTTTTATATACTTTTTCGCCAGCAAGTATACAAAACCCACTACAAAGGCTACGGCAATCAGCCGGGCCCACAAGCGGTGAAACCATTCCCAAAAAAAGATGAATTTAAAGTCGGAGAGGGTAAAATCGGAGTTCAGCAACCGGTATTGGGGCGATTGTTGGTATTTGGCAAACTTTTCCAGCCACTGAGGTTCATTCAGCGGGGGTAAAGCACCGGTAACTACGTCCCATTCGGTAATTGATAAGCCCGAACCGGTTAGGCGGGTAACTCCCCCCAATACCACCTGCACCAATAACATGATCACCCCTAAAAATATCCAGTTGGATACTGCCCGGTTGGCCCGTTGTTCATTAGATATGGTATTCATTGCGGCGCAAAGGTAATACCCAAAAGCCACAAGAAACCAAGAAACAAAGGAGAAGGTTCAGCTTTAAGATCCCTAAGAGCAAGTTCCAGGTTGCAGGTTTCAGGTTGTAGGGCAAATACAGGTTCTCTCCTTGTAACCTGCCACCTGAAACCTGTAACTGTCTTTTAACACAATTATGCCACTACTCAATTAATGTGCTACCTTAATATACCCCCACCCTTCCTGTTGTTTGGTTACAATTTCGAAAATAGCATCCGGTACTACATCTACTCCGGGTAACAACTGGCTTTTATCGATGTTGTTCCGCTTCATGGTGGCATTACAAACTTTAAAACTGGCTTTTTTGTTACTGCTTAGTTCCTGAATAGCATCGGCAATATTGGATTTGTCTTTCATGACCATTGGCAGCGCATCACCATAAATGGCCACCTCCAGCTGGGCGTCTGGCCGCGACTGTGATATACCCCGTACTTGTCTGATCACTGTTTTGTAGGCAGCGGTATCACCGCTGGTTATATCAAAAATTACCTTGTACGTCCCGGTTTGTGCAAGCGTATATACCGGCATCAGCGCCAGCAATACGATCAACATTTTATTTGTAATCATACCCGTTGATTTAAAAGTGAGGTTATTTTTTCTTAGCAGCCCATGCTATAGGGTCGTACGGACCGTACTTATGTTGCTGAACCGAAAAACTATCTGCATACGGACCAAAGGGATAATCAATTGGTTTGCTGTTTTTCTGCGGCCAGTCTTTTGACAGGTCTTTATGCGGATGCGGTTGTGAATTTATAAAAGCGGCCACATCCCAGGCCTGTTCATCTGTTAACTGAGATTTACCGTATGAAACACCAAACGGCATATTGTCTTTTACATAACCGGCCATCCTTGATAACCGGAACAATCCGGCGCCAATATTATAACTGTCGGGCCCCCATAATGGCGGAAACACATAACCAACACCTGTTGCTGTATCGCGCACTCCTGCGCCATTGGCTCCATGGCAGAGCTGGCATTTTTCGATAAACACGATTTTTCCTTTGCCTGGATCAGCCGGCCGGTTGAGGTTTTTCAATGAATTAATTCCTGAGCCCAATGGCTTTTTGCCTTTTGCCACCCCGGTACCCAACCAATGCATATAGGCCACAATAGCCTGCATTTCGCGGCTGTTGCTGTCCAATGCGTTTCCGTTTAGGCTTCTTTCCAGACAATCGTTCACTCTTTTTTCAATAGATTCTACGCTGCCGCTGCGGTCGCGGTATTTAGGGTAGGTGGAGGCTACGGCACTGTAGTTATTACCCCATGGTTTGGTACCAGCCGCCAGGTGACAATTCTGGCAGTTCATTCCATTGGATATATGTGCTACCGTTCCTTTTGGGCCCAGGTACCAGGAGGTACGGGCAATGAGATCGCGACCATAGCGGACCTGATTACCTGCCGGCGTATTCGGGATAGTATTACTATCAGGTGGCTGCCAGGGCATTTCGGGTGCAGCTGATGCCAACGCGGCTGTTTTTTGTTTTACATTTTCCGGTACCCGGTATTTAATATTCACCCAAAAAGCAACCGGTACTCCTATCGCCAATAATGCAATTAACAATTTACGGTTCATGATATAACAAGCAGATCGTTGTAACAGTAATGTTGCATACCGGGCAGTAACCCGGCATGCAACATAATACCTGTATAATAGACGGGGTTAAGAAAGGGGATTATCGAAAACGTTAGGGTATATTCCTAACCGGCAAAGCAATACGTGCAGCCATGTTCCTGTGCGCGGCCCAATGCCCAAACACCTGAAGGCACTACCTGTATGTTGGGCAGTACAGCGCCAAGCCATTCTTTTTTAATAGCTGCGGCATCCATTTTCATCATGTCTGCTGCTACGGCGCTGTAAACGGTTATGGCCATTTCACAAGCACAGAACATAACCCCACTATCCTGCAGTTCATTTATACCAATAGCCACGTTGCCTAAACCAGGCACTTTAAAATCACCGGGTTTGGGTTTCCAGAACGGGTTACGGGTAGCGGGTGCTTTTGTGAGCGGATCATTGGCTTTGAAGATTTCGCCCAATTTATATTTTTCCCACATTTCGTTTTGTAAAGCATAACCAACTGCATCATGCCGAAGCACCACTACTACACTGCAATCTTTCTCAGGCGTGCCCGTAGCAGCATTTGTTAGTAAAAAAACTTTTGGCCAGGCAAATGGCATCATTTCATGCGGCTGTGTAGCATCAAACACAATGCGGTGTTTACCCTTTATCTTATTAAACCATTCTTCAGAATCGGCATATTCATGGTTGGCCAGTTCAGGTATGGCCTGAGTTTGAAAGGGAGCCAGGGAGGCTGTACCAAGCGCAGCTGCGCCTACAGCAAGTTTACCTATAAAGTCACGACGTGATCCCGAATTAGAATTATTGGTTTGCATATACAGTCGAATTTTAGTTATTGAAAAGGAAGACTGAAATACATATCACACAGGTACAGGCGTGTTAACATGCCGGCATGGACTGCTGGTTCAACTCATTCATGGAGTAGGCACAATGCGACGCAACATCCTGTGTTGGTACAAATAATTCCGCAGTGTAATTAATACCCGACTTGGTTATTCAGTAGAATGGTGACGGCTGGGTTCTAAAGGGAATGCTTATTTATTCAAAATAATAGAAAGGACGAGGTTAACTATATATTGGACCATTACAAGGAAGGAATCCCCGCTGCTCAGATAGGTTGGTATGATCAGTCACATTAAATCCAGATTAAAGATAGTCATATTACATATTAGCCACCAAATTAATGTGGCAATTTTTCGCGCAAACGGCCATACACCCAGGTACCTGCAATAGCACTTATTAAAGTAACAATTATCACGGTAGCACCTGTTCCTATTAAGGCGTACAATGGGCCGGGACATGCGCCGGTCAATGCCCAGCCGGCGCCAAATAATAAGCCGCCATAGATTTGTCCCCTATTGAATTGCTTGGGATGCAAGTCAATAGGTTCGCCATATATTGTTTTAACCTTGAATTTTTTGATGAGCCAAACTGAAATCATGCCCGTTACTACAGCAGCACCAATTACCCCGTACATGTGAAAACTTTGCAAGCGAAACATTTCCTGAATACGGAACCAGGAGATCACTTCTGCTTTAACTAACAGAATACCAAACAACAAGCCGGCAACTAAATATTTCAACAAGTGCCACCACGAATGCTCTATACGCGATTCATTGATACAAATAGTATCCAGCGATCGTACTTCAAAATCGGTATTGGCTTCCTTTACTATTACAGGTTGTGTCATTTCTTCTTTTGTTTCCATAGTCAATGTTTTACAGGCTTAAGATGGCAGGTAAAATAAGGTTGGCAGTAATAAACCCACCAATCATAAAACAACAGGTTGCTACCAGGGAAGGCCACTGCAGGTTTGAAAGCCCCATAATGGCATGGCCCGAAGTACAACCACCGGCATATCGCGTACCAAAGCCCACTAAAAAACCACCTACAACCAGTAAGATAAATCCACGCGCTGTTAATAACGCCGGCCAGTTAAACAGGTCTACAGGAACGATAGAGGAATAATTATGAATTTTATATTGCGCCAGTTCGCTCACCAGTTTGGGATTAACCGCTATGGGTTTACCACTATTTAAAAACTGTGTAGCTATGATGGCGCCCAACAAAATACCAGTTACAAAAAACAGATTCCAGGTTTCTTTACGCCAGTTGTATTTAAAAAAAGGAATATCAGCCGGTATACAGGCGGCACAAATATGTCGTAATGAAGAAGAAACGCCGAATGATTTATTACCCATGATCAACAGCAGCGGAACAACCAACCCTATCAACGGGCCAGCCACATACCAGGGCCAGGGCTGTTTAATCCATTCAAGGAATTGCATGATGAATAATTTTTGTAAAGATGGGGCTTTAATAAAAAAAGCTGTGCGACATTAATCACACAGCTATAAGTTACTGATTTTTTATGAGGTGCGGTTACAACATTGTGTTTGGACAAACAAAATCTGTTATCGCAAACTTTCCTGATTCTTTAAGGGCTTTGAATCCGCCTTTTATATCTATCAGGTTATCGAACCCGCGCGCTTTCAGGATGGATATGAAGATCATGGACCGGTAACCGCCGGCGCAATGTACATACCAGGTTTTGTTTTTATCTACCTGCTGCATGCTGTCGTTGATGTAATCGAGGCTGGCATTTACCGCACACTTAATATGTTCGGCTTCATACTCACTTTGCTTACGTACATCCAATACGTTTATGTTGGCATCAGCTTCCTGAATGGCTGCCAGTTCAGTTGCTGAAATGGAAGTAATAGTATCAATTTCTTTTCCTGCTTTTTTCCAGGCATTAATACCACCTTCCAAATAACCAATGGCATAATCGTAACCAACCCTGGCCAGGCGGGTTACCACTTCTTGCTGACGGCCTTCTTCTGCTACGATCAAAATGGTTTGTTTAATATCAGGGATCAGTGCACCAACCCAGGGCGCAAAATTGCCATCGATGCCAATATTGATTGAATTGGGAATAAATCCTTTTGCAAATGTTTGCGGGTCGCGGGTATCGAGTATAAGCGCATCGGTTTCGTTGGCGGCTGCTTCAAAAGCTTCCACGCCCAATGGATGCGTACCTTTCTTCAATACTTCATTAATGCTTTCATACCCTTGTTTATTCAATTGCACATTCAAAGGAAAATATTGAGGAGGCGCAGTTAATCCTTCTGTAACTTCTTTTATAAATTCCTCTTTGGTCATGCTGGCACGCAACGCGTAGTTCGTTTCTTTCTGATGACCTAATGTATCGGTAGTTTCCTTACTCATGTTCTTGCCACAGGCACTACCAGCGCCATGTGCCGGATAAACCGTCAAAGTATCCGGAAGGGGCATGATCTTATTACGCAGCGAGTCGAATAATAAACCAGCCAGATCTTCCTGGGTAATGTGATTCGCTTTTTGCGCCAGATCAGGACGGCCAACATCGCCAATGAACAACGTATCACCGCTGAACAAACCAACTGCAACACCCTGTTCATCTTTCAATAGATAACAAGTGCTTTCCATAGTATGGCCAGGTGTATGCAGGGTTGTAATTGTGATGTTGCCTATATTAAAAATCTCACCATCGGTTGCAATGTGAGCCTTAAACGAAGGCGTGGCGGTAGGGCCATATACAATGGTTGCACCGGTTGCTTTTGCCAGATCGAGATGGCCCGAAACAAAATCAGCATGAAAGTGCGTTTCAAAAACATACTTTATAGTGGCACCATTTCTATTGGCTTTTTGAACATAAGGGTCTATTTCACGCAACGGATCAATCACCACTGCTTCTCCCTCACTTTCGATGTAATATGCTCCTTGTGCCAGGCAACCGGTATAAATTTGTTCTATCCTCATAACAATGCTGTTTAAATAATCAACGTAATATCTGTATAATGGTTTTAATAGAATATGACTTTTATCACAAAGCGTTTTAACGCTATTACTTTAACTAAAAAAGAACAACTCGTGCACCAATATAAATAAACCAACTGCCAGTACAAACCACCCAAATCCTTTTTTTAACGATTGGCCGGGTATTTTATCTGAGAATGCGGTCCCTGCAAAAATCCCCAACACTGCAATAACTGTAAACAACAATAACTGCGGCCAGTTTATATTATAATGCGACAGTGTACTGAAAAACCCAAAGAAAGAACTAATGGCCATAATGGTCAGTGATGAACCCACTGCTATCTTCATAGGCAGTCTGCTGATCAACACCAGGGCCGGAATGATCAAAAAGCCACCGCCTGCGCCCAGTAAACCGGTAACTGCGCCAATCAATAATCCCTGGATCAGCAGTCCACTTTTTCGTTCTTTATTAATTCCGGGTGTTGGTGGTTTGCCGGCTGATCTTATCATAGAGGCAGCGGCAGCCAGCATTAATAAAGCAAACAATACCATCAAAAAGACGCCTTTGGTAACGGCCAGTTCTCCAATGTTGAATAAATGATCGGGGATCATGGGTAACACAAACCGCCGTACAACAAATACCGATAACAGCGAGGGCAGGCCGAAATACATTACCACCTGAAAATCGATCAGTTTTTTATAGTAAGAGCGAACGCTGCCCACCAGGCTGCAACTGCCTACTACAAATAAGGAATATGTGGTGGCCAATACCGGATGCACATGCAACAGGTACACAAATACTGGTACGGTAAGTATTGAACCACCGCCACCTATCAACCCTAATGACACGCCAATTAATACGGCTGCTAAATAACCGGCTATTTCCATTTAAATAAATAATTCGGTAAAACAACAATAGACAGGTTTTAACATGATCATGCAATCATTGGGTGAAGATGCGGCAAATTAAAAGCATGATAGGTGACGAAGGTCACAATAAGGTTGCTGGCCATCAAATATGTTTTTGTTGTATAAAGAAAGCTTCTTACAAAAACAGTTCTATTAAAAATGTTTTCTAATGAATCAAGACAAACGTTCGATGCTCTTTAAGTTATTCGAATTACAATTGAATAATTTCAATAGCGTTCCGATTGAGCTTTACCTTGCCAAATTGTTCCATTTTTTTAAGCAGGCGTGAAATAACTTCCCGGGAAGAATTGAGTTCATTGGCAATTTCCTGGTGATTGAGCGGAATGAGATTAGTACCCAGGGTCTCCTGGTGTTTTTTCAGGTAGAATTCCAGGCGCTCGTCCATGCCGCGAAAGGCAATATGGTCGATGGTGCTTAGTAATTCTTCAAAGCGGGAACGATAAGTAGTGATCACGAATTGACTCCAGCTTTTATATTTCCCCATCCATTCTTCCATATACTCCAATGGTATGGCAATAATTTCTGTATCCTTTGCCGCTTTTGCCATTATGGCGCTTTTTTTATGCTCCGCAGCACACACCATAGATAATGCGCATGCCTGGCCTGGTTGCAGGTAGTACATGAAGAACTCATTGCCATCATCATCCTCCCGGTAAATTTTCACCAGTCCGTTCAGGATCAGCATGGTTGACCGGAAATACTGGCCGGTACGCATCAATTGCTCATCTGTTTTGAAAAAACGGATCTCCCCCTGCTCCTGTATTTCAAGTTGCAATTCTTTTTCAAAAGCTGGAAACGCGAGCGGTATTGTGCTTAATTCCATATTGGGAATGTGATGTGTAAAAAAACAAAGTTGATAAATAATATTTAAATAAAGGCATCCCTTATTTTTGGGCTCAAATAAAAAACTTGCTCAAACTTTTCTACCAAACTGAACTTGTTGAAGCCGGCTGCGATGAAGCAGGTCGCGGCTGTTTGGCAGGACCGGTATTTGCCGCTGCGGTTATTTTACCGGAGGGTTTTTACCACGAAAAGCTGAACGACAGCAAGCAGGTGAATGAAGAAGACCGGTATGAATTGAGGAGTTTTATTGAAAAACATGCCATCAGTTACCAGGTAGCCAGTGTAGATCATGAGGAAATTGACCGTATTAATATCCTAAACGCCTCCTTTAAGGCTATGCACCTGGCCATTGAAAAGTTAAAGACCAAAGCGAAATTTCTCATCATCGACGGCAACAGGTTCACTAAATACAAACGCACTCCCCACCAGTGTATTATAAAAGGCGATTCGGAATACGCCTCCATTGCGGCAGCCAGTATTCTCGCCAAAACTTACCGTGACGATTTTATGCGTAACCTGCATCCCGATTTTCCGCAGTATAAATGGATCACCAATAAAGGCTATGGCACGGCTGAACACCGAAAAGCCATTGAAGAGTTTGGGCTTACCCCTTATCACCGCCGCTCCTTCTCGTTAACCAGCAATCAGCTTGAGCTGGATATGTAACCTCATTTTCCCGGTTATTTAAACTTTACTGATTGTCGTCAGTCTATTTTTTATCCGTAAAAAATAAGGCGTCACCGGCATGAACAAAAAGGCTCCCCATGACGTTTTGCTTATGACCTTCGCGCTTTTGTATATAGCAGTTTTGAACAGTTAACAGATGATTTTAAGTTGTAATGATATTAATCCCGTCTCCCGACCAGTCGGGAAGACGGGATTAATAATTTATATCATTTCCGGGAAAAAGTTCATCTTCCGTTCTTCCCATTCACTTCTGATGATGCTGAAATAAATGGTATCGCGTCGGCGGTTATCATGCATGAGCATATGGCTGCGTAAAATCCCTTCTGGCTTCATGCCCACTTTCAGCAGGGCTGCTTTGGCTCGTTCGTTCAGGTTATCGGTTTTTACTTCTACCCGCTCCATTTTCATAACCTCAAAGGCAAATGACAACAGGGCGAACTTCGCCTGGCGGTTCACACCCGTTCCTATAAACGAAGTACCCAGCCAGGTGCTTCCTATTTCAAGTCGCTTGTCGTACAATG
This sequence comes from Niastella yeongjuensis, assembly GCF_900110245.1. GTDB lineage: Bacteria > Bacteroidota > Bacteroidia > Chitinophagales > Chitinophagaceae > Niastella > Niastella yeongjuensis. The sequence goes on from NZ_FOCZ01000001.1 coordinate 605,844, forward strand.
AAATACTCAGGTAACTGGTGCTGCCCACAATTTCGTTGGAATGTTTGTCAATAACGGTGAACGGCATTCTAAGGCCTGCTTCCCTCTCATTAAATAATTTTTGCATCCAGGCTGATAACTCCTGTTCATTACTGAGGTCCTGTGGAAAATAACGCCAGATCTCCTTGTCTTTGGCAAGGGGCAAAAATGCCTCATAATCGGCAGGCGTCATTAATCGCAATAATACCCGGGGTGTTTCCAGCGTAAAATGATCAGGGAAGAATTTTTGATAGTCTGTACTCATACTATTTATAGGCAATTTTTATATGGTTCCATTTCACACCTCCTGACTTTCCCATTCGCCTGCTCCCTGGCGGATCAATACCGGTTCATCGCCGGTACAATCGATAACGGTGGAAGGGACCATGCCGCCAATACCGCCATCAGCCACCACATCAACCAGCTTTTCAAAATTATCGTGCATGAGCTCGGGATCGGTATACTCTTCCACCATGGTACCAGGTAAGGTCGTACTCAGGATCGGATGCCCCAGTTCTTTTACAATAGTGCGGGCAATCAGGTTATCGGGAATGCGTAGCCCGATGGTATTCTTTTTGCTTTGCAGGATCTTGGGAACTTCCTTACTGGCAGGTAAAATAAAAGTATATGGACCCGGCAGGTAATGCTTCAACAAGCGATACATGGGGGTGCTGATGCTTTTTGTATACCGGCTCAAATCGCTGAGATCGTAACACACAAACGAAAGCTGCGCTTTTTGCGGGTCGATATTTTTGATGCGACAAATGCGATCGATAGCTTTGTGCTGAAAAATATCACAGCCCAAACCATAGATCGTGTCGGTTGGATATATAATTATTCCGCCTTCCGACAAAACTTTCACGATAGTGGAAATGTTACGCGGTTGGGGATTTTCTGGATGAAGATGTAACAACATAACGGCAAATTATACTTTTTAACTAAAGTCTCATAACCTTACAGGCAATTTATGCGCCCTGTTTAAACATGTGATTATTTATATAAATGTTAAAGCCGTACATGTTTTCAGCACCACTTCATGCGCCGAAAATGAATTTAATATTAAATTTGAGCAAACTAATTTCATGCAACTACAACCTGTTGACCGCGTTGACCACATCGGCGCAGAAGACTTTCAGCAGCGTTACTATCTGCCATTGAAACCAGTTGTTATTACCAAAATGGCCAAAGACTGGCCAGCCTTAACCAAATGGAACTGGGATTATTTTAAAGAAATAGTAGGTAGTAAAAGAGTTGGGCTGTACAACAACATTAAGAGTGACGCTTTCACCCCCATCAACACAGCTGACGATTACAAAACTTTTGGTGAGTACGTCGACATGGTGAGTAAGGGGCCGGCCGCCTGGCGTATTTTTCTCTTCAATATTTTTGATCATGCACCACAGCTAACGGAAGATTTTACCTGGCCTGATCATTTAATGAAGGGATTCGTTAAAAAATACCCCATGTTATTTGTTGGCGGTGCCACCAGCATTACGCACATGCATTTCGACATCGACATGTCGCACATTCTGCACACCCAGTTTACCGGCCGCAAGCGGGTGCTGTTATTCCCCTTCGAAGAGCAACATAAGCTTTACCGCAAGCCTTTTGAGGTTTTGAGCCTGGCCGATTTTTCGAACTATTACAAAAACGGCAATCCCGACTATACTCAGTTTCCTGCCCTGAAGCTGGCCAAAGGGTATGAGGTGATCCTGAACCACGGCGATACCCTGTTCATGCCTGCTGGTTACTGGCATCACATGGAATACCTTGACAGTGGTTTTGCAATGAGTTTGAGGGCTTTACAAGCTTCAATCAGTGGCAAGCTGAGAGGCGCCTGGAATTTGATCGGGATGCGTAATATCGATACATTGATGAAGAGAACGGCTCCCAAATGGTGGTATGCGTATAAAAAAACCAGCCTGTTGAAGGCAGCAGAAAAGGAATTGGAAGCCTCTGATGTGAGATACTAATATGCCCGATATTTTAAGTGTGATTTGATCCAACTTAAGAAAATAAGCTGGCTGACCAGACATTAAAAAATTTTAAGAAAAATATTGATTTTATAGAAAACAGTCTTTATTTTTACCGGGCTATGTGCTGAATTAATATTCTCACCGGCAACGCCCACTAAGTACTAATCCAATCTCCCGATTTCCAACCACTCCAATTTCCATTTAATAAATAGAACTATTTTAAGTACGAATATTAACCTGTTCGTGCCATATATTGTCCGCCACCCTTTTTAATTATCTCTGTTTACCTGATCACGTGTTGCTGACCATTTGTGAATTAGAAACTGCAAAAAAGATTGTACCAGTAACTGAAACTAACTGCTCTTACTCCGTATAAGCAGCCAGCTTTAATTTACTAAACCGTAGAAGGGGGTTAATCCCTGACATGCAAACAGCATTTAAGCCTGCATGTACCGATATATCACCTTCTTATTTATATACACCCATTCTGTCCATCATCCATTGAACCCCACTATCATTAAATTTATTGTATCACAACATATTGCTTAACTTCTTTCTTTTTGTGGTTTCAGAGGTAAGCACAGGCCGGCGATATCCATCGCTGGCTCCATTTTTTTATATACTTATGCTAACTACCACCACTGGTACAGGTTAGAAATAAAAAATCCCCGATGCCGGCCTGGCCGAAATCGGGGAGCTTAAAAGATATGCGTATCTGTTATATTATCGGAATGTGCGCTTTTGACGCTTACGCAATAGTCCAGGTTTCTCTACCTCTTAATAATTTGTCGAGGCTGGCGGGACCTTTTGCCATTACTTCATCCAACTGCATTTGCATTACATCTTCATAACAGGGGCGATCAGCTTCGTAAAACACGCCAAACGGACGAGGCAAATGACCTTCTATACGAGGATCATCGAACATGCGTACCAGTATCTGCGCCTTATAGAAATCCCTTTCATCATGCACCCACAGGTCATCGGCAGAAGCGCCTTCGTTCAGGTCAACAATTACCGGTTTAAAACCATCCAGCTTAATACCCTTGTTACATTGCGCACCAAAGATCAACGGTTTGCCCTGCTCCAGGAATAAGGTGTTATCGAGTTTGGTAGATTTTTCTGTGAACTGTTCAAAAGCGCCATCATTAAAGATGTTACAGTTTTGATAGATCTCGAGGAAGGAAGCCCCTTTGTGTTTATGACTTCTAATCAATAACTCCTGCAGGTGTTTAGGATCACGGTCCATTGAACGCGCAATAAACGTAGCATCGGCGCCCATGGCCAGTGCCAGTGGGTTGAACGGATGATCGATACTGCCAAATGGCGTTGACTTGGTCACCTTATTCTTTTCCGATGTGGGTGAATACTGACCTTTGGTTAACCCGTAGATCTGATTATTGAACAGCATCACATTCACATCAAAATTGCGGCGCAGCAAGTGGATGGTGTGGTTACCACCAATACTTAAGCCATCCCCATCACCGGTAACGATCCAGACGCTTAATTCCGGACGTGCAGCTTTCAATCCGCTGGCAATGGCTGTAGCCCGGCCATGGATCGAGTGCATACCATACGTGTTCATATAATAAGGGAAGCGGCTGCTGCAGCCGATACCAGAAATAATTACAATGTTTTCTTTGGGAAGTCCCAGACCCGGCATAATCTTCTGCACTTGCGCCAAAATGGAGTAGTCTCCACATCCAGGGCACCACCGTACTTCCTGGTCGGTGGCAAAATCTTTCGGCGTTAGAGCGGGTATTGTAGTTTCACTCATAGATATATAATTAGCACAAAATTATCGCAATTAAGCGAAAATGAACAACCCTTATTCATCGCTCAAATTGTTAATATATAAGCGGTAGCGCCAAATATTCATGAATTCATACATTCAGTTACAAAACTCCTTATCATGCAAAGACTTATGACGTGCATTTGGCTGCTCATTTCGCTCAAAATGCTGGGTCAAACCAAACAGGCTGTTTCCGTTACAGATATGCTCAAAATACAATCCATCGGCAGCATCACCCTTTCTCCCGATGGCAGTAAGGCCGCCTTTACCGTAACAACTATAGAAAATGATGGCGATAGTAAGCTGGAATATAAATACGTAAGCCAGCTATGGATGGTTTCCACTGAAGGCAATGCAACACCCCGGCAGTTAACGGCCAAAGAAAGCGCCTCTCAACCCGCCTGGAGTCCCGATGGTAAGCAACTGGCTTTTGTGAGAACGGCAGATAACAAGCCGCAGATCTTTTTGCTTTCGCTCGACGGGGGAGAGGCCATACAATTGACGAAGTATAAGTATGGCGCCGGTACCCCTAAATGGCGCCCTGATGGCAAACAAATTCTCTTTACGGCCAATATTCCCCTCCCAGATCTTTTAAAGGATTCTATCCTGAACGCCAAAAGCGCCATTCCCGAATGGCCATTGGAAAAACCAGGCTTTACACATAATGAACAATTGAAAACCAGCCAGGCCAAACCCGATCCCGATGGTACGTTGGAAGAAGTAAGAGCTTATCTAAACAACAACGTTACCGATAAAAAGGCCCGGGTGATGAACAAGCTCAATTTTCAGGACGAACGTAATATCAATGGCGATCTCAATTTCAATATTTATTTTGTTACCGGTATACAACCCGGCGATGTTCCCACTGCCGTAACCCATGGATTTTATTCCTTTTCGAAAGTTGATTTTACGCCAGACGGAAAACAGCTCATCCTTTCGGGTGATGTAGATTCCTTACAACATCCCAACCGCTCGCAGGAGAATGAGATTTTTATGTCAAATGCTGATGGCAGTCAGCTTCGCAAAATATTGGGTGAAGAAGGGAAGCAATATATCACGCCCACCCTCTCCCCTTCCGGCAAATGGCTGGCCTTTCAGTTTTCAGGCATTAACCAGGTTAAAATTCCGCAACTGGCCATTATGCCTGTAAATGGTACCGCAAAAGATATGATCATACTGCCCTTCGATCGGTCAAAGGACGACCTGTTGTGGAGTGCCGATGAGAAATACCTTTATTTTACAGCACCCAGCAATGGAGGCTTTCCCCTGTACCAATTGAACATAAGCACTAAGAAGGTTGAACAGTTAACCGATTATAACAGCGGCATCAGCAGTTTTGACGTGCTCAATAACAAGCTGGTGTTTGTGAAAACCGAAACAGCCAATCCCTTTGAATTGTACCTGGCAGACGCCAGTGGCCAGCACGCACAGCGTATCAGTAATTTTAATGAGCCCTGGGTGCAAGCCAGACAGCTCTCTTTGCCTGAAAAAAAAACATTTACCAATAACAAAGGCATGACGGTAGAGTATTGGGTAATGAAACCGGTTAACTATGAAACGGGCAAAAAATACCCCTTATTATTGGAGATCCATGGCGGCCCTTCAGCTATGTGGGGACCGGGCGAAAACACCATGTGGCACGAATACCAGTTCTTTTGTAGCAAGGGGTATGGTGTTGTTTATTGTAATCCCCGTGGTAGCGGCGGCTATGGCGAGAATTTTCTGCGAGCCAATATCAACGACTGGGGTAAGGGCCCAACCAGCGATGTATTAACCGCTTTAGATAAAACCATTGCCGAAGGCTGGGCCGATACTTCAAAACTGGTTGTTACCGGCGGATCGTATGCCGGTTATCTTGTAGCCTGGATCATAGCCCATGATCATCGTTTTAAAGCGGCCTGTTCGCAACGGGGCGTATATGACCTCAACACTTTCTTTGGGGAAGGAAATGCCTGGCGGCTGGTACCCAACTATTTTGGCGGCTATCCCTGGGAGGCAGCAACAAAGGCAAATCTTCAACGGGAATCACCGATCAATTATGTACAGAACATTACCACGCCTTATATCATCTTTCATGGCGATAATGACCGCCGCACCGGTTTTGTTGAAAGCGAAATGTTGTACCGGAGCCTGAAAGTACTGGGCCGCCCGGTTGAATATGTACGGCATCCCAATGCCACGCATGAAATAACCCGGAGTGGCGACAACCGGCAACGCATTGATCAAATGTTACGCACCTGGGAGTTTTTTGAACGCTGGATCAACTAATTTAAAAATGCAGCATTATGAATTACTCATAATGCTGCCTATAACTTTTATTGAAATTATTTCAGCTTTACAGCAATGCCAATCTGACCTACTCGGTTGTAATGGTCGCGGTTATTTAAAAGTCCGTTGTTGTTCTTTGAAATATCAGCAATACCGGCGTTATAGCGGGCATAAAAGCCTAACATCGGCGTAACCTGTATACCTGCACCAAAGCAAATGGCCCCATCCACTTTTTTAAACCATTCATCAATTTCAACCTTATCCTCATCATTCTTACTATTTGCTGATAATAAAAACCCTATTTGCGGACCAAACTCTACATAAAACTGTCTTACCGGATAAAACTGGAACATAAGCGGAATATTGATATAACTAAGTGCCAGCGTCGCTTCATCTCTGAGGCCCACCGGGAACTGCTGGCCCTGCCCTGAATATAATATTTCAGGTTGAAAAGCCCATTTGGAGGTTATGCGGCTATGCAAAAACAAACCCACATGTCCACTCAATCTGTTGTCACCATTGAAGCTGGTAACATCAGTAATATTAAGTCCGCCTTTTATACCGGGTGTCATTTTTTGAGCGTGAGAACTGTACGCAATCAGGCAAAACAAAACAAAGGGCAAAACATACTTTTTCATGTTTGAAGGTGTTTATTGCCCCTCCGTTTTCAAAGCGTATGCCAGTTTGCAGGCTGCTGATCAATGAACCTGTTAATCAATTCTATAAATTAATTCATGGAAAGTGTTTGCACTGCCCCGATGTTTACGGTATTCAGTTGCTGCTGTTGTTTCAGTACATAATCGCCAAAGCGGGTCATAACTGAATCGGGTAATGGTACTGATGGCGGGAATGTTTGTTGTAATGGGTTCACCTGTTTTCCGCTCTTCCAGAAACGGTAACATACGTGCGGACCGGTAGCCAGACCGGTACTTCCTACATAGCCAATAACCTGACCCTGGCGTACACTTTGCCCTGCGCGCACTGCCTGCTTGGTCATATGCAGGTATTGAGTAGTATAAGTATCGTCGTGTTTTATCTTTACAAAATTGCCATTGTTATTGTTGTACTCAGATTCTATTACAACGCCATCTCCTGTTGCAATGATGGGCGTTCCTTCGGGTGCAGCATAATCAGTACCCAGGTGTGTCTTCCATCTTTTTTGAACCGGATGAAACCTTCTTAAGGAATAGCCCGAAGTGATGTGACTGAATTTAAGCGGCGCTTTTAAAAACAAGGTGCGCAAACTTTTTCCTTTTTCATCATAGTAGTCACCGGCATCTGTTGAATCGGGTTTATAATAAAAAGCATAAAACTTTTCGCCATTATGGGAGAACACGGCCGATTGAATGGCGCCGGTTTCAACAGGTTCATCTTTTATATACCGCTGCTCATACAACACCTTAAAGTAATCGCCATCATGAATGGAATAGAAATCCACGGTATATGCATACAGGTCGGCCAACTTCATAGCCAATGCAGGATCGGTACCTGATTTTTGAAAGGTTTCATATAACGAGCCATTGATGATGCCGGAAGCGGTTTCTAACCGCGCTGTAACCTGCCGTTTACCTGTTATCACCTTTACAGAATCGGTAAGATCATATAAGACATAGTCGATGGCGTTAGGCTGATAAACGAAATAACAAACCTTTTGAATGGTATCTTTTGTAGAAAAAACAGTGTATTGGGAACCGGCTTTCATTTTACGTACATCGTATACGTATTTCGATTTTGATTGCAGTTTTTTGATAGTGTTGCTATCTACGTTATACAACTCCAGGATGGAAGCCAGGAATTCATTTTTTTGAATAATGCTCTCAGTAACATTAAATGAATCGAGGGCCAGGCCAAACCGGCGTGGCACTATAATTACAGCCGTATCTCTTTTTGCCTGAGGTGCTTTTTCTCCGGGTAAAGAAAGGTTCAAACTGCTCAATACAATTACCGCCACAATTAATATGGCCATAAGTGAAAAAGCAATACCCCAATCCCTGTGTGTAAACATATATGTTTATTTGCCGGTTTTCCAGGCGGCCATTTCAAGCGCAAAAACAGTGCCCACCCATGTTTAAACGCATGACTTTTTTGTTTCATTTTAAAGTCAGGCAGTTATAAACATTAATAAAGCACGATATATCCAATCACCCCACAACCTCCCTGCTAAATGGCAACAGGGAAAGTTCCATCAATTTCAAATGCTGGCGTGCAAAAGGAATTCCAATGATGGTCATTGCGAAAATAGCGGCAAAAACCAGGTGTACCAATGCGGTATATAAACCACCGCACAAAAGCCAGATGATATTACACAAGAGCGATAAACAGCCTGCTCCGGATTGTTTGGGAACAATTCTTTTACCAAAGGGCCATAACACCACAGTGGCCAGTTTAAAACATTGCACGCCCCAGGGAATACCGATTATTGTAAGGCATAATACAAAACCGCCTAAGACATAACCCAATGCAGCGGCTAATCCGCCAAAAACCAGCCATATAATGTTGCCCAGTAAATTCATGATGATGCAGGTATTACATGTTTTTCTTTATATAAAAAACGATACGCCATAAACGCGCTTACTAACATCAACACAGCTCCCAGGAAAAAAGATGACCCCGGAAAATGGAATGGCGCCGAATCCTGTGTAAAGTAATTAAAAAGATTGTTCATTATCAAGGGACCAAAAAAAGAAGTAACACTTTGTAAACCACCCAGTATTCCCTGCAACCCACCCTGGGCATTAGCAGGCACATGACCGGCAATGGTAGATTGCAATGCCGGGCCTGCAATTCCACCCAAACAATAAGGTACCAAAAAGGCAAACATCATCCAGCTTTGATTGGCAAATGCAAACAGGAACATGCCCAATGAATACAGTAATAATCCAACATATATGCTGCGCTCGTTACCCAGTTTCGGGTTCAATTTACGCATCACTACAGTTTGTACCAACGCAACCAGTACGCCAACAAGCGCCAATGAATAACCGATCGTTGATCCACTCCATTGAAACCGATAGGCAGTAAAATAACTCCAGTTGCTTTGTACCGCATGGGCCGCCAAATACACTATTGTCAAGGATACTACCAGTCCGCCAATAGCAGGATATTTTTTTAATTGCATCAATGAACCAAGCGGATTGGCGCGTTTCCAGTCAAATGCACGGCGATGTTCTTTATCCAGTGATTCCGGTAAAATAAAATATCCATATAACCAGTTCAGCAAACACAAAATGGCTGCTGCATAAAAAGGAGCCCGTAATCCCAGTCTACTCAATGGCCCGCCAATGGCAGGACCGATAATAAAACCCAGTCCGAAGGCAGCGCCTACCATCCCGAAATTCTTTGCCCTGTTTTCGTTGGTACTAATGTCTGCAATGTATGCGTACGCGGTGCTAAAACTTGCGCCTGTTATGCCCGACACCACACGCCCCAGGAATAACCAGGCATAAGTAGGTGCCATTGCCATGAATAAATAATCAATAGCAAAACCAAATAAAGAAAATAACAGCACAGGTCTGCGACCATATTTATCACTCAGGCTGCCCAGTATGGGCCCGCACACAAATTGCATCAACGCGTAAACGCCCACCAGCCAGCTACCATATTTACTTGCTTCGTTTACAGATACATGTTTTAACCCGGAAATTAAATTCGGCATCACCGGTATTATTAATCCCCAGCCAATTACATCAACAAGAACCGTAATAAAAATGAATTTGATAGCAGCAGAGCGAACAGGTTTCATACTAAAAAAGTTGGTGCAAAGTAACAGGCTTTTTTTAACTATGGTAGTATAATTATTTAAGGCACGTAATTAATGGTTGACCTGCAATGGTAATTACCTGCCTTATCACGCATTATAAAAAATTCGATTGAAATGTTGGGCAGGCATCACATTTTTTACAGCATTGGGGAGTTTCAAAGTTATGCAGCTATTTGCCAATACTGTACACAAACTGTTCCATGTAGCCTTCAATTACGCTGAAAAAAGCCGCATTACAGGTAACCATGTATATTGTTAACTTGATTTATGCTAAGAATTTCGCAAGAATATATCCTCAATTGTCTTTTTAACGTTTTTAGTTCGTTAATTTGTGCGCCTTTTTTATACGGAGTCTTTGGTTAAGGTTTTTATTTATGATCCGAACAGCTATTATCACTTATTCAATCGTACCCTGTGGAGTCTTTTAATGATCAATCTAAATCCCTTTGAATGAAAAGCCTGATTCACTACACCCACCCCGTACCATCTACTCAAACTGTAGCAACAGAACCGGTTCCTCTTCATCGACTGGTAGATCAAATAATGGTAGGCCTTTTACCACTTGTTACGGGTAAAAGAAGTTTTATTATTAACGACGTGGATCAAACATTCCATCTTCAGACCGATGAAAATTTGTTGGCCTATGTACTGGGCAATCTGTTAAGCGGTGCAATTAATGGTACTGAAAATGTTTGTATCAGGGTGGAAGCAGTTTGTAACAAGGAAGGGGTGCAGATCCGTGTTCGTAATAACGGCACTTATTTCTACAGTACTGTATCAAACGGTTTTTCGCACGTAGTTCAGGCAGCCCGGCAACTTGGCGGTAATATCAGTTTTTACAATCAGCACAACGAAGGTACCACGCTCACTTTTTACATGGCAGCGCCGGTACAAACCATTTGCTGATTATTAATATTGTAATCCCTAAACCCTATTTAACAAGCTACCACTGTTATAATAAAAAGCCCCGACGGTTTTACCATCGGGGCTTAAATTATTTTAACCTAACAGGATTAATAACGGTTGTTATAGCTGTTGTTACGGCTAAATGAACGTCTTTCTCCACCGCCGCCATTTCCGCCATTGTTGCTGCGCTCTTCACGAGGACGAGCTTCTGCAACTTTGATCTCTCTGCCTTCTACGCGACCACCATCCAATTCAGTGATTGCCTTTCTGGCAGCTTCATCATTTGGCATTTCAACAAATCCAAATCCACGGCTTTTGCCAGTGAATTTATCCGTAATTACACGGGCAGAAGTTACCTCGCCATATTCAGCAAAGAAGCCTTCCAAATCATCATCTGTTACGTTGAAACTTAAATTAGAAACATAAATGTTCATACTACTAACTAAAATTGGTTAAAAATTATTAATGGATCTGAGGTAAAGCAGGGAGTAAAGGAAGACTAACAACTATTAGCAGAAATGCGTAGCGAGATATATCGTTCACTTACCGAATGCTATTATCACTCAAAACTCTATGCAAAGATACTTGATTCGCGTTGAATAACAATGATTCTGATCGTTGTCGGCAAGTTAATTTAGTCTTAACGCAGGGATTATTTGAATAAGCACACCCAAATGAAAATTGCATTAAAATAAAAACATCGCCCACCACCATATGAACAATTACCATATCAGAATGTTCGCCGCTTAACATAATATTCATCCCAACCCGGGAAACTGCTCCTTGTCTTGTGACCTGAATCCTGTATCTTGTATCACAAGTTTTTATAACCCATTACAATAGCTAAAACACCACCTGCTATGTTTTTTAAAAAGAAAATTACGGTTGCCGGTACATTGGTTGCATTGGTAGTATTAGGCATTGCGGCCAGCGCTCCAGCCGATCCTACATTCAAAAACCTGAAGGTGCTGCCCAAAAACACTACCCATGAACAATTGGACAGTGTAATGCATATGTTTAACAGTTCACTGGGCGTAAAATGTGGTTTTTGTCACGCCGCTCAAAAAGACAATCCGAAAAAACTGGATTTTGCCAGCGATGAAAAGGGTGAAAAAAATGTTGCCCGCGATATGATGCGCATGACAGAGCGTATTAACAAAAAGTTCTTCCATTACAAAAAGGACGAAGAGCACCCCGTTCCTCCAGTAGGTTGTTTTAGCTGCCACCATGGTAGCCCACACCCGGAAGCGAATGCACCCAAAGAAGAAAAAAAGGCGCCCCCACCAACGCCCGCTCAACAATCTGCGCCACAACCGGCCAGTAATTAACAACCTTTAATTCCACATTAATACGGACCAAAAGGAATTTAAACCTGTCAGGCGTGGTTATTAGCTTAAATTTTAGCAAGCTTATATCTACCTGACAGGTTTAGTTTTTACGGAAACGTTTCCGTTAGATAACGCCCAACGATTTTCACCGTATTTGTTTGCCTTTATGCATCGGTATTCTTTAACCCGGCAATAATTTGATAATTTTCAATTTTACCATTCGCATGCCGCCTATTTGCAATTTGCCTACTTTTGCACTCTTATCTATTAGCAATGAGTGCACAACAATTTGATTTCGGTATGATTGGCCTCGGTGTTATGGGCAGAAACTTTCTGCTTAACATGGCCGATCACGGTTTTAAAGTTATCGGGTTTGATAAAGACAATCAGAAAACTTCCGCGCTGGAATCAGCCGCTACTGCAGGTACTACTGTTAAAGGAGTAGGCACTTTGCAGGACATGGTGAACCAGCTGGCTGTTCCCCGAAAGATCATGATGCTTGTTCCTGCCGGTAAACCGGTTGATGATGTTATTGAAAGCCTGCTGCCCCTGGTGCAAAAAGGCGATATCATCATCGACGGTGGCAATAGCCACTTTACCGACACCCTGAGACGTGTTACCTACCTGCAGGGTAAAGGCATTCATTTTATGGGTATGGGTGTTTCGGGTGGCGAACAAGGCGCCCGTACCGGCCCCAGCATTATGCCTGGTGGCGATTCGGAAGCATACCCACACGTGCGTCCCATGCTGGAAGCCGTGGCAGCAAAAGTTGATGGCGTTCCCTGCGTAGCCCACCTGGGTAAAGGCGCAGCCGGTCATTATGTTAAAATGGTGCACAATGGTATTGAATATGCCATCATGCAACTGATAAGCGAGGCCTACGATCTGCTGCATCGCGGTGCCGGCCTTTCCAACGACGAATTACACACTGTTTTTGATACCTGGAACAAAGGTGATCTGCGTTCTTTCCTTATTGAAATTACCGCCGACATCTTTTTACAACCCGACGATAAAACGCCCAACCGCCTCGTGGATATGATCCTCGATAAAGCAGGCGCCAAAGGCACAGGTAAATGGACCTCGCAGGACGCTATGGACCTGGGTGTTCCTATTCCTACCATCGATACGGCCGTTGCCATGCGCAACCTCTCGGCACTAAAGGCTGAACGGGTACAGGCATCTGCCTTATATCCCCAACAAACCGGCTTAATTGGTACCCCCAAGGAACAATTCATTCAAGAGGTTCACGACGCCCTGTTGTTTGCTACCATTATATGTTATGCACAAGGGCTGGCACAATTGCACCGCGCCGGTATTGATCTCGATATGCAAATACCCATGCCGCAGGTAGTGAGCGTTTGGCGTGGTGGTTGTATCATTCGCTCTGTATTGTTGCCAACATTTGCTAATGCTTTTAAAGCGAACCCAGAGTTGTCGAATTTGTTATTAGATGCTGAGGTAGCCAAAATTTTGAATGCAAACGCAACCGGTACCCGGGCCGTTGCAGCTATGGCTATACAGCATGGGTTACCAGCCGCAGCCTTATTGAGCAGCCTGAGCTATTTCGATACCTATCGCAGCAAGCAGTTACCTATTAATCTGTTGCAGGCCCAACGCGATTATTTTGGCGCTCATACTTATCAACGTATCGATCAGGAAGGAACCTTCCATACCGAATGGGCGAAGTAATAATTAATATTGAACCTTCAATTTAGAATATGACAGACCATAAAGTTCCGCCAGCTACATTGTTGTTCATCTTTGGTGGCAGTGGCGACTTAAATCAGCGCAAACTATCTCCCGCTTTATATAATTTGTTCATCGATGGCTGGATGCCTGAAAAATTCAACATCATCGGTATTGGCAGAACGCCTTATACCGATGAGAAGTTCAGGAAACACCTGTACGATGGCATTCAACAATTCTCCCGCCGAAAAGATGATAAAAACGGCAAATGGGAAACGTTCTCGAAAAGTATCTCCTATCTGCAAATGGATGCCGGTAATGATGCCGACTACCAGAAAATTGCTGAGATCGTAAAGCAAAAAGAGCAGGAGTACGGCGAACATCCCAACGTTATTTTTTATATGTCGGTAGCCCCGCACCTGGTACCTCAAATTGCCAGCAAACTGGGCCCTTTAAATATTTGCCACGATACCAAATGCACCCGCATTGTAGTGGAAAAACCATTTGGACATGACCTGAAAAGTGCACATGAACTGAATGAGTTGCTGAAGTCGATGTTCGATGAAACGCAGATCTATCGCATTGATCACTACCTGGGTAAAGAAACCGTTCAAAACATTCTGGCCCTGCGTTTTGCCAATGTGATGTTTGAACCCATCTGGAACCGGAATTACATCGATCATATTCAGATCACCGCCGCAGAAACTGTTGGTCTCGAAAACCGGGGTGATTATTACGAACGTTCCGGAGCCCTGCGCGACATGGTGCAGAACCATATTCTGCAATTGTTGTGTATGGTGGCCATGGAAGCGCCCGTTTCATTCGACGCTAATGAGATCCGCAACAAAAAAGTGGATGTACTCAACGCCCTTCGCAAATACACAAAGGAAGATGTACACAAATATGCCGTAAGAGGTCAATACTCCGATGGCTGGATGCAGGGCAAAAAAGTACCCGGCTATCGCAATGAGGATAAAATAAATCCCGCCTCACCTACCGATACTTTTGCTGCGGTAAAATTCTATATCGATAACTGGCGCTGGCAGGATGTTCCTTTTTATGTACGCACCGGTAAACGGCTACATGAAAAGTCAACCGTGATCACCATTCAATTTAAACAGGCGCCCAGTTTCGCATTCCCGCCGGAAGCGGCATTAACCTGGAGGCCCAACAGACTTACCATCAGCATTCAACCGCAAATGGATATCCGCTTACGTTTCCAGGCAAAACGCCCCGGACAAACCGTAGCACTGAACCCGGTTGATATGACCTTTAATTATAAGGAAGCTTATGGCGATAATGATCCCGAAGCATATGAAACCCTGTTGCTGGATGTAATGGAGGGCAATGCCACCCTGTTCATGCGCAGCGACCAGGTAGAGGCTGCCTGGAAAGTAGTTATGCCCATACAGGAAGCATGGGAAAGCAGGCCACCGGTTGATTTTCCAAACTATGCACCCGATAGCTGGGGACCCGAGGATGCAGAAGCGCTCATCGCCCGTGATGGCCGCAACTGGATCACTTTACCCCAGGCCCACCAGGGTGTGCAGGCAGGAGTTTAAATACTGTTACAGGTTACAGGTGGCAGGTTTCAAGGAATTTTGAGAACTGCCCCTGTATCCTGAAACTTGAAACCTGTCACTGAAACTTATTATCGCATAGAAATACAAAAGCTCCCATGCTCCACATTTACAAAACACCTGATGAGGTTAGCCACGCTCTCGCTGAATGGATCACTACCAACATAGAAACTACCCTGCAGCAACAGGATCGGTTTACGTGGGTGGTAACAGGCGGTAATTCGCCCAAACAGCTGTACGAGTTACTGGCGGCTGCGCCTTACCGGGAACGTATTGACTGGAGCAAAATGCATATTTTCTGGGGCGATGAACGTGCAGTACCTTTTGCCGATAACCGCAACAATGCAAAAATGACCTTTGAGCATTTGCTCGACAAAGTGCCCGTTGTGCGTGAACAGGTGTATATTATGGACACGACCCTCTCACCTGAAGAATCGGCCAAAGCCTATGAAGCCATCCTGCACAAATACTTTGGCAACGACGGCCCGTCATTCGACCTGGTTTTAAATGGTATGGGTGATGATGGCCATACCCTCTCGCTTTTTCCACACACCCCTGTTATACATGAACAAAAAGCCTGGGTAACCTCTTTTTATCTCGATGCCCAGCAAATGTACCGGATCACCCTAACGGCCCCCATCGTAAACCGGGCCCGCAAAGTGGCCTTTCTCACCTTCGGCGCCAATAAAGCCAACGCCTTATTTGAAGTTTTAAAAGGAGCTCCCAATATTGACCAGTATCCTTCCCAGATCATTCAACCAGCCAGTGGCCAATTACACTGGTTTGTGGATGAAGCTGCTGCCAGCAAAGTTCAAGCCTAACATTTAAGTATATATATTTTACTGATTTTCAACATCTCAGGAATTAGGATTTTATTTCACTGAATTGGATAAATTTTTGCCTTCCTACATAGGGGAAAAGGCAAAAGTCCGGTTTTTAGTGTAGTCATTGAGATGTTAATACCCAGTCGAAAAGCACCAGCCAATTGCCCAAACGAAAACTTGCACGTACCATTCATGCAAGTTGCCTTTGCATTTGTAAGGCAAGCTCCACCCTGTAATCATCTCTCTTTCTTTCTAAATTCCTGGAACTCAAGCTGCAACCTGATTATTTACCATCAAAAAACAATGACGGCATGACCAAACTCGTATCTATCATTGTTCCGGTACATAATGAAAGGGAAAATGTAGGCGTAATGGCAAAGGCCATCAAACGCACGTTTGCCGACCTGCCCTACCGCTATAATCTGCTGTTTGTTGACGATGGCAGCAGTGACCTGACTTTACATGAAGTAAAAAAACTGGCTCTTCAGGACGATCACGTCCGTTATATCTCCTTCTCCCGCAATTTTGGTCACCAGGCCGCCATAAAGGCCGGTTTAGACAAAGCCGATGGAGATTGCATAATTACCATGGATGGTGATATGCAACACCCGCCCAGCCTGATACCCACCCTGCTGGAAAAATGGGAAGAAGGCTACGACGTAGTTTATACCGTTCGAAAAGAAGATAAAAAGCTGCCCTTTTTAAAAAGAGTTACCTCCAATCTCTTTTACAGGGTATTAAACTGGCTGAGTGATATCAAAATTGAAAAAGGCACTGCCGATTTCCGGTTAATGAACCGCAATGTGGTTGATGTATTGCGTGGCCTGGCTGAATTTGAACCATTTTTCAGAGGCCTCGTAAAATGGGCCGGGTTCAAACAGGTTCCGGTTGAATATGAGCCGAACGAGCGTAAATCAGGCGCTTCGAAGTATACATCCAAAAAAATGATACGGTTTGCCTTACAGGGCATAACCTCCTTCAGTATCAGACCATTATACGCAGCAACTTATATTGGCTTCACATTTGCAGCCTTATCGACCTTATATATACCTTATGCCTTGTACAGTTACTATTTTGGCTACACCATCTCAGGTTGGAGCTCATTGATTGTAACTGTTGTATTTTTTGGCGGCCTACAGCTGATGATACTTGGGATCATTGGCATTTACCTGGGCAAGCTATTTATGCAAAACAAACACCGACCTGTTTACATTGTAAAAGAATCAAACATACATGAGCCGTCAGCGATACATATTGATGAGTTTTGATGTAGAAGAGTTTGATATGCCATTGGAGTATAATCAACACCTTTCCATTGAAGAACAAATGGAAACAGGCTTCAAGGGCTTGCAAGCTACTATGGCCATTATAAATGGCGCCGATACTTCCTGTACTTTTTTTACAACAGCTAATTTTGCCTCCTGGTATCCCGATAGCATTCGCCTGATTTCGCGAAAGCATGAAATAGCATCCCATACTTTTTTTCATTCCCGGTATAAAACCGAAGACCTGCTGCAAAGCCGGCTTGAACTGGAAGATATTACCAATCAACCCGTTTATGGGTTAAGAATGCCACGGTTGAAAAAAGTACCTATGGCTGATGTGATAGCCGCGGGGTACAGCTACGATTCTTCTGTAAACCCTACCTGGATACCAGGCCGGTATAATGATCTTCACCTGCCGCGTACCACCTACCTCGATCAAAATATGCTGCGTATACCGGCATCTGTGAGTCCGCGCCTGCGCATACCTCTGTTCTGGCTTGCCTTTAAAAATATGCCCTATAGCCTGTTTAAAAGCCTGGCCATAAAAGCCCTGAACAAAGATGGATACCTGTGTTTGTATTTTCATCCCTGGGAGTTTACGGACATCTGGGAATTTGAAATACCAGGTTATGCCAAAAGATGGTCGGGCGAAAAAATGCAACAACGCTTATACCGCCTCATTAAAGACCTAAAACTGGAGGGCGATTTTACCACCATGTGGGACATGCTTTCAACAACCAGGTCGTTACAACCACGGCAAATAAATCAGCCCACGGTTGATTTGCAAAAAACCGCTCAGACGGCACCTTTGGCGAAATAAAGCAATCAGACATTTACTTAAACAGGGCCGCTACCATTTCATTGGTTAGCGTCCTATTTCCTTTTGTCCAGAAAGGATTAGGCTCCGGAAACTCATTCCGGCAGTACCCGCCATGATTTTTAAAATCAAAGATGGCATGACAATAGTTATTGATCACCAGGGCGCAACATTGCCAGTCTTTCGACCATATAATTCTGATAATACCCTTTCGCTGCTCCGCCGGCACCTCCTCGATGTTGTAAATATGCAGCGCATCCAGGATCAGCTGTTTTCCTTCCCCATCAAGTGCATATGCATAAAAATACCCGGTATCAGTGTCGTCCTCAAATGCAACTGCAAACTTGTTTATATCGTTAACACAATCAATAAAGATTGCCTCACCAGCCGTATAGGCCTGCTCTCTAAGTAAGTATCCGTTCATGTGCGCACGTTATTTAGCATCTACAGAATCATACACGATCACCTTGCTCCATAAGTGCGAATAGTCTTCAACAAATTTCAGGTGAATAGGATCTACCTGGTAGCTTGCCTGGTCGGTACCATTTTCAAACAGACAAAACCACGAAAACACGTAACCCCGCTCAATTACGTCGCGGTTGGTATCGGCGGGTTGACCAATATGAAAGTTTTTGATGGTTTTTACTGCAGACAGCTTGTGCAAGCCTTCCAATAATTTAGCGCGATCTTCCTTGCTATCGGCATTCTTTAACCAGAAATAAACGTGGTGGATGAATTTGTTCTCGATCATACGGGGATCTCCATTTTCCGCTAAGGTAACCAATCCACCGGCAAACATCGCTTTTCCGGTATTACTAATAAACTCGCGTCGTGTAGACATTTTGTTAGGTTTTAGTAAAGCTATGAAATGACCTGTAGCCAGTATAAGTTTTTAGTTAATTAATTCTGATATTCTAATAGAATATTATATTTTTGACCATACCTGGACTAACGCCCATGAAACCCTTTAATACTGTTATCTGCCTGATTGTATGCTGTTACATTAACAGCGTTACTGCTCAAAATCTTACTTATTACAATTCCCCTGTAGACGACGCCAATAAAACCAAAGAATGGATCGATGCTACCGATAAACGGTATAAAAGCGACGTGTCGGCCCTACAGGGAAAAAATAAAAAGTACTTCGAGGATATCTTCAAAAGCCGTTATGAGAACATCAAAAAGATGTACGATCGAAAGGAGCTTATAACGGAAGCTGGCGCCAACGGTTATTTGCAGTCCTTACTACATGAGGTAATAAAATCAAACCAGGCCATTGGTTCCATGGAAACCCGGATAGCCTTTTCAAGGGCTTGGTGGCCCAATGCAAGCAGCCTGGGCGAAGGTACCATCATTTTCAATATTGGCCTGTTTTATAAGTTACAAAATGAAAGCCAGGCAGCGTTTGTATTGTGCCACGAGCTGGCGCACTTGTATTTAAACCACAGCAACAACGCTATTAACAACTATGTAAATACGGTATATTCCGACGAGTTTCAGAAAGAGCTTAAAAAGATCAATCAAAGCCAGTATCAAAAGAATCAACAACTCGACAATCTTACAAAATCAATAACCTTTAACAGCCGCCAGCATAGCCGCGAACATGAAGCTCAGGCTGATAGCATGGCCGTTGAATGGCTGAAAAATACTCCGTTCGATGTACGTGAGTCACTAACCTGTCTGGCATTATTGGATAGCATCGACGTTGAAAAGTACAATGTAGCACCTGCTTTAAACCGGGTATTTAATTTTCAGGAATACCCCTTTCAGGCAAAATGGATGCAGGAAGAAAAATCCCTATTCAGCACCATGGCCGCCAGCAGTGAACAGGAAAGCCAAAAAGAAAGAGACTCCTTAAAAACGCACCCCGATTGCAGCAAACGCATCAGCCTGCTTAAAAGCAAAGTGGAGCAATATTACAAACCCGATAGCCGGGCATTTGTGGTGAATGAAAAAGAATTCAAACAACTGCAGCATGATTTCGATTATGAGATCATTGATTACCTGTACCGGTCAGACGATGTTTCGCGCAGCCTGCACTTTACCCTGCAGATGTTGCAGACACAGCCTGCCAACCCTTATTTGATCACCAATACCGGCCGGTGCATCAATAAATTATTTACTGCACAAAAGAACCATACGCTTGGCAAAGTAGTAGATATGCCTTCCCCTTATGGAGATAAGAATTATAATGACTTACTGGAATTTATACAACGCGTGCGTTTGACCGACCTGGGCGCCTTCAGTTATTATTATTTACTGCACAATCAAAACACGCTCATGTCGAATGAAGATTTTCTGGCAGCATTAATTGAAAGTAAGGCCAATTTCAACAAGCCTGATGAAAAACAGGCACTGATCGATATGTACAAAAAACAATTCCCTTCAGGAAAATATCATTTTTAACTCGTTTCCAAAACCTTTAAACATCATTTACTAATAATCATGAAAAAACAAGCTACCCTGGCGATGCTGATCGCCTTGCTGTTACTGCAGCAAATCAGTTTTGCCCAGTCAAAACTAAGTATCGATAACATTAAATCGGTATACCTGCGTAACTCGGGCCCCATTATCGAGGCAGAAGAAATAAAAGGATATTTTCTGTTTTATCAATCAGACAAGATCGATAAAAACACCAATGAATATACCCTGCAGATCCTGGATGAAAATGTGAATAAGGTGAAAAGCATCAAATTCACCGACTCCAAGTACATTCAGCTCATAGAATCAACGTACAACGGTTCCGACATCATGTTCATGTTCTATGACTCCGATCAAAAACTGCTCGATTACCGCACGTATGGTGTTGATGGCAAACAAAAAAACAGCTATCAACAACCAATCGATAAAAAGTCAAAAGCTTACATCGAACAGGTACTTGCCGCCAATACAGAAGAAACCCAGAACAAAAGCATCTTTGGCATTGGCAACAGAGGGTTTATTACCACAACACCCCTGCGTGAAGGAAGGCAATATACTTATGAAGTGCACTTTTATCAAACAGATAAAAAGAGCCAATGGACATACAATCCTGAAGATCCGGAGAAAATAGCCAGTCCGCAATTCCTGGGATATACCGATAGTGTGGTAGTGTTTCAGGTAATGAAAAGGGCCAAATTAATGTCGAATAAAAACGAGGCCTGGCTGTTGGGCATCTACTTGCACAACGGTAAAAAAGCCTTTGAATTCGAAACCAATATTGAAAAATTCAATTTCTTTCCCATGAACGTTGCCTCTTTGCGCAACACAGACAACTTTATGCTCATGGGACCATATTTCGATAAAGAAGACAATGTACTAAAAGATAAAAGCAAAGGCCTGGGTGTATGGATCCTGAATAACCAGGGAAAGATCACCAATGCCAAATACAACAGTTGGGATGGCGACATCAGCAAACATTTAAAGATCGACTCCCGCGGCCGGGTAGATGACCTGGGTTATATCTTCTTTCATAGAATTCTGCAAACAAACGATGGTAAGATCTTTGCCATTGGCGAAGGTTATAAAAGAGTAGCCGATGCCGTGGGTATCGGAATTACTGCATTAAGTGCCATGGCGGGCGGTTACAGCAGCTCCAACAGCACCACCAAAATAAAGATAACCGATATGGTTATGATGCAGTTCGACAATAAATTCGACGTGGTAAACGCACAGATCTATGACAAAAACAGCAACAGCATGAATTTGATGGGTGGCGATTTTATGAGTGCACAGTTATTGGCTTACCAGATCAAATATGTGTACAACGGCTTTGACTATGCTTTTTCACAAACCGATAAAGCGCACAGTACATTTGTGGTAGGGTACACTGACTATGTACGCTCCAAAGACTATAAAGGGTTAACCTTTAATTCCATCAGTTACTATAACAACAACATCACTACCGATAAGATCAACCTTAAAACCTCTTCAAGCAGCATGCGTATTTTACCAGCCAAAACCGGCTCGGTAATGATCCTGGAATACTTTAAAAAGGATAAGCGCCTCGATATGCATATTGAGAAGGTGAACTAATTAGGTTCTTACCAGGATTACAAAGGGGTTGTCAAAATATTGACAGCCCCTTTGCTTTTAAACTTTATGAAGCAGGAGCTAAGAAATCGCGAGCTTCGTACTTCCTGTTTCTTACATCCTACCTCGTTATCGTATTTGCGGAAACTCAATTCCAGTGATCTTTCTATAAACATCAACGGCAAACAGGTCAGTCATACCGGCAATAAAATCAACCACCGACTGCATATCGTTGTACAGCCTGTCGCGCTCGCCGGTAATTACAAACTGTTGTGAGATCAATTGCAACAGTTTTTTAGATTTGGTCGATTTAGGGCTGATCACCGCGGCAAAGAATTCTTTCAGCAGTCCGCCAATTACATTGTAACCAGCAATTTCAATTTCCACCACCGACCGGTGGTTATAGATATGCTCGATGGAAAATTCGTCGATGGTTTTTATCAACTGTAATTCCGATTCAGGCAGGTAATCGATCAATGACTTCTGTAAGGTGCCCTGCAACAACTCTTCTTCTTTTTCCATAAACACATTGGTAACCCGGTTAATGAGCAGGTTAATGAGTTTGGCGCGCAGGAACTGCACGCGCTGGTTGTTGTCGTTTATATCGTTAAATACCTGTGCCACGCGCTCCCGGGCATCGTACCCGGTTTCGTTATCAAAAAACTGCAGGAACAGTTCTTTAATGGTATCTATGGAAATGATGTTCAGCCGGTGCGCATCTTCAAAATCAATGATGCGGTAACAGATATCATCGGCTGCTTCAACCAGGTACACAAATGGATGACGGGCAAAAATGTTTTTTGACTCATGCAGACGGGGAATGCCCAGTTCTTTGGCAATATGTTTATAGGTTTCTATTTCGGAATCGAAGAAACCTGATTTTTTTGTTACCAGCTGTTCTTTATTAAACCCACTCAGTGAATCGGATGGATATTTTACAATGGAAGCCAGTGTTGCATAAGTTAACCGGAAACCGCCTGCCGATTTTTCATTAAAACTGTGCGTAAGGGTGCGGAAGGCGTTGGCGTTCCCCTCAAAAAAAAGAAAATCTCGTTGCTGGTTCTCACTGAGCAATTCCGAAAACTGCGCCTTTTCCGTTCCCGTCAGGTCCCGGAAAAAGGTGCGGATAGCTTCTTCACCCGAATGCCCAAACGGCGGATTGCCGATATCATGCGCCAGGCAACCGGCAGCAATTACCGAAGGCAATTCATATTTATAGAACTCGTGGAAGTAATCGTTTTCCAGTGGATATTTCTGCGCAAGGGCATCTCCCACGGCTTTACCCAGCGACCGGCCTACCGATGCCACCTCCAGGCTATGCGTTAAGCGGTTATGTACAAACACGCCGGGCCCGGGTAACGGGAATACCTGGGTTTTATTTTGCAGCCGTCTGAAGGCGCTTGAAAATATCAGGCGATCGTAATCCCGTACAAAAGAAGTACGTACTGCATCCGTATACGCAGTTTTGTTTTCAGAGCCACTCCGTTTGCTGCTAGTAAGTTGTTGCCAGTTCATGGCGACAAAAATAACCGAAAAACGGCGAGGGTTTAAAATCCATGTTGTCTTTCGCAAAACCTTGTGGCTTAATGTGTATTTAGGGCTGCCAAACCCTGATAGCACCGGGGCAAACCCTTAGACTGGCTACAAAACCCAATTGATTTTTGCCAAAAGTTATAATAATTGCAAGACAGATATTATTTTCAAACTGAATTTCGTGCTACAAAATCAAACCCTATGCGTATCATACCCTTTGTAAACAGCTTGCTGATCGTTTGTTTTCTGGCTGTTATAGCTTCCATGACCATTATGCTCACCAGAACTGGTTATAACGATAGAGTTTCGCATTCCTGTTTTATACTTCATGCCGCTGCTGGTTTTTTATTGCTGGCCCGTGCAGCCTTTAAACAGGATGAAGGCGGAGAAGGGGAAGAAGTGTTATAAAAAAACCCTTCTACCCGCTAAGGCAAAAGGGTTGTATTTACCGTCCAGATAAATAAGTTTACAGTGGATACCTGCTATCGGCAATCAGCTTCGCAGCTATGCGGCGTTTGGCTTCTTTGCTATTGAAGGGTTCTACTTTTGTAAAGCGTTTTAATCCCAATAACATCATCCGCTGTTCGTCGCCGTCTGCAAACGCATTAATGGCATCCTTGCCATGTTTGTTAATAAGATCGGCGGCATCGTATAAATAAGTTCTTGTTATATCCAGTTCAAAGGCAGCTGCGGCTTCGCCTTTGCGATCAGCCAGCTTCATGGCGCGTAACAGGGCGCTTTCGGCGGCAAAGGTTGCTATTGCCATATCGGCAATGTGCATTAGTATTTCCTGCTCCTGCTCGATCTTCATCATCAGCTTTTGCACAGCAGCGCCTGCAGTTAACAGAATGGCCTTTTTAAAATTGGTGATCAGCTTTTTCTCTTTGGCAAATACTTCTTCGTCGCCGTTGCCAAAGTCGGGTATGCTCATCAATTCCTTTTGTACGTTCATAGCGCCCGTCATCAGGTCTAACCGGCCCTTCATGGCACGTTTCAATACCATATCAACCGTTAACAGGCGATTGATCTCATTGGTGCCTTCATAAATGCGGTTGATGCGGCTGTCGCGGTAAGCTTTTGAAATAACATATTCATCGCTGTAACCATTACCACCATGGATCTGTACGCCTTCATCCACTACAAAATCGAGTGTTTCACTGCCAAATACTTTTAAAATGGCGCATTCGATGGCATATTCTTCGGCACCTCCCAGAACTGATTCGCTGAATGATTTGCCGGCGGCCAGTAGTTCATGCTCTTTGTCGTCGATCCATTTGGCAGTGCGGTACAAAGCACTTTCGGCTACCCACATGGTAATGGCCATTTCTGCCAGCTTATTTTTGATAGCGCCGAATGTAGCGATCGGGGTTTTAAACTGTTCGCGCGTATTGGCGTATTGAATACTGGTGGTAGTGGCCCGTTTGGCACCGCCCAGCGCAGCTGCACACAATTTCAACCTGCCTATGTTCAAAATATTAAAGGCTATAATGTGTCCTTTCCCGATTTCGCCCAGCAGATTTTCAACCGGTACTTTACAGTCCTGGAAGTACAACTGCACGGTTGAAGATCCCTTGATACCCATTTTATGTTCTTCGGCTCCCTGGGTAAACCCTTCAAAACCTCTTTCCACAATAAAGGCTGAAAATTTATCGCCGTCTATTTTGGCAAACACGGTGTATACATCTGCAAAACCACCATTGGTGATCCAGCACTTCTGGCCATTTAAAAGGTAATGTTTTCCATCGGCGCTTAATGTAGCCGTTGTTTTGGCACCTAATGCGTCGCTGCCGCTATTGGGCTCTGTGAGGCCATAAGCGCCCTTCCATTCGCCTGTAGCCAGCTTGGGGATATATTTCTCTTTTTGTTTATCGGTCCCGAAATAGAGGATTGGCAGGGTGCCTATGCCCATGTGGGCCGATACGGCGACGGAGAATGAAAAACCGCCGCCTAAACCTTCACCTACCAGGTTGGAGGTGATAAAATCTTTACCCAACCCACCATACTGTTCGGGAATGGAAGCGCCCAGTAACCCCTGTTCGCCAGCTTTGGTCACTAATGAAGGCATAAGACCCGGTTCCAGTTTATCAATGCGGTCGAGGATTGGTAATACCTCGGCATCGAGAAACGAAGCGCACATGTCTTTTACCATTTGCTGTTCTTCTGAAAAATCTTCAGGGATGAAGGTATCAAAAGGGGAGCTTTCCTTTATAAGCCATTCACCGCCTTTGAGTATGTTTTGTTGTGTGGTGGAGCTCATACGACTAATGTTTATTGTTGGGTAAATGATATTACAATCGTTATTTAAAGTGAAACCGCCTCAACCAGCCAGATTATCATATACTATCTGCAAAACCTCCCGGCACACATCTATGCGATCCGGAGATACTCCCTCCAGCGCTTCCAGCAAAGTTTCATTGGCCAGTTCCATGGTTTGGTCCTGCAGCTTTTGCGCACGCCCCGTTAAATAAATCAGGTTCATTCTGCGATCCGATTCCGATGAAACCCTTTTTACCAGTTGCAATTTCTCCAGGTTATCTACTAACCGCGTAATACTGGGTTTATCGCGGTACGAAGCATTGCACAATTCCTGCTGACTGATGCCATCCTGTTTCCATAAATGGTACAGCACACTCCATTGCTCAATGGTTAAATTAAGATTCGCTGAATTGAACTTTTTCTGCAGCCGACGGGCAATAGCCGTCGATGCCTTTCCAGTGATAAAACTGTATAATTCGCCTCTCTTGAATTGGTTGTTTGCCATATAGTTGTTTATACAACTATCCAAATCTAGCATTTTCCCTCCATTTCAACAACTTTTTGTACCGCAAATATTTGTTAGCGGCGGATTTTATATCCTTTTTGCACAACCGAATGGCAAAAACACGGAGTGCCGCTTAATACTTATATTGTAGGCGAATTAGCAACATGGAAACTGCTGTCCTTTCATACCGGTCTTCGCAAGTGCAGTATTGCAGGTTTGGAACCGGGCAAAAGCTGATCCTTTGTTTTCATGGCTATGGCGAATCATCCGCGTCGTTTCAATTTTTGGGGAAATACATTGGTGCCGACTATACACTCATTGCCATCGATCTTCCTTTTCATGGCAAAACGCAATGGAACGAGGGCCTGCAGTTTTCTGTTGCCGACCTGGTAGCCATTACTGAAACCCTGCATAAAAAATATTGTGATGGTACCCAACGCATCACCTTACTGGGTTATAGCATGGGTGGAAGGGTGGCATTACAATTATTGCAATCGTTATCTATCCAAATTGAAAGAACAGTGTTGCTGGCACCTGATGGATTGAAGGTGAATTTCTGGTACTGGCTGGCCACCCAAACTTATATTGGTAACCACCTGTTCGAATATACCATGAACCATCCCGGCTGGTTCTTTTCCCTGTTACAGGCTGGCAATAAGTTAAAGCTGATCAACCAGAGTGTTTTTAAATTTACCCGCTATTATATTAATGATACTGCTGTACGCAGGTTGTTGTACGAACGCTGGACCTGTATGCGCGCAATAAAACCCAACCTTGCATCTATAAAAAAGCTAATTCGTACGCACTCACTTCCGGTTCGTTTGTTATATGGCCAATACGATCGCATAATCAGGCCCGAACGGGGAGAAAAATTTCGCAGGGGTATTGAATCTTTCTGTACGTTGCATATTATTCAGACAGGCCACCAGGTATTACAGGAAAAACAAGTGAATGAGATAATACAATTAATAGAATCCTAAAAATTTTTCCAAATCCAATTGAATGATGGCACTTTTCTTTTTCCTGTTCTTTCTGTTTATGGTGGTTTATGCGGTGCTGATAAATTATTATCACAGTGCCTGGAGCCAGTTGCCGGAATTTGTACTCCCCGAAAAGCAGCCCTCCGTCTTCATCTCTGTTATTATCGCTGCCCGTAATGAAGAACAACACATTCCTACCCTGTTACAGTCGTTGCATGACCAGCAATACCCGAAACACCTGTATGAAGTAATTATCATCGACGATCATTCAACCGATAATACAGCTATGCTTTTACAGGACCTGCATTTTGACGGACTGCAGTTAAAAGCATTGGCATTAAAAGATTATGTGGAGGAAAGAAGTGCTATAGGTTCTTATAAAAAGAAGGCCATTGAAACCGGCATCAATGCCGCCGCCGGACAACTGATTGTAACTACCGATGCCGATTGCCGGTTCAACCCACATTGGTTGCAGTCAATAGCCGCCTGTTATGAGGCCAACAACGCAAAATTCATTGCCGCACCCGTTACGTTTTATAATCAATCGACTTTACTATCCGTTTTTCAAACCCTCGACTTTCTAACCCTGCAAGGCATTACTGCCGCATCGGTGTACAAACGGTTCCATTCCATGTGCAATGGCGCCAATCTGGCTTATGAAAAGTCGGCGTTTTATGAAGTAGGTGGATTTAACAATATCGACAACATTGCTTCGGGCGATGACATGTTGTTAATGCATAAAATATTTAAACAATACCCCAGCAAGGTATTTTATCTGAAGAACCGATGGGCCATTGTAACCACCGAACCGGCACACAACTGGAAACAGTTCTTTCACCAGCGTATTCGCTGGGCAAGCAAAGCCGACAGTTATGACGACAAACGCATTTTTTGGGTATTGTTATTGGTGTACCTGCTGAATGTTTGCTTTCTGGCTGGCGCTATTGCCTCATTCTGGAATGCCACCTGGCTGCTGATGGTGCTTTTATTATTGCTGGCTAAAGTGTTAATAGAGTTCCCATTTGTAAATTCGGTGGCCATCTTTTTTGGCCAGCAAAAGTTAATGAAGTACTTTCCTTTTCTGCAACCCCTGCATATTGGCTACACCATCACCGCAGGCTGGTTGGGTAAATTTGGGCATTATGAGTGGAAGGGAAGACGCATTAAAAAGTAACGGTATACTATTTTCTGCAAACTGGTGTTAAACTATATTTTGTTTAAATTGAAAGCTGTTACAAGGTACAGGTTACAGGTTTCATGACCTTGTAGCCCGCAACCTGTAACCTGAAACTGAATAATATGACTACTGCCACCACAAGAACAACCTGGCGGCGACTTAAAAAAAATAAAGGGGCACTGATTGGTATTGCCATCATTGCGTTGGCCATACTGGTGGCTGTATTTGCGTATTTAATAGCACCGGATGGTTCGCCCAATGCCAATAGAATGGTGGTGGAAATAGGGGGGCAGCGGCCCGGTTATTCCCAGTTATTTCTTCAATTACCCCGGGCAAGAAAAGTAAGATCTGCGGGTTTCTTCAACCGGCTTTTTGCAGGTGATGAGGATAAATATCAATACATCCCCATTACCAATTATCAACAACAAGGCGATAGTTTAATTATTCAGAAATACATCGATGAAGGCCTCACTGAAAGAGTTGCCCTGCCCATTTCCCAAACCCGTTGGCAGGAAGGAGCTGCCAAAGGCGACTTTAAAGTAGTTACAAAAAAATTTCACCTGGGAACCGATAAATACGGCCGCGATATCCTGAGCAGATTATTAGTAGGTGTTCGGGTAAGCCTGGGTGTAGGACTGGTCACTGTATTGATATCATTAAGTATCGGTGTAATGTTGGGCGCAATGGCAGGTTACTTCAGGGGCCGTACCGATGATATAATTATGTGGTTCATCAATGTGATCTGGAGCATACCCACTTTATTACTTGTTTTTGCCATTACCCTGGTATTGGGCAAAGGTTTCTGGCAGGTATTTATAGCAATAGGATTGACTATGTGGGTAAGCGTAGCCCGTATTATTCGCGGGCAGGTATTAAGCGTGCGGGAGCTGGAATATGTGGAGGCAGCCAAAGCATTGGGCTATTCGCATACCCGGATAGTTTTACGCCATGTACTGCCCAATGTTATGGGACCGGTGATGGTAGTGGCTGCTTCGAATTTTGCTTCGGCCATAGTAATTGAGGCGGGGTTAAGCTTTTTAGGGGTGGGCGTTCAACCGCCGCAACCAAGCTGGGGATTGATGATCAAAGAAAACTACAACTTTATAATTACGCACAATCCAATGCTGGCGCTGGCGCCAGGTTTTGCCATTATGTTACTGGTGTTGGCGTTTAATATGCTGGGCAATGGTTTACGAGATGCACTTCAGGTAAAGGAATAAAAAAAACTGCCCCGGCTTTTGCCAGGGCAGGTAGTAATAATTTATAATTCAGGTTATTTAGCGGTGTATCTATAGCTACCAGACCAGGTGTTGGTATTACAGGTTGCAGAAGTAACAGTAACTGTAACCATGCAAGAAACACCCGGCGGTGTTTGGGTGATGGTAAAGAGATTTGATGACAATGCCTTCTCACGGGTTTCTGTAAAGTATACGGAACCGTTATTTTCAGTTTTGGCACTAACAATTACGGTAGCGCCTGTAGCAGGCAGAGGTTCAATATTCACAACCAGGGGAAAATCTGTTCCGGGGGCTGGTGGGTCAACAGTGTTGACGGCAGGATTTGTTGTTGCTTTTATAGCCTGTTCGCCGCAACCGCCTTCGTTGCCTTCTTTTTTCTTTTTACAACTAACTGTTACGGCAAGCACAAACAGTACGGCCAACCCAAGGATAATTTTTTTCATAATAGGTATAGATAATTTTTTTTGAAATATACTTGCTTACAACGCAAAAAAGCTGCCGTTTTACATATTTTACTATGAAAACATTGCTATTGTGAAAAAACCTGAACGTTCCGGCTGAAACTTTCTTCCAGCGAAATAAACGTTTCGGTGCGTTCAATCCCCTTTATCTTCTGTAACTCATCGTGTAACACAAACCGTAATTGATTAATATCTTTACATACTATTTCAGCAAACATGCTGTAATTACCGGTTGTATAGTTCAACCGTACAATTTCGGGGATGCGCTGCAGTTCTTTGGCTACGGAATCGTACAGGGAGCTTTTCTCAAGATATATACCAATAAACGCTATTACATCATACCCCAGCGCTTTAAGGTCCACATTTAATTTTGTACCTTTGACGATACCCGCTTCCTGTAGCTTTTTTATACGTACGTGAATAGTACCTCCGGACACGAAAAGCTTCTTACCCAGATCTGCATAGGAAATTTCTGCATTGTCCATCATCTCGTGGATTATCTGCAGGTCAAGTTTATCCAAATTCAATTTAGCCGCCATTTTTGCAATCGTTTTTTTACAAAATTCAAGCAATGATGCAAATATTTATATATTGTCGAAACTTTCCAAATTTCTCTTGAATAATTTACAACGATAGGGGCAATTTCTTTAATTTTGTGTTGTAATAGTTCTTTAAACAAAGAAAATATACTGTGGGGTGATGGAACTTTGGCAGACATGCCCTCTCGTCTCGAGGGTGGGGATCCAGGAAAAATTGCGCTTTCGGGCGTGGCTAACAACCCCGTGGAGGTTCGAATCCTCCTCCTACAGCTGGTTTATTTGACACGTTTTTATCTTGTGGAGTGATGAAATTTGGCAGACATGCCCTCTTGTCTCGGGGGTGGGGGTTCGGGATAAACGTGGTGTAATGCCGATCAAGCAATTGGTCGACTGGGGTTGACCACCACAGATTTGCACCATGGCTAACTGCCCCGTGGAGGTTCGAATCCTCCCTCTACAGCTTCCAATGCCGTCTTTATATTGACTATCAGTATAATGACGGCATTTTTGTTTTTAGCCTATTTTTGCCGCTTCATGGGCCAAAAAAAATTACAACGCTTCGCAGAAGTACTCACATTTCCCAATGTGCTGCAATACCCGGACAATATGCCCGGTACCTGGAAAAACTTTTTCCATAACGAAAATCCCATTACACTCGAACTCGCATGCGGCAAGGGTGAATACGCCCTGGGACTGGGCAGGTTATTCCCTGAACGCAATTTCCTGGGAGTTGATGTAAAAGGCAATCGCATTTGGGTAGGCGCCAAAAAAGCCCTTAAGGAGAACCTGACCAATGTAGGCTTCCTGCGCACACAGATCGATCGGATTGGCACTTATTTCGAACCGGGTGAAGTATCGGAAATCTGGTTAACGTTCCCCGATCCGCAATTAAGGACGTCAAAAGCCCGTAAACGGCTTACTCACCCCAAATTCCTGCGGCTGTATCAACAAATCATGCGCCCGGGTGGTTATATTCACCTGAAAACCGATTCGCCAAGCTTATACCGGTTCACTAAATGGGTGATCGATCTCTACGATCTTCCCGTTATAGAGGACATCGACGACGTATACGCCGGTGAAGTAAGCGATGTGCTGAAGATAAAAACACATTACGAAGGGCTGGACATTGCGCAAAGCAGCAAAGTGCATTATTTACAATTCATGCTGCCGGCCACTCCTTTACCTGACAAGGAAAGTGCTTTAAAAATTTTATTGCTTGAAGAAGAATCTGACAGAAGGAGTTGATTTTTATTATAATGAACAGGGGTATATGGTGCTTACGGCGCAATACCACCTGGAGAGAGGACGTTGCTGTGGAAACGGATGCCGGCACTGTCCGTTTGATTATGTAAATGTTCCGGAGCCACGGAAGAGCCAGCTGATCAATCAACATAAACAAGATGGCACCACGCAAAAAAACCAATAACGCCGCCAGGGAAAAACTGGCTACGGTAAATCCCTCGGGCAAAAAACAGGAAACATTTTTTGAACTGGTGTTTGAAGTAGCCCGCCAGATCCCCAAGGGACGCGTAACTTCTTATGGCGCTATTGCCAGTTGTCTCGGCACCAAACTATCGGCAAGAATGGTTGGCTGGGCTATGCACGCGGCACATGGTGCCAAACCTAAAATACCAGCCCATCGCGTAGTAAACCGCAACGGTATGTTAACCGGTAAACATCATTTTAACCCGCCTTCCAAAATGGCTGACCTATTGAAGAAAGAAGGTATCAAGGTTAAAAATGATACCGTTGTTGATTTCAAGACACTGTTTTGGGACCCATCAACGGAATTAATATAACTACCCTAACTCCACCATAGCCTTAATCACCCCTGTCTCCGGTTTCAACCAGCTCGCAAACTCATCTTTCACGTTATCAAACGCTACCCGGTGAGTAATATAAGTGGCAGGATTAACCAGTTTCTTTTTCATGCTTTGCATTACCAGGTCAAAATCTTCCCTGGTAGCATTGCGACTGCTCATTAAAGTAGCTTCGCGCTTATGAAACTCAGGATGGGAAAAACAGATCTCATTCTTCTGCAAACCAACCAGCACATAACGGGCGCCATGTGCCATATACTGAAAGGCATTATTGATTGCCTTTAAACTTCCGGTAGCATCGATCACTACGGTAGGCATATCGTTATTGGTGATCTCCTGCAGGCGTTTCATTACATCTTCTGTAGCCGCATTAATGGTATGGGCTACCTGTAATTTTTCACGGCAGAATTGTAAACGCTGCTCATTAATATCCATGGCAATAACGTGACCACCGGCTATACGGGCAAATTCCATAATACCCAATCCAATAGGACCGGCACCAATTACCAGTACATATTCTCCGGGTTGAACACCTGCACGGCGTACACCATGTGCACCAATTGCCAGCGGTTCTACCAATGCGAGCTCATCGAAACTCATACCATCGCCATGCAGTAATGAACTGGATGGAACCACTAAATATTCACGCATACCACCATCCACATGCACTCCACATACCTGAATGCTGGTACAGCAATTAGGTTTGCCACTGCGGCATGCGATACATTTACCACAATTGAAATAGGGTATAATGGTTACGGGTTCGCCGGCTTTAAAACCTGGCGCATCACCCGATACATATTCAGCAGCCAGCTCATGACCTAAAATACGCGGGTAATTAAAAAAAGGCTGGGTGCCTTCATAGGCATGCAGATCGGTTCCACAAATACCTATTCTTTTTATTTTAAGTAACGATTGGTTCTCTTTAACTTCCGGTTGTTGTCCCTGCTGGTATTCCAGTTGTCCCGGTGTAATGCACACTAATTGCTTCATATGTAAAATGTCTTTATAGTCCTACTTTTGAGCTGCACCGCCTTCCAAACGCGCTACTTCCTGCGGAGTTAAATTCAACAACACAATAATATTCGCTTTGCGTGGGGAGAAAACAAACAGGCACGATAAATGAAACACACCCAAAGCAAAAAACGCATAATTGTGGGTAAGAATATATCCTATGGTCGCCAATAAACCCGGCCCCTCGATCATTGCCCACCACAAGATACAGGCAGTACGATATAAGTCCATCCTTTGCTCACCCGGTCCTGTACTATTGCGGGCTACGATCATCTTTTTCTTGAAGAGATTAAAGCCTGCTATTAAACCAGTACCAGATACCAGGATGCAAACGACCTGAAAAATGCGTTCAAAATCTTCACCGGAAGCGGGAACAATGTTCTGCTGCACCAGTACAATGCCTACAATGTTGAATATGACCATACCAATCAATAAAGCGGTATGCAATATTCTCAATACCTTAAATGCGTTGGGTTGTTGCATGGGAAGCAATTAATAATAAGGGCTGATCATTAAATAAACCAATACACCGGTTACAGAAACATACAACCAGACAGGCCAGGTATATCGCGCCAGTTTTTTGTGCTGTGGCCATTCGCCGATCAATGCTCGGTAGGCCGTATACAATACGAAGGGAAGCACCAGGCCTGCGAGCGGAATATGGGTTGAAAGAATAATAAAATACAAGGTTCTTTTACCACCGGCCAATGCGATCTCCTGCTCACTCATTTGACCATCGTGGTTTAAATCGCCAAACCTGGTTTCACCGGCAAATAAGTGATGACAGATATAAGATACCAGGAAGATCACCGATAAGATCAACGCCGTTATCATGATCTTTTTGTGCAGTTCATATTTGCCCTGTCTTACCGTAGCCAGGCCCGCCAGTAACAAAATACTTACGATGGCATTGATCACGGCATTCAATTGTGCGAAAACGTGTATGTTGAAACCAAGGTCAACATCGAGCTTGATGCGGCTTAATGCCGTTACAGCAGCGAATACTACGAAAGAGAATACAAGAATAAGCCAATGGGCCTTTCTGTCATTTTTTGCCAGTACAGGAGGAAGCATAATTTATTGGAATTTGGGTTCTTTTGCTGGTCGGCGGGTGATCCATACAAACAGTATAACGGCTACGATCACGGCGATATAAATTGGCCAGATACTTATCAGCTGGGCCAATACCGGCGAAGGTTCGTTTCTATCTTTTTCCAACATCAGCAGGGTAATATCTTCTGCCAGTTTGGAAAGGGCTACTGTATCGAGTCCATCGTAATAACCACGTACAATGCCTTTTTTATCGAGTACTACAAATTTCTGAGTGTGTATAAAGTTGGAATCAACCCCTTCCCCATCCTGCAGACCCAGCTTTACTTCGTTCAATGCAAAATCATAGATGGTCTTTTTAGGACCGGTAACCATCCACCATACATCGGGATTCACATTAAAATGACCGGCATACTTTCTCAATTGTTCTACCGTATCTCTTTCGGGGTCAACAGTGAATGAAACAAACTGAACAAAGGAACTATCTAGTCTTTTGGTAACATCCTTCATTTTAAGGGCATCCTGCAACCCTTTCATGTTTTTGGTAAGGAACGGACAAATAGAAGGACAATGGGTGAAGAAGAAATCGGCTACCACAATTTTACCCCGCAGGCTGCTTAACGACACAGAGTCGCCCAACTGATTGCGCAGTTTTATATCGGCTACCTGATGCCAGATGGTATCGGTATGTTGTTTACCATTCTTTACGGTTTCTACTATATCATCGGGATAAAAGTGCGGTGGCATATGAATGGCATCGCGGCTTACTCCCTTTACAATGAAGTAGCTGATAACCGGTAAAAAAACGGCAATACACAGGGCTAATAATGCTTTCTGACTCACGGGTTTTTCTTTTGCTGCGCAAAGTTACCGCAAGGCGCAATGCCATGCAGTTTTTTATTTCAATAAAACACATTTATGTAATTTCTATGGGATGAACCGCCGCAACTCGTTGTTCATTAACCGGTTCTACCATAAAAAAAGAACCATCGTCAGGTGACGATGGTTCTTTTTTATATCACATTTAGCAGTAAAGTCGATTAGTGAATTTTGCCAGGCTCTTCTGTTTCACCTTTGGCTGGCTCTTTTTGCTCTACTTTTTCAGCAGCATGGTCCTTATAGTGTCTGTCGTAAGTATTACGCAGGTTCTTGTAAGAATTTCCATCCCACAGGAAAGCGGTAATAAACCAGATGAACAATAAGGCTGGAATTGATATAGTTAAGATCATATTTCTGATCTCATGACGTAAGTGCATGAATTCAGCTATGATATAGAAAGCTTTTGCCAGGGTCAGTATAATGAACACCCCATTCAGTAAATGTTTTACCAGGGTTGGGTTCGAAAAATCTATTTCATAATACCCGATAGCCAGGAACAACTCGAATATTGTTATGGCTAAGAGTATCCGGAAGGTTCTCCAGATCGCTTTTCTGTCGAATGTGTGTGCCTCGTCTGTTGCGTGTGCGTGAGGTACTGCTGCTACATGTGCATTTTCCATAATCGCAATATTATATATAAATCTGTTAACTGCCTATGTTATAATGTAAAGTAGTTGAATTTTTCAATCTACTAGAACAGGTAAAAACAAGTGAATACGAATACCCATACCAGGTCAACGAAGTGCCAGTACAAACCAGCTTTTTCGATCATCAGGTAGTGGCCTCTTCTGTCGAACACACCTCTCCAGGTCATGATGAACATAA
This sequence comes from Niastella yeongjuensis, assembly GCF_900110245.1. Lineage (GTDB taxonomy): Bacteria > Bacteroidota > Bacteroidia > Chitinophagales > Chitinophagaceae > Niastella > Niastella yeongjuensis. Next base: position 642,349 of record NZ_FOCZ01000001.1, read on the forward strand.
TGATGTTGATCACTACACCAGACAATACGTGGAATCCGTGGAAGCCTGTAATGGTGAAGAAGAAGTTGGTAAAGTTGGTAGAAGCCTGTGTTCCGTCGATGTTCAGGAACGGATTGTGACCCCACCAGGCACCTTCATGATACAGGTGTGTCCACTCCCAGGCCTGGCAGCTTAAGAAAGCGATACCGCCTACGATGGTCCAGCCTAACCATTTCAATACTTCTTTTCTATTCATTTCATGGCCAGCGCCTACAGCCAGTACCATGGTTACCGAACTCATGATCAGAATAAAGGTCATTATACTCACAAACGCCAGCGGAATGTGCATTTCGCCGATGATGGGGAAAGACCTGAACACGTGGTTGGGATCGGGCCATGAGTTAGTTGAAAACCGGATGGTTCCGTACGAAATCAAGAATGCGCCAAAGGTAAAAGCATCACTCATTAAGAAGTACCACATCATTAACTTGCCATACTCCACTTTAAATGGGCTCTTTCCACCTGACCACACGCCTTGATTAGCCGTTGCTACTTGTGCCATGTTGCTATTTTAGTATTAGTAGTTCTGCAATTATGATTTAAACAAAAAGAACACAAACAAATAAACCCATAACAGGTCTACAAAATGCCAGTAGGTGCTCATCACCTCTACCGGTACTGAATTATAATTCCTGATGCGTGCGCTGAATGCTTTTATAAACATCACTATTAAAGCAATGATGCCGCCTAAAACGTGCACCGCGTGCAATCCGAAAATTACGTATAAGAACTGTCCTGCCCCGGCTGATCCCGCCAGTTTATTATTGGCGTTCCACAGCTGTGAAAAACCGGTGATCTGCATTACAATGAAGGCGATACCCAGTATCATGGTAACCGTTAACAGGCGGCGATATTGTTGCATACCGCGTTCTTTAAACGATTTCAGGCCCCACTGCATGGTAAAGCTGCTCAGCAGCATTACGGCAGTTGAATAATAAAAGATCTGAGGTATTTTCACCAGGCTGAACCCGGGCATACTGCTTTTTACAATATAGGCACTGGTTAACCCGGCGAACATCATAATGATGCTGCCTATGCCTACCCACAAGGTAAACTTATGTGGATGTATTTTCTTTCGTTGCGTACTCACTGCTTCTGCCATCACGGTTTTTAAATTTTTATCTTTTTATAATTTATCAGCCAGTAAAGCCAATAACACTATAGGCAAATAAATATAGCTGGTGAACATAACCCGGCGCGCGGCCTTCTTTTCCATCTCACGGTACAATCTTACACTTTGCCAAAGCATAAACAGGTTTGCCGCCAGTACGATCCAGAAACTCATCATGCCACTCATACCAACCAGGTATGGCAATGTGCCAACCGGTATCAATACCAATGAGTATATGATAGACTGTATCGCTGAATACTTGGTAGGTCCTTCTACCGAGGGCATCAGTTTAAACCCGGCGTTCGTATAATCCTTGTGCGCGATCCAGGCAATAGCCCAGAAGTGCGGGAACTGCCAGAAAAACTGGATGGCAAAAAGAACCCAACCACCAGCGCTCAATTCATCCTGACCAGCGGCCCAGCCAATTAAACAGGGTAAAGCTCCGGGAACGGCGCCTAACAGCACCGATACAGCACTTACCTTTTTTAACGGTGTGTACATGTAAGCATATACAAACCAGCTGAACAGGGCCAGCCCGGCAGACAACCAGTTGAAGCAATAACCCAGGATAAATAACCCTGCTGCTACTGCAATGACCGCAAACGCCCACGCTTCTGCCGGCTGCATTCTTCCGGATGCTACCGGCCGTTTGGCAGTTCGCGCCATCATAGCGTCTGTGTCTTTCTCCACTATCTGGTTTACGGTATTGGCGCTGCCGGTTACCAGCAGACCACCCACAAACAACAGGATAATGTGAAGCCAGTCGAATTGAACCACTTTCGGTGCCAGCAGGTAACTGATAACGGAACTAAACACAACCATGAAGCTGAGGCTGAACTTAATCAGCATCATATAATCCCTTACCTTACCGGCGATATTTAAAGAACTCTGTTGCTTCACGGTTACTTGCTCCATCAGTTAAAAAATATGTTTTAGTAGTGGTTGCCCACTTCTTATGTTCAATTAGTGGTGGCTTTCATTCGGACCGATAGGCTCGGTTTGAGGAATGAAATCACGTCCATCTTTACTGTAATCATAAGCCCAGCGATGAACTTCAGGAATCTCACCTTCCCAGTTACCGTGACCTGGTCTGATTGGTGCAGTCCATTCCAGGGTAGTAGCGCCCCATGGGTTCATGGTAGTTACTTTTCTACCTTTAAAGATAGAGTAGAAGAAGTTGAACACGAACAACAACTGAGTAGCGAATACGATGATAGCTACAGTTGAGATGAACTTGTTCAGATCACCGAACTGGTTGAAAGATGCCCAGTTGCTGTAATCCAGGTAACGACGGGGCATACCAGCCAAACCTTCGTAGTGCATTGGCCAGAAGATGAGGTAAGCGCCAACCAGGGTTACCCAGAAGTGAATGTACGCCAGTGTACTGTTCATGTAACGGCCGTACATTTTAGGGAACCAGTGGTAAATACCGGCGAACATACCAAAGAATGCAGACACACCCATTACAATGTGGAAGTGCGCAATTACGAAATAAGTATCGTGCAGGTGAATATCCAGTGTAGAGTTACCCAGGAAGATACCAGTTAAACCACCAGAGATGAACAGGCTCACAAAACCTAATGCGAACACCATACCGGGGGTAAACTTGATATTAGCTTTCCAGATAGTTGTTAACCAGTTGAACACTTTGATGGCCGAAGGAACGGCGATCAACAGGGTCAACAGTACGAATACTGAGCCCAGGAATGGATTCAAACCGGTTACGAACATGTGGTGCGCCCAAACCAGGAAGGCGAGGATGGTGATTGCGAACAGCGATCCCACCATGGCCATATAACCAAAGATTGGTTTGCGTGAGTTAACTGAGAGGATCTCAGACGCCATACCCATCGCAGGCAACAGGATGATGTATACCTCAGGGTGACCCAGGAACCAGAACAAGTGCTGGTACAGGATCGCGCTACCACCTTCGTTTGGCAATGCTGTATTGGTTGCAGCAATATAAATATCTGACAGGTAGAAGCTGGTGCCGCCGTGACGATCGAACAGCAACAGGATGAAACCTGATAATAATACAGGGAAAGATAAGATACCTAATACTGCGGTGAAGAACAGGGCCCAGATGGTCAAAGGCAAACGGGTCATGCTCATACCTTTTGTACGCAGGTTCAGTACAGTAGATACGTAGTTCAAACCACCTAATAAAGAAGATACTACGAACATGGCCATCGCCGTGATCCACAGATCCATACCGGTTTTAGAACCAGGTGAAGCATCACCCAGGGCGCTCAATGGCGGGTAGGCTGTCCAACCACCGCTGAACGGACCAGTTTGAATGAACAGGGAAGATAACATCACGATGCTACCGCCAAAGAAGAACCAGTATGACAACATGTTCATCATTGGAGAAGCCATATCGCGTGCTCCTATCTGTAAAGGAATGAGGAAGTTGGCGAATGTACCACTCAAACCGCCGGTTAACACGAAGAATACCAGAATGGTACCGTGCATGGTTACCAATGCATAATAGTTCTCAGGGGTAATTTTACCGCCTTTTGCCCAGTTACCCAGAATGTCTTCCAGCCAGGGGAAGGTTTGGTCGGGGTAACCTAATTGCAAGCGGAACAACACTGACATCAAACCACCAATAATGGCCCATATCATACCAGTGATCAGGAATTGCTTCGCAATGATCTTGTGATCCTGGCTGAATACGTATTTCGATATAAACGACTGGTGGTGGTGATGCACGCCATGCTCATCGTGATGCACATCATGCGTTGTTAAAACTTCTGCGTGACCGTGGCTCATTGTATCTTATTTTGAGGTCGTAATAATTCTGTTTAAAGTCTCTGGTTTTATTTAGCAGCCAATACTGCGTTTGCTGTTCCGGCAGCCGCAGTTTTTGCTGTATCTGCAACGGGTGCAGGTGATGCAGCAGGGGCAGCTTCAGCAGGTTTGTATGATGGCTTTTGTTGTGCCAGCCAGAATTTATATTCCTGCTCAGTTACCACTTTAATAAGTCCTTTCATTGAATAGTGACCGTTACCGCACATTTGGTCGCACGCGATCTCATATTCAAAATTGGGGTTATTAGTGATCTTCTTCATCTCTTCAGTAGTGTACTTAGGCGTAAACCACATAGTAGTTGGTGTACCGGGAACGGCATCCATTTTCATGCGGAAGTGAGGCAAACCAACGTCGTGGATAACGTCGCGTGAATTGATGATCAATTTCACAGGTGTACCTTTTACCAGATACATAGCTGAAGTTTCAATGATATCATCATAACCGGAAGCATCGGCTTTCAGGTTCTGAACACCATTTGGTGTTTTCATGGCAGAATCTTTCCAGATCATACCCAGCATGTTGCCATTGGCTTCATCGATCATGCGGAAATATTTCTTTCCGAAGGTATTGTCTTTACCTGGGTAGCGATAGATCCAACCGAACTGACGGCCGGTGATCTCTACTCTCATGGCATTCTCGGGTGCTTCACCGGTAATTTTAAACCAGTAATACAAACCGAAACCAACCAGCAAACACAAAGTGATGGCAGGAACGGTTGTCCACAACACCTCGAGTTTGTTGTTATGCGGATAATAGAATGCCTTTCTTTTTTCGCTGTACTGGTATTTATAAGCAAACCAGAATAATAAGATCTGGGTAATGAAAAACACAATGCCGGTAATAAGCAAAGTGATCTTCAGCATGGTATCGATGTTCTCACCATGGTCAGAAGCCGATGGGTGGGTCATCAATGTTTTAGGATACAGTGCTTCGTTACACATGTATACACCAATAAGGCCCAATACGAGGAACACTACCATCAGGAATCCGTTGATCCTGTTATTTTGCTCGAAAGCTTTTTTCTCTCCCTTTAAAACGGATACATACTCACTCGCCTTGGCTATCTGAAACGTTATCAGAAACCCAAGCGCCAGGATGGCTAACAAAAATACTCCGGTAGTTGTCATGATCTTTCAATAATTTTTATACTATCGAAACTAAGTTCGCTTATTTATTAAGTATCACACCTGTTTGAATACGATTAGGTATGATGGATAATACTTTCTTTAATGAACGGATGGTTTTTCGCCAGCAAAGGATATTTCGCCATTGCTTTACCAGTTGAATACATGATCAAACCTACAAAACCGGCAGCTACACCAAAATCAAACAGGTTCAATTCTACGTGCTCAGGAGATATACTTGCGAATACCATTTGGTAGAAATCCAGCCAGTGACCGAATATGATCACAATTGCCATAAAGGTAACTGTGGTATAATTTCTTTTTGAACCACGACGCATCAAGATCAAAATTGGAGCAATGAAGTTGATACAGAACATGAACCAGTACAGTCCGGTGTAGGCACCGCTGTGGTGATTGCTGGTTACGCGTGATTTGAAATAGATGGTTTCTTCAGGAATGTTTGCATACCAGATCAGCATGTATTGTGCAAACCATAAGTATGTCCAGAAGATAGAGAAGGCAAACATGAACTTACCCAGGTCATGAATATGCTCTTCGTTGGTGTACTCCAGGTAGCCCTGGTTTTTCATATACACCACAAAAATAGTGATGAGCGCCAGACCGGCAACGAATGTACTGGCGAAAGTGTACCAGCTGTACATGGTGCTGAACCAGTGTGCATCCAAACTCATCAACCACAACCATGGGGTAACTGACATCGCAGTTAAACCGAACCATACGATGAAGATAGAAGCCCAAACACTGTTCTTAAAGATATAGCGACGACCAGCTTCTACATCGGGCAATGGATTATTATCCAGCTCCCGTGATATCTGGCGCATTTTACGACCCAGAACCATCCACAGACCAATGGTAAGAATAGTCCAGATAATGTAAAATCCGGAGTTCAGGAAGCCTGATTTGCCTTCCAGGATCTTATCACCTTTTGGATGTAACCAATGGTAGATGTGCGGATCAACTACACAAAGGGCTATTAAAACGACAAGCGCAATAACTCCTAAAGGATAAACGGCTATAGAAATGGCTTCTGAAACACGGCGGAAAGCTATCTGAAAACCACCCATGGCCAGGGTAGCAGCGCAGATAAAAAACATAGCCGCATTGGTGATCAGCAAAAAGTAAGTGCTGTTATGCAACATGGAACCCCAAAATCTTGCGCCATGGTGTTCACCGGTTCCGTATAATATAAAACCGATGATAACAGATAAAACGCCGACTCCCATCAATGCCATTGACCAGTTCTTGTACCGTGCGGGGATGTCGAAAAATTCTTTAATAGCCATTATCAGTAATTTATATGTTCTGTGTTCGTGTCAGTTATTTTTTCTTAGCAGATGTATCTACTGCTGGTTTCTTGGCTGCAGTTGCTGCACCAGCGGCTGCAGGTTTCGCTGCGGCTGCTGAATCAGTTGCAGGTGCTGCTGCTGCCGGTTGTTTGCCACCACCTTGCTTGGATTTAATGTAATGAATTACACTCCAGCGTTGTGTGGTACTCAACTGAGAAGCATAGCTACCCATTTGACCTTTACCATAAGTAACAGAATAAAACATCTGTCCTTCAGGCATATTAACATATTTCGCGTTGCCTGCGAGATTTGCTGGCGCTGCTGAGAACGGTCCTTCGCCACCTTTGTACAGGGGGCCATTGCCATCCAGTGCAGTACCGTGGCAAATACCACAGTTTACAAGATATAAGCGCTCTGCTTCTTTCATTTGTACTGCATCCAGTGCAGGTACCGGGTTTGCAATATGCACTGATTGTGCATAATTGGTAGTATCGCCAGCTTTGTCCTTATCCAATGGAAAAGGCAACAATTCACCACGTTTAATGGTGCCGTGTACCGGCAAACGGTTATAATGAATACCCTGTTTAGCGAGTGTATCTATGGGCGCATAGGTTTCAATGGCACGGCTATAAGCCATATCAGGCATATATACGTGACCCGGAGTTCTACGTACGTCTTCCTTGCAACTCCACGCTACCACAGCCAGCACTAAAACAGAAACAATTGATAATTTTTTCATCTTAAAGTATTCAGATATTATGCAGATACAGTTTCGCTTTGACCTTCAAACAATTTTTGATCTTTATCATATCTACCTAACCACCAGCCGGTTTCGGCATTCTGTACGTTAATTCCAGTGGCTCCTATTCCGCCGAGGAATGAACTTAATTCAGCTTCGTTTGTCTTAGGAGTACACTCAATTACCATGGTAAACTGATCATCAGTTGAACGCAGGTTAAAGTGATGCTTTTTAACAAAAGGTGCTAACTGACACAGGTAGCAGAAAGTTAATACCATGCCCACACAAGCACACAATACAGTGAACTCAAATGTGATAGGTATCCAGGCTGGTAATGCAAAGTGTGGTTTACCACCAATGTTCCATGGCCAGTCGGTAGTTAAACACCAGGTCATGAAAGACAACATGCTGGTAGTACCAAAAATAGCGTACAAAAATCCCGCTGTGTGAATGCTGGTGTCACGCAAACCCATGGCATGGTCTAAGCCGTGAATGGGGAAAGGTGTATATACCTCGTGCAGCTTATAACCTGTTTTGCGTACTTTCTTAACGGCTTCAAATAATGGTTCCTCCTCAGTAAAAACACCAACAACAAATTTTTTAACAGCCATATAATGATTTTAAAAATTCTGACTTATTTATTCTTTCGTGTTTGTCTGTATACCTGATTAGTGGTGTTCTGACATTTGATCATGATAGAACTGGTCCACACTAACTTTCTCATACTTCAGTTGTTCTCTCTTATAGTTATCACCATTCTTTTTCAGAATGTGCTTGATCTCAGCCACCGCGATAATCGGGAAGAATTTAGAGAACAGGAAGTAGCAGGTAAAGAACAAACCAAACGTTCCCATATAGAAACCGATCTCCCAGATAGAAGGACGGTAGTAAGTAGCCCAGCTACTTGGTAGGTAGTCGCGATAGATTGAAGTAACGATGATCACAAAACGCTCGAACCACATACCGATGTTTACGATAACCGACATGAAGAAGGTTACTACCAGGTTACGACGCAGTTTGCGGAACCAGAAGATCTGTGGAGAGATCACGTTACAACCCATCATCAGCCAGTAGCTCCAACCGTAGGGGCTGAACAGGTTCACGCGGTTTTGCGCAAATGCCCATCCTTCGTTCGGGTTCTGACCATACCATGATATGAACAACTCGGTTAAGTAGGCAATACCTACAATTGAACCGGTCAGTACAATTACTTTGTTCATTACCTCAATGTGCTCCATGGTAATATAGTCCTGCAGGCCCAGCACTTTACGGCTGATCAACAACAGGGTTTGTACCATCGCAAAGCCAGAGAAGATGGCACCCGCTACGAAGTAAGGCGGGAAGATGGTAGTATGCCATCCGGGAATTACTGAGGTAGCGAAGTCAAAAGATACCACCGTGTGTACTGATAATACCAGCGGTGTACTCATACCGGCCAAAACCAGTGATAAGCTTTCGTGGCGTTGCCAGTGTTTGGTAGAACCGGTCCAGCCGAATGACAGCAAACCGTACATATATTTACGCCATTTCAATTTGGCGCGGTCACGTACGGTAGCCAGGTCAGGTAACAGACCAGAGTACCAGAACAGTAATGATACAGTAAAGTATGTAGAGATCGCGAATACGTCCCATAACAGCGGTGAGTTGAAGTTCACCCATAAAGGACCGCGGGTATTTGCGTAAGGTAATACGAAGAAGGCCATCCAAACACGACCCATGTGCCAGATCGGGAACTGACCGGCGCAGATTACCGCAAAGATCGTCATCGCTTCCGCGGCGCGGTTCACACCCGTTCTCCATCCCTGACGGAACAGCAACAGGATCGCTGAGATCAGTGTACCGGCGTGACCGATACCCACCCACCATACGAAGTTGGTGATGTCCCAGCCCCAACCGATTGTTTTACTCAGGTTCCATTGACCAATACCATAGGTTACCTCGCGGTATATGGAGTAAACCCCAAAACACAACAACGCAACCGAGATCAGGAAACCGGTCCACCAAAGGCGGGAGGGTGCTGCTTCAATTGGCCGCACAATATCTTCCGTTACCTGATGATAAGTCTTGTCGTTATCTACCAGCGGAGGTCTTACTTGCGATTCGTATCTAATTAATGACATGTTGTATGCTTTTAGCTATTCATCCCGACAGTCGGGAAAACGGTAGCTCCAAAATTTTTAATTACCTAATCAACTTAACCTTTGTGTTCAGCAGCTGCAGCTTCTGCAGGCGCTTCTTCAGCATGGCTTCCTCCTACGATTGTACCCAATACACCTTCGTTGCTGATCTCTGCTGTGTTTCTAACCTTAGCCAGATAGTTTACGTTAGGCATAGTGTGTGTTTCTTCCAGTGAATGGTACAAACGTGAGTTGTATTGTTTACGAACCTGGCTCACTAAGCTTTGAGAATCGTTGGCATTACCAAATACGATGGCGTCTGCAGAACAAGCCTGTTGACAAGCTGTTTTCACATCATCGTTTGATAACGGACGATTTTGTTTTTTAGCTTCCAGTTTACCAGCCTGGGTTCTTTGAACACAGAATGAACATTTTTCCATTACACCACGGCTACGTACTGTAACATCCGGGTTCAGTACCATGCGCGTAAGGTCATCGTTCATCATCAGAATTACATCGTCCAGGTTACCTTCGTCAACCAACGGTTGCTGGTTGTTAGGGAAGCTGTCTGCGCCAGTGTAATCGGCCCAGTTGAAACGACGTACTTTATAAGGACAGTTGTTAGCGCAATAACGGGTTCCGATACAACGGTTATAAGCCATCATATTGATGCCTTCCTGGCTGTGGTGTGTTGCGGCAACCGGACAAACGTTTTCGCAAGGCGCGTTGTCGCAATGTTGACACAGCATTGGCTGGAACACGGTTTGAATGCTTTCTGCATCGTTAGGGTTACCACTGAAGTAACGGTCGATACGCAACCAGTGCATATCATGGTAACGCGCTACCTCGTGTTTACCTACGATAGGAACGTTGTTCTCGATGTGACAGGCAACCACACAGGCGCCGCAACCAAAACAACTGTTCAGATCGATACTCATACCCCATTTGATACCAGGTTTGTTTTCACCAGGATAGTCGGGATAAATGGTACCTTCTTTCGCGAAGCCTTCAATGCCACCGTAATGCTCCAGTTCTTTCGCTCTTTCGTGGAGGATTACATTTGGCTCTTTCTTATATTCTTCAAAAGTTACTTCACGAATAACACCTTCACGGCCTTCGTAGCTGTTGTGTGTTTGTCCCTGAGCAATTTTGTAAAGCTTATCAGTTTTTTCCATTTCAGCCTGGCCATTCCACTCAATGGTAGAACCATTGAAGCTTAAGAATGGATAAGCATTTTTACCTAATGTACCACCATCGGCAGCGCCAACTGAACGGCCAACACCTTTGCTGCGGCCATAACCTACAGCTATAGCGATGGTGTTTTCCTGTGTACCAGGTATTACTATGATTGGAAGTTCAACTTCTTTACCGCGAACTTTTACTTTAATAACAGGCTTTTCGGTATTAACCTCGTATTTATCAGCAGATCCTCTGTCGTTCAGATCGATGCCGAATTTTTTAGCCACAACGGGAGAAATAACAGCGTAGTTATCCCAGCTTACGCGGGTGATAGGATCTGGCAACTCGAGCAACCAGGGGTTGTTCGCCTGTTTACCGCTACCTACACCTACTTTCTGGTAAACCACTACTTCAAATTCACCACCTTTCTTCATGGCATTGGCAGCAGCTATTGCCTGGGCCACAGGAGCGGCGTTGAATGTAGCAGCTTCAACCATTGCCTGTGTTTCAATTACACCATCCTGCAATGCTTTATCAAATGTTCCTACACTGCCCAATTTGGCAATCCAGTAATTTTTGAGGTATACATCCCAGGCTGTAGCGTTACCAGACCATTTCAGTAATGATTCTTCGAAAGGTCTTGTATTGAAGAGCGGGTTGATAGTTGGTTGTATCAGGCTTATGATACCTGCTTTAGGTTCTGCATCACCCCAGCTTTCGAGGAAGTGAGGAGCTGGTACAACGTATTTACACAATTCAGTTGTTTCGTCTTTTCTGTCGTTGAAAGAAACAGACAGTTTAACTGATTTCAAACCTTTATTGAAACGCTCTGCGTCGAAATATTCGTAAGATGGGTTGGCGCCGTAGATCAGCAGGGCTCCTACGCGGCCAGCTTCCATATCCTGAACCAGGGAAACCATTTCGCTGTCAATACCCTGGTGCATCAGGATGGGGTTACCCCAGCTGATGGTAGAACCATAAGCACCGATGGCTTCGTTGATAGCGTTTACAATGATCTGTACCTGTGTATTATTGCTACCGCTAACAACCAGGCCTTTGCCTTTATTGGCAACCAGTTCTTTAGCAGCTTTTTCAATACCTTCTTTCAGTTTACCGGTTACACCTGTAGCACCCTGGCCATTTACAGCGCTTAACAAAGCAGCTGCAACGATACCAGCTTCAGATGGACGGTGTACAAAACGCTCGTCGGCAGATGCACCGGTAGTGCTCATCATGCTTTCGAACTGGAAGTGTTTGCTCATTTCCACATTCTTCTCATGCACCTTACGGTTTTTGCTGTAGCCATGTTGAAACTCAACAGGGCTTAACCAGGTACACAGGAAGTCGGCACCAAGGCTCACGATGGTTTGAGCATTGCCGAAATTGTAGGTAGGAATAGCACGTTTTCCGAAGGTAGCTTCGTTTGCCAGCAAAATGCCGGTGTAAGAAATGGCATCGTACTGAACGTGCTTGCTGTTGGGATATTTAGCTAAGAATTCTGCAATAACCTGTTTGGCAGAAGGTGAAGTGATGGTAGAAGTTAATAATACCAGCTGACCACCGCCTAAACCAGCTAATGCACCTTTGATATCGCGATCAACTACATCGATAGCGGTAGCAGAGTTATTAGCATAAGGCCCTTTTAAACGGGCTGTATCATATAAATCGAGAACCGATGCCTGCATACGGGCAGAAGAACCGCCCTTTGTGAATGTAGACAGGGTATTACCTTCCAGTTTAATGGGGCGTCCGTCACGTACTTTGGCAACAACCGGAATTGCTTCACCGCCACTTACATAAGTAGTAGCATAGTAATCAGCAACACCAGGCACCATATCCTGTGGTTTGTTCACATACGGGATCGCCTTTCTAACTTTAGTTTCGCAACTGGCCGCAACGATTGCCGCTGCTGTACTAAAACCAAGATATTTCAAAAAGTCTCTACGAGAGGCAGGACTGACATCCAATCCTTTTTTATCTGCACTTTCAAACGGTAAGTCTTCTTTGAATTCGTTTGAAATCGACTTTTCATAGGCCTCACTGTTGTTGAGCTCTCCGAAACTCTGCCAGTACTTTTTATTAGCCATTTATCTATTGATTTGAGAATTTGAGAAATTGAGCACCTGCTGTTGGCAGGCGGATTTAGGATTCATTTTACACTTAGCCAATCGGTGTACGCTATATTAATAGTGACACTTTTGGCACTCTAAACCACCGATATCTGCTACAGTTATACTGTCTCTTACTGCTGCAACTGTTATAGTATCTCCAAATTCATTCACTTTCTTGTGAGTCTTCAGATCATCATGGAATTTCTCGTAGATACTATAGAACTTGTTGCCTTCTTCACCGCTTTTGCCACCAAAGTTAACTTTAGTTGTACGGTGACAGTTGATACACCAACCCATGCTTAAGTCAGCAAATTGTTTAACCTCATCCATTTTGGTGATTTCACCATGGCAGGTTTGACATTGTACTTTACCGGCATTCACGTGTTGAGCGTGGCTGAAGAATACGTGGTCGGGCAGGTTGTGGATTTTAGTCCAGGCAATTTCATGACCGGCGTTTTCTTTATACGCTTTTTTAGCAGGATCCCAACCGGCAGCTGCATAGATCTTTTTGATCTCATCTGTACCGTTTACCTCTGTACCGTCTTCACGGAACAGTTTACCTGCAGTACCACTGTATTCGCTGATGGTCATGTGACAGTTCATACAAATATTCACTGAAGGAATATTGGCATGTTTGCCTTCCATGGCACCACCATGACAGTACAAACAGTTGATCTGGTTTACACCAGCGTGTACTTTATGGGAGTAGAAGATAGGTTGCTCTGGCTGGTAGTTCTGGCTGCGGCCTAAACCGATCGCGCCTTTCACTATATAAAAACCGCCTATTACAAACAACACCAGTACTAATATAGTGATGTAAGATTTGTTGCGATAGAATGGGATGGGCTCGTAAGAAGGAAGACCATCTTTATCATCGGACAGTTTTTTAAGATTACTGTTCACCTGCAGCATGATCAGGGCCACTACCGCAAGGATCAGGGTCAACACTCCATATAAAATGGAATTGTCTTTTTCGTCGATAACCTGTGCACCACCGGCACCAGGTGTGCCTTGTGGACCGGATGTTGGAGGACCGGCTTTAAAAGTTTTTTCTACGTAGTCGATAACGGCATCGATCTCTTTCTCAGACAATGCATCAAAAGAAGTCATTACTACGCCGCCAAACTTCTGCTTCAACCCTGCTGTATACGGGTCTGAAGCCATGAACTTAGACGGATTGTGAACCCACTCATACAATTTTTTATGGTCGGTCCAGGGGCCACGTGATGTTACACCTCCTAATGCAGGGCCAGTCAGATCTTTGAAAACAGAGTGACATGAGGCGCAATTATTTTGGAAAATCGCCTTTCCGTCCTGAGCTGATAACTTGTTTCCGACCGACAATAATAAAAAGAACAATGCACTGAAGAGGATTCGCTTAACTGTTGCTCTATGATCAATCATATTGCTGGATATGATGAAATTATGTGGAAAAATTTCCCGAATTGGGTGCAAAAATAAGTCAGGAAATTAACAAAATCACAACCTGTTTAAAATTTTTTTAATGTAGGCTGGGCGTGGGTTTCAGCCGATTTTACCCCCATCGCTAAAATGGTTCAGTCAGAAATGTCATGCTTTTGTCAAGTTGACAACTAAAGTTTCGCATCTCGTAAACTGATGATAAAATTGACTTTTCTTCACCCCAAATATTTCCTGCACTTTTGCGTTCGTTTCATCCATTGAAACAAAAATGACGCGTCAATGCCACCCAGCTTTTTTCAAACTGTGTGTCTTTGCCATTACCGGCAATTTTGCAACGCATGAAACTGATCGGTAACAGATCGAAGGATAGTGTTAACTTCTTAACCAAACCAAGAACTAATAACGTAGATAATTAATAATATGCAGACTATTAACGTCGCCATCTTTGCATCGGGGGCAGGATCGAATGCTCAAAAGCTGATCGATTATTTCCAGAAGCATTCCCAAATTAAAATAGCATTAATCGTTTGCAACAAACCAGGCGCTGGCGTATTAACTATTGCCCAAAATGAAAAGATCCCTTCTTTGTTAATAGAAAAAGAACAATTCTTCAGAGGCAATGCCTACGTCGAGGAACTTAAACAACATAATGTTGATTTTATTGTATTAGCAGGATTTTTATGGAAAGTCCCTGTTCAATTAGTTAAGGCCTTTCCTCAACACATAATTAATATACATCCGGCCCTGTTGCCAAATTATGGCGGCAAAGGCATGTATGGCCGTTTTGTGCATGAAGCAGTAATTGCTGCCAAAGAAACCGAAAGCGGTATCAGCATCCATTATGTCGATGAATTATATGACCATGGTCAATTGATCTTCCAGGCCCGTTGTACCATTGAAGCCGGCGATACCGCCGATTCGCTGGCACAGAAAATTCATGCACTGGAACACGAGCATTACCCCGTTATCGTAGAAAAAGTGATTGAAGACCTGCAAAATCGTGTTAAATAAATCTACAGAGCAGATTTTTATCGTTTTCTTGCATAATATCACAATCTTAAACCCCCCGAAACTTGACTTTAAAGCGGTACATATTATTAATCTTACTGGTTTCCGGTTCTCTCGCTGGCTTTAGCCAGCTGCAGGTGCAGGTTAAAGGTAAAGTATTCGACATGACCCAACAGGTGCCCCTGGTGGGAGTAAGTGTGATAAGTACCGGTGGTTCAGGGACCCAAACCGACTCGCTGGGCCGGTATACTATATATGTTAAGGAATCCGACTCGATCTGGTTCTCTTACTTAAACAAAGGCACTCCCAAATACCCCGTGGTTGCCATTCCCAACCAGCAGAATTTCGAAATTTCCCTGCACGTAAATGTTACCGAGCTGAGGCCCATTATGGTAAAACAACGCAATTACCACCTTGACTCACTCGCCAACCGGGAAGAATATGCCAAGGTTTTCAACTACAAAAAGCCCGGGCTTGGCATCGTTCACCCCAATACCCAAAACGCCGCTGTGGGTGTTGACCTCGACCAGCTCGTTGATGTATTCAACTTCAAAAAGAACCGGCGGATGGCCAACTTCCGCGACCGGCTGGTAGCAGAGGAAAAAGATAAATATATTGACCACCGCTTCAGCCGGGCACTCGTTATCCGGCTTACCCAGCTCAAAGGCGCCGAGCTGGACACTTTTATGGTCCGCTACAGACCCGATCTGGTACTGGTTGAAACAGCCACCGACTACGAATTGCAATCGTACATTAAACAATGCTATGATAGATTCATGAAGTGGAAACAGATAATGGGTGAATTGCGCAAGGAAGATAATTGACAGGTAGATTGGTTGTTACGTTATAGTAAGGGCCGTTACAGGTTACAAGTTTCAGGTTACAAGTTACCGGTCGCCAGTTGCCGGTTACCAGTCGCCGAATTTGCCTTGCTTCACACTTTATTCATTCCATCAACTTCCAATGTTAACTAACTACCTTTCCTCACATCTTTATTCAACATTTCCTGCTTTTTAACTCCCTGAAACCTGCAACCTGAAACCTGCAACTGGTAACTATTTACTAACTTCCGTCACTAAACATGATCGAAAGTGATGAGACAGATTGTTAGTACAATTGCCCTATTGTTCCTCGCTACCATTTCCTTTTCCCAAAACGCCCATCCGGTACTTACAATGGCGGCTACACCCGAAGCCGGCGGTTTTTCGACAAAACGATTAACCCGCATCGATACCGTACTGAAAGAATATGTCGACAAAGGCCGGATGAACGGCGCTGTCGCCATGGTCGTTCATGATGGCAAAATTGTATATTATAAAAACTTTGGTTATAACGACCTCGACACCAAAGCTCCCCTTCAAAAAGATGCCATCTTTCGCATCGCCTCCCAAACAAAAGCCATTACCAGCGTAGCCGTAATGATGTTGTATGAAGAAGGCAAATTCATGCTCGATGATCCTATCTCCATTTTCATTCCCGAGTTTAAGAACCCAAAAGTGTTGGATAAGTACAACAAGGCAGATACAACCTATACCACGGTTCCAGCTAAAAGAGAGATCACTATCCGCGATCTGCTAACGCATACCAGTGGATTGGGTTATGCACAGATAGGTACTACAGAAGCCAAAAACATCTATTATAAAGCCGGAGTAGTAGGCGGTATTGGCATACCCGAGTTTAAACTGGCCGATAAAATGAAAATACTCGGCGGCCTGCCCCTGTTTCATCAACCCGGTGAAAAATGGACGTATGGATTAAACGACGATGTATTGGGTTACCTGGTTGAGTTAGTATCGGGCATGAACCTGAAAGACTTCTTTCAGAAACGCATCTTCGACCCACTGGGTATGAAGGATACCTATTTCTACCTGCCTGAAAATAAAAAAAACAGACTGGCCATGATGTACACCGAAGACACCAATACCAAACTGCCGGTGAAAATGCCAGAGAAATTAAGCCTGTATGGAGAAATGTACCGCGATTATCCCAACATGAATGGTACCTACTATTCAGGCGGTGCCGGCCTTTCTTCAACGGTATATGATTATGCCATCTTTTTGCAAATGTTGTTGAATGGCGGTGAATACAATGGCAAACGCCTGCTGAGCCATAACAGTGTGCGCATGATGACGATGAATCAGATCGGTGACCTCAGCCGCGGGCCTAATAAATTCGGTCTTGGCTTTGGTATTACCACCGAAAGAGGCAGCGCCGTATTACCTACGCAGGAAGGCACCTTTGAATGGGGCGGGATGTTCAACACCACCTATTGGGTTGATCCAAAAGAAAAACTGATCGCCTTGGTATATCGTAATATCTGGCCCACCAGCTGGGGCAACCTGGGTAACCTGTACAAAGTAATGGTATACCAGGCCATGAATTACTAAGCATCAGGCACTTTCATTTACCTTAACAAACCTTACAACCATGAAAATCCGTAACACCCTGTTAGCAGGCTGTTTGTTATTTATGACAACCAGCTTTGCCCAGGAGTCCCCTTCGTTTATCAAAGACAGTTTGGAAACCTATGTGCAACATGCCCTGAAAAACTGGCAAATACCCGGCCTGGCCGTTTGTGTTGTAAAAGACGGGAAAGTGGTAGTGATGAAAGGATTCGGCGTTAAAGAAATGGGCGCTGCAGATAAGGTAGATGAAAACACCCTGTTCATGATCGGCTCCAACACAAAAGCCTTTACTGCTACCGCGCTGGCCATGCTGGCAACCGATAAAAAATTATCGTTGGATGATCACGTTATAAAATGGTTACCCGATTTTAAACTATACGATCCATGGGTTACCAAAGAAGCAAGTATTCGCGACCTGCTTTCGCACCGGCTGGGTTTCGCCACCTTTCAGGGCGACTTTATGTTTTGGGATTCAGATCTAACCGCAGCAGAAGTACGGGAAAAACTCGGTCGCATAAAACCATTGTACAGTTATCGTAGCCGTTGGGGTTATTCCAACGCTTCGTTTTTAACAGCCGGTGACATTATACCAAAAGTTACCGGTCATTCGTGGGCTGCGTTTCTTAAAGACAGCCTGTTCACTCCATTGGGCATGAACAATACGCTGGCCCTGGCAAAGGATATACATACCGCTGCCAATAAAGCAACCGGTCATACGGTGCAACAGGGCGTGCTGAAAAAAACATATTACGGCAGGCTGGACAATCTGGCGCCGGCTACCAGCATTTCTTCCAGCATAAATGATATGAGCCATTGGGTAATGGCTTTATTGAATGATGGAAAATACAACAACACACAGGTTATACCCACAGAAGCCAGAACACAAACCTGGTCATCCAATTCAATAATCAGTAATGTAAGCGCCCGGTTCAACAAAGCGCATTTTTTAACTTATGGACTAGGCTGGTTTTTACATGATCATAATAGCAGAAAGATCGTCTGGCATACCGGAGGCGCTAACGGCTTTGTAAGCAGTGTAACGCTGGTACCGGAGGAAAACCTGGGTATAATCGTGTTAACAAATACCGACTCCAACAACTTTTATGAGAACTTAAGAGACGAGATCCTGGATGCTTACCTGGGTTTGCCTTATCATAATTATAGCCAGGAAGGGATAACTGCATCTGAAAAAGGGGAACAGGAAGATAAGCAATGGTTACAGGAAAAACGGGATACCATTGCCATGAAACCAGCCACTACCCTGCCTGTTCCTGCTTATGCCGGTAATTATCAGGATAGTGTATATGGTAAAATGACCATTGCATTGGAAAACGGAAAACTCATTGCACGTTTTGAACATCATAAGGGTCGTTTTGCCACCCTGGAAGCATTGGGCGGCAACCGCTTTCTGGCCACCTTTAGTGAACCGGAGTATGGGATAAAAGAATGGCCATTTACTACTTCCAATGGCAAAGTGAAGTCGGTAACCATGTCGGCCGATTATGTGGAATATACTACCTACGAATTTTATAAAAAGTAACTGTAATATTTAACCGGTTTTAGGTTTTAATTAACCTGCGGGGCAGGACCAATAAGGGCAAGAATGAGTTTCTTACAGTAAACTAATTCTTATCATGAAACCATTATACTTATTGGCTCCTGCCTTCTTTTTAATCCAGGCCTTACGCGCCCAAACTACCGCTGAAAAGCTGGAAGAATACATGGACGCCGCTTACAAGGCCAAACTCTTCAACGGCGTTATACTGGCAACACGTCACGATAGCATTTTACTTGCAAAGGGATACGGCTGGCGTGATTATGACCATCATATACTCCACGACACCAATTCGCTTTTCCGCATTGGTTCCCTTACCAAATCATTTACCGCAGTAGTGATTTTGTATTTGCAGGAACAGGGTAAATTAAAACTGACCGATAATCTTAGTAAATACTTTCCGGAATATACAAACGGGTATAAGATCCTTATAAAAAACCTGCTAAACCATACATCCGGCATTACAGAATACAGCAACCAGGACCATTTCTTTGAATCCATCGCCTTCAGACCATACACCCAAAAAAACTTCTGGAATTACATAAAAGAGCGGCCATTGGAGTTTTCGCCTGGCAGCGATTTCAATTACAGCAATTCCAATTATTTTGTACTTGGTTACCTAATTGAAAAAGTAACCGGCAAGCCCTATGAACAAAACGTACGCGACATCATCTTCAACAAAGCCGGCATGATGCATTCAGGATTTGATTGGAAAAATCTGCAAAGCCTCTATAAAACAATTGGCTACGATGTATTGAATGACAGTGTACATATCCCGGGCCGGATAGCAGATTCCAGCGCTGCTTATGCCGCCGGTGGCATTTATACAACAGCAGGCGATCTGTTCCGGTATCATAAGGCATTAATGGAAAATCGTATTATCAGTCAACAATCGCAGGAAGAGGCTTATACGGCTTACCAGGGAGGTTATGGCTATGGCTGGTATGTAAGAGACTGGCCACAAGGGAAAAACCTGGGCCATACTGGTGGTATCATGGGTTTTAGTTCCCTGATGTCTCGTGGCTTGAAAGACAACAGCTGCATTATTGTACTCAGTAACGATTATGGTAGCAATAAAAATCCTGATGCTGAACTGAATGCTATTGCCGTGCCTCTTTTACAGATCTATGAAGGGTCCAGCACCGTCTATTATATTCCCAGGGTAGCTGTTAGATCGAACCCCGCTGCATTACCCCAATACACCGGCACCTATAAAATGGACAGTACCGCCGGTTTTGTTATTGATGTTACCGTTAAAGACAATCAACTGCAGGCCGTCTTTAATAACGGACAACCTTATAAATTCTTTGAAGAAAAGAAAGATTTCTTCTTTACGAAGCAGTCCAACTGCCAGCTGGAGTTTGAACGTGATGGTAATGGAAAGATAACAGACGTGCTGATGTATTTCAATAAACGTAAGGTGCCCCATTTGAAGATCAAATAGATTGTAACGCCCCGATCAATTTTCAAACACGATTAGTAAATTGCAATATGGATCAACTTAACCTCGGCATCGGCACGCGTTTACAACACCGGCAACATGGCCCCGGTGTAATTGTAGGTATCAGGTACGCAACCTACCTGATCTCGTTCATACATCATGGCATTAAAGAGATCGATAAAAACGACAGCAGCCTGGAAGAGATCATTCCGGAAAATGTTACGGAAGAAATAGAAACAAACAGTGAAGTAGAAGCATCGCTGCTGAAGGTCTTACGCCTGTGGGGCGGTTTTCAGGAAATTGTTCCCCTTGGCGACCGTTGGAAAAACGGCCTCATGATTCTACAACCGGCCGATAAAACGCAGAAAGGCAAAGAAGTGCCCATCGATGTCTTCTTTCATAAAATAGTGATGCTGCGCGATCGCCTGCGCGTGCTGGAACAACAGATCAATGCACATAAAGTATTAAGTGATGAAGACAAAGTGAACCTGCAACAATACATTACCCGCATCTATGGTTCATTAACCACCTTCAACGTATTGTTCAGAAATAAAGAACAATGGTTTATAGGGGAAAAAGGCGCAACAACTGATTAAAAAGTCAGACCTGTAAGGTTCGCCATTGAGTGCTGAACGACCAGTGGGTTTATGCGATCCTGACAGGTCGGGTTTATTGTAAGAAGCACCAGACCTGTCAGGTCCAATTAAGCCTAATACTTATTCTGGCTCAAATGATGGACCTTACAGGTCGTTATCCCTATGGAAAGTACTTTTTCAGGGCATTGGCTACTCCATCGTCATCGTTAGAAGTAGTAACATCGAAAGCAATTTCTTTTATTGATTCCTCCGCATTTCCCATTGCAATTCCGTACCCCACCGTTTGGATCATTTCTTTATCTCCTTCGCTATCGCCAATGGCCATCATATCCTGCAGCGGGATATTAAAATGGGCGGACATAAACTTTACTGAAACCGCTTTTGAGCAGGAGGTATCAAAGATCTCCAGGGTGGTATCCCTTGTTTTGAAAACATTCACGTCGCCATGAGCGCGTAATTTTTCATCGATCACGCTGATCTTTTCAGGCGTATCGCGCAGCATGATCTTATGGATATTTCCCGGGGTAAAATCTTTTATATCCATTCTGTCGGGCTGCACCTTTGTTCCCAGGATCTCTCTTTGCGTCCAGTAATTATCACCATTCACATACCAGTTGTTATAAGAATAAAGTCCTACATATTCTATATTGGCATCCGTCACATCTTTTATAATTCTGGAACTGATGTCCGGAGTAATGTGAGATTCTCTAAGGATTTTATTATTATCCAAAATAAGCGCCCCGGTATAGGCTATAACAAGCTCATTCAATTTCAGCTGACTGCCCACCGTATTGATCCCTTTGGGCATGCGGGCTGAAATATAGTACATGGGTGTTTTGTAAACACGTTGAACTCGTTGTATTTCAGTAGTTACATTTTTGGATACAGCTTTTTGGGTGGTGATCAGGGTGCCATCAATATCAAAGAAAATAGCCTGGATGTTCTGTTTCAATCTGTCCCTTTTTTGGCAAAAATAAGCTTAAGCACCAATAGAACAAATGCTGGCACATGTTTTTAACTGATGTACCAAACACCAGATTATGGATAAATTAGAAATTAAAGGCAACTGGAATAAGTGGAAAGGTAAGATCAAACAAGCCTTTGGTGACCTAACAGACGATGATATCAAATATGAAGAAGGGAAAGATGATGAATGGATAGGCCGTATGCAGGAAAAAACGGGTAAAACCCGCGATGACCTGGTAAAATGGCTCAAATCATTAGGCTAACACTTATTTCAACAAATAAAAAAAGAAGGGGCATCACATCAGCTCCTTCTTTTTTATACAAAACCAACCATGAAGTAAGTAAATTAGTTATCAATACCCTGGCCTGTTTTGGGTGTCCTTCAATTTGCTGCTTGAATCTTTTGTACGGCTGCTGTCCTGGTTACTACCGGTAACCGGCGGTTGCGGATAAGAGTTGGAAGGGTCAACATGATTCACCGCATTCATTGAATCGCTTATATTGTTAGTTGAATCAGATCCCGCTGTGCCTTTATTTTCACCACCATTTCCGCAATACATGCATCCATAGATGGCAATACCGGTCAGCAGCTGGTATAAGATATTATTCTTTTTCATAAGAATATCTTTTCCTCTACCTGCTGAAATAATCATTCCAGCCTGTTGTCTGGTTGTGGAAATTTGGCAACATCACTGCTGTTGCCCGCATAAAAACGCAGCCCAAAATGTAAAAATGGTTTGGTAATTTAGAGACCATGAGAAAATTATTGATTGCCTGTATGCTGCTTGCAGGCACTACCTGCCTTGGCCAAAACGCCTGTGATATACTCATTAAAAATGGCCGCATCATTGATGGGGCCGGCAACTCGTGGTTTTATGGGGATGTAGCGGTAAAGAATGGCAAAATAATAGCAATAGGAAAACTCGCCGATTATGCCGCTCCTAAAATCATCGATGCCAACAAAATGATCATTGCTCCCGGTTTTATTGATGTACACGGGCATGTGGAAGGCGCCATTTTTCAATGGCCTACTGCCGATAATTATATTTATGATGGTGTTACTACGGTTATTACCGGCAACTGTGGCGGTTCTTCTTCCAACCTGCAAAACTTTTTTCATCGCATAGACAGCCTGCATCCTTCCATCAACATTGCTTCATTAGTAGGGCACAATACCATTCGCGATCAGGTTATGCACCACGATAACCGCCTGCCCACCTCTACTGAACAGCAACAAATGGAATCGCTGGTAGAAACAGCCATGAAGGATGGCGCTGTCGGCCTCAGCACCGGGCTTATTTATATTCCCGGCACATTTGCCAATACCGAGGAAGTGGTTGGGCTGGCAAAGATGGCATCGCGTTACAACGGTGTTTACGCCTCACACATCCGGAATGAAGAAAGCCAGGCAGTAGAAGCCATTACCGAAGCCATCAAAATAGGGAAAGCAGCTAATATCCCCGTGGAGATTTCGCACTTTAAAATAGGCGGAAAAGCCAATTGGGGCACCAGCAACGTCACGTTAGGATTGGTACAACAGGCCCGGCTGGAAGGCTGGGATGTAACCATAGATCAATATCCCTATACAGCCAGCAGTACCAACCTGGGTGTTCGCCTGCCGGACTGGGCATTTGCGGGTGGCAACGATTCCCTAAAAATACGGCTGCATGATCCCGTTGTAAGAACACAGATCAAAAAAGAAATGCTGCAGCAATTGCAGCAATACAAATTCAAAAATTACAGCTATTGTGTGGTGGCCAGTTATCCGGCCGACAGCAGCTATAACGGCAAAAGCATTACCGATATCAACAAGCTGATGGGCCGTAGATCAAAAGCCCCTCAGGAAGCCGAAACCATAATGGATATGGTGGAGAAAGGCGGTGCCCAGATGGTGTACCACAGCATGAATGAGGATGATGTAAAATACATCATGAAATATCCCTTTTGTATGAGTGGCGCCGATGCCGGTGTTCCGGTTCCGGGTAAAGGCATGCCGCATCCCCGGGGCTATGGCACCAATGCGCGGGTGCTGGGCAGGTATGTGCGCGAAGAAAAGGTGATCACCCTGGAAGAAGCCATCCGCCGAATGACCTCACTGGCAGCACAAAAGTTCCAGCTAAAAGACCGGGGGCTATTGAAAGAAGGCATGGCAGCCGATATCGTAATTTTTGATGATAAAACCGTGAGTGATCATGCCACGTTTGAACAACCACACCAATACTCAACCGGTTTTTATTATGTGTTGGTAAATGGTCAGCTGGTTGTTGAGAATGGGAAACATACCGGCGTACGAAGTGGAATTCCCTTATATGGGCCAGCGAAGGTTCAACCCAATTAAATTATTCCCATAAGTCAAAGAACTGCCGTATACGAATACAAAGATACCCTATACCCGCATTGGTAAACCCAAAATGGGACGGGCTTCGGAAACTGTTGGGACGGCTCAGGGCAAATGGTGGGACGAAGTGTAATTTCTCCCCGGAACTTTGAACAGCCTTTTTAATAACTTTATACTATGAAGCTCATCCTACTCCTCCTACTCCCACTTTCTTTGGCCGCCCAAACCAAAGAAGAAATAAACCGGTGGGAACTACAGGCAAAACAGGTTAATATTATCCGTGATAACTGGGGTATCCCTCATGTTTATGGGAAAACCGATGCCGATTGCGTTTTTGGATTACTGTATGCCCAGTGCGAAGATGATTTAAAAAGAGTGGAAGCTAACTACATCGATATCTTAGGCCGAAATGCAGAAGTGTATGGCGAAAAAAACCTGTATACTGATCTGTATACCCGGCTGCTGATAGATTCGGCCGGCGCCAAAAGCGACTATGCAAACAGTCCCGTGTGGTTAAAAAAACTGTTGAATGCTTTTGCAGATGGCATCAATTTTTATTTATACAAACATCCCGCAGTAAAGCCCGCCCTGCTCACCCGCTTTGAACCCTGGTTCCAATTAATGTGGACGGATGGCAGCATAGCAGCCATACAAAGCGGTGGGTTAACGGTTGATGAATTAAAGAGATTTTACACCAACGATCCCACCACCACGGTTCTAACCAAAAGAACAGAGGACGAAGAAGCAACCGGATCCAATGGGTTTGCGCTGGCACCATCGCGTACAGCTTCGGGCAATGCTATTTTGTATATCAATCCGCATGTAACATTTTATTTCAGACCCGAAGTACATGTGATCAGCGAAGAAGGGTTGAACGCTTATGGTGCAGTAACCTGGGGACAACTATTCGTTTACCAGGGTTTCAATGAGCATTGCGGGTGGATGCATACTTCCGGATATTCAGATGTATCTGATCTGTATACAGAAACGATCAGCAAAAAGGGAAAACAGTTGTTTTATCAATACGATAAAGCACAATTACCGGTAAAGCAACGCGCCATAACGCTGAGCTACAAAGACGGCAGTCAGATAAAAACAACTACCGTCAATACCTGGTACACGCAACATGGTCCCATTATGGGCAGCCGTGGCGGTAAATGGATCAGTGTAAAGGCCAACAACCGTTCCATGAGTTCCCTGATACAATCGTGGGTACGTACCAAAGCAAATGGGTTTGAAGCCTTCAAAAAGAACATGGAGTTGTTATCGAACTGCTCGAATAACACTGTATTTGCAGACGACAAAGGGAACATCGCCTACTGGCATGGCAATTTCATTCCGCGCCGCGATACTGCTTACGATTGGAACCAACCCGTTGATGGCACTACCAAAGCCACTGACTGGAAGGGCCTGCATACGTTGGATGAAACCATTCACCTGTATAACCCGGCCAGTGGATTTATCCAGAATTGTAATTCCACGCCGTTTACTGCTTCGGGTAGTAGCAGTCCGAAAAAAGAACAGTATCCGGCGTATATGTCAACCGAGCCGGAAAACTTCCGTGGCATCACTGCTGCACGCCTACTAGCCAGGGCACAAAAGTTCACTATTGATTCTATCATTGCCAACAGTTACAATACTACCCTTTCAGCATTTGAAGAACTGATCCCCGCACTCATTAATGGGTATGAAAAAGGCCTGTCAAAAAGCGATTCTGTATATACAAGGTTGGCCGAGCCCATCAGTATCTTAAAAAACTGGGACCTTAAAGCAGGCGTTTCCTCTGTTGCTACTACCCTGGCCATTGAGTGGATCCAAAGATTGTTACCGCTAATCAACCAGGTTCGGGTAAATAGCGCGGCGACTGACCTGGTAACCCGGGTGCACACCTATGCCCAAACCGCCTCAGCTGCTGAATTAACCAGTAACCTGCTTTCTGTCGTTAATGACCTGACCACCCGATACGGCGCCTGGAAAACGCCCTGGGGCGATATTAACCGCTATCAACGATTGACCGGCAACCTGCAGGAAACATACGACGACAACAAACCCAGCCTGCCTGTGGGAATGGCAGCCAGTACCTGGGGTTGTTTACCATCCTTCGTGAGCCGGTACCCCAATGGTTCTATAAAAAGATATGGCTACAATGGTAACAGTTTTATCTGTGCGGTTGAATTTGGTAAGAAAGTGAAAGCAAAATCATTGCTTGCCGGTGGTGAATGCGGTGACCCTAACTCCAAACACTTCGGTGATCAGGCCGAGATGTATACGAAGGGGATATTTAAGGAGGTGTTGTTTTATAAGGAAGATGTGTTGAAGCATGCGGAGCGGAGGTATAGGCCGGGGGAATAAAATCCGATGTAAGAAGCAGGAAGTAAGGGTAAGAAATTAAGAAGTTGATCAATCGTTTTTCGTTTTTACTTCACTATCCAAAAATCTCTGTCGCACTGGTTTCTTCAATCAATTGATCCAATTTAAATCCGGATTTATGCAGACTGTTATATCTTATTTCCTGTAAGAGAAAGTAATCTTCAATTGACACAAAGCCATTCATGTTAACATCAACAGGCATATCATCTAAGTATGAAATAAGGCCGTTTAGAATAAATGTCAAATAATATTTAAGGTTTCCCGTAATGGATTCAATATTCAGATGAATTGCAGCGTCATGCACTATTTCATTTCTAATTCGGTAACAGCGAGTCAGGTGCCACTCGAGATTACTTCTGTGTTTAGATATTAACCTTTCAATTTCACTTTTGTCTGTAATAAATTTTTTATAGGAATACGCCCGAAACGACAGTAAAGGATGAGAAATAGAATAGTTATGCAGTATATAATCAAAGGTAGACACCTCTGTCAGAAATTGAAGGCTAAAACCAAAATCAGGTATTGCCTTACTTAGCTTTAGTCTTCGAATATCCTGGCAATATTCTGTCAGATTTCTTTTTATATAAGCAATAGAATGGGCATGAATAAAGTATTCCTTCAGTCTGGTTATGGTATTGTCGTTAATGTCATAGTTTGAAAATATATATTCGAGGCCAATCCAGTAATTAATAAATTTTTGTTCTAATTCATCTGCATCCCTCCCTAATCGAAGATGCCTGAACGCAGAAATAATTTTTTGTAATGACTCCCGCTGAATTTCTCTTTTCTCCGATAGCCTTGTAATCTTTTCTTGCAGAAAATCATAGAGGTCCTGATTATTTTTATAGTATCCATCTGGAATATAGCTGACAGGTAGAACGTTGGCATATGGCCCTCTTTGCGATCCTATAACCAGGCACTTTTTGTAAAAATCAAATGGATTGTCTGGAAACCCTAAATGCAAAATGTCCATTGTTGAAAATAATTCCTTCTTGGCCTTTTCTATTACGGACAAGTAATCCCATCCTTTTAAATTTATTTTCAAATAATAAGAATCATCTTCCCCTTTTGCAAAAAACTCGGTTGATTTATTGTTGATTAGTACATACTTTTCCTTTTCCTCTTTTGCCAGTTCAAGTTTTGATTTTAAATCAATGTTTTTAGTTTTGCCTGCAATTTTATTTAATCGGAAAATCACAATAAAATCTTCCTGTTCCCCCCTACCAAGCAGTTTAAAATTATTAAATGCATCTTGAAAATGATTAGCCGTAGCATCACTAAACAAATGGGTAAGCTCGGCATATAAAAACCCCTTAGAAAATCCATAATTTATTAATTCCGTACCTAAGTAATCTACAAGCGTATTGAGTACAAAAAGCTCAGAAACATCAAATGGTGTAGAACCTATAGTGTTAATTCTATTGATCTCAGCTTCAATAAGCTCAAAAAGACGCTCCAAATAATTTTTATTGGCTTCTAAAACAAGATTAGTTGCATGGTATAAGTGCAAATAATTCTTATCCGAACATCCTCCTAATAATCCGTGGAAATAGGATTTATTCACTCTACCATATACCAGTGCAGTATCATTTTTTAATAGTTGTAATGTTTCAAGAATAACGGGTCTGATTGTTTTATCGAAGTGTTTAATCTTATTGGCATGCCAATCTCGTAATACATATTTAATTTCGTGCAAGATCCCTTTCGGATTATTTAGCCTGACCCTATGGGAGTCAAGCGTTTTATAATAAACCAGTTCTATAATTTTTTCTGCCAGGAACCTTTCGGCAGGTGTATATTGTGAATTAACTTTATAGTATGCAATCATTGAAAAATGTTATATTTGTACAAGACTAAAGGCACTTAAGATAAAGTAAAGGGAAGTAGAACAAATTGGGCAGAGGTTTATTCCCGCAGTTTGAAAGCGCTTCCCTATAATATTAGCCCGGCTTTGCCGGGCTTTTTTGTTGCATACCTAAAAACAACTTCTTTAATATTCCTGGTAAGATTATGGCATGCATGCTTATTATTTCCAACTCTATAGATCGATTGAATTGGGAAATGCATATTGTACCAGGTACACTTTTTTTAAAAAAGTGAAGGTATTCGCAAATGATGTTGGGAGGTGAAGGGGTGAGAAAGTCGACGATAGCTTCGGAGGTCATGGTGATTAATTTATGAGTTATAAATTAATCAGAGCTTTAACTTTTGCCTTTTATAATAAACTTCAATATGCTACCGGGGTTAAAATGCGCGTTCGGTTATTCAAAAAATTGATCATAAATATTAATTCGTTGCTTTCAATTCTTCAATTTTATCAATTTCAGTTTTTAACTCTTCTAATTCCAGCTTTTTTAAATGCTCCTGCAATAAACCCAATTGATCTGAGTCTTTGAACTTTATCTTTATATACAGTCTTTGCTCCACTATCTTCTCTTTTAAGAAATCATATTTCTCTTCAATGTTCTTCCTTTTCCTGTTTTCTATTAATTTATTCAAATACCCCTGACATAAACTCAAAAAAAATCTCACAAAGATTACCAATATCAATCCTAAAATAACCCCTCCAATGCCCTTTAAAAATGACAAAACAGTCTCTGCATTAACTGAGTACATGATAAAAAAAGGCAAGTTTTGTTTCATTTTATTTTCATCTGCGCAAAGTATGGATGATCAGGATGCACTATAAGCTCCTGCCTGGCTCCGAGTAAAGGCTCTGTATCATCAGCCAATACCATAGCTCTGCAAGTAGTTTGCCGGTTTTTAAACCGTACTACCTTCATCAAAATCCAATAAGCTTCGACGTGCCATTTCCAGATCACCTCCATTAATCAGTTCAATATCAGCATATACAAGCACCATGTATAATTTAAATTAAATTATTTTTTCCCTAGCATTTGTTTCACCAGCTCCACCTTCTCCCGCTCAGCCTGTAACAATCGTTCATACAATTTCTTGTTTTCTTCCATTGCCTCTACAAACTTATCCAAAGCATTGAAGTTACAATAGTTATTAGTTGAACCACCACCCTGGTTCACACTATTGTCGTGGAAAGAAAAGTTATTGGTAATGAAATTAATCACGGCCTCGGGGTCATAGTTTTTAATTGACTCAACAGGCACTTTTAAAGCATTTGCTACCTGATCTAAAGTTGCAGGTTCGATTTCTTCCTTAGCCTCCAGCAATGATATTTTCTTCTGATTCCAATCGTCACCCATCAATTCTGCTAATGTTTCTTGCTTCATTTTTCTTATTTCGCGTATACTTTTAATATTCTCACCCTGATGTGTTGAAATGGCCATACCGTTAGAGTTAGATTACAAATATAATTTTTTGAAGTTATGAAAACCCAGGTAAATTCTGCAGAATAAAATATTCCCCAAACCGGATAAAGTATGCGGCCACAGAATAATGTAGAAAGAAAGCGCTCCATTACTTTGCTAAATATTCAACCCATAACCGCAGATATTAATAAAGCTCTAATTAGTAGCACTGAACTGTAAACATCTTCTATCACCTAAAGAGCTTTATTAATTATGAGCAAATCAATATCACAACCTGTACCCCTTCTTGCAACCGAAGACGAAACATGGGAGGCCGCTGAATTTATAATGAAATCAATCTCCAATGGCAGTGTACGCGATTCTTTACATATTATCCGCCACAATGGATACTACTTAAAGAAAATCATAAGAAGCATAAAAATCAACGAACGCTTTCAGTCCAATGACGCGCACAGTCCCTGCCCTTGTACTATTGTGCCAGAAATATTATTGCGCGGCAAATGGTTACAGCGTACCGGCTTTCAGCCGGGCAACATGGTATGGGTACTTCCGTTCGCTGATCTGCTGATTGTTATTCCGCAGGAGGGTCTTAAAAAATAAGATGTAAGTGAAATGTGGTCGTCACATCCCAGAGGTATTGCCTTGGATAGCCTGGGGATGGCCTAACCATTGCCTGAGGATTGCCTGGCGCACTAGGGTACCAGTAGCGTCTCAAGGCCATCCCCAGGGCAATATGACTACCATTCCGACGCCATTACGCTACCATTTCTTCGGGTCTGCACTTGCTCTACACGCTATCATGTTCGGGATTTGTTTTGGTTTTCCCGGAGAAAACAGGGTCTTTACCTAAGAGAAACCCGAACAAATCCCGAAGAAAAGTGAGTTAAACCCCTGTCAAACAACTGTCCTTCAATACATTACACACCTTACAAACAAACATCCATATCGCATTTCACTGGCAATCAACTTCTACAACGATTTCCTCACTCCCATTTCCACAAAAAATAAGAGGTAAGAGATTCACAAACCTCTTACCTCATACTTCTTACCTCTTACTTCCTACTTCTTATTTCAGTAAGAATCT
This sequence comes from Niastella yeongjuensis, assembly GCF_900110245.1. Classification (GTDB taxonomy): domain Bacteria; phylum Bacteroidota; class Bacteroidia; order Chitinophagales; family Chitinophagaceae; genus Niastella; species Niastella yeongjuensis. The sequence goes on from NZ_FOCZ01000001.1 coordinate 673,356, forward strand.
ACCCCTTATAATACGGCATATTCACATCCGCAAACTTCTTCTGCGCCGCTTCCCAGGTACTTATTGCTTGCGTGCGCTCTTTGTTCACCGCATTGTTTGTTTTGTTGAAGTTATTCACCGCTTCGTTGTATTCATTCACAGTTTTATTAAACGTATCCACATCTTCTTTGGTACGACTGTTAGCCGCCTTTGCATCAAACGACTTCTTCGTTTTAGTGAAGTTCTCTTCTTTCAGATAGAAATCTGTGAGTTTGGGCACATCAGTCTCTGCCATCTTCTTATAATACTTCAGTACCTCACGACAGGCATTGGCCAGCGTTGGATCGCCATTGAAACTTTTCAAGGTGTCTAAGCCTTTTAAGCCATCAGTAGCAAAGCGCAATAAAGAGTTGCGCGATTGCTCCACATCATTCACCTTTTTATTATTCATGGCAGTTGTCATTTCCATATCCTGCCAGTTGCATTTGAAGAAGATGAGGAACACCGAATTGGTATAATCGTTTACTTTACCAGCCAGCTCCAGTTTATTATCCAGGGCATCTTTGGTACTATCCACCTTTACATTATACTTTGCGGCAAATGTCATAGAGGTCTGGTGCAGCTGTTCAAAACCTTCATTCAACTTCTCGGTTACTTTTTCCTGTAACAACAGGTAGGCCGACATAGCATCAAATGATTGCTCAGCCACCTCTTCCATATCCACTATCTTTTTATAATCCTCATTAAAAACACGGTAGCATAAAGTGATGTAGTCAATAGCGCCCTGGCGAAGGGTGTTATCGCCTTTGTACTTGGGCAGATCGGTTGTTTTGTATTTGCTTTGATTGATGGTCTCGATCACTTCAGCGCGCAACTTTTCAACTTTACGGGCTCTTCGGCCATGCGCTGCGGCACTCAGGTATTGCATGTACTTGGCATCCATACCACCGCGGGCATTAGTAATAGCGGTCATATATTCTCCGGGGTTTTCAATGGCCTGCGCACGCGAAGAGAAGGTAATACTCATACATACAATGAGCAGCACGACAAGGTTGTGTACATTTTTTTTCATAGCTGATTGTTTGGCTATTATAAGGGTTGTTGGTTACTGTTTCATAGTGCTGAGCACCTGGTAGGCGATCTTTACATACGCATCGGTCAACAGGTTCTCTTTCCATTCGCCATCTAGCTCGTTATCATGCTCGCGCTGCTTTTGGGTAGCAGGCTTTACCACTTTATAAATGGCCTTTTCATCCTTGGGTTCCTTGATCGCTTCCGCCTGTTTATGTTTTGCTTCCTTACGCATCCAGGCTTCTTCTATATGCAAGGAGATATCTTTCTTTACACTGGCTGTTTTTGTATACTCGATGTATCGCTGTACATAGCTAAAGTATGGAGACGCTGCCATTTCTTTCTTCGCTACCGCATCAGCTGCAGCCACCGGTAATGGAGCCAGTGGTTTATAATATTTGTTGGAATCTATTGTCGTTGGCGGCAACACATATTTCTCATTCACTTCCCGTTCCGGAGCGGCATCAGTTAAATCGGGTAAACTGATGTCTGGTTGAACCCCATGCGCCTGCGCAGTAGTGCCGTTTATACGGAACAGCCTGGAAGTGGTTAGCTTTATATAACTGGAAGCTACTGTTTTCCCATTGTAGGTTTCCAGGTTTATTGTTGTGTCCATGGGCAACACAATCTGTGCAGTGGCTTTCCCATAAGTCGGTGAACCTACTATCAATGCCCGGTGATAATCCTGCATTACGGCCGCCACCATTTCTGAGGCAGATGCGCTGAACCCATTCACCAGCATCAATAAGGGACCATCATAAATGGTACCACGCACGGCGTCTTTCAAAGTCTCTGGTTTGGGCGCCGCCTTATATTTTAACATCGCTACCGGACCGGCATCTATAAAGATCCCCGACAGTTCAACCGCTTCCTGCAGTGATCCGCCGCCGTTATAGCGCAGATCGATCATCAATCCCTCAATGTTTTCCTTCTTTAATTTAATGATCTCTTTGGCCACATCATTGGCACAGCCATTTATCCCCAGGGTTCCTTCCCAGTCTGAATAAAAGGCAGGCAATGAGATATAACCTATTTTGCGGTCGCCCTGCAGAATATAACTTTTCACTTTGTCCTCTTCTTCATCTTCCTGCTCTGCTGCGCGCTCTTTATGTAACGCCACCTGCCGGGTAGTTCCATCGGCTTTCTTCACTGTGATGTTAACTGTATTGCCGCCTGAGGTAGATAATGTTCTTTCGATTTCTTCTACATCAGCATCTGCCACATCTATTGGCTCTTTCTTCTCCCACTGTATAGATTGGATCTTATCGCCCTGATTCAAACGCCCACTTTGGTAAGCCGAACTTCCAGGCTTCAGGTATTCGATCTGGGCATGGCCTTCATCGTCTTTACTAAAGGTTAATCCATATTCGAGTGGTTTCTTGCCCAGGTGGCTTTCAAATTCCTCTTTGGCATCAGATGAAAAATACGCCGTGTGCGGGTCGTAAGTAACAGCCAGCGCCTGGCAATACATATTGCCGATCATGAATTCAATTCCCAGCGGACTTTGTAATACCCTTTTTACAGATCGCTTAATGGTGACATTAGCCTTTTTCCTCAAGGAGGGCTCCAGGCTGTCAACGAGTCTTTTTGTTGGTTGTTTGGAAGGGAAAGCCAATTCATTGTATTCCAGCAAGCCTGCCAGCACCGTTAACTTCAGCAGCTTGTACATTTTTGCATGCATAACTTGCATGTTCGCCGGATAGGTAGTGTCCTCTGCTACCGTATACTTTTCTTTCAGCAGGAAATTGAAAGGCGTTTTACAAATATTATCCAGCATGGTGTCTGCCTGTTGCAGCCGCTGTTGGTAAGTAGTGATCAGTAATTGCAGGAAGTCTGATTTCTTACCCTTGATCTGGTCATCCAGTTGTAAGCGATAGGCGGATAACTTTTTTACATCGTCCTGCGAAAAGAATATGCGTTGCTCATCCAATTCCTCCATCAATTCATTAAAAATAGCAGCTGATCGTTCATCATCTAACGGGCGGGGTTGAATGTGGAATTTCTCTACCATGCGGCTCACCACATAAGCATCGGTAACAGCTTTTTGAATTGACTGGGCATCAACTACGTTACAGCCTGTGACTACAAAGATCAGGACTAGAAATATGCGCATATTACTTCCAAGGTTATTAATTCAGCAGGAGGAATCGCTACAGACAGATTTACCAGATTTTTTCGAAATCAACTAGAATTTTACAGTCTGGAAAAATAAATTCGTGTACTATATTTTTACCAGATTGCTTTAACTCATATTCTCTATCAATCAACTCATATATCTCCACTCTCTCTTTATCTGGTGTTACGATAATATAATATTTAACTCCCTTTGATTCGTAAATATTAAACTTAGTATACCGGTCGGTCAACTCCGTTTTTGTTGATATAATTTCAACAACAAGTACTGGCGGAAAATCGAGATAGTCTTTTGTTATTTCTTCAGCTACCACCAATAAATCTGGCTGCAATATGGTATCCTCCGACACCTTGTATGCTATTGGCAGATAAGCACTACATTCTTTACTTAATTCTAAGGGAATTGTAAATACAGTAGCAACCTTCGAGGAGATTATCTGATGCTTTATATCAGAGCTTGAGGTTATGGCAAATGGCAACCCATTTATCAATTCCCAAAGACCTTCCCACCTCACCCATTGATCGTAAGTATAATATGGTATTATTCTTTCAGAACTTCGCACTGACTTCTTTTTTATAAAGATATATATTCAGTCTGAATAATGAAAGAGGGCTGACGTATACATTATTGATTACTAATTATATGCAACACATTTGCTACTAATATTTTAGCAACTTCACCATCGTTTCGTGCAGCCGGGCTTTGGCCAGGAAGTTATTTTCCAGGTCGATGTTGAACGGTACCGGTGTATCGAGGGAGGCACAACGCATTACCGGCGCATCAAGCAGTTCAAAACAATGCTCGCCTATCCAGGCGGCAACTTCCCCTCCAATACCACCAGTCATGGTATCCTCATGCAATACCAGCACCCGGCCGGTTCTGCCCACTGCTTCCCTGATGGCTTCGTAATCGAGCGGTAACAGGGTACGTAAGTCGAGAATGTCGATGGAGATCTCGGGATAATGAGCAGCATATTCCTGTGCCCAAATTACCCCCTGTCCGTAAGTGATAATACTGCAATCACTACCCGAACGCACATGACGGGCTTTGCCGATCTCAATTTCATAATAATGTTCTGGCACATTGCCATGTACACTCCGGTACAGGGCCTTATGCTCAAAAAACAACACGGGATTGGGATCGTTGATGGCGGCGATAAGCAATCCTTTTGCATCGGCCGGGGAAGAAGGATATACCACCTTCAAACCCGGTGTATGCACGAACCACGCTTCATTGGTTTGGGAGTGAAAAGGTCCAGCCCCTACGCCGGCGCCGCATGGCATTCTTATTACCACATTGGCCGACTGGCCCCACCGGTAATGGATCTTGGCCAGGTTGTTTACGATCTGCGTAAAACCCATGGTCACAAAATCGGCAAACTGCATTTCTATCATCGAGCGGTAGCCCTGAATGCTCAGTCCCAATGCAGCGCCCAAAATAGCACTTTCGCAAAGCGGCGTGTTGCGCACGCGGTCTTTACCAAACTCTTCTACAAAACCTTCCGTTATTTTAAATACACCGCCGTATTCGGCAATGTCCTGCCCCATTAATATGAGGTCGGCATGTTCCTGCATACTCTGGTGAAGTCCTTCTTTAACAGCATCAATAAAACGCTGTTCTTTCACAGCGCCGGCTGTCGATGGGTTTTCTTCATCGTATTGCATGCCTCTTACATCCAGCTTATTTTCGGCGTATACCTCCCGCAATTCCCGGTCTGTATCTACAAACATAGGTTTGGCATTAAAGCCAATATTGCATTCCACATCCACATAGTCTTTCAGATCCTGGTGAATGGCTTCTACCTCTTCTTTTGTCAGGATCTTTTTTGATAACAGGAACTGTTCAAAATTCTTGATGGGGTCCTTGATGTCCCATACATCAAACAAATAAGAAGGAACGTATTTGGTGCCGCTGGCTTCTTCATGGCCGCGCATGCGGAAAGTAGCGCATTCAACCAGGTAGGGCCGTTGATATTCCAGACAATATTTCTTTACACCCTTAATAGTGTCGTATACGTTGAGGATATTATTACCGTCTATTTTTACACCGTCAATACCATAGCCGCGGGCTTTTTCTACCAGCGCTTCGCAGCGGTATTGCTCATTTACGGGCGTGCTTAGGGCATAGCCATTGTTCTCTATCACAAAGATCACCGGCAGATCCCACACGGCAGCCACATTTACCGCTTCGTGAAAATCGCCTTCGCTGGTGCCGCCTTCGCCGGTAAACACTACCACTACTTTATCTTCTTTCCTGAGTTTATGAGCAAGGGCAATCCCATCTGCAATGCCTAACTGCGGGCCCAAATGCGAGATCATACCGCAAATATGGTGCTGGGCATTTCCAAAATGAAAACTGCGTTCCCGTCCTTTGCTATATCCACTCTGGTTTCCCTGCCATTGCATCAACAATTTATGCAGCGGCATATGCCGGCTTGTAAACACACCCAGGTTCCGGTGCAGGGGTAGTATCCACTCGTCTTCGTCCAGCGCCTGGGTAACACCCACGGCGATTGCTTCCTGTCCAATTCCACTAAACCATTTTGAGATTTTTCCCTGCCGTAACAACACCAGCATTTTTTCTTCGATCATCCGGGGCAATAACAGGCTCTTATACAAATGAACCAGCTGGTCATAGGTTAAATCTTTACTGTCGAAGTGCATACAATAATAAAATAGTGTACTATGAAGGTAGGGCAAATCAAATATCCGTAAGCGATGGAGGCTATTCTTTTTCGTTTCTTTTTTCTTTATATAATACCGACGTAACAATCGACAATAACAAACTAAACAACAACGCCCACCAGAACCCGTCTACCGCAAAACCTTTTAATAACTTGTCGGCCAGGATAATGATGAGGGCATTGATCACAAATAAAAAAAGCCCTAATGTTACCAGGGTAATGGGGAAGGTGATGAAAATCAGGATGGGTTTTACAATGGCATTTAAAATAGCCAATACGAAGGCCAGTACAATAGCCGTTGTGAACGTATCTAAATGCACCCCTCTTAAAATGTATGATAACCCAAAGGCTACAATGGAGGTCACAATCATACGCATGATAAAGTTCATAATGATGGGGTTTGGTTGTATATAAGTGGTGAAAACCGGGAAATGTAACAAGCCCGTACCGGTATGGGGACGGGCTTGTTATATGTCGTGAAACGGCAAACGTGAAAGAGCTCGCGGCATTTTCTGCCCTCTGCCTTCTGCCCTCTGCCCTCTAAATCACTACCAACTCATAGAATTCTTCAGGAACCAGGTACTTCTTAGCCAGCTCCTGCAACTCCTCAGCGGTTATGGTTTTAATGATCTGTACACTGCGATCGAAATAATGTTCATCTACATTGTTCAGGATCATGCTCTTCCAGCGACCAATAACCTGAAACGGCCCATCCAGGTCACCCAGAATGCTGCCGATCATGGAATTGCGCGACATGCTCAATTCTTCCTCATCGATCGGTTCATCGCGCAACTGCTCCATTTCATAATATATTTCCTTAATGGTTTCTGCTGTTACATCGCGACCTGCTTCCGTACTTACCATCCAGCCGCTGGTACTGGTAAAATTCAACAGGTAACTATAAATGCCATAGGTATAGCCTTTCTCTTCACGAATATTACCCATTAAGCGGGAACCGAAAAAGCCACCAAACACATTGTTCAACACCATTACTTTCTGGAAATCGGGGTGATGGCGGTTAGGGAACGGCCGGGCAATGCGAATGGCCGATTGTACGCCATTGGGATCGTTCAGTACTTCGTACTTCTTCTGGTCAGCCGGTTGTATGGGATGCTGAATCACTTCTGCCCCACCCATCCGTGGTTTTAATGGCAGCTGGCCAAAATATTTTTCCAGCGTATCGATGATATCTATGGGTAATTTACCAGCCACAAAGATCACACAGCGCCCCTCTTTGTAATATTCATTGTAAAACTTAACTACATCTTCCCGTTGTACCGCCGCGTAATCTCCCAGTTCATTGTAAGTTCCATAGGGGTGTTTTTCCCCAAACAGGTAGGCATCGATCAGTCGGCCGGCTACAAATTCCCCTTTTTGCAGATTTACTTTTAAGCGCTGTTGTGAATTTTGTATATAGATGTCCAGCTCTTCCTGTGGAAACACAGCGTCCTGCACCAGTTCCGCTACTACGGGCAACAGCTCGTTGATGTGCTTGCTTAAGGTGTGCAGGGTTATCTCTGCTGTTTCGTTGTAACAGGAGCGGTTAAGGTAGGAACCATAATATTCAAAATGTTCGTTTATTTCAAAAGCATTGCGCTTGCTGGTGCCGTTCTTCAATAAGTAATTGGTGGCAGATGCAACGGCTTTTTTATTTTCGAACCAGTTACCAGCCGAAAAAACCCAGTTTACCATCAGGGTATCTTCACTCCCCATATCAAGCGCAAACACTTCAATACCGTTGGCGAGTTTATATTTTTTGGTAGCCGGCAATTTTATATCAAATTGAACCGGATCTATTATTTTAGGAGCAACTGTTCTGTTTAACATATCTTCTTTTTAGTCGTCTTTTATTCTTTAATTCTCACTATAGTATTTAAGTGTACTGCAATTATTGGGGTTGAAAATTTTCTGGCTGTATTGCAGAATGTCATCCCCCGTAACAGAGAAGTATTTATCCCGGTCGTGGTTAAACAGGTTTACATCGCCCAGTAATTCATAAAAGGCGAGGTTATTGGCCCGGGTTAGCACACTCATGTCTTCAAATGCAAGCGTCGCTTCGGTTTTATTCTTTATTTTGGTAAGCTCCTTATCGCTGATGCCGCCTTGTTTCAGCTTTTCAATTTCTTCGTTGATGGCTGCTTCGGCATCTTCCATTTTTACCCCTTTCACCAGTTTGCCTTCAATGGCCAGCAAACCTTTATCAACCGTTCCAAAATGATAACATTCTATCTGGCTGAATAATTTCTTCTCTTTTACCAGCTGTTGGTACAAGCGGGATGAACCGCCGCCGCCCAATACTTCGGTAATAAGATCGGCCACATAATACCCATGATCGAGCCGGTTATCCATATGCCATACTTTGTAGATGGCGTCCAGTGGTACATTGGCTTTTACTTCCATAGAGCGGGGCTCTGTTTGCACGGGTTCGGCCGGAACCTGGCGATCGTATTTTTCGCCGGAAGGAATATCGCCGAACCATTTCTCTGCCAGTTGACGGACCTGCTCCACTTTTACATTACCAGCCACTACCAGAATGGCATTCATGGGGCGGTAATGTTTGAAGAAGAAATCTTTTACATCCTGCAGACTGGCATTTTCAATATGCGATAATTCCCTGCCGATGGTCATCCAGCGGTAGGGGTGTTTTTTGTAGGCCATTTCCCGCAGCTTGAACCATACATCGCCATAGGGTTTATTAATGTAGTGTTCTTTAAATTCCTCAATAACCACTTTGCGTTGTACTTCCAGGCTTTTTTCACTGAATGCCAGGGAAAGCATGCGGTCACTCTCCAGCCAGAAGGCTGTTTCCAGGTTTTCGGCAGGTAACTGAATATAATAATTGGTTACATCGTTACTGGTGTAGGCATTGTTTTCGCCCCCGGCCATTTGTAAGGGAGTTTCGAAATCTTCAATATTTTTAGAACCGCCAAACATCAGGTGCTCGAACAGGTGAGCAAAACCTGTTTTATCGGGATTCTCGTCCCTGGCGCCCACATCGTACATCACATTTAATACTGCCATGGGGGTGGAATGATCTTCATGTACTATAACTCGTAAGCCATTCGAAAGCGTGAATTTTTCAAATTGTATCATATGCCGTAATTACTTTTTAAATTCTCAACCGTGCCACGGTTTGGAACCTTGGCACGGCAGCACGAATACAAATTAACGACAAGTTGGGGTATTTGGTTGAAAGTGATTGATAAAAGACGGTTAACGTCCGGTCAGAATGTTTTTAACCTTCAGGGTAAGCTGGTAGGGACCATCTTTTCGCAGTACCAGCACCTTAAGCTTTTCGCCCGGGGTTTGCATCAGGTTCTTATAGGTTTGAATATTATTACTGAAATTGTTCGCCACGCCCATAATTACATCGCCTGGTTTAAACCCGGCCAGTTCTGCAGGCGATTCGGGCATAATATCCACCACCTGAATTTCGCCATCTATCACATACATACCCAGCCCGGTGTAGGAATAATCGAACATTTCCTTGTAGTGGGTATTGGGGATCATATAAATATCTTTACGCTCGTAGTTAATGATGAGGTTGAAACGGCGCAGCAGGTCATTCCCTAATAGTCCGCCAAGCGCCGGGTACTGCGTAACATTGTATTCATCGTCGAAAATATAGGTAGGCACATTTTTAAACTTGTACGGCCCCAGCTGTAATTGCTTTATAACTCCTTGTTTCATAGGGGCTTTTCCGCCCAAACCTTCTGCCTGGGTGGCGTACCACTTGCGTTTGGGTTTCACAAAATTGCTATCGCTCACGAAGTCGGCCGACAGCAGCAGACACATCCCGGCACCGGTGTCAAAATAGAACCGGGAATTCACCTGGCGGTTGTCCTTAATATTCGCATGTAAAATAGGAATCGTGTTAATAAGGGGTTTCAGCAAAAAGCCGCCACGTGGGTATTTTATGGTGCCCTTGGTAAAAACCGAAATGGCCAGGCTATCATAATCAACCTTTAAAATGTACCGCGACAAAAAGCTCAACCCAATGATCCCATCTATTTTTTCGCCATAGGCGCTGGTCAAAACATCATAATCGTTAATATGAAAGTCCAGGTTTTCAACCGAGAGATCGGGCAGGTGCAAAGTTTGCCCATAGGAGAAAAATACCCGCCGTACCCCGGCAATGCCCCGAATGGTGCGGTCGCTTAATTTAGCAGGTACTTTCAAATAATCTGCCGTGGTAGAATCGAGCGAAATGCCGCCGCTGCCGGTATCCAGCACAAAAGTGAGGGTGTCGGGATAGTTACTCAGCCGGGCTTTAACCGTAATAATACCACCCGTAAGCATTCTAAAAGGAAAACGGGCAATCTGTTTGGCCGGCGGGGGAATAAATTCTTCCTGCGCCTGTACCAGCGTTACAGAGAAGAAAAACAGCAGGATGGGTATGGTCAACAATCGCATGGGAGCAGGTTTTGGTAGCTGGCTCTGGTATTCATTAGTAAGATAAAATATTTATCTGAAAATGCTAAACCATTGGTATAAAAACAACTAAACTACCCGCTGTACCGGCTGAAATACCATTAAAGAAGTACCGATAACCTTCGGATTTCTATTTATACGATTCGTTCTGAACCGTTCGTTTAGTACTTTTGTTCCTACAATAAATTTTTTATGCACCTGGATGAGCTATACGCGAAAGCCCTGAATTTTGACATGCTGACCATTGAGGAAGGAATGGCCCTGTTTGAACAAGCCCCATTGACAGAACTGATGTTTGTAGCCAATGAGTTGCGTAAAAAACAGGTACCTCATGGTAAAGTTACCTGGCAAATAGACCGGAATGTTAACACTACCAATGTATGTATTGCCAATTGTAAGTTTTGTAACTTCTTCCGCATACCGGGCCATGCCGATGCTTACATAACTGATATCGCTACCTATAAAAAGAAAATTGATGAAACCATCCGCTGGGGTGGCGATCAATTATTGCTGCAGGGTGGCCATCACCCCGAGCTGGGTTTACAGTTCTATGTTGATCTTTTCAAACAATTGAAACAACTGTATCCCACTATTAAACTGCACACGCTCGGGCCCCCCGAAATTGCGCACATCACCAAACTCGAAAAATCGACCCATAAAGAAGTATTGACCGCCCTTAAAGAAGCTGGTATGGACAGCCTTCCCGGCGCCGGTGCCGAAATACTGGTTGACCGTGTTCGCCGCCTTATTTCAAAAGGAAAATGCGGCTCCCAGGAGTGGCTGGATATTATGCACGAAGCACATAAACTGAACATTACCACCTCCGGCACCATGATGTTTGGCCACGTGGAAACCGTTCGGGAACGTTTCGAACACCTGGTAAAGATCAGGGAAGTACAATCCAGAAAACCAGCCGAAGCCAAGGGCTTCCTGGCCTTCATACCCTGGACCTTCCAGGATGTGGATACCTTATTGACGAAGATCCGCGGAGTGCACAACCTCACTACGCCCGATGAATATATTCGAATGATCGCCATCAGCCGCATCATGCTGCCCAATGTGAAGAACATTCAGGCAAGCTGGCTTACCGTGGGTAAACAAACCGCCCAGATCTGCCTGCACTCAGGGGCCAATGATTTTGGCAGCATTATGCTGGAAGAAAATGTGGTAAGTGCAGCCGGTGCGCCGCATCGCTTCACTTATAAAAGCATTCAGCAGGCTATTAAAGAGGCCGGCTTTGAACCACAATTACGCAACCAGCAGTACGAATGGCGTCAAATGCCACAAGTAATTGAAGAGCAGGTGATAGACTATTAGAAGATATTGAATTTAAAGTAGGGTTTTAGTTGTCAGGAAAATCAGTTACCGGTTTCCAGTCATCCGTTGCGCGGCAAACCGGGTGGCCAAAATCAAATGATTAGGTTCGAATAAAGGCCTGGAAACCGGTACCTGGTAACTGGTACCCGGCAACCTGAAACTTGTAACCTGGAACAGCAGGTATAATTCCTGCCCTTCCAATCCACCACTCTTGCGTCCTATTATGCCCACCAACCCGTCCGGGTCCCTAAAAAACTGATGGAATACCCCTAATTCTGGTAAAAAACAGGGGTTGATATTCAATACAAATGGTATTAAATCAGTTATTATATTGGGTAAGTATTGTACTCTGAAAAACAATGAACAGTCCCTTTCGTAAACTGGTAAGAATTGCTGTTGTGCTGCTTGCGGCTGTGCTTTTATTCAACTTTTTCGGCTATTACATGATCCATCTGTCGAGCAAACAGAATGAGAAAATGGTAAAGCTGGTGAATATAAGCGGGCAGCAGCAAACGCTATGTCAGCTTATTACCAAGGACGTAATGCTGCTTACCAAGGCCAACCTTCCCGAACCCGAACAACAGGCCATCCGTGAACAATTACACGAGGCTACCGACTCATTTATCACCGGCAACCAGCTGTTGCGCGACAAAATAAAGATCGGAAACGATGAACCGGTTACCAACGACCTGTTGGAAATTACCCGTGACCTTACCAATACCCAAACCCATTTTAAAGCTATTATTGCCGTAGCCCAGGAAGTAATTCAGGCCGACAGCCAGCTACTGGCCATCAACGGCGCCCTTTATAAACAACAGATCCTGTACAGCGAAAGAAAATTCTATCCGCTGATGAATGAAGTGGTTGACCGGTACACCGCCGTAGTAACCGATAAAATGGAGGAGTCGTCAACCATCAATACCAGTAAGTTCATTTCACTGGTGGTAGCGCTTATTTGTCTTATTTTCCTGGTAATAGATCCTTTATTGCGCAGCAATAAACAAAACTATGCGGCCCTGCAGTCGGCCCGAAACGACCTGTTGCGTGAAAAGAAATACCTGTCGTCTATCCTCAATTCCCAAACCAACTATGTGGTTCGTATAGACCGCAATGGCAATTTTACCTACGCCAATCCGCAGTTTTTACAGGCTTTCGGGTATAATGAAAAAGATATTTTAGGCGTTCCTTTTTATACTACCATCCAAACCCGCGACCTGCACCGCTGTCAGGAAGTAGCCGACCTGTGCTGGTTACACCCCGGTACCGTATACAAACTGCTGATCAAAAAATCACTTAAAAACCCCATTCACTTTCAATGGACCGACTGGGAATTCATTGCCCTTCAAAATGAAGATGGCGTTTCTGAAATTCAGGGCATTGGGGTAAACGTAACCGAAAAAGTGATTGCCGAACAGGCGCTTCAAAACAGCGAACAAAAGTTCCGGCTGCTGGCAGAGCATGCCGAAGATATTATCTCCGTAAGCAGTCCCGAGGGCGTATTTCAGTACGTATCACCTTCGGTGGAAAAAGCGCTGGGTTATTTTCGGGAGGAAATGGAAGGACATTCCATTACAGAGTTCGTTCACCCTGATGATGTGCATGCATTCATCCTTCAAAAGAACCGCGCGGTATTAGGCAGAATTGATAACCTGCGGCTGCGTTACCGCATCAGAACCAATACCAACGAATACATTTGGCTGGAAAGCATTTTGAAACCGGTAAAGGAAAACAACCAGGTTGTAAAGATCATTTCCACCTCGCGTAACGTAACAGAGCAAAAGAAGGCCGAAGTAGAACGCGAGCAACTACTGGTTGAGGTAAAGCAATCGGAAGAACTGCTGCGCACCATCATCAATTCAACCCCCGACTGGATCTTTATAAAAGACCCTGCCCACCGGTTCCTGCTTATTAACCAGGCCTGTGCCGACTCTTTGCGCAGGCTACCTGAAGATATTATCGGTAAAGACGACCTGGAAGTAGGCTTCCCGGCTGTGTTTGTTACCGGCGACCCCGCCCGTGGCATTCGCGGCTTTTGGGCCGATGACGACGAAGTAGTGAAGTCGGGAAAAATAATGTACATACCCGAGGAGCCGAATTTTGCCAATGGCCAGCTGAATACCATGAGCACGGTGAAAGTACCGTTGAAAGACCAGGAGGGCAACGTGTGGGGTGTGTTAGGGTTTGTGCACAATATTACGCCGTTGAAAAAAGTGGAAGATAATTTGCGTCGCAAGGACCAGTTGCTGCAGGCCGTATCTGAAGCTACGCACCTGCTGATCAGTAATAACAACCTCGATCAGGCTATTGGGGAAGCCATTCAGTTGCTGGGTATGAAATTGCAGGTTGATAACCTGAATGTATACAAGAATGAATACGTGCTGGCAGAAGATAAATGGTACACAAGCCGGCTGTGGCAATGGGAAAGCACTACCGATGAATTGATCTATCGCCCCGCCAGTTGCCAGCACAATGAACTGAGCAACAAGTCGCTTCTTTTTCAATCCCTCATCCGGGAAGAGATCTTCTGCAGCCATGTTAAAAATATAAAAGACCCTGAACTGAAGAAATTTTATGATGACCGGGGCATTAAAACCACTGCGGTACTGCCCGTTTTTACCATGAACTATTTCTGGGGTTTTGTAAGCTTTGGCGACAGAATGCAGGAACGCGACTGGACCATCACCGAATTCAGCATACTGCAATCCTTTGCTGCCACGCTGGCTGCGGCCATCGAGCGTAAACAAATGGAACAGGAGCTGGTGCAGGCAAAAGATATGGCCGAATCGGCCAACCAGGCTAAAAGTGAATTCATGGCCAATATGAGCCACGAGTTGCGCACACCCATGAATGGCATCATTGGGTTTACCGACCTGGTGCTTACTACCAACTTACAACATTCGCAACGCGATTATCTCGAAAACGTTAAGAAATCTGCATATGGACTGCTGGATATCATCAACGATATTCTCGACTTCTCTAAACTGGAAGCAGGCAAACTGCAGATCGACAATACTTCATTCAGAATTGATGAACTGGTTGAAGAAGCGATAGACATTCTATCAGTAAAAGCTTTTGAAAAAAAGCTGGAAATGGTTTGCCATATTGACCCGCTGCTGCCTTCACGGGTTAGCGGTGACCCGGTTCGTATACGCCAGGTATTTGTAAACCTGTTGGGCAATGCCATCAAATTCACCCAAAAGGGAGAAATATTCGTGTCGCTGAAAAAGAGCAGCAGCATGTATATGAAAGCGGGTAAAAAGTTTATAGATATCGAATTGTCCGTACGTGATACGGGCATCGGTATTCACAAAGAAAAGCTGGTTAAGATCTTCGACAGCTTTACACAAGCCGATTCCTCTACCACGCGTAAATATGGTGGAACCGGTTTAGGGCTCACCATTTCAAAAAGCCTGGCCGAATTAATGAATGGCGGCCTGCAGGTTGAAAGCGAGGCCGGCCGGGGCAGCACGTTTACATTAAAGCTGCCGCTTGAAATTGTAAACAGCGAACCGCAAATAACCGGTACCTACCGGCCGCCTTTACAAAAAGTACTGGTGATCGATGACAATGCCAGCAACAGATGGCTGATGCAGGAAATATTCCGCTACTTCAGCATAACCTGTGAAACCGCTCCCGGTGGCCGCGAAGCACTGGCTATATTACACCGCATTCACCAGCAGAGCGAGCCGCTCGATCTTATTATAACCGACCACCACATGCCCGAAATGGATGGCATGCAACTGGTGCAGGAAATGCGCCGGTCGTCACAAGGGTATACCCAGCCGGTTATTATGATGTTGTCGTCACTGGAAAAAAATATGTTCCAGCGGCAGGCCGGGAAACTGGGCATTCATGGTTTTCTTTCCAAACCCATAAAACTATATGAGTTATACGCCACACTTTCAGCCATGTTCACTACCGGAAAACAACAGCCGGAAAAAATAAACAATATACCCGTTATTGAAAAAATCACCGATGCAGCAACTATTATGGTTGTTGAAGATGAGCCCATCAATATGCTCCTGATAACAGAAGTATTAAGTAAAATGGGATTTGCGGTTATAAAAGCCACCAATGGCAAACAGGCACTTGACCTGTTGCAACAGCAGGACCCGCAGCTGATCTTCATGGACGTGAACATGCCCGAAATGGATGGCTTCACCACTACCCGCCTCATTCGCCAGTTACCAGAGCCTTATAGCCTAATTCCCGTCATTGCACTCACCGCCGACGCCATGCAGGGCGACAAAGAAAAATGTATAGAGGCCGGCATGAACGACTACATTTCAAAACCTTTCAAACTGGAAGAAATAGAATCAGTATTGAAAAAGAGAATGTTATTGGTGTAGTTACGCCGTTGGCTAAATTTTAACACCGCGCAGGTAATTTTTTTACAACTCTGGCGACCCATTATTTGTCTTAAAAGCAGTAAATTCAGAAAATGAAGAAACAAACCTCGCTTGCGTTTTGTGTGTTGATGGACCTCATCGGTTTCGCCACTTACATCATACCCGGACTGGGTGAGTTTGGCGATATCATTTGGGCGCCTGTCTCCGGCATCATTTTCTTTATAACCTTTGGTGGCTGGAAGGGTGCGTTGGGTGGTATGTTCAACTTTGTGGAAGAGATTTTACCCGGAACCGATTTTATACCCAGCTTCACCATTATGTGGTTCCTTAAAAGAGTAGGGAAACCGCAACAAAAACAACAACCAATCAGAACAATCAAGATCGGTTGATCATCCTACAACAAAACGGTATCCTACCCCTTTGATGGTTATTATTTCCAGCATTTCATCTTCTTTAAGATAGCTGCGCAATTTAGTGATGTATACATCCAGGTTGCGGGAGTTAAAAAATGAATCATTGCCCCACAACAGGTTTAAAATGTCTTTGCGGTCAATGATCTTATCGCGGTTTTCGTACAACAGCTTTAGCAGTTCGCTTTCGCGGAATGATAGCTTTCGTTCTTCCTCATAACCCGATAACAACTGCCGGGCGACATTGAAGTTGTAATTACCAATTTGAAGCGTGTCCTTTCCATTGCTGGCTTTGGCAGCCGGGTCCCTGAAGCGTAATGCATTCTCGATACGCACTATTAATTCTTCCATGCTAAATGGCTTGCGAATGTAATCGTTCCCGCCCACTGAAAACCCTTTTACCAGGTCATCTGTTTGTGTTTTGGCGGTAAGGAAAATAATAGGTACACGGCCATTTAATTCCCGGATCTCACCGGCAATGGTAAAGCCATCTTTATTGGGAAGCATTACATCGAGCACACAAACATCAGGATTCATTTCCCTGAAAAGAGACAACACCTGGGTGCCATCGCTTTCCATGATCACCTCAAACCCGAACGCATGTAATAAAACTGGAGGTATTATTCGGGAACAACCAAATGCTGCGCAGGGGGTTAGATGAAGGTATGGCTCCCGAGCCCGGCAATGATAACGGTATACAGTTTCACGTTAATCTGGGTGAAGATGACATTACCTGGCTAAATTTTGCCGAAGGCCGTAAGGTGGAACAAAAGGAGTTTGCTGCCAAACAATACCTGGTTATAGACAGTATTCACAAACTGAACTGGAAACTTACCGGTGAAACCAGCACCATTTTGGGGTATACATGCCAGCAGGCTGTTGCCGCCCGGCCCGGTAACCGCAATATGATATCTATGGAAAATGGGGTTATGAGCCGAAAAGTGGTACCGGACACCAGCCATATTGTTGCCTGGTTTACACCCGCCATCCCCGTACCAGCCGGCCCTGACCTGGAAGGACAGTTACCCGGTTTAATTTTACAGATCGATATTAACGGTAACACTACTTATAAAGCGGTGGAAGTTTCACAGAAAGCTGATGTGACTGCCATTAAAGAGCCCCGAAAAGGCAAGAAGGTAACAGCAAATGAATTTTCTAAAGAAAGGGATAAAACCATGGAAGAAATGCAACATAACGGCAGCAGAAGAGTGATACGCATAGGTAATTAATGGTTTCCCGTTTTTCGCATATAGGACAACTTTTAAAAAGCATTGCCACAATCATCAAAATTGGATGATGGCCGTCATAGAATAACAACAGGATTCATTCTATTTTCATCAAGGTTTTTCATAGGATATTGGATTAACACGGGGCCCCGATTCTTCGGGGCCCCTTATATTTTTACAGCCTGTTAATAACTTACTCTTTCGCTGCATTTCCTTAAAAAAGTTAGCGCTAATCAATAAATATATAAACCTGTGCTTTCGATGATGATGGTCATAGGTTATGTGAAATTTTGATATTAATTTCCTATCGGTTTTTCATAGGATATTGGATTAATACGGGGCTGGATGTCTATCCGGCCCTCTTTTTTTAATCCTGCGAAAGGATCAATGCATTATAAGGCCCCAGGTTGATGGCAATACTGTATTCCTGGTCATCTTTCTTGCTTGTAAACGTTTCCACATCAAACGCCGGGGTATCGGTAAACGATTCATCATACCCCTTCCAATCGCTGTTGAACCGTATTTTCCATACGCCTTCCGCTGGTACGCCTATTATATAATCTTTATGTTCTTTATTCATAAAATTCAAAACAACAATGGTGCTGTCCTTTGGGCCGCCTTCGTGCCAGCGGTGAAAGACAATCACTTTATCCCCATTATTTACATGGGTGACGCGGGTATGCTGGCCCGATAACCCTTTTGTTAACCCTTCCATATTGCGGCGCAGGCGAATGCAATCGCGGTACAACCGCGCAATGCCTTTAAAGTCCGAGAATTTCGACCAGTCCAGCGGTTTGGTATCATCAAACCAGCCATCTTCCACAAATTCCTGCCCCTGAAATATCATGGGTATACCTGCAGCCGTAAAAACCAGCACGGCACCTAATACCGATCGCTTTTTGGCAAACCAGCCCTGTGCATCACCGGGTGCTATTTCTTCGGGCACGCGTGTTTTACCGTTGGCCACATCATCGTGCGATTCAGTATATATTACCCGTTGAAATGCATCTCCATTAAAATTATGCATAAGGGCAAATTGTATCTTTTCCAGATCGCGGTGATCATCTTCCGGCACTTTCAATACATCCCGCACACTAAAGGTGAAAGCCGGGTCCCACTGTGTATTGAAACCCTGCCCGTTCTCTTCTGATCTTTTGGTGATCCATTCATTGTCCTGCAGGTCTTCAGCTATCATGATCTTCCAGGGATAACGTTTATTCACCTCTTCATTTATCCATTTCATCATTGACCAGCCCTCGGGCAGGTCTGCATCGGGTGTATTTTTGCCATGCACATTCCGAACAAACAGCAAGGCATCAGTACGCAAGCCATCTACATGGTAATCTTCCAGCCACATCAGGGCATTGTCCCGCAGGTACTGTCTAACTTCGGGACGGCCGTAATCGGGCCGGGTATGGCCCCAGGGCGTTTCTGACCGCCAGTCCTGGTAGAAATAAATACCACCGGCACCATTTTCACTCCAGCCATCAAATTGCCACAGGTCCAGGTCTGAAGGGCCAAAATGGTTATACACCACATCGAGGATTACTGCTATACCCAATTCATGGGCTGCATTGATGAGTGCTTTAAAACCCTTTACACCGCCATAATCCGATTCAATAGCATACGGGTGCGATAAATTATACCCCCATGAAATGCCTCCGGGAAATTCAGTAGCCGGCATCAATTCAATGGCATTCACTCCCAACGCTTTTAAATACCCCAGCCGTTGCCGGGCCGTTTCAAAAGTACCTGGCTTGCCATCTTCTTTTACATTGAAAGAGCCTATGTGCATTTCATAGATCACCAGTTCATTCCAGGAAGGGGTTTGAAAATCATGGTCCGTCCACTCAAAATTCGGATCGGTAATAAGGGAATTACCGGCCGAGTTGGTCAACTCCCTTGCATACGGATCGTTGCGGTACAACAAACCCATATCGGTTTGTAAAATGTATTTATATTGATTGCCAGCCTTTGCCTCGGAAATATTCATCCCCCAATACCCATTGCCTTCATGCGTCATGGGATGTTTATTTTTTGACCAGTCATTAAACTCGCCGGTAACAAATACCTTTTTTGCATGTGGCGCCCATACTCTGAAAAATACGCCGTTATCATTTGGGATAGAACCCATTCCTTCTATGCGGGTCACAGGGGTGGCCTCCATTGTACTTTTTGCCATGGTGATGATGTTTGTGTGGATTTCACTCCATACTCTGCAATTTTGCTACCATGCTCCCCCATTATATGCTAGCCACCTATCATGTGTAATTTGTGGTCTGAACCTGGCGCACCCAACCCGTTCTTTGTTAGGTTATAGGTAAAACTCAACAGGAAAAAGCGTTGCAGGTTTTTTACCCGTTTGTCTTCAATGTAATTCTGACCGGTATTACGGCTTACGCCAATGTTTTGTTTCAACAGGTCAAAGGCCGATAACTTTATTTCACCCCGGTTAAAACGTAAGAACTGCCTGCTGATAAACGCATTCCATAATGGTACCCTGGTATTGAACCCACTTGCCCGCTGGCTGTTAATGGTATAGGTAAACTCGGTATTAAAGTAAAAGCGGTGCGGCAGTTGCCAGTTTATCTCCATGCTATACTGCTGATTCAAATACCGGGTATTTAAAGTTTGTTGTAAGCCATATTGCGTTTTGTAGTAATTAACTCCGGCAGCGAGCGACAGGTCTAATTTCTCCGATGCATTTATCTCAATCCGTACATCCGGACCAACATTCCAGGTACTGATCATATTCTCCGCAGCATTAATAAAGGTTTTGTTTTTTGTATAGCTGCCATTGGTGCTGAAGTTAATGGAGCCTTTCCACAAACGGACAGGCAATCCTATGTTTACGGTACCGGAAATATCATACGCACCATTCACATTTACCGGACGGGTTATTTTTACGCCTACCGAATCAATGATATCGGCATTAACGATCTTATTATCTGTCCTTCGTATGTTAAAGAACGCAAACAGGTTCCTGTTCCTAAATGGATTTACCGAAAAGAAATTCAGTTGTATGGTATGGACTAACTCTTGTTTCAGATCGGCATTGCCCACTTTTATATTCAGCGGGTCGCTGTTATCCGGCACCGGTTGTAATTGTGTTACTGTGGGTTGATTGGTACTGGTTGTATAATTCAGTCGCAGGTTGCGGAACCTGGTAAAGTTATATTGTAAACGGGCATTGGGCAGCCAGTTATAAAAGGTTTTATGAAGGGTTGAATCTTTGCCTAATACCAGAGTATTTCCTTCCAATGCAGCCTGTTGCGTGGCTGCTTCGACAGGGTGTCAAACGCAATGCCTTTTACCAGTCCATTTTTTTGTGCCCATGTTATGGAACACAGGATACAGCAGACAATCAGCAGGTAGAACTTCTTCATACCGGTTATATTTTCGTGTTTGTAAAGCGATCACGAAAATATTCTTACACACCGGCAATGAAGGTTAAGCAGGGTTGGTTTAATGTTAATGAAGGTTAATATTTAAGCCATCGTTTGCATATTGCCGCTTGCAGGCGCCTCGTCAAATACCTGCAGCATAATTTTCCAGGTACCCTCTTCGGATTGCAGGCGCAATTCTACATGCAGCTTTTGAATAATACCGGTATTGGGCAGAAAGTGGAAATGAATGGTATTTTGCTTTCTGTTTTTATCGGGATCTGCATACTGGCCATTGAGAATGGAAGGCTTTTCACCGGCCAGTTTTATGATAGTGTTATGTATTTCTTTATACAGACTATTGTATCTTTCTTTTGCGTTTTGAAAGTCAGCAGAGGAATACAGTTCACAAGTCCAGCTGTAAGCCGCGGTTGTTTTAAATTCAGTCAGCACGCAGTTTACTGAACCGGGGATAATGACTTTTGATTTATAGTTTGCTGCTGGTTCCGGAGTGTTGATAGGATCGCCTTTAATATTACTGAAGTGATTGGGATAATCTTCAATCACCATTTTCAGGGCGGTGTTTGTCTGGTTAACAAAAACGCCTTGTGCGCCAGCGCTAAGGCTTAATAATAAAGCCAGTAGCAAGGATGTTACTTTGCACATGTTTATAGGGTTTGGAATGGAAAAGTAATAAAAACCAATTTGCTTTTTAACCGGATTATATTAAATTCATGAGAACGCAATAAAAATGTTACTTTATTCGTTACAATAGACGGCTTATTCTATTTATTTATACTCAATTCAATACCAATGAAAAAGAATCCAATGTATTATGATGTGAACCGGGCCAGAATTCACAAAACCATCTACCGGCCATCTTCCAACATCGTTCGATTTGTTAAAGCCTTGTTAGCAGTAGTTATGTTAGGCGACTCTCCCATCAGCACGCCCTCCATTGCAAGAAGAAAATTCCACTAATAGAAATTAACTATAACGCATAGCACTTACCTCTGAAACCACATTAGTATGTGCTAACCTCCCGGTTCTGCCGGGAGGATTTTTATTTTATAGGGGTACCTGAAAAAACAAAAGGTGAGCCATCAGCGATGACCCACCTTTTTATGCTAATTAGCTATGTCATTATTGTTGACGGCTCTGCCCCTGCGCTGGCATAGCGGTTCCACCACTGGCGCCGCCATCCATCTGGCGATCCATTTGGCGCTGTATGCTACGCGGCATGCCTGGCGCGCCACGCCGTTGTTGGGGAGCACCGGCCCTGTTCAGGTTATAAGTAAAGGTGAGCATAAAGTAACGGCGCAACACGTTCGAACGGGTATCGGTAATAGTACCATTGATCACTGAACGTGAAATGCTTTGGTTCTGGTTCATGATATCGTTCACCGAAAACTTCAACTCGCCATTTTTCTTTTTAAACATTTGGTAGGCCAGGCTGCCATTCCACAAAGGAATACTTTGATTGAAGCCCTGGGCAAGACCTGTATTTATGTAATAATCAAAATCGGTAGATAGCACAAAAATTTTCAGGAACTGATAGCTGATATCGGCCGAATAGGTTTGTGTATAATATTCATTATTCAGATTCGATTGTTGTGAGGAAGTAACCTTGTTATAGGCCACGCTACCATTCAATCCAACAATCAAAGCGTCTTTAATATTCATGTTTATACCTGCTGTTTGCGTAACCACAAATGTGTTGGTAACGTTGCGCTTTTGATACATGAGGTTGATATCGCGGTTATACGCAATAGAGTTGTTGAAGTTCAGGCTACTTCCTTTCAGCTTTCCCTGTAAGGGCAAACCAAATGTTACAAAAGATGAAGTTCCAAACGATCCATTCATGTTTACCGGAATAGAATAGGTGGCGCCGTACGGCAGGGTATCCAGGTTGTATTGGTGCCTGATGTTGGGCAATAATGTATCAAGGCTCGTCACAATCTGGTTGTGCGTACTGTTCAGGTTAATATTAACTGACAGGAATTTGAAGGTCACCGCATCGAAGGTGTTATAATTGAGATTCACGTTGTGCGCAAACTCCTGTTTCAACGAAGGGTTACCATTTGACACCGCCAACACATTCGATGCATCGGGCACCTCCTGTAACTGGTTAACCGATGGCTGGTTGGTTCTTCCCCGGTAAAACAATCGCAGGTTTTTTGAACGGCTAAACTGGTAAGTAAAGTTCGCTGTAGGGAACAGGTTAGTATATGATTGTTTTATAGTGGTATCGCCAGACAATGCCCGATTGTTATAATTATTCAGCTCAGAATGTTCAACAGCTGCACCAATTTGCCAGTTGTACATTTTGTTTTGCACGCGGAAGTTGGCGCCGGCCCGGTTCGCAATGAAATCGTTTTCCAGGTAGTTGGTCTGGCTTTTATATACTGAATCGTAGTATCCTGACGCCGGATTAAAATAAAATGCGTCGCGGTCGCTCGTAGAGTGCCGGTTGGTATACGCATAGTTAAACTCCAGGATTTTATTGAGGCCAATGGGTTCAGTATACGAAGCACTGACCACATTGTTCATCGATTTTGTTTTTTGGTTCGAATGAAAATTCTGGTCTATTATACTTCTTAATTTATTCGAAGCATCATATGAACGTAATGGCGAAACCGTAGCGCCATTTCCTTTACTGTCGCTGATGCTGTTGTTCAACCCAACAGTTAAGGTACGGCCCAACTTATGAAACTTGCGGCGGTACAATAAGTTATTGTTCAGGTTAATACCGTTGCGGGTATTGCTGTTCTCATTGATACCTTCATTGGCTAAAAATTCCGGAACTTTTGCAGAAAAGGCATTGGAGAACAAGGTATCGAACGAGTATGTTTCAGAGTGTTGTATTACCAGGTTGGGGGTATACAACAATGAGTTCATGGAGTCGATGTAATATTCAAACCGCAGGTTGAACCGGTGATTCTGGTTCTTGTTGTTTGAATGCATGTTCTCATTTTGCAAAACAATAGAGTCGGCTGCAATATCTGCAGTTCGCTGGCTAAGACTTTGCTGTTCTTTGCTGGTTACACTGTTAGAAAAGAAATAGCTGCCGGTTACATCGATCTTGCTGCCCCATTTATCGGTATAGTTTATACCAACATTGGTAGCTTTTGTAATACCGGTGTTGCTGCTTCCAAAATTACTGAAGCCGGCATTACCGCCGCCACCGCCACCACCACTACGGCCGCCGCCGCCGCCGCCATTTCCTCCGCCGCCACTGCGACCTCCACCTCCACCACCGCCGCCACCGCTGCGGCCACCACCTCCGCCACCACCGCCACCACTGCTGCCATAGCCACCCATGGTGCTTACGATGTCGTTAAATGAAAAGCTGGATTTATTCAGGTTGTTTGATCCTCCTAATATGGATATGCGGCGATCGTTATCAAAACGATTGAACATCCCGCTTGCGGTATACCGGTCCTTATCGCCTATACCGGCTGCAAACCGGCCAAAATAACCCTTGCGTTTATCTTTCTTCAGCTTAATGTTGATCGTTTTTGAACGGCTACCATCATCAATACGCGTGAACTTGGCCTGGTCGCTCATATCATCAAACACCTGTACCGATTCAATCATATCGGCCGTGATGTTCTTGGTAGCCATTTTAGGATCAGTGCCAAAGAACTCCTTTCCATCAACGTATACCTTTTGTATATCTTCGCCCTGTGCTTTTACATTCCCGTCTTTATCTACCTGAACGCCGGGTAATTTCTTTAACAGGTCTTCAGCGGTAGAGTTGGGTTTTGTTTTAAAGGCATCGGCCCTAAACTCAACCGTATCTTTTTTAACACTGATCGGTGGGGCCTCCACAATCACTTCCTGCAGCATGTTATCCTTCTTGGTCATGTAGATAGTACCAAATTGAACATTAGCAGAATCGGCCTTAATTGTGAATTTAACGTACTTGGGGGTGTAACCCTGATAGCTGATCATTAAACGATAGCTGCCAAGTGGAATGTTCTTGATCTTGAATGCACCCTGGGCATCTGCCAGGGTATAAGATACCACGGAGGTATCGGTTGCATGGAGTACGGTAACGGTAGCGTCTACCAGGTTATCAACAAAAAGGCTATCGTATAACTTCCCCTGGACACTGCCCGAACTCTGGGCATATCCAGCGGTTGTACATGCGATAACCACAAGGAACAGGGTAAAAAACTTTTTCATGTATGGGTTACTATTACTTAAGATACAGGTTTTGACGTCAGATTGCCGCCGAACTTGTGTGAACAAAGCTGGTGGCAAAAAGTTTTAAAGGTCTGGATAACTTATCGGCGCATTAACGCTAAAAAATATGCCACGATTATACACGGTATGTGCAAATCGTGGCATTTTATATTTTCCTAACAATAAATGGTCAAAAATACACAGTGAAAAACAGTTCTTTATTAACTGAACAGGTATTCCACATCTTCACGGGTAAGCGATTTTACAAATCCTTCATCATCGGTGATCAGGTCTTTGGCTAACAAGCGTTTTTTGTCTTGCAGCTGCAGGATCTTATCCTCGATGGTGTCTTTACAGATCATGCGGTAAGCGAAGATGTTTTTCGTTTGGCCGATACGATGCGTACGGTCAATGGCCTGTTGTTCCACCGCAGGGTTCCACCAGGGGTCAACAATGTATACATAGTCGGCAGCGGTAAGGTTCAAACCCACACCACCCGCTTTCAGCGAGATCAGGAATACACGGCAATTTTCATCGTTCTGGAAACGCTGAATAGCCCGTTCCCGGTCAATAGCGGATGTGCTGCCATCGAAGTATTCAAAATCAACTTCCAGCTCTTTCAGCTTCTCTTTAATAAGCGCCAGCATACCCAGGAACTGTGAGAACACCAGTGCTTTGTGGTTACTAACACCTTCGGTGATCTCACGGCCCAACTCCTCCAGTTTTATAGAATGGTTCGGAAATTTCTCCGCCTCATTCAAAATGGCCGGGGAGTCACAGATCTGGCGCAGTTTCATTAAGCCCTGCAGGATGGTCAATTGTGACCGTTGTATACCATTTTGCTCAATAGTACCCATGATCTTATCGCGGAAATCGTTGCGGTAAGCATCATATATAGCCATTTGTTCGGTTCCCATTTCGCAAAACAGGATGGTCTCAATTTTATCGGGCAGGTCTTTGGCCACCTGCTCTTTGGTACGGCGTAAAATAAAAGGATATAATAGTTTGCGTAAGTGATCTTTACGATCTGCTTCGCCGAATTTATCAATGGGGATCGCAAATTCCTGCCTGAAGAATTCCACACTGCCGAGCATACCCGGGTTCAGGAAGTTCATTTGGGCAAAAATATCGAACGTATTATTCTGCAAAGGCGTACCACTTAAACAGATCCTGTTTTTCGATTGCAGCAAACAGGCGGCTTTGGTAACCTTACTGGTTGGGTTCTTGATGGCCTGCGACTCATCGAGCACCACATAATCGAATGGTATTTCCACCAGCAGCTTTATATCACTGCGTAATGTACCATACGTAGTAATAATGATCTCTGCATTCAGGAACTGGTCCTTCCCTCTTGTTCTTTCACCACCATGGTGGATATAATAAGTAAGTGAGGGCGTAAATTTCTTGATCTCATTCTCCCAGTTAAACATAAGCGTGGTAGGACAAACCACCAATGCGCGCAGTTTACCCTGGCTGGTGCGATAATAGTTCAGGTACGATAAAGCCTGTACGGTTTTACCCAACCCCATGTCATCGGCCAGAATACCACCCCAGCCTATTTCACTGAGATAGTGCAACCAGTGATACCCGTGCTCCTGGTACGGACGCAGGATGCTTTTCAGGTGCTCAGGAAGCGGGATCTCTTTTATTTTGTTGAAACCCTTTAATTGTTCATATTTCTCTTCCAGGCGTAATACCAGCTCTTCTTCACTGCGATTGTCGTACAATTCGTCAATTACGCTCATGTGGTATTTCGACAGGCGCAACTGGTTTTGCTTGCCTTCGCCCACCCTGAACAACAGCGAATATTTTTTGATCCACTCTTCAGGTAAAATACCCAGGGTACCGTCGTTCAGTTGTACAAACTGTTGCCGGTTGGCCAGCGCCTTTTTCACATCGGCAATGGTCACCTTTTGATCGCCAAACAATATGTCAACCCGGGCATCGAACCAATCGGTATTGCTGCTGATGTGGATCTTTGTTTGCGGGCGCGCCGTATTGAAGCGGAAGTTCTTCAACGCATCAAATCCAAATACGGGAATCTTCAATTCCTTCATAGCGTCTACAAACAGGAAGAACCAGTTGTTCTTCAATACATCACTGCCTTTCAACGCCAGCTGTTGGCCACCTTCCGGACGTATAAATCCGGAGTGCAGGGCTTCCAGTTTTTTTATAAACTGTGATTCTTTTTCCCGGTTCCGGTGAACAATCACCACCTTTTCGGTATCGGGTATTACCAGTTCATCTTTACCACCGGGTTTTGTTTCAAACCCTTTATAAGAGAACAACGGTTGAAATACGAGGTAATCGCCTTTTTCCTGCAGCACTACTCTTTTTTCAGGATCGCCGTCTTTTACTTCACTCACCAGGGTGCCATCAAAATCAACATGGTAATCTTTGGTAAGCGGCAATACCATTTTACGTAACTGCTCGGGCCAGTCAGCTTTTGAATACGCCAGTTTTCCTTTTCCATGGAACTGGGTCACCAGGCTTACGTCTTCCGGTTTATCCCACAAAAACAAATTGTCGTTATAGAAGAACAACAAACTGCTATCGATGCCATTCTCGCTGATGTTTACCTGTTGGCCGTTCAGTTTTACCCAGCACTCGATTTCATAATTGTTTTTACCGGCAATTACTTTAAAGAATGGTGTGATATAATCAGTTACTATACCAGCGGTATGCAGGTTCTCGGTTTTGAAAGGCTTTTTGCCATTGAGGTAAAATACAAATGGGTTGGCTGCTACATCCACAAACAGTTTTTTCAGTTTGGGATGCAGGTATTCTACCATCAGGGCTTTTGTTTCTTCGGGCAGGTCGTCTTCTTCGTGGTGAATGATGTTTTCCCAAATGCCGCTGAATGGTGAGTTGCGGTTAAGGTACTTGGTTACCTCCGCATCCTGCATTTTACGCAGTTGGGGAATCATTTGCCGGTCGTTTTCGCTGTATACCTCCAGGTTCACAAACTTGGTAAGGTCAAGCTTCTCGATCTTGCCGGTAAACTGTGTGGCCTCTTCATTCATTTCACCACTAATGGCATCCACTTCAAAGCCGGGATAACTTTCATGGTTGAAATTAAACACCACGCCAATACGCTGTGTGTATTTGGGTGTTGTATCCGCCACGTCTGTGGCCACCGTTTCATCTGCATCAGGCACTGCTACCTCTACAGGCTTTGGTCTTGAACGTGCAGCATCCTGCGGTGAAATACGTTTGATGGAGGAATCCAGTACCCGCAAAAATGGTTTACCATCTTTATAGGTGAATTCAAACTTGCCATCGAGGTTATCACTTAACTGATAGCCATAGGCTTCCAGCAGTTTGTTTTTTTCTTTGTCCCAGTTGCGAATGGAGTCGAAGTAATAGGGACCATACGCATTCAGCAGTTGCAGAAAAACGATCACCTTGGGCAAACAAAGCGGATGCAGGCGATCTTCATAATTACAACTGGTATCAAAATTTCTTTCTTCGTTCTTTCGGATCACCACTTTCCAGGGCGTGCCATCGATGGTCACCGTGGCTTTCACCACTTCGTCCTGGGCATACTCTATGTCGGCACGTTGTGTGCGTAGGTATTTCTCTGCATCGGTATATGCTTCGGGCGAACAGAGCAACCGTAATGTTTTGAGATCGATGAATTTCATCTTCAAAACGGTATGCTTCTGGTCGTAATCAACTTTTTCGGTCTTCAGCATATTTTTATCCAGCATCTCCTGAAGCTGAATAAGCGCCGCTGCTTCGTGGCGGCAGATATCGCCTAAATTATAGGGACATGCACAGCGTACCGAAAGGGTACGCGCATCCTTGAACTTTTGTATGTTTACTTTGTAGTAGGTGGTGTAACTGTCGTCTTTCACCCTGAAGGTTACAGAATCAAGTAGTTCATCATAGTCCACCAGTTCAACATATCCAATAGCGTGTATCTTCTTTCCCCTCCGGATCACTTCGTCAGTTCCATTGGTATACACATACTTAATAAGATGAGGTAGTGCCATGCTAAAATTTAAAATTTCCGTTGCCTCTATACAAATCTTTATCTCCCGGTTCAGGGACGAATTCAAAAAAGGGCAATCTGCAAAAGTAAAGGAAAAAAGGTGAGGTTATAAAGAAAAAAACGATGTTAAACAAAATTAATATAGCCGCTTCTTCGTAGTTTATTTCCGAAATATCCGGTTAACAGTCATTTATGAACAGATAATAAAGTAATTTGTTCGGGCATTATTTTGCAGCGAGTTTATCCCACCCCTCGAAATCTGTTAAAAAAGTATTATTTCCATCACCAGGCTTGAGGTTTTT
Source organism: Niastella yeongjuensis (assembly GCF_900110245.1). Classification (GTDB taxonomy): domain Bacteria; phylum Bacteroidota; class Bacteroidia; order Chitinophagales; family Chitinophagaceae; genus Niastella; species Niastella yeongjuensis. The sequence continues at coordinate 702,823 of NZ_FOCZ01000001.1, forward strand.
CTTCGCCAGGGCGTTTTACAAATTGAGGATTTTATGACAAACTATTATTGGTACAGGCTTTGTCTAATGATAACTTTGTTTGCAACCAAGCCTGAAAAATTAGTACAATGAACCTGTACATGCGTTTATTGATCATTCTGTTGTTAGCCTCGTTTTCTTCCGTAGGCCAGAAGTTGAAAAAAGCCGATAAAGTTATGATTACCAACCTGCAGGCACATGTTATGTACCTGGCAGATGATAAATTGGAAGGCAGAAGGGCCGGTACTAACGGAGAAAAACTGGCGTATGAATATATAAGTAATCAATTTCAAAAAGCCGGTCTTGAACCCAAAGGGGAACAGGGCTGGTTACAATCATTTGAAATATATGATGGCAAGCAGATCAATGCTTCTACATTATTGTTTGTAAATGACCATGAGCTGAAGTTGAATGATGAATATTTTCCTTTTGTATTTTCTCCTAATGCAAGCCTCGATGCGGCCGTATCACCTGCGGTAAAAGAAAAAGGTGTTCCCTGGTTCGATGACCTGAAAGACATTATTGAAGACAATAAAGACAACCCGCACTTCGATCTTACCCAGGCTGTTAAAATAATAGCCCATAAAGCGCATGAGAAAGGCGCTACGGCCCTGTTTGTATATAACACAGGCAGTATAGCCGATGAGCTTGCATTCGATAGTAAAGACAATAGCAGCCCGGTGGCTATACCCGTTGTTTATTTAACCGCAAAAGCCTGCAAACAATACCTGGCCGATGAATCTGCCACACTCGACATCCGGCTGAAAACCGTGATCACTGATAAAAAAAGGACCGGCCATAACGTGATAGGCATGATTAATAACGGCGCTCCCAATACGATTGTATTTGGTGCGCATTATGATCACCTGGGCTATGGCGAAGACGGTAACTCCATGCTGCGTACAGGAGCAAGAGAGATCCACAATGGCGCCGACGACAATGCCAGCGGAACAGCCGCCCTTATTGAACTGGGGCGCTTGCTGAGGCTGTCGAAAGACAAGAACAACAATTACGTATTCATTGCCTTTTCAGGCGAAGAGTTAGGGCTGTTTGGCTCAAAATACTTTACTGAACACCCAACCATCGATCTGCCATCGGTAAACTTTATGGTGAATATGGATATGGTTGGCCGGTTAAATGACAGCAGCAAAACCATCACCATTGGCGGTTACGGCACCTCACCTGCCTGGGGACCTGTATTCACTTCCTTAAGCAAACAAAAGTATTTTACCATCAAATACGACTCCAGTGGCATAGGGCCCAGCGATCATACCTCTTTTTATTTAAAGAGTATTCCCGTGCTGTTCTTCTTCACGGGTTTACACAGCGATTACCATAAGCCTACCGATGATTACAACAAGATCAATTTCACCGGTGAGGTGTTCATTGTAAAATATATCGAAAGCCTGGTAGACCTTACCAATACCAAAGGCAAGCTGGTTTTTCAAAAAACACGCGAACCGGCAATGGGCACTACCGCCCGGTTTAATGTAACCCTGGGCATTATGCCCGATTATACGTTTTCGGGCAGCGGCGTGCGGGTTGACGGTGTTACCGATGGCCGGCCCGCACAAAAAGCAGGTATTCAAACCGGGGATATTATTGTACAACTGGGCAGCTTCAACACCAGCTCGCTCGAAACCTATATGCAGGCGTTATCAAAGTTCAATAAGGGCGATAAAACAACGGTAAAGTATAAAAGAGGGGAGGAAATGAAAGAAGGTCCCGTTGAATTTTAAGTTTTATACCTTTATGCCAATATTAAGGCATGAAACTTAAGCTCGACCTGGATGATTTAGCCAATGATTTTTTTGAGGATACCCGTTTGGCGGGTATTGTGGCACCCCTGAAAAGTTACCAGTTCTGCTGGCATCTCAATCATTTATTACATTTCGACTTTCGCATAAACAACGACATCGAGATCCAGCTTCAGAAAAAGAACCGCAATTATTATTTCTCTGTATTTGAATACCGCCAGCCTGTAGGCAGCCTGGTACACTATTTATATAACAATCAGTATGATGGTGAATACCTGTTGCCCGAATTCAGGCATCTTGATTTCCTGTGGCTGATGAAGGGCGATACAGTAGCTGATGCGTTCTTTCAACAGATCATTGGTTCTGTAAAGACCCTCAACGGCGTGCAGTTGGTAATGGAGCTTACTAACGAGAAGATCAAGAATAAAGGGCACCTGATTTTCTAGTTGAAATGGGACCCTTCACGTTTTACGAAAAAACTAACTATATGTGGCAGGAACAAAATAACAAGTTATACCAGAAGTTTACATTCAGGAACTTTTCAGAAGCATTTGCCTTTATGACGCGCGTGGCGCTGGAGGCGGAAAAGATGAACCATCACCCCCTGTGGACCAATGTGTACAACCAGGTAGAGGTGTGGTTAAGCACCCACGATGCCGGAGATGTTATTACTGATAAAGACCGGCAACTGGCTAAGAAAATAGATGCAATCGTGAAATAGGCCTCTATACATAAAACCCGCCTACGCCAGGGCTTCGGTGGGTAAAAGAAAAAAAGCCACCCCGTTAACGGTGTGGCTTTTTAGTATGATGGGTGGCCGAAGGAGTTCAGCCGTTCATGCTTGCCAGGAACTCGTGGTTGTCTTTTGTACCACGCATACGTTTCAGCAATTCGCTCATTGCTTCTTCCGTATTCATGTCTGTAAGATATACACGTAACAGGTTCATACGTTGCAGTACATCGCGTTCCAGCAACAGGTCATCGCGACGGGTAGATGATGCTACCAGGTCAATGGCCGGGAACACGCGCCTGTTGGCCAGGCGGCGATCGAGTTGCAATTCCATGTTACCGGTACCTTTGAACTCTTCAAAGATCACCTCATCCATTTTAGAACCGGTATCGATCAGGGCTGTAGCCAGTATGGTTAAGGAACCGCCGTTCTCAATTTTACGGGCAGCACCAAAGAACTGTTTAGGTTTTTGCATGGCGTTTGCTTCCACACCACCAGATAATACTTTACCTGATGCTGGTGCTACCGTGTTATGGGCGCGGGCCAAACGGGTAATAGAGTCTAACAGGATAACTACATCATGTCCGCACTCTACCAGGCGTTTTGCCTTTTGCAGGGCAATGGTAGATACTTTTACGTGCTTTTCAGCTGGTTCATCGAACGTAGAAGCGATTACTTCGGCACGTACGCTGCGTTCCATATCGGTAACCTCCTCAGGACGCTCATCAACCAGTACCACCATCAAATAACATTCGGGGTGATTGGCTGCAATGGCGTTGGCCACTTCTTTCAGCAATACGGTTTTACCGGTTTTAGGCTGCGCCACAATCAATCCACGTTGTCCCTTACCAATGGGCGTAAACAAGTCCATGATACGGGTGCTGTATTGATTGGGAACTGTAAACAGGTTCAGCTTTTCGAATGGGAACAAAGGTGTCAGGTAATCGAAAGGAACCCGGTCACGTACATCTTCGGGCTGTTTGCCGTTGATGGTTTCCACTTTCAATAACGCAAAATACTTTTCACCTTCTTTGGGCGGACGAACAGCACCGAAAATGGTGTCACCTGTTTTTAAGCCGAATAATTTTATCTGAGAAGGAGAAACATAAATATCGTCGGGAGAAGAAAGGTAGTTGTAATCTGAAGAGCGTAAGAAGCCATATCCGTCGGGCATCATTTCCAAAACACCCTCTGCCATAATAACGCCGTCAAACTCAATGTTAAAGGCAGATTCGCGGCGGTGAGGATATGATTTTTGTTGCTGTTCTGATGAAGGTTGTGGTTCTGAAATCCGCTCGTGGTGCTCGTGTGTGATGATTGAGCCGCCATCTTCATCATCGCCTTCTTCGTCTTCGTCATCGTGTGAAGGCATTTCCTGCATTTCTTCATCATCATGATCATCATCCATCAACACTGGTAAAATGGGGGTTGCTTCTTCCTCTTCTTCTTCCGGCTCTGGTTTCTTGCGTCCTTTTTTTACAGGAGCTGCAGGCTTTTCAATCACCTTCTTTTTAGGGGCTTCTTTCTTCATTTCTTTACGCACTGGTTTATCATCACCGCTCACTACATCAGCTTCTTCTGTTGCGTTTGCAGTAGTTGTTTTTACTACTCTTTTACGTTTACCTTTATCATCGGCTGCACCATTCTTTACTGCACTGGCCATCACTGCCTGCTTATCGAGGATTTTATATACTAGTTCCTGTTTGTCTAATTTTTTTGCGTTGGGTATTTTTAACTGTTCGGCAATATCTAACAGTTCTGGAACGAGCATGTCGTTCAATTGCAAAATGTCATACATAAAATAACTTGTGAGTTAACACCTAATCAGACGAGCAAAATTTGTTCGTTGAAAATTCTGTTGAAAAAAATTGAAATGAGTTATAATGCGTGGAATGAGAATAACTGATGAGCTTTGTGAGTATCGGGTATGACTTATCAGCCCTATTCCAAACACAATAATACGCCAAATTTACAAAAAGCAAAAATTTTTGGGTCCGATCCCGCTTTTCTGTCACTTTTTTAACCCTGAAGGCTTACATTCAGGGCCAGGGGATACTTTCTGACGGTTTTCAGGCTCTGCTATTTTTCACAATTTCTATCACTGCGGCACCTATTATGAAATGATCTACAACCAGGCTTAATGAAGAATATGCAAATTCAATTCCACCTTAAAACGGATTTGCTGCACAAATATTATAAAAAATTAGTTACATAACGCTTACAAGGTCCCTTTTAACGGCATTTTTTTATGAAAACGGGCATTATGTGTATAACTTATTGTTCCAAAACAAGGTAAGCCGCCCATTTGTAAGGTATTACTTGTACCTGCCAGCACAAAATTATACCCGGGTGCACACACAATGGCTTGTTTTTACCAAACCCTTACCGGAAGCCAGCTATAGATTGCTAAACATTTAACCATGATGGTTACGCTAAACCTCACCTCACATAACAACAGGTATATACAACCGCACTATTTACCAGGTAAGATCGCATCTGTGCAGAAGTGTTGAAATGAAAAATCCCTGTTCAAATAACGCACAGGGATTTGAAATAGTTTATTAAAGGAACGCTAAAATACAGTCAACTTAATACTGGCCATTGTGAACCACCAGTTTACCATCTTCATAAAACGGCAGCACATTTGCTATATCTGGCGTAAGGCAATAGCGGATATCTTTTTCCAACCCAAAATTGGTGAGCCGTTGAAAGTGCGTAGCCTGCTTGTCTTTTATGAAACCGTACATATCGCTCTTGGCATTGAGGTACAGGGTTTCGGCAATTCCTGAACTGTCGCAATTGATGTTGAAATGTTCTTTTACCTGGTGTATCACTGCACCGGCAAATAACATGTCTTCCATATTCACGCGATCTTTCCAGGCTGCACAACCCAGCAACACCGGCTGTTTTTGCTGAATAAGATACTCACAAATAGCCGACAGATTAGGGAACGAACCGGTTATAACATGCCCGGCCCCCCGGTCCAAAGCCATATGCAGCAGCTTTGTACCATTGGTGGTAGTGAGTACCAGCGTTTTGCCACTGATAAATTCTTTTGAGTATTCAAAGGGTGAATTGCCGTACTCCAGTCCTTCAGCGATTTTACCATCGCGTTCACCGGCGGTGATGGCTTCAATCTTTTTACCCAGTTCAATACATTTCGCTACACTGTCAACCGGTATAATGCATTTGGCGCCATTGTACAATGCAGTAGCAATGGTTGATGTGGCGCGAAACACATCAATGATCACAACAATTGTATTATTAATATCGTACAAATCAAGTAATGCAGGAGACGGAGATGTGTATAGAGTCGGTTTGTTGTTTGACATAATTCTAATAAACCGCAAAAGTAGTTAAATCAATTGGCAATCCTTCGTCTTCTCTTCCTACAAAAACGCAAAAAGTTGCTAACGTTACGCCCCTTGTTTGTTGTCTAAAACATGTTTCCACTTGTTGCTTTCCGCATATTCTTTTATCAGGTCATTGCGTTGCTCCAACAGTTTTTCCATATAGCCCGAAAGGTAGATGCTACTGAAAAATCTTCCCAGTCCACCATAGGGTGCTACAAATTTAAAAACATCGATCATCAGCGTTCCATTTTCAATTGCTTTGAAATGGTGCTCATGTTTCATGCTTTTAAAATCGCCTTTTTTCATTTCGTCGGTAAAAGAGAATGGTCTTGCCATGGAGGTGATCTGTACCTGCATCACCCGGTTCTTCATCAGGTGTTTGGCTTTCCAGGTCACCGTCTCATTCAGGTTTATCAATCCCATGACGGTGCCGGCTACAGCCTCTTCGCGGTATTCCGACATTGATTTTTTGTGCAGGTCAATGCTACGGCTCAGATCAAAAACCCTTTCTATAGGTGCGGCAATAAACGTGGTCAAATGGATAGTTGGCATACGGGGATTCTCCAATTTAGAAAACGTAGCCCTTTGCAGCAAGAAATAAGCCAAGGTTCAGACTAAAAGAAACAAGGCACAAGAAAAATTCCTGTGCCCTGAACCTATTACAATTAAATGAATGGGAACTTAACCACTTTTGCTTTTAACAGCTTGTCGCGCACCCCGATATATATTTCAGTATCCAGTGCAGCATGGTCCAGGTTCACATAACCCATACCTATTGCTTTTTGCAGGCTGGGCGCTTGTGTTCCAGAGGTAACAAAGCCTATTTTATTTCCAGCAGCGTCTTTGATATCGTAATGATGGCGGGGAATACCTTTATCAACCATTTCAAACCCAACCAGTTTACGGGTAACACCGGTTGTTTTTTGTTTTTCCAGAATGGGGCGGGCCGTGAAATCTTTGGTGAATTTGGTGATCCAGCCCAAACCGGCTTCCAGGGGCGAAGTAGTGTCGTCGATGTCGTTTCCGTACAGACAGAAACCCATTTCCAACCGCAGGGTATCGCGGGCGCCCAAACCTATGGGCTTCAGTCCCTGTGGCGCACCCAGGTTAAAAATAGCATCCCATACTTTTTCGCCGCTGCCATCTTTATCTTCAAAATATATTTCAATACCACCGGCGCCTGTATAACCGGTAGCGCTGATCACAACATTATCAACCCCGGCAAACTTACCTTTGGCAAACGTGTAATATTTTAAATTAAGAATATCTATATCTGTCAGGGGTTGCAACATTTTGGTGGCGTTGGGGCCCTGAATGGCCAGCAGGCAGGTTTTGTCGGAAATGTTGTGCATTTCCACATTATTGGTATTGAACTTCGAGATCCAGTTCCAGTCTTTTTCTATGTTGGAAGCATTTACCACCAGCATATACACGTTGTTTTCCTCGATGCAATACACCAGCAGGTCATCAACGATACCACCTTCCTGGTTGGGCAGACAGCTGTATTGGGCCTTGCCAGCGGTTAATTTGGAGGCATCATTAGAAGTAACCCGTTGAATAAGGTCAAGCGCCTGATCGCCTTTCAGAATAAACTCGCCCATATGGCTTACGTCAAATACCCCGGCATTGGTTCTCACAGCAGCATGCTCATCGTTGATGCCGCTATAGGAAATGGGCATATTATACCCGGCAAATTCCGCCATTTTAGCCCCCAGGGCAATATGCTTTTGCGTGAAAGGCGTGTTCTTCATACAGTATGTGTAGTTTTTGTTTGGAGCGCAATTTAGTTGATTAGTTGACAAGTTGATGAGTTAACGGGTTGACAGGTTAACAGGTAAGACCTCGAGCGACCCACCCCTGCCGCCCGCAAGCGAGACAGGCTCTGCCATTTCCTCCCATTGCCTATTGCCCATTCCCCATTGCCTTTCTTCTCTGCCCTCTGCCTTCTCCCCTCTGCCCTTTGCCCTTAATAAAAAAGGGCCCTCAAAAGGGCCCCTGTTGTTCCAACTTCAACCCCGCCTGCTTCCGACTAACGGTTAAGCAAAGCGGCGGGGAGGGTTAATCAATTTTTTTCATGCGGCTGTTAACTAATTACGTCGGTAGCTAAAAGGGGCGCAAACAAAGTCATCGGCTGTTCTTCATTGTTATCATCCACACGCGCAGATGAAGTATGCACGTTTGCCCGAACCGAGTCTTTTTTCTTCACCGGTGTTTGCTGGTGGTAACGATAGCCGCTGGTGGTATCTTTCTGCACCGGCTCATCGTTATTACGATCGTTCTTACGCTTGCTTTTCCGGCCTTCATGTTCTTCTTTATCCTCCTGATTCTGTTTTTCCCGGTCTTTATATTCTCCTCTGCTTAGGGCATCGGGATCGAGGTCTTTTACTTTTTTAGGACCATCGGGTGTCATGATATATTCATTATCTGCATCCACCCAGTAGGTATGATCCCAGTTATCATCGATCTCAAAACCGCCATGCCGGTTATACCGTACATCGAACCAGTTGTAATTTGAAATAGCTCTGTTGAAAAAGAACCTTTTTCCAACGGGAACCTGTAAAACCATCAGGATCTGCTGACTTCTGAACCGTTCCTTTTTGCTGATCGAAAATCCTTTGGGCAGGAACAGTATGCTATCTACCTGATAGGTTTGAAAATTGATCTTTTCTGCCAGATTGCGGGCGTTTACAGGATCTGTTCCCCGGCTGAACTTCACTTTTGTAGCATGGAAAGCACTGTCGGGACTTTTAACCACATCTACGCGAACGGTGTTCAGCATAAAAGAATCGAGGTTGGCGCCAAACAATGGCCAGTCCTGGTCCCAATCGAACCAGTCGTTGCTGTAATAACGGTAGTTGATGTTGCTGGATGTTACATCCAGGTACAGTTTTCCGTGGGCAGGTTGCGCGATAGATACATTCTCTTCAACAAAACCTCTTGATTTAAAACTGCGGAAGATGGCGCCGGTAAGCATGGCCGCGCTTATGATGCCAATAAACCACAAGGTGCCAAATACGTAACCGAGATAATGGTTTTTAGAACGCACGCCCATGATACGGCGGATCAGCCAGGTGATCAATGCAATGATAGGCACACCCAGGAACAGGAATACGGTTAACCAGGCCAGGAAGTTCTGCCAGAAACCTTCCAGCAAAAATTCTTTGAATGACATTACCGGCACCCAGCCAAAAAGCAATGCCATCAACGTACCAAATAAAGCCAGCGCTATCATACCAACTATAAAGAGAAAGAACGCTTTGAACAGTACGCCAATGATATGGGCAATACCGCTGCCTGCATTGCGGGCCGTTGATGAGGCTTCAGTGGTAAATGTTTTTACCCGGTCGCTTTGGCTGAACTCCCTGGCCCTGTCGCCAAATTGTTGGGCCGATTGTTTCACTTCATTTCCCCAGTTCTGTGCTTTAGATCTGAAACTCTCCAGGTCTTCCTTCACTGTATCACGTATAGAGTTCAGATCAACGCGCTCCCCCCGCATTTCGAGTTTTTCTGCTGCAGTAACGGCAATGGGAACAGCTATCCACAAAACAATATAGGTTACAAACAACGTACTGGTTAAAGAACCGGTCACTACCCGGGGACCAAACCAGAAACCCATATCATTTGCCCACCACCAGTTAAAAACGCCCGATAACAATGCAATGATCAAAGGCAACGCAAAAATGAGGCGGGGCACCCAGGTATTGATGTTGAAATAAGCAGCCAAACCACCGCATACCCCTGCAATTACTCTGTCGTCTGAACTGCGGTATAAACGTTTGGTGATGTTCGATTGAACAGATTGCGAGGGAACGGCCACCCACAAAATAACATACACAAGAAATCCTGAACCACCGGTGAACAGCAACACCGCAAAAATAATCCGCATAATCACCGGGTCAATGTGGAAGTAGTTGGCCAGGCCACTACATACACCGGCAATAATTTTATCATCGGCATTGCGATACAACCGGCCACGGCCTACGCCAGGACTGGTATAAGCGCCTGCACCACCGGTATATTGCGACTGTTGCTGTTGCGAGGAACTTTGTTGTTGCTGCCCCGCTCCTGCCCCGGCGCCTGTTGCGTGGGTACCGCCGTTTTCGTTCAAACCTGCCTCTGCTTCAAAATCTTCGGGACGGCCCATGCTGGTCATTACCGCCTGTACATCTGCGTCAGTGATGCAGGTAGCGCCCTTCTTCAAAGTTTCAGAGAACAGTTCCGCAATACGGCTTTCAATGTCGTTGATAATTTCATCGCGGCCTTCCTCGTTTGCAAAATACCTTCGCAAACTTTCGATGTATTGCTTCAGTATTTCAAAAGCAGTTTCCTCTATAGGAACCACCCTGCCCTGGAAATTTATGTTGATTACCTTTTTCATGGTGAATACTATTTGTTGGTTGAAGTGTTAGTTGTTGGGTTGGTTTGTTTCGGTTGGGTAGGATGCGTTATCTGATGAAGCTGAATTGACCGATGACACCAGCGACTCGCGCTTGCTGGCCAGTGTATTCACTGCATTGGCCAACTCATTCCACGTAGTTTCCAGCTCTTTAAAAAACTCTTCGCCCTTTGGTGTAAGCGAAAAGTATTTGCGGGGAGGGCCCGAGTTACTCTCAACCCATCTATAGGTTAGCATCTCAGCATTCTTCAATCGGGTTAACAAGGGGTAAAGAGTACCCTCCAGGATCTGGAGATTTGCTCCTCTCATTTCATCCACAATATCACTCGGGTAAGCTTCCCCGCGGCGGATGATAGACAGAATGCAAAACTCCAGTATCCCCTTCCGCATCTGACTTTGGGTGTTCTCAATATTCATGGCTATTCTTTTACTGACAGGGCTACTGCCTGTTTTATGTTGCTGTTAATAGAGTTATTAATGTAAGTCACTGGTTCTTCTTTTATGATCTGATATAAACTTGAACACTGAAATATGTTTTCAAAAAAAGCTGACTCCTGCTGCCCCTGTATAGTAATGGTGTGGGGGTCATAATTTTTTCCGCCAATGATCACTATTGTTTCCGGCTTACCCGCAGGTTTGTTTTTCATTGTTGCACCCAGTGTAAACAGGGCTATTAACATGGCTATAATTATCGGGATTGGCATGGCTACTTGTGAAGTCGGGGTTTTTATTCCCTTTCACAACACAAATATAGGGTGGTTTTTAGTACTATGCAACACATAGTACCATTTTATTTATGGTAATACCTAATAAACAATAACTAGCTTAACCGATAATCATTGATTGTCAGTTATATACAGAACTCAGGCAAATTTGAGGAGTTATTGAGATTGTATGAATGGCTAAAACCCGGGCCGAATGGCGGCAACCCGGTTTCCTGCTAATTCCGGGGTTTTACCGAAATTCAAACCTGATTTTGGATGACCTCACAAGGACATAACAGGGACATCACCCGGACCTGAAAGGGATTAATTCCCTGTTAGGTCCGGGTAAATTCCCTGCCAGCCTCCTGTTTTACACGGCCCAAATAATAAACGGATGAGCTTCCCTGTATGGGCCGCTTATCCGCTTTATTGAATAAATTTCTAGATCAGGCTAACATTGAACCTACCGCAGGGTACATACATTCTGCACCTGCAAACAGCCATTGCCCTCTACGGTAAGACTAATGGGTTTGGTCTGCTGGTTCATACCCATAAAGTTTATCTGGATGGTATTGGTACCAGTTTGCAAGGGGATGCGTGTATATAATATAGTATGAGGTAAACTCTGCCAGTTACGTGTATCGGCTTTTTCGGTAACGAAACTAAAAACCTGGATGGCTGTGGCCAATGCCTCTTTTTCATCCTTGTTCTTATCATTGCTTTTTGGCCGGGCAGCCATTTCGGCCAGTTTTTTTACAGCCAGCCGGCTCAGGGTTTTGGCCATTTCTTTAAAGAACCGTTCTTTCAACGTGGCAAAAGCCAGGTCGTTTATGTTTTCGGCGCTTTCAAAATTGTACTGCGCATTGTTTGCAGAAACAGAGCCCTGGGTATAAAATACCGGTTGTTCCTGGTATTTGGGAAAAGCCACCCGTAACGAGCGGATGTCTGCCGCCCTTAAACTGTCCTTATTAATAAAATTGTCGTCGAATATAAAAGGCACATTAATGGTACCGGTAGCATCGGTAAAGGTAAAATTGCCCAACCCGTCTTTTGTAAGGGCGAAAATAAAATTCTGCTCCTGTTTTACAGGCGCCAATCCATTCTCCCAAAACAATACCAGCTCACCGCCGGCGGTTTTTGTAACAGGCTGTAACGTGGTATTCAATAAAGAGGAATAGTGCTGTACGTCTTCTGTAAATCCCATGGCTGTGGCGGTGCGCAGCACGTCCTGTTTCAATTGTTCGGGCATGCTAACACCATACCATAGGTTATTATGCTGCAGAAACAGATCCGCGGCATTCCTGTAAGAAATGAATGCGTTGTTGATATCCCCGCTTTGTTCATAGATAATACCCTGCATCATCAGCGAAAAAGCATCGTCTGAATAGCGGTTGTCTTTATTTCCGGTCTTATCCTGCTGGGCGTAGCTGGTAAGGGAAATACGCCGGGCTTCCACCATGGCTTCGTCACTTTGACCCAGGTTCAGGTAATTCAGGGCTTTATAATAATGCACCATGAATTTTTCAAAATCCTCGCCTTTGTAGGTTTCCATCATGGGATTGAGCAGGGTACCGAACGCGATATCCCTTGCGGAGGTGCGGGCATCTTCAATGAACAGATCGGCTTCATTAAAGTACAAATTGCTGCTGTCGTATTGTTTCAGCAAATGGGCCATCTTTCCCTTTTCAAAAAGGTACAGTAACCTGTTGCGTCTGCGTTGCAACAGTTTGTTATGGTCTATGGCCAGGTACGCTTTATCGAACTGGTTATTAACTACCTGTTCGTAATAACTGCCGATTCGATTGTTGTATGTGGCGCAGGAGAATAACAAGAGCATTGGGCATACAACGCCCAATGCTCTTATCATATGTTTAAGGGGTAAAACCATTTTGGGGTACTATTGCAGCGAACCTGCTGATGAGATCAATTAGTTTTTCACGTATTTGGCAATCTTCTTGTCACCTAACCATACTACTTCATTGCTTTGGATATTGGTTAACTCCAGGTTGATCTGGTAGTACACCACTTTTCTGCGCTTTTGTGAATCAACGATGGAGTTGATAGATCCCTGCAATATATAGTCGGCGCCTTGTTCAAGGCCAAACTTTTTCATGGAAGAAGCGGAGGAGTTGGTTTGCTGATCGGCTCTTTCTGCACGCAGTTCATCTCTTTTTTTACCACCCTGTACCAGGCGCACTCTTCCCGATCTTATAAAGCTTTGTTCAACATCTGTAACAAAGGTTTCGGCTTCAATATGCTCATGGCTTTTATTGGTAACAAAGCCTACAATTACTACGGGTCTTTGTCCATTGTGCGCTTCCTGGTGCTCCCCTACCCATCTTTCTTTTAAAACCTGGTCAATCATTTGCTCTGCCACCAGGCGTGAGTCGGTGTTATTCCAGCGGCCACTGAGGTCAACCTGTTCCTTCGGATCAATTCGGGTTACTTTATGTGAACATGAGATACTTGTGCCTGCTACTATCAGGGCCATAACAGCCAGATAAACGTGTTTCATTTTGTCTTTTATTTATAAAGGGAACAGTAATTTTTTGTTTGTGCGGAAGTCTGCTTACTACCTGTTAACGGGTCAATAACCAGCCAACAGTTGCAACGGTTGCAGCCGTAGCTACCCATGGCACCCAGTTTCTGCTGCTATAGCCGGGGCGATAGTAATTGTATCTGGGACGATAATACGTGTGATAGGGATTGTAATTGTAGTAATAATTGCCGTTATAAACCGGGTAATAAGAGCTTCGGTAATTATAATAACTGTAGTCATTATAGTACCAGCCGTTCTGCGCCCTTGCCAAACGCAGTTCGCGACGGAATGCGCGACGTGCATCACGCCTTTCCTGTCTTTCGGCCATCCAGTCGATTGCCTTATATGTTTCCTGGGGAGTAGTACCCTGCAGGGCATTCAGGGAGTCAGCCATACCCATGTATTTTACCTGACTGATCATATAGTCAGGATTCTGGTCTTCAACAAGGGTTTGTGACATGCCACATACAGCTATCAGCATAGCTATTGATGACAGAGAAAAATTATAGAGTACATTTCTTTTCATTGATCGGGGTTTTACTTTAAAAAAGGTGCAATACTATTAACGAAAAAAATCATGTATTAATTATCCGTGGCGCCAGATGAATAACTAATTTTTTTCATAAGTCTAAATTAATAAGCAATTCGTTAAGTAGGGGTTAAAAGAAAGCGCCCTTCTTTGCCTCCCCCATTGGGGGAGGCAAAGAAGGGCGCTTCACAGTTAGTTTATCATTTCTTTAAACCGATCTCGCGTAACCGTTCATCGAGGTACTCACCGGCTGTTGCGTCGGGGTATGCCTTTGGGTGACTGGCATCTATACAACTTTCCAGACAGGCCAGGCTCATTTCGCCTTTAGGATGCAGGAAGAACGGGATGGAATACCTCGAAGTATTCCACATTTCCCTTGGTGGATTTACTACACGATGCGTAGTAGATTTCAGTTTGTTATTGGTAAGGCGTTGTAACATATCGCCTACATTCACTACAATTTGCTCGGGTAAGGAAGTAACCGGTACCCAATCATTCTGCTTTGTTAATATTTGCAAACCATCAGCCGAGGCGCCTACTAACAGGGTGATCAGGTTAATATCTTCATGTTGTTCGGCACGAATGGCTGATTTCGGTTCCTGCGTAATTGGCGGATAGTGTATAGCCCGTAAGATAGAATTACCATTGTGGATGTGCTCATCGAAATAATGTTCATCCAGACCAAGGTATAGGGCAATAGCCTGCAACAACGCCCGGCCCGATTTTTCGAACGCCCGGTAAGTTTTGGTAAAGGTGACATTAAAAGAAGCCACATCATTTACCTGTACGTTATCAGGATATTCGCTTTTAATGGGGTCATCATCTTCAACGGTTTGCCCAAACTGAAAGAATTCTTTCAGGTCTGGTGCTTCACTGCCTTTTGCATGTTCTTTACCGAAAGAAGTGTAGCCCCGCTGACCTGCCAGATCCGGTATTTCGTATTTCTCTTTTGCATCGCGCGGCAATGCAAAAAACTGTTGTACGTATTTGTACAGATCGGCTATCAGCTCATCGGGAATGCCATGATTCTTTACCGCTACAAAACCAACATCTTCATACGCCTTGCCCAGTTGATTTACGAATGCCTGCTTCAGCTGGGGATCGCCTGATAAAAAATCGGCGAGATTAACTACCGGTATTGCCATAAAATAATTTTAAATCGGTTTATACAATGAATTACCCGAACCATTGTGGGATATACAATTTACAAAACTATTGTAACGCCGGCAAAATTAAAGCGGCAATTTCCGGTAATTGGGCAACCGTTAGTAAATCGTATTAATGAACGGTTAAGCTTTTTGCTGCTGCCACCTCTTTTTCCTCGGGGGTAATGTCCAGAATGGCATAGCGTTTTACATCGTTGATCATGGCTTCATCCAGGGCGTTTACCACATTCTGGTAATTCGATTCGGGTGATGGTTTTATCATCAACATCAGGTCTTTTCTTTTACCGGGTGTTATTTTATCGAGCGCTGCCTGCTTGTTTCGTACAATTTTTCCCAACCCATCCATCTCTGAATAATTGGTAACGCCCCAGCCATTTGATTTTAAAGCATCGTTCAATTCACCGTGATAATAAAACACTTTGTTATCCGCAAGGGGAATAACAGTTAACGCATTGCTTCGCCCGAGGGTCATGTCTTTTTTGGGGTCAGAGTCATCGGGCATGATCAGTTTCATGGCCTTGGATTCTGACATGGTAGTAGTAAATATGAAAAAGGTTATGAGCAAAAAACCAAGGTCAACCATGGGGGTTAAGTCAACTTTAGTACTTAACTTTTTACTTCTGCGTGCACCGGCTTTACCACCGGCTGCATTGGGGGTATTAATTTCAGCCATAACTAATTGGTTTGATTATAAGATGCGGTGGCACAATTTTTCCATATACAATTAAATCAGTTGGGCTACTGACTGATATCATTTTATAACTCAGGGAACGGACTTACTTTTATTCATCAAAAAATAATAAACATGAAAACACTGGTAGTTCCTACGGATTTCTCGTCTGTATCGGTCAATGCACTCAATTATGCTGTTGACATGGCGCAGGCAATTAATGCCGGTTTAGTGTTACTGCACGTGTACAATGTACCGGTATCCTTTACGGAGGCGCCTGTTGCCCCGGTAACAACCGTATCGCTTGAAGAAGTGAAACGATCAAGTGTGGAGCGGTTGGAAGAATTGAAAAAGAACCTGGTGATGGTTACTTCGGGCAAAATACAAATATATAGTGAGTCGCGCCTGGGCGAACCCATTGAAGAGTTGGAAGCGATTTGCAAATCGCTCGACCCAATGGCGGTAATTATGGGTAGTCATGGAGCTACAGGTTTTGAACGAATGATCATGGGCAGTACTACCCTGAACGCCATTAAACATATCAAATGTCCGGTTATTGTAATTCCACCCGGTACCACTTACCATGGCATCAAAAAGATTGGGCTGGCCTGTGATTTTGAAAATGTAGTACAGTCGACCCCGGTAGAGTACATTAAAAATATTGTAAAAGAATTTGGCGCCGATCTGTACGTATTGAATGTGCAGGATAAAAAGGATGCTGAAACTGATTGGGAAGAACCGTCAACAATGGATGCCGTTTATCTTGACGCTATGCTGGAAGATGTGCGGCCCAATTATGTTCAATTAACCGGTAAAAATGTGGTGGACAGCATTACCAGTTTTGCCGAAACCAATAACCTCGACCTGGTGATGGTGATCCCTAAAAAACACCGGTTTATCGATAGCCTGTTTCACAAGAGTCAAAGCAAAGAGCTAATAACCCATGCACATATACCGATTGTTTCTATCCATGAATAGAATAGCATCTAAAAGCAAAACGGCCCCGATTAAAATCGGGACCGTTTCTTTTATAGAAGGACCAAGGAAGTTAGAATTCTGCGTTCTTCGGTGTTCTTGGGAAAGCAATCACATCGCGAATGTTTGTCATGCCGGTTACAAATAACACCATGCGCTCGAAGCCCAGGCCAAAGCCGGCATGTGGTACCGTGCCGTAACGGCGCGTATCGAGGTACCACCACAGTTCTTCAGCAGGGATGTGCATTTCTTCCATGCGCTGGGTGAGTTTGTCTAAACGTTCTTCCCTTTGTGAACCACCTACTATTTCACCAATACCGGGGGCCAGAATGTCCATAGCGGCAACGGTTTTACCATCGTCGTTCTGGCGCATATAAAACGCCTTGATTTCCTTTGGATAACCGGTAACAATAACCGGTTTTTTGAAATGTTTTTCCACCAGGTAGCGCTCATGCTCACTTTGCATATCGATGCCCCATTTCACTTCGTACTGGAATTTCTTTTTCTTGTACGCAGGTGATTGCAGCAGGATGTCGATTGCTTCGGTATAGGTAATGCGTTCGAAATCGTTGTTGATCACAAACTCCAGCTTTTCAATAAGGCCCATTTCGCTGCGTTTGTCCTGCGGCAGTTGTTTTTCTTCTTCGGCCAGGCGCTGCGTAAGGAACTCCAGGTCTTCGCGGTTGTGTTCCATTACATGGCGAATGAGGTATTTGATAAACTCTTCGGCCAGGTTCTGGTTGTCTTCAATGTCATAGAACGCCATTTCCGGCTCAATCATCCAGAACTCTGCCAGGTGACGGGCCGTGTTGGAGTTTTCAGCGCGGAAGGTAGGACCGAAGGTATAGATCTCGCTAAAAGCAGTAGCAGCGAGCTCACCTTCCAGCTGTCCGCTCACCGTTAAGTTGGTACTGCGGCCAAAGAAATCTTCTTTGAAGTTGATGGTACCGTCCTCGTTACGGGGTGGGTTATCGAAAGGCAGGGTGGTTACGCGGAACATTTCACCGGCACCTTCGGCATCACTGGCTGTAACGATGGGCGTATGCATGTAAACAAATCCTTTTTCGTTAAAGAATTTATGTACGGCAAATGCCAATGCGTGACGCACACGGAATACCGCACCAAAGGTGTTGGTACGGAAACGCAGGTGCGCTATCTCACGCAGGTATTCGAGACTGGGTCTGTTTTTAAGTTGTAAAGGATATTTCTCCGCATCGCAATCTCCCAGTATTTCAATAGAAGTTGCTTTTACCTCTACTTTCTGTCCTTTACCCTGGGATGCGATGAGGGTTCCTACGGCTTTAATAGAGGCGCTTTGGGTAATACGTTTTTGGGTCTCCTCATCGAGCATACCCAACTCCACCACTACCTGGATATTATTATTGGTACTACCGTCATTTACGGCAATAAACTGATTATTGCGGAAACCGCGTACCCAACCCATTACTGTAACTTCCTGACCGGTAGGCTCACTGGCCAGCAGATCTTTAACTTTTACCCGTTTGTTGAACATATCCAATAGATTTTTAAGGTTTCCGCCCCCAATGAGCGGAAGGAGGGCAAAGATAAGATTTGGCGGAAGTTTGTCAGGTGAAATAAAACACATAAAATATTTTTGTCAGCTAATGAATGTTAGGTAGTTTTGGAATGGAGTGGTAGGAGGATATGCCACTCTGTATTCATTTACATTCATTAATTACCCATTCTAATTAATGACGGTTGGTTGCTAGCTATTAGATAAAATGTATTTAATAACCTGAATGGGAGGTTATAACATTTTATTTAATAACAATGAAAAGCAAGTTGTTTACATTGGAGAAGGCTCCATTTTTAGCCCTTGGCTTATTCTTCTCAGGTTTGGCTTTCCGGTATTTTGAAGACCTGCGCAAGGCAGTTCCCCACAGCGACGATTTTTACCACGCATTTACCCTGTTTGTCATTTTCCTGTGTATTGGAACACTTTCCATTGGCCTGTATATTGGGTTCACTGTTGCTGAAAAAAACATAGGCCGGAATATGGAGAAGTCGAAAGAAGACAATACAAATCAACCGACGGGCTAAATGTTGGCGGGTTTAGTGATCATAGCGACCTTACGGCGACATTATAGCGATATGCCCTCTCGATGCTTCCTCGTTGGCTCCTCTTTGAATCCTTTATGAAGTCTCTCTTACCTTTACGCCGCCGGGAAGGCAATGAGGAAGGATTGAGAGTGGATTAAGGTGTCTTTCCGGTAAATTTGTTAGCATGAAAGTCGCCTTCTTTTCCACCCAGCCATACGACAGGGAATATTTCCTGCGCTACAATACCCGGCACGATCTGAGGTTTTTTGACGCTCAGTTGAATAAATCAACGGTTTCACTGGCTTATGGCTGTGACGCTGTTTGTGCATTTGTGAATGACGTATTGGATAATGCGGTCATTCAATTACTATCCAAGTCAGGTATTGAGCTGATTGCCCTGCGTTGTGCCGGTTATAATAACGTAGACCTGATCGCCACTTCTCTCTATAGCGTGAAAGTAGTACGCGTGCCGGCTTATTCGCCCCATGCCGTGGCGGAACATGCAGTGGCCCTTATTCTTACCTTAAACCGCAAAACACACAAAGCATATAACCGGGTGCGCGAAGGCAATTTTTCCCTCGATAAATTGATAGGTTTTGATCTGTACGGGAAAACCGTGGGCGTAATTGGCACCGGTAAAATTGGGGAAGTGTTTTGCCATATTATGAAGGGTTTCGGCTGCCGGGTGCTTGCCTTTGACCTGATAGCCAACAGAGAACTGGAAGCCAAAGGGGTGGAATACCTGCCGCTGGTAGAGCTACTGCCGCAATGTGATATTATCTCCCTGCACTGCCCGCTTACCGATCAAACCAGGCATCTCATCAATACAGATACGATCAATTTAATGAAACCAGGTGTTATGCTTATTAACACCAGCCGGGGTGCCCTTATAAACACACAGGCCACCATTCAGGCCTTAAAAATCGGACGTATAGGTTACCTGGGCATCGATGTGTATGAGCAGGAAGATAAACTGTTTTTTTACAACCGGTCAGAAGAGATCATTCCCGACGATAATATCATGCGGTTAATGAGCTTCCCTAATGTACTGGTCACCAGTCACCAGGGATTTTTTACCGATGAAGCGCTTACCCAAATTGCTCAAACAACCTTGCAGAATATAGCGGACTTTGAGGATGACAAACCACTTATTAATAAAGTTGGATAATAACGAAGATAGCGTCCTTAGCTAATGTCATTCGAACATTTATTATTTTCCTTATTTTCGAATGGCTGAATAACGATTGTACACACTAACGAAATTAGCCACATGAAAAAATTGGTTGCCTTGTGCATCCCCATCCTACTTGTATACAGTTCTTCCATTGCCCAGTCTGCGGGCGTTTCTATTCTCAGTCCCAATAAATCAATACAGGTTACCTGCCAACTCGATGGAGAAGGCAAACCCACCTACTCGGTTCAATATAAAAACAGCGTGGTGCTGGAACCTTCGCAATTGGGGCTCGTTTGCCCGGATGGCGATTTCTCCAGAGCATTGGTTCAAACAACTGTTACACCGCCTGCCCTTGTAAAAGACAAATACCAGCTGGTATCGGGTAAACGCCAGAGCAATGTATATACGGCCAATCGGCGGGTTATTCATTATAGAAATGCCGGTGGCGGTTTACTGGACCTCATCTGGCAGGTATCGAATGATGGTGTGGCCTTTCGCTATTATTTTCCCGGCGCAACTACTGAGCCCAAACAAATAGACACAGAATATACTTCTTTCCATCTGCCTGCCACCGCTAAGGGCTGGCTACAGCCTATGAGTGTGGCCAAAACCGGCTGGGAACAGGTAAACCCATGTTATGAAGAATTTTATGAAAAGGGCATTGCTGCCGGCACGCCATCGCCACTTAAGGCCGGCTGGGTATATCCAGCCCTGTTTCAATCGGCGGGTCATTGGTTGTTGATCACGGAGGCCGATATGGATGGCCGCTATTGCGGAACCAGGCTTGATAATGATTCGGCCAACACCAACTACCATATTGCTTTTCCCGATACCCGGGAGGTTATCCCCGGCAAGGGTTTAAAACCCTCTGGCACCGGGCCCTTTTATTCGCCCTGGCGTATTATAACTGTTGGCAGTCTGGCCAATATTATTGAATCATCACTGGGAACCGACCTGGCCAAACCGGCGGCGGCTGGCCAGCACTTTTCCTTTGCCAAAGCAGGCAAATCGGCCTGGAGCTGGGCGTTGTTAAAAGATGACTCCATTGTATACGATGTTCAAAAACGCTTTATTGATTATGCAGCCGACATGCACTGGCAATACAGTTTAATAGATGTGAACTGGGATACCAAAATCGGGTACGACAGCATTCAATTGTTAATCAACTACGCTAAACAAAAAAAGGTTGGTGTTTGGCTATGGTACAATTCAGCTGGCAGCTGGAATACCACGCCTTATCATCCCCGCAATAAGTTGCTTACCCATGAGGACCGGGACAAAGAATTCAGCCGGTTAGCTGAAATGGGGGTGGCTGGCATCAAGATCGACTTTTTTGGGGGCGATGGCCAGTCGATGATCCAGTATTACATCGACATTTTAAACGACGCGGCGGCCCACCATTTAATGGTGAATTTTCACGGCGCTACCCTGCCCCGTGGCTGGCAGCGCACATGGCCCAACTTAATGAGTGCGGAAGCCATAAAGGGTTTTGAATACATCACTTTTGGTCAAACGGCAGCCGATGAAGAGCCTGCACATACCGCTGTGCTGCCCTTTACCCGCAATGCCTTCGACCCCATTGATTTTACGCCCATGTGTTTGTATAAAATACCCAGAATAAACCGCCAAACCACCGCCGCATTTGAGCTGGCATTGTCGGTTTTGTTCCTTTCCGGCGCCCAGCATTTTGTTGAAACGCCGGCCGGGATGGCCCATATGCCCGGGTATGTAAAGGAGTTTCTGCAAAAGCTGCCCACTGGCTGGGACGATGTGCGTTTCATCGATGGTTTTCCCGGCGAGTTTGTGGTGCTGGCGCGTAAATCGGGTAATAAATGGTATCTCGCCGGCATAAATGGTTCCACCCAAAAAAGATCACTGGCGCTTGACCTGTCGGCCTATAAAGCAAAAAAGGCCGTTGTGCTCCTGAACAGCAAGGGCGACAATTTTATTGATCAGCAGGCTGTTACCCTTCTACCCAACAAAAAAGAAAACATTACCCTGGGCGCACACGACGGTTTTGTGATGGTGCTGGTACCGTGAATTAACTTTCACATTAATATTTACTTAGTTTTTACTTATCTCGTAAAGCCGGGGTTGGTTAAATAGGTACTTTTGCAACCTTGTTTTAACCCTTTTGCTTAAGTGAAAGGGTATATTAGTAATGAGGAAGACGATACATATTGCATTAGTAGGAAATCCAAACAGCGGCAAAAGTTCCCTGTTCAATGTTTTAACCGGCCTGAACCAGCAAGTGGGCAACTTTCCGGGTGTAACGGTAGACAAAAAAGTAGGCACCTGTCAGTTGTCTGACGGGTTGAGTGCTTCTATTGTTGACCTGCCCGGAACGTACAGTTTGTATCCCCGGCGGGAAGATGAGTGGGTGGCTTATCGTGTGTTGATGCAGCAGGATAAAGACGTAGAGGCTCCGGAAATGGTAGTGTTGATTGCTGATGCCAGCAACCTGAAACGCAATTTGTTATTCGCTTCCCAGATCATTGACCTGAAAATACCGGTTGTAGTAGGCCTGACCATGATGGATATCGCCCGCCAGAAGGGCATCCAGATAGATGTGCCGGAACTGGAAAGAGAACTGGGTGTACCGGTAATTCCCATCAACCCCCGCAAAAACAAGGGCATTCAGCCTTTAAAAAAGGCCATCGAGCAAACAGCCCTGGAATTATACAAAGCGCCTGTTCGCGATTTTATCAATAACGAGGCCCTGGCTCCTGCCGCCATCGGCAGCGTAAAAGAGCTGTTCCCCGAATTAAGTGATTACAAAGCCGTTCATTACCTCATCAATCATGAATCTTTTGCCCTCAGCAAAACACTGCAGGATAAAATAGAATCGATTGAACTGGCTAATAATTTCAACCATACCAAAACACAGGCGGAAGAAATACTGCAGCGGTATCAGCGCATTGGCACCATTCTGAAACAATCAGTGACAGAACCGTCGCCACTGCAAAAAACCCTGTTCACTGAAAAGCTGGATAACATTTTCCTGCACCGGCGCTGGGGATATATTATTCTGCTTTCTGTTTTGTTCCTGTTGTTTCAAAGCGTGTTCTGGCTGGCGGAGTACCCAATGAATTTGATTGACTGGAGCTTTACCGAAATCAGCAACTGGTTAAGCAATGCATTACCCGGGGGCTGGTTAACCGATCTGTTCATCAATGGTATTATGGCCGGGTTGGGTGGCATACTGGTATTTATACCGCAGATCATGATCCTGTTTGGCCTGGTGACCATACTCGAAGACACCGGTTACATGGCCCGCATTAGTTTTTTGACCGACAAGCTGATGCGTAAGGTGGGCCTGAATGGTAAAAGCGTGATGCCCATGATCAGTGGGTTCGCCTGTGCCGTACCCGCCATCATGAGCGCCCGCAATATTGAAAACAAAAAAGAAAGATTACTCACCATACTGGTTACTCCTTTAATGAGCTGCAGCGCCCGCCTGCCGGTATATACCATTCTGATTGGATTGGTGATCCCGAAAAAAATGTTCCTTGGCATTTTAGGATTGCAGGGACTGGTGATGATGGGTCTGTACCTGTTGGGACCTATTATGTCGATGCTGGTATCGTACATTGCCCGCCTGTTTATTGACATTAAGGAGAAAAGCTTTTTCATACTGGAACTGCCGGTTTACCGTGCACCCCGCTGGAAAAATGTGATAGTAACTATGATCAACAAGGCAAAGATCTTTGTATTTGATGCCGGTAGAGTGATCATGGTCATCAGTCTTATTTTGTGGGCATTGAGTACCTATGGCCCCAGTGAAAGAATGAATGGAGTAAAGGCGCGTTACGAGCAACAATTAAAACTACATCCGGAACAGGAAGCAGACCTGACCCGGTTAAAAAATACCGAGCTACTACAAAACTCCTATGCCGGTATGCTGGGCCACAGCATAGAGCCAGTTATTAAACCACTGGGTTACGACTGGAAGATCGGCATTGCCCTGATCACTTCTTTCGCTGCCCGTGAAGTATTTGTTGGAACCATGGCTACTTTATACAGTGTGGAAGGCGGTGCTGATGCCGATGAAAGTACGCTGATGGAGAAAATGAATGCTGCAGTACGGCGGGATGGAACAAAAGTGTATACGCTGGCAACCGGTATCTCTCTTATGATCTTTTATGCCTTCGCCATGCAGTGTATGAGTACGCTGGCCATTGTTAAACGCGAAACGCGTAGCTGGAAGTGGCCGCTTATTCAACTGGTGTATATGACCGGGCTGGCCTACATCATGAGCTTCATTGCTTATCAACTGCTGAAATAAGCGTTAACAAGACATTTACAAAACTCACATACTAAGAAAAAAGAAAAGGGCTCACGAAAAAGCCCCTTTGTGTTTTGTCCAATCCATGAAAAATAAACCGTCCTGATAATATCTTGACGCTATAAAAGCAATGGCAATATTCGTTTAATAGGAAACTATACGCTGGATGGTCTTGCTGAGTTTGTCCAAGAACCCCGATTAACCAAATACTAACAAATCAGGCTAATCAGCTCAAATGCATAGTCATATATATGACGTCTGATGATATGAAAGGTTTGTTATAGAACGGTTAAAGGATCGCTATAACACTACGACATGAAAGTGGCAAAAAGCAGTAAGATGTAATGAAGATTAATATTAATTTTTTTCCTTTAATACGATTTTAATCTCTCCCGGTAGCAGTTGTTTTATTGTCCTACAAATTTACTTCGCTTTTCAAGCATAACGGTTGTTCGCCATACGCCATCGAGTTGGGCAATACGTTCGCGATAACCAATGTAGCGAAAGCCGCATTGTTCATGTAAATGAATACTGGCCCTGTTCTCTTCATGGATCACGCTTAACAATGACCAGATCCCGTTTTGTTCACTGATGTTTATGAGGGCTTCCAGCAAGATCCTGCCAATGCCTTTTCGTTGATGTTGCTGATGAACGTACACGCTTACTTCGGCTACGCCGTTGTAACATTCCCGGGCAGATACAGGCGTAAGGGCCGCCCACCCTACCGGTTCACTTTCCGCGATGGCAATAATTCTTGAGTGTGGAAGATATTTGAGATTGAAAGTTTGCCAGTCGGGCACTTTTGTTTCGAAGGTGGCCATGCCGGAGGCTATGCCATGGCCATATATTTCCAGTACCACACTGGCGTGTTCGGGCTGCATTGGTATCAGGGAGATCATCAGCTAATTTACCTGTATTTTATACACGGGCCAACCGTTCTGCAGCCAGGGCCAGCGTTTCTTCTTTTTTCCCAAAACAAAAACGCACCACCTTGTTATCGGTGCCGTCCTGGTAAAAAGCAGATACCGGAATAACAGCCACCCCAAACTCTTTTGTAATGCGAATGGCGAAGTCTTTATCGCTTTCTTCGCTGATGCGATCGTACTGCGCACAGATAAAATAACTGCCCTTACTATCCAGCATGGAGAACCGGGTATTTTTCATGAGCTGCAAAAAGTAATCGCGCTTTTGTTGCAGCAGGGAGCTGAGCGTTAAATAGGAATCTTTATTGCGAAGGAAAGTAGCCAGGGCTACCTGCGATGGGGTATGACAGCTAAAGCAGTTGAATTGGTGCACCTTGCGAAATTCACGCATAAACGCTTCCGGAGCTATGGCATAGCCCAGCTTCCAACCGGTGCAATGGTATACTTTGCCGAAGGAGAAACATACAAAACTCCGTTCGGCCAGGTCGGGATAGCGCAGAATAGACAGGTGCTTTACATTATCAAACACAATATGCTCATACACTTCATCGGAAACAATAATAATGTTGGTGCCCTGCACCAGTGCGCGCAATTGTTGAATATCCTCTTCCCTCAACACTGCACCTGTGGGGTTATGTGGCGAGTTAAGCATGATCATTCTTGTTTTGGGGGTGATGCGCTGCCGCACTTCGTTCCAATTGATCTTATACCCGGGAAACTGCAGATCGATGCGTACCGGTATGGCGCCATTCACAAGGATGTTAGGAATATAGCTGTCGTAGCCAGGTTCAAACACAATCACTTCATCACCTGGTTGTAAAACAGTAGTAAGTGCAGTATAAATAGCATAGGTGCCGCCGGGAGTAATGGTGATCTGGGTATCGGGATTCACCCTGGTGGTATACAGGAATTCGATCTTTTCTGCAATGGCTTCGCGTAAGGGCATATAACCGGGCATGGGTGCATACTGGTTGAACCCGCTTTGCATGGCTTCGGTTACCAGTGACATCAACTCTGCACTCATGGGGAAATCGGGAAAACCCTGACCCAGGTTTACAGCCTTGTGCTCAGTGGCCAGTGCGCTCATTACTGTGAAGATAGTAGTACCTACCTGGGGTAATTTGGATTGGATGGGTATATGACTCAAGTTGAAAATTTGAAGGTTGTAGAATAAGTTTATTTTTTTCCTTTCAGCTGCTCACGTGCTTTTGCGGGCAGGCTGGCCACAATCAGGTCGTATGAATCATCTATCCACTCTTTTAACAGGGAGTTATTCACACTTCCATCAACAACAATGGTGTTCCAGTGCTTTTTGTTCATATGATAACCTGGTTGTACACAATCGTACCGCTCCCGCAATTCGATGACTTTTTCGGGATCGCATTTTACGTTAAACTGGAGAGAATCGGAATCTAAAGAACAGAGCAAAAATATTTTACCACCTACTTTATACACCAGGGTTTCGGGCCCAAAGGGGAAGGTTTCTTCAACTGCCGGTTTCGATAAGCAATATTCGCGTAATGATTCAATGTCCATACAACTCAGCTTTATTGTTTGATCTCGATACTGTCTGCCTCTAACAATGCTTCGCCTGTCATTCGCAAGTATACCTGGGCCGCGGTAACTACATCCTTCTGGCAATAGCAAACAATGCGTTCCAGGTTTCTTTCTTTCCAGTATACTTCCCATACCATGCTGCCATCGATATCATCTTTGGGAGTGGGGATGCCCAGCGTGGTAGCCAGCAGGTTTAACGAAGTAAAGTTTTTATAATCGCCGAAGCGCCAGAGTTCCATGGTATCGAGGTGAGTTATTTCCCAGGGCTTTTTACCGCGGGTATTGAGGATGGCTGGCAGTGGAATATTATGAATGATCATTCGGCGGCAGAGAAAAGGGAAGTCGAATTCTTTTCCATTATGGGCGCACAGGCTTTTGTTGGTATCGGAAGCCCAGCGTTTCAGCATATCGGCAAACTGCAACAGGATCTCTTTTTCATCATCACCGCAAAACGATTTCAACACCAACTTTTTGGAAGGATGATAGCCCTGAATAATTCCGCAGGTGATACATACCACTTTGCCAAACTCGGCATATATACCGGCCCGGTTGTAAATGGTTTCAACTGTTTCTTCTTCTTTATTGCGAATCAGGTATGCCGCTTTCAGGTCCCAAAGGGCTTTCCACTCGGGCGATAATTTTTCATAGCTATCGTGCTGCGGAACTGTTTCAATGTCGAGAAAAAGAATATTGTTGAGTGTGACCATACCTAAAGGTACTTATCTCCCTTATTCCTTTTTATTTCTGCTACATATTCTTTGATGTCCTGCTCTTTCTCTCTTTTGCAGATAAGCAGTACATCGTTGGTATCAACTACAATGTAGTCTTCCATGCCTTGCAGCACTACCAGTTTATCTGAAGGAGTTTGTATCATGCACCGTTGTGTGTCGAATACAATAACATTGCCGCCAGCGGAAGCATTGTGCATGTAATCTTTTTCCAGGTTTTCCCATGCGCTGTTCCAGCTACCGAGGTCGCTCCAGCCAAATGAAGAGGGAATAACATACACATTATCGGCTTTTTCCATGATACCAAAATCGATGGAGATATTTGTACAGAGGGGATAGATGCGTTGTAATGCCTGGCTTTCTTCCACGGTATTGAAATGCGATTTTTCGGCCTCGAACACATCAAACATTTCAGGCAGGTACTTTGCGAACGCAGGGATAACGTTTTTTACCTGCCAAACGAAGATGCCGGCGTTCCATAAAAACTCACCGGTAGCTATAAACATTTTGGCCTGGTCCAGATCGGGCTTTTCGGTAAATGTTTTTACTTTATACACATTATCGCTAACCGTTTGCTGTTCGTATTGTATATACCCATAACCGGTATTAGGATAAGTGGGTTTAATGCCCAGGGTGATCAGGGCATTGTGCTCCCTAACAAAACCAAGTGCTTCCAGACAAACTTTATTAAAAGCCACCGGATCGAGGATCAGGTGATCAGACGGCGCTATGATCAGCGAAGCCTGGGGATTGAGCTGGTGCAGTTTATAGGAAATATAAGCAATGCAGGGTGCGGTGTTTTTGCGTGAAGGTTCGCCCAGAATGTTCTGCAGCGGCAATTGCGGCAATTGCTTCTTAACAATATTTATATATTCATTGGAGGTAACTACATAAATGTTTTCGGCAGGAACAAAAGCAGCAAACCGGTCGTAGGTAGCCTGTATAAGCGTTTTACCGCTATTCAGAATATCCAGGAACTGTTTGGGATAGTTGGTTCTACTTGCAGGCCAGAAACGACTGCCTATTCCACCTGCCATTATTGCTACGTAAGTTTGTTTGTCCATTTTATGTAAGTTGTCCTTCGGCTAAGCCCAATATGTTAATAGGGTTTTTCGTAATGTGTAATTCCCTCCTAAACGAAAGGTTGACAATATTATTGATAAAGTTACAATCTTGTTGAATAAATAAGTTAACTAAATAAGCCCTTCCCTGATCAGGTCGTGCAAATGAATGAAACCCAGGTACGAGTCGTCGTCAGCCACTACCACCAGCTGATTGATATCAAACTTTCGCAAACGATCAAGTGCTTCTACAGCCAATGCATCGGCGGTGATGGTTTTCGGATTAAGGGTCATGATCTCCCTGGCCGTAACACTGTCTAAAGGAATATTCTTTTCCAGCATCCGGCGGAGGTCACCATCGGTAATGATACCCAGCAGGCGATTGTTTGCATCGGTAACTGCCGTTGTGCCCAGTCGCTTTTTTGAGATCTCAACGATCACTTCTTTCAATGAAGCCAGTTCGCTTACCCGCGGCTTTTCGTTATTGGGGTACAGTTCAGAAACGCGCAGGTATAATTTCTTGCCCAGGGTTCCACCCGGGTGAAACCGGGCAAAGTCTTCGGAGGTAAACCCTCTCAGCTCCATCAGGCTTACTGCTATGGCATCACCCATTACCAGCTGGGCCGTTGTACTGGAAGTAGGCGCCAGGTTGTTTGGACAAGCCTCCTGCGACACGGTAGTGTTTAACACAATGCCCGACTGCCTGGCCAGGAAAGACGCCATGTTACCAACCATGCCGATTAAAGTATTGCCAAAGTTTTTAACCAGGGGCACCAGCATTTTTATCTCAGGGCTTTCGCCGCTTTTACTGATGATCATCACCACATCGTTCTGTTGAATCATACCCAGGTCGCCGTGGATGGCATCGGCAGCATGTAAGAAAATGGCAGGGGTACCGGTTGAGTTTAATGTTGCCACCAGTTTCTGGGCAATCAATGCACTCTTTCCAATACCACTTATAACCACGCGGCCTTTGGTTTCATATATAGCTTTAACAGCACGCTCAAAATCATCGTTTACCATGGTTTGTAACGATGCAATTGCCTCCGCTTCCAACCCTATGGTTCGAAGCGCAACAGACTTAATATCAATGGCAGACACAGTTGACATATTAAGGCGCAAACCTACTTGAAATTGTTAATTGAACAAAGCTTTATACCTGTCTTTGCGGTATGGCCGGCATTTTCAGATAATAGCAATAACAGCGCCGACTTCATTAAGTTAAGCACTTTGTAAGTAATCCTGCTGTAGTATGTTATAAAACAATGTTTATGGCCTAAAATATCACTTAAACAGGTTTTTAAATATGATTTATTGACAATTAAAAGGTTGGCATAACAACAAAAATGAATTAAATTCGCATCCCTTTACAAGATGCCTGTATACATCTTTATCCTAATGGCCTGATTTAAACCCATTCAAACTGATCTGACGATTTGCTATCTAAAGGGCAACTTTGAGCATTTATTGCCGTTATAATACCGGCAATAAACAGGCACGTAAATAAATATTTTCTGAAACAATCTGTGCGAAGGAAACAATTAGAGCAATGTCAACCACATCAAAAAAAACGTCGTCAAAAACGACAAAACTTCAGAAAGACACTACAGTAGCAAAGAAAAAAGCGTCTACCTCTTCTACTACCATTTCCAGCGCTTCTTTACATCAAGCACTCCAGGAACAATTTGGATTCGATCATTTTAAGGGCAACCAGGAAGCCATTATAAAGACTTTATTAGCAGGAAAAGATACGTTTGTAATTAAGCCTACCGGCGGTGGAAAAAGCTTATGCTATCAATTGCCGGCCATTATAAGCGAAGGTGTTGCTATAATCATTAGCCCGCTGATTGCATTGATGAAAAACCAGGTTGACCTGGTTCGCAGTTACAGCAGCAAAGATGATGTAGCCCACTTTCTTAACTCCACTTTAACAAAAAAGGAAATTCGCGAGGTGCATGATGACCTGCTTAGCGGACGCACCAAAATGTTATACGTTGCGCCAGAAACTTTAACCAAGCAGGAAAACCTGGAGTTCTTCTCCGATCTGAAACTTTCATTCTTTGCGGTTGACGAAGCACACTGTATCTCTGAGTGGGGTCATGACTTCCGCCCTGAATACAGAAGGTTGCGTGAAATGATGACGCAGATCAATCCCGACATTCCGGTTATTGCATTGACCGCCACTGCTACTCCTAAAGTACAAAGCGATATTATCAAGAACCTGGGTCTGAAAGAACCAGACATCTTCATATCTTCTTTTAACCGCCCTAACCTGTATTACGAAATACAGCCCAAGATCAAGAAAGATCAAACGATCAAAAACATTGTGCGGTTCATTGTCTCCATGAAAGGCAAGAGCGGCATCATTTATACGTTAAACCGGAAAACAACGGAAGAGCTGGCCGACATGCTGATGGCTAATGGAATCAAAGCCGTAGCATACCATGCAGGTCTCGACAGCAAGTTGCGTGCAGAACGCCAGGACCTCTTCTTAAATGAAGACGTACAGGTGATCGTTGCCACCATCGCTTTTGGAATGGGTATCGACAAACCGGATATCCGTTTTGTAATTCACTATAACATTCCAAAAAGTATTGAAAACTATTACCAGGAAACAGGCCGTGCAGGCCGTGATGGATTGGAAGGAAAATGTATTTTATACTATTCGCATAAAGACGTATCAAAGCTTGAACATTTGATGCGCGACAAACCGCTGAGCGAACGTGAAGTTGGTGCCCAGCTAATCAGTGAAACGGTTGCGTATGCCGAAAGTGGTGTATGCCGCCGTAAAATACTGATGAGCTATTTCGGGGAAGAATATACCGAGCCCAATTGCGGCCAGTGCGATAACTGTTTACATCCGAAAGAACAGGTTGAAGCAAAAGATAATGTGGTGAAGGTGTTGAAGGCCATCAAAGCGCTCGATGAACGCTTTGCTTCAGATTACACCGTGAACATTATTATTGGGCGTTTAACTCCCAATATTACCATGTACCGCCACGAAGGCATTCCTGAATTTGGCATTGGTAACGATCAGCCAGATCATTACTGGAATTCACTGATCCGTCAAATGCTGCTCGAAGGTTTGCTGAGCAAGGATATTGAAGACTACGGTGTATTAAAGATCACCAAGAATGGAGATGCATTTGCCAAAAAGCCCAAATCGTTCAAGATCGTATTGAACAATTTGTACGAAGAAGCCAATGCCGATGATGAGGAAGGTTCAGAAGCAGCTACCGGCGCCGCAGCCGATGAAAAGCTGTTTGAAATGCTGAAAGAGTTACGCCAGAAAGAAGCCAAGCGGAAGTCACTGCCACCCTTTGTGATCTTTTTGGAAACCTCTCTGCAGGATATGGCCACCCTGTACCCCACCAAGCTGGAAGAGCTGGAGAAATGTTCAGGTGTAAGTAAGGGCAAAGCTATTCGTTATGGCAAGCCGTTTATTGAACTGGTAGCCCGCTATGTTGAAGAAAACAATATCGTTCGTCCCGATGATTTCGTAATGAAAAGCGTGGTGAACAAAAGCGGTAACAAAGTATACATCATTCAACAAACCGATAAAAAGATCCCGCTGGAAGTAATTGCCAAAAACAAGGGCTGGCGTATGGATGAAATGCTGGAAGAAATGGAAACCATTGCAGCCAGCGGTACCAAGCTCAACCTTGATTATGCCATTGCCGAAATGCTGGATGATAATGAGCAGGAAGAAATCCTTGAATATTTTAAAGGGTGTGAAACCTCATCGCTGCAGGTAGCCCTTGAGGAGCTGGCTGAACATAACTTTAACTGGGAGCAGTTAAAGATCATGCGCATCAAATTCCTGGCATTGTACGGCATGTAATTACGCTACATAAATTACTCAATTTGGAATGTATGTCCCGCTAGTCGGTGGCATACATTTTTTATTAGAACCAACGTGGTTTAAACAGGTATTCATCGAACAATAAAGACCTTTAATCGAAATAAAGGGCATATTTCGTTCCGGGTTAATACTTTAGATTTTATAATTCCGTTTAGAAGTAAGGAATAACTCCTAAACGCTAAAATTAAGATCCTAATGAAAACCATTGTATTGATGGGCGTTTCATGCCTGATGCTGGCGGGGGTGTATGGCGTAATGAATAAGGAGAGTGCAGTCAGCAAGATCTTATCCTTTAATCAGGCCCAGGGGGCCACATCGCCCATTGATACCGGCGACAAGGATAAAACAAACAAAGGATTAACAACCGAGCATGCTGACCATAAATCAGCTACTTCAAAAACCCTCGATGACAGCCATTGGATAGATGATCCGCTCTTTGAAAAGGCTGTAGGGTCTGATCTGATCACAGATAATGAAGTGGATGTTCCTCAGGTGCCATCGAATCCGGAAGGTATTAAACAAGCAGCTCCTCATAAGGAGGCTGTTCCCGAGGCGAAACAACTGATATTGGAGTTGGATGCGGACAGTGCGGTTCGGCAAAAAGTTCCGGTAGAATCAATTTAAATAGAAAGAAATTATATAAAGAAACTGCAATAAGGGCATGAATAATGAATAAGCCAATAAGCACTCCGAGCCGGGTGCTTTTTTTTATAATTCTTTTTAATAATTTTGTTTTTTTATTCAGAATATCCCCTATTTTTGCAGCCCGATTTAGCACGGTAGGTGCGAAAATCAAAAGCTAGAATAAGTTCAATGGTGCGGTAGCTCAGTCGGTAGAGCAAAGGACTGAAAATCCTTGTGTCGGCGGTTCGATCCCGTCCCACACCACGGAAAGCCTCTGATACAAATCAGGGGCTTTTTTATTTTACGTCTCTGTCGGCGGTTCGATCCACATAGCAAAAGAATCTATTACAACATAGGGCAATAAAAAAGGAAGCACTGCATGTAGCGCTTCCTTTTTTCATGATGTATGCTGAAGTTTGTTTATTTCTTCTTATCCTCTTCGTGGTATTCCATTTCAGTGTTGATGGACCAGATATTCGATTTATCGGCTATTCCGGCTACAATGTTGTCTACCGCTGTCATAGCAGTAAGCATAGAATGATCGGAATTGTTGTATTTATGCATCCCGTTCCGGCCTACCAAATACAGATTTTGAAGACCGTCTACAAAGTTTCGGATAACGTCGAACCGATTGTAGGTACCAAAGTAGGCTGGATAGGTTTTCTCCATCCGAAGTACGGTGGAATCCAAAAGATCTTCCTTCCGTGCGAGGCCGATCTTCTCCAGTTCAGTGATAGCCGTTTCCTTTATGACTTCTTCAGACTGATTCCAAAACTCGTCATTTTGGTTACAAAAGTATTCCATCCCGATCCAGCTGGTTGTGGGATCTTTTACCAGGTAAGGGCTCCAATTGTTAAACAACTGCAACCGGCCCACCTTTACATCCTTTTCCTGTACGTAAATCCAGGTATCTTCCAGGCTAAGTTTTCGGAAGCTGGCAGTAGCCTTGTCCGGAACAGAGAATTGCTTCAGCAGCAAACCTACCGTAATAAAATCGCGGTATAATAAACCAGCTGCTACTTCCTTCACATCTTCCGGTACACCGCCTAACATTCCGCCAATAAGCTCATTTATGGGCATGGTAGAGAAATAATAGTCGCCTTCCCAGGATTGAGATTCCCCGGTTTCAGTGTTGACAGACCGAACGGCAGAAACACCGTCTTTCTCATTGACTATACTTGTTATCTTTTGATGGAAGATAATTTTACCGCCCAGGCTTTCGATCTGCTGCGCAACTTCTTCCCACAATTGTCCAGGTCCTAATTTTGGATAAAGAAAGCGTTCGATCTGACTGGTTTCCACATTTTTTTGCGCAATATCCTGATCGTCTTTTTTCTTACGCTTCAGGGCATGCGCTATTGCCTTGCTAACGGATACACCTTTGATCCGCTGTGCGCCCCACTCTGCAGAAATTTCACTGCAGCTAACTCCCCAAACCTTTTCGGTATAATCTTTAAAAAAAGTTTTATATAAGGTCCTGCCAAACCGGTTGATCATAAAATCTTCCAACGTTTTTTCCTTTCGCCGCGGGAACAGCTTGGCTATGGTATAGGAAATACCAATTTTTATGGTTCGGAGAAGCCCTAATTTGCGTAGGGTATTGGCCGATAGATTAAGCGGATAATTAAAGAATTGACGCAGGAAATAAATGCGTGACAACCGGCGGCGTAACAGCATAACCTTGTCCTTATCGAGGGGTGCTGAGCCGGTAGTTCCGGTGGTGTTTAACTTGCGCGACTTGTTCTGATAGTTTATATTTACTTCACCATCAGTAGTTGTCTCTATTGGCATGAAGCTGTACCACCAATCCATAACCCTGTCGGATTTGGAAAAAAAACGGTGTCCTCCTATATCGATCCGGTTGCCTTTGTAATTAACGGTCTTGGATATACCCCCAATGTCTCCGGTCTTTTCAAGGATTATTGGCTTAATATTGGTGCGTGTCAATAATTCGTAGGCTGCTGTCAAACCTGCAGGTCCGGCCCCAATTATGATCGCTTTCTTGTCGTGATTAACAGTGTCGTTTTTCATGTAATAAGGCCGTGAAAGTAATATAATTTTTCCATGTGCTTTATGTTTTCTTCTTTACATTTGAGCATGTTTCGTATACCCACCCGAGCTCGCTCAATATTTTTCCAATTCATTGCTGTATTTCTATTTATTACCTGGCTTATTCTGCTTTGTATTAAACCAGTTAATTTTTTTCCTGATTCAGACGGCTACCTGGAAACGGCTAACAACCTGGGTGATACGTCTTCCGGCCGGCCTATATTATTTCCGCTTTTGTTGCTAATAACGAACAAGTTACATCTGAAACTAAGTCTCGTTTGTTACTTTATTGAAATTATAAGCCTGGCGGCTCTCTTTTGGTTTTGCGGTCCACGCAAAAAATTATTATCGTCAACAAATTTTGCCATACTGATCGTTGTTTTGTTACTGCCCGCTATCTCAAGTTATTGTGGCGCCTGTTTAACAGAGTCCATTCTTTTTGCGGTAGAGATCTGGATGGTCATTTTTTTATCCTTCCTTTTTTTCCCAAAACAGCCCAATTCGCTGGCAAAGACAATTCTGTATTCACTGGTGATCTGTTTACTTGCCATTCTGTTAAAGCCCTGGATAATGGTCTATGTAGTTGGCTGTAGTGTGTTGTTCACTGTGATAGCCTTGTTCACCAAAGCTTTCCGCTCCGCAAGAACACCAGCGCTCGTTCTGTTAATTGTAACTATCGGATCTTTTATCTTCAGCTACCGGTACAATATGAGCAAAAGTTCTTCTTCTGCCAATATCGTGTACCTGATGGCTAACTCTGATAAAGCAGATGATTTAAAAGCAAGATTGAAAGAGTCGAAAGATACCACAAGCAAAGAAGCCCGTTTCATGAGCCTGATGGTTGAAGACATTGAATTGCTTCAGGCCAAATATAACAGCGACCCGTTGATAACGCCAATGGAGGAACTAAAGTTGTTGAAAGTCAACGACAAAGCTTATACAGATACGATCAATCACGCATTCAAGATAGCATACTTCCAAAGAAAACAAGACATAATCAAACTGATGGGCTTGTCTGTTGAAAGGTATATACGCGACACTAAGTTTGGTCTTGTCTGTGTTGATTTTTGTTATGGCCCGTCTATTAAAATGCTCAAAAAGAACGGGGTGTATTTTGCCCTTGCCTTTTCCTTCTTAACCCTTATAACCTGGTTTATCAGGCAGCGTATGAAAACTAAGTTTTCGTTCAGAAAGTATTTGTCTGCCATGGATAAACAGTTGCTAATTTTTGTTGGCGTACTCCTTCTCAATTCCATCTTTTTTGCACTATTCCTGTGTATTTCAGGTGGCATAGAATTGGGACGTACTGTTTTGCCGGCAACCCTGTTCCAGTTAGCCGCCATAAGTTATCTTGTCATTAACAGACATAAAACAACGGTGTCTAAACAAGATAATACTCAAATCACCCAACAATAAACCAGCTACTTTCACTTATCAGGTCAACTCTTCAAATCCATACCTGGCCATACTCCAGAAGGTATCCAATGCAATGAGGCGTTCTTTCAGGAACGAGATCATTGCGGGCCAGTCTTCTTTGCGGTGAATATTTACACCTGTAAACGCTTTGCTTACAGCGCTAACCGTTTTACCCCACTCATCAGTGACCTGTTGCTGCCACAGCCAGGCTTCGCTTCCCATTTCATGCTCTAGCATTCCCTTTAGCTCCATTAGCTTTTTGTAATGTGCCGAGCGAAATACTTCATCCTTGTGCGACAACACAATAGCTATGCTCACTTGTTTATGATCTGCTTCCATTTTAAACTGAACACCAGGAATACCGGTTTTGTAATTCAGCCAGCCAACTGCTGTTCCCTCCGCCGATAATACAGGCCGCATATACCTGCCGAAAGTTGTCCAAAATGCCTGCTTCTGACGCGAAACCTCTTCTTTTGTGTACATGGCATAAAGCTATTAAAAAGATATAATGGTCTGGGTTTAAACTATAACGCTACTTGCCAAAGTACCGGTTCATTATTGAGCGGGAAATCTTCCGAAAAGCAGGCAAACTTAATTTGGAATCCGCAATGAAGAGGTCTAACTTAGTTTCACCCTGGCTCCCTTATTGCGAACTTACCACATACGCAACCAACCTAACTATGCACAAAACTATCTATCCTGTGCAGTGCTTATAACGTTGATTGACTCCTCAACCCACCATTTTCGTATCCGTTCATACCGCACCTTATTTAATAAACTTCAACTTATTTATTCATCTCTAAAATGAAGGTTTATGTCATTCAACTTATTTGATTCCGTAAGAGGATTTCTGGGCAATGATGTCATTGACAATGCCAGTAATGTTCTAGGTGAGAATGAAAATAATATGCAGAAAGCAGCGTCGGGAGCAATTCCTGCGGTACTAACCGGCATTTTGGAAAAGGCAGGATCGGGTGATGCAGGAAACCTACTTAGAATGTCTAAAGAAACATTTAACAGCGGGATGCTTAACAATGTAGGCCGGTTTTTCAGTGACAATAGTTTGCTTTCCAGAGGCGGAGATCTGCTCAAGAGTATTTTTGGCGACCGCCTAAGCAATGTTACAAACATGATTGCCAGCTATGCAGGCATTAAACCCGGATCAGCAACCGCCCTACTAAGTGCAACTGCTCCCGCAGCCCTCGGTGCTTTAGGCAGCCATGCTGTATCGACAAACATGAGTACTTCAGGTTTTCTTTCTTTTCTTAACAACCAAAAGGATAACATCCTGAATGCCGTTCCTTCTGGTTTCAATCTTGCCAGCGCATTGGGATTAAGCAGCCTGGGAGCCATAGGCACCCGATTAACAAGCGCCCTGTCAGGCATTGGCGGATCTATAAAAAATACCGCCGCCAATATTCCAGGAACTCGTAAAAGAACCAACTGGTTTGTCCCCGCTTTGCTGGCCCTCGCGCTTATTGCTCTTATCTGGCTATTCATGGGTAGAAGAAATAACAGGAACGAAACTGCGCAATCAGGCATCAATATGCGACCTGACTCAGCCATTGCATCTGCCCCACCTGTGAATCGCCCGGCTACCCCGGCATCCATAATGGTGCAATTACCCAATGGTACAGAAATCAATGCTTATAAGGGTGGAATAGAAGATCAACTGGTAAAGTTTCTAAACGACCCTTCTAAAAAAGTCGATAAAAACACCTGGTTCGATTTTGACAATGTGAATTTTGAAACAGGCAGCGCCAACATCATGCCTGAAAGTATGACACAAATAAAAAACATTGCCGCTATCATGAAAGCGTTTCCGTCTGCGGCGATAAAGATCGGCGGGTATACTGATAAAACAGGTAATGAAAGCAGCAACCTGAAGCTTTCAAAAGCAAGAGCAGAGGCCGTACATACAGCTTTACAAAATGACGGAGTACCTGCCGCTCAGCTTTCCGGAGCCGAAGGCTATGGATCTAAATTTGCCAAGGCCCCAGCCGATGCGTCCGATGAAGAAAGAAAAAAAGACAGAAGGATGGCCGTTAATGTTCGCCATAAATAATTACCTACTGATGAAAGTTCACCCAGAATAAATTTTATGTATGAAAAAGAATAGTTGTCGTGCAGTAATGCTTTTGCTTTTCTTCATCGTTGCATTTTTCATTTCTTCCTGTGGCCCGAAGGACAGCAAAATTCAGGCAGACGTAGAAACTGCTATCAGAAGTAATCCTTCCACCAATGGTATAGCTGCCAATGTGGAAAAAGGAGTTGTTACCCTTTCGGGTGAATGTAAAGACGAGGCCAGTAAATCGGCTGTAGAATCGGAAGTAGCCAAAGTAAAAGGAGTGAAACAGGTGGTTAATAATTGCACTGTAATGCCTCCCCCGGCTCAGCCCGCTCCGGTAACTATTGCCCAGGATGAAACATTGATCAGGAATGTAAACGATGCTGTTAAAGATTACCCCGGCGTTACGGCATCTGTTAAGGACGGTGTTGTTACACTCACAGGAAATATTAAACGGTCAAATCTTCAAAAACTGATGATGAGCCTGCAATCGTTAAAACCTAAAAAGATCGACAATCAGCTTACCATTCAATAAAAGGAGGATGTAATTATGGCACTACAAGACAAATACCAGCAATTGTTGAATACGGCAAAAACTGTTGGCATTGCCAACTTACAGGTCCGTGAACAGGATAATGTTCTGTATATTGACGGTGAAGCTCCGAACGGCACAGCAAAAGACAGCTTGTGGGATATTTATGGAAAGCTTGATCCCGATTTTCGATCTGGTGATGTGGTTATGAATATAAACGTTTCATCTATGGCTCCTGGTGGTAAAGCAAAGGTAACAACCGATAAATCGAACCTGAATATCAGAAAAGGGCCGGGAACCGATCAACCGATAGTTGGTAAAGCAGCGCATCATGAAATTGTTACGTTGGTTAGTAAAACCAATGACCAATGGTGGCTTATCAGAACCGATGCCGGCGAAGAGGGATATGCTTATGCACAATATCTATCGCCTCAAAGTTGAAAACTTTAAAGCTAATTGTTTTAAGGGGATCACCTCTAATGAAGTGATCCCCTTATTTTTTGCAAGTGGG
Organism: Niastella yeongjuensis; assembly: GCF_900110245.1. Classification (GTDB taxonomy): domain Bacteria; phylum Bacteroidota; class Bacteroidia; order Chitinophagales; family Chitinophagaceae; genus Niastella; species Niastella yeongjuensis. The sequence continues at coordinate 742,511 of NZ_FOCZ01000001.1, forward strand.
GCGTGAGGGATTCGAACCCCCTGTGTTTCTAATGTACCAGATTTACAGTCTGGTGTAACTCCACCGTCGTTACCGACGCCCCAGAGATGCCCATCTTCGCCAAGGCTTCGGCGGGTGGTAGCGGAGAGCAAAGGAATCGAACCTTCATCCCGTTGTTAAACGAGAAACATCTTAGCAGGATGTCACAGCAAACCAGTATCTGACTACTCTCCAGATGTAAGCCCGCTTACGCTAAGGCTTCGACGGCGAAGGCGGAAGGTACAGGACTCGAACCTGTAAACGCTGTTACACGTACGGCAGTTTTCAAGACTGCTGCATTACCAATTATGCTAACCTTCCAAAATATTGAGAGCAGGATGGGAATTAAACCCATATTGAATTGGTTTTGCAGACCAATCTCTATATCAGTATTGAGTACCTGCTCTTATGTAACGGCACCGGTATTTCCGGTTAGGCATATGAGTAACCCCTGTGAGATTCGAACTCACACTATACTGTTTCTAAGACAGCAGCCTCTCCCGTTGGGCTAAGGGGCTAAAAACAAAAAGCCCTCCAAGTGCTTGACCTGAAGGGCTTTAATGCGTTTATAAAGTTTATTTTTTCTATCAACTTTTGTCCGCATACATATAACTGCCCTTCAGCTCGTAGTAACAACTACTGAGCGACAATGACAGTAAATATGAATTAGTGCGAATCATGTTGCAAAGCTAATGAAAGATTCTAAATAACAAAACACTGTCTGCAATTATTTCTTACGGAATAGGCACTAACTGAAAATGGGTATGCAAATCACCTACATAATCCCATTGCTTTATCAATGCTCCATTACTTTGGCTGGCACCGGCCACATTCATATAAAGCCCGCTATGACGGGCAATGATCTTATAATAACCACTACCTACAGGGATAAGCGCAAACTCATCATTATAAATACTGTCTGCCCCATAGTTGTATTGTTTTACCAATCCGCCCACCCTGGTAATCGCTCACATAAGTACGGATGGCATGCCCATTGTATGTGTCTTCCCGGTAGCTTCTCCTTTTTGTAAATCAGTTAATGCCTCATCGCCGGTAACTGCACGAAAGGGCCTGCTACAAACGCATCTTCCGTAGCAGCCGCCGTTTTAACTGAGTTGTACAGCTTACCCCATCTGATGAGGTCAAGCCGGCGCTGACCTTCACCATAAAATTCTACCGCACGCTCTTTAAATAAATAGCTGGCCATATCTTCTTTGGAAAGATTGGCGGTAAATACACCTGTTGCGCCAAAAGATCTTTTCCTTATTTCATTTACTGCCGTCAGGGCCGTAGTGGGGTCATTGTTTTCACTGGCTGATTCTGCCAGCATCAGCCATACATCTGCATACCGGAATACATAAATATCCAGGCCGCCATCTGCGTCTGCAGCCTGTGACAACCGCAGGACCGCCCATGGTTAACCGGCTAACATTACCAACATAAGTAACGTTCTTGGTTAAAATATAATCAACACCACCAATTGGTAATGATATAGTAAATAAAACAAGGCTTCCAAAAAGGAAGCCTTGTTTTATTAGGTAACAGTTATATTACCTGGAACCATTTGATAATTATGGAAAGTTATCGAAGCACCGGCCCGGCCAGACGATAAGCTTCTCAACGTCATTATATATCCGAACAACTCAGACAATGGTACTTCTGCTTTTATGCATTGTACATTGTCTTTCATTTCAATACCTCTGATGATACCCCGCCGCCGATTTAAGTCGCCGGTGATGGCACCGGTATATTCATCGGGTGTTGATACTTCTACCAGCATCACCGGCTCCAACAATCTGGGTACTGCTTTAACTGCAGCTGCTTTGAAACCCATCCCTGCTACCTGTTCAAAGTCTTGCGCACTGGAATCCTTTTCATGAATAGCTCCATCAAATAATCGTACACGCATGGAATTAACGGGGTAACCAGCCAACGCACCGGTTTGCATAGCGGTTTCAAACCCTTTGTTCACGGAAGCAATAAACTCCTTCGGTATGGCGCCGCCTTTGATCTCATTAATAAATTCCAACCCCGGTGCATCCTGCTCACGCGTAGATAATTCAAAATGGATCTCGGCGAAACTGCCCGAGCCACCATTCTGCTTTTTAAATACCTCTTTGTGCAGCACAGGTTGCGTGAAGATCTCTTTGTAAGCGATCTGTGGTTTTCCTTTATTAACAGCTACCTCATATTCGGTGGCCAGTTTCTCCAGTACTACTTCCAGGTGTAATTCACCCATTCCCTTCAAAATAGTTTGACCGGTTTCTTTATCTGTTTCTACTACCAGCGTTGGGTCTTCTTCAAGCAGGCTCGATAAGGCCTCACTTAACTTACCTGATTCCTTACCGGTTTTTGCTTCTATAGAATACCCGATCATTGGTTCCGGGAAGTGGATGTTTTCCAGCAATACCGGATGTTCTGGATCAGACAGGGTATCGCCCGTGCGTACATCCTTCAACCCTACTAATGCCCCAATATCACCGGCGCCTATTTGCTCAACGGTTTCATATTTATCAGACATGATGCGCAACAAACGGCTCACACGCACTTTCTTTCCTGTTCTGCCATTCACCAACGCATCGCCCTGGTTTAAGGTACCAGAATACACACGTACCAATGCCAGCCTGCCGGTATAATCGTTGGTGATTATTTTAAAGGCCAATCCAGCAAACGCCGCATCTCTGTCGGTTTGTACAGTTACCGGTTCCTCATTAAATGGATCAATACCAGTAACAGCAGGGATATCAACCGGCGATGGCAAATACTGCACCACTGCATTCAGCAATGGTTGTACGCCTTTGTTCTTATAGGCTGCGCCACACACCACAGGAACCAGTTGTCTGCTAATGGTTGCCGCACGCAATGCTTCGTAGATGCTTTCTACAGTAATGGTTGCCGCATCGGTTGTGAATTGGTCAAACAGCGCTTCATTGGTCAGCGACAATTCTTCCAGCAAATGATTGCGATGCTGTTCTGCTTCCGCCAATAAATGAGCCGGAATAGTGGCCACTTCATAATTCTTTCCATCGTCACTGTTCCATAACAATGCTTTCATTTCTATCAGATCAATGATACCACTAAAGGCATCTTCTGCTCCTATTGGCATTTGCACAGGAACTACATTCGCGTGTAGCTTTTGTTTTATCTCATTCACCACCCGCATAAATTGTGCACCCTGCCGGTCCATTTTATTGATCAGCACAATACGCGGAATATTATACCGGTTGGCCTGCCGCCATACCGTTTCAGATTGTGGTTGCACGCCCGATTTGGCGCAAAACACGGCTACCGCTCCATCCAGCACGCGCAACGATCTTTCCACTTCAGCAGCAAAATCCACGTGCCCGGGTGTATCGATGATATTGATCTGGTAAGTATCATCCAGATATTTCCAATAGGTGGTAATCGCAGCCGAAGAAATGGTAATACCCCGCTTTTCTTCCTGCGGATCGCTATCCATTACGGTGTTGCCATCATCCACATTGCCCAGGCGATGTATAAATCCTGTATAATACAACATGCGTTCTGTAACTGTTGTCTTACCTGCATCCACATGGGCCATAATTCCTATATTCCTGTATTGTTGTAACCGTTTCATATAATATTTCGAGATAGAATAAATAAAAAAGGCCCTCCGTTCGTAACGGAAGGCCTTTTGCAATATGCAAAACAATCCTGCCATTACGGAATGTATTCCCGGAATGAGCTCATTATTGTTTTGATTATGAATTTCATATTGCTGATTAAAAAATGTTGGTTGATTGTTGAAGGTGTAACGTGGGGAGACAAACAAAAAGCCCTGACGGTACTGTCAGGGCTTCAATAGTATTATTATTGAAATGATCAGTTCCGCTTATCCGAAAATGGGTTTGTCTCCCCATTGTCTATAAAGACAATACAAGTACTGGCAATTACTGCTCTGATCGCAGTAGTTGCGTTTATACCTGTCTTGTATGTAAGCGTTTTAATCATTGTTTGTTATAATCGAGGATGCAAAACTAATAAAAGAATGGAAATAACAAAGGGCTTAATCATTTTTTTATATTACCAACAAGGCCCCCCGACAAATGTCGGGAAGCCTTGCCTACTTATCCCCATTACCTGAAACTTCCTCTTTTAACCCTACATGATATAATAAAATGCCCCCTGGCGCTTTTCTTCCGGTTCTTCCTGATCCTGCAACAGTTGCCGCAGGTCTTTTTCAATGTTATTGGCAATTGCTGTCACGGGCGTATCGGTTGGTTTGTTCTCAAAGGGGTCCTGTAAATGAATAGCCATCTTTTCTATCAGTAAAAAACAGGCGCTGATGGATACTACCAACGGTACTTCCAAAAACCCAAAGTGTTCTATTACGCCAAATGGCAACATGCTTATAAACAACAGTAAAGAGAAATGAATGTATAAACTGTATGTACTTGGAAATACCGTGTTCTTTATCCGTTCTGCTTTACCCATGGCATCGCATAAGCGGGTAAGTGTGCGGTCCATTTCAATTTGCTGATACCTGTTTATATATCCTTCTTCCAGGGCCCGCTTTAAATCACGCGCATGCTGGTCTAACATGGCCGTGGGCACGTTATTATAGCGACTCAGGCTTTCCAGTTCCCGGCGGCTTATATACTTTTCAAGTCCGCCTGTTGGGTTTAACCGGCGTAAACTTTGTCCCAATGCATAACACCAGCCTATCTGCCTGCGGATCATTCGCTGCCGCAATTGCATTACTTCATCTTCTTCATACTGGCTCTCGGTAAAATTGAGTACCTGCCGCGCCAGTGTGCGCGAGTCGTTCACAATGGCGCCCCATACCTGCCGGGCTTCCCACCAGCGATCATACGCCTGGTTACTTCTGAAGCCCAACAGTAAAGAGATCACTGTTCCCAAAATAGTGGGTATCGACAGGGGAATACTTATCGGTACTGTCAAAAAAAACTGGTGGATCACTGCGATAGTCAAACTATAAATTAATATTACCAGCAGTTCATACTTTACTTTCCCAAACACATAACCAATGGGAATATTCTTTTTTAGTAGCATCGAGGTATTGTTTAACTTTCTGAAATAATCATCTTACTCAACTCTGCGCATTCAGCAGCTTCAGCATAGCCACTGCTTCTTCTTCCACCGCTCTTATTTCAGGGATGGTTACAACACGGCGTTGTTTTATTTTGAACTGACGCAATAAGGGAACCCTGCTTTTTTTGAACATGCTGTCGGGGTTTACACTATCGGGATGCACCTTTACAAATTCATATTGTTCAGGGTATACGATCAGGTCAATATCATTTGCATCTACAAAGTGGCGGAACACAACTGGTGTATTTCCATACAAATGACGGAAAACGATACTGCTCACCTGTTTGGGAAACTGTTGCTTTATTTGTTTGCAGTTGTTCCTGAAGGTATCTGTTAATAAGTCGTGGTATGGCTGCCGCTGATTCCTGATGAGGTCACTCACAAAAAAAGGAATTTGAAAAGCGTGGAACATCGTAATGTTCACAACCTGCTCACCCATGTTTTGAATGGCTTTTTCAACCAGGTCGAAAGAAGCAGTAGAAAAATCGGTGGGTACCAACACATTTCGCATACTGTAATGATTAAATTAGCAATGATGTTTACAGTAGCAAAGCTGGCACTTTGGTATTAGAAGCGCTTAAGAGTCACTTAAGAATACATTAAAAAGGGAATAAGAATGGGATTAGAAAATTAATGTTGCCCGTTTAAAGTGATCTCAACGGAAGTGCCCTTCCCTTCCTCAGATCTTATCAACAATTCGCCATTATGCAGGCGGATAATATTTCGTGCCAGGGGAAGGCCTACCCCATGACCTTCAAATCTGTCGGTATTGGAGGCCCGGTAAAAGGGTTCAAAAACGTATTTTAACTCGGTTGCCGGAATGCCAATACCCTCGTCTACAATGCCGATCCTGATCTTTTGTTTTTCTACCCTGAGCGTAAGCTGTACAGGCCGGTCATTGCTGTATTTACAGGCGTTCATTACAATATTGGTCAATGCCAGTTTTAATAAATGGTAATTTCCTTCTACTGACAACTGGTTTTCATTGGGCGGCAATTCGCCATAATGCAACTGCACTTTATTGTCGGGATGCAGTTCATCTACCGCGTGTTTTACCTCCCACAATAATTCATCTATTCTAACCACGCTGCGGCGTTGTTTTTTACCATCGAAACCACTTTGCGCCAGGGCCAGCAGGCTGCTGGTTAAATGGTCAAGTTTTACGGCTTCGTTTAAGATCACCTGTAGGCTTTGCCGGTATTCTTCATTGGTGCGGGCTTTTTTCAGCGCAATATCAGCTTCGCCCATGATGGTAGTAAGCGGCGTGCGCAGTTCATGGGAAGCATTGCTTACAAAATTATTCTGGGTTTCAAACGCGGTTTGCAGACGGTCGAGCATGGTATTGAAAGTATGCGCCAGTTCTGTCATTTCGTCTTTTCCTTTCTTAGGCTCCAGGCGCAGGTGCAGGTTATGCGCGCTAATGTCCTGTACCTTGCTGATGAGCTGCCGCAAGGGTTGAAAGGTTTTGCGGCTAAAAAATATGCCGGCGGTAAACACCAATAAAACCCCCACTATAAAGATGATGACCTTTATGCGGAATAAGGTGCTTAACAACTGGTTCCCATATGTATTTACCGCTGATTTAATAACAAGATAGGTCTTCGTTTCATCGCGGTACAATATCCCTGCATAGTGCACTTTGTCTTTTTCAATGAACACTGTTTTGCCTTCTGCGGTTATTATCTCGCGGTAAAACGAATGCGGCAGTTTGGCTTGTACCAGGGGATAAATGGCGTTGGAGACGGAATCCCAGGTTAACAGATATTCCTGTTCTTTGGGAAGCACTTCCAAATACTGCCGCCGCAATTCCTGGTAAGTAACGGTGGATACTTTGTTCTGCTCAAAACGAAGTTTGGCTGCTACCCGTACGCGCAGCTCCAGTCGTTTTAAAAAATCGTTCGACGCAAACCGGGTCACCAGGTAATAAGTGGTAAAACTGATGAACAGGATCAGCAATGCCGTTAGCACCGTAAACAACAACGCGGTTTGTGTCTGTATTTTCAATGGTATTAACTTTTTTTATCTTCCTTGAGGATGTAGCCCATACCGATCATGGTATGAATAAGTTTCTGTGCCGGATTGGTATCTATTTTTTTACGCAGGTAATTCACATATACATCCACCACATTGGTGCTCATGTTGAAATCTATTCCCCATACATTTTCCAGCAACTCCATACGGCTCAGCACGCGTCCCCGGTTGTGCATCATAAATTCAAGCAGCCGGTATTCTGTGGCTGTGAGGGTAACCGGTTCGCCATTCAGGCTGGCCGAACGCGTACTGATGTTCAGGATAAGGTTCCCTATTTGCAATACATCAGGCTGATTGGTATTGCCGGGTGATTTGCGCCGCACCAACGTTCGCAAACGGGCTTCCAGCTCGGCAAAATGAAAAGGTTTAACCAGGTAATCGTCGGCACCACTGTCGAGCCCGGCCACAATATTTTCTGTAGTGCCCAGCGCTGTTAGCATCAGGATGGGGGTATCGATTTGCTGGCGACGTAATTGTTTGCATAATTGAATACCATTCAGGCCTGGCAGCATAATGTCAAGCACCATTACGTCAAACTGGTTTTTGATGGCCATTTCATGGCCAATAAGGCCATCGGGCGCTACGGTTACCTCATAACCGGCCTCCTTCAACCCCTTGTTCAGCATACTGGCCAATGCTGCCTCGTCTTCCACCAAAAGGATTTTCATCGCTGAATGTATTTAAGCAAAAATAACCACTAAAAAACAAATCCCCTCCAATACTGGAAGGGGAGTGCTTTTTGTTTACTGGCTTATACTAATGAATACAGCGTTACTGATATTCGTACTTCAATTGTGTTTCTCCGTCGTCGGAGGTTAAAGGGTATCCTTTTCCATCATAGGTATACTTTGTAGTAATGGTGTTATCTAACTGTGTGCCGGGAAAATCATAAAAAGCGGTGACTACCTCGTTTTTGGCATGGAACTGCATGGTGTAACCTGCGTCAAGCACCCATTGGGTTATGGTTGGGTAACCTGGCTTTTTGGTGCCGTAAGTAAACGAAACAGCAATCGTCTCATCCCCTTCAGTGGTTAGTTTTTCCACATTGCCATTGCTGTTATAAGTGATGTTGGCTATTTGTTCCATATCTGCCAGTTTCATTTCCTGTTTAATTCTGGTTACCTGATTGTTTGTAACGGTATAGGAAAGAACATCATCCTGAACGAGGTCATCGGGTTCTCCGGGTATTTTGTGAATCACTTTTACTGTGCCGGAAACCGGTGTTCCATTATTGTAGGTATAGGTATACGTACTGTAATAGCTGTTGCCTCTGATGTCCAGTTTCACCATGTTACCCGACCCATCATAGGTAAAAGCAGTAGATTCAAGATTATCAGTTGAGCTGAATGATGTTAATTTACTACCGTCGTAGGTTAAATTGTAAATAGTAGTCTTACCATTCTCTGTTTTGGTCACTTTCTTCAATTGCCGGGTGGTTTCGCCGCCATTGTTATTGCCATTGGAGTTGTTGTCTTTCTTACATGAACTTGCTACCAGCAGGGCCATCGCGCCGGCCAACAGAAAAATCTTTTTCATAACTGTAATTGTAGGTTGTTTGAAATATGGTTTTACTTCACCGGCTCATGGTTTGGCTATACGTTGCTGCGGTGAAGCAGAGCGCAATGTTACCACAGGAAGGGGCGCTCCACTTCGGGGAGCAGCATGAAATGTAGAATGAGTTACATGAACTGTATAACCGGGATGTCTTATCAACATCAAAATGGGGATATCATTAAATATTATCCACCGCTTTTACTCGTACGGTGAATGATTTTTAACGAATCTTCCTACATCATTTACATATTCAATTTTTGCCTGATTGCCTGTTTAGGAAGGGATTATGCCTGTATTAACTAATATCTTTGTACTTACAAACTTTGTATAATGGCTATTCGAATTTTTATCACGGGCGGCACTTTCGACAAGGAATATAATGAGCTGAATGGTGAGTTGTATTTTAAAGATACCCACATGAATGAGTTGTTGGCTGAAGGCAGAAGTCGACTAAATGTGCATATTAAAACCCTCATGATGATCGATAGCCTTGAAATGACACCCGATCACCGGAACCTGATTGCCGAAGAATGCCAGCAATGTGATGAACAAAGGATCGTTATTACACATGGCACCGATACCATGGCAGAAACGGCCCGTGTGCTGGCCAAGAAAGTAACCGGTAAAACAATTGTATTAACCGGCGCCATGATACCCATAAAATTTGGTAGCTCCGACGGACTGTTCAACCTGGGCAGCGCACTTGCTTTTGTACAATCCCTTCCACCCGGAGTATATGTTGCGATGAATGGCCGCTTTTTTAACTGGGACAATGTACGCAAGAACAGACAGACGGGTATTTTTGAAGAGTTACCACCTGTATCTGCCAGTGCTAAATAAAAAAAAGCTGATTACTCAGCTTTATGGTTTCTTGGGAGGAAGACTAAACGCTACGGCTTCATGTTCGAAATGACCTTTATGCGAACCATCACAAAAGGGTTTATTCTGCGACATTCCACAACGGCAAATTGAAATCACTTCCCGACCACCCAGATCGTATACATTGCCATTTTTATCCACAATTTCAAAATCACCTTCTACCCGTAATGAACCGTTGCTGTTAACTGTAATCTTTGTTGTTGCCATCGTAATTAAAAATAAATTAGGGGCGCAAGATACAGGAAAAGCATTCAGAAATTATTAGAACAACACTTCCTTAATAAACAGATTCTATCAGGGTTTCTTTTCCACTAAAAACAAATGATTCGCCTGCTTTTTTATTTTGTAACAATTTGGCGAGGGGCGCCTGGGGCGAAAGGAAAACGATCAATTTACCATTGATTGTTTGTTTGCCTAAACCCGCTGCAATAAAGAAGGTAAGATCAGCACATTCAATACAGGCGCCCATGGTGGCAAACTGGTATACTACATCTGTTTTCACTTCGTGAAGCAAAGCCAGCTCTTTTACCTGTTGTGCCAGCTGTTTCGAATGCATCTCCGATTCCAGCTGGCCCATAGCCCGCGCTGTTTCATACTTATCGCCTACTGAGCTTTTCTCTTCGCTGTTTGCCGCTTCCTGTGCATTATTTATCAGGGTTTTGGCAGCGGTTATCCGTTGCTCAATAAGCTGCTGCGCTGCCAGCTTCAGGCTGTTTTTGAGTGCTATTTTTTCTAATTCCGTCACAGCTGCTAAAGTACTCAATTGTTAAAATAATCTAAAAGACCTTCTTATTATCTATATCCTTTATGTAAACTAAATCAGGGGAGCATCCAATTCAAAACAAATTGTATGAACACCCTGTATAAACTCCTTACAAGCAGTCTGCTTATTGTTGGCGCAACCACCCTTATCTATTCAAGGAAACCGCCTGTAGCACCCCTTAAACCAGATCCCAGCCGTCAAAAGAAAGTGCAAATTGCAGTGCTGCTCGATGTGAGCAATAGTATGGATGGCCTTATTGGCCAGGCCAAAGCCCAGTTATGGAACATGGTAAGTGTATTGGGAAAAGCCACCTGTAACGATGTGGCACCTACTGTTGAAATTGCCCTTTATGAATATGGCCGCCCTACCAATGATGCCAGGTCGGGTTATGTAAAACAGATCAATTATTTTACCCGCGACCTCGATGAAGTATCGCGCAACCTTTTCAGGCTTACCACCAATGGGGGTGATGAATATTGCGGCCACGTTATATACACTTCCTTAACCAGTTTGGAATGGGATGCCAACCCCGATAACTATAAAGTAATTTTTATTGCCGGTAATGAAGACTTCTTACAGGGTGATATTTCTTATACCCAGGCCTGTTCCGAGGCCAAGAAAAAAGGCGTAATTATTAACACTATTTATTGCGGCGACCGGAACCAGGGCATTCGCGAGCACTGGAACCTGGGTAGTGAATGTGGTACCGGCAGCTTTACCAACATCAATCAAAATGCACAGATGATCGATATCCCCACTCCATACGACACGGTTCTTTTTCAGTTGAACATTCAATTAAACGGCACCTATATCGGCTACGGGAGAGCAGGCCAGGCAAACATGTCGAAACAGGAAGAGGTAGATAAATTGAATTACGGTATGAATAAAGCAGCCGCTGCAAAACGCGTGGCCGTTAAAGGGCAAAAGCAGTTATATAATAATTCAAACTGGGACCTTGTAGACGCCAGCCAGGATGATGCTGCCATTGTGGAGAAGGTTGATATGAATACCCTGCCTGATAACTTAAAAAATAAATCCCGCACCGAGTTAAAACAAATAGTAACTACCAAGAGCAAGGAACGCGCAGACATACAAAAACAGATCTCTGCGGTATCGGTAAAAAGGGAAGCTTATATAAATACTGAAAAAGCCCGCCGCGCCAATGGTGGCAACGAGCAAACGTTGGAAACCGAAATTGAAAAAATAATCAGGGCACAGGCTAAAAAGTACAACCTGACCATACAATAAAGCTTGAGACGGTTCTATATATAAAAAGCGGCGATAGTTATTGTAACTACCGCCGCTAATCTTTTTAAGACAACTTACTTAGAATGGCAGATCATCATCGCCTGAAGACGATGATTCAAACGTACCAGGCATGGTGTTGAAGTTGCTGTTATTGCCGGGCACAGGAGCACTGCCGCCGCCACCATTTTTGGGAACCATTTTCCAGGCTTTTACATCGGTGTACCAACGACCATTGTATTCCCTGCTTTCCACATCAAAAGAAACATCTACCAGGTCGCCTGTTTTAAAGCTGCCCATATCAATTTTATCGCCCCAAACAGCGATACATACTTTTTTAGGATAATTGTCGCCTGTTTCAAGAATAAATTCTTGCTTTTTCCAGGTACCATTTTTTCCCTGGCCAGACTGAACCTGTAAGAACTGAATAATTTTTCCGCTGATATCCATAGTTAGTAATTTCTTTTATACCTCGTCAAAGGTATGTTTACCGTTCACATTTCGGGAAAATTGATCTCACAATTTTTTAACAGCCTTAAAAAGGAATGTTGTCCGGGTCAACATCCTCCAGGTCATCGTCGTATTGATCTTTAAGGCCCAATTCTTTACAGGTGCACCATTCTTCAAACGGACAGGATGGCGGGTCGTAATTGCAGAATTCAACTGTTTCAAAACCGTTTTCCACAATGGCCACTTTTTTTTCCAGGACACTGATCAGCAGGGTATATTTTCTGGAAATGGGTAATTTCTCCGGCATTTCTACCCCAATATTCCAGGTAAACAACAATTTTTCAAATGCAAGGCTTACCGCCTCCATTTGATCGTTGGTTAATTGGTCCGTTGGTGGAAATTGTTCTAATTGTAATCCGCAATAATAACTGAAATCGTGTTCCGGATCATTCTCCAACCAGCGCTCTACTTCTTCAAAGTATCGCTCTATGGATTCCAGATCATTTTCTCCGGCAGCAGCTGAATAGGTTTCAGGTTGTTGTTCCCGGCAGGCTTCTGCAATATCTGCTAGTAGGTGGTTAATATAGGACTGCATACAATAAACTTCAATTATGCAAGCATAACCGTATTTTATTATTATGAAATAACAACCGTTTTAGTTGAAGGGTTTTTATTCCCCGATGCAGGGTTTGGGGGGTTCAGGCGTGGCATTGTAATATAGCCCATACCGTTATACACCTGATTTATATATTACACGGAAAGTTAATTATTTATTACAATAAAAAAAGCACCGATTTGAAATCGGCGCTTCATTTAGATAATTTACAAAAAATGTATACTTAGGCTGCCATTCTGTGAGATAACTGATCCCCGATTGCATTTACAACATTTGGGGGAATATTACCTGCGGCAGAACCTCTGTCGATGGCGGTTATTCGCTTTAATGCCGGATGCCATCCAAAAATATACACAGGACTTCCATTCACACTGACCCGGTATTGCGTTTCCATGGTGTACGTTTGAAATGCGGTGGCTTTTACAAAAAGCGGAGTATCGCCAACCACCATTTCAAACTCCTCAGTTCTCATTCTCGTTGCATTCTTTCTGGTACTCATAAGAATCCTCCCTTTTTAGTTATAGATACAGTAGTTTTTCAACAACTATGCCGGAAAAACCCTGCTGTGCCAGTTCCCTGACTGATAATTCTTCACATCCCGGGAGGAGATTCTACGATAAATCCTTATGCGTTTCACGCACAACGAGTGGGTAATTAAAACACCTATTTGTGGAAACATTTACTTTAGGAACCGCGTTGTGCACGGCCTGCTACGCGTGTTGATTTGGCAGCACCCTTTGTATTGCTTTTTCCCTTGGTTGGAATGGGCGCTTTGTTACCTGTTGTAGCGTTTCCTTTCTTTTTGTCTTTATTCTTATTAGTATTAAACAGTGACATATATTTAAATTTATATGGGTAAAGTTACAAAAGCCTGTCAAATTAGGCTACAGCACAAGAAGTGTTCAATATAACGAATTACTCATTACAAACGTATATCTCCTTGTTTTGCAGGCAGAATTTGGGATTCTTTTATAAAATTAAAAGTCACCCTGCAACAGATGACTTTTACTTTTTTCATGGCTAAACCCGTTACTGAAACTTAAAACTTCAAAACCGAATAATTCAGTGGGTTAAACTCAAGATCTTTTTTACTTACTAACAGCCGTTATGCTATAATCATTTGTTATTCAAACAATAACGATCCGTCCCCGACAAATATTCGGTAACACCTTACAAATTTACAATAAATTTCTTAAAACATTCTTGCAGACAGAATATTATTCAGAAATACCCTAATTTTACAGAAAATTCATCGGAATGGATGTTGTTTTAGATAATACCGATCTGCAAATCCTGGAGCGCATGCAGGCCAATGCCCGTATTTCAAATGCTGATTTGGCCCGCGAATTAAACATGGCGCCTTCAGCAGTACTGGAACGGGTTAAAAAGCTGGAGCAGAAAAAGGTGATCCAGGGATATTCCACGCAGATCAATCCTGCCTCGATACAACAAAAATTGCTTGCGTTTATATTTATCCGCTCGTCTGAAGGTTTTACCTGCAGCAGTAGTACCGCCCAGGCGTTAGCGGCTATACCTGAGGTACAGGAAGTACATCACATTGCCGGTGAAGACTGTTATCTTATTAAGGTGCGTACCGCCGACTCATCAACACTGATGCAGTTGATGCGCAACCAGCTGCAAAAAATCCCTAACATCGCAAGCACGAAAACAACCATCGTTCTGGAAACCGTGAAAGAACAACAACAATTGGTGATTCCTAAAATTTAACTGTATGAGTGATGCAAAAAAAAGCGCTTCTCCTTTATTAGTTGTAATTGCTTTTGCAACTGTGTACCTGGTTTGGGGCTCAACGTATTTCTTTATACAACGCGCTGTTGAGCACATCCCGCCGTTTATACTGGGCGCCATCCGCTTTTTAGTTGCGGGTGGATTATTACTTACCTGGTGTGCTATTAAAGGCGAAAAATTATTTAACTGGGCACATATAAAACCAGCGCTTGTTAGTGGTTTGTTGATGTTGTTTGTTGGGAACGGTGCTGTAATCTGGGCTGAACAATCACTCGCCAGTTCACTGGTAGCGGTATTAGTTTCATCGGCGCCCATCTGGTTTGTGGTGTTGGATAAACCCAAGTGGAAGGAAAACCTTACCAGCCGCCCCACTATAATAGGTTTGATAGTAGGTTTTATTGGTGTGATCTTATTATTCAGCGAACAAACAAGCAAGGCATTGGGCGCTGGCAATGGCCACCAGGTAATAGGCCTGATCGTGTTGATCATTGGCGCCATGGCCTGGGCCGGTGGATCCTTATACTCGAAATATAATTCAAAATCTACGTCGGCAACAGTAAATACGGCCTGGCAAATGCTGGCTGCCGGTATTGTCTTTGTACCAGGTAGTTTTATAAATAATGAATGGAGTACTTTTCAGGTGGCTTCAGTAACAACAAGTTCCTGGTTGTCGCTGCTTTACCTTATTACCATGGGCTCCCTGGCTGGTTTTAGTGCTTATGTATGGTTGTTGCAGGTACGCCCGGCCACACAGGTAAGCACCTATGCATACGTAAACCCGGTAGTAGCGGTTTTATTGGGAGTATTATTTGCCGGCGAGCATATGACCGCGTTGCAAATAACCGGTTTGGCAGTGATCCTGCTGAGCGTTCTGTTGATAAACCTGGCAAAATATCGCAAGGAAAAAAAATCGTTGGCGAGTGAAAATGAATCCTCGCCCTTAAAAGATAACATAGTGATCTCGCCCAGACAAAAAGCGGTGATCTAACAGCATTATAAATAATTGGGTTTTTAGGTTATAAATAGACCGGTCAGCAATGGCCGGTTTTATTTTTTGGCATTATTCTTCGATCATAAAGATTTGTATAAATTCCAGCAGGGGACTTTCGGTTGAGACTTGTTTATTGTACCTTGCCGGAGAACACTGTACAAAATATTATCTTTTTTAACATTCATCCAGTATTGTACCTATAATCTCTGATCTATGAAAAAGGGAGTAAAAATCTTCTGGTGGGTCTTTTTTTGCGGACTCATTTGTGGCATTATGGTTATTGTTTCGGCCAGTGTTGGTTTATTGGGCAAAATGCCTTCCATTACCGAATTATCGAACCCAACGGCGCTCATCGCCAGCCAGGTGTATGCGGAAGATGGCACCCTGATGGGTAAATACCTCATTGAAGACCGTATTGAAGTGGAGTTTAAAGACATCAGCCCCCAGGTGATAAATGCCCTGGTTGCTACAGAAGACGAACGCTTTTATTCCCACAACGGCATCGATGGCCGTTCGCTGATGCGCTCACTTTCCTCTTTTGGTACCAAAGGTGGCGCCAGTACCATCACCATGCAAACGGCAAAAAACCTGTTTACCGATGACTGGGCTACCAGCAGTCTTCCGGCCCGACTTATTCAGAAAATAAAAGAGGGCATCATTGCGGTAAGACTGGAGCGTAATTTTTCAAAAGAAGAAATTATCACGCTTTATTTAAATACAGTTGCGTATAGCGATAACGTATACGGCATCAGAAATGCCTCCAGCACCTTTTTCCAGAAAGAACCTTCCGAGTTAAGCACTTCCGAAGCAGCGGTACTGGTGGGTATGTTAAATGGAAACAATCTATACAATCCACGAAAGTTCCCCGATAGAGCAAAAGACAGAAGAAATTGGGTGTTTCACCAAATGGTGAGAAGTAATTTTATTACCGAAGCAGAAGCTAATGCTTTGAGTAAGGAACCAATAAAACTGAATTATAGAAAGCTGAATGAAAATACAGGCCTCGCGCCTTATTTCCGTGCGGTATTGGGTGAAGAATTAAAAAAATGGTGTAAAGACCACGAAAACCCTGCTACCGGTAAGCCTTATAATTTATTTAAAGATGGCTTGAGGATCTATACAACCATCAATCCGGCGTTACAGCAGTATGCAGAACAGGCTGTTGCCCGCCATATTCCCTACATGCAAAAAATACTAAACGCGCAAAAGAACATCAAGAACGGTTCAGTATGGAAAGAACATGAGAATATTCTGGAAGCAGCCATGAAATCAAGCGATCGCTGGAAGAATATGAAGAAGGAGGGAAAAAGCGATGATGATATCCGCAAGAGCTTTAAGGAAAAAACCAAAATGACGGTTTTTGCCTGGAACGATAAACACGAGATCGATACCTTGATGACGCCTTACGACAGTATTAAATATTGCCGTCAGATGTTACAGGCCGGATTCCTGGCCATGGACCCGCAAACCGGAGCCATCAAAGCCTGGGTAGGCGGCGTTGATTTTAAAACATTCAAATTCGATCACGCGAATATTGGTACAAAACGTCAGGTAGGTAGTACAATTAAACCGTTGTTGTACGGTTTGGCTATTAACGACGGTGGTTTTACACCCTCTACGCCGGTTGAGGATGTACAGCAGAATTTTGAAGGTTTTGGACCGGTACCTGCTACCAATGCATCGTGTTCAAACCAAACCATGCCCATGGCCGAAGCGCTGGCCCAGTCACGTAACTGTGCTACTGCCTATATTATGAAAAACATGGGTAACAAGGGTAATGACGCCGCTGTGCGGTTTGTAAACTTCCTGAAGACCTGTGGCGTTACAACGGATATTGAGCCAGTGCCCGCTATTTGTTTGGGTAGTGGTGAAATTTCATTGTACGAAATGATACAGGCTTACAGCATGTTCCCCGCGGGTGGTTTCTCTGTAAAACCAATGTACATAACACGTATAGAAGATAAAAATGGCAACCCTTTACAGGTATTTACTTCCGAACGCAAAGAAGTGATCAGCGCCTCTACTGCCTATAATGTGATCACCATGATGCAGGGCGTAATAAATCATGGTACCGGTAAACGCACTGCCAGCTATGGCATTAATATCGCCAACGTGGCCGGTAAAACCGGAACCACCAACGACAACAGTGATGCCTGGTTCATGGGTTACACACCGCAATTGTTGTGTGGCGTATGGACGGGTTGCGACGATCGTTTCATCCGTTTCAGTAGTACGGCTGTTGGTCAGGGTTCTTCCGTGGCCTTACCGGTTTGGGCATATTTTTATGCAAACTGTTTAAAAGACAAGAGCACCGGGCTGGATAGCAGACACCCATTTGTAAAACCCCAGGGGATGGTTATTGATACATTACCAGCAGACTGGACTAAAAGACCTACCGTTGGTAGTGGCGAAGGTGACTCGGCTCCTGTAGACAGTTCCTCGAATAGTGGATACTAAGCTTTAACATATAAAGTTGCTAAGGGCCGACTAAAAATTTTTAGTCGGCCCTTTTTCTTTTAAATTGCTGATCGTTACATCAGAAAATAATTCACACCTGCATGCGTCATTTATTATTGTCAGTCACGTTAGCTTTTTCAGTTGCTGGTTTTGCACAATCCAAATCGTTGTATGATCCGGCAGAAACTTTTGCTCCGGGGTTTTATACCAATAAAAGCAGTATCATGCGATCGGCCAATGGCGCTCCCAGCCATGCCTACTGGCAAAACCGGGCCGATTATACCTTGCAGGCCACCATCGATACCCTGAAACAGCAACTGACAGGATTTGCGGTTATTCATTATACAAATAATAGTCCTGATTCCTTAGCTTCATTGTGGTTGCAGCTCGATCAGAACACCTATCAAAAAGGCGCACGCAGCAATTATTTAACTGATCAACAACCGCAGGAGTTTACCACCGGTTATTCCATCGATGACTTACAGATTCAGCAGGATGCCAAGACCACTACTGCCAATTATATTATTACCGACACCCGCATGCAGATCAGGCTGGGAAAAGCCGTTCCGGCCAAAACCGGCACCATCACCATACGTATAAAATACCATTACACCATTCCGGGTGCTTTTGGCGGTCGCACCGACTATGTGAAAACGAAAAATGGCACCATTTACGAAATTGCCCAATGGTATCCGCGCATGTGTGTATACGATGACCTCGTTGGCTGGAATACGCTTCCCTTCCTGGGCAGCGGTGAGTTTTATTGTGAATATGGAAATTTTGATTATAGTGTAACTGTACCCTGGAATATGATCGTGGCAGGTGCAGGTGAATTACAAAACCCCACGGAAGTGCTTACACCCAGGCAAATTGAACGATTGGCTGCGGCCCGCAACAGCGATAAAACAGTTGTCATCAGGTCAGCTGCAGAAATTACTGACCCCCACAGCCGCCCGGTACAAAAAGGCAATTGTACCTGGCGTTTTAAAATGAACAATACCCGTGATGTGGCATTTGGCGCTTCTGCTGCCTTTATGTGGGATGCGGCTAAGGTAAACTTACCCAACGGTAAAAAGTGCATGGCGATGTCGGTATACCCGGTTGAAAGCGAGGGCAACGAGGCCTGGGGCCGTTCAACAGAATACCTGAAAGCATCCATTGAACATTTTTCTGAAACCTGGTTTGTGTATCCCTACCCTACCGCCATTAATGAGGCAGGCATTGCCGGCGGTATGGAGTACCCCGGTATTTTGTTCGATGGCATCAATGATAAAGGAAAAGAATTATACTGGGTTACTGCCCATGAAATAGGCCACAACTGGTTCCCGATGATCGTTGGTTCCAACGAACGCAGTAATGCGTGGATGGACGAAGGTTTTAATACATTTATAGATCTGTACGCATCGGATGTATTCAATAAGGGTGAATACGCACCCAAGCGCGACAGTGAGTATGCACCGGGCGGTGGCAATCCGGCCGATGAAATATTGCCATATTTAAGTGATTCCAAAGCACCTTCCATGATGATGGCCGCCGATGCCATTCCCGAAGGGTATCGTCATCCCATCTCTTATTTTAAACCAGCTTTGGGTTTGTACCTGTTGCGGGAATACATTCTGGGAAAAGACAGGTTTGATTATGCTTTCAAACGATATATTCACAATTGGGCATTCAAACACCCTTCACCCGAGGAATTTTTCCACACTATGGATAACGAAAGCGGTGAAGATCTTACCTGGTTCTGGCGTGAATGGTTTTGCAACAACTGGCCGCTCGATCAGGCCGTACAGCAGGTAGCCGTAACTGGCAATATGGCAAAGATCACCATTGCCAACCTGAATAAAATGGTTATGCCGGTAGTTATTCAGCTATCTTTCAACAATGGAACAACCCAGCGTTTGCAATTGCCGGTTGAAACCTGGTTGCAGCACACCACCTATACGCTGTCGGTACCGGTTACAGCGGCCATAAATACGGTAACCATCGATCCCGATCAGATGCTGCCCGATGCCAATCGCCAAAATAATGTGTGGAAAGCCCAATAAATTACCTTTATATAAATATCCAGCAGCAGTATGATGAGCCTGACAGAAAAAATATTATTCCTTGCGGTTGGTTTTTTGATCATCATTTTTATTTCAGTGGGTTATCTGAATAAAACCGATGCATTAAAAATGCTGAAAGAGAAATATGAAGCGGCGCTGGATGGCGACGATCGCGAAGCCGCCATTGCAGCCGGTCAGGCTTATTATCGCTCTTTACGCGGCGGCGAATTGACCATCGAAGATGAGCGGGCTATACTTAGAGAGGTAGCTCATCTTCCAGAACCGGATATTACTGAAGAAAGTGAGCAGGTATAAATTACAAATGTTACCAGTGCTTAAAGACTATCCGGGCTCAACTTTACACCACAGCCAACATAGGTTAGACCGTTGTACTTAGCTTCTACTTTATATTCATACCAGTTATCACTCATGCCATCGCTGCAAAACCGGGGCGTTATAATTATTTGCATATCGGCAGTACCGGCTTCTGTATTATAAATGTATTGGCCGTTTTGTTGTATGGCTGCCACATAAGGGAATACAGCGGGCTGGGTACTATCTACCTGTAAAAAACTGATCTGTTTATCTTTATCGATTTCCATCAGCCAGAAAGGCTCATTTCCCAGGGCAAAAAAATCGATACCTGCAGCTTTCTTTTCCATCCAGGTAATGTTCCCGGCCCCGATCATTTTACGACTGAGATAAGTATTTGAATAAAGCGATACCGGAGCACCCGTTAAACTCACTTCTTTCAGGCCTTTGTTGGTAACGGCAAAACGTTTTATCAGGTCATTGTTTATCAGCAGCTGCAATTGATCGTTAGTGGTTAACCACCGGCCTTCGGTTTCCTGAGGCGGCAGCTCCCTGCCGTTAAACTCATCTTTCAGGTGAAAGGTATGGTCGGCTAACAATAAAATTTGTCTGGTAATGCTGCTGCAATCATTACAGGGTATTGTTCCGGTATAATACCCCGTTATGAAGGTAGTAGGTGTATCTGATTCATCGGGATCAAAGTCCTTTGCTGAAAATTGGGTATCGATTATAGTAGTATCCGTTGGAGGCGGTACAAGTACTGTTGAAGGATTTTTGCAGGCTATTATAACCAGCATAATCAGGCCAAAACAAGATCTCATTGTTATTTCTTTCCAAAGGGATTTTTACCGGAAAGTGAAGGTTCTTCCTGCAAAGAATGGGCCGATATTGACTAAAACAAAGAAAAAAGGGTACGGATCTTCGTAATTTGCCCTTCGGTAAATAAGGACCCATCCTGCTTAGCTTGCTTTGCCTTTGTGTTCCCAAAATTCTTTAACAATCCTGCCATCTGCCATTTGGCGGAGCCGCCGCGTAAAACGTTCTCCCTTTATGCAGCCGGTATTGTCTTTACGGCCAAGGACTAATACAATGGCATCCCCTTCCCTGTCGGTTTTAAATGCCAGATCGTAGTGATTGCAATGCGTTTCAATAAAAGAAGAAGGTTGGTACTTCTTGCGTAAAATTTTTAAAACAGGTTCTTCCAGCTCCATAGTTCTAAATTTTTAACGTGAGCAAATATTGATTTTAAATTTTCATAGCGTGTGAGGGCCTGCTTCAATGCCATGATGTTAAGCCTTATCTAAATGGTTCAGCATGTTTGGGGAAGAGGTTGCTATCTGTTTTATGCAAGTAAGAATGCGCTGCTACGCCGATCAGTCCAACAGTTACCTAGACACGTAATGTCGCCTTACTAAAATAGTTAAGCAATAGTTATTTAAAATTGTTAAAATAATAATGCCAATAGCCCAGCGCCCAAATATGCAGTCATTTTTTCGCACACATACAAAAACGTGGCATATGTTATACAAATAAGGGTGGATCAGCACGAATAAGGCGGGTAATTCAACAAGGCACACGTTGCCTTCAATACAATTTAAAGTTGGAGCACGGAAGGTCGATTGCTTTAAAAATTATAGCGGGTATAAGTGTAACAGTAAATCTCAGGAGAGAACCATCTGTGGAAGGATGGCTAATGTCATACAGCTTTTTTAAAGTTACAACAATACAATTAAAAAAACACTTATCATATATTAAGTTTGGCCATAGCGTGCAACATTTTTTTCATAAATCAAATGGGTATATAGTAAGGGTTTCTTTACCAATATTATAATAAGCCAGAATAGTCAATCGTTATTTTTATTTTTTTAGTGTACACACATTAAAAAATACGTACTTTAATAATTCATGGACTATCTGAAGAAGTATAAGAGCTTTTTATACAGTTATTACCTAAGCTCAGGCGTACGTATTACAGTAGGGGTGGTTTTGCCCGCACTTATTTTTAGTTATTTCGATATGCTGTCACAAGGGGTGGCCGTATCGCTGGGTGCTATGTGTGTAAGTGGTACCGATAACCCCGGACCCATACATCACCGGCGCAATGGCATGCTTATATGCCTGTTGTTTTTAGTAATAGTGGCCTCTTTAACCAGCCTTACGGCTGCTTACCCGGTTTTACTGGGCATTCTTATCACGGCGTTTTGTTTTGTGCTCTCCATGATTGGGGTGTATGGCGCCCGCGCCATTGCCATTGGGGTTAATGCCTTGCTCATCATGGTTTTACAAATGTCGCACCCCAGCCAGGGAAAAGAGGTGATCATTCAGGCAGCGTATATTTTACTGGGCGGTTTATGGTATACCGGTTTAAGTTTATTACTTCACAAGTTTGCCCCTTACCGGCTGGGCCAACAGGCCCTGGGCGAATGTATGGCCGCAACTGCCAATTACATCCGTATTCGTGCCCACTTCTATGATAACGATGCCGATTTCGATAAGATCTACCGGCAAATGATCGAACAGCAGGCCATCGTTCATACCGAACAGGAGCTGGTTCGGGAACTGTTTTATAAAAGTCGCGACATCGTAAAAGAAACAACGAATACCGGCCGCACCCTGTTGATGCTTTTCAGAAGCCTGGTTGATCTATTTGAGCAGATCATAACCTCCTACCACGATGATTACAAAGACCTGCATGCCGCCTTTGAAGGAACTGAGCTCATGAGCCGGTATCGCCAGCTGATCATGCAGCTGGCCGCCGAACTCGATGACATCAGTATAGCTGTAAAAAGTGGCCGCCGGTCAAGGGAAACTACGGCCCTGGCCGATGCCATTAAAGAAACCCGCCGTTATTACATTGAACTGCGGAATACCAAAAGGACGCCCGAAACACTGGAGTATTATATTACCATGCGGAATATTTTAAGCAATATCGAAGACATTGCCGACCGCATGCATACCCTCCATTTATATACAACCTACCAACAGAAAGTCGGTAATATCAATACCCCCGATGATTATGAGAAGTTTATAAACCGGCAGGATTTCAGCTTTAAAGTACTGATCGATAACCTCAGCATGCAGTCAAACTATTTCAGGCATGCATTGCGGGTTAGCCTGGCTACCCTGGCTGGCTATATAGCCTCCCTCTTTCTGAATGTGGGACACAGCTACTGGATATTGCTAACCATTATTGTGATCTTAAAACCCCAATACAGCCTTACAAAAAAACGAAATTTTGAACGGCTTTTCGGGACTATTGCCGGCGCCATTATTGGATTGGGCATTCTGTATTTTATAAAAGACAGAACCGTTTTATTTGCGATCATGCTGGTATTGATGCTGGGTACTTACAGCCTGCTGCGTACCAATTATATGTTCGCCGTTATTTTTATGACGCCCTATGTGCTGTTGATCTTTCAACTACTATACGACATTCCATTAAAAAACGTACTTACCGACCGGCTTATAGACACCACTATTGGCTCCGTGATTGCCTTTATTGCCAATCTGTTGATCGTTCCGCTTTGGGAGCGTGCACAGATCTCAAGCCTGATTGCAACGGCTATTGAAAAAAATACGGCCTGGTTTAAAACAGCGGTTACCAACTTTATGGGTAAACCGGTAACACCCATTGAATACCGCATCAGTAGAAAAGAGGCCTTTGTGGCGCTGGGTAACCTGTCAGATGCTTTTACCCGCATGCTGGGCGATCCTAAATGGCAACAAAAGAATATCAATATTATTCACCAGTTTGTGGTGTATAATCACCTGCTCACCTCACATATTGCCACGCTTTCGAATTTCGGTCAGCAGTTTGCTGTGGCCAACGTAACAAAGGATTTTGGATCGGTAGCCAATTATATTGAAACTGAGTTATGCGTTTCCTCTGCCATTCTTAAAGGCCAGGCAACCCAGGCCGAATCGGCCCGGGCACCGCAATGGCAAATGATCGATAAACGGGTGACCAATTTAATGATGAGCCGGCATAAAGAATTGCATCAGGGTTTAACAGATGCAGATACCGAAACCCGTAAATTATTGCTGGAGGTGAAATCTGTTACCGATGAGTTCAGGATCATTCATGATGTTACCGCTGATATTAAAAAATCAAGTTTGCAACTGGCAGCTGCGGGTTGATTAATCCAACTCACGCTGCCTTTTCCACAATTCACACAGCTTAGTATCGCTGTTGCTTTTATCCCATGGTAGCTTTAGTTTCAAAAGCATATTACCATGAAAAATTTTGCAGTGGCTACTTTGTTGGCCACATTTCCGTTTGTTGGTTCGGCCCAGTTGGGCGGACTGGTAAACAAAGTGAAGAACAAAGTAAACCAACGCGTTGATCAAAAAGTGGATGCTGCCATCGACAAAGGGTTGGATAAAGCAGAAGGAAAGCCCACCACAACAACGGTTTCTTCCACACCAGCACCTGCCGGCAATACCATCGTGGCTGATGAACCGGTCGTAAAAAGTACTTCGAAGTTTGATTTCATCGCCGGTTCCACCATCTTCTACTACGAAAACTTTGAACAGGAGGCCCTGGGTGAATTGCCTACCGGCTGGAACACCAATGGCACCGGTGAAATTACTACCCTTGATAAATACCCTGGTAAATGGCTGCGCGTACATCACCCATTCACCTATTTAACCGCCAATAAAGCCGAATTCAGTGAGAATTATACCATCGAATTCGATATCATTCTGCAGTTAAAAAACAATGGTTGGATGTACCCCCAGGTTTCTTTCGGCCTTTTTTCATCAGGCACCGAAACAAATACAGCCAATGACTTTTTAAAGGACTATGACAAATACGGCGCGGTAACAGCCTTGTTTAGTCCGGGTGAATTTAAAAGCTCAAAAGTGGTGTTGAAATCGTACGTAGATGGCAGAGGCTTTTTTACCGGTGAGCCCAAAACCATTCCCGAGCTGGAACAATGGTACGGACGCCCGGTACACATGGCCATTCAGGTACAGAAGGAACGGTTTCGCATGTGGGCAAACGAAGTAAAAATATTCGATATTCCCAAAGGCGTGCCGCTGAATTATGTAATGAACCAATTGCAAATACGAATTCACTCCACCAATTACAACGACAGTCAGTATGGTATTTATATCAGCAATATTAAAATGGCCAAGGGGCTACCCGATACCCGGCATAAATTGATTGACGAAGGAA
The DNA here is from genome assembly GCF_900110245.1 of Niastella yeongjuensis. Classification (GTDB taxonomy): domain Bacteria; phylum Bacteroidota; class Bacteroidia; order Chitinophagales; family Chitinophagaceae; genus Niastella; species Niastella yeongjuensis. The sequence continues at coordinate 767,870 of NZ_FOCZ01000001.1, forward strand.
AATTCAGCACTACTTCTATTCTATTCGATGTAAACGCCGCCACGCTTAAACCGGAATCATACGGGACCATTAAGGAAGTTGCCGGTATTTTGAATGAATATAAAGAGGTACGTATAAAAATTACCGGTCATACCGATAGCGATGGCAACGATAAAGACAATCTGCAATTATCTCAGAAACGTGGCGAAGCCGTAAAAACAGCCCTGGTAAATGAATATGGAATTGACGGATCGAGAATTGAAACAGATGGAAAAGGCGAAGCGGAACCAGTAGCAGACAACAAAACAAAGGAAGGAAAAGCAGCCAACAGAAGAATTGAAATGAAAGTGATAAAGTAAGAAAACAATAAACCCTCCCGATAAATCGGGAGGGTTCCCCTTTTCTCGCATGTGACTAATAACTGTCTTATACAACCACCAGGGTTTCGGCAGAATTGCCATTAGTTGTTGAACGCCCGGTAACTTCAAGCGCTTTTTTAAATGGGAAATGCGGGATACCCAGCTTTTCTATTTTCTCCAAATATTCTTATGGCCCTGTAAATATGATACAAAGAAGAGCCTGCAGATAGCAGTGTTTGTATGAGTTGTTATTGATTTTGTATGAAATGCAGCCCGGGGTTTTCAACTGCTGCGATCCATTACCTGATTTCCCCGATTCAACAACCTTATCAACAATTCATCTGTCTAAATCCACATTTTAGCTGATCAAAAGTTTATATTTGATAACTCATTACTTTTTGTGCAACGAATACTCTTATTAGTTCTCACTTGTATAAGCTATCTGGTTTGTCTGTCGCAGGATGAAAGGCAGTATGCATTTGCGCATTATGGTACCGATAAAGGATTGGCAGGGTACGACGTAAGAGCCGTTGTTCAGGATGATGCCGGTTATATGTGGGTTGGTACTTCCACCGGCCTGCAGCGTTTCGATGGTACGCGCTTTATTACTTTTTATAATCGAAAAAACGACTCCACCAGCATTCCCGAGAACAGCATCAACCAGCTTTTCCGTTGTAAAAAAAACAAACTGTGGTTACTCACAGGTTCCGGTCACGTAGGGGTCTTCGATACCAAATATTTCCGGTTCAAACCAGTAGCTATTCAACCCGCTAAAAAAAGCTCCTTATTAGCCGACAAAAAGTTTTTCACCGACAGTCATGGCAATATTTACTTACTCTGTTTCAAGAGCGAGTTATTGGTATATAATGAAAAAGACAACCGGTTCGTTTCCGCAGCCAGTCTGATGCCGCTCCCGCCCAACTGGTCAATCATTTCTTTTTGTGAAGAAAAGGCTAGCGGTAAATATTTCATTGGCACCGATTCCGGTATGGTGGTGTATAATTCCAACACACATAAACAGAGTTATTCAGGTCACAATGTGGAAAACGAATGGTTGATAGAACAATACGGACGCATCCCTTTCGTAGCACCGATGTTGCTGGATTCAAAACGGCAGTTATGGTTCTTAACCTGGCCTCCTGCCGTTGGCGGCCCTTACTTCTTTTGTATTAACCTGCAAAGCAAAACAACCGTCTTAAAACAATACAGTTTTTTTCCTTTAATAAAAGAGTACTATGAGCCCAATGCCATGATGGAGCAAAAGAATGGCACGGTTTGGATAAAAGGGGGAAATATCTTTGCCCGTTACCTCGATAAAGAGAACAAATTCCAGTTGGTACACAATGGGTACACCAACGACCAAAGTATCGCCTTCGAAACAGTTTGGGACCTGCAGGAAGACCGCGAAGAAAATCTGTGGGTGGCAACGAACAACAACGGTTTGTTCCGGTTCAACCCTTCGCAGGAATTCTTTTTAAATGTGCATCATTATAACCGGGCGAAAAATACGCCCGGCGAAGGTTCCGCGCTCAGCTTTATTGAAGATAATGGCACCATATTAATGGGCGCCTGGGGCAATGGCATTTACCGGTACGATTCTTCATTTAACAACATACCGGTAGGCATAAAAGGAATTGTTGAAAAGAATTCGGTGGTGGTTTGGCATATGCTGTCAGGCAATGATGGCCGCACTGTTTGGATGGGCACTCAGCCTGGCGGTTTATACAAATACGATCGCAAAAGCCGGTCTGCGCAATATTACGACGTTCCAGCCGTAGAAGGCTCCACCATCTGTCAGCTGGCAGAAGATAAGCAGGGCAATTTATGGCTGGGTACCAATTCCCGGGGTTTGTACAAATATTCCAAAACAGGGTCTGGTTACGATTTTACCCGGCATGTTGATAAAATAAACGCCGTTGATGCCCGTACCATCAATGCGCTTGATTATGATAAAAGCGGTCACCTGCTGGTGGCTACCAATACCAATGGCGTATATGTTATTGATACCGGCAATAACCAGGTGCTTCATCATTTTTCAACTGATGGCCCCGCCAATCAACAGTTGCCCAATATAAAGGCCACTGCTATTTATAATTATAACGATACTACCATTTTTATCGGCTGCGGCGGCATTAATATATACAATCCCGTTAAACAAACCATTCAACCCATTCGAATGGGCAATACCCGGCCCAGTGATGTGGCGGCTATTCAAAAAGACCGGAACGGGTACATCTGGATAACCCAAAGCACCGGTTTGTTACGGTTTAGCCTTAGCAAAAAAAATATAGTTATTGTATTTGATCGCATCGATGGCATCATCAACGATCATTTTATTCCAGGTGCCTCAGCAAGTTTAGCTGATGGCCGGTTACTGTTTGGCAGCAGCAATCAGTTCGTTGTTTTCGATCCCCAGCATATTGACCTCACAGATTCATTGCCCGAAGTTTCCATAACCGGATTTAAAGTGCAGGATAAATCGCTGCTGGTTGATTCATTGCGCAATTTGAAATTGATAGAACTGGAGCCCACTGAAAATAACATTACCATCGAGCTGTCGTCGCTCATGTACAATTCAACGTCTATTATAAAATACAAACTGGACGGCATCGATAAAGACTGGATCCGCACCGATATCGCCAACCAGGCTGTATACCCTTATCTGCCACAGGGCACTTATACTTTTAAGGCAATAACAGAAGACAGCGAAGGAACACCGGGAAAGAATACAACTACGCTTATCATAAAAGTAAAACCGCGTTATTGGCAAACCTGGTGGTTCTTTGGAATGATCCTTTTTGCCTGCCTCGGCATTTTCCTTTGGTTTGATAAATTAAGGATGTTAAAAATAAAGGCTACGGAAAGTGTGCGTAACCGCATTGCGCATAGTCTTACTGAAGACATGGGCAATTCGCTGAGCAGTATCAACATCACCAGTGAACTGGCAAAAACCACAATTGATACCGATACCGAACGCACCAAGGAATATATTATCCAGATCAGCGACAGCAGCAACCGCATGGTACAGGCCATGTATGATATGGTGTGGAGCATTAACCCCGAGAACGATACCCTGCAACACACTGTTGACAGAATGAAAAACTATGCTGCTGAAATGGAAAGCATGTATACGCCGTCGATTATTTTCCAAATCGATGAACAGGCAAAAGACGTTCGGTTATCTATGGAAGCCCGCTATGAAATGCTGAGCATTTATAAAGAAGCAGTGAACAATGCAGCCCGCCATGCGCAGGCAAAATACATTGAAGTAAACCTGCGGTACAAAAGGCCTGCCCTCATCTTATGCATTCGCGATGATGGCAAAGGGTTCAATGTAGAATTAGTGGAACTGTCAAGAGGGCTCAGCGAAATGCGCCGCCGGGCCGCTACGATCAATGCGAAACTGACTTTGAAATCGGAGATCAATACTGGTACATCAGTGAATCTTGTTATGTCGAAGTAACATTGTGAAATATGTGTCAACCTGCTAACTTATCAACCAGTCAACTGGTTAACTTTACTTCCCCATCCACTTTTTAAAATCGGTCACTTTTTCGCGGCTAACAATGGCCTCTTTATCCACAGCCGGTTTCAGGTTCAATAATAGGCGATTGCCAAAATAATCGTGAATTTGATCTATACTGTTTACCGCTACATAAAACGCACGGCTAATGCGAAAAAATTGATCCGGATCGAGCATGTCCTCCAGGTCGTCCATGGTGTAATCAACCACAAACTTGCGATTGTCGGTTGTTTTGAAAAAGTTCAGCCGGCCATCACTGTAGAAATAAGTGATCTCTTCTACATCGACACTTACCAGTTTCTGGGCATGTTTTACCAAAAAGCGTTTGCGGTATTCTTTGGGTTGCAGTTTTTGTTGCAGCTCTTTCACCAGGCTTTCCACATTGAGGGAGGGTGCGCTGGTATTATTTCCGTAAAGGGATTTCAACCCTTTCAGTTTTTCCAACGCAGCATGCAGGTCTTCTTTTTGAATGGGTTTTAACAGGTAATCCACACTGTTCACCTTAAATGCTTTTAACGCGTATTCGTCGTATGAGGTAGTGAATATAACGGTGCTTTTAACTTCCACTTTATCGAAGATCTCGAAGCTTTGTCCATCGGCCAGTTCAATATCCATCAATATGAGGTCGGGCGATGGGTTCTGCTGCAGCCAGCTAACTGAACTCCTGATACTATCGGCTACTCCTACCACCTCTGCGGTGGCGTCAACACTGGCTAAGGTCTTTTGCAACTTTCTAACCGCCAGTTCTTCGTCTTCAATAATAAGTACTTTCATGTGTCCGTGGATTTTGTGGTATACCTGCAAATTACAAATAGCCCGCTGCATTGCGGGTCAGCCGGGAATGAATTGCCAAAACCGGGGATGAATTGTGTTTTTTAGGGATGGGGAATTATGGATGAATCAGTGGGACAACCACAGCAAATTCCTTCCCGTCGTCCCGAACGGTAATATCTTCCTGTTTCATTAACCGGTATTTTTTGACGATGTTGCTCAGTCCCACCTTGTTAGAAGCGACCATCCTGTCTTTTCGCTGCAGGTTATTGCTTACAATCAGGCGGCCGCTGTTGGTGGTCAGGATCATGATCTGTAATGGATTGTCTTTCAGGATCATGTTGTGTTTTACGGCATTTTCAACCAGCATTTGCAGGGTAAGTGAGGGCAACTGCCAGGTGAGGTAACGTTCCTCGATGGTGATCTTCAAATTGAGGCCATCGCCATACCTGGTTTTCAGCAAATGGAAATAGGAATGGATAAAATCCATTTCAGCCTGCAGGGTGGCCAGGCCGTCTTCGTTGGTACGCAACAGGTACCTGTATACCTTGCTCATTTCGTCAAGGAATTTCTCGGCTTTTTCGGGGTCATCGCTGATGAGGGAAGAAAGCGAATTCAGGCTGTTGAACAGGAAGTGTGGGTTTACCTGGCCTTTTAGTCCTTCAAGCTGGCTTTGTAGGTTTTCTTTTTTCAATTGCTCCGCCTCATCTACCACTTCCCGCCAGCGCTCAAAAAAAGCAGCGCCTTCGTTCAAGCTGGTAGCCATGATATTACAAAAGGCGCCCACGATCAGCGTCCAGATGTATTTATTCAGGTTTATCTGGTAGCCCATGAAACCAATATAATCGTAGCCCCAGAAAATGATGCTTAGGGCGGCAATCATAATGGTAATGTAAATGCCCAGGCCTATGGCTATGCGTTTAAAGGATTGGCTGTATTTGGGAAAGCGGTTTCTTAACATGGTAGCCACCATTCCGCAGCACACATAAACCAGGGTGATAACAGCCAGGGTCACTCCTGTTGGTATCAGAAAATTCCGAAGTGAAGAAAAATACTGCGTACCAAATAACACAAAGTTCAGTAAAACAGCAAAGGGTGGCATCAAAAGCACAGCTATCACCCATTCCTTTCTGGAGTACGACAATGGTTTTATATCGTCGGCATATGCCTCCATTCCCATCAGTTTGCAATTAAATTACAATTGTTTTGTACCTGGTTTAATGATGTGCGCATCAATTGACGGTTTCGCCGATGAACTGATCCAACGGCCGGGTGGGTTGTAGATTTAGGAACAAATTTATCGTAAAAGGCAATAGACCAGACTGCAGACATTGGTCAATAAAAGAAAAGGTTACAAGTTTCAGGTTGCAAGGGCAAAACTTAAGTAAAAGCCCTGGAACCTGTAACTTGCAACCTGAAACTGCTTCTTTGCCTCCATTCGTCTAAATACCAGCCCTTTTCTACTCTTTCATCTTTCCAGATTTCTTTAAATACCTCACAAATAAATAGGCAAATCCCAACAGGGGTAAAATAATTGCCAGTAAGGTATTTCGAAGCCCGGCATCGTAATGGGTAAGCTCAGGATACCTAAACAATAATATAAGAGTAATACCGCTGAGCCAGATGTATTGGGTATTGTATTCTTTCAGCACCCAGCGCTTCCATTTAAACTGCATGCTGTGGAAGGTAGCCGATAATCCATTCAGGCTCGGCACCCAGCGGTTTACAGTGGCGGCATACTGATCATATTTTACACTGAATTTGCTTCGCAGAAAATTTTCCTCGGCCAGTACGATGGCCTGGTATACAAAAAGAAAAAAGGGTATAAATACCGCTACATACAACAGGGAGTTCGACAATACGCCCACTCCGCACAACATCAAAATATTTCCCACATACAGGGGGTTGCGGCAATGGTTGAAAATACCACTGGTCACCAGGTCTTCGGCATATACTTTTCCTTCTTTACCGCCCCGGATAATATAAGCCAGGCCAATGGTAGCGCCCCTGATCAGCTGGCCGCTAACGGTAATGATCAATCCAATTAATACAGGTAAGATATAATAGTTCTCACCAAACACTGCAGGTGAAAAAAGCGGGGTAGAGGGAATAAAAAGCGCTACGTACAGAAACATGAATAAAAAGTTCCTGTATCGGAAAAAGAAATTGCCGATCGAGATCATTCTTATGTATTGCGTTTAGTTTTTTACGGCGATGATGCCTGAGAAGTTATACCATTTGAAAAATATTTCACAATGCGAAAAACCAGCTTCCCGCAGCATCAATATGTTTTCGCTTAGTTTATAGGGGATCAACACATTTTCAAGCGCTTCCCGCTTTTGCGATATTTCCATTTCGCTGTAATGCTGCCGCCTTTTGTAATTGTAGTAGTAGTCGATAAAATCGCGGTTAAAACTGCTCTCTTCTGCCAGTATTTTTTCCACTATGATCAGTACGCCATTGGTAACAAGACCATCTGCGATTGTTTTCAATAATCTTTCGCGGTAAAGCGGCCGTACAAACTGAAGGGTTAAACAAAGGTTCACCACAGATGCATTGTTGATCTCAATGCCTTTATTCAAATCCCCAACTATCAGATCATAGGGTCTGCTGATTCCGGCGTCATCGAGTTTTGACTTGCATTTCTGCAGCATCTCCGGAGAATCATCGATGCCAACAAACCGGATGTCTTTTGAGATCGTTTCATCCATCAGCAAAAATGAGGTACCTGTTGAACAACCGAGATCGTATACATTGGTTCCATCAAGTGCGTGATTGGCGGCCAATTCAGCAATCATACGTTGCATTTCGCCATAATAGGGAACCGAGCGGTTCACCATGTCGTCAAATACATCGGCCACTTTTTTACTAAACTTAAAGTCGGCCGGTAATGTCTGTTCCTTAAAGACTTCGTCTTTTAGCATTGATCTGGTTTCTTTGGTTTCTTAATGATAGTTTATAGTTGGACGGCAATCAGTGCCGGTAATTGCTATTATGTCACAAATAATTATACCAGAAAAGCGCTTCAAAACAGGCATTTATTGTACAAATCAGCCTGGCCGGGTCTATCGATTTGCGCCAAATTGATTAACTCGTCTATTTAAAACTCGACGCGATATATCCTGAAATAGACAAAATGGCAAATTGTGTAGACAGAACAAGATATTACAATGTATAATGGATCAAAGCGTAGTTGCTATTTATTAATGAGATTTTAAGATAAGCTCACTGCTAAAGCCGGTCGTATTTTTCGCACTTTTTAGACACCGGTCACTGTTAGTAAAATAAGTAGTCTAAGGGTATGCCACTAAATCAAAATAAGTTTAATACAAACCCGGCCCAATTAAACAGGCAATTGGTTTGAAATAGGGGATGGCCGTAGCATCTTTGTATCGTTAACTGTTAACGAAATCCATTATTCCGAAAAGAACCAGTAAGTACTCTTTGAAAGCTATCAGGGTCCAATAGGTGAAAAACCATCTGTCCAAAATCCGTGAAAAGTCTGTCCAATCCTGAAAGACCAATTGTTTACCAAGGATCTCCTTAATTAATTATCCTCCCCGGCTGAGCCGAGGGAGGTTTTTTTATGTGTTATCCCGTGTCAACCTGTTAAATGGTTAACTCGTCAACTGATCAACCCTCCTTCAACTCATTCACCGCCATTCTCACCAGTTCCGGTTCAAATCCCTTTTGCAATAAATAATCAGTAGTCTTCGCCATTTTCACAAATCCATTAACGCCTACGCCTGTTACGGTGTCCCATTTTTGCCGGGCGAGTTTATGTAAGGTTTTTTCATAATCTTCTGCATCCAGTTCCTTCATGGCCTTGTTTATACAATAGGTGCTTACCTGTTTTTGTATCAGGGCATGTTTTATTTTTACCTTTCCCCATTGCTTCATGCGGAATTTGCCGCCGGCAAACTGGATGGCAAAACGTTCTTCGTTCAGGTAATCTTCTTCGATCAACTGAGCGATTGACTCTTCCACCATTTGTTTGCGTAAGCCGAATGAATATAGTTTTTCTTTCACCTCTGCATGGCAGCGTTCCTGGTAAGCGCAATAATGCCGTAGCTTTTGCAAGGCCTGCTCTTTGCTTAACTGCTGCTTTTTTTGAAACATATTATTCCTCAATTCTATTCAAACAACCAAAATCATTCTTCAGCAGGTCGTCGTAATAGTCAGCTTTTTTAAACAGGTTTTCGAAGATTTTTAAACCGCCCTCTTTAGTAATGTCCATATCATACATAATAAACGATAGAACAATGTTCTCGTTCTGGCAACTTAATACCAGGGTGTTGGTACGGTAGTTTTCCTGCAGCAGGAACTGGTACAGTGGTTTTATTTTCAGGGCATCTGTTGGCAATTGGCATAAATAGGCGTCGCCTACCACAAAGTAATTTTCAGCATTATAAGTGATCTTTATTTTGGCACTGCCTTCGCGTACTTCCCAGCGGTTTACACCTTCGCGGGAGAGCTTGATGTCTTTCCCCAGTTCCTGTAAAATATCTTCAATGGTTTTGGCAATACCGGTTGGTACTACTTCCTGCTCGGGCATTTTAGGCAGTGTTACCTCGGTACCGCAGACCGGGCAATATTTTTCAGAATCGATGTTTTCGGGCAGTACCAGGTAATCGCAACTATGGCAACGGCTGCTGCTGATACCTTTATGCGGCGCATATAATTGCAGGGCCTGGCGCAGGTAATTTACCGGTAAGGCAAACCCCATATTATCGCCTCCCTGTATTTTGAACGAATTCACGCCAATCACTTCCCCCATGGTATTCACCAGCGGGCCACCGCTGTTCCCGGGGTTGATGGCCGCATCTATCTGGATGAATTTTAAGCCCCCAAGAATGCGGTCAACTTTTGAAATAACGCCCTGGGTGGCGGAATATTTAAGCCCATAGGGATGACCGATGGCCAATATTTCATCGCCATCTTTCAAACCTTCATACTGGCCCAGCCGAATTTCAGGAATGTCCACATTAGCAGGTCCCTGTAAAAAAGCCAGGTCGTGTTTGCGATCCGTATACCAAACGCGGGACAAGGTTTTCTCAAAAGTTTTGCCGGCAATGGTAACCTCGGCATTGTCATGCACCACGTGATCGTTGGTTACTATCAGATCGAATTCCTTTACATAAAAGCCGGTACCTGTACCGGTTTGGGTGGAAATTTGTATGATGGCGGTTTGAAACTGGCCTATTATATCCTGAACCATTGATTGAATATTTTGCACCAGCAGGCATTCGGCGCATTGGCCGATACCTGTCTGTTTAAAAATTAGTTTGCGTCGAAATTTAAGGTAGTGATCTCTGTATTAAAGCTGCTGTTGAATAGTAGCAGGGATTGGAATTGCAGCCTGTCTACATTAAACACCAGGTGGGGGTACTTCGCCTGCCAGGTTTCCATGATCTGCATAATTCGTTCGTTTATACGCTCCCGGTCAAACTGACCCGACTGGGCATCATAATAAGGAACGCTAAATCCCAGCCCTTCAAAATACGAGCGATAATTGATCTGCATATATAACAATACCAGATCGCTGAGGGGTTTGGGCAAACTGTATGAATACTGGCTGAACGTAAGGGCGTACTCCATTACATTATTGCCAATAAGCGTATAATCGTTATCGCGGTACCAGATCACATTTTGCGCCGCCTTATTAATGGCATCCACAACGGTAGTGTGATGTTGCGGCAGCACCATAGAGAATGTATGTTTTAAACGGAACAGGTAGGGATATACCTCTTCTTTTGTTTTACTGAGCAGTTTTTTAAACCCTTCGATCATGCCCTTGTTGCGCTCCTCTGTACTTTTTTCTTCTTTGCGGAAATAGATCTCCACGATCTTTTCCAGCTCGATCAATAATTTACCATCGGGGCAGATCAAAAAATCGATGCGGAAGGCAAGCGCCAGTAACAGATAAGCAATTCCACCGGCAAATTTATCGGCCTCCAGGGTGGCTGCATAGTCAAGCGTTTCCTTGATCCAGGTGAGCATGAAATGGTATTTCACCTCTTTTTCTGTATCGGGAATGCCAATTATATGTTCGGTATCTATCGTTTGCAGGGCAGCAAATTCCTGTACCAGCAGGTCATCGAGTTTATCAGCTTTAATGGCCATTTCCTTTAAACCGTAATACAGTCTGTTGGGATTGGCGGCACTTATATCGCTGTCGAACCGCATGCACAGGCGGTCATTATCCAGGGCAAACCGGCTGTAATAAAGGTTGAAGTTCATATCCAGCAGGCGGCGCATAACCGGTATGCTGGCCTGTGGCATTCTGGCCAGGGTAATTTCGGCTTTGAGGCCTTCCCGGTCAAATTCGCCTCTAACGATCTTGGAGCCCTGGTATAACTGAAAGGTGCCACGATCGTTATTTCGGTTCAGGATAACATTACCTACCTTATCGTCGGCCAGGTAGTCGAAAAATGCGGCAATGCTATCATAATAAGATTGTTGTTTGAAAAGATCGTCGGCCTCAGTCCAACGGCGCACTTTTTCAACCGTTTTATTATTGTCGGAATAGCGGCCAAAAGGGATGTCTGGTTGAAGTGCCTGGTCCGGACTTTTTTTACCACGTCCGAATAATTTGTCAAACATATAAGGTTATGTCGTTTTAATTGCAAGATCGGGAACCTATATAAACAGTATATGACTAATAAAATTGCTGTCTATTTAACTTTTAATCAGCGGTTCTGAAAAATACCCAATACCGCTTACTCCTTAATGCTCAATGGGTAACGCTAAAAGACATGTTCAGCAAATTGCTGTACAGGAACGAAAACCCGCCTTTATGATATTATGTGGGAAAGCCACCTTAACCAAGCCTGCCGTTTACTGCTTGAATGGACCGTTTTGTTGTAAAACGGAGTAACGGCCTGCTGATCATTGCTACGGTTCGGGAAGTGGTATTCATTGAAATCAGCAACCGGAACACATTTCAGGTGCCGGTATTTCAATACCGCTGGCAGGCAAGATAGCGTATTTGTGGATTTCGTGTTTTAAAAAAAGCGGGTAAATTATTCAGTCATAACCCTATATTTGCTCAAATCTTAATCAGTTATATGAAGTTTATCGTTTCATCTTCGGCTTTATTGAAACAATTACAACAGATTAGCGGGGTGATCAATGCCAATACGGTACTGCCGATCCTGGAAGATTTTTTGTTTGATGTACAAAAGAATCAACTGTCAGTAGTGGCAACTGATCTGGAAACGGTAATGAAAATTCAGCTGGAGGTTGAAGCGAAAGATACCGGCCGCGTTTGTATCCCGGCTAAAATACTGATGGATTCTTTAAAGAACATTCCTGAGCAACCGCTCACGTTCAATATTGACAAAAATTACGCGGTTGAAATAACCAGCGATAATGGTAAGTATAAAGTAATGGGTGAAAATCCCGATAATTTCCCCAAGGATCCTGTAGCTGATGAGACCAATTCTTTCACCATTTCCTCAGCAGCCCTGGTTACTGCCATCAACAAAACATTGTTCGCGGTTAGTAACGATGATCTGCGTCCGGCCATGACGGGGGTTTTCTTCGAAATGGATACAAAAGGATTGCAATTTGTTGCTACGGATGCACACCGCCTGGTTCGCTACAAACGCACAGATGTAAGCTGTCCTAAAACTGATTCCCTCATCGTTCCTAAAAAACCGCTTAACCTGTTAAAATCAGCTATGCCGGTAAACGATGATGAGCTGACTGTCAGTTACAACAGCAATCACCTGTTTGTAATACATGGCACCACGCAGTTAAGCTGTCGCCTCATCGATGCCCGTTTCCCTGATTATAAAGTAGTAATTCCTTCAGATAACCCGTACAAACTGACTGTAAACCGTACCGATTTCCAGGGCGCTTTGCGTCGTGTGGGTATCTTCAGTAATAAAAGCACCAACCAGGTTGTATTAAGCATCAGCGGCAGCCAGCTGCAACTGACAGCGCAGGACATCGATTTCTCGTTTGAAGGTAATGAGCGCATGAAATGTCAGTACAATGGCGAAGACCTGCAAATCGCATTCAACGCCAAATTCCTGATCGAAATGCTGAGCGCCACCGATACCGAAGATGTAACGGTTGAGTTATCAACATCAACTAAAGCCGGTATCATCCGCCCCGGCGACCAGGATGAAAATGAAGAACTGATGATGCTGGTAATGCCATTAATGTTGAACACCTGATCGCTATTTTTATATATCTCGTTTTTCATAAATCAATCCCGCTTATTGCGGGATTTTTTATTGTACTCCTTTTTCACTTTTACATCATCTTTAGCCCCTTATAAGTATCAAAATTTTATAGCTGATTCTCTTCTGTTCCGGCCGGGATTTTATGCGTAAATTACTGGTAAACGATTGGCGATATGAATGCTTTTATGAACTTTTGGGAGCATATTGCCTCCTGGCAACGCATGGCCATTTTGCTGGGTGGTATGATCTTCTTCTGGCTGGTAGAAGGCCATTATCCGCTTTTTACATTCTCATGGAAACGGTACAAACATGCCGGCGTAAACCTGGTTTTTCTTACCACCACGGTCATATTGAATATCTTATTAGGCTCGATCACCATTTTAGCCTGTAGATGGGTTACCGATAATCATTTTGGATTACTGAATTTGTTCAACCTGCCTGTATGGGCAAATATCATCATCGGTTTGCTCTTTATGGATTTCTTTGCGCAGTATGCCCCGCATTACCTGATGCACAAAGTAAAATTCATGTGGAAATTTCATATGATCCACCACAGCGATACCAAGGTTGATGTTACTACCGGAACCCGGCACCACCCGGGCGAATGGATCTTCAGGGAATGTTTCACTATTATTGGGGTATATGTAATGGGGCTTTCCATTGGCATGTATTTCCTGTACCGCAGCGTATCGGCTATTTTCACACACTTCAATCACGCCAATATCCGGGTGCCGCTCTGGTTGGATAAACCCATCAGCTGGATCTTCGTTTCTCCCAATATGCACAAGGTGCATCACCATTATAAACGCCCGTTTACCGATACCAACTACGCCAACATCTTTTCTTTCTGGGACCGGCTTTTTGGCACTTTTGCCTACACTGATCCAAAACAATTAAAATATGGATTGGATGTGCTGGATGGAAAAACGGATGAGAGTTTGGGTTACCAATTAAAACTTCCGTTCAATAAAAATATAAAGACTGATTACTAGTCGCGAGGTTGAAATGTCGACGTGTTAACCTGTTAACAGGTTAACACGTAAACTGGTTAACTGCTAAACCAGTATCTTTATCGCGATGAAAAAAATTGCAATGATCCCGGCCCGCTATGCGGCAACCCGGTTTCCTGCCAAATTAATGCAGCTGCTGGGAACCAAAACTGTTATTCGGCATACCTATGATAATACCGTAGCCACCGGTTTATTTGATGAAGTATGGGTGGTAACAGACAGTGATATTATTTTTAATGAGATCGCGTCAAATGGCGGCAAAGTGTGTATGAGCCGTCAGCAACACGAAAGCGGAAGCGACCGCATAGCCGAAGCAGTGGCCGATATGGAGACTGATATTGTGGTAAATGTACAGGGCGATGAACCGTTTGTAAAAAAGGAACCATTACAGAAACTATTACAGGTATTTGAAGGCGAAGCGGGGGAAAAAGTGCAGGTAGCCTCCCTGATGCAGGTGTTGAAAGAACCGCAATTTATTGCCGATCCCAATTATGTGAAAGTAGCGGTTGATAAAAACATGAACTCGCTCTTCTTTAGCAGAAGCATCATTCCCTATCCGCGCAATAACGAAGCGAAACCCACCTATTATGAACATATTGGGGTATACGCTTTTCGCAAAGATGCCCTCATGAGCTTTACCACCTGGCCCATGACTCCACTGGAAGCAGCCGAAAAAATTGAATGTCTCCGTTATCTCGAAAACGGCGTACCATTAAAAATGGTAGTAACAGAATATATGGGTGTTGAAATAGACACACCCGAAGACCTGGAAAGAGCAGCCCGGCTTTTATAACGATTGCTGAAAAAAACAACCAACACCATGACGCAACCACTTTGGGGTATCGATCTGGGAGGAACCAAAATAGAAGGCGTAATTGTTCCTTCATTAGATAATCCACAACCCATTTTAAGGACCCGCATCGATACGGAAGGTTACAAGGGATATGAGCACATCATTGGCCAGATAGAGACGCTGGTTCAAACAATGAAAAAGCAATCGGGCTTGCAGCCGGCCCACATTGGGCTGGGTACTCCCGGTGTACTGGACCCCATATTGCAAACCATGAAAAATTGCAATAGCACAGCCCTGAACGGTCAGCCCCTGAAAAAAGACCTGGAAGAAAAACTGGGGGTTCCCTGTGTGCTGGCCAACGATGCCAACTGTTTCGCTTTAGCCGAAACCCACTGGGGTGTGGTAAAAGAAAAAGCACCCGAAGCCAAACTGGTATTCGGGATAATTATGGGAACAGGTGTTGGCGGTGGTATTGTTGTAAATGGTCAGGTATGGAATGGCAAACATGGTATTGCCGGTGAATGGGGTCATAATTTCCTCGATGAATCAGGCGGTCCCTGCTATTGTGGAAAAACAGGTTGTGTGGAAACCGTGTTATCGGGCCCCGGATTGCAACGGTATTATAAAAGCATTACCGGTTCCATGCTTTCATTAAAAGATATCCTGGCCCATGCCCTGCAGGGGAATGATCCCGCAGCCGTTAAAACCATCGACCGGTTGAATCACTTCTTCGGAAAAGCCGTTTCGGTAATTACCAATCTGCTCGATCCCGATGTAATTGTGGTGGGTGGCGGTGTAGGCAATATCGACAGCATTTACACAGCCGGTATGGAATCTCTGCATAAATTCATATTCAATAACCGGGTTGACGTACAAATACTAAAACCCAGTCTGGGCGACAGTGCCGGCGTTTTTGGTGCCGCAGCACTGGTTGCTTAAAACGAATTAGGCCCCCCTCCCAACCTCCCCCATTAGGGGGAGGCGAGGAGGGAACCAATATTTTTTTACGCCAAAACAGTTATCAACGACTTTATTATCGCGCCCAGCTTCACCCCTTCCAGAATGCGGCTTTCGGTACCACCATGTTGTAAAATGGAATGTTCGTGCGAAGTAATGCACATTTCACAACCATTGATGGAAGAGATCACCAGGCTCACCAGTTCAAAAAATTCTTTCCCTAAAACTGGGTTCATCATAATGCTCATTTTTATACCGGCTGGTGTATTGGTATAAAAATCCTTCTTCACATAGTGACGGAACCGGTAGAAGATATTGTTCGCGTTCATCAGCGAAGTACACGAAACAATTTCAGCCAGTTCGGCATCGGTAGCGCCGGCTTCCTGTGCCTGTTTATAAAAGGTATCTTTCAGCAGATCGAACTTTTCATTTACAGCTACCCCATATGCCAGTAACAACGCTTCCTTTTTATTCAGGTATTGCGTGTTGTTAAGCACATTACTCACATTGATCTTCAGATCCTTTATATACCTCGATTCTACCTGTATCAATTGTTGTGCAGTGGCAGAAGGCGTATAGTCAGGTATTTGCAGATCATTCAACATATTGTTGAACGTCTCATTTTGTATCAGGGTTCCCTGGCTCATGTTTTACGTTTAGCTTTTAAAATAACAGGACCGGCTTTACCGGCCCTGTATATAGTTCTCCAAAGAGTGAAAATTAATTCATGGTCAATTCAACGTCTTTCAGTGTTTCCTGACCACCTTGCCAGTTACAGGGGCACAGTTCGTCTGTTTGCAAAGCATCCAGTACACGAACCACTTCCTGTACATTACGGCCAACATTCAGGTCATATACGCTTACCCAACGTATAATACCTTGTGGGTCTATGATGAAGGTAGCGCGCAGGGCCACTTTTTCTTCCTGGTCCAGGATCCCCAGTTCTTCAGCCAGTGATTTAGATGTATCAGCCAGCATGGGGAATTTAAGATCGCGCAGGTCACTGTGATCTCTTCTCCAGGCTGCATGCACATATTCTGAATCGGTTGAAGCACCGATCAATACGGCATCTCTATCAGTGAATTCGCCGTGTTTTTTGTTGAATTCTGCGATTTCAGTGGGACATACAAATGTGAAATCTTTAGGCCACCAGAACATAACCATCCATTTACCTTTTGCACTGGCATACTCGTTGGTTATTTCAGTCAACTCTTTTCCTTTCTCGATAGATACTACTGCTTTCTTCTTAAATGCCGGAAACTGACTTCCAATAGACAAAATTCTATTACTCATATATGGGTTTGGTTTTTTACAATAATATATTATGCGAAGCATAAAGCTTAACGCTATTCAACTTTCATTTGGCTGGGAGGCAATCGTGGTCCGCCGGCTGGCGGAGAGTTTGGTTAGATGGCCGCAAAGATGATAAAAAACGATATAGATATTTATAGGATTATTCTATAAAACGATAGATTTTGTCTATGACTGTGATGTCTGCTAAAATGAGTAGATTTAGAAAACCCAAAACGATTGTTTATGAAAAACACGTTGGTATTATTAATGGGCCTGTTGCCTGTTAGTCTTTTCTCACAAAGCAAACCAACCTATAAAGAAGCTTACCGCCCGCAGTTCCATTTCTCTCCGCCTCATAACTGGACAAATGATCCCAATGGCCTGGTATATTATAAAGGGGAATACCATTTATTTTACCAATACAACCCCATGGGCAATACCTGGGGGCATATGAGTTGGGCACATGCTGTTAGTAAAGACCTGGTACACTGGCAATCATTGACCCTGGCTATTCCTGAAGATGAAAAGAACATGATCTTCAGCGGTAGTTGTGTGGTGGATAAAAACAACAGCAGTGGGTTTGCCCAAAAACCAGGACAAATTCCCATGGTAGCCGTGTATACCGCGCACATCATTCCCGATAAATCAAAACCCGACGATTACCTGCAAACCCAGCACATCGCTTACAGCCTCGATGATGGCCGTTCCTGGACAAAATATACCGGCAACCCCGTGCTCGATCTGCATAAAAAGGATTTCCGCGATCCTAAAGTATTCTGGTATGAACCCGGCAGAAAATGGATCATGGTGACTGTTTTACCAAATGAGCATATTATGCAGTTTCATGGTTCACCGGATCTGAAAACCTGGTCGCACCTGAGTGATTTTGGCCCGGCCGGTGATATCAGTGGTATTTGGGAATGTCCCGATCTGTTGCAGGTGCCCATCAATGGCCAGCCGGGCAAAAGCAAATGGGTGCTTCTGAATTCACAACAATTCACCATGCAATATTTTGTGGGAACGTTTGACGGCACCGTTTTCCACAATGAAAACCCGGCCGATACCATACTGAGACCCGATTATGGGCCTGACTTTTATGCCGGCATCACTTATAATAACCTGCCGCCCGGTCAGGACCCGGTTCTGATTGGCTGGGCCAATAACTGGAAATACGCGCAGGCCATCCCCACCTCGCCCTGGCGAAGCGCGATGTCACTGCCCCGCTCGCTGCGCTTAAAAAAAACCAGCAATACCTTTACGCTTTTGCAACAACCGGTAAAGGCCCTGCAAACCCTGCGGGCCGCTCCTACTGAATGGAAAAACAAAGACATTAGCAAAGAGGAAGCCTTTCCGGCCAAAGGCCAGGTGCTTGAACTGGGTGCGGAACTCATACCAGCCAAAGCAGGTATTTGCGGCATCAAACTGGCAGCCGCTGATGGACGGGCTGTTATTATAAGTTATGATGCCGCCAGTCAACAGGTAACG
Source organism: Niastella yeongjuensis (assembly GCF_900110245.1). Classification (GTDB taxonomy): domain Bacteria; phylum Bacteroidota; class Bacteroidia; order Chitinophagales; family Chitinophagaceae; genus Niastella; species Niastella yeongjuensis. The sequence goes on from NZ_FOCZ01000001.1 coordinate 786,232, forward strand.
GTCAACCGTTCAAAAACCGGTAATGTTGATTTCGATAAACAGTTTGCCAATGTCTCGTCTGCTGTTACCCGGGTTCCGTTGCAGAATGGCAAACTGCGTTTGCATGCCTTTTTAGATAAAAGTATCCTGGAAGTATATGCCAATGATGGCGAGGTGGTATTAACTACCCAGCTTTTCCCATATGCCAGTCTCGACGGAATTGCATTTTTTAGTGAAAACGGGGTTACTCGTATTATCTCGGCAAAAGTGTGGCCGTTGCATACCATCTGGCAATAGGATGGTTCATGGTCTGAGTGGATTTAAGAGGCAGGTTCAGGTTTCAAACTTTCTCCTATAAATCCGGAGCCCGCCTGTTAAAAACAGGGCCCCTCCCCCTCGGACATTTCCCACTTAACCAGTACCTTCGCACCGCTAAATCACAGTATCTGTTAAAAATCATTTAGCGTAAGCATATGAAGTTCAGAAACTTTAAAATGGTCGATTATGTTGTTTACGGCCACGGCAGTTTTAATCAGCTCGATGAAATTTTAGCTCCACATAGAAAAGGCGATGCGCCCATGATCTTTTTGGTAGATCATTTTTTTGAAAAAGGGGCCGCTACCGGCGATGGCAAGGCGCTTGTAAGCCGTATTCCCCTGCGTGGTAAAGACAAAGTGATCTTTGCAGATGTTACCTACGAACCAAAAACTACCCAGGTTGATAAACTGTCCAAACAATTAAAAGACGAGTTTGGTACTGTGAGCGGTGTAATTGGTATAGGCGGCGGTTCAACCCTCGATCTGGCCAAAGCGGTTTCTTTAATGATGACCAACCCCGGTTCTTCGGCCGATTACCAGGGCTGGGACCTGGTAAAAGTTCCCGGTGTTTACAAAGTGGGTATTCCTACTTTGAGCGGAACCGGCGCCGAGGTTTCCCGTACTACCGTTCTTACCGGCCCTACCCGCAAATTGGGTATGAACTCTGACTTTACTCCTTTTAGCCAAATCGTACTTGACCCCGAATTAATAGCCAACGCACCTGTTAACCAGCGTTTTTATACCGGTATGGATTGTTATATCCATTGTATTGAAAGCCTGCAGGGTACTTACCTGAACGAGTTCAGTAAATCGTATGGTGAAAAAGCATTACAATTATGCCAGCATATTTTCCTGGAAAAAGATAACTGGGATGCTGAGTGCGACGAGAAACTGATGATGGCATCTTTTGCCGGTGGCATGAGCATCGCTTATTCACAGGTGGGTGTAGCCCATGCGGTAAGCTATGGTTTAAGCTATTTGCTGGGTACCAAACATGGTATTGGCAATTGCATTGTGATGAACCACCTGGAACCCTACTACCCCGCAGGTGTTGCTGAATTTAAAAGAATGGTGGAGAAAAATAACATCGATATCCCCGTTGGTATCTGCAAAGGGTTGACCGATGATCAATTCGATACCATGATCAATGTATCACTGGGCATGAAACCCCTGTGGGAAAATGCGCTGGGCAAAGACTGGGAAAAAATAATGACCCGTGAGAAACTGCGGGCCTTATACGAAAAGTTGTAATCACCTTACATCATATTTAATTTATTAAGACCTGTCAGGTTTCCTTTATCATCTTGCTAAATCAGCAAGCAAAGGGACACCTGACAGGTCTTTCTGCTTTAAGCGTTAATCATAATTTATTATTAGGCAATGCGGCCATTGCGTAAATTCACCACAAATAACCCTTTTATGAAAAAAATACTTTTCGGACTGAGTTTGTTCGTGGCTGCGTCTTCGTTTGCGCAAGACAAATACTCACCTGTTGTTAAGCAAGGTACCAGGCTTAATTTTTCTGCCATGGTGAACGGCCAAACTTTCCCTTGTGTATTTTCATTGGATTCATTAACGGCCGGCTATGTGAAAGTAGGTTGGACTGTGGAAGGTTTTGGCAGCGGCGGCTGGGTAATGAAAAGCAAATCGCTTGAAAGTGGCAACCGCGGTTTCTGGAACCAACCCAGCCCCGGTACCGTAGAAGATATGGCCGATGACCAGGTAGTGGTGCTGATCTCAAAAGCCCAGTGGGAAATGCTGCAAAAAGACAAAAAGATCAATTTCGATCAACAGGTTTATACCGTTAAAACACCCACCGAGCAACAACAATTAAAAATTTCTGGCAAGACTGTTGATGCATATTACCTGGAAAGTGCCAACGGTTCAACCCATATCTGGATCCTCAATAATGCCGCTACCCCCTTACTATTGAAAATTGAAGGCAATACCCTGGGCGCTGATCTTACTTTAAATTCAGTGGAATAGACACGTTTGCGGCTTTTGGCAGGTTTTATGCAATGTCCTTGTTAACCATGCGTTATCTAACTGCAGGAATTCATTTTCGGAATTTTTAGCCATTTTTGTTGTATGAGTATGAGCCCTCAGAAATACCTGCGTTATCTAATGTTGCCAAATTTGTTCGGCACCGCCCGAACCAAGGAGATATTGCAGGTCAACCCCACCGTTCTGCCGCAACGTGAAGAAGCGAATGAAGTAAAGATCTTCGTATACGAATACGATGCCCATTCCGTACATGAATATGGAGCGGAAAGTGTAGCAGACTGCCTGCATTGTAAGGAAGGAAAATACATCAGCTGGATCAATATCGATGGATTGCGTAAAAACGAGGTGGAAACCATTTGTAACGATTATGGCATTCACCCGCTGGTTATTGAAGACATCCTCAGCATTAACCAGCGCCCCAAATTCGATGAAGTAGATGGCATATTATTTTGTCTGTTGAATATGTTGTACTTCAACGAACAAAAAAAGTCAATTGAAACAGAACAGATCAGTATAATATTAGGTCCTAAATACGTGCTTTCTTTCCAGGAAGATTCTGAGCGGGACGTATTCAATCCCCTTAGGCACAGGCTTAAGATCAACAATGCCAAGATCAGACAACGCGGGGCAGATTACCTGTGTTATTCACTGCTCGATTTAATCGTCGATAATTACTTTATTGTAATGGAAAAGGTAAGCGAGCAGATCGAGATCGTGGAAGAAGAAGTGATCCGCAATGCTAATACCCGGTCGCTGGCCCGTATTAACCAGCTGCGTAAAGAGCTGATCGTGTTGAAAAGGAACTTTGCACCGGTACGCGATCTGCTGAACGGCATTATCCGCAGTGAAAGTGAGCTGCTCGATGAGGCTACTACCAAATATTATAAAGACGTATATGATCACATTATACAGGCTTATGATCTCAGCGAAAACTACCGCGATATCATCAGCAGTATGCAGGACCTGTATATAAATAATGTGAACCTGCGTATGAACGAAGTAATGAAGGTAATGGCCATTGTTACCTGCTTACTGGCTCCCGCAACCGTTATTGGCGGCATCTTTGGTATGAACTTTGAAACGATCCCCTACATCCATAACCGCTGGGGATTTTTTCTGGCAGTAGGCGCCATGCTGCTTATCCCGCTCTGGATGATCCGTCTTTTCAGAAAAAGAGGGTGGTTTTAATAAATTTCTATTGTTTGTTTGGCTGATGGTTTGATGGTGCTAATTCCCGAACTTTATAAGGAACGATTGAATTAACTATCAAATCAACCAAACAATTATTGCCATGCCCTCAAATCGCCGTCATTTTTTAAGACAACTGGGTGGATTGGCAGCCGGCTTTGGCGCCGCTTCCACCGGATTATCCTTCATCAATTCTCCAAACGAAGACTTTCAAACAAAAGGGCATACGTCTTACCCGGACTTTGCGCCCGCTCCTTTGTTTTTTACCATTTCACTGGCCCAATGGTCATTGCATAAAAAGCTCTTTGCAAAAGAAATGGACAACCTCGATTTTCCTGCCATGGCCAAAAACACGTATGGCATCAGCGTAGTAGAATATGTGAACCAGTTTTTTAAAGACAAGGCAAAGGATGAAAAATACCTGGCTGAGCTGTTGAAACGCTGTAATGACAATGGGGTTAAAAATCACCTGATCATGTGCGATGGGGAAGGCGACATGGGTTCACCCGATGCCAACGTAAGGAACCAGGCTGTAGAAAACCATTATAAATGGGTAGATGCCGCCAAATACCTGGGTTGTGCTACTATTCGGGTAAACGCCTTCGGACAGGGCAGTGCGGAAGAAGTGGCAAAAGCTGCTGCTGAGTCACTAAGCAAACTGGGTGAATATGCCGGCAAAACCGGTATAAATGTAATTGTGGAAAACCATGGTGGTTATACTTCTAACGGACAATGGCTTTCGGGTGTAATGAAAAAGGTAGGCCGTAAAAATGTAGGCACTCTCCCCGATTTTGGAAATTTCTGTATCAAACGCGAAGGCGGTGCACAATGGGGCAGCAAATGTATAGAGGAATATGATCGTTATAAAGGTGTGGGTGAAATGATGCCATTTGCAAAAGGCGTAAGCGCTAAAACCAATGATTTCGATGAACAGGGTAATTGCATTGAAACCGACTATGTAAAAATGTTGAAAGTAGTAAAATCAGCCGGGTTCAAAGGTTATATGGGAATCGAATATGAAGGCGATAAATTAAGCGAAGAAGAGGGCATCAAAAAAACAAAGGCCCTGCTTGAACGGGTAGGCGCCATGATAAAGTAATTAACAAAAAGTCCCCCTTATACACCGGGGGACTTTTTGTTTTAATAACTTGTTTCATCCAACTTCACTTTTCCTTTAAAGGTCCAGAATACAAAGGAAGTATAGGTGGCTACCAGGGGCGTTCCTATCAATGCAATGATCAATAATATCTTCATGGTTTTCGGCGATGCAGCTGCGTTATGCACTGTTATACTATTTGAAGGATTCCCTTTTGAATATAACAAATAAGGAAACACTTCCAGCGCCACCATTATCAACAGCAACGCAATTGTTGCTGAGGAAAAAATAAATGCATAACTGTATTTACCCTTTTTCAACAACCGGGGTATATTGGCAATGGCCAATACCATCAATATCGGTATTATAAAAGAAGAAGGATGTTCTCTGAAAAAATCGCTGAGGTGCGGCACATATAATAAGGTATATAAAGTAGTGATCACAAAACTCAACACAAAAAAGATGATGAATTGTCGGGCCAGTAAATAGAGTTTTGTGTATAACCGGCTCTCAGTTTTCATGGTGAGATATATAGCGCCGTGCATCATGAATAAAGCCAGCGTTGTAATGGCTACCATAATTGAAAAGAAATTAAAGAACGATAACCAGTCGCCCGAAAATTCTTTATGTTCATTTAAAGATATACCATACGCTACATTACCCAACATCAGCCCGAGTGATAAAGAGATAATGATGGAAGCTAGGCAATACACAATATCCCAGGTTTTGCGCCATAATTTACCGGGTTCTTTACTCCGGAATTCTATGGCAACGCCTCTAAAGATCAATCCCACCAGGAACACCATAAACGGAACATAAAAAGCAGAGAAGATAGCTGCATACGCTACCGGGAAACCAGCAAACAAGGCGCCGCCACCAATAACCAGCCATACTTCATTTCCATCCCATACCGGGCCAATTGCATTCAGGGCAATTCGCCGGCTTTGTTCTTTAGTCAAAAAGAGGTGTAAGGAACCGGCGCCCAGATCAAATCCATCCAATATTGCATACCCACTGATCACAGCGCCAAAAACTAAGAACCACCAAAGATTATAATCGAGTCCTAAAAAAGTTTCCATTGTTTACTAGTTGTTGTGAGTAGTATGGTTAGTGTGCTGCAATTGGGCCTTTTCCGGTGTGGTCCAAAATCGGGTTATCACGTTTGCTGCCTTCTTCAATATCTTCCTTGGTACCATAATCAACAGGGCCGTGTACAATTTTCTTGTTCAATAAATACAGGAACAGCACAAATAACAACAGGTATACTACCGTGAACATGATCAATGAAAACACCACCTGGTTAGCCGTTACTGTTTTCGACAGGGCATCAGAAGTTCGCAACAAACCATATACCACCCAGGGCTGACGGCCCATTTCCGCAGCAAACCACCCGGTTTGATTGGCGATCTGTGGTCCCAATACTGCCCATACAAAAATTCCCATCAGCCAGCGTTTTTCGAATAGTTTATTCTTATAACTCAACCACGATGCATACAGGGTTAAAGCGATCATAAACATGCCGAGGCCCACCATAATATGGTAGAACTGGAAAATAGTATTTACCTGTGTGGGTCTTTCTTCTGGTTTAAAAGCATTCAGGCCTTTAACCGGTTTTTTAAAATCGAATTGGGTGAGGAAGGACAAACCGCCGGGTATTTTTATCCCGGTTACTTTTTGATTTTTCTGATCAACATAGCCCAGCAAAAACATATCGGCTGCGGCCAGGGAATCATAATGCCCTTCAAGTGCAGCAAGTTTTGCCGGCTGGTGTTTATATACCACATCGGCACTGCTATGGCCCGCTACCAGTTGCAACAGGGAAAAAACGGTGGCTGCTATCAAGGCTATTTTGAAAGAACGTTTTGCAATGTCAAGGTGTTTGCCTTTTAAGATATACCAGGCGTTCACACTCAGTACTAAAAATATCCCCGCCAGAAAAGCGGCTATCCACACATGCATCAGTCGTTGTACACTTGATGGATTGAACACCATGGCCCAGAAATCGGTGATCTCGGCACGGGCGTCCATGCCGGTGCCTACAATATGAAAACCGGCCGGCGTTTGTTGCCAGGAGTTGGCCACCACAATCCAGATGGCCGAGAACATGGAACCGAGGAATACCATGATCGTTGAAAAGAAATGCACCCGCGAACTAACCCGGTTCCAGCCAAAAATGAGTATTCCCAAAAAGCCCGACTCCAGCGCAAAGGCAAAGATCCCTTCCGCTGCCAGGGCGCTCCCGAAAATATCGCCCACATATTTTGAGTACGTGGCCCAGTTGGTACCAAACTCAAATTCCATAATAATACCGGTGGCTACACCAATACCAAAGATCAGGGCAAAGATCTTGATCCAGAAACGGGTAATCTGCTCATACATCTTATTGCCCGTTTTCAGATACAATCCTTCAAATACGACTAGCAATAAACCAAGTCCGATACTTAAAGGCGGGTAGATGTAGTGAAAGGCAATGGTAAATGCGAATTGGATGCGTGCTAATATTTCAACGTCCATGGTCGGGCAGTTTTAGTTCTATGTAATGCGCTCAGTTTGGACTACGCAATCGTTGTGCTGACTTTTCTTTCCGGGGCAAGGCAAAAAAAAGCCGACGCTTCGGCATCGGCTTCGTTAGTTATTTCTTTTTAAAGATAGGAACAGTACTGCAAGGTTCGCCATACATTATGCTTTTGGCTACCGGCATCAACTTTTTTGTTATGGCCAGGTAGGCAAACTCTCCTATGGGTATATCCCCACAACCTTTAACAACAATTCGTTTATCTACAAACGGAGAAGCATCGATGGCTTCGATCTTTTGCACAAACAATTGCTGGCGGGCAGCATTTTCATCCCCGTAAACAATATCTTTTGCAACCGGCTGCAGGTATGAACCTACCAGCATATACGCCCACATGGGAATAATGGCATCGGCTGTACAGGTAACAGCTACTACTTTATTCTGATAAATACTCCAGTCATTGTTTTGCAAAGCGGCGCGGAATTCCTTTTCTTTCAGGATCAGCTCCATAAATAAATGGGGCTTCAGGTCAAAGACCGCAATCTCTTCTGCTGGAAAATAGTTTTCCAGGTCAATGGTGACCAGCTGGCTTTGCGCGACCTTATTTACTATTTCTTCACTCATAATATTCAATTTCACTAGACTTATACAAAGGTAATACGGAATTAGTTAATTAGTTGAAAAGTTGACGAGTTAACCAGTAAGGGTAGATCTTAGAATTTCACACTGATAAACAAGCAGATATGAGTGAATGTTTAAAAAAAATAGGGTTGACGAGTTTAAAAAACTGGTCAACCCTAGCAACTAGTTAACAGATTAACTAAAAGAATTTAATCCTATTATCCTTTATGTCAGCAGATTTCTTCATGATCTCCATAACTCTGTATCCGAACATAGCACCCATTTGTTGTTGAATGGCTTGCTGTTGCGCTTTGGCATCAAAGTTTGGATTAGGTACAGCACTGATGTTATTAACTTTAATAACAAATACACCGATCTCACCTTTTATTGGAGCAGAAACTTTAGTCTGGTACTCTTTGTTGAAAGATGCACCCAGTACTTTCATTTCATTACCCACATTTGGGATAAAGGTGCTGTTGAAAGTAACACTGTCAGCATTGAATACTTGTTGACCCGTAGCCTGGGCTACTGCTTCGAGGGTTGAAGCACTGCCAATTTTCTTAACAATATCCTCAGCCTTTTTCTCATTGCGTACTTTGTATTCAACCAATGGACGGGCTTTTTCAACAGACATAGTTCCTTTTTCAGAAGCACCTGTAACGGCAGGCACTACAAATTTATCACCAACCTGGTAAGGGTGTTCAGCTACACTGCCTCTTTTGGCATCATTGAAAGCCCAGCGAATAATTTCACGTGTTTCACCCAGACCCATGATCATGAAATCAGATTCTTTCACATCGGCCTGTAATTTATTATACTTTCCTTTTGCAGCATTATCATCAAATTGCTTCAGGTCACGACTGGCCGCAGCAAACTGAGAAGCCATACCGCTGGCGCCATTGATGGTTTCATCACTTGGAACGATCGCGTGTGAGATGTATGCAATTTTGAAAGCTGTTTCAATTTTCTTCTGGCTTAACACTTCTATATAATGGTATCCACTGTAAGACTGGTTATCCACTTTTACTACTTTCTTTTCACCAGGAGTGCCATAGAAGATGGTTTCAGCAAATTCTTTGCTCAGGTTAGAGAATTGCAAAGAAGCGAATTCATATTCACCGCCTTTATCCTTGCTGCCGGCATCGTCGCTATATTTAACCACCATGCTGTCGAAGTTGGCGCCACCTGCAATAGCAGTTTGAATGCTATCGATTAATTTTTTGGCAGCACTGTCAGTTCTTGCCTGACCCTGCTGATCACCTATTTTAATTAAGATGTGACGGCATTTTACACTGTCGGGCATTTGGCGGCGGCCTACCATTTTAGCCATGGTATAATTTGGACCATCGAGATAGGGTCCAATGATTTGTCCATCGGCCAGTTTGCGCAAAGTATCGGCGTTGCCCATTTGCATGCGGCTGCTCAATACATAGCCATCGAAGTAGGGTGTTTCGCTGGCGCTGTTTGCCATCACAGTTTGAATTTCGGGAGTAGTATTGGCAGCGGCCAATGCATCTTTTTGTTTGGCAACTTCTTCCAGTATTTTTGCACTGTCAGTACCGCTGGGTGAAGCGTCGAAAGATACATAGATCAGGCTACGCTCATTTTCCTGTTTGTAAGTGTCTTTATGTTTATTAACATAATCCCGCACATCATCATCAGAGATCTTGATGGTAGAATCGGGAATAGTTGAGTAAGGAACATTCACATAAGAAATGGCAGCACGTTGGCTGTTCTCGGCATTGGATTTCTCCAACAACCATTTGGGAACATACATGCTTTTACCAACCAGCGAAGTGAATTTCTCACGCTGACGGCTTTTTTCCAGGGAGGGTACAAATTCACCCCAGAAGCTGTTGTACTGAGGAGTACCTTTTTTCAGGGAACGGATCGCCTGGTAAGCAGCTTGTGCATTGAACATACCGGTTGAATCGGTAAACTGCTGTTTTAACATTTGGGGCGGGTTAGCACCATATAATATATCACCCACTTCTTTGTCAGATATAGTGATGCCGAGTTTGGAATACTCGTCTGTCATTAACGCGTCCTCTACGAACTCGTTCCAAAGGCTTTCACGGATCTGGCTGCGCATTTGGTCATTCACAGGGTAATTCTGTGCACGGTAGTTGTCTTCGGCCATTTTGTAGCGTGCCTCAAAGTCGCGAACATCGATACTGGTACCATTAACTTTACCCAGCGTAGTAGAGTTACCGCTGAACAAACCCCGGCTTCCCCCCTGAAGGGCATCCTGCACAATAAAGGCGATAAGGGCTAATGCAATCGCACCAATGATAATCCACGCTGCTTTGTCGCGGATGGTTTGAATAACTGACATAAAATAAGTGTATACCTCTTTTAATAAGGATGGCAAAAATAGGTGAAAAATGTTTATGAACAAACTGTGGAAAACCGCTCAAAACCAGCATCAAATAAAGGTTTTGCCAGCCCACACAGCTGTGAATAACGCCAAATTTTATAATATATGCAAACCTTGTGGAACAGTGTCGTGAAAACAATTCTAACATTAAAACTGGATAACCTCTAAAATATGTTGGTAACCCGTGTTTTTGCTCTTTCGAAACGGTGGATAGTTGGCCAATAAGTTTTGATCCATACTTTCCCGTACCGGGCGGTGTATAAAAACCCTGAGTTATTAGACCTCCATTAACAGACTTTTTATATGTTATTATCGTTAATTTTTTTCAGGCCTTTTTTATTCCACCGGCGTGGAAAACTGCCGAAAACCTACGCCAGTCCTTATTTGTTGAATGTGGAGAGAAAGTGGAAAACCGTGGATAACCAGGTTGTTGTAACTTTACCAAATTTCTGAATCGTTATTTTATCCACGAATTCACAGCCGTAATAATAATAGGTTATTTATAAAAAAAAGAAATTAATATAAATACTATGGAAGATATCCACGTAGCCAACGCAAAAAAAAATGTGCCGAAGAAAGGATTCCTCGATATCGAGATTGACCCCACGATCGATTTGTTTTCCGAAATCGAACGTTTGAAAAAAGAAAAAAATATGGTGCTGCTCGCGCACTATTACCAGGAGCCCGATATTCAGGATGTGGCCGACTACATTGGGGATAGTTTGGGTCTGGCACAACAGGCGGAAAAAACCAGCGCGGATATCATCGTTTTCGCCGGCGTTCATTTCATGGCTGAAACAGCGAAAATTTTAAACCCGGCCAAGAAAGTGTTGCTGCCCGATTTGAATGCAGGTTGCTCCCTGGCCGACAGTGCCCCCGCCGATCTTTTCAAAAAATTCAAAGAACAGCACCCCGATCACATCGTCATCTCCTACGTGAACTGCTCGGCCGAGATCAAAGCGCTGAGTGACATCATCGTTACTTCGAGCAATGCCGAGAAAATTGTGGAAAGTGTGCCGAAAGACCAAAAGATCATTTTTGCACCGGACAAAAACCTGGGCGCTTACCTGGTGAAGAAAACGGGCCGCGATATGGTTTTGTGGAATGGCGCCTGTATGGTGCACGAAATTTTCAGCCTGGAAAAGATCACCAAGTTGAAAACCCGCCACCCCAATGCGAAATTCATTGCTCACCCCGAGTGTGAAGATGCGGTACTTCGGATAGCTGACTACATCGGTTCCACCACTGGTTTGTTGAAGTACAGCCAGCAAAGTGAGGCAACCGAATTCATTGTGGCCACCGAAACCGGCATTTTGCACCAGATGCAAAAAGCTTCCCCCAACAAAACTTTCATCCCCGCGCCACCCAATAACAGCTGCGCCTGTAACGATTGTCCACACATGAAACTGAATACCCTGGAAAAGCTATACCTGTGCATGGAATACGAGACTCCGGAAATCACCATGGAGGAAGAATTACGCAAGGCAGCGAAGAAACCAATCGATAGAATGTTGGAAATCAGCGCTAAATATGGTTTGTAAGGCAGTAACCCGTCAGGTTCCGCCATCGAAGCAATCGAACCTGATAGGTCATGTTTGTGAATAAACCTGTTAATTGTGTTAATAACCCCTGAACAAGCCCCTATTTCGACACAATGACTGTTAGGGAAGGGGTTTTCGATCTGTAGAATTTTGTGAAATAATCATTCAAACTATATTTGCTCCATGGCAGAAGACTTGAGCATTGTGCAGGGCACAAAAGAGGAAAAATATCAATCTGTAATTCCCCAAATAAAAGCGTTGATTGAAGGCGAGCCCGATCTGGTGGCAAACCTGGCTAACATAGTAGCGGCCCTGATGGAACAATTCGGCTGGCTGTGGATAGGATTCTACCTGGTGAAAGAAAATCAATTAGTGCTGGCCCCGTTTCAGGGACCGGTAGCTTGTACCCGCATCAAAAAAGGACGGGGTGTTTGTGGAACCAGCTGGGAAAAGGCGGAAACCATCGTGGTAGCTGATGTAGAAAAATTCCCGGGACATATTGCCTGCAGCAGTAAGTCCAGATCAGAGATTGTTGTTCCGGTAATTCGTGACAACAAAGTGATGGGTGTATTGGATGTGGACAGTGAACAGCTGGCTGCCTTTGATGAAACGGATAAACAATTCCTGGAAGAAATTGTGAATCTCGTCATTTTTGAATAGCTAACATTTGCTTGCCATATGAAAAGAAGAAACTTTATCCAGACAGCAGCTATGTCATCCGCACTCCTTGCAGGAAAATTATCATACGCTGGTTCTGCCAAAGCTGGAAAAAAAGAATTGTTTGAAATACGGGAATACGAAATTCATTTTGGTGGAAACCAAAATGCATTGCATGCTTATCTCGAGAAAGCATTAATTCCTGCCTTCAATAAATTCGGTGTTAAGAACGTAGGTGTTTTCAAAGAAATTGGAAAATCCGAACCGGCTAAAGTATATGTGTTGATCGTTTATCCTTCAATGGAAGAATATGGCGAAATCAATATGAAAGTAAAGTCAGATAGTGACTTTAAACAGAACAGTACCGAGTGGGATAAAATTCCTGCAGAGAAACCGGTTTTCAACAGGTATAATTCTACGCTGTTAGTGGCATTCGATAATATGCCTTCCATAAAAGTGCCGGCTAAGGAAACACGCATTTTTGAATTGCGTACTTATGAAGGTTACAATGAAGATGCGGTTAGAAGAAAAGTGAAAATGTTCAATGAGGAAGAGTTCACCATTTTTGACAGAACAAGATTGAACCGTGTATTTTTTGGTGAAGCTATTTCCGGACCAAACCTCCCCTGTCTAACGTATATGATCACCTTTAAAAATATGGAAGAGCGTGACAAAAACTGGGCAGCGTTTGGGGCAGATACAGATTGGAAAAAAGTGTCTAACGATCCCATATATGCTAACACAGTTTCAAATATCCGGCGCGTGTTTTTAGAGCCAACTCCTTACTCGCAAGTATAATAAAAATATTACATGTAATACAAAAGGCTCCCGATTTTATCAGGAGCCTTTTGTATTATAAGTTATTTCACTTTGAAATATTTCTATCTACCCATATACACCATCAGTATTTGAACATCGCTCGGATTTACACCGCTGATGCGACTCGCCTGACCTAATGTACGTGGTTTTATTTTTTTGAATTTCTGCAAGGCTTCATTCGATAAAGAAGTGATCTTGTTATAATCGAAATTTTCGGGGATCAACAGATCTTCGAGTTGATTCATTCTTTTTACAAGCTCCTTTTCTTTTTCGATGTATACATTGTATTTGATCTGAATATCAGCTTGCTCAATTACTTCATCAGTGAAACCTGTCAAGGCTTGTTGAATTTTTGGTAAGCCGGCAATCATAGCTTGCAGTGAAATATTTGGACGCAGCAGCAATTGAACAGCTTTTTGTTTTTGCGGTAATGGGGCAGAATTATTTTCAGCCAGGAATCCATCGGCTTCAGTTGGATCAAGAGAGATCTCTTTCAGGATATCTTTTACTTTTTCAACGCCTTCTCTTTTGCTGATCACTTTATCCATTCTGTCCTGGGAGGCCAGACCTAACCGATAACTTAATTCAGTCAAGCGAAGATCAGCATTATCCTGACGAAGGATGGTTCTGAATTCGGCCCGGCTCGTAAACATGCGGTACGGTTCTTCAGTTCCTTTACTGATGAGATCGTCGATTAAAACTCCGATGTAGGCATCGCTTCTTTTTAAAATAACGGGTTCTAATTCTTTTGCTTTTTGATGGGCGTTGATGCCGGCCATCAATCCCTGGCAAGCAGCTTCTTCATAACCGGTGGTTCCGTTTATTTGTCCGGCAAAGAATAGATTACTGATCAGTTTTGTTTCCAGTGAGTGATTCAACTGTGTTGGTGGAAAGTAATCATATTCGATGGCATACCCAGGTCGGAAGATGCGTACATTTTCGAAACCAGGAACCTGGCGTAAAGCTGCGTATTGTACTTCTTCAGGAAGGGAAGTTGAGAAACCATTTACATAGATCTCGACGGTATTCCAACCTTCGGGTTCTACAAAAAGCTGGTGTCTTTCCCTTTCAGCAAAGCGATTGATTTTGTCTTCGATGCTGGGACAATATCTGGGACCAACACCTTCAATTCGTCCTGCGTACATAGGACTCCTGTCGAAGCCGGTTTTTAAGATGTCGTGAACTTTCTGACTTGTATAGGTGATCCAGCAGCTTCTTTGTTCAGTTGGTTTTTTAGTATCGGTGTAAGAAAAGCCAACCATTTCTTCGTCGCCTTTTTGTTCTTCCATTTTACTATAATCCAGACTGCGTCCGTCGATCCGGGGAGGTGTTCCGGTTTTGAGGCGATCGCTTTCAAAGCCGAATTCAACGAGTTGTTCGGTGATGCCGGTGGCAGCTTTTTCAGCTACGCGTCCACCGCCGAATTGTTTTTCACCAATATGGATAATACCATTCAGAAAAGTACCGCTGGTAATCACTACTGATTTTGATGGAATTTCATGACCAAGACCAGTTACTACACCGCAGGCACGTCCATCTTTTATGATGAGTGAGCGGACCATATCCTGGTAGAAATCTACGTTGGGTGTTTTCTCCAACATTTCCCGCCAGGTAGCGGCAAATAACATGCGATCGTTTTGTGCGCGGGGGCTCCACATGGCTGGACCTTTTGAGAGGTTCAACATGCGAAACTGGATCATGCTGAGGTCGGTGACAATACCGGAGTATCCACCCATGGCATCGATCTCGCGAACAATTTGACCTTTGGCAATACCACCCATGGCTGGGTTACAACTCATTTGGGCAATGGTTTGCATGTTCATGGTTACTAAAAGAACCTTTGAACCAAGGTTGGCGGCGGCAGCGGCAGCTTCACAGCCGGCATGACCTGCGCCTACTACAATTACGTCATATTCTGGAAACATGGTGCAAAATTACAAGATGCTTGTCAAGGGGTAAAAAGAGAAAAACAGGACGGGGGCTGATTAGTTTAGAAAAGTACTTACTAATTGAATATTTAATTCTTTCCGGGGCTGGCTCTTTAAAGAACGTGAGAATTTAAGTCCAACTTACTATGTCATACAGCCGGAAGATTTTCAATCATGATTGAAGTATAGGTGAAATGATACCTCTCATTAGTTACCTACAGTTGCCTTGGTCTTCTTTATGTGTCATAGTTTAAGGCCTTAGTGATGTAGATTCCGGCCATACTGTTTGATTCACTGTTTATAATCCCGGGTTTAGGGTTGAGTATCCATGTTTCTTCCTGGGGAGTGACTTACCATTTCTGGTTTTCTTCTACATTTCTGAGGTTCTGATTTATCCAGGGTATGATCATATTCTTTATGTAGGAGTCTGTTCCCTCTTTCTTGAAGTACCTTTTTCATACCTTTTCTGGCGGTAAACTTAACCTGGGAAGTCTCTCCCCCTGCCCTTGTGTTTTTGTTTTGCTGCCTAATCTTCAAGGTAGGCACCCCTGAAAGAATCTGGATGGTATGTGATACTTCTGTCTGGTTTAACTGTAGGTTGCTTACACCTCTTTGGTTCCGGATTTTCCTTTCCTCTTTTCTTCCCCAACCCATGCCTTAACTGGGATAATCCACTAAGTCTCTTGTTCTTTTTCCAGTAGCATCTGTGATATTTTCTTCCCTAGGGAGTGAAACCTTTAAAATCTATACCTACATCTTTTCCTTTATGCCTTTTCATTTTTAACTGCGCGGTGTTTATCAGTACATTGACTCCTTATACTATTTGCTTTTTTACGGAACCCATGAGTGCTTCTATCAACGTTGTCAATCCTATAAACCCTTTCATCTCCTTCTGTTTTCAACACTTTTACGTTGCCTGAAGCTGCTTTCTTTTTCTGTTCCTCCGTGGAAAACCCTTGTTTCCACGGTCTGATGTTCCACGTGGAACCAATCCCCTTCTTTTACCCTATTGTTGATATTCAACCAGGTACTTGAAATGATATTTTATTCCCTATATAATCCTGGGGGATTGTATTCATAACCTGTAGTCCTTTTACCTTATTTGCCATTTCCTGGGACCCGTGGAAGAAACACTTAAGCCTTTGGATATCTATTCTTCTGATATAGGAACTTCGGCAATATGGGTCATCCTGCCCAGTAGACTTGTTAAAAGGAATAGTTTCAGGTGTATAAGCACACGCTTATAGGGATGAATATGGATTATGTCCCCCTACCCTTTGAGGTAAAGACCTTAAGGGATTTTGTTATTGATGTTTGGAAACACGCCTCATCCGGTTATCTATCCATGACTAATCTTAATGATTTATTGGTATATCTGGGTGCTGGTGGTATCATGGTGATAATCTGTATGGTGGACACATGTTCCTTACCATGCCTTTTTAGTCCTTATAGGAGAGGTTATCTACTTTAATTCAGAGGATAACTCGGCATTTCCCTCCCCGATTTTGACATGGGAAGTATATGTTTAGGCTATTGTAGGAAGGTACTTTATCAGGAAAGAGGTGTTCCTACCCTTATGGAGGATGGTTTTTCCTTGATCTTCTACCGGATCAGTCTTTTATAATTACCGGTGGTTATCCTTTTAAGAGATAGTATTCTTTTGCCCATGGATATATCCAAGGACACTTACAGGTAAGATTGACTTTATTTAGGGGGTTGAGAGAGAAGTCCTTTATAGAGGTGATACTTTAACTGACTTTCATTCTCCTACCCTTTGTATTTATACATGTATTGAAGTCTCCTATAGAGGGACTTTGTTATACCCCTCACTGAATTACCAATATGAATGCTTTTCTTTTATAACCGGTATTATCCAGGAAGTAGCAGTATGTCTCTATAGGTTCTTCAAAAGAGAGTTTTTTTAACTGTTACTGATTCTCCTTGTCATGACTTACCCTATAAAAGATACAGGTACTTAACCCTCCTTTGGGAGAACCCGTGATTTACTCGTTCGCTTATTTACCTGAGGGGTGCTTGTCTTTACTACCGGTTTGCTGTGTGGGATTGGGTCGGGTCTCATTAGTTACCTCTATGGGAGATTTTCCTTAGACAGTATTGACCTTTTCAGGGACTTTCCACAAGAAAGAAGGGGCTGGTTTCTATATATCTCCGGGATATACTGGGAGGAAAAGCCTTTTGTACTATGTAAAAGTCTTTCATTTAAAGGTCCTTCTTCGATCCTCTTTGTAAAGGTTATCCTTTTATGAGGACCTCGTGATGTAAGCCCTGTTTAAATAAGTCCGTTCGGTAGTAGTTCCTTACCCAATTGGGCTTCGATTTCTTTGCCTGGTAAAGGGCAATGTCGTTATCTCCGGGTCTATCTTTCTTAAGAGCGTGTTTAATATTAAGAGGTGGGTCTGTATCCTTGCTGGTCAGAACCTAGTTGGTTACTTAATCAACGAGGAATTCCCGTTTGATTTATAGGGTCCCTTATGTAAACCTTTATTCGGACCTATCCATTCGGCTGTGGGTCTTCCCATTATTTGTATTCATTTATCCTTGGGCTTATGGAGGGTGGCGTACCTATCTCGGGGTTTAACTTCCAAACAGGGGAGTTTAGCTATTGAAGAGTGAGTCTCCAGCTTTACTAACCAGGACTTGGTTGCTGATTAATAGTGCAACATGCTCCAGTTTGCACGCACTCCTGGACCTTGAGGGCCTCGAGTTAGATGGGTAAGAAACTATTCTAAACCTAAGTCCAATTTTAAGTTGGCTTTTGGGTACTTGTATCCTAAGGAGTACTTAAGGTTTTCTTAGGGTTATGCTAAGGAAAAAACCCAAGGATAACCCTAGGATGACCTTAGGATAACCTAAGGATGACCCTAGGATGGGTGATAGCTGAAAGTTGGTTAAAATTAAGTTTAGTATTGGAGGGTCATTCGAAGATGCCATTGCCAAAAGGGGAACAAAAACTGTTACCAATGTGGGTATGCATAGGGAAGAATAGTGGCGGTTATATTTGGGGGTAGCGGACTTGATTGCTTCTCTTTGTAGGATCAAGAAATGGTAGATATAGGTTAACAAGGACTTTGGGCGGAGGATATAGACTTACTATTAGAACTGGAGCCTAGGGAACCAATCTTCAGGATAGGCAGGGAAAGCAGGAAGATAAAAGGGATCAGTTTTGTTAATAGGATTTACCTGGGTACGACCTCCCAATTTAGCAAATTGGAGTTGCTCTTTCAGCACAGCACTTCCGGTGTTTATAGCTCTATACTAGGACTTAGCTTCTAAATAACCTGGGAGCTGGTTGTTAATAGACAATTTAGATTAGAAGTAGTTTATCTTATTTGATGGACAAGATCAACTGGAAATAAAAAGACCCGCAATTGATACATTGCGGGTCTTTATTAAGTGCAAGTGATTGTGGCTGATATCTGTGAAAAGTCATAGTTCCACGTGGAACACACTATTTGACTTTCGACAAGTAGTACTTCAGGTATTTGTCTTCAGCTTTTCGCATTAGTTGTTCTTCCTTACTTGATTTGTCTTTATACCCACAGAGGTGTAAGGCACCATGGAAAATCACACGTAATAACTCATGCTTAAAAGACACTTCATAGTTTTGCGCATTATCCCTAACCCGATCAACACTGATATAAATTTCCCCGGTAGTTGCCCTGGGACTTTCAGAAAGATCGAAGGTGATGATGTCGGTATAGTAGTTGTGATTCAGGTGTTCCTTATTTATCTGTAAAAGGTATTCATCTGAACAGAATATATACCGGAGTTGTTCCAATTTAGTCTTCTCCTTTTTGAACAGATCTCGGATCACCTCTTTAACCAGTGTTCGCTGGGTAAAGGTTATAGGTTCCAGAAAATGAAAATGAATGGGGGGAGTTGAATTATTCTTTGGCATTTTTCGAAATTCGTAACTGTCATTAATTAATACAAAGCTACATTTGTTGTCTATTGAATTATGAAACGATTATCAGAAATTGGAGCAGGAACAGTAGCCCGGATACTTTCTTTTGAAAATAACGACCTGTTTTTAAAGTTAATGGAAATGGGTTGTGTACCGGGTGAATTGGTTAAGGTAGAGCAGATTGCCCCCCTGGGTGATCCCATCTCAATAATTGTAGCTGGCTACAACCTCAGTCTACGATTGAATGAAGCCGATAATATATTTGTTGAAGAACTGGGAATCGCTTGATGCGGTTCCTTTTTCTTTTAGGATAAAATCAATTCCGCATCAAATATTGCGTGTGGTATCTAACTGAATTATACCAGTTGCCAGTTACTGGCTACCAGGATTTATAATTCAGCATTTCTTATTTTTTGTCGACACTTCGAACGTCAAGACCTGATACCAGGAACTGGAAACAGCTATCTGTTCCTTATACAAACTTTTGCTTCTTTCATCTAACATTCGCCACTGATCCCTCATCATTCATCTCACTAATCTGTTTCTTTGCAATTAATTAAGGAACTTAAAAAAGCGGGAATTATAAAGCAATGAAAGTCGGATTATACTTCGGATCGTTCAATCCCATTCACCATGGTCATTTGATCATTGCGAATTACATGTTACAAAATTCTGATCTCGATCAAATATGGCTGGTGGTGTCGCCGCAAAATCCATTCAAGCAATCGGCCAGTTTGTTGAATTCCTATAACCGGCTGAACCTGGTTCAACTCGCCATTGAAGGCGAACCGAAATTAAAAGCCAGCGATATTGAATTTCGTTTGCCACAACCATCGTACACCGTGAATACATTGGCCTATTTACAGGAAAAATATCCAACACATCAGTTCGCTATTATTATGGGCAGCGACAGTTTTGAAAACCTGGCCAAATGGAAAAACTATGAGTTCATTCTGCAGCACTGCCCTATCTATGTATACCGCCGGCCAGGCCACGAAGTGATCAACACTTTTAAAAACGCTACTATCAATATTCTGGATGCGCCGCTGCTGCAAATCTCCGCCACCCATATTCGCAACAATATAAAACAGGGAAATTCTATACGCTACCTGGTGCCAGATAAAGTGCTTGAAGAAATAAATAGAAACGGGTACTATCGATAACGGATAAACGAAGTAATACCATGCAACACAGCTGCTTATTATAAATTGATTAAAGCGGCGGTCAATTCAATAATTCTCCAAATATTTGTAAGGTTAAATCCGGTTACCCAAATAATAACATGAGAAAATATTTGAATGTAATCATATTATGAAAAATAATATTGTAACCTTTTGCCTGCTCCTGATCGTTGGGTCTGTATCAGCACAAAACATTGATCACCGGTTGCAGCAAAAAATTCAGGAAACAGTAAAAGGGTTGGATGGCGATATTGGCGTGTATGTAAAAAATCTGCGAACGGGAAAAATGGCTGCCTTCAATGCCGATACCATTTTTCCAACCGCCAGCATGGTGAAGGTTACCATATTAATAGGTATTGAGGATAAGATTGAAAAAGGTGAATTGGATTATCATCAGCAACTTGAATACAGAGACTCTTTATTTTACGCCGGGGAAGATATTCTCGGTTCTTTCAAAAATGGAGAGAAAATAGGTTTGCACAAAGTGATGATGTTGAGTTTAACCACCAGTGACAACACCGCCAGTTTGTGGTTGCAAAGTTTGGCCGGCAATGGAACCCGCATCAACCAAATTCTCGATTCGTTGGGACTGGTAAATACCCGGGTGAATTCAAGAACGCCCGGCCGGGAGGCCAGCCGCCAGCAATATGGTTGGGCGCAAACCACTCCCCGCGAAATGGGAACGCTGATGGAAAAAATCTACAACGGTGAAGTGATCAGTAAAAAGGCTGGCGAAAAAATGATCCGGTTACTGGGAAGAAATTATAATGATGAACAAGCGATCGCGGAAATTCCACCGTACATATTTGTGGCCTCCAAAAATGGTTGTGTAAATGCATCGCGCAGTGAAATACTTTTGGTGATGGCGCCACATGGCCCGTATATTTTTTCAGTAGAAACAAAAAATCTGAAGGACCAACGTTGGGACAACTCAAATGAAGCCTGGCTACTGACCCGGAAATTGTCTGCCCTGTGTTGGAATTATTTTGAACCCCGATCGCGCTGGAAACCATTATTATAAGACGTCGAAGTGTTACACATTGCCTAACTTGTGATTTTTTTGGATGATGAATAATTGCGAATGATTCTTCTGCGCCATATACCTTTTTTGAAAGCGGTCTTTTTACATAGTGTATCTGCCTTTGGCGGACCGCAGGGCCATTTTGGAATGGTGATGAAAACTTTCGTTCATCGCCGGCATGATGTTACCGAACAGGAATTATTGGAATACAATTCTTTTTGCCAGCTGCTGCCCGGCGCTTCTTCTACCCAGGTACTAACCCTGATAGGTTATAAGCGTGGCGGTATTCCGCTGGCCATTCTTACCCTGGCTATCTGGATTGCGCCAGCCTGTATTTTGATGGGCGCCTTTTCTTTTCTGCTCGAATTTTTTGACAGCAAATCAATGAGCGAGGGAATTTTCAAATTCATTCAGCCGATGGCCGTGGGTTTTCTGGCTTTTGCCGCCACCCGGTCTTTCCGGCTCGCCATACATAATAATATTACCCGGGTAATTATGGTGGTAAGTAGCATTACCACTTACCTGCTTTTCAAATCACCCTGGATCTTTCCCATCTTGTTGGTGATTGGTGGGTTTGTCACCAACCTGAGTGATAAACGAATTCCCGAAAAAGCCCAGCCCGTTAAAAAAATAAAATGGGGGAACATCTGGCTGTTTGCCATTATATTTTTGACAGCGGGGATTGTCAGTGAAATGGCCCGTAAAAATGACTGGCCCAATCGTCGCCCGTTGAACCTGTTCGAAAATAATTATCGTTTCGGAAGTCTGGTGTTTGGCGGCGGACAGGTACTTATCCCCATGATGTATGAGCAATATGTTGAACGTCCCAAGTCGCCGGTAGTAATAAGAAAGAACCTGAATAAAAAAGGAAATGTGATCAGCATCGAGCGCAACGATTTTTATACCGGTGCCGGTATGGTTCGGGCGATGCCTGGTCCTGTATTTTCAGTCGCTTCTTTTATGGGTGGAACGGCCATGAAAGACAAAGGCACTACCTGGCAAATACTGGGTTGCTTAATTGGGTCCGTTGCTATTTTTTTACCGAGTGCCTTATTAGTGCTTTTTTTCTTTCCCATCTGGCACAACCTGCAACGTTATGTAATTGTATACCGGGCACTTGAAGGCATCAATGCTGTAGTGGTGGGTATAATGGTGGCCGGTACTATCTATATGATGCGCGATGTTTCGGTGATCGGTTTTCATACCGTTAGTATGGTGAACCTGGTCGTTATAGCCGGAACCTGGGCCATGCTCACTTTTACAAAACTCCCCTCTCCTGTTATAGTAATGATCTGTTTACTGCTCGGTTGGGTATTCCATTTATAATGGCTTAAACACATATGGTTTTCTATTATTTCTGCCTGAATTATAAAATTGGGGATGCGCGCCATTTTTTGTAAATTACACTAGAGCTATGCTGCAGCTATTTGAATGTTATGAGGCGCATTCTACTATATTGCTTCCTGCTTGTTTTTATCTCCGGGCCACTGTATGCACAAAAAGTACTCTCGATAAAATTAGATGCAACTATAAACCCGGCCACTGCAGATTTTATTCACCGGGCCATTGAAGTAGCTCAAAAAGAGCGGGCAACCTGTTTACTCATTCATCTCAACACACCTGGCGGATTGTTACAAAGCACCCGTATTATTGTGAGCGATATCCTCGAATCGTCCGTGCCTGTTGTTGTATATGTTTCACCTGGTGGTGCGCATGCAGGTTCAGCCGGGGTATTCATTACTATGGCAGCACACATTGCAGCCATGGCGCCGGGAACCAATATTGGCGCAGCTCACCCGGTTGTTGCCCAGGGACAAATGGATACCATCATGAGTGCAAAGGCTACGAACGATGCCATGGCCTTTATAAGATCCATTGCAAAGAAGCGCGAACGAAATGCCAACTGGGGAGCTCAGGCAGTAAGCAATAGTGTGTCACTTACAGAAACGGAAGCGTTGGAAAATAATGTCATCAACTTAATAGCATCCAACGAACAGGAACTACTAAATAAGATAGATGGTAAAAGTGTTACCGTTAGTTCAGGAACAGTAATACTACAAACAAAACATGCAACGATACAATCACTCGAAATGGGTTGGGGCGAAAAAATGCTGAACATATTGAGTGACCCCAATGTAGCATACATCTTATTCTTACTTGGGTTATA
This sequence comes from Niastella yeongjuensis, assembly GCF_900110245.1. Taxonomy (GTDB): domain Bacteria; phylum Bacteroidota; class Bacteroidia; order Chitinophagales; family Chitinophagaceae; genus Niastella; species Niastella yeongjuensis. The sequence goes on from NZ_FOCZ01000001.1 coordinate 809,568, forward strand.
CGGACTCATCTTTGAACTGTACAGCCCGGGCGCTATATTCCCCGGTATCATCGGCGGTATTTGTATGATCCTTGCTTTGTATACCATGCATACCTTACCAGTGAACTATGCAGGACTGGCGCTGATTGTTTTTGGGATCATCTTATTTCTGCTTGAAATAAAAATTGTAAGTCATGGCTTGCTGGCCATAGGTGGCGTGATCTCTTTACTACTTGGTTCCATGATGCTCATACGAACTGGTGAAACGACAGCTGTAGCCGGTCTTTCATGGACGGTGATCATAACGGCAGTTGGAATTACTACCCTCTTTTTTCTGTTTGTTGTAGGATTGGGTTTGAAAGCACAACGTGCAAAACCAGCCATGGGATTGGAAGCTATGGTTGGGGAAATTGGTCAGTCGTTAAGTGAATTAAATCCCGGTGGTACAGTGCGTATGCATGGTGAAATATGGAAAGCCATTTCATCTGCCGGACTAATTCCCGAAGGAAAAAAAGTGATCGTAACGGGAATTTTGAATCTTACGCTGCAGGTGGAAGCCTATCATGAATCGTCAGTATAAACTTATTTCATATGAATGCTATACCAATTTCAGCTTCGGCAATTGTTATTGTATTGTTCGCGGTGTTTGTATTGTCAAGCGCCATTCGCATCTTACGCGAATATGAACGTGGTGTTGTTTTCCGCTTAGGTCGACTGCTTTCAGTACGTGGCCCGGGACTTATTATATTAATACCGGTGATTGATAAAATGGTGAAAGTAAGTTTGCGCACGGTAGTGATGGATGTGCCACCACAGGATATCATCACAGAGGATAACGTATCTATAAAAGTAAATGCGGTTGTATACTTCCGCGTGTTACAACCACAAAAAGCTATTATAGAAGTAGAGAATTATCTCATTGCCACTTCACAATTCTCACAAACAACATTGCGTAGTGTATTGGGGCAATCGGAACTGGATGACCTGCTTTCGCAACGTGAAAAGATAAATCAGAAACTGCAACAGATCATAGATACGCATACCGAGCCATGGGGCATCAAAGTATCGAATGTGGAAGTAAAGCAAATAGACCTGCCGCAGGAAATGCAGCGCGCCATGGCCAAACAGGCAGAAGCAGAACGGGAGCGGCGTTCAAAGATAATTGCTGCTGAAGGGGAATACCAGGCCTCACAACGCCTGGCCGATGCGGCCCGCATTTTAAGTGATCAACCCAGTGCACTTACTTTGCGCTATCTTCAAACCCTGCGGGAAATTGCCACGGAGAATAATTCAACAACTATATTCCCGGTGCCGATTGATTTAGTAAAGCCATTTTTGAACCTGGATAAGAGTACCTGATAGAAATATTTATGAACACGTTAGTACGAGGGAGTGTGCTAACTGTTTATAATTAAAAGAATTAGTTATATGATAAGGAGAAAAAAGGGTAAGAAAATTTCTTTTAAAAAGATCGGTAAACAGGAAACTGTTATTAAAAACAGAAGTACCTGCAAAGGATACTTTATTTGCTTAAAGCGGGCCAATGAAACACTTGCAAAACTCGATCTGACCGATTTTATTAATAATCCCCATAAGTATGTATTGACCTCCCAATAGTCATTTCCCATTATTTTCCTTTCGTAAACAGTTGCATATTCTTTTATTAAATGCATTCTATGCCCTAACTTCATAATGGTATTTTGTACCATTAATCAGTATTGCTTACCGCCGGTCGCTTGCCAGCGTAATTATATTAAAAGTTAGAAGAAAACCGGACCATGAGTGCAGAACATCAACGACTTGCGGCAAATTCCACAAGGAAGATACCTTTGGAACAATGGGGACCGTATTTAAGTGAACGCCAATGGGGAACTGTAAGGGAAGACTTTAGTCCAAATAGTGATGCCTGGAATTATCTTACCCATGATCAGGCTCGTTTTCGTGCCTATAGATGGGGTGAAGATGGCATTGCAGGAATTTCCGATTTCTTTCAAAACCTGTGTTTCGCCATTACTGTATGGAATGGAAAGGACTCCATTTTGAAAGAACGCCTGTTTGGTCTTGGCAATTATGAAGGTAACCATGGTGAAGATGTAAAGGAGTTGTATTACTACCTCGATAATTTGCCTACGCATTACTACATGGAGTATTTGTATAAATACCCACAGCAGAAATTCCCATACGACGACCTGCTGGCTGTAAACCGCCAACGCTCACGCACAGAACCGGAATATGAGATCCTCGATACGGGCATCTTTAATAACAATGAATATTTTGATGTACAGGTAACCTACGCCAAACACAACTCGAAGGATATCTCCATCAAGATCCATATCCATAACCATCATACCAAATCGGCCGAAATAACGCTGTTGCCTACCCTATGGTTTTACAATCGCTGGAGCCACGACTCTTCGAAGAAAAAGCCATCCATCTCCTGGCGTGATAAAAACTCGGTAAAAGCAACACATCCCCGGTTAGGTACTTACTACCTGTATTTTCAAACACCACATAATATTCTCTTTACCGAGAATGAAACCAACTTTGAAAAGGTAAATGGCAAACCCAATTTATCGCCTTTTACCAAAGATGCGTTTCATGGCGCTATCATTAAAGGCGAAAATGTGGAAGCCTTGCGTCAAAAGAAATCGGGAACCAAGTTTGCCCCGGTATATAAACTCCGCATTCAGGGCGGCCGTTCAGAAACTATTCACCTGCGGCTGAGCAGTAAAACTGTGGATAATCCTTTTGCTCCGGGCTTTGAAGACATTTATACCCAGCGTAAACAGGAAGCTGATGAGTTTTATGGCAAAGTATTGCAAAATACCACCACACCCGGACTGGCAAAAATTCAACGCCGGGCGCTGGCCGGCTTGTTATGGAGCAAACAGTATTACCATTTCGATATAGAAAAATGGCTCACCAATGGTGACGGTCTTACCCCGCCAACCCCTGGCCGGTTAACAGGCCGTAACCACGACTGGAAACACCTTAAGAACCAGGATATTATCTGTATGCCCGATAAATGGGAATACCCCTGGTACGCAGCCTGGGATCTGGCTTTTCAGTGTATACCTATGGCTATGGTTGACCCCGTGTTTGCCAAGCACCAGCTTACGCTTATTATGCGGGAATGGTATATGAAACCCGATGGCCAGTTGCCTGCCTACGAATGGAACTTCAGTGATGTGAACCCACCGGTGCAGGCCTGGGCTGCCATGGAAGTATACCGTATTGAAAAACAACAAACCGGTAAGGGAGACATCCCCTTCCTGAAACGCATCTTCCAAAAGCTCATCATCAATTTCACCTGGTGGATAAACCGGAAAGATTCCAACGGGAACAACATGTTCCAGGGTGGTTTCCTTGGCCTGGATAACATCGGGGTGTTTAACCGCAGTCACCTGGCGCATACCGATATGGAACTGGAGCAGGCTGATGGCACCAGCTGGATGGGGATGTATGCATTGAACATGATGGATATGGCATTGGAAATTGCCATGCACGATATTTCATTTGAAGACACCGCCACCAAATTCTTTGAGCATTTCGTATTGATTGCTGAGGCGCTGAATGAACAGGGTATGTGGAACCAGGAGGATAAATTCTTCTATGATACATTATCCATTGCCGGTTCTGAACCTTTGCATTTGCGCATCTTTTCCATTGTTGGACTGACATCGCTTTTTGCAGTATCCACCATTGAAAAGCGAATGCTGGATAAACTCGGTGACTTCAATAAACGGATCACCTGGTTTGAGGAGTACCGCAAGAAAAATAATAAGTACTGGCCGAATGAAGAAAGACATGATGGAAAAAGTACTCTATTGTCACTGGTGCCAAAAGAAAGAGTGGTGTTCCTGTTACAGCGGTTGTTGGATGAAACACAGTTCCTCGCGCCGTGGGGTATACGCGCTTTATCCAAGTACCACGAAGCGCATCCCTTCTCGGTGACCATCAGGGGTATTGAATATAAGATCCAATATGAACCGGGCGATTCTACCTCTGATATGTTTGGCGGTAATTCAAACTGGCGCGGTCCGTTATGGATGCCTATCAATTATATCATCATTCAATCTATACGCCACTTTGGTGAATTTTATGGAAATGAACTCGAAGTGGAATGTCCCATTGGTTCAGGCAATAAAATGAATTTGGTACAGGTAGCAGAAGAATTGTCGCGCCGCCTGATCACGTTGTTTCAACCTAACCAACACGGCAAACGTCCGGCTCATGGCGCTTACAGCTGGTTCTATCAACGTTCTGAAAATGCCGATCTCATTTTATTCTATGAATATTTTCATGGAGAAACCGGTGCAGGATTAGGCGCCAGTCATCAAACAGGTTGGACCGCCCTGATAGCTGAACTGGTACATTCACTAACACCCACATCTACAGCAAAATAATAGTATTCAAATAGGATTAAGCCCCGATGAGCCATAACTATCGGGGCTTTTTTGCGTTCCCCACCCAGCCCCATGGCATAAACATTGCAAAACTGTTAGCGTACAGTCACATATTGTATACATAAAAGGATAGCTATGAAGAAATTAGTTCTGGTAGTTCCGGCTGTTCTTTTGGTATTCGCAACAGTCTTTGCTCAGAACGATTCTGCAAGCCTAACTCGCGATACATTACCCTTACAACAGCCGGACAAAAAAGAGAAACCAGGAAAGGTGTATAAGTTAAACCTGGGTGTAGATATACCGGTGACGGCTATAGGTACCGGATGGTCATTATACGCGTTCTCAAAAATTTACAGTAAAGATCCATCAGATCCTGAAACTATTTCGGGGTTGACAAAAAGCAATGTGAATGCTTTTGATCGCTGGGCCATACGGCCCTATAACAAGAAGGTGGATCAACTTAGCTATATACCTTTTTATGCATCGATGCCGATGCCGATTGCCTTTTTGTTTGATAAGAATATGAGAAAGGATTTTGCGAAGTTGTCGTTCCTGTATCTGGAGGCCATGTCGATAACCGGCATACTATATACAGGATCAACTTATTTTACAAACAGATACCGGCCTTATGTATACAGTGAAGAAACACCATTGGATTACCGCACCCGCGGCGGCGGCAAGAATTCATTTTATGCAGGGCACGTGGCATTGGTAGCCACTTCCACTTTCTTTTATGCACAGGTATATGCAGACTATCATCCAGACTCAAAAGCCAAATGGGTGTTTTATGGATTGGCAACTGCAGCTACCGGCTATACCGCCTATATGCGGCATCGCGGTGGACTGCATTTCCCTTCAGATATCTTGCTTGGGACACTGCAAGGTACCCTGACCGGTTTACTGGTGCCCCGGCTGCACAGAACCAAATGGATCAAAAATCCAAACCTCACCATTTTACCATTTACCGGCCAATCGAATGGGCTAGCGGTTCTGTATAAATTATAAGCGGGAATTTTACATTACTGAAAACTCAATAGGAAATTCTACAATCCCCGACACGTTTGTAAGCGCGTTGGGGAATAATTCCAACGCCATGAAGACTTCGGTGGGCACTTCAAATGGTGGTCTGATGTTCCATCGGGCTGCGGGAAGAAATCCGAATTTTGGAAAATAGAATTCATGACCAAAAACAAAAACAGCGGTGTAACCCAGATCAGCAGCTTTCTGTAAACCGGTAGTGATCAGTTTAGCACCAATTCCTTGTTTTTGATATCCCGGATGTACTACCATCGATATTAAACCCAGGCTTTGATAATGGTAGTCGCCATTTGTGATAGTGATTTCGGAAAATAAAATATATCCGATTAATTTATCATCTGAATAAGCCACTAATGATAACTCAGGAATAAAATGGGATCCCTGGCGCACTTGATCAACTAGTCTGGCTTCATTCTCCTGCTCAAATACTAATGTATTGAGTTCATAAATCTCATCTATGTCGGCCGGTTGCTCAGGCCGTATTGAAATGTTCATTGTATTGGCATTACATATGTTATTATACAAATTACGAACCACTCTGTTGGCATGTCTTGAACAAACAACTACGACTGTTACTATATAAGATAACGCAAAGCCGTGATAAGTTGTATGTGAAAAATCAAGATTTTGTTAAGGGTTAGCAAATGCATGTATATATACGAGATGTAAGCTGATTTGGTTTCTATACAACAAACTACAAGAGGCATTTATAATTCCAAAGCAACTATTGATCTGGAGTAATCGTATTGTAAGTCTTCATGCAGGTTCAGTAAAGTTTTATTGATCTTCTCTAACTGACCTTTATACAAGTTGGTAATAAGGGCATTTTTTTGAATGGGAATACCTGCTTCTTTTATCGACTGCAGAAAATAGATCAACAATTCAACGGTTGCCTGAGCCGAACCGGTATACCGGATGTGTTTATTGATGATGCGAAGAATTTTGCGCAGTGTTTTCTTTACGAAATATAAATTGTTGTGGTTGATTTGTGCAAATTCCTCATCTATTTCTTTTTTAACTGATTGCACAAAACCCTGTTCATCGTGCGCTTCAAATAGCAGATACGTTAATAACTCTTTGTTTTCCTTTTTATATTTTGCCAGCCGCAGGCACAGTTCCGTTAACTCTGTAGCGGGCATATTTAATAATTCCTGTTTTAGTTCATGAACGGTAGCGCTTCTCATAGTTGCAAAAATATTGAATTTGGGCAGGTCACTTTACAAACCGCCACCCAGGTAAGGTAATCCGTATGTTATTGAAATAGTTCAAAACGTTGCTGCATTTCGACCACCGTAGTGGGATATCCCAGTTCATTCATTAGTGTGGCCAGGTCGGGCACATCTTTTACTGTTGCCTGCCGTATAATAATTGTATTATTGTTCATGATAGTTTAAAAGTACTCATAAAAAATACAATTACCTTTGCCCTCTAATTGTAATCATGTCAACACTTACCATCACCACCATACAAAGCAATTTGCATTGGGAAGATAAAGCTGCCAACCTGCAACAATTTGAAGCAAAGATCCGTGAGCTGCAGCAGCGGACCGAAGTGGTTATTCTCCCCGAAATGTTCAGCACTGGTTTTAGCATGAATGCGGAAAAGCTGGCTGAAAAAATGGATGGCCCCACGGTGACCTGGATGAAGAAACTGTCGGCAGAAAGAAAGATCATCCTAACCGGTAGTTTGATCATTGAAGAGGCGGGAAATTATTACAACCGGCTGATATGGATGCTGCCTAATGGCCAATACGGGTATTACGACAAACGGCACCTGTTTGCCTATGCTCAGGAAGACCAGCATTACTCGGCTGGCAATAAAAGATTAATTGCGTCTGTAAAAGGCTGGAGGATCAATTTGCTGGTTTGTTACGACCTGCGTTTCCCGGTATGGAGCAGGCAAAAACCAGCCGCCAGTTCGCTGGCCGACCTGGTTGCCTCGGAATTGGAAGCCCGCGATTTGCCCATGCCGCCGCCTGAAGAGGCCGGTTCATCCATCATGGATACCGCGCCTGAATACGATGTGCTGATCTATGTGGCTAACTGGCCCGAAAGACGGAACCATGCCTGGAAAACCTTATTACAGGCAAGGGCCATAGAAAATCAATGTTATGTAGTTGGTGTGAACCGCGTAGGAACCGATGGCTTGGGGCATTATTATAGCGGGGATAGCATGGTCATTGATGCCATGGGAGCGCCCGTATATACCAAAGCGCATGACGAAGATATTTTCACCATCACCCTTCAAAAAGACTCCCTGGAAGAAGTACGGAATAAATTACCATTCCTGAAAGACGCAGATAGATTTATTTTAGCATAAAACAATAGCATGTCAGTAGCATACACCAACGGAAAGATATTCACAGGAGAAAAGATAGAAGAGAACAAAGCAGTTTTAACAGATAATGAGGTTATTGTTGGCGTAGTAAATGCAAACGCCATTCCTTCACAATACCGCACCGAAGACCTGAAAGGGTTTACCCTGGCACCAGCCTTTATTGATCTGCAGATCTACGGGGGTAACGGCAAACTGTTCTCCCAGGATTTAACGGTGGAATCGCTGAAATCTACGTATGAATATTGTTTAATGGGTGGTTGTTCACATTTTATGATCACCATGGCCACCAATACCATTGATAAGTTTCTGCAGGGGTTTGAAGTGGTGCGGGCCTATTGGGAACAGGGCGGTAAAGGATTGCTGGGTTTACATTTGGAAGGTCCTTACATTAATCCGGTAAAAAGAGGCGCCCACCTGGAAGCCTGTGTAAAAAAGCCAACTGTACAGGAAGTGACCATGCTGCTGGAGAAAGGAAAGGATGTGTTTAAAATGATGACCCTGGCGCCCGAGCAATGTGATGAAGCCGTTATAAAACTACTGCAACAACACCATATAATTCTTTCTGTAGGACATTCCAATGCTACCTATAAACAGGCATTGGATGCGTTCAATAAAGGCATACCAGCCGCCACGCATTTATTCAATGCCATGTCGCCCTTACAACACCGCGAGCCCGGGGTGGTAGGCGCCATAATGAATCATTCAACGGCCATGAGCAGTATTGTTTGCGATGGTGTGCATGTGGATTATGCAGCTGTGCATATTGCTAAAAAAGTATTGCAACAACGCCTCTTCTTTATTACCGATGCAGTGGCCGAAACTACTGCCGGCGAATACCGGCACCTGTTTAGCGGCGACCGTTATGCATTGCCAGATGGTACTTTGTCTGGTTCAGCCCTTACCATGCTGCAATGTGTAAAGAATGCGGTTAATCATGTAGGTATTTCGCTGGAAGAATCTTTACGCATGGCATCGGCTTATCCCGCCCAATTAATTCCTGATAAAATGCTGGGTAAATTAGAACCCGGCTATCGTGCCGATTTTGTAGTGTTTGATGATGCGCTGGAACTGCAACGGGTTTATTGTTGAGCCACGCCGATCTTATGCATGATCATACCGCGGATAACAGCCGCTTTGGGATCGATGCCCCGGCGAATGGTTTCGCGGGTAGGTGATACCTGAATATCAGGCATAATACCGCGGCCTTCTTTTACGAGGTTTTTATCCATTACCAGCCTGAATTTGGGCAGTCTGAAACGAACTTTGGTGTTAGGCAACGTAACATCGGGGATCATCCAGGCTGTATTGCCATAGGCGCCGCCGCCCGTTTCTTCGCCAATCACTTTTACATTAGGCTGGCCCTGCAGGCTTTTTACAAACAGGGTGGTGGCCGAAAAAGAATTGCCGCCTGTAACCAGGTAAACATCGCCATCATAGTGATGTTTTTTCTTGGGATGGAAATAATGGCGTTCAAAATAACCGAAATGGTATTTGCCATCCTTTTCTTTATGGGTTACAAACTGCGTCAGTGACCAGTAAAAAGGTTGCCAGGAGATGTATTTGTGGTATTTGCTGCTTCTGCGAACTGCGTATAAGCTATCAGCCAGTTTAAATTTCTTATCGGCCAGGTAGCGGGTTAACAAGGTAGAAAGGCCCGCATCGCCCCCGCCATTGGTACGCACATCCACCACCAGGTGTTGAATGTTGCGGCGGTCCAGTTCACGAAAAACCTGGCGGTAGAACGACCGTAATTTATTACCTCTTGCAAAGGTATGCAGGGTCATGTAAGCCGAAGACAGTGTAGTATCTATTTGAACGTACCGGCTGGCGTACTGTAGGTTGTTGTGTCTTTCTTCTTTTGGTGGTTTGGCAGCAGGTTTGTTGGTACCAGCCGCTTTTTGGGTGGTGTCTTTCATCGAAGGATCGAACACGGGAACAGTAACTGTTTGTTCTGCTCCGTTGCTATCGAGATAGGTTATGGCAACCTGGTCCTTCAACCCCATCACATTCCGGTACAGGCTTCCAAAAGCGCCGCTGTTGCTGAGGCTTTGGTATTTTCCGCTTATGCTATTGCCGTCTCCTGAAATATAATTCATGAACGAATCGGTGAGCTGCCGGGTGCTGTACCCATCGACGGCAGTAACCATGGTGCCGAATCTGAGGATAGAATCTTTTCTGTTGATATTGGCGGTAATGACCATGGAATCGCCCCACACTTTAAAGCTCAGGGGAAACATTTTGAGATTAGCCGTGTCGAGGTATTTACCGTATTGTTTGGAATACTTTACCGCTGTATGTCCGCAATGGATCTTGCTTACTACGTGGGAAAGAATATTGCGGAACTGCACTTCGGTCATGGAATCATTGAGTTGACGAAATCCGTCATCAAAAAAGTAATCCATGCTGTCTTTTGGGGTGAACCAATACAGGCTGGGATGCGATTCTTCCAGCACCTTACGGAAGATGGTATAGTCCTTTTGTAATTGCTTTTGGGGAAACTTATGCTGGGGATCAAAAGTTTGGCGTGATGCAGAGCAGCCAATGAGGCCTGAAATACATATAACAAAACAAACATAGGCTAACTTCTGCATCATGCTATCACTGGTTTATTTTTTAAAGGCGTTCCATCCCTGGGCGCTTATGGGATGAACCTGTCCGCCTCTGGTATTGATTTTCATTCCCTCTTCGGCATCGGTCATATAACCTATGACGCTTATCTGTTCATTTAAAACGATCTTTTCGTAATCAGATTGTGACATAGTGAACAGTAATTCATAATCTTCGCCCCCACTTAGCGCACAGGCAGTTGGGTCAATTTCAAATTTAAAGGCTGCCTTTCGCATTTCCTCGGCGATGGGCAGTTTTTCCTCATACAATACGCAGCCCAGCTTGCTTTGTTCGCATATGTGGAGTATTTCAGAGCTGAGGCCATCGCTTATATCCATCATGGAGGTAGGTACAATATTCTGTATTTCAAGGAATTCTACAATATCCTTGCGGGCTTCGGGTTTTAACAGACGGCCGATCACGTAGCTTTCGCCTTCCAGGTCGGGTTGTACCTGCGGGCTTTCGAGGTAGATCTGTTTTTCTCGTTCCAGGAAAAGCAGTCCAACATAGGCGGCGCCCAGGTCGCCACTGCAGCAGATGAGGTCGCCCTTTTTGGCGGTATCCCTTCTAACATATTTGCCTGGTGTTACTTCGCCAATGGCGGTAACTGAGATCACAAACCCTTTTTGGGAAGAACTGGTATCGCCCCCCACCAGGTCGACCCCGTATTTTTCGCAGGCGGCATAAATACCTTCATAAAACTCGCTGAGCGCTTCCACACTAAAACGGTTGCTGAAGGCAATGCTCACGGTGATTTGGGTGGGAGTGGCATTCATGGCGTAAATATCGCTCAGGTTCACCACCACACTTTTGTATCCCAGGTGTTTCAGCGGGGTGTACATAAGGTCGAAGTGAATGCCTTCCACCAGCAGATCTGTGGTAATTACGGTTTGTTTTCCGAAGTGATCAATAACGGCTGCATCATCGCCTACACCAACAATGGAAGAGGCATTTTGCAATTCAATATTTCTGGTAAGATGTTCAATTAATCCAAATTCACCCAGTGAACTTATTTCTGTTCTACTTTCGCTCATGATGCTGATATGATGTTATCTATTAAAATAAATAGCCATTCCCGCTGCGCTTTTCAGCGCACGGGATGAAAAAGACCAATAAAGTTATTGAATTATTCGGCAGGTATCCGATTATAGCTGTTTAGGCCTTGTCGTTCACCCATTTTAACAGATCGTCGTGTATTTTACCGTTGGTAGCTGCAATCTGTGGCTGATACGGTGAATACGGGTTGCCTTCGAAATCGGTTACTTTACCACCGGCTTCTTCTACGATCAAAAATCCGGCGGCGCTGTCCCAGGCCTGCAATTTATGTTCGTAGAACCCATCAAAACGGCCGGCAGCTACCCAGCAAAGGTCCATAGCGGCAGAACCCAGACGGCGTACAGGTACCCCGGCCCTGATAAAGCGGGAAAATGCTTCCAGCGGACCGTTGGAATTGTTGATATAAGTATAGGGGAAGCCGGTTACCAGGCAGGATTTCATTACGTCGCTTTCCATGCTCACGTGAATAGGTTCACCATTGAGGGTGGCGCCTTTTCCTTTTTCTGCGAAATAGTATTCTTTAATGAATGGGTTCAGCACGGCACCCATGATCATGGTACCATTGTGTTCCAGGCCAATAGAAACACAGCAAATAGGAATGCCATGGGCATAGTTTACGGTACCATCAATTGGGTCAATGATCCATTTGTACTCGCTGTTACTTTTAATTTCACCGGTTTCTTCACTTAATATAAAGTGGTCGGGAAACTCCTCTTTAATGGTATCAATGATGGCTTTTTCAGAAGCGTGGTCAGCTTCAGTCACCAGGTTGTTGATCCCTTCCTTATTGCTGATCAGCAGGCTTTTTGAATTAAAGTAATGTTGCATTACTTTGGCGCCGGCTTCGGTGGCATTTATTAAAGTTTCTTTTAACATGGCGCAAAGATACGGGTTACAGGTCGCAGGTTACACGGTACTGGAACGCAGGCGATTGCCTACCACAGGAGTTTTGCAATAGCATAACCTGAAACCTGCAACATGTAACCCGAAACTTCCTGATTTCTGTTTTATTTTGCAGGCATATGCTGTTATCGGTTATAATTGTTAATTACAATGTGAAATACTTCCTGGAGCAATGTTTATGTTCGGTACGGAAGGCTATTGGCCAAATGAGCGTGGCTACAGGGCAAAACAATGTGGAAGTGTGGGTGGTAGACAACAACTCAAAAGATGGCAGCATTGAATACCTGCAACCCCGGTTTCCCTTTGTAGAGTTTATAAGGAACACGGTTAACCAGGGTTTTTCAAAAGCCAATAACCAGGCCCTGGAAAAAGCCAGTGGAAAATACGTGCTTTTCCTGAACCCCGATACCATTTTACCGGAAGATGCTTTTACCAGCTGCGTGGCATTTATGGAAAATACCGCCGATGCCGGCGCCCTGGGGGTACAGATGATCGATGGTACGGGACAATACCTGAAAGAATCGAAACGCGGTTTCCCTTCTATGTGGGTCTCGTTTTGTAAAATGAGCGGATTGACCCGCTTCTTCCCTGCTTCCAAAATATTTGCGGGATACTACCTGGGGCATTTGAACAACCAGGAGGTGAATAAAGTGGATATCTTGTCCGGCGCCTATATGCTGATAAGAAAATCGCTGCTCGATGAAACCGGTGGTTTTGATGAGCAGTTCTTTATGTATGGGGAAGATATTGACCTAAGCTACCGGTTGCAACAAACGGGTAAGCACAACTACTATTATCCTGATTGTACCATTATACACTTCAAAGGTGAAAGCACCCGTAAGGACAACAAGTATGTAAAACTGTTTTACAAGGCCATGGTGCAGTTTGTACAAAAACATTTTCATGGCGAACTGGCCTGGTTATACACAGGTTTGTTGGAAGCCGTTATCTATTTACGGGCCGCCGTAACTTTTGTAAGCAGGGAACACAAGGAGTTGTCAATAAAGTATGAAGGTACGCCCACCTTTTACCTGGCCGGCGATGAAAAAAGCGCTAATGAAGTGCGTTCGGTATTAAGTTCTTTTCCTGAGTATTCCATTACAGAAGAAAATGAGAAAGCAAGGGAATGGATCTTTTGCGAAGGTGCTACATTTTTGTTCAGGCAGATCATAGAGCAATTAAAAACCTGCCCACCCAGTTTAAAACCATTTATTCACGCCAATGGAACTTACACTATTGTGGGTAGTCACTCCAAAGACCAGCGCGGTTATGCGATTGTGATGGGGTAACAGTTAAAAAAATTGCTGATCAACAAATAACATTTCGGGAATTATTCCCAAATTTAGAAATTTCACAGACCCGCCCTTTAAGGCGGGTTTTTTTCTTTTAACCCATGCAGCGAACCGTAATCTTTGCAAAATGTGCAATATATCAGGCTAAAAACCTTTAATTTTGGTTTAATGCCTGACCAAACGGGCAACTAATTAATGGCCCTAATTGATATCTCTTTACCCCGGTCGGTTGCCCGAGCGTTGCGATTACCTGCCAAAAGTCCCAGACGGCAGCAGATCAGGGTGTTAAAGAAATTGCTGAAAAAAGCCCGGTTTACCGAATTCGGTCAAAAATACCGGTTCGATGAGATCCTGTTGAGTAAACATGCCGGTAAAAAATTCCAGCAACTGGTCCCAACCTATGATTACAACAAAATTTATGCTGAATGGTGGCATAAAACGCTCGAGGGAAAAAGGGACATTTGCTGGCCTGGAAAGATCAAATATTTTGCCCTCAGCTCCGGAACCTCCGAGGCTGCCAGTAAATATATACCCATCACCAATGATCTGATGCGCGGTAACCGCATCGTTATGATCAAACAACTACTTTCCTTACGCACCTATCATGATATTCCGGTAAAAAGTATTGGCAAAGGCTGGTTGATGCTGGGCGGTAGTACCGACCTGCAAAAAGGCCCCGGTTATTACGCCGGCGATCTCAGCGGTATTACTGCTAAAAAAGTACCCTTCTGGTTTAGCCCTTTCTATAAACCCGGAAAAAAGATAGCCCGCACCAAGGACTGGAACAGTAAAATTGAAGCCATTGTTGAAGAAGCCCCCAACTGGGATATAGGCTTTGTGGTGGGCGTTCCGGCCTGGATACAAATGTGTATGGAAAAGATCATCGAGCGCTACCAGCTCAATTCCATCCACGACATGTGGCCAAACCTGGCCTTTTTCGTTCATGGCGGCGTTTCTTTTGAACCGTATAAAAAAGGCTTTAATAAACTGGTGGCCCGGCCACTCACGTTTATTGAAACGTATCTGGCTTCCGAAGGCTTTATTGCCTACCAGGACCGCCAGGACTCCCCGGGTATGAAGCTGGCCCTGAACGACCATATCTTTTTTGAATTTGTGCCTTTTAATGGGGATAACTTCGATGCCGATGGCAACCTGGTTGAAAACCCCGAGGCATTGATGATACACCAGGTAGAAGAAGGCAAGGACTATGCGATCCTGCTGAGCACTACAGCCGGCGCCTGGCGCTATTTAATTGGCGACACCGTTCGGTTTGTTGATAAAGAGCGTTGTGAAATAATTATTACAGGCCGCACCAAACACTTCCTGAGCCTGGTAGGCGAACACCTGAGTGTTGATAATATGAACAAAGCCATTAAACTGGCCAGTGAGGAAATGAATGTAAACATTCCCGAATACACTGTGGCAGGTATACCTCATGGTTTGTTCTTTGCACACCAATGGTGGATTGCATGCGACGATGCGGTAGATACCGAGTTGTTGCGTCAGAAAATAGACAACTGCCTGAAGGACATCAACGATGACTATGCGGTAGAAAGAAACAGTGCACTAAAGGATGTATACCTGAACGTATTACCTGTTTCGAAATTTATGGAGTTTATGCACCTGAAAGGAAAGATCGGCGGACAGCATAAATTTCCACGTGTTATGAAAGGTAAAATGTTTGAGGACTGGCAGAAGTTTATTGAAACCGGTGCCCTTTAACAACCGATATTTCGACACGCTCGGAATCCCCGATATGTTTTCCTACCTTGCGTACACGTATATTAAAATTGGAATATCTATAAGGACGTAGCATGTGGCAAGCCATAATAAGTGGGTTAACGCTGGGATGTATTCTTGCTCTCTCTGTAGGGCCCGTTATATTTACCATAATAAAGCAAAGCATTAACAACGGTCACACCGGAGGGTTAAGCTTTGTGGCGGGAGTATGGCTCAGTGATATAATCCTGGTAGTAATAAGCAATGTTTTCTCTGCCCTGGTTGCCACTTTGCTGGAAGAATACGGTAATGTGATCGGGTATTTGGGAAGCGCCTTCCTCGTGGGCGTTGGCGTTTATTACCTCTTCTTTAAAAAAGTAACCCTGCGTACAGATGCCGATGGCAATACCATCAAGTTTCGCAAACGGGATATGTTCAAGATCATGTCGAGCGGCTTTTTTTTGAATACCCTTAACCCCAGTGTATTTTTCTTTTGGCTGGGAACCGCTTCCGCTTTTTCAAAATATAACCTCAGCCAGCGGCTGCTTATCTTCTCCGTTTGCCTGGCCCTGAATATTGCGGCTGATATCTTAAAAGTAATGCTTGCCGGGAAATTGCGCAATAAACTTACACTGCATAACATTTCCATAATAAACAAGATCTCGGGTATTATTTTGGGCTGCTTCGGTATAGCCCTGTTTTTTACTTCTTATTATAAGATCATGAACCATTAACTGGTTAGATCGTTCTTATTGAAGCCTTTAACAAATCATTAGTGAAATAACAAAAAGGCCCTGTGTAACTTGTTACCGCATGAAGCAGATTTTACTTTTCATATTACTGACATCTATAGCAGAAGCATCCTTATCCCAACCCTCTGATTTCATTGTTTTAAAAAAGCGCAACAACCGCACCTTAAAGACATATTACCCCGGCGCCTTTATTTCAGCATTAACATATAATGGATTTACAATAAATGGTTTTATTAAAGAGATCAGGAACGACTCGGTGATCATACTACAACAGCAGCGGCAATTGGTAGGAACTGAGTTTGGTACCACCGTAGATACGGTATCTTACATCATGGGGGTGGATTATCACGAGATAAAAACTTTTCATTATACCAGCCAATATACCTGGGGTCGTAAAAGGGGTTTTGTTGAAGTGACGCTGCCCAGGTTAATGAAATATGGTGGAATTGGATTTATTGTGCTGGAACTGGTAAATACTGCTTACAGAAAGGAATCTATTTCAGAAGATAATAAAATGGTATCCCTGGCAATTGCTGCCGGTGTGGCCGCTACCGGGTTTGCCATCACCTATTTTCAAAACAAGGCCGATAAGGCCGGGGGAAAGTATAAGGTGGTGTATGTGAAAAATTCAAAATAGGAAAATATAGTCACTTCTTACAACGTTAAGGGATCAGCAATCAAAATTGTATCTTGCAAGCCAAAGCAGTTCCCTACTCATGTCAACTAAAGTGAAAGAAAAAGCCCGTAAAATTTGGCGTATCATAAAATGGACTTTCCTCTTTCTATTCATATTCCAGTTATTCTATATTCTCCTCCTAAAGTGGGTTGACCCGCCATTTACGCTTACCCAGCTGGGTAGTTTATTTAGTGGTTATGGCCTGAAGCGTGATTATGTTCCCATGAAGGATATGTCGTCCTATGCCCGCCTGTCGTTTATTGCCGCCGAAGACCAGCTGTTCCCCGATCACAATGGGTTCGACTGGAAAAGCATTAACAAGGCCATGGAATACAACAAGAAAAAGCCCAACCGCGTAAAAGGCGCTTCCACCATCAGTCAGCAAGTAGCTAAAAATGTTTTCCTGTGGCAGGGCCGCAGCTGGTTCCGTAAGGGTATGGAAGTATATTTCACCTTTATGATCGAATTGTTATGGGGAAAGAGCCGCATTATGGAAATGTACCTTAATGTGTCTGAAATGGGGCCTGGTATTTTTGGTATTGAAGCTGCTGCGCAGAATTATTTTAAAAAACCTGCCAAACGGCTTAACCGGGCCGAAGCTGCGATGATTGCTTCCTGTATGCCCAATCCCAAAAGGTTTACAGTTAAGCCGATGTCGCGCTATGTGGCGAACCGTTATCCCTGGGTAATGCGCCAAATGGTGTTCCTTCAAAACGACCCCGATATTCAAAAGCTGCTGCAATAGTTATTTCACTTTCAAATTAAACTCGGTACTGTTGATGCTTGGAAAGCCTGGTATAACCGTTCCAATGCATAAACGGGCAGTGTACGCCCCTGTTGAAATAAAATCGGGAATGGCAACTGTGCGGGTAAGCTTATTACCAGTTAACTGTTTTACAGTAATTCCGGTATTGATAAAACCATGCACCTCGCCTTCAACATACAACACCAGCCAAATAGGTGTTTCGCTATAAGCCGGTTGTTGAAAAAGGGGCAGGTAATTTTCCGGAATGGCAATGGTTGTATTTATTTGAATTGTCCGTTGTTTCATACAGGTACACCTGATCTTTGAAAACAACACCCGCGAAAACGAATAATATCCTTCCTGTACACCATCGTGTGGAAAACGCCAATCATGCGGTTGAAAACTCTGCTGATAGCCTGCATTGTTTCCCGGTACATCCATGTATACCGTTTTGCCTATCAGTGAATCTTCAATTGGCCACATATTAAAATTATTGCGGCGGTAATAAGGCGAGTTCAGGGAAAAAGCCGGAACCCCTGTGTAGAACCAGTATTTAGATGCACGCTGATAAGTATTCACAAACACCACCGGTAAATTTCCTGCCTGTTGATGGATCCCGTTTGTCCATTCCCGGTTACCATGAAATTCGTTTTCTTTTATCGGCAAAACGGCAGGAAACCAGGCCATGAGATATAAGCGGCCGGCTAATACAAGCACCAGGGTGATGGGAATACTGCTGTAAACCCATTTTTGTAATTTGTAATGTTGTACCAGGTACCTGTGACTTAACACCATTAGTGGAATGAATGCAGCTGCCGTCCAATTGGCTTCTACCCTTCCTTTGTAAGTGCTTGTCAGAAATGCGATGTATATTCCGATTAATGAATATTTCATGGCCCGTTCCACTGCCAGTACAGGCCTGTACATAAATGCGGCCCATAACAGCAACCAGCCTATTACAGGTCCGGCAAAAGCTATTTGTCCCAATATGTATTCAGAAGTGAAAGAAAATCGGTAGCTGTCGGCATTTCTTTCGAACAGATGAAATTGAACGGAAGGAAAATTATGTTTGTATTGCCAGTAAAGATGCGGCGTAAACAACAACAGGCAAACTATCCCTGCCACGTAGGTGTATTTGTTAGCCAGTAATTTGAGGTTCGATAAAAGCACCAATCCGATTATCAATATACCATGATACTTGCTGTATAACAAACACGCCATACCCATGCCTACCAGCAGCGAGTTGGTAATATTGGTTTTTTGTAGAAAGCGTTGGTATAGCCAAAAGTACAGGACGGTAAAAAATAATAGTGGCGTATCCGGCGCTGCCAGTATGCCGCCAATTTGTGCAACTGCAATAGATAACGCTACTGCATAAAATAACCGGTCGTCTTTTTTACAAGTTAGTTGCTGAACAAGAAATATGGTAGCGGCATTAAGTAATAAGGAAAAAAAACGTACACCCAGTTCATTATGAAAAATAGCATAACCTGCTTTTATCAACGCCGCAATCAGGGGAGGATGATCGAAATAACCCCAATCCATAAAGCGGGAGTACACCCAGTAATAGGCTTCGTCATCGAATAGTTCTGTGTTAGCAGCCTGAACAATATTTATACAAACCCACCCTACATAAAACAACAGTCGATGATGTTTTTGCAGCACGTTTCGCATATTTGTTACAACAGAACAATTATAAAAAGAGTTCTATTGTACAAATAAATCGTTTACGGCTTTGATGGCTTTTTGGAACCGTTCATCATAATTTCCTGAGATCTCTGCCCAGGGAACGGATTGGTTAAGCAGAATGTTCTTGTAGATAGTATATAGCTTTTCGCGGGGGCCGGCGTCGGGATATTCCCGCAATACATCATAAGCCCAGGGAAGGTCTATGTTGCATAAAAGGTATAAGTCATATTTTCTTTGGGGGATCTGATCGAGTGTCCAGGGATGTGCTTTACCAAATACGAATTCACCCCATACCTGCATAACATACTGATCTGTGTCAATAAAAAGCAGTGAATTATCTTTCGCTTTTTCGATATAGCTTTCTTCTAACGCTACCTGACCTTTGGCAATAGTGAGCAGATCATCATAGGTATAGTTCATGCCATGTTCAGTAAGGTATTCCCGGGCGTACTCGGGTACCCAGCTGGTTTTATAATAGCTGGCCAATTGCTCGCATAAGGTGCTTTTACCTGTTGATTCAGGACCAATAACAACTACTTTTTTCATGCTTGTGTATTAGCTTGCAAATTCCGGGCGCGTTTCATCCATTCCAATAAACCAAAAACGGCCATTACAAACAGGATAAAGTAAAATACGCTGGTGAATACGTATTGTTTAACAAAGTATAATGGTATGGAGGCAATATTGGTCACTATCCACCAGAACCAGCTTTCCACTTTCTTTTTGGCCATCAGCCACATACCGGTGAAGGCGGTGGAGGAAGCAAAGGCGTCTGCCCAGGGAATAGTGGCTGCATAAAACGCATTCTTTAGCCAGGTCAATGCGCTGAAGATGGCGATATAGAAAAAGGCACAGAATAACAATTGCTGCACCCACTCACGTTTGGTAGAAAATTGAACGGTTACCACGTAATGCGCCTCTTTGTCCTTTTTCAGCCAAAGCACCCAGCCATAAATGCTCATGACGGTGTAATACAGGTTTACGCTGGCCTCGCCGAAAAGGTGGCCTTCAATGCTGAGAAATATATAAATTACTGTGCTTATGAGCCCGACAGGATACACCAGAATGTTTTCAATTCTCGAAAACCATACACTTGCGATACCCGCAAAAACCGCAATATATTCAAGCAAAGTGGTGTTGCGCATGCCCTCCGCAAATTGCTTTATGATTTCATCGTACGTCATGTTATAAAAATGCAAGATAGCTTTATTGAAGCTATATTACCAGCCCCCTATTTCTTCATTTTCAATTTCGATGCGGTTTCCGATATTTGGCCAATAAATACTTACTCATTGAGCTATTTTACTAATAAGACCGTATGGATCACCGGTGCCTCGTCCGGAATTGGAGAAGCGCTTACCTATGAACTGGTAAAACAGGGCGCCAAAGTGATTGTTTCCGCGCGCCGGGAAGAAGAATTGAAACGTGTACAGCAGGCAGCCGGTACTGCCAACGTATATGTGCTTCCGCTTGATCTGGAAGCGCCTGCTACCTTTCCTGCCAAGGTACAGGAAGCCATTGGGGCCTTTGCGCAAATAGATGTAATGATCCATAATGGCGGTATTAGTAACCGCGGTACGGCTAAAGACACCCTGCCTGCCGTACAACGGAAAGTGATGGAGATTGATTATTTCAGCTATATAGAGTTGACCAGGTTGTTATTGCCTCATATGCTGCAACGCAAATCCGGTCATATGGTGGCCATCAGCAGTGTAATGGGCAAAATAGGAACACCTCTGCGTTCGGCCTATGCGGCGGCCAAACATGCCCTGCATGGTTTTTTCGATTGTCTGCGGGCCGAGGTTTGGCAGGATGGTATTAAGGTTACGCTGATTATGCCTGGTTATATCCGCACGCAGGTTTCTATGAATGCGGTTACAGCATCGGGCGAGAAGTTGAACGAGCTGAGTAAAAATATTGGCGGTGGTTTTCCGACCGATAAAACAGCACAGCAGATCTTAAAGGCAATACAAAAAGGGAAATACGAAAAGTTTGTAGGAAAGCCCTTTTCCCAGGAATGGATGGCTATTCAAATGATGCGCTTGTTCCCAACGGTGGCCATCAATATATTTAAAAAGGCTGTGCCGCACTAAGGAAGCATCATCTTTCGCAGAGCTTTTTCAGGTTCCTGATACCCTCAGTAAACTGGCGGTTGAGGTTTTTGTGAAACATATAGCCTTTTAAACGGCCCAGGGGATATGGCAGTGCTCCAAAGTTCTGCCAGGTTACCTTTGTTTCATCGCTGCCCCAGTCTTCAAAAAGCCAGTTGTCACGGGCAATGGTTTTAACCGGGGTTACAAACTCGAGATCGAAATGAAGGTGATGTGGGTCAATTTCGCGAAGGGTGAGGCTGCCTGTGCCCCGTTTGCTTCCCTTCCATGAATATTTGTGGCCGGGTCTTTTTGATAAACCGGTGATGTTGCTTTCGCTTTTGTCGCCTTTTTGCTGCCAGGGATTCCACTGAATATAGTTATGAAAGTCGGCCACTTTATCAATCACGTACTCGCATGGCTTTTTAATGATGGCAGATTTTTCTATAAAATACCCATCTGGTAAGAATAAGGCGATGATCAGCAGGAGCACTATCACCACCACCAATATGGCCAAAATATACAGAAGGGTCATAAACCTGCTGTTTTACTGAATTTACTGCATTCTCTCAATACAGCCAAGTAGGTTTACAATTTAGCCGTGAAATCGTTTAGTGGTAAGAGTGCCATGCTTCGCTTTGCCGCGAAGACGGAGCGTGGCACTCTTAATACAAAAAAGACCTTCCCATTGGGGAAGGTCCGTAAGCTCTTATATAATTACACGTAATTATTCCGCTTCTGCTACTACTTCTTTCACCTCTGGGATCATCCGCTTCATCATACCTTCAATACCTGCTTTTAAGGTGATCATAGATGAAGGGCAACCACTGCAGGAACCTTGCAGCATCAGGTTAACGATGCCGTCATTGTAGCTTTTAAACTGAATGGCACCGCCATCCATTTCAACGGCTGGTTTTACATAATTTTCCAGCAGTTCTTTAATGCGTTTTACCACATCGTCGTCATCAGCAGCTACAATATTGGTGCTTTCCTGTTTAACGGTAGCTATTTCATCTTCATTGATCACCACTTTTCCTTCTTCCAGGTATTCTTTTAAAAACTGGCGAATGGTTGGAATTACATCGTTCCAATCAGTTTCTACAGTCTTTGTAAGGGTAACAAAGTTGCTGGCAATAAACACGGCCCTGATAAAGGGAAAACCGAACAGTTCTGTAGCCAGAGGGGAAGGTTTGGCATTTTCCAGATCCGGAAAATCAATGCTTTTACCCGGATACAATAATTTGTTGGCAACAAACTTCATTGTTTCCGGATTAGGCGTCATCTCTGTATAAATACTAATGACAGGGCTTCCTGTTTTGATCATGATACTTCCTCTTTTAATAAGTTGAATACAAAAATAACAAATGCCTGCTGCAATTGTTTCTTATTTTGAAAAACTTTGGAACCGGCTGAACGGGAATGGCTGCTACAGCTATTTTAATGATCGCAATCGTCTTCATGGGCATGGTTATGTACCCGGCAGGCCCTGAAGTTCATTAAATGAGCAGTTACGATCAACAAAACGGCAAAAGGCAGGATCCAGATCTGGTATTGATGCCATATTTGTTTGGCTATCAGGCCCGTAAAACCAACAGCGAACACAATGATAGGAAGGGAATTGTGGTGGTGTTTTTTATAGCCATGACGAAGGGAATACACGCCAACAGCAAAGGCCAGGAATATCATGAAATACTCAAATGCCTCATTTTCAATGATATTTATGCCTAATACAGGCAAACTGGTTAAAAGCAGGGGTAATATTGCGCAGTGGATTGCGCAGGCAAGAGAAGCAGCCACACCCATCGCATCCCAGTTTACTCTAAAATTCATGGCCCGAAGATAAGAAGTAAATTGACTGACATGCAACTTTGTTGCAAAAAGTTTCGTTATAAAATAAATCCATTGGTGTCGAAACGTGTAAACGTACCTTTGTGCCCTGAAAAACCATTTTTAATTATGCGCCGGAAAGTGATCTTTTATATTGGCTTTTTTGTGATACTGGTAATTGGCTTTTATGTGGCGTTAACCCAGGTTATACCGGGTTATGGAGAGGCGAAGCTGCCGATAATGAACACGGTTCAGCCGTTCAGTTTTACAAACCAGGACGGCCAGCTGGTAACCCAGCAGAGTGTGGAAGGCAAGGTGTATGTGGCCGAATACTTTTTTACCACCTGCCCCAGTATTTGCCCCATGCTCAATACCAATATGAAAAAGGTGTATGAAGCCTACAAAGGGGAGCCCGGGTTTATGATCCTGTCGCATACCGTAGACCCCGATAATGATAATGTGACCCGGTTAAAATGGTACGCAGATTCCATGCAGGTAAACACAAATCAATGGGTATTTTTAACGGGAAGAAAAGACAGTCTATACCAAGCGGCCCGCAACAGCTACCTGCTCGATGATCCCCAGAACAACCTGCAGAATATAAATGAGCAGTTTTTGCATACCCAGTTTTTTGCCCTGGTTGACAGAAGCGGGAAGGTTCGCAAAATTTATGATGGCCTGAAGAAAGATGAAATAGAAGAATTGAAGAAAGACATAAAAAGATTGTTGAAAGAACACAATACCGGCGATCGTTTTTCAAATAATATGTTTGGCAGCTAAGGCTGCATGTGTTTAATGATTTACCATGGAAGCGCAGATAGACGAAATTCTTAAGAAAAATCAGTTGAGTGTAACCGGTAGCCGCAAAAGGATCCTGGAGCTGTTCCTTATGAGCAACGGAGCCCTGGCGCATGGGGATATTGAAAAAAAGACCGGTGAAAAATTCGACCGGGTAACTGTATATCGTACGCTGCAAACGTTTTTGGAAAAAGGCATTATTCACTCCATACCAACTTCTGATAATTCGGTGCTGTACGCGCTTTGTAAAGACGACTGCACCGAAGGCCATCACCACGATAACCACGTTCACTTCATTTGCAATAAATGCGGTAAAACTATTTGCCTGGCAGATGTAACTGTACCTGAAATAAAAATACCAGGTGGCTTCCTGCCCCAGGATTACCAGATGGTAGTAACCGGCCTGTGCGCCGAGTGTCGCTAGTACGGGTAAAAAAACTTGATCACAATCATCTAAATTTTCTTCTCCGGTTAGTCGGCAGCGATGTGTTTTTGCATATTATACGGTATGCCGGTGTACGATAACCGGTCATTAGCATCTCTTCCGGGTTGATAGTTAAATGATATTAAAGACTGATTAAAATCAGTTTAGTGATTTATGAATTACTAAAGCTATATCAATTTTGCCTGAATAAATGAAAGCCGCCAGCAGAGTGATTTTTCGAAGGTTACGGGTATTAGCTAAAACATTAGATATATAAAAAAACAAAGCCCCGATGTAGAAACACCGGGACTTTTGGTTAAGGCTCTGATTAGTAGCTATTTTATGATGTTGGTAGAAAAACCTACCGTAATCAAATTATATTTTGTGTTACAAATATAATAGAATGCATTAATATTTTGCATACCATGAACTGGGTATTTTTTTTAGGCTAGGGATGAACGTTTAGTTTATCCATTTCTTCCTTCACAAACTGCATCAGCTGTTTGATGTAGTCGGGCGAAAAATTAAATACCAGTCCGGCTGCACTGTACAATTCAGGCAATGTTTTAGTACCGCCCAATTGTAATGACGTCATATAGTTGTTCAGTGCTGCGGTTTTATTTTTTCTGAATTGCATCCACAAGCCAATGGCGCCTAACTGGGCAATACCGTATTCGATATAATACAATGGAACTTCAAACAAATGCAGCTGCCGTTGCCAGGCATAGGTGCGGTATTCAGAAAGGCCTTCCCAGTCAATTACATTGCTTGAGAACTCATTCAGGATCTCCATCCACTTGCTGGCTCTTTCTTCTACAGTATGATTGGGGTTTTCATATACCCAGTGTTGGAACTTATCTATGGTGGCAATCCAGGGGAAGATGGTGATCACTCTTTCCAGCTGGTGTTCCTTAGCTCTTATCAGGTCTTCTTCCTTATTGAAGAAAACATCCCACGAATCCATGCTGAACAATTCCATCGACATGCTGGCTACTTCAGCTATTTCCATAGGATACTCCTTGAAGGAAGTTAACTCCAATGGATGGGCGAGGAAGGAATGAACTGCATGGCCGCCTTCGTGCACCATGGTGGTAACATCACTCATTTGTCCAGCCGCATTCATGAAGATAAAAGGAGCGCCGGTTTCAGCCAGTGGACAGTTATACCCACCGGGTGCTTTTCCCTTACGGCTGTCCAGGTCGAGGCGTTTCATGTCGCTCATTTTACGCAAACAGTCGGCAAAGAACGGATGCACCTGATCAAAACACTCGATACTTTTTTCCAGCAACTCACTGCCATTGCTAAATGGGTTCAGTGGGGTAACGCCTTCCGGTTCGGCCTCAGAATCCCAGGGACGTAAAGTGGGCAGGTTGAGTTTTTTCTTTTTCCGTTCATTGATCACATTTACCAGCGGCAGAATGTGTTGTTTAACCGCTTCATGAAATTGAAAACAATCTTCCTTGGTATAGTCAAAACGGCCCAGCTCTTTGAACTTATAATCGCGGTAGTTATCGAAACCGGCGTTTTTAGCTACCTGGTGTCTTTTCTGTATCAATTGCGTGTATAGGTCATTGAGTGCATCCTTATCCTGCAAGCGGCGTTCATTGATCTTGCGGTAAACCGTTTCGCGCAAATTGCGGTCGTGGCTTTCCAGGAATTTGGCAGCCTGCTGCAGTGTGTATTCCTTACCGTTTACTTCAATGGTCATTTTGCCGGCAATAGTGCCAAACGATTGGGCCAATACGGCCAGTTCTGATTGCAGGGGAATATTCTCTTCACGGAACAGCTCAATGCTTTTGCGAACACTGCGCAGGTAGGTGAAGTATTTTTTCTGATCAAGCTCGGCGGTAAAAGGACTTTCCACCAGTTTTTTATTCAGCTTATCGGCATAGGGCTGAATTTTAGGTTGTATTTCGGTCACAAAGAAAACAAAGGCTTCTTCCAGTGCCTTGTTTTCGGTATCGCAGGTCATTTTTATCTGGCGCCAGCAGGCATCTTCACTCACTACCGCTTCCAGTTCACTCATATCGTGCAACCATTTTTCCAGATCGGCTTCGGTATTGACGGGTCTGTCGAGCAGGTTCTTGAAATAAGGCTCCAGGTTATCCCAGGTAGTTACTGTAAAATCTTCTGGTAAGAAGTGCCGGGGCACCTTTTTTATATCTGCAGTATAATTCATTAGATCAGTGTTTTAAAATAAGAAAGCTACAAACTTCAGGTAATAAAACCAGAAGCCTGTAGCTTTAGTTTACTAAAGTTTAATATTTTACTTCTTGGCTTCTTTTTTAGGAGCAGCTTTCTTTTTAGGCGCTTCGGCGTCACCTTCAGCGTCTTCTTTTTTAGCTTTAGGAGCGGCTTTTTTCTTGGGTGCAGCTTCTTTTTTCTCTTCTGCATCACCTTCGCCTTCTTCTTTTTTAGCTTTAGGAGCTGCCTTTTTCTTTGGAGCCGCTTCTTTCTTTTCTTCAGTTGCTTCTTCTTTGTCTGCCTTGGCTGCTTTTGGCTTTTCTTCTTTAGCAGGCGCTACTTCTTCAGCAACGGCTGATTCTTCAGCGGGAGCTTCTTCAGTAACTTCTCTTAATTTGATCTCGACAACATTCGATTTCAATACGCCGAACCATTTCACCATCTTCTTCATATCGCTTGAGTATACGCGGTCGAAGTCGAGGTCGGGGTATACTTTCTCGAAATATTTTTTAACGGCAGCGTTGTCTTTTTCATCAGGTGTTTTTTCACTACTCTGGTCCATGGCAGTGAAAATATCCACCAGGTTCACATTATCGCGAACTGTATATACTTCAATGCTTTCGAGATGAGAAAAATTATGTATTCTGCTCGAAACGAATTTTGTGCTGTTGTCATCCAGTGACTTTACGATTGCGCCATCTGATTTACTGCTTACCAATTCGAATAATCCTGGTAAACCCGTTACTGCGACAATTTTAGCGTATTCCATATCAATTCAAAATTTTTAAGGAGTTGCAAGATAATCTGATTTTGGCAAACGTTGTTCCAAAATAGTCTGAAAGATGGGGACAGGGCACTATCCGGACTGCCAACCCGGCATTTTTGTCTCCCAAACCGCCCTGGAAATTTATTTTGAATTTTGGGCAATAATTTTTAGCAGAACGCATGTTTTTGGGCAAAGCGCCATCCAATATTTATATACTTTACTTAAACTAAATCTCATAGCATGAAAAAAGCGATCTTATTATTAGTTATTGCTATTTCCGGTGTTTTAGCCGTACAGGCACAGGGCGGTGGCGGCTATCAGCGCCGTACTCCCGAAGAAAGGTTAAAAATGGTAAAGGAAAAGCTGGTTGATCTGAACCTCGATAAAGGCCAGACTGCTAAAAGTGACAGCGCCTTTTTAGACTATTATAAAGCTCAGGACAAGATTTTTGAAGAAATGCGTGCCGGTGGCGGCGCCCCCGACCGGGATGCCATTCGCGAAAAAATAATGAAACTGGCCGGTGATCGCGACGAAAAGCTGAAAAAGATCTATACCGACGAGCAGTTTAAGAAATGGAAAGAAACGATAGAGCCTGCCACCCGTCCTCAGCGTGGCGGCGGCGGTCGTGGTGGAAACGGCGGCGGCAACAACTAATGGCTTTGATGCACACGTTATAGGATGTACCCCGGTCTTTGAGATCGAGGTTTTTTTGTGCCGTAGGCGGGCCTACTGCCCCATCCATTGTTTAAACGCTGCTGCGTTTTCCTGGCTTATGATAATATCTTCTGTGACCAGGGGCACCACTTCCAGCAACAGCTTGCTTTTGGGATAGGCCTTTATTCGTTTGATGGCGCTCATATTGACCAGGTATTTACGGTTCACCCGGTAAAAAGCAGCCGGATCAACCTGGGTTTCAATATCGGCCAGGGACTGGTCCATAATAAACTTTTGCCCGCTGCTGTCAACCATACATACCAGTTTGTGGGTGGCATAAAAATAAGCCACTTCTTCTGCCTTGATACTGATGTAATCAGTGCCGCGTTTAACCAGGAAGCGTTTTTTAAATCCTGCGATTCCTCCTGTTGGGGGTTGGGTAACCGGCCAGTTGGCCAGGGCCTTATAACCGATAAAATGCTGTTTCAACTTCTGGTATTTATTAAGGGCTGCCTCCAGCTTCTCCGGCTTTATGGGCTTCAACAAATAATCAATGCTGTTATATTCAAATGCTTCCTGCCAGTATTCATCATAGGCCGTGGTAAAAATAACCGGGCATTCTACGTTTATTTCTTCAAAAATTTTAAAAGACAACCCATCGCTGAGCTCAATATCCATAAATAT
The DNA here is from genome assembly GCF_900110245.1 of Niastella yeongjuensis. Taxonomy (GTDB): domain Bacteria; phylum Bacteroidota; class Bacteroidia; order Chitinophagales; family Chitinophagaceae; genus Niastella; species Niastella yeongjuensis. The sequence goes on from NZ_FOCZ01000001.1 coordinate 838,194, forward strand.
CAATTCAGGGGTCGGATGCTCCTGCAACCAGCTGATGGCCTCCTTAACACTGCCCAATACAATCTCAACATATACCTGTTGATTACATAACGCCAGTAAGGAGAGTAATTTTTCTGCTGCTGGCTTTTCGTCTTCAATTATGACACAGTTCATATCAGGCAATTTTTAAAATGGGTAAGGAGACCGTGAAGTCGCTGGCCGATTCCCGCACACTGATCTCTTTACTGGTTGTTAATTTATAGCGTTCGCCCAGGTTGTGTAAACCAATACGCGATGATGCTTTTCGTAATATTTTTTTCCTTACCTGGTTGTGTATGATCAACTCGTCGTGTTGCATTTCAATAGTAATTACCAGGGGAATGGCGTCGGAAAACTCATTGTGCTTAATGGCGTTTTCAACCAGGATCTGCAATGAGATGGGAGGTATTAAATATAGATCATGCACAACGGGATCTATATGTATCTGCAATTGTACCGCCTGCTCAAACCGGATCTTCAACAAAGAAAAGTAATCGTTCAGGAATAACAGTTCTTCATGCAGCAGCACCAGTTCACGGGCTTTGTTTTGAAGAATATAGCGGTATACATCTGCCAGGTTATCGTTGAACTGTTTGGCCTTGGCGGCATCTTTTTCAATCAGGTGCGAGAGGGTGTTCAACGAATTGAATATAAAATGCGGGTCTATCTGGTTCTTGAGCGCTTCCAGCTCCGCTTCTGCGCGGGCCCTTTCCAGTTGTTCTTTTTTTAATTTTTCGCTTTCTGCTTCCCGTACTAAAAAAACAGTTTCATAAATATGGGTAATGAACAAGACACAGATCATTACCACCAGGCTGGTAGTTTTTATCTGGTCCCAGTTAATGATACCTGCGTTGAATAAATTATACCAGATCACCAGCAGCAGGGCCGTAATGGGAATGGTGTAAAATGAAATGGCCAGCACAAGCACAACTATCTTTCGTACTGGTTTATTGAACCAGTCGAAATAACTACGCAAAGTGAATAACAAATAACGGTTTCCCTCCCAAATAAGAAAGGAAATACCAATGGTGAAGAGAAAACTGAGTTTGAATTTCCAGGGATTTAATGCAAGGTGATTCATCATGCCCGAGACCAATGGAATGGCCACGCCAAATGCCGGGATAAGTATTACCCGGAAACCGATATCATTCAATCGTTCAACGCCGGTTGATTTTTTTATCGGCTTATTATTGATATTGATCGCCTGCTTTTCCAGCCTGATTCCCTTTTAGTTGATTGCGTAAAAATTAGGAAATAGATTTGAAATAACCATAAACCAGTTAAGGCTACCCATTTCAAAACTAATTTCTTATGACAATGAACGAAATAAACTGGTGGGCGGTGCTGGTTGCCGGTATTTCTTCTTTTGTAGTTGGCGGCATCTGGTATTCACCCGGTTTATTTGGCAGGGCCTGGATGAAGGACAACAATTTTACGGAAGAACAAATAAGAAAAGGGGGCAACAAGGGCAAGGTATTCGGCTTTACCCTCCTATTCTCCTTATTGATGGCCGTTAACCTGGCAATGTTCCTGGCAACCCCGGCAGATTGTCCCACAAACTGTGCTGCAAAAGCCGATATTACCTGGGGTGCTACGGCTGGTTTTCTTGCCGGCATCTGGACGTTCTGCGCTATTGCTATTCACAGCCTGTTTGAATTAAAACCCTGGCGATTGATCTTTATTAATGGATTTTATAGTGTGGTAGCGCTGATCTTAATGGGCGCTATTATTGGTGCGTGGCGGTAGAAGAGTTAACAGGTAGTCATATTTTTTTAATTGGAATGTTATTAACTTCAGTATAGTCATGAAAGGGCCTTGAGGGTGTGGGTGAACAGGCTGCGGAATTATCATGTTCATAAAAATACCTTCAAGGTTTATTTATTAATTACTTAAAACTTTCTACATTATGACCCACGCTATCAGCTGGTTCGAAATTCCGGCAACCAATCTTGACCGTGCACAAAAGTTTTATGAAGCTATTTTTGGTATTCAGCTAGTTCCTATGGATATGCCCAATATTAAAATGCGCATGTTTCCCATCGATGACCCTATGACGGGCATTGGTGGTGCAGTGGTTGATACCGGTGGTGAGTTTCATAAGCCGTCAGCAACAGAAGGCGCCCTGATCTATTTGAATGGCAACCCGGATGTTCAAAAGGTACTGGACAAAGTAGAAGCCGCCGGTGGCAAGATAATGATGCCCAAAACTGAGATTACACCTGAATATGGCTTCATGGCGGTTTTTGTTGATAGCGAGGGAAACCGAATTGGTTTGCATTCCATGCCGGCCTAGCATAAGCCCGTAACACCTTAAACCCTGATATATGTCATCGATTGACTGGAGCCGATTTACAACCCGTATTAACATCAGTGCGCCGGTAGAAAGGTTATACCTTGCCTGGGCTACCCGCGGCGGTATGGAAAGCTGGTTTTTACGCCTGTGTGAGTACAAAAATAAGAACGGTAGCGAACGACCGGCTGATGAAGAAGTAGTGGTGGGCGATACGTATAAGTGGCTCTGGTATGGTTACGACGATAATAGTGTTGAATATGGGCAAATACTTGAATTGAACCATGAAGACTTTTTTAAATTCAGTTTTGGCAACGCTGGTATTTGCTCCGTTCAGATAAAAGAAGAAGCCGGGGAACATATAGTTGAATTAACGCAGGAAGATATTCCCACCGATGAAAACGGGAAGCAAAACTATCATGTTGGTTGTAAAACCGGTTGGACGTTTTACCTGGCAAACCTGAAGTCGATGATGGAGGGTGGTATAGACCTGCGCAATAAAAATGAGCAGTTGCAACGGATGTTGAATAGTTAGGCGTTGAAAGTTATATATTAAAAAGGGCCTCCCGATTTTATCGGGAGGCCCTTTTTACTTCGTTAAACGTTCACTTTATTTGGCTCTTGTAAACAATATTTCCATCGTTTTGAATTCCTGTCCATTCTGCGACATAAACATTTCCATTTTCTGTGAATTGTCGTTCATTACCGTAAAGATCTCTTTTACATCCATGTCTTTGCCAGTGGTAGGGTCAACGGTTTTACCTTTGAAGGTGGCACTTTTTGAGGCATCGTCCCAGGTGCCTTCCATGTACATAACCCCTGTTCCCATATTATCTATCCAGGTACTGATAAACATTTTACGTGCGTTGTCCCAGGCTAAGGTGCCCTGGCCTTCAAACGGTTTTCCCATCATATTACCGGAATGGTTGCTTTGTTGATAACGGCCACCCATCACCATCTTATTTACACAGGTTGAGGTACTTTTAGAAGGCGGTGCACCGGGCTGCATCCACATGGTTACGTCCCCATTCCATTTTCCATCCCATTTGGCAATCATTTTATGTACATCACCAGGCGTCATATAATCTGTCCACGCTTTCATCTCCTCCTGCGTTTGCGCACTGGCAGTAAAACTGTTCATTACAAACAGTACGGCTAAGGCCGTAATGGTGAGCTTTTTCATGCTGTTAGTTTTTATTAAAATTACTATATCAAAAAAAGTACCAATGGGAAAACTGATAAGTATCAGTTAATGCCCGACGAAGCCGTAATGCAGCCTGATGAAAAAGGAGATGAAGCGCGTACTTTATGTGCTTTGCTATGCAACGGAACACACTAAACGAAGAATGAAACGGTAAATGATCAATCTGCCGGAAAAGCGGACCTGTCGATATTCGGAATAATTCGCAATGCGTTTTTATAATATACTTTCTTCAAAATTGTATCAGGCAGGCCCATGCCGTACATGGCCCAGAATGCATGGTATTTTTTGTGGTAAGGAAAGTATTCATCTTCTGTTTCCAGCACCCTGAAATAGGTGGTGTATTCTTCCGGCACCCAACTGTCCTTTCCAAACAGAATACGGTCCTGGTATTTTTCGAAGAACTGCCGGGCCATGCGTGGCTGGCGACCCAATTCTGCGATTACGGCACCAAATTCCACCATTACATTGGGCATTTCATCTAACAACTGGCCCAGCTTACCCAGGTTATTGGGATACCAGCCAAAATGCGCTGCAATAAATGTGGTTTTGGGATGCTTTTTAAACATCCGGTGCTGTTCTTCAATCAGCATTTCCCAGGGGGCAGGGTCGTCGTCACCCCTTTTTCGGCCGGGGTGTGAAGCGATTTCCAGCCAGCGTTCGTTGTGTTCATCTTCAGGATCCCAAAAGGGTTTGGGATCGGCTGTGTGTATCAGTACCGGTATTTTTAACTCGCCGCATTTTTCCCAAATAGCATCCAGCCTGGGATCATCAACCGGCACCCGTTTACCGGTATTGTCTTTTACCGACAGGCCCAGGTTTTTGAAGATCTTCAGGCCATTGGCGCCGTACTTTACGTCGTCTTCCAGTTGTTTTACGGCTTTTTCCGTCCAGCCGGGTTCACCAATACCCCCGAAGCTGATATTGGCAAAAACAATAAACCGTTTGGCGGAGGTGGAGCGAATGTTGTCGATCTTGTTTTGAAGCCGGTTGCCATTATCGCCACTGAGGTTCACCATTACGGCCATGTTCAGTTTATCCATGTCCTTTACCAGGTCTTTAAGGGCAGATGGCGACATGTTATTCTGGTGGTTATGCACATCGATAAACGGAAAACGGGCATGGGTTAAAACATGTGCAGGCACAACCAGGGTCGAGGTGGGGGTATACCTTTCAAAATCCATATGTGCCGAAGTTTGTGCACAGGCGGTATGGAGTGTTATTAAAGAGCCGGCAATAAGATACAGCTTCCGCATAAAATGAATTTTCACCAAATTAGGTGCATTTGGCAATAATCTAAAACCGGCTGTATAAAAGACCCTCCTACGCGAATCAGATCCTTATTTAGCGGCTGTTAAGTCGTGCAGGGCGCTTTCAATCCGGCTCTTCAATACTTCATATTCGGTATAACCCGATGCCAGCAAAACAAATTTCGATTCGTTGATCTGCAATAATACCTGGGGGTAACCTTTTACCTGGAGCTGTTTGCAGATGTCAAATTCTTCGTGTGCCTTCTCTTTATAAACCGGGTCTTTTAGCAGATTATAGAATTCGTCCACAGGGATTGCATATTTTTCAAGTAAATGCCGGTAGGCTTCATTATCATCCAAATCCCGCCCTTCAAATTGTAAAGCATATTGCAGGTCGGCTGCAAAAGCCACCTGTTTATCTGGATGGTATTCTTTAAAAACACACAGGGCAATGGCTGGTTTTTCAGAGTTGGGGAACCAGTCGCTTAACTCAGGCTTTTTGATATGCCAAAGAAAGTCTTCACCAAATACAGTACCTGTAGTTTCTGTTACTGCTTTACAATTGTTTAAAAAGTATTCAGCCATTACGCTTATTGGCTTGGGCGTTTCAGGCAGGATCATGCCACCTGAAAGCACTTCAAATTGTACCTGGTTGCTATATTCCTTTGTTATCCGTTGCATAATGGGGCTAAAGGCATAACACCAGTTGCAATAAGCATCGTAACAATAAAAGATTACTGGGTCCATATTTATTGTGAAATTACAGCTATCCTTTCAATCTTAATTAAAACGGCTATCTATGTAAAAACACAGATAGCCGTTTGCGATAGTGGTATAATAATATTTTTTACCTATTACTTCTTTCTTTTCCTGTAAATAAGAATGGCTTCTTCAGTTGAGTTGGCACTGGTTTTAACCAATCCTTTCAGGGTAAGTATACTTTCATCAACACCTATTACAACAAAAACCTTGGCATCGGTGCCGGTGACATCGTTCAACTTTAATACAGTGGGCCGTCTTTCATCAACCACTCTTTTGCCCAGTTCATACTTCACTTCTTTAACCAGTTCTTCTTTCAGGTTCCACCGGTATTGCTTTACCTCATTGGTGCATCCGGTTTTGGAAGTACCTAAATAAGTTTTAGCACTGTTATCGGGAAACAATTCAATTTGCTGGTCTTTTCTGCATTCATCAAATTCCCAAAATGCATCGGATGAACGATAACCATCTTTATTGAGATCAACAGGTTGTTTGAATTTAACAGACTGCAGCACCCACAAACCCGTAAACTGCGAAGTGTCGTATTGGGCGTATAGTGTATAAATGAAAAAAAAGCAAACCACGCATAAAGCCAAAATTCGTTTCATAGTATAAGATTAAGGGTATAAGTACAGAAACGAGTTTCTGTAAAAAGAACGCCGAAAGATCAAAAATATTTCCGGAATAGTGAAATGTTTACCTACAAAAAACCCATTAGCAATCATTTACAAATCAACGCTTCCTGTAACATTTTGGTAGATGGCCACTCCGGTTTGATTATGCTGTACAAAATTGTATTGCGAAACGTTCCATCCTCATTTTTTCGATGGCACCTTAGTACACCTTCTTTGATGCCGCCGATCTTTTCTATGGCTTTTTGCGATCGTATATTGGTTGCTCTTGTTCTGAATTCGACCCGCATGCACTGCAATTTTTCAAAACAATAAGTCAATAGTACATATTTACTTTCTATGTTAATCTTTGTACCCCAAACAGTTGGTGAAAGCCAGGTAGGCCCTATTTCCAGTTGTTGATTACTAACGTCTATGTTAATAAAACCTGTACTGCCACATACCTGCCTGGTTGTTGTATTCCGGATCACATACGTAATCTGCTGGTTGTTCAGATTACTTGTTTGCAGCTCTTTTACAAAAACGTCAAAACCAGCTTTACCCTTAATTTTATACGGAAGATTTTCCCAGATCTTTTCATCCATAGCTATCGTTTCCAGTTCAGGGATGTGACTATAGGTAAGCCTTTCCAGATGGATAAGGCGCCCGGGCAAGAGATGTTCAAATTGCATAATGTACTACTGATAGTATTTCAGAAGGTTATAACGTGTTGTCACTTTCTTTGACTGGCAGGCACAAAAAAAGTCCTCCCGTTTAAAGGGGAGGACTGCAAAATAAGTTTTTACAACATTTTATTTATCCGCCGCGTCTTATGCGGCCACCGCCATTGCCACCGCCACCAGATCCTGATGATCCACCACGACTGGGTGGGCTATAAGTTCTGGGGCTGCCACCGCCGCCGCCAAAGCTGCCGCCGCTACGTGGTATTGAACCACCGCCACCCTGTGGTTGTGTACCTGGCCTGCTGCCGAAGTTACCACTGCTTCGTGAAAAGCCACCACCTTGTGGTTGGGGGTTAGGTCTGCTGCCATAGTTGCCATTGCCGCTGCTGTTGTTGCCCCGGGATGGCATCTCGAAGGTGCGTTGCGGACGGTTGTCCGGTGCCTGAAAGCGATCGCCTGAACGGGGCAGGTTATTGCTGTTGCCGTTAAACGTACGGTTGCCGCCAGGATTCGAAAATCCGGTTGAATTACGCGGATTAGTCCAAACCCGGTTACCGCCATTGGGCGTTGTAACCGTTCTGCCACCAGGCGAAGTAACAGGTCTGCCACCGGTGTTGTTGCCTCTGGTAAAGCCACCATTGTTGTTATAATTTCCTGAACCAAAACGGCCCCCGTTGTTATAACCATTGCGGCCATAACCACCATTGTTGCTATAACCATTACGTCCATAACCATTACGGCCATAACCTGGATTTCCAACATAGCGGCCCCCGGTATATGGTCTGTTGTATCCGGAATAAGTTCTTGTAACCACGCCGCCTCTGTTACGATAGATATTCGTATTGGAGTAATAATTATTTACGATAGTGACATTAGAGTGGCTGCGATAGGAGTAGTAACTGTTGTGACCATAATATCCGCCGCGGTAGTAATAAGAAGGTCCGTAGTAGCAGGGACGATAAACACGTGGGCCCCACCAGCCACCACAGCCATAATAACCATAGGGATAACCACCACCAAAACCAATGCTGACATTAAACCAGTCGTAACCAAAGCCTACGCCAAAGCCCCAGCCAAACCAGGGGTTGTAACGGATACCGAAGCCCCAGGTATATGGACGTGGATAGTAATAATGTCCATACCAGGGACGGTAATAGTAACCAGTACCATAAACTACAGTTGGACCATATACATAAGCATTCAAATAACCAGGCGTATAACCCATGTACACATAGTCTGGAGTTACGTCGTAGATATACACATATTTCATGTAATATACCGGGTAACGGGGGGGAATCAGTGCCACGGCGGCAGGACGGTTTACACTTACTGCCCATGGACCGGCAGCATTGTTCGACTCAAACCAAACGCCATCGTCAACCGTATAATACCGGCCATTGGCGCGGATCACAGAGCCGGAGGTATTGGTTGCATACGACATGTCAGTACCGTCAATTGCTTCAAATTCCGGGTCACCGTCATAATTGATATCTGCTTTTGCTTTGTTACGTTCAACTTTGGCTGTTTGTGGTAGCTGCGCATCTTCAACGGCATCATTTGCCTGTTCGGTCCCAGCTACACTTGCCAGCACATTGTCTTTGGGTGAACCTTTAGGGATCTTGGCAAACTCAGCAGGCAGTTTATCGGCTTCCACAAACTTCCAGTTGCCGCTGAGGGTTTTTGAAGTATACCAGCGGCCTGAAAGCAATACGTAATACTGTTGTGAATTGATGTCCATGAAAATATCGTTCTCAGAGTTGGACACATACAACAAGCCGGTGCCTTCTACTGCTGCAAAGTTCGCTTCGCCTTTTGACTGGATCAATTCTGCCGGTTCGGTTGTTACCACAATATTGTAAATGGTATTATCGTCGCTTTCTTTTCCATCTTCCGTATTGTTTTTCTTATCGGCTTCTTTGATCTGTGTTTCTATTTTCGAAAGATTAGAAGGAATTTCGGTGATGATCTTATATGGACCGGTAGCAGCCGGAGCAGTGTACCAGTGTTTGCCGCCGTATAAATAGTATTTGCTGTCGTGGTTTTTTACGAGCACAAACGGCGTATTCACCACCGCTTCAACACCCCAGTCTTTGTTCGATTGCAGCTTGGGATCGCCGTCAATTGAAACCAGGATGGAGGGAACGTTGGTGTAAATAACTTTTGGAGGCGTATTGTTGATCTGACTGGCGAGGCTGGTTTGCTGTTTATTCAGATCGAGTGAGGTCTGCAGATCACTGAGTGGAAAGGAAATGTCCCAGGAAGGTGTTTTGTCTTCCAGGACATTGGCAATACCATCCAGTTTATCATCGTCTGTTTCACCAGGCAATTTAATGTTGGTGATATAAATGCTTTTAACGTTAACCTGCGAACCGGCGGTTTCTGTAGTGGCTTTTAACCAGGCTACACCAAACACTGGTTCTGTTTTCCCATTTTCCAACACAGAAATAGCGGCGTGCGCTTTTAATGTATTGTCTTCAAACGACTCAGGTTGCCATTGATATAGCTTTACGATGGTCCCTTCAGAAGTAGTTGCTGTTTTGGGCCAGTTTTCCTGGGCCATAACAAGGTGAGTGATCATACTACCCACCACTACGGCCACAAGTGTAAAAATCTTCATACGGGAATTTTTATTTTTGATAGAATGTATAGGGCAATTCTTATGTTAATTTACTACCAATAGACGGTAGTTACAATTGCAGGTTTATAAATGACCTCAGCTTTTGCAAAACATTAGACAAAACAAACGTTAAAGGGGTGTAGTTTCGGTGCCCAAGTTAATGACTTTTTAACAAGGGCACCAGGGTGTACTGTCATTTAGTCTTTTACGTGTATTTTTGAACGAGTTATGAAACACCGGAATAATCTTTTTATTGCCCTGGAAGGGATCGATGGCAGCGGAAAAAGTACGCAGACCAAACTACTTACCGAACAACTGAGTAATCAGGGACACAAAGTATACAGCACCTTTGAACCTACCAATAACCCAATCGGTAAAATGATCAGAGATATTCTGAAGGGACATACCAAAGCCGACTATCGGATAATTGCAGGTTTGTTTGTGGCTGATCGTCTTGATCATTTATTAAATGAAGAATATGGTATTGTGAAAAAGCTGGAGGAGGGGTACACGGTGATCATGGACCGCTATTATTTTTCTTCCTACGCTTATCAGGGGGCGCATATGGACATAGACTGGGTGATACAGGCCAATGCCATGAGCGCAAGTGTCCTTCGTCCGGATGTGAATATCTTCATCGATGTTGCTCCCGAAACAAGTATGCAACGGTTACACGCCAACAGGGACAATATCGAGTTGTTCGAAACGCTCGATAACCTGAAACTGGTGCGTTCAAAATATATGGAAGCGTTTGAAAAGCTAAAGAATGAAGAAAAGATATTTTCTGTTGATGGCAATCGTACACCTGACCTGATTGCCGGTGACATCTGGCAAAAAGTAGCGTCAATGTTTACTTTATAAACTTCATGGGGTATTTGGCTTTTACCAGTCCTTTGGATATTTTTTCCAGTTTGCCCTGTAATAATTTACGTTTTAATGGCTTCAGGTAATCGAGGTACAGCAAGCCTTCGGTTTGGTCGTACTCGTGCTGGATCATACGGGCTGTAGTGCTGTAAAAGGTCTTTGTTTGCCGTTGAAAATCCCGGTTGAAGTTATCCGGCGTAACGCTCCAGGGGCGCGTAACGGGCTCTGCAAGCGCTGGAATGCTCAAACAGCTTTCCTCGTCGGTCCATACTGTGGCTATAAGATAGATGGGGAGTTGCATATCCTTACTATTGTAGAAAGGCCCTTCGACCCGGAGCCGGGTCGAAGGGTGTTAATATGATTAGTGGGCTTCGAGCCAGTTGAAACCTGTTCCTACTTCTGCTTCTACAGGCACTTCATTGGGTAATGGCAGTGCGCTGCGCATACATTCCAGAATAATGGGTTTAATGATGTCTACTTCTTCTTTCACTGCGTCAAACACTAATTCATCATGCACCTGCAGGATCATTCTCGATTCGAAATTATGCTTGCGGAATTCGTGGTAGATCTTCACCATCGCCAGTTTGATCATATCGGCCGCTGTACCCTGAATGGGCGAGTTGATGGCATTTCGTTCGGCAAATCCACGCACGGTAAAGTTGGAAGAACCGATATCGCGCAACCAGCGTTTACGACCCATGATGGTTTGTACATAACCGGTTTCGCGGGCAAAGTTGATGGTGTCATCCATATACTTTTGGATGCCCGCAAACTGCTTTTTATAATTGTCGATGATCTCTTTGGCTTCGGTACGGCTGATGCCGAGGTTATCAGCCAAACCAAACGCGCCCTGACCATAGATGATACCGAAGTTCACACTCTTGGCTTTATACCGTTGTTCCTTGGTTACTGCCGATTCTTCTACACCGTATACTTTTGCGGCAGTGGCAGTGTGGATATCAACGCCCTTTTTAAAGGCTTCGCACATGGCCGGGTCGCCGCTGATACCGGCAACAATGCGCAATTCAATTTGCGAATAGTCGGCCGAGATCAATATCCGGTTGCTGTCGCGGGGAATAAATGCTTTGCGGATCTCGCGGCCTCTTTCTGTACGAACAGGTATGTTTTGCAGGTTCGGGTTGTTGCTGGATAGGCGGCCTGTTACGGCAACAGCCTGTGCATAAGAGGTGTGCACCCGGCCGGTTTTACGATTGATCAGCTCAGGCAGGGAATCTACGTAGGTAGATTTCAATTTAGTGAGTTCTCTAAACGCCAGGATGTCTTCAACGATCTTGTTCTGGTTCGCGAGTTTCAGCAACACATCTTCACCTGTAGCATATTGACCGGTCTTTGTCTTCTTGGCTTTGGGATCGAGTTTTAATTTTTCAAAAAGCACTTCACCCAATTGGCGGGGCGATGCCAGATTGAACTTAACGCCGGCCTGTTCATACACATTGTCTTCTGCTTTGGCGGCTTCGCGTTCCAGTTCTTTTGAATATTCGCGTAAAAAGTCAACGTCAACTTTAACACCTTCGTATTCCATACCCATCAACACTTTTGCCAGCGGGTTTTCTACTTCGCTGAAAACTTTTTCTACTTCTTTGGTTTTGATAAGCGGCGACAATACCTGTTTCAATTGTAAGGTAATATCGGCATCTTCCGCGGCGTAGTCACTGATTTTGTCAACGGCTACATCCCGCATGTTCAGCTGGTTCTTACCCCTCTTGCCAATCAATTCTTCAATGTGCACTGGTTCATAACCCAGGAATTGAGCGCTGAGCATATCCATGCTGCGTTTCCCATCGGGTTCTATTACATAATGGGCCAGCATGGTATCAAAGGTTTCCCCTTTTAATTCATAACCGTACCACTTCATCACCAGCATATCGTATTTCAGGTTCTGGCCAATCCACAGTACATCTTCCCTGTTGAAAACAGGTTCAAATTGTTTTAGAATGGCGCGGGTTGCTTCCTGATCTGCCGGGCAGGGGATGTAGTACGCTTCACCGGGTTTGTATGAAAAGCTCATGCCCACCAGCTCCACATCATTGGCGTCTATGCCTGTGGTTTCGGTATCAAAACAGATCTCTTTTTCTTCGAGTAGTTCTTTTATAAGGCTTTTAATAGCAGCATCTTCCTGGATGGTGCGGTATTGGTGCGGTGTATTATGAATGTTTTTACCGGCGTGAACGATGTCACCGTCTACAGCACGGTCGGTATCACCAGCCTCGTCTGTTTGTTCTGCTTTAGCGGCTTTTGATTTTCCTGTTTCCACCGGCTGGCCAAAGAGGTCGGTTTGAACCCCTTGTGGAACAGCGCCCGGAACGATCGAGATGTCTTCATTCAGAATGCGTTTGGCCACTGTTTTAAACTCCAGCTCAGTGAATACCTCTTTCAGCTGGTCGCGATTCCAGTCTTTTAATTTGAAATCTTCTTCATGAAATTCGATGGGCACATCGGTGATAATGGTGGCCAGTTTTTTAGACAGGATAGCGGCGTTCCGGCCATTGCGTACTTTTTCGCCCAGGGCTCCTTTTATTTTATCGGCATTTTCAAGTACATTTTCCAGCGTGCCATATTCAGCCAGTAATTTCGCTGCAGTTTTCTCGCCCACACCGGCAATACCGGGGATGTTATCCACCGCATCGCCCATTAAACCAAGGATGTCAATAACCTGGTGTACATCTTTGATATTCCATTTTTCACATACTTCTTTGGCACCGAGGATCTCCGCATCACCACCCTGGTAACCGGGTTTGTAAATTTTTATATTACCATCCACCAACTGGCCATAATCCTTATCAGGAGTTACCATGTATACCACGTATCCGGCAGCGGCCCCTTTTTTACTCAGGGTACCAATAACGTCATCAGCTTCAAAGCCGTCTACTTCCAGTACGGGGATATTAAAACCGCGGATTATTCTTTTTATATCGGGAATGGCTGCCAGCAGGTCTTCCGGTGCTTCCTGGCGATTGGCCTTATACTCAGCAAATTCTGTATGCCGTTCGGTGGGGGCCTGCGTATCAAAACAAACAGCCATGTGGGTTGGCTTTTGGTTATTGATCAGGTCAAGCAGGGTATTGATGAAACCAAACTGCGCGTTGGTATTTTTTCCTTTTGAAGTTATTCGCGGGTTGCGGATCAATGCATAGTACGCGCGAAAGATCAGCGCCAGGGCGTCGAGCAAAAAGACTTTCTTTTCAGTAGATTGATTCTCCATATGGTATCCTCCAATTATAATTCACAATTGCCCCGAAGGTAGGGACTAAATTGCTAAAAAAATTGGTTAATTAGCCCATCGGCCCGATAGTTATACCGGTATATAACCCGATGGCTAATTAACTTAATATTGGAGGTCTTCCCCACCTGTTGCTATTCAGGTGTATGGAGAATGATTACCTTAATTCCGACTTGCTGTTGTTTTATTAATTTGTCTTATGCAGAGACGCTGTTGCACCATGCACCCCGGTAATTGGCTTCATTGGGTGGAAGGTTGGTGCGGGTTCTGGTTTTGCAGACTTAAACAACCAAAGAGCAAATGCCAGAAAGGCAAATGCAAATACATTAAGTAAGCGGCGACGCATACGGCGACGGGATCTCATAATACAAAGTATTGGATTTAGGGGTTAATTTTGAACGATCTAAAAACGGTGCATTAATAGAAATAGTATATAGCACACGGTAACCCTGCAAATATTTCTATTTGTTATTGGGAAAATATCGAGTGTCAATTTACCCTTTCATTTCCTGCAACTGTTTTTGCAGCGAAAACATTTCATCGCGAAGACGGGCTGCTTCCATGAAGTCAAGGTCGCGGGCCGCTTTTTCCATTTCCTTCTTTGTTTTGGTAATAGCTTTTTCCATCTGCGGAATGGTTTGATACACTACCTGCTCTTCTGCCGCGTGGGTCACCAGGTCTTCACTTGGTGCTATTGCATGTGGATTGTTAGGATCATACCCTTTGATATCCAACACCGATGTTTGTGCAAAAACCTGGTCGCGCGATTTAATTACCGTTTTGGGCGTAATACCATGTAAGGTATTATGGGCAATTTGTTTTTCGCGGCGGCGGGTTGTTTCATCAATAGTACGTTGCATACTTTCCGTCATGGTATCTGCGTAAAAGATCACCAGGCCGTCTACGTTACGGGCGGCACGGCCTGCAGTTTGGGTAAGTGACTTTTCATTACGCAGAAAACCTTCTTTGTCTGCATCCAGAATGGCTACCAGCGAAACCTCCGGCAGGTCGAGGCCCTCCCTTAACAGGTTCACCCCCACCAGTACATCGATCTCGCCCAGGCGCAATTGGCGTAAGATCTCCACCCGCTCCAGGGTATCTACTTCACTATGAATGTATTTCGACTTTATATTTATACGGTGCAGGTACTTGTCCATTTCTTCGGCCATGCGTTTGGTAAGGGTAGTCACCAGTACACGGTCGCCTTTGGTAACGCGTTTATCAATTTCATCCAGCAGGTCATCGATCTGGTTCACACTGGGGCGGATTTCAATGGGTGGATCTAACAAACCTGTGGGACGAACCACCTGTTCTACCACTACGCCACCGGTTTTCTCCAGTTCATAATCTCCAGGTGTGGCTGAAACAAAGATGGTTTGATCGAGCATGGACTCAAACTCATGAAAGTTCAATGGCCGGTTATCCAGGGCGGATGGCAGGCGGAACCCATAATCAACCAGCACCAGTTTGCGGCTTCTGTCGCCCCCATACATACCGCTTACCTGCGGAACGGTTTGGTGGCTTTCATCGATCACGCATAAAAAGTCCTTGGGGAAGTAATCGAGCAAACAGAATGGCCGGGTACCAGGATGCCGGCGGTCGAAGAAGCGGGAATAGTTTTCAACCCCATTACAATAACCCAGCTCGCGGATCATTTCCACATCATAGTTCACCCGTTCGTTAAGACGTTGGGCTTCAATGAATTTTCCAACGCTTTTAAAGTATTCTACCTGGGAGGCCGCTTCATCCTGAATTTCGGCCAGAATGGTTTGTATGATGTCTTTTGGCGCCAGGTACAGGTTGGCCGGGAAAATGGCGGCATTATCCACCACGCCAATACGCTTATTGGTCTTTATATCAATACTTTCAATGCTTTCTATTTCATCGCCAAAGAAGGTTACGCGATAGCCGAAGTCGACGTAAGGCAGGTTGATGTCAACCGTATCGCCTTGCACCCGGAAGTTACCCCGGTTAAAATCGATCGTACTGCGCATGTACAGGGAATTCACCAGTGCATGTAAAAAGCCCTGACGGCTGATTACCTGTCCCTGGTGAATTCGAATGATCCCGTTTTCAAATTCTGCAGGGTTACCAATACCATAGATACAGCTAACTGAAGCAACAACTATTATATCCCGACGGCCGCTGAGCAGTTCTGTGGTCGCCTGCAGCCGCAGTTTATCCAGTTCTTCGTTGATACTCAGGTCCTTTTCGATATAGGTATCGCTTACCGGCATGTAAGCTTCGGGCTGGTAGTAATCATAATAACTAACAAAATAGCCTACTGCGTTCTCGGGAAAGAACTGTTTGAACTCGCCGTACAACTGGGCCACCAGGGTCTTGTTGTGGGTAAGTACCAGTGTAGGTTTTTGTACCTGTTGAATAACGTTGGCAACGGTAAAGGTTTTACCGGAACCGGTTACCCCTAACAGGGTTTGAAACTGTTCACCATCGCCCAGCCCGGTTACAAGCTGACGAATGGCTTCCGGCTGATCGCCGGATGGTTGGTATGGAGCGTGTAATTTAAAAGCCATAGTATATACTCAAATTTACCGCCTTAACCCTTTCCAAAGTGTGTAATCTTTGGAAAGGGTGCGGTTTATTATAAACGAATCTGGCTTTTAAAAGTTCAGGGTGTTGGCACCCCGGGTAGGGCCGGAAGCTATA
Source organism: Niastella yeongjuensis (assembly GCF_900110245.1). Classification (GTDB taxonomy): domain Bacteria; phylum Bacteroidota; class Bacteroidia; order Chitinophagales; family Chitinophagaceae; genus Niastella; species Niastella yeongjuensis. The sequence continues at coordinate 854,395 of NZ_FOCZ01000001.1, forward strand.
TTAAACGTTAAATTTTCCGGTTCAGGTAAGAAGTATAGTCGGGGATATTAACCATGTACTCTTCACTCATAAGTGGAGAAGTGAGAATAAAGTCGGCAGTGGCGCGGTCATTGGCAACAATCACATTCCAGGCAATGGCTACCCGTAATAATGCTTTTACATCGCTGTCGTGTGGCTGTGCTTCCATGGGGTCCCAAAAAAAGATCAGCACATCCAGGTCGCCGCCGGCGATAAGGGCGCCAATTTGCTGATCGCCGCCTAAAGGCCCGCTGAGTAAGGCTTTCACCGGACGGTCGAGACTGTTCTCGAGCAATTTACCCGTTGTGCCGGTGGCAAATAATTCATGCCGGGCCAGTACGGTCTTATTAAACTCTGCCCATTCAATCAGGTCTTTCTTCTTGTTATCGTGTGCTACCAGTGCAATACGTTTACGGGCATTTAATTTTCTTACTCTAAGCATAGACTTATGTTCTAGGTTGTATTTTATAAGCGGGAACAAGGTAATTGACTTTTTGAAAAACTTTAACTGCCGCGGTTGAATTTTATTAGCGCGCTAAGCGTTTTCCACACTCAGGCACAGTAATTGTTAATAGTGAAGTTCCAGAAAGTTGACCCATTAAATTCAATGAAGAAAGGCGCTATGGTATATTTAATATGCCTGCTTGTACACGTATGTACAGCGCAGGAAGTACCGTCGGCAGTACCGATGGCCATCTCCGATTCTACAGATACTGCTGCTTATATAACTGATCTTACATTGAACGTTCGCGACAACTCGAAGGTTATTTTAAACTGGAAACAGCCTGCAGATACATCGTTTACCTTTGCTTCCATAGAAAGAAGCAGTGGTGGCCGTGAGTATGAGGTAGTGGCAGTTATAAAACAATCAGACATAAAACCCGATAATGAATGGGTAGACGATTCACCGGCGCGGGGCCGAAGTTTATACCGGGTACGCTTTTCGGGTAAGGATGGGTTTCAACAGACTTTCTCAAAATCAAAAGAGGCGTTGGTCGCAGGCGATATTTCTTTTCGCTTCTATCCTAACCCGGTAGATAATATCTTAATTGTCCGTTCTGAGGCGGTGGCCGATATTCAAATTGTTGATGCCACGGGTAAACAACGAATGGGTATCGATAACATGCAGGGGTTACAAACCCTGAATGTAACCGCGCTTGAAAAAGGCATTTATTTTCTTCGCATAAATAACCACAATACAGGTTTGCTTACCCAGGAAAAATTGATGAAGAATTAAATGAAGCGCCGCTGGGACATGCTCAACCGATACTAGCAAACGCAACCCCCATTTATTTGAAAATGTCAATAACTTTCCTGACGGCCGACAGTTTTCTTCCCGACCAATCTGTTTAGCAACACATATCAAATTGATTATCTGCTCGTTATGCGTATAAATAAAGCATGTATTTATACGTAGAAACAGCTATTAAATCTTCGAATTACCTTGGTATTTTTACTATTACCACAAAATGGTATTGCAGATATCAGATTTCAACACTATTTTTACCTCGGTTTTTCATAGGATATTGGATTTTAAAAGCGGGGTTGAATTTCTATTCAGACCCCTTTTTTATTTTATAGAACTCTCGTACTAACCTACCCGATATAAGTAGTTTTCACCATTCGTTCTTAATCCGATCTCAATCCTTCCTCATTTCCTTCCCGGCGGCAGAAAAGCAAGAGAGACATCATGATGGATGCAAAGAGGAGCCATAGCGGAAGTAATGACAGCCAAAACGATAATTCCCCAGCAATCTGACTTGATCCCTATAGATCCTTTACTGAAAGTTATTTGCAAAAAAATAGTCCCGGCCGAACCGGGACTATTTACTTACTAACCCATATAAATTCAACTAACCTGGAAACAATTTGAAAAATCAGCAAATGAAAACCGCTTAGAAATCATCTGCTAATTTTCAAATTAAGAAGCTTCACGCATTTCTTTAACCTTCTCTCTGATCTTAGTCTCAATTTCGTTTGCGAGCTCAGGATTGTCCCCTAATAATGTTTTAACTGCATCCCGTCCCTGGCCAAGCTTATCGGAGTTATAGCTGAACCAGCTTCCGCTTTTGTTTACAATACCCAGTTCCACACCCATATCGATTATTTCACCCATTTTTGAAATGCCTTCACCGAATACGATGTCAAATTCTGCGGCACGGAAAGGAGGAGCCACTTTATTTTTTACCACTTTTACTTTAACCCGGTTACCGATGGCCTCATCGCCGTCTTTAATTTGTGCGCTGCGGCGAATATCCAAACGAACCGATGCGTAGAATTTCAGGGCGTTACCACCAGTAGTGGTTTCGGGGTTACCGAACATTACGCCGATCTTTTCACGCAGCTGGTTAATAAAGATGCAAATGGTATTTGTTTTATTAATAGTAGCGGTAAGCTTACGCAGGGCCTGAGACATCAGACGGGCCTGTAAACCCATTTTGCTGTCACCCATTTCGCCTTCCAGCTCACCTTTTGGAACCAGGGCAGCCACGGAGTCAATAACCACTACATCCAGGGCGCCTGATAAAATAAGGCGGTCAGCGATCTCAAGGGCCTGCTCACCATAATCAGGTTGAGAAATAAGCAGATTATCCACATCAACACCCAGTTTTCTGGCATAAAGGCTGTCAAAAGCGTGCTCCGCATCAATAATGGCGCACATACCGCCTTTTTTCTGGGCTTCTGCGATTACGTGGATTGCAATAGTAGTTTTACCGGAAGATTCTGGTCCGTAAATCTCCACGATACGGCCTTTGGGTAAACCGCCTATCCCCAGCGCAACATCCAAACCAATGGAGCCGGTAGAAACTACCTCCATAGGTTCTGTTGACTTTTCATTCATCATCATCACACTTCCCTTACCAAAATCCTTTTCAATTTTATCTATAGTTAGCTTGAGCGCTTTTGCTTTTTCATTTTCTGCCATAATGGGTTGTTTTAATGCTTTCAAATTTACCGATTGCCAAATGTAGAGAAAATTATATTATCAACACTAATTATTTTAGTATTGACGCACTAATTATTTTGGTGGGAAGGGGTTGCAAAAAACCCTGCCAGCGCGACGTAGCAGGGTTACCCACATGAAATTTCTGAGAAAACTACTTCAGGAAAAGGCAATGGCCGAAACCCATGTGGAACAACAAAGTGACAAATATTACTAATACCAATCAATACCACTTAGTGGTACTTTTTTTAATAGGCAGGCGAATTCATATAATTATTAGTTATATGTCTTTGGCTTGTTGGTCAGCATATAGTAGAGTTGGCTTTTGCCGGTGGAAACAAAAGTGAGCCAGAGAATACCGTTTAGTAATTACCGTTAGTAAGGGTAATTGCTTTTAAGAGGAGCGTTGCAGATACACCTTCTTCATGACTGATCCTGCTATCCGCCGGTTGCACCCGTTGACAAATTATTGTCACATTCGTTGTATAGCAGAGGTTAGCACCAAAAATTACTTAAAACAAACTTAAATTACCGATTTCTACCCATTTGCAGGGCTGTTAATTGGTTTCAGCAATACCTTTGCGGCTACCGGCACAATACTTGCGTACAGGGCCAGTAAAAGAGGATGGATGGACTTGAAGTATTTGGCTAAACTTTTAAAACAACATATATATGAATTGTAAACAGGTGTTATTTACAGGACTATCTTCTGTGTTACTCTTTTCATGTGTTAGCTCAAAAAAATACAAAGGCGAAATTGCAAAATATAATGAGCTGAGCGGTAACTATACTAAACTCCAGGGCGATCTGAAAGGCTGCGAAGACGCAAAAGCTGAATATGCCCGCAATAAAACCACCCTGGAAAATGAGATAGAAAATTTGAAAAAACAAAATGAATTCCTGAAAGAAAACAATACGCAGGCATTGAAACAACTGCAGGACCTTTCAGTTATTTCTTCTTCACAGGCAGAAAGCATTAAAAAGTCACTGGAAAACATTGGTGCAAAAGACCTTTATATCCAGGATCTACAGGCTTCTATGGCGCGTAAGGATTCACTGAACATGGCATTGGTGATGAACATTAAAGGCGCTATTGGCAACCTGGCCGATGAAGACATCAATGTAAAAGTTGACAAAGGCGTAGTATACATCGATATCTCCGATAAACTGTTGTTCAACAGCGGTAGCTATGTAATTACTCCAAGAGCAACTGAAGTATTAGGCAAAGTGGCCAAGGTTTTACAGGCCCAGCCTGATATCGAATTCATGGTAGAAGGCCATACCGATAACCAGAAGTTTGCCAAAGGTGTACTGCTCGACAACTGGGACCTGAGTGTGCACCGCGCTACAGCCGTTGTTCGTATACTGCAAAATCAATATGGTTTAAATCCAGCCCATATTGCTGCTGCCGGTCGCGGAGAATATTTACCTGTGGCACCAAACGATACGCCTGCAGGCCGCGCTGCCAACCGCAGAACACGCATCGTGATCTTACCTCAGCTCGATCAGTTCTTCAAATTACTGGAGCCTAAGAAATAATTATAACAAACACTGAATAGGTAAAAGGCCCCCTCGGCTCAGTCGGGAGGGGCTTTTTCAATTTTAATACTATTCTAATGTGCAGCCGAAGAAAACCGCACATGTATCAATACGGCTATTGTTTTAAGTGATTATACCTAAAAAAGGTGGAATGATATTTAATTTTACCGGCAAGGGACAGCTATTATTTCTTCAATCCCCCTGAATGTGATAATTTGTCCGCCTTTCGATCATTTTTTTCATAGTGATTCGTTTGAATAGCGAACCCTGCCGAAAATTGCCCTGACCGGTTGTTATGAAAGACGTAAGATGGATCATGCTTGTTGCCCTTTTTATAGGGGGCTGTTTGCCTGCTTGCCTGGCAAAGGATGAACCATTGACTGCTGTTACGGCTCACCAGGGCGTGCTGGACCTTCGATCGGTGGATCTGCAGGAACAAATGGCTCCTTTAATTGGTGATTGGCAATTTTACTGGCACCGGTTATTGCAACCGGGCGATACCGTTTCTGCCGGCCCGGATTATGCACCCTACCCTTCTCTTTGGAATAAAGTAAAACTGCATGGTCAAACGCTGCCGGTAGAAGGATATGCCACCTATTCACTGACCATACTGTTACCCAAAAAACGACCGCACCTGGCCATGCTGATGACCGATGTGTATTGCTCATACCGGTTGTTTATAAACGATTCCTTATTGTCGTCGAACGGGAAACCTGATACGGCCCGGCAAACCGCCGTTCCTTTCTGGTGTACCCAAACCGTTAACCTCCCTGATACAGATACACTGCACTTGTTGTTACAGGTGGCCAATTTCTGGCACACCAAGGGCGGCCCTTACAAAAAGCTGTACATCGGCGAAAGCAGTAAACTTACCTTAAATCTACAACGCGACCGAACCTATGATGTGTTGCTGGCGGGTTGTTTGTTTATGGGCGGCTTGTTCTTTTTTGGGTTTTATGCCTTTGGCAGCCGCGATAAAGCCATTCTTTATTTCTCGCTGTTTTGTATTGTTTACAGCTACCGCATGGTGGGTACCGGCGTGTATGTGTTGCATGCGGTGTTTCCCAACCTGAGCTGGTTTGTGACCATTCGATTGGAATATTTGACGCTTACCCTTGGGGTAGCCCTGTTTTCCCGGTATTTTCAAAGTGTATATCCCAAAGATGCCAAACGGTTTATTGTGAATGCGGTGGTATACATCTGCCTGTTTTACAGCCTGGTTATTTTAGTTATGCCACCGCGGATCTTCACCAAAGGCATAATGCCGTTCCTGGGCGTGATGTTCTTTTATATAGCCTTTGCATTGTTCATTTGTATAAGGGCTGTAAAATTTAAACGGGTAGGGGCAGTATTTGCTTTAATGAGTTGTGGTGTAATGCTGCTGGTGTTTTTGATCATCAACCTGAATTACTTCCAGGTAGTGGGAACAGAAAAGTGGATCGTTTTCATTGGGTATGTGCTCTTTTTCTTTTTACAATCGCTGGTGTTATCGCACCGGTTTGCTTATACGCTCCGCAAAGCTGCCGATGAGGCCCAGCAGGGGTTAAAAACCAAAACGGAATTCCTGTCAACCATGTCGCATGAAATACGTACCCCATTAAACGTGGTCATAGGCATGGCGCACCTGTTGCTGCGGAATACGCCGCGCAGGGACCAGGAGAAGAACCTGAATGTATTATTATTCTCGGCCAATAACCTGCTTTCGATCGTAAATGATATCCTGGATTATAATAAAATAGAAGCCGGCAAGATCAATTTTGAAATGATCCCGATGGATATAGCTTCCATCGCGCAGCATATCACTGGCGGGTTGAGCAGCAAAGCAGTTGAAAAGAATATTATTTTAAACACCGTCATCGATAGTCGCATTACCCATAAAATAATCGGCGACCCTACCCGCACTTCACAGGTAATATTTAACCTGGTTCACAATGCCATCAAATTCACCGAACAGGGATCTGTACAATTATCGATACTGGCGGAGAAGATCACTGACGACAAAATAACCCTTACTATAGAAGTGACCGATACGGGAATTGGTATAGAACCCGAAAAGCAGCAATTGATCTTCGATCGCTTTACACAGGCCGATTCCTCTACCTCGCGTAGTTATGGTGGAACCGGGCTGGGACTGGCCATCACTAAACGAATACTGGAGTTACAGGACGTGGTGTTGAATTTGCGAAGTGAACCGGGAAAAGGATCGGTGTTTTATTTCTCCCAAAACTTTGCCCTGAGCAACGAACCGGTGGCTACTGGAGAAGAATATAAAAAAGACCTCGTTTCAGATAAACAACTGCAGGGCGTACACATACTGGTAGTGGAAGACAACCCCTTTAATATTATGGTGGCACAGTCGTTGCTTGAACGTAGTGGAGCTATAGTAGAAGTAGCCAACAATGGGAAAGAAGCGCTGGAAAAAATTCAACCCGGAAAATACCGACTGGTACTGATGGACCTGAACATGCCTGTTATGGATGGGTTTGAAGCTACGCGTCACTTGCGCGCCCGGGGTATTACCCTGCCGGTAATTGCCCTTACCGCCAGCCTGCCGGCTGAAGTGGAAAAAGATGTGCAAAGTGCCGGTCTTACCGATATAGTGGTAAAACCATTCAATCCCGATGAATTATTCAGGGTGCTGTTGAACCACCTGAAGTAATCTTTCCTTCACATTATTCTACCTATTTTTGTGACAAATCATTTATTATGAAATGGGCAGGACGACGCGAAAGTTCCAACGTTGAAGACCGCAGAGGGATATCCGGCGGAGGGCTGGCTGTTGGCGGCGGTATTGTTGGCGTAATTGTTATTTTGTTGAAGGTGTTTCTTGGTGGAGATACTTCCAACCTGGACCAGGTATTGCCGCAACAAGCAGGGCCTGCCAAAGAAATGAGTGCCGAAGAGCAAAAGCTGGATGACGAACGCGCCAGCTTTATAAAAGTGGTGCTGGCCGATACCGAAGACGTATGGGGCAAGCTGTTTTCAGAAGCTGGTAAAACCTATACCGATCCTACCCTGGTCCTTTTCAGAGAATCTGTGCAAAGCGCCTGTGGTATGGCCGGTGCTGCTACCGGTCCTTTTTACTGCCCCGGCGACCAAAAAGTATATATCGACCTCTCCTTTTTTGAGGATATGCAAAACCATTTACATGCCCCCGGCGATTTTGCCATGGCTTATGTGGTAGCACATGAAGTAGGGCATCATATTCAAAAACTGAATGGCACCAGCGATAAAATGAACCGCCTGCGCCAGCAATTGAGTGAAGAAGAATACAACAAATACTCCGTTAAGCTGGAATTACAGGCCGATTTCCTGGCTGGTGTATGGGCCCATCATGCACAAAAAATGAAAAACATCCTGGAAAAGAATGATATCGAGGAAGCCCTGAATGCCGCTAACGCCATTGGTGACGACCGCTTACAAAAAGAGGCGCAGGGCCGCGTGGTTCCCGAATCGTTTACCCATGGAACTTCGGCACAACGCGTGTACTGGTTTAAAAAAGGATTCGAAACCGGCGACATTAGCAAAGGCAACACCTTTAACGATCCCTCATTGAACTAACCCGCCTGGCATTATTTTTTAAGCCTGGTAAGCTATGAGACCGTTTACCATATTAATAAGCATTTGGGTACTGTCTTGTAATGGTTCCCCTGGCAATAATTTACCCACTCAGGACAGTGCTCAACCTGCCATAAAAGATACACCAACGGCGCAGGCTCCTGCGCCGGAAAAAGATACCACCAAACTGGGCGGACAGTGGTTTTTACAACCGGTGCTGCCTTCAGACACTGCTTTGGGTAAAATACCCCGCCTGGTGTTAGACCTTGCTACCAAAAAGTTTACAGGTAATACCGGTTGTAACAATATGAGCGGGCTGTTTGATTTTACCGATACTACCCTGCAGTTTAACCAGCGGCTCACTACTACCAAAATGGCTTGTGTGGGGTATAACGAGAAGGAATTTTTAGAAACCCTGATGCGCACCAACAGTTATAAATTGCAAAGCGGCATGCTTATTTTGATGTTCGATCAAACTGAATTATCAAGATGGACGCGTAAAGTAACACCAAAGCCAGTGGTGAACAAAGCCTAGGCGGCCTCCCCCTTACCCCCTCCCATAGAGGGGGAATTATTAATCTTCTTTAAGCCCGCGGGTTGTATGCGGTCGATTAAATAGGAGCTGAGGAACAACCAGGTGGAACCAATGCAATAACCTGCCAGCACATCTGTAAAATAGTGAACCCGTAAATAGATCCGGCTAAAACCAATACACAACAGCAGCGCTATTACTAATATCAGCAGGAACCATTTTAGTACCGGATGGCTTTTTTCTTCCTTCCAGATAATGATCATCAGCAAGCCATAAAAACAAACACTCATAAAAGCGTGACCGCTGGGAAAGCTCAATCCCTTGGCTGGTGCAAGTAATGGGATCAGCGGGCGATGGCGGTTAAACAATAATTTCAATCCAAACATAATGAGCACACTGCTGAGGGCAATAGCGCTCACTTTTATGGAGTATCTTCCTATTTTCTTTACCAGAAAAAAAATGCATAACAACACATTCGCGGGGATCATAAAGTAATGAGAGCCAAAAAAAGTAATGACCTCCATGATGTCGGTGGTCCTGTCACTCACCAGTGAATGGGCAAATGCAAAGGCTTTTTCATCGGCGCCGGTTTTATCGAGGTAGAAAACACGGTATGCAATGAACAAAAAACCTAAAAGACTGATTGTAAATACAAAGATCAGGATGATCAGTTCTTTTGAAAGAATGACCACTTTGTCGGCAACTTTCTTTTTCCGGGGCGACAGATTCATTTGTGACATATGCTATATAGTTAATGCCAGTTAATCAACGGCTTTACTATCCTGTAACCATTCCCTATAGTATAAAACAGCCCGTATTTCCATATATGAATAAGCATCACCCAGTTTTTCTTTCACCGGGGTTGTTGCGGCAGTTTGTAAATTCAACTCTTCTACGGTTTGAAGAATGACGGCTATTTTATTTTCAGCAACCAGTTCCTTTACATCCAGCTCACCGGTTCTTACAAAAGATGCCAGGTGTGTTTCAATGGTCGACGGGGCCAGTTGACGCAGATTGGCTATTTCAACAACGTTGTTACCCTCCTTAAACAGTTGCAGGCTTATTCGGTTCGAATCACCTTTTTGTGTTTTGGGGGTTTTCTTCTCTGCTTCTTCAACTGTTTTTATGCCTTCGGCTCTTTTCTGGTCTTCTACCATCTGCAACAGATCGGCAGCTTTTGCACCCTTTACCAGCCCTTCTGTTATTTCAACCGCCTGTTGCAGCAATTGCTTTTTTCGATAGGGCAATAAGCCAAGCTGTTGCAGGTTGGAAACATATTTTTTTGCCTTGGGTTTGGGTTTTACTTCGGTTATATGGCTGGTAATGGCGGTTTCCATTTCATCCATTGCCTGTAAAAAATAAGCACTGCCGGCCGTTACGCGTTGGTGTAAATACTGGTAGCCATCCTCCTGCGCATTGGGTAGTAACTGCTCCAGTTGCCGGATAAACTTATCTGCCATTTCCTGTTGTTTTAAAACAGCGTCCAGCAGGTTCTTTGCCCAAAGAATACAGGCGTTTTTATCAGGGATGGTGCGTTTTTCGTAATCGTCATAATGCATTTGCATGCCTTCTGCCAGCTTTAGCCAGTCAAATGTTTGAACCAGGGAGCGGGTAATGAATAACTGCTGTTCCTGCTGTAATTCCTGTGCCAGCTGGTCTTCTTCCTGTTCCAGCCGGGTAAATTCAATAACCCTTGTATCGGTATTTATGCTGGAAGGATGAATACGGGAGTAGAGTACCAGACCGGCCAGCGAGGTTAACCGGCTAAGCGCCACATATACCTGTCCCGGTGCAAAGGAAGCGCCCGCATCGATGATGGCTTTTTCAAAAGTAAGCCCCTGGCTTTTGTGAATGGTGATGGCCCAGGCCAGTCGCACCGGGTATTGTTTAAAGGAACCTACTTCTTCCTCTTCTATTTTATCTTCTTCGTTGTTGTACTGGTAACGGATAGACCGCCAGGTCTCCTTTTCCAGCAGCATATCGTGTTCATCCCCTTCAAACCGCACATATACCTCTTCACCGTTGATGCGGGAAATGGTGGCGATCTTGCCATTAAAAAATCGCCGCGATTCGCCTTTGTCGTTTTTAATGAACATGATCTGGGCGCCTTCTTTTAACTGCAGCACCAGGTCGGCCGGATAGGCCCGTTCATTAAAATCGCCGGTGATCTCCGCTTTGAACTCATTCAATTGGTTGGAAAGCTTATCCAGCTGATTCTGGTTGATGGTATCGGCCTTTGCATTGTGCGTGGTTAGGGTGATGAAGCTTTCATTTTCCGAGCTCTCGTACCCGGGCAGATAATGCTGATGCAACAGGTCAAGATCGGCGGCCGTTGCCCTGTTGTTGCGGATGTTATTTAGCACGCCAATAAACTCCTGTTCATGCTGGCGATAGATCTTTTTTAATTCCAGGTACAACGGTGGTTTTTGCTGCAGGGCCTGGGCATCGAAAAAGAAGGGGCTTTTATACTGCTGTTTCAACAGGTCCCACTCCTCATTTTTCACTACCGGTGGCAATTGAAACAGATCGCCAATGTACAACATCTGTACGCCGCCGAACGGCTCATAGTGCTTTCTTCTAACGTGTCGCAGGATGCAATCAATTTCATCCAGAATATCGGCCCGAAGCATACTTACCTCATCGATGATCAGCAGTTCCAGTTCCTGTAGCAATACCTTTTTATCGTTGGTAAGCCGTAAACCGGCAAGCAGGGTATGCGGGGTGTTAAAGGAGCTGTGACTGTTCCAGCCACCGGGCTGTGTGGGTAAGAACGAACCATGGGGCAGCTGAAAAAAGGAATGCATGGTTACGCCGCCGGCATTGATGGCCGCCACACCGGTTGGTGCTACCACCGCCAGCTTTTTGAAGGTATTTTCCCGGATGTACTTTAAAAACGTGGTTTTGCCGGTGCCGGCTTTCCCGGTAAGGAAAATATGGCGGTTTGTTTGATTCACAAACCGAACAGCCAGTTGAAATAAATGATTGGATGTGTCGGTAGAAAAAGCCATGGTCACACTCTCTTTGCGGCAAGATAAGTAATGCCTCAGATTTCTTTGATCCCAAGTTATGAATGACTTAAGTATTTACGTTCAGGTATTTGGCCGGGAGCTTACCCGCACCTCCCTGGGAGAATATCCCTACCTGGTCCCTGTTTGGTCCCTGAAGTCCCAGTGAGGTCATCGAAAAACCATAAACAGGTAATAAAATGGCCGCCACCGACCTGATGCATTAAATATTTTTACATTCAGCGAAATTTTTAGCTAAATGGTTATTGTATGGAAATTTTGATGGAAAAATGGAAATGAGGGGATAATTATATCATATTTTAAGCAATGAAATAAGAAAAGGCTGGTCTTAATGTATGATTTGCACAATAAAAAAAGGGGATATTGTAGAAATGACCTATATTAGCAGTGGCTAAATAAAAAAGCCACCTGTAGAAACAGCTGGCCTCTAACGATTGCTTGCCATATGAAAAAAGAGATAAATCTAATTTGTCTTTTTGAATACTGCATATTATCTTGCCGTATTCTTTTTTGAGCCTCTAATGATTGCTAATTCACACTAACGATTGCTTCCCATAACCATTTTGCTCATTTGCTTATTCAAAAGTAGGATGTAAAGTGGTACCTTTCAAAACATGTTGGTACCAGTTTAATTACGCCAAGAGTGTGAAAAAAATCCTAAAAGCCTTGCCAGCATTGAATTTCAGGCAAATTTCATAATTATGTCCAACCGATTTACAGATGCGTTGTTTCAATTGGTTCACTCGCTGGAGAAGTCGGAAAAAAGGCACTTTAAACTTTATATAAAAAGGAGTTCGGCTAACGAAGACTTGAAGATCATACGACTGTTCGACGCGTTGGATAAATTACCAGAGTATGATGAAAAGTTGTTGCTTAAAAAGCTACCAGATATTCAGAAGCCGCAGCTTGCCAACATAAAAACCCATTTATATAAACAGTTACTGGGCAGCCTTAGGCTGTTAAAAGCCACCGAAAACATTGATCTTCAACTTAGTGAACACCTTGACCATGCGCGGGTGCTTTACAATAAGGGATTAAAACTGCAAAGCCTTAAAATTCTTGAAAGGGCTAAGGAGATTGCACGCGCTAACCAGAAATTCAATTTTCTGGCCCAGGTAATTTCCCTCGAAAAAAAGATTGAGACCCTTCATATTACCCGCAGTTCTACCGAAAAAACAGGTCAGCTGGCTGAAGAAGCCCAGGAGATCAGCGGCCACATCGATCGCGTTACACGTTTATCGAACCTGGCCTTGCTGCTGTACCGTTGGTTCGTCCTAAACGGACATGCCCGCAACCCCGAAGATGAACAGGCCCTGAAAAAGTACCTGAAAGAATATATGCCTACCGACCAAAAAGTGGTAGACGGCTTTTACGAAAAGCTATATCTGTACCAGAGCTACAACTGGTACGCATTTATCAAGCAGGACTTTTTAATGTACTACCGCTACGGTCAAAAATGGATTGACCTGTACGAGGAGCATCCGGAAATGAAGGAAGTGGAAACGGGCCACTACATAAAAGGCATGCACAACCTGCTGAATGCCCATTTTGACCTGCGTAACTTCAAGCAATTTGAAATTACGCTGAAGCAGTTTGAGGAGTTTTCAAAAACACCAATAGCTACTCACCACGATAATTTCCGCACACATACGTTCATTTATATCAACGGCGCAAAGATCAACCAGCACCTGATGCAGGGCACTTTTAAGGAAGGCCTGGCACTGGTACCTGAAATAGAAGAAAAGCTGGAAGAATACGCGCTGTTTGTTGACCAGCACCGCATTCTGGTATTCAATTACAAAATTGCCACCCTGCATTTCGGCAATGGTGATTTTGAAAAAGCGATCGATTACCTGCAACGCATTATCAACGGGCCGCTCGACATGCGCATCGACCTGCAATGTTATTCCCGGCTGTTGCACATGCTGGCCCACTACGAAATGGGGAATTATGAGCTTATGGAATCGCTGAGCAAATCGGTTTTCCGGTTTATGGCCCGCATGAAGAACATTACAGTGATAGAAGAAGAAATGCTGAAATTCCTTCGTCACTCGTTTGGCATCAGTCCGCGCGAATTGAAACCTGAATTGGAAAAGTTCCTGAACAAGATCAAACACCTGGAAAAGAACCCTTATGAAACAAGGGCCTTTGCTTACCTGGATATTATTTCCTGGACGGAAAGCAAAGTATACCAGAAACCAATGCAGGAAATTGTATATGGAAAGTATTTACAAAGTAAACACCGGCGTTAATTATAGTTTTATATAGAATAAGCAAGACCTCCCGATCCATCGGGAGGTTTTGCTTTTTATGAGTGGCTGTGAAATAGCCGGCGAGGTTTGTATATTTATCTATAATTAAACGATGTGTATGTCGATTAAACGGTCATTGGCCATACTTGCATTCATTGGAAGCGTAACCGTAAATGCCCAGGTAACCTTAACCCTGCCCCGCAATTTGCCGGCAGCCTATGAAAAAGAAACCCGTAGCAGCAGTGGAGAGCCAGGCAGCAAATACTGGCAGAATACGGGTACATATAACATCGATATCAATTTCAATCCCCAGAGCCGGTTGCTGACCGGTAAGGTTGATGTCGATTATGTCAATAACAGTCCCAATACTTTGCAACAAATCGTTTTCAAGCTGTATCCCAATATTTATAAAAAGGGAAGCATGCGCATGATGCCAGTGAAATCGGCAGATATCACGGATGGCGTGCACATTTCATCCTTACAGGCTAATAACACTACAATCGACAGCAACCGGTTACGGATAGATGGCACTAATATGATGGTACCGGTTCCTGCACTGGCACCCGGCGGCACCATTCATTTTAGTATTCAATACGTATATACGCTCAATAAAACATCGCACATCCGTACCGGCGAAATAGAACCCGGGGCAGATTTTGTTGCTTATTTCTTCCCCCGTATTGCGGTGTACGACGATATCGATGGCTGGAATATGGAACCCTATCTGGGCCCGCAGGAGTTTTATAATGATTTCTGCACTTTCAATGCCTCCATTACAGTACCCGGAAATTATGTAGTGTGGGCTACCGGCGATCTGATCAATTGCAATGACGTGTTGAATGAAACTCATTGTCAACGGTTGCGCACAGCTGAACAGCAGGATGCCATTGTTAACATTATTGATTCTGCCGACCTGAGACAAAAAAACGTTACGCGGCCAAACGCTTTTAATACCTGGAAATTCTCCGCCGCCAATGTTACTGATTTTGCCTTTGCCGTTAGTGATCATTACCTGTGGAAATCTGCGAGTGTTGAAGTAGATCCGGCTACGAAAAGAAGAACGCGGGTAGATGCCGTTTTTAACCCGGTGCACAGAGATTATTATGAGGTAATTGATTTTAACAAAAAGACCGTGTGGGCCATGAGCCATGTGTTTCCCCATTGGCCGTTTCCTTATTCACATGAAACCATTTTCGACGGCCTCGATCAAATGGAATACCCCATGATGGTAAATGATAATCCACTGGAAAGTCGTGCTGAGACCATCGAGCTGGTTGACCACGAAGTGTTTCATACCATGTTCCCTTTTTATATGGGCATTAATGAAACAAAATACGCATGGATGGATGAAGGCTGGGCCACCATGGGCGAATGGCTCATTTCCTCGATTATCGATACAAGTTTAAAAGATGATTACGGCGTTCATGGATACGAAAGAGTAGCTGGGACTGAAACCGATGCGCCAATGAGTATCCTGTCAACCCAGATGACGAATACTACTTATTTTATAAATTCCTATCCCAAGCCTGCCCTGGGATATTTGTATGTGAAAGATATGCTGGGTGATACGCTTTTTACCAGGGCATTGCATTATTATATTCAACAGTGGCAGGGAAAACATCCCATTCCATTTGATTTTTTCAACTGCATGAACACCGGTTCGGGTAAAAATCTGAACTGGTTCTGGAAAAGGTGGTTTATCGATGGAGGTGTTCCTGATCTTTCAGTAAAAGTAAAAAAACAGGCGGGGTACAAAATTACTGTTGAGTGCAAGGGAAATAAACCTGTACCGGTCGATGTCACCTTGACATATACTGACGGTTCAACAGAAAACATTCACCGGTCGATTTCGGTGTGGGAAAAAGCGAGTTCAATTTTGTTTTCCATTCCGGAAAAGAAGGTGCTAAAATCTGTTTTGCTGGGAAGTACCTATGTTCCGGATGTTAACAGAAAGGACAATACCTGGAATAACAAGTAATAGTTTTTTTGTATGTAGCAGGGTTAATGCTTATTTAAGGATGTTAAAGTGGAAAATCAGTTTAAGTTTTTTTTAATTTTCATTCGTTTTTGCAAATAAAATTTACATCTTTGCAGACGCTTGCTGCCATTCCAAGTTTGTTATTTCCATAGTAAAACCGCTTATAATAATGTATACTCACATTTGGCTGAAATACCTGCCCATTATTAGGATTCTGATGAAGAAATCGGCTGCAGGTGATCAAGTGCTCAACCTCAATCGTCCAGATTTTGAAAAGGCCGGTGTTGCCCGCAAAGCCGGATACAAATTCACTATCGAATTTACCAATGGTAAAGTGGCGAATGTGATTAGCACCTCACAGCTGGCCCTTGACCTGGCTGCTGTTATGCTGGAAGATGCTACCATGAAACAGTTGTTCACCACTAATAACTACACTATTAGTCTGAACACTAAATTTCAGGTTAGCATTAAAAATGTGACACCTCAGCCTGAGGCATTAGCACTGGAAGAAACTACTGCGTAAGCAATTATCTTTCATTCAAGTCTTTAACCCTTACATTTTCCTATATCGGACAATGAATTAAGAAGTCCTTCTCTTAATTGAGGAGGACTTTTATTTTTTCGATACAAATAACAGGCAGAGGCATTAACTTGCATAAATGCAAGATTACTTACACGGATTGAACGCACAGCAACGTGAAGCTGTTATACATAGAGATGGACCGTTAATGATTGTGGCCGGCGCCGGCAGTGGTAAAACAAAAGTGCTTACTACCCGTATTGCACACTTAATGGCCACCGGTGTAGATGCATTTAATATTCTGGCACTCACCTTTACGAATAAGGCGGCCAAGGAAATGAAAGAGCGTATTGAAAAAGTGCTCGGTAACAATGACGCCAGAAATTTATACATTGGTACTTTTCACAGCGTGTTTGCCCGCATTTTACGGGGTGAAGCGCATAACATTGGTTATCCCAATAACTTCACCATTTACGATACCGACGATACAAAGAGCGTTATAAAAACGGTAGTGAACGAGCTGAACCTCGATGACAAACACTACAAACCTGCTGCTGTTTACAACCGCATTTCAGGCGCTAAGAACGCACTCGTTGGCCCTGCAGAATATGCCAACGATTATGCCCTGCAACAGGAAGATATGCGTGCGAACCGTCCGGCCATTGCACAGATCTATGATGCGTATGTTAAACGCTGTTTTAAAAACGGCGCCATGGACTTTGACGATCTGCTGTTGAAGTTTTACGAACTGCTGAGAAATGTACCCGAATCACTGAGCAAATACCAACGTAAGTTCAAATATATTCTGGTGGATGAGTACCAGGATACCAACCCGGCCCAGTATGAAGTAATAAAACTGCTGGGCGCCATGCATGAGAATGTGTGCGTGGTGGGTGACGATGCGCAAAGTATCTATAGCTTCCGCGGCGCCACCATTGAAAACATTCTGCAGTTCCAGAAAGATTATGAAGACGCCAAAGTGGTGAAACTGGAACAAAACTACCGCAGCTCTAAAAGCATTCTCGATGTAGCCAACGAGGTTATCAAAAACAACAAAGGACAAATTCCTAAAAACCTTTGGACAGATAAAGGCGAAGGCGAAAAGATAAAACTGGTGCGTTTGATGACCGATAATGATGAAGGCAAGTTTGTTGCCGACACCATTCAGGAACAAAAACTGCGCAACCATTATAACAACCGGGATTTTGCCATTCTTTACCGCACCAACGCACAAAGCCGGGCATTTGAAGAAAGCCTGCGCCGCATGGCTATTCCTTATACCATGTTTGGCGGCGTCAGCTTTTATTCACGCAAGGAGATCAAAGACTATGTAGCCTATCTGCGTGTTATTGTAAACCCCCGCGATGAAGAAGCATTAAAGCGTATCATCAATTACCCCGTACGCGGCATTGGCAAAACAACCATCGACAAAACGGTTTTGATGGCCAATGAACATAACATTTCTATGTGGGAAGTGTTGGAGCGGGCGAAGGAAGCCGGCTTTAGAGCAGGTACGCTGGAAGCGATCGAAAACTTTGTGGTGATGATCAAGAGCTTCGCCAGCATGCTGCAAAACAAAAATGCTTATGATGTAGCAGTACATGTTGGTAAGCAAACCAATTTTGTAAAAGAGTTATTTAACGATAAAAGTACCGAAGGCGTTCAACGTTACGAGAACGTACAGGAGTTGCTGAACAGTATAAAAGAGTGGACCGAAAGCCCTGATACCGAAGAAGGGGAAGTAACCGATAAAGGATTAGGGGCTTACCTCCAACAAATCACCCTGTTGACCGATGCCGACGAAAAAGATCCCAATGCCGATACGGTAAAACTGATGTCGATACACGCTGCAAAAGGATTGGAGTTTGGCTGTGTATTTGCCGCCGGTTTGGAAGAAATGCTGTTTCCAAATGCGATGGCCATCAATACCCGCGAAGAGCTGGAAGAAGAGCGCCGCCTGTTTTATGTGGTAATTACCAGGGCAAAAGAAAGACTCTGGATCTCTTACGCCAATACCCGGTACCGCTTTGGTAACCTGGTTCAAAATGAACCCAGCCGTTTCCTGGAAGAATTGCCTGAACAATATGTAGACAGAAGCTTCGCCGGTGGCGGCGTGCGCAACCAGATCAACAACCGCAGCGCTTACGACAGAATGAATGGCGGTGGCTGGGGCGGTGGTAATTCAGCAAAAGAGGCAGAGAAGCGTTATGGTGCTCCCCCTTCAAAAAAGGCATCTACCACACCAGGCACTCCTTCTTACTTAGCACCCAAACAACAGCCCAAACCGGTGGAGCATGTACCCTCACCTGATTTTGTGGCCAGCGATATATCTAACCTGCAGGTTGGTCAGCGGGTTGAACACCAGAAGTTTGGTTTTGGCGAAGTAATAAAAATGGAAGGCAGTGCACACAACCCCATTGCTACGGTGAAATTTGATACGAACGGGGAAAAGAAGATCATGCTGAACTATGCGCGTTTAAGAATATTGTAAAGCAGCCCTTCAAGCATTAAATAATATACTGCCTCCGGTTTCCGGGGGCAGTTTTGTTTTACGGTGTAAATACTTTCATTACCCCGTTGCGGAATAATTTACCAATGGGGATATCGGTTTTATCTGTCTCCACCAGTTCACTGGTGAAGGATTTTATTTTATTGATGGAAACGATAAACGACCGATGGGTGCGAACGAATAATTTCTTCGGCAGCATGGCTTCCACCGAGCCTATAGACTGTTTGGTAATGATAACACCCTGCAGGGTATGCACTTTAATATAATCCTTATGCGATATTTTCGTTCATCCACCCACCATCCTTTTTCAGGTACCCCTTGGGGAGAACCTTTGCTGAGCAAAAGTGCTGGCCTGAAATAGCAGTCCGGCGATCAGTGATACCATTAAATGTTTTTTCATGACTAAGTGCTTTACTGTATATGAATGTGATGAATCCTGTAAAGCTATTGCAGCAGCAGACCTGGGCAATTGTAAAGTGGCTGATATGATCCTGCGCTATGTTAGAATGCAGATAACGGTAGACAAAAAGGTTAAAAACTTATTAGAAAGCTTAGTCGACGAAGAATGGACCGGCTCGATGTAATGTAACGCTAACACCCGGCGGCAGGGTGAAAAACCGATTTTTTACGGGTTTAAGTCATTGAATGGGAGCAGTTAATAGTTGATCCGTATCAAAATAAAATTAATTTCCGATAAAGAACTTATACTTCGGCAATTAAATGCCAAAACTTTACTACCTTATATGAATGTACGAAAAACCCCCACCCTTCGGCTCTTATTATGTAACCTTAAGCGTGTCTGGCTGGATTGACGTTTTCACCTGCCATGCTTATTGCGAAATTTTAATTGACAACCTAAACCATTGTATTGACACAAAAAACCTGCATGTTTATGAATACGTGTTAATGCCCAGCTACATTACGCTTATTGCGTCTTCGAAGAAAAAACACATCTCCACTATTTTAAGGGAGTTTAAGAATGGCACTGCTAAACAGGTGTTGAAATCAATTGCAGAAAATCCGGAAGAAAAACGCAAGGAATGGATGATGCGATTGTTTCATTATTACAGCAACCGGTATCAGCAGGATGCGGAGCATCACTTCTGGCAGTTTGGTAACCATCCCGTTGTATTGGACAGCAACGAGTTGTTTACCCATCATGTTTCAACAGTAGTGAATATGCCCGTTTCGACCAGACTGGTAGATGATCCGCAGCATTATTTTTACAGCAGTGCGCATCCCCAGCAACGGGTAAAGCTGGCGCCCTGGCAATAACTTTCCGTTAAGCTCCGTACACCCGATTGCCTGCAAAGGAATACCGGCCGGTTTAAAACAGATAAATTGGCGGGGGTGTACTCTTTTTATGTCTTCTAAATACCTGCCCCATAAGGTTCGCGCGATATCGTTAAAGCAGTTATAAAAAAATCAAAATCATTAATTAAGCATTATTATTCGGTAACGGTATTAACATTGAGCCGTATTATAAACATCTTTTTGTATATTACACCTCCTTGTCTCTCTAATTTATTTAGGTCTGATTGTAAGCAACACCGCGCCCGGAGCCAAATCAACAGCATGGTTTTATTATTCGCTAATCTTATTTATTAATCATCATTGATAAATCAATGCTCCTATGATCAATAAAAACAAAAACCAGGGTCTGAATCTGCAGGATTGTTCTTACCTGACATTTAATGTAGTTGATTGGATCGATGTGTTTATAAGACCTACTTACAAACAGATCATTGTTGACGCATTAAACTATTGTGTTGAAACAAAGAAGTTCACGATATATTCCTGGGTCTTAATGACCAATCATATGCATATACTGGCGCGGGCCCAGGACGGGTCGGGCCTGGCTATGATAGAAAAGGAATTTAAAAGATATACTACTACTAAAATACTGGAAGCCATCGATATTGAACCCGATCTGCGCCGGTCGTGGATGTTACAGCGTTTTGAAAATTGTAGCCTCTCCCTAAAAAAAATTGAGAAGTTCCAGTTGTGGCAAACCTGCACCAATCCCTCTTACATCGACTTTAAGCAGGTATATAAACTGCAGGAACGGGTACTGTACATTCACGAAAATCCCATCCGGGATGGAATAGTTAGCAGTCCTGAACATTATACCTATAGTTCAGCAATTGATTATACCGGTAAGCCGGGTATGGTTAAAGTGAATGTGATAAACTTCGAGGCCCTGCGGATGTCGTTGTTAAAAAACGGTTCAGCTTAAAGCCTGCTTTAACGCTTCAACGTTTTTCTTTTCGCTGCCAACAAAGATCTGGTCATTTACAAAAACCACGGGTCTTTTCAGGAAGGTGTATTCGTCAAGGATCAGTTGTCGATAGTCGCTTTCTGTGAGGGCTTTGTCTTTTAACCCCATTTCCTTGTATTTCATGGCACGGCGGCTGAACAGCGATTCATAGCTGCCGGTTTTGCTTTTCATTTCATCGAGCTGGGCCGGGGTAATACTTTCAGTTTTAATATCCTGCATCTCGAATCCTTTTTTATCAATCCCGGTTTCTTTGATGATCGCCTGGCAGGTGGTACAGGTGCCCAGATGATAGATTTTTTTCATAAATGCTTAAAATCAATTGATAAGGATGCGAAGATAGGATGTTGCCGGCACCGCCTTTCACATTTTATTTACAGAAATATGGCGGTTGAACTGTAATTTTTTAGGTAATTCGCCGACCAATTGAGTATCTTTTCGCTAAAACCAACCCAGTTGCAGGCAAAACTTAATCAGAATGAGTTTGTGGCATTGGTGCATGAACACCGCGCTATGTTGTATAAGGTGTGCAATTTGTATTGCACCACCGAATACGATAAACAGGACCTATTCCAGGAGATCGTAATACAATTATGGGGCGCATATCCACGGTTCAGGGGGGACTCAAAATTCAGCACCTGGCTGTACCGTATTGCACTTAACACTGCCATTTCAGACCTGCGTAAACAAAAGAAGTACATCAAGAGCGTAGAACCCGAATTATTGCCTACTGAGATACAGGACATACAATACAGTAACGAAAAAGAAGAGCGGTTGCAGCAACTTTATAAAGCGATAAACCATCTTACTGAAATAGAACGGGCTATTGTAATGCTGTACCTTGAAGACAAGAGTTACGAAGAAATGGAAGACATTCTGGGGATCAATCAGAATAACCTGCGCGTGAAAATGAACCGGATCAAAGAAAAATTACGTAAACTCACAAAATCTGTAGAACATGGAGTTAGATAGCCTGAAAGATATTTGGAAAAACCTGGATGAAGAAGATCTTCAACCAGCCAGGGAAGTGCCTATTTTGTCCATGTTACAAAAGCGCTCGCAAAGCACAATTGCCCGGCTCAAGCGCAATCTAAACCGCGAGCTCATTGCTGTAGTGGTTATATATTCAATAACCATCTGGTATATTGTTACCTACCAGCAAATGTACAGCGAACTGTCTGTGTTGCTCGCATTGGTAGGTGGCGCCTTTCTGTTTTATTATTATCGCAAAAGCAAGCTGCTGAAACAAATGCAGTGTGTGGCCTGTGAAGTGCGTTCTAATTTGAAACAACAACTGGTTACCCTGGAAAAATACGTACGTTTTTATTTTGTTGCGGGTACCATACTTACGCCCCTTGCTTATTTTGCCGCCGGGGTAATAATTCTATTCAACGCACAGGATTTTAACACCGGGCTGAATGATGTGCCCCTGGAAGCCCAAACATCTGTTGCACAGGTTCCCATTGTTTCGCACATCAGCAATCATCGCTTTTTTGTTTTATTTGTCTCCATCGGCGCCGTACTTACTGTTGGAAGTTATTTTATAAATCGCTGGCTGATCAATAAAATGTATGGCCAGCATATTCAGAAGCTGAAAGAATTGCTGTACCAGATGGAAGAAGAAGGATAGCAATTCGATAAGCTTCGACCGTTAACATATAGCCCCAATCCTATTATCCGTATGCGTACCCTTTTATTGGTTTCCCTTTTTTTGGTCAGCCATGTTTTGCTGGCCTGGCAATACGACCCTGAGATAAAAAACAAGCCAAGATTTGCCAGGGAGGTTAATGACTTTGGTGATTTGCTTACCTGGGGGCAGGAAAGCGATCTGGAAGATGAACTGGATGCCTATCGTAAAAGAACCGGGAATGCGATCGTTATTATAACCCTGAAAACATTACCTCTTTCTCTTAAGGAAACATCTGTCCAGTATTATAAGAAATGGGGTATGGGCGCCTGGTATGCGAGGAATAAAATATTGTTGTTGGTAAGCCGCAGTCCTCGCCGGGTAAGAATAACATCTGGTAGAGGCTTTGATAATATTCTGGCTGACAGGGACTGCCAGCGCATCATTGATGAAAAGATAACTCCTGCTTTTAGAGCGTTTGATTATTTTACCGGATTGATAGAAGGTGTACATGATATTGAGGCTATCCTTGGTAACGAGGAGAAAGTAGTGCACGCCCCAACCCCTGTGTATGTAACGCCTAAACCCCCACCGCAGCAGACCCCCGAAAATGAAGTTGACTTAGATTCACCAGGGCTTTGGGTAATCAGGGGAATAATTGTGTTTGTTGTAATCATTTGGTTACGTCTCAGATATCTTAAAAGAAACCCACCTCCGCTTGAAACCTATTCTTCAGCGGCAAATCCGGATGCTGAAACAGAAGAAAATGTTACCTAAAAGTGCCAGGCCCCAGTGCCAGCTGGTAGCAGCATTACCCGATATTGACTAATCGGTATATTAATATTATTTTGTCAACTGATCACTCTATACCTCAGCCTTATGCGTACCCTCTTATTAGTTTCCCTTTTTTTCGTTAGCAACTTATCGTTCGCTCAGTATTACAGTTCCTTTATCAAAGACCTGCCAGTACCCAACCGGGTGGTAAATGACTTTGGCGGCTTTTTTACTCCCGGTCAAAGAAGCAATTTGGAAGACAGTCTGGTTTCTTACCGGCGAAGAACTGGAACTGCGATTGTAATTATTACCCTGTCTACATTAACCGATTCCAAAACAGGAACCACGTGGTCAGTGGAAGAAACCGCTTTTCAGTATTTTAAAAAGTGGGGCATTGGCGATAGGAACAGAAACAACGGGGTGCTGGTATTATTAAGCAAAGATCCCCGGCGGGTAAGAATAACTACGGGTACCGGGGTTGATAAAATATTAACCGATAACGAATGCCAGCGCATCATCGATGAAACGATAGTACCGCTGTTTAAAGCTGGTAAATATTATACCGGGTTGAAAGAAGGTGTACATGGTATGGAGGCCGTCCTGGACGCTCAGGTGCAGCCGGAACCCGAAGAGGGCAATAATGCCTTACAGCCCGGGGTAACGCAATCACAACCACTCACGCAAACACAAACTCAAAATAGTCCCAATGATAGGGAGCCTACATGGGGCGATTTTATATTTTTTCTCTTTGCATTGGCTGTGACGATATGCTTACGGGTGCTTTATGTTAGATCGAAGCGCAAAAAAAACGATGAGGCAAATGGCACTTCTACTGACTTATCTACCAGCACCCTCGTGATGGATTTCATTAAAGCAACTGGTTGGGCGCTTTTTTGGGTGTTTTTGTGGGTTTTTGCGCTTATTTACATGTGGTACCGTAAAAGAAACAGCTATAGCGCTATTTACAGCGCTGGCGTCAATGGCTCCAGTGCCCGGGGCAATAGCTACAGATCTTCCTACGCTGATGGCTACGACGACGGCTATGACCGGGGAAGAAGCGATGACCGCAGTTTTTTTAGTAAGAGAAGCTCAGGGAGAAGTTCAGGTAGCGGAAGTTCAAGCAAGGGAACTTCTGGCGGTGGAAGTTCTTCAGGCGGCGGCAGCTCATCAGGTAGTGGAAGCTATGGTGGTGGCAGCAGCGATGGCGGCGGCGCTACCGGAAGCTGGTAAGAAATAACTAATAAACTTAATAACTTCAATAGCCGGTGGCTGGTTTCGGTAACCAGTAACCGGTTTTTTTTATGCCTGTTAGGAAAGGCCGGAAAAGCTATGCAACCCGGAGTAGGCAACAGGCATCTATCAAGGGGCATCTTTCTGTTATTCTGCTTTCGGGCGCATTGAGGGTGTCCGATTTTTAAGTAATTTCAATACACTAAAACGATTCGTTATGCCAACCCGTCGGGATTTCCTCAGGCAGTCATCACTGCTTACCGCCAGTTTATTTGTCTCAAAAGAAGAATGGTTTTTTGAACCTCAGAAAATAGGCCTGCAGTTATATACACTCCGCAATGAAATGGGTAAAGATGCTAAAGGAACTTTAGCCAAAGTAGCGGCACAAGGATATAAAACCGTTGAAACGTTTGGTTATGGAAACGGAAAATGGTTTGGGATGAATGCCACTGAACTGCGCGCGGAATTAAAGTCGCTTGGGTTAACTACTCCCAGTGGTCACACCTTTAATGCCGGTGTATTCCTGCAAAGTGGATGGGAAGAAAAGTGGAAACCTGCGGTAGCAGATGCAAAAGCCGTTGGCCAGGATTTTATTGTTGTTCCCTGGATGGAAGAACAATACCGTATTGATATCAACAACTTTAAAAAATTAGCTGCCGTTCTTAACAAGGCTGCGGAAATTTGTAAGCAAACCGGGATCAAACTTGCCTATCATAACCACGATTTTGAATTTGCTCCCCTCGCCGGTACAAACGGATACGACGTTTTACTGAAAGAAACAGACCCCAAAGGGGTGTTTTTTGAAATGGACCTTTACTGGGTTTCCAAAGCTGGTAAAGACCCGTTGGCATTTTTCTCCAAATACCCCGGCCGCTTTGCCATGTGGCATGTGAAGGATATGGACAATACGCCGCAAAAGAATTTTACCGAAGTGGGCAATGGAGTTATCAACTTTAAGAAGATCTTCAGTTACGCCAAACAAAGCGGCATGAAGTATTTCTTTGTAGAACAGGACCAGTGCCCGGGTGCGCCACTGGAAAGTACTGCTAAAAGCATAACGTATCTGAAAAAGAACATCGTAAAATAAACTGGTTATCCTATTTCCACACCTAATATTCTTGTCATATGATGCAACGCAGAAGGTTCTTACAGGCAGGTACGTTGCTTGCCGGTGGAACAATATTGTCTTCGTTAAATAATAGTGCATTTGCCATTTTTAAAAACCGCATAGCGCCCAGTGATCAGTTACGGGTTGGTGCCATTGGCATCAATGGCATGGGCTGGGCCAATGTTTCGGCGGCCCTCAAAGTGCCGGGCGTTAACATAGTCGCTTTGTGTGATGTTGATAAAAATGTACTTGATAAAAGAATGGCCGAGCTGGCAAAAGCGAATATCGATACGTCGAAAGTGAAAACATATGGCGATTACCGTAAGCTGCTTGAGCAAAAAGATATCGACATTGTAATTGTAGGTACCCCCGACCACTGGCATGCCTTACAAATGATTCATGCCTGCGAGGCTGGTAAAGATGTGTATGTTGAAAAGCCGGTAGGCAATTCTATTATAGAATGTAACACGATGGTGGCGGCTGCAAAACGATATAATAAAGTAGTGCAGGCTGGCCAGTGGCAACGCAGCCAGCAGCATTTTAAAGATGCCGTAGATTATGTACAAAGCGGAAAGCTGGGAATGATACGCACGGTAAAAGTTTGGTGTTACCAGGGCTGGATGCGCCCACAACCGGTGGTGCCCGACAGTAACCCACCCGCAGGAGTTGACTTTACCACGTGGCTGGGGCCGGCCCCCATGCGCACCTTCAATGCCAGCCGGTTCCATTTTAACTTCCGGTGGTTTTGGGACTATGCCGGCGGTTTAATGACCGACTGGGGTGTACATTTATTGGATTACGCCTTGTTGGGGATGAAAGCCGATGTGCCTAAATCAATTTCCGCATTGGGCGGTAAGTTTGCCTATCCTGAGCTGTGTGAAGAAACACCCGATACATTGACCACCTTATACGAGTTTGATAAATTCAATCTGGTGTGGGATTCGGCGATGGGTATCGATAATGGTTCATATGGCAGAAACCATGGTATCGCTTATATTGGTAACAATGGAACGCTCATTCTTTCGCGCGGTGGCTGGGAGGTAATAGAAGAACCAAAGGCAACCGAGAAAGCCACGAAGGCATTTGCAAAAACCATGGATAGCGGGGTAGATCTGCATTGGGTGAACTTCATCGATGTTGTAAAATCAAGGAAAACAGAAGATTTGCATTGTTCCATAGAGGCTGGTGCGCACGTAGCTACCGTTGCACAAATGGGGAATATCGCTTTTAGAAGCGGACAAAAACTGATGTGGGATAAAGAGAAAGGAAAATTTACCGACGACAAGGTAAACAGCCGGTACCTGATGAAAGAATACAACAATGGTTATAAGCTGCCTAAAGTATAGCAATAAAGGCGTGTCACGGTTTCAAACCGTGACACGCCTAGCATTTATAATTTTTTGATCTTGATATTCCGGTACCAAACTGAATTGCCGTGGTCTTGCAGGGCAATGTGGCCGGTTTTAAAAGTACCAAAGCCAGACCATTGTTTGAATTTGCTGGCGGCGATCATTTTCTTCCAGGCGTCGTCCCACATGGTGGTGGTAAGCACTTTAGTGCCGTTCAGGTGAAACTCCAGGGCGCCTTTGTTGCTGATGATCTCAGCATGGTTCCATTCGCCGGCAGGCTTCACTGTTTCAGGTGAGCTGGTGATGAGATCGTACAGGTCACCGGCACGGTGTTTTATGATCTTGGCATCAGGATGCGCTGCATTATCCAACACCTGCATTTCGGGACCGGTATGATAGGTTTCCCCGAATTTAGATCCTTCCTGCACATAAAAAAGGATACCGCTGTTGCCACCCGGCGCGATCTTCCAGTCGAGCTTCAAATCGAAATTGTCGTATTCATCATTGGTAACCAGGTCGCCACCACCGGTTATTTTACCATCTTTTTTGCTGGTAGTGTCCAAATGTATTGAGCCATCAGTAATCTGCCAGGCAGCACCGTCTGATTTCTTATTAAAGACATGGAAATTGCTTTTCGAATTTCCATCGAATAATAATTGCCAGCCGCTATTTTTTTCATCGGCCGTAAGGGCATTGTCCATTATTTCAACGGGAGTTGCATTGGACATGGTATCTGCTGTTTTAGTAGTGTCGGTTCCCGGTTGTTGTGAGCCGGAATTTCCGCCCTGGCAACCGGCAATAGCGCCGGCAATGATCAGACAAGCAAAAGTTGTGCGCATATGTTAGTGATTTTAGTGAAAAGGCGAATTATAACCGTTTGATCTGGATGTTTCTGAACGCTACGCCATTGCCATGGTCCTGTAAGGCAATGCGGCCTTTCTGAAACATGCCAAAACCAGCCCAGTTTTTGAACTTGCTGTTGGCGATCTGTTGTTTCCAGTTGTCGTTCCACATCGTTGTAGTAACCACTTTGGCTCCGTTTTGAAACAGATCGAGCTGACCTTTGTTGATGATGATCTCTATCTGGTTCCATTGGCCCAATGGATGTACATTTTCAGGCGCACCGGCAATAAGATCGTACAGATCGCCAGCGCGGTGTTTATTGATCTTCGCATCGCGGTGGCCATTGTTGTCAATGATCTGCATTTCGGGACCTGTTAAATACGATTGGGCATATTTGGGATCTTCCTGGGTAAGAAAAATGATGCCACTGTTGCCAGCCGAATCAATTTTCCATTCCAGTTTCAGATCAAAGTTTTCAAATTCTTCATTGGTGACCAGGTCGCCACCACCGGCGCCGCTTTTCTTGGCTTCCGGGTCAAGGTACAAAACGCCATCTTTCAACACTTTCCAGGCAGCGCCATCTGATTTACTATTATAAACGTGCCAGCTTTCTTTTGAGGTTCCATTGAAGAGTGACTGCCAGCCGTCACTTTTCTTCGATGTGTTGGAAACTTTGGAGTCATCAGTTGACTTGTTGGCGGTATGGCAGGCCAGCAAGGCAACAGGGAATAAGGCGATGATAAACTTTTTCATGTATTATATCAGAATAAATGGTACACGTAAACAGACAGGCCAGGTATTAAAAAGAGACCCCCGCTTTTGAGAAGCAGGGGCTATGAAAACTTATTGATTTTTTAAAGAGAGTATGTAGCGAACCATTTCCTTGGCACTGTCTACACTTACAGCCGGGTGCGGTGTCATGGGTACGGTGCCCCAGTTGCCAGAGCCGCCTTTGATCACCTTATTAGCCAGGGTTTCAATATTGGCATCGGTGGCTTCATATTTTTTTGCTACATCGGTGTATGCAGGGCCGATATTTTTTTCATTGATCTTGTGACAGGTGGTGCAATCCAGTGCAGCGATCATATCCAGGCCTTTGTCATTGGAGCCGGTTGCAGCAGGTGCTGGTGTGCTGGCGCTTTCAGCTGGTTTATCCTCTTTGCCCTTATTGGTGTCTCCTGAACCGCAAGCCACCATAGCAGTACATAAAGCAGCAAAAACAACTAATTTCTTCATCGAAACAAAAATTTAAGTTCTGAAAATGCAAGTTAATAGTTTAGCAAATTACATTATTTTAAACCTAATACGGCTCTGTTAAATTTTTCATCGCTGCCTGTACCGGCAAAATCATCAAATGCTTTTTCTGTAACGCGGATGATATGGTCTTTAATAAAGGGTGCACCTTCTCTGGCGCCATCTTCAGGATGTTTGATGCAACACTCCCATTCCAGTACTGCCCAGCCCGCATAATCATAGGCAGCCAGCTTGCTGAAGATAGATTTAAAATCAACCTGGCCATCGCCCAGTGAGCGGAAGCGGCCGGCTCTGTCGATCCAGTTTTGGTATCCGCCATACACACCTTGTTTACCGGTTGGGTTAAACTCGGCATCTTTTACATGGAACATGCGAATGCGCTCATGATAGTTGTCGATGTATTCCAGGTAGTTGAGGCATTGCAATACGAAGTGTGAAGGATCGTACAGCAGGCAGGCACGCGGGTGGTTGTTGGTATGTTGCAGGAATAGCTCATACGAAATACCGTCGTGCAGATCTTCGCCCGGATGTATCTCATAACAAAGATCAACGCCGTATTCATCAAAATGATTAAGGATGGGCAGCCAGCGATTGGCCAGTTCTTTAAAGCCGGTCTCTACCAGTCCGGCCGGGCGTTGTGGCCAGGGATACACGGTTGGCCATAACAGGGCGCCGCTGAAAGTAGCGTGCGCGTTCAACCCTAAATTTTGCGAAGCCTGGGCGGCATAACGCAATTGTTGAACAGCCCATTCGGTACGGGCCTTGGGATTGTTGCGATATTGTTCCGGAGCAAAGCCATCGAACAGGGTATCGTATGCGGGGTGAACCGCTACTAGTTGTCCCTGTAAATGGGTGGAGAGTTCTGTGATCTCCAGTCCGCATTCGTTTACGAGGCCTTTCAGCTCATCGGCATAGGTTTTACTTTCTGCGGCTTTTTGCAGGTCTATACAGCGGCTATCCCAGGTAGGTATTTGCACGCCTACAAAGCCCAGGCTTTTTGCCCACTGGCATATTGATTTAAGCGAATTGAATGGCGGTTTGTCGCCCATGAACTGGGCGAGGAATAATCCGGGTCCTTTTAACGTTTTCATTAAATGGCGCTTTGAGATGAATGATTTGAATTAGGTATTACACTTCAAATGGTGTCCACTTTTCTTTGCTGGTGCTGCTCTTTACAACATTGTCGATAAACGCCATGCCTCGTACACCTTCGTCTACCCTGGGAAAGTCAAGCATTTCTTTTGTAGGTTGAACACCGTCAATTTGAGCAGATAACGTCAATGTAAAGTTGCGGTAGATATTACCGAAAGCTTCCAGGTACCCTTCGGGGTGACCACCCGGGGTGCGGCAATTATGTGTAGCAAAAGAAGACAATACATTGGTATAATTACCACCGGCACGCAGTACCTGCATAGGTTGATCGAGCCATTTAACCAGCAGGGTATTGGGTTCCTGTTGCGCCCATTCAATACCACCCAACTCGCCGTATATCCGAATTTTCAAAGCATTCTCTTCACCGGCTGCAATTTGTGAAGCTATTAAAACGCCGGCAGCACCATTATCGAATTTCAATAATACGTTGCCATCATCATCGAGGTGGCGGCCTTCTACCATAATATTGAGATCAGCGCACAGTTGTGTGATCTTTAAACCGGTGATGTATTCAGTGAGGTGAGCGGCGTGCGTACCAATATCGCCCATTGCACCGGCTTTGCCCGATTTTTTGGGATCGGTTCTCCAGGCTGCCTGCGCATTGCCTTCCCGTTCGCTGAGGCGGCTTAACCAGCCTTGGGGATATTCAACAATTACTTTTCTGATCTTTCCCAATACATTTTCCTGCACCATGGCACGTGCCTGTTTTACCATCGGGTAGCCCGAATAGGTATGAGTGAGGCACAACAGCAAACCCGTTTCCTGCACTTTCTTTTGCAATTGTTTAGCTTCATCGAGTGTAAAGGTCATTGGTTTTTCGATCACCACATGAAAGCCATGGTCAAGCGCCATCATAGCAGGAGCAAAGTGTGCGAAGTTGGGTGTTACGATGGTGACAAAATCCATACGCTTATCAGCTGGTAATTTGCTTTCCGCCTTGATCATATCTTCATAATTGGTATATATGCGGTCTTCTGGCAGAAATAGCATTTTTCCAGAATCGATAGCTGTTTCGGGATTTACACTTAGAGCGCCACAGGCGAGCTCAATAAGGCCATCCATATTAGCAGCAATGCGGTGAACAGCGCCGATAAAGGCATCTTTGCCTCCACCTACCATTCCCATTCTTAATTTTCTGTTCATGAAATAGAAATTAGAAAATGTGAAAAAGGATTTGTTTTAAAATAAAAAATTACATTTACATGCTTTTCGAATCTAACGAATTTACTATTGCGTTCGATAAAGTTACGGTGGTTCGGTATAAAGTTTAAAAATTATCAATTACCAACCATATAAAAAACCTAAACGATTCTTGCCATGCAACAACCAACGATTCATCGCGGCCAGCTTTTTTTGGCCAGTTGTTTAGCTCTTTTAGTTACCTCATTATCATTCGGCATCCGTGCCGGTATCTTAAATCAGCTGGGTGAGAATTTTCACCTCAGCGCCTCACAACTCGGAACCATTGCAGCTACTGCATTCTGGGGTTTTCCATTGGCAGTGATCATCGGCGGTATGGTCGTTGATATCATTGGCATGAAAAAATTATTACTGCTTGCCTGTGTGTTTCACCTGGTGGGCATTTTGCTAACCGTATTTGCAAGCGGTTACTGGACATTATTTCTTTCTACATTATTGATAGGGATAGCTAACGGCACCGTAGAGGCGGCCTGTAATCCACTGGTGGCAGCTATCTATCCCGATAATAAAACCACTAAGCTAAATCACTTCCATCTTTGGTTTCCCGGTGGCATTTTTATAGGTACGCTGATCGTATTCTTTTATAATAAAGCAGGCGTTGGCCCCATTGGCGGCTGGGACCCCTGGAAGGTACAGGTGGCTGTGATGTTGATCCCCACATTAATTTATGGTTACCTGGTGTCTCGCCTGAAATTCCCGGTTACTGAACGGGTGGCGGCAGGCGTATCAACCGGTGACATGTACAGATCGTTGCTGAACCCGCTTTTCGTTTTTATGATCATTTGCATGTTTGGCACCGCGATCACGGAGTTGTTTACCGGTCAATGGATCGATGTACTGCTGAAAAATGTTACCGATAATCCGCTGTTGATCCTCACATTGGAGACCGGTGTAATGGTAGTTGGCCGCGGACTGGCAGAACCCGTGGTGCATAAATTATCGCCACAGGGCGTACTGCTGATCTCTTCCGCATTAGCCGCATTGGGAATATACCTGCTGGGGCATACAACGGGGAACATGGTGTTTGCCGGCGCACTGATCTTTGGAATGGGGGTGTGTTACTTCTGGCCCACCATGCTGGGTTTTGTTTCAGAAAATCTTCCCAAAACCGGGGCCGTAGGGTTGAATTTTATGGGTGGGGCCGGCATGTTTGCCGTTTCCATTTATATGATTCTCATGGGCAGCCATTACGATAAACTGCTGGGTGACAAATTACCAGCGGGGGCAGATTTGAAAGCATATACCGATGCCCCCGGCGGATCTGACATGGCGAATGCCCTGGCCGAAGCTAAAAAAGCAGCCGGTCCGCAAATTCTGGATACGACCTTAATAATACCGATTGTTCTGGTTTTTGCATTTACCGGATTGGTGGTTTACATGCGAGGAAGAAGGAAGACGCAATTGTTAACACCTGTTAGCGCATAATAGTACTATCTTAACCTTTTGTAATATTTTAACGCTAACGGTTTTACATTTAATCGTTTTTGTGGGAACAATTTGTAAATTTCAATCTTAACAATTATTAAAAAAATGGCCAATCAATCGAGAAGAGTTGCCATCAAGAACCTGGTAGCGGGCACTGCTGCGCTGGGAACGGCCAACATGCTTACGTCTTTTAACACTCCCGAGGAAATTAAATCAACCGCCTTGAAAGGAAATATCAACCACTCTGTTTGTCGTTGGTGCTACGGGTCCATTCCCCTGGAAGATCTGTGTGTGGCAGTTAAAAAAATAGGCTTTAGTGCAATAGACCTCGTTGGACCCAAAGACTGGCCCACCCTGCAAAAGCATGGCATCTTTTCTTCCATGTGTAATGGCGCCGAACTGAACCTGGTTGATGGCTGGAACGATAAAAAATTCCATCCACAGCTGATAAAGAACTATTCCGAAATGATCCCCCTTGTTGCCAAAGCCGGTTATAAACAACTCATTTGCTTTAGCGGCAGTCGGCGGGGTATAGACGATGAAACAGGTTGGAACAACTGTGCCGAAGGACTGAAACAGATCATGAGCCTGGCCGAAAAAAATAAGGTGGTGATTGTAATGGAGCTGCTGAACAGCAAGGTAAACCACAAAGATTACCAGTGCGACAAAACTGCCTGGGGCGTTGAACTGTGCAAACGCGTAGGGTCAGAAAACTTTAAATTGTTATACGACATCTATCACATGCAGATAGATGAAGGTGATGTAATTAGAACTATCAAAGACAATCACCAATACATTTCTCATTATCATACCGGTGGTGTTCCGGGAAGGAACGAAATAGATGAAACACAGGAATTATATTATCCTGCCATCATGAAAGCCATCGTTGACCTCGGTTTCAAAGGTTATGTAGCGCAGGAGTTTATTCCAACACCAAAAGCCAATGAGGAAAAATTGGTTTCACTTGAAAAAGGAATCAGAATTTGTGATGTATAAATAAAACCGGATTCAAATTTCTCACGTCTTCTTTATAATTAAAAACGATTGAACCATGCCAGATAATGTTTATGATGCTATTGTCGTAGGGTCGGGAATTGCAGGCGGTTGGGCAGCAAAGGAATTAACTCAAAAAGGATTAAAAGTTTTGTTGCTTGAACGAGGCGAAAATATTGAGCACATTAAAGATTATAAAAGCGCCAACAAAGCTCCCTGGGAATTTCCACATCGCGGTGGCAAAACCACGGAAATGACAAAGGAGTATCCTGTATTGGACAGGGATTACCCGCTGAATGAAATGAACCTCAACTACTGGACAAACGAAAAAGATTGTCCGTATACCGAAACAAAACGTTTCGACTGGTACCGGGGGTATCATGTGGGTGGTCGCTCACTGATGTGGGGACGCCAGAGCTATCGCTGGAGCGATCTGGATTTTGGCGCCAATGCAAAAGATGGCCATGGTGTTGACTGGCCGATCCGTTATAAAGACATCGCATCCTGGTACGATTACGTTGAGAAATTTGCCGGTATCAGTGGTAGTAAAGAGGGGTTGCCACACTTACCCGATGGACAGTTTCAACCCGGAATGGAATTGAACTGCGTTGAAAAAGACGTAGCAGCCCGCCTGAAACAACATTACAAAGGAGAACGACATTTATTTATAGGCCGCGTGGCCAATATCACCCAGCCTTTACCGGGCAGAACTAATTGCCAGTACCGCAATAAATGCTGGCTGGGTTGTCCGTTCGGTGGGTATTTCAGCACCCAGTCTTCAACGCTGCCGGCAGCAGTGGCCACCGGCAATTTAACACTGCGTCCTTTCTCCCTTGCAACAAAAGTGCTGTACAATAAAGACACGAAGAAAGCAACCGGTGTAGAAGTGTTGGATACGCAGGATAACAAAACCTACGAGTTTAAATCGAAAGTGGTGTTCCTGTGCGCTTCAGCCTTTAACAGTACCTGGGTGTTGTTCAATTCTGCCACCGACATCTGGCCTGGTGGTTTAGGCAGCAGCAGCGGCGAATTAGGCCATAATGTAATGGACCACCACTTCCGCGTAGGTGCTGAAGGCATTGCTGAAGGCTATGACGACAAATATTACTTCGGTCGCCGGCCAACAGGTTTTTACATACCCCGTTTCCGCAATACAGGCAGCGATACCAGAGATTATGTTCGGAGTTTCGGTTACCAGGGTGGAGCCAGCCGTCAGGGTTGGAACCGTCAGATCGCTGAACTGGGCATTGGCGCCGACTTGAAAAACGCCTTATCGGAGCCAGGTCCCTGGTCGCTGGGAATGACCGCCTTCGGTGAAATACTGCCTTACCATGAGAACACCATCTCGCTCGATAAAACGAAAAAAGATAAATGGGGCTTGCCGGTCCTGGCCATGAATTGTGAGATAAAAGATAATGAAAAGAAGATGCGTGTCGATATGAAGAACGATGCCATGGAGATGCTGGAAGCCGCCGGTTTGAAAGATGTAAAACCATCTGAAAGCGATTATTTCATGGGTATGGGCATACATGAAATGGGTACGGCCCGTATGGGTAAAGATCCCAAAACCTCTGTGCTGAATGCGCACAACCAGGTGTGGGATGCACCGAATGTTTATGTAACCGACGGCGCCTGTATGACATCCGCCGCCTGTGTAAACCCCTCGCTTACCTATATGGCATTGACCGCCCGTGCGGTAGACCATGCAGTTGGTGAATT
The DNA here is from genome assembly GCF_900110245.1 of Niastella yeongjuensis. GTDB lineage: Bacteria > Bacteroidota > Bacteroidia > Chitinophagales > Chitinophagaceae > Niastella > Niastella yeongjuensis. Next base: position 890,220 of record NZ_FOCZ01000001.1, read on the forward strand.
GAAGAAAGGAAATATTTAGCGCACTGGTTTGAAAATTTGGAAATGTGAAAATGGCAAAAAGACATTTAATTTGATTTAAATTGTGCCATTGCCACCTTTAATTGATGAAAACCATCTAAGGAGGTAGCCATTATTTTCGAATTTTCACATTTTCAAATTGTAATCATGCCTGGAGATTCTCTAAACGTACACCTAAACACAAAAGCAACCGCACAAAATACCTATGATGCTATAGTAGTAGGATCGGGAATAAGTGGAGGCTGGGCCGCCAAAGAGTTATGCGAAAAGGGACTGAAGACCCTGGTACTGGAACGCGGCAAAAACGTAGAACACATTAAAGATTACGCCGGAACTGAAAAGGACATCTGGGATCTGACCCACCGTAATAAGTTAACGGCAGAAGATAAACACAACAGCCCCATTCAAAGCAAATGTTATGCATTTGATGAGGTTTCAAAAAAGTTCTTTGTAAACGATCTGGAGAATCCATACACCCAGGTAAAACGCTTCGATTGGGTACGTGGTAACCATGTAGGTGGCCGCTCGCTGATGTGGGGCCGTCAAAGCTATCGCTGGAGCGATTTGGACTTTGGCGCCAATGCCAAAGATGGCCACGGCGTTGACTGGCCCATTCGCTATAAAGATGTAGCCAATTGGTACAGCTATGTGGAGAAGTTCGCCGGTATAAATGGAAACCGCGATGGCCTGCCACAACTACCCGATGGGGAGTTTTTGCCGGCCATGGAAATGAACTGCCTGGAAAAACACGTGGCGGCCCGAATAAAAGAAAGCTTTAAGGACCGTACCATGATCATAGGCCGTTCAGCCAACCACACCAAACAAATTGGTAGCCGTGGTCCATGTCAGTACCGGAATAAATGTCACCAGGGTTGTCCGTTTGGTGGCTATTTCAGCAGTAATTCAGCTACCCTGCCGGCAGCAACCGCAACAGGTAATTTAACGCTGAGGCCGTTTTCGATAGTGCTGGATGTGTTGTACGATAAAGATAAAAAGCGTGCTACCGGTGTTCGCATCCTGGATTCAGAGACCATGAAAACCGAAGAGTACTATGCAAAAGTGGTTTTCCTGAATGCCTCTACTCTGGGCACGGCGCACATTCTGTTAAACTCCGTATCGGATGTATTTCCCAACGGATTTGGCAACAGCAGTGAGCAGGTAGGCCATAACCTGATGGACCACCATTATGGAATTGGCGCCCGTGGTGAATACGAAGGATTTGAAGATCAGTATTTCTATGGCAGAAGACCGAATGGCATTTATGTGCCCCGGTTCAGGAACATAGATGACAACTCAAAACGCACCGATTACGTACGCGGTTTTGGTTACCAGGGTGGCGCCCGTCGCGACCGGGTTGACAGTGCAGAAGGTATAGGCATTGAGTTGAAAGAAAAGCTGACCGAACCCGGCAACTGGATGATGCAGTTGGGCGCCTGGGGCGAGCACCTCCCTTACTACGAGAACAAAGTGACTTTAAATAAGGAAAAGAAAGACAAATGGGGATTGCCAACGCTCGATATCGATTGTGAATTCAAGGAGAACGAAAAGATCATGCGGAAGGATATGGCGGAAAGTGCTGTTGAAATATTGGAAAAAGCAGGACTGAAAAATGTGAAAACATTCGACAATGATCCCGCGCCTGGTTTTTGTATCCATGAAATGGGAACAGCCCGTATGGGAAGAGATCCCAAAACATCGGTACTAAATGGCAATAACCAAATGCACGATGTACAGAATGTGTATATAACAGACGGGGCTTGTATGGCTTCATCAGCCTGCCAAAACCCATCATTAACGTACATGGCGCTTACTGCACGGGCAGCAGAGCATGCAGTGAGTGAACTGAAAAAAGGTAATATTTAAAAATCCTGAATTGATTCATACTTCAAACTAATAATTATGAACAGAAGAGACGCTTTATCCCGTGTTGCCTTGTTATTGGGAGGAACCGTGATAGGAGGTGAACTTTTTCTGGCCGGTTGCACCAGCGCTGATAAAAAGATCGGACAATCAGTTGAGTTTACTGCCGACGACCTTGCTTACCTGGATGAAATAGCAGAAACAATTATACCTGCTACCGATACGCCAGGCGCCAAAGACGCCAAAGTAGGCGCATTCATGGGCGTTATGGTAAAGGACTGCTATAAAGAGAGTGATCAGAAAGTGTTCCTGGAGGGAATGAATAAACTGAATGAAGCCAGCAAGAAAAAATTCAGCGGTAACGGGTTTATGAAAATTACACCCGAACAACGCAAAGAATTGTTGAACGAACTGGATAAAGAACAAAAAGCCTACGCAAAGGATAAAAAGAAGGAAGATCCGCAACATTACTTTACGCTGATGAAACAGCTTACCCTGTTGGGATACTTTACCTCTGAACCAGGCGCTACCAAAGCCTTGAGATATGTGCCGGTTCCAGGCCGTTTTGAAGCCTGCATTCCTTATAAAAAAGGCGACAAAGCCTGGGCACTGTAACAATATTACATGTTGAAAAACGAATACTGAATGTTGAAGTGAACACACTTCTTCATTCAGTATTTGAATTTAAAAATATCAACCAACCATATGTACAACAGAAGAAGTTTTCTCAAAGCAACCGGAACATTGGCGTCAGGATTACTTATTTCAAGATCAGCTTTCTCCATGGGAGATGAATTTGGATCCAATGCCTCGATAAAGAATTTTGGTTTACAGTTGTGGTCGGTGCGCGACGATTTGTCAAAAGACCCCAAAGCGGTTTTAAAACAGTTAGCGGGGTATGGTTATAAACAAATAGAAGGCTTTGAAGGTAAGCAGGGTATTTTCTGGGGCATGACCAATAAAGAATTTAAAAAGTACATGGATGAAATAGGACTCACCTTTGTTTCAACCCATTGCGATATCAACAAGGATTTTGAAACCAAGGCGGCACAGGCTGGTGAAATTGGCATGAAGTATTTGATCTGCCCAAGTTTGGGTGGCCCAAAAACGATCGATGATTTTAAAAGAGCAGCCGAAAAATTCAATGCCTGCGGTGACATCTGTAAAAAGAACGGATTGCGTTTTGCTTACCACAACCATGGTTATAGCTTTACCGAAATAGATGGCCAAATGCCACAGGATATTATGATGCAGGGCACCAATAAAGATACCGTTGATTATGAAATGGATATTTACTGGGTAGTTACAGCCGGTGCCGACCCAATTGCCTGGTTGAATAAATACCCCGGCCGTTTTAAACTGTGTCATGTGAAAGACCGGAAGAAAGGCGTTGATCCCAAAGAACACGATGCCTCTGCTGATCTGGGATCCGGCATTATCGATTTCAAAAAGATCCTGAAAGCCGGTTCAACAAAAGGGTTGGAATACTATATCGTTGAACAGGAACATTGGGATAACAGCACACCACTGAAAAGCGCTGAGGTAGATGCGGCATACATGAAGAAATTTAAGATGTAGTATATAACATTACCTGTTTTAAGCGAAAGCCCGGGAGAATTTCGGTTCTTCCGGGCTTTTCTTTTTAAGCTGTATCTTTAAAAAACAACTACATATTATGAGAAGTTTACCATTATTCATTCTCTCCTTTTTTATTGTACAACATGCCTTGGCGCAGGATAAAGATGAGCAAACCATACGCAAAGTGCTAAGCGACCAAACCGTTGCCTGGAATAAAGGGAATATAGAAGATTTTATGAAAGGTTACTGGAACAACGATTCCCTGATGTTTATTGGTAAGAGCGGTGTAACATATGGCTACCAGAACACACTAATGAATTATAAAAAGAATTACAACAGTGCCGACGCTATGGGAACCCTGTCGTTTGACCTGATCAAAGTACAGCGCCTGTCGCCTGAATACTATTTTGTAGTAGGCAAATGGCATTTGATAAGGAAAATAGGCGATGTGGGCGGCCACTATAACTTACTCTTCCGGAAGGTGAATGGTACCTGGGTAATTGTAGCTGACCATAGTAGTTAACTCCACAACGCGGCAACCAACTTCAAACCTTAATGTATGGCTCTTTTAATTATTGGGGTTATCATTATTCTGCTAAGCCTGGCAATAACCCGCAGCAACGACAGTAACTTCAGGCGTTTTGCTTCACCCGTTCGCATAATGGGCGGCATCCTTGTTTTAATTGGCATTTTTACATCGTGTATCATTCAAATTGATGCCGGTGAAATCGGCGTAAAGAAATTATTCGGAAAGGTGCAGAATGATGTACTGCATAGCGGCCTCCACTTTATCAATCCCCTGCTCGATGTAGAGAAAATGGACACTAAGACCCAGAATTACACCATGAGCGGTGTGCATGATGAAGGCGCCAAAACAGGGGATGATGCCATTCGTGTACTTACCTCCGATGGACTGGAAGTGGTGATTGACCTAACTGTGCTATATAAAGTATTACCCTCCGATGCTCCCAGCATTGTGCGGGAAACAGGTTTGGACTATACCAATAAAATTGTAAGGCCCGTAACCCGTACCAAGATCCGTGACAACGCAGTATATTATGATGCAGTGGCCTTGTATTCTACCAAACGCGATGAATTTCAAAACCGCATTTTTAAAACCATAGAAGGTGATTTTAAACGGCGTGGCTTATTGCTGGAGCAAATACTCATCCGGAATATAACGTTACCGATTATGGTAAAAACAGCCATCGAGCAAAAGATCACTGCCGAACAGGACGCCCAGAAAATGCAGTTCGTGTTACAAAAAGAACGGCAGGAGGCAGAACGCAAGCGGGTAGAGGCGCAAGGTATTTCAGACTATCAGCGCATAATTAATGAAAGTCTTACCGACCGGCAATTGCAATACGAGCAAATAAAGGCCATGAAAGAACTGGCCGGTTCAAGCAATTCTAAAATGGTGATTATCGGCAGGGGCAATACGCCGGTTATTCTGGATGGGAAACAGTAGGTGTAATAAATTCACTATCAAACCGTTTAAGGGTGTCAACCATACCGTAGATTTGTGAGTGTGAACGAATTATATCCTAATTGAATATCTAATGAGAGTCATTACCACGTTATTATGTTGCTTACCCCTGGCCGCGGCTGCCCAAAACTTTCATTTTGCGGCCCGTTTGGGTATAGCGAATTACCAGGGCGATTTGCAGGCAAAGAGCATTACTTTTAACCAGGCCAAGTTTATGGGTTCACTGGGCGCCATGTACGACCTGTCGGAACATTTTACCGCCCGTACCTATTTCACACTAACCTCTCTGCAGGGTGATGATAAAAAAGGTACTACCGCTATGAAGGCGCGCAACCTGAACTTTCAAACCAAACTGTGGGACATTGAGTTAGGCGCTCAATACAACATTTTAAGCCTGAATAACTCCTGGTGGACGCCTTACATTTTTGCCGGTATTGGATTGTACCATTTCAACCCATTCACTAAAACTGAAGATGGCGCCAAAACCTTTTTACAACCATTAAGTACTGAAGGTCAGGGCATTGAACCCGGAAAAAAAGAATACAAACTCACCCAGTTCAACATACCGCTGGGTATCGGCGCTACGTATGCTATCAGTGAAGACATAAGGGTTGGACTGGAGCTTGGTTACCGTAAACTTTTCACTGATTATGTGGATGATGTAAGCACTACATATGCCGATCAGGGCGCCTTGTTGGCAGCCAAAGGCCAAACTGCTGTTGACCTGGCATACCGGGGCGATGAAGTTGGTGCCGGTGGTTACCCTGCAGCAAAAACAACCCGTGGTGGTTCAAATGTGAAAGACGGTTATTATTATATGGCATTAACCGTTACCGTGCGTTCGTTTATTGATCAGTACAAACGCATAGCCGGTTTACCTGCCTATAACCGCGATAAAAAAGTTGGCTGTCCGGCTACACATTTCTAATTACCGGATTCTGATATAACGATTTGGGCTTCCTCGCAAGGGAAGCCTTTTTTCTTTCTGCCCGCTGCCTTCGTCGCCCCGAAGCCTTGGCGTAGGAGGGGCATCAACCATGGGGGAACTTTTTACTCCAGATGCGGATATATAAATAGATCAGTGCGGACAGGCTGCCTACCCCCCAAATGTAAAAGATGATATTGCTGATTCTGAGACCGTGTTCGGGAACCAACAGGCCATTGTAGGCGCCAATACCCAGAGTAACGGTAAGCCATAAAAATCCTGAAGAAACCGTCCAAACGATCCGCTTCAGAAAGTCCTTTACATCATCTTCCATTAAACCCATACGTAAAGCTTTTTTCAGCTGCAAAATCGCACAAATACGGCACTTAATTGATCAGCAAATTTTTAAACTCGGCAGAGTCGCCGCTGAAGGCGTTGAAATCGACCCGGCAGAAAATACCATTTACATGCCCCTGTTCACTGTATTGCCAAAAATGCCAGTTGCGGTAAATCCGGGGTTTTTCTTTTTGCAGGTAATGGGCTACCCATAATGGGTATTCATCAAATTCGTCTTTCAGCACTTGTTGGTAAAAATCAACATTCGCGTATATAATGGGTCTTACCCCGTAGTAGTTTTCAATAGTAATCAGCCATTCCTTCACCCGTTCCCGTACCTTTTTATAGGGAACTCCATAGGTGGCTTCCACATCTAAAACAGGTGGCATATCGCCGGGGCTTAGTTCAACCGTTTTAATAAAATGTTCAGCCTGGGCTTTGCCGTTTTTAGTAGCAATAAAAAAGTGATAGGCACCGCGGGCCATACCCGCTTCTTTAGCCCGTTTCCAGTTACGTTTATAATAGCGGTCTTCGTTAACCAACCCTTCAGTGGCCTTAATAAAAGTGAAACCAAGCTTTAAACCTTCTACATTCATTGCTTTAACGCTTTCCCAGTCAATAGTTTCCTGGTAGCGTGAAACGTCAATGCCATGAATTGTATAGCGGGTGGGAACTTCTATGCCAAATGCCTCATACCGGGCAAAATGTGCCCTACGCTCCTGCCACCATTCATATACACGAAACAGCAGCATAACTACAGTAGCAGCTACGATCAGGCCAAGTGCAATTCTCCAGTAAATGGCTGCCTTTTTATTTTTTGCCATAAGGGTTCACAAATATATTAGAGCGCCTAAACAAAGCGATGATATAATCTGTTGAAGTGGAAAAATTTAACTCTTTTAAACGTTGAGGTACATAAAACATTGTCTTTAAGCCGGCGAACCCTAATTTTACACTTCTATGCCCGCAATTAACTGGCACGATAGTTTCAACTTATTAACGAGGTTAACACCCCGCCGGGCATGGAATGCTGGTAAGGTACTAAGTAGTTATTATCTTAGTAAAATAACCGGCAAACCAGTACAGTGGGGATACCCGATCTCTATTTCGTTCGAACCTACCACATCCTGCAACCTGCGTTGCCCGGAATGCCCCAGCGGCTTACGGGCATTTACCCGTCCGACGGGGATGTTACAAAAGGATTTTTTTCGGCAAACCATTGACCAGATATCAAAGGAGTTGCTGTATTTGGTTTTTTATTTTCAGGGGGAACCGTACCTCAACCCGGCATTCCTGGATATGGTAAAATATGCAGCCGGAAAGGGTATTTATACGGCCACCTCTACCAATGCGCATTACCTTACCGATGAAAATGCGCGTAAAACGGTAGAAAGCGGATTAGACAGGCTGATCATATCCATCGATGGCACTACCCAGGATGTATACCAACAATACCGGGTGGGTGGAAAACTGAATAAAGTACTGGAGGGAGCCCGCAACATTGTAAAGTGGAAAAAGGAATTAAAAAGCAAAACGCCGTTTGTGTTTTTCCAGTTCCTGGTGGTAAAACCAAATGAGCATCAGATAGAAGATGTAAAGCGACTGGCCAAAGAAATAGGTGTTGATGAAGTGAGGTTTAAAACGGCGCAGGTATATGACTATGAGCAAGACCCCAATAAATTGATCCCTACCATTGAAAAATACAGCAGGTACCGTAAAAACCAGCAGGGGCAAATGGAATTTAAGAATGCTCTGAACAACCATTGCTGGCGTTTATGGCATGCAACAGTGATAAGCTGGGATGGTTTGGTTGTACCCTGTTGCTTTGATAAAGATGCCCAACACCCCCTGGGAGACCTGAAGGGGAAGAGCTTTAAAGAGGTATGGCATAATGACAAGTATAAGCGATTTCGGGAGCAGGTATTGATGAGCAGAAAAAATATTGATATCTGTGCCAATTGCAGTGAGGGTACAAAAGTCTGGGGCGATTGATAATAACCTGATACGGTTATAGCGTACAGAATAAATATATATCTATCCTTATCGGGTGCTATGAAAATTGAGGAATAAAGATGGAATAAGTACTGAATGGAGAACAAAATAATGTAATTTCGAAAAACAGAATAGGTTTAGCAGCACTATACATAAGGTCAAACAGTAACCTGACCCAAACCCCTAACAGCCCGGAGCTAAACGCTAAAATCCGGAACCGGAAAAGCGAACCTCATCCTCCCCATGCCTGACCGCAGAACAAGTTTAAATCTGTAACTAGGATGTTCTTGTCTGCATCTGTTTGTAGCCGGTTGCAAAAAAATACATCAAGAAAACAAACCGTCATCAATCCGGTATGTAACCGATAATGACATTGCATTTACCAATTATCTTATGATAGCAACCAACGATCGGCCCAAGCCGGGTGATTCCTGTTTGATTCACTAATTAAATCATAAAGTCTTGAGCAGCGCCATGAGTATTGAAAAAGACATTCAACAGTCGAAATTCCGGAACGAGTATCACAAAACAGTGGTCAACCTTATTTTTACTTACAACTGGATCACAGAAAAGACCAAACAGTTTTTTGATAAAGGCGACATTACCTCACAACAGTATAATATCCTGCGCATTTTACGGGGCGCCGGAAAGCCTTTATCTACCTTACAGATCCGCCAGCGGATGTTGGACAAAATGAGCGATACCAGCCGTATTGTAGACAGGCTGGTAAAAAAAGAACTGGTTCAGAAAGTAATCTGCAAAACCGACCGTCGCCTGGTAGATGTTACCATCACCGACATTGGGTTGCAATTACTGGATAAACTGGACAGTTACAACGAGCAAATGGATGCCATGCTCGGCAACCTTACCGAAGAAGATGCAAAAATGTTAAATCATTTACTCGATAAAATTAGAAGCTCAGAATAGTGTACTTTACAACATCCGTTAATCTTTTAATCCGAACATGAAAAAAGCTTTAAGCCTGATGGCGGGGGTCTGTTTGTTGGTATCTTATGTAGTAGCGCAACCCAAGTATGAGTTCAGGGCGGCGTGGATAGCTACAGTAGAGAACATTGACTGGCCAACAAGAGGTAATTATAACACAGAGAGTCAGAAAGCAGAGTATATCAATCTGCTTGAAATGCATAAGCGCAATGGCCTGAACGCCGTTATTGTGCAGGTGCGACCCTGTGCGGATGCTTTTTACCCGTCACAGTATGAGCCCTGGAGCCAATGGCTTACCGGCAAACAGGGGAAGGCGCCTGCGCCTTATTACGATCCCCTTGCTTTCATGATTGAAGAAGCCCATAAACGGGGTATGGAATTTCACGCCTGGTGTAACCCATACCGGGCTGAGTTTGCCATTGGAAAATCATCGGTGTCACCCAACCACATAACTAAGATGCACCCCGAGTGGTTTTTGAGTTATGCCGGCACCCGGTACTTCGATCCCGGCAATAAAGAAGCGCAGCAATATGTGGTAAATGTGATCCGCGATATTGTAAGCCGCTACGATATAGACGCTATTCACTTCGATGATTATTTTTACCCCTATCCCGAAGACAAAGAGTTTCCGGATAGTGAAAGTTATAAGAAGTATGGCAACGGTTTAAGCCTCGGCGACTGGCGCCGCAGCAATACCGATTCCATTATCCAAAAACTGAGCATAGCAATAAAAGAAGAGAACCGGCTCTGCCGCTTTGGGATTTCGCCTTTTGCCATCTGGAAAAACCGCAGCCAGGACCCCGAAGGCAGCGCCACAGCTGCATTGACCAATTATGGCGATCTGTATGCCGACATCCTGCTTTGGTTGAAGAGCGGCTGGATAGATTACGTAGCTCCCCAGTTGTATTTTGAATTTGGACACCCCCGCGCAGATTATGCAGTACTGCTCGACTGGTGGGCTAAACACTCCTACGGTCGCCATTGCTACATTGGACTGGGCATTTTTAAAGCCGGCACCAACGCCGCCTGGCGCGATAAGACCCAGCTTCCCCGCCAGATAGCAGCAATGCGCAAATACCCTGAAATCCAGGGGGCCATTTACTTCAGCACGCAGTCATTTGTAAGAAATCCATTGGGGTGGAACGACAGCCTGCGCTATAATTATTATAAGGAACCGGCCATGATACCACCCATGCCGTGGATCGATTCGGTAAGACCTGCGAACCCCGAAGTGTTGTCGATAAAACCGGTTGATACCACGCTTCGGATAGAAGTGGTAAAAACAGCTTCAGAAAAAAAGAAGATCAAATGCTACCGGCTCTATGCCTGCTACAACGAAGAATTCAATAACAACAATTTCTATAATTCACAATTGATAGGTTGCCGGTTCGATACAGCCGATAGCTGCATCTTTTACGCACCCCTTCGTAACGATAAGAAGTTTGTACGGTTCTACGTCACCTCCCTCGATGATGAGAATAATGAGAGCAAGCCTTATCCCAACTGGCCCATAAAGCTGGAAGCGGTGAAGGTAGACAGGTTAGGTTGGACGTTGAGTAAGGAATCGAATATGGCGACTAAGTAGTTGACCAGTTGTTGAAACATTATTTTGAGGCTCCTTTTTAAAAGGGGCCTTTTTTATTGGCTGATTCTGAGCGAAATAGGAGGTGCGGACACCAGGAACAAGCTATCAACTGGATGATCCATTTTAAACAAACTGGACCACCAGATTCCCCCTAAATCTCTACCTTTGCCCTCACCACAATAAACTATAACATTAAACAAAATTCAATATGCCTGGCTTTGAACTTTTTGGCGCCGATGAACGCAAACATGTAAACGATGTAATGGAAACCGGTATCCTGATGCGATTTGGTTTTGATGGTGCCCGTAAAGGGATCTGGAAAGCAAAGGAACTGGAAGCCGCTATCAACAAAAAATTTGGTTGTCAGTATACACACCTCGTATCCAGCGGTACTACCGCCCTTACCACAGTTATGAGTGCATTGGGAATTGGGTATGGCGATGAAGTGATTATGCCCACCTTTACGTTTGTTGCCAGTTTTGAGTGTATCATCAGTGTGGGCGCTGTTCCCGTGCTGGTTGATGTGGATGATACCCTTACCATGAACCCCGATGCCGTTCGCAAAGCCATTACACCCAAAACAAAGTGTGTAATGCCAGTGCATATGTGCGGTGCTGCGGCCGATATGGATGCCCTGAGACAGATTTGTAAAGAGCACAACCTGTTGTTATTGGAAGACGCCTGCCAAAGCTTTGGCGCTACTTATAAAGGAAAATACCTGGGAACCATCGGCGATGCCGGTACCTTCTCATTCGACTTTGTAAAAACAGTAACCTGCGGCGAAGGCGGTGCTATTGTAACCAACCGGGAAGATATTTACATCGGCAGCGATGGATTCAGTGATCATGGTCACGACCACAAAGGGGTTGACCGCGGTGCCGATCTGCATCCCTTCCTGGGTTATAATTTCCGCATTTCAGAACTGCATGCTGCAGTTGGGTTGGCGCAATTTAACCGCTTGGATGAGTTTGTGGCCAAACAACGCGCGGGCCATGCCCAATTGAAAGCTGTACTGGCCCAGGTGCCGGAGATCAGCTTCCGCCGCCTGCCCGATGAAGCCGGCGACAGCTGCACCTTCCTGAGCTGGTTCCTGCCAACAACAGAACTTACCCAGGCTGTAGTAGCAGAAATGAAAGCCCAGAATATCTGGGGCGGTAATTTCTACTGGTTCGATCACAACTGGCATTATATCCGCAAATGGGAGCACCTGAAAAAAGGCGTTACCCTCAATGCCCTGCATCCTGAGTACAAGGCAGCTATTATGGCCCAGGCCAATAAAGATTTTTCGGCCAGTGATGCGGTAATGAGCCGTGGTATCACTACCCAGATCTCATTGATGCCAACAGAGCAACAAATGAAAGAAAAAGGAGAGAAAATTGTAAGTGCAGTTAAAAAAGTACTGGCTGCACAAAAGATATCAGCCTGATAATAATTTTAAAATTGGGCCTGCGTTTAGAAGGTGGTTGCCATACAGCGATCACCTTCTAAACTTTACAAACCCGGCGTAATTAGAAAATGAAAAGAACCGCTATCGCTATAAAAACAGGCCTTATCCTTGGCCTGGGTGCATTATTAATTTTGGCCAGTTGTAAAAGTCAGGATACCACTACTGCCGGGCCCGACAATGTGAGTGATTCTGCCCGCAAAGTGCAGGACCGCGTAGACAGCCTCAGAAAGACCCACTATTTGAATAACGACCTCTCGATAATTTTCCTCGATGCTACTTCCTGGATCATGAAAACCCAAATGGCGCTTACGAGGGCCGAAATAGCCGGCAATAAAAAGGCGATGGTCGATAGCCTGGTTATTAACAGTACCCAGGGAGATACCTTGTATTTGACCCTGCGCAGAATGTATGAGGCGGGGGCCGTGTTTGCCACCAGCTATACCGAAAAGGACCAGTACCGGGCCATGCGCGAACCAGACAGCTCGAAGTTATGGTTGCAGAAATACTTTCAGGGAAATACGCCTACAGAGGCACTGACTACCTTACAGAAATTTCAGAACGATGCTACGGTGATCAATAAGATCGTTCGGAGGTAGTTACTTTCCCTCCAATCTATTCACATATTCCAGAGAGCCCAGCCTGAACCGCAAAGGAACCTTTGTGGTTTTCTCGAATTGCAATTCCTTTTTGCAAAAGAAGCCAAACTGTTGGGTGTAACAATTGTTACTTATTGTATTAACAGCCGTGGGTGGCTGAAATACAGGCGGAACGGTCATGCTGGGGCGGTTTAGCACATGAAAACCAATTGTTGGTAACTTTTTCGGCAATTTATACATAGAAACCGGCGCCACTCTTGTGGAAGAAAATAACACCCTATCCAATGTTATATTTACCTGATTTTGAGCCGAAGTTGTTCCTGCCCGCAAACAAAAAGCCGCAAAGACAATAATTTTATAAAATCGTTTCACAACGTTGATTACATTTGTCTGTAAATTTACGGCCTGATTTTTGTGGTTGCCGCGAATTTTTGTTAAATTTTCAGGCGACTAATCGAAATAAAATATTGACGCACATGGCATTGAGTCAAAGTTTACAGCAAAAGCTATTACAAAAACTTTCTCCCCAGCAAATTCAGCTGATGAAACTGCTGCAGGTGCCTACGGCTAATTTGGAAGAACGGATCAAAGAAGAGCTGGAAGAAAATCCCGCTTTGGAAGTGTCTGAAGAAAATCATGACGAGTACGATAATGAGACTAAGGATGAATTCGACAGCAGCGATGAAGAGGATTTTGATGTGGATGGCAGTGAGGATGAATACGACAATATCGACATTAGCGAATACGTAGGCGACGAAGACGGAGAAATAGCTGATTATAAGTTGCGGGATGATAATTATCCCGAAATGGATGACAAAAAAGTTGTTCCATATAGAATAGAAACGTCTTTTCATGAACACCTGCTGGGGCAGCTGGGCATGATGAAGATGAGCGACAATGAACGCAAGATCGCAGAACAAATCGTAGGCAGTATAGACGATGATGGTTACCTGCGCCGCGAAACGGCGGCCATTGTGGATGACCTCGCGTTCCGCCAGAATATTGAAACCAACGAGCAGGAAGTGGAAAAGGTGATCAAAATGATACAACAGTTTGATCCGCCGGGAGTATGCGCCCGTGACCTGCAGGAATGTTTGTTGTTGCAACTGGCCCGTCAGCAACGCGAAGGCAAAAACGTAGATAAAGCCATCGACGTGCTCACCGATTACTTTGATGAATTTACCAAAAAGCACTACGATAAAATTCAGCGTGGGTTGAACCTCGATGATGAGGGATTGAAGGATGTGATTGGTCAGATCATTAAGCTTACGCCGAAACCCGGTGGTAACCATGGCGACATCAACAAGGCTGAAAGCTATGTAGTGCCCGACTTCTTTGTATTTAACAACGGCGGCAAGCTGGAGCTTACCTTAAACTCCAAAAACGCTCCTGATCTGCGCATCAGCGAAGGTTATCGGGATATGCTGCGGGAATACGATAAAGGCAGTAAGAAAGACAAGCGGCAAAAAGAAGCGGTATTATTCATAAAACAAAAGATAGATGCAGCCAAGTGGTTCATCGATGCCATTAAACAACGCCAGCATACGCTGAGCAGCGTTATGGAAACCATCATGACCTATCAACGGGAGTTTTTCCTCACCGGCGATGAAACTACCATGAAGCCCATGATCCTGAAAGATATTGCCGAACGCACCGGACTCGATATTTCTACCGTAAGCCGGGTGGCCAACAGCAAATTTGTACAAACTGAGTTTGGTACCTACCGGTTAAAATTCTTCTTTAGTGAATCGCTCAGTACCGACAGTGGGGAAGAGGTATCTACCCGGGAGGTAAAAAAGATTCTCAGCGACCTGATAGAAGGAGAAAGCAAAAAGAAACCATTGAGCGACGAAAAACTCACTGAGCTATTGCAGGAAAAAGGTTATAATATTGCACGCCGAACCGTTGCCAAGTACCGCGAACAATTGAACATTCCCGTGGCCCGGTTACGGAAAGAACTGTAATAGCAAACTTTTTATGTCAACAACACCGGTTACTGCTGTACCTCGCCCCCAACAACCAGCACCCATCAGGGTATTGGCGCATTTGTTTTCCTATGTTTTTCATCCGTTGTTTATTCCGGCGTATGTAACCGCGTATTTGTTATATGTTGATCCCTATTCGTTTGCAGGAATAAATTATAAATACAAGTTCTTCCGGCTTATTTCCGTTTTCTTTAATACGGCCCTCATTCCGGGGTTCGCCGTGTTTTTAATGTGGCGGTTGAAGCTGATACAATCCATGCAGTTGCGCACGCAGAAAGAAAGGATCATTCCTTATGCCGCTGCCATGATCTTTTACTTCTGGGCCTGGTACGTTTTCCATAATCAGAAGGATAACCCACAGGCATTTCTTGATTTTCTGCTGGGTTCTTTTCTAGGAGTTTGTGCCGCCTGGTTTTTGAATATTATCGCAAAAGTGAGCATGCATGCTATTGGTGTAGGCGGATTGGCGACCTTCTTTTTGTTACAGGCATTTAACCAGCAGGATGTTACAGGCGTTTATTTCTCTATCGCTATATTGATTACCGGAATAGTTTGTACCTCCCGTCTTATAGTTTCAGATCACACCCAAAAAGAGATTTACATGGGGCTTGTAGGTGGCGCCTTTTGCCAGTTACTCGCCGTATGGTTACAATAACCCTTCGATTCCACTTAGGGCAAAAAAGAATCCCGACGGTTACCGTCGGGATTCTTTTTTGTTTCAAACCCATTGTAAAGGGTTCTTATTATCCGTTCAATACTTTAGACTTCTGGATGTAACTTTTAGTAGGATGATAAATGAATAAGCAGGTACCATCCTTGATTGTTTCAATTACTTTATCGGTTTCATCTGCAGGAAGCGCAGGGCAACCGTAACTGCGGCCATTCATAGCGGCGCGGCTTAAATAATCTTCACCTACATAGTAAGAACCGTGAATCACGATGTTCCGTTTGTCGGCTTTGTCGTTGATATTTTTTTCCAGTCCTTCAATTTTTAAAGACAGGCCGTGGCTACCATAATAAGTATTGCTGGTAACATAAAAACCCAGGCTGCTTTTGTGCGACTCGGGGCTATTGGAGAACGACTGGGCAAACTCACCACCAGAATTACGGCCATGGGCTACAAAGGTGTTGATCAGCACTTTCTTTTCGGCCATGTCAATTACATAGAATCTCTTTCTGCGCGACGACTGGCTGAAGTCGCAGATAGAAAGCACTTCATTCTTCACGACTTGTCCTTTTTCCACCAGGTATTTATATCCTTTTAACGCATATTCAAAAGCTGACACCGAAAGACCATATTTTCCCAGTTCCATTTGCGTATACAGCCCTATTGCTTCTTCCGCCAGCTTTTGGGCTGCCGTTTTTGCAAGCACCTTCACCGATTTAAAAACCGGGACGGGATTGGTTGATTTTACCGTTACTGGCTCCTCCTTCACGATTTCGGCTTCTGCTGCTCCTGATTTCACTACTGGTGATACTGCTAAAAAGCACACCAACACACCCAATGACATTTTCTTATATGTCCGCTTCATAGGAATTTTGAACTTCTAAAACGATTAACGACTATTTTTTTCTCAAGATTTACGCCCTTTAACGAAGGTTTTCGAAATTTATTTTCGTCATTTTAGCCTAAAATGCCGTGTTTTCCGAAATATTTCCGGTGGTATGCAAATAGGCCTATTGTGTACTAAGTAAAACTACGTAGTGGTAAGCAAGTATCTGGACGACAAATCATTGAGGACCGGCATGGTCCCTTCTTTCAATGTTGAACTCGTTCGCGTAAATTTTGATGAGGACGAGGAAAAGTGATATTAAAATAGGACCGAATATAAGCCCGATAAACCCGAAAAGGCCTACCCCGATAATAACTCCGAAACCGGTGATCAGGGGATGCACATCACCAATGCGTTTCAGTATTACAAACCGAAACAGGTTATCGACCGTGCCTATAACGCCAAATCCATATAAAAGCATAATGACGCCTTTGGTTGTGTGACCGCCGGCAAAAAATAACAGTCCTACTGGTACATAGGCAATAGCCGCGCCTAATATAGGGAGCATACTGGTGATACAGGTGATCACAAACCAGAACCAGGGTTCATTAACACCCAGAATGAGATAACCGATCAGTCCTACAACACCCTGCAGAATGGCGATGAGGGGAATCCCGATGGCATTCGAATATACCATGGTGTTAAGCTCTCTGCGCAATAACAGCGTGTTCTCGTCTTTCACGGGTACCCAGTCGTAAAAGTTAGATTCCATTTTGCGTCCTTCCACCAACATGAAGTATAAAATAAAATACATGATCACTATGCTGGTGAGTGTATCGAAAGCGCCGCCAAGGATCTTGGGTACTGTTTCTCCGGTCCAGGCGGTTATTTTCTGCAGATTGGTATCGGTGAGGATGTTTATTTTATACTGGCCTTCCAGCTTTCCTATATATGTTTTCAGGCTCTCCAGCACATCCTGCGAATGTTGCATGGCAAAGGCAACTTTTGAACTAAGCATATTTACCACCAGGAAAATAGGCAGCAGAATAACCAGGAAAGACAACAGCATAAGCAGGGTGGCCGCCAGGCTTTTTTTCCATTTATACTGGCCTTGTAAAACAAACATCCATTTACGCAGCAGAACATATAAGGTATAGGCTCCCAGAAAAGCAGGTATCAGGCTTTTTAACTGGTTAAATAAAACCAGACCGAGAATAATAATAGTAGCTAAAATAAGGACCTGCCTGATGGCATTGTTAGGTATTTGTTGCTTCATGCTGGTTGTAACTTAAGGAATTAACCAGTAATTGCAAAAGCTATTCCGCCAAAAATGAAAAAGGGCTGACGGTACCGTCAGCCCTTTTTAACCAGAAAGCTGTTATATCTTAACTTTCTTCCATTTACCTTTTTTGAAGAGGATGATACCGGCAATAGTAATACCGGTTTCAGCCAGCACAATAGCGATAAATACGCCCTTGGGGCCCAGCTTAAACACCATAGCCAGCAAAAAAGCCAGCGGCACCTGGAACATCCAGAAACCAAATATATTGATCAGCGTGGGGGTACGGGTATCCCCGGCGCCATTAAAGGCATTGGTAACTACCATGCCTACACCATAAAAGATATAACCCAGGCTTACGATGCGTAAGGCCATTACTGCATAAGATTCAACCGTAACATCCTTGTTCATGAATGCCACTATTGGTTGGGCAAATAACAAAAATATCAGCGTAACAAAGATCATGAAGATGGTATTGTATTTGGCGGTACGCCATACTGATTGTTCGGCTCTTTGCGGTTGCTGTGCGCCCAGGTTTTGACCAACCAGGGTGGCTGCGGCATTGCTCATACCCCAGGCGGGCAATAAGAAGAACATGATCAGTCTTATGGCAACGCCATAACCGGCAACCGCCGTATCACCGAATTCAGCCATAATACGGGCCAGTACCATCCAACTGGCAGAAGCGATCAGGAATTGTGCAGTACCCGTCCAGGCAATATTTGAAATAGATTTAATGATGGGCCAGTCGGGCTTAAAATCCTGCTTTCTTACCTTGATCGATCTTTTACCGCTGAATAAATGATAGAGCTGATAAAGAACCCCAATACCGCGGCCAATGGTAGTGGCAATAGCTGCGCCGGTAATTCCAAAAGCAGGTATAGGCCCCAACCCGTAAATCAGTACCGGGCATAAGATGATATTACAGAAATTGGCGATCCATAACGAGCGCATAGCCATGGATGCATCACCGGCTCCCCGGAAGATACCATTGATCAGGAACAGCAACATAATTACCACGCTGCCACCATAAATGATGCGGGTATAATTTGTGCCTATATGAATGGTTTCGGCAGAAGCACCCATTGCTTTCAGAATTTCCGGCGCAAAAATTAAACCGGTAGTACTGATAATAACAGTTAAGATGAATGCAATGATCAGCGATTGCATCCCGGCTTTTGATGCAGCTTCGGGATTCTTTTCACCAATGCGACGCGCTACCATGGCAGTAGCGGCCATACTTAAACCGATAGCCAGTGAATAAACAATGGTAAGCACCGATTCGGTAAGCACCACTGTTGACACTGCTTCGTTTTTGCCAAGATGACCTACAAAGTAAATATCCACCACCGCAAAAACCGACTCCATACACATTTCAAGTATCATGGGCACGGCCAGTAAAAAAACGGCACGGCGAATACTACCCTGCGTGTAATCCTGTTCCTGGCCCGATAATGCCAGCTTAAATAAAGAGAAAAAAGATTTGATACGCATAGTAACTATGTTGGGTGTGTGGTCCGACATACAAATGCTGTTTAACAAGTAATACAATAAATGAAACACCAGCGCTGCAAAGCGCAATTAAAAGGCAAGGGGGATCACGGCATATTCGACGAACACACCTGGTGCTGTAGTGAGATGAGTCTTAAAATTTCATAATTCTAAAAATTGAAGAGGAAGCAAAGGTAGAGAATGGCTTTAACAACCAAAACTTTTTTTGCCGGCAAGATGCCATGATACAAATAATAACCGATGAAACCGGATTTTCCGGGACTGAAGGGCGCGGGCATATTTTAATTTTTAAATTAGACCGATCGGTTTATTTTTGTGAGGTGACAAAAGCAGAAAAAACAAAAGAGTTCATCATTGCCAGGGCCGCTCCCCTATTCAATAAAAAGGGATATGCAGGTACCAGTATGAGCGATATCATGAAGGCAACGGGTTTGGCAAAAGGTGGTTTATATGGCAATTTTGAAAGCAAGGATGAAATTGCCGCCCTCGCATTTGAATACTCCTATAATCAGTTAAAGGAAGATATTGGCCAAAAGATTAAGTCGAAAAAGACAGGCGTTGAAAAACTGCAAACCATTTTACAGTATTATAAGAACTACACCGTTACACCATCAATTGAAGGTGGTTGCCCGTTGTTGAATACGGCCGTTGATGCCGATGATGCTTATCCCTTTTTAAAAAAGAAAGCCCGGCTGGCATTGCAGGAAATGTTGGGATCGCTGCAGCATATATTAAAAAAGGGCATACAGGAAGGCTCGTTCAGAACCGATTTGAATGTAAAGAAAGAAGCTGAATTGATCTTTGCCCAAATAGAAGGCGGAATCATGATGGCCAAAGTGCTCGATGATGTAACGGTGCTGAACAGGTTACTGGAAAGCCTCAGGCATCGCATGGAAACAGAATATAAGAACCATCCATAAAAAAGTATATATGCAACTGATAACATCTTATACAGTACGCTTTAGTGATTGCGATCCGCTGGGGCATTTGAACAATGCCCGGTACATCGATTATATGTTGAACGCGCGCGAAGATCACCTGAAACAATTTTTCAACATTACGTTGTCTGAATATCATAAACAGGGATTGGCCTGGGTTACCCATAGCCATAATATCCGGTACCTGCGCCCGGTATTTTATAACGAGATCGTTTGTATTGAATCGCGGTTGATTGAGTTAGGAGAATCGCATGTACTGGTTGAATTGTTGATGTTTGATGAAAAGCAGGAAAACCTGAAAGCTATTATGTGGACTAACTTCACCAGCGTAGATATAAAAACAGGCCGTAGAAAAGACCACCCAGCCTTCTTTATGGAGTTTGCCGCCACCATGAAAGTAGCTGATGTGGATATCCATGCAGGTTTACAGGAAAGAATAAAAACATTGAGGAATCCCGTTCAATAAAGCGAAATACTTGACTAAAAACGCCTGACGTATCTATTGCGTCAGGCGTTTTTTAGTTTAAACCCTGTCTGTTAAGGAATTACTAATACCTGCAGGCTCCCGTTTATCCCATACAAATACGCCTTTCTTCTTAGCATTTCTTTAATAAACTTCCAGCCTTTGGCGCCTTCTATTATACAAAGCAACACGCTAATAACAAGTAACAAAAATATTCACCTTAAAAGCATTTTATATGAAAACGTTTTTTACCCTCACTACCATTATTCTGATAGTAATTGCCAGTTTAGTAAGCCTTGTATTATTTAAACATGGACATTATGCTTTCTCTGCACTGTTGGTTCTGACCAGTTATTTATCTGCTGCGTTGTGGATCTATGTATTGCAGACGAAGAAAGTGGTATTGGGTTAATTAAAAACTTCTTTCAGTCATAACATAAAGGTATAGGGAACTGGTGTTTACCGGTTCCTTTTTTTGTTTTATCTACCCGCTTTATGTTCCACCTCATTGCCTAATTCAGGTTCAGCAGTAATAAACCAGCGAGGTAATTCCTGTTCATGTAGTTTCCAGTGATTTGCTGAATCACGTGCAAGGGTTGCAGTGATCAGCCGCCCACTGCTATCGACAACAGAAATATGAAAGTAAATGGCCACAGAATTAATGCGGGCAAAATGAAACTCCCGTTTCAGCCCGTCGGTACATAAAATGGTTGTTGAAAAATCTGTTTCCATGATCAACTGTTTAACGCACTACAAAGGTGCACAATAATCCTTCCATTATTGTGGGAAATCGGGTTAAAAAGTAATTGGAATTATTCAAGTGATTGGGAATTAGTAATTTATTTTAAAGTATTCAGTTGCCTGTTTTATTCACAAAAACAGGGACGATCCATTTTTACAGTAAAATCGTGGCGAAAATTCTACCTAAAAAATCGTAAATTGATAGAGGAGTACTGACTGTAGAATCTCTTTTACAAAACCATCGTTCACTTACATTATTTCATTCTCATTACTTTTTGCCAAAGCATGAAGAAGTCGATTGTTGGCTGCTTGCTGCTGCTTATGCAATTACTGACCGCCCGTGCCGATCACATCACCGGTGGTGAAATGCATTATACCTATACCGGCATTAGTAATGGTATGTACAACTATCTGGTCACCGCCAAATTATTTATGGATTGTTACAGTAACCGGCGGCTGCCAGACCCGGCTTATTTTGGTGTTTTTAATAAGGGCACCGGTGCGCATATTATGGATATGTCCATCCCAATGGCCCACCAGGACAGACTGATCTTAAGTAATGCCAGTCCCTGTATCACCGATCCGCCATCTGTTTGTTACGATATTGGTTTTTATGATTTCAATGTGAACCTGCCGCCGGTGGCAGAAGGGTACATTATTGTAATACAGGTTGTATACCGGGTGCAGGGCATAAGTAATCTTACACCGGGTTATGGTAATATTGGTGCAACCTATACAGGTGAAATTCCAGGCAATGGCGTGGTGGCATCAGGGCCGCAGAACAGCAGCGCTCAATTTAATGGGGATGATATGGTGGTGATCTGCGCCAATAATTCTTTCTCTTACAACTTCGCAGCGGTAGATAATGATAACGACCAGTTGCGTTATTCATTTACCAATGCCTATATCGGCGGATCAGGTGGCGGTGGTGTGAATTTTCCCCCGGTTTCCCCACCCTATTCTTCCGTGCCTTATGGCGCCAATTACGGGCCTGGAGCACCACTAGGCGGCAATGTAAAGATCAATGCGAACACGGGCATGATAACGGGTATAGCGCCCGGGCAGGGCACATATGTGGTAACGGTACAGGTGGAAGAAATCAGAAATGGCGTTGTAATTGCCACGCAACGAAAAGACCTGCAAATACGCATTACGGCCTGCTCCATTGCGTCGGCATCTATGCCGCCCGATTACATGCTTTGCAAGAATTCGCAAACCATAACGCTCGCCAATTTGAGTACCAGTCCGCTCATTACCTCTACTACCTGGGAGCTGATCAATAGCAAAGGGGTTTCCCTGTTCAACTCAAACGATGCTGTTACCAGTTATACGTTTCCCGATACGGGTGTTTATACTGTAAAACTGGTGATCAATCGCAATCAGCAATGTTCCGATTCAGCCATTTCGCTAGCCTATGTATATCCTGGCTTTAAACCCGATTTTAGCGTGCATGGCATTTGCTTTAATAAGCCAACGCAGTTTCTCGATGCGTCGGCTACTGTTTATGGCAATGTGGATTCATGGGAATGGGACTTTGGTGATGGAACCGGGAATGATTTCTCTTCGCAGCCTTCCCCTGTTTATACTTTTCAGTCGATGGGTTTTAAAGAGGTACGACTGATAGCCACCAATACCAGGGGCTGCCGCGATACAATGGTTAAAAATATTTCCATAGTTGATAAACCGCCTTTGACACTGGCTTTTCGCGATACGCTTATCTGCATCCCCGATGCACTGCAATTGCGGGCAATTGGTAATGGTGTTTTTAGCTGGTCGCCGGGCACTGCCCTGGTAAATGGGAATACGGCAACACCCACGGTGAATCCTGTGACCACTACAACGTATAGCGTTCAACTCAATGACAATGGTTGTCTCAATAGTGATTCGGTACAAGTGCGGGTAGTAGACCATGTAACCTTGCTGGCAATGAATGATACTACTATCTGCCAGGGCGATGCCATTCACCTGCATATACAATCAGACGGTTTGCAATATAGCTGGACACCAGCCGGCCAGGTATTGAATGCAACCGCAGCTAATCCGGATGTGGTAACCACGACCAGTACAAATTATACGGTAACAGCCAACATCGGTAGTTGCCTGGCTAAAGACCAGATACTGGTTACTACTGTCCCTTATCCCATGGCGGATGCCGGTTTAGACACTACCATTTGTTTTGATACCAAAGCCTGGCTTATGGGCAGCACAGAGGCTATTCGGTTTGTTTGGCTGCCGGCGGCCTCATTGAGCAATATCAACCTATTGAACCCGGTTGCTTCACCAAAAGCAACAACGGCTTACGTGTTCTCGGCTTATGATAATAAGGGCTGTCCCAAACCAGGGTATGATACAGTAGTGGTGAATGTATTACCCGATATAGATCCGTTTGCAGGCCGCGATACGGCGGTGGTGGTAAATCAATTACTACAATTGCAGGCAAGTGGCGGTAAAGCCTATCAATGGGTCCCGGCCACCGGTTTATCGAACCCGGGTATTGACAATCCCACTGCCACCTATACAGCGCCTTCAACCGGTATTACCTATAAAGTGTTAGTGTTTAATGATGCCGGGTGTGTTGATTCTGCGTACGTAAAAGTGAAAGTATT
The DNA here is from genome assembly GCF_900110245.1 of Niastella yeongjuensis. Taxonomy (GTDB): domain Bacteria; phylum Bacteroidota; class Bacteroidia; order Chitinophagales; family Chitinophagaceae; genus Niastella; species Niastella yeongjuensis. The sequence goes on from NZ_FOCZ01000001.1 coordinate 914,005, forward strand.
TCAAACTGTGCCAACAGTTTTTGTGCCCAATGCATTTACACCTAATGGCGATGGAAAGAACGATCTGTTGCGTCCGATTGCGGTAGGAATAGCCCGCATCGGCTATTTCGAGATCTTTAATCGCTGGGGCCAACTGATTTTCAGGACTTCTACCAACGAACATGGCTGGGATGGAACCATTGGTGGTAAAGTACAACCCGCAGGCACGTATGTGTGGATGGTAAAAGCTATTGACTACCTGGGTGCACCGTATGTGCAACGTGGAACGATAGTTTTGGTAAGATGAGTTATTAGCCGGCAACCTGGTTCCAGTCCATAGAGAAAACATTATTCAAGCAGACGCACAGCTCACTGATGCGGGTGGGTTTGGTTAAAAAATAATGCGCACCTAACTGCATTATTTCCTGTTTGTCTTTTTGATTGGAACTGGTAGTATAGATAATCAGTGGAACGGTTGAATACCTGGAAAGCTTTTTGATTTCTATCAAACATTCCTTGCCATTCAATTTTGGCATATTCAGATCAAGGAAAATAAAATCGGGGAATGGAACCGTTTCATCTTTTAAATGTTTTAATGCCGCTTCACCATTGTTGGCATAAAAGCATTCAAAAGGGATATTCAAGTCCTTCATGGCCTCATTAATGAACAGCCGATCGTCTTCATCATCATCAATTATGAAAAGGGTTCTGGTTTTATCCATGAAGTGGGTAATAATAGATAAAATTACCAATTTTCGGGAGTAATTCCCCTTACACAGAATATTTTAATCTGGTAAAAAGAGTTAGATTTTCCCAATACATATTTGTGATAGTGTTTATACACAACGCCTCCTGTTTGTACCTGTAACAGATGCCGGAAATTGCCTGATCACAAAAAAATGTTCCTGAAATAGGTAACTTCAGCCTTGCGATACCGCCGGCAATCGATTGCATGGCTGCCGGCTAAACCAACGATACTATAATCAGATGAAAAAAATTACTAAGCACCTGTTTGTTGTGTTATTGTTGTTACCCCTATGGATGCATGCACAAAAAGTAAATTCAAATGGTGCCCTGCACCGCGATTACTTTGTAAATGCTATGGTTCGGATAGCAGATCCGCTTTTGACTGCACTGAGTAAAAATGAACTAAAAAAGAAAATGCCGGTGGAAGCCAAAACCAGCGACCGGCAAAACTTTACCTATCTCGAAGCATTTGGCCGTTTACTGGCAGGTATGGCGCCCTGGCTGGAACTGGGACCCGATAGCACCACAGAAGGAAAATTACGAAAGAAATACCTCGATCTATCGATCACCTGCATTCGCAATGCCACCGATCCGGCGGCGCCTGATTATATGAATTTTAATAAAGGCGGCCAGGCGCTGGTAGATGCGGCGTTTTTGTCGCAGGCCCTGTTACGGGCACCCAACCAGTTATGGGGGCGCCTCGATGCTAAAACAAGAAAAAATCTGCTGGAAGCTCTTAAATCGTCGCGGGTAATAACGCCGGGCCATAGCAACTGGCTTTTTTTCAGTGCCATGATTGAAGCGGCCCTGTTACAATTTGAGGGCAGTTGCGATAAAATGCGGGTAGACTATGCCGTGTCACAACATCTACAATGGTATAAAGGGGACGGCGCTTATGGCGATGGAGCCACGTTTCATTGGGACTATTACAACAGTTTCGTCATTCAGCCCATGTTCCTGGAAGTATTGCAAATACTGATCAACAGCGGCCAGAATGAGAATAAAACCTATGAGCTGGAGTTGAACCGGGCCCGGCGTTATGCTGCCATCCAGGAACGTATGATCTCCCCGGAGGGCACTTATCCGCCCATTGGCCGCTCATTGGCTTACCGGTTTGGTGCCTTTCAATTATTGTCGAAGATTGCCCTGATGCACCAACTACCCAATGATGTGCTGCCGCAGCAGGTACGCTGCGCCTTCTATGAAGTGGTGAAACGGCAGCTGGAAGCCCCCCATACTTTTGATTCAGCAGGCTGGCTCACCATAGGATTGGCTGGTCACCAGCCGGGAGTGGGCGAACCGTATATTTCAACCGGTAGCCTGTATTTGTGTTCCCAGGTATTTTTGGTGTTGGGACTGCCAGCTACGGATGCCTTCTGGCAAAATGCCGATGCCGACTGGACCGCCAAAAAAGCCTGGCAGGGGGAAGCCATTCCAATTGATCATGCAATTGAAAATTAATAATCCATATCATATATGAATAGAAGAATAAAGATCTTAGCCGTGTCAGGAGGGTTGCGACCCACTTCAACCAATGCGTTACTGGTAAAGGAAATACAAAAATGGGCGCCGGCAAATGTTGCGATATCGATTTATGAAGGGTTGGCCACATTGCCTGCATTTGACGACAGTACAACAATATCGGAAAGCGTAACTGAATGGCGCCGGCAACTGTCGGACGCGGATGGTGTATTGATCTGTTCGCCCGAATACGCCTTTGGTGTTCCGGGTGCTTTGAAAAATGCCATTGAGTGGACAGTTAAATCAAGCGAGCTGGTTAATAAACCGTTAGCATTAATAACGGCTGCCTCCAGCGGCGATAAGGCCCATGCCGCCTGGTTACAGATCTTTTCAGCCCTGTCGGCCGACATTCCTGCAGGAGGCGCCTTATTAATTCCATTTATTCGCACAAAATTCAACGAAAAAGGGGAGGTGTCGGATGCAGCTACAAAAGAAGCCATTCTCAATACCCTGCAGGCGCTCATCCAAACCATTGATAAAAAAGCATCTGAAGAAATGGAGCAAACTTGATAAATGTTAAAAAAAATCAACATGCCTTTGCCTGGCCTTATTAAAAACGAACTTTGCGGAGCATTGGCTCGTTATTTGACCTTGAACACCCATATTTAAAAAATTAAAAAGGGGTTAAAGTAATCATAAACACCCAGCCATATAATCTCAAAAACCGTTAATACAACCCGGAGGTCCTTTCAAAAATGCAGATAAAAAAAATATTCTTTACACTAGCTACAGGTTTGACTGTATTTGCAGCGTGTAAAAAAAATGATTTTAATGCTTCCGATTCAGGAAATGACAATGCTTCTACCAACAATTGTGTGGTAGGACAAAGTGTTGGCAGCGGAGAAATTATTCCTGATCAATACATAGTAGCTTATAGGGAATCAACCGGGGTAGATCTGACTTCTACCGCAGGTGTTTCATCTTTTACCAATAGTTTATTGCAACGGAACAAGATCAATGTGAGTGCCATGAGGGGAAATTTCTTCGGTGGCGCCAGAGGTTTTATTGCCCGGTTATCGGGCCCTGAATTGTTTCGTTTACGGCAGGATTCTACCATCAGTAAGATTGAACCGGACCGCATTGTAGCCTATGGTTCCTGTTTTCAGGTGGTTGAACCAAAAACGATTACCTGGAACGTAAACCGGGTGGGTTATGGCGATGGAACCGGTAAAACCGCATGGATCATTGACTCCGGGATAGATTTTACCCACCCCGATCTGAATGCAGATTCAGCACGCAGTAAATGTTTTATAAATGGCGTAACCTCTGCCCGCGATGAAAATGGGCATGGTACCCATGTTGCCGGTATTATTGGCGCCAAGAATAACTCTTTTGGAACATTGGGCGTAGCATCAGGCGCCAACCTGGTAGCCCTGAGGGTGTTTGATAAAGATGGCAAAGGCACACTGGGGTCCATCATTCAGGCTTTGACTTATGTAAACGGCAATGCCAAAGCCGGTGATGTAGTGAATATGAGCCTTGGTGAAGATACCGTATCGGCTATTTTGGACCAGGCCGTTCAAAACACCGCGTCTAAAGGAATATATATAGCTATTGCAGCGGGCAATGATCATAAACCAGCTGCGCAGTTTTCACCAGGCCGCGTGAATGCAAAAAATGTTTATACCATATCATCTGTTGATAGTCTTGATAATTTTTCTTCTTTTTCAAATTACGGGAATGATGTGGTGGATTTTGCGGCACCCGGTGAACGCATTACTTCTACTTTTTTAAATGGCAAGTACGCCATCATCAGTGGTACATCCATGGCGACACCGCATGTAGCCGGTTTGTTATTGCTGGAAGGAAGCGCCATAAAGTCATCCGGAACATCAAAAAACGCCCCCGACGGCATAGCCTATCCCATTGCCCATAAATAATTAATACTTAGGCCGGTTAGTATGCATATTGGGGAATTAGTTGCCCAAGGAATGCTGGTTTTAAATTTCGATGGATGATGCATCCATGAGTTTAAAACAGAAACAGCCGCGCAGATATGTTTTTACCGGAAAGATCGATGCATTCTTTACCGATGTATATACTTTTGGTCAGTTTATCTCACGCTTTTTTAAAAGCCTGTTTTTGCCTCCCTATGAGTTTAAGGAAATAGTGAGGCAGAGTTATTCAATAGGCGTAAAAAGCTTACCGCTTATAACACTGACCGGTTTCATCACAGGCATCGTATTCACCAAACAAAGCCGGCCTTCCTTATCGGATTTTGGCGCTACCTCGTGGTTACCGTCACTGGTAACTATTGCCATTGTGCGGGCGCTGGCGCCATTGGTAACCGGTTTGATCACTGCTGGTAAAGTAGGTTCAAACATTGGCGCCGAGCTCGGCTCCATGAAAGTAACCGAGCAAATAGATGCAATGGAAGTGTCGGCCACCAATCCCTTTAAATTTTTAGTGGTTACCAGGGTACTGGCCACCACTTGTATGGTGCCGTTATTGATGTTGTATATGGCATTGTTAGCCATGATGGGCGCATTTGTAAATGTGCACAGCAACGAACAAACCAGTTTTGTTTCCTTTATCGAGAACGGCTTTCACAGCATTAGCTTCCTGGATATTTACTCCTCGTTTATAAAGTCAATAATATTTGGATTTACTATAGGTATAGTGGGTTGTTACCAGGGTTATAACACTACCCAGGGCACACAGGGCGTAGGCCGTGCCGCCAATACCTCCGTGGTAATGGCCATGTTCCTGATATTTATTGAAGAAATAATTGTAGTACAGATCATCAATTGGTTCAGAATGCCCTGATGGAAAAGAAGAACAAACATATCGACAGAACAAAAAAGGTTATTTCCATACACGACTTGTATAAATCGTTTGGAACAAATCATGTGTTGCGGGGCATTAACCTCGATGTTTACCAGGGAGAGAATGTAGTGGTGCTGGGCAGATCAGGAACCGGTAAATCGGTGTTGATAAAAATCATAGCCGGCTTATTGAAACCCGACAGCGGTACAGTGAATGTGCTGGAGCAGGATGTGGCGAAGATCAGCTACCAGGAGCTGGAACAACTGCGATTGCGCATTGGCTTTTCTTTCCAAAGCAGTGCGTTGTACGATAGTATGACGGTACGCGAAAACCTGGAGTTCCCCTTGTTACGCAATTCAAAAGATTTAAGCCGGGAACAGCTAACGCAGGCTGTTGAAAACGCACTGGAAGCAGTTGGGTTATCCCAAACCATCAACCAGTGGCCGGCAGAATTATCAGGCGGTCAGCGTAAACGCATTGGTATTGCACGCACCCTGATCATGCAACCGGCTATTATGTTGTACGATGAACCAACGGCTGGTCTTGATCCTATTACCAGTATGGAAATTAATGACCTCATCAATGAAGTGCAGGAACGGTTTAACACCAGTTCTATTATTATTACACATGACCTTACCTGTGCCAAAGCAACCGGCGACCGCCTGGCGGTATTGCTGGATGGCAGGTTTGCAAAAGAAGGCACATTTGAAGAAGTGTTTGCCAGTGATGATGAACGGTTAAAAAGTTTTTACGATTACAATTTCATAACCTGATCTATACCACTAAAAATATTATCCGATGAGCACAGGAAAAAACAAACGCGCAGTAATAGTTGGCCTGTTTGTAACAGTGGGCCTGCTGATCTTTTTGGTTGGAATATTTACATTGGGCGGCCAGAAAAAATCATTTGTACCTTCTATAAAGGTACAGGCCGTTTTTGATAATGTGAATGGGTTACAAAAAGGAGACAATGTTTGGTTTTCGGGTGTTAAGGTAGGCACTGTAAAGGCGGTGGATTTTGATGGCAGTTCCCGCATACGGGTAACGATGCAAATTGAAAAAAAGGCACAGGAATTCATTCGTAAAGATGCCAAAGCCAAAGTAGGCGCGGAAGGATTCATAGGCAATAAGCTGATCGTTATTTATGGCGGATCCACAAAGGCCGAGGCAATTGAAGGTGGGGAACACCTGCAGGTAGAAAACACCTTAAGCACCGATGACATGATGGCCACCCTGCAGAAAAATAATGAGAACCTGGTTGCTATTACTACCAACTTTAAAACAGTAAGCAACCGGCTTGCCAACGGCGAAGGCACAGCAGGCGCCTTATTGAATGATGCTACCTTATACAAAAGCCTTGCAAGCACCGCCAGTAATTTGCAGCAGGCTGCACACAACAGTGAATTGTTAAGTAGTCGCATTGCTGCTTATACAGCACAGTTAGACAAGCCAGGCAGTCTAGCCAATGGGCTGGTGCACGATACCATGATCATGGCCAATTTACAAGCTGCCGTACAACAAATAAATAATGCGGCCGATGCTGCCCATTCCTTTACGGCCAATTTAAAAACGGTAAGTGATCAGCTGCATACAAACGACAATACACTCGGTATGTTATTGAATGATCAACAAACTGCCGAGCAAATGAAAATCATTATCCAAAACCTGAGTGTAGGAAGCGAGAAACTCGATGATGATCTGGAAGCCATCCAGCATAATTTTTTATTCCGCGGTTATTTTAAAAAGAAGGCTAAACAGGAGGAAAAAGCCCGCAAAGAAGCAGAGAAAAACAAACAATAAATACTGTATTTCAGGGCAAGCAACACCGATCCATACAACTGTTAAAATTTATTTAACGGTCCCCTTTGGCAAACCACTTGCACCACTATATGTTAGTATAGGGTAAGCTGATTTTTTATACTGTAGCTTTAATCAAAAACCAAGTGAATGTCAAAATCCAACTATCCCAGATTCAAAGCTTTAATCTTCATTCCGCTATTACTACTGATAGTAGTATGTTTTATGTATGCAGCGCCTGCAGCTGATTTCCTATACAATAAAAAAGCCGATACAGCTACCCTTTTAAATGATTCAGCCATGGGGAATGCCCATGCCAGTGAAGCAGTTAGCAGATACCATACATTGTATGGTCAAATGAAACTAGACAGTATGGGGCTTTCGCAAACCGCATTTGATTATGCGCTGCAGGGCTATAACGACCTGGTTTCGAATGGATCGATCAGGAACGACCATATTCTATCCATTGTCGATTTCAGTTTACCTTCTACCAAAAAGAGATTGTTTGTAATTGATGTAACAACTGGCAAATTGCTGTTCAATACTTTTGTGTCTCATGGCAGAAATTCAGGCAAAGAGATGGCCACAGAATTTTCGAATGATGCCAATAGCTTTAAAAGCAGCCTGGGCTTTTATGTAACAGGAACTACGTATTCAGGCGAGCATGGTTATTCCCTGCGGCTCGATGGAAAAGAAGCAGGCATTAATGATAACGCCTACAGCAGAAGTATTGTAATGCATGCAGCCGATTATGTGAACGAAAATATTATAAAAGCAAAAGGGATTCTGGGCCGTAGTTTAGGCTGCCCTGCAGTGCCCCCGTCTTTACACAAAGCCATTATCAATACGATAAAAGATGGCAGTTGTTTGTTTTTATACAGCCCCGATTCGTTTTATGTTTCACATTCCAAAATGATCAATCAACCGGAGTTGCCACAGCAACCTGTAATAACCGGGTAATGATATGAACATCCTCCACAATCAATAGCGCATAACCGGGCAATCATAATCAGTCTTTTTTCCGAATGTATATATTAAACCAATGGAGTAATTAGAGTAATGATCGTTTGTATTGGGATTGGATGACTGGCTAAACCCGTCGATGTAATCGTTGAAAGTAAAGCGGTAGGATGCCTCTGCCATGATGGACAGACTGTTTGAAATAGAGTATCGAACGCCAACTCCTACGGGAATAACAGCAATGGTTCCCGGCAGGGAATGCACGCTATCAGCGGCCAGTCCGTTCAATACGGCTGAATCGTTGGCAAAATAATCATAGTTGAAATTGTTCCAGCCGCGGTTGATGTGTAAGGAAGCCAGGCCCACACCTCCAAATACATAAGGGGATACAATTTTTCTTTCTCCATAGTTATTTCCTAAAATATTCCATACCAGCAATTCTGAAATTTCAGTATTCCGGGCGTTGAACCAGAAGCTGCGTTGCTTGCGCCATTCAGGATTATCATAATTGGCTTCATCGGCCCAAATTTTACCATGGGCAAGGTTTGTTCTCAATGAAAAAGACCGGGAAAGCAGCCGGTTGTAAAAAAGATTAAAGGCAAACCCGGGTGTTTTAAAGGCGCCGGCAGATTCGGGCGTTAAATCGCCCTGGTAAATAAACATACCCAGACTAAACCCAATTTCATGCTTCGGAATAGTAACGTTCGTCTGCGCCCTGGCACTGCTAAAAAAACTACATACAATAAGAGATAATACAATTGACTTTCGGGAAATCACTTTCATGTATTGGATGTTTTGTCGGGTAAAACAGGGTCATGAACAAATGAATTTGTTTTACGATGAGTTGGTAAGTACTGAATTACAAGTAGACGTAGGGTCCGATAGCTCTATTGTTTACGTTATGGGGTTGGGAACAGTTAAACAGGAATTGTTAAATAGTTAAAGCTATTTAGTTAGGAAAGAGGTTCTCGGGAAAAGTTTAATGGTTGTGTAAATCTGGTATTTGATCAAGCTGTCACACGCAAAATTCAGGCCATAGCAAATGGGTAATTATGTCGGCTACTTGTTTCTACTTAGAAAATTGGGAAGATATTTGATGATGCTACGCAAATAAAAAAGCTTCCCGATGAATCGGGAAGCTTGCACTTTAAAAGTAACACCCATGAAAAACTAGTTCCTAGTAATTTCACTTGCCTATAAGACGGCGTTTAGCCAATAACATTGTGGTGGTTTGATATTCTCATAGCTTTTTAATGCCCCTTTAATTATTAGGTGCACCGGCGTCGATCCAGCAGGTAATGGTAGCTTTTTGGGCAGCAGAAAAACTGGCGTCACGTGGCATAGATCCATCGGCTACTACTGTTCTTATCTTGGCCCTGTTGTTAAAGATCTGCGTGTAAGTAACAAGCGCGCCCGGGCCGTTGGTGCTTCCGCTGTTGTGACAATCGGATTTTGCGCAACTCGTCTGCATCAAAGGGCTTACAGTCGTAGAAAAGGTGGTAGTAATGGTACCACAGTCAACGGTGCCCGAACCCTGATCTTCGGCATTGTCTTTTTTGCAGGCATTTGCCAGTATTACAACCAATACGATAAATGCTGCCAGCGTGGTCGATTTTTTCATACAAAGAGGTTTTATTGGATAAAAACTATAATACGTTCACTTTTACGATACAACGATAAAATAAGTTGCCGGTGTGAAGTCAGCTATAACCTCCATGTATAAACAAAAATTGCGCTGAATGCCTGAAATTAGACGTTATATTATTATTTATAATTTTATCGATTGTATCGGTAGATTGTTGTATTGTATAGATGGAGAGGCTGAGGCAATAGGTAAAATGTAAGAAGTACGAATTGCGAGGTAGAAAACCAATACGATAATTTGGAGGTTCAGGATTATCATACGTCTTATTGCTTGCTTTGGCCTAACTTATTGAATTAGTTTATTTTATAAATAAATATCAGGACTGACCTAAATATTATATAACCATTCCATCGAATTTTATAAAACCCTTTCCGAAAAAAGCTGCTACTTTTATAATGTTATGAAAAAGCTCCTGGTATTCATAGTAGCCGTTTTTTACCTGAGCACCTCTATAGGGGCCACGGTAAACCTGCATTATTGCATGGGCCGGCTTACTAACTGGGACCTGTCCATAAAAGAAACACATACCTGCGACAATTGCGGCATGGAAAAATCCACCGCCAAAAAGGGTGGTTGCTGTGAGGATAAACACCACCGGTTACAGGTGGAAAAAGATCAAAAGGCAGAGAACCGCGTTCAACCTGAGGCGCCGGTAGCCATAGCTGTTGTTACTACCTATCCCGATTTTGTAACACCGGTTATTGCTTCTATTAGTGAAGAACATCCCGTTTCCAATGCACCGCCGCAAGGCAAAGTACCCCTCCGAATTCGTTATTGTATTTTCCGGATCTGATTCCAGTTGATTTGCTGAAACCTGACGTTCTGTTAGGCAAGTGGCATTACCTGCATAATGCTCCTATTGTTCCCACTTTCTATTCCAAATAAAATTCATTGCATTTGAAAAAGTACTGTTGTTGATAACAGGCTGCTTTTTCTGTATATAAAATCTTCACACTAAAAAATTATTCAAATGAAAAAGATTGCATTTGGGTTGTTGACAACCTTAACTGTGTTTGCTTATTCCTGCAGCGATAACGCTTCCAACAAACAAACTGCCGAACAGGCACCGGCTACCCAGGAAGAAACAACCGAAGTAAAAGTGATGAAAGCCTCCTTTACCAATGTAGATGCTGCAGTTACCGGCTACATAAAGAAGCTTACAGACAATTACCTGCAGATCAAGAATGCGCTGATCGCTGGTAAAGCAACTGAAGCCGGTGAAGCTGCCAGGCAATTATTGGAGGCCATGAAGGGTTTCGACAAATCGCTGCTGGCGGCTGATCAAAAGAAAGTTTATGATCAGTACGAGACGGGGTTAAAAGAAAACGCCGGGCACATTGCCCAAGGTGCCAATGACATTGAGCACCAGCGGGAGCGTTTCGCTGACATGAGTGAAGGCATGTATGCCATAGTAAAAGCTTTTGGCGGTGGTAAAACCCTGTACCACGATCATTGCCCCATGGCAAAAAATGGTAAAGGCGCCATGTGGTTAAGCGAAACAAAAGAGATCAAAAACCCATACTTCGGTGAAAAGATGATGGAGTGCGGCGACGTAGAAGAAGAAATTCAAAATTAAATCATGATTTCATCATTAATAACCTGGTCGTTAAAAAACAGGTACATCGTACTGGCGATGGCGGGGGCGCTGCTGATCTGGGGGTTTATCAATGTACAAAAGAACCCCATCGATGCCATTCCCGACTTGTCTGAAAACCAGGTGATCGTTTTTACCGAGTGGATGGGACGCAGTCCGCAGATCATAGAAGACCAGGTAACCTATCCACTGGTGAGCAACCTGCAGGGCATACCGAATGTAAAGAATGTGCGGGCTACCTCCATGTTCGGGATGAGCTTTGTGTATGTGATCTTCGAAGATAATACCGACATCTACTGGGCGCGCACCCGCGTGCTGGAACGACTGAACTATGCACAACGGCTGTTACCCGAAGGCATAACGCCTACCCTCGGTCCTGATGGTACGGGTGTGGGGCATGTGTTCTGGTACACGCTCGATGCCAAACAAATGGACCTGGGCGAACAACGGGCCCTCCAGGACTGGTATATAAAACTCGCTTTACAAACGGTGCCTGGTGTAGCGGAGGTTTCATCCTTTGGCGGATTTGAAAAACAATACCAATTGGTACTGGACCCGGTTAAACTGCAATTTTACAATGTGTCGCTTATGGATGTGATGAACAAAGTAAAAGCAGCCAATAATGATGTAGGTGGCCGCAAGTTCGAAATGAGCGATATGGCCTATATCATTCGCGGACTGGGTTATATAAAAAGCAAAGAAGACCTGGAAAGCACAGCCGTAGGCAATTACAATGGCATTCCGGTTCGGGTAAAAGATATCGGCACGGTGCAAATGGGCGGCGATCTGCGACTGGGCATCTTTGATGAAAATGGCCAGGGTGAAGTAGTGGGCGGAATTGTCGTAATGCGGTATGGCGAAAATGCCGATAAGGTGATCACCGCCATCAAAGCTAAAATGAAAGAAGTGGAAAAAGGATTACCCAATGGGGTAACGTTTAAAACCGGGTACGATCGCAGTGAATTGATTGAAGCTGCCATCAGCAATGTAAAGAACAAACTGATTGAAGAAATGGCGGTGGTAGCGGTGATCGTGATCATCTTTTTGTTCCACTGGCGCAGCGCCCTAAGCATCATCATACAAATACCCATCACCATTGCAGTGAGTTTTATTCTGCTCAATGCCATTGACCTGTCATCGAATATTATGTCGTTAACGGGTATTGCACTGGCCATTGGGGTTATTGTAGACAATGGCATTATTATGAGTGAAAACGCCTATCGCCACCTGGCCGAGTACCAGCAGCAGCAAAGCGAAAAATCATGATCCCATGACGAAACTATTTAACAAAATAAGTGGAAAGAACAAGTCACACATCCCGGAACTGGTGCGCATCCAGATCATTGAAAAGGCCTGTAAGCAGGTCTCGCGGGGTGTATTCTTTTCCACCATCATCATCATTACTTCTTTTTTACCGGTCTTTCTGTTAACCGGTCAGGAAGGGAAGTTGTTCCATCCGCTGGCATATACCAAAACATTCATCATGGTGGTAGATGCGTTGCTGGTGGTAACCCTGGCGCCGGTACTGATCTCCTTTTTTATGAAAGGACGCTTCAGACCTGAAACCGCCAACCCGGTGAACCGGTTGCTGGAGCGGATCTATGAACCCGTGATAAAGGCCTGTATCAAATGGCGTAAAACAACCATTGCCGTAAATATCATCGCATTGGCCATCAGTATTCCACTGCTGATGAGTTTAGGTCGGGAGTTTATGCCGCCGCTCGATGAAGGCTCGTTGCTGTTTATGCCCGTTACCCTGCCCGATGTATCTAATAGTGAAGTAAAACGCATTTTACAGGTGCAGGACAAGATCATAAAAACAGTTCCGGAAGTAAAAAATGTATTGGGAAAAGCAGGACGCGCCAATACCGCTACCGACAACTCTCCCATTAGCATGATCGAAACAATTATTTTGCTGAAGCCACAAGCCGAATGGCGGGCGGGCATTACCAGGAACGACATCATCAATGAACTGAATAATAAACTGCAAATACCCGGTGTTACCAATGGCTGGACGCAACCCATCATCAACCGCATCAATATGCTCAGTACCGGTATTCGTACCGATGTGGGCGTAAAGGTATACGGACAAAACCTGGACACCATTTATGCATTTGCACAAACCATCAAAAAACAACTGGAAGGCATCGGTGGGGTAAAAGACCTGTATGTAGAACCGATTACCGGTGGAAAATACATCGATATTTACATCAAACGCGATGAAATAAGCCGCTATGCGTTGAGTGTGGATGATGTAAACCGCGTAATTGAAATTGCCCTCGGGGGTATGAAACTTACCACTACGGTTGAAGGACGGCAGCGTTTTTCAGTAAACGCGCGGTTCGGCCAGGATTTTCGCAATAACCTCACTGCGCTGAAACGCCTACAGGTGCAAACCATGAATTATGGTCCCGTTCCATTGGAAGCGGTAGCGGATGTGACCATTGCCGAAGGGCCGCCCATGATCAATTCAGAAAATGCCATGTTGCGCGGAACGGTACTGTTCAATGTGCGCGAAAGGGACCTGGGCAGTACCGTTAATGAAGCCCGTGAAAAGCTCAACGCCATGATCAACAAATTGCCCAGGGGCTATTACCTGGAATGGAGTGGTCAATATGAAAACCTGATACGCAGCGAACGCACCCTGAAGCTGATTTTGCCGGTTGTGTTGCTGGTTATTTTCATCTCCATGTATTTTGCTTTTCATTCAGCCCGGGAAGCATTTCTAAGTTTAATAACCATACCATTTGCCCTGATCGGAGGCGCTTACATGATCTGGTTTTGGGACGTGAATTTATCGGTGGCGGTGGCAGTAGGTTTTATTGCCTTGTTTGGCCTCGCAGTAGAAACCGGTATTGTGATGGTGATTTACCTGAACGATGCCATGCAGCAATTGGTAGCCCGAAAGGGAAATTCAAGCGAAACCATTACGCCGCAAGACCTGCGCGAATACGTAATTGCCGGCGCTGCAAAAAGATTAAGGCCCAAAATAATGACGGTATGTGTGTCGCTTTTTGCGTTGGTTCCTATTCTGTGGAGTCATGGCGTGGGCAGTGATGTTATGAAACCGATCGTATTACCCATGGTGGGCGGTGTGCTCACGTCAGCCACCCACATTCTATTGGTAACCCCATTGATCTTTTTGATGGCGAAAGAATATGAACTACGGAAGCATGGAAAGATAGAAGTATTGGAGGCCAGGCATTAAAAAACAAATTATGTTCAGAGAACTGTTAATAATTGTAATAGGAGTTGGTATTGTTGCTTCTGCGCAAGGTCAAACAACCATGAACCTGCCCGACATTTTAACTACGGTCGAAAAGAACAATCCCGGGTTAAAGATGTACGAAGCAGAAGCGCGCGCCTTTACTGAAGAAGCGAAAGGCGCCTATAGTTGGATGGCGCCCGAAGCCGGGGCCGGTTTATTTATGACACCGTATAAAACCAGCGAAATAAAAGCCAATCCGGCCATGATGAAAGAAGGCATGGGCTTTTTTATGATCTCTGCCCAGCAGATGTTTCCCAGCAGAAAAAAACAAAATGCCGATGCCGCCTGGATGCGCTCTATGTCGACCGTAGAAACAGAGAAAAGAAAGATTGCCTATAATGAGCTGGCCTATACTGTTAAAAAAAATTATTATGAATGGGTGGTGCTGATGAAAAAGCAATCGGTGTTGGATGAAGGCAGCCGCATCCTCGACTTCATGATCAAAAGTGCGGAGATCCGCTACAAGAACGGCCTGGGAAAGATCAGCGCTTATTACAAAGCGAAGGCGGCATTGGCCAATATCGACAATATGAAGCTGATGCTCGATAACGACCTGCGACAAAAGCGCATTATGCTCAACAGCCTCATGTACCGGAATGTGGATACCGAACTCGCTATCGACACCAACTACAACTGGAAGGAGTTTCCTGCTTCCGTGCTCGATTCGGCTTATCTCACCAGCCGGCGAAGCGATATCCAGGCATTGCAACGCAGCATGGAAGTAAATAACCTGCAACGAAATGCAGAGCTGGCCAAATTGAAACCGGAGTTTGGGATAAGATACGATCACATGATCGGGTTGAGTACCCAGCCGGCGCAATTCACCATAATGGGAATGGTGAAGTTGCCACTGGCAAAATGGTCATCTAAAATGAATAAAGCAAAAGCGGAAAGCCTGGTGTGGCAAAACGAATCGTTGAAAAGCCAGCAGCAAATGATCCTGAACGAGGCAACCGGCATGGCGGGTTCGGCAAGGGCAGAGCTGGAAACAAAAAAGAAACAAATGCGATTGTACGAAACGCAAATCGTGCCCTCGTTGCGCAGGAATTTCCAAACCATGCAATTGGGATATGAGCAAAATACCGAACAGTTGTTCGAATTGTTCGATGCCTGGGAAGCCCTTAACATGACACAATTGGAATACCTCGATCAGTTAAAAGCCGCCTTATTACTACAGGCCGAATTAGAAAAGATCCTGGAGATTAAATGAAATTAATAATGGAACGAGAAAAAACAGTCAGCAATTCGGTTCCGGCTAAACCGGGAGCAATCCGCAAAGTCTTTCGATTTTTTCTGCCTTCTGCCCTCTGCCTTCTGCCCTTTTTCATAGCATGCAAGGAAACGAAAATGAACCAACCGGAAATGCAGGCGGTGGCTAAAGAAACATACACCTGTCCCATGCACCCGCAAATAATAAAAGACAAACCGGGGGCCTGTCCCATTTGTGGTATGGACCTGGTAAAGAAAACCGCTGCCGGTGAAAAGGTAACTGATGTGTCGTTGAATGATCTGTTGCGTCCTTCGAACCAGTATGTGTTATCATCTATTCCTACCGTTCATATTCAGCAGCGCGATGAGCCACTGGAGATCACCTCCTATGGTTTCATTACTTACGATACGCGGCAGGTGGGTACGGTTGCTTCCAACGTGGCGGGGCGCATTGAAAAGCTTTATGTAAAACACCGGTATCAGCGGGTAAACAAGGGGCAAAAGATCATGGATGTATACAGTCCCGAATTGTTGACGGCGCAGCAGAACCTGCTATTCCTGTTGCAGCACGATGCCGATAACCAGGTGCTCATTTCGGCTGCCCGTCAAAAGTTGCTCTTGTTGGGCATGAGTAATCAGCAGCTGGACCAGGTAGTAAGAAGCGGTAAGCCGGTTTTTACGGTTTCTATTTTCAGTGCCTACAGTGGTCATATTCACGAGAGCAGCCCGGAGGCTATGCAGCAACAAGAGGCAACAGGCATGAAAGATGTTTCATTGATCACCGAAGAGTTGCAGTTAAAAGAAGGCATGTATATAACAAAAGGGCAGAACCTGTTTTCGATCTACAATCCTTCCAAAGCCTGGGCAGTATTGAATATCTTTTCAGGCCAGGCGGGCATGGTAAAGGTGGGCGACAAGGTGCGCATAGTGCCGGAAACTGCACCCGATAAAGACTTCAGGGCAGCAATCAATTTTATGGAGCCGTTTTACCGGTCTGACAGCAAAACGGCTACAGCACGCGTATATTTCAATAACCCGAATATGGGTATCCCCATCGGCAGCCAGGTGAAGGCCGTGATCTTTGCCGGCGCCCGCTCAGCCCGATGGCTACCCGAAGAAGCGGTGCTTACCCTGGGGCTCGATAAAGTGGTTTTTATAAAAAAAGACGATGCATTCATTGCCCATAGAATTGAAGTGGGTATGGTGAATAACCATTTGATCCAGGTGTTGAATGGGTTAAATGAGCAGGATGAAGTGGCGGCCAATGCCCAATACCTGGTAGACAGCGAGAGTTTTATAAAAGTGAAACAATAGGAGAAAGTTATGCTACAGAAGATATTTTTTTATGGTCCGGGCAGGAGGAACATTTCTCTGCTTTGCTTGCGCGTGTCCCGCCTTTCGGCGGAACGCTACCTTGTACGCTTTTTTCTTTACGCAGCTTTTTTATTGTTGGCAGCAGCCTGCAAAAACAAAAAGCCAGTTGAAGTAACAACGACCGATACCTATTATACATGCTCTATGCACCCGCAGATCATGCAGGAGAAACCCGGTACCTGTCCTATTTGTCATATGGAGTTGATAAAGGTTAATAAGTCGAACGAAACAAAAGATGAAATTATGCTCAGCGATGAGCAGATCCTGCTCGGTAATATACAAACCGATACCCTGGGGAGGGCACTGGTGGGCGATAAAGTAGTGCTGACTGCTACCCTCAACTTCGATGAAATGAAAGTGAATACCGTAAGCGCCCGCATCACAGGCCGTATAGACCGGCTGTATTTTAAAAACACCGGCGACTTTATAAAAAAAGGCGATCATTTGTTTGACCTGTACAGTGAAGAATTAAATACTGCCAAACAGGAATACCTGGCGGCTTTGGAACGGCAGCAAACCCTGGGCAATTCCATCATCGACTTTAAGCAGCTGTTGCAAAGCGCTAAAAACAAACTGCAATTATGGGGTGTAAGCGAATCGCAGATCGATGCACTGGCAAAAACAAAACAGTTCTCCCCATTAACGGCATTTTACAGTACCGCTACAGGCTATGTTACCGAGCTGCCAATAAAAGAAGGACAGTATGTAATGGAAGGTGGTGTTGTGGTAAAACTGGCCGACTTGTCGACCCTTTGGGCAGAAGCGCAGGTCTATGCCTCCCAGCTGGCATCGGTAGATTACCAGGGCGTGGCAACGGTGCAGTTACCCGATATGCCGGGCGTGGCCATAACCGGTAAAGTAACTTTTGCCAATCCGGAAATAAGCACGGATACCCGCATTAATCTGTTACGTATTTCAATTCCCAACACCAACAATCAGTTAAAACCAGGGATGCCTGCTTATGTAGTACTGAAAAGCAGGGCGGCCAATGCACTTACATTGCCTATCGATGCAGTTTTGCGCAATGGCCAAATGGCCATGGTATGGGTGCAAACCGGAAACAATACATACAAACGAAAAATGGTGGAAACGGGCCTGGAAAGCGGCGATCGCATTGAAATAAAGGAAGGGCTGCAGAATGGCGATGTAGTGGTGGTAAGCGGGGCGTATTTACTGAACGGTGAATATGTGTTCAAAAAGGGTTCAGAGGGTATGCATCACCACTAATTAGGAGGATCTAACAGGGACCTCACAGGGACTTCACAGGGATCAAACAGGGACCTGCAAGCGAATTTATCCCTGTAAGGTCCGTGGGATGTCTGTGTTTGGGTCGGGCTATCCTGGACTCATATTGTATTCAGATGGTATCGTAATGGCGTCGGAATGGTAATCAGGTTGCCGGGATATTGCCTGGAGACTGTCTGCAATCTCCCTGGAGTTCCCCATAGCTGCCAGGCAATACCCAGGCAATACCCAGGGAGTCCTCAGGCAATACCTAAGCCATTATATTACCCTTATGCTACCATTTCGGCACTATTCCGGGCTAATTTGGCCAAAATAAAAAGCGCCCCGTTACCGGAGCGCTCTTTTGAAAACTATTTGATCGTTGAATGACTTCGTGAAACTTATTTTACTTTGTTTACCACAGTTTCTTCAACATAGCTATGACTTCTGTTGATTGAGTAAACTTCAGTAGAATTGCTGTTCTTAGATTTTACTATAACATGCAGTGCAGCATCACCAAACTCTTCGGTCTTCAACAGGTATTTTTTAGATAAAGTAGCACCTTTGAATTTCTCGGTGTACAGAACGTTGCCAAACTCATCGCGGAAAGTAACTGAGTACTCATCCTCAGAAGCAGATTTAACGTTCAGTTCAAACAGAGGTTGATTTTCTTTATTGCCTACGAACTTTAATTCAGTTACGTGTTTATTATTAGGATTTTCGTTGTTAGCCAGAGTAGTGTTAGAAAATGCTAAAGTAAAAGCTACTAATACGATTGCGATAATACTGTAATTCTTCATAAAGGTTATTTTATATAATTCTTATTTCTTTTTAATGTTTGCTATCAAAGCTTTTCCGTGGCAGGCTAATCGTACGTCTTTTCGAAGAGATCGCAACTTTTCTTTTTTTCGTTCACCTGTTTGGTGTTTGTTGCGTTTCGTGATACAAACTTATGACGCGATTGGTGGTTATTAAAATCAACTCTACCGTATTTATAGGATGGTAAACCCCTGTATGAAATGTTAAAACCCGCTGCTGGTGCGGGTTTCGGATAAATAGCACCATGATGCCCAACCCGTTTTAAGGCACTGTAAAAGGGCGGTCGTTAATAATTCTTTAACGTATAAAATGAATAAAACCGCTGTTTTTGAGGTTTTACACTGGTATTTATCGCTAACAATTGTTAGCATTTGCGACAATAATGACTATCTTTGAAACCACTAAAAACGAATTGCCATGTCGGTGCAGGAATTAGAGAAAATCTTTCTGGATAAAATTGACCAGGAAATCAAGATTGAACCAAAAGATTGGATGCCAGATGCTTATCGGAAAACACTGGTCCGCCAGATCTCGCAACATGCGCACAGTGAAATAGTGGGCATGCTGCCCGAAGGCAACTGGATAGGCAGGGCGCCCAGCTTGAAGCGGAAAGCCATTCTGCTGGCCAAGGTACAGGATGAAGCCGGTCATGGCCTGTACCTGTATTCAGCTACTGAAACGCTGGGTACCACCCGTGAACAAACGATCGTTGACCTGCACAGTGGCAAAGCCAAATATTCCTCCATTTTCAATTACCCTACGCTTACCTGGGCCGATATAGGCGCCGTTGGCTGGCTGGTTGATGGAGCTGCCATTCTAAACCAGGTAATGCTGTGCCGCACCTCTTATGGGCCCTACGCACGCGCTATGGTGCGCATTTGTAAGGAAGAAAGCTTTCACCAGCGGCAAGGCTTCGATATTCTGGTAGCACTCTCAAAAGGGACGCAGGAGCAACGAGACATGTGCCAGGATGCCATTAACCGGTGGTGGTGGCCATCGCTGATGATGTTTGGTCCGCACGACAGTGAATCAACCAACAGCGAACAAAGCACCAAATGGAAAATTAAGCGCATGAGCAATGATGAGCTGCGTCAGAAGTTTGTTGACATGATTGCCGAACAGGTGAAAGTGTTGAACATGACGCTGCCCGACCCCCATTTGAAATGGAATGAACAAACCAATCACTACGATTTTGGTGAAATAAACTGGGCTGAATTCTGGAATGTGGTAAAAGGCAATGGCCCCTGCAATAAACAACGGCTCGATGCACGGCGCAAAGCCTGGGACGAAGGCGCCTGGGTTCGCGAGGCTGCCACCGCATACGCGGCAAAAAGAAAAGCCCGCGCAGAAAAGCAAGAAGAAAAACAAATAGCCTAACACATAAAACCCATTGACATGGAAATAAGGCTCACAAAATATTATTACGGCGATATCCCCGAGGACAAGGGCGGCGGTTCAAACACCATCAAAAAAACATCTTCCTCTTCCCCTAATGGGGGAGGTAGGGATGGGGCTGGTGCAGATTGGCCTTTGTGGGAAGTATTCATTCGCAGCAAACAGGGCATCGATCACAAACATGTGGGCAGCTTACATGCCGCCGATGCGCAAATGGCTATTGAAAATGCGCGCGACGTATATACCCGCCGCATGGAAGGCGTAAGCATTTGGGTGGTGGAAAGCAAATTCATTCATGCTTCCAACCCCGATGAAGCCGCATCGCTGTACGAACCGGCCAACGACAAAGTATACCGGCATCCAACGTTTTACGATCTGCCCGATGAATTAACCCACATGTAAACCAGCCATGACAAAGGATATATTGTACAACTATACAATGCATTTGGCAGATAATGCCCTTATTCTGGCGCAACGCAACAGCGAGTGGTGCGGGCATGGGCCGGTGCTGGAACAGGATATTGCCATCACCAATATTTCATTAGACCTGATTGGCCAGGCAAGAAGCCTGTATCAATACGCTGCTGAATTGATCAATGCTCCCTCCCCCTCTATTGGAGGGGGGCGGGGGGAGGCCACGGAAGATTCTTTGGCTTACCTGCGTGATGTGCGCCAATACAAAAACTGCTTACTGGTTGAACAACCCAATGGCGATTGGGCGCAAACCATTTTACGCCAGTTCTTTTTTAGTACTTACCAATACCTGTTGTACCAGCAGTTACAAAAATCAACCGATGATACCCTGGCGGCCATTGCAGAAAAATCGTTGAAAGAGGTAACTTACCATGTTCGCTGGAGCAGTGAATGGGTGGTCCGACTGGGCGATGGCACACCTGAAAGCCACGGCCGGCTGGAGAATGCACTGGAAGAATTATGGATGTACACCGGCGAACTATTTGCCCCGGCCACTTATGAAGCGGAGGCGGTTACAGCCGGTTTTGGCGTTGAAGTAAGCGCCCTGAAAGCAGCATGGGAACAAAAGGTAAATGAGATCTTTGGGGAAGCTACCCTGCCTGATGCCGCAGCCGGCGGCCGGGAGGGCATTTACATGCAGACGGGCGGCAAGGAAGGCGTACACAGTGAACAACTGGGTTATATACTGGCCGAATTGCAATACATGCAACGCGCCTACCCCGGAGCTGAATGGTAATTAAAAGGCAGAGGGCAAAAGGCAGAGATGGGACAATTGAAATGTGAAACATTGCAGATGTGAATACAGTAACAAACATATCGGTTCAAAAGATATGGTCCATACTCGGGGAGGTGTGCGACCCGGAAGTGCCTGTGTTATCAGTTATTGACCTGGGAATAATAAGGGAAGTAAAAGTAACAACAGCCAATGAAGCAGCGTTAGTGGAAGTGGTGATCACCCCTACGTATTCAGGCTGTCCGGCCATGGATGTAATACGCATGAACATTCGCATGGAACTGTTGCAGCATGATTATAAAAATGTACAGATCACAACCGTTTTGTCACCAGCCTGGACAACCGACTGGATGACCGAAGCGGGAAAAGAAAAGCTAAAAGCCTATGGGATTGCGCCACCCAATATTAAACAACAGGTTTGCAATACCCATTTATTTGCAGAAGATGAGGCCGTGCAATGCCCGCATTGCAATTCTTATAACACCCGCCGGATAAGTGAGTTTGGGTCTACCGCCTGCAAATCGTTACATCAATGTAACGATTGCCAGGAACCGTTCGACTATTTCAAATGTCATTAATAACATATGCTACCTATTCTTTTTACCATCGAGGGAGGGCTTGCCACCATTACCCTGAATCGCCCCGACAAATTGAATTCCTTTAACCGCGACATGGCCTTCCTGCTGCAACAAAAGCTGGATGAATGCGCTTCCCTGCATACTATCCGGTGTGTGTTGATAACCGGGGCCGGAAAAGGTTTTTGTGCCGGCCAGGACCTCGCCGAAGTGGTTGATCCCAATGGGCCTGGTATGCAAAAGATATTAAGCGAACATTATAATCCCATCGTTACCCGCATTCGCAATTTGCCCAAACCGGTAGTGGCAGCAGTTAACGGGGTGGCCGCCGGCGCCGGTGCCAATATTGCATTGGCCTGTGATATAGTAGTGGCGGCACAATCTGCCTCCTTCATTCAGGCTTTTTCAAAACTGGGACTGATACCTGATAGCGGTGGTACATATCTGTTACCCCGGTTGATAGGCTGGCAAAAAGCAAGCGCCATAATGATGCTGGGCGATAAAATCCCTGCGGCCCAGGCCGAACAATGGGGAATGATCTATAAAGTTTTTTCTGACGAAGAGTTTGGCCCCGAAAGCAAAAAAATAGCACTCACCTTATCACAAATGCCCACAAAGGGATTGGCTTATACCAAACATGCGCTCAACTATTCCATAACCAACAACCTGGAACAACAGCTGTTGCTCGAAGACGAGTTTCAACAAAAAGCTGCCAATACCCACGACTTTAAAGAAGGCATTCAATCCTTCCTTGATAAACGGGCCCCACAGTTTAAGGGCGAATAATTTCAAAAAATCAGTATGTCATCAAGCAAATCGAAGACAACCGCCATCGTTGACGCCATGATGAGTAAAGATTATTTCAGCCAGTGGCTGGGAATTGAACGGTTGGAGGAAAAAGAGGGATTCTGCAAACTGCGTATGACGGTTCGCCCCGAAATGTGCAATGGATTTGGAATTGCGCATGGCGGAATCAGTTATTCGTTTGCCGATAGCGCCCTGGCATTTGCTTCCAACAGCCATGGCCGGCAGGCAGTTTCCATAGAAACTTCCATTTCACATCTCAAACCATTAATGGCGGGTGATGTGATTATTGCAACGGCCGAAGAAAAAAGCCGTAGTAATAAAATTGCTATTTACGATGTACGGGTGGAGAAAGAGAAGGGAGAGCTGGCCGCCTTGTTTAAAGGAACTGTATTCAGAAAAGAAACCGAATGGAACGTATAAGCCCCATCCGGTTTGCTCAAATTATTTATTGACGAGTTTTAAAGCGCCATCACTATAACGCTGTCCTACGTTGGGATATTTATTGACAACCGCCTCTATATTCTGCAACTCCCCTTGGGTTAAAGTAATATCCGCTGCTGCAGCATTTTCATCCAGGTATTTTCTTTTTTTCGTTCCGGGTATGGGGATCAGGTCTTCACCCTGTGCCAATACCCAGGCCAATGCCAACTGAGCCGGCGTACAACCTTTTTGAGCAGCCAGTTCGGCAAACTCACTTACCAGCAACTGGTTGTTCTGCCAGTACTCCCCTTCAAAACGAGGCACTGTTCTGCGGAAATCGTCACTGGGTAAGTTGTCCTTATCCTGCACGGTAGCAGTAACCAACCCCCTTGCCAGCGGACTATAAGGCACAAACGTAACACCTAATTCCCGGCAGGTATCGAGCACCTCGCCTTCCACTACATCGCGGGTAAGTAAAGAGTACTCACTTTGTAAAGCGGCGATGGGATGCACTGCATGGGCTTTGCGAAGCGTATTGGCGGAAGCTTCCGATAACCCCAGGTAGCGCACTTTACCTGCTTTAACCAGATCGGCCATAGCGCCCACCATTTCCTCCACGGGAACATTGGGGTCTATACGGTGCGCATAGTACAGGTCAATGGTATCGATCTTCAACCGTTGCAGGCTTTTTTCCACAGCCGTTTTCACATAAGCCGGTGACCCATCGATGTATGTGGCAGGCGCGCCGGTTGGAGTGGTTGAACCATCCTGTTTTTGTCTGAACCCGAATTTGGTAGCAATAAAAACTTTACTTCTGTTAGGCACCAGAACTTTTGAAACCAGCTCCTCATTATGACCCACGCCATACATGTCGGCTGTATCCCAGAAGTTAATGCCCAACTCCAACGCCCTGTTCAGCGTAGCAATGGATTCGTCATCGTTGCGTGGGCCGTAGGCAAAGCTCATGCCCATACAACCCAGTCCAATGGCGGATAGCTGAACACCGGTGTTGCCAAGATTCCTGTATTTCATAAAGAATTGTGTTTAGGAAACAAAAATACCTTAAACAAATACCGTGTTATTTGTCTTTTTCAAACTAATACTTGCAAAATTCAAACCATGCAAAATGAATTTTAATAGCTTCTTAACCGGTTCTTCAATTATGGGTAACAAAGCTATCTTTGGAAAAAGATAGCGCTTATGATCTATTCTTTCAAAGGGTTTATCCCCGTTGTTCATCCCTCTTCTTTTATTCATCCACAGGCGGCGGTTACGGGTAATGTTATTATAGGTAAGGATGTATATGTGGGCCCGGGTGCTGCTATCCGTGGTGATTGGGGCGGCATCGTTATTGAAGATGGTTGCAATGTGCAGGAGAACTGTACCATTCATATGTTCCCGGGCGTTACCGTATTGTTGAAAACGGGTGCGCATATCGGACATGGTGCCGTGATCCATGGTGCTACCATTGGCCGCAATTGCCTGGTGGGTATGAACAGTGTGATTATGGATAATGTAGACCTGGGTGATGAATGTATTGTAGGCGCACTGAGTTTGATAAAGGCCGATGAAAAGATCCCTGCACGTAGTTTGCTCGTGGGCAATCCGGCAAAGATCATCAAGCAGGTTTCAGACGAAATGATCGCATGGAAGACTGCAGGAACGAGGTTGTATCAATTGTTGCCGGGGGAAATGAGTGCGGACTGGGCACCCTGTGAGGCGTTGAGTGAGGTACCTGTTGATAGGCCGGAACAGAGTTTGTTGTATAAGACGTGGGGGGAGGTGAAGGGGGAGAGTTGACGGGGTTGACAGGTTAACAAGTTGACAGGTTAATACGTTGACGGGTTAATACGGATGCCTAGTTAATATAAAGCGGAAATTGTAAAGTTTTTTTGAAAACAGGGACAAGTTATTAATATTTTTCATGCCTTTTTGTGTAAACGAAGTTATGGTCCATGAAGGGTATAGGAGTTTTGAAGATTTGGATGTGTGGAAAAAGGCCAGAGAGGTAAAGAATGAAATATTTCAACTGGTCAAAACTTTTCCTGCTGAAGAAAAATATCGGCTTATCGACCAGTTGGTTCGAAGCTCCCGATCGGTAAATGCACAAATAGCTGAAGGGCATGGTAAGCGAACAAATCCTGATAAAATTAAGTACTGTACACAGGCCCGGGGATCATTGAGTGAAACGCTTAATCACTTAATTGATGCACTTGACTGTTCATATATAAATCCTGAGCAACTTCAATACTATCGAAATAGAATTACCGAAGTAGAGAGAGTCTTAAATGGGTATATAAGGTATTTGAAAAGCCTCCCGCAGACTACCCCTTAAAAACCACACTCCGTTAATTTACAAACAGTTACTGTGTCAAGGTGTTAACTTGTCAACCTGTTAACGTGTTAACCTGTCAACCCGTTACCTCCTCAACTCTGCCCCTCAAACCTTATCTTTGCCGGTCAATTATCAAAAAAGGAAGTGGAAAAATCAAACTTTGTCGATCAGATCAGAATCTTCTGCCGCAGCGGACACGGTGGCGCAGGCAGCAAGCATTTCATGCGTACCAAATTCAACCCACAGGCTGGTCCTGATGGTGGCGATGGCGGCCGGGGTGGACATATCATCCTGCGTGGGAATAAGAACCTGTGGACGTTACTGCACCTTCGATACTATAAGAACGTTCTGGCCGAAGACGGTCAGGGTGGTAATAAAAACAATATGACGGGCCGTGATGGTAAAGACATCATCATCGAAGTACCTCTGGGTACCGTTGCCCGCGATGAGGAAACCGAAGAACAGGAAGCCGAGATCCTGGAACATGGCCAGGAAATAGTTTGGATTAAAGGCGGTCGCGGCGGACTCGGTAATGCCAACTTTGCAACACCTACTAACCAGGCGCCTGAATACGCCCAACCCGGTGAACCCGGCGAAGAAGCCTGGAAAGTGCTGGAATTAAAAGTACTGGCCGATGTAGGGCTGGTAGGCTTCCCGAATGCCGGTAAATCGACCCTGCTTTCGGTGATCACTGCTGCCAAACCCAAAATTGCTGACTACGCATTTACAACCATAAATCCCAATTTAGGTATTGTCGCCTATCGCGATGGCCGAAGCTTTTGCGTAGCCGATTTGCCCGGGATCATTGAAGGCGCTGCCGAAGGCAGAGGACTTGGTCACCGGTTCCTGCGTCATATTGAACGCAACTCGGTACTGCTTTTTGTTATACCAGCCGATAGCAATGACCATAAGAAGGAATTCAACATTTTGGTAAATGAGCTGGAGCAATACAACCCTGAGCTGCTGCATAAACAATTCTTCATTGCAGTAAGTAAGAGCGAAATGCTCGATGATGAGTTGAAAGCAGCTGTTAAAAAGGAGTTACCGGTAAACGTTCCTCATATTTTTATTTCTTCCCTTACACAGCTGGGGTTAACCGACCTCAAGGATATGTTATGGAAAGCGTTGAATGAAGACCAGGAAGCAGAGAAAAGGTAGTAAGCACATATTGTGACAAAACAACATAGGCATTACAACTAACCGGGTATGGAAAATGCCGCCGATATAGTTAACTTAGGGTATCCCTAATACTGTATACTATGGCGGCTATAACCGGACTCTTACAACGCCTGACTACCCTGGTGCGCAATCTCTTTCGTGCACTATGGGTTTTCTTCCCTGGCATTCTCTTTATCGCACTAATAGTAGCTTGTTTCTGGAATCTTGCTCAAGGTAAAGACCTCATGGTGCTGGCTACTGAGCACCGGGGCTTTTTCCTGTTATTTCAATCGTTGTTAAGTTTTCTGGTGCTGGTAAGCTGGTATGCGGCCCGTACTGTTGCCAATGCAAAAAAACAATGCGTGCATACGGCACCGGACTATTTGCAGGAGGGGTATTATAAACATATGCCCCGCTTAATAGGGTTTACCCTGTTCACCATTATTATACTGGCCTTTGTACAAACACCCATATTCGGAAATGAAATAGGAAGCGATACCAAATTGTATTATGGGCTATTGCTGGCCTCGATACCCTATTACTTCTGGATGAATAAAGTGTTTGAACGCAATTTCAAGACCATTAAGTTGAACAAGCTGTTTTTTGTAACGATGGTGATCATCTTTGCGGGTTCAACATTGATTACGGCTAATGTAAGTCGTTATTCCTGGCTGGTGATCGTAATGTTGCTGGTATTACAGGCTTGTTTTATGATATTGGTTGTTACCCGGCGGGAAGTATTGGATCAGGAGAAAATGATGGGCAAAATACTGGTATCAGTAACAAGCAGAAGGTACCGGTTGGCCGGTTTCCTTGGCATTCCATCCGAAGAAATACGTTTTCACATCGTCTTTTTTATGATCAGCCTGGTAGCCCTTACCATTTACCTGGCCTGTACGCTTAATGTAGCGTTTGCGGTAGGCATGGGTAGCTTTCCCTTTGTATTACTGGCCTTTTCAGTATTTATGGGGTTTGGTTTTATACTGGCGTTTTTCTCCATTCGCATAGGCATAAACATACATGTTGTTTTCCTGCTTATCGTTTTCATTTTTGGCCAGTGGACGGAACGCCACCATGTAGCGTTGGTTAAAAGACCGGCCACCATTAAAGAAACTTTTGCCGACAAAGCCAGTGTGCGGGATTATTTTATTCAATGGGTAAAAGACCGGGATACGCAGATCAGAAAATCAAAAGAGTTTCCCGTTTACTTTGTGCTGTCAGATGGCGGGGCTTCCCGTTCAGGATACTGGGTGGCTTCGGTATTGGGAAAACTGGAAGATACTTCTCAACACGATTTTTCGAAACACCTGTTTTGTTTATCGGGCGCTTCGGGAGGCAGTGTTGGCAATGCCGCCTTTTATACCCTGTTAAAAGATGCAGCGGACCAGCCCGGTAAAAACCTGCCCAATAACCAGCCATTCTACCAGGCGGGAAAAGAATACCTACGCAGTGATTTTCTTACGTATACACTCAGCCGTATGCTGGGCCACGATTTCTTTGTGCCCATGCTGCCCTTCAATACCAATGGCGACAGGGCCAAAGCGTTGACAGATGCACTGGAACAGGCGCCAAAGGACAGTGTGTTATTGAAGCATCAACTACAGATCCCTTTTTCAGAACTGGCGGTTTATAAAAACCGGGTGAACACAAAACTGCCCATTCTTTGTGTGAATACTACCCGTATGCAGGACGGTGCACCATCGGTGATCAGCACCATCGCCATAGACCCGCTTACCTTCAATAACCGAATAGATGTGCTGGCCCGGCTTATTGGTAACAACGATATGAAGCTAAGTACGGCCGTAGTATTGGGCGCCAGCTTTCCGTATATTAGTCCGGCCGGACGTATTGACGGGTTAAAATTTTTGAAGAAAGGCCCCACTGAGTTTCCCTTTTATTTTGTGGATGGCGGGTATGTAGACAATTCCGGCGCCGGTGTAGTACATGAAATGATCATTAAGTTGAACTCCCTGCGCGATTCGATCTGTGCTTCAAAGAATGATACCATTTTACGAAGCAATTGTCAGAAGATCTCCTTTTATGTTATGCACATCAGCAATGGGCCGGAGGGGGATATATTATTAAAAAAGGTAAACCCATTTGTGAACGACCTGGCCGCGCCCCTCAAAAGCCTCATGGGTGCTTATGGCGTGCAAACAAGTATCAACGATAGCCGGTTGAAAAATTACCTCTCTGGGCTTTATCACAATAACCTGCATTACAAACCTATAAACCTTTACCGGCCACAGGAGCCGTTAAAATACTCGATGAACTGGGTCATTTCTGGCCGAACGCTGGATAGTATGGATCAGCGGTTATATTCCAGCGATGTACGGGCGTATATGGTAAAGATCTTACAGGAACTAAAGCGTTAAAGGTTCGGCAAGGGTAAAACAATTCGCCCGTGAAACCATTGCTGGGTGGCCATTTAATAAAATTTTTCAATAGGTTTGCCGCTACAAAAGCTAGTAATTATATGAAGAAAATTCTTTTAACGGTTGTGTTAGCCGTTACTATGGTGCGCAGCTTTGCCGATGAAGGCATGTGGCTGCCACTATTGCTTGGACAACAAGTGTATAACGACATGGTGAAGCGTGGTTTGAAGCTTACCAAAGAACAGTTATACAGTGTTAACAAGGCCTCCCTGAAAGATGCGATCATCATTTTCGGTGGATTTTGCACCGGTGAAATTGTAAGCAACGAAGGGCTGATTTTTACGAATCACCACTGCGGTTATGATGCAACGGCCAATGCCAGCACGGTAGAACACAACTACCTGAAAAATGGTTTCTGGTCAAAAAGCAAACAGGAAGAAATTCCTTCACCCGGCTTATATGCTGAGTTCCTGACAGAAATTAAAGATGTAACTGCTGAAGTGCTTGACTCTGCAAAAGGATTGAGTGGTATAGAACGTACTGCAAAAGTAACGGCCGTTTCCGCAGCCATCAACAAACGATACAGCGATGAAGCAACCAACACCATTGCCCGCGTAAGCTCACTGTTCAAAGGCAATCAGTTCCTGGTGTTTGTTTACAAACGTTATTCAGATATTCGACTGGCTGGTGTTCCTCCTGAAAGCATTGGTAAATATGGCGGCGATACCGACAACTGGGAATGGCCCCGTCACACCGGCGACTTTTCTATCTTCCGTGTATACATGAGCAAAGATGGAAAACCTGCTGACTACTCACCTGAGAACGTGCCTTTAAAACCCAAACATTTTCTGCCTGTATCTATAAAAGGTATTAAAGATGGTGATTATGCCATGATCTATGGTTATCCCGGCGGCACCAATCGTTATGAAACTTCATACGGCATCAAACAAAAAATTGATATCGACAACCCCACGCTGGTAAAACTGCGCGATGTACGGTTGAAATATATGTTTGAGCAAATGAAAGATGATCCGGGAGTTAAACTGCAACTGGCAAGCGATTATGCTTCTATTGCCAACTACTGGAAATTCTTTGATGGCGAAAGCAAACAACTGGTTAAATACGATGTGTACGATCAGAAAAAAGCAGCCGAAGCAAAATTTCAGACCTGGGCCAATGGCAAACCGGAATTTGAAAACCTTTTCAAAGACTGGGGAACCGCATACGATCAATGGCGCCCTTACTCAAAACACCGTGTATTCATTAATGAAGGAATTTTTGGATCGCCAATGTTAGCCTTTGCCGCTTCCCTGCAACAGATAGAGGTTGCTATTGCGAAAAAAGGCAGCTCGGCCGACATCAAGAAAACAGTGGAAGCAGCCAGGGAAGCCAGAGCCGAATTGCTGAAGAGTGAAAACAAACCATCTGACCAGAACATTGTAGCAGCTGTGTTGATGATGTATTATAAAGACATCGATAAAGCGCAACATCCCATTGGTTTTTATGAGAGTTTGAAATCAAACTTTGGCGATCTGAACGATGAAGCGACTTATAAGAAATACGCAGCCAGCATTTTCGCAAACACCATGATACTGGATAATGCCAAATGGGATGCTTTCGCAAACAACCCCGATGCTACTGTATTGCAGGCTGATCCTGCTTATGCGGTTGCAAGCGCTTTCTTAAAGAACTGGCAGGGTAAGTTTATGCAGTATTCTCAACAGTTCACGGCGAAAAATAATGAATATGGCCGGCTGTATCTGAAGGGGGTAATGTTGATGGATACAGTAAAAGCCAAAAAAATGTATCCCGATGCTACCTTCACCATGCGCGTAAGTTTTGGTAATGTAAAAAGTTATGCGCCCCGTGACGCGGTTAAATACGACTACGTAACAACCATGAAAGGCATTCTGGAAAAATACAAACCCGGCGATTATGAGTTCGATCTGCCAGCGAAGTTGCTGGAACTGGCTAAGAAAAGAGATTTCGGCCAGTACATCGACAAACAACGCAATGACCTGGTGGTAGGATTTATCACTACCAACGACATTACCGGTGGTAACTCCGGTTCACCGGTGATCGATGGCATGGGTAACCTGATCGGTTTGGCGTTTGATGGCAATTATGAAGCGTTGAGCCATAAAATCCAGTTTGACCCGGTTTATAACCGTACCATTTGCGTAGACGTTCGCTACGTATTATGGTGCATCGACAAACTGGGCGGTGCTACCAATCTGATAAATGAGTTGAAACTGGTTAAACAGTAATCAATTAACATACAATTAAAAGGGTGATCGCGCTAAAGCGGGATCACCCTTTCTAATTTTGAAACAGACATGTTATTTTTGCAAAAATTCCAATACGATGGATTATCAGGATCAAACAGATTTTTTACAGGAAGAAGAAAATGAACTGGGTTACGTAGACCCTGCAGACAGGTGGCTACGCCTGGGAAATTATCTTATAGATCAGACGGTACTGGTTGTTTTATTTAATATCATAATAGTTATCTGGACTACTATTGCCGCTGCATCGGGTGGAGTGACCCCTGAAAAATTCTTTTTATCAGATGATGTTTTGGTGGTTTTGGGGCGAAGAATATTGGTTTCTGTTATAATAACCGTTTTATATTATGCGGTTTCTGAAACGGTTATGAATGGCAGAACGATAGGGAAATTAGCCACCAACACCATTGCTATTACACAGGATGGCGCTCCCTTTACCTTTAAACATGCGCTGTTGCGCAGCTTGGTCAGGGCCATTCCGTTTGAAGCCTTAAGCGCTTTTGGTTACCTCCCCTGGCACGACAGCCTGTCAAAAACCGTTGTGGTAAGAAAAACCTGGGATAACAAAAGACAATATTTATAAAGAAAAAGCCCTGACGAAATTGTCGGGGCTTTCTCATTATATACTCTAATTAATGAACATCCTGTTTTCGGGGCCGAATGATCAATCGCAATGTAGGGTCATTGGTAATAAAAGACCAGAACCAGCTAAAAGCCAGCTTCACTTTATTGCGGAAACCAATTAAGGGAATAATGTGGATGAACAGCCAAACCAGCCAGGCAGGGAAACCCTTAAAAAAGCCTTTGGGTGGGATATCGCACACGGCTTTATATTTTGAAATAATGGCCATACTGCCTTTATCGCGATACGCAAAAGCTTCCATTGGTTTATTGTCTGCCGCCCTGATTAAATTTTTTGCGAGTTTGGTACCCTGTTGAATAGCCACCTGCGCCAGTTGGGGATGGCCACCGGGAAAATTTGTATCAGTTGTTTGCAAACAGATATCGCCTATGGCAAAAATGTTTTGAGATCCCTGTGCTTTATTAGCCTCATCAACCAACACCCTTCTTCCCCGGCCAATAGCCGCAGTAGGCAAACCCGGAATTTCCCGGCCAGTTACACCGGAAGCCCAGATCAGTACTTTGGTGGGTATGGTTCTGCCATCAGAAAGGACAACAATATCATCGTGGTAATCTTTTACCGCGGTATTGTTGATCACATGTACGCCAAGCTTTTTTAAAACCCGGGTAGCTTCGTTCTGTGATTTTTCACTCATGGGGCCCAGCAGGCTTTTGCCGGCATCTATGAGGTAAAGGTGTGAACGCAGGTCCTTAATTTCAGGGTATTCTTTCAAAGCGATATTACGCCCTAATTCGGCCAGCATACCAGCCAGTTCAACACCGGTAGGTCCGCCACCACAGATCACAATATTGAGGTGTTTTTCTTTTTCCTTCAGGTCGTCGGTATGTACTGCCTCTTCCATATTCAGCAGTAAATGGTTGCGCAGGTTAAGGGCGTCATCGATGCTTTTCATGGGCAGCGAATTGGCTTTAACGCGTTCCATACCGAAGTAATTACTTTCAGTACCAACGGCCAGCACCAGGTAGTCGTAAGCAACCACGCCGGTATCTGTTTCAATGGTGTTCTGTTCAGGGTTTACCTTCAGCAGCGAACCCATGTGAAACCGCAGGTTGGTTTTCTTTTGAAACAATCTGCGAAACGGGTAACTGATATTGGAAGGCTCAATAAATGCGGTAGCTACCTGGTACAGCAACGGAGGAAAGAAACTGTAATTATTCTTGTCTACCAGGGTAATGTGAAAGCGACTGTCTTTCGAAAGGTGTTTAATGAGATTAATGCCGGCAAACCCGCCACCGACAATAACGACTTTTTTTACTGGTTGTTCCATAACTCGTTCTTCTTATTAACATTAATGAACAATTCTGCCCCCGGATTGTATAATGGGGCATCTAGAGCCGTACTAACTTTTCAGGTTATGGCAAGTGTTAAGTAAGCAGGAATGGAGATAGATAGACGAAGCAAAGGTCGTTACTATTATTGAAATAGCATAATATTCAGAGAAAGATAGTTGTTAAAGTACTATTTTCAACCAGTTATCAAATCTTAATAATGCAGTTCCGGATAATCGGCCATGATCATCGGGATCACTTTATCAATGATGTGCCTGAGAGCAAGGACCTGTATTTTTAAATCTGGCGAATCGGGCGCTGACCAATTGCCTTTTTCAATTTTTTCAGCAATGTTTGCGGCCTCGGCAACACTCAGGTTATTGAGTGATGACTTCATACGATGAGCGAGAAATTTTACCTGCCTGATGTCCTTTTGTTCAAAAGCCTGCTCCAGGTTATTCAAGCTGTTGGTGGTTTCGCTGATGAACACCTGCAGCATTTTAATGATGAACTTTTCATCATCACGGGTAATTTGCTTCAGCTTGCATAAGTCGTATAAAGGAGTATCATCAATGGAAGTTGCTTTGACCGGACCAAAATGTGTTTCCCTTCCAAGCCATTTGGCAATAAGGCGAATGAGGTCTTCTTCTTCAAAAGGCTTACTCAGGTAATCGTTCATGCCTGCCTGTATACACTTTTCCATTTCACCTTTTACGGCATTGGCTGTAAGTGCAATGATGGGGATATTCGATGTTAGTTCGCGCCGTATATGTTGAGTAGCCTCCAGCCCATCCATTACCGGCATTTGAATATCCATCAAAACAATATCAAAAGGATGTTGACGGAGGATCTCCAGTGCTTCCAGTCCATTTACCGCCTCGGAAATAGTTGCACCATACTGGTTCAGGATGGTTTCCGCAACCACCCGGTTCATTTCATTATCTTCTACCAGTAGGATTTTTTTATCGGCCAGAATATGGGCTTCCACATGGCTGTTGTCTTTTTTAGGCAGATCGTTTTCAGTGCCTTTGGAAAATGACAGTTGAATGGTAACGATGGTACCTTCGCCTTTTTTACTTTGCACCTCAATAGTTCCGTTCATCAGTTCAACCAGTTGTTTTACGATGCTCATGCCAAGCCCCGTACCGCCGTAACTGCGGGCAATGCTCTCATCTTCCTGACTGAATTTATTGAAAAGGTTTTTCAAATAAGCTTCATCCATACCCTTACCCGTATCGCTGATGACGATCTGCAGCTCCTGCGATTGGGGCTGATCATTATTAAGCAGACAATTTAAAACAACCCTGCCCCGTTTGGTGAATTTAATGGAATTACTCAGGAGGTTCATTAAAACCTGGTTTATACGATAGGGATCGCCTTTTAATACGTTCGCAACACCGGCTTCAACTGATACTTCAAAGATCAATCCCTTTTCTTCCGCTTTCAATTTCAACACCCGGCTGGTATTGGTTGCCAGGTCGTGCATATTGAACCCGATCTCTTCCAGGGTAACCTTGCCTGCTTCGAGTTTTGAAAAGTCAAGGATGTCGTTAATGATCACCAGCAGGTTTTCAGCAGCCGTTCCAATGATCTCCAGGAACGACTGTTGTTGTTGGTTAAGCGTTGTTTTTTGTAATTGTTTGCTCATTCCCAGAATGGCGTTCATGGGCGTTCTTATTTCATGGCTCATGTTGGCCAGGAACAGGTCTTTGGCATGCACGGATTTCTCTGCTATCTGTTTGGCCTCTTCCAGCTGGCGTTGCAGCATTTTTTGCACGGTAATATCGAGGTGAATACCAATAGAGCCGATGTGTTGTTGTTTGTCGTTGTATAAAGGCGCACCGGATACCAGCCACCAATGGGCATCGCTGTGTTTGGTGTTCACATTCATTTCATAAGCGTCGGACAAACCATGTTGGCGGATGCTGTTTTTGTTAGCCACCATCTGTTTGTTCTCGTCCTTTACAAAAAGGTCAGAGGCGTTTTGGCCAATCAGTTCATGCTCTTCATACCCGCACATTAAGCAAAAACTCTGATTCACATAACGGATGTTTTGGTCAAGGTCAACTTCTATGAGACCCAGGTTCATATTGGCAATAATACTCCGGTATTTTTCTTCCTGGCGCTTCAGCTTTATTTCCGATCTCTTTCTTTCGGTGATATCGTTATAGGTCCATAAGTGGCCGCGGTAAATATCATCGATAAATAACGGGATATAATTTCTTTCCAGTACCCGGCCGTCGGCCATCTTCAATTCCTCATTGTTTATGGGCAGGCGTGTTTTTAAATGCCGGGCGGTATTGGTTAAGAATTCAAGCGGGTGTTTGAATAATGCGCTGCTGCTTTCATACAGGTCAGTGCATTCTATTCCAACCAGGGTTTCGGGGGAACCGGGATAGGAAAAGAAATCGGTGAATTTTTTATTGGTCAGCACCACCACACCGTTCTCATCTTCGAGCAATACGCCGGTTTGCAGGTTAATCAGCAAATGGCTTAGTCGATTGGCGGTAGCCGTTAATTCGCCCTGAATATTTTTATAATTTTGGATATCAGTGAGCGTACCAATGATGGTAATGGGCCTTCCATTTTTTGATTTGCTGATCACTCCGCCCCGGTTGAGGATCCACCGGGTGGAACCATCTTTCAGCTTTACACGGTATTCAATGCAGTGTTTGGAGATCTCCCCGGTCATATACCTGTGAAAGGTTTCTACGGCAATATGGCGGTCTTCTTCTACAATGGTTTGCCACCAGATAAGATTTTCTTTTCCTTCATATTCATTACGGTCAAGGTCGAGGATTGATTTTTCATTGACGGCGAAAGTCATGGTACGGGTGGGAAAATGATATTCCCAAACATTGTCGTCGATGGTTTGCAAGGCAAGGCGCAACCGTTTTTCAGATTGTTGCAGCAGGGCATCGGCTTTTTTCTTTTCCTGTAACTCATGCTCCAGGTAGTTGATAATGTTGGTGAGGTCGTCGGTTTCGCTATACGAATGGGTATCGCTGCCCTTGAATTTATTGATCGTTTCTTTTAAGTGCTGAATGGAAGCATGTTTTAGTTTGGCTTCCCTTTTTAGCTGGTCATTTATTTGAATGTATTCTTTTTCACTGCAGGCGAATGCATGATTAAACAGTTTACGGTCGCGTTCGTATTCTTCATACGAATCGTTTACTGCCTGAATAAAACGACCCAGGTGCTCCTGCAAAAAATAATCTTCAGGAAGGTATTTTTTAATCTGCCGTTCAAGGAGTTTATTGAAACTCATATCACAATTATATCTCGTCAAAGGTTGTAATGGTCATTGTTTGATTATGTAATTCGCATTTTGCCTGATCATTAAAGGGTGAAATTTCGCCGTATGAGTAAAAGCCGGTAAGCAGCGTTTGGCTACCGAATGTATCGGCAACAGCCTCTACTTCTTCTTCAGTGCGTTTACCTAAAATGACCTTGCGGCCCACACAGCTGATCAACAGCGCCAGTTGTGGTGCACCTGGTAGTTTTTGAAAGGCCAGTCCCGCCGCATGGGTAGCGGCATCGACCAGTTTATCAAAATTTGCTTTCATGAACCGTACTTTCGATCCATTGGGAACATCGCCGGCAAATACCATGCTGCCGGTTTCCTGGTCAATGGAAAGTATGGTGCGAACAATGGGCGCATCTTCCTCATGTTCTTTAACCCCCAGTGGGAACAGCAGGGCGGAGCCGGGTAGTTCATCGGCATATGGGCCGAGATAGGTTTTGTACAGGTCGAGCGCTTTTTGTCCTTCTATTTCAAATAATTGATTTGCTACGGATTTTGTAACGGTTCGTTCAGGGCCAAATATTTCCCAGCCACCCATGGATGCATGAGAAACCACAAAGTGTTTGCCGTAAAATGGTATAGCCACTATATTACCGCTGGAAGGTTTTTCATTCAATCCAACCAGGGTTGATTGAAAATTAGTGCCATCGCCAGCCAGGCCGCCGGTAACCGGTACGCGGTTATTTACCAATTCATTTATACCACGAATCAGCTCGCTGCCATTTACATGACTGCCATCAGAAATAATCAGGATGTAGGAAAGGTTGGAGAAAGAGATCAGTCTGATCAATGCTTTGCCCGCCTCATAACTGTTATCATAGTCCCGGATATTTACGGTAACAGGTTGAATAGAAGTTTTTTCCAGTTCAATGGCCGCAATGGATACAGAATTGTCATTTACCCGGTTGTTTATTATTTCACCAGCCGTGGAGCATAAAACAATATGGGCTTCGGGGAAGGATGATTTCAGTTCTTCATATACTGGCTGGGTGTTGATAACGTCCTTACCACCAAAACCCAGTACCAGCTGTGATTTGGCGGGGTTGGCGAGGGAGGTTTCATTTTGCCTTTGCAGTTTATTATCGTTATATGACAACAGGGTAGTTTGCATAAGGGAAAGTGTTTAAGGTTGAGTATTCATTCCGTTACGTTGGTTAATGATTAGTATATGCGCGAACAATTAAAATCGCCCATTCAAAAAAACGAAAGTCGAAACATTTTATTCACAGGAAAAATGGAGAGGGTATGGGTTAACTCTTAATTAATTTAGCCCCAATTTTTAAAACAGCAACTTGTTATTCTACTAAATTATTCTGAAATACCCGTATAGCGCGGAATCTACCGCATAACCGTTAGTTTATTGATGTAGGTCAATAAGTAGGTTATATCTGATGAATGAAAATTATTATGCCCGAAGAATTAAAGGATGTAGGCCGAACTAAGGGTTTTGCTGTAGGAGGAGGTTTAACAACTGGTTTTTATGCTTCATGGCAGTATTATAACCTGTTTCATAGATTTGATCGGCTTTATTTACATCGAACATGCCGAATTCATGCAAATCGGGTTCCAGGAACAGATCTACCCGTTCGGCTTTACTGTATACAACAGGGGAAATGGCCATATGAAAGCATTTTTCAATCATGTGC
Organism: Niastella yeongjuensis; assembly: GCF_900110245.1. GTDB lineage: Bacteria > Bacteroidota > Bacteroidia > Chitinophagales > Chitinophagaceae > Niastella > Niastella yeongjuensis. Next base: position 952,326 of record NZ_FOCZ01000001.1, read on the forward strand.
ATTTTACCTATTCGTTTACCATTGTCCAGGCCTTTGGGAATATTGTTTACATAACTGCCAATGAGCTGGTCGCAGATGTTTTCGAGTGGTTCAACGGGAAAGTTGTTCAAGAGGCCCCCATCAACCAGTATATGGTCATTAATTCTTACCGGTTCAAAAATAACCGGTACCGAGGCGGAAGCAATCACTGGTTCAACGAGCGGGCCTTTAGAAAAGGTTACGGTTTCATTATTGGCCAAATCAGTAGCGGTGATGTACAAATTTTTATCCAGGCTTTCGAAGGAGTCGATGGGAATGAGTGTTTGTAAAGCTTTGCGCAGCACTTTCATGGAAAAAAGGCCGTCTTTATTCAGTAAAAAGCTCGACCAACCGAAATAGGAGTTGTTTTTCAGGAGGTCAAGAATTTTATGGGGGGTATGGCCGGCTGCATACAGGGCGCCCACGATGGCGCCGGCGCTTACGCCGGAAATGGCATAGGGTTGAATTTGTAATTCTTCCAGCGCCTGTAATAAACCCAAATGGGCAAATCCTCTAACGCCGCCGCCGCTTAAAACGATACCTGTTTTTACCATCCTACAATGTAGAAGCTTTTATCAGGAAATGCAAGTACGGGAATGGGGATTATTTTAACATTTCCCTGCTTTAAATTCTGATTTTAAGAAAAATATCCCGGGGTTATTTCCGTTAGCGGAAACAATGCTTATTGCTATGAAAAAAGTCCTTATCATCCCTGCCGTTATTGTCGTTTTGCTGGGTGGCTGCCACCCCGAGGAAAATCCCGATCAGTTGAAGGCTGTTAATCGGAGTTTAGAATATGCGAATGGGGTTATGGAGGAGGCGAATAAATTGGTTTATGAGGAATTTGGAAGAACGAAAAGAGAGTTGCATTCCTGGGTGTTTACTGCAGTGTGGGAACCTAAGGCGAAGCAAATAGGACAATATTCTGATAGCGTCAGGCTTTTTATTAGAACTATTAAAGGCGAATTATTAAAGCAATCAAATAGTTTAAAAATAGATTATGTTGACCTCACAAAGCAATTGCATAATGCAGATGGTATTGGAGGGCAATTGTTGAACAAACTGATTGCATTTAAAGACAGCATTCCGGCAGTAATTTATTCGGGCGATACAATGAGTCGTTTCTATAAGCAGGATCTACTCAATGATTTTTTAAAAACAGTTCCCCTGTTACCAGCATACCGGGATAGTTTGCCCGCAGATAAGAAAATTGAATACAAGAAACAATGGTTGGAGAAAAGTTTCGGTAGAACCTCTGCCTTAATGGCCATGATCATGTTGAATAAAATAGAAAGCGATGTGTTGGCAACGGAGAATACATTTATTACCTATTGCAAAGATCAGGTAGCAATCGGGTGTAATATGTCATATCTTCACGTAACGGCACTTGCCTTCTTAAGCAGCAGTTATATAAAACCGGGGCAATCAATTCAGGTATCAGCAGGATTGGGAACATTCACTTCAACATCGAAACCAATTATAACCATAAATAATAGTCGAGTACCCTTAAATGATCAAGCCGTAGCCGAATACACTTTTAAACCTATAGGCAAACCAGGAGAATATTCTGTGCCAGTAAAGATTGAATTTACAAAACCGGATGGAACAAAAGATACTATATCAAAGCTCGCAAAATACATTATCGCTGAAAATTAACCTGCAAAAGCTATTGAAAAAGAGCCCTAAAACTTAATCTTCAACCCGTACTCCTTCTTCAACGTCAATAAGGCTTCTGCATTTCCTTTTGCATCATCAACCGGGTGATGGGTATGTTTTGTTTTGCGTAGGTGTTTGAAATTCTGAAAAGTATCTTTTACCAGCCCCTTATACATACTGCCCAGGTTCTGGGAACTAAAACCAAACGGATTGGCCTTGGTAAAGTGATGAAAATACCAGCAGATAAACATCCAGTCGAACCCGTTATTGTCGCTGATAAACACAGGTCTGTCTTTAGCTACCTCTTTGATCCAGGCTGCAAAGTTTGACATCACTGTCTGAGGATCATCAAACGCCAGCGTTTCTTCTCTGGTAAATCCCGAAACCGCCAGTGCCTCCGGTATATATTGTTCAGAGATGGGTTTTAGTTGTCCGTAAAAAGTTTTATTCAGCTGTTCGTCAACCAGTACAGCACCAAAAGAGATCATGGAGTAATCACCGGGAATGGGGCCATCCGTCTCTACATCAACCATTATATAGGCCATATGTTCATTTATTTTAATCTACAAATCGCGGCCAAAATAATAAAAATTGGTCCATTTTGCTAATTACCACGTTTTATTAAATTGCTATTCATAAATCAACTGCCAGATGACCTGTTTAAAAACGATTGCTTTTTTGCTGTTCTTCACCCTAACAACAATGGCTACCGCCCAAAATAACCAGCCCTGGAAAGGAAAGAAATGCGCCGTGGTGTTAACGTATGACGATGGTTTGGATATTGATATCACCAATGTATTACCTGCACTGGATTCCCTGGGTTTGAAAGCCACCTTTTATATTGCCAACTACCAGGGCCGGCTGCAAGTGCAGATCCCGGCCTGGCGCGCCGCTGCCGCAAAAGGACATGAATTGGGCAATCATACCCTGTTCCATCCCTGCGAAGGCGGCAGGCCGGGAAGGGAGTTTGTATCTGCCGATTACGACCTGAACAATTACTCCATGCGCCGCATAACCAATGAAATTCTGGCAATGAACGCCGTGCTGAATGCCATCGATGGAAAAACAAACCGCACCTTCGCCTTCCCCTGCGGCGATAACAAAATTCATGATACCGCCTATATCGATTCATTAAGAACAGACCTAATTGGCGCACGAGGTGTTGTGGGCACCATTCCAACCATTGACAATATTGACCTGTATAACCTGCCCGGTTACGGCGTAATGGACAATTCAGGTGAATCTATGATACAATGGGTGAAGGAAGCTGAAACCAAACAGGGATTGCTGGTGATTATTTTCCATGGCGTAGGGGGCGGTCACAGCCTGAATGTTTCACTGCCTGCGCACAGCCAGTTACTGCATTACCTGAAGCAACATGAAAAGGAAATCTGGATAGCGCCCATGGTGGAAGTGGCTGCTTTTATCAGGGACAAACAGAAAAAGAGACAATAAACTGCCTCTTTTCTGAACTACCTTTTATCCATTAGTTACCCTGTTTATCAGAATAAGCACCAGAATACCAATGGCTATTAGGGCGGTGATAATGGTAACTATGATCGCGTTCCTTTTTATGATCTCATCTTTTTTATCAGGTGTAGGTTTCATAAGATAAATTTTTAAGTGTAATGAAAAGGGATATTTAGCCTACGGTTACGCCGATGATAACTGTGATGGCAAATAATACGGCCAGCATAAAATATGATTTTGCATTGTGGCGACGGCTGTTTAAATACATGTTAACCAGCTTGTAATTTGTTTTCATACTTACTTCTTTAATTGCCATAACATAATCAAATGAAAGACCTATTTCATTCCACAATAAGCGACCTCTATAATTGGTTGATATAAAGACGGTTGCATGTCACTAAAAGCGGTGACCGAAAACGTAATTAATAAAGACCCTTTCATTTTGAAAGGGTTCTTTGTTAAAATGAAATGCTTTTCATTGCCCTGGAGTGATGCTATTATTACTTCCATTCCTTTCAAACGCTTGTCTGCATTGCGTTTTACTGATTCCTGCATTTATTACCTGCCAACCGGTATGTTTTTGGTACCCTGAGCACCTCATAGAAAGCTGCTGTATGAGGTAACAAAAATCACATGATTATGAAAACGTACCGCTTCTTGATGATCGCATTGGTGGTTGCGATGGCTACATTGAGTTTTTTACCAGCACCCGCACAGAATAACAGGACGTACCATAAAGAAAAATTTCAGGTGGTAGACACTACGGCCTTTTATTTATATACGCAAAACAAAAATGTAGTACCACCCGGTGGTAAAGGAATGTACAGGGCCGATCTGTATTTTTTCAGCACTACTTCCGATAGCCCCATTTTACCATTGACAATTGAAAACCTGAAAAGCGCCTACCCAGCTCATATTGCCTTTCATTATGCACTGGACGCTTATTTCAATTCAGACAAACAGCTAATGGCATACGATGCATACGCTAAAATGTACAAACTAAAATACTTGTTCTTACAAACCCTTGTATCATATAACAATTCCAATGACTAAAATTAACAGAATGAAAAAATTAGTGATGGTGGGCCTGCTTGTACAGGGAATCACAACTCACCTTACAGCGCAGGATTCAACAAGTCCTAAAATACCATTCAGCGATATTGAAACTAACTGGCAAAACGGTAGTGACCGGCGCGACTCATCCGTTTTTCACGGCATCTACTTTGTTCCCAGTGTTATGGTAGACGTGAATTACACGCACTCATTTAATAAACCTATCGATAATACGGTTGTAGGGTCCACCGCCCTGGCCCGCAACAACGAAGTTCAGTTGTCTCACTTAAGTTTGGGAGGTGACTTTACTTACCAAAATGCAAGGGCGAGAGTGATGTTGCAATTCGGCACAAGATCAATTGTAGTACCCAGGAATGATGTTAGCCCATACCGGGGACAATATCAGTTAGCCAACGTATACCGCTACCTGAGTGAAGCGTACGTTGGTTATCACTTCAATAAATGGTACGGCATTAACGTAGACGCAGGTTTATTCATGTCGTATATAGGGTTAAATTCTTATTACCAGGTGGAGAACTGGGAATACCAGGCTTCTTTTACATCTGATAATACCCCCTGGTTCTTTAATGGGATCCGTATTCAAATTCATCCTACAAAGCATCTTAAAATTGAACCCTGGATCATCAATGGCTGGCAAAGCTATGGCCGGTTCAATAAGCAGCCAGGATTGGGCGCCAATATTACCTGGAACCCTACCAGCAACTTCAAGATCCTTACCAATGATTACTACGGCGCAGATGCTGGTGGTCTTCCCGGAAGAAAAAGATTCCACTCAGACAACAGCATGCTGGTTAGATATTTTAATAATCCAAAATCTAAAGGTATTAGCAGAATGGCCCTTTCCCTTACCGGCGACATTGGCTTTGAAAAAGGCGATGGCGTAAATGGGTTCAAGAGCGATGATAATAAGGGCCCTGCTCAATACTTTGCAAGTGCCATGATCTACAACCGGGTTTGGTTTGCGAAAAACAAACTGGCCTGGACAATAGGCGGCGGTATTATGAATAACCCTGGCCGTTACCTCGTACTGTACCCGACCGGCCAGGCTAGCCCTTTACCCGATCCGAACAATCCTACGCAAACCGAGGGAAAATATCCTTTCAGTGCCAATCCTGGCGACCAATTCAAGGCGTGGGATTGTTCAACCAATTTCGACTTTATGCCTAATCAGAGCTTACTCTTCCGTGTAGAATATGTACACCGCCATGCCAACGTTCCCTATTTTGCTGGGGCTGGCGGTGTTACTTCTCCTAACGGATATACCACTACTCCATTACCTGATGACTGGAGGCCCGACCTGGTGAAATCTGAAGACCGTATCGTATTTGCTTTATTATTCCGTCTATAAAATTTTGCACCATTTTCCGTTGTTTAGACAGGCCTTTTTCATTCTTGAAGAGGGCCTTTTTTTTCAATTTGAAAAGAGTTTGTCAAAATGAAAGGCTTTTATAGATCCCAGGAATGAGTAGTTAATGTGCCAAACCGCGTGAAGTGCTTGTTGGACAGGGGTTTTGTAAGAATTGGCATTTCCCGGCGAAATCTGGAACCAATTTGGATTCCCTTAATAGTATAAAAAACAGCGTATATGATCACCCAATATGAAGTCCCAACCCTGTTACATGAAGAATTACCCTCTTTGGAAAACAAAACCTGCCCTGTTCATTTATCAGTGAGTGTATATAAAACCATTCACGATTTTACCGAGTATACAAAAACAGCTGTACAGAAACACCATCTCCCTATGGCCAGAAAATGTTTTAAGCTCGCCGGGAAATTATATAGTGAAGGCGATAAGATTGTTCGCATGTGTATAGAAAATATTTTTATTTATTCATTCTCATCCCTTATGCCCGATGATCGGGTTGAAAGATTAATACTGCAATCATACATTCCCGACAATTTAAATGCAGTATATATAAAACAGGTGTCAGCCTGTAATTGCTAATAAAAAACAAAAAAGAAATGGAACCAGATAGTTATGCCGTCATTGTTCGGGTAGCCAATGCCGCAGACAGTAAATATGCCCTTGACATCATCAATGAAATGGAATCATCAGCCAAAATACGTGGTACCGGTATCTCAAAACGAACTCCCGAATACATTCAGGAAAAAATGGAACAGGGTAATGCAGTAATAGCAGTTGCCGCCAATGGTGAATGGGTTGGTTTTTCCTATATAGCCATTTGGAGTAACGGCGAATTCGTTTCCAATTCGGGGTTAATAGTAAGCCCTGCCTGGCGTGAAAAAGGAGTAGCGTCGTTTATAAAAGAAAAGATATTTAACCTGTCGAGACATAAATTTCCAAAAGCGAAGATCTTCAGTATAACCACCGGTATGGCCATTATGAAATTGAATTCCCGCCTGGGTTTTGAACCGGTAATTTATGATGCGCTTCCACACGATGAAAAATTCTGGCAGGGGTGCAAAAGTTGTGTAAACTACGGCATACTGCAAAGCAAAGGTTGCAAAAACTGTTTGTGCACAGCTATGTTGTTCGAACCTGAAATAGCAGCAAGTCACACATAAAAATATAGCAGGCCGGGCAGACCGAAATTCCATCACTAAAAAACAAAGTCCTGGCCTGCTTTTGTTTATCTTATTAATTCAACAGTTCCGCGTCGGTCGATATTCCTGCTTCTAAAGCTAATGCCTGCTTTAGCGGTAATGGTATAAGCGCCGGGTGCTAACCCCGGAAAATTGGCGCTATTTTGAAAGTTTATTCCATCAATGGAAAACTGGTAAGGCCGCACCCCCTCTTTTGCGATCGCTTGAATTTGCCCGTTGAGATTTCCGCAGGTTGCATTAAATACATTGGGGTCGATGGAAAATTCACATTTTTTTAAAATATTTGCGCCATATCGATTGATCACCCCGTTTGCATCTTTGATATAGACAGTGTAAACACCAGCGTACAAACCATTGAAATAGCAGGTATTTTGGTAGTTAACGCCATCTATTGAATAGGTATAAGCCGATGGGTTTGTTATCTTAAATTCGATAAAAAACTATTACTGACCTGAATCGTCAATAATAAAGTGAGCAGCGTTGAAATTTTCAACGTTTGTTTTTCACGCATATAGGAGTTACGTCAGATTTATTTCACTTTATTGCCGGCGGTGTTCAGTTTCTGGAAAATATCGGAGACGCAAAAATAAATCTAATATTCCAATATCGCAGGGATAGTTATGCGATACATATATTAGATCTTTTGTAAATGTTAGTTTGTCTCCGTATGGAAATTCAGTAAGAAGTTAACCAAATTCACCTCTGGTTGAATACCTAATTTCTTTCGTAACCGGTGACGGCCCAACTCAACCCCCTTAATAGTAATATTCATGATCTGCGCTATTTCCTTGCTGGTAAGGTTCAACCGTAAATACGCACAGAGTTTCAGATCGCTGGCAGTGAGATAAGGATAGGTGCTTTTTAATGATACCAGGAAGTTGCTGTGCACTTTATCGAAATGAACGGCGAATTGTTCCCAGTTCCTTTTCATTTTATCATCCCCCAACATGCGCAGGATCTTTTTATAGTCATCGGTTTCCTTATCTATTTCGCTCGATTTTTTCATGCGCACAAATTCTTCTTTCACCTTCATCAGCATTTCACCCTTTTGTACCAGATTAAAAGTGGTGGAAGCCAGCTCATTGTTTTTTACCTGTATTTCTGACTGTAGCTTTTCATTCTGCAGGCGGATGATCTCCTTCTCATTCCGCTCCAGTTCCAGCTGATGCAGATAGGTCAGTTGTTTTTGTTCTTCCTGGTGTTTTTCTATTTCCAACTGATGCAGGTAAGCCATGCGTTGCCGCTCTTGATCGTGCCGTTGTTGCTGTAGTATGAATTTTTTCATTTGCCATTTATAAATGGCGTATATGAACAGGATCGACAGCAACGTATAAAAGAAATAAGCCCAACGGCTGCGGTACCAGGGCGCCAGTATAGTGAACTTATAAGAAACAACTACAGATTCCCGGCCCTCGTGTGTTCTTGCCTTTACCTTGAATGTATAAGTGCCCGGGGAGAGATACGTATAATCTTTTTCATTTTTCTTTGTCCAGACCGACCACCCATTATCAAAATCTTCGAGATAATAAGAAAACTCAATGCTCGATTGCTTGCCATACAGGGGCGATGAATAATCGAAGTGGATGGAGTTCCAGGCATACTGAATTTTAGGTGCCTCTTCATTGTTAAAATAACCGCCAAAAATAGTACTGTCGCGTTTATTTACGATGCGTACATCACTTATCTGAATGGGAATGTCTTCCCTGAATTGTTTATACTGGTTGTAATTGATTAAATAGAATCCCTCTTCAGCGGCAATAAATACATTACTGCTGTCGTAGGGATAAACAAATTCAAGACCATTCCCCGTGATCTTATTATTCAGCTCGGGGAAATAAATGATCTGGGGCTGTTTTTCGCTCAGGTCTGCTACACCCAGGTGCCGATCGTGCACAAACCAGATATTGCCATTGTTATCTTCCCGCAAATACCGGATGGGTACTTTAGGTAATATTCTTTGCAAAAAGGCAGAAGGTTCAAAATCGTCGGTGCGGGCATTGTATTCAAAAATGCCTTTATCATTGGTAAGAACAACCCGGCTTTTTATTTTAAAGATATGGTTGTTGTTACTGGATAATATGCCTTTGGTGTCTTTATAAACCGTATAAGGCGGTTTTGCAGCGCCGGTGTTCAGGATTATTTTATACAACCCTTTGTAGGGATGGGCTGCCCAGGCAATATCATTATCAACCGCAACAAAACGGGCCGATTCAAAGTGTGTATGTACTTCGGGGTTGTTAAATTTACCATTGGTAAAACTGTAAAAGTTCAACCCATTATAGGTTCCGGCCATAACAATTGGTGAAGGGGTAACATTGCTTAAAGGTAAAAAGGTCCAGAAGCCGGAGCTGCTATCGATCTTTCGCGAGGTTTTGTTCTCGATTACAAAGAAGCCATCATTATGTCCCATCACCAGCTGGCCGTTCAATTCGCTCAGGTTCCAGACCTGGCCTTTGGGGCCAGGTATCAATTCGAATTTACTCTTAATAAAACCCATATCTTTTTGCTCAGCAAGCGATGCTGCATACACGCCATTGGAGGTACCAATGTATAGATCGTTCTTGAAAATAACCGCTGCCTTGCCGGAGCTGTGCTCCTGGTAATCGGGATAAATATGTTTAATGGCGTTGTTGTAGGCAATGAAGTCGATGCCGTTATCGAGCCCCAGCCAGATGTTTTTTTTGCCATCAACAAAAACGCTGAGGATATTATTGCTTTGCAATCCATCGAGTTTGGAAAGGCGTTGAACCAATTCCCCCTTATCATTGATTATAAAACAACCCGCCAGGTTGGTAATAATAGCTATCTGGTTTTGATTGATCACGGCGGCGCTGTAGGGGTTCTTTTCATTGATCAGCCGCATGTCGGGCGTTTCAAAAGGAATGATGTCTTCACCATGTAAAATGTAAGAACCATGATGTTTGGTCAGCAGTAGTGAGCTGTCGCCCTGCAGGGGAACAATGGCTGTGATCTCGGCTTTCTCGGGAAAATAATTGGCTTTGGAAAAAGGAACCCAGGTACCGTTTTTAAATTGCAACAGTCCTTTTTGCCAGGCTTTACTAATGAGTTTGTTTTGATGTAACCCCAGAAAGCTCCAGGCCGGGTTACCAAAAACGGTGATCTTATCGTTTTGCAGCTGAAAGATCTTTCTATACGAGCGAAAAAAAACTTCATTGCCAACAGGTACTACGTCCCAGATATCGGTAAAGTCTTTTTCATTTTCGGGAATCAGATCGTTTAACGACCTGTACTGAAGCCTGCCATTTTTTCCGGGTTCAAAATAACCAATTTCACCCTGTGAGCCGATATAGATGCGGCCATCGTTGCCAACAGCCAGGGAACGAACACCTGTTCCACCCGGTAAAGTATATTTCTTCCAGAAACTTCCGTCGAAACTTAACAATCCTTCATCATTGGCCGCATACACAATCCCTTTTTTATCCTGGGCAAGTTTCCAGTTTTGGGTACCGGCATTGTAGATCTGTTTGGGATAGTTGATGATCTCAGGCAGGCCAATGGTATTTTGGGTGTGCCCAATAAACACACGAAAGCAGCATATAGCTAGCAATAACTTTCTCATCATGACAGCAATTGAGGACTATGAATACGTTAGAATACTAAGGTAAGTAAATGCGAACTATTAAAAAAAGGGGTGGATAGGGTATTGAAGTGGTAAAGTAGTTGTGTTTTAGCAATTTAAGGTCTTTTTGATGTGGTAATGATGTGGTGTCAAAACGCAGATTTGAGTGGCAGAGTTATAAATTAGCCGTAAATGATGCACCTGCGGGGCAGGTGTTTCAAACAGTCAAAACATTCTTTATGCCACACATCAGACTAACGTCCCTGCTTTTGCTACTTATAATAACGGTATCCCCGGGAACAAGGGCCCAGGGTTTTTTACATGTCAGCGGTAAACAGATCCTAAATGGGAAAGGGCAAAACGTTTTGCTGCGGGGTGTTGGTTTGGGTGGCTGGATGTTACAGGAGGGGTACCTGCTACAGGTAAATGGCCCGGGCATGCAGCATACGATCAAAGCCCGCATAGCCGATCTCATCGGTGAAGACAGCACGAATGCATTCTACAACGCCTGGCTGGCAAACCATACGCGACGTATTGACATAGATTCCATGAAAGCCTGGGGGTTTAATTCTGTTCGGTTGCCCATGCACTTCAATCTGTATACACTGCCTGTTGACAAGGAACCCGAACCCGGCAAACAAACCTGGCTCGATAAAGGCTTTCGCATTACCGACAGCCTCCTTGCGTGGTGCAAAGCCAACCAGATGTACCTCATTCTCGACCTGCATGCAGCGCCGGGCGGACAGGGGAATGACCTCAACATTTCAGACCGCGACGCTTCCAAACCATCGCTTTGGGAAAATGAAGCCAACCGCCAGAAAACGATTGCCTTGTGGAAAAAGCTGGCTGAACGCTACGCAAATGACCCGTTTATTGGCGGTTACGATATTTTGAATGAACCCAACTGGGGTTTTGAAGATCTGGCAAATGATAAGAATGGCCTTAATGAAAAAGGGAACCAACCCCTGAAGCAGTTGATGAGGGATATAACCAAAGCTATTCGGGAGGCAGATAAAAACCACCTTATTATTATAGAAGGAAACGGCTGGGGTAATAATTATAATGGTATACTGCCCACCTGGGATAATAATATGGTGCTGAGCTTTCACAAATACTGGAATTTCAATACCTCCGAATCTATTAAACACATTCTGGAAACAAGGGATAAATACAATGTGCCGGTGTGGCTGGGCGAAACCGGCGAAAACTCAAATGTTTGGTTTACCGAAGCGGTGCAGTTACTGGAGGCAAACAACATAGGCTGGGCCTGGTGGCCATTGAAAAAGCTGGGTAATAACAATCCCATGCAGGTGCATTCGAATAAAGATTATGAAAAAGTGCTTGCCTTTTGGTCGAACCGGGGCCCCCGCCCTACCGCAGCAGAAGCTTATAATGGTATGATGCAACTGGCTAACGCCTTAAAACTCGAAAATACCACCATTAAACGCGATGTGTTGGATGCCTTGTTCAGACAGCCTTATTCAAAAACGACAATTCCGTTTAAAGCGAATGTCATAAAAACCGGGGCAATCGTAAAAGCAGTTGATTATGATCTGGGAAGGAATGGCGTAGCCTATTTTGATAAGGATACTGCCGATTACCATATTTCAAATGGTGCCAGAGGGGGTAATCAGGGCCGCACTTATCGCAATGATGGGGTTGATATTGCTGCAGACCCTACTACAGACAGTTATTTTGTGAACCATACGGAAGCGGGTGAATGGCTTCAATACACCTTAAATGTAGTAAAGGCGGGTCATTATCAGCTTAAGCTGAATTGTAACCCGGCCAGTGAAGATGCGAAACTCTCGTTCCTGGTAAATAAAAATGGGGCCAGAAAGATAACGGTCCCCAAGGCAGCCGGCTGGCAATCACTGGAAATAAAAGATATAGAGTTGAAAAAAGGACCGAATAGCCTTCGCCTTTATATCGATGCAGGCGATTTGACTTTAGGCGATATGCAATTCACGGAAGTGAAATAAAAAAGTTGAGTTAATGAAATCGAAGATTTCCTGAGCAGAGCCGAAAGATGATGTGGTAAAGAGGGGGCAAAAACCCGTATCCCCGGCGCATACCCCCTCCATTGATGGGGTATTGATAGGGTGCCTTTTTAGGCCAGGCTTTGTCAAGGTTCTACTTTAGATTTTCGATTTGTTCATTATTAACTAACAACTGACTTGCATATGAAAATTCTGCGCTTTGTCATTGCAGTGCTGGTATTACAGGCTGTCTTCCTGCCTGTACTGGCACAGGAAATTTTAGTGACCGGTAAGATAAATGCTAAAACCGGAGAGCCGCTGATGGGGGCCACAGTAGCCATTAAAGGGTCTAATGTTGCTACTACAACCGATGCCGGCGGTAACTTCTCCATTCATGTTCCCAACCGTAAAGTTTTATTGGTAGTTTCTTATGTTGGCATGAACAACAAGGAGGTGACTATTCCCGAAAGCGGTGCTATTAACGTACAAATGGAAGATGTAGGGGCAATGGGCCTCGATGAGGTAGTGGTAGTTGGATATGGTACTGCCAGTAAAAAAGTAGTTACGGGCGCCATTTCCAGCGTAAAAGCCAAAGACCTGGAAAATGTTCCCAGCAACCGTATTGAACAATCCCTGCAGGGAAGGGTGGCCGGTGTAACCATTGCTGCAAACAGCGGGCAGCCCGGTTCTGCTTCTACCATCAGGGTGCGTGGTGTTACTACCTTTTATAATAAGGATAGCGAAGGAGGTAACAATCCGCTATGGGTGGTTGATGGTGTAGTGGTTGATCAAAACGGAATTGGTTACCTGAATCAAAGCGACATTGAATCAATTGAAGTATTGAAAGATGCTGCCTCTGCTGCCATTTATGGAACCCGCGCCGCTACCGGGGTAATTCTGGTTACCACCAAAAAAGGAAAAAGCGGTAAGCTTACCGTAAACTACAATGGCTTTTATGGCATTTCCCGGGCCGCCAAAAAGCTTGACCTGTTAAATGCTACCCAGTATGCAACGATCATGAATGAAAAACAAGTGAATGGCGGTGACACCTTATTGTTTCGCGACCCCAACTCACTGGGCGCCGGTACCAACTGGCAGGATGCGATCTTTAATGATAAAGCAGCCCGCTTTTCGCATGAGTTGAGCATGAGCGGCGGAACTGACAGATCAACCTTTTATTTATCATTCGGGTACCAGGACCAGGAAGGTATTGTGGCCGGTCCTATTTCAAATTATACCCGTAAGAACATCCGCCTCAACTCAACACACAAAATTTCCAGCATCTTTACGTTTGGCGAAGCGGTAGGCTATTCGCATCAAAAAACCGTTGGCCTGGGTAATACCAACAGTGAATTTGGTGGTCCATTGGCATCAGCTATCAACCTCGATCCTGTTACGCCACTGGTAGTAACCGATCCGGCCATTGCGAAAAACAACCCCTACAGCAATAACCCGGTAATCAAGGATGGCAACGGAAATCCTTACGGCATCTCAAACTATGTAGGCCAGGAAATGACAAACCCTGCTGCATACATTCAAACCAAACTGGGGCAGTATAACTGGTCAGATGATTTTGTAGGCAATACCTACCTCGAAGCAGCCCTTGGCAAACATTTTAAAGTAAGAACAACGCTGGGTGGTAAATTATCTTATTGGGGATACCAGGGTTTTACCCCGGTATATTACCTCAGCGCAACTTCAAATGCCAATAAGAATACCTATAATAAAGAGAACCAGAATAGCTTAAACTGGAACATTGAAAACACATTAACGTATACCAATAGTTTCAAAAAACATAATGTAACTGTATTATTGGGGCAGGGTGCTTATGTGGAAAACCTTGGTGGCAAATCTACAATTGCCTTAAACAATTTGCCTATTACCAGTTATCGGGATGCCTCGTTTAGTTTCGATATTTCGCAGGCAAACAGATCTCAAACATCACAGGATTTCGCTAAACACAAATTGTCTTCTCTGTTTGGCCGGTTGAACTATAACTACGACGAGAAATACCTGTTCACCGGTATTCTCAGAAGAGATGGTTCGTCAAGATTTTCATTGAAGAACAAATATGGCGTGTTCCCGTCCTTTTCAATGGGGTGGAATGTTACCAATGAAGAATTCTGGCCCTCGAACAAGGTCATCGACCGGTTAAAGATCAGAGGTGGTTATGGCGTAGTAGGTAATGATGCCATCAGAAACTTTGGTTACCTGGCGGTTGTAAACGGTGGCTATAATTATACCCTTGGTACATCAGATGCCATTACCACCGGGTATTCACCGGAGTCGCTCGGTAACCCCGATCTGCGTTGGGAAGAAACCTCACAAACCAACATTGGTTTCGAAGCGCAGTTGATCAAGTCCCTTACACTGAATGTTGACTGGTTCATCAAAAAAACCAACGGCATCTTACGTCCGGTTACTATACCAGGTTATGTAGGAGTACCCATTTCGCCGGTAGCCAATATTGCCGACATGGAAAACAAAGGGATCGATGTGGAACTGGGATATCGGAAAAGTATAGGTGAGTTTAATTTAGGTGTGAATGCCAACTTTTCTTACCTGAAAAATAAGGTTACCTATGTTGCATCAGATGTCAATTTTGTGCCTGGTGATGCCACTTTCCAAACAATGGGTACTGTTACCCGTATAGAAAAGGGACAGTCGTACAATACCTTCTTTGGTTTTCAGACAGCTGGTGTTTTTCAAAACCAGACCGAGATCGACAATTATATAAATAAGAATGGCGAGAAGATTCAGCCCGATGCCAAACCCGGTGATTTTAAATGGGTAGATGTAAATGGTGATGGCAAGTTTACTGCAGATAATCTCGATAAGACGTATCTCGGTAACAGCATTCCCAAATACACATTCGGCCTGACCCTTAATGGTAGTTATAAATCATTCGACATCATGATGTTCTTTCAGGGAACGGCTGGCAGCAAAATCTTCCAGGGACTGCGCAGGTTGGATATTGGCAATGCCAACTATCAAACTAAAGTATTGGGTCGGTGGACAGGTGAAGGCACTTCCAATTCCTTTGCCCGGTTATCAACCAAGGACCCTAATGGAAACTTCTCCAGTATGTCGGATTTCTATCTCGAAAAAGGTGACTATGCCCGCTTTAAATTGTTACAGCTTGGTTATTCATTGCCTGAAAGACTTACCAGCAAGATCAGGGCTAACAGGTTGCGTGTATACCTGACGGCAGAGAATCTGTTCACCATAACTGGTTATACCGGTTATGATCCTGAGATTGGTGGAACTGTATTTGGGATTGATAAAGGAGTATATCCACAGGCCCGTTCATTTATTGGCGGTGTTCAATTGACGTTCTAATTATTCACCAATTTAATTAACAGGTTATGCGTACAATAAAAATAAACTATATACTAACAGCAGTTATTTCGATAATTACCCTGGCAGCTTGTAAAAAAAGCTTTGTTGATATACAGCCAGAAGGACAGTTTGTGGAAGAGACCTTTTATAAAGATAAAGACCAGGCATATTGGGCATTGGTGGGGGTGTATGATCCGTTGAGAAAGAATTCAGGCGGCTTCGAGAACATGCTGGCCCTTTTGAACAGCGGGTCCGATGATCATTATTGTGGTGGTGGTAATGCCACAGACGGCAACCAGTTGCAAACATTTTCAACCTATACCATTACCTCGAACTTAATGGCTCCCAGCTACTGGAACGATCCTTATCAGGGCATTTACAGGGCCAACAACCTGTTGTTGAAAATGCCGGCAATCCCTGCCATGGATGATACATTAAAAAACAGGTATGCCGCGGAGGCCAAAGCATTGCGTGCCTTTTATTATTTTAACCTGGTACGTATGTTCAAAAACATACCGCTGGTTCTGGAGCCACTGACCCTTAAGACGCTGCATGATCCTGAACAGGTAAAACCGGAACAGATATATGCACAGATAGAAAAAGACCTTACCGAAGCAATTCCGGTACTGCCTGTAAAAGTTGCCACCAGTGAGTCTGGCCGTTTTACCAAAGGTGCAGCCATGGCATTGTTGGGAAAAGTATACCTCTATGAAAATAAGAACACGCTGGCTGTTCAGCAACTGGTAGAAGTGAATGGTCCAACGCCTGGCGCAGCCAGCCCATTGGGTTATAGACTTCTTGGTAAATTCGATTCTCTATGGATACCTGCGAACAAGTTTAATGCGGAATCAATTTTGGAAGAAACACATAGCGCTGGTGGTAACTCCGATTGGGGTTTTTGGGGCAGTGGCAAGGATGAAGGCAATACGGCGAATGTACAGGCTGGTCCAAGAAGTTATGAAAGATTGGATAATTCAGCGCCAGACCTGGCCTCGGGCTGGAGCTTTATGGTGTTTACTCAGAATTTTTATGACTTTATAAAAAATGATCCGCGCAAGGATGCCACTTTAATGGATCTGAAGGTATTGCAAACACAAGGCCATATCAAATACGTTTCGGGTTATTTGAATACCGGTTACTTCCTGAATAAATTTCTGCCGCGTAAAGATGATGTATCAAAAGGTGCAGGAGCCTCTGAGCTGAACTATCGCCAGGATACCTATATTATTCGCCTGGCCGATACCTATTTAATGGAGGCAGAAGCATTGGGTGGTACCGGCGCCAGGGCGCAGGCATTACTGGATGCGGTAAGAGACCGTGTGGGATTGCCACATGTACCGGTGACCATAGATGCTATTAAAAACGAACGCCGGGCTGAACTCGCCGGTGAAGGACATCGTTGGTTCGACCTGGTAAGATGGGGAGATGCGCCAACTGTATTAGGAGGAAGAGGTTTTGTGAAAGGGAAGCATGAAATATTCCCGATTCCTTTTACAGAAACACAGGGAACAAAAATTAAACAGAACCCCCTTTATAATTAGCGGAAAATAAACAATTGACCTGTCGGGTACGCCATTAGATCCTTCCCTGTCAGTTTTCTGATGCGTGCCTGACAGTTCTTTTTTGCGAAACTTACCCGATGGTATCTTCTTAAAAAATATAGCCACATTTTATGTTTAACCCTGTAGTACTGTTGTTTTGTATAATGCTTGGCGGCAACTGTAAGAAGAATAATGAAAAGGAAAATCCACCGCCACCCCCCGACCCACCGGTTGCCAATGAGGTGCTCTTTTATTTAACCCGTGGCGATCGGGACGTGTTATTTAACAGGCAAAACGTAAAGCTGGTGTTTTCGGGTACTGGTAGTGCCTCCACTACCATAGAAGTAGATACCACGCAAACCTTTCAATCGATCGACGGCTTTGGGTATACGCTAACCGGCGGAAGCGCCTCTCTTTTAAATTCCCTGCCCGCTACAACCCTTGATCCATTATTGAAGGAGCTTTTTTTGTGGGACAGTACCAACATCGGTGTAAGTTATTTGCGTATTAGTATTGGGGCATCGGACCTTAGTGCTTCAACGTTTACCTACGACGATATGCCTGCAGGCCAAACCGATAGCAACCTGGTCAACTTTAGCATTGACAAAGAAAAACAGGACCTGATCCCTATTCTGAAAAAGATCGTTGCATTAAATCCGGCTATTAAAATATTAGGTTCACCCTGGTCGGCACCGGTATGGATGAAGACCAACGACAGTTTTAAAGGCGGCAGCCTGAAGCCGGAGTATTATGCAGCCTATGCCAACTATTTTGTAAAGTACATACAGGCCATGAAGGCAGAAGGCATTCCCATCGATGCCATTACGCCACAGAACGAACCATTGCATGGCGGCAACAATCCCAGCATGGTGATGCAGGCCAATGAACAGACGACGTTCATCAAAAATAATTTGGGGCCAGCTTTTGCAGCAGCTGGCATAAACACTAAGATCATTGCCTACGATCACAATGCAGACCGGCCCGATTATCCGCTTACTGTATTAAACGATGCAGCAGCAAATCCTTATGTAAATGGCTCGGCATTTCACCTGTATGGTGGCAGTATAACGGCGCTTACTCAGGTACATGAAGCACATCCCGACAAACATGTTTACTTTACTGAACAATGGGTAGGTGGCCCGGGTAATTTCCCCGGCGATCTAAAATGGCATGTAGAAAACCTGATCATTGGCGCTACCCGTAACTGGAGCCGGAATGTATTGGAATGGAACCTGGCCGCAGATCCCGGTTATCAACCGCATACACCCGGCGGGTGTACCACCTGTTTGGGCGCACTGACCATCAGTTCAACCGTTACAAGAAATGTATCATATTACATTATAGCACATGCGAGTAAATTTGTTCGACCCGGTTCGGTGCGAATAGGGTCAAAAGATGCCGGTTCAATTGTAACGGTAGCGTTCAGGAACCCGGAAGGCAAAAAAGTTTTGATAGCTTTGAATAAAGGGTCCAATACGGAATCCTTCAACATAAAATTCAATGGCAAAATGGTAACTACCAGCCTGAATGGTGGCGCCGTAGGAACATATGTATGGTAAACTGTAAAATTGATATAAAGATGATGAAATATGCTGTCCCGTTTTTAATTTTCCTTACCCAGGTTTTCAATGCCCAGGCGCAGAAAACGACCGTTAAGGCTTATCCGAAACCTTCCTATAAAACTATTACGGTTTATACCACAGCTGAGAAAACCGATTACCGGCTTTCGAAAACAGCGACCCTTACCCTTACGCCATTTGGTCAGCCATTGGAAACACAACCCTGTGTATTCATTGATGACACAAAAAAGTTTCAAACCATTACCGGCATAGGTGGCGCTATTACCGATGCCAGCGCGGAAACATTAGCCAAATTGCCGGCGGCAGCCCAGGAAGAGCTGATAAATGCCTATTACAGCGCCGATAAAGGAATTGGATATTCGCTCATAAGAACGAATATGAACAGTTGCGATTTTTCAAGTGACACCTACACGTATGTTGCCGACAACGATGCGGCACTTAAGACATTCAATGTAACGCACGATGAAAAGTATCGCATTCCCATGATTAAAAAGGCAATGGCAGCAGCAGGTGGTAAACTGCCCTTATTCATCAGCCCCTGGAGCCCGCCAGCCTGGATGAAAGACAACAACGATATGTTACATGGTGGCAAGCTGAAAGAAGAATTCAAACAAAGCTGGGCCAATTACTATGTAAAGTATATCAAGACCTATGAAAGCAAAGGAATTCCTGTATGGGGCTTAACAGTACAGAACGAACCCATGGCCAAACAAAAATGGGAGTCATGTATTTTTTCCGCTGAAGAAGAAAGGGATTTTATTAAAAAATATTTAGGACCCACCCTGCAACAACAGGGATTGAGCAGTAAA
The DNA here is from genome assembly GCF_900110245.1 of Niastella yeongjuensis. Taxonomy (GTDB): domain Bacteria; phylum Bacteroidota; class Bacteroidia; order Chitinophagales; family Chitinophagaceae; genus Niastella; species Niastella yeongjuensis. Next base: position 971,937 of record NZ_FOCZ01000001.1, read on the forward strand.
AAACTTATTGCCTGGGACCATAACCGTGACTTGTTGTATCAAAGGGCTACTACCATTCTCAATGATCCAGCGGCTGCCAAATATGTATGGGGGCTTGGGTATCACTGGTACGAAACCTGGACTGGCAGTGCCATGCAATTTGATAACCTGAGAAGAGTGCACGAAACGTTTCCCGATAAGAACCTGGTCTTTACCGAAGGTTGCGTTGAGAAATTTGATCTCGGCCGCATAGAGTCATGGTCAATTGGCGAGCGATATGGCTTTTCCATGGTAAATGATTTCAACAGTGGTACCTGCGCCTGGACCGACTGGAATGTATTGCTCGATGAGACCGGCGGCCCCAACCATGTTGGCAACTTCTGTTTTGCCCCCGTGCATGCCGATACAAAGTCGGGTAAGTTGATCTATACAAATGCCTACTATTATTTAGGACACTTTTCGAAGTTTGTAAAAGCGGGGGCCAGCAGAATAGGCACCGCCAGCAGCCGCGATAAACTTTCTACAACGGCATTTATTAATCCGGATGGTAAAATGATAGTGGTGGTGTTGAATCTGTCGAATGATGAGGTGGCGTACAAGGTGTGGTTTCAGGGTAATGCTGCAGATGTAACCAGTTTGCCGCATTCAATAGCAACGTTGGTAATTGAATAGTAATGTTTTTTCTATACAGCATTTAAAAATACAAGAGTCCCGCCATGTGGCGGGACTCGCGTTTTATAAGATAAGTCAAGGGTATGATTAGAATGAAATATAGGTAGTGTTAAACTGGCCGTCTTTTACAGTTATACTGTCACCACTGGTAAACGCACTGTATAATACCCCCTCAAATTTACCGGCAACCCTTTTATTTGTTTTATCAAAGGTGGTAACGGTAATAGAACCGTGGGATCCGGTACTATAACCACTGTAAATTTTATCAGTGGTAAAGGTCGCAACTTGAAGGCCTTTAACAGGAAGTTTTGTATTAAGAGCCACAGTGTCTGCGAAATCTACGGTCACATACACCGAGTCTCCAGGAAGTGTTTGGCCGCCAAATACCTCAACATATTTATTCTCTAAACTGGCTCCAACTAATTTTGGTTTAAAGGCATTGGTGCCAATAGTTGCAGACATTCCAGCAGAAGAACCATTGTCATCTTTGTCTTTTTTACAGCTGGTAACACCGATGGCTAAGGTCAGGGCAAATGCAGCAGATAATCCTAATAAGCGTTTGTTTTTCATACTTTGTTTTAAAGGTTATAAAAGTTTTTGGGCATATGAAACGGGTCAGATTATTATTTATTGTTGGCTGTAATTGCCTTGGTAACTTGATGTTGGCGGTACGCATTTGGAATAGAGAGCGTTTTATATGCCTGCGGCAGGTTTAAAAAATCTGTGACCTGCACACTTATCGGCAAAAACAACACGCCTATTGCCAAAACTGCACAGTTATCGGTTTTGTGAAATGATATAAAAAAATATTTTGATCTTGTAGTGTTCAAATAGATCATCGCCTTTCCTTTAAAAAAAAATTTTAATTTTTTTTAGCTGCTGTCATTATTCTGAATAGTGACGGCAGCCCTTTTACTACTTATACCAGATTTTGAACAGCCCGTTTTTAAGTAAGTTAAAAAACGTACACCGGCTGTATCGATACCGCACACGTATACCCCCTGTTGTTTTATAAATCATTGGTTTAGTACATAATAACAGCTGGCATAGTTTCGGTTCCGAAAAATTATGATCAAAAACTATTTCAAAACTGCTATCCGGAATCTGTTTAAGAATGGATTGTTTTCATTTATTAGTGTGTCCGGTTTGGCATTGGGAATGGCCGGTGCCGGTTTATTAATCCTGAACATCCAGTACAAGCTTAGTATTGATCAGTTTCATGAAAAGAAGGACCGTGTTTTCAAAGTATATGGTAAAACAAGTACAGGCAGTGGAGTAAATACTACTGATGGTAATTCGGCGCCATTAGGACCAGCCTTGCAAAAGGAATTTCCACAGATCCTACAGATGACAAGAGTGGCGCCCACGGGAAAAATGTTCGATTATAAAGACAAAAAAATACAGGTTGACGGGTATTATACTGATGCAGCTTTTCTGGATATGTTCAGTTTCCCATTGATAACAGGGAATAAGCGGACTGCTTTAAAAGATCAGCTTAGTATAGTTATCACAGAAGGCCTTGCCAAGAAGATCTTCGGGGGTGAAGATCCAATAAATAAGATTGTCAAACTGGATAATGTGCAAAGTTTTACGGTTACAGGTGTGTTGAAAGAGCTTCCTTTAAACAGCTCTTTTAAATTTGAATACCTACTACCCTGGACAGAAAACAATACGAACTGGGATGTCTATTTTGCCAAAACCTACGTGGAGTTGAAAAACCCTGGTAATGTAAAAGCGGTTAATAAGCAGATCGCAGGTATCATTAGCGAACACAGCAAAAATGAAGAAGGCAGGCAGGTCTTTTTACATCCGGTCAGTAAAATGAATTTGCATCGTAATTTCGATGCAAATGGAAACCCCGAGACAGATACCGAACTCATTTTTCTTTACCTGCTGGCGGCCGTAATGCTGTTGATCGGTTGTATAAATTTTATGAACCTCACAACCGCCCGGAGCGAGAAAAGAGCAAAAGAAGTGGGTGTAAGAAAAGTGATGGGCGCTGCAAAAATATCATTGGTTATTCAGTTCATTACGGAATCAACATTACTGGCTGTTTTCTCTGGCTGTATTGCGATGTGTATTGTTCAATTGGTATGGCCCGCCTTTAGTGCCATCGCTAAAGTTCCGGTAAATATTCCCTGGCGATCGCCTTTTTTCTGGTTATCTGCATCGGCCTTTATATTTTTAACCGGCATATTGGCGGGTAGCTACCCTGCTTTTTATTTGTCATCGTTTAGGCCGGTTAAGGTGTTAAAGGGAATTTTCAATAATAAAACGGTATTGATCACACCTCGCCGTATACTTGTTGTCAGTCAGTTTGTAATAGCCATTTTCCTTATCAATTTTACCATCGTTTTCCGCAAGCAGGTTAATTATACAGAGAACAGGGACCCGGGTTTTGTAAAAGAGCAACTGATCTATCATCCATTGACCAGCGACCTCAAAAGGCAATATGAAGTAGTTCAACAGGAATTGATGAATACTGGTATGGTAGCGGCCATTTGTGAAAGCAATATGCCTGTAACAAGGCCCTCCGGCTGGGTAAACGGACTGGAAGGAGCCGGTGGAGAGAAAAACAGGAACACCTATTTCAGCCTGATCACATCGCCCGGTAATTTTGTAAAAACAAATGGGCTTACGTTAACAGCGGGAAGGGATCTGGATTATGAGATCTATCATACGGATACCGCATCCTGTGTTATTAATGAATGTGCAGCACATGAATTAGGATTTACCAATGCGGTGGGGCAATTCATAAAAGACGGCGATTTTAACTGGAAAATAGTAGGCGTAGTAAAGGATTTTTACCAGGGTTCGCCTAATGAGATCACCAAACCAGCCATGATTAGATATGAAAAAAAAGGGAGTATTTTAAATATCAGGTTAAAAGCAGGGTTTGCAACACAACAAAATGTTACAACCATTGAGGCGATACTGAAAAAATATAACCGGGGTTTTATTACCGAACTGCAATTTGCCGAAGCAGATGTTGCCAATTCTTTCAGGCAGCGAAAAAACGCATTAATGCTAGTAAACTCCTTTGCAGTAATAGCCATATTAATAGCTTGTATGGGGTTGCTGGGGCTTACTGCCTATATGGGTGAGTTAAGAAAACGGGAGATTGGCATAAGGAAGGTGCTGGGGGCAAGCGTAATAAGGGTTACTGCCTTGTTGACAAAAGATTTTATTTGGCTGGTTATTGTTGCAGTATTGATCGCCTCGCCATTGGCGATGTTGTTTATAAATTTCTTTTTGCAACATTTTAGTTACAGAACGGAAGCTAGCTGGTGGATCCTGCCGCTTTCCGGAATAATAGCTGTTTTCATTGCGACCCTCACCATCAGTTTTAATGCGATAAGAACCGCGATAGAAAATCCGGTTAATTCGTTGCGAAGTGAATAATTAGTTTGTTGTCGAACCCATGCAGACTAATTATGGGTTTATGGCGATCATTAAAGACCCGACTGGACGAAGGGGGGGTATATGAAGAAGAGCTGGCTCAGATTTTGGCCTATTTGATATTTAATAAGAATTTCTATCTTTGCACTACCGATAATCTCGGCTGCTGACATCTCTGTAAGGGGCAGATGTTCCTACCAACGCCCCATGATCTAATCTTTTTTATTCCAAATTAAAGAACATGGAATCTATTGGGTTCTACTGTGATGCCAATAGCATTGAACAAAATGCTATGGATCAATTACAGCAGTATGCGCAGAAGCCATTTGTAAACAACATTTGTGCTTTTACCGATATTCATTACTGCAGTGAAAAGGCATTGCCTGTGGGCGTGGCCTTTGAAACATCGGATTATTGTTACCCCCTGATTACCGGTAAAGATATCGGGTGCGGGGTAATGTATCTTAAAATAGACAAAGAATACTGGCGCCGGCCATTTGAAAAAGCTGCTCATTACCGGGCACTGAATTTTGCCCATCATAAAATGACGGATGATGGACTTGGCGGCGGCAATCACTTTCTCTCTATTGAAGAAGATGCAGGCGCGATCTACATTATCTGCCACACCGGTACCAGGGACAGAGGAATTGCCTTGTATCAACAATGTATGCAATTAACTCGCGATTTTTCCCTTCAGTATGGGCGGCAGGTGGATTTTGTACATAAGGATTTTTTGAAAGCTGATTTTTTAAAGTATTATAACGAGACTTTACAATTTGGCTATGAAAGGAGAAAAAATTTTTGTTTTAAAACTTTGATCTTTTTACAGAATGCCAATTACATTCAATGTAACAAAGAAACAATCGACAGAAATTATCTACAAGCCAGTTTTAAAGATCAGGATCACAAAGCTGTTTTGAATGGAATCCCCTATTTACTGGAAGATTCTATTCACAACCACCTGCGGTTTAAAGATCGACATATAATACACCGAAAAGGAAGCACGGAATTAGAGAAGGGAAAAACTGTTGTAATTCCTCTCTCTATGTCAAGAGGAAGTTTACTGGTGCAACCAGGCAATATGCCAGATGCGGGTAACGCCCTGTATTCCTGTGCGCATGGTGCCGGACGAAAGTTATCGCGATTTGAAGCCATGAAATACTGGAAAACGGTGCTGAAGGAAAAGCAACGTAAAGCCTTTAAGGAACGATTTACCGAGTTGTTGGATAAATCAGGCAATTTCCCCCAGGGATATATTCAGGAGTTTGATTTTGCTTATAAAGATTCGGTAGATATATTCAAACATCAACCATATTTGAAAAAGATAACACAAACTAATCCCGTGGTTACAATTAAGTATTCAGAAATTTAACGCAAATCAAATGGAGCCCCCGGCTCCATTTGATTTATAAAGGCCCGGCTCAATAATTGCTGCAATTGACAAAAGAGCCAAATGTATAATTTATCCAGTACTGGCGACCTCGATGCGTTGATTAAAGCGGCAGGTAACAAAACGATTGTAATGCTTGGCGAAGCATCACACGGCACACACGAATATTACACCTGGCGAACAGCCATTTCAAAACGATTGATTGAAGAATACGGATTTAATTTTATTGCTGTTGAAGGCGACTGGCCCGACTGCTATAAAATAAACCGTTTTGTAAAAGGCTATAAAGATGCCGGTGATTCAATCAATAATGTACTGCAGGTATTTGACCGATGGCCTACCTGGATGTGGGCAAATTGGGAAACGGCCGCACTGGCCGAATGGTTGCGGGAACACAATCAACATTTGAACATACTTGAGAAAACCGGTTTTTACGGACTCGATGTGTATAGTCTTTGGGATTCCATGGAAGCCATGGTTAATTATCTCGATAAAGAAGATCCAAAAGCATCGCAGACGGTAAAAGCGGCCATACAATGTTTTGAACCTTTCAGGGAAAGAGAACAATCCTATGCCTATTCATTAAAAGAGCATAATTGTCGCGATAAAGTGCTGTCCTTACTGAAAGAAATAAAATTGAAAGCCCAGTTCCTGGATGGTGACCGCGAAGCGGGGTTCAATACAGAACAAAATGCATTGATTGCCGTGAACGCCGAAAAGTACTACAGCAGCCTGATAGGCTTCGATAATGAAAGCTGGAATATTCGCGACACGCACATGATGGAAACGCTGGAGCGGTTAATGAAATTCCACGGCCCTGCCGCCAAAGGAATTGTTTGGGAACACAATACCCATATTGGCGATGCCCGGGCTACCGACATGAGAAGCGCCGGTATGGTGAATATTGGCGAATTAGGCAGAAAGAAATATGGTGTGGATAACGTGTTCCTTATTGGCTTTGGCTCCTATGAAGGAACTGTAATAGCCGGCGATGCCTGGGGAGCGAATATGCAGGAAATGGAGGTGCCGCCTGCAAGAAAAGGAAGTATAGAGGAAGCCCTGCATTTACGGGGAGAGCATAATCGCTATATGATCTTTGAAGAAGAAACAAATGAACTGTTCGATATGGAGATCGGCCACCGGGCAATTGGCGTGGTGTACGACCCAAAGCGTGAAAAATATGGAAATTATGTACCTACCATTATGAGCGAGCGTTATGATGCCTTTGTATATTTTGATACAACCCAGGCACTGCATGCATTGCACTTGCCTGCTGGTCATCAAACGCCGGAAACCTATCCATTCGGAGTTTGAGCGGTTATTCTCCCATTTTTTGTTTCAACATCGCCAGCTCAGCTTCAATATTCACCAGGCGTTTATAAATTTCGCCGGGGCCGGGTAATTGTCTCGTCCAGCGTTCTACCACATACCAGATCTCGGCAACTTCTTCCACATCCAATACAATGGTGGGGAATTCGCCGGTTTGATTATTATCGCTTTTTACAATGATCTTTCCCTCATGATACCGGTTGATCAGTCGTTTGATCAATACACCCTGAAAGCGGGTAACCAGCACATAAACACGATCGTCACGAACTTCAGAAATATCGGCCCAGCGGGCTATGACCCGGTCTGCATCCTGTAAAGTAGGGAACATGGAATGCCCTTCCACTTCAAATATCCGGTAGGTACCATTGGTATACCCGGGCAACCGGTAAGCAGATAAAGATTGAATAAATAGAGGATCGCCATAACCCGACATATAACCAGCCCTGGCTTTTACCGGTACATAAATGATATTTTCTTCACCCTGGCTATCGACGGTGATATATTTAGGTGCCTGAAACCTGCGGTATGGAAAAAGAGTGTTACCCACGACAGAAACAGGCATGTCTTCATCTGCAGGAGGTACCAATTGGTTTTTGTCACTGGTAACAGTGTGACTATCATTTACTGCGTTTTCGTTGTTTTCCTCGGCCTTATAGGCCACCAGACCGCCTTTAGACAAATCCACGCTCACAAGCTCATCAATAGAGATGTCGAAAAATGAGGCAATTTTTTCTAATGTACCTAAATCTGGTTCTGAATGAGTTGTTTCGTAATTCGAGAACGTATTTCGCTTTAAACCCAATGCTGTAGCCACTTCCGCCTGAGTCAGCCCTTTTTTCTTCCTTAAAAAGGAAAGATTGTTTGCAAAAAAAGTTGACATAAATAGAAAGTTTTTGCCCCAAAAATTAGAATTGTCGAAAAATGAAGCATATATTTGCTGTATCGAAATGCTATACAGAATATGCAAAGAGCTAAAAGTATGCAAAAAACAACGAAATCGTACTATGGAAACGAGACATAGCCTGAAAATTCGACTTCTTCTCCCGGGCTTTTGCCTCAAAAGTTATCACTTCTTGTGCAGATTGGTCCTTCCATGCGGGAATCTTGTTTAACCGATTTATCAACTGTATAAAAACCGAAGATTATGACACATATGCTTTTACAAAAGAACGACACGACAACTTACAAAAACGGAAGTTCCATGAATGTGCATACAAGGAGAGAATTATCCATCGTAAGTCACGTAATTACGCGTGCACAATACGAGATACAACAGCAGGCCGGCATTGAAGTAATATTAATACCCCGGTATTCAAATAAAATGATGGAAGATGATGTGAAGCAGTTATTTGAAGCAATGTGTGAGTGCTGGAATGTTCAATTGGCCTGGGTAAGCGATAAAAGCAGAGCGAACGACAGACCAACTATGCGAAAACTGTTATGGATGGCCGGAAAGAAAAAATTCCCGCACATGCCTTACAGCCTGTTAGCCAATCTTACAGGTGCAACCGATCATGCAGGGGTAATTAAAGGAATAAGAAGCGGGTATAACTGGCTGAATGTGCAGGATGAAAAATTCCTGAAATATTATGAACCGGTAAAAGGTTATTTTGATGAACTACAGGAAGAACAAATATAGGTTCGAAATGAAACGGCAATTGGCAGAAACCCTGAAACAACAAATAGAAACAATCCTTGATGACAATCCGGCCAATGACGACGATAAACTGCATTATGCGGTATTGGCTGAAATAAGAGACAGGTTATACGTAAAGCTGATCAAATACCAAACCGATTATACCATTAGTTTCACGCCTGCACAGGCATTTGCATTACGCATACTGTACACCGACTATATCAACGATCCGACCTGTTATTTGGGCAATAGATTGCATGCGTTAGCTGCAGAAGTGCATAAACAGTTTAATTAATAAGCACATAAGGGTTTTCTATGTAAACGGTTTTCAATAAGCCGTAAGGGGCATCGTATTGCCAAAACAATTTATCAGATTATTAAACCATAAAATCTTACAACTATGTTCCGTGAAAAGAAAAAACTGATCATCAATGTGAATTATGACGAAGCCCAGGAGGCATCTGCCAAATATGCTGAAGTATCATCAAGACTCGGTATTATAGAAGCGCAATTGAACGAACGCATAACCCGGATAAGAGACCAGTTCCAGGATGAGATCATTCAACTCAATATGGAAAAGGAAAGACAAATGGAAGTATTGGAAACATACGCAAAAGAGCAGAAATGCAACTGGGGCAAACGCAAAAGCGTTGAATTATTGCACAGCGTGATCGGTTTTCGCACGGGAACACCCAAGGTTACCAAAGACAGAAAATTTAGTTGGGAAGATGTGCTTGATATGGTAAAAGAGAAATTTCCTTCATTGGTTCGGGTTAAATGTGAACTCGACAAAGAAGCTATTATAGCATTACGTGATGAACAACAATTCCAGGATCTGCAAAAAACCTGCTTTGTAGATGTAGTACAGGAGGAAACCTTTTTTGTAGAGGCTAAATTACAATCATTGCTCCGCGTTGCATAAGGTTACATGAAAAATGTTTAAGGCTCTGATTAAAATTTTTCTTGTACCATAGCTAGTAAGTAGAGCCGTTCTGTTTCTACAGAATGGCATTTTTTCTCCCTTATTATTTATCAATATAATTGGTAAAGGTTCGAATGTGCCGCAGCCATTTCAATTGTTGGGAAAAGCTGTCCATATCGCATACCAGTTCTTTTCGGCTTAATTGCTTTAACTCCTCAATAGAAGTAACGCCCACCGTAACCTGTTGCAGCTGCTCCAGCGACATCCATCCCATGGCATGCAGGGAATGAATAATGATAGCAAAAGTTTGTTTGGCCCTTGCAGGATATGGCAATTGCCAAAGGTGATGGTTGATGGTGCTTGTTTCCGTCAAAAATAATTGCTTCAATGCTAAAAAGTTCCGGTACAGGTTGGGTAGTGTATAAACGCCCTTATGCACGTCTTTCCAAACATCAAATGCATCGTTGGTCAATTGCATAAGGCCAGCGGCCGGATACAATATCTCCAGTATTTTCTGATCAGGATAGTTATCGAGCAGGGAACAGAAAAGCAATACGGCATAGTAACTTTTTTTGTAAGTGATCTCCTGTAATTCCGCTGCTGATATATCGCTGTTCAACTGTTTTAGCGATTCCTGCTGCCAGTGAGCAACGGCTTGCAAATGTTCTATGAATTGTTGCCGCCGTGGTATGCTACGCAACAACTCCAGGTATAAGTCTTTTGCAAGCCGGTCGTTTTTGTTGATTGCCTTGTATTCCTCAGGAGCTGTTACCAGTGAGGTGATCTGCTCATAGTTCAGAATGTGATCATCAAAAAGATCATCGAACAGGGGCCCGAATACGCTCAGCAGAATAATACTTTTATGTTCCGCTTCACTTAATTTTTTTCCTGTTAGCTTATATACATTATCACATACCAGATTCAGGGCGAGCTGCCAGTATTTGGTAATTCTTTTAACGTCTTTTGCCGAAAATGTTTCCTGATAATCCGGCACTATAGCACGCAACAGACCGGGAAGATAACTTTTCAGATATCGTTCCTGTTTTTTGATCCGCCGGTACATCACAAGCATACAGCCAAGGATACGGATATTATTAACTGAAGGGCTTTTGCGCATTAGCAGGGTATTATTTTCCGATCACCGTCCAGTCGTGGTTACCAAAACCTTTATTGATGAACTCGTCCATAAGGGCGGCGATAACCGGCATAAGTACCAGGTGGTTGCCGGCTTGTTGGGTAGCATCCAGAAAAAGCTGGGTGTCTTTGCGCGCCATATTCAGTTCCCACGATGGTTTGCTTTGATCGGGAGCCGCCATACGTTGCAGGCGGCCTGATATAAGTGTGCCGGGGTTCCACATACTGAAGAGTTGAAGCAACTCATCAAGCGAAACATCCATTGACTTTGATAAAGTAAGCGTGTCTTTCAGCGAAACCGTTAAACAAACCAGGAATGCATTACCGGCCAGTTTCATGGCGGCGGCCTTTCCAGCCTCAGCACCAAAATGGATCAGCTTGCCCGTCATTTTTGATAAAGAGGGTGTAAGCGCAGTAATAACAGCCTCATCGCCCGATACCAGCATGTACCCTGTGCTTTCCAGTGCATTAATAGGACCCATAAAAACGGGGGCATGTTGATAGGTGAATCCTTTTTCTTTCCATTCCCGGGTTCTTTGTACAGCGCCTTCTTTTGAAGTGGTAGTATGGTCAATGATAACAGCGCCGGGAGTAAGGCCAGGTTCGGCGGCTTTCAGCACGGCGTCAACGGTGGCATCGTCTTTCAGGGTAATGTGGATCTCGGTAGCGCCCTTAACGGCATCAGCTACATTGGCAAACGCTTTCGCGCCTTCTTTTTCCAGTTCCTGTGCTTTGGAAGCAGTGCGATTCCAAACCTGTACGGTTTCACCCTGTTTTATCAGGGCCCGTACGAAATTGGAGCCCAATAACCCCATTCCTAAAAATGCTTTCATGACAATATTTTTGCAAAGATTGGGGATTTTCACAAAACACCCGCATATTTCATCCTGATGAAAAAAAGTATGGAATGAGCACTGAATAGTCAATATATGAATACACAATTGTACAAAGCGAATTATTAATGGTAAATACCTGACAGGTTTAAAGTATGAATCTCGTTAGCCTTTTTCTTTGTATGTAATGTCAAAGGATAAACGATACGACACGGTAAAAAAACTGGTTACAGGAGGCTATATAAAAAAATTCTCCGAAATAATAGATACCATACCTAAATCTACCATAACCCGCGACCTGGGTATGCATCATCAAACCTTTAAGAAGGTGATGAAAAGCCCGGAAAGACTTTCGTTTACCGATGCTTTTAAAATTGCCTCGTTCATTGAAATCGATGAACGGGAAATTATGAACCTCATCTATAATGAATGGCTGGAGAAAAAAGCTAAGCGAAAGAAATAAAATAAATTCGATACAACACAAAGACAAATCAGGTCTGCCCGGCTTTCCGGAACAGGCCTTTTTGTTAATGCCTTTATATAGCTGTAAAGCAAACAATTATTACCACGCAAGAGATAAACAATAAATTTAATACTGGCTTAAAATTACTGCACATACTTTTGTGCTCATGCCCCGGGAATCCCAAACTAGCCCTAACACTGTTATTCCTCCCTTCAATAATGACCAGGAGGCGTTGTTCGAGGCATTTGTTAAGGCCACCTATCCCCGGGTGTTGGCTTACCTGATCAAGTTATCGGGACAACCAGAAGCCGCCCGTGACATCTGCCAGGATGTGTATGCCCAGTTATGGGAAAAGAAAATTTCCTTACCGGCTTCCCCCGAAGAACAGCTGTATTATTTATTTACCATGTCGCGCAATGCCTTTTTCCAATATACCCGCCAGCAACTGCGACAGGAAAAACAATTACAACTACATTACCGGCCCGATACAACTACTACAATAGAAAACCATCCCAATAACCTGGAACTGGCAGAACAAACCAAAATAATAAAGGAAGCACTCGACTCCTCGGAAGAGGTACGGGTGAAGTTTTTTTTATTGAACCGCGAAGAAGGACTCACCTATAAACAAATTGCCGAACGGGAAGGTGTTTCAGAAAAAACAGTGGAAAGATACATTGGCAGCGTGATCAGGACCCTGCGCGCGAAGCTTAAAACCTTCCTGTTTTTCTTCATCTGATTATAGTACTCACTTATTTTCTATCAGGTAACAATTCCTTAACCTGATTTACTGACGGTGCCCTCAGACTTTTTTACTTTTCCTGCAAATTGACCCTAAACCGTATGGATTTACAGGAATGGAGAAATAAAATACAGGATTATTATGCCGGTACACTGAATGTCTCAGATCGGGCTGCCTTGCTGAGCCTGTTAGAAGGTTTATCAGACGCCGACCTAAACAGGCTTTTTCCGCAGGAAGAATGGGCCGGTATAAACCCTGTACCGGTAGCTGATACGGAGATAGAAATGATGTTGAAAAAGATCCGGGCGAAAGATACCGCGAAAGTGGTGCGTATAGATACCCGTGTAAGAAAGATCCGCATCTGGAGAGTGGCCGCCATAATTCTGGTAGTGCTCACCGCCGGCTTGCTTGCCTTATTACTCAATACATCCAATCATCCCAAAAATGAACTGGCTGTTGTTCATTACCATGAGATAAAAGTGGCAGATGGCAATCGAAAGCGACTGACCCTTCCGGATAGCTCTGTTATCGTATTGAATGGCGGTAGCGTAGCGTCAGTACCCGATCGGTTTACCGGCTCATCGCGTGAGATCTATTTGCGCGAGGGGGAAGCCTGGTTCGAAGTAACAAAGAATCCTTTACGGCCTTTCATCATTCACAGTTCAAGCCTTAATGTGCGCGTGTTAGGTACTTCTTTTTCGGTACGCGATTATCCCGATGAACAGCATGCTTCCGTAGCAGTTCGCACCGGGCGGGTGGCGGTACAATCGGAATCAGACTCTATGAGGTCCATAGTGCTGGTACCAGGTAAAGGAACAGAATGGGATAAGATAAGTCATACACTTTCAGCGCAGGTCATAGATACGGCAACCATAGATGCCTGGAGGCGCGGTGAGTTTATATTTGAAAATGCCACATTGAAACATATCTGCAATGTATTGAAGCATAGATACGCCGTACAGTTCCGCACAGAAGATCAACAGTTATGGAACCGTAAATTCATTGCCACATTCAGAAGCAGCAAACTGGAAATTATATTAAAGCAATTGGAGTTAATGGGTAACATTCAATATCAATTGCAGGGTAATACTGTCATTTTTAAACCTGGCAGGCGCACAGGATAACCAAACAAGTACAGACTTAATTTTTTCTTCAGCACAAGACTAAATTTTCTATTTAATGGACCAACGCAAAAAAAGGCGGAAAAGACCGTCGGTAAATCGCCATGCCCTAACTGCAAGAAAAATGGGAAAAAGCATCCTGTTCATCAGCATGATCTTTTGCCTGTTTTTGCAAGGGATAAAAGCCCAGGATGCAGAGCCCAGGCTGGACCTGAAGCTCGATAACCAGCCGATCCTGGAAGCTTTTCAATTTATTAGAAAGAACACCAACTACGTCATCAATTACAGCTCAGACGAGATCGATGCCAGGGTGAAGGTCACTGTCAATCTTCATCACGCTACGGTAGGTGAGATCCTCGGTGCTGTTCTTAAAGGAACAGGCTATGAACAGGTGCGTGCCGGCAATGCGTATTTGATCAGGCGAAAAGTAGTTCCTCAACGCCATCAGCATACTGTCACTTACCTGAATGTACATATCACTGACAGCAAAAACCATAATCCGGTGGCAGCTGCCAGTGTAAGCATTCAAAACAGGGTATTCAATACGTATACAGACGGAGATGGAAAAGCCTCGGTCAGCATAACGGATAGTGCTTCGGTACTGGTGATATCATCAGTAGGATATGCCACACGCTTTGTAACAGTAACCAATGAAAGCAACCTCGAAGTATCCCTGGTTCAGGATATCAGGTCGCTGGGTGCGGTTACTGTTCAGGCGCAACGTAAAGTAAACAGTGAAGCCACCTTGTTGAATGAACGTAAAAATTCCAGCGTGGTATCGGATGGTATTTCTGCACAGAATATTGAAAAAACTGCCAGTCTTACCACCACCCAGGCATTGCAACGTGTAACCGGTGTTACCATCACCGATGACAAATATGTGGCTATTCGTGGTATGGGTGATCGTAGTGTGATCTCAGAATTGAACGGCGCCCGGTTGTCATCTTCCGATCCCGACCGTAGTGCCGTTCCTCTTGACCTGGTACCTGCTGCCCTGCTCGATAACGTGACTGTGTATAAGACCATGACGCCCGATAAACCGGCCGATGCTTCTGCCGGTATTGTGGAATTGAAAACAAAATCGGTACCTGATACTTTAACGTTAGAAATATCGGCCCAGCTGGGTACCAACTCTACCATTGGCGTTAACGGAAGCTACAACAGTTTTTTGGGCAGTGACATGGGATTTTGGGGACAGAAAGTAAACAGCCACAACCTTTCCGCAGATTTTTTGAATTTGAAGAACCTGTATCCGGGTGGCTTACCGCAGATACAACAACTATTTTTGCAAAGCCGTAACAGTCCTGAGATGGCAGCAGAAGCGTTGCGCATTAATAATATTATGCAATCGTTTCCCGCTGTGTTAACTACCTCCTATAAACCAGCAGCGCCCAATCAGATCTATTCTGTTTCCTTCGGTAATAAATACCAGGTATTTAAACATCAGTTGGGTATAGTGCTGGGCGCCAACTATTACAGCCGCACCGAAGACCGGTATCAGGGACAGGTGAATCAATATAGTATTTACCAGGGTATTGTTACCGGGTCGCCTGATATCTTCAATGCGTTGCACATTCCCGGTTTTATTACGCCCGACAATCCCAGGCTGGGTAAGTACCTCGGTTACCAGGAGAACTCGGGCAAAACGACTATGAATTATGGTGTACTGGGCGGGGTTACCTACCGGTTCAATGCCCGCAACCAGGTGCAGTTTCAATATGTAGGCAGCCGCGGCGCCGAAACACAGGCCAACAGCCTGAATGGTAGCTGGCAAAATACCGGTTTACAATTCCCTGTGTACAACCAGGTAAACCAGCTAAAGCAATCGTACCGCGTATTCAACACCTTTAACCTGCAGGGCGAACACCGGGTGGTATCGCAATCATGGTCACCTACGCTCAGCTATAACTTAAGCTCATCGAAATCTACATCAAACGAACCCGATTTTCGCTTTACCGATCTGGCCGATTACAGAAAAGTAGCCTATGCAGATCCCAATGGCCAGGGTATTGTAAGCGATAACTATGCTTTTGTGGTAGGTAGTGTGCATGGAGTAGGGCCTAACGGGGTGTTGAATGCCGACCCAAACGGAAGAAAATACCGTTTTCTTACCGAGAACAACTACAGCGCCAAGGCAGATCTTACGCAGCCATTCTATGTGGCCAAACAAAAACAGTTGTTGAAATTCGGATATAATTTTCTGAAGAGAGACCGGGATTTTACTGAGAATGTATTAGGATTGCCCGGTACTTCTGCCGGTGGTAACATTGGTTTGCTGACAAAAGCTGACGGTAATCTCGATCAACTGGTTTCTTATAATAACATCGGGCTTAACCCTTCGAATTTTGATGCAGAAGGAAATCCCAGAGTGGGCGGTTTTTTATACCAGATCCGCAAATCGCCCAATAACTACCATGGTACATATGAAACCCAGGCCTTTTATGGCATGTTAGATGCGCATGTGGGCGAACGCTTGCGTATTACCGGTGGTGTTCGTTTTGAAAGCACAGATATACAGGCGCACGTAGATACAGCCAATGTGTTTAATCCGCAGGTTGCTGCAGGTACCATTGGCAACAACACATCTAACCAGGGTGGTGCAACAACTCAACCCAATACAGGTTATAAAGTTGACTTCAAACCTTATTACTCTGCCAACCTTACTTATACCTGGAAGCATAACATGAACTTCCGGTTAGGTTACAGCACTACGCTGGCCCGTCCCGAATTAAGAGAGCTCACCAATATTTTCGAGTTTGATCCTTTTCAGTTTGCCGTAGTGGGTGGAAACCCCAACCTGAAAAACCAGTTCACCCGCAGTGAAGATTTCAGATGGGAATGGTTCCCCAATACAGGAGAAGTAATTGCAGCTTCGGCCTTTGCCAAACAAATAGACAATCAGCTGAACAAAGTATTCATCTACCATCCGCAAAGTGCAGTAAGCGTGTTCCCTGAATTTCCTTTGATCGAATATCAGAACGATGTGAACCAGGGCCGGTTGTTTGGGATAGAATTGGAAGTGCGTAAAGACCTGGGCCGGTTGACCTCCCTCCTTAAAAACTTTTATCTCGGAACCAACCTGATGTTTGCTTCAAGCCAGATTACCAAAAATGCGGAGCGCCTGGAAGCTTCCCGTACCATCGACCGTTCTGCTTCCGCTAAAAGCCCGCTGTTTGAACAACCACCTTATTCAATCAACGCTTATGTTGATTATGATAACAGCCGGCTTGGAACGCAGTTGACAGTGAACTTCAACATTGTTGGCGAGCGTCTGATACAGGTTCAGTTGGATGGCAGCCCGGATGTATACAGTCGCCCTGTGCCTTCACTGGATGTTGTATTTACGCAACGCCTTATGAAGCGGCTTACCATTAAAGGGTTTGCAAAAAACATCCTGAACCCTTACTACCGGGATGTATATGCCACTCCCCGCAACAATGGCCTTTATCACAACGTGCTGTATGTACAGCATCAATACCAGAGAGGAGCAGAATACGCGTTGGGTATAACCTATAAACTCTTTTAAATTATTCAATAGATGAACAGCTTTTCAAATAATGCAGGCAGGTATACACGTAAATGGCTTTCGCCGGTGTTGTCGTTGCTGTTGCCGGCGGTTTTTGTGGGATGTGCCAAAGACAAGATCGAGAACGGTTATCAGCTTTCCGGTGTTCAGGTGGCCGGTTCGCCTGGTTCAAGCGTACGCTTATTTAACTTTGCCAATGCGCAACTGGATGTTAAAGTAAATAACATCCCCCTTACGAATTTTTCGAGTAATTCAGGAGTTACAGGGACACAAATAGGGCTATCGCTTTTTCCGTCAGGAGCCTGGAAAGCTGCCGAAGATGGCGCTCCGGTGACGCTGCCTGTATCTTTATTCGACAAGGATGGCAAGGTGCATATTATCATAAGGAACAGAAGTCTCTCCGGATTTCAGGGACTGGGCTATCTGCCATACCTGAATATAGACACGGTATTTAATAACGATCCGTTCCATCCCAAAGATGTTTATGTGATGGCTTCCGGATATTTGAAAGTGATCGACCGGGACGCCACCGCCCCGGCTCAACCAGATCATTTCAAACTGCGGATAATAAACCTGGGCCAGCCGAAAGACTCAGATGCGCTTAAGTTAGGCGGATACGTAGTTCTTACTTATGCCGATGGCACACCTGTGAATGCAGCCCTCAATTATGTAAAGGACAGTACAATATCACCGTATGTGGAGATACCCTACGGATCTTACCAGTTTAAATTGTATGCAGCCCTGTCGCCCGGCGTACCTGATTATACCAAACAACTGGCAGAACTACCTGTATATCCCGTTATGGTGCAAACAGGGCCAGCTCCGGCCCAGCAAGACCTGGTAACCCGGGTGCGTGGTTTCAAACCGGGCGGTACCTACAGCATTGTTGTAACGCCCAATATAATTGGCTATAATTTCGCCACCAATGGTGAAGTACCAACTTTCTATATTATCAATTCCTACCGCATTCTCACCGAACAGTCGGCTCCCCGCAATATCAGTTGGGCCAGAATGCAGGCGGTAAATGCCTACCAGGACCAGGCAATTACTTTCCGGGTTGATGGAAACACACTGGCAAAAGACCTGGCGTTGGGCGCGAGTGGTGATTTCAATACGGTAGTACAGGGAGCACACCACATTGAAGCTATAGATAAATCAGGTAATACAATAGCATCATCGGACATTGTGCTATACCCTTATGACTTTATAACTGCGTGGGTGTACGCCAAAGAGGGTAAACCGGCCATCCTGTTCTCAAATACTGATTTCACCAGTACATTATATGCAACAATTACCGGTTCGGTTGACGATGGTACAGATGGTTCAAAGAATACCTGGAGCCATCCTTATGCCATACAAACAAGGTACTTGAACCTGAGCGACGTACCCAATGTAACCTTTACAAAAGATGGGGCCCTCTTCAGTCCTTATATAAGTGGCGGCGGTATTAA
This sequence comes from Niastella yeongjuensis, assembly GCF_900110245.1. Taxonomy (GTDB): domain Bacteria; phylum Bacteroidota; class Bacteroidia; order Chitinophagales; family Chitinophagaceae; genus Niastella; species Niastella yeongjuensis. The sequence continues at coordinate 990,534 of NZ_FOCZ01000001.1, forward strand.
TCCGGGCCAGAACGATACACTGGCCTATCCGCAGGCTTTTATCAATCTGCAACCAGGCGTTGCCATCAACAACAATCCTTTTGTGGTATTTCCTACAGCAACGCCTCCATCTGGTTGGACAATAACCCTGAATGGTTCCACTTACCAGGAAGGCGGTGGCAACAATAAATTGGGACTGGCAGCAAGCAACCCGCTTCCTATCAGGGCTTTTCAAAGTACCCCGGCAACTGGTGTGTATGAAGGCCTGATACCTGGTTCATTGCTTGAAAGTGTGGCCCCGTTGAAAGAAGAGGATTTTGCCAGTGGCACCCTGATCTATCCCGATGGTAAGCGGCGGGCCGAGAACGGCTTTTATACCGTGGCCATTATCGGCAGCGCATCTGGCACACCTGCGCGTAAGCTGATTGTAGTTAAGCACAATAAATAATTCTTTTAAATCAAGTCAATAATATATGCATTCCGTGTTTCGTATAAAAAAGGTGATTCAGCGTTTGGCGATAGTGGCTGCATCATCGATGACTCTTACGGGTTGTTATAAATACAAGGAGTTGGAGCAGGTTCCCAATGCGGCATACCTCAGGGTATTTAATTCTATCCCATTTACAGTTGATGCCCTGCACGCCGGTCAGGCCGCACCTTTCCTGTGCTTTTTGGTTGATCCCGTGACTGATGCAGATGGGATACCAAACGGCGGGGCTATTTCGGGTGACTGGCTGCAAACGCGAAACGCGTTCTCCCTGTCCTATGCAGCCGATGCAGCTACCGCGCTGAATGCCCAGCAGAAACAGAGTCAGATAAATGCCGGGCTGCCTACTGAAGATGTAGTGAATGCCAACTATGAATACCCGGGCAAATTGCATGTACTGACTGCTCCTGCCATGAATGGCATGGACCTGTCGGCCTGGGCACAGATACCTTCTGGTAAACACCGGTTTGTTTTTGTAGCGCGGCCACAGGATAACAGGCCTTTTGGTGAGTTGCCTGGCACGTTGCGAAAAAATATGATCATCGATACTACGATCGATCTTGAACCCGGAGAAGTGTATACCATGAGCGCGCTGGCAACGGATATAGACAAGAACCAATATGGAGTAAATGTTCGCCAGGAGCAGTTTGTGCATGAAAATTTTGATCCGGGCCGTGTGTATGCAACCTTCTACAACCTGTCGAGCGTACGCCCATACCTGGCTTCCGATCCGCATTTTCCCTCATACTGGAATTTTGCCGATACTTTAGTGGTTTCCTATACCTGCTGGGTCAATGATGATAACCTTAGCAATAATGTGGCCTCGCCACAGTGGCCGCTCAATGGGTCAAACAATGTATACATGACCACGCTGTACCGTGGAAAAAGTGATGGCGTATTTACATCGCTTCCTTTCCTGACACGGGAAAATTTCTTCGATCAGCAGGGGGTATTGCGAACCTGGACTTTTCTTAAACCCGGCTCAGCAACCAAATCAGGAACGCTGCCTTATATCAGCTTTAAATTTACTGACCCTTCGCCGCTGAGGTCAAAATATGGCAACTATCCCCTTTTGTTGTGCAGCGCTGATCCGGCCGTGTATAATACACTTGAAAATTTAAATATAAGCACTGGTTCTCCTTTGCAAGGCCCCAACCCTTCGCTGATCTACCAGCCCAATCTGTTCGGCGTGGTACAGTCGGGTGGTTCGGTGAATATATATCCAACTGTTAACATTTTCGAGATCATTAACGACAAAGTGTACCTGATGCAACTGCAACGCAATTTTGAGAAAGTGCCTCAATAAAATTTTATCTACCAGGAAAACATACTAAAACTATGCATACATTATTTCGCCGGAGTCATGGGATCATTTTAGCAGTAGGGATACTGCTGATGGCGGCATGCTCCAAAGACGACGATACAGCACCGCCTGCAATATCCGGTGCTGTAAATACAACGGTTCAACCGCTGCAGTATATGTTGGATAACAATCCGCCGTTCAGCAACTTCGATACGCTGATGAAAGTATCGGGCTATATGGATAGCCTTGGTAAAGGGAACTTGTATACGCTGTTGGTCCCTGATAATAATGCTTTTAAGAATGCCAATATGCGGTTAGACAGTTTGCTGGCACTGCCCAAAGATTCATTGAAGGTTTTTGTGGCTATGCATATGATGCACGGCAGGGTTACTACAGATCTGGTACCGCAGACCATCACGAATCCCATGATGGCTGTAAACGGACAAACGCTGTACATGAGCAAACCTATCATCCTGGCCTACCTTTACGCATACCCCGAGTCGGTAAAACAGTACCAGAGAACGCTGCGCGTTAATGGCGTTACCACCAACCTGGTTGACCAAAAGGCTACTGATGGCACACTGCATGTATTGGACTGCCCGTTGCGGGTGCCTTACCCCACGGTGGCTGGTTACCTGGAATCGCGCCCTGAATTCAGCATGTTTGTAGCCGGCCTTCGCAAATTCAACCTGTTCGATCAGTTGAAGGGTAATGGCCCTTATACGGTTTATCCTACCAGCAACGATGCCTACATACAAAGAGGCATCACACTCAGCATGATCAACAGCGATACGTTCGATGCCAAACATTACCAACCCTGGTTGTACACGGTAACGGTGACCCCGAGCAGAACGTTCATAACCGATTTTCAGGATGCCCAGTTGCCGAACAATGGTCTCCGTTACAGCGAATACGGGACCGTGCAGTATAGTACGTTTGGTGCCTTCTCCATGCAGGTTACCAATTACTTTTCCTTTTTGGGACCTAACTATAGTATCTACAACAACATCGGGCCCCGGAATACCAGCAATACACGCGACCAGCAGCCAGCAGTTAATGGCGTGGTTATGCCACTAAGCGATATTCCTGTTTATCCGGACAGTGTACATATCAATCAATAATCTTTATAAAAACTCATTATATGCATCACAGAAATCAGTTTTTTACAGTTACACTTTCCCGGTGGATAAATCGTAGTTTTTTTATCGGGGTAATGGGCTGTGTTGTTCTTTCCTGTCAGAAGAAAGGAGACGATGATTTTGTTGCTGCAAAACCTGCAGTGAGCGATACTTCCTCTGATCTCAGGGCTACTTTAAGGAACACCCCTTTTACCCTTTTTCGTCAGGCGGCCGAGAAAATAAACCTCGACAGCCTGTTGCCAGGCAGTGGTTACTTTACGGTGTTTGCACCTGTTGACGAGGCCATGACCGCTGCGGGATTAGATCAGGCAAAAATCCAAAGCCTGTCTGTCGATTCACTGAGAAAGATCATTATGTTTCATGTGGCGCAGGGCTCTTATGGCGCCGGGGCACTTTCTTCGGCACTGTGCAACATAGAAATGAAAACGCTGCGTCTGGATGCAACCATTGATCTGCAGTATACAGGCACCTCGTTGTATCAACAAAATCTGTATGTTAAAAAATCAGGCGCCTTGTATATAAACGGTGAGCTGGCTAATAATGAAAATGATACGGCCTGGACTGCCTCCAACGGCTACATTTGGCCCATACGCGCTGTATTAAATGCCCCTACGCAAAATTTATGGAATTTAATAAAAAGCAGACCCGAGCTGAGCCTGTACTATACTGCCATGCATATCAACGATAGCCTTTACTGGTGGAATTATCTGCTGCCCGATCCATTGCCACCAGGACAAACCTGGTATCAAAAATCAGTGGCAGGCGATTCTATCAGCTTCAACTTTATAGTATATGAGAACCTTCCTAATACGCAAACCTATGGGAGATCACGACCAACTGTATTTGCCCCAACAAACGATGCCTTTCATGCAGCAGGGTTTTACACATACGACGACCTGCTGAAGTATAACCGGGATGTAATTCCAGGCTGGACGTATGATGAAAACTGGAATGGGACCTGGGCAGATCTGCCGCTGGATTCAGTGCTGAAGAACCATGTTATCCTCAATGTAAATGAACAGAATGTCAAACCGGCCTTTTCAAACCTGAGCCTGTACAACGATCTTATGTTCAATCCAAACATTAATAACGGCAGTTTCAATAATCTGTATTATTGGAATCTGGGCAATGGGAATATAGCCCCTACTCCAAATCCATTGTTACAGTTTTCAGCGGCCAATGGGGCTGTAAAAATTAAATACAAACCCAATATTGCACCTGTCGATCTGCCTGCCGATAAAAACCGCCACCTGATGGCCACTAATGGCGCGATCTATGAAATAGACAAACTATTCTTACCCCAACCTTAAAAATCATCGATCAATGATCAATAAAAGTTACAGATGGCTGTTGGGCATTGCAGTTTTGGCAATGACTATGGGCGCGTGTAAAAAAGATACGAACGACAACGGCTCGACTGCTCCTGTGCAGCAATACGATAAGGATTATTACGGCCGGCAGTCATTTATTATAGCGCTTAACGGAAGTTATGAACGGTATGATTCGGCCCTGAAAAAAACAAGGCTAATAGATACCCTGGCAGCTCCAGGCCCGTTCACTACCTTCCTGCTTACCAACAATGCATCTACGTGGGTGTATAATTTCCCCAATAACGTTGATGTAATATTAAAGTCGCTGATAGTACGGGGAGATGTTTCTCTTAAAACAATGCCGTTTGGGGCCAACCAGCGTTTTACCACTATGGCGGGCAATCACCTTTATATAAGTAAATACCCGGCAGGTGCAGATTCTGCCGCCTGGGTGGTGAATGGAATACCACTGAATACGATTGACATTTCCGCTACCAACGGGCATATCAATGTGGTTGATACCGGTGCTATCCCACATATTGAGAAGTACGCAAGTGTACTGGCTTATGTACAGAGTTCTGCCGATCTCACCTTTTTCTCTTTAGCCCTGAAGAGAACAGGGTTGGAAAAATTGCTGGGAGATACAGCCCATACTTTCACGCTGCTGACCCCTACCGATGCGGCGTTTAAAAAGAGTACCGACACATCGCTGAACACCTATGACGGCCTGCTCGCAGCAGATACAGCTAAACTGTCCCGGTTAATACGTTTTCACATCCTGGGCGACAGATACTTCTATACAGACTTTACGCGGAAGGCAAGTACTGACACGGCAAGGCTCGCTTCCCTGTTACCTGACGCAGTAGTTAATTTTTACTACTCGACCAACTGGCCGGGCGGAAATTACTTTATCGGTGGTGTTAAACCTCCAGCTGCCACTGCTGCCGGAATATTTTCACCTTCTTATGGTACTTACCTGTCTGACAATATCGCCGCCAATGGAGTGGTTCATGAAATAGATAATGTTCTATTACCTTAAAATGAAATGCACAATGAACATATTTCAAATAAAATGGAAAAAAGCCTGGGTATGGTTACTGTTGCCGGTGATGGCTTCGTGCAGCAAGAAGGACTACAACGCTACCCCTGATCAACATACGCTTAATGAATATATACAACAGGGCGACAATCTTACGTTGTTTAAGCAAGCCCTGCAAAAAACAGGCCTGGATACTGTGTTGGCAAAGGGAGGTCCTTATACTGTTTTTGCACCTATAGATAGTGCGTTTACAGCTTCAGGATTGACATCCGATAAAATTGCGGCTTACCCCGCAGATCAACTTAGGGATATACTGGCTTTTCATATCATCCCCGGCCGCATAGGCACCGGATCATTAACAGGCTTTTTATCAGATAGTATGCAAAGCCTTAATAAAACAAACATCCCTGTAGTTACCCAAAACTATTATGGCACGTTCCTGAATGGGATGAAGGTTACGCAGGGCAATATTAACCTGGCCGACGGAGTGCTTCATAAACTGAGTGCCATTGCTTTCCCTGCCAACGGCGATTTACTGGCGGCGATCGACAGCCTGCCCAACACAAAAATGGCTGCCTGGATCATTCATCACTCTGTTGGCCTGCTTCAGTTTACCCAGGACGTAACACGCATGTTTGCACCAACGCCTCCCAATTTTCAGGGCTATCATGTGGTGAATTTTTTCGGAAATTCTGCACCGCCGTACACTACCTGGTTTGTTCCTTCGGACAATGCCTTTAAAATGTATGGATACAACAGCATCGATGACCTGGCTAAAACAGACACCGCTGTACGCAGCAATATGCTTACCAGCTGTATATTATTAGGGATGTATTTCACTGCCGATTTTTTAGGTGGGCGTTATACTGGCAATGGATATAGCCATGGCGGCATAGTAGCGCCTGATAAACCGCTCATTTTAAATTTGGCAAACAGCGCCTATCTGGCCTATTATCAATCCAACGGCTCATGGGCATATGTAAATATGATCAATACCAGTGGGTCCTATGAAATAGGGAATGATGGCATGAGCCTAATGGGGTCAGGCATTACCACGCCGGTACATATCATTCAACCTAATATTGTCAGCACCACAGGTATCGTACACGTTATTGACCAGGTGTTTGCTCCCAACGGAGATTATACTCCAAAGGGACCACAACCATAAGCATAGTAAAGAAGCACTCCAAATAATTATTACATGAAACGAAGTTTTTCTCTTTTTCTTCATACTTCCCTCTTGCTGTTAATTTGCCTGCTGGGCGCATTACACAGCTATAGCCAGGAAACGCGGGGCGCTTTCAGGGGTAGAATAACAGACAGCCTGAACCACCCGCTGGAAGGCGCCACCGTGCGGGTTATTCACGTACCAACCGGCACGCCATATACTACTACCACGTCAAAAGACGGCCGGTATAATCTACCAGGTTTATTAGCTGGCGGGCCTTATCAATTAACCGTTACTTCCATGGGGTTTGCCGAACAGGAACAAAGCAACCTGCAGGTTGGCTTAGGAGAAGCACAGGTAGTAAACTTTACATTGAAGCCGGGGAGTCAGCAATTGGAGGCGGTGACTGTAAAAGCATCCGCAGGTCCCAGAAAGCCGGCAAACCAAACCGGTGCAGGGGTAAATATTTCCCGGGAGCAGATCAGCAACATGCCTACCATTTCAAGAAGCATTACAGATGTGACAAAATTGGTACCCCAGGGATCGAAAGACAACTCCTTTGCAGGTACCAACTTCCGATATAATAACGTAACCATCGATGGCGCCATCAACAACGATGCTATTGGCTTCAGCCCTTCTTTGGGCGGTATTGTAGGAACGTCCAATATGCCCGGTTCCAGCACCCGCAGCAATCCCATTTCCATGGATGCAATACAGGATATGCAGGTGTACCTGGCTCCTTATGATGTTACGTTGGGTAATTTTACAGGAGGTAGCGTGAACGCAGTGACCAGGTCAGGTACCAATAAAGTGGAAGGTTCGGTATATACTTTTGGGCGTAATGCAACGATAACCGGAAAAGAGAATGCAGGCGATGGAAGCAAATTGCCATCTGCCTTTCATGACAACCAAACCGGTTTTCGTGTTGGGTTTCCCATCATCAAAGGCAAGTTGTTCTTCTTTACCAACGAAGAAATAGCCCGCCGTACAGATCCCATCATGCAAGGGGCCAATAGCCCTGATATGAAAGGGGTATTAAGCCTGGATGATGCCATGCGCATACATGACACTATGGTGAACCGGTATGGATTTGATCCCGGTGCATATGGGCAGTTTAATGCGTACGCCAACTCAAACAAGTATTTCAATCGTATTGACTGGAATATTGATGGTAAAACACATCTGGCCATTCGCAACAATACTATTACGTCTGAAGCCATTAACCTGGAACGTGACCCGCAGGATTTTCGCTTCGGCAGCATCGCCTATAAACAAACGAATAATCAGTCGTCTACTGTTGCGGAGCTCACTACCCGGTTCAATAACCGGGTGTACAACAGCCTCATAGCAGGTTTTACCACCATTCATGATTATCGTACTCCTTCAAGCGACGCAGCCTTTCCCCAGGTGCAGATCGTAGGCCGTACACCCGGTACCACTATCTTCCTGGGTACTGACCGTGAAGCCAGCATCTTTAACATGAAGCAGCGCACGTTTGAGTTTACCGATAATGTATCAGTGAACCTTGGCAAACATCACCTCACTTTCGGTACACACAATGAGTTGTATAAGATCAACTATGGTTTCGTAAACTCATGGAATGGCCGGGTGGATTATGCAAGCATCGATTCGTTTTTTAACAATAGCCCCAGTCGCGTAAGAGGCAATTTTAATTATGAAAACAACGACAGGGATTATATCCTGGCCCACCCCAGTGCGGTGTTCAATGTTAATTTCTTCAGCGTGTACGCACAGGATGAAATACAGGTGAACGATCGTTTTCGCATCACTCCAGGCATACGCTTCGATTATGCGGATGTACCCAATAAGCAAACCTTAAGTGATAAAACAAGGAGCGCCATTACGGATCCGAATTATGGCAATAGCTATACCTATACCCCGTTGCGTGATATCACCAATAACTATCTGGGCCGGGTTCAGGTTTCACCCAGGCTGGGCTTTAATTACGACGTACTGGGCGACAAAAGCCTGGTTGTGCGTGGTGGTACTGGTTTATTTACTGGTCGTATTCCGTTTGCCTGGATCGGTTATGCATTCTACAACACCGGTGATAGTTATGGCTCCTATGACCAAAAAACAGATGGCGGCTTTCAATTTTTGCACGGAACAGATCCATTGAAACATGCACCTGGTGAGGGAATAGCAGGCTTTGCCCGGGATAACGGCGCTGCCGTAGACAAAAGGGGCGCTGGCCAAACCCAGGTAGACGTTATCGACAACCATTTTGTAATGCCACAGGTATGGCGCAGCAGTGTTGCGGTAGATTATACTGATCAGCACGGGTTCAAGTATACGTTGGAGGGTATGTATACCCAGGTTATAAAAGATGTGATGTTTCAGCAGGTAAACCTGAGTGATATTTCGGTAGGTGCCTTTCCATACTATTATGACACCGCAGCCAGTTTGCGTCGTCAGCCCATCTTCGGTGGTGGCAATGCCGATCCGCAATTTGCCAATGCCTATGAAATGAGTAACACGGCACAGGGGCGCCGTTTGCAGTTAACAGCCCAGGTTAGCAAAAACTTCAATAATGGCCTGCGCGCCATGGTAGCTTATACGTATGGAGTAGCAAAGGACATTGCCAATGGGATCCGTAACTCTATGGAAAGTAACTGGCAGTTGAACCAGGCGTTGAACCCCAATAACCCCGGACTGGCCTATTCAAACTTTGATATCCGCCACCGTATTATTGGTAATGTAACGTATCGTTTGCCCTGGCATAATAACAACTGGGTAAGCACTTTTGCTTTGTTTGGCAGCATGCAATCCGGCGCTCCCATTACTTACGGATTTATAAACTATACTGTTCAAAAAACGCCACAGCAGGTTAGTCTTGCCTATATTCCAAACAGAGGCGAGGCGATTAACTTTTTCAGAAATCCCGACGGCGCAATTACGACAAGTGCAGAAGAACAGGCAAAGGCCTTCAATGCTTTTATCGACGGCGATGCTTACCTGCGCACTCGCAGAGGCAGGTTCACAGAGCGTAATGGCGCCAGAACACCCTGGAACAATGACCTGGATTTTCATTTTTCACAGGAATTTGGCATCGTAACTCATAAAGATGAAAAACCCAACCATGTGATCACGTTCACCTGGGATATTTTAAACGTTACCAACCTGATCAATAAGAATTGGGGTTGGGTGTACTTCTCACCCAATACTTATAACTCAACAGCCAGTGTTGGCCTGGTACCTTTTCTTACAGGAAGTAATTCATCACAAGGATATCCTTTATACTCCTTTCAGGACCCCGGTAAACCCTATTCTGTAGATTATGCCGCAAGCAGGTGGCAAATGCAGTTTGGAATCCGATACTCCTTTTAAGAACGCAACTAAAAGCCCCGCCTCGTCCCGGTTTATCCCGGATGGGGCGGGTTTTTTTCATTTTAGTACGATAGTGATCAAAGAAAAGATGAACTGTACTTTATATGTCAGTGAATGACCTAAAAAATGTACGATCCGTACTTTCTGTAGTCATTAAATGACAGTTTTGAGGCACATAGCAATATTTCACCATTTCTTTGTGCCATGGGGAATGACCCACGTTATATTACGGTAAATAAACTGATCACGAGCCGCCAGTTGAACAGCTTCTCGGAGATCTTGAAAATTGTGCCCAAGACTGTTTTAACCAAGGACCTGGGAATGCACCATATAACGTTTAATAAGCTGATCGATCATCCTGCAGGATTTACACTTGAAAATATTTACGAGATCGCGGCTTTGGTAGGAGTTGAAAATAAGGTAATGCTGCAGTTGTTCTATAACGAGACAGGGGAAAAGAAAACAAAGCGAAAGAAATAATTCCCGGTAAAGTAAGATACACGCAAAGAGAATCAGGCCCCTTCGGGGTCTTTTTTATTAGAAAGAAGAAATTCATACAACTTTTGTACAGACTGCGCCGGAGTCTCCAGGCTGGTATCGATGATCAGATCAGGCGCGGCTGGAATTTCATACTTATCATTAACGCCGGTAAGGTTATAGATTTTGTCTGGATGATCATCATGTAACAAAGCTCTTTTGTATAGCTTCTTGGGGTCTCTTTTAATAAGCACTGCCATGTCGCATTTGACCCAGACGGTTTTAGAGTCGTATTGATCCCTCAGTTCGTTTCGGATGGCTTCAAAGGGATTGATGGCCGCAATCAAGATGATATCTGTCTGCTCCTTGAAAGACCAGGCAAGTTTCCCAAGCCGCCTGATATTTTCCATTCTGTCTTTTGGTGAAAATCCAAGGTCCTTGCAAAGCGTTTTCCTGTATACGTCGCCATCGATGATCTCCGTAACCAGGGCATGTTTTTCAAGCAGGGATTTAGCACCTGTTGCCAGGGTGGTTTTGCCTGCACCTGAAAGTCCGGTTAATTGTATGATCATGGCGTTTATACTACTTCATGAACTTTTTTATAATCCTGTTTTGCCCAACAATAAAGGCAGCTTCAAAGAGGAAGGGCATACGGGCCATTGTTTTCAGCACCCTTGTTTTTCTGCGCATATCTGCGCCGGCTCTTTTATAGAGTATTTGGTCGTAATTTTTTACAAAGGCTGCGCTGAAGTAGTTGTTGGCAAAACATTGCGTCACCTGTTCTGCGGCGAGTTTACCGCTGAGAACGGCATTGCCTATCCCATCTCCGCTAACCGGGTCAATCAGGGAAGCCGCGTCGCCTGCCAATAAAAAATGATCTCCGCTCATGCTTACCCATCGTGAACCCATGGGAAGTCCACAGCCTTGCAATGTTCCTACGGGTTGGGCATTTTTAAACTTTTCCTTTAATACAGGTGATCGATCAATAAAATCATAAAAGGCGTTTTTGACGTTGATCTTATTGCTAACTACCATATCAGATAAAATGCCCATGCCGGCATTAACCAACCCACCTTTAATAGGAAATACCCAGAAATAACCAGGCAGGTATTTTTTGTCGAAGTACACTTCGGTACAGGTGTCTTCCATGCCTGAGACCCCACTGTAATAAGCCCGCACACCGGCAACATGGTGTTTTCTGTCCATTTGGCGCGCGGTGAGTTTTTTAGCCGTAACGCCGTTGATGCCGTCAGCGCCAATCAGCATGGTGCAATCATACCGTTTGTTGGTGTCCTTTGCAATGACGGTATATCCGCTGGCAGACCTGACAACATCGCTTACCGAAACACCCTCCACTGTATGGACCTCGCTATTGTTTTTGACGGCAGCAAAAAGAAAGTTGTCGAAATGCTCACGGGTAACGGTATAAGCTTCGAGGGTCCAGGTAAAATCAAGTTTTTTGTTATTGTAATAACAAAGCGTACTGCGGGTGGGCAGTTTTTCAGTAAAGGCAGCCAGCCTTTCGGCAAACTGCGGATCTATTTCATGAAGGAATTTAATGGCGCGGCCGGGAATGGCGTCGCCACATACTTTATCACGTGGAAACTGGTGCTTGTCGATTAGGGCTACCCGCAGTCCGGAATTTTTGAGCGCCATAGCACAGGCGCAACCCGCGGGGCCTGCCCCTACTATAATTACATCGTAATGCTCACTGTTTTGAGGAGTTGCTATTGCGCTCATTTGATATTGAATTGAATCCGAAATATTACGGTCTTTTGACTTTTGTCAGATGCGGATAACTATTTTGCAGTAAGGGCCTGTCCTTCAAAAACGATCCCTGGCCAGCCATGTACCATAAATTGCCTGATGTTTTGGTGGTCAGTTCCGGTGGGTGTATTTAATACTGACTGGTAATGTTCTGCAAATAAAGAAAGGGTGTCTTCCTTGCTCAGGTTATTCAGTTGCGCAAATGCAAAAACCTTGGCGCTACCCTGATTTTGCGTAGCCTCATTGTAATTCTCGCCGTTTTTAAAGGCAGTGGGTTGATGTTGATAGTAAGTTTCTATGAACTCAATTACTTCTTTAAATGTAACGGAATTCTCCTTTAATTTTTTGAGTAGGGTAGTAAATTGCTCTTTCATGTAGCAAATGTAAGCTCAACTCTTTAAATGCTTTTTTCTTTTTCCAATCAGGTAAAAGGGTCGAAAGAAAAGGCACATATTATCAAATAAGTGTAATCTTTGTACCAAAAATCGAATTTATCATGGTTAATTTTAAAGACATTTCTGCCGGATACTCTAAATATGTTGAAGTTGATTTAGGGGCTTCCAAAATGGTCATCCTCTCTGGTCAGGTGGCTTTCGATGCTAACGGCAATACCGTTGGGAAAGATGATTTTGAGCAACAGGCCGAGCACATTTTCCAGTCTATAAAAAGCATTGTAGAAAAAGCTGGAGGAAGTATGGATAATGTTATCAAATTAACGAATTATGTGACTGATGTGGCTAACCTTCCTGTGTTCAGAAAGGTAAGAGACAAATATATTAACACCGCTCAACCCCCTGCTTCTACAACTATGGAAGTAAGTAAGTTTGTTAAGGACGATTTATTGCTTGAAGTGGAAGCTACTGCGATCATTAGTAAATAAGTAAAATAAAAAAGCGCAAATCCTTTATTGGGGATTTGCGCTTTACACGTTCAACGTGTTATTATTGCAGCCATTCGTTTATTACAGATGCATCATATTGTGTCAAAGTCACTGGCAGCAATTGATTATTATTTATGTTCCCTGCTTTATCGATCAAAAACGTTCTGGGCACAAAATCTGCCTGATAGTCCTTACATATTTTTAGATTGTTCCATCCCCTGGCTAATACATTCACCCCCTCGATCTGTAGTTCTTCCACCTTTGTTTTCCATTTGTTGGCATCTTCTTCAAAGCAAATATTTAGGAAAACGATGTTTTTATCTTTATACTTTTCTTTGATCACAGGACCGTACTTCGTAAAATCACTGATACAGACTCCGTTGGTTGCCGACCAGAAATTGAGATAGACCCATTTGCCTTTAAAGTCGGAAAGGGAAACGTTGTTGCCGTTTATATCTTCCAGGGTGAAATCAGGAGCGGGATTGCCATTTTTAATTTTGCCAAAATTCACGTCCATTGTTTTTATCCTTTCCTTAATGGAGGCATTCTGGCAAAGTGGTTTGTAGTCGTCAGACAAGCGAAGGGCTTCTGCATAGGAACCACCCCGGTATATGTCCTGAAGGTAGTTCATGATGAGCCAGTCTTTTATCACCGGAACGTTAACATCGCCAACGATTGATTGGTATCGTACCTGATAATTAATAGGGGTACTGTCTGTTTTAGCTTTTGAAGGAACCGGATCAGTATTTTTATATTGAAGCAAGAAAGTGCGGTAGAATTCTGAAGCATAAAACAGTGGTTCGTTGCCCGTAAGATATTCCTGACCTGCAGGAATAAGGGCTGCGAATTTATTATACAGTTCTTTCCCGATTATTTTTTCATTCGGCTTAAGGGCGCAGACCGGGTTAAACAAAAGCCAATTGGTCAGATGCCTGTAGTATATTTCGTGAATTGTTTCTTTAATACTGGGAGAGGGCTGTTGAATTCGTTGCAGGTAGTCTTTTAACTGCTGGTTGTAGATAACATTCAGTAAACTGTCTGATCTTTTTTCAGCAGCGGCATTAATTTCTTCAAGCCGGCCATCGAACAGGGCGGAATTATCGATCGCTGCTGTTATTTCTTTTTTTCGCTGGGGATTACTGGCACTCAGGTTATAGGTTAAAAGCGATTCATCCAGCGTTAGATCAATGCTGTCACCGGGTACCACAGGAAAACGCAGGTCCTGGCCTGAATAGTTTATAGTGACGTAGTTACCCGTTTGTAAGTTGATTTCTTCTTTAAAGTAACCGGAGTCGCTTACGAGCACAGAGTCTATTCTGTTTTGCAACATACCGTCTACAGAAACAATTATGAAATCATTTGCGGGGTGAAGAACCATTCCTTTGATAACTGTCATATTCTGGGCTATTCCAGAAAGCATAAATAGCAGCAAGCCGCCAACTAGCAGGACGCTTTTGGTCATTTTTCAATCAATTTTATAAGGGTCGAATTACGAAGCGATAAATATCTAAAAAAAAGACATACTATCCCAGAAAATAATCGTTTTTAAAACACTTATGCAGAAAAGTAACTGTGCGGAGTCGTGAACGGTTACTTTGATATAGAGAAATTCATCCTTTCCTGAAATGCATTTAACGGCAGGAATCCTGTTTGGTTCCGGCGGGCTTTTAAATGGTTAGCCAGATCGGCTAGAAATAATCATTATAAATATGTATTATTTATTGTATATTAATAAGTTATAACACTATATTTTCCTTAAACAGCTATAACTGATTGAGGGATAATTGTTTAGAGTGTCAATCTTGCTTCATCCATGTGTCAACCATGTGTGAAGCATGTGTGTTTCATTGGAGAGGGAACATGTTTGACACATGGTTGACACATGGTCGACACATGGTTCACGCCAGAGGTTATTTTATGTATTCCTGGGGAAACTATACGTGCTTGACATATGATGTCAAAGGGTGTTGATTTATTTGCAGCCTTGAAACTTATGGAAACAAAAAATACTCCCCAGCAACAGGCGTTTGATTTTGCTTTTTTGGATTTGAAAGCTAATCGTTATGAGATTGCCGAATCTAAATTTGAACAGCTTACCAGGAACACCAATGATTATTCCGCATGGTGCGGGATGGGTCTATCGAAGATGGGGTTATTGTTAGCAAACAATAGTACCGTCGCCGAGATTGAATACTGTTTTCTTAAAGCCAAATCTTACAACCCTGAAAGAACAGAGGAAATCGAACTGTTGTATGCAAAGTCTGTCTTTGATTTGATAAGGGCTTATTATGCTGCCTTTCAACAAAACCTTGGGAAGCTAAAGTCGCTAAATGTCGATTTGGCAATTGGTATCGGAACCGCTATCATTGGCGGTGTGGCGGCAGGTGGTCAAAAGTCCATAGTAGGGCAGCTGATGGGAGTCGGTGTGTCAGGAGCAGGGGTGTACAGCTTTAATAATACGTTGAATCAAAAGCAAGATATCAGGCAATTAAATCAATTTCTGTTAGATTCCGCCAACGAGTTATATGCCTCTTTAAAATCCTTTATTACTATCCGAAACGCACAGGTAGAAGATGGAGAAAGAACTTTCCTGGAGGCGAGGTATCAGTTTGAACAAGTGTTGCTTACCCACCAGGAGCAGCAAAACGTACCTTGGTTCAATAATAAAACAAAGTTGGCTTTGTCTCTGCTGCTATGGCCCCTTTTTTTATATGGGCTTTACCAAACTGAGTTGGTATCAAAAAGAGGTAAATGGCTTATTGTGGGAGGTATTTTCCTCTTGTGCCTATTAGGGAAGCTTTCAAAAAATTAAGACCAGTAAAGAGCTGCATGCCAGCGATATTGTTTTTGTCAGTAATCTTTATTGGCCTCTTCTTCATTTATAAACAGGTTCATTTTTTGTACTGCAGCAGCTCTTTCTAATTTTGTAACAATGAGGTTTTGAAGAACTTTTGGTTGATGCACTTTTACCTTGTCCAAACCGTAGACCAAAAAGCCAACCAGTTCGCGGCCGATACTGCAATGCAAGTGTAACATATAGTTGCCGTTTTTTAAAAGTTTCCAATCCTGACTGTGATGCCAGTAAAGCGTCTTCCACATCTCACCATAACCTTTAGTAAATTCAATTTTTATGTGATAGGTTCTATTATTGATTGGAGCTGAAATGCCAAAAATGGAGTCAAATTTCTGCTTATAATCAGGAATGTATTGTTTCCGGCTGAACGATTCATTCGTGAATCTGACACGAAGCGTTTTGTCGATGTTAAACAGCAATAACTGGTGATTCTTTGTCTCTAGTCCGGCAATGCGTACTGTTCCCCTGTGAAAGACCAGTTCCATCGGATACATGGAGAGCGGAAACGGATTCTCAGGCAAATGATTGTTGGCCGCATTCAAAATGTCCTGTTCAATCACAATGATGCGTTGGTTGTGCAATGCCCAGATTAGTTCTTCGATAAGCGTATGTTCTATTTCGCTGTACATGCTTTCAAAATAATTGGTACGGCGCATATACAGTTCATGAGTCTGGATGAATTTTTGATATTGGCTTTTGGAGGCATTTTTGTAAACAATGCGTTCCAGGTTTTCAATGGATGATTTGCGCTGTTCAATAATGGAGTGGGGAGCAAAATTTTTCAGCAGGAAAAATGAATTGATGTCATATTGTGAAATTTTTTCCGAAGCCTCATCATATTCCAGCTTCCATGTTTTATGGTTCTTTTCATTAATGTATTCGATCACATTTTCGCCTTCAGCAATCTGCAAAGACTTTAATTGATTGAGGTCACGGTATAACTGCCGGTCACTGACCTTGATACCGGCGGTTTTCGCCCATTGGGAAATAATTTCAATAGTGACGGGGCCTCTGCGAAGGCGGTTGTAAATACGGATTAGACGTTCAATATGAGCAGACATGGGTTTATGTTATAAGTTCGGGAATAAGCGGCTTCTGTAAGAGTGCTAAGGGCCATTGACCTACGCAATCATCTTATAATACCTGGAACGGGTTCGGTTTCATTTGATAAAGATTCGCCAACCTTTTCCTCTATGAGTTCCTGAGGCAACACCAGGTGCCCAATATTACGAAGCACAATCTCCAGGTGCTTATCAGGATGCTCGGTTTCCTTTTTTACAAAGGCCGTAGCAATTACTACCATGGATACTGAAAGGACGGCGAGTAAGGAATATTGTCTCATATTGATAAAGGTGGACTTTGATCCCTAATGTAAATCGAATTTAAACAGCATTTACATTGTTTTACAACCTTTTTACACCTTTTCGGGTTGCACCGGCGGAATAACGGGTAGGTTTGTCAGCTATGAAAAAAATCAGTTTAGCAGTCCTTTTATGCTATTGGCTTACAGTGGTCACCGCACAACAGCAGTATTCAAAAGCCGTAAAAGAACAGATCGCCCGGGTAGAAGCCAACTTGTCGGGCGGCCTGATTATCGACGGTAAACTATACAGCCTTACCGAAAGAATGAAGTATTACAACGTGCAGGGATTAAGTGTCGCTGTTATCGATAATTACCAGATTGTGTGGGCCAAGGGGTATGGTTATGCCGACAAAAAAGAAGGCCGGAAAGTAACTGTAAACACCCTATTTGAACCCGGATCGATCAGTAAATCACTAAACGCGGTAGGTATCCTGCAATTGGCGCAGCAGGGAAAACTGAACCTCCATCAGGACATCAACCAGTACCTGGTCAATTGGAAATTCCCTTATGATACCGTGTCTCATGGCAAAAAAATTACAACTGCCCAGTTGCTCAGCCACACCGCAGGCCTTACGGTTCATGGTTTTCCCGGTTATCAACGGAGGTGTTGAACCAGGATATGGTGAAACTGCATACAACGCCCTACAAAAATGATGCGGCCATGGGCACCTTCCTGCAAAACAGGAATGGCGAAAAATACTTTGTTCATGCGGCGGGTAACGAGGGATTCACGGGTTATTTCCTTGCCGGGCTCACCAATGGAAAAGGAGTGGCGTTGTTTGTGAATTCCGATGACGGTCATGTTTTACTCGAGTTAATCAACAGCGTAGCACTGGTATACGACTGGAAAGGGTTTCGCAAGCCTGAGCAAATAACCACGGTACCAGTAAACGAAACGCTCTGCTCGAAATACATCGGCGAATATATACTAGACGGATGGTTGTCAGAGATAGAAAAAGGAAAAGATGGGCTTTACTTATGGACCGATGGCATCACCAGCAAAATGTATTTTACGTCGACAACCGATTTTCGCAACATCGAATTGGGGGGCACAAAGACTTTTACTTTCGATAACGCCGGGAAAGTAACCGGTTATTCGAATACGATTAATAGCCGGCTGCGTGCAACTGGACAAAAGATAACCAATTTAGATACACTGAAACCGAGACCCGGGCAATCGGGTGTCCTTGGTCGTCATTTGTTGGAAACAAAAAATTACGACAAAGCGATTGACTTTTTATCACAAGGTATAGAGAGTCAACCTTCTGATTCGTTGCTGATAAGAGACCTGGCTCACTCGTATCTCTTTAAGGGTGATTTCGCCAAAGCAATTGAGTTATATCAACAATATTTAAAGCGGGGACACACGGGGAACGAATTAAGCGAAAGTTTGAAAAATGATTTTGAATATTTCCGAAAAGCAGGATTTGATCATTCAGTGATAAAAAAAGCAAGCGGGATACTTTCACTATAGGATTAATTAAAAACATAATTATGAAACATATTCACGTGTATACTTTGCTCTTCATGTTTGTTTTTTGCACATCCTGTAGAGGACAAAACAAACCCAACCTCTCAAAAGAAAAAATCAAATCAGAAACCAAAGAAGTATCCACTTCCAGATGGAGTGACACCAAATATGAGTATACTGATTCTGTCGGTAAGCGCCTGATCATACAAAACGGCTTCCCAAGAGGAGAACGATACACAGACCCTAATGGGAAGGAGTATCTTAAAGTTATCTTTTGGACTCGATTAATCAACGAAACAGATAATCCCCTCGAATTAAAGATTGACTTTCCTGCAGATTCATTTGAGGTTCCGTGGTTACCCGGTAAATACTATAAAATTCTACTTCCACCCGATACAATGACAATTGATAAAGAACCATTGTATGACTATGGTCTGACAGGATTAAAATCTTTTTTAGATGCTGGTATTCACAAGCCGTCATCTTTACAAAGAACTATTAACCCCAAAGAATCGAATGGTTTTTATGTTGTAATACTTAGCCGGATCACTGAAGGAGCACCGGGGGCCTTGCGAACAGGGCTTAGCCTGAAAGGGCAAGATCTTTTTTATAGAGTTTCACTTGTCAAAGGCCCGTCACCGCTCTCATTAATAAGCGAAAAAGAAATTCATTGTGGAAGTATTAATTTGAAAAACTTGATTTTACCAAAATAACAAAAGCCAGCGCACAATCAGAGTGTATAAGAAATAGTGGAGGCACGAAACCAGTAAATAAAAAAGCCAGTCTTACGACCGGCTTTTAAAGTTGCTCCCCCTTCAGGACTTGAACCTAAGACTCTCTGATTAACAGCGGCGGCCACTCGCCTTTTTTAGCTTAATCAGGGTTAATCGATTTCCGCTTAACTATTTATATTTCAGACAATTATAGGAAATGATCAAGTTCATGGGTAATAAAGAATCACTTTTTCAGGATTATTATATGTAAATGCATATAAATTGTTATTTCTAACAGAAATTATATGTAAATAGATATAGTTAGCGAAAAAAGACGTAAATTATATGTAAAAGCATATAATTTGCAAAGTTGAATAGAAATTATATTTAAAAGCATATAGTTATGAAATCGCTGGATGCCTTTGTAAAAGACAAAAGAAAAGAAGCCGGGCTTACTCAGGAAGAATTTGCTGAAAAGGCAGGCGTGGCCCTGACAGTTATACGAAAGATAGAACAGGGCAAAAGTGATCTTCAATTAGAAAAGGTGAACCAGGTATTAAAAATGTTTGGGCATGTACTGGCCCCTGTTAGTTTAAAATTACTTTCAACTACAAACAATGAGAAAAGCGGAGATATATTATAAGGATGATCTTGCCGGTCATCTTACTGAAACGGACGATGGGGAATACTTGTTTCAATATTACCCGGATTATGTGAAAAGTTATCCAGGCCAATTCCTGACGTTTTCAATGCCGGTAAGAGAACAACCATATAAAGACAAAAGGTTGTTTCCCTTTTTTGAAGGGCTTATACCGGAAGGATGGCTATTAGAAATTGCATCAAAGAACTGGAAATTGAACCCTAATGATAGAATGGGGCTACTGTTAGCTTGCTGCGAGAATTGTATTGGAGCAGTGAGTGTAAAACCAATTAATCAGGAACATGAGTAAGCATTGTTTATACTGTTGCAAGCAACTGGATTCAAGGCTAAATGATTTTCATCCCCATTGCAGTAGGGAATTTTTTGGCACAGATGAACCTCCTGAACTTGGATATAACCTGGCGCAAATGGCTGAGCTGGCTGCCGCGGTCGTGCAACGCCATGTGACAGTACCAGGCGTACAACCTAAACTTTCCCTGACATTGGTTAAGGATGCCCTGGCAGATGGTTCCAATGGGCGCCTAACTATAGTGGGAACCCTTGGTGGAAATTACATTCTTAAACCACCTCATGAGGATTATCCGGAGATGCCACAAAACGAACACCTTACCATGCGAATGGCGGAGTCATTTGGACTTCCGGTGGTACAGTCTAGTTTGATCCGGTTATCGTCTGGTGAACTTGCATATATTACTAAACGCATTGACCGAACAGCCGAGGGTGAGAAAATTCACATGCTGGATATGTTCCAGGTACTCGAAGCGTTTGATAAATATAAGGGTTCAATGGAAAAAGTTGGTAAAGCGATTTCCATGTATGCAGAAAATACCATGCTGGATTTGCTGAATTTTTATGAGTTATCAATCTTCTGTTTTCTAACGGGGAATAATGACATGCACCTGAAGAATTTTTCAATGATAACCCGAAACGGTACCTGGAATTTGGCACCAGCTTATGACTTATTGAACGTTGCTATTGTCAATCCAGGTGATAAAGAAGAATTAGCTCTAACTCTGAATGCCCGGAAAAGTAAATTTAATCGTGCCCGATTTATTGAGTTTGGTCAAGTTTTAGGGCTTGCCGCCCGTCAAATAGATGGCGTATTTAAACGGTTAGAAAGAAATAAAGACAAGGTCGTAGGGCTTATAGGCAATTCTTTCCTATCCGAGAAATACAAGAAAAAATATATTATGGTGCTTAATGAGCGATATGGTCGCATAAGTGATTGAGACTTGAATGGCTGATATTTCGGTTATTATGAGCGTTTTTGACTGAAATATCGGTCCGATAACTTAAGGAAGAAACCATTTTATTGCCCTCTACCTAATAATATTAAAATGAATTAGGCGATAATATCAAAGCTAACCTAAAAACGCCACTGGTTAACCGAGTTGGTTATTAGCTATGGAATCGTAATTAAAAAATTGTATTTTAGTTGGCCAAAACGTATTGCTTGCAGTTTATTGCTAAAACACCCCATGTCCTCACGTCTATCCTTAAAAATAGTATTTTTTAGTATGTTTAAAGCCAATTGGAAGTATGTGCTTTAAATCTCCATTTGGAGAAATATACAACGAGTCAAGAAGAAAAAATTTAGCAGTAATAAAGTTAATTATCAAGACGCATGAAAACTTATTTTCAAGTGATCGAAGAACTCCAAAAAAGTAACATTACACCTCGAAAAGGCGACTTTCACGAATTTGAGGGACTTAGATTAGAGGATGAATTTGCTCAATTTATAGACTCTGCTCAGGAATTTCTGAGCAGAGATGACCTCGATTTCGATATTTCTCCTGCAAGAGTCTATTATACAAATATTCGGGACATTAATGCTTGTGCTTATACTGAAAACGGGTACAACCTGATCGAAATATGGATGGGCTCAATCATTCATATTTATGACATGTACACATCTAAAGAACCTAGGTTTGACGATCCCGCCTTTCAATTTTATGGAACCTTCACTCGTCAAGCGGGAATCACGCCATCCCATTTCCTCTATCAAATGACAACCCATTTCTTCCTCTACCATGAAACAGGGCATCTTATTCAAAAAATAGGTGAGGGTGGTGGAAGTGCAAATCTAGAATTCATGGAATACGAATGTACAGGCGATGAAATCCATGTTCAACACATGAAAGAACTGGACGCCGATTGGTTCGCATGTGCTCAACTGGCTTACCATGTCAAGCGTTTCTCACAGCAAGGCGGCCCAGAGGATGGTCCAATAGTCCCTGAAGCCCTCTACGCCGGAGCCGCATTGACACTAGCCGCACTTTACATCTATTTTATCGACCGAGCACAGAACCACTCAGAATTATACTACGACAAACATTGTCATCCGCATCCAATGGTTCGCATTGCATATTGTGTAAATTTTCTTCTTGGGAATATCCAAGGCAATATTACCGGGGACGAAATTCAGCAGCAAGAAATGCTAAACCATGCAATCAGAATCAGCGAACACCTAATGAAAGAACCTGACACAAACATTGTCAAGGACTTCAGTCTAAACCTAACCGATCACTTGGACAAAATAGAACATTATATCAATACAATAATTGAAAACACCCTATCTTATCCAAACCTGTCGACCCATAAACTCGATCCACCCGCCCTCGAATAATTCTTCAGATCCTCTTTATATTTATTAATAAATTAAAGGTGGTAATACTTACAGGCCGATGTTTAATTTATCAAGAAATGGTAAAAAGAAAATTTTTCCACCTGATGTTGCTTATGGTGCAAATAAAAAAAGCAGCTACAACTTATCGTTATAACTGCTTGATTCTCTTGCTCCCCCTTCAGGACTTGAACCTGAGACCCTCTGATTAACAGCGGCGATCAGCCGCTAATCTGGCTTAATCGGGGTTGACTGAATCTTGCTTAACTGTTTATTTTTCAATCACTTAATTCTTTGTTAGAAATTTGAAGTGTGCCTTTCAAAATGGGGTTTAACCCTGTTTTACTGGCAAATTACTGGCAAATTTTGGGCGAAGGATTTTGTGAATTCGAAAAATTAATAGGTATGTCAGCATCATTAAAAATCATTTTGGACACACGGAGACTGAAAAAGAAGAAAGGAACTTATCCTGTTAAGCTATTGGTAACCTTAAATAGCGAGCCGAAGCGTTATCAGACGGTTTATGACCTTTCCCAGGAAGAATTCAGCATGGTAACGGACCGGAAGGCACGAAATATCTCAGAAAAGCTAAAAGAGATACGTACCAACCTCAAGCTGATCGAGCGGAATGCAGAGGATAAAGCCCGATTATTACAACCGTTCACCTATGAGGAGTTTGAAAAGGACTTTATACTAAATAATCCTTTTTTTCACCAGCGGAAGTCTATTAAGGCGAATCTGGTACCGGTTACCTACGAATTTAATATAGCTGAGTATGAAAACCGGTTCCCCATTTTCAAGCTCCCACCGCCGGAATATGGAACAATACTGGCCACCTTTCTATATTATATTAAAAAGCTCCTTTCTGAACACCGTATCCGAACCGCAGCCAATTATCAGACGACGTATACCACTATTTCTCGTTTTCGGGGGAATGTCCGGTTTACTGAAATTGATGTGGCGTTCTTAAAGCAGTTGGAAGCCTGGATGATGGATCAGGAATATTCCAAAACGACAGTCGGTATTTATACCCGTTGTTTGCGTACTATGTTTAATGAGGCCATATTCCAGGGTATTATTAATAGAGACAAATGCTACCCTTTCGGTAGGCGCAAGTATCAACCACCCACATCCCGGAACATAAAAAAGGCGTTAACCCTGGAAGATGTAGGCAAGATCTATTATTACGAACCGGTTTGCCTGGAAGAACGCAAAGCCAAAGATTTTTGGCTCTTCTCCTACTTCGCCAATGGTATCAATCCCACCGACATTGCCCACTTGAAGTACAAAAACATAGATGGCGAGTATATCACCTTTGAAAGAGCTAAAACGGAGAACTCCACCCGTTCTGCTCCCAAGCCTATTACGGTTTTCATATCAGAGGATATGCAGCAGATCATTGACTTTTGGAGCACCAAGGACAAACGTCCAGGCAACTACATATTCCCTGTCCTGCAACACGACATAACGCCACTGCGCCAGGTTGAATTAATAGAGCTGTTTGTCCAGGCTCTTAATGACTGGATGCGTAAGATCAGAAAGAAGTTGGGTATTGAAAAGGCAGTAACCACATACGTTGCGCGGCATACATTCTCGACCATAATGAAAAGGTCAGGCGTAAGTACTGAGTTTATTCAGGAGTCTTTAGGGCATACCAGCATTAAAACGACTGAAAACTACCTGAACAGTTTTGAGAAGACGGTGAAGAAGGAGTATTCACAGAAGTTGGTGGCATTTAAGAAGGGTGCAGCAGAAAGTGTCCAATCTCATGAGCAATAGTGAACCGATTTTTTGGAACCTAGATTATATGTAAATCCATATAATTCAGCTGATTTCTATGAAAATTATATGTAATTGCATATAGGTGGCGTTTATACCGGAATTTTGTAAATGACCGATATTTCGGTCATTTTATGCGATTTTGATTGAAATATCGGTCACTGAGTAAACATGAAGGCTTCACGATGCCGATTTGCATCTGCTGGAGAGAAATTTATAAATAATGGCGAAAATTAAATAAACTGCTATGTCAATAACAAAGTCAATAGAACAATTGGAAAATGATTATTGGAAGGAGTTTGATTTTCCGACAGGTCTTGTCGAACGATGCTTTCGTTATAGGAAAATACCAATAGGAAATTTAACGCCAGAGCAGCTAAGGACATTAATTAGTCAACAAATCGGGTTAAAATATTTGATCCCGTTATCGCTAGATATTTTAAAACAAAATATACTGACAGAGGCCGATCTGTATGAAGGAGATTTGTTAGCATCGATTTTAAGTGTAGACCCTTCATTTTGGGGGCAATATCCTGCGATTAAATTAGATATGCAGCAACTTATTTTGCTTGAAAAAGGAAGTATTGAACAGTGTGATGATGCTAGTCAGCTTCGACAGCTTTTAAAAAAGATGGAGGTCTTTATTTTATAGATCTCTTGTTTATAAGGGTTCTGAAAAATTAGAAAGGATGAAGCGAACTCGATTAAGGTCTTAGAATCTTTAAGTTGATCTTTCTGACCACCTCCGCACATCTTGCGGAGGTAAGATACGAATTTTATTGGTTATTTCGGTAAATTATTTGGATAAACAGCTGTAAAAGAGGTCTTTACGCGAGTGCCAACTGCACTGCAGTGCAGTTGGCACTCGCGTAAGTTACTGGAAAATTTTTCTTTATGATTAGAAAGTAGTGGTTAAAATATAAACATTGTTTGCACATCAGTCTCTATATTGATAGAGATGGGTACCTAAAGTACAAAAATCTGAAAATGCCGAACTAGTAAAGAAAACTAGGTTTATAAAAAGTAACTATCTTAAAAATTATACTTAATTGAAAACTAGTTATTTAAGGCAAACTAGATTCCTAAAATCTCCTAAGTTTTTAAAATTTAGGAGGTTTTAACCATATTGATGTTCTAGTTCCGTTGAATAACTCATAAAATCTCCTAATTTCGTAAAAATTAGGAGATTTTATGAGAATACCGGAAAGAACCCCATTGATTCCCAATGGTTTTGAATATGGAAAAGTGTTAGAAGAATTAATAGTTCTTGGAAGGTTTATGGAATTTATGGAAATAGGGGATCAAAAATATTATTACTACGATAAATGGAAATATAGAGCTCAAGAATGGGGCATTGATCCTCATAAATTATGGGGGGCTGTAAAGGTAAATCGTAAGATTTCCAACAATACATTGACAATATCGTCAGTTACTGGGTTCACATTCTCAGTTGGATCTCCTTCTTTTGTTCAAAAATATTTACATGAATTTGATCTTAATTTAGGTGGTTCCTTGCAGGGAGATGCAATTATTCCTTCAGAGGATCGGGATCGTTATTTAATCAGCTCACTAATGGAAGAAGCTATTGCTTCCAGCCAATTAGAGGGGGCTGCAACAACAAGAAGAGTTGCAAAGGAAATGTTGGAAAATAATCGACGTCCCAAAAATGCATCTGAGCAGATGATTCTGAACAACTACGAAGCAATGAAATGGATTGTTTCAAATAAAGATACTCCTATTACAATAGAGACAATCAAACAGCTTCATTCAATATTGACGAAATCAACACTTTCTGAAGCAGAAGAAGAAGGTACTTTTAGAAAGGATGATGATGTAAAAGTTGTAGATGTTCAAACAGGAAGGCCTGTTTATACTCCTCCCAAAGCAAGTGATTTAGATCAGTTGATGAAAGAGTTTTGTGATTTTACAAATGATCATATGAAGCTCCGTTTCTTCCTGCATCCGATTACCAAAGGGATAATATTGCATTTTTTAATCGGATATATTCACCCTTTTGTTGATGGAAATGGTAGAACTGCCAGAACGATTTTTTATTGGTATTTGCTAAAGCATGGATATTGGCTAATAGAATTTATGTCAGTTTCAAGAATAATTCTAAACTCAAAAGCGCAATATTCCCGAGCATATCTATATACGGAACAGGATGATAACGATCTAACATATTTTGTAAATTATAATTTGCGGTGTACTTATTTGGCGCTCGAAGATTTAAAGCGCTATATACGCCGTAAATCTGCCGAAAAGCAAAATGCGATGACCATGCTTCGAAATACCAGGTTTAATGATCGGCAAATAATTTTGTTACAAGAGGTAATACAGGATTCAACCATTTATTTTAATGTGCGGCAAGTCCAAAATCGCTTTGGAATTAGCAATCAGACAGCTCGAAATGATTTAAATGGCCTGGTTAACGAAGGCGTTTTTGAAGAACGACGTAGCGGAAACAAAAGTCAATATCTACCTATTAAGGGGTTTTTAAAAAAAATTACGGGGTAGGAAAGCCGAATACGAATTTCCTACCCATACAGATTAACGTCTAAAAATCTAAAAAGGACACTATTTCTAAAGAATTAATTCAACTCCAAGAAAAGCTAATTATTTCCTTAATAAAGGATACAATTGGTGCTGTATCAATTTCTTTGTTGGCAAAATTAGGCTCAAGCACTTCTCTCCAGTATCTATTTGCATTAAATGGTTTACCATGACTTGGAACAAAGTTATCAGGATATCGAACTGTTGTATTCACGCCCTCATGTGCATGTGCTACTTCAAAAGTTGTATCATGAACTCTTAATATACCTCCAATTTTGGGGTCGTTCTTACAGTTCATTAAATGTTCTTCGTAAATGGTTTGTTGTATTCCATTAATGAAAATAGGATTTGAAAAATCATCTATAGCTTCAGCCATATGGCTATCAGTATCGCATATTACATGACTCTTGATTGCAAACTTTCTATATACTTTTTGATAAAATGGAATATTGTTTACTGTGCCACAGTTTACAATAAATAAATCTTTGGAAGGGGTTAGCTTTTGCAATATTCCTCTAACTACTATCTCTTCCGTTGGGCCTTCAACTAGTAGCACTTCGTCTGCATAAAATGATTCACAAATATGAGGATTAAAACGGAGCACTTCATACATTGCTTGCTTCAAGTCCTCCGCGGATTGTGCTCCCTTCGCCTCTTTTAAATCTTCATCTCTAATTTGGTAAAGTTTTGTGCCTGAATCGGTTTTTATCATTCTTATGAGCGTAGAGTTACGCTTAGATAGATCGATCATTTGAGGGGAATGCGATGCGCAAAGGACCTGATACGGAAAATCTTGGTCACTGACTGCATAGATTAACTCTCTCAAGTTTTTTAATATTCTCGGATAAAGGAAAAGCTCAGGTTCTTCAAATAATATTAAATACTCTTTTCTGCCTGACTTCCTTGCTAATTCTTCAATAATGTCACGCATTAGCAATAACGAAAAGATGGCGCTACGCACTGCTCCATGGCCGATGGAACTGTATGAACTTGGAGTTGATTCATCATGCGACCCGTCTGCATTTTGCTTTTTAAATTCAACATTAAATTTTTTTCCGAATTTGTCTTCTGTCCATTTCACTTTATCTGTATCCGAAATATCAATAAGAGTGTCAGGGAATAATTTTTGGAAATGCTTATTAACCTCATCCTTATAATTGTTAATGGAAGTTGGGTCATACATTTTTTCCTGTAATTCTTTAACCTTCTCCTGAGCTTTTTGAAGTTCTAATAGTTCACCTTCGCTTAATTTAGATTTTGCTTTACTAGCTAAAATCTCATTGACAACGTTCTCAACCTCTTCTTCGGTAGGCATCGCTCTAATAAGAATAGGTCTTGGCATCAATGCCTGAAAAACCTGTATTAAACCTATACTGCCAAATGCGTTGTTATCCCAGTTGCCACTTATGGGATTCAATGTTTGGTCCATTTTGACCTTAGATTTATCTATACCAATAATGGTTCTTCTAATTTTGATTGTTGATTTAACACTTAGATACTCTTTAAATGAGTTTATTTTTTTGCCTGCTTTTTCTTGTATGTATGTAAGATCAATGCCGTCAACTTCCAGTTCTAGTTCAAATTCAATAGGCATTTCCTTATCCCTTTTATAAAAGTCATCTATTATTGGAGATTTGTCCTTAAAAAAGTATCTCTCCGGGAAGTTAATCAACGCGCAATAAAATAGTTAATAATTTTGCCTTAGGCCATAGTCTGATCTGTTGCGGTTTGCTGCCTGTTCTTCTTCCAGTTATTTGGCAGCAGCTCTTTGATTTTGTTAATGGGTATTTCCTGGATGTTTTGGCTTAACACATCCTTGAGCCACTCGTAGGGATTTACATCATTGAGCTTGCAGGTAACCAATAGGGAATACAAACGACCAGCTCGTTTTGCCGCTTCATGAGAACCACAGAACAGATAATTTTTTCTTCCAATAGCTACTGTACGCATGCACCTCTCGATTGCATTATTATCAATATGCAGATTACCAGTTGTTGCATACAGGCTTAAGCCTTCCCATCGCTTAATACTATAAGCAAAAGCCTGGGCAATGGCTGTTTTGGGCCGAAGCTGCTCATATTCCTTTTTCATCCATTCTCCCAGGCCTTGCAGTATTGGCAATGCTTCTTTGCTCCGCTTTTCTTTTATCTGCTCAATAGATAATTGTTGGATCCTGCATACCTCTTCTATTTCATATAGCTTGTGCATTTCTGCGAGTACATATTCAGCCCTGGCTTTATCATTGGTAAGAGCATCAAATATTTTTCGGCGCGCATGCGCCATACAGTAAAAGCCGATAATGCTTTTATTCTCCAATTTGGCGTACGCGTTATATCCATCAGTTTGAAGGTGGCCTTTAAACTGACTCAGGATTTCCTGCGGTCGTTCACTATCGCGGCCGGGTTGATAGTCATAATAGATCAATGGAGCATTTCCTGCTTTGTAGGTCCAAAAATAACCTTGATGAGTATCTTTCTTTTTTGTATTGTCCAGCACTGCAATTCCGGTTTCATCCGCATGCCAGTAATTATAACGCCACATTTCTCGTAAAAGCGCTTCTGCCAGCGGTTCTATGGCTTCTGCCACAAGTCGTACCCAATCAGCTATTGTGCTGTATGGTATTTGTATGCCATGCCGCTTGAACCTTTCCAACTGGCGGTTCAATGGTAAGGCATCTATAAACTTATCAATAATTATCAGCGCTAACAGTCCGGGGTCGGCAATTGATCTTTGAATAGCCCGGGATGGACGATCTGCCTGAACCAGGCGCGTAGCACCTGATTTATTTTCTACACTACACCGATATTGAGGAATAACAATACGATTTACAATCAACTCTCCCGGCTGATAATCCAGGGTTTCTATAATTTCTTCACCTACTTTCTGGCAATGGCTTACATCTTCTTTGGGTTCTATAATGGTAATTACTCTTTTTAGATCGGCAGTGTAAAATCCGGCGATGTTGACCACCAATCCGGTGATGCTGACCACCCCTTAGAAGTAAGCCGATTGGGGCAGTTTCTGTAATAATTTAAAGAGCTGGTTTACAAAAATAGGATTCTATTTCTTTCTTAAGGATTCTCCTTTTAATTCTAACCGATGGGCGGCATGTACCATTCTATCCAGTATGGCGTCAGCCACGGTGCTATCACCTATTACTTCATACCATTTAGCTACTGGTAATTGTGAACTGATGATGGTAGCCTTTCGGCCATGCCTGTCTTCAATAATCTCCAATAAGATCATTCTGGCGGTGTTGTCTAGTGGTTGTAATCCAAAATCATCCAGGATG
>NZ_FOCZ01000011.1 GCF_900110245.1 Niastella yeongjuensis
CAGCGCTTACCGGCTGGTATATCTTTATATGTCCTACCTCTGCAAACAATCCGTTACCAGCAGATGGTACAATTTCAATAGGTGCAAAACCTCCCTTCTCGGTCACTTTCGTACCTTTTGAGAGTCTGGCCTTCCAATTATAGAAAGTACCTTCCGCAATATGTAAACCAGCGCAGAAAGCTTTTACGCTCAGTCCGCTCTTTTCCCAATCCCGCAATAACAGCTCGATTTCCTGCTTGCTCCTGAAAAATTTAGCCTTCTTAGGTTTGGCTATCGATTCCATACACTGCTTTTAATGAGCTAAGCTAATGTTCCTTTTGCTCTTTAAAGAGATGTACTTGGTCGAGAGGATACTGTCAAATAATTGCGAAGCACTTTTAGCTGCCGCTAATTCTTCCTTTGTAACTTTCTGCTTACTAATTGGATCAATACTAGTTGTTTAGAATTCCATTCCAAGTATTAAGAGCCTTTTCATCCAAAATTGTCAGATCAAATCTTGACTATTTCAATTTACTATCTTCAGCAGACTAATTTCTACGGCCATTTTTACAACCGCTGTTTTCCCCCAATTGCCCCGGTTTTCAAAATTTGCAAACAATTTGCAAACAAAAGTTCCCGGAAAGTTTAAAGAGCTTTTGAGTAAATGAAGTTAACCATTTTTATTGGCCTTACCTGCTTTTATACTTCATTGCAAAAGGTCATCAAAGTATTACTTTTTTATTCATGGCATAAGATGGACTGGAGATGACATTTGTTCTTCGAATTATTAAATGACACAGTTTAATTTACACTCCCGCTTCAGGCCCTGAGGCAATGAATGTTAAGAGATCAATAAACAATTTTTACATTTGTATTCAAAAACATCAAAAAGCTTTGAGTCTAATTTCCAGGGCTGATTACATTTAGGGCAATTTTCTATTTCATTATTATTTTCATCTATAGGATAGCGATATAAATAATAATAACAATTCTTTCCTGTTGTTTTGCCAATAATTCCTGCTACTTCAATGCCATGTGTTGACAACCCGCTATTATAATTTGACAACTGATCATAAAAATACTCTTCGTTAAAATTTCCTCTAAACCACAAATGATATATTGCTTCATAATCACGTTCCCACTGTATAATATTAGACCGATTTGATCCATCTTCTGATGTAGGAGGAATAAAGTACAATGGAATATCAATAAAATTATCAAGTGATTTTAAGGGAGAATATCCACCGTAATACAAAACAAACTCTTTAACTGACTCGATATTCTTTTCCACTTTATTATCGCCCTTGGAAATGATTTCGTAAACGACCCGAACATCAAATTCCTGCAACATTTTATTTATTATATTATTTACTCCACTACTATTATTGAACTCATTAACTGACTCTACATCGATCGTCAAAGCATTCATTTCTAAATTACCATTCTTACCTATAGGATATCTGAAAAAGTCTATCACCTGACCATTATCCTTCAAGCTTCGAAGAAAATCCACAGCTATTTCAAAATCAAATAAATCTAACCGGCTCGTTAAAAATTTAACTTGAATAATATTCTCCATTTATCTTATTTTAAATTAACTCCCTTTATTATCCGAATATTTCTTCATTTCATTTTGTTGTTCTGTTTGTTCAATTACTTTTTCTTTAGCCTCTTTAATTCTTTTATTATACTCCTCACTTTTTTCTTTTAAATCTTGAAATTGAGGACCTGGAAGTGGTATTACGGTTTTAAAATCAGAATCTCCAAATTTTTTAATCTTATTAAATTCTGTTGCGGGTCCTTTCTTCCAGTTACCCGGTCCATATTTTTTATCTAAAAGACGTTTCGAGAAATCTTCACCTTTTTCTCCTTTTCTTGGCCTATATCCGCGTGCCCATTCCGGAACATCGTCTTTACTTTTACCACCTTTTAATTCTTTTCCTGTCTTTTTATCTTTATAACCGCCCTTCCATTCTGCATCATCATATTCCCCTGGCCTATACGCCGAGGCTCTCTTTATAGTCAACCCGTTTTCCTTCATCCAGGATGGGACATATGGAGCATCTGGTACATACTCAAGGTCTGATCCTGGAATCTTTATTGAATTGGGATCGGTCAAATCTATACTTTCCCATTCAGGAATTGATGGTTGTAAAGTAGTAGGGGGCAATTGCGTTGGAGAGTTTACAGGATTAGGTATTACTATGGGAGGAAGAGGAATAGTAGGAGGTGCAGGAATATAGATCTGTGGCAGTTCAATTTTGGGAAATCTCCAACGGAACCAATTAGGCAAAGTCCATTCAGCACCATCAAGATCAATTGCGACTATAGGACTATTGCTTGCGAACTGATAAGGCGTCAATTCCGGAAACTTCGTGGTCAACGGATCAACTGACAAAAACTTCCCCAATCTTGGATCATACACCCGCATTCCATAATCCTGCTGATTTCCATCTCCTTTCACCTCGTTATCATTCTCTTTACCATTAAATCCGTACCTGTACTTATCTCCGTTGGGAGAAAGATAAGAGCGACCCGGCTGCAACATCCCAAACGGATAATAATCCTGTGCACTTACAATATCCGGTTCATAGTGATCAATCAAAGAACTACCCGATCCGGAAGGTACGCCAATTTTCTTGTCAGTCACTGTAACCAGTACATTCCCTAAGTGGTTAGTTAACTCATATTCTTTCTGGCCCCTTTTTTCAATCAGCTCATACGCTATACCCAATAAGGGCATATAAGCTATCTCAGATTTTTCATTTTTATAGGTATCACAAACAGCCTGCTCTATGCTTTTCGCCTCGGGCAAACTCAATTGATTGATCTTTGCACCAATAGCATTTAGTTGGCTGTAGAGTTCTTTAACTTCTTTTTCACTTTGAACACTGACCTGATTGTATAGCCTGGCACTTTGCCGTCTTATTGCTGACAAGGTCCCCTGCCATTGCATCTCTAACCACCCCCGATATAACAGAAAGACATCTACCTTTTCTTTCTGTAAAAGATCATACTTTTCAGGTTGTAGAGCCACGCTGTCAATTATTTCAGAAAACCGGTTCTGGACGTAAAGCTGTCCTGCAGACTTTTTATACAAACTAATTTTAGCAACAGCGCTTGTAGGATCAACATTATAATATACGGTGCTATCCTGGGATTGTATCATGACGCCCGCCTGCTCCTTACTGATTTTATAAAGCGGTGCATCCTGCAGATTAAATGGGCTTACACAATTCAAATAAGTCAGTTGCGTGAGAATCTTCTTCCTGATATTTTCTATTGCTATTAATTTTTGCAATCGGGTTTTGGCTGCCTGCACAGTTTCCATTGCAAACAGTGCCCGATAGTTGCCATTCAATTTATCAAACAGCTGGATATCGCCATATACCCGGTAAACATCTTTAGCAGCAGCAATATCAGTCAGGTATTTATCACAAATGTTTTGATATAACAGAAATGGATCTACTTGTTTTGAAGTTACCTGTTCAAACTCCTGGGCAGTAAGTTTCGTGGAATCAAATAACCGCCCATGGCAGGTGAACCAGCATAATGTATATGTTGCCTGATTTAATACGGCGATATTAATAAACGAGGAGCCACTTGCACTACCGTAAATATAATAACCGCTTCTTGCAGCAAGGGCGCTTTTCAAAACAGGGTTTACCCTGTTATCCCGCTGAACATCAGTTTGAGTGAAAGAATAAAGAAAAAGAATTATAAACGATATAAGCAGCAATAGCTTTTTCATAGTAAGGGGTTATTGAAAGACAAATTAACAACAATAACCTAGTTTAACTTAAGCTGCTAACACTTTAATAATTCACAAGAAAAAATATCAGGTTGAAAAGTTGGGAAAATCTTTTCCCAGAAACTTTTTGCCAGGGCATTTAGAAATATTATTTCTTTTCCTAATTGTCCTATTTGCCTGCACGTTACCTTTTTCTTTTTTAGAAAGGTTTATTGCAAATTGAAATAATTCACTCATCTCAACATCCAACGCTTCTGCAAGTTCGGCAATGGCTTCCGCTTTAATTCAAATTCATGCAATAATATCCAGGAAAATTATTTCGGGTTATTTTCTGGCGGCAAAAGATCAAACTTAAAGAATTCCTGAATTTCCACTTTTAAAATGAAAGCAAGTTTGGACAAGGTAAAAAACTCCAAATTTTGCAGGCCATTTTCCATTTTACTGATTTCGGCTATATATCTTGCTCAAAAAGTGAGCCTTGAACAATCTTACTCATAATGGCAGCAGTTAGGGGATTAACCATATCAATATATTTAATAAAACTTTGATAGCCAAAATTAACTTTTAAAAGCAAATTAATACTAAATACACCTAACGTCAATAGCTATTTAGCACCTTCTTCATGACAATTATCTGCCTGCTCTTAAAAAATACTCCAATTTAACAACCATAATGCAGACATACCGAGGCTTCTGGTTGGTTCTGATAAGTAGACTTATTAAAACAGTGGCATTCCTGAATGGCTAGTTTATTTTGATCACTGCTTCTTCTAAAATTTCATTGTCAGGCCAACCAGTTACCTCCCTGATCACCTGCATGGCCGCCGCCTTAGTAAGATTGTCACTATTCTTTTGAATATATCTTGAAATAGTAAATTCAGTGCAATCCAATCCGTCCATTAAGCGCCGGCGTGTAACGGGGTTGTTTATTGCTTTGAGTGCTTTTTGACTAAGTTTCATAATTGGATAATTTGTAAGGTATTTAAATTTTCACGTATTCATAAAGCCGGTTAACGGCATTAGTTCTTAATATCCTGGTTTATCTACGCTCATTGTGATTTCTTTACAGTTCTCTAATTTGCAATAATCATTTATAATTCCTTCGACTGTTTTGATAAAATTCCCTTCATCCTCAAAAAGTTCAGGATGCCAGTTTTCTGTAGTTTCAAAAGCATTTCGAACAACATATGCGGGCTTACTAATACCTGTTTTAACAGCCTTCTCAAAACATTCCTGACTGTATTTACGATTCATGGCATCAAAGAAGCGAGCACGAAAAACTCTCCTGTAAGCTATTTCCTTTTCGATCAACATTTCCATGGCATTGATCTTAATTCCAAATAATTCCGCTTCTGTATAAGAATATCTTACCAGCCAATCTTCTAATGCATCTATGTCCGTTATTTTATGGCATTGTTGGTCCCAGTAAAACTCAAAAAACATCTCATGCAAAAAGGCTTCTGATTTTATTAATTTATCATTGCCCTTTTTTAATATCTCAGCAACTCCCCAAACAGGATACCGATATTTCTGTTTCAAATATTCATTTTCATACATTGAGATTGCTGGTAATTTTCTCATAATCCGTTCCTCATATGGCGCGAGTCTCCATTTCATAGCGCATGTTTATAATAAGGATCACTTAAAGGGTTATACGGTATGACTATCGGCCTTATCATTCTCCACTATCAGAATGGGTTGAAAAATCTTTTATCAAAAACTGTTCGGCAGACTTTATAAGGCAAAGGACATTTCGGTATGTATCAAAAACATGCCAGGGACAGGTAATTTCTTCTTTCCATGGACCAGTATGGCTAATTCCAGCCTCCAACAAATCTTCCAATTCCCTCATGATGTATACCATAGGATATTTTTCAAAAAACATCACTATTACTTCCGTAGGATTGGCAACTTGTTTCTCACTAAGAAGGTGAGGTGTATAGACTTTAAGACTCCATTCTTTTTTAGCTGAATCTGAAATTCTTTGCAGATTGATTATATACAATGATTCAACAAGCAAAAGTAGATGATCCTTAAAATTGACTAAATTCTGTCGATCATCTGAATCACTGTAGGCATCATCCTCTGAAATCAATCCAATTTCTACCAATTCTTTTAAATAATTTATGGACCATTTACCAGGATTAAATACTTCTTTTATTACAAATAAGGGATCATCATTCACATATTCAATTAGCCGTTTTCCCTTATTAAAGATTTCACCGGCTACTGCAGTTGTTTCCGGATGTATTGGCCGGATTGAATTAACGCTATCTTTTGAAGTAGTATTCAGTTCTGCTGCTGGTTGGTTTGTTTTCATAACAAAAGCACCTTCAATAACCTCTTCTAATTTTTCATAAAAATAGAAATGATTGCTTCGCTCAAGCGGCTCGCTTGAAATGCTGCTTTGGCTTGATATAACCGCAGTAAGCCATTGCCATAATACTTCCCGGGTTTCATTCAAATGATAAGTTTGGAAAAAATCATTAAGAATAAGTATTGGATTATTTAACTCTTCTTCAGTGAGGCGTAGAGGCTGGTTAAACAAGTGGGGATGCTTGTTGTAGGATTTACCAATAAAACCTGCAGCTGGAGTGGAATTGATTAATGGAGTTTCCATGCATTTTAATTTAAGATTATGCGAAGAGTGAGGCTGAGTTATATGTAAATATGTAACTGGAAGGACTCGCGAATATGGGCAACTGTTAAGGCTGGATATAAATAAAAAAGAATGAGCCTTGACATTGCTTAGTAACAGAGGGAGGTCGAATTCCCTGGGACACATAAGCAAGCAAAGCCCACCCTTAAGGTGAGCAATTTGCTGAACTTACCTGTGTCCGTAAAAATTTTCGACCTTTTTCTGTTACAGGTATATTAGCGAATTGCCATCAGTATCTTAATATTTTATGGTAAAGCGTGGGTTAAGGCGGCATCAATAAATTTACCAAGTGCTTATCTGTATTGACTTCCATAGATCTACCTTATTAATTATGATTGGATACTCAAATTTAATAAAAGGAATTTTTGTACCCAAATAATGGAACAAATAATTTATTCAATTTGAGGCATCTTCCAGCTTAATAAATCATCTATGCTGGACAGTATCAAAAGCGCGGAAATATTAAAATCAATAGGCGAAAAGCTATATAATGCCCGTATGGTGTATATGGGACCGGAAGGCAAGAAAAGATCATTAGACAAACCAGGTATTAGTCTCCGGGACCTAGCAAAGGTAGCCCGTGTAAAGCATACTCAAATAAGTGCTATTGAGAAAGGACAATCTAATTCGACGATATTGACTTTAATCGCCATAGCGGAGGTATTAGATTTGGATTTATGTGAGATATTGAATTACAAATCCAAATCTAAAAAGGATAAACAGAAAAAATCCTGATCGTCATAGATTATTCTACATGCTGACATTAATCAATAAAATAAATCAGATTGAATTTCCTGGTAGAGGAAACGGGACAATTCGAAAGCATTACTTGGAATATGGGAAACATTTTTCCAAACTTTAACAAGCATACAAAAGACATCAAAGTCTTACTAATGGTTATTATAGGAAAAATCACTAAACAGATCTGTGAAAGCCTTAAGAAAGACAGTTGGTTCATGAAATTTGAAAGCCCTTTTAATATCGAACTTTTTTTGGACGGTGGGCTAGAATTCGTATATAACGTAGAAGTAGAATAATCAATTGCAAGACTCGAACATCTTTGGCAATACCCAAACCAATAGATAGAATAATGGGACAGGACGTAAATGCATTTATTGAACATAGATTGACACCGGAAGCAATCCTAAACCTTCCTGACTATTTGCAGCATAGTTTAATCAATACTTTATCAGGACAATGGCATTGGAGCACGCCAAATATGGGTAGATTGACCTTAATGAATTTATGGAAACGAAAAGCTGAATAATTCATTAACAACTGATGGAGTATAGAAGATTTAGCTCTTTTAGAAAAAGACAATCTGACACTACATTTCATGACACCAAATCTGGTAACTTTTGATAGTTCTCTGCATTGGAATACTTACAAAAGAGATGGACGATTACGTAATGAGTTTAATCTTTTGGCTAAAACTATATCATCGCTACTTAATGGCGTTGACATACTTTTAGTACCAGACCTTTCAAGTGTTGATTTCTTTGATGAAATCCAAGATTTAACCGTTGACGCATACAGACAGAAAGCAAATGGAAACGAGCTGTATGCAATTGAGCTTGACTAAATGGTTATAACACTGAGTTGCTGGAGTAACGCCATATATATTTAAAGTATTGCCTGTAAGCGTAGTGCGACACCTCAAAACTTGACAACAATAAACAAAGACAGACTGAAATCCATTTTTAGAATTACAAATAATTTGGAAAGATTGCAACAGGAATGCACTAATGTAAAAGGCGAAAATTTTGGACAGATAATTCGTCGAATTCCGCCTTTTACGAGCTTACTTTATAGGGAACTTTATTTACTTCGCCAAGAATTCTCACCGTTCTTTGTCCAATTAGGATAACTAACAGAAGAAGGCTTAAACGGATCGAAAAATCTTTTGCCCTGGAGGAAAAAATTTGTGATTATTCCCTCATACAGCAGATTGGGTACAATATTATGCTCAATTTATATGACTTAAGGTGATTTCGACAAACAGATCTTCATCCAAAAAACAATATGCATCTGTAATAAACTTAATTTGTTTAGTCGTTGGTATATTTATTTTAACGTCGCTATAATAAATCTCATTATCTCCATTAGTTACCTTTTTGGTTTGAAAGTAAACTGGCGCCACTCCCATTTTGGAAAATTCGGCTTTTTGAAGAGTTTGAAAATTATTATGTGCTAAAGAGTCTTTAAATGGTGTATTAACACCAATGGATACTATTATTGTATCATCAGGCATCCTATATAAAATTTTTGTAAATACACCCACATTTTTAATTGAATCTATTTCCGATATTAAATTGGTTTCAAAATTGAGAACCGAGTCTTTATAATGTCCCCATTTTAATACTTGTCCGGTAGAGCTCATGTTGTAACTCCACAATCCGTTACGAAACCCATCTTTCATAAATCCGTACTGATTCACTTTTGAAGGTTCATTAAAATCAAATAAGGTATATGTCGAATCAATGGTTACACCATTGTCATTTTTTTTAATTTCAACGTGATACTTATTTGAAAAGTCCTGATATATCTTTCCTTCTTTACTTAAATTACAGGATACTATAGACAGAATAAAGAGACCCTTTATTTTATTCATTTTTGACCTATTAATAAGAAACTGTTTATGAATTACTACTAACCTAAAACCGTTATCGTTTACTGACTTCCGCTTTAAATTCTTAAATACGCCCATCTGGTTACCCCTATGGTGAGTTTTTCAGCTCCTCCATACCTCAAAAATATAGATTCCCTTTGTTGTTCCATATCATCCAGAGTTTTCAAAAGAAAGTTACATATTTGACACATTTAGCGATACCACCTACCCTAACCGATTATGCTGACTTGGCGAGGAAATATACAAAAAGGAAAAAGGCGTATGTCAGCAGGAAGATTCCTAAAATAGTCACTACCACCCACCATTTATTTTTCGACTCCAAAAACAACTGGAATCTGCCTGGTTTGTGTTTATTTAGACTGGTACTAATTGTAAGCCTGATCTCCCGCATACACTTTTCGATAAGCTGCTGAATTTTACTTGCGGCACTATTCTATTTTCTGCCGCAGCTCCAAAATGCGTTCAATTGTTGACAGAGAAAAACCCACTTCACTACCCTTAATATTTACCTTTTTATCGTCAATAAAAGAAATGCCCCGACCTTTTAAAACCGAGTAGCCCAATGATTTCATTTTCTGCTCGAATTCTTGGTACTTTGTAACATGCTGCAGGGTGTCCCGAATATCGTTTTTTAACCGTTCTTTTCGCATGTCCTGACGAGGTATCAGGCGTTGCTCCTTCGATAAAAATTTCCGCGGATTTAGCACCTCCCGCAGATTATATTTCTTCTCCATTTGCCGGCAGAAATTTGCCATCCGGCGGTAATTATTACTGAGGTTTACAGCCTTGCCATCGTACGCATATGCCTTAAGAAATTTAGATTTAGAAAAGCTCAAGGTCCGCTTCTCTAGATCACGGCTTAATTGAGAAAGCGCAATCACCGGTATACCCAACTCCTTCGCCAGCAACTTCAGGCCGCGGCTGATGCGCGAAATTTCCTGTTCACGGTTCCCCCTGTTATCAACATCACTCATCAACTGTAAGTAATCAACCAGGATGAGGCCGATATCAAATCTCCTTTTCAGCTGGCGGGCTTTGGCCCGTAACTTCAACAGATTAAGACCTGGTTCATCGTCAACGAAGATCTTTGTGCCAGCCAAGGTTTGTATACCGGTGCGGTATAACCTGGCCATATCCTCGTCTTCTAAACGACCAGTTTGAAGAAAGTAGAGCATTATCCGGCTTTCTACCGCCAGCATGCGCAACCCCAGCAGCACATCATCCATTTCCAGCGACCATATAGCAAGCGGTACTGGTTTAACTGGATTGAGTGCGGCATTACGTGCCAACCGTAGGGCAAATGAGGTTTTACCCACCGATGGCCTGGCAGCAAGAATGATCAGGTCGGATCGCTGCCAGCCACGGGTGCCCGGTCTAATTGTTCATAGCCCGAAGGAACACCGGTAACAGGACTGTCCTGTTTACGCCACTCGTCAATCCGGGGATCGTGTTTACCATCACCGTATCCATGCCCATTACATCGCCATGCACATGGCTGCTACCGATACGCATCAGCTGTTGCTCAGCCAGATCCAACAGTTGAAAGGCATCGTTAGAATCATCATATGCATTTCGTACGATCTCGGATCACACCATCACAGCCTTTGCGCTATTGAAAGTATTCGCCGTGTGCCATCTAAGCTAAACAATAATAAAATGGCAAAAGACACCCCTATAATGTCGTGTTTACACCTCACGCAAGAGGCTGGTCCGCATTAAATTTGAACAATCATTAAACTAAATAGAACTAAAATGAGGAAGATCAGAATTTTCGAACATATCTCGCTTGATGGTGTTATTGAGCACGACAAAAACTATGCGAATGGCGCATGGACTGCGCCGTATCGAACCCCTGCTGGGATGGCTATGCTTCTTGAGGCATATGGCGCCGGCTTTGACCTGCTGATTGGTCGCCGCACGTACGACGAGTGGCTAGGCTACTGGCCCAATGCGGGTGATTTTCCGATGGCGAACGCTATAAACGCTGCAACCAAATACGTAGCAACCCACAGACCTGAAAGCCTTGAATGGGGACCAGTGATGGATTTGGGCGAGGATATTATAGAGGGAGTTCGCAAACTCAAGTTGACAGACGGCCCAGACCTGGTACTTTCGGGAAGTATATCACTGACGTCTTTGCTGCTCGACGCAGGATTGATAGACGATGTTATCCTAATCGTATACCCCGTATTATTGGGCCGCGGCAAACGCCTTTTATCGGATAGCTTTGATGCCCGCAAGCTGGAATTTGTTAGCACGAAGACCACACCAACTGGCGTACTCCTAAATACTTACAGACACGTGGGATCGTTGAACAGCTGATTTCGCTGGTGATATAAAAGCTTTTTATATCGTTTTATTCTCCCTGGTATGAAAGGAGAGTTTCTCATTGTTTAAGTATTTGAGTTTTGCTGTAGCATAACCTTCACTTTGCTCCTCATGTACAGTTAAATGTTCGCCTTCTTCTTCCCGTTTGGCTACAAATAGGTAATCCTTAAACAGGCAATTTGTAAGATTTGATCTAAAGGTTAGCCAATCATATATATGGACCAAGTTATATTTCGCTGGAAGCGGCACTTTCATATTGGGGGCTGATACCAGAGCAGGTAACCACGGTTTCATCAATGACAACCGGTTCGACCAAGACGTTTCGTACACCTGTAGGACTATTCCAATATATACGAATGAGATTACCTTATTACAGTTACGGGATCAAGATGGTGCAATCCGCAACGAATGAAACTGTATTAATGGCCAGCCCAGAAAAAGCGATATGCGATATCATTGTCGTAAGAACGGCTGTACTTCTTCGAAGCATCAGGCAGACGCAACTTTTTTTGGAGGAAGACCTGCGCATTGAGCGCGAAGCATTGCGGAATTTGGACAGGAGCGCAATGATGAGCTGGATAGCTGATGCACATAAAAAAAGTAGTTTAGTTATGTTGATTAAAACACTGGATACAATATGATCAGAGAATGGATGGAGGAGTACAAACCAAAGAATAAAGCAGAGGCACAGCAGGCATTGCGCGAGATCATGCAAGAGATTGCCCTTGCAGGGTTACAGCGAAGTAAGTTTTTTGAAGTGGCTGCATTTTATGGGGGTACGGCCTTACGGATTTTTCATGGGCTGGATCGTTTTTCGGAAGACCTTTATTTTTCATTGCTGGAAGTGAATTCTGAATTTTCCCTTCAGCCATATCTGGATGGTATGGCGAGGGAATTCATAGCGCTCGGAATAGAAGTAAGTGTTACAAAAAAGGAAAAAACAAAGCAGAGCAATGT
Source organism: Niastella yeongjuensis (assembly GCF_900110245.1). Classification (GTDB taxonomy): domain Bacteria; phylum Bacteroidota; class Bacteroidia; order Chitinophagales; family Chitinophagaceae; genus Niastella; species Niastella yeongjuensis. Next base: position 12,303 of record NZ_FOCZ01000011.1, read on the forward strand.
AGATTCTGCATTCCTGAAATCTGATACAGCTTGGCAGGAAATTACATTGAAAGCAATTATACCGCAGGAAAAGATTGATAAAATAAACCCAGCTATTAAAATAAAACTGGAGGTAGATAAGAAGCCGCCACCAGGTTTTCAAACAGAAGAGAACCTGTTAGTAAAGCCGTTTTCATTTTATACCAAATGTTACCAATTGCCGGATCTGTTTGCAGGAAAGATGCATGCTTTGCTTTTCCGTAAATGGGGCAATCGGGTTAAGGGGAGAGACTGGTATGATATGGAATGGTATATCATAAAACGTATCCCCTTACACCTGGAGCATTTGGCTGTACGCGCAAAAGACAGCGGTAACTGGCATTCAGATACCATGAAAAAAGAAGATTTTTTTACCCTGTTGATTGAAAAAATCAGCTCCGTATCTATGAAGCAGGTAAAAGAAGATGTACTGCCTTTTATTAAAGACTATACGAAACTGGATATCTGGTCACCTAAATATTTTACTGACATAGCCAAACTGATCTATTTTAAAGGTGATGCGGATTATTAAAGTATATACTACGCGAACGCTTCGGAGACAGGGCGTTTTTGTTTAACGAATTTTCCCAGCAGCTATTTTTTGAGAAAGATCCTTCAATTGGTCAATTACAATACCAGCTTCTAGGTCATAAGGGCCAACAAACCTGCCATAGGCAACTTGGATGAGTTCAACTAATTTCGACTTGCTTATTTGAGCTGGATAGATTGCATTAAGATTGGAGCTGCCCGCAAGCTGGAATTTGTTAGCACGAAGACCACACCAACTGGCGTACTCCTAAATACTTACAGACACGTGGGATCGTTGCACAGCTGATTTCGCTGGTGATACAAAAGCTTTTTATATCGTTTTATTCTCCCGGAGATGCCAATAAAAAAAGCGTCGCGGATAAACCGGGACGCCCTATAAAACACTATGTATGTATTTATTGACTGATGGCCATTTTATTTAACCTTGTTAGTGGCAGCTGCCAATGATTCCAGCATCGGCGCCTGACAGCTTTGCGAGTGGTCTTACAAATAGTTCTTTATCTTCTGAAGCGTGGCTAATAAAAAAATCGTACTCTTTCTTAATGTATTCCATTCAGGTCTATTTACCTATTATTATTGCATAAGATTACTAAACAAGTCGGATATCCCAAGATAATCAGGTTACTACTATATATTAATTGACTTTTATGCATTCATGTTTGAAAGCTCAAGTAATTTATCAGTATAATCAACCATAAATAATGGGATATTGATTAAGCCATCATCTTTTTTTAAGTTTTTTAATGAATACCGGATGCGAATAGGCGGTTGATAAAGGTCGTTATAAACGGTAAGGCTTTTACTACGTATGTTTTCGTCTGATTTTACTTCTATCGGAACGATTTCATTCTTTACCTGAATTACAAAATCAACTTCTGCCTGGTTTCCCGATGTCCAGTAACGCGGATTTCCCTCGAAGTTTGCAATTAGATGTTGCAATATATAATTTTCACTCAGTGCACCTTTAAACTCCGTAAATAACCGATTTCCCTCCCTTATTGCTATCGGATCCAAAAGTGAAAGTCTTCGTAGTAATCCTACATCGATCAAATAAAGCTTGAATGCCGAAAGATCATCATAGGCCGAAAGTGGCAAACCTGGCTTTGAAATCCGGAAAATGCGGTGTACCAACCCTGCATGCGAAAGCCAGAGCAATGCATCTTCATATTCACGCGCACGTGCCCCATTTTTTACAGACTGATAAAGGAATTTTTTATTATCCCTTGCTAATTGAGAAGGGATGGAAGACCAAAGATGATTAATTTTTGGAATGTCTTTATTTTCTGCATGTTTTGAAAAATCAAGAGCATAAGCATTGATTATGTTTTGCAACACCTGCTGCGTTTTTGCTGTGTCCTGTTTTTCTAATAATGCTACTACTGCTTCCGGCATTCCTCCGCAAATGAAGAACATCTTTAACTTGTCAACCAGCGGATGAAAGAAAATATCAGGCAGTGGCTCAATTTGATTAATGCTTTCCAAAAAGGAAAATAATCTAGGGTCGGCAGCAGACAAGAACTCTGAGAAACAGACCGGATTTAGTTGCAGAAAATCAACTTTTCCCACGGGGAAGGAATTGCCCCGCGACATCGTTACTCCCAGCAAGGAACCAGCACATGCAACTGCATATTCAGGAGCATTTTCACAAAAGTATTTTAGTGCATTCAGCGCATCATTGCATTCCTGGATTTCATCAAATATAACAAGCGTTTTTTGTGGTAATATGGCTTGCCCATGAACCAAAGACAAGTTTTGTATAATGCGTGGTACATCTTTGGTGTTTTCAAAGAACTGCTTTAGATCTGGTTGTTCTTCGAAGTTAAAATAAGCCGCAGTTTCAAATTCAGATGCACCAAAATGCTTCAGTAACCAGGTCTTGCCTACTTGCCTGGCCCCTTGCAATATGAGAGGTTTCCGATCCGGGCTTTGTTTCCAGTCTGTTAATCTTTTTTGTATAGGTCAGTGTTATGTACTTCTATTGTGATATAAATCACATAAATGGCATATAACTATGATAAAATTAGGAATTTTGAAATTGTTGATGGAATATTAGTAATTAAATTATAGAAATTGCCTGAACAGCGGAAAAACTTACGAGTCATTGTCGATTAAAGTAGATCGCCTCTGTAAACTATATAAATTATTAAAAGTCAAAGATTTAATCTTGAATAATTGGCGCAAATCTTCTTTTAGCAGGTTTGAAGAAATTCCAATCCGGTTCACTAAAGAAGGTTCACAGCAATGTGAGCCTTTTTTATGCCCGGAACCTTTAGACTGTTATAGATTGGAATAACATAGGAGTATTGATTTTCAATTATTGAAAGGGTTTGGTTCGGAAAATGAATCGGTCCCCTATATCCGGGCCCTATAAAACTGAATAGAAATAAATCCGCAACTGTCAGATCAAGTATTAGCTATTACACACTATCAAGGCGCGTTCGGGACTTACACCCTGGAGTTTGTGCCCGTGCCGGGAGCACATAAAAAAAGCGTCCCGGATAAACCGGGACGCCCTATAAAACACTATGTATGTATTTATTGACTGATGGCCGTTTTATTTAACCTTGTTCACCTGCGTTTCTTCAACATAAGTCTGGCTTCTGTTGATCGAGTATACTTCAGTAATATTTCCGCTTTTAGATTTTACAGTTACATTCACCACTGCATCACTAAAATCATCTGACTTCAACATAAACTTCCTGGTAAGACCAGCACCTTTAAATTTATCGCTAAACAATACATTGCCATATTCATCGCGGAAGGTTACTGTATACTCATCTTCTACTTTGTTGGCCAGGTTTAATTCGAACACTGGTTGATTCTCCACATCACCGATGAATTTCAATTCTGTCTTTGGAGTGCCTTTGCCGCCGTCATTCGCCATTGCAGGAGTTGTGAAGGATAATGCTAAAGCAAGAACTGCGATTGTCAGTTTTCCAAAATTGTTAGAATCGATTTTCATAATTGTATGTTTTAAAATTTGTTTCGTTGTTTGATGATGCAAACATACGGCGGGTTTTACCCCGGTGAAAATCAACTCAGGCCCGTTTTTAGGATGGTTAAAGCCTGTACAAAATGTTAAAACCCGCCATAGCAGCGGGTTCTATAAAAATGTCGCCATGATGCCCAAGCTATTACAGCGCTCCTTTTGATTCCGAACGGGTTCCACTGTACAATTCATATTCCAGCAGGCGGCAGTCAATAACACTGGTATAAAATTCTATCCGTCGTGTCGCTTTCAGACCAATCTTCTTGGCCAGTTCAAGATTGCCGGTAAATACATATCCAAAGTAACCACCGCATTTTTGTTTCATAAAGTCACCAATACGGCTATATGTTTTTTCCAGTTCAGCTATTTCTCCCAACCGCTCTCCGTATTCCGGATTCACGTAAAAGATCCCCGGCACATTCGGTGGCACTTCTGTTGCAGCAAAATCACAAACGGCAAATTCTATGAGGTTGGCCACACCGGCAGCCACTGCATTCTTACGGGCATTCTCAACAGCTTTGGCACTGTAATCGGTAGCAATGATACGAAGACCTGGCACCTCTTTGATCTGCTCTTCCAGGCGGGCATCCTCTTGCAGGTATACCTGCTCATCATAATTCTGCAGGTGCATAAATGCATAGTTGGTCCTGAACAAACCGGGCCTGCGATTGGTGGCGATCATTGCAGCTTCGATAGCAATAGTACCCGAACCACACATCGGGTTCACAAAGGGACTCACCCTGTCCCAACGAGACGCATAAATAGTGGCAGCCGCCAGTGATTCCAGCATCGGCGCCTGACCAGGTATTTTACGGTACCCATGACGGGCCAAAGAATCACCCGAGGTATCAACAAAAACTTCAGCGTCTTCATCTCTCCAAAATAAATGGATCACTGCACCTGTTAATGCAGAACCGGTGGAAGGACGGGTGCCTCTTTTTTCGCGCAGTCTGTCGATGACGGCATCCTTCACGCGCAGGTTGGCGTACATACTGTTATTGATACTGTCGTTGCTCACATTACTGGTAATGGAAAAATAAATGCCATCAGGTAAGATATCTTCCCAGGGATAGTGGACAAGATTATTATATACATCATCGGCATTACGTGCCTTAAAGGATTGGAGACTATACAACACCTGGCTGGCGCAACGAAGGTTCAAATTGAGCCGGATACATTCATTCACCGTTGCTTTTAACTTTAAACCGGTAACAAAAGTTTCTATCGGCTCAAAGCCAAGCTCTTTTACCTCCTGTTCCAGATAAAGCATAGTTCGCTTATGACAGGTGACGGTAACAATTCCTGGGGTAGTGTAAATATTCATGCTGCGCGAAAGTAAAACTTCAGTTTGGTTGTAGCAAAACTACACAATAATTCCCATCTCTCGCAATCCACTACACCAACTCTGCTGCATCGCGCTTGATCTTCATCAACAAATCCTTACGCTCCTTTTTGCAATAGCCTGTTACACATCACCATAATGCAACCTATAACCGATCTTGTCTTTCGTCAATAGGAAGAACAGTAAATATAAGCTACCATTGCGCCCTTAATTACACTTTATGAAACGAATGCTTGTCATCTCAGGCCTGGTAGCTGTTGCCGCCATTGGCACTGTATTTACCAGTTATGCTTTCAACGAAAAACATCACGCCACTTGCAAAGGGTCCAGGTATTGCACCGCCTGTAAAAACTGCAAGTATTGCGGTCATTGTGCCAAGAACGGTGGCTCCTGTGGCGTTTGCAGGTAAATGTTACTAAAAGCAAAAGAGCCCCGACCAACCGTCGGGAACTCTTTTCTGTTTATACCTATAAAACCACAATCTTCTGCATTTGTCTTTCGCTGCTCTCTTTTTTGGTGGCAATGAGTACATACACACCTGTTTTCAATCCACTGATCACCATATTATCGTTGTGATAATCGTTCCATTGCTTCACGATTTTTCCACTCAGGTCCGTGATCACAATATTGCGGATTGCACTGCTGCTAAACAATACATTCATGTTGCCTGACCGGGCCGGGTTGGGATAAACCGTCATCCTCGCATTGTCTTCCATCCCGCGTACGCCTTTAACAGGTGATACTGTGCGGGCGCCATTTTTATCTACCTGCACCAACCGATACCAGGTATTGCCTGTAGCCGTATTGGTTTCTTTGTACTGATAGTTTATTGGCATGCTGCTATTGCCGCCGCTTGCTTTGGTAGCCACAAATCCCACCGTTTCAAAGACACTGCCGTTGTTGCTTCGTTGTATTTCAAACCCGGTATTGTCAATTTCCATTTTGGTTGCCCAGGTTAAGTTCACAGTCGACCCATCGCGGGTGCCATTGAAATCAACCAGGGTTACCGGAAGTGCTCCGGCTGGTGGCCAGTTGATGGTCACCGTGGCATCATCATACATGTTATCAGTAGTGGTGCTAAAGTCATTATCCGGACCGTTATCCGTTAACCGGTAAGTAAATGTCAACTGGGTAACACTGGTTGAACTGCGGGTAGCAGTAAAGGTTCCATTTGCGTTTACCGTAACAGTACCACCAAAAGCAGGCTGTGTTAATGCCGACCATTGCAACTCAGCATACGCATCATTCTGGTCGTTATCGGTACCGGTAGCATCTACAATAAAACCACCGGGGTAATTTATGTTGGAACCATACAATGCCCCATTAAATGAAGTCTCAGTTCCGCTTACCCGGTTAAATACATCATTCAACGCTACGGGCGCACAGTTAGTTCCTCCACAGATAAGCGCCACCCCGCTGATCGATACATTATCCAGAATATATTTAGTACCAGGTTGCTTGCCATCTGCATGAAATGATATAAACACTTTAAAATCAGGAGCAGTTACTCCCGCCGGAAAAGTGAATGTAAAACAGGTGGTACCTCCACTGGTGGGCAATGCATAATTGTTTTGCCGCGCATAAATGTTGTCTGGTGTTTCCGCATCATTTGAAGAAGTGACATTTGATGTTACAAACAGTATATCGGCATACGTAGGTGTGGGAAATGGTTTTGTTCCATTATTACCACTTGCATCGATTGCCCAGATATCAAAGCAAACTTTTACTGTATTGGAGGTTTTCTTCACTATGGGCGTCCCGATATTAGCCGGGTTATTACCGCCAACGCCCGGTGTATTAACAACTGCATTACCATTAAACGAATTAAAACTGGCGCCTTGTGATAAGATCCAGCCTGAAGGCGCCGGATCAAAATCTTCTTCCAACTGGGCCTGTGCAGCAATCGATGCTGCAATAAAGAGTACGAATAGTAAATACCGCTTCATAAAAAATCATTTTGTGGTTAGGGAATAGGGGGATGGTTCACCGCGGTATATTGGCTTTTACTATTTTCAAAGGGTAAAGAGCAAGAGTATCCTGTACGCCGCCCTTGCGGAGCAAATAAATTTGTTATGATGTGTTATTGATTAATGTGGTAGTGAAGCGACGGTAATAGCGCTTAATACAGCTGTTCAGAGAATACCTGGAATACTTTTACAAAGGAGAACAATCAATTATGGAGGTTTTGCGAAAGATTGGACTGTATACGTTTCGTATAATTCAAAAGTAATATGCGTTTATCATATCTGCAATAGTAGAAATACTTAATTGACTTAGAACAAGCCGATAATAAATGAGGAAAAGAAAAACCCTGACGCTAACGGTCAGGGTTGTATAGTTGATGTAGCATAACTCAATATTTAAACCGCAGTAGCCGGCAGCCGTTCATGCACCCATTTCTTGGCTATCTCCAGCTGTTCTTTTATGGTAAGGTGGGAGTTATCGAGTTCCAGGGCATCATCAGCCTTACGCAATGGGCTTACTTCGCGATGAGAATCAATATAATCGCGCATCTCCAGGTTGGCCCTTACTTCCTCCATGGTAACGTTAGGGTTCTTTTCATACAGTTCCTGGAAACGGCGTTTTACCCGGATCTCGTTATCGGCAGTCATAAAGATCTTCAGTTCGGCATGAGGGAATACCACGGTGCCTATATCGCGGCCATCCATTACAATGCCCCGGTTTTTACCCATGTCCTGCTGTTGCCGAACGGCAAACTCCCGCACTTCCCTGATGGCTGCCACCTCGCTCACCTTTTCGGCTACTACCAGGTCGCGGATCACGTATTCCACGTTCTCCCCGTTCAGGTGCATTTCACTTTGACCCGTTTTGTGGTTCGACATAAACGTGAGCTTAATATGCTGCATAGCCTCATGCACGATCTCGGGATGCGTCCAGTCAACGTGGTTACGCAGAAAATAGAGGGTGATGGCCCGGTACATGGCCCCGCTGTCAATATATATGTACCCTAACTCACGGGCCAGCTGTTTGGCCAGTGTACTTTTTCCGCAAGATGACCACCCGTCGATGGTGATTATGATCTTATGTTGCATAGACATTGTTGCAAAAATAGTCCACAGAGAGCACAGATGAAAATGTTAGTTGGGGACAACTGTATGGTTAGCAGAGGGCTCCACCCGCTCACACCCGCCTACGCCAAGGCTTCGGCGGGCGATGTAATAATGTCGCCCGCCAGTGGCGGACGACATCAAAATTTGTAGTGGGACTTAATTGGCACACTACGCTGTGTCACCTGGTTAGCAGTCCATCACCTTAGAGATGCTCCGGATAATAGGCCGGCACGCCGAAAATGCCACTTTATACCCGGGAATATTGTAAACCGAGGGACACAGAACTATTAACGAAAGGTTACCTAATTAGTTGTTGACAGGTAGGAAAAATACTTAAAAAAGAAGGTGGGTCATCAGCCAGCTGGCTGATGACCCACCTTTTTATTTTAATCCTTGTGTGTTAATACTTAAGAAGCTTCAGATTTTTCCTTTGCTTCCTTCAGGGTGAACCTGATCTTAGAGTTTTCTTTATCAAGATCAGCCAACAGGGTGTCGCCTTGTTTAATGTGCAGACTCAGGATCTCTTCTGCAAGCGGATCTTCCAGGTATTTCTGGATGGCCCTGTGTAATGGACGGGCGCCAAACTGCTGATCGTATCCTTTTTCAGCGATGAAGTTTTTGGCTTCGGTAGTTAACTCCATGGTAAACCCTAAGTTAGCTAACCGTTTCATTACGCCTTTCATCAGGATGTCGATGATCTGGAAGATGTGCTCTTTGTTCAACGAGTTAAAGATGATCACATCATCGATACGGTTCAGGAACTCAGGCGAGAAGGTACGTTTCAGCGCTTTTTCAATAACGGCTTTGTTATTTTCATTGGCGCTTTGTGTACGGGCCTGGGTAGCGAAACCTACACCATCACCGAAATCTTTCAACTGGCGTACCCCAATGTTCGAGGTCATGATGATGGTAGTGTTCTTGAAGTCAACCCGGCGGCCTAAACCATCGGTTAACTGACCATCGTCCAGTACCTGTAACAGGATGTTGTAAATATCCGGGTGCGCTTTTTCAATTTCATCGAGCAGGATCACCGAATATGGTTTGCGGCGAACTTTTTCGGTTAACTGACCGCCTTCTTCATAACCCACATATCCTGGAGGCGCACCGATTAAACGGCTCACGGTGAATTTCTCCATGTATTCACTCATGTCTATGCGGATCAGCGCATCTTCAGAGTCGAACATGTAGCGGGCCAGTGAACGGGCCAGCTCGGTTTTACCAACACCGGTAGGTCCGAGGAAGATAAAGGTACCGATCGGCTTTTTAGGATCTTTCAAACCTACCCGGTTACGTTGGATGGCTTTCACCACTTTCTCGATGGCTTCATCCTGCCCAACTACCATACCGCGCATATCTTCGCCCATGCGACGCAGTTTTTCGCTTTCTGCCTGTACCATCCGTTTAACGGGGATACCGGTCATCATGCTTACCACTTCAGCAATAGCTTCATCGTCTATCGGGTAGCGTTTGTGTTTGCTTTCTTCTTCCCAGCTTGCTTTCGCTTTTTCCAGCTCTTCCTGCAAACGTTTTTCAGTATCGCGTAAAGAAGCCGCTTCTTCAAACTTCTGGCTCTTTACTACTTTATTTTTTTCAACCTTTACATCTTCGATCTTTTTCTCCAGATCGAGGATCTCTTTAGGCACGTTGATGTTCTTTAAGTGAACACGGGCACCTACTTCATCCATTACGTCGATTGCTTTATCGGGCAATAAACGGTCAGTGATGTAACGGTCACTTAATTTTACGCAGGCATCTATCGCATCTTCACTGTAAGTAACGTTGTGATAGTCTTCGTATTTAGATTTGATATTGTTCAGGATCTGAATGGTCTCATCAACACTTGGTGGTTCTACCATTACTTTCTGGAACCGGCGATCGAGGGCACCGTCTTTTTCGATGTACATTCTGTACTCATCCAGGGTAGAAGCGCCAATGCATTGGAGTTCGCCGCGAGCGAGGGCTGGTTTAAAGATGTTCGATGCATCGAGTGATCCGCTTGCACCACCAGCGCCTACGATGGTATGAATTTCATCGATGAACAGGATCACATCTCTGTTTTTCTCCAGTTCATTCATGATGGCTTTCATCCTTTCTTCAAACTGACCGCGGTATTTGGTACCGGCAACGAGGGCTGCCAGGTCTAATGAGATCACCCGTTTATCAAACAATACTCTCGATACCTTTCTTTGAACGATACGCAGGGCCAAACCTTCCACAATGGCGGTTTTACCTACACCAGGTTCGCCAATCAATATCGGGTTGTTCTTTTTACGGCGACTCAGGATCTGCGATACTCTTTCAATTTCTTCCTCACGTCCAACAATAGGGTCAAGGGCACCACTTTCTGCCAAACGTGTAATATCGCGACCAAAATTGTCTAATACCGGTGTTTTACTTTTTGTATTTCCGGCAGAGCGTGATTTCTGCTGCGAGTATTTCTTTTCATCATCAAAATCGTCTTCGTTCTCGTCGGCATATTCACTGCGTACGTCGTTGCTTTTAACAACGCCTAATTCGTTTCTGAATAAATCGTAATCCACGTCGAACTGATTTAAGATTTGAGTTGCTATGTTTTCCTTATTCTTAAGAATGGAGAGCATTAAATGTTCCGTTTCAACTGTCGGACTCTTTAGGGCTTTTGCTTCCAGCACAGTTACACGGATCACCTTTTCGGCCTGCTTGGTGAGTGGCAAACTGTTTATGTTAGCAATGTTTTTACCGGTCTTGTCTTTTACTGCCAGTTCAACCTCTTTCCGCAATTCGTACAGATCCACATTAAAGCTTTTCAATATACGGACAGCAGTGTTCTCTCCTTCACGGATCAACCCCAGCAACAAATGTTCAGTTCCGATAAAATCGTTCCCAAGCCGTAAAGCCTCCTCTCTGCTAAAAGAAATGATCTCCTTCACCTGGGCTGAAAAATTGTTGTCCATTTGTTTGTAATTTGTTGTGTGTTATACAATAATAACGAATATTTTTGACATTTAGTTGTTCCCTTTTATTAACGGTTGACAGCTATTTTAAGTACTTAAAAGGTCACTATGCAGTTCAAATTTGATACCAGTGAGAAATTCCATGCCATTCAGATCAAAGAGCCAGTTTTATCTGCTAATATGACAGAAGATTTGGATGCCTGTTTAATGCCCTTCCTGAAACAGGAAGTTAAAAACGTGGTGCTTAATTTACAAGACATTCAAAACATAGATAACGCTGCCGGTGAGCACCTGGTTAAAATACAACAACACTACTACGAACACAATGCTTCGTTCGTGATCTGTTGTATGCAAAAGCAGGTGGAGAAAGCACTTGATGATGCCGAACTTCTTGAATTGTTGAACATAGCACCCACTGAAAGCGAAGCCTGGGACATTTTACACATGGAAGAAATTGAACGCGAACTCGGCGATTCAATTTAGTTTTAAGTAGTAAGTTTTTAGTTCAAAACTGGTTAACATACCGACTAAATCCGGTCTTCTGACAGAACCGACTTTGTGTCACCTTTACCCGGAGCAAAACATCCGTGAAAACACCTTTTTCGAAATGTTAAAATTCTGAAGAGGGCAAAGGGCAGAGGGCAGAGGGCAGAGGGCAGAGGGCAGAGGGCAGAAAGAATACACCTCAGCGCGGAAGCCCAATCAAAGAACAAAGAACTTATTACAAAGAACTTAGAACAATAGTGATAACGGAGAATTTAAACATGTTTAATAATAGCGAGATCTTCACCCCTTTAGGGGCCGGGGGTAAAAAATACGCCGTAATAGTTGCCGGTGGTGCCGGCCTGCGCATGGGTACTGCTATGCCGAAACAATTTCTGCCATTGCGTGGTAAACCGGTGCTATGGCACTCTCTCAATACTTTCCTGGAAGCCTGGCCCGGGCTGGAGATCATTCTTGTTCTGCCACAAGATCATTTACATACCGGAGAAACCATCGTTTCCACCACCAGCAACCCCGCCCGTATAAGGATCACGGTGGGTGGTGAAACCCGCTTTCATTCCGTTAAAAATGGACTTACCCTTATAAACGAACCATCCATCGTTTTTGTTCATGATGCCGTAAGATGTTTGATCACTACCAACCTTATTCATCGTTGCTACGATGCAGCGCTTGAAAAAGGCAATGCCATTCCGGCCATTCAACCCATCGATACCCTGCGTATTGAAACACCCGATGGCAACCGTTTACTCGATCGCCAACTGGTGCGCATCATTCAAACCCCGCAAACATTTTACAGCGATCTCATCAAAAAAGCCTTCGATCAACCCTACGATACCTCCTTCACCGACGAAGCCAGCGTAGTTGAAAAACTGGGCATACCCATTCAGTTGATTGAAGGCGAAGCCTCCAACATAAAGATCACAAGACCATTAGATATTTTACTGGCAGAAAAGATACTAGAAGAACGTGAATGGTGAGTGGTGAGTGGTGAGTGGGCTCGCGAGCTTTGAGAATTCTTTATGATTTTGCGTCTCCAAATTCTCTGCCTTCTGCCCTCTGCCTTCTGCCCTTTAAACTATTTCTTCCCACTAATCAACTTAACATACCATGGCAACCGGTTCACATACAACCCCGGATACAATTCCAGTTGCGAACCGAAACTGCTGTAGAAAAATGCCAGGTTACTGAAATCGCCGCCTTCAAAATCGAGTAACAAACCGGTGCCGGCATAGTCATGGATAAACCGGTCGATCAAAAAATGTGAGGCGCCCTGCGTTCTGCCATTGGGATGGTTGCCCACAAAAATGTAGTACGCCCGATTATGAGAAAAGAAATACACGCAGGAAGCTACCAGTTCATCGGCAGCTGTATACACCCCGCAGGCGATGGCCTTTTTTTGTGCATACAGAAAATGATACAACCGGGTGAAGTTGTCATAATCCGCCTCGGTTAAATGACTGGTTCGATGAGGTTGCAACCGTGCCAAACGCACCACTTCTTCTACGGGCACATCGGCCGCATACCGGTTATTCAGTTTTTGCGCCCGTTTTATGTTGCGTTTTATATTGTCGCGATACGCATTGTACAACTGTTCGTAAGTTGGCTGCAATGACAAAATAAAATTATTGTGCAGCCGGGTAAACTCAGGTGGTTGGGAAAAGATATTGCCGGCGTTCAAACAGGTATCTATCAATTTTATGGAAGCAGGAATGGCCTGGATAAACTGTGAAACAAGATTGGCCGTTAATGACTGGCCAAACACACCCAGTGCGGCAATAAGACCGGGTCTGTACACATAGGTGATTCCCCATTTTTTCCGCACCGGCAAGGGCATCACCACTTCATAATCGCCCAATACCAGGGCACTCCAATCGGGCGCCATGTGATCGAGGTACCATGAAAAGGCATAAATAACGCCGTTAGGCGCATTTTGAATGCATTGATCCCATTTAACAGGGTCAACCTGGTTGCGATTCAGGTATTGTAGGTTGCTTTGCAACATGATGCCGGTAAGATACTAAAACGGGATCTTATTCTCGGTGGCTTTATGAATATTAAACCGGTGAATGTCTATACTGAAAGAGATCTTTTTCCAGAATGTATTTTCTTCAGGCACCGTTTTCAGGTTGTCCTTGAATTCCTTGCTGTATAATAAAGGAACATACACGTTCAACAGGTCCTTGATCATCGTCACCTGTAACCCCGCTACATACAGAAAGCGGCTGGTGGCGGCGTCTTTTTTCCAGGCTTCGGCATAGGTGCCGGCATCGAAAAATATTTTCACGGGCAGGTTCAGGGGCAACAATCCTTTTGGTAAGGTGGTGGCCAGGTTTATGGACGCGATCCAGTTGTCTGACCGGCCCTGTAAACCCTGAAAAAGATCGGTGCGTAATTTCAAACCACCATCCCGCATCATGATCTGCTGACTGGCCAACCCGGTATTTTCATTCCGGCCCAAAAAATAATTGCTGTACGTATAATCTTCATTGCCCCGAACGGCCGTTAACTTGGGTTGATAGATATACGTGCTGAATTGTTTCGAAAGCGTTTTCTCCCCTATATAACCGAATTTGGCAGCGAACAAACGCATTTGCAAACCACCTTTATTGGCATAATTGAAAAAATAATTGCCGGTAGCCGATGCCCGGTAAAAACCATCGCCTTGTTGTACCTGTAATTGCACATCATACGGATACAACACGCGGTAATCGGCTACATTGAAAGTTAACTGGTTCAAATAACGCCGCGTGGTCTTTCCCTTTGTTGGGTAGTACTCATTATCATCACTCTTCTGCACATATTGAAATCCATTCTCCCAGATCAAAAAACTGCGCCACTCCAGCCATTTCTCTATACTGCTGCGCAGGTCTTTTTTTGCAAAGGTGAATCGCAGGGCCGGTGCCACTTTATAAAAACCGGCGGTTATTTTATTGGCATTGCTATCGGTTCCATCGAGCGTAGAAAAATGCGCGCCGCTTACCGACAGATCAATTTTATCAAAGGTTTTATTCGGCCGCCAGGTATATCCTATCCGGCCAAGTCCCACCAGTTCTTTGCTGCCTGTTGCATACATCGGTGCCAGAAAATACTGCAGGTTGTGCGAAGGGAAGGTGTAATTGTGGAATGCCAACCCGATCATAAAATGATCGTACTCATTGTACCCCATCACCGGCATCAGGTTGATATAATTTACGCTGTCGTAATTTCTTAAGGAGAACAACGCCACAGGCTTTAGCTTTTTACCGTGGACCATCGGGTTGATACCCCCCTTTTGTTGCAGCGTATCAAAAAACTGGTTCACGGCTTTTCCATCACCTACTGTAAAGCTTTGTTGAAAATCTTTTGGGTAAGGGTGTTTGAACTGCCATTGTTTATAATAGGCCCGCATGCAACTGTCGAAGGTTGGCGTGCCCATGGCATGCTCCAAATGTTTTACCAGGATCCCCGTTTTCAGGTACACCACAACCGAATAATTCAAAAAGGTAAAATCGGCGGAAGGCGTTTCAACCGGCTGGTCTTTTTTGATTTTGGCAATGCCATCAACAGCGAGTTCGTTCGGGTCATCGGGCAATCTTTTAGCCAGCCATTTCGGGTAATCCGGTCCGGGGTATTTGATGGCTTTGTAGCGATCATCAAAATAAAAGTTCACGCCTTCATCCATCCAGGGATGGTCGCGTTCGTTGCTGCCCAGGATGCCCATAAACCAGTTATGACCCACTTCATGTTCAATGGTCATGTCGAGATCTTTGCTACCCATGCCGGGTGAAATGCTGGTGATGGTGGGATATTCCATACCGCCATCAAAACCCATTTTCGCTTCCACCACACTTACTACATTATATGGATACTCCCCTATTAAATTCGATCTGAACCGCACCGCATCTTTAATATACTGCACACTTTTACCCCAGGCTTCGCTTTTGCCCGACCGGTAAAAACTCATCGCCCGCACTACCCTGCCCGATGCCAATTGAATAGTATCCTGCTTCACCACAAAATTGGAATCAGCAAACCACGCAAAATCATGTACGTTATCCTGTATATACTGTAAAGTCTTAAACGTTTGCGGAACTCTTGTTCGCCCGCCGCCCACCTCTATTGGAGGGAGAGGTTGATGCCCTTTGCTCTTTGCTTTTACCGCCGAAGCCTTAGCATAGGCAGGCTTTTTCCCTACTGGCTTTTTCCCTACTGCCGACTGCCTACTGCCTACTGCCTTTGTTTTCATCTCTGCCCTCTGCCCGCTGCCCTCTGCCCTTTCTTTCAACCACTGCTTCTCCGCTTCATTCTGCAACTCTCCCGTTGCCGCCACTACATATTTATCCGGAACCGTAATACGCACATCAAAACTGCCAAACTCGCCATAAAACTCACCCTGATCGAGATAAGGCATGGGATGCCAGCCCAGGCGGTCGTATACTGCTGGTTTGGGATACCATTGGGTTACCTGGTAGCTGTGACCGGTATGGCCACCGCGGGAAAAATTAGCAGGTAACTGTACATGAAAGGGCGTGGTTATTTCTGTTTCCTGACCGGGCAATAAAGGCGCCGCCAGGTTCACTTTGATGATGTCTATGTATTGCGGATGATCTTCTGTTTTAAGAATATTACTGCCTGCCCTGAAATCGAGGCGATTGATATAGCCTCTTTTTTCGCGGGACGAGAAATAGAAATCCGTTTTTCCGTTTTGCAGGGTTTGCTCGGTGAAAGCCGTTCTGTCATTCTTAAACGTATTGGGCCATAAATGAAACCAGATAAAACGCAGCGTATCGGGTGAATGATTGACATACCGCAGCTTTAAAAAACCTTCCAGGGAATGTTCGGTATCGTTCAGGGATACATCGATGGTATAATGTACTTCCTGTTGCCAGTAAGTTTGCTGCCCAATGGCGGAAAACTTAATGACCAGCATAATTCCCAGAAGATAAAGCTTTCTCATAATGGTATGTGGTTAATACAACTTAAAGGCAATGGGCCCTCCTTCGCCAAGGCTACGGCGGGCGAAGCAGAGGGCAGAGGGCAGAGAATTTGGAGACACAAAATCATAAAGAAATCTCAAAGCTCGCGAGCCCACTCACTACTCACTACTCACCACTCACCACTCACCTCCTAAAACAATTTCCCTTCCTTATTCAACAGGCTAAAGATGGTATCGAGGTCTTTACCGGCAGCCGTTTCCATTTCCTTTCTAAAATCTTCGGGAGATGGATGTTTGAACTGCCAGTCTTTAAAATAAGTCTGCATCGCTTTATCCAGTGTATCACGTCCAAGCGCCGCTTCCAGCGTATACATAAACACCGCCGTTTTTACATATTCAACAATGCCATAGTCTTCGTTGTTCGTAAAGGCGGCTGATGGCGTATTGATCGCTTGTTTTGTAGGGATCGAATTCAACACTTCATAGATCCTTCCCTGAAACTCATCTACGGGCAGCTCTTTTATATCTTTTGGAATGAAGGAAGAAAGAACGCTGTTGCTGCGGTATTTCTCTGCTTCATACCTGAACTGGTAATAGGTGTTGATGCCTTCGTCCATCCAGGCATACTGGCGTTCGTTGGTACCCAAAATTCCCATAAACCAATTGTGCCCTACTTCATGTGTGATCACACCATCCATTTCTTCTTCTTTTGCGTTCGGACTGGTAATTAACGTGATCATAGGATACTCCATCCCACCCGATGACTGGTTCTTCGGTCCTTCAACAGCCTGCACCACGGGGTACGGGTACTGGCCAATCCAGTTGGAGTAATGACGCACGGCATCTTTTATATAACTGGTGCTGTTCTTCCAGGTTTTGTTGCCATTGGGCTGGCCATAAGAAAACACATCGATGGTATCGTTGGGTGTCAGTTGCAGCGTATCGTAACGCACCACAAAATCCTTAGCGGCAAACCAGGCAAAATCAAGGATATGATCGCCGGTGTATTGCAGGGTTTTTAATTTACCGGGCGTAGTGGTTTTATACGATACCACTTTTGCGCCCTTGTTATTTTCAATACCTATTTGTTTGTATTTGTTCAGTTCGTCTTTTGTTTGCAAGGAACCGGTGGCACCAATTACATATTCGGCAGGCACGGTGATGTCCACTTTAAAACTGCCATATTCGCTGTAAAACTCTCCCTGATCGAGGTAAGGGATGGGATGCCAGCCTTTGTTGTCATATACCGCTGGTTTGGGATACCACTGGCAAACAAAATATTGCTGTCCGCTGTAACCAGACCTTGAATAATAATCGGGCAGTTTTACATTGAATGGAGTGGTAATGGTTACCTGTTTGCCGGGCAACAGGGGTTGTGGTAACAATACCTTTATGATGTCGATATTTTCAGAATCGCTGGCCGTGGCCGCCACTTGTTTGTCTACCTCAAACTTAAGTCCATCGATATACCCGCTTTCATGTACATCTTCATGCGGGTCTTTTTTCAGGGGATTGGCCTGCTTTTCGTTTTCCTTCAACACCACGAGTTGTTTGGCCAGTGCGGTATTTTTATTTTTATAGGCATTGGGCCACAAATGGAACCAGATAAAACTAAGTGTATCGGGCGAATGATTGATGTACGCTACCGACAGATTACCTGTTACACTATGCTTTTTTTCGTTTAGGGCTGCCTGAATGTTATAATGTACTTCCTGTTGAAAATAGTCTGTTTGAGCAAATCCAATTGTAGGCAGTCCTGCAATCATCAACAATCCAACCCCCAGCCCCCTAAAGGGGGTGATCCAAAGTTTTAAATTCATCTTAAATAAAAAATTATGTTTTGCATTTAGCGTCCTTCGGCTTTTAGTTGCCGCGCTGAGGTGTATTTGCTTGCAGCTTATTTCAACCCACCCCTACCCCTCCCAGGAGGGGATTGTTACATTGGGCTTATGGCTGCCTTTGCTTTAGCCTTTCACCTTTAGCCTTTCACCTTTAGCCTTTCACCTATCTTCCTTCTCCCATGAAAATAATGCGTAAGGTATAAACCATGATCTTAAAATCAAGCGCCAGGGAAACATTTTCTATATAGATCAGGTCGTATTTCATCCGTTTTATCATTTCCTCAACATTTTCGGCATAGCCAAATTGCACCATGCCCCAGGAAGTTAAACCGGGTTTTACTTTTAACAGATAGGAGTAATAGGGGACCTGCTGGTGGATCTTATTGATATAATACGCCCGCTCGGGACGGGGGCCTACCAGGCTCATTTCGCCTTTTAAAATATTCCAAAGCTGGGGTAGTTCATCTAACCGCCATTTGCGCATCACGCGCCCCCAGGGTGTTACCCGCGGGTCGCTGGTGGATGACAATTGCGGGCCATTCTTTTCGGCCTGGTGGTACATAGAGCGGAACTTGTAAATACGAAAAGGCCGGCCCTTGTAACCTATCCGCTCCTGCGAATACAGCACTGGTCCCGGTGAACAAAATTTTACCCTGATGATCACATACAGGATCAATGGTAATAGCAACACAATACTCAGTAAGGCTACCGTCACATCTATCACCCGTTTTATATTCAGCTGCCACTGGGGCATTAAACCTGATCTTATATCGGTAAGCACGGCGCCAAACAGGTTGCTGGTTTTTACCGATCCCGACAAAATATCAAGCACATCGGGTACGATCTTTACTTCCACATCCAGTTCGCTCAGCCGGTTCACCACGCGTTCTACCTGCACTTTTTCTTCTTTATCCAGGGCCACTACCACCAGTTTTATATCCCGTTCATCGATCACTTTCTCCATATCGTTTAACCACCCATGCCAGGGAATATGTTTGCTGATGCCATTGGGTTCACCGGCACTTACAAAACCGGTATAATGATAGCCTGCGATCCGCAGGCCCTCACGGGTTTCGAAATATATTTTCTCGGCCACATGATTACCGCCAACCAGCAGGGTATTGAAACGCATATGGCCCTGCAGCAGCTGGCTGCGGACCAGGTTCAACCAAACCACTCTTATTATCCAGGTAAGGCACCAATGCGCACAAACGTAGGCCAGCAGTGCTTTGTAGAAATAGGTGTAATCTTTTTGCGGGTCGTTGATAACGATGCTAAAGAAAATGATGGTACAACCAATAATACAACACAGCAGGGTGATCATGAATTCGTTCAACCTCGACTTGTTGTACATGGATTGGTACGCGCCTACCAGCGCATACAAAAAGATCCAGGTGGGGGGAACAAAGGTGATGCCATACCAAAACCGGTTGTTAAGGTATACCTCATGTTCTACAAAAAGACTTTCGTGCAACAGATACCGCCGGGTAAAGTACAGAACGATCCACGCCATTATGGCTGCTAAGTAGTCACCAAGCAGGTACCAGGTACTATGGATACGTTTTTCCGAATGCATCAGAGGATTACACTGTGATATTATTGTTTTTGATCTTTTGTAAAATCTGGTGCGCTACATCCATGGCCCGGTAACCATCCACTTCGGAAACCGCGGTTGGGGTGTTGTTTAAGATGGCATCGCGAAATGATTCCAGTTCTCTTTTGATCGCATTTACTTCGGGAACCTGTGGATTTACCACGGCTATGGTCTTTTTGCCATACTGGGTATCCAGATCGAAGGAAAAGGCGTCCACGTCCTGAGGAGACTTGAGCTTAATGATCTCGGTTTTTTTATTCAGAAAGTCGATACCAATGTAAGCATCTTTCTGGAATACCCGCATTTTCCGCATCTTCTTCATTGAGATCCTGCTCGAAGTCAGATTCGCCACACAACCATTGTTGAACTCGATGCGCACATTCGCAATATCCGGGGTGTCGGTCATTACGGCTACCCCACTGGCAGAGATCTGTTTTACTTCACTCTTCACCAGGCTCAGGATAATGTCTATATCGTGAATCATTAAATCAAGGATCACACTCACTTCAGTACCACGTACATTGAACTGCGCCAGGCGATGCACCTCGATGAACATGGGGTTCAGGTCCATTTGTTTTACTGCTAAAAAAGCCGGGTTAAACCGCTCCACATGTCCTACCTGCAGTTTTATCCGCGACTCCTGTACCAGGTTCACCAGTTCCTGGGCTTCCTGCATGGTATTGGCCATGGGTTTTTCCAGAAACACATGTTTTCCTTTTCTAATAGCCAGCTTGGCCAGGTTAAAGTGCTGGGGAGTGGGCGCAATTACATCAATAACATCGACGGCATCTATCAGCCGTTCTACATCTAAAAAGCGGGGAAGCTGGTACTTTTCTGTTACATCCTGGGCAGCGTCATCATTTGGATCATAAAATCCTACTACTTCTACTTCTTTGATTTCCTTCCAGTTATTAAGATGAAACTTGCCAAGATGTCCTACGCCGAATACACCGATCTTTAACATATATTCAATTAAGGCGCAAAGATAACAGGATGCGCCCTTTACCAAAACGCTTTTTTACTACCAGTAATTGCGTTGTTTGTTAATAAGTTATCTGAAATGCTTGTATCATGGGTCCCCTCCTGGGAGGGGCAGGGGTGGGTTTGTTCTAAGTTGCGGTTATTGGGTTCGTAGGTTATTGAGTTTGGAGTTCAGGATTTACAGTTTTCTGTTTACTTCGCCCGCCGAAGCCCTGGCGAAGGAGGGTCGCGGCCTTCGACCCACCCTACCCCTCCGAGGAGGGGATAAATACAGTTTCGTTTACGACTGATTTACTTACTTAACGAAAGATGATTTACTCTGATATGTTGTATTGGAAGCGTATATAAACAGGCAGGAGCCTTCTTTGAGGAGGTCTATCAATGGTTGGGAAACCTCGGGCGCTACGGCCGGACAACCCCAGCTGCGGCCAATATAACCCTGGCTAGTGATGAGGTCTTCGCTTACATAATCGGCCCCATGGATCACAATGCCCCGCTTCATGGCGTAATCATTGATGCCTTTTTCCATACCCAGCAGTTTCAGGGAATAGCCATTGCTGCCATTGTAAGCCATGCCGGTTACATAAAAACCCAGGCTGCTTTTGTTCGATGACATTTTATTGCTGAACGAAATGGCCTTTTCCTTGCCCGTCTTCATGCCATGGGCCACATACGTATTGTATAACAATTGATACGTGTTCAGGTCAATCACATACAGTCTTTTATTAATGCTGGGCTGACTGAAATCTACAATAGCCAGCAGGTTGTCTTTGATGTGCCGGGTTTTCACCAGTTTGGCCATGCCTTTCAGGGCCATGGTAAAAACCTTTTTCGACAAGCCCATTGCCTTCAGGTGCAGGCTGTCGTACACATTCAATTTATTGGTGATGGAAAAAATATGCGAAGCACTGGCTGAGGCCGAAGTATCTGAATACGGACCATCGCCCGCACTTTTACCCGCATAAGCAGGGTTGAAAGCCGATTGTAGCGCAAACACGCCTATTAAGAGGAACAGGCATAGCCGTTTTCCCGGTATTTCGATTAATGGTTTTTGCATGGGCCGAACAGAATCTATTAAAAATAGCCCTTTAAACTAACAATAACCAGTCCGGGAATAGACATAAACTGTTTTTAACTTTTAAACAGCCGCCTTACCTTAAGAATGTGAATAACTTTTTAGTCAGTTACCGGGTTCCGGTTGCCGGGTTCCGATTTAATCCCCTCCTGGGAGGGGTTGGGGTGGGTTTGCCGCGCAGAAGTGTATCTCTCTCTGCCTTCTGCTTCGCCCGCCGAAGCCTTGGCGAAGGAGGGCCCTCTGCCCTTAAGTCGACTTATCCTTATTAAACAGGTAATTCACCACAACATAGAAGAAGCCAAATACATTGGCGGTGGTGGTGGTAATAAGGGCTATTAAAACGCCATCGCTCAGGTGAAACACTTTGCGGCTGCACTGCACCACAATGATCAGCACCAGGAACATCCACAATATGGTGATGGCGAAAATAATGACACTAAACACTTTACGTGCTTTGTTGTCATCGAGCAGTCTTTTTAACTGCGCTTTTGAGTAGGCTTGTTTCAGGTCGAGCTCTTCCACCTCTTTCACATTGGTGTCCTTGATGTTCACACTGAGATAGCCCGGCTCTTTCAACTTAGGATACAAAAGGTCTTTCGCCTCACCCACGGGGGCAAGGTCTGGCTTAAGCGGTGTTTCCATTAGGCCCTGATTAGCAGTTTGGCGAAGTAGTTTTTAATATCGTTGTTGCTGATAGGGGTATCTCTTACATCGGGGATATAAACCTTCGACCAGGGGCCATCGGGCTGGTGCGTCCAATAGCTCAGCGACATGGCCGAAATATCTTTTAAGACTTCCCAGGTATAATTGATGATATCGAGGGCATCGGCATCGAGGATATAGGGCACATTATTGACACCGGTAGGATGATAAGAATTGGTATTAGTGATGGGGCTGCTTCCGTAGAATTTGAAATCCTGGTATATTTCGGGGATAACGGGGCCATATAGCCAGGCCTGAAAAGTTTCATTGATAAGCGGTGTACCATGTTTGGCAAGATGGGCCCCCTGCGCAAAATAGACCAGCTTTTGCAACTTCATTTGAGTTACGAACTTCCCTTCATCGATGCCCTTTTTTACAAAGGCATATGCTATTAGTGATGCGGGATAAGACATGGTTATATCAGGTTTTTTGATTTTCCAAATATAAGCAATTTCTTTTTAATTACTAATATCCTTAGTTTTCTATATGTTCGTGGGGAAGGACAGAAGGCAAAGGGCCCTCCTTCGCCAAGGCTTCGGCGGGCGAAGCAGAGGGCAGAGATTTAATACACGTTTGCTTCGCACTCCGAAGGCTAAACCCACCCCTACCCCTCCCAGGAGGGGATCCCTTAACACAAGCATTGCCTTTAACCCTACTGCCTACTGCCTTTTGTATTTCTCTCTGCCTTCTGCCCTCTGCCCTTACAGCTTCTCTCCTATAATCGAATACAACACATTCCGATAATGCTCACTGCAAGGCAATTCCGTTTCCCCCAACAGCACTGCCTTACGGGAAACCGTATCTACTTTTCGTAAGGAAATTATATACGAGCGGTGAATGCGGATAAACTCTTCGTGCGGCAAGCGGTTCTCGAAGTACTTGAGGCTTTGCAACGTTACAAATGGTTTCTTGCTGTCTACCAGGTGAATTTTGGTGTAGTCTTTCAGGCCTTCCAGGTACAGGATATCGCTGTAGAAGATCTTCTGGATCTTGTGCGAGGTTTTTATAAACAGGAAGTCGTCTTTCTTCAGCAACGACTTCGTTTTTCGATAGCTGATATACTCATACGCTTTATTCACGGCCAGCATAAACCGGTCGAAAGGGACAGGCTTTAACAGGTAATCGATGGCATCCAGTTCAAACCCTTCCACGGCAAATTCATTGTGCGCGGTAACAAAGATCACGGCCGGTTTTTTATTCAGCGTTTTCAGGAACTGGGTACCGCTGAGGTCGGGCATGCGAATGTCGAGGAGAACCAGGTCTATTTCCTCTTTTTCAAAATACGGAAAGGCTTCCACCGGCCCTTCACAACGGGCTACCAGGTTCAAATACGGGACCTTTTGAATAAAGTCTTCTAACAGGTCGAGCGCCCAGGGTTCATCGTCGATAATAAGGCAATTAATTCTCATGGTCCAATTCGATTTTCAGATTAACAATATACAGATGATCGTTCTCCACCACCTGCAGCAGGTGACGGTCGGGATATAATACGGCCAGCCTTCTGCGGGCATTGATCAGCCCTACCCCGCCGGTGGTGGTCCTGTTTAACTGGGTAATGGCGTTTTCCACTGTTAGCAATAGCGATTTGCCTGTTGCGGCAATAGCTATTTTTATTTCCGATGGTGCGGTATAACTGATTCCGTGTTTAAAGGCATTCTCTATAAAGGTGATCAGCAGCAGCGGCGCAATAGACAGGCCCGCTACGGCCCCGGTAACCGCATAGTGAACGGTGATGTTCTTCGACAGGCGCAGTTGCTGAAGGTCTATGTAATTGCTGATGTATTCCAGGTCTTGCGACAGCGGTATTTTATCGGCGTTGGAATCGTACAACACATAGCGCATAATGTGCGAGAACTTCAGGATGCTGTGTTCTGTTTGTTCCGATTTAAAATGCGCCTGCGAATAAATGCTGTTGAGGGTATTGAACAGGAAATGAGGGTTTATCTGCAGTTTTAAAAAGTTCAGTTCGGCATTCAGGCGTTCGTTCTCCAGCAGCTTTTTCTGTTTCTCGCTGATGAATAAGGAATGCGCCAGTTTTATAAACCCGCTTAACAGCAGGATCACAATGCCCGAACCCAGGGCGTCTTTGAGCGTGATCATGTACAACATGCGCGGATAGCGCTGGTGCATGAATGGGGGTGGCGGCGGCGGTTCATCCCCAATACCGGGAAAATTTACATGGATAGGTCCCTCTACGTTAATGGCCTTTGCTATAAACGGCCGCGAATACATACGATAAAAGGGTGGGAACCGCCTGGCGTGCGTTTTCAACACATATACTTCCAGCACGAATTGTTGTATGCAGATAAATGCCAGGGCTCCCAGGATGCTTAAAAAGTAACTGAATAATTTCCGATTTTGGAATAAACGCGGCAACAGGAAATAAAAGTTGAAATAGAAAAGACCAATGAGGAAGGATTTGTTAATGACCTCGCGGTAGTAAAAGCTGGCATCGGGGATGCGGATGCGGTATATGAACAGGGGCAGTATGAGAAACAGGCCCCAGAGCAGCGCATGCACGCTTATTACCAGCAGTTTGTGTTTAATTGTTTTAACCGGTTTAAACCCCAGCACAGCTGCAAGGGCACCCCGGATCTTGTCCTTGGTCATTACTTCGATTGAGCACTTGAGACGCCGGACCGTTGCGTCTGCTTTTGCCCAAAGAAGGGATGTGTACCTGATTTTATACTTTCTATAACATTTTGCGCGTAGGTACCGGCTTCCTGTTCGGTGGTAAATCCATTGAAGCCCGCTTTGCCTGGCAGCATGGGCTGGTGAATGACTATTCTGTCATTGACCAAAATATCGTACCCCCAGCCATGTTCAGTTTTAAAAGTGGAGTAGTGTAAATTATTAGCGGGGGTGGCTGGCTTTTGTACAACCAGAAAATAAAAAGAACTGCCGGCAGCAATAAGGATCGCTGCCAGCAGTACCAACATATGTTGTTTAGAGATTGTCCTGGTCATTATCTGCAATGTCTGGCTGCAACTCATACATGTTATCGAAAGGCTGTGTACCGCTGCGGCCGGCCAGTACATAACCATGTGCGCCATTACCCAAAGAAATACCGAGTGCACCGGTACGGGCAGTACCGCTGAAGGCTGTTTTTTCAGTCCATTGGTCAGCAGCTGCGTCATACTCCCAGGTGTGAGCGTTCAGGCTTCCGTTTTCACCGGTAGCCAGGTAACCTTTACCATTGATCACGAATGCAGCGGCATTGTAACGGATGATAGAAGTGTAACTATCATCATAGCTGTCATCGCTGGTGTTGGTGAGCTTTCTCATGGGAGTCCAGCTATCGGCATTGGGATCGTACACCTGCATATCGTTCAGGGCAGAACCGTTGTTGTTACCACTGATGAGATATACTTTACCATTTATAGTGAAAGTAGCAGCTTCTCTTCTTTTTGAACCGGCGATACCGGCTTTTTGAGTCCAGCTGTCAGCAGCCTGGTTGTATTGCCAAACATCTTTCAGGTAGTTGTCGTCGTAACCGGTAGCGATGTAAGCTTTGCCATTGGCATCTACAAATGCTACGGCATCAACGCGGGCAGTACCACCGAAATCGTTCTTTTTGGCCCAGCCATTGCTGTCAACGCTGTATTCCCACATATCTTTTTTATAGTTAACACTGTCATTGTATCCGGTTCCTACATAACCTTTGTTACCCAGGGCAAAGGCTACACCTGAGCTGCGCAGGCCACCACCGAAATCTTTGATCTGTGTCCAGTATTTTTTATCCAGGGAATATTTCCAGAAATCAGCAAAACGTTTAATATCTGACAAACCAGTACCAACAAACACCGTATCGCCAATTTGAAATGAAACGGCTTCACTACGGGCAGGACCATCAAAAAAATCACTGATTGCCCAGTTACCCACTAAGTCGCTTGAACTGCTGGAACTCTTATTACAAGCAGTGTTAATGAGCAGTGGTGCTGTAGCAATCACAAGGGCCAGGGAGTAAACTAGAACATTCTTCATTTTGAGTTTTTTTCTGTTTTTTTTTAAAACATCGCCAGTGATGCGGGTAAGCCGATTTGCCCGATCACGGCCGGCATTTTCACATGCGTCAGTTTTTTAATTTAATAATTCGGCAGGTAAAAATATTTCTGTGTATTCCAAACAACTTTATAAAATAGATCAATAAGGTTATCTAGTCGACCAATATATAATAATAATCTTTATAGCCTTCCCCCGTCGCCCTCCAATAGAGGGGGTGAGAGTTTCCTTTAAGTCATAAAGCTTACTTAAAACAATCTTATCTGGTAAAAAGCTGCAAGCTTACAGAAACAACCAACACGTTAACTGCTGTAAACCACAAGATTAACCAAGTATTAACAATTTTCACCACCCGCTTCATTTTCCTATGCTCACATTTGCAATCTTTCAGGTGCTTATTATAAATTTGCAAATTTGCACAATTTCGGTTGCACATTTGAAATTTAGTTTCCACCGGCAAAAATAATAGCTTCGCCGATTATTCGGTGGCAATAATATATAATAACAAAATTTCGAAGTCGTCTGCTGATAAATTGCAAAGAACTCCCCGCCTACGCCAAGGCTTCGGCGGGCGAAGGGCGGAGAAGGAGGGCCGAAGCTATAGCGAAGGCGGTTTAAATGAACACAAAGAGGTGTTAAAATGATAACAAATATTGCCCAACACAGAAACTATAAACCTTATATTCCATTACTTTACACCGCGCTACCCCGACCCGTCGGGGAAATGCCTCGCTATGCGGTATACATTGAACCTAAAACCTTGATTTTAGCTTAAAAATTCACTCACTAACCATAATATGCGTATACACAAAAGGGTACCTTTCATTCTGACTTACTGCTTACTGTTCACCAGCCTGTTGTCATCGTGTTATAAAAAAGATGTACAGGTGGGTACCGAACTGGCTGAAAGCCATACCCGCATTATTACAGTAGATACGGTTGCCGTGCAATTATCCAGCTATGTACTGGACTCCTTTACCACCAACAACAATGAATTTGCCCTGATAGGTAATTTCTTCGACAACTATACCGGCAAAACAGTCGCCAGTACCGTTTTTCAGGTAGGCCCGCCCACCCTCAGCGAAGATGTGGCCACCCTGATGCCTAAAAGCGCCGTATTCGATTCCCTGGTGTTGTATATGCGCCCCAGCGGTTACTATTATGGCGATACCACCAAACCTTTTGCCATCAACGTAAATGAGCTGAGCCAACAGCCCGACTATACTTTCCTTACCTTTTTTTATAATAATTCAAAAGTGAATATCCTGCCCAAACAGCCAATCGGCTCCTACGGCCAGGCTATTCGCCCTACCCCCCGCGATTCGGTAAAAATAAGACTGCCGCAAGCCACCGGGCAGGACTGGTACGATAAGATCCGCACCAAAGCCACCCAGTTCGCCAATGAAACCAACTTCCTGGATTATTTTAAAGGCGTAACCATTGCTCCGGCCACCAACACCCCCGGCGCAGTATATGGCTTCAACCTGGCCGATAGCAGTGTTCGCATAAGACTGTACTTTCACCAAACCATTCCTTCCAAAATCGATAAGTTCCTCGATTTCATCATAACCCGTACCAGCTACCAGTATAACCGCATACTCACCGATCGTACCGGTACTACCCTGGAACCTACTACGCGGGGCCAGCACGAGTTCTTTGCCAGCAACGCCAATCCGTTCGCTATTACCCAGGCCGGCACCGGCGTTTATCTGAAAGCCAGATTCCCATCCCTGCGCGACGTTCTTAAAATAGACGATGTGGTACGACTGATGGATGCCCGGCTGATCTTAAAACCAGTAAAAGGCACCTACGATTATTTTACCAACAGCCTGCCCAATCCGCTGCAGTTGAAAATAACCGATGCCTCCAATACCCCCGGCAGTGCCCTGCTCGATTCAACCGGCCAAGGCATTCAATACGTGTCCCCTTTCATCGATTTCATGTACGGAGCCAATACGTCTTATACGTTCAACGTAACCAGTTACATCAACTCATTACTGAACACGTCGGGCAGTCAGGATATGGGACTGTTCATTATACAGGACGATGCACAAACAGCCAAGGAGATCACCCGCGGAGTAATGGGCAGCCGGCAAAACACGCAATACGAAACCAAACTGGTCTTAAACATTCTGACAATTGACTAACCACTATATAATGAGAAAGATATTTATACTGACCGGGGTTTTTGTGGCGTGTATGGGCACCTTACGTGCACAGAACCTGAGCTCGCCTTATTCTGCATACGGCATTGGTGAAATTCAGGACCAGGACCCGGATCGCAGCAGCGGTATGGGCTACACCTCCACAGCCCTGTTGGCCACCCCGGGTTTTCTGATCAATAAAAACCCGGCCTCGCTGATTGGCCTGGAAAGAAGTCTGGCCCAGGTTGATCTCGCCCTGATTGGCAAAACCGTTACCTTCAAAGGCGATGCCATCACCACCGATAACAACAAAGCCAAAGACCTCGTTATTAAACGCATTTCCGTTTCCGCCAAAATAAACAAACACTGGGCCAGCAGCATCGGTTTCAAACCTTATACGCTGGTGAACTATTCCTACACCGCACAAAAAAGCATAGAAGGCAGCAACGCTACCTACACGGGTTTGTATGATGGCAACGGCGGTTTACACAATATTTTCTGGAACAATGCCTTTGCCGTTGGCAAACACCTGGCACTGGGCCTCCGTTCCAATTTCATCTTCGGTTCTATTAACCAGATAGAAACCCTGCAGGGCGTTACCCTTTCCACACCTATTATTTCACAGATAACCAATTACTACAGCGGTTTCCGGTTTGAAGGCGGCGCCATCTATGGCAACCGCATCAGCAAGAACTGGAAATTCTCTGTGGGTGGAAAAGTAACCACCAAAACCGACCTGGACGTAAGCAAAACATTGACCGTACAGGAAGGCACCAGCGTGGTTGAATCGAACAAAGACCTCGGTGACGACAAGTTCACCTTACCCTGGCAATACGATGCGGGCATTGCCCTCGTAAATAAAGGCCGTACCACTTTTACCGTTGACTATAGCCGCGCCAACTGGAACGGCATGAACCCCGGCGGTACTACCTGGACCATGGTTGACCGCGACCGCTACTCTGCCGGTGTGCAGTTCAGCAACCAGGTTCAACGGTATGGTTTAGTTGCCGAGAAAAGTTATTTCCAGGCTGGTTTGTTTACCGGCCAATCATACCTGCAGGTTAAAGGCCAGCAGATAAAAGAAATGGGTGCTACCCTTGGTTATGGTGGTTATGTAAGCCGTGGCCTCGCCTTTCACCTCGCCGCTGAAGGTGGTACCAGAGGTACGATGGCGAATAACTTAGTAAAAGAAACTTATTTCCAGTTTACGCTGGCGCTTTCTTATAGAGAGGTGTTGTATAGTAAAGGACGTAAGTACGATTAATATAGTTGAAAGTTGAAAGTTGAAAGTTGAAAGTTTAAAGTTTAAATACATTTAAAAAAGGCTCCCGATACATCGGGGGCCTTTTTTGTTCTTAGTTCTTTCTGCTGAAAAGTTTATGAAGTTGAAATATGATCGCGAGGGTGTATTCTCCCCCCTTCCGCCAGCTGGCGGAGGCCGGGGGGAGGCTCCTGCCGCGCTGTGGGGCCTTTCTTATTTTGTTCTCTTATAGAAATACAACTTCACCGACGATGCCAACCCCTTTTCACTAATAGTATAATAACCCGAATCGCTGTTATCGAAAACGATGGCTTCGCCCTGGGGTTCCTGTTGATAGGGTAAGGAGGTATATTTTTTATGCAGGGTTTGGGGAATGGTTTCGCCGGCTGTACGCGGGTAATGATAAATGGCATCGTAGGTTTTTACTACTATCTCTTTTCCATTGGGTGAAATAGCCGCACTCACCACATAGTTATAGGGCAGCTCCCCAACTTCCTGTACCTCGTTCATTCCTTTGGTACTATTGATTACCGGTAACTTAAACAGCTTTGAATGCAGATCGGTTTTGGTAATGATGTAGATGTCGTTGGTATCGGGATCTACCAGGATGGCTTCGGCATTGTGGCTGCCATCGGGATAAAAGAAACTGATCCTGTCTACGTTCCGCACCGTATCCACGTTTGCCTTCGGTTCTTCCAACCGATAGATGGTATAATCATCGTATGCCAGCAGGTTATCGCCCGTTTCTGCAATGTACAGGTATTGTTTACCGGGGACAGGACCGCCCCCTAACACAATGTCTTCCCAATCACGGTTCTGGGCATCGGCCAGGTGTATCGTTTTCAACACCGTGCCATTATGTTGCAACAAGGTTAAGTCGGGTGGGTTGCCACTGTCCTGCTCTACCCATAAATAACCGGGGTTGGCCTTGCTGTCGGCAATGCCCGATGCTTCAATCAGTGTTGGATCATTTACCGGGTATTCCTGTGGCGTATTGGCAAAGCCGGGGGTGTTGCCGTTATCGTGATTTTGATTACAGGCCGTTAGCCCTATCAGCAAGAAGAGTGCAAGGCGTTTTTGATTCAACATAACGCTCTAAGTTATTAAATATACCCGCAATATGGTTTGCCGAAACGAATAAGCAGGTGTGAATTTATGGTTAACGCTAATTTTCTCCCGATTTCATAAGCTCAAATACAACCGATTATTTATATTGCCAGCACCGCGTGTTATGGCGGTCCCAGCAACTACTTCCCAATTCCGGTTAAGCGCCTTATTAAGGTCTCCGGGGTTTTTATTCCCTTTACTGAACCAGCTATTACAAGGCAATATCCATTAAACAGAGCGATTGTTACCATGACCAGTATGCCATTATACACATCACTTACACCTAACAACAAATACGAACCTGTATTTGAACGAGCGCTTTCGCCCACCACAACCATCACCTTACGCCCCTTATCGTTACCCGACGACTGGCGCTATATAGGCAAATGGCTGCAACGCGAGTTCGGGCGCCGCCTCACTTCCCTTTCGCATTTGCCCGAAAAGTATTTACGCGAAACGTTATCTATCATGCTGCAATGCGATTTTGCCCAACCCTTTGTGGGACTTATCAACGAACAGCCTTCCTTTTTGATAGAGCTTTGTGATGGCGACAAACAATGTGATGCGCGGGAAGGCGGCGTACATTTGTTTGAACCGGGTGACCACGCCATGAAGCTGGTGGTATCGCACCCGGTTATGCACATCCGTTACTGGAGTGCGTACGCTTTGTTCTGCAGCCTGGATTATTTTTTCTCGCACCAGCAGGTGAAACGAATTGTATGGCAGCTGCATGAGAGAGATAAGTACTACATTAATCTGGCTAACCAATTTGGGTTTAAACGCAGTACGATCAACAACCAGTCAGGGGTACATGTTTTCCTTTATTTGCGGGAAAATTATAAACAGTTTTTGACCAACTACCATCTGCGTATGCAAAAATTTCAGTAAATTATATATGGGTCCCTGTTATACTGCTCCCCTCCAATACTTCCAAAACCGAATATATACAGGCTATCCGTCCCGGGTACTCCCCTCTTTGCTTAAATGAAGAGGTGGGTGTTCACATTCATAAACAGTTTTTTATTATTTTCGTTTGTTAATCTCCGTATGCATCCCGGGATCAGACAAACGGGTAGCATTTTAAACCTTATTTTATGCCCTTGAGTAAACAGGATATCACGTATATCCGGCAGGCCAAAACGATTCTTGACGAAAACTTCGACCAGCACATTACCATTCCACATCTTGCCCGGCAGGTGGGCATCAATGAAGCAAAGCTCAAAGAAGGGTTTAAGGAATTATATGGCAATCCCATCCATACCTATCTGCAGCATCTGCGTCTTGAAAAAGCCAGGCAGCTGTTGTTGACTACCTCCATGGCTATTACCGATATTACATATCATATAGGGTATAGCCACGTGACGCACTTTACCTCTTTGTTTAAAAAGGAGTTTGGGTTGACGCCTAGTGAGTGGCGGAAGGAGAACAAAGCGGAGTGAGTGAGAGGGCAGAAGGCAGAGGGCAGAAGGCAGAGAGGAAAGGCAATGGGAAAAGGCAGAAGGCAAAGGGCAGAGGGCAGAGATGAAAGGCAATAGGCAATGGGCAATAGAAATACAATCCAAATGCAACCTGGCCGCGATGGTGTGTATTTCTCTCTGCCCTCTGCCTTCTGCCTTCTGCCCTACAGGTTCTGCTTCCGTAACTCACTTACAGCAAAATCAGCCGCTCTTGCAGTCAAAGCCATATAAGTAAGCGACGGGTTCTGACAGGCCGAAGAAACCATACTGGCGCCATCGGTGACGAAGACGTTGGGGGCATCCCAGACCTGGTTATGCGCATTGAGGACTGACGTCTTGGGATCTTTGCCCATGCGGGCGGTTCCCATTTCATGAATGCCCTGGCCGATGGCATAGCCTTTACTATCCCAGGTGGTGATGTTTTTTACGCCGGCGGCTTCAAACATGGCTACCAGTTCCTGTACAATGTCTTTGCGCATGGCCCATTCGTTTTCTTTTAATTCGGCATCCATGGCCAGCACGGGCAGGCCCCATTTATCTTTTACGGTGGGATCGAGTGAGATCTTGTTATCGTGGTAAGGTAATATTTCACCAAAACCGGTGGCGCCGATGTGCCAGGCACCGGGTTCGGAGAGGGCTTGTTTTAGTTCGGCGCCTACGCCCAGTTCGGCTACGTCGCGTTGCCAGTTATCGCGACTGGCACTGCCCTGGTAGCCATAGCCGCGCAGGAAATTGCGTTTGTCGCCAAACAGGTTGGCAAAACGGGGGATGTAGAATCCATTGGCGCGGCGGCCATAGTAGTATTTATCTTCGAAGCCTTCAACGAGTCCTTTTGCGCCCAGCATGTAGTGATGGTCCATGAGGTTATGGCCCAGTTCGCCGCTGCTGCTGCCTAAGCCGCCGGGCCAGGTGTCGGTGGCGGAGTTCAGCAGTACCCAGGTACTGTTGAGGGCGGAGGCGCATACGAAGACTATCTTGGAATAGAACTCATAAGTTTTGTTGCTTTCGGCATCCAGCACTTCAACGCCTTTGGCGCGTTTGGCGTCTTTGTCGTAAATGAGTTTGGTGACGATTGACCAGGGCCTTACCGTTAGGTTACCGGTTTTAACGGCTGCGGGCAACGTAGAAGACTGCGTACTGAAATAGCCGCCAAAGGGGCATCCTTCCCAGCAGCGGTTGCGGAACTGGCATTGGGTACGGCCCTCGATGGGCGCGGTGAGATTGGCCACGCGGCCTATAAAGAGATGACGTTGATTTTTATAATGGCTTTTGATGCGGTCACTCACGTCCTTCTCCACGCAATTGAGGTCCATGGGAGGCAGGAACTGGCCATCGGGCAATTGGGGCAGTCCTTCTTTGGAACCGCTGATGCCGGCGAAGCGTTCAACGTGGTCGTACCAGGGGGCGAGGTCGCGGTAGCGGATGGGCCAGTCGACCCCATGGCCATCTTTGGCGTTAGCTTCGAAGTCGAAATCGCTCCAGCGGTAGCTTTGCCGGCCCCACAATAAAGACCTACCGCCTACCTGGTAACTGCGCCACCAGGTGAAGGGCTTCTTCTCCACGTACGGACAATCCTTTTCATTGGTCCAGTAGCCCATCAGCTGTTCATAGGCGATGGTACCACCGGCCCAGTCGCGGCTGGCGACGGGGAAGTCGTTCCGTTGCTGGTCCGTTTCCGTACCGCGGTGTGGTAGGTCCCACGGATTTAGGTTGGCAGTCTTATAATCTTTGATGTGTTCAACATTCCGGCCCCGTTCGAGCATCAATACTTTCAGGCCTTTTTCGGTAAGTTCCTTAGCGGCCCAGCCGCCACTGATTCCGGAACCAATTACAATAGCATCATATGTATTTTGCGTAACAGCTTTGCTGTTTACATTGAGAGAATCCCCGGGCATAGCATCGTTTTTAGGTAGGTGAATTTACCTTATTTAGGTGTTCTTTCGACACTTAGTAGATTAAATTTTATTTACGAGAAGGGCAAGCCTCCCCCCGGCCCCCTCCGGTGGAGGGGGAGTGTTTCAACCTAATCACTAGTCCGCAATGCTCGACTATTCGGGATTTTACTGCAAGGAACCTTTAAATGTTATTAGGTCGAATATTTGCGCGAGGCTGTATTCCTCCCCCTTCCGCCAGCTGGCGGAGGTCGGGGGGAGGCTACAGTTTAACCACTTTAATCGTCTTCACCTCCCCGTTCCCCCAATGCACCACCAACGAATAAATCCCCTGCGGTAAAGAATTCATTTGTAGATCGAATTGATTCAATCCTACGGAGGCATTGGCGGTATTGAGTTTTACCAGGGCGCCGGTATGGTCGTACAGGTGCATGATGACGGTTGTTTTGGCGGCGGCTTCTAATTGTAACCAGGCATTGCTGTAAGCCGGGTTCGGGAATACGCGGGCGGCTTCGTTTACGCCACAGTTGCTTTGTACGGCAGGGGAAACGGTTTGATGGCCGTTGGATTCTTCGGTGGTAATGCGGTACCAGGCGCCGTTGAACGACTGGGCATCGGTGTAGGCGTAGGTATGGCTATTGGTTATTGGGATGGTGGCCACGGGCTGCCATTGGATGCCATTGGCGCTGCGGCTGATGATGAATGTGCCGGTGTTGATAACGCCCGGGCTTTGCCAGGTGATGACCACCTGGTTGTTGATGCATTTGGTATGAAGGTCATTGATCATTACTGGTAGTAAAAACATTTCAGAAGAAAGGGTGAACCGGGCCAGACTGGCAACGTTGATCTGATCGACATAGTTGGTGGCGGTATTGCGGGTATTGTGGCCCAGATCGCTCCAGGAGGTGGTGTTAGGGCTTTTGTATACCGACAGGATGGACTCCCCCAGCCCGTTCAATTCTGCATCGAAATAGTTGATGCCGATGGTGGCGTTTAAGCCCGTGTTGTTGGCGGGCATGATGTCGTAATACCGGAAAATGGAATTGAGCATCCCGAGGCCATTACTTTGCGACACATGACCACGGCGAATAACGGTGCTGCCCAGACTGGCAGGCGAAGTGATGACCACGCCGAGGTTACCGGGGTTAGCAGCAGCCGGGGCATTCAGCACATTGGTTATTTCCACATAGCCGCCGGTAGTACCGGTAATGCGGTTGTTCTCGCTTTCGCCATTGAGGTAAGCTGATGGCGCCAGGGTGATGTTGTTGTTATTCAGATCGAGCAGGCCGTTGGTGAACAGCAGCTGGTTATCGATGTTGATGTTGGTTTGTAATTGCAGTTGGGCACCTGGTTTGTTCAGCTGCAGGGCATAGAACTGCGTGGTACCGGTTCCGGCAATAGCCGTGTTGTTATTCCCGGAGAAGGTAACAGTTCCCGCATTATGGGAGAAGGTACCATTGTTCACCATATTGAGGTCATCAACTACCAGGTAACCGCCTGATACCACTACCTGCGCGCCGCTATTGGTAAACTGGCCGCGGGTGCAGATGGGCAAGCCTGCAGCCAATAATAAAAAGGGTATATATCGAGTCATAGGGTTTGTGATTAACGGGCTTCCAGTTTGTTCAGGCGTTGGGTGATTTCAAGGAGTTGTTTTTTCAGCAGGTCATTTTCTTTGGAAAGCGTTTCCACTTTTGTATTCAACTGCTGCATGGCTTTTACCAGCGGAACAACGAACTCGTCGTAGGTGATGCTGTAGTTATCGGTTTCACTGCTGGGGGTATGAACGCCGTTAAAATGATAGCCATTCTTCTTTACCACCTGGTCCACTTCCTGCGCAATAAAACCGGTGTGCAGGACCTGTTCTGCGGAAGCATATGACATTGCTTTGCGGGCTGGGTTG
The DNA here is from genome assembly GCF_900110245.1 of Niastella yeongjuensis. Lineage (GTDB taxonomy): Bacteria > Bacteroidota > Bacteroidia > Chitinophagales > Chitinophagaceae > Niastella > Niastella yeongjuensis. The sequence continues at coordinate 48,583 of NZ_FOCZ01000011.1, forward strand.
TTCTTTATACTGTCCGGCAGGCGTTGGGAGATATGATCTTCATATTTACGGGCCAGGAAATTATAGTTTACGGGCCGCAATTGTACAATGAAATCGAGGCCTGGTACATCTTCTTTTATATTGGTTTTGAACCGGCCATCGCTGAGGGTGCTCCAGCCAACCTGACCGCCGATAACGGTAACGCTGCTGTTGCCTATGACTACTTTATCACTGGCATTTACCACCGCGCCATTGCCGATGGCGGTGGCATTGGAGAGGTTGCCGGTAGCTACATTGGCATTGTAGCCCAGGGCTGTATTGTTGTTGCCGGTACCGTTGGTATTCAACGCACCGTAGCCGATAGCGGTATTGTAATTACCGGTGGTATTATTGGCCAGGGCCGTTGCGCCAATAGCGGCATTTTGTATACCAATGGTATTGCTGTTCATGGCTACGCGGCCGGCCGCTATATTATTGTTCCCGGAGATATTAGCGCCGAGGGCCCCTACCCCTACGGCCGTATTATCGTACCCGGTGCTGTTGTTGAACAGCGCGTTGGCGCCGAGCGAGCTGTTGCCATAGCCGGAGGTGGAAGAAAACTGGGAACTTAAACCCACGGCCGTATTCGCATAACCAGTGGAGTTTACATATAACGCAAAATGACCCACTGCGGTGTTCTGGCTGGCGGTGGTATTGCTGGCCAGGGCCTGATACCCCAAAGCCGTATTATAGCCGCCGCTGGTATTGTAATACAAAGCCTGGGCGCCAAAGGCGGTATTGTTGGTGCCGGTAGTATTACTAAACAAGGCCTGGTTACCGGTGGTGGTATTGCTCACCGCATTGCCGGGGCCGCGGCCAACGGACACGCCGTTTACGGTCAAATCGCCAGAGTTAATGAGGGCAATGCTGTTATTTGGGTTGACAGCATAAAGCCAGCGCATCCTTTCGGTGTTATTAGTTTTAAGGACGGCATCCACCGCATCGGTGGTACCGATGAACTGTGGGCCGGCCGTAGTGCCGCTGTTGCCGGTAATGGACCAGTTGTTACCGGCCGCATCAAGCTTTTTCCAAACGGCGCCATCGAAAAACCAAAAGATACTGGTATCGGTATCGAACACAAGCAAACCGGTAGCCGGTGAAACAATGGCGGTACGTTGTACGGTTGTGAGGCGGGGGATCAGCAGGCCTTTGGAATTGCTTTTCAAATCGAGGATGGCGGTGCCGTTGGCCACGGAGCCATCGGTATTGATGGCCACGCTTTGGGCGTTGCTGTACTCAATGATCAAAAGGGACAATAAAAGGATCAAATAGTGCAAAGGGCATAGGGGCTTCATAGTATACGGGCAAATTGTTGAGTTGGCAAACCTACCCTTTATCTGAACCGGGTGGATAGCCATGTAGGTGAATGTCGATTTTTTGTATGTAAAAATGGTGCTAATAGCACCGGTTTGAACCGCTGGAACGCCCTGCCAGTCATACTTTGCACAGAAATTGAAAAAAATATTGAAAAAAGTGCAAAGTATGAACTGTTGGCCCAAAAATGTAAAATGCAGCGCATTAACTTGCAATTAAAAGGACAAACAGCCTCGGTTTTTTAGTCCCTGGCATAGACCTGATTTTTACCATGCAGTCAAAAAAATATAGCATGTATGTGCGCAACAGCGTTAAAACATTACAACAGTATATGGATGACCATCCATTGGCCTATAAAACCCTACGGGAAATATGGCTATTACGGGCAGATGCCGACCGTAACATGTTAGAGAAGGCCTTTAAACAGATTACCGGTTATGGCATTAAAGAGTACCTGGTTAAAGTAAGGCTGGAACAATCGAAGCAATACTTACGGAATGGCATGCAGATAAAACATGTAGCGACAAAAAGCAAGTACAAATCACAAAGCGCCTATTGCACCGCCTTTAAACGACATTTCAAACGATCTCCTACAGACTGGTTAAAAGACGAGCAACCCTAACCCCTACCCCATAAAAATGTAAAACAATAGCCGGATCACGTAAAACGGCAATCACTAACTTGCTTACACTCCATAACCGACAACAATGGACAGATACGCCCCAGACATAATACACATTCAGCGGAGCATTGCCCACTTCGATCTTAAGAAGTGCCAGGCGCTGGCCGGTTGGCTGGCCGGGCATATACAGGCCATGGAGATAGACAAGCAGCTGTACAAGGTAAGCATAGAGCAGCTGAACCTGAGTACGCGGGCGCTGCATGTGTTGCGTTATAATGATATCATCACCATTGGCCAGTTGTTGAAGAAGGCGGTGAACTGGGATGACATCAAGGTGTTGAAGGGCGCCGGAGAAAAGGTGTTGAATGAAATAAAGCAAAAGGTAGACGAGTTACGACAAACCCAATAGCATTTCCCCCTCACATACGGATAAACCTTACTAGCAGCCAGACGATTGACCGTGCCCGCACAGTAAACCTTTTTAACAAGTTAAAACCTTGTCCCATGCTAGAGAAAGTACGGCCTCACTCGAAGTATGTGCTGGATGCCATCCGGTGTATTAAACAACATTTGGATACCGATCCACTCCGTTACAAAACAGCTTCCGAATTATTAGAACAGGTATGCGCCCCCAACCGCAATGCGGTGGAGAAGGCGTTTAAAGCCGTGTTTGGCTATGGTATTAAGGAATACCAGGTGCGCCAGCGCTTAGAAGCCAGTAAGAAGTTCCTGGAAACCGGGCTTACGAAAAAGCAAGTGGCCAGCAAATGTTTTTACCGTTCCCAAAGTGCGTATGCGGCAGCGTTTAAGAAGGAGTTCAATTTAACGCCTACAGAGTGGCAGGCGTTGTATGGTTAGGGCTTTCAGTAATGTGTCCATCATTAATCTACAATATTCGAGCAATTAGCTATAAGAACGGGGCAAAAATCGATAAGAAGGGGATGTAACTTGCATGAGATGAATGAATGAATCAACGATGGTCCGCTGCAAGCTCCCAACTACAAGCTGCAGGCAAAAAACTCACCAGCAACAATAAATTTTTAAGCTCTTACATAAATTCTTGAATAAGGTTTCCGCCGGTACGCCGTGGTTGTCTAACTACTGCAGCATCGGCAAATTGAACCGATAGATCCTGAGTGGAGTCGAAGGATCGGCATAAAGCGTTGAGCGGAGTCGAAACGCACAAGAACAACTATTTAAACTTATCAACCATTTAACTATGGAAGGGCCTGTAATGCAAAAGCAGCATGGCTTGCTGCGTATCCTCACGTTTACCTGGCTATCGAAAAGTACTATTGTAGAGATCATTTCCATGTTGTTTATCATCCTGTTCTTGTATACAGGATTGAGCAAATTAATAGACTATTACGAATTCAAAGATCAACTGATTGACAATCCCATTTTAAAACCATTTGCATCCATCGTTGTGTGGGCACTTCCCCTTACGGAATTTATAGTTTGCGTATTACTAATAATACCCCGCTGGCGGTTGAAAGGCTTATATGCTTCAATGGCTCTGATGATCGCCTTTACGATTTATGTGGCCGGTGTTCTAAGCTTTTATAAAGAATTGCCGTGCAGTTGCGGTGGTATTATCTCTTTGCTTTCCTGGAAACAACACCTCGTATTCAACAGCGCATTTATTCTGCTGGCCTTTGCGGGGGTGAAACTAGAGCGACAATTACGACGATCGGCCAAAGCTGCCCTGACCCAACAAATACAGTAACCAACTAAATATGTTTTATGTCAGGCGTTATTACACAACCCGATAGGGAAAGTTATGTGCAGCCAGAGCTGGTAGAGCAACGGATGGCCAAAACAGAAGTGGTGATCAGACGGCTCTCCATCATTATACCGGCGTACAACGAAGAAAAGACGATTGCGCAGATCCTTGATCGCATTAATGAAGTAAAGCTGCTGCGGAATATAGAGAAGGAAGTGATTATTGTGAATGATTGCAGTACCGATAATACAGAGGGGGCCATTAATAGCTATATGACCAATACCACAGAGGTTACGTTCAATTATTTTAAATATATCAGGCACGATGTAAACCAGGGGAAGGGTGCGGCTATCCATACAGGCATTGCCATGGCAACCGGTGAATACCTGTTGGTGCAGGATGCCGATTTGGAGTACGATCCGGGTGAGTACAATACCCTTTTGAAACCCATTGTACTGGGCTCGGCAGATGTGGTCTACGGCTCTCGCTTTATGGGCGGCAATCCACACCGCATCCTGTTCTTCTGGCATTCGATCGGTAACAAGTTTCTCACTACCCTAAGTAATATGTTCACCAACCTGAATCTGACCGATATGGAAACCGGCTATAAAATGTTCAGAACAGATTTTATTCAACGGATCTCATTGGTTGAAAAACGATTTGGGTTTGAACCGGAAGTAACGGCCAAGATGGCTATGGTACCGGGAGTGCGGATCTATGAGGTAGGGATCAGCTATTATGGAAGAACATTTGCCGAGGGAAAGAAGATTGGTTGGCGGGATGGGTTTAGGGCGATCTATTGCATTCTGAAATATGGATTATTGACTACCAAATCACTGATGAAATAATGAAACCAATTGTTCAAAAGGTATTGCCACCCCAGGCATGTTCATTTGTTGTTAAAACCGTTGATGCTTCTTGGTTTCAGCCCGGGATTCACCAACATGTGGAATTTGAACTGATCCTATTTACCCAAGGTGCCGGCACCGTGTACATTGGGGAATACGAAGGAAAATATGAAGCAGGAGATATCTTTTTCATAGGCAGCAACCTGCCGCACTTATGTAAGTCTAATAGTAAATCATTAAGCGCTTTGGTGATCCAATTCCGGGACAATTTCTGGGGCAGCCAGTTTATGAACATACCCGAATTCCAGTCTATCAATCAACTACTGAAACTAGCTACTAGTGGTTTGCAGGTTAAAGGGTATTGTAAGCAAAACCTGCCACACATCATTCAGTCGCTGGAAACTGCCACGGGGATTTACCGAGTGATCACCTTGTTGCAATGCTTGGAAACCATAAGCACATTGAAAGATTGTATAGTGCTGACCAAAAAAAAAGCGCATAAGCTGGTTCATAGGAACAGCGACCCAATAGACAAGATAATTGAATTTACATTAAGCAACTGCCACCAGCAAATTTCACTATCTCAGGTCTCCATACTGGCATGTATGAGCATTGCCACTTTCTGTACCTGGTTCAAACGCCGCATGCATAAAACTTTTATAGACTTTTTAAACGAAGTACGAATTGCTTATGCCTGTAACCAGTTGCTGCAAACTAACAAACCGGTAACAGCCATTTGTTATGAAAGCGGTTACAACACGGTAGCATATTTTCACAGGCAATTTTTCCGACTGAAAAAGACAACACCCTTGCAATACCGAAAATCTTTTGCTGTTAAACATATTTATTAGATGATTGCTTATTAGACGAATGCCTAAATCAAATGTGATATGAACTTTTTACAAAATCAGGTGCGTGAACAATCTTTTAAAAATTATCTTTTCAAGGATCGGCGCAACAGGCTTATTTTATACCTTGCCGCTGCAGCCATAATTATTCAATTTGCCATTTTCAAATACTTGTATCCGCACGCGAACTATATCCATGGCGACTCATTCTCCTACCTGGAAGCAGCCGATAAGAACATGACCATAAACACGTACCTGGTTGGCTACTCAAAATTCCTAAGGCTTGTAAGCATTTTTGCCAAACCGGATTTAGTGCTGACTGCCATACAATATCTGTTTATCCAATGCAGCACGCTATTTTTACTATTTACGGTTTTTTATTTTTATAGAACCGGAAAAGTACAGATCATTTTGTTCTGTTTTATGGTGTTCAATCCTTTGTTCTTGCACCTGGGTAATATGGTGAGCAGCGATGGCTTTTTCCTGGCACTCAGTATGACTTGGTTTGCCCTGCTCTTGTGGATCATACACCAACCCTCAAGAAAGATCATCATCTGGCATGCCGTAGTCTTGTTCATAGCATTTACCGTTCGGTACAATGCCATGATCTATCCGGCGATTGCTATATTGGCATTCTATTTATCGAAATTACCGCTTCGTCAAAAATTGATGAGCATCGGATTGCCTTTGCTCCTTTGTGGTTGGTTTGTTGGGGTTACTATGTACCAATACAAAAGACTAACGGGCTATTGGCAGTACTCTCCTTTTAGCGGTTGGCAATTGGCCAATAATGCCCTGTATGCATTTCGCAAAGTTGACAGTGCCGACCGAAAACCTATACCGAAAAAATTTTTCCGGCTCGATACCATGGTAAGAGGTTACTTCGATTTATCGCGCCGTACCCGAATTACTTATGCCTCGGAATTAGGAGAGGCTAGTACCTTTTATATGTGGTCAAAAGGCTTGCCATTGATGGACTACCGTGATAGCCTCTTTAAAGAAAAAGACACGAACGCCATTGAATTAAAAAAATGGGCCAGTATGGGCCCTTTATATAAAGAATATGGACTGTTCTTGATCAAAGAATACTCAACGTATTTTGTTGCACATTTTATGTGGCCCAATGCCCGAAAATACTATGCTCCACCTATAGAATTTTTGGAGTGGTATAATGGAGGCATAGATAAGGTTGATAATAGAACAAAAAAATGGTTTGGTTACTCCAGCACCACTATAAAAACGCGAATGAAAAACCCTGAAACATGGGTGCTTGATTTCTATCCCATTTTATCGGGTGTTATTAATCTGGTCATGTTGCTTGGTTTGTTGTATTATATAATCTTGAAAGGTTGGCAATACCTCAAAGTTTTCAACAAAACGATTATTATGGGCGCTACCGTTTGGCTGTTGAACGCGGGTTTTACCATCTTTGCCTCTTCGGCAGCGCTACGGTTCCAGAGTTTCCCAGTGCTACTGACCACCATTTTTTCTTTATTGTTAGTAGATTGGCTGATTCAGTTAATGCGCTACATGAATCGGGAAACAATCTGCCAATCCGAGTCTAACACTCATTTATCCGAACATATAACAGCTTAATGCAAGGTTATGTTGTTTCAGCATCCTATAACAACGAATTCTTTTAATGAATGGCTCAGACGAGATAACGAGAACAAGCTTCTGCTTCGATTCTCCCTGGCAGCAATGTTGGTAAGTTTTGGTTGGTTGAAAGTACTATACCCATATCCCAATTTTATACCTCCGGATTCATATAACTACCTGGAGGCTGCAGTCAGGAATGATTTTATCAGCATCTGGCCAATAGGGTATTCGCGATTCCTACGGCTAGTAAGCTGCATCAGTAGTTCACATTTTGTATTGGTAATGGTGCAATACCTTTTATTAATGTCTGTGGTACTATATTTCTTATTTACCATCCGTTACCTGTTATCACCCGGTAAATGGTTATTTCGCATCCTGTTGATCATCAGCATTGGCAACCCCTTGCTTCCGCATATTTCCAATTTTGTTTCAAGCGATAGTTTGTTTGCCACTCTGAGCCTTGTATGGTTTACTCAATTGTTGTGGATCCAATCGCAACCAAACCTGAAATTGCTGCTGTGGCATGCAGTGGTGTTGCTGTTGGCCTTCACGGTCCGATATACTGCCGTATGGTATCCTTTGCTGAGTATTACTATCATAATTTTTACCTCAATGTCTCCCAAATCAAAAAAAATAAGCATTGCTGCCATCGCTGTCCTGCTCTTGTTGCTTATTGCCAGAACACAATATGAGTACAAAATAAAGACAGATACAGCTCAATATGCCGCCTTTGGTGGTTGGCAACTGGCTGCCAATGCACTTTACGCATATGCCTATGCTAAACCGATGGACACCATCAATGGGGTACAGCAATTTGGCCTATTACATAAAATTGTCAACCAGCATTTCGATTCTTTGCGCAGAATCGGCAAAAACCCCAAAATAGAGATAGGGGTTTATTATATGTGGGATTTCAGCTCGCCGTTAAGAACATTTATGAATGAAAAATGGCTGACCAATAAAGCAACTCCTTTTTTTACACAATGGGCGTCCGTGGGCCCCTTATACCGAAAATATGGTTGGTATCTGATCAATAACTATCCTCGGCTGTTTATTAAGCATTATTGCTGGCCCAACCTGGTTAGGTTTTATGCGCCACCGGCCTATTTTATGGAAAAGTACAATTTGGGTAACACAAATGTGGAGCCCATTGCAGCTACCTGGTTCGATTGGAAAAGCAATGTGTTGCCCATCCCCGCGACTGGTATCAACATAAATATCATAAGCATTTTTCCAAATCTGTTGGCCATCATCAATCCGCTCTTCCTGATCAGTAGCCTGTTATTTTCTACCGCGGGTGGTTTCAGCCAGTGTAGTTGTAAAAAGCTTATTGCCTGTTTACTATTGTTTTGGTTTGGCAACTTAATCTTCAGCGTATTCTCAGCTCCCATAGAACTACGCTATCAGATCTTTCCAGTTATTGTTACCATCCCTTTTTTAGGCATGTTTTTAACTGCGTCAATGCAAACACTGTTAACGAGATCAGCCATCGAAGTAAATGAACCTATTTCTAAAGCCAAAATAAGCACGTAGATAAATCTCTTTAATTAAAGATTCATCATCATTTATTAAAATACCTATCAATATGAAACAGATTATCCTTTTATTGATCATCGCCACACTAACGGGTTGTTTTGGCGCCGAACCACAAAAAACCGGAAAAGAAGGAAAGCCAATGCCTTCATTTACATTAGAATTACTGGACAGTATTACACGATTACATAGTCAAGACATTCCTTATGGCACACCAACAGTTCTTTTTTACTTTAGTCCTTACTGTCCACATTGCAATGCGCAAACCAACAAGATCATTGAAGATATGGACAGACTAAAAGACATTCAATTTTATTTTATTTCCCGCTTTACGCTGACTGAAGTAAAAGCATTTCAAAAAGAACACCAATTAGCGAAATATCCCAACATTGTTATAGGCTTAGACAGTGCCAACTTTATAAACGATTATTTTGAAATAGCAGGTATTCCTTATTTCGCTATCTATGGAAAAGATAAGAAGCTAAACAAGACATTTTTAGGAAGGATCTATAGCAGTCAATTAAAAAAAGTAGCAGAAGAATAATGATTTGCGCGCAATAACCGGTTTGCTCTGATCAAGCAATCGGTATCCTGCTGACTTGAAGCTGCAGCAGAGGCCCGCTTACAGTTACATTGGCAAAAACCTCCTACGCTTATCAATAACATTGGTTGGCGAGTTAGGAAAATTACACCCAGCTTGTTCCCTTGCAGCATAAAGTTAAGGACTGATGGGTAAAAGGCCAATCTGAAAGCAACGGCTTACATGTGGGTTAGCCGAAAACCACCAAACAGAGTAGGCAAATTTCATCATTAAAAGTTTAGCTTTTTGAATTAAAAAGCAAATTGTTATGAAAAAAGTAAAGATCATGTTAATGTCTATGGCGCTTATCGCAGTAGTAGGAGGGGCTTTGGCTTTTAAAGCTAAATATACTCAAAGGTATTGTACAACGCTAGCATCACCTGCTGGTTTTTGCAAGGATCTGGCTTGTCCCAATGGGCCATTTTCACCAAGCACAACTGGCTCTGGTTCAAATGTAATTTGCACAACCATAGTACCTGCCGGCGGTTGCCTTGGTATACAGTGTGCCGATGCGCCTTCAGTGCCTGCACTTAAAATAGATTAAGGTAGAGCACGATAATTGTGATAGCATCTTTCGTAAAAGATATGCTATGGCTATTTTTCAAGATGCACCAATCAAATAAGATTGGTGCATTCTTTATTCAAAAAAAATTAATTATTTCTTGTTAATAATAATTATCTAACATGAAAAAAGTGAAATTAATGTTGATGTCTCTGGTCCTTATAGCAGTAGTGGGAGGCATTTTAGCGTTTAAAACCAAATATATTGGAAGGTTTTGTACAACGCTAGCATCTCCTTCTGGTTTTTGCAAGAATCTAGCTTGTCCCAATGGGCCATTTTCACCAAGCACAATTGGCGTTGGTTCAAATGTAATTTGCACAACGAAAATTCCTGTCGGTGGTTGCAATGGATTAGCGTGTGCTGATGCGCCTTCAGTGCCTAGACTTATAATGGATTAAGTAGCTCGCAATATTGCAATGGCATCCTTCGCGGTGATGATACTTGACTATTTCAAGATGCACCAATCAAACAAGATTGGCACATTTTTTATTCAAAAAGAATTTATTCCTTTGTTAATAATAAATCACCTAACATGAAAAAAGTGAAATTAATGTTGATGTCTCTGGCACTTATAGCAGTAGTGGGAGCAGCTTTAGCTTTTAAAGCCAAATATTCTCAAAGGTATTGTACCACATTAGCGCAGCCTAACATACCCTGTAGGGATTTGCTTTGTCCTAATGGGCCATTTACCCCAAGCACATTGGGCACTGGTCCAAATGCAATTTGCACAGCCATAGTACCTGCCGGCGGTTGCTTTGGTGTAAAGTGTGCCGATGCACCTTCGGTACCTGCACTTAGACAGAATTAAAGAACACTTATAACAGTACCTTTAATTATTCAGCCAAGTTATAAAGAATGCCCTTTTTGTTAAGAGCATTCTTTTATCCTTATTTAAATAACAAATTCCGGTTAAATCTTAATCATTCTTCAAGAAAAACCATTATTGTTCAAAACACAAGAATGAACGTCCTATAAATTGTGATATTTCAACACATGTGAGACATTTTTAATTCCGTTTTCGATAATACCATTGGCTGTTCCTCGGTTGAATTTCTACCGGCTTTTCCCAGTACGTAGCAGTGACATCAGGTTGAATGGGAATTAGATGTTCAAGATCTAAATACCTCTCGAAAGGGGTTTGACCATTTAAAAAAGCGTGAGGCCTTTTGTGATTGTAAAAATTTTGCCAATCCAGTAATTGGGGAGTTAGCTGGAGATTTCTATCTTTTCTAGAAATAGTAGCGTAGAATTCTGACTTGTCCGTATACTGAGATCGCTCTACTTTACCGTTAAGATGTGGACTCCTAGGTTTAATTGGCCTGAATTTGATGAAGTGTTCAGCCAATTCGTATTGAAATAGATCGTTGAAAAATTCAGTTCCCCAATCTGTCTGAACTCTTTGAATTGGGAATTGAAAAGTGTCCAGGACATAACCCAGGAAATCAACAGTGGACTCAGCTTTTTTATTTGGATATAACTTCAAAGCTCTCATCCTTGTGCAATCATCAATAGCGGTAAACTGATAACACCTCGGACCGACCTTCGTAACATCAAGCTGTACTCTGTCACCAGGAATTGGCCTACTATATCGGATATACTCATTTTGCTTACGATACTTTTTAAGGTTGGGCACTTCATGTTTCTTGAGAACACGCCAGATAGTGGCTATGGAAAGATTGAGACTATACAATCGGAGCAAATGAGTACTGATTGCCTGGGGACCAAATTTATATTCCTGGCGGATGGATTTAATCAACGCCTCCAGTTCTTCATTAATTTTCAGTCTCGCAAGCTTTTTCGGTCTTTTAGAATAGCCTTTTAAACTCTCTTTGCCTTCTGTCTGATAGCGTTTAATCCATCGATATAATGTAGATCTTGGAATGCCACATTTACGAGCTGCTTTGCTTACAGACCCTAGTTGCTCACAACATTTGATCCATGTTTCTCTGGCTTTGATACTTCGTTGCTGGGATATCAATGATAACTAAAATTGAAAGGTGATCGAAGCATGGATTGCCTGCGGCAGGCTTGCTCATTTTAAGTATGTGTCTTTTGTGCCTTAAGCAATTCTGTTAAGCTTTACGAGAAAAGACACATACTTAAAACGAGCCTGAAGGAGGCGTTTCCACTTAAGATCTTAAAATACAAATAATGTAGCGATTGTATTGAAACTTCACATATAAATTACGTTATTTCACAATCTTGAGAGCATTTTTAGGTTTATTGCTTATAAATTTTTCATCTAATTTCCATTCCGAAATTGGTTTATTAAATAGTTGGGGTGTCCTTACATATTGATTATTCCATTTTTTACAGATAGAGCATCCATTCTTTTCATTCACAGCACATGTTCCAGTTGGATCCAGCTCATATTTGCTTTCAATGCCCTTATGCGAGTAAGGGATCCCTTGGGTCATCCATCGTGGAGCGGGCGCCCCTTTTAAATAATGATCAAAAAATTGCGTGTAGCGAATAGTATAATCTTTTTGTTCTTGCAAGTCGAATAAATTATGCTCTCCCTTGTCGTACTTCAGCCACCAAACTTTTTTCTCTAGCCGCCATAAAGCTGTAAATAATTGCACCGTTTGATTTTGATACTCTTCAATGCTATTTCTGTTACAAAAAAGTAGCAAGGGGCTATTTGCTTTATCAACATGTAAGATGGTTGTTTGATCTAGCCAAGAATCCTTATTCTCCCACAGACTTCCAAACTGGAAGTCCTTTTCAACTGCTCCTAAACGACTTAGTCCTCTCTCTTCAGTAGAGAATGCCACATTAATCATATCAGCATACAAAAAGCCCTCACTTATTGCCGTGGCAGCAAATGATCTTGAATGTGTAAAAACATAGGCTCCTAATTTCGCTGACCAACTATGAGAACCACAACCTAATTTTGTCGAGTCTACAAAAGGCAGGTGTTTTAAATATCTAGCGGCGCCTTCAATTACATTAAATGCTTCCGGACCATATTTAAGTGGGGAAACATAAATGTCCGGTATAAAAATTAAATACCCATTATTTATAAACCATATCGGTGATTGACCTGGTGTTATAGCATTTATATTATAAGCTGGAGCTGGAAACTGATAAAGATTATTAGCACTTGCTCCATAAAAAGCGATGAGCACTGGATATTTTTTGGACGAATCAAAATTCTCCGGTTTGTATAATACTCCTTCTCCTATTATGCCATCAACATGTTTAAAAGATGCCAACTCTGTAGTTAACCAACTATACCTTCTTTGTGGTTGTAAATATGTAATTTGATTAATTGTAACAAAGTCCTTGGTTACATAATAGTTAGGCGCATCTTTGGCTGTCTGACGCATAATTATCCATGTTTGGTCATTATTTGCCTTCAATGGATGCATATCAACATTTAAACAACCTACCCCCCACATCCTTTCTATAAACCAAGGTCCTAAATTAAGTAATTCTGGGTCTCCAGCTGCCCCTTCTATTTTACGAAAATATCCATTATACTTATTTTTGGTATTGAAGGCTCTTAATAGTAAGGTGTCATTAAACGCCAAAATAATGTTGCTAGTCCCACCTCGATCAGCATCCATTAAAGCTAACAAAGTTTTATTAAAACGGCCATAGCTGTTTGTAACGTTAACTGCCGGATAATTAGCCGATAAATCCAACTTCCAGATATCATAATTATCATATATAAAAATTCCTTTGTCGTCCTTCAACCAAGCTGCCACCCCAAACGGCGTGCCTAGACGCAGAACAGGACGCTGGAAAGGATCTATAAGCTCTAGAAGAGGTCGGGGTATTCTCGAAGATATATTTGCCAGTTTACCTGAACTGAGTTCATAACTAAAATAATTACCTTGCTTCTGTGCATCAAAATATACCAAGTATTTGCCGCCAGGAGAAAACCAGAAGCAATTGTATGCCGTCGTTACCGGCAAAGTTATACGAACCCCATTTTTCAATGAAACAAGCCAATTGCTGTCTTTTCCGAAATTCTGTTCCCAAAAACGGTCGCCGAGGATAGATTTTCTACTTTTTTTTATGATTGCAAAATCATCTCCTAACAAAAATAGCCGCTCCTGTTGATTTTCCTGGTAGGTTACTCGTCCATTGTCGGGATTTAGAATTGCTTGGCACACATTCAGCTCAGTCGACAGATAAGGTTGGGTCGATTGCAGATTGGTATCCTTGTTACTCCATATATCTAACCCAGCCAAATCCGGATTAGGAAGTGATCGATTATGTATTTGCGACTTTAAACTAAAGATAACATACCGATAATTTTTGACAAATGCTAAGGTTCCATCCTGAATCATTAACAGGGAATCTGGTCCCATTTGATCAATCACTTGTTGTTCAGCTTTCTCTTTCCCTGCTTTATAATACCAAATGGAAGAACGAGGAATTCTGTTCTGATTTTTATTTCGAAAGTCCTTACTAACAAATGCAACCTGGTAACCAGACTTGTCAATAATATATTTGCCTAAAGTAATACAGGTATCAGTATTTGACCAGATAGTAGTTGGTTCGCCATCCGGAGGGCTTGCAAACTGTAATGAACTACAACGTAAATTAGAAAGAGGCGCGGAAGATTCTAAAACTAATGAGTTACCCTCCGCATTAAATAAAAATTTTGACACAAATGGAAAATGCTTATCTATTCCTGTTGCAAGATTACATATAGTTAATGCTGTTGAGTCATTCAGTTTCCGATACGCAATCCATTGACCTGAATTATCAAGTTCATATTTATTAACACCATTGAATCGCTTTTCTTTTCCTGTCGAAATCTCATATAAGACCAACGTTGTATCTTCATTTTTAATTTGACAAGCAAGCCATTTTCCGGTTTTATCAAACGTATAAGCATAAACCTGATCAAATCTTTTTTCCTGCCCAGTGATGAAATTAAGCAACTTTAATTCTCCATTGGCTAATAGATACGCCATATATTGATCGTTATCTGGCTTTTTAAATGAAATAACATCAAGAACACAATTACGCAACCCATTAGCCATTTGTAAAAAGCATAACTGATCGTTATCCTTGTATATATATTGTTTGCTGTCACCTGAAAAAAAACCTGGTTTAGCGCTTTTAAAAGACACTCGCCAGGAATTAACCGTGGACTGTACAACCAGAGAATCAAGCTTCCGGCTTTCCCAACTTGTCCCTCTATCAACAGTATAAGCAAAGTATTTTCCATTACGGCTTATGGCCCGATAGTTGCCCAGCAACGGCCAGTTATCAATGGCATTAAAATCCAGTAACGGCTTGTCATTTTTAGATAAATTAGCATGTGCCTGGCTCCAAACATATTCCTTTAAATTTATACGTTGCACCTGCACGGGCGTAACTATTGATTGGGCATAAGCTGCAACGGAAAAGATTTTTAAATAATAAATCAAAAAGAAGCGTTTCATAATCAACAAAAATGTTATACAAGAATAAGAAAAACAAAATCACCTAAAGTTTACTATCCTATGAAAAAACTAGCTTATTTTAAATATGCCTGAAAATCAATCATCTAAATTTACTTCCAAACTACTGCTTCCGACAGCCTTTTGCCTCGTTTCATTTCTTCCAGTTTTACATCAAAACTGTTCTTTACTGTATGCACTGGAACTAAAGCAACAGCCTTTTCCATCCATTTTATCGCATCCTCACTCCTTCCTGTCTTGTACAATAAACAAGCATAAGTATCAATTAAACCTGCATCGATATATTCAGCAAATATTACTAGCACTTTTTTCATCCAAGGCAAATACCCCTCTAATATTTTTTTATCTGTTGAAAATAAAAACGCATCGTAAGCCCTATTATTTATTGCGGACAACACAGTGGATTTTAGATCGACTGTAAGGTCTGGCGGATATTTATTTATCATAAAAAGGAAGTAGCGGGCTGATGCTGCTTTATTTTCATGACGTTCGTACCATTCTACTTTGGCAGCCAGTACATTTCTTCTGGCACAATCAGTATTAAACTTCTTGGTCAACATGTTTTCTAACTTTCTCCAATCAGCCTCCTGTAATTTTGCCGTTTTCCCAGTTGGTGACACTGTAGTGAGATAACCACCTGTCATGGTAACACCCGAACCCGCAGCCTGTTCTACCAAAAAAGGTCTAATGATTTCATTCATAATAGCGATATCAATTACATTTCGGGAAAACCCTTTCCGGGCCATAACGTTATCGATAAGATTACCATCCACATAAAAAAAATTAAATAACCGGGAACCGGTATTAAGAGGAAGCGAAGCCCAGAATTTTATATTTTCCTGCGTATACCGGAGGTTGGGTGGCAATTTACATACATAATCTAGATGTACTTTTATTAGTTGACGCCACAAATCCATATCACGATTGGCATCAGTACAACGAACCATATACGGAAGTCTATCGTATGCAATATCGCCTTGCTTATACCTTGCTAGCAAAATTTCATAGTCTTTATTAGGATCATCATATTTTCTTCCAGGCTGCATAGCCAAGCTTCCAAGCGAAATAAAGTTTTGTGTATTTTTAAACCCCACATCTTTATGTAAAACTATTCCCTGAGGAGATAAAAATATATAAGTAGGATACATATCTACATAATACTTTTTTTTAAGTGTGTCTACATCCTCGTACCACCTTTTAACCTGTTCATTGTCATTATCCGTTTTATCCATTTGTACTTTCACAGACAAAAAGTGATCGTTGAAAAAGCTGCCCACGGAATCGTTGTTATAGATTAAATTGTCCATTTGCTTACAGGGGCCACACCAGGTTGTAAAACAGTCTAGGAAAATGTATTTATTCTCTTTTAAAGCCTTTGCTTTTACCTGTTCCAGAGATAGTTCAAGTATCCATTTTATACCTTTTTCACTATTTTGGGCTCGTATCTTTATTGAAAAACATAAAATCACGAACAATAGAAGATGTTTGATATTTAACATGTTATTCTATTTATTATTATTTCAATGTTGTTATCCGATTACCCGAGGGTAATATGGTTGTATAAACGATCATGTGATTGTCACGACTTTTAATAACCGATATTTTGAATTAAGTTGGGAGCTTGTTGCAGGTCAGATAATGGTAATGGATATAATTTCTGATAAGATTGCCAAGGCGCTCCTTTTGCCTTTTCTGGTGTAACTATACTCATCACTGCATCGACGTTCGCGGTTCTCTTTAGATCAAACCAGCGATGCCCCCACTCACAGAAAAGTTCAACCTGTCTCTCATGTAAAATAGCAGACAATAAGGCTGTTTTATCGCTAGCAGTTGTATTAGCAAGACCCGCCCTACTGCGAATGTCATTCAGATCTTCTTGTGCTCCGGCTATATTACCTTGTTCGGCCCTCGCTTCCGCCCTGATCAAATATTGTTCGCCTAATCGCAACACCATGAAATATTCAGTCATATCTGAAGATGTAGTCGCACCTGGTGAGCTGTTTATCTTGTATTTATATGGAAACACAACGGTGTCAAAATCGGAGGTAGAGATCTTGTAACTTATAGTATCTACCCAGTTACCATACACTCCTCGTTGATCTCCCAATTCAAAAGCCCCTATCAGATTGTCGCTTATATAAACCGGATTGTCCACAGAATTAGGACCAGTATACGGTATTATTAAAGTTCGAGCTTCCACAGTATTAAAATTTGGAGCAGTAGGTTGCAATTGCCAGATAGCTTCTCGACTGTTTTTGAGAAAAACTTTATTTAAAGCAGACAGGCCAAAGAGGGAAGTATTACCTATAAGTTTAGTAGCATGCTCTTCCGCCTTTGGATATTCACCAATGTAAAGATACACTCTTGCCAATAAGGCCTCAGCAGCCCACCTGGTAGGTCTAACCCTTTCTGTTGTAGCACTTAATAAGCTGGCCGTCAAATAATCGGCGCTTAAAAGTTCTACTGCATCACGGAGATCTGTGATTATTTGTTCATATACCTGTCCTTTGGACATTCGGCTTGATAACGCATTTATCCTAGGGTCACTAGTTAAAACCAGCGGTACATCTCCAAAAAGATTAACCAGGTAGAAATAGAAAAAAGCCCGCATAAATTTAGCTTCGCCCAGAAGTTGTTGTTTAACGACCGGCGTCAACCCATTAGAAGAAGCAATCCCTTCAATTGCTGCATTACATTTAAATATGCATTTATATAATGGCGCCCAATGGTTAAAACCGGACCCAGGCACAACCGTTACTTGTAAGGCATTATGAAAATATTCCTGATATACCCGATTAGTAACACCGCCATATAGTGCTAATTCATCTGAAGATAAACCTGTAAACAAAGTAATACTACCGCTTCCTTGAACTGGATTAGTAATCTCAACAGCATTCATAGAATTAAACAAACCAGTCAAGACAGAAATAGCACTGGCATCATTTTGATACACATTATTTTCAGCAAGAGTATTCGATGGGGGCTGGACTTCTACTAACTTCTTGCAGGAAAAAATACATAATGCTATTGACAACATTATAAGTGTTAACCGCCCCTGCCATTCTGAAAGGGTTATTTCGTTGCTATGGCAATTAAATTTGTCCATTGTGATTATTTTACTAAAATATGACTGGGTTCGTATTATTATCACTATATGTAAACTATTGAGTGAAGATTTACAATTCCAGGTTTAAGCCTATTGTCCATAGTTGTAATGGCGGTAAATTAAGGGCACTTCTTGTCTCTGGATCGAGGCCGGTATAATTCGTGATTGTAGCTAGGTTTTGTCCACTGAAATAAATCCGTGCGCTTTGCCCTGAACCTTGTTTGGTAGTTTTCTTCAGCCATTTGGCTGGAATTTGCCAAGAAAGTGAAACGTTTTTTAAGCGGATATAGGATGCATCAGTATTATACCACACATCACTAATTGCAGGCCAAAGCGCGACATCATAACCGGTGGTATAACGGGCGATGGGTTTATTATCTCCAGCTTTTTGCCAACGTTCTAAAATTGTATGGGGTTGATTAGATCCATTCGGTATAAATCCACCTGGAGTCCAATAACCGTAATAATACAAATCCCTACCGCTAATTTGACGCACCAATTGAATTAGGAAATCCAATTGAAAGCCTTTATAACTGACGCTGTTTAATAAACCACCATAATATTTAGTAATCGGTGTCGCTAAGGCCGTTCTATCTTCAACATAGTTAGGATTGGAGGTTGTATTACCATTTTTATCCTGCACCAAGTATAAACCATTGCTGTTATCAACCCCTACATATCTCAATACCTTAACAACCCCCAACGGCTGCCCCACTATAACCCCTAAATTACCAGATGCATAACTCGTTGATTCAATATTTGGGAAACTAATTAGTTTGTTCTTAGGAATGGTCAAATTAACAGTGCTTGTCCATTGTAAATTTTTATTCTTCAAATTGACGGTAGAAAGCATAAATTCCCAACTTGTATTTTGAATAGTAGCGGGAAAATTTTGTAACATGCTGGTAAACCCAGTGACACTTGGAACAGCATATTGTATTAACTGGTTGGAAGAACGATTTCTCGCATAAGTAGCATTCAAGATTATCCGGTCATTAAAAAATCCTAGATCAAGCCCAGCCTGCAATTTGTGTGTCAATTCCCACTGCAGATAAGGATTTGGCGGAAATAATCCCACAGCTAACCCAGTTCCATCCTGATATGGAATGGGCGTATTGCTGTTATAATACAAACTCAAGTAACTATAGTCGGCAATCTGGTCATTACCGGTAGTTCCGTAGCTAGCACGTAGTTTGCCGTAGCTAAGAAAAGGAACATATTTATCTACAAAGTCATCCTGACTAAAGATCCACCCTAAACCCACACTCCAGAAATTGTGGAACTTATTTTTATCACCGAATCTACTGCTACCATCTCTTCGAGCTGTAAGATTGATCAAATATTTTTCGTCCCAGTTATATGTAAGCCGCCCAAACATTGCAGTGTATTTCGACATAACAAATGCAGAACTGTTATAAATACTTACGGTTTTGGCTGCTGCAGGAGATTTCATTAACTGATCGTTACTGAACCCATCTGCACCAAAAGACAATACATCGCTGGTATTTCGACTCCAAGTGGCTCCTAACAGACCATTAAAATTATTTTTACCAGTCTTTCTGCTATAGGAAATTTGTGGCTCTATAATAAAAGAATTCATGTTTCTATTAGCGAAATCAGTATGGCGTTCATAATAAATTCTATCTTCTGGCTTATATGTTCCCAATGGAGTAAGATTTGTTAAATCAGATTGCTGATTCGTGTATCCCAGACCACTACTAACCTGGAGACTTGGCAATATCTTGTAGGCAATCCGTAGATTACTTACCAGATTCCGGGTAGTATTATTATATTCATATTGAAGGTTGGCCAAGGGATTACTCCATGTTGATTTGCCTGCTGCATCAGGTTCCCAATTTAATGTACCATCGGCGTTATACAACGCGGGAGCATTAGGCGCTAAAAAGATTTGACTTGTAAAATCTGTATTTGGCAAATGGTTCTGATCATAAAAATAGCTACCTGTTAAACCTATACTAAATTTTTGATTGATGGAGAGGCCGTTAAAGTTAAAGTGTAACCCACCGCTTTTATCATCAAAACTGCCAGGAAACACAGTAGTTTGTCGTTTATAGGTCCCATTTATTAGGTATTGAACTGTGTTAGTTCCACCAGAAACACCTGCGGTAATATTGGAGTAATGAGCAGTATTGCTGATAAGTTCTTTTTGCCAATCCGTAGAACGAGTAGTGTCCCAAACTTTTAGATCATAGTAATTTCTATCAGTCGTAGATTGTCCATCCAGATCGATACCATCATTATTTAGTGCTTCATACCGCATATCCAGATACTGCCGTAAATTCAGCAAATTGGCTTTGCGTGTTACATTCGCCCAACCTTGCTGTAGATTCATGTTAAACTTTGAATGGCCAGCTTTCCCTTTTTTGGTGGTGATCAAGATAGCACCATTCGCTGCACGGCTGCCATAAATGGCTGTCGCATCCGCATCTTTTAAAATATCAATGGACTCAATATCGGAAGGATTAAGGTAATTAAGCGGGCTTCCTTGTTGTACAATTCCTTCCAATCCAGAATTTGTAAGCTGAGAAAAAAAAGGCACCCCGTCTATCACTATCAATGGATCAAGGCCATTCCGAATGCTATTTTGCCCTTGGATTCTTACCTTCACGGCACCACCGGGCAACCCATTTAGTTGATTAACTTCAATGCCAGTTACTCGACCTTGCAAAGCCAATAAGGGATTATTCACCGGCTGTTTTTCGATATCTGCCGCCTTTACCGTGCCCACATTTCCTGTGCTGAATCGACGCGAAGTGGTACCATAAGCGATCACCTGCGCTTCATCCAAATTCCCAACCGCTATTTTTAATTTAACAGATAGGAACTCATTATTCTTCACTACTATTTCCTGCCTGTCAAATCCTATCGACGTTATCTGCAATATCGCGTTTTCAGGCACCTGTCTCAATAAAAACTCCCCCCTCAAATTAGTAGTTGTCCCCTTACTCGTCCCTTTGACTACTACGTTCACATTTTGCGCGGGCATTCCACTCTCATCGGTTATAACCCCGCGTACTTCATCAATGGGATCTTTTATAAATGAAGGAGAATGTTGTTTAACAGTTACCTCTTTCCTTGGTCGAATTATAACTGTCTTCTCATTCACCTCCCAATCCAACTTCCTATCCTTCAAAATCAAATCAAGCACCTTCTCCACGGGAGCATCTTTAACAATAACAGTAACTTTCGCCGCTCCCTCCAACAACTGCGAAGTATACAAGAATTTATAATCAGTTTGTTGTTGTATCTTCTTCAGCACCTTCTCTATCGGCACATCCTTTTCCGATAGGGTTATCTTCTGCCCATAACCAGCCGCTGCCGCTTGGAGGCAGGCGCCTAATAGAAGTATTGCAGTCAATTTCATAATTCTACCTGCATGTCGCAGCATTTTACTGGTGCCGGCCACAGCACCTGGTTTTGGTTTAGTTGCACTATTGCCCAAGGCGAACAATAAATGCACTAGTTTGCAAACAATAATTTGCATAACTTTGGGTTGAATGTTAACAATGTGATGGCAGACATTGCAGGTTGACATGAAAGCCAGAAATGTAGCAGCATTACTGGCTTTCTCTTTTTAGCTGGTCGGTCTCATAAGCAGTTTGCTAAGCAGGCAGTCAATCGCAATTAAGATAAGTGGCCTAATGATAATGGACGTACAGCGTAGTCTCCTCCGGCAAGGATTCGATTGGAGGATAAGGCGGGTATGACAACGCAAATCACTACATGGAAAGTCCTATTATAAGGGTCCGGGATCAGAGCAGAAGGTGCACTTTATATAGGTTTTACAACAATTTTTTTTCCTTCGACGATGAACTTCACCGAACCGGTTTTTTCTAACAACTCTAACACTTTCGAAGCATTGCTATACCGGGAAATCTCACCATTGAATTCCCATTTCTTTACGGCTTCATTTTCAAATTGAGTGGGCGACAAATCATACCAGCGCTCCAGCTGCCGCATGATCTGCTGTATGTTCGTATTGTTAAAGAGGAATTTCCCATCTTTCCAGGCAAGCACCTGGTGCATGTCAACATCACTTTCTATATTTATGGAGGGACCTTTTACAACAGCCTGTTGGCCTGGTTTAATTATTTGCGCTACTTGTTCCTGCTGTACTTTAACAGAGCCTTCCATCAAAGTAACCTTTATATCATTTTCATTCTCGTACGTGTTCACATTGAATTTGGTACCCAGTACGGTTACACTCATGTTACCTTTACTTACCACAAAACGTTTACCGTGGGATTTGGCTACTTCGAAGTATGCTTCACCTGTTATTTCCACTTTACGCTCTTCATTATTGAATGCAACCGGATACTTTATAGAACTTTCGGCATTCAACCATACGTTTGATCCATCGCTTAGTTGTAAGTACACCACATCACTTCCCTTGGGCACTGAAATCCTATTATATGTCATAGATCGATCACCAGGGGCGCCTGTACGTGCTGTATAACTCAATAAGCCACTCTCTTGTTTCGTAACCTGAACATTGCCCTGGGTAGCCAACAGACCGGCTTTAAGGCTGTCAAGCCGTATCGAAGTACCATCATCAAGGGTTAAGTACGCGTGAGTGGTGGTGGGCGTTACATCATGTTGTACTGCTTTTGCGACAACCGGTGTATGTGGTGAAGGCTTCGCGGGTTTTAACCACCAATACATAAGCAATGAAGCGCATAGAACCACGGCTGCCGCAGCAGTATACATTATCACCCGCATTCGAAACTCCCGGCGCTTATACGCCGGGTATTCCATTAAATACCTGGCATGCAATTTTGCCCAACTGTCATTCACCTCCTGCTCTGCCAGTCCATACACACGCACTTGTTCCATCAGCGCGGGGATATTATTTATTTCATCATAGAGTTGTTGATTAGCAGGGGATTGTTTTAACCAGCTCTCCAGTTCAACTGCTTCTTCCGGCGTTAATTCATTCCTGAGCTGCTTAAACAACAATTCACTTATATTCTGATTTGTCATCACTCGGTGTAATGGTTTTGGTATTGGTGACAGCGGTCATCATTCTTAACATTTACATAACCGCTATTTAATATATAAGCAATACAAGAACCCCATATCTAAAAAACAACATGCACTTTTTTAAAAATATTTTAAAAGGAGCGTGGTTATTAGACGCAATAACAACGTAATGATAAACAAGCCTTCAGGGAACTTCAGCCGAAGCACATTCCGGGCAATACTTTTCTGCATATAAATATTGCTGACAGATTTGTTAAGCTTATCTGCTACTTCCTGCGGTTCCAACCCATCAAATACAAGCATTTTGAAGATCTTCTTACAGTCGTCAGGCAAACTTTCAATAGCTAAATGTATAGCCTCCACCAGTTCTACCATTATTATATCCGGGTTTACCTTCAGTAGATCATCCGGAAAGTTTTCTACCAGTTCTACCATTTTATATGCCCGCCTTCTCATCTGCGTCAAATAATTCAAACAGCGATGACGTACACGCACATAGAGCGAATTTTTAAGATGGTGTTCGTCATTAAAACGCCAACAATCTTTAAACAAATCTATAAATGCATCGTTAATTATATCTTCTCCAATGGTCTGGTCTTTAATAAACCGGTATGCAAATGCCATAAGCCTTGGCTGATACATTCTAAATACCAGTTCAAAAGCTTTCTCCTTCCCCTCACGAAAATCATTGAACGTTTGGCTGTCAAGCGTTTCCTTCATGTGCAATTTTCATAAGAATAAAAATCCTGCTGAAATAGGATCCAGCAAGACGCTACAATTGTTTAGGTCTGGAAGAATAAGGGATGGCAGAACTTTGATAGTGTATAGCCCAAAATATATAAAATAGCCAAGGGCTCATAATTTAAATGAGTCCAACTAAAAGGATGTTGATGCTGGATAAGTATCCGGCTTCAGGGGGTAATGGAAGGGGTTACATTTTCAATCTGGTGGATTCTTTGAGGAAGTATAGAAGATTTAAAGGCTGTACACAAATTTAAAGGACTGGCTGTATATAACGGCCAGTCCTTGAGTGATCTTGATCAGGAATTATATTTTAAAACTTTAGGTCATTCGGTTTAGTATAATTAATGTGTCGTTTGTTACCTAATTGACATCACTACTCTCCCCTCGCTTCGACGTTGATGATTTGTCCGGATCGCCTTTAACATACAGCTCCCAGAATTTCCGGGCATAGCGAAAGCCATATCGCTTTAGGATTCGTTTACTGAACAGGAAGGGCACCCCGTATACAACAAACAACACCACATACTTCCAAACCAACAGGTGCTTATCATACGCTATCTCATAAAGCAACAAAACCAACAGTTTCACACAGGCCGACACACAACCACCAATGACAGCCCTCGCCACTATATACTTCAGCGCCAGACGGGATAACTCAGGCGAATCGGGCAAATCGCCCCGCTCCTTTAATAATAGATGCAACAACATCCGCCGTCCCCGCCGGGGACGCTTCTTAGGCCCCTTTGAAAAGACACGGACCACAAACTGCCCCAGCACTTTTGCATGCAGGGCGTTTTTCATTTGCGCCACCAGGCGCTTACCCCACTGCCGTAGTTTCCCAACAGCATTCCTGGTTACGTTTGTACCCAGCACTATTTCCGCTACCATTATAGATACGATCCGGATAAACTGAGAGAACAGCAACAATAAAGAAATGTAAAACATCACCTTGGAAATTGGCGGAAAATAACCATCCGTTATAAGGTCCACCAACAGCCACAGCGGCACGGACGTGATCAACGCAGGCAACAGCCTGGTCTTCAAGAAGTACTTAATCATGTTTTTCATTGTGTATTTTCAGTTTTTGTTATTTTAACCCGGGCACAGTCAATTGAGACTGCTATTGTCATCACCGGGAGGCTTTGTTGACTTGTTTGAATTGCGATACAGCTCCCAGAATTTCCTTCTATACACAGATCCAAAGAATTTCAACAGACTTATACTGAATATTAAGCCAAACCCATATACACCAAACCATACTACATAATTCTCAATCAATACGGGTTGGTGATGTATTTTGTAGGCTGCCAACTCAATCAATAGCTTGCCGGCTTTAGTAAAACAATAACTGATTACCACTCTTGCTCCCAGGTAGTTCAGTGCACATCGGGTTAACTCCGGCGAATCGAGCAAATGACCGCTCTCCTGCAGGATGACTTTTAAGAAAACAATCCGGGATTGCATTCTATGCTTTTTCCTTGGTTCCTTTAAGGAGGCATCCACAACATACTCCGCCAACAGTCTTGTGTGCAGCTTTCTTTTCATTGTCGCCAACAACACCTTACCTTTCTCCAGCAACAGGTCAACCATACGCTCGTTTAGATCTACACCAATGATCAGTTCCCCCAATACGATAGAGACAATACAGAGAAATTGAGATAGGAACAACAACAGGGAAAAGAAGAAGATCACCTGGGTAACCGGGGTAAAAATGCCCGCCCATACCTGGTCCACCATTACCCACAACGGCACGGCGGTAATAACCGTAGGCAGCAGCCCGGCCTTTATGTAGTATTTAATATCGGTTTTCATGTTGCACTTTCTTTTAGGTTATGATAATAGAAGCACTGTCATTGCCGGTTCCTGATATACTCTAACAAGGCAATAAGGTAATGCTGGCGCAATCGCCATCAGCGTTCAATACGATCAATTAAAGTGAAAATTTTTAAGAGTAGTAACGATACTCCCCTATAGGGGGTCTACGATCAATCAGCGGTTACCAGGTTAACCAGACTGTATATAATACAACAAGAAAATTGCTCAAATTCCCTACCAGTGGAAAAAAAATTATAACCTATCATCGTCGCCTAGTTTTATCCGCAGTATTTTTTGAGCCATTGCTTTCAGCCTATATACCTTTTTGATGGGGATCTGCAAGATATCGGCTACCTCCGCCGGAGTAAGCCCATCATAGAAAAGCATCTTAAAGACCTTCCTGCATTCTTCTGGCAAACTTTCAATGGCCTTATGCAAAGCCTCCAACACCTCTATTTTAATGAACTCATTGTTCTGCAAGGCATCATCGTTCATCCGGCGCCCAAGCTCTATCAGCCGTATAATTTGTAGTTGTTTACGCTTCCAATAATTTATAACCCGGTTACGTACGCACGTGTACAGAAATCTCCTGATATATGACTCACTATCAAATTGTGGATGCCGTTCATACAAAGCCTTAAAAGCCTCTGCGGTGATATCCTCCGCTTCGGCCATGCTGCCAACTTTGTCAACTACAGCCATTTTTATTTTTACATAATACTTACGGTAAACCGCCTGAAAGGCCGTTGGGTCCCCTTGCTGAAAACCGGTTATAGTTTCGCGATCTAATTTATTGTCCATGAATAGTCAGGGAATTTTACAGAAACGCAAACAATGGTTAAGGTAATAGAATAAGGGCTTTCAGTATAGATAGGGTAAGTTTGCTACAAGATGTAGCTATTGCCAGTAATGCAATAATTATAAGAATTATAAGGCGGAGGCTATGAATCGTACTATGATGCGTAAATAAAGCTACAACTATTCAATCACAATTAAAATCACGATCACCGGAAAATATCATAACTATGACCATGATCAGCAGAAAAATATTTCTGTTTTCTTTTTACAAATCTGGCTTATTGGTGTATGCTTTCTCGTGAATAGGATCACCTGCGACTTTCCTCAGGGGAAGACTTAATACCCGGCAACCAGCATGCATTAATGCCTATACAGATAGAACGTACTGAATCTTTAAAAGTGGCTCGTTTTTCTAAAAAAATATTTAACCGGTAATGACTTTTACTTAGGCAATCAGGGAGTCGTCATCCCCTAATGCCAGGCGCAGTTTTTGTATGGCAATCTGTTTTTGAACATACACCGTACTGACCGAGATGTTCAGCTTGTCCGCTACTTCAGCCGGCTTCAGGCTTTCATAAAAAAGCAGTTTAAAGATCTTTTTGCATTCTTCGGGTAACTCTTCAATCGCCTTATAGAGGGTTTCTTCAATATCCGCTTTAATGAAATACTCATTCTCCAACAAGGCCTCATTATTCAAATAGATCTCCAGCGCAATCCTTGAATAATGATCGTTCTTTTTCGACTTCCAATAATTGATGACCCGGTGACGCGCACATAAAAACAGATAATTCTTCACGTGTTCTACATTTTTACATCGCCGGCAGCTGCTGTACAATGCAACAAAAACATCCGAAGTTATTTCCTCTGCTTCGTCTTTGCAGCCAATTAGCTTTCGTACGAAATTAAAAACGCGTGTATGAAAAGCTTTAAACACCAGTTCAAAAGCATTTTCGTCACCTTGCCGAAACTTCTTTATTGTTTCAGAATCTAATTTATTGTCCATGAATATTCAAGGAATGTTTTACACAAACGCAAATAATGGATAATGTATAGAATAGAATAAGGACATTTCAGTAGGGACAGGGAAGCGTGCTATAAGATACAGCTATTGCTATGTGATGCAATAATTATAAGACGGAGACTATTGAATTGTTCTATGATGCGTGATAAAGCTACGAATATTTTACTAAAACCACTAACATCGTACATCAAATATGCTGGTTAGGATTTGCCTTTCTCTTTTGCCAGGTGTACACGATCGTACCGCCTGCAACCAATACGATCAACGCAATGCCCCCATACAGGGGATATTGCTTTTCCCTTTCCTTCTTTGCCAGATGGGCAACTACTTCTGCAGGGAGCTTTTTGGTAGCGGGATTGGTAACCAGGTACAGGCTGTCCACTTCAAACGACAACGCTATCTGCCGGGTGCTGTCGGCGGAGGCAAAATTTGGCGAGTGATACACCAGTTCGTAAAAGGCCTGCACGTGTTTACTGATGTCCTGGTAAACTACGTTTAAGCTGGAGGAGGAGTTGGTATAATAATATTGTCCGTTAGTTGATTTGGCAATCATGGAAAGTGTATCACTATTTACATTACCCAGACCAATAATATACACAGGTACTTCGGCTTTATTGGCTATCTCAACAACTTCGTTCCATTTAGCTTTTGAGGAGTTGTCCTGCCCATCGGTCAATGCCACCAATACCTTTACGCCATCGGCTTTTTTCACCTCTTCTATCCCGTTGATCAGGGCATCATAAAAGGCAGTGGAGCCAACAGCCTGCATGGAATCGACCAGGGCATTGATTTGGGTGAGGTCCTGTGTGGGCGGCAATACCTCGTACACCTGGTCAGAGAAGCCAATGACGCTGATAAAATCCTTCTTTGTATTGAAGGTACCCACAAAGGTTTTGACTGCTGCCTTTGCGTTACCCAGCGGGCTTTTGTAATCTTCAGGCGATATGGGGTTCATATTGGAATCCAGCCAGTAAAGTATCTTCCCGTTGTTATCCGTGGCATAAACCCCTTCGCCCAGCATGGAACCGGAATGGTCAATTACCATACCCAGATTGATCGGCTTGAATTTAGAAATCTGTGCCAGTGACACCACATTACAAGGTTGTGAATTCTCCTTTACCGCCATTTTCTCTTTTGTCAAATTCCAAACGGGTTCGCCTTTTCTTGTTTCCGCCTTGAACACTACCGATACGTTAGGGAAAGAATCGGGGAAGATGTTTAAAATGGTGAGATCGGCCGTATCGGTGGTAGATAATTTGCCGGTGACGTTCTTTGTCTGTCCGCAAACTGCAACCGAAAAAGCTGTCGCAAGCAGGAAAATTATAATGTGTTTCATAGCTGTTACTATAATACGCCATTTGGGGCAGAAGTCATAATTTGTGGCTTAGCTTTTACCTGGCTATGAAAATCAACCTGCACTACGTTAGACTGTTACTCCTGTTATTGTTATCACGCTCAGGTGGGTATGTATATAGTCAACCGGTTATGCCCCTACCCGTTCACAGCAGAAAAGACAGCCTGCAACAGGATCTCAACCTGGTTAAAAACAAACTGCAGCAGGATTACCCTTCCCTATACCGCTATACGGCCAAACCCCGCATAACGGCCCTGTTCGACAGCTGTTATGCCACCCTCCAGGAAACCACTAGCGACCTTGCCTTTTTTGGGATGCTTAAATTCCTGGTGAGCCAGGTTAAAGATGGGCATTTGTCGTGCAGCCCTTCCCGGGGTTTACGGCAGTACCTGCGTGAACAGCAGGTGTATTTTCCCTTCCGCCTGCGGTTTATAAACAATAAGGTGTATAGCTATAATGGAGGCAATAACGGGTTACCGCCGGGCACAGAGATCCTGGCCATAAACAATGTGCCGATAAACCAGGTAAAGCACCAGTTGTATCAATATATAGTGTCAGATGGGTATATCGAAACAAAGAAGAACCACATTCTCGATAACTTTTTTTATATCTATTACTTTTTAGCGTTTGGCAAACAGCCCCACTTCAACATTACGTACAAAGCAGCCAATGGGGTTATCGGGACCCTACGGGTGGAACCGGTACGGGAGTCGGCATTGCCACCTATAGAAGAAGACTACCCTAATAACAAACTGCTGAACCTGACGATAACGCCTGACCACTTTGGGGTACTTACCATACAGACATTCGTTAAAACAACCCTGGAAGAAGCTGGACTGGATTTTGAGGATTTTCTTGACTCAGCGTTTACCCTCCTTCGCCAAGGCTTCGGCGGGCGAAGCCAAATAAATAAACTGGTGATTGATCTGCGGGGAAATGGCGGCGGCCGTGACCTGTATGGGTCATTGTTGTATTCGTATATCAGTAAGGGAAAATTTAGTTATTATAAAAGCCTGACAGCTGCCACCAATCAGCTGCCATATGACCAGTTCAAACGCGGTGAAACCTCCTTTAACGACCTAAACCCAAACCTGCTGACAAAAACCACGGCCGGCACCTACCAGTTACAACCAGCAGCACACAACAACCTGCAGCAGCGCTCTCCTGCTGCCAATAACTACACTGGCGAAGTATGGTTTTTAATAAACGGCTTGTCCTTCTCCACCACGGCAGAATTTTGCGCTGTCGCCCGCAGTTACCAACGCGGTAGATTTATTGGGGAAGAAACCGGCGGCGGTTATGAAGGCAATACCTCAGGAGTACAAATAGACCTTACCTTACCGGCAACCCAATTGACTGTTTCCTTCGGCACCATTCAATACAACCTGGCGGTGATGCCGGTAACCCCTATTGGGCGGGGTATAATCCCTGACTATCCGGTTCAGCCAACCATTCAGGATCTCATAAACAAACGGGACACACAGTTGGAGCGGGCGTTGGAGTTGGTGCGGGGTGGCAAAAAGAATAGCTCGTGAAAATTGCTTCCCGTTAAAAGGCAGTGTATATTAGCGGAAACATACACGTTAGCGGCAATCCTACAATCCCCTATAACTAATGGCTACAGAAATACAAACATGGCAAATCGTAGACGGCAAACTGACCCCGGTTTCTAATTCCCTGATTGAAAACGGACGCCGCGAACGTGAGCATTTGGAGGAATGGATAAAAAGCAATCCCCAGATTTTAGGTACCGACATTTCCATTTTTGGAGAGCAGGTACAAACAAAATCCGGACCATTAGACTTTATTGGCATCGATGCCTATGGCAACATAGTTATTATTGAATTGAAGCGTGATAAGCTACCCCGTGAAGTACTTGCTCAAGCCATCGATTATGCCTCAGACATCGCATCTTATTCGACTGACCAGCTAAATGAAATTTGTTTAAAATACACAGAGAAGACTATTGGTGATTTCCTTGCAGAAAGTTTTCCTGACACAAATTGGGAAGAGGTTGGAATTAACCAGGAGCAACGACTGTTATTAGTGGGCTTTGCAATTGACGAGCCGCTTCACAGAATGATTGAGTGGCTTTCCGAAAAATACAGTGTTCCAATTAACGCTATTGTTCTACATTATGCGAAAACCCGCTCAGGGGACGAATTACTTTCCCGAACCGTTATCATCCCGGAAGAAGTTGAACAAGAGAAAGCCAACAAAAAGAAGTTCGTCATAGAAAGGTCTGACGAACCTGGCAGCTATGATCAACTTTTATTAAAGGATAAATTGAAGCAATACTTAAGATCTGACAAGAGCTCCGCACAGCGCATCCGTAACTATTTTCTACCTGCATTGTTGGATAACGATGTAGTGACCAGACATGAAATGAAAGCTGAGTTTATAGCACGTGGGGCAGCAAGGGATGAAAAAGAAGCCGGTTTTTTCTTATCGGCAATATCCAATCAACTTGGACACAAACGCAACGACTATCTGAGACAGGTTATTGCATACGGGGCACCAGTTAATACGTGGGAAAAAGACAACTTTACTCTACGCCCCGAATACAAGCAGCTTGTTGCAGAGGTACTGGCTGAATTAAGACAACCAGGCGAATAAGAGCCAGCAGCCAACATGCCCCATTATTGTCCAGGCATAGAATTATCTTTTCTCAACAGTTATCGGCCTTGCTTCCAAAGTATAATAACTGAAGATCTCGGCCACTTCTTTATCGGTCAGGAATTTCAATCCGATCTCTGCTTTTGCATTGGCTTCATTTTCCATGGAACGCATGAGAATAAGCCGGTAAGCTTCTGTTTTTTTGTTTATGTCGAGTGACTTATGTTTCGAAGTAAATTGCTCATACGCATTGGCCATGGCCAACCAGATAGCTATTTCGTTATCAGGATTCTCGTCCCGCTTAAAGTCGTCTGCGGTCTCTTCCAACGTACTTGGGTTAACTTCCTCAAATATCCGTTGGATCTTCTTTACTTTTTCAAGCTGCTCCGCACTTAACGAATCATGAATGACGGGGCTTGGCGTTAATTCTTTGGGGTTAATTGTCTTAATCGTTTCGTTTTCCGGTTCTTCCTTCGACTTACAGGAAAAAACAGTCAATCCGAAAATAACGGGGAACAGTACTATCAGGAACCTTTTATTGATCATGAATGTGTTGTTTTATAATATATACAGGAGTCATCTTTTGGAGAAATTCCGTCAGACTCCAGCTTCAAAGGATACTTAATTATCTAAAAATTTTTCTCTTTGTTCTATAATGGATCTTTTGCATTCTGCTTTCCATCTTAAAAAACCTGTTCTAGCTAAAACATTTTCAATCTCCTGTGAACTCAAAGTATGAGTTGAACTTTCTTGAAAGTAATCATGTAATGTGCAAATAGAATTCCAAACTATTTCATCATTTAATATGCTTACAACCATTTGCAGGCATGAACTAATGTACTCATCCCGAAGTAACGAAGTGATATCATCAATATGTTTAAAATGCAATTCAAACATTTCGATATCTCCTGAATATTTCCGGTTCTTCAGCTTTTCACCCCATACGTTCTTCAAATAAAACGAATCTCCTATTACCCTGTTATTAATCACGAGTTCGTCCACACAAAATCCGGCAAGCCATGCAAGAATAGCTTTATCATGGTCGATAATTGTTAAATTATTAAGAGGTTGCACAAGCCTTATTCGAACGCCTGCCTCAGACTCGGAATCGTCAATCTTCGCAACATCTGAATTCAAGACAACAGCTCTCAATGTTATCGTTTCTTCAAATAATTTGATTAAAATCACATGTCCAGCTTCATGATAAAATTTATCTGTTGAATTTGAAGGCAGCAGGTTTTCATTTTTTTGATTATCAACGGGGAAAATTTTGGCAAGCCTTTTAAAAAGATTTTTTATTCCCATAAATTCCTAAATTACTCGAATATTAACTATCATATAAATACTACCAATTCACATTCTTCACTGTCCCCAGGCGGTGATTACGATACTTCTCGATCCGCCATGGTTACGATGCTCACATAGATAGATACCCTGCCAGGTACCGAACGCCAGTTGGCCATTATGAATAGGGATTAACACCGAACTGCCGAGCAGGGAGGCTTTCAGGTGTGCCGGCATATCATCAGAGCCCTCATAGTCGTGTTTATAATCGGGATCGTTTTCTTGTACCGTTTTATTAAAGAACATTTCAAAGTCAACCCGAACTGTGGGATCGGCATTTTCGTTGATGGTAAGGGAGGCGGAGGTATGTTGAATAAACACCTGACACATGCCGGTTCTGATACTGCCAATTTCCGGCAGGGCGCGCAGCACTTCTCTTGTAATTAAGTGAAACCCACGTGGCTTTTCAGGCAAGGAGATTATTTGTTGATAGATGGTCATAAATTCACATTGAATCAGTTCACAAAAGTAAGGCAAGATAAATGCTTAGTAACACTAGGCAATATTTTTTATATGTTTCTTAAATTTGAGTATAGATTTTAACCTTAAATGCTTATCCATGCTTGATCTATTAAACACTTCTGCTATCCCCTATTCCAAACCCAGCCGCCTCATAGAAAAGGCTGCTACCAATCCTTCAGTAGTAATCAGAGCAGTATTTTCAGAAATCTTTCCCGGTGATCTTACCGAGGATTTATTACCCAACTGGCTACAGGCAGCTGTTTCCAATAGAGCGGGTTGCTATTCTGAAAGTAATAGCCAGGCAGTACTTATGGAATTTTATGAGTGGTTATTGCAACTGGTGGAGGCCTTATACTTGCTCTCTGAAAATAAGTGTCAGGATCACCCCACTCACTTAACTGCCGACCAACAGGCCAACCCCATGAAAGTGATCACTGGTTTCTTTACAGTATATACCATTGAGTACGCCCGGCGCGAATTGAGCGATTTCCTCGATGCAGGTATTAGTCATGACGGTAATTACTCCGATGGCTTCACACCCTGGCTCGCATGGATGACGTATAACCATGTTACCTGTTTGGTAGAGGCTGCCTTTCAATTGTATTTCAATCATGCAATACAACATACTCACTTGCTTATAGTAGATGCCATGCCAATTGATAATTTATGCGGCGATTAAATACCACCCCAGGAAATCGAGACGATTGTTGACATAGTAATTAGCGTCTTTGTGAGAGCGGTTTACTTTTTAGTTGGGTTTTTGAACCGATTCAGCGTTCTTAACGACACGCCCATATAGGAAGCTATGTATTTATTCGGGATCCGGCTAAAATATTCCGCTACAATATTTGCCTAAAACAACCCATGTTTTATTACATCATAACACAAAAACTACCCTGTTTTTATTACAAAAAAATGCAAAAATTACCCCATTTTTATTACATGAATAAGAGGTGTGTTCAATCGTGACATTCAGGGGGAATTAATTAAATGGAGCAAGTGGGTGAAAATATTCAAATAGCCAGAATACGGCAAAAATTTAGCGCCCAACAAGCTGCCGAAGATAAATGAGGAAGGTATAATGCTATGATAAGAAAAAAGACCAAGCTCCGTGTCAAATTGCGCCCAGGCTTTTTCCAGCATATAATAGAACAACCAATCAAATGATGTCCAACGTATGTTTAGTCAACTCATTTTCCACGTTACCTGTGTTTAATGTAGTGGCGGGTTCAAACAGCAACACATGAGCCTCTTCATTTGCCACGGGTTTATGTTCAACTCCTCTTGGAATTATAATATAGTCACCAGGGTTCAAAGAAATAGATTTATCCCGCAGTTCCATAGTAAATGAACCGGCAATAACCAGGAACATCTCATCTTCATTGTCGTGTTTGTGCCATACAAACTCACCTTTAAACTTGACCAGTTTTATATATTGACCATTCAACTCTCCGGCAATTCTCGGATTCCAATGGTCAGTAATCAGGCTTAGCTTTTCCGCAATGTTTATTTTATCAATTATCATAAACAGTTATTTTATATCTTAAAGTTAATTGATCCCGAAGACAAAGCCATGGCCTCTTTTGCTACAGCTCGGTGCCTTGTGTTAAACGTGTATATTTGAATATGGATATTTTACTGAAAGCCATTCAACATTACATTCCGCTTTCTGCTGATGATGAAGCTATCATCAGGTCTTTGTTTCACGTACAAAAACTGCAAAAAGGCCAATGGCTGAAAAGAATTAATTAACCTGGGTGTACGAGCAGCCGTTTTTCATTGCTGAATTTTGTGTTACAAACATATAAAATCAGCATAATGTATACACAAACGGTACGACAGTTACTCCTCATCATGCATCTTTCAGGCCTCATACTGATGGTTGGAACCACGGTGGCGGCTTTCGTCACTTTTCGTGCTTTCACAAACAGGGTTAATGTAAAAAGTGACAATGCAACAGGCCTTTTACAACTCCTGACGACTTTGGACCCAATAAAAGGGATAGGTGGTATTTTGCTGATCCTTTCCGGTCTTGGACTTACATTTATAACAGGTTGGGTGTTCTTACACATGTTATGGCTTCAGCTAAAACTGTCCCTTGTTCTCCTGCTGCCGCTTAATGAAATTTTGATAGGAAAAAAACAACTAAAAAAGTTAAAGGCCGCCTTTTTTGAAAGTAATCCCGACAGCACTGCCGTAATAAAAAAGACAGTACCTAAAATCGCCAGGTTTTACACCATTCAACTATTGCTGTTTTTGGCGATCCTTGTAATTGCGGTATTGAAATTTAACTAGTCAATCGCAACTGGCCATTGTTTCCTCACAGGGACATGCCAGCTTGATGGTGAATACAACAACGATTCTGACCTATCTCAACAGTTTTTTAAATTCGGATATTATATCATTAAACTCAGCATCAGAATGTGTCAATTCCAAGCTTTATGCTGGATCCTTTCCTAACCTCTGCAGTTTATCCAAATATGCCTGTTTATATTGTTTCTTTGTTTTATCATCCAGAAAAGAGTGATCAATCATTTTTATTACCACATCGGATTTGCTAAGAATTTGACTAATGATACGCTCGGTTCTTATTTCAAGCATTCCAATTCTTCTGGCTAATTCCCGGAATTCCGGTTGGCCATAATAGCCATAGGTGCTATAAAATTCGCCATGTATATCATTATCGTATAAATCAAGCGCGGTATCATATTCGCCAGGCGTGTGAATCACAGTACTCAGCAAATCATAAGCAGGTGACAACGCATAGTCATTCATCTCGGTTTGTAAAAGCGAGAAATTTTTTAGGTGTGCATCTCCATTGGAGAAAATATAATTGAATAAGACAACGCGAAAATATGTTTCCAGTATCGGTTGCGCTGCTGCTACATACTTTTTTATTAACAGACCGATATCCTCATAACTGCCCTCGTATTTAAAATGTTCACCATTGTTTAGTCTGGTTCGGCCGCTTAATTGCGCCATATCTTCCTGCAAATATTTTGAGCCATCCGGCTTTCGATCAAAGCGTCGGGTAATATAAGCAGGTGTTCCATCGTTAAAATAGATCAGCGCATTAGCTGCTGTTTTGATACCAAATATTTGTGAGGCAATTTGCATGGTCAGGTGCTCATTTTCCGGAACCTGCTCAATATTTGCCAAAAAGTTAGCCGCAGGAATGGGTTTTAAAATATATTCGCCATCCTTCTCAGTAAAATCGAGCACTTTACCATTTAGCCTCAAAGAATATTTTAATTGTACCCCTGATATAGAGAGATGTTTTATTTTTTCCTGATAAATTTCTACATCTGCCTTTGGTGGATCAAATGGGAGTCTTGATGAAACTTTTGCTCCTTCAAACAGGCTTTTTCTGCAAGGTAAGCAGTAACCACCAGCACTCTTTTTATAACATCCAGGACAATTCATTCACTCAATTCTTTAATAGTTATTGCTCCAATTGTATCTTCTCCAGCAGTTTTTAGCAGCCGGGTAAAGTCATCATTTTCGTCAATGTGTAATAATTTGCATTGAATATCTTTATTAACTCCTTCCGCCAGTAAGCCTGCGAAAAAGGAAAACAAAAAAGAACTTTGGTGCTCTAATTTGTCCTTCGGCAGTGTAAGGCTAATTGCAGGCAGCGTTGAATCATTGAAGTAATCGGCAGTATAGGTAAACCTATAGTCATCACTACTACGCTTTTCTAAAATGCCGGCAAGTTTGTCATTATTGTAAACCGCGCCTTTCTGCATTACTTAATTGTTTTAACCTGAATGGTTATTTCCATACCCAACGTATCAGTTAATTTCTCTAAAGTTGTAAACGAAGGGTTACTACTACCTTTTTCAATATCATAAATAGTCCGGATAGTTATACCACTCATTTCGGACAGATCTCCCTGTCGAAGTTGTAAAAATTCACGGCGGAATTTCAAAGCTTGCCCAATTTCCTTCAATGTCATCGGAAGTATATTTCTGATTTCATCTAAAATTATCAAATTTCCCCGGCTTTTACCATAAAATCGGAATTATAGTTCCATTTTTTTATATAATTCATTGATCCTGTATTGGGTATTATGTCCAGTATGGAGAAAATAGAATTATATTTCCGATCAATAAAAAAAGGCGCCTCCACTTTGGAGACGCCTTTTTTTATTATTTATTTACTTTTTACTGTTTGTTGTAAGTAAACCTGGTCTTTTCCCATTCGGTGGTACCATAATTATCAGTAACAGAAGAAACAAAACCTGATTGGAAATACTCTATTACTCTGGTTTGTGGATCATCTTCGTCATTGCTCACATAACCATCCTCAACTTGTGTGCGTTTTGTAGTATGGGTCATTTTATCAAACAAATAGGCATATTTGATAGTTGGAGCATAGTTACTGTACAACGAGCCCGCTTCATAGTACAACCACGCATTTATGCTATCAACTTTATTGGGATAATTATTAGCGTATTCAAACGCGTAATTTTCCTCAACGTTCGTGGTGAAACCACCAGGTTGACCACTCACTGTGTTCTTATAGCTATAGTATTCTACTGAAGTACGCTTCATAGCCATCAACTTTCCGTTCTGGTTGGTATAGGCAATTGTATACGGCTTTCTGGTAGCAGCAGCAGAACTTGTTCTCCAGGTGGTGTCATATTGGAAACCAGTGGCCTTAACCAGTAAGCCCGCAGCATCATATTCAAAGTTGGTCGTATCCACGTGTACGTCATAGATCGGATTAGCCTCTTTCATTTCGTCCATGTACTCAACACCTATACGCTGAACCGGCAGGCCTTTGCTGTTCAATTTATAACGTGCTTTAAAATTGAAATTTCCTTGTACAGCTGGCGATTCTTCAACGGTAACCTCATCGCCTGAATAAGTGAAGGTAAAATAATAGCTCGGATCGGAAGAATCCTTGAGCGAAACGATCCTTCCAGACTTATCGTACTCGTAATAAGTTGTTTCGGGTGTTGAGTTGCTGCTATTGTCGGTAACGATGGTTTTTACAACACGCGTCGTGTCTCCTACCGGCTGTTGCTGATCCGAGTTACTGTCGGAATCCTTTTTACACGAATCAAGGGAAATAATAAACAATAAAGACACAATGGGAATCAATAATTTCTTCATAAAATATGTTTAATAACGTCTGATCCCCTATTCCTTTTCTTTTCTGGTGGGCGCAAAGTTAGCAAACATCCTGATAATTTAAAATGTTTGAGAAAGAAAGTTAAGTGGTCAAACACTAACAATATGGGAAGTACGAAGTGAAAAATCTTTTTTTACTATAATATATCGTGCATTTTTCTACAACAATCCTGCAATTTTCGAAAACAATCGTGCAAAAAGATAAAATTTGCCATCGTACCTTGCTTATGGCCATCAGCGCCCCCTCCAGCATGTTCAAGTATCAAATTCTTCCCATTTAAACCAGATCCTGCATACTGCTATTCCATTTTACCCATTCACCCTGACGCTTTAATCCAAACAATGGCATGTGCTGCATTCAAAACCTGATTTGTACATAAAGCTGTCATAAGATGAAAAAGAACAACCACTCCCTGTACGTGCTTACTGGCGTTGAAGCCATTAAACAACACCTGGATAATAACCCTTTCGAATACAGAACCAGTAGTGAATTGCTGAATAAAGTATCTGAGGCCAACCGGAAATCGGTAGAAAAAGCATTTAAAGACATCTATGGCTGCGGCATAAAAACCTATCACGTAAAGCAACGGCTGGAAAAATCAAAACAATTCCTGGAAGCAGGAAGAAGCATCAAACTCGTTGCAGGCGCCTGCTTATACAAATCACAAAGCGCCTATAGCACCGCTTTCAAAAAAGCATTCAATATAACCCCCACCCAATGGTTGAAAAATGTATGCGCTGCAACCAGGAAAAAATTATCCAAATCGTAAAGGCGCCCAAAAATATAATACGTTGGTACAATAGCGTAAAACAACCGCCCAATAACATAAAATACCCGTAGGTAACTTGCATACAGAATGAATGCAACATTCCTCAGTATGAAAAACGCAGTAATAGAAATAGTTTCCTACCTGTTCATCCTATTGTTTTTTTATACAGGCGTGATGAAACTGACAGACCATCGAAACTTTTATTTCGTGATGGACAAATCACACCTCCTGTACCGGTTCGCAGCCATCCTGGCGTGGGTAATACCAATATTAGAACTGGCTATCGTTGCCTGCCTGGTGGTGCCCAAATGGAGAAGAGTTGGTTTGTATGCTTCCTTTATACTCATGAGCGTGTTCACCATCTATGTAGCGTACAACGCCTTCTTTCTTACCCACGCCGAACGCCCCTGCACCTGCGGCGGTATTATAGAACAGATGAACTGGCAGCAGCATGTTGTCTTCAACGCTTGTTTTACAGGGCTGGCCTTGTGTGCGGTGCTATTTAACAAAAAACGGGCACAGGCACCAGATACCGGAACAGCCAATTTATCATTATCCTAAATTCAGCATATGAAAAAGCCCTGGCGTATACTCATCTGGCTGATGCCGGTGGCCTTGCTCACTTATTCATTCTTTATGTTTCAACGGGTCATTAAACCACCCCTGCCACCATTTCACTTATTGCTGCTGGATAGTGTCACTGACCTCAACACCAACGACATTCCCAAAGGCAGGCCAAGCGTATTGGTGTTTTTTAGCCCGGATTGTGACCACTGCCAGAAACAAACGGAAAGCATGCTGGCCCATATGGACTCGTTGAGCGCGGTGAATTTTTATTTCATCACCATCGATCCTTTTGACCGGATGCAGGTTTTTAACAGCGTATACAAACTGGAACGATACCCGAATATTACGGTTGGCAAGGATTATACCTTTTTCTTTCCCTATCATTACAAAGGCGCGCAACCTCCCTACAATGCCATCTACGACGCCCATAAAAGACTGGTAACAATTCTTCCCCAGGAAACAAACGCCCGGGAATTGCTTTCCTACCTGAACAAATTGTAATTGAACGAAAAACCATTATGCATAACCAGGCGTAGCCGAAAACCTGTAACAGAGTAGGCATCATTCATCACTCATTTTAAACATTGTTTTATGAAAAAGACAAGGTTCTTTTTTACAGTAACCACTTTTTGTATAGCTATCGCAGCTGTTACTGCCACCAAAGCCAATGGCAAAATAACAGAAATTGGATATACCAACAGCCCGGGTAACAAATGCACAGTGAGCAGCGGGATTGTTTGTGGTAACCAGGGAACAGGTTGTGTAAATGCCGGCGGCACACAATTATTTCGTTTCAACGGTAGTTCGGCTTGCAGTATTGCTTTAGCAAAACCATAACAGGTCCCTTTGAAGGCCCCCCGGTCCCCGCTTTGGCGGGCGGGGGCCTTTTCATTAGTTGGTATCCTTTATCACCAACACTTTCATTTGCTTTTCTCCCTGTACCAATTGTAATCCATACTTTGGTAAAAAGGCTTTCAGACTTTCGAGGTCTATACAATCGGAAGTAAAATCTACCGGTTGAAGAATACCTGTTTCGTCGACTATAATATCCTTGGTAAACACCAGGAAGTATTGCACCAACCGTTTCATGGGCACATTGGTGAACTGATAACTTACATGTGGCATCAGTTCTTTCTCCTGTTGAGGACCGCCCTTTGAACTTAGTTTGGCAGCAGCCTGGCTGGTTGCCACCAATCGCCAGCAAGGCACCGTCCTGGTTTCTATGGTGGCAGTAAAACCAAAACAGGTTTCCAGGTCCCGCTGCATGGCCCTTTGCATATTGGCGGTTGTTGCCTGTTTGGTCGGCATGATCAAACTGTAACAAAACCAGTTCTCCGTAGGGGTTGTCTGAAACAGCGAGGAATCGCGGACGGCCAAAACAGGAACATTAGAATAATGGCCGTAAAACGCCGTATCATTGGGGTACCACAAAAACCGGCCGAACCAGGCATACAGGTACAATTGTTTCAGGCTTACTGCCAGCGCCTGGAATATGCCTTTGGGATAACCAGGATCGATAGTGGCATGCAGATCGATGTGGATGGGATAATAAATAGCTTGCCGGGCCTGGTCCCATTTGGTCAATACAGACCGGAACAGAAAACTACTATCTGATGGGGCGCCATTCCCATACACCATAAAGGGTTTGCTATCATCGAAAGGCACCTGTTGGCCGATGCCATTGCCCCCCTCATTCCCGCCTGCATAGGATACCGGCAGCACCGGATGTTGGCCCTGCAGGAACTGCCGCATGGCATTGCTGTCCAGAGTGTACGTCAACGCCTGCACGATCCCTTTATCGTCTATAACAACAAGGTGCGGCGCTACGGAGACACCCCATAATTTAGCCAGGGCGGAATCAAAGGCACAGGGAAGCGTGAGCTTGTTCCTTTTCCGAAACTGTTCATACATGCCTGCTATCTTGTTCTCCCGGTCCTGGATGCCTACCAGCATAAATTGAACGCGGTCACCGAACTCCTGTTGCATGGCATTGGTCTTTGGAAAGCTTTCTACACAAACGGTACAGTATTTATTCCAGAAGTCAAGTACCAGCCATTTCCCTTTAAAGTCGGCCAGGCTAACGACTGTTTTGTTATAATAAGCCACATTTTTCAGTACAAATGCCGGACAAGGCTTACCCACCTCAGGATACAATGTGTCGCCGGCCGCCTGCAAACAGCCGACTGCCACCAGCCGGAGCAGGAGTAATAAAAATAAACCTTTCATTGTAGGAATGTTTTATACAACGGATGTTATGTCAATACCCGGTGTTTTGTGACAAATGGGGATTTGAATTGCGGTCGCTTTGCGGAATAGGATACAATGCCTGGTGACCATCCGGGTCCCAGCTGCCTCCTTTTGCTGGCGTTACTACACGCATCACGGAATTGAGATTATTAGTTCGGATGAGGTCGAACCAGCGATGCCCCCACTCCGTAAAAAGCTCCCATTGCCGTTCATTCAAAACAGCCGCTAATAAATCTGTTTGCGTGGTGGCTGTAGTGTTAGGCAGGCCAGCCCTTGTTCTTATTTCATTCAGATCGGCCTGTGCGCCTTCCAGGTTGTTTTGTTGCGCCCTTGCTTCCGCCCTTATTAAATACTGTTCGGCCAGACGAAGTACCATGGTGTATTCTGTAATATCCGGCGACATAGACACTTTGTACTTATAGGGGAAATAATAATCGGTGCCGTTTTCCGAAATGCTGCTTACCCAGTTTACTTTGCGCTGATCGGCTGAGTCGAAACTATTCAACAATTGCGAACTAAGAGTGGTAGAGCCATAATTGGCGTTGGAAGGCGTGCCAAAGAGGATATAATAAAACCCGTCCTGTGTATTGTAATCATATGCAGGCAACGGCGTAGCCAATTGCCAGATGGCCTCTCTGCAGTTTTTCAAAAACACGGCATTCAGATCCGGTTCCAGCCCAAACTGATCCGTTTTATTAATGACCGTTGTTGCCTGCGCTTCGGCATTGGCCCAATCACCGGTATACAAATACACCCGGGCCAATAAAGCGGTGGCCGCCCATTTGGTGGGCCGAACCCTGTCGTCCGTAATAACTGTATCGCTTGCATCGATAAAATCAGGACTGAGTAATTCCTGCGCATCCCTCAGGTCGGCAACCACCTGTTGCATCACTTCACTTTTAGGTGTTCTGGCCATGGTGCCATTTACCCGGTAATCGGTAGTTGTTACCAAAGGAACATCGCCATAACAATTGGTAAGGTAAAAATGCCAGAAGGCCCGGATGAACTGCGCCTCGCCGGTCAACTGTTTTACAACCGCGGTACTTATTGCCGTGTTGTTGCTAAGCGCCGTAATGATAACATTGGCCTGGTAGATGTAATTGTAGGCGTTCGACCATTCCCCATTGGCCTTTGTGGCAACCATGGCATTTTCGTAGTACTGGGTTTGTGGGGTAAAGGTGGAATAACCGGTGAGCTCATCACCCAACAACCCGGTGCTTTGCGAGATGGTATACGACACCCAATTGTTATACATCTGTGAATAGATGGCAGTAGTAGCGGCGGTAGCAGTAGCGCTGTTGCTAAAAACGCCGGTTGTAACCAACTGGGTTTCCGGCGGCGGGATCTCAACAAACTTTTTACACCCGGTAATGAACGCCAGCACAATTATCGATATATAGATAGATTTCATGATCGTTTGCTATTTATTCTTTACAGAGTTAGTTGCACACCGGCTGTCAGCATCCGAAGTGTTGGTAAGCGAAGCACTCCGTAAGCGCCCACTGCGCTGGCGGTTTCGGGGTCCATACCCCGGTAATCGGTGATCGTAAACAGGTTCTGCCCCTGTACATAAATCCTTGCATTTTTTAAATGCGCTTTTTTCTGCCAGTCTGCCGGCAAGGTGTACGACAGCGACACATTTTTCAATCGAATAAAGGAGGCATCGGAAATAACATAGGTAGAAGCTCCGATATTGTCATTGGGGTCAGCAGCATTCTGGGTAGAGAACAGGCCCACCTCTGTTCCATCACCCATTTGCTGCCACCGGTTTAAATACCGGGTTGTAAGGTTTTGATTAAAACGCCCGGGAGAAAAGAATGCATTGGAGATATTAAGGGCAGTCTGTTTTACAAACTGGAACAACACATCCAGTTGAAGTCCTTTATAGGAAAACGTATTCCCGAACCCGCCATAATACTGCTGCGTAATTTCAGGGGTAGCGGTTAAATCATCGGGCTTTTGCGGTGTGTAGGTTGGTTTACCCTGGCTTTCATATTGATAAATACCGGTTGAATCATTTACG
Source organism: Niastella yeongjuensis (assembly GCF_900110245.1). Taxonomy (GTDB): domain Bacteria; phylum Bacteroidota; class Bacteroidia; order Chitinophagales; family Chitinophagaceae; genus Niastella; species Niastella yeongjuensis. The sequence continues at coordinate 92,656 of NZ_FOCZ01000011.1, forward strand.
CTCAGCCATTGAAAACTCTTTTTGATGTATAATGATTTGCCCACCACATAGCGGTTGGCAAAGGAAGAACCCTGCAGGTTCGGATATTCAACAAGCTCATTCTTTGGGATGGTCAGGTTGATGCTGGAGCTCCAGGTAAAATCGGGCGATTTGATATTAATAGTGTTCAACACCAGTTCGAACCCTGAGTTTTGAACAATCGCCGGTAAATTATATTGCACGGAAGTAAAACCGGTTACACTGGGCAGCGGGTAGCCAACCAGTTGTTTATTATCCCGGTTTTTGTAATAGGTGCCTGAAAAAAAGATCCGGTCTTTTATAAAACCAACATCCAGGCCTACCTGAAATTTGTTAACCAGTTCCCACCCATAGTCGGGATTGGCCAGTCCGGTTGGACTTAACCCCGAAAGGTTCTGGTAAGTTACTGAATTGGAGGTATAGGTACTCAGGAACTGGTAATCGCCAATTTGGTCATTACCCGTGGTACCATAGCTGGCCCTGAGTTTTCCATAGCTGATAAAAGGTAGAATATTTTGTATGAGCTTTTCATTGCTGAAGATCCACGCAGCTCCTATAGCGCCAAAATTCCCGAACTGTTTGCCCGGGCCAAAGCGGCTGCTGCCATCACGCCTTGCCGTTAGATTAAGCAGGTATTTGTCTAACCAGTTGTACCCTACCCGGCCATACACGCCCTCATAGTGATACAAAGAGTTTTGTTTACCACTGATGCCATTATCAGCCGCATTCAGGGGATTATCGAGGAGGGCATCACTGGTGAAATTAGTGGCGTAAACGGCTTGTGCATTCAGCTCATTCTCCTGGAAGCTGGCGCCCACCAGCACCTCCAGCTGCCCCTGCCCTATCTTACGCTGGTAGTTTACCTGCGGTTCAATGATCCAGGTGGTTAAATCGGTGGTGGCCGTATTCAACGAACTATTCGCAGAGATATCAAACGGCGGTGGATTTACCTGGGTGGCTGGAAATTTCATGGTTTGATCCAACTGCTGGTGTGTGTAGCCGAAACTGGATTTTAGTTGAAGTCCTGGCAGTATTTCGTAACTCAGACTTACATTGCTGATGAGGTTATTGGTAATGGCTTCGGTAGGAATATAGATATTGGCCACGGGGTTGTTCCAGGTGGCAGTACCGTTAAAGAGTTGCCAGTTTAAACTGCCGTTGTCATTGTACAGGGCCGGTGCATTGGGTGCCAGCGTTACCAGCGACGTGAGATCGGCAGCGGGAATGGTATTCTCGTTGTGCACATAACTGCCCGTAAACTGCACGTGAAACCGTTTGTTGGTGGAAGTGCTTGTTATGCCCACATGGGCAGAAGCTTTTTTATCGGAAAAATCACCCGGATACACGGTTCCCTGGTAACTATAGCCTCCACCCACATAGAATTGGGTATTGGCATTGCCACCGGAAACATTTACCTGGGCATTGGTAAAATGAGTGGTATTACCGATGAGTGTTTTTTGCCAGTCGGTATACCGGGTAGTATCCCAAACACCGTTCAGGTCGTAACTATTATCGGGAATGGTGGTAATGCCATCATTTTTGAGCGCCTCATGCCGCATCTCCAGGTATTGCGGTGTATTGAGCAGGTCCATGGTGCGGGAAATTTTTCCTGCGCCTGAAAACACATTGACATCAACTTTGGTTTCACCTGCTTTTCCCTTTTTGGTGGTAATGAGCATCACGCCATTGGCACCGCGGGAGCCATAAATGGCGGTAGCATCGGCATCTTTTAAGATCTCGATGCTTTCGATATCGGCCGGATTGAGGCCGTTGAAAGGGCTCAGGCCCTGTCCGGGCCCACTAAGCGGATTTCCCAATGCACCGCCTCCCATATCGATACTGGTTAACGAGGTGGCGCTTATAGGCACCCCATCAACAACAATAAACGGGTCGTTGCCACCGCTGATGCTGTTTTGTCCCATGATGCGAACGGTACTGTTGGCGCCCGGGATGCCGGAGGTTTGCTGGATATATAAGCCCGGCACCCGTGCTTGTAAAGAAATAATGGGATCGCTTACAGGTTGTTTTTGGATGTCGACGCCACTTACTTTTGAAACGTCACCGGTATTCAGCTTTCTGGTTGTGGAGTAGTATCCTTTTATGACCGTTTCTTCCAGGGGCGCCACTGAAAGTTTCACTACGATGTTTAAATTGCTGCTCCTGTTTATTTTCAGTTCTCTTAATTCAATGCCAATGCCTGTTATTTGTAAGATGGCATTTTCATCGACACTAGTTAACTGAAACTCGCCGTTCTCATTGGTATTGGTTCCCCGGGTAGTTCCTTTTACAGATACAGTGGCCAGTACAGGTTCGCCATGCTCATTTATAACCCGGCCTTTGATATCCACCAGTGTTTTGTTGACTATTGGAATGATGGTTGTGCCTTCATTTTTTTTTGAGCTGATGGTGATCACCGTGCCATGAATGGAATAAGTTACCGGCTGGTTTTTGAAAATGAGTTCCAGCACTGACTTCAGTGGTAGGCTTCGTGCGTCGAGTGTTACGTTGTTTGTTTTTTGTAATAAATCGAAGTTGTAGAAGAATCGATAGTCGGTTTGTTTTTCAATAGCGGTGAATACCTTTTGCAAGGAGGCATCTTTAACAGTAAGTGTTATGGTTTGAGTAAGTCCGTTGGCGCCCAGGGTCAGGCTTGCCACCAATAATAGTAACCCGGTTAACTTCATAATACGTACTGCTTTTCTGCTTTTTATTATCAAGCATGTTAGTTTGGGCAAAGCCCTACACACTACTTTGCCAGTAGCAAAATCTTGCATACCTTTAAATTGGAGGTTAATTAATAAATGGCGTTTGCCGTTGTGTGAATTGGTTAACCTTGTAACCGGAGTGGCTGAAACATTCCGGTTTTTTTGTTCTCAGAGCAGGATGAAAAAGGCTGGTAAAAAAGCAGGGAAATGGATCAGGATCAAGGAATGGAAATGATAAATTTGGTTTAATGGAATGGTGGTGGCGTACAGCCCCAAAAAATTTGATCTTTTCCAAGCCTGTTCCCTACAATTCCGGGTTAGGGAACTGGTATTTGGAAAAGAGTGGCCATGGTAAGCGCTTCATCATGCATCATCCTAAACACCGAAAATCATTAGGGTGTAACGATCAGTTTCTTTCCTTCAATACTAAAATGTACATCGCTCGATGCAAGGATCTCCAGCACCTGCGACAGTTTTAAATTTCGGGGTACGGTACCAATAAACTGGCCCCGGGGAATAGTACCCTGGTAAACTACATCGAGGTTGTACCACCTGGCCAACTGTCGCAATACTGTTTTCAGATCATCTTTATTGAACCGGAACTGCCCGTTTTTCCAGGCAATTGCTTTTTCCAGGTCGGCGTCTTCCATAACTTTAATATGGTAATCGGTTTGTGATTTCGCGGTAATGGCTTCCTGGCCTTTTTTAACCAGGGCAGATTGATCGCCCTTAGTTGCCCGCACGGAGCCTTCAATAAGCGTAAGGATGATAGAAGGCTCGTCTGTATAGGCATTAACATTGAATTGCGTGCCGATGTCGTTTATCAACAATCCGTTAACCCTCACCCTGAAAGGTCGCTTTGGATTGTGAACGATATCAAAAAACACTTCCCCGGTGGTGACCACCTCCACTTCCTGGTTGGGCGGAACGTTAACGGGATAATGTACAGACGATTGGGAATTGAGCCAGAGCCTGCTTCCGTCGGTCAAGAACAAGGAGTACATCTCTCCTTTTTCCGTGGAGAGCGTATTATAGAGCATTACACTTTTAGCATTCGTAGATTGATAGATCAGTTTACCATGATCATTGGTAACCCGGGCGCCGCCTTGCGGTGAGAGTGCTTTGTTACTGGAACTGTCTAACATCACCAATGAACCATCTGCCAGTACGAGCTTCGCTCTATAGGTTCCAGGTGCAGCATCGTGCGGAACAGGTAATGTTTTTTCTGTGCTGTCTGCTACTTCTTTTTTATGCGTTCTAACTTCCAACCAAATTGTGCAGAGCAACAAGGCTGCAACGGCAGCGGCAGCAGCATACTTTCTCCATTTGTTCCACCAAAGTATTTTTGTTGTACCGGCTTCCGGAATTAAGGCAAGGTATTTTTTCCGCGCCGGTTCCATGTTGGCCATGATAGCCATCATCCTTTGCTCATCTGCCTGCCTTGACTCCATGATAGCATCAAAGATCTGTTGGTTGCCATTTCTTTGCCTCCATGTTTCCAGGATCTGTTGCTCTTCTTCCGTTGTCTGCGGGTATTTGGCTAAGATTTGTCCGATAATAACATGCTCCTCACGAAAGTTTAATGGTGCCTCCATGTACTGGTTTGTTAGCGTGAATAAGTTTTAATTGGTTACTCTATAAAATGAACGATCAGGGCGGGGAAAAATATAGTGGCGGTAAAAAAATATTTTAGATCGTACCCCGGAGTCAATTATTGGAGAGTGCAGCCAGGAGGTATAAAACAACCAATTCTTTTTCGGCAAATATTTTACGTAGTTTTTTCAAAGCCTGGGCGCAATGAACGTTTACGGTACCGGGGGAAATGTTTAATCTTTGTGCAACTTCCGGTCTTGGTATCTTTTCAATAAAAACGAGCCGGAAAACTTCCCGGCATTGACCGGGTAATTTCTCCACCTGATCTTGCAGGACCTTCCTCATCATTTCCAGTTTATAAAAGGCCTGGTCTTCCTGTTTTTCTTCAATAGTAGTGGAGCTATAAGCAATATCCTTTATATAGGTTTGCTGCACCTTTGCTTTCTTCAGGAAATCAAAAGCGGCATTACGGGCAATGGTAAAAATGAATTTTCTAACCTGTAAAAAGCTGTCAAAATCGGCGGGGTCTTTTTCCCAGAACTTCACCAGGGCCTGAATGGCGATGTCCTCCGCCTCTGTGGGGTCTTTTGTAATTTGTTCTGTAAAGAACTGGAGTTGGGGGTATAACAGGTCAAAAAGCAGGTTAAAAGCTTTTGGTTCTTTTTGTTTCAGACCACTCATAAGTAGCTTGTCATCCATTGCAATGGTTAATTAATACAGTGTTCCGGAATAAATAGGAAAAGAAGGTAGAATAACGTGTTAGCCAGGTAGCGGTAAGGTGTCAATGGCAGGGATTGGCTGTCCGGCTACACTGTGCAGTATCCGGCATGTTGGGAAGGATCAGCTTTTAATAGTATGGGCACAAAAGTGTGAGTGATAATATTAAATTAATTGTTTTTCAGTAGATAACAAAGGGGGAAATGGAAATACCGTGTAAATATGGGGTAAAAGGGGGGTGAAAAAAATTTAAAAGATAAGCTCCTGAATCAGTTTCTACCGCCATTTCTACCGCCATTTTCTCCGACGCGGCCACCGGCCTGCCCTTAAACTCCACCATTAACCCATTTGTGTCAAATTTAAATGAGGGCCCAGATCAGCAGAAACATCACCGCCAAACAATTTATATGTTTTTATCAACTCTATTTTATCCAGGCCATCATTGTCACCGGAGATGATCAATACCGGTGCAGCAATTTTTGCTATATTGGCATCACCGATGTTAAAAGGCGTCTGGGCGAAAGCGATCATCTGTTCTAAGAACTTTGTGAACTTTGTTTTATCAGGAGCCACCGCATCGTATGCGGGTTTCATGGGACTGTTCAAAAACAATTCAGGCTTGAGGTTTTTAAACCCATTGGTTACTTCGGGCAGCCAGCCGCTACTTTTATAGGTAGCAGAAATGATCACTAATTTTTTTATCCGTTTAGGGCTTTGTGTAGCCAATTGATAGGCCACGGAGCCGCCCATACTAAATCCTGCAACATCCGCACTGTCGATTTTCAGGTAATCCATTACGCCTTCCACATCACTTGCTAAAGCAGGAAACGTTAATTTTCTTTCTGAAAATTGCGTATGTCCATGCCCCTGCAATTCAATGGCAATTACTTTTCTGTTTTTTGACAGCTCCGGGATCAATTGGCTCCAGTTCATATCAATTGTAAAAAAGGCGCCATGTAGTAAAACGATAGGCCTACCCTCGCCATAAACCTCATAATAAACATTGAGGCCATCAACGGGTGCATAACCGCTGTTGGAAGGCCTGGTCTGTTGTCCGTTTGATTGGGATGCAGCAAACATAATCGCAATAAGCACCAGTGATCTAAGAACGTTCTGTGTTTTGAGTAAATATTTCATAGCGTTGTTTGTATTTGATTGACAAAACAAAACTAGCATGAAGGGCAGGAATTAAAACGGTGTAAAAATGACTACTTAGGGGTGAAATATGACTAATCGGGGGGACATCTCCTTAAAATGCACTTTGAAGGTTACTGGATTTCAGGTAATAAAATGAACAACATTACAAACTATTGATTTTCAATCACATCCTAATTGACAATAGACTTATTGTCAGAAGATGAAAATTGTTTTAAGAGTGCGTTTTACGGCTATTATAACGACGAGAGCCGAGTAACTATAGAAAGGGTTGCATACAGTAAACAATAAGTTGTATTATCAGATCAGGGACTAAAAAGAAAAAAGACCCACTGTAGAAACAGCCGGCCTCTAACGATTGCTTGCCATATGAAAAAAACGTAAAAATCTGGTTTACTTTGTCCACCGAAGCTTTAGCATAGGTGGAGGGTTTGAAGCTTTGTTTCTGGTAGTCTTTCTCTTTCTTACTCTTCGTACCGTGCTACCGTTGTTGATGATGTAAAAGTACAGCGCGCTTCACTTACTGCATAATGAGCTTTTCAATGATTTCATTATCGCTAAACTGGGTATTATTTCACAAAAACAGCTACCAGCCTGCAATAGACGCATTATTGTTCATGATCTCAGACAGTAAATAGGAAGGTGAAAATTCTTTTTAATAGTACGTTTTACAACTTTTATAGTGACGTGGGGTGAGTAATGATGGAAAGAGTTGCATAAATACAAAATAAATTCAGTCTCTATAAGGTAACCAGAAAGGGGTAAAAAGAAAAAAGACCCGCTGTAGAAACAGCCGGCCTCTAACGATTGCTTGCCATATGAAAAAAGGTAAAAATCTATTTAGTGTGAGGCTCTCGCCTCGCCCGCCGAAGCCTTGGCGTAGGCGGGTTGATGATGTAAAAGTACAGCGTGCTTCACTTACTTCACAATGAGCTTTTCAATGATTTTATTATCGCTAAACTGGGTATTACTCAATAAAACCAGCTACCAGCCTGCAATAGCCGCATTATTGTTTATGATCTCAGACAGTAAAAAAGAGCATGAAAATTCTTTTTAAAAGCATGCTTTACAACCATAATAACGCACGGGACTAAATACTGCCATGAAAGGTTGCATATCGAAAAAAAGTTTCTAACTGCTTTCTTAAAGGAATACTATTGGGTTATTAGGTCGCAGCATTTAGTTTGAGCGTTGAAGCTTACGGCGGCATCCCATTGCCTATTGCCCATTACCTACTGCCTATAAAAGAAAAAAGGTCCACTGTAGAAACAGCTGACCTCTAACGATTGCTTGCCATATGAAAAAAGGTAAAAATCTATTTAGTGTGAAGCTCTTCGCTTCGCCCGCCGAAGCCCTGGCGTAGGCGGGTTGATGATGTAAAAGTAATGCACGCTTTACTTACTTTATAACGAGCTTTTGTTTCATTTTATTATCCCTAACCCAGCTATAACTTTGCAAAACACCCGGCCAGCCTGCATTACCCCCTCTCCGCTCTATGATCGCTGACCCTTTTTTATTTAAAATAATTGTACAGAAAACCTTTTTAAATATCTGTTTAACAACTATCTCATTTGACTTGACGACTTATCACTTCAAACAGTTGCATCGAAAGAAATTAATTATACCTGCTGAATATATCCATATGCCCCAAGTCAAATTATTATCCCTCATCTTTTTGTATAGGCGTTATTACCTTCGGGACAGGAGTAAAAAGAAAAAAGCCGTCTGTAGAAACAGTCGGCCTCTAACGATTGCTTGCCATATGAAAAAAGGTAAAAATCTTGTTGAAGTAACTCTGGTAGCGCTTCTTTTCTTTCTCTTCGCCTCTGTACTACCGTTGAGTGTGATGCAAATGTACAGCGCTGCTTTTAACTGTCATAATCACGTTTTTCACAGTTTTATTATCCCAAACCCTGTCACACAACCACAAAACCCTTACTCCCACTGGGTTTTACTTATTTCAACCTATGGTATCCAACGATCAATAAACGTGACCAACACCCTTATCGTTTGCTTTTCTTTAACACTTTTTAACAATCACGAACCCAAAATCTGCCGAACAAGTGCCTGAGTCACGCACATCAGACATCCACTCACCACTCACAACTCACCACTCACATCACTTCTCTCGTTGTAAATTCCTTGTTAAGAGCCCTATATAAACTTCCTCAACCCAACTAACTTTATATTTTTGTACCCTCATGCTAAGAAAGATACTGGCATATATCTTATTGTTCGCGCACATCAACACCTCCATGTTCATTCCACAGATGGATGAGGAGTTTGATATGTACGACAATGCCGGTAATCAGATAGATGATATCAACACCCTGATCGAGTTCATTGACCAGGATGTTCTCGGCCACTATGACAGCAGTCCCGAAGATGAGGATAATGATACCGGCCGCCCCCTGCATGTAATAAAGATCGTTGACTACAGTTATCATCCCTTCTTTGAAGAAGCACAAACAAAAGTTGCCATTAAAGAAGATCCTGAAATAGTTTTTACCGGCTATATAGAACATAAGCTTCCTGCCGGCTTCACCCATATTGTAATTCCTCCGCCTAAAGCCTGCTAAACCGGTGTTTAACAGGTAATGTACCACAAGTTCAGGTTCAACTCATTGGGCCTGAATGCCGTGCCTATTGGGCCTGTCATCGCATGTATTTCGTTTAACAGGGAAGCCCGCCACAGCTTCTCAAAGGCAATTATATTTGTATTCCATTACATACCCGCCTTGGTTTAGCCTGCTTATAACCCTATAAGAATATTTAATTCAAATAAATCGCTACAATGAAAATCGCCGACTTTAAACGATTCGTGATCGTTTTTGCCTGCGCGTTCTATTCTGTAATGCAGAGTAATGCGCAGGATACGTTGCGGATCTCGTTACCCGATGCAGAAAAACAATTCACTGCCAAAAACCTGCAATTGATGGCAGAGAAATACAACATCGACATCGCCCGCGCCCAGGTATTACAAGCCCGGGTTTACAACAACCCCAACCTGCAGGTGGTTGCAAACATCTACAATCCCGAACAAAAGAAGTGGTTCGATGTAAGCAACGCCACCGGCGAGTACATCGCCAATGTGCAACAACTCATTATTCTGGCCGGTAAACGCAACAAACAAATTAAACTCGCGCAAACGGGTGTATTAATGGTCGAGAACCGTTTTTACGACCTGCTGCGCACCCTGCGTTATACCTTGCACAGCGATTTTTATCAGGCTGGTTTTCTACAACAGGCCATTGCCGCTTACCAATTGCCCATTGCTTCGCTGCTAAAACTCACCGCCAATTACGCCGAATTGCAGGCTAAAGGCGTGATCACCCTTAAAGAAGTGGTACGGGTTAAATCACTTTTATACAACCTGCAAACAGAACAAACAGCCTTGCAAAACCAGCTCAACGATGTGGAAGCGGAGTTGCAACTATTGCTGCAGAACAATAAAACCTGGTTTGTTCCTGAAACCAACGTTCAGGCTGCCACCCTCCCTTCCATCCGTCAGTACCAGTTACCTGTGCTTATCGACAGCGCTTATACCAACCGGTACGATCTGCAACTGGCCAACAATTCACTTGTGTACAGCCAGCAAAATTACAGCCTTCAAAAAGCCATTGCAGTGCCCGATCTGATGGCCGGCGCCCAGTTCGATAAACGAGGCAGTTTTGTAAACAATGCCACCTTCTTTTCCCTGGCTATGGACCTCCCCTTCTTTAACCGCAACCAGGGCAACATAAAAGCCGCTAAAATTGCCGTAGACCAAAGCAATACCGCATTGGCGCAACAAAGATTATCTGTTGAAAATGAAGTGCAACAAGCCTATGGCAAAGCCCTGAACACCGAAAAAATGCTGCAGGCTATTGACCCGAATTTTCAAAACGACTTCGATAAATTATTAAAAAGCATCACAGAGAATTTCGAAAAAAGAAATATCAGCTTACTGGAGTTCACCGACTTCTATGACTCTTACAAACAAAATGTGCTGCAATGGAATCAATTGCAGAACGAACGTATTCAGGCCATAGAGTCTTTGAACTTCTCCATTGGAAAACCTATCGTAAACCTATAATTAAAGAAATCATGATCAGCTATAAATCAACCATCATTCCTGCTTTTGTTGTTATCACAACCGCCATTGCCTGTGGCCGGCCCGAGGCTGCCACGCCCAAAGAAAATGGCGCATTAGACAGCATCATCCGCAATGTAACTACCGCACCGGTAACTGTTGAAACCGAAAAAGAATCGATAAAACTGAATGGTAAAATTCAGGCCAATGAAGACCACCAGGCTAAAGTATATGCCCTGGCCAGCGGTAAAATAAAAAGCGTAAACGTAGCCCTGGGCGACAAAGTGCAAAAAGGACAAACCATGGCCGTACTGCAAAGTATGGAAGTAGCCTCCAGTTCAAACGACGTAACACTGGCCGAAAGCAATGTGACCATCACCAAGAAAAACATGGAAAGCACCAAGGACCTGTACGATGGCAACCTGGCCACCGAACGGGACTACCTGAGTGCAAAGGTAGAATACAACAAGGCCCTGTCTGAACTAAACAAAGCCAAACAGGTGCAGGCCATCACCGGCGGCAAAAACGCCCTATACGAATTACATGCACCACTTACCGGTTATGTTACTGAAAGAAATATCACGGGCAACTCTGAAGTGCGGCAGGATAACAACAACCCGCTGTTCACCGTGGCCGACCTTACCAATGTATGGGTGATTGCCAATGTATACGAGTCTGACATCAACAAAATTCACACGGGCGATGAAGTAACCGTAACCACCCTGGCCAATCCCAATAAACCTTATACCGGTAAGATCGACAAAATATACAACGTGCTGGACCCTGCTACCCGCACCATGAAAGTGCGCATCAGCATGCCCAATCCTAATAATGAATTGATGCCGGAAATGTTTGTGACCGTAAAAGTAAACGTAGATCAGAGCGGGTCATCCGGTCTGTTGAGCATTCCCTCACAAGCCATCGTACTCGACGACAGCAAAAACTTTGTGATCGTTAAAGACACCGGCGGTCTGCACATTAAAGAAATACAACTGATAAGAAGGGTTGATGCGAAAGCCTATGTTCAGGGATTGAAGGAAGGAGATCAGGTTGTTACCAATAGCCAGGTGTTCATTTATCAGGCTTTGAGTGAATGATGGCAGAGGGCAGAAGGCAGAAGGCAGAGGGCAGAGAGAACAGCCAAAAGCCGGGAACAAAGAACCAAGAACATAGAACTAAAAACTATGTACACCTAAAGAACCCAAAAGCAGCACAAAAAAATGAACAAATTCATAAAGAAGATCATCGCCTTTTCACTAAAGAACAGGCTCTTCATATTTCTTGCCACCCTCATATTGATTATATGGGGTGCATTGGCATTTAAGAACATTCCGATAGAAGCATTCCCCGATGTTACCAATACACAGATCACCATCATTACCCAATGGGCAGGACGCAGTGCAGAAGAGGTAGAGAAATTTGTGACCGTTCCCATTGAAGTGGCCATGAACCCCGTGCAAAGAAAAACATCGGTCCGCAGTACTACGGTATTTGGGCTATCGGTGGTAAAAGTGATCTTTGATGATAATGTGGATGACCCGTTCGCGCGGCAACAGGTAAATAACCTGCTGCGGGATGTGCAATTGCCCGAAGGCGCCGATCCCGATATTCAACCGCCCACCGGGCCTACAGGGGAGATCTTTCGTTATACATTACAAAGCACTACCAAACCGGTGAAAGATTTAAAAACCCTGCAGGACTGGGTAATAGAACGTCAGCTGCTGGGAGTACCGGGTGTAGGTGATGTAGTAAGTTTTGGCGGTGAAGTAAAAACCTATGAGATAAAAGTAAATCCACAAAAGCTCGCTTCTTATAATATTACACCGCTGGATGTATACACCGCGGCTTCCAAAAGCAATATCAATGTGGGCGGCGATGTGATCGTGGATAATTCGCAATCGTATGTGGTGCGTGGTATTGGTTTGATCAATAACGTAGATGAGATCGGCAACATCATCGTTGATAATATCAATGGTACGCCGATTCTGGTAAAAGATGTAGCCGATGTACAGATCAGCGCCCTGCCCCGCCTTGGCCAGGTAGGTCGCGATAAACAGAATGATGTAGTGGAAGGCATTATCGTGATGCGCAAGGGGGAGAACCCAGGCGAGGTGATCAAGAAGGTGCAGGCTAAAATTGATTACCTGAACGACAAAGTGCTGCCTTCTGATGTAAAGATCAATACGTTCTACAACCGCAACGACCTCATCAATTTTGCCACACACACTGTGTTGCACAATATGCTGGAAGGGATCATTTTTGTTACGGTGATCGTGTTTTTATTTATGGCCGACTGGCGCACCACGGTCATTGTGGCCATTGTAATTCCGCTGGCATTACTCTTTGCCTTTATTTGTTTAACCTTACGCGGCATGAGCGCCAACCTGCTTTCCATGGGCGCCATCGACTTTGGGATCATCATAGACGGGGCCGTGGTAATGGTGGAAGGGATCTTTGTGTTGCTGGATAGTAAGGCGCATGAGATGGGCATGCTGCGGTTCAACAAACTCAGCAAACTGGGCCTTATCAAAAACACCGGCGGCGAACTGGGTAAAGCCATCTTCTTTTCAAAACTCATCATCATTGCCGGTTTATTACCCATCTTCTCCTTTCAAAAGGTGGAAGGCAAAATGTTCTCGCCCCTGGCCTGGACACTCGGTTTTGCCTTATTGGGCGCACTGATCTTAACGCTTACCCTGATACCACTTTTGAGTAGTATTCTGCTTCGCAAAAACGTGCGTGAAAAACACAACGTGTTTGTAGAATGGCTTACCAGGGGCGTAATGTGGCAATTCAACTGGACCTACGCGCGCAAACGCCTCAGCATCATTGTGGCGGTTGTGCTGGTGGCAGTGGGTTTGTTCTCCTTTAAATTCCTGGGTACCGAGTTCTTACCCGAACTGGATGAAGGCGCGATCTATATCAGGGCTACTTGTCCGCTCAGTGTATCACTGAACGAATCGCGCGATATTGCCAACAAGATGCGTAAGATGATATTGACCTTCCCCGAAGTAAGACAGGTGATGTCGCAAACCGGCCGGCCAAACGATGGTACCGATGCTACCGGTTTTTACAATGTAGAGTTTCATGTTGACATTTATCCAAAAGGGGAATGGAAAAGCGGGCTTACCAAAGAACAACTGATCGATAAAATGCAACACATGCTGTCGGTATTCCCCGGCATCGATCTCAACTTTTCCCAGCCTATTATGGATAATGTGGAAGAAGCGGTATCGGGGGTAAAGGGTTCGTTGTGTGTAAAGATCTATGGTGATAGTTTGGCTTATACGGAAAAGAAAGCGTACGAGGTATATAATATAATGAAACACGTGACCGGCGTGGAAGACCTGGGCGTTATCAGGAATATCGGTCAGCCTGAATTGCGTATAGATCTTGATCAAAGCAAGATGGCATTGTATGGAGTAACCACTGCAGACGCCAATGCTACCATTGAAATGGCCATTGGCGGTAAAGCCTTATCGCAAATCTATGAGGGCGAGCGGAAATTCCAGCTTCGCCTGCGTTACCAGGAAGATTACCGGAACAATGCCGAAGCCATCAGCAACCTGTTGATCCCCACCATGCGTGGTTCGCAGGTACCGGTTAAGAACATCGCCACCATTGAACGGTTAACGGGCCCCAGTATTATTTTCCGGGACGATAACCGCCGGTACAGCGCCATCAAATTCAGTGTTCGCGGCCGCGATATGGGCAGCACCATTGCCGAAGCACAAGCCAAAGTTGGAAAGCAGGTGAAGCTGAACAAAGGATATGACATGCAATGGGCGGGTGATTTTGAGAACCAGCAACGCGCCACCAAACGCTTAACAGAGGTAGTTCCGGTGAGCCTGCTGATCATTTTCCTGATCCTGTTTGTAATGTTTGGCAATGTAAAAGACGCGGGTTTAGTATTAATAAACGTACCGTTTGCCATTATTGGCGGTATTGCCGCTTTGTTACTATCCGGCACCAACTTCAGTATATCGGCAGGCATCGGGTTCATTGCCCTGTTTGGAATATGTATCCAAAACGGGGTTATCCTGATCTCGGTGTTCAAGAACAACCTGCAAAGGATAAAGAAACATGAGTTTGACAGTCATTCCCTGGAACAGGCCATAAAAGACGGGGTGAAAAGCCGTGTAAGACCCGTTATTATGACGGCCCTGATGGCTGCCATTGGTTTATTACCAGCCGCATTATCGCATGGTATTGGCTCAGAAACATCGAAGCCACTGGCCATTGTGGTAATAGGTGGATTGATAACCGCTACCGGATTAACGTTACTCATCTTCCCATTGTTCTTTTATGCGGGCTATAGGAAGTTGGGGCAGAAGATGGATTGATGAGAAGGGCAGAAGGCAGAGGGCAAAGGGCAGAGATTTGTTCGCGGCTTTGCTCGCCCTTTGTTTTAAATATTAGAAAGTAGTTAAAATAAAGGCTATTAACAATTTAAACGGCCCGGTATCTTAAGGTACCGGGCCGTTTTGGTGTTTCTATTTTATAACACATGCATCTATTGTACTATTTGAAGCGTCTATCTATAAAGGATGCGGAAAATACGGTGCATCTACATTAAACCTTATTGCCTGTTTTAAGCTTTAAACATCGACATGGTCCTTTACTACAGTGCTTTCCGAAAGCGGGAGAATTCTTCAAATCAGGAATCTCAATAAAGGAACATATTTTCCGCTAATGAGGAAATTAATTCACATTGTCGTAAATTAAATATACAAAAGCTAGTTTATTACACGATTGGCGTGTAATTTGAATTATGTTACATTAGTTTTTCAAAGAGTATTTTTGGATTAAAACGGGGGCGGATTTCCATCCAGCCCCTCTTTTAACCCACTTGTCTAAACGAACCTGCTTTCTTCCCCCGCACAAATTTCCATCGTACACAATGTTTCTACGCCGTTATGATCTCCATCAATGATTTATATGCTCCAAGTAATTAATCCATTCCTGTAAAGTCATTATATAAAAGTTAAGGGTGTTTGAATATAACAGCTGTAATAATTACTTAAACTCACAGCTGACCGCATTAGCCGTACTTCGCTTTTTTTTAAACCTTTAACTATTTATGACAAAGCCAAATTCTATCCAACTGCGGTTGCTTACCGGCGTTCTTATGCTTTCCCTGTTGTTTACAGCTTGTAAAAAAGAGCTTCAACCAACAACCAACAACGATCCTGTACCAACCGTTTCTCCCGTTACTGAAGCCACTACACTTACCGAAGGTTTTGAATCAGGTTCCAAAACAGCGTATGCTGCAGCCAATGTTACTTTATCATCCGGCTCCTGGAATTTCAACGATGCCCTGATCGGTAATTTGTCGACCGATGTCAAAAGTGGTACACAAAGCGCCCGTATTCGCAACAGCGGTAGCCTTACCATGAATTTCGACGCTACCGGCGGCGCTACCAGCGTAACCATTAAACACGCGAAGTTTGGTACCGATGGCAACAGCACCTGGGAACTGCGCGCTTCTACTAACGGTGGCAGCACCTTCACCAAAGTAGGCAGTACCATTACCACCAGCAGCACCACATTGCAGACTGCTACATTTACCGTTAGCTATACCGGTAATGTTCGCTTTTCGATCGTAAAAACCGATGGCAGCACCAACCGCATCAACATCGATGACATTACCATCAGCAACTCTTCCACTGGCGGTGGCGGCGGTGGTGGTGGCAGCACACCCGGTGATGACGACAACATGCTGTTGGGTAACCCCAGCAATGCTACTACCAGCACCAGTAACTACACCAACTTTTTAATGGTTAGAACCTATTACTCGCTCAGCTATCACCGCGACCGCGGTACGCCTAACTGGGTGAGCTGGCATATTAAATCAGCTGACCTTGGCAGTGCCGATCGTCAGGATGATTTCCGTGCTGATGCTACCTTACCTTCCGGCTGGTACCAGGTACAAAGCACCAGTTACAGCGGCAGTGGTTTCGATCGTGGACATAACTGTCCTTCAGCTGACAGAACCTCTACCACAACCGCCAACTCAGCTACTTTCTTAATGACCAACATGATCCCTCAGGCGCCTAACAACAACCAGCAAACCTGGGCCAATATGGAGAACTACATTCGTACCCTGATCACAGCCGGTAATGAAGTGTATGTGATCATGGGTTCATATGGAACCGGCGGCACCGGCAGCAATGGTACCGTAAACACCATCGACGGTGGTCATGTTACCGTGCCCAACCATGTTTGGAAAGTGGTAGTGGTTATGCCCAGCGGCAATAACGACCTCAGCCGTATAACTTCTTCTACCCGCGTTATTGCTGTAAATACGCCTAACATCAATACCGTTAACAGCGACTGGAAATCATACCGCACAACAGTTGATGCCATTGAATCAGCTACCGGATATGATCTGTTGTCGAATGTTTCTTCTTCGGTTCAAAGTGCAATTGAAGCTAAAGTGGATAATTTATAGTTGAAAGTTCAAAGTTGAAAGTTTTAAGTTTAAAGTTTAGAGCCCCGCAATTGCGGGGTTTCTTCTTTATACTTTAAACCTTAAACTTTAAACTCGTTTTCGCTACTTTTGGCCCCGAAGATCCACTTCACCAAAAAACACTCATATGAAAAAAGTAAGATGGGGAATATTAAGTACTGCCAAGATTGCCCGGGAGAAAGTAATTCCAGCCATGCAAACCGGCGTTTATTGCGAAATTGTCGCCATTGCCTCCCGTAAAAAAGAACAGGCACAGGAAACGGCAAACAAGCTGGGCATTCCGGTGGTGTATGGTTCGTATGAGGAATTATTGAATGATAAAAATATTGACGCGGTATACATCCCCCTCCCTAACCATATGCACGTGGAGTGGACGTTAAAAGCCATACAAGCGGGCAAACATGTTCTGTGCGAGAAACCAATTGCTTTGTCTGCTGAGCAGGCCACTCAACTGATACAGGCTGCCGGGGAAAACCCACAGCTAAAAGTAATGGAAGCCTTTATGTACCGCTTCCATCCCCAATGGGTGCAGGCCAAAAAACTGGTTGACGACGGCCGTATCGGTCCCTTAAAAACCATTCATTCTTTCTTCTCTTACTATAATGCCGATCCCAATAACATCAGGAACCAGAAAGACCTGGGCGGCGGCGGTATGATGGACATCGGTTGTTACTGCGTTTCGCTGGCGCGCTTCTTATTCGATAGCGAACCGGTTCGGGTACTGGGCCATGTTACCACAGACCCCGTTTTGCAAACCGATACCATGACCTCAGGCATACTGGAGTTTACGAATGGCACTGCCACGTTTACCTGCAGTACCCAGTTGATGCCTTATCAACGGGTACAGATCATGGGTACCGAAGGCCGTATTGAAATTGAAATTCCCTTCAATGCACCCCCCAACCAGGTAACCCGGTTATGGTTGTATACAAAAGCTGGTGTAGAAGAAATGCAATTCGATCCTGTAGATCAATATACCCTGCAGGGCGATCTGTTTGCATTGTCTGTTTTGAACAACACACCGGTTCCTACCCCATTACAGGATGCTGTAAATAATATGAAAGTTATAGAGACTGTTTTGAACGCGGGGCTTAGCAGCCTTTAAGCGCTTCCTCGCGCGTGGTGCCAGTGGCGGACTCGTGTAAATAACGGGCTGTTGAAATGGTTTGCTGAAAACGGGCCGGCTTTTTTATAAAATCAGCCGCGCCTATTTCAAGGCAACGCTCTCTCTCCACCTCATGCACCGAGGTAGTGAACATAATTACGGGAATGTTTTTGTAAATATTGTGCGATTTCAATCGCGCCAATGTTTCCATGCCATTGAGAATGGGCATGTTGATGTCAAGCACAATGAGGGAAGGCATGCCTGAATCTTCAAACGAGGTTTCCAGGTATTTAAATACCTGCAACCCATTTTCTACCAGGTATATATCATTAGATCGACCAATTTCTTCAAACGCTGTATGCAACAAATAACGGTCTTCCTGGTCATCATCTGCGATTAAAATAAAAGGTTTTTGACTCATCTTTTTGTAATAATAGTAAACAATACAAATCAGTTAAGTACACGAGGTATTTACACAAAAGGATTACCAGAAGGGTTTTTCATCCTTGCAAAAATTCAGATAACAGTGTTTTGAATCGGTACAGAATACTTACTATTAATCAGAGAGAGAACCTATATCCTGAAAATGAAAGTGATCTAAGGGCTAATTACTTAATCTCAATCAAGAAGTAAGTTAATAACTAAGTATGAAAAATAAAAATGTTTCATACAAATTCGATGAATTCCCGTCATTTTACGGTAAAGCGATACATTGAAGTTATGCCTTTAAATTAAGTGTATTTTATGACGACGATCAGCTAAAAAAAATAAACCCTTTAGCTGCTGTTACGATCGCCTGTTAATTGTAGTATATTTAATACCCGCTGTTATTTTTATTCGCTTATCCCAGTCAATTCTTATCCCGCAATTATTTATTCACCTCAAAAAAATTTGATTATGGAAACGCTCGTTCACTATGGTCAAAAAGTTAGTCAGTTGTATGATGCCTTTAATCGCCGCGACATCAATACAATCCTTAACAGTTTGAGCCGTGATTGCATTTGGGAAGTAATGGGCCAGCCCGATATTCCATACGCGGGCATTTATCATGGCCGTGAAGATGTAAAAAGCTTCTTTACGAAACTGGCTGATTCGCTCGATATATCTGAAATGACCGTTGAACACATTCTTGAAAACGGCAACATGGTTATGTGCTCCGGCCACATTAATGCCGTAGCCCGCAATACCAACAAACGTTTTTCAAGCTTCTGGTGTATGACGTATGAGTTTAATGAAAATGAAGAATGCGTTCATTTTAGAGATTGCTTTGATACACTGGCATGTGCGAGAGCGATGAAGTGATGCTTTTGCAGTTATAAGTTTTAAGTTCAAAGTTGAAAGTTGAAAGTTTAAGGTTGAAAGCCATTAGGTTATTCTTTGAACTTTAAACTTTCAACTTTAAACCAGTTAACTCTTAAGGAACACCAATATAGCAGCTCCTCCTAATTCAATCTGATCTCCGTTCTGTAATTCATGAGATACTCCCGGAACGTTCAACGACTTCACTTTGTCATCGGTTGTATAGATGCGGGTTTTGTTGCCGTTATCGGGCAGACCGCCTTTGTCGGGAAAGAGGAAGAATTTATCGAGCTGTGGGTTATATAATATATAGGCATGGTTACGGCTTACATGCAGGTTCGCAGCGCCGCTTTGCGCATCGAATTGCGGATCGTCCTGCGCCCAGAAAACAATATCGTTGGTATGGATCCTACCCGTTGACAGTTTCGGATTCTTCGACCGGCCGATGTTGAACTTTAATTGTTGCTGCGGGTTCAACTCATATTCCGGGAACTCCGTTTTACCAACCAGCGCCTGCAGACGGGCAGTGGAATATTGTTGAAACAGGTCCTGCCCACGGCGGATCACTTCCAACCCCATGGTGCCATGCGTGATGCAATAGTCGGGCAGTTTATCTGTCACCAGGTGGTGTTCAAAAAACCAGCCACCCGCCAGTTGAATAAAATTATTCACCAGCTTGCGTTCGAGGTGATCTTTCTGGAACATGCCCGGTGTATCATCGCACAACGCCACCTTAAGCGTTTCTTCCAACTCTTTATTATTACACAGCATGTATAACCGCAAACCGGCAATGGTATGTCCCTTTTCATCTATGTAGGGCTTCAAACCGTTTATGATAAACCTGGTGATCTCTTCCCGCTTTGCCTTAGTAGCTGGAATAGATAACGCAGGACTACTCCCCGCTGTTGGTTCACCTTGCTCCGATGTGGGGGTGGGGTTCGTAAGGAGCCTTTTAAAAAAGTTTTTCATCACGGTTATTAATTAAATAGTGACTTAATTGGGAAGTAGTTTTAAGTTCAAAGTTTAAAGAATCACATACTGGCTTTGGACTTTAAACTTTCAACTTTAAACTTTCAACTTTAAACTTTCAACTTTCAACTTTAAACTTTCAACTTTAAACTAAAAAGACGTAATGTACCCTCGTTTCTCCAACACCCTTGTTATCGAATTAGCAACTAATACCGCATTGGAACTACCTTTTCCCCGTTCAATTCTTATACAGGTTACGGTTCGGGAGCGGTGATCGGGTGTGGGGGCGAAAAATACATACCAACCATCGGATTCTATCTCGCCATTGATCACGCGTTCGGGTGTTCCTGATTTCCCGGCTACTACCAGGTTCTTTATCTTTTGTTTTCCCGGCTGGTTGCTTTGATCAATCATATATCGCGTAAGTGTACCTGCATAGGTGGTATCACCGGCTATATCGACGCCTGTGGCTATTGGCTGTCCAACGCCTGCTTCTTTCAACAAATACCGTGTCGGCATCATCACTCCGTTATTCGCAATAGCGCCTGCCATACGCGCCATAGAAGCCGGGGTGGAAGTGAGTGAACTTTGTCCCCAGGCCAGTCCCGAGAATGGACTGCGATACCGGTTCTTGGTACCCATTAATTTCGGATTGTTGTAGGCGCGCCGGTCGTGGTTCATCACTTCTTTGCGCCAGTCGGCCAGGTCTTCGGCTTGTTTTATTTTATTGGTAGCAGGTGCATAATCGTAGCCACCACGTTGATCGATGTTCATACCTGTTGCCTGGTACAAGGCCGCCATCTGTTCTTCCAAACTGTTCTCATTGGCCATGCGGATAAAGAAGATGTTACTTGAATTCACGATGGCTTCGTGCATATCCACATAATTCACTTTGGGGATGAACGGTTCCTGTTCTGTTGGATTATCACGAAAGATCTCGGGGCGATAGATATCGGTGTATTTTACTTTGGCGGCAGCGGGGCCCATTTTATTAAAGGCTGCCATACCGGTCAATATTTTTGCGGTGGAACCGGGCGCGGTGGCATAGGTCATACCCAGGTCGCGATCGGTAACCGGTTTTGGCAGTTTGTTGCGTTCGCGATCGGGCAGTAACATCAGATCGGGCATTTGTAAATTAGGTAATGGATTCAAAGCCGAAGCCAGCAGATCGCCGGTGCCTGCATCCATCACCACCACCGCGATGCGGTCGTTTTTGAAATTGCTTTTATGCAGGGAATCCTGGATCTCTTTTTGCAAAGCCGCATCGATGGTTAAATGAATATCGCGGTCTTTGTGTTTTATTGCCCGTACGGCTTCATTGGTAGTATCGATGCCTGATTGCAGGCTTTCAACCAGCGGGGAATAATCATAACTCACCAGTTTGATGGTCTTTTGAACCGGATGCGTAAATTTATCCGGACGATATTCTGTACTTACATAATCGCGTCTTTCCGGACTGGTTGCATATCCGCGTAAGCTCGTTAAATGACGCGCTTCTGCAAAATAGCCATTGCTTTGTCCCCAGAAGAGGCGGGTATTGTAGTCGCCCGTCCAAAAGAACAGGTCTTCTTCAAAGGGATAAAAGCGCACCACTCTTTTTTGCATCAGGTTTTCCAACTTTGTTGTATCGATGCCTGCTTCCAGGTACGCACTCATGTTCTTTTTGATAACACGCGGTTCACTGGTAGCGATCACCAGGCCATTGCGATCGTAAATAGAACCGGCGGCCAATATGCGCGTGAGTTTATCGATGCGCGGGTTGTAACTATAAATTGGCAGGCCATTGCGATTGATCACGCGTGCTGCTTTCACCAGGATCTCTTTGCTGTGCACTACCTGCACCTGGTACAACTTCGCCATTAAGGTAGCTATGCCCGCTAAAAAGAACAGGATGCCAGTGCCCAGCACAAAGTCGTAGTATTTGCGCAGGTGTTCGGTTTGAATGGCCAACCCCGGCCGCGATGAAATACCCGCTACAATGCCCATGGCCGCGAGGTTTACAATAAGCGAGATCTTTCCATAACTCAGGAAAGGAACGGTGACACCCGTGAGTGGCAATAACCCGATAGAGCCACCGGCAATCAGCAGGAACTGGATACCGGTTGCGATGGCAATACCGGCACACAAATAAAAGCTAAACGGCTGACCGGCCCGGCGGGCATGTAAAAACGAACGATGGATCAGGATGCCGAACACGAGGAATACGGCTACCAGCCCCAGCCAGCCCAGTTCTTCGCCAATACTTGGCAGGATCATATCCGTATGCGCTGCGGGCATGGTATTGGGGAAACCGCGTCCAGGGCCTTGTCCGGTTAGTCCGCCCGATGCGAGTGTCCAATAACTGTGCGCGAGGTGATCGCCGCCAAAAACGTCATTATCCCACTGGCTTAACCACATGGCTTTGCGATCGGCGAGGCGGTCGCCAATACCCGGTAGCTGATCACCAAAAGCAAAGGCAGCTATTACTAATAATATAATTACAGGGGCATCGGTCAATGCGGCAAAAGCGCCATACCATTTCACGGTTTTTACCTGGCGCTGGATGATCATGGTTACAAGGACTGCCACAAAACTGATGGCAGTCGCCAGCCAGCCCGGTACATAGTTCAACAACAGGCAATACACCACACCCGCCAAAACCGTCAACAACAGATTGCCGCGTGCAATGCTATAGAAGAACAAAAAGGTAAAACAAACTACCATGGCAGGGCCCATATCACCCATCAGCAGATACAGCGCCAGCACAACACCCACGCCCAGCAGCACGCCAATACTAACCAGGAAGCGCCAGCGGATATCTGACAGGTTTCTAATGTTCTCTTCATTGGCGGCAAAGAAGCCGGCCAGGAACAAGAGTAACAAATACTTGGTGATCTCACTGGGCTGAAAAGTAAAACCGCCGAGCTGGATATTTACTTTCACCCCACTCCCTTCGGGTCCCGTTCCTATCAACAAGGTCAGCAATGCCATGCCGATGGCGAGTACGAGCCAGGTCCAGCCCCGGAGGCCATATACATTCTTTTGTTTGAAATTGAACAGGGCATCGAACCACCAGCGGGTATATAATTTACGGATGTCGATCAACGCAAAAACAACAAAACCCGCCAACCCGATAATAACTCCCTGCAACGCCTGTGCAGCGTGTAACGTATCAGTCAGCGGGTTTTGGATACTAAATAATAGCAGGATAGAGATGCTGCACAACAACAGCAGCAAGGGCAAGATAAAAACGTCGGGCTCTTTTTTGCGGAGCCATAAAATAATATGTGCCAGGAAGAAAGCCAGGATACAGCCTCCGACAATTAACCAATAAGAGGTAATGAATTCCTCCGGCGTTCTTACCAGCAGCACGCCGTCTTCTTTCATTTGTGCATAAGCAATGGGGCCTATCAACCTTACCTTATGAGGTTTACCGGTGAAGATAAAGGACCTGTCCTTCGATAAGCGGGCGCTTCCCTGGCGGGCGCCAAATTCAAAACCGGGTTTCAGCGGCAGCACACTATAACCAGAATCTGTAACCAGACCAGTAAAATGAAATTCACCATTGTTATCGGTACGGGCATAAATTACATGATCGTAAAGAGAATCTTCATCGAGTGTGGCAATGTGTTCGCGCAATTGCACCAGCGTGCCGGGCATGGGTTGATCCTGGTACAGGATTTTTCCCTTTATTTCATGTGTTCCTGTTGATACATTGACTGCCGGGGGATACGCCGTCGGATTTTTTAATTCCTGCCGGTATAACACCGAGTCAAAACCGAGGCGTTGGCGCGAAGCTTCCAACCGGCCCTGAAAATCTACCCCGCCATCGGGGGCTTTCCATTCAACGGGCGCCACTAAACTAAAGGCCCCTTTATTAATGCTACCCAGGTTATCAACCGGGCCTACGGTGATCAAACGCATGGATAATGAATCAACGAGTAAATCAACATCGCGGTCATCGGCAAAGAAGTTTCCGTTGGTAAGGATCTTTCGTAAGGTGTCTTTATTTAAACCCGCTTCGAGTTTAATGGCCCGGCCAGATCGCAATGCTTCATCGGCACGGGTCAATGCGGGTGATAATGTAAAGAACAGTTTTACAAACAGCACGAGCATCAAAACAGCCGAACTGGCCAGCAGGACCCAACCCTCTGTTTTACGCTTACTATATGAATCTTTTGGAATGTCCATTTAGTTTGTTAGGTTATGTTGCCTCGCAATATTAACATTATGAACCCACCCCTAGCCTCCCAGGAGGGGGATAAAAACGGCCATTGCCTATTGCCCATTGACTATTGCCTCGATCCCTTTACAATCAACTGATCAAAAGCTACCGTTTGTGCACCATCCACCCGCATGCCGAAACAATTGCCATAGCCGCCGGTAAAGGGCAACACATTTTCTACTTTATCATTTATATAAAAGAAGATCGAGTTATTTCTTTTTTCAATACTGAGGGTATTCATTTCACTGTTGGGATGAATGTTGGCAGTGTGTGTCCAGTTAATGATCGGCTGCCAGTCGCCATTGGTCATTGACCCAACAGAATAGTAACCATTGGAAGTGATGTAATATACATAATAGGCGTCGGTGTCGGTATTGCCGCAAAAGTTAATACCATAGGCTTCATCTGGTTCATTGCCCCATTGGGTAGCGCTGGCCGACACACTGAAGTTGCGTTCTATATTCAGATCGAATTTTACGGTGGCGTGATAGGTTAAACTATCCGTGAGCCCCTTGATGATGTATTTACCATGCGAGAATTTAAAAACACTGTTCTCATCTTTCCCGATCTCCCAAATGCTGTCCACATCATCGCTGAAGTCGTCGTAGTACATACCGTTCTGTAATGACACGCCTGCATCGGTTTGCGGCGTGCCGGCATTGGCCACGGAACTGATCTCCGCTGGTGTTTCATGAACGGCCGGTGTGATCAGGGATTTATTATTATGGGCAGGAAGCGATTTGCGGTTCACACTGGCTACTGCCACGGAATCAACAGGCAGCACTGCGGCGGCGTTGTCATCGCCCGGCTGAGGGTCTTCTTTATGCGGAAATACGGCCCACATACCCATCATAAACGCGCTGAACAACAATACACCCAGGATGGTGAACACGATCTCTTTCTTATTACCGGCAACGGCCGCAGGCACTTTGGTATTGGCCAATACCTGCGTTACCTTTTTTGTTTTGCCAACGCTGACTGGTTTTACGTACCGCGACTGTGCATTTTCCAACGCAGCTTTCTGTAACAACTGCCGTACATGTTCGGTATTGCTGAGGCGATGAACGGCCTGTTTGGCCAGCAGGCCATGTAACAATTGCAACAGGCTTGGAGGCGGAAACCGGTTATCGGGCAACACCACTTCGGGAATGGGGCATTCAATTACCCGGTTGATGTGCCACAAAAGATCTTCATCATTATAATCGAACGGTACAGCACCTGTTAAACATTCATACAACACCACGCCCAGGGAATAATAATCGGTAGGTGTGGAAACCGTGCGGGCATGACTGAACTGCTCAGGCGATGCATACTCATAGGTAAGCATGGAAGAACCGGTAACGGTATTGGTTTGTTCCCTGAGTTTGGCGATGCCAAAATCGGTTAATAGAAAATGCAGCTCGCCATTGGGCAGGCGGCGGTACATGATGTTCTCGGGTTTGATGTCGCGGTGTACGACGCCTTTGGCGTGAATGGCGTCGAGGGCATCGGTCATGTGTTGCGCCAGTTGTATTACCGTATCTACCTCCAGCGTGCCGCGGTCTTTTAATAACCGGCGCACATCGCCGCCCTCTATCAATTGCATAACGATATAGGGCAATTCGGCATCGAGGTGAACGTCTACTATTTTTACGATGTGGTCATGCTGAATGGACTTCATGATCTCCGATTCGCGTTGAAAACGGCGCAGTGTATCGGCATCGGTATTAAAGGCAAAGTGCTTGATGGCAACCAGGGCACCCGAACCCAGGTGCCTTGCTTTCAGCACGCGGGCATTGCCCCTGCCGATCTCACCCAGGATCTCGTATCCTTTGAAGTATTCTTTAAAAATTGAAGTTGCCATAGTTTATTGCATCTCTGTGCTGACTACCTGTACAGAGAGACTTTTATTTGTAGTATCAGGTTTAACCTGGTTACTCACAGGATACTTAACGTTTTCAAAAAATGTATTCTCGAGCTTTACATGCACGGGAATACTTACTTTGATGCCAACTTCAAACCCTTTCATGCGCAGGTTTCTTATTACTAAGGTATCACCTGGTTTAGCTGTAGCTTTGTTAATTTCCACTGCTGCGAAATGATTAACTTTTTCTTTAGCCGGTAACAACAGGATGGTATTGCCAACACTATCGGCATAACGCTGAACCGCTACAAGATTGGCAGTGGCCGACAACCGGAGGGTATCCGGTATTTGCACAGCACCCGGGCCGGAGGGCGCGGCATGCTGCCCACTGAAGATAGTAGCTGGCATTTTCTTCATACTATCCTCTACCGAGTTTATCTGTTGCACATTGGCAGGCTGATCGGGTGTGGTGGCCGTTGTTTCATTGTTCCGCGAAAAAAAGAACCAGCTGCTTACTGCCAGCAGCACCATGACCGGTACGTTCCACTTCAACCATTTGTTACTGCTACCCGGTTTTTTAACAGGTGCTGGTTTATCTTCCAGTTTGGCTGAAGGAACAGGCGGTGTAGTCTCTTTTGTATCAGCCTTTGTTTTAACAATCTTTTTTGCTTTTGCTCCATTGACTGGTTGTGTTGTTTGTTTGGCTTTATTGTTCTTTAACAGTACTACGGTGATGTTATCGTGGCCGCCCATTTCATTGGCCAGCGCAATGATATTATTGACCTTGGTATTTAAGGCGGCCGAAGTTGCCAGCACTTCGGCTATTTGTTTGGCGGTTACCATATCGGTCAGTCCGTCGCTGCATAACAGCAGGCCATCGCCCGGCAACAGTTCTTCTTTGCCGTACTGCATAAAGTCCTCATCATCGATGCGGTGAATGGCAGACCCCACTTCGCGCAGGATCTGATTGCGTTGCGGGTGGCTCATCGCTTCGCGCTCGGTGATCTCACCCGCGTCTTCGCGCAGGCCTACAAAAGAATGATCTTTTGTAAGCTTCTGCAGTTCGTCCTTGCGATAGCGGTACAGGCGGGTATCGCCCACATGCACAAAGTATACCACCCCGGCAGCAGCATCGGCCACGGCCGCCGTTAGTACACAACACATTTCCCCGTATTTGAGGTTTAGCATCCGCTCTTCGGTAATGCGGTTGTTGGCGAAGATCACGGCCTCGCGCAACATGGTGAGCGTATCGCCCTTGGGCGTAGTCATGTATTGATCAATAGAATCCCTGGCAATAGCCGCCGCGCGTTTTCCACCTGCATACCCTCCTACTCCATCCACCACTACCAGCAAGGCCTTATCGGGCGACCATAACTGGCGGCAGGTGAAGGTATCTTCGTTGTCCGTTCGCCGCATGCCGGGATGCGTATTGCCACTAAGCGTAATAGTTTTCATATTATCGTGGCAGGTTTTTAAAATGCCGTAACAATAAAATAAGCACAAACACAAATAATGCTATGGATGAGATGGTGTTGATCATAGATGGTTTAAAGCTGTTTAAGCGTAAGCGTTACCATGCCGTTTAACAGCACCTGGTTTTTGTCGTTCAAATCGAACCAGCGTGGCTCACCGGCTTCACTTTTTGCGATCACCGTTTCATTTACCCGCGTTTCATTGTTGCTGAAAGAAGCGATCTGGAACGACTGCTGCGCTTCATTCCATCGGATGCGGGCATGCGGGTTCGACACAAACGCCGATTCAATAAGCATGTAATTGCTGTAGCCCAGGTTCTCAGGCTCCTTGCGGGCAATTACAATCTCCGTATCCTTCATAATGTACACTACTTCTTTACTTGTATCGGCCATGTAACATTCAATGCGTGCCAGTCCGGCATCGGCATTGCGGGCTGTTTTCTGCACCGTATTATTCGTAACCGCTACATTGCTTACATTCAGTTCGGGATTAAACTTCACGGTGAAGGTGCCATTCTCGGCAAAATGTAAATGACGCAACACATCGAGGTTGATGTCCATTTTGTCGAACACATTGGTAGCTTTTGATTTCATGGTCACTTTCGCCGTATTGTGGCGATCGTTGCTACCGCTGCCAGCTGGTTTTAACCCCGTGAGCATACCGATCACGCGCACATCTTCTATCGAGATCTTTTCCTGGTTGAAATCGGTACCGGGTGCAAACCGGAAATGCCAGTGAAACGACACCGGCGACAGTTCATCGTAATTCTTTCTATAGCGTTTCAGATTATTATAGAATGCTTTCAGTGCTTCTTTGACTATGATGGGGAGGGAGGGTAACCGTTCTTCGTACACTTCAGGGTGCAGGATGATGAGGTAGTGCATGTTAAACAACAAGCTTTTGCCAACCGATTCGCGTTTACACGAATTATCAAAACAATCCAGCAATTCCTTTAAGATAACGTTGTTGGTAACCGGACCATTGGCGGGACGATGGTCATTGCTTTCCGGTAGTATTATTGATTTGAGGGCCGCAAAAAAATCTCCTGATTTTTTCTTCATGGGATTCCCTGTTTTTACACGGTTATTATGCGAACTAAAAGTAATGGATTTGAGCGTGTGCACTTTGTAAAGAAAATATAATGTTTGGTATTGTCTTTGTTATGGAAAAAAGCTTGCCAGAAATATTTAACTTTTTGGGTGAGTGGGTTTAACGTTGTTTTAAGGAAAGGGCAGAGGGCAAAGGGCAGAGGGCAAAGGGCAAAGGGCAGAGGGCAGAGGGCAGAGAAGAAAGGCAGTAGGCAGTAGGCAATGGGCAATGGGAAAGGCAGAGGATAGAGATGGTTGATGATGTTGACAGAGTTGATAGAGGGATAAGTTTAGAGCTTCTTACTATATAAAGGAAAAGCCTTAAGGTCACTAACCTCAAGGCTTTTCCTTTATAATATGTTATAGCGTTAGTGGCGTTGCCGCTCAGCTATGTATTTGCTTACAGCTTATGGCTTATAGCTTTAAGCTGTATTCGGCTGTTCATCTCTGCCCTCTGCCCTCTGCCTTCTGCCCTTAGAGTTGTTGAATCACCAACTTCCCTTCTACCAACACAGGAATATAGATCTTCTTCTCACTGGCGTTCAGGTAAAAATCGGCGGGGCCATTGATTACGGGCCAGTCGAGTTTGGTAGCTTGTTTGGTTTTAAGATCAACCTTTTCTACAAAACCTGCGGGATGGTCCATAGCGCCCCAGTCGGATACAACAAGGGTATGATCATCGAGCAGGGCCAGTCCGTCAAAAGCGCCTTGCACGTCGCATAATTTTTCATACACAGGCACTTTGGTTTTCCAGGAGATCACGCCGAGCTCACCGCCTTTCATATTCTGAAAATCAAAACTGCAGGTATACAGGCGTTTGGTTGCCTGATCATAAGTGATGCCATTGGCGCCTTTTAAATCAGCAACAACGCGCACATTGCCGGTTCTTATATTTACTTCTGCGATCTTGCCTACATCGGTACACGAAGCATACAAAGTGAAATCATCTCTTGTAGTGAGGTCGTTCACAAAATTAGAGCCGGTAACAGGCGACAGGTTGATCTCCGCCAGTTGTTTACCCGTAGCCATTTCTATACCAATGATGCGATCGATATCGGCTACATACAACATACCCATGATAATAGCCGTTCCTTTAGGGGCATTCAGTTTAGAGATATTTAATTTGTGTTCGATCACTTTACCATCGAGCGATAATTTACTGATATAACCATCCCCATCCTTTGCTCCCGGATCCATGGCTTTACCAATATTGGTTACATATAGAAATTTACCATCGGAGATTACGCTTTCGGGGTGCGACAAAGCCAGGCTATCCTGCGCCATGGTGTTAATAACCAACACCATGCCTGTCAATAATGTGATTAATGATTTCATCTGATTTTATTTAAGACCGCTAAGATATTTTATACGGACCTGCCTATAATAACGGGAAAAGCTCATTTTATTGCCTATTTAGGGCAGAAGGCAAAGGGCAGAGGGCAGAAGGCAAAGGGCAGAGGGCAGAGGTGAAAGGCAGTGGGCAGTGGGCAGTGGGCAGTAGGCAATGGGGAACAGCCGAAGGCCCTCCACCGCCAAGGCTTCGGCAGGCGAAGCAATCAATGTCATTTGATTAGCCTGGGATACAACACAAGGAATAATATTAACAGTATAAACCCACCCCCCTGCCTCCCGCAAAGCGGGA
This sequence comes from Niastella yeongjuensis, assembly GCF_900110245.1. Classification (GTDB taxonomy): domain Bacteria; phylum Bacteroidota; class Bacteroidia; order Chitinophagales; family Chitinophagaceae; genus Niastella; species Niastella yeongjuensis. The sequence continues at coordinate 123,008 of NZ_FOCZ01000011.1, forward strand.
GGATCTCTTAAAACGAAGCAAACGTGTATTAAATTTCTGCCCTTTGCCTTCTGCCCTCTGCCCTTCATTTAAGCCAACGCAGCAGGTTCTTTACCGCGAAGACTATTAGGCGTAACCCCAAACTTCTGTTTGAAGATCTTAATAAAGTGTGGGCTGTTTTCGAAACCGCATTCCAGGGCTACTTCCGATACATTTTTACCGGAGTGCAGCAGTAACAGGCGGGCATGTTCCAATCGTTGTTCGTTGATCCATTTTTTGGGTGCACTATTATATTGGTGCTGAAAATCGCGCTTAAAAGAAGCCAGGCTGCGGCCGGAGAGCTTCGCCAGTTCTTCCAGCGACAGCGGTTGAAATAAATGTTTACGAACGATATAGTCAATATCTAGAGGTAATCCGAAGGCAATGCTTTGAAAGAATGCTTTTACCTGTTGGCCCTGCGGACCGGCCAGCAACAACAACATCAATTCCTGCAACTTCAATTGTAAGATACTTTCCAGTGCCGGCAGTTGTTTCCCGAAATAACCCATGAACTGCGTTTTAAAACCATTCAGCAATTCATTGGCGGGAATAACCAGGTGCGCCGCAGTAGCAGGCGATTGCGTGGTGGTTAACTGATGCGTATGCAGGAATTTCTTTACAAAGTCATCAGTAAAGAATAACAGCAGGGCTTCATAGTTCAGGCCATCCGGCACAAACTCGGACAGGGCATAAATACCGCGTTTTAACAAAACCAGGTGACCGGCTGTAGCCGTATGGGTTTGCTCTTCCAGGTGCAGGAACTTATGGCCATGCAGCACAAAAATGAGCGTATGCTCGGTGATAAAACTGGTTCTTTTACCGGCGGCAGTTGCCTTTCTGTATCTGGCCAGCGGCGTATTCCCCAGCTGGAGTACGTCGAGGTCTTCTTTGTCGGGGGATGAGGTGGGAAACCGTACTAACATACCGCAAAGTAAAGAAATCCTTACATAAGGGTCATTCATAATGTTTACACCTATAAATAATACCCTCATTCGCAGTAGGTTAAATTGGTCTTTTTTGCTCAAGTTAACCAGTGCGGAAATGTTAACGAGTCCATAGCTATAAAGCTATTGGCCAATAGCGTAAAATTCAGTAAATTATAGTAGACAATTTTTCCATTATCCTGCGCACAAACATCGGTTGCCTTCCGCTACAAGCCCAACTATAAAAAAAACTTACATAATATGACAGCTCTAACTAGCAATCCGGTTGTCTTTTTTGAGATCGGTTGTAAAGACCTATCCAAAACGGCTACATTTTACTCGGATCTTTTTGGCTGGACGCCCACCGGCATTCCCATGGCCTCTCTCATCAATACCAATACGGAAGAAGGCATTCAGGGACAGATCACTTCACTGGGTCACAATCCCCACAATTATGTGCTGTTTTATATCCAGGTCGACGACATCCACGATGCACTGTCTAAGATCATAGAAGCCGGTGGCAGAAAACAGGTTGGCCCGGTGATACTGCCTAACAATAAACAGTTTGCGTGGTTTACCGATCCCGAGGGGAACCTGGTTGGACTGGTGACCCGGTAGTTCCGATTTTTACAATTTCACCCAGGAGGCAGTTGGTATTTTCGTGTATCTTTAGAACGCATTACCATGACCTATTTTGAAATAAAGCCCGGCCAACTGTTACAACAGTATGTAAAATGTTACTATGTGTACGAATCATCGAGCTCAGTAACATTTGAGGACACGGTATTTCCCAGTGGTTGTATGGAGATCATCTTCAACCTGGGCACCGGTAACTGGCAAACCCAACCCGGAGAACAATTTGTAACCCACTCCCCTATCGAATTATGGGGACAACTCAACCGCCCCCTGCCCGTACGGTCTATAGGCCGTAATACCATGCTGGGCGTTCGTTTTTACCCGCATGCAGCGGCAAGCATGCTACCCGATAAAGCCAGCCTGTTTAACAACCAGGTTATGGATTATACCGACATCGCCGATAAATCAATACATACGCTACAGGCTCAATTACTGGAAACCAGAACCTGGAACAAGCGGGTCGCTTTACTGGAAACCTGGTTAATACAACAATTAGAACAAGCCGGTAAAAGATTAGGTAAGTTAGCTATGGTGAAAGATCTGATGTATGAATTGCGCCACCAGGATGTGTACGAGACCATGGAAACCATTGCGGCGCGCTATGGCATTTCAGCCCGGTATATGCAACAGTTGTTTTTACAATACACCGGCCTTACGCCCAAATTATACAGCCAGATCAACCGGTTTCAACACAGTCTGCGCCTGGTTACTACCCGGAACACCTCCTTAACAGATATTGCCTATGAATGCGGTTATGCCGACCAGTCACATTTTATAAAAGAATTCAAAGCATTTACCGGCACTACCCCTTCGGGTTACTCCATCAATAATTCACCGGTTACACTGGTTACTGCACAACCACAAACCGACGTTTCACCCGCCCTGGTTTAATTTAGTTTCTTCCGTTTTATACAATTTCTTCTTTTCAACAGCTGATAACTTTGTTCTGTAAACGAAATTAAAAACAGAAAAAAGATCAGCTATGATAGCCCGCTTTAAACAATTACATCAATCCCTGTTTATTTTACCCAATGCCTGGAACCCCAAAAGCGCCCTGCAATTTCAGCAGGCAAACTTTCCGGCAGTAGCCACGTCCAGTGCGGCGGTGGCTAACAGTTTAGGGTATGAAGATGGCGAAGCCATGCCTTTTGAAGAGTACCTGTTGATCGTTCGCAGAATAATGGCCACGGTACAAATTCCCGTTACAGTAGATATAGAAATGGGATATGGCAAAACGAATGAAGCCATTTACGCCAACGTTCAACAACTTGCCACCCTGGGTGTTGCCGGCATCAACATCGAGGATTCAACCCTGCAATCAGGCAATAGAAAGTTGAAGGACGCCAACACATTCGCCGAAACAATTGCCTATGTAAAAAATAAAGTGGATCTGTTTATCAACGTTCGCTGTGATACCTACCTGTTGAATGTAGCCAACAAACAAACCGAAACCATTGCGCGCATTCAATTGTATGAAGCAGCCGGCGCCGATGGTGTCTTTTTACCATGCATCAGTGCCGAAGCAGACATTGGCGAGGCAGTCAGCCACACTACCCTGCCCATCAATGTGATGTGTATACCCGGCTTGCCGGATTTCGAGACCTTACAAACGCTGGGTGTAAAGCGGGTAAGTATGGGGCCGTTTTTATTTAACAAGTTATATGACAGCTTAACGCCCCTCACGCAGGCCATTACTGCTATCAATAATTTTTCCCCCTTGTTTGCATAATCATTTATCATAAAAAAACCAACAACATGAATTTACCAACCAGGGCACAGGATGCCCATGCCACCTTAGCCGCCGCCTTCAACACCGGCGATGTAGCCACCGTTTTAAGTATGTATGATTATAACGGCATCATTGTGCCGGAACCCGGCAAACCGGTTTCAGGTAAAGCAAAATTTGAAGAAGCCATAAAAGCCATCTTATCGATCAAAGGAAAGATGGAGATCAAAACAGTGTATTGTTTGCAAACCGGTAACCTGGCGGTTGGCAGATCGGAATGGAGCATTACCGATGGTGATGAAGTAAAGATCCAATCGAAAGGTATCGAAGTTATGCAGCAACAAGCAGATGGCACCTGGAAAATTGTTATTGACCATGCTTTTGGTGCGCTGGAAAACGTATAGTAAAGAAATAGCCATGAAATACAAGGAGGCTTTCCCGTTTTACCGGGAGGCCTTTTTGTTTTTTTGACAAACGGATAACCCGCTCGTATTTGCGGAATGAACTAACTTCGGGCGCAGATTGTTTCAACTTCTTCAATTATAAATACACAACGCATGATCAAACGGCCGCATGTTATCTGTTTAATGATGACTTCTGTTGATGGTAAAATACTGAGTGAGAAATGGGGTAATAACAAACAGGTGAAAACCCTCGCAGAAAGTTTTGAGAAAGTACATGAAATCATTGGCAACAAGAACTGGATCGTAGGAAGGACTACCATGGAAAAAGACTTTACCCATTACGCAAAACCGGTATACAAAGAGGTAGACCATACCATTAGCCGCGAAGATTTTGTAGCGAACCGGAACGCAGACTCTTTTGCCGTAGTTATAGACGGACAGGCTAAACTGGGTTGGAACAGCAGCGATATGCTGGGCCAGCATGTGATCGCTGTATTAACAGAATCGGTAAAAGACAGCTACCTGGCACACCTGCAGGAGATTGGCTTATCGTATATTTTTGCCGGTAAAAACTCCGTTGATTTGAAGGTGATATTAGAAAAATTAACCGCCTTATTCGGTATTGAAACGCTGATGATAGAAGGTGGCGGTCACCTGAACGGCAGTTTCCTGAACGAAGGATTGATAGATGAATATAACCAATTGATATTACCCCTTGCCGATGGCCGCCTTGAAACCACTTCCGTTTTTGAGATTGAAGAGAAAGACAGAAAATTTGATGCCACCCTGCTGCAATTGCTGGAAGTAAAGCAGATAGAGCACGAGGTTGTGTGGTTACGGTACAAAGTGCTGGACCACGTGTAAGAAAGATCCGGCCCATCGCAACTTTTCAATGTAAATTAGCGTCTCACTTACAATTAAAATAGTACAATTCTGAAATACTTATTTTTCTGTCTGTCATGCCTGGTGGCATTGAACGCAGCTGCCAAACCCGAGTTACCCCTGGTCTTTGGCGATCATATGGTGCTGCAACGCGATAAACCGGTACCTGTTTATGGTAAAGCAACCGCAAGCGCTCCGGTGAAAGTGATCTTTGGTAAACAAGTGAAAGAAGGCGTTGCCGGCGCAGATGGTACCTTCCAGTTCTGGCTCGATGCCATGCCCGCGAACAGCAATGGGCAATCACTCTACGTGATCAGTGGCGATACGGTTGAATTCAAAGATGTGTTGGTTGGCGAGGTATGGCTTTGTTCCGGCCAAAGCAATATGGAATACACCATGAACAGAAGCGCGCACTGGTATAAAGCCAAACGCTCTCAGGGACTGGATTCGGTACAGGTGAGCCAGGAAAACAATCCGGCCATCCGGCTCTTTTTGGTGCATCGCGATCTGAACAAACCATCCGACCGGAATAAAGGCTGGCAAAAAGCGGAGTATCCCTGGATAGGCCAGTTTTCTGCAGCCGGTTATTATTATGCCCGGGAATTACAAGCGCGGTTGAAGGTACCTGTAGGCATGATAGCGTCGTCTGTTCCGGGATCGGCCATTGAGCCCTGGCTGCCGGCCCGCAAGGTTACAGACACCTTAGAACCTGCCGGTAAATTTTTCAGCGGACTTATTCAGCCGCTGGCGCCTTATACAATAAAAGGTTTTCTCTGGTACCAGGGTGAAACCAATTGCATGCTTGACCAGCGCGAAGAGTATACAAAGAATATGAAATTGCTCATTTCGAGCTGGCGCGGTCTTTGGAATAATGACAGTCTTCCGTTTTATTATGTACAGATTGCGCCCTTCAAATACAGTGGATCCAAAACCAAGGTACAACTGAACGACCGCAGCCTGGCCTTCTTCCACGAGGCCCAGGATAAAGTGTTGGGTATTACCCGGAATACCGCCCGCATTATTACCACCGATCTGGCAGACAATCTGGAAGATATCCATCCCACCTATAAATGGGAAATTGGAAAGCGACTGGCGTGGCTGGCACTTGACCACACTTACCAGGTAAAGCAGGTTTCTGAAGGACCACGCGTTGCTGCAGTAAACTTTAACAACCATCAGGCTCGGGTAAATTTCGTGAATCCCAAGTCTGGATTGGTAGCGCATGACAGCGCTCAAATTGCCGGTTTTGAACTGGCCGGGGCTGATGGAAAATTTTATCCAGCTACAGGAATCGTAAAGAAGAAGAAATATGTGGTAGTTAGCTCACCAGCCGTTGCAGACCCGGTGACGCTGCGTTTTGCCTGGAAAGAAGATTCTCAACCGAATTTGTTCAATAAAGCCGGATTGCCTGGAGAGCCCTATAGGACAGGAACCGAGTAATCACTGACTTCCATAAATAAAAAAGGTCCATCCATTTACGGTGGGCCTTTTTAATTTATGGAAGCCTGCCCCTTACATTTGGGGTGCAGCTTTTTTATAACCCGAATTTTCTATATCGATCTTCACCTTTTTAGCATCCGCCTGAAGCGTTGTCATTTCTGCGTACTGCGTTTTATCGGGCAGGGTATTGTATTTTATGTTGAATATTACCTTATCCTCAGGATCATCTATATAGGTGTTGACATCTATTGCAAGTATTATTTGCCGCACTTTATCAACTGTTACACTGAGCGCATCACCTGCCTGATTATAATCCATAAAATCGATCTTGATCTTTTTGTTTGGCTCAAGAATATGAAGGGTTGTTTTACCGGCAGCATATATCTTTTGTACTTTTTCTGCATCCGGGGGAAGATAGGTTTGAACTTTTTCAATTGATTTCTTTATATAGTCTGCCATATCTTCCTTTTTGTTTGCGCCTATTTTTCCCCTAAGCCCGCCTTTGGATTTGTCCTTTGTTGATCCCCCTGTTTCCACCTTAGTCAGTTTCCCATCAACACTATAATAGCAGTGATTCTGTTTTTTGGACTTCTGATCTCCCTTAACATAAGTGGTGGTAGTTTCCAACCATTCGTATTTCTTTAATTTCTCTTTGCTTTCAACCAGTTTGTTTTTTATGATGGCAACAGTTTCTTTTACTTCTGCCTGTCCCTGGGCAAATGTCTCTCCTGCTATGGAGAACATAGCTGCCAGTAGCATTAAAGATTTATTTTTCATGATTGATACTCCTTTACATGAAGTTTTACCTTTTTCCTTCCATAGCCAAATAAATGGCCTGCAGGATGGCCATGATTTATAAATCCTGACAACTCAAACACCTGTTTTTGGGCGGGCGTAAAGCAAAAATGATGCTGGTCATCTGCCAGAATAGAAACGCAGATAAGCAAGAGAAAGAGGAGGTAAAAATTAAACCGGGAATTATTTATAGAAGCATTAGTCCAGATTATTTTTTTCGCAAAACTCATCCAGCCCTATGGTATGGTTCAGTTTACGAACATGCGGAGTTGATCTTGTTCGATTAGCCTGGGCTATTTGAGCTATTGCGAGTAGAATGTCTGCAGGAGGATTGGGGCCATATGTACTTTGTACCTGGTTGAGTAAGATACGCATCTCTAATAAGGCCCAGCGTTGTTCTTCAATACTGTTATGAATAGTGCTCATAGGTCAAATTTCTACGTCTCAATTTAACTCCTTTGTAATAGAGCCGGGCCAATAATATTACGGTTTTTAGGACCGTATTTTTACGGGTATTACGGAAAATAACATCATAAAGATTAAGTTTTATATTAAACCTGCTGGTAATAAAAGTCCATTATAAAAAATGCCAGACTGTTTCAGTCCGGCATTTTTATTTATACGCTACACTTTTATCATATTAATCATCGTCGTCTTCGAACGCAGCATCTATTTTCAACCCTAATGCTTTCAAACCTTTGCCATGCGCGCCAAAGTATTCTTTTGGAAAGGGCAGGTCGCCATGAATGGTAGACCAGACATACTTACTGAACAATAAAGCGTCTTTATCAATAAGGTCGGGCAATGAAAAATCCATCTTCTGGGTTAAAGGCGCCAGCTTTGCAGTAGTTTTACTGGACATCTTTTCCTTCGGCGGGTTCATCTCATTGATGGGTATTGATGGGGTAAGACAATTGTAAGCCGTATAATCAGTCGTTTCATGGAAACAGGCTGTCATCAGTGGCGCCATGGCTACCAGCTGGTTCATTGGCTGTACACCAAAGATCTGGCAAATGGTATGCAGTACCGATGACTGGTTATAAAAATTACTGATCAACGTATCGCGTTTTACATAAGGCCCAGCCACCAAACATAAAGACCGATGTCCGTCAACATGGTCCGTGCCACTTTGCGGATCATCTTCATTAATAAACACAGCCATATCTTTCCAGAACGAACTTTTTGACAACGCTTCCACTACCCTGCCGGTTGCCCAGTCATTATCCGTTACATAAGCGCGGGGCGTGGGAACGGTTTCACTGTAACCACTTGTATGGTCATTAGGCAGGTATATAACAATGAACTCTGGTAAACTGCCTGCAGCTTCATACTCCTGCAAAGCTTTGATAAATACATCGGCCCTGATCTGGTCGGGAATATTCAGGTTCCAACCGGGAAAACGCAGGTCACTGTATTTTTCCAAAGTGCCCATTTGATAAGAACATTTATATTGGGCAGAATCATTTTTATTTTTCCAGGAACTATACACGTCGGTCCAGGTTTTTCCTTTTGTTATTTCGGCCAGATCTGTTTCCCCATAATTCCTAAAGGAAATTCCCTTACGCAATAAGTGGTCCCAAATAAAACCACAGCCTGCATAAGACAAGGGGTCGGTGCCAAAATCATACGCGCAGCGGCCGGCAGAGAAATCTTTTTCATGATACGGTGACGTGATCCCCTGTATGGCCCATTGATGACCATCGCTTGAGTTTACGCCGTTACAATAGTAATTATCCAACAACACAAATTGTTTGGCAAGCTGGTGCGTGTTAGGCGTTACCTCATTAGAGAATTCAACCAGTTTGGGATCACAGTTGCCCTTCCCGATATCACCCAGTTCCTGATCGAACTTTTTATTTTCCCGGATGATGTACACCACATGTTTTATAGAAGATGGTTCGCCGGGATTATCAGGTATGGGTTTAGGAGCAGCTTTCGCATTGGCCGCCGCCTGTGCCCGCAGCATTTCAATAAAATGAAACCCCTTCTTTGCAGTGGCGGTATATTCATTCAACTCAGTTTTATTATGAGGCAGGGACACTTTTTGAATAGCACCTTTTAACGGTGTCACATTCCCGATAAATAAATTATTCCCGCTAACAGCCACCGTTCCGGGAAAACCACCTGCGGCAATAAAACCATACGGCCCATGCTGTGGTTGTTTTGGGTCAATGAGGGCAATGGAATTATTGCCGGCATTGGCTGCAAACAATATTTTTCCATCGGCACTGCATGTCAGTGCAGTAGTAAGACTTCCATAAGGCAGCGAAGGATCAGGTTTGGTATTGATCGTTTGTACAACCTTGAAAGTATGAACATCAACCACACTGATACCATCACCGCTGTCATCGCTTATATACAGCAACTTGCCATCAGGCGACAAAACCATCGATTCCGGGTGGATGCGGGTTTTAATTTCAGCAACTGGCTTTTTTGTATTGATATCAATTACTGAAACGGAGCCGCGCAGGGCTACCGAACGGTCATCCACCGCTACTTCAGTTCCCGCTGACTTTTCCGTTCTGTCTCCTTTTTGCGCATGCGGTCCACCGAAGTTGCTTACAAAAGCCAGTTTTTTGTCTTTGCTGATAACTACCGCATACGGACAAACACCTACCGGAATCCTGCTTACCAATTTGCCATTGGCAATATCAACAACACCTAGTTCATTTGTTACGGCAAGGGCCACAAACGCCGTGTTATTGTATAATCCTATTCCAAGTGGCGTTGTATTTTTAGCCCCAACTGATAAGTCGATCTTTTTTGTGAGCGTAAACTGGCCCGACTTACTAACATTCCCTACGTATAGGTTTTTCTGTGCCCCTGTAAAATATATGGTGGAATCATTGGCATCTACAGCAAGGCCATTCATTGAACCCGCTTCTTTTTTTTCGTATTCGAAACGACTGATCACTTTAAAGCCATTGGCATCGATGATGGAAAGGTCTTTATTGTTTTTTGCAATAAGGAAATTCCGCTGCTGCGCCAGGTCCAGGTTCATTACCCTGGTTCCTTTGGTTAAATTAAGGCTTTGTCCTGCGGGGTTGAACAACTGACTATTTACAAGCAGTTTGTCTCCAGCCAACAGTTTGTTCCAGGAAACAGTATCCACGCTTGGGGATACTTCCTGGGCTTGAAGGTTTTGTACGGCCGATGCAAGTAAAAGGCAAACAAAAAGAAATGGAATGTTCTTCATATTCGTGCGATTATTGCCAACCGAAAATTTGTGTCAGGTTGTGGTTCAATTGTGTTTGCAGGTATGGAACCGGCCGGTAGTAATATTGAGGCTCTATAAATTGTCTGGGTGTGGTTTCCGTTACCAGGTTGCCGCCTTGTGCCCCATTCTTTAAATACACCGTTACATCTTCTCCAAAGCTTCCGGCCTTATAATAAACCAGTGTTACACCCAATGTGTTCCTTACTTTATGTGCATCATCCGGGATGGCATCATCTTTACCGATCAGCATGATATCAGCCACGCCATCGCCCGACATATCGAACTGGCCCAGACCGGGAAAATACATACCCTCTGGTATTTTGGACAGCAAATTACCGCCATGCCATCTCAACAGATCATCATACCGGTAGCCTTCCAAAGCCAGCTCAACCCTGCGCTCTCTTCTGATCTCAAGAACAACACCTTTATTGCCTCCTGTTACGGCAGGGTATTTTGTTGCCAATACAGCATCAGGGTTCCCATTGGCAACTGCTAATGATAAAGCAGGCATGCCGACTCTTGTTCTTATAAGATTAACGGTATTATCCAGATCGGCCTGGGTAATGGTTCCCTGTTCAGCCACCGCTTCAGCATAGGTGAGTAATATTTCTGCATACCGGGTAACGGGGAAGTCGGCGCTTCCGATCACATTATTATCGGTTGAGTTGATATATCCTTTCAGTTGATGGTAACCTGAAAAGTTTTTATTGAGCCGTTGTATATAAGGAGCTGCATCCTGCGCTCTGGTAAAACCAGGAAATGCCAAAGTTTGCGCCAGCCGCGGGTCCCTGTTTTGAAACTCCTGCACAAAAGTGAATTGCTGGTAACCGCTCACATCGATAAAACGGGAGCCATCTTTCATTAAATAGGTTTGAACAAGATCTCTTGAAGGGGATTGTTCATAGTCGCCCCAGATACCGGTATTGTTGTTACCGCTTGGCGCTCCCTTTACTGACAGGTCGTATGGCCTGTTCAATATAATTTCAGGATTGGCCGAGAGATCGGCGCTTTTAAATAAAGAGGCATAATCACCCTGTGGATTACCAGTGCTGTACAACCGGTATTTACCTGAAGCCATAATTCTTGCGGCTACGGTTTTTGCAGTATCCAGAAAAGCACCGGCTGTTTGCTGAAGATTCAGTTCGGGATGATATCTTCTAAATGTTCCCTCAAACAAGGCGGCGCCTGCATATTTTGCTGCTACAGCCCATTTACCGGGGGTACCAGCCGGCACCTGTTCTTTAACGTGGGTGCTTGCAAATAACAGATCAGCCATGAGGCTGTCTATCACCTGCGCTCTTGGCGTACGGGCCATATATAAGGCAGCAGAATCGTTCGGATTGATGGTTGTTGAATACCAGGGAACATCAGAGAAAAGTTTAACCATTTCCAGATAAAAATCTGCGCGGTAATACCTTGCCAGCCCTGCATAATGGTCTTTCACATCCTGGCTAACCTTGGCCTTGTTATAATTTTCGAGAAAATAATTAATGTTTCGGATCCTTGTAAAATCCCATAAGTCGGCAGACACCGTTTTGGAAGAGGGATTGCTTCCGATCATTATATTTTTTATATCGATACTTCCGGAAGTGGTAGCCAGGTTATCGCTGTTTTGGTCAGCCGTGTACTGCCCTGTTCCTGGCATATTGAGCAGGCCGTTTATATATTGACTTAAGTCAGCTTCAGTATTAAAGAAAAGCTCAGGTGAAATGGTCGTTTGCGGATATTTGTCCAGGAAGCTTTTTTTGCAAGCCTGGCTCAGCAGTATAGTAGAAGCAAATGAAACAGCTATAAGATATTTTTTCATTACTGTTTTTTTAATGTGCAATGGAAATAAACCAAACATTAGAAGTCGAGGTTAATGCCGAATGAGAATTTACGCTGGTAGGGATATTCCCATGACCTGTCATCAGAAACCGCTTCGGGGTCTACATATTTTTTGATAGCGGAAAACTCATACAGGTTCTCGCCGGTGAAAAATACCCGCAGGCGGCTAATGTTCAGCCTATTTATTATAGAACCAGGAAGTGTATAACCAATGGTAAGGTTTTTCACCCGCAGGTAGGCCGCATTCAGCAAATAATTTGTTTGCGGAATATCGAGCCCGGAACCATAGTTATGGTCTGCCAGCCATGATTGCAATACCGGGAAGCGGGCATTGAGATTGGCGTCGGCCAGACCGGCAGCGTTATATGATTTTGAATTAGTTGCTTTTTCTGCATCGGTCTCGGCATTGGCGCGGTAGAAATCAAGGTTCCAGGGATAGATGTTCGCGTAAGGTTGTTGGTAAGGTCCCCAGTACAGATAACTGTGCGGGTAGTAATCCTGCTTCAATACACCCTGCAAAAACAGTGAGAAATCTATATTGTTCCAGCTCATATCCAGGTTAAACCCTACCCGGTAACGGGGCGTGCTGTTCCCAATAACCTTCAAATCTTTAGGGTCTGTTGCTGATGTACCCGATTCTATTTTCCCGTTGCCGTCCATATCTTTATACTTAGGCCATCCGTCTACAATTTGCAAAGCGCCCCAGGGAATGATCGATGATTCATCCAGTTTGGCCACTTCACCCGCGTTTTTAAATATGCCATCGTTCGTGAGGCCCCATATTTCGCCAATTGTTTCACCAGGATAATATTTTGCAGAGAAGGTTTTGGCAGCATTGTTATAGTTAGTGATATGGCTTTGGTTATCGGAAAGCATTCCTCTTACGCCAAAGTCAAAAGGTTTGCCGGCAACCCGGAATGTATTTCTGTAGCCCAATGAAACTTCCCATCCTTTGGTTTGCAGGTCGGCTGAATTTTGATAAGGTGCCGTTGTTCCCAGCACACCTGGCAACTCCTGACTGGGAGCCAGCATACCGGTTGTATTGCGGATATAATAATCAAAGCTACCCGTGATCTTGTTATTCAATGCGCCGAAGTCGAACCCGAAATTGCTTGTAGCTGCTTTTTCCCAGGTATAATTATTCGGGTCAACGGATAAGGAGGGCGCCTGCCCTAATACGGTTGGCAGGGAGCCATTGACCAGATAATTGGACTGTGATATTTTAAGGCTTTGTATGTACCCATAATATGATACAGACTGGTTACCCAGCCAGCCATAAGAGGTGCGCAGTTTAAATGTGGAAAGAACATTGGAGATGCGATCCCAGAATGGTTCCTTGCTCACTACCCAGGCGCCTGAAATGGAAGGGAAAAAACCCCACCTGTTATTACTGGGGAAACGCGAAGAACCATCTAAGCGGCCATTACCCTCCAGGATATACCGGTCGTTGAAAGTATAATTAATTCTTCCAAAGAAACTTCTGATCGCATACGAGTAATACCCGTTCTGGTCAGTTGTTTTTAAAGTAACATCTCCTGTAGCAAGTCCTAAATAAGGAACGGATGAAGAGATGAGATTCGATTTACTTACTGAAACCGGGCTCCATTCGTATTCTTCCTGGTTATAACCTGCCGTAAGCTTAATGGCATGTTTTCCGAATGTCTTATTGTAGTTAGCATACAGGTCGAATACATATTGTTTGAGGGTGGCATTGGTTTCAGTGATGGAACTTGGCGTTCCCAACTGACGCACATCATTGGGTCCGTAACCAATATTATAGGGCAAAAATGTGGTATCATATTTCCATAATTCCCGTTTAAAACTGGCATCACCTGTTATTTGGAGGTCGCCATGTAAGAGGGTGGCAACGCCGCGGACGATATCCTGAAAACCAAACCTCGTTTGAACATCCCTTCCGCCGTCCACCAGCTGGGCCGCCAGCGTGCCTGCCGACGTATTCGCCCATGTTCCATCAGGATTTTTTACCACATCGGTAGGATGCGTGGTATAAACATCCGTAATGTTATACGATGGCTGGTTGCGCTCCAACTGGTAGGCGTTGAAATTGTTATCGATATTCAGCCAGGGCAAAGGATTGAAGTTGATCTTGCCTCTTAAACCATATCTTTTCCAGTCGTCTTTACTCAGTTTGTTCAATCCGTTTTCGTCTGTAAAATCGCCGGAAAATAAATAGTTGATCGTTTTTTTGTTGGGCGTTTGTGCAGAGCCGCTTAAACTGATCGTATGGTATTGTGATGAATTCGTTTTACTGAAAAAGTAATCATTCCAGTTGTTGTTTCCCATGTAGGCCCATAAAGAAGGGTCATCGGGATTCACCTTGGTATCGGGAGCCGAATTGGGATCGTCGGAACGCTGCTTTGCCCAGTCATACTGCCAGGAAGTATAGTTCACATAATCCCAGGGTGTATTGTTGGTAGAGGTTTCCAACACCTTCATGTATATATACGGGTCAGTAACCGGTTGGGGCAGCACGGTTCTTTTTGAGATAGCAAAGTAGTTGTTGTAACTGATCACCTGCCGACCGCCGGCGCCTTGTTTGGTGGTGATCAGTATTACACCAAAAGCTGCACGTGCACCATAAATAGCTGCAGAAGAGGCATCACGCAATACGGTTACCGATGCAATGTCTGCCGGATTGATCCGCATCAGATCGTCGGTAGCGGAAGCAATACCATCGATAACGATCAGGGGCGATCCATCATTATCGTTAACGGAAGCAAAGCCACGTACGTTGATCTTGGGCGTTGCACCCGGTTGTCCACCTGCGTAAGTGATGTTCAGTCCGGGACTGGCTCCCTGCAACCCCTGAAACACATTCGCTACGGGGCGTTTGGCAATTTGTGCACCGGAAACCTGGTCTATGGCACCGGTAGCATCAATTTTCTTTGTTTTTCCGTAACCAACTACTACCACGTCGTTCAATGAACTCACGGGCGTTAATTTGATTACTATTCCATCCTGAAAGGCAGGTAATCTGAGGGTTTGGAAACCTACATAACTCAATTCTATTGCACCGCTTTTATAGGAAGACAAGGTAAAATTTCCAAGGCTGTCAGAGTTTACGTAATTGCCTGTTTTTATGTCTCTGACGAGCACATCGGGTAATGGCTTCCCTGAAGCATCAGTTACGGTTCCTGATTTTCCTCCGGTTGCATCCTGGCTGAATACAACCGTGCAACCAAAGAGTAGTAAAATAAAGAGAGTCAGTTTTGATATCATAAACTAAAGTTTAAAGGAGCTTTTTAAAGTAAAAGCGAGTAGCGTCTTCAGGGTTATTTAGCGGAAACAAAAGTCGGGGAAACGTGTTTTATTGAGTTTACCGACCGATTAAGGAATTATTAAATAAATTGAATGAACATTCAATCAATTAATTAAAAGCTCATTAATGAATATGTTTGCGATCGTGAATTTATTTCGCACTTAATATTTATTTTGCAACGGAAACCGACACCTCATCATTAATACGTATTATCTTTTATAAACATGAGCACCCCTTCTTTAGGTAAAGTGGGCCGAAAGAGTTTAAAAGAGCCCAGGCAAAAAGAAATTATAAAAGCGTTTTATAAACTGGCAAAAAAAGAAGGACTGGAGAATGCTTCAATCGCCAAAACTGCAGAATCAATAAACATAAATCCAAGCCTGGTCATCCATTATTTTCGCACCAAAGAACACATGGTGTACAGTCTTGTGGAGTATATACTCGATAAATACCTGCTCATATTTAATGTACCGGTAAATGTAACCGATACGCCTTTGCAGGTATTGCTAAAAGTGATTGACAATATATTTTCGAAGAAATGGAACACCCTTTTCGATGACGGGGTTTCGTATAGTTGTTACTCGCTTACCTTCCAGGATAGGATCATCAGACAGAAATATAAATTATTACTGGATACCCTGCGCGAACACCTGGCAGGGCTGATAGCACCCTGCATTGAAGATGGCAGTATCAATATAAAGGACCCGGTACCTGTAGCTGATATTACATTTGTGCTGGTAGATGGCGCTTATTATTATTTAAGCCTTACCGACAATAAAGAGGAATACAATAACAAGTTGCTGGAATATAAAAACAAAGCAATTGAACTGCTGCATATTAACCCTAAGAAGATCTAGTTTTTCTGATGCCATACATGGCAATAAAAGCAATGATGCCCCAAATAATATTGATGGCCAGATTGGGATAATCATTTAAATAGCAGGCATTGAAGATCAGGCCTATCGCCCCGATAATATTCAGGATATGATATAGTTTTTTACCTGAACTGATCTTATTCAGGCTTAAAAGTAGGTAAGCGATCACGTAAGCAATAGATCCTATCCAACCTATGATCTTTACAACAACAACGTAATTCACAATGTTTTTTCTTTGTGGACAAAGCAAGGAAAGAATATAGTAATAAAAAACACTATTTAAAAAATTAAAAGAAAGTTCATATAGCATGGAGGGTACACCATATACTAACATCCAATGGATCATTCAACAGAACCTGACCAACAAAGATGATCTATATGCGCTCATTAAGCAATCTTTTAATTTTTTGGATCATAGTTCGTAACATAATTGTTCACTGTTCCACTACCCGGCCCTTGCTTTTTTTGAAGCTTTAATTTTATGTATTTTTTTACCCCAGCTCTTAATTCAGATTTCAAATTGAAGCGCCTGTAAATAATTAAAGCACATTTCAACCCCAGCTTACCCCTCTTCAGGATATTCATGGTTTTATATACCCTGGAGTTCCACATTATATCTGAAATAATATTCAGCCCCACTTTTAAAAAAGGAAAAGCTCTGGTGAAGGGAGGCATATTGAAACTTTGAGTAAGATGATCCGTAGATTGCGATGCTCCTCCCGCGGAAATGTAGCAATGCGTACCTTCTACCATTTTATATTTACCCAAAAATGCTATTCTTCCTACAACAAGCCAATCAATTGCCAATTCGTTTTGAAATAACATTTCAGAAATGTACTCCCTTTTAAACAATCCATAAAACAGTCCATTATTTTCAATCTTCCGGAAAAAATGAGCTGTTCTATCACCAGGCAAGTCATCTGTAATATCTATCTCAGCGTCAAAACGAATAAACTTTTCCTCAGGAGAATAAATTTTAGCACGGCCATAAGCAGCAGAATATTCTGTATTATTCAATAAAAAATTCAAACAACTCTCAATGTAGTTTTCATCTAACCAATCATCATCTGCCAGTCGCATGAAATAATCACCTTTCGCCTGTTCTATAACATAATTGAAATTAAAGATTGCACCTTTATTAACCGACTGCCGGATATAAGTAATGCGTGTGTCAGTTAAATATTTATTTATTACCCTTTCTACTTCTTCATTCGTTGAACAATTATCAGAAATTATAATTTCAAGATTCTTATACGTTTGATTCAGCAAGCAGTTTATGGTTCTTTCAAGCGTCTTTGGCCGGTTATAGGTAGGAACACAAACACTTACTAATGGTGTGTACATACGCATTCATTAATAGGAAATAAAAAATTACGCATTCTTCAGATGTATATTGAAGAATTGTTGCGCATACGTTTTCGGGATGGGTTGAGACCAAACAAACTTAGTGGCGCCTAAAACAGTTATTATGTGTGTTACTTTAATCCGTCAACAGGATGATGTAAAGCAGGGTCCTTATGTACAAGATACTTAGGGCTCACATTTTTAACAATGCGGAAATGTTCGTTTTGAATTAACGAGATATCCTTAATTGCTAACATATTAAATCCATGTGGTGGACCTTCCAAATAAGTGTCTTCAGGCTGTATCAACTCAATGACTTTATCTTTTAAGTCATAATTAGCCTGAAAATCGCGTAAAGAAAATAAAGTATACCCGAATGATTTAAGAAATTGAGCAATCTCTGTATTATGCAACCCATCAGACCAATCTACATATGATCTGTGAATTTCAAATACAATGTTTGGTGCGGTACCGGCTGGTTGCCTAAGTTGTTCAACGGCACCCTTCAAAACGTTAAATTCCGAACCTTCAATATCCAACATAATCAGATCAACGCCGGGTACCTTATTCGCTTTCACATATTCATCTACAGTTATCGTATTAGCGGCCCTTCCTTCTACATTAGCTACGGAAGCAAAAGCTAAATCATCATCATCAGATAAATTCAGGTAGGTATTACTATCGTTCCATAATCCTTTATAGATCACTTTAATATTGCTTAGTTTGTTAAGCGCCGCATTTCTGGTTAAAACCTGCAACTGTCTTTCATTCAAATCAAAAGCATGTAGCAACCCATTATTTTTCTTAATAAGATCAGCTACCAAAACAGCCTGATCACCAAAATAAGCACCACCAATAACAACATTTTTTGCATTTTTAGATAAGTATAGCAAAAGCTTAGTTGTTTGAGGTTCCCAAACAAAATCGGGGATCCCGGGGGTGGACATTATAAATTCCCTGGCCACTTTTGAATGAATATTTGGGATAAATTCAAAGGTCAGTCCATTAGCCAGGCTCTTTTTTTCCAATGGTACATTTGCATAAACAGCATCTACTAAATACCTGGTTAAATCATCTCTTGTGCTTCCATTATAGCCCAGCTCATTTTCTACTTTTTTACACCACTCAACAAATTGAGCTCGCAGAGATTCATTTTCTCCAATAACGGCCAGTATTTTACTAAGTTTATCTACACTCATTTATTATACTTTAAGGTTAGAAATTAAGGTGTGTATACTTTAGGGTAGAATAATAACAAAATCCGGGTTTTCAGCTTTTAGGGTAACCTACGGGCCTTGCGAGCAAATGCCCGGTTTATAAAAATAGTCATGGAAATAATCAACAACAAAGACGAAATGTATCGCTATAAGCCAGGTTTCGGAGACGGGTTCCCCGGTATCTTTTTTTATACTAAGCCGGAGCTTGTTTTATATAAAAACAACTCAGCAAATCAACTTTACTAAAATTATATAAAAAAAAGGGGGAAAAGAACAAAAAAAAGGACCACCGTTGCTGAGGATCCTTTTTTGCGGACTGGACGGGACATGTCGGATCGTTATATCTTATGGAAATTCAGCTACTTAAGTCGTGTCTGGTCAGATTCTGTTAATGACCACATTGACCGAAATAATACATTCGCAACAAACGTTATCTATAAAAGTTTTACCTTTCACCCGTATTGTAGCGTCAACCCTAAGTCCAAATGTTATTTAATTCAATCCCATTTCTCGTATTCCTACCAGTTGTATTTATTCTATATTGGTATCTTTCCAATAAAAAGCTCAAGTATCAAAACTTATTGCTTTTAATAGCCAGTTACGTCTTTTATGGCTGGTGGAGCTGGAAATTCCTCATTTTGCTGGCACTCTCCACTTTACTGGATTATTTGTATGGCTTTGGAGTAGGCTCAAAAAGCAGAAAAAAAGCCAGGTTTTTTCTTTGGCTAAGCATTGCCAACAACCTGGGCATTTTAGGAGTATTCAAATACTACAACTTTTTTGCGGAGCAATTTCAAACGGCATTTGAGGCTATTGGTATACACACGCATCCAATCATACTTCAGATAGCTCTGCCGGTTGGTATTTCATTCTACACGTTTCATGGAATGTCGTATGTGTTCGACATCTTCAGAGGAGAGCGACGGCCTATTACAAATTTTGTTGAATACGCCGTTTTTGTTTGCTTTTTTCCGTTACTGGTTGCCGGCCCAATTGAAAGGGCAAATCACTTATTACCGCAGATACAGAATAAAAGGGTTTTTAGTTATAGCCAGGCATCCGAAGGACTTAGGCTGATGTTATGGGGCATGTTCAAGAAAGTGATCATTGCAGATGGATTGGCCATTACGGTAAACGATATATTCAATAATTACTCTACATTAAGTGCGGGTACATTAATCATGGGGGCTATTGGTTTCAGCTTTCAGATCTATTGCGACTTCAGCGGATATTCTGAAATTGCCCTGGGCACTGCCAAACTGTTTGGATTTGAACTACTCAGCAATTTTAAGTTTCCCTATTTTTCGCGCGATATCGCTGAATTCTGGAGAAGATGGCATGTATCACTGTCTTCGTGGTTTAAAGACTACTTATACATACCATTAGGTGGTTCTAAATTAGGAAAGGCAAAAGCGGTACGTAACACGTTTATCATTTTCCTGGTAAGTGGCTTTTGGCATGGCGCCAGTTGGAACTTCATTACATGGGGTGCAATTCATGCCGCCGGTTTTTTGCCCTTGTTATTGTTAAACAGAAACAGACAGCACACCAAAGAAATAGTTGCTTTTGACAGAAAACTGCCCAATATGAAAGAGCTTATGCAAATGTTGGGCACTTTTGCATTCGTAACGTTTGCCTGGATCTTTTTTCGAATACACGACATAAAAGTGGCTATAGATTTCTGCAAACGGATCATCGTAAATGCTTTTCACGATCCGCTTCAATTCGTGCATAAGCCCGGTGGTTTAATGGTGCTGTATTATATAATCCCACTTATTTTGGCCGACTGGTGGATCAGAAGAAATGAAAGAGTAATAAGGCCAACCCCATACAGAATATTGAATTGGGCTATAGCCATAGTGATGGCCATTTTCATTATCAACACCTTCTTTACGTACCTGGACAAACAACCCAGCAGTTTTATTTATTTCGAATTCTAATGAAAAATTTACTTAAAAAAGTATCGTTTTTTTTGCTGCTCAGCTTCACGCTATTTTTTGTATTGAAATACATTTTCATCAATCGCGAACCCAAGTCGTTTAACAGCGCGTTTGTCGATAAACTGAAAATTCTACAGGCAAACAAGAATAAAAAAAAGATCGTTTTAATAGGCGGATCGTCGGTTGGCTTTGGGTTATCGGCAGAACTGATGGAACAAAAACTGGGCATTACCACAATCAACCTCGGTCACAATGCAACCCTTGGCCTGGTAGATTTTCAATCGTTCATTGAAAAGAATCTCACAAAAGACGATATCATTGTATTTTCACCGGAGTGGCATATTTATGCGCATCCCGATTTTGTTGATGCCGCCTCCATCGATAACCTTATTCGGCATAATCCGGAATATGGAAGGCTGATCGGAAATCCTAATTATATAGTTGAATCGTATTTCGCCAGCATTCGCTTTTCGCAGTATGTGCATGATGGAAATGAGATCATATACCGCTACCATTGTTATAATGCAAATGGCGATATTATTTCGCATTGCGGGTTAAAACCTAAAGGGCCCAAGTATTATAGCGTGTATGAAGACCCTATGCAGCTTAATTCATTCGCGAACTACTTTCCATTTTTATCAACAAATAAAACGGTTTACTTTTTTCCACCTACTCAAACGCGTGTTTACCAGGAACATAAGAATTACTTTGCACAAATTGAAAAGGCCCTGGTAAATCAAAGATCCATTTTGGTAGATAACGTAGTTGACAATGTGTACCCCGATTCTGTTTTCTTTGATGAAGGTTATCATCTAACCTGTGATACACGGACCCAACGTACAGAAAAATTAATAAGCTATCTGACCAATTCGGGAGTTGTAAACAACCGTTCCCTCACAAAAAATAAAAGCGCAGATCAATAAGGATTGGCGCCCCGTCTCTTACCTTTTGACCTCACGACACCGGCATTCATATAATATTTTTTCACAATTAGTGTTTTTACGCTAAATTCAGATAGAAAATATATTATATGGACCCCAAAAAGATAATCACCATTTTCGGCGCTACGGGCGCCCAGGGCGGTGGACTTGCCCACGCAATTCTCCAGGATAAAAACAGTTCCTTTGCGGTCAGAGCGGTTACACGCGACATCAATTCCGATAAAGCAAAGGCATTAGGCCAGCTCGGTGCAGAGGTTGTCGCCGCCGATATCGATGTACCTCAGTCTGTAGAGAATGCGCTTCGCGGCGCTTATGGCGCTTTTTTCGTTACCTTTTTCTGGGCACATTTTTCAGCAGAGAAAGAAAAGGCAGAAGCGGCCATCTTTGTCGAGGCCGCCAGGCGGGCAGAGCTGAAACATGTTATCTGGTCTACGCTGGAAGATACACGCGACTACGTTCCGCTTACTGATCAACGAATGCCTACCCTTCATGCCCGGTATAAGGTGCCACATTTCGATGGCAAAGGAGAATCTGACAAATTATTTACAGCCGCCGGAATACCCACCACATTTATGCTCGCGTCTTTTTACTGGGACAATTTCATCTACTTTGGCGCCGGGCCTAAACGAGGCGAAGACGGTAAGTTAGCGCTTACACTTCCGATTGGCAATTCAAAAATGGCAGGTATTGCAGCCGAAGACATTGGCAAATGCGCCTATGGCATTTTCAAAAGGGGAACAGAAATGGTGGGAAAAAGAATTGGCATTGCAGGCGAACAATTAACCGGGAACCAGATGGCCGATGAATTGAGCAAGGCATTGGGTGAGCAGGTCGTTTACAATAAAATTCCTGCTGATGTTTACAGAGGCTTTGGTTTTCCCGGCGCCGATGACCTTGGCAATATGTACCAGTTTTATGATGAGTTCGAAAAAGAATTGAATAATACCAGGGATGTGGACAGATCAAAACAACTAAACCCCGACCTCATGAACTTTGCGCAATGGCTCAAGAAATATGCAGGCAAAATCCCACTTTGAAATCCGAAAAATCAACCGGCTAAAAGGAAAGCGGAATAAAAAGCAAAAAGGTCCTCCGATTTTCGGAGAACCTTTTTTGCGGACCGGACGGGACTCGAACCCGCGACCTCCGCCGTGACAGGGCGGCATTCTAACCAACTGAACTACCGATCCTTTTCCTTTTCAACGTTTTCGCCGGATGGCTCATCGTTTTTGGGAGTGCAAAGATAGGAGTTTTAAGATATCTCCAAAAAATATTTTCATGTTTTTTAAAGAAAATTAAATTTCTACCTCGCGCATTTACAAAGAACCTAGTTGCTCACCGTTTGCAAGTTATACTACCTACAACCGGTTTGCTGCCGCGAAATTAAGGAATTGAGTTTGAAAAATTCAAATTCTCTGACAATTCATTTTGATTGTTTATAGCCCCAACCTAAAAATATTCAAATGAACCCTGACCTACCGGTTTTTGACCTCCGAAAACTGAAACGATCTATTATTGTTTCCGCAACTCTCCCAACGCCTTTTTACCACTTTCACCAAGCGGATTTATTTGAACCGATTTTTCATAGTACTGAATAGCCAGGTCTTTTTTACCGGCCTTTGCATAAGCCTCCGCAAGACTATCCCAAACATTATAAAAACACCTGCCAAAAGATAACCGTTACTGAATCTCAAATATTTATTATAACTATGCGCTCTTATGACACCCTACGTTTTAGAATCGAACCATAAGAAGATCGGACTAGAATTTATCACCGACAAATCGCTTACGCAGTTGAATAGTGATAAATATAAAAGCTTCATTAAAATCCTGTACCTGACTAAAAATGCGTCCCTCACCATAGATTATAAAAAGTTTACTACTTCAACCAACAGCTTATTCTTTATAAACAGTAACCAGCATTTTCAAATCCATAGCATAACCGAAGACTCAGGAGTAATGCTTTTTTATAACCGCGATTTCTATTGCGTGCAGATCCACGACAATGAGGTTTCCTGTGATGGCCTCCTGTTCAATAATATTTTTGAAATCCCTGTTGTTGAAATTCCGGATAACCTGCAGCCGTTTATTTCAGCCACCATCGACAATATAAAAGAAGAGTTCAATGGTGACCAATCCTCCCGGGAAGAAATGATCCGCACCTATTTAAAACAGATCATTATTAAAGCAACCAGGCTTTGGAAACAACAGCATGCAGATCAAAATAACCTGTCAACTTCCTATGACGCCGACTTTTTCAGAAACTTCAGCCGGCTGGTGGAAGTTCATTTTAAGGAAAAACATGGACTGGCAGACTATGCAGACCTTTTAATGGTAACGCCCAAAACACTGAATAAAAAACTATCGAAGCTGCATGTAAAAAACCCCAATGATATTATTAAAAACAGGATAATCCTGGAAGCAAAACGCCTGCTCTCCTTCTCCACCATGAGCATAAAAGAAATCGCATATCACCTCGGGTATGATGACCCGGCTTATTTCAACAGGCTGTTTACAAATAAGGCGAAAGCAACACCGGCAAGTTTTCGAAAACAATATCAACAGGAATTGTAACCGCACTCTTTTTATAGATCATTGAACCATCCGTCAGCTGGCGGATGGTTTTTTATTGCTCATCTGTTAAAAAAATGGTAAGGGAAAAAAGTACAATTTTTTGGCCCTTTTACACATTGACCCGCGCGCCGCTGCGGTATAGCTTTGTGTTATCAAATTCATCAAAACAACAAACATGAAAAATACGACGCTTATCAAATCACTTTCTATTGCATTGCTTTTTATAACAGTAAACGCATTTAATATTATGTCTCAAACAACCAATTCAACCAAACCAGAAAACGATCCGTTAATCTTAAAAGACGTTCGCTTATTCCTGCAGGCTTTAAATTCCGGCAACGGCAAGCCGCTTGAACAACTATCCCCTGCCGACGCCAGACAGGTTTTAATTGGCGCTCAAAAATCAGTAACCGTTGATTACTCGGGCATCGAAGAATCTGAAAAAACAATTACCCAGGATGGCATTTCTATAAAGATCCATATCGTTAAACCCGTTGGCGCTAAGAAAGACCTTCCGGTATTCATGTTCTTCCATGGTGGTGGCTGGGTTTTAGGCGACTATCCCACTCACCGTCGCCTGGTACGCGACCTGGTTGTAGAAAGTGGCCTTGTAGCCGTATTCCCCGACTATACGCCTTCACCCGAAGCGCATTTCCCGGTAGCTATCAACCAGGCTTATGCGGCTACCAAATGGGTTTCGCTGCATGGGGATGAAATAGGAGTGAATGGAAAAAAACTGGCAGTTGCCGGTAACAGTGTAGGTGGTAATATGGCCGCGGTGGTTGCTTTGATGGCCAAAGACAAAAAAGGCCCTGAAATTAAACAACAGATCCTGCTGTGGCCTGTAACTGACGCCAGTTTTGAAACCAGTTCTTACAATGAAAAAGCCAATGGCCGGTTTTTAACAAAAAATATGATGATCTGGTTTTGGGATAACTATACTACTGATGCAGCTGCCCGTAACCAGATCTATGCTTCGCCGCTGCGTGCGTCTCTTGAACAATTGAAAGGTCTTCCACCAGCATTGGTTCAAACAGCTGAGCATGATGTATTACGTGATGAAGGGGAAGCCTATGCACACAAACTGGATGAAGCCGGTGTTGCAGTAACCCTTACCCGTTACAATGGCGTCATTCACGACTGGGGCTTATTGAACCCACTCGCCAAATTACCTGCAACCAGATCTTCCATGTTACAAGCTGCGGCTGAATTGAAGAACGCACTTAAATAATCCGTTCTGATGACAAAAGGACCATCGTTGATGACGGTCCTTTTTGCATTTGGCTTTAATAGTGCGTATGATTAACTACATTGTTCTTTAAATACATGAGGTCCTTCTTTGAATCCTTATTGGTGTAATGCGCCTGTTTAGCTCCGTATACCCGCAGATACCCCTGACTGAGTGTAATTACCTCTTCGGCGCCCTTTCCCATAAAATCGAACATATGAAATACCGGGTCAGGAAAATACAACTCGCCCTTACCCTGGTCGTTGATCTTAAACTTGTACCAGAACAATTGTTCCTTATTCGTTCCACTCCAATTTCCTTTTACAAAATCAGGGTTGCCATTAAGAGGGGCTCCGGGCCATTTGAACAGCATATTCCCTTTGTTATCGAACCAGAATAACTGGCTGAATAAATAAGGCTCGTTGATCTTGCGGTTACCATACGTTCTGCCGCCTACCACCACCTGTGGGCCACTGGTATTTTTTAAAAAATTACCTACCTGGATCTGCTGACTATGCTCAGCCACCTGCTGCCACATCAATTTACCAGTCATAGCCTCGTAGGTGTAAACGCCGGTTTCGCTATTCGCCGTTACTATATCAGTTTTGCCATCACCATTCAGATCACTGAATTTATAACTATCGGCATGATCGTGGTTATCGAACAACTGATCGAAGTGATTCCAGATCTCTTTTCCTTTTGCATCCAGCAACAGATGCCCCACCAGCACTTCATCGATGCCATCTTTGTTCAGGTCAATGGGGTAAATGTAATGTCCGAAATGATCTTTCTTCCTGTTCTCCGTATGCATCCACAGTTCTTCGAGGTTGTTGTTATAGGCATTGATATTTATTGTTCCACCCATATCAGTAAAAACAACCAGTTCATTCGGCGCTCCTGGTGTTAATTTGGCAATGGCCAGCCGGAAATTATTGTATACATGTGGCAACGGCCGTGTTGGCCAGGGAATCTGTTTTTTTATTTTACCGCTCGCGCCATCTGCTATTACCAGCCACTCCTTATTATCGAAATACCGCCAATGTACCACCTCGGCCTTGCCATCGTGGTCAAAATCCCATAATACGCCGGGCGCTTCAAACTCCGATCTTTCTTTGGTATATTCTTCAGGTGCCTTCCACTCCCACAATTGCCGGCCGCTGTTATCGAATACATGGGCAGAGAAATCGCGCTCCAGCACCATGAAATCTGTTTTTCCGTCGCCATCCACATCGCCAAATTTAACGTCGCTGGAGGGCGGTATTTTGTATTCCTTTAGTAACTGTACTTCTTTAGCCAGTTGAAACGGAACAAGGTCTTCTGCCTTCAGAGAGGCGTTTCTTGAAAGCACCAACACATCAACTACCGCCCCGGGATCTATACGGGTGATCTTGAAATCTGCAGCGCCTTTTTTCAAATTAAAATCGCCCCCCTTCTTCCACGACAAAACCGTATCGCCAAACTCCTCCTTTGTTACTGTATTATTTACCGAAACCCGGAAGCTGCTTCCTCTCTGTCCGATACTGCGAACATAAAGATGGTACTGGCCATCTTCCGGTATTGTTATCCGCTTTAATAAATTGGTTTCGGAATTTAAAACGAGACCGGTATTATTGAATAACCAGTCAACATGCTGGGCCTCGGCATTAACTATAATATTGCCTTTTGGCTGATCGTCAAGAAAGTCGGACGCTGGAATAATAACTGTAGCTGGCAGGGTGTCTTTGGGATTATTTACCTGTAGGGCAAAGGCAATCATTAAGAAATAAAGCATACACAAGCTTTTGTAATCGTTATTGTGAATCATTAAAGCTATCGATCACATCACTAGCAACCATCCTGACTTATCCTGAACCCATATAAAAAAAATCATCCGCCGGTTGGCGGATGATCCTTTGTTTTTAAGAATGGCTATACTGCTCATGATTGTATTGCAGAAATTCTTCAAATTCATTGACAAACTCGTCTGATTACCTCTTTGCCAGGGCCCATGAAAAGCAACACACAATCTGTTACTTTCTCTTAACATGCGAGTAAAATCTACACAAAGGTGGTTATAATAGAATTAAATAACAATACTATCCTCCTTTTTAGTAAAAACAACTAATTTTACTACAGTTAGACAGACTTTATATAGTTACAACCCTTTAATTCGCCCCTGAGAAGTAAAAAAAACTATTATGGAAGGACTTGACCAGATAGACACCCAGATTCTGGATCTTTTACAGCACGATGCAAGAGTTACTACCAAGGAACTGGCCGATAAATTAGGCCTCACCATTACGCCCGTTTCGGTTCGCATTAAAAAACTGGAAGAGGCGGGTTATATAAAGCGGTATGTGGCTATTCTGGACAGGGATAAAGTAGGAAAAGCGTTGATCGCTTTTACCAGTGTTCAATTACGGGAACATACGCAATCTGCACTCAAGGCCTTTGAACAAAAAAGCGTGAAGATCAAAGAAGTGATGGAGTGTTACCGGCTTACCGGCAACTTCGACTTTCTGCTTAAAATTGCCATCCGGGATATGAGGGAATACAACGATTTCCTGATGAATAAACTTTCTACCCTTCCGAATATAGGCTCGGTACAAACCTATTTTGTGTTGTCGGAAGGGAAATCAGAAACGGCTTATCCGCTTGATATTAATTTATCTGCCCGTTAATTGCAACACACTTATTGGCTAAAAATGCGCAGTTATCCCTTTAAACTGCACGAATATCTAATTTTAATTTTCCTTCACATTGTTTTTGATAGTTTGGTGCATCGCTTAACTATAAATGATCGGTCATGAAATTTCAAACTTTTACTTATTTATTAATTGTCGCACTCTTTTCCTGCAATAAAGACAAGGATAATGATCCACAGGTCAGTGACCCGGAGTGGAAATCAATTGCTAATTTTCCCGGTATCGGTCGGCAGAATGCGGTCACTTTTACTATTGGTCAAAAAGGATACATGGGTTTAGGAAATGGAGATGGCAATTCTCCTTATAATGACTTATGGGAATACGATCCTGCCAATGATTCCTGGGGCCGAAAAGTTGATTTTCCCGGAACACCACGCCTGGCACCTGCTGGTTTCGGCATTGGGAATAAGGGCTATGTTGTGAATGGCATTTGCGATTGTAATGATTTCTGGGAATTTAGTCTTGTTAAAGAATCCTGGACGCGCAAGGCTGACTTCCCGGTAAAAGATCTTTATTATGCTGCCACTTTTGTGATTAACGATAAAGCATACGTAGCCACTGGTATGTATGGTACCGTTTTACAAAAATGGCTTTGGGAATATGACCCTCAGTCAGATAAGTGGACCCGAAAGAATGATTTTCCTGGAATCGGGATGGATGACGCAACGGGTTTCTCCATAGATGGTAAAGGTTATATAGCGGGTGGAAACCGGGCCACTGGAACAAGTAAGGAATTGTGGCAATACGATCCTACATCAGACACCTGGACCCGAAAAGCAGACCTTCCCCAATCCACAATGGGATCTGTAGCGTTTACTGTAAACAATAAGGGCTATGTAGGTTTAAGTAACATGGGAAATAAATTTTGGGAGTATGATCCCGCTGCAGATACCTGGCGCAAATCCACCACTTATTCTGGCGGCAATGCAGAAGGTGCCAGCGCATTTACAATTAACAACAACGCGTATATAGGTTTAGGAGCATCAGCGTGGACTGTATACCCCAATGAAATGTGGCAGTTAACATTTTAATCTTAAAGCTATCGCTTAAATAAGGAAAGCCGTCTCGAAAGTAATTTTGAGGCGGCTTAGTTTTACACGTACTGTTTTATACTACATCATAATTTCAACAGCAATAACACTTCCTTATCCAGTCCCTGGGTGAATTCAAAATAATACAGGCCTAACCGGTAGTTCTGCCCCATGCGGAATGATTGTGCAACCTGCAGGTCCTGCCGCTGTTCCACAAACCCGCCCAAGGCATTGTACACTTTCATACTTACCGGCTGGTTGGGATTACCATTTTTAATGGTGATCAAAAAGTTGCTGTAAGAAGGATTGGGATTGCCGGTTACATTCAACGCCGGATAATCGGGCCCGGGTGCACAGGCGCCAATACAATCCCCGTGTCTGATGTGTGCAAGGGCTGCCAGCTTCGAGGTTGTTATCCCATTTCCGTTGTGGCAGATCTTTAGCTTGTCCGGGATGGTGACCGTTACTGTTTGGGGCTGACTGGTGAACACCCCATCGCCTACTGTTGTTAACAGGGTATAGCTTTTACGCGTCAGGTCTGCCAGACCGAGATCTGCAATTGTTATTTTACCAGTGGCTTCATTAACTGCAAAGATGCCGGCGCCGGTTCCACCCACCAACTGCCAATGCCAGGTAGTAAAACCAGGATCATTGGTATCGTCGGCATCTGTCGCTGTGATACGCCCTGGTTCATTACAGGCACCGCCATCCAGCGCAAAGCTGATGCCCGCCGGAATTACGGGCGCATTGTCATTTGCATTGATAAGATTAATCGTAATGGTTTCACTCGCACTTTTATTATATCCATCCGTTACGTTTACAATAAGCGTATAAGACCGTATGGGTGACTCGAAGTCAGACAGCGTACTATCTTTTACGATCACATTGCCGGTAATTGCATCAATGCCAAATACTGCAGCGCCGGTTCCACCCGTTACATTCCAGTTTTGAAACTCGGTCCCTGCATCGGGATCAGTGGCCCCTACGGGACCAACAACTGCATCTCGATTCGATTTTTCGCTAACAGCCAATGCCTGACCGGCGGTAATTACTGGCGGCAGCCCGCAATTGCTTCCCTCTGTTCCTTTGCCCGTAACAGTAGCGTTTGAGGTGGTCAATAATATTTTATCCAGCCTGGCGCCATCTTCCCGGTAGGCAATGGTAAGCGTGTGCTGTCCCACTGTTAAGTTAGCATTTGCCAGTCGCATCCACATCCAGCCTGAGGTCGTCAGGTTGTTTACGGTTACAAAAGTGCCACTATCGAATTGTATCCAGTAGCTATCATCATTCGCGCTGGGGCAGTTGAGCCGCGCCATTACATTATACGCAGCGGCGCTGTCTATCGTAAACGGCAATACGACGGAACCGGTTGCACCGGCGGGCGCAGTGGTGGTACTGTTCAACCCATTTACCACTACATATTTTCCATTCGAAGCAGCCGTATCGGTCACTACCTGCCAGTCGGAACCAATAGTAGCGCATTCCGGTTCCATCCAAATTCTGACACCAACGGGTTCTGATGGCAATACAGGATTTCCCGTTCCCCACCATTTGTATCAGCGTTGATAATCCATATCGGGATAGGGGTTTACTGCAATGGCGGTATTGGCGTTTGTATTGCCCAGCAGAAATTTTTCTACAAATGCTTCAATCGCCGGCTTCTGCGCATCGGGGATGGCGCAATGATTATGTCCGCCATCGATGTAAAACCCAAAGCGGTCGCCAATGCCAAAGGTTTTCCAAACCTCCTGCGCTGCACGGGCCGACACATAACAGGAAGGGTTAGCCAGCCAGGTAAAATCGGTATTACCGGTAACCAGCAAAGCCCTGGGCGCTACCATAGCCATTAGTTCATGATGATCGTGTGGCAGCTTCGACACATTTGTTCCTGCAAACTGGAACATGCTTTCTTTAAACCATTCATGACTGGTAGAACCTAATTTTTCTACATCCCCGAGGGTTTCTGAAACACGCCAGGCCGGTGCACCGCCCCCACCCGACTCCTGGGCAATGGTCAACGCAATGCGTTCATCAAAAGCGCCGGCAAACAAGGCCATTTTACCAGCGTAGGAGCAACCGGTTACCCCGAGGTGTTTCAGGTCTATCGGCAAACTGGACTTCACCAGTTCCAACCCATCAATAATACGGCTTACACCCCAGGCCCAGGCACTGTACTGGCCAATATTATCCCGGTTAAAATTGGGGTACAATCGGAAATAAGGATCTGTTGCCTGCGGTGTAGGATACGTAGTAACCTGGTTATGCGTGAAGGTGATGCGCGCAATGTTGCGGCTGGTAAAAATATCGGCTGGTAAACTGCCATTCAAACTGTTCATCCCTATTACGGCGGGAAATGGGCCAGTACCTGCAGGGAGTGAAATGGCTGAACTCAGTGTAAGCGTTTGTCCGTTTACGGTAACAATAACCTGCAGGGTACCGGTGGTAGGTGTAGCGCCGGGTATCCAGGTTGCGGAAATGGTATCGGGCCGGTTGGGTTTGGGACCGATCTCATAATTTTCAATTTCTGCCTTTATTTCACTGCGGCGGCGCGCCCAGTCGGTGAAATTAGTAGAGCGCCCACTGCCGTTCGACCACATAAACGGATCGGGCAAGGGTTCTATGGCAGACAGCTGATCAAGGGTAGGCAGCGGCGGTAGTGGATAACCGGCACCGGTATTTTCTACAGGATAAACAAGCGGAAGCTGGGCGCCTGAGCCCAGGCCAATAAAGAGCAGGAAAAGGCAGGCAATAGTGATCCTTACCTGCGAAGCAGCTAAAATTCTTTTCATAGCAAGCGTGGTTTAATCGTTAATGAATAATGGTAATTAATAATGCAACCGATTTCATTATTAAATTTAAATTATTCCGATTACTCCCGCTTCCAACAGTCAAATTAAATTGTAACCGTTTTCATTAATTTCATAAAAAAGGGCCTCCCGGTAAAACCGGGAAGCCCACACTTATTAGAACCAATTACCATTTATTTCTTCTTCTGCACTTTTACTCTTTTATGGAAATCACCGCTTGAAATATCCAGGATATACATGCCGGTAGGAAGCGTGCTTCCATCGAGTGTATAGTTACCCTGACGGTTATTTACATTGTAGTGCAGTATTTGTTTACCTGAGAAATCATATACAGTTACTGTATGTGAAGCATATTTTTCAGGCACGGTGTAATGCAATTGTGTAGTGAATGGGTTTGGATAGGCATCTTTCACCGAAGGTGACATGCCGGTCACGAGGTTTTGTACCGCGGCCATTCTTGCCGTGCTCACGATGGAGAAGTTGAATTTCTCCCAGGCGTCGGCAGTTGGGCGGGTGCAGGTCATGGCCTCTTCACCATTTTCTGAGCTTACAAAGAAACCATTGTTGCCACGCAGTGAAATAGAACCATCAGCATTCACGATCCAGTCGAAAGCTTCCCAGCCTTGTGGTGCAGGGCGATTGGCGGTCATGGCTTTGGTACCGTTTTCTGATGACACATACTGACCCATGCTGCGCAGGTTCACTTTTCCGTTACCGGCATCCAGCACAGTAAACTGCTCCCAGGTTTGTGGGGCGGTTCTTGTACAGGTCATGGCTTTGGTGCCATTTTCACCACTTACATAAAAACCATTGTTTCCTCTCAGGGTAATAACCTGGCCAATTGGCGCGGTGTTGCCCGGGTTATTTGGTGTTGAAGTAGCAAGAGAGAACCAGTTGAGGTTATAACCACCAACCGGAGCCTGTATTCTCAATGTTTGTTCACCGGCAGCCAGCACCACACTATCGGTGATGGTTGTCCAGGTTTGCCAGGCGCCTGTAGCTGGTACTACAGTAGTAGCCAGTATTACAGTTGAATCTTTTTTCAATTGAATGCTGCCGCCTCCGGCTTCGCTGGCCACACGGTATTGAACGGTATACGTACCGGCAGTTTGTACATTCACTTTATAATCCATCCAGTCGCCTGCATCGATATAACCCACATTTGAACCACCACCTGCATCGGTAGTAGTTTCGGTTTGAATACCACTCATATTGGTATAGTTCTCAGCCTGTACCGTACCGGGAATTGACACGGCAGGAGCAGGACCTGAAGGTTGTCCGCCCAACCACATAATGGCATCGATGATGAACTTGTTCTGGGTTTCGCTGCCAAATGTAGATGACAGCCCAACGTTGGTAGAATAGTTCATAGCGTTGTGCCCGAAGTTGGCATACACCATTTTATAATTCTTGTTCGTCCAAACGATGGGGTAATAACCACTGGTCCATTTTTGAGTAGTGCCTAAAGGAAAGCTGGAAGGATCAACAGAGCAAAGTACTTTAATGTTGCTGTTGTTGCGCAGGTCATTGGTCCAGCTGTACCATTCACTTACTGATGAAGTAAAAGTGGTTGGCAGGCGCAGCGTGCTGGGATGTGTGCGGTCTTCACATTTCAAAGTAGCCTTGGTTGGTTCCCAGGTATTGTCGCGGAAGTTACCGGAACCCAGGAAGGTGTTGTAATACCAGCTCCAGGAGCCGGCATTATCTGTCCAGGCACTAACGTGAAAGCCCATCCAGCGACCGCCGTTTTCCATGTATTGCTGGAATGCGGCGCGTTGGGCAGCTCCTGTAGGGGCATCATCCAAAAAGAGCACTACCTGGTAGTTCTTCAGGAAGTTTGCATTCAGGTTGTCCCAGTTGTTGGTGGCAGTGTAAGAAAAGCCATATTGAGCCGCCAGGTTGGTGAACCAGGGGTTGGCTTCTTTTACAAAATTAATGTGGGCTGCATCCCAGGTGCCATTGTAAAAGGCTACTACCTTAAACTTGGGCGTTTGAGCGGTCGCGCTAAATACTGTTGACAGTAATAGCATGAGAATGGACATAGAAAGCACTAGCTGCTTTCGTAGCTTGTAAATCTTCATGAGGGCACGATTTTTTAGTTAAACAAATGTCTAATTAGCGCGTCGAAATTAAATAAATAAACCCCTACCGGGTTAAATGTGAACAATTTATCAAAGTAGTTGTTTTCTCCATATAACACTCATTAATTCTGTTTCGGTTATACATTAAGTAAAGGCTCAACTTATCAAGCATCCCTATATTTTCTTCCCCTGATGACTGCTGTATTGAAACCGTTCATTTCATTGTATCAAAACCGGACGCCCAATACACCGGCAACCTTGTAACCTACTTATTTTTACGCGGTTACAAACTGGCATTTATTTCGTAATTGCGTCAACTATACCGAAACCAAAGCTATGTTCACCAATTATTTAAAAACCGCCTGGCGTAATCTTTTTAAGAGCAAGGTCTCTTCTATTATTAATATCAGCGGCCTGGCTGTGGGTATGGCTGTAGCCATTCTCATTGCACTCTGGGTGTACGATGAAGTAAGCTATGATACGTATCATAAAAACTATGATCGCATTGTACAGGTAATGCAACACCAGCTTTTCAATGGTAAATATGAAACGCAGATGTCTAATCCGTATGTAATGGCAGAAGAGATCAGGCGAACGTACGGCAATGGGTTTAAATATGTGATACAGTCTTCCTGGAACTATGACCATGGTCTCGTTTACGGCGATAAAATAATTTTACAAGCAGGCAGTTTCATGGAGCCGGAAATGGTTGATATGTTGAGTCTGAAAATACTCGCCGGCTCAAAAGACGGGTTAAGGGAAATGAATTCCATCATCCTTTCGCAATCCGTTGCCACGGCTATTTTTGGCAAGGAAGATCCCATTGGGAAAATGGTACGCGTCGATAATAAGTCGAACGTGAAGGTTACCGCGGTATATGAAGACCTGCCGGACAATACCAGCTTTCGCCAACTTACTTTTGTGCTGCCCTGGCAACTATATTTGAGCCAGAACCAATGGATAAAACAAATGGAAACTCCCTGGGGAAGCAACTTTACCCAAACTTATGCCCAGGTAGCCGACAATGTGGATATAGAAACATTGTCGAAACGCATCCGCGATGTGAAGCTGAACAAAACAGCTGCGGAGGATAAGCAGTATAAGCCTATCGTTTTCCTGCACCCCATGCGAAAATGGCACCTGTATGAACAATGGAAGGAAGGGATCAATACCGGCGGGCGCATTGAAACGGTTTGGCTGTTCGGTATCATTGGCATATTTGTATTACTGCTGGCCTGCATCAACTTTATGAACCTGAGTACCGCCCGGTCTGAAAAAAGGGCCAAAGAAGTAGGCGTTAGAAAAACCATCGGTTCAAACAGAAAACAACTGGTTGTACAATTCTTTAGTGAATCTGTATTAACGGCGGTGATCGCTTTTGTATTTTCCATTTTACTGGTAAGCCTTATTATGCCGTTCTTCAATTCCGTTGCTGATAAAAAAATGGCCATCCCCTGGCTTAATCCCCTGTTCTGGCTGATCGGTATTTGCCTCAGCATACTCACCGGTTTGCTGGCCGGGGTATACCCTGCTTTGTTCCTTTCTTCTTTTCAACCGGTAAAAGTATTGAAGGGAACCTACCGTGTCGGCCGTTTTGCTTCGCTACCAAGAAAAGTATTGGTAGTAGCCCAGTTCACTATTTCCATAGTACTGATCATTGGGACCATTATAGTATACAAACAGATCAACCTGGGCATGCAACGGCCTATAGGATATGTACGCGATGGATTGATCTCCCATGACATTTCTGAAGTAAAGCATAAACACTTTGAAGCGTTGCGTTCAGAACTGAAAAACTCCGGCGCCGTGGTGGAGATGGCCGAATCTGGCAGCCCAACCACGGGTGTATGGAATACCAATGGCGGTTTCGATTGGGAAGGCAAAGACCCCAACTTTGCGGTTGACTTCCCTAATAATGCCAATACCTGGGAGTACGGCAAAACAATAGGCTGGAAAATAAAACAGGGCCGCGACTTTTCCCGCGAGTTTGCTTCCGATTCTACCGCCTTTATCTTAAACGAATCGGCTGTAGCCTTTATGGGGTTAAAAGATCCGATTGGTAAGATCATACACTGGAACAAAAAACCGTATCACATTATTGGCGTGGTAGAAGACATGCTGGTACAATCGCCTTATAAACCGGTACGCGCTGCGCTCTGGCATATTTCAACAGACCCGGAAAATTTGTTCATTATGAAAATGAACCCTACCTGGAGTGTTAACAGAGCGCTGGCCAAAATTGAAAGCATCTTCAAAAAATACGATCCGGCTTCCCCCTTTAAAGCCCAATTTGCCGATGAACAGTTTGCTGAAAAATTCGATAACGAGAAGCGGATTGGTCAACTATCCACTTTCTTTGCGATCCTCGCGGTGTTTATATCCTGCCTGGGTTTGTTTGGCTTAACCTCGTTCATGGCCGAACAACGGGTAAAGGAGATCGGTATCCGCAATGTGCTGGGCGCATCGATGATGAGCATCTGGCAATTGCTTTCTAAAGACTTTATTCTGCTGGTGTGCCTGTCGTGCCTGATAGCCATTCCCATCGCCTCTTATTACATGCATACCTGGTTACAGAAATATGATTTCAGAACAGATATCTCATGGTGGGTATTTGCTTTATCTGCCGGAGGTGCGCTGGTCATTACGTTGATCACCGTAAGTTTTCAGGCTATTAAAGCGGCACTGGCAAATCCGGTAAAAAGTTTGCGGACGGAATAGAGAAAAGGCAGAAGGCAGCGGGCAGAAGGCAGAGATCCTTATCAACATGTTAACTTGTCAACCGGTTAACTTACAATCAATATATTTCCTACTTTCGAACCATGCCATCAAAAAACCTTGTAGTTAAAACCCTTAACGAATTGTATGAACTCATGGGGCTTTCGCACGACATTGTCGACCAAACCTCGGGATTCTCTATTCTTTACCTGCAAGACCTGTTCAAAGATTATCCGGTTTCTTCCATCCCCTTCCGGCCCAATTTCTTCAGCTTTCTTTTTATCAAAGACGCCTTTGGAAATTATACCATCGACGACCTGAGTTTTCCCATGGTGCCTGGCACTGTTTATTTTACCAACCCCGGTAACTTCCGCAAGTTCATCTGGAACAGCGTTACCGATACCTGTCTGGTTGTTTTTACTGAATCTTATTTAAAAGAACAGGTACATCCTGACATTTACCGGGAATTCTCCTTCCTGCTTACCGAAACAGTAGAACCGCGGGTATTGACACCCGATCAATTCGCGATCATTGAAGAATTGTACAAATTCATTTACCGCGAACACCACGGCGATTCGCCTTATAAAAACAAGATCATCGGCAGTGCGGTGGTTACGCTTTTATTAAAGATCAAGGAGTATTTCTTTCAGGCTTACAACCCCATTTATGAAGGTAACCGCAGCTCCCAGATCGTAAAAACATTCAAACAAAACCTGGAACAGCATTTCCGGGATCTCGCCAACGGCAAAACCGACGCTCAGCTGCGGGTTCAGGATTATGCCGATAAACAATTCCTGCATGTAAATTACCTGTCCAGCGTAATTACAAGTAAAACCGGCAAATCCATCAGCGCCTGGATTGCCGATAAAACCATTGCCGAAGCCAAGGTAATGCTGCACGACAAACAAATGAATATTAAGGAGATCGCCGGCAGATTAGGTTTTCTGGAAGCCTCCCATTTCAGTAATTATTTCAAGAAACACACCACTCAAAGTCCGGCCGACTACCGCAAACAGCTGGTTTAACACCCATTCTTAGAATTTTGCAACTCTTGCTGTAATCTTTGTACGTTTCCGGGGCTGTTCATACACCATCTTTGTGTTATCAAATCAAACAATAAAACAAAGAATTATGAACAGGTTAAATAACAAAGTAGTATTGATTACCGGTGCTTCAAAAGGAATAGGCGCTGCCACTGCCCAACTGATCGCTGCCGAAGGCGCCAAAGTGATCATCAATTATGCCGGTAGCCAGGCTGCTGCGGAGAAAACAGTACAGGAAATAAAAGATAAAGGTGGCGATGCTATTGCCGTTAAAGCCGATGTTAGCAAAGCAGCTGAGGTAACTGCCTTATTCGATACCGCTATTGCGCACTATGGCAAAATTGACGTGCTTATCAACAACGCCGGTGTAATGATCATGAAGTTGCTGAAAGATACCACTGATGAAGATTTCGACCGCCAGTTCAATACAAACGTACGCGGTACCTTCAACACCATGCGCGAAGCCGCTACCCGATTGGCCGACGGTGGTACTATTATCAATACTTCTTCCACTTTAACCCGCGCCATGGTGCCTACTTACGGAACCTACGTTGCTTCCAAAGGCGCCGTTGAACAATTGACCCGCGTATTTGCCAAAGAAATGGGTTCAAGAGGGATTACAGTGAACGCTGTATTGCCTGGCCCTACCAATACCGAATTATACATGGAAGGTAAAAGCCCTGAGATGATCGCCCGTCAGGCTGCATTGAATGCCTTTAACCGGTTGGCTGAAGTAGGTGATATTGCTCCGGTGATCGTTTTCCTGGCCAGTGATGATGCCAAATGGATCAGCGGACAAACCATTGGTGTAAATGGCGCTATGGCTTAATAACCCACCATAAACTTTCAACCATGTACATCCCAACAATTTTGATAGCCTTTGCTTTGCTCACAGGTTGTATGGGTGCCGAAGCACAAAAGGAAAAAATCAATAACCAATCAAAAAATATAAGTATGGATACCAGCAAATTGTCGAACCCAACAGTAAAAGCAGCCTTTGAAGCCTGGCAGGCAGGTGATTCAAAATTGTGGCTTTCTTTTTTCACCGCCGACGCCCAGTTGCTGGATGATGGCCATCCCCGGAATTTTCAAAACTTCTCTACAAAAGCCATTGGGCACGAACGGTTTACCAGTGTAGACATTGTAAAGGACAGCGGCCGTTCCATCTTTGGTCACTTCCACAGCGACACCTGGGGCAATTTCAAAACCTATTTCAAATTTCACCTCGATGCCAATAGCAAAATATACAAACTGGAAATAGGTCAGGCTGAATATTAATACCTAAAAATAATGCCATGAGCAATAAAAGAGAACTGGATAATTTATCACCCGTAGAAAAAGTGCTTCATTTCTGGAACAATGTATGGAGCCCACCGTACAACCTGGACCTGATTGACGAATTAATGGTAGAAGATTTCATTATTACCAATTCAGGCAAAGACATTATTGGCCGTGATAACTTTAAAGCCTGGGTGGCAGGTTTTTTAAAAACCGTCACCGACAGCAAACTGGAGAACCTGGAAATATTTGAAAGCAAGGATGGAACAAGAGTAGTATCGCGTTGGAAATTTACGGGTTATCATAACGGTATGTTCGGCATTACACCCAATGGAAAACCGATAGAACTAACCGGGACAGCTATCTGGGAGATCAGAGACAATAAGCTGGCGCATAACTGGGTAGAAAGAAGCGCCTTTGAAGTATACAAGCAGCTGATTTGACTCGAAATTCCGTTTAGTTCGCACAGGAGAGACTTATCATAGATAAGGCTCTTTTTGTGTTAAAATGCATTTGAAATAGAAAGGCCATCCGTTAACTGCGGATGGCCTTTCTATTTCATGTTACACAAAACCTTTAAATCGTATACTTCTTTCTCTATTGCTCCAGTTCTTTTTTACCCAATCCCAGTTCCTGTTCCATGAATCTTTCAACGGAGCCATATTTTGTGGCGGTAGTGGCCTTGGCGCCATTCAGCTCCATGCGGGTATATTCATTACGAACGCCAGCAACTATTTTCAATTTCTCAGTGGCGTCTATGCGTCAATTTGGTGTCATCCATCACTTCGGTGGCATTCTTTAACCCAAGGTCAAAATACAGCGCATCTCCGCCAACACCATCGGGTGAATCAAAGCCCCAATATCTTTTCCCGTCAATGGGTTTGTACAGACCGCTGTAACGCCGATAATGCTTCTTTTATACTCACCGAAACGCTGTCACCCGACTGTTTCAGGTATTCGGTAGGCGTAAAGCCGGTGGTCTTTTTGAAGTACTGGTTAAAGGCCGATTTGGAGTTGAAACCGGCTTCATAGGCAATTGACAGAATATTAGGGGTCACTTCCTGGCGGCGGCATTGATCGAGCAGGTTCAATACTTTCTGCATGCGGTAATCAT
This sequence comes from Niastella yeongjuensis, assembly GCF_900110245.1. GTDB lineage: Bacteria > Bacteroidota > Bacteroidia > Chitinophagales > Chitinophagaceae > Niastella > Niastella yeongjuensis. The sequence continues at coordinate 163,028 of NZ_FOCZ01000011.1, forward strand.
TGATGAACTGATAAAACGACCGGTGCAGGTATTGATTCAACACTTCCGATAAATGATGCCGGGGCGTTTTCATCAGCGACGCCAGTTTTTCGAGGGTGAGATCAGGATCACTATACACTTTCTTTTCTTCCATCAAAAGTGCCAGCCGTTCGGCGATCAGGGCTTGCTGGGTTTCCGACAAAACCGCCTTTCGCGTCATCGATACCGGTTGAACCGTCACTGATAAATTCTCTTTTTCCTGTACCAGCATAACCGGTTCGGGCATATCGGGTGGAACCGGTAATTCAACATCATCACCTGTTTCGTTATTGATCGCCTGCATAACCATCCGATACCGGATGATGAATACACTCATCAGCAGTAAATTAGAGTAGGCAACAATGCGAATAATAATATGCAGGTCGTGGGTATTGAGTAATTGAAATGGCTGAATAATATTGACAATTAACCAAAGAGCGGGCCCCACCAGGAAACAGGTTGACATTCTGCGGATCAATTGTTGCTCACTTCGCCAAAACGCAGGCATGCGATAGCAAAGCATCAGCGTCATTACCGGGTAAATAATGCCGGAAGCCAGTATGAGATAACCGGTTATGTTATTATAATAAGCCAGTAAACTTTCGGCCTTTGCCGGATGGTAAATTATTTTTACCGCAATGGTGAAGAACACACAGGCTGCAGCCAGGGTAGGCAACAACAGGTAAAAATATCGCTGTGGGCGATAGCGATCGTTCAACACTTTATTGGTATACATCCACAACAAGGGGCCATAAGCCAGATCAATAAATGTATTGAACGCGTTCTGGATCATTGCATTTTCAGAAACTGCATAAATGATGAACTTGATGGTCAAATGCGAAAACAAACAGATCAATAACCAGTTCAGCAGTGAGTCTGCAGGTTTTCTTTTTCTGTTGCCTATAAACAGCGACAGGGCGATCAAAGCCTGAAATGCGCCTAATGCAATGATGTACTCCATGCTGGTAAAGGTACCGGCGCAATATTATCTTATAGTTAAGCACGTAATATTTCAAACACAGGCAAAATAAAGGGGACCCGCTGCACCGGATCCCTTTCGTCAGAAAGCGGTACACACCATGACATATGAAAAACAATGAGCGTACGGATTACTAATTATTTTTGCAGCGCCTCCGGTTTTTCATAGAAACTAATTTCCAACTCTCGCGTGCTCAATCTTTTCACGTATCTGATGCGCTTCCTTTTCAAAATCAGCTATCATATATACATTGTGCTCGAGGTGATCGTACAACTTAAGGAATCTGGCCCCCTCCACTTTTCTGAATTTGAGTTCTACACCAATCCTGGTAGTAATGTGCTCTTTTTTCTGTTCCTTCCCTTCTATTATAAATGGCTGCTTAATATTCACAACTATATTCCCGCTGACTGCATCGAGCTGAAAAACCTCAAATGAAAAAATGCCATTGTGCTCAACGATCAAAAGTTTGCCGCCTTTTTCATCGATGATCAGGGTTTGATGCACCAACTGTTTACGATAGTAATTGGTGATGCCGGTTTGCCGGGTGGCTTCTGTGATGTAAGTATTTATTCGTTTCTGCGCTTTCTTTATACGTCTTTTATTGGCGTTATTCAATATAATAACAACAACTATTATAGGTACTAATAGCAATAGTACAATCACTACGTCTGACATAGTTAAATAAGTTTAGGTAATACAATGCCGTTAATGATCCTTCAGACCATTAACCTTTAGGGTGCTGTTCAAAAAAGTAAAACAGCGCTTACCAGAAGTAGTGATTGGGAAACAAGAGTAGCCGTATAAACGAAGATGAATGTGGTACTGAGAAAGCTTTGATGCGCTTGTGCAGATCGCCGGCATTATAATTACTCAGCCGTACCAAGGTAATAGAGCCATCGGAGTCGCGATGGTCCCTGATGGTAGACGCAACGCAGGTAAACTGAATAGCATGCGCTACTTCAGCAAAATGATCGGGTAAAAGATCATCTGCCAGTAATGAAGCACTTTTTTGGTGAGCTATATTATTTTCAGGCAACGGTGTACCTGCCTCAGCAGTAAAACACCTTACCAGTTGAACAAATAATATCAATATCGTAAATAAATACCTCACGCGACAAATGTAGCCTAATATATGCGCAAATACAAGCGAAAGGGTGTTTAATAAACAAGCCGATGTTTTAACGAAGCAATCACTATTTTTTTTGTATGTTTGATTAAATGACCGGAACTTATTTACATACTTATATTACTACCATCGTCAGGTACATTATACTTGACATCAGTAATAGTGTGACCTGGTCATTCCCTGAGTTTGTTCCTTTTTGTCCGCACCTGTATTACTTCTCCACTTATAAAGACTTCAACAGGTTTGCCCAGGCCTGATTGTTCAGGGCTTGGGAACATCATTGATCAATAATTAATTATTTTCAGTAATTAACCTGTAAACTATTGTCATGTGCCGGAAGCAACAATCTGTTTCTGCAGGAAGATCTATGGCCATTATTTTGATATTGGCAAGCGCCATTGCATGCGAGCAGGGATTTGTTGATAATTCAAAATGGTATTTATTGCTGTTAGTCACCGTACCCTTGTTGGTGGCCTGTTTTTTTCCTGTTCGGAAATAGCGCATACAAATAAAAACGCACTCACTGGATTGATACAATGTGGGTGCGTTTTATTATTTTTATACCTAACACCCGACTCATGCAGCACCTTTTTATCCAATATGTTTATCTCATCTTAATTATTCTGGCGCTGGTTATGGTTGCCAACCGGCTGCGACTGGCTTATCCCATCGTATTGGTTGTGGGCGGACTGGCATTCAGTTTTACGACTACTTTTTCGAACATCACCATAGACCCCGAACTGGTTTTCTTTATTTTTCTGCCACCCCTGCTGTTTGATTCTGCCTGGCAGGTGTCGTGGAAAGAATTCTGGAAATGGCGGCGGGTCATAACGAGTTTTGCCTTTCCCATTGTAATTCTTACTTCCTCCGTAATAGCCATTGTTTCCTGGGCCTGTATACCCGGGTTTACGCTGGCATTGGGATTTTTACTGGGTGGTATTGTGTCCCCGCCCGATGCTATTTCAGCCAGCACTATTATGAGGCAGGTTAAAGCCCCCAAAGGATTGATGAGTATTGTTGAAGGCGAAAGCCTGCTCAATGACGCTTCTTCGCTTATTGTTTTCCGGTTTGCCATTGCGGCCGTGATCACCGGACAGTTTCATATGTCGGAAGCTGTTGGCAGCTTTTTCCTGGTAATCATAATGGGCACGCTCATCGGACTGGCCATTGGTTTTATTTTCTTTGCCATTCACAAGTGGCTGCCCACTACACCCAGCATCGAGATCATTCTCACCCTGGTAGTGCCCTATTGCATGTACTACACCGCAGAACATTATCATTTTTCAGGTGTACTATCTGTAGTAAGCGGCGGTTTGTTATTATCAGCTCACCGGCACCGCATGTTAAGTTATCGCAGCCGTATTGAAGGCGTGAACGTATGGGCCAACCTGGTATTTGTATTGAACGGACTGGTGTTTATGCTGATTGGCTTACAATTGCCTTCTATCGTAAATCAGTTGGGTAATATCAGTTTGGGCAGCGCCATTGGGTACGGATTAACCATTTCCCTGGCCCTGATCATTTGCCGCATTCTTTGCACCCTGGGTGCATCTGTGTTTACTGTATTTATGAGCCGGTATATTACAGTAGCTGATAACAGTCCGGGTTGGCGTAACCCGCTTATCATAGGCTGGGCCGGCATGCGCGGCGTGGTGTCGCTTGCAGCGGCCTTATCGGTTCCATTGCTTATGGACAACAACCAGGCCTTTCCCTATCGCAACCTCATCCTTTTCATAACGTTTATTGTAATATTGGTAACGCTGGTATTTCAGGGGCTTACACTTCCCTGGCTCATCAGGAAATTAAAACCCGTACCAGTTCGTAATACCATACCGGAAAATATTCAGGAATTGAACATTCAAAAAAAGATTGCCAAATGTTCTATTGAATTCCTGGAAGAAAAAGCCCACGAAGGAAAGAATGTAAGCGAACACCTGAAGAACCTGCATGAGCGACTGAAGATCGATCTGAAATTATTGACCGAACAATTAAACTCATCGGCCAGTAATCCTGAAACAGGGCTCAGGAATTTTCAACTCATTTACCTGGAGTTGTTGGAAAAACAACGCGCTGCCCTGAACCAGGTAAATCACCTGCAGGAATACGATGAAGAACTGATCAGAAAGTATATGTCGCTCATTGATATGGAAGAATACAAGATCAGGGAAAAACTGGTTGCCGAGAAAAATTAATCAGGTTATTTTCTTACAGGCAAATCGTCTTTTAATAACGGTATTCAGGTAAGATCCCTTAGAGGTAGCTTTCTTCATCGCCTCATAAATGGCTGCGGGCACTTTTAAATAATCATATATTGCCCCGGAGGTGTAGGTGATCCGCAGGATAGCTGATTCGGGGAAATAATGCATATGGGCTACCACCGACGAAGGCATACCCTACCTGCAAAAAAATTATGCCTGCCCGCCTCAAAGAACAGGGCGATATCTTTAAGCCGGTGCTTGGCAAAGGCATTGATATGAAGAAAGCAATTGCCGCCCTGCAGCATCTCCTTGAGTCAGAATAGTTACCCAGGTTACACTACACCGGGATTTTGCTTTTTATCCCGGGAAAATGATCTATTTTCCCGGGGTTTCACCCTATTTTCCCGGAGAAATCATATGTTTTCCCAGGATTTCACACCATTTTCCCGGGAAAAACATAGATTTTCCCGGGGTTTTACCCTGTTTTCCTGGGAAAACAGGGTAAAACCCCGGGATACGGACCAAAATCCTGGGAAAATCTTATGACATCCCAGGATTTCACGTCGCCCATGCTGCTTTCCTTGTCAACTCGTCAATCTGTTAACTGCTCAACCCTTCCCCATACCAGAATTTATACCTATTTGGAATAAAAACGAACCTTCACATAATGAGGATAATATAGTTTTGAAATAAACAACGTACATACATGCTGATCAAACGACTGGTGCCACTATGGATAATGGGTGTTCTTCTATTAACCACCCTGAAAGGAATAGCACAACAAAAAGGCCGGCAGGAAAAAGACCTGTCTCAAAACAACTGGAAACTATGGCTCGACACCGCCGCCACCTGGGAAAACGATTCGCTATATACCCCACCGGTCGACATTAGTAAACTCCCTGTTCACGAACCTACCGGTGGCTGGCAAACTTTACAAACAGCCAGTGGCCGCCTGGTTCATCTCCCCACTACTGTTGAAGAATATTACTGGGCCCGCAATGGCAACAATTTTGGACTGGCCGGAAATTATTTGGGCGTATCGTGGTTCACAACCAATATAGCAGTTCCGCCAGCCATGAAAGGCAAACGCCTGGTGCTGCATTTTGAAAGCGCCCGCTTTCGTGCCGAAGTTTTTGTAAACAGAAAACTTTGCGGTTACGATGTAGTGCCCGGAACTCCATTCGATGTAGATATAACCGAAGCCGCAAAACCTGGCGCCAATAACGAAATAGCCATCCGCATCACCGATCCCAATGGCAACTTCGACTGGCGCGACAGCCAGAATTTTATGTGGGGCGCATACCGCACCCAACCCACCCATGGTTTTGGCGGCATTACCGGCAAAGTAAAACTGGTAGCAACGGACCGTGTTTTCATCGATGACATTTTTGTAAAGAACAAACCCGCCATCACCGAAGTGGATGTACAGGTAACCGCGCAAAATACCAGCATCAGTGCAGCGACTGGCAAGTACGTCGTTGACATCCGCGAAGCCTCCGCACAAAAAAGATCCGTGTTTCAACAGGTCATCACCGGTGTACAACTGGAACCCGGTGCCTCTACAAAAAACATCACCGTAAAACTGCCCGCAGCAAAATTGTGGAGCGTCGATAGTCCGAACCTGTATATAGCCACCGTTCGCTGGGAAGGCAGCAACAACACGCTCGACAGCACCGGACAGCGTTTCGGTTTCCGCTGGTTCGAAATAAAAGACATTGCTGGCGATCAACAATTCTATTTAAACAACAAACGTATTGTATTACGCACCTCTATCTCCTGGGGCTTTTGGCCAGAGAATGGTATTGCACCTTCAGATGAGCTGGCCAAAAAACAGGTCATGGATGCCAAACGCCTTGGTTTGAACATGCTTAATTTTCACCGTACCATCGGGCAACGTAATGTGCTCGATTATGCCGATGAACTGGGTCTGTTATACTTTGAAGAACCCGGTGGTAATTCATACCCTGATAACCTCTTCAACCCCAAAAACGACCTGGAGAAAAAACAAACTTTGTTCTACCTCACGGCCCGTACCGAAAAATTCCTGCGCATGGTACGCCGCGACAGAAGCCATCCTGCCCTGATCATTTATAACATGCACAACGAGCGCGGCGCCCAGCCAACAGCCATCGACCGCGCTGAAATGATGGCCGGCCATACCCTGGATGATTCCCGCATTATCACCTATAACTCCTGCAACGGAAATATAAAACTGAACGAACCCGATCCTAAATACAAACTGCACCTGCTGCCCTTCGATACTACGTTCTATGACTATGGCTGGTTCGATCAGCACCATGCCGGTGGTCCCGGGGTGTACCACGACAACCTGTATTCCAACCCCACTTCCTATGCAAAATATACCGATCACAAAAACGAGATCGACTACTGGGGCGAAGAAGGTGCCATTGGTACCCCACCCCGCCTGCAATTGATTCGTGATGCTATTTTAAAAAGAGGAAAAGACATTGGCTGGGAAACCGACAGCTACCTGAAATGGTACGATGGATATGATTCATTTCTTAAAAACAACGGATTCAGCAAAGACTTCCCTAATGTAGACAGCCTCACCCGTAAAATGGGTAATGTGGCTTATTATTATCAGGGCCGGGTGATCGAGAATGTTCGTATCAATAACATTACCGATGGGTATGCCGTAAATGGTTGGGAAAGTATGAAGCTCGAAAACCACTCGGGCATTGTAGATAACTACCGTAACCTGAAAGGCGACCCCGAACTTATTGCCCAATACAACCAGCCCTTATATGTGGCCGTTAAACTCAATCACAAAGTACTGGCCGTGGGCGATACCACTACCATCGATCTGTATCTTGTAAATGAAAAGAACATCAACGGAAATTACAACCTCGAAGTATCAGCACGTAACGCCAAAGGCGAAACCGGCTGGCACAAAACCATTCCGGTTGAAGTGAAGGGCGGTGCGGTTTATGGACAGTTATTATCAGCCGGCAATCCCTTCGCAGCGCCTGCTCCTGGTTATACCACCATTACAGCGAAACTGGTAAATGGCAGCACCATCCTTGCCACCGGGCAGGATGAGCTGTACGCGGTTCAACTGAATACCACCGGCATTCCGCAAGAAGTGCAATTGGCCGATACCAGCGGCGTGCTGAGTAATTATTTTAGCAGCATTGGGTTCAAACCATTCAAAAACTACCGCGGAGGCAAACCCGAAGGCAAAGTACTGGTGATTGGCGCCTTTGAACCACAGCAAACCGGTAATCCACTGGTAACCGATATACTGGAATGGGTAAATAATGGCAATACTTTAATTGTTGTAAACAACAGCGAACATTGGGCCGACCACCTGGCAAAAAAAGAAGTATTCGATTACCGCGGATCAAAAGTGCTGGGCACATCGTGGTATGGCGGTAATTATTTTTCCAAACAACATGCCTTGTTCAATGGCTTGCCCCAGGCTTGTGTCTTCAACTGGGAGTACCAGTGTTTTGCAACGTATAATAAAAGCCGCTTAGGTTTGCGTTTGAATACCGGCGACTGTGTAGTAGCCTGCGTAAGCGACCACAAACCTGAGGTATTTTCAGCGTTAAGCATTATTCCACACGGCCGGGGTAAGATCATTGTATGTGCACTGGATATCTTCTCTTGTATCAAAGATGTAAAACTGGAAAAGAAGGCCGAAGGCGATGGGGAAAATGCCTCCCTGGCCACCTTCAATAACTCACAAAAGAACAGCGCCAATATTGTTGGCCAGCAATTACTGCTGAATATGTTGAAGAATTAGCGACTTTTTGATATAGAAAATTTAGTTAATAAACTATGGGGAGAAGGCCTAACTTCTCCCCATCAGGACGCTACAGGGCGAAATATCCCGTTTTCCCACTACATTTGCAACCTTTAAAAACCGGAAAGTATATCATAAATTCCCCGGGTGTACGTTAAATAGTGCTCATTAACAATGAGTTCTGAAAACGTAAGCGAAGTAAGCCGCTGTTTGTCAAAATCCGCGATTTTGCAGGCAGTCACGTGAAATGGGGCGTTTGTAGAAAACTTTCATAAAAAATCCTTCATCCCTTAATTTTACAGCTTATTATCACTGCCTATGCCGCAAGATAAAAACCGTCAGTTCCTGGATTTTGAAAAACCGATCAAAGATCTTTTTGATGATATAGAAGGTTTGAAGCAAAAGGCCGAAAAGAGCAAACTGGATCTAACTGACCCTATTAAGAAACTCGAAGAGCGTGTGCTGGAAACCCGTAAGGCTATTACACAAAACCTTACGCCCTGGCAAAAAGTGCAGTTGAGCCGCCACCCCGACCGTCCGTACACCATGAAATATATCTCCAAACTTTCCACCGATTTTGTGGAACTGTTTGGCGACCGTAATGTTAAAGATGATAAGGCCATGGTGGGTGGTTTCGCCAACCTCGATGGTCAAACCGTAATGATCATTGGTCAGCAAAAGGGTATCAATACCAAGGCGCGTCAATTGCGCAATTTTGGCATGGCTAATCCGGAAGGATATCGCAAAGCCCTGCGGCTGATGAAACTGGCTGAGAAGTTCGACAAACCAATTATAACCCTCATCGATACGCCCGGTGCCTACCCAGGTCTCGAAGCGGAAGAAAGAGGACAGGGTGAAGCCATTGCCCGTAACATTTATGAAATGATGCGGCTTAAAGTACCGGTGGTGTGTGTGATCATTGGTGAGGGAGCCTCCGGCGGTGCTATGGGAATTGGCGTTGGCGACAAAGTGTTCATGCTTGAAAATACCTGGTATACAGTTATTTCACCTGAAAGCTGCAGCTCCATTCTTTGGCGCAGCTGGGACCAGAAAGAAAAAGCAGCCGAACAGTTAAAACTCACTGCCGATTATATGCATGAATTTGGATTAATTGATGGTATCATTCCCGAGCCTGTAGGCGGCGCTCATTGGAATTACGATGAGGCTGCGGGCTTATTGAAACCTTACCTCATTAACACCATCAACGAGCTGAAGGCGATGGATCCTGAAGAGCGTGTTCGAAAGCGAATCGATAAGTTTAGCAAGATGGGCTTCTGGGACGAATTACCGGCCTAGTTGTCTTTGAGTGAATTTGCTTTATCCGCCGAAACTTTGGTGTAGGCGGAACCAGCTATAACATCACTGGTCATCACCGGTTGTGTCACTCACTTGTACATTCTTATCGTTACTCAGCTTATACCAACATTCAAAACTTAAATCGCTCCCGGTACATTATCGGGCCCAACCTTAAGATTATGTCTCTTCGTCAATCATTATATGGCACCGGCGTGGCACTGGTCACCCCGTTCAAATCAAATACAGAAGTCGATCTCGATGCGTTAAGCAAAGTCATTGACCATGTTATCGATGGTGGAACTGAATATGTGGTAACACTCGGCACCACTGGTGAAACTCCTACCCTCAGCAAAGAAGAAAAGATCGCAATTGTTCGGTTTACTTATGAGAAAGTAAACAACCGCGTTCCCGTGGTAGTGGGCATCGGTGGTAACAACACCGCTGAATTAATAAAAGAACTGGAAACTTTCCCTTTAGATAAAGCGACCGCTGTTTTAAGCGCCAGCCCTTATTATAACAAACCTTCGCAGGAAGGCATCTTCCAGCACTACAAAGCGCTGGCAGCCGCTTCGCCTAAACCAATATTGCTGTACAATGTTCCAGGCCGCACCGGTCGTAACATGACTGCCGCCACTACCCTGCGTCTGGCTAATGAAGTGGCCAATATTGGTGGTATTAAAGAAGCCAGCGGCGATATGGCCCAGTGCATGCAGATCCTGCGCGACCGCCCCGAGAACTTCCTGGTAGTAAGTGGCGACGACGCCCTGGTTTTACCGCAAATTGCCTGTGGAATGGATGGTGTGATCAGCGTAGCCGCCAATGCCTTCCCCAAACAGTTCACCCACATGGTGCGCCAGTGTTTGAAAGGCGATTTCAAAGCAGCCAAATCGCTGAATGATGTGCTGATCCAGGCTTACGAACTGATGTTTGCTGAAAACAATCCAGCCGGCGTAAAAGCATTTATGGCTGACCTGAACCTGCTCGAAAACGCCCTGCGTTTACCCATGTTGCCGTTGAGTGAAGGATTGCATGAGCAGGTGAAAGCGTTCCTGAAAAACAATTAGAAATATTTAATATTGAATTTTAAATGTCGAATGTTGCAATACACATTCGACATTTTCATTTAAAGAAGTCATTTATTTAAGTGGGGCTCTAAAAGTCACGCCTTCCAACGCCAGACTGGTATTGGGGAATACCTCGATCGCTTCCTGTTCAAACACCTCCAGCTTATCGTATTTAGAACTAAAATGACCAATGAGCAAACGGCCTACGTTGGCGTTCTTGGCTATACGGGCAGCCTGATTGGTGGTGGAATGAAAACGCATGGCCGCTCTTGTTTCCAGGTCTTTTAAATAAGTGGTTTCGTGGTATAACAGATCAACCCCTTTTACCTTTTCTATCAATTCTTCATCGTAAATGGTATCGGCACAATAGGCATATGACAACGGTTTCACCCCCGGATTGGTTACCCATTCGTTTTCTATCACCTCACCTGCTTTGGTGGTATAATTCTCACCCCATTTCAGCCGGTCGTAAAATGCGGCTGGTACACCGTATTCAATCGCCTTTTCAGGATTTACGCGGCGGGGTGCCCGTACCTGGTCAAATCGGAAACCCCAGCAGGGGATGCGGTGTTTGGTGGCGAAACAGGTTACCTTAAATTTATCATTCTGCACAATTACCCCTTCTCCTTCCAGCGGATGAAAATGCAAGGGATACGACAATTGATTGGAGGCAGCTTCCAGTTGCAGGTCCAGTATTTGTTTTAAGGGAGCCGGGGCGAACAAATGCAGCTCGTTTTCGCGATGCAGCAGGCCCATGCTGTGTAATAAACCCGGTAAACCAAAATAATGGTCACCGTGCAGGTGGGAAATGAAAATATAGTTGATCCGTGACCAGCGAATGCGGTATTTCACCAATTGTTGCTGGGTACCTTCCCCACTATCAACCAGGAACAGATTATCATCCAGCGTCACCACTTGTGACGTGGGATGCCGGTCGTACGCCGGTAAAGCAGAATTATTTCCCAGTATAGTAACTGCCAGCATTCAATTCGTTAAAGGGTGATCATTTTGTTTAAGACGTCCTCATAAGTCATTCTGCTGCATTTCCTTGTACAAATTTATGTAATAGCCGCATAACCTGTCACGCTCTTATTACCTCCTTATTACATTATACTTACATAACGTAAATCAATACCGCGCAATTGTATGCACAATGTCGGCCAGGTAGCTTTTACCAAATAAATTCAGGTGAATAAGCAAGGGGTATAAATTGCATACCTTCCATTGCTGTCTGTAATTAACAGGCAGGCGGTAATGATAGTTGTAACTTTCATAAAACAGGTTGTCGAATCCGCCAAACAGCGTGGTCATGGCGATATCAATACTGCGGTGGCCAAAAAATTGCTTTACCTGGACCGGCTCCGGTAATTGACGGTTAACAGCCAGTTTTACCTGTGGCAACAGCCTTTGCTGTATAAAAAAATCAATCCAGTTATCAGTAAGTTGATTGCTTTGCGGCAGCGAGCCCATGTAATTGTCGGTAGCCAGTCTAAACTGTTTGCCCTGCACCTGATGTAAAGCGGTCAGTTGATATGTAAGGGGGCCTTACGAACTTACAAACCCATTCACGACAACAACAATTTACACTCGTGTAATAATCTTTCTTTACTGACTGCTGCCGTACCTACCTCTTCACAAACCAATCCACCGGCAATATTGGCCACTTCAGCCATCAGGTCAATCCGTTTGGTAGCAGCATAGATCAGAGAGGCTACAGCAATCACCGTATCGCCGGCGCCCGATACATCGGCAATATTCCGTAAATGTGAGGGGATGATCTTTGAGTCGCTGTTCTCCTGGTAAAACACGCCTTTTTCTGACAGCGTGATAAAGGAAATAGCGTGTTGTAATTTCTTTTGTAATTGCTGATGAATATCGTTCAGGGTATTCAGGTTGATATCATCCAACAACAGGTTCAAACCATCTTTTACTTCTTTCAAATTAGGTTTGAAGATGTCGACGCCCTGGTAGCTGAAGAAGTTTTTTCGTTTGGGATCCACCGTGGTAATAACGCCATGTTGTTTACACAGGGCCGTTACTTCTTTTATCACGCGTTCGGTCAATACGCCTTTATTGTAATCTTCAAAGATGATCACCTGTGGCTTTTCGCTGGTAATATACTGGCGTACTTTTTCCAGCAGGGCATTCTCATCATCGGTGCTCAGGTCCTTGGTGATCTCGGCATCCAGCCGCATCATTTGCTGGTTACGGCTTATGATGCGCGTTTTGGCAGTAGTTATACGGGAGGGTTGTTTGGCTACCCAGTTTGTGTTGATGTGGTATTCATTAAACAGGTCGGTTAAGGTATGGCCATTTTCGTCATCCCCCATCACCGACAGTACCGACACCTGGGAACCCAGGGCCGCCAGGTTCAATGCCACATTGCCGGCCCCACCTATACGATGTTCTTTTTTGTCAAGTGCTACTACCGGCACCGGCGCTTCGGGCGAAATCCTTTCCACATGGCCCCACCAGTAAATATCCAGCATCACATCACCTATTACACCTGCCTTGATATTAGAAAAACCTTCAAAAAGTTTATTGAAATCTACTTTGCTCATATTACATCTGTTCCAGGTTACAAGTTTCAGGTTACAAGTCCCTGGCACCTGTAACCTGGAACCTGTAACTAGGCCTTTTTATTTCGCACTGCAATATAGTACAAAGGAACGCCTGTTAAAACAATTCCCAGCCCAATACCGGCGTAAAGTGGTTTCATTTGTATAAGGAAAACGCTAAATACTAAAGCGAGAATGATATAAATAATGGGCAGTACCGGGTAGCCAAAGGCTTTATAAGGCCGTTCTGCATCCGGGCGCTTTTTGCGTAAAATAAAGATGCCTATAATGGTTATCGCATAAAAAAGTACGGCCACAAAAGCGATCATATCCAGCAGGTCGCCATAACTACCGCTCAAACACAGGATACCCGCCATAGCGGCCTGGATCCACAAAGCGAATTCGGGAACTGCATTTTTATTTAATGTGCCGGTTTTCTTAAAGAACAGGCCATCTTTAGCCATGGTATAATATACACGGGCACCGGCCAGTATCAGTCCATTGTTACAACCAAAGGTGCTGATCATGATCATCACCGCAATTACATAAGCGCCAATTTCACCAAAAATAGAAGTAGCCGCCGCCACTGCTACCCGCTCTCCTTCCGGGTAAGCAATATGGCTTAAGGGAAGTACATTCAGGTACATGAGGTTGGCTGTTACATAAATTACAGTTACGATCAGGGTACCCAAAAACAGGCTTAACCCGATGTTTCTTTTTGGGTTCTTTATTTCCCCCGCAATAAAGGTTACATTATTCCAGCTATCACTGCTGAAAATAGAACCTACCATCGCCGCAGCAATGGCGCCAATTAAAGCAGTACCGCCAATGGGCAGCCACTGGCCATCTTTAATAAAGTTTCCCTTATCATCCTGTTGCAGGTGGGTTGCATTCATACCTGTTTGCCAGTTCTCACTCCAAAAACTGTGTTTTACCAGTAAGAACCCTAATATGATCAGGCCGAATAAGGACAATAGTTTTACGGTAGTAAATGTAGTTTGAATGATCTTGCCGCCTTTAATACCCTTGGTGTTGGTATACGTAAGAAATACAATTAGCGCAATGGCCAACACCTGTGCAGCAGAGATCTTCAGTTTGCCTATGGTCAAAAGGATGTTGGTTTCACCCAACTCTGGTATTAGATAAGCCGTATAGCGACTAAAGGCTACGGCTACTGCTGCAATGGTGGCAGTTTGTATTACTGCAAAAAAGCTCCAGCCATACAGAAAGCCGGCCAATGGATTAAATGCTTCTTTAAGATATACATACTGGCCGCCTGCTTTAGGAAACATGCCGCTCAGTTCACCATAGCTTACTGCCGCGGTGATGGTCATAAAACCGGTGATCAGCCAAACGGCGATCATCCAGCCGGCGCTGCCTACGTTGCGGGTAATATCTGAACTAACGATAAAAATACCCGAACCGATCATTGAACCGGCTACCACCATGGTAGCGTCCACTAAACTAAGAGATGGTTTAAATGTAGAAGCGTGTTCTGCCATATTAGGTAGATAATGGTAAGTAAATCAGGTTTTAATCCGCTCAAGATAGGGAATCTAATTCGAATAGCAGATACACCAAATTTCCACAATTTGGGGAATATGATAAAAGCAAAAAGCCCACAACTTAAAGCAAATACATATTACTTTAAACTGTAGGCTTTTACCTGTAAGCGTCAGGCTTTCCGCTTTGGAGCTTCACGCTCAACGCTAATGGCTTATTTCTTCTTATCCTTATATTGTTGATTCAATCCTGAGATCAAATCACCGGTAATGTTATAAGCAGAATCTTTGTAGTAAATAATAAAACCTGGCTCGTAAGACAGTATATAAGCGAACTTCTTGTCCTTGTTATAATCTTTCAAAAACTCTTCTACCTGTTTGCGCAGTTCACTCATGCGGTCAACCTGCAGTTTTTGCATTTCCTGCTCCAGTTCCCCTTTCCGTTGCTGGATCTGTTGTTGTTGCAAACCCACTTCACGCTGGGCCGTTTCCATTTCAGTCTGGGTAATGTTATTGCCCTTTTCCTGCCATTTACGAACGGTGCGCTGGTACTTGTTCGTTAAGTCGTTCAATTCAGCATTCATGGCATTCTCTTTCTTCTTCATGTCGCCTGAAACATCTTTGAAATATTCATAATGTTCCTGCAGGGAATCAATATCGAAGTAAGCTACGGCAAAGCTGGGGGCAGCATTATTATCAGATTTTACAGCTTCTTTTTTCTGTTGGCCTCCTTTGGCAAACTGGAAGTAAAAAAGAACACCAATGAGAGCAAGAGCGATAATAGATAATAAAGTAGAAATATTTTTCATGAACGCCTTTTTTGCAAGATATTAATCTGGTTGTAAAGAGAATTGTTAAAACTTTTAACAATGGGTTAACCTGTAATAAAAAAGTAGGAAGTGTTTAGCTTCCTACTTTGTTTTTATAATCAATGAATTATTGATCGTGATTACTCTTCATCATCAAAGCTCATCGCTTCGCGGGTTGTTTGCAGCAATTCATATTCTTCCTTGCTACCAACGATCATGTTCTCAAAGTCACGCAAACCAGTACCTGCTGGTATCGGATGACCGGTGATCACATTCTCTTTCAAGCCAAGCATATCGTCGGTTTTACCCTGAATGGCAGCCGATGACAATACTTTGGTTGTTTCCTGGAACGATGCTGCAGAGATCCAGCTTTGCGTACCCAGAGAGGCTTTGGTGATACCCAACAACACAGGATGTGAGGTAGCGGGCTCTGCATCGCGATATTCAACCAGCTTTTTGTCGGTACGACGCAGCAGCGAGTTTTCTTCGCGAATTTCACGCAGGCTCACGATTTGACCGGCTTTCAAGCGAGCGCTTTCTCCTGGTTCAGAGATAACTTTCTTATCAAAGATCCAGTCGTTTTCTTCGTTGAATTCAAAACGGTCAACCAGGTCTTCTTCAAGGAAGCGGGTGTCGCCCGGATCCACGATCTCAACCTTTTTCATCATTTGACGAACGATTACCTCAATGTGTTTATCGTTGATCTTCACACCTTGTAAGCGGTAAACCTCCTGAATTTCATTCACCACGTATTCCTGTACAGCAAACGGTCCTTTAATAGCCAGGATATCGCTTGGTGAAACCTGTCCGTCAGACAGTGGCGCACCGGCTTTGTTAAAGTCACCATCCTGAACCAGGATCTGACGGGTTAACGGAACCAGGTATTTCTTGATAACACCATCTTTCGCTTCCACGATGATCTCGCGGTTACCACGTTTGATGGCGCCAAAGGTTACCACACCGTCGATTTCACAAACGATGGCAGGGTTACCCGGGTTACGTGCTTCAAACAACTCAGTTACACGAGGCAGACCCCCGGTGATGTCACGTTGCATCCGCAGCGTACGAGGTATTTTCACCAACACCTGACCGGCTTTCACATCTTCAGTTTCATCAACCACAATGTGTGAGCCTACTGGCAGGTTGTATTGTTTTACATCCTTGCCTTCGATGATCAGGGTAGGTATCTTGGTTTTATCTTTTGTTTCAATTACTACTTTCTCGCGGTGACCTGTTTGCTCATCCGCTTCTTCACGGTAAGTGATACCTTCAATTACATTATCGAATTTCACCTGACCTACGATCTCAGCAACGATTACGTTGTTGAACGGATCCCAGGTACAAAGGGTATCGCCTTTTTTAACATTCTGCCCGTCTTTCACGAACAGGGTTGAACCGTAAGGAACATTCACTACGTTGAGCAAACGATCGTTCTTCAGGTCCACGTTACGGATTTCACCGGTACGACCGATTACTACCTGAATTGGATCGCCTTCATTGTTAACCGAAGCTACAGTACGCAAACCGTCGAACTGAATAGTTCCATCGAATTTGGCAGTGAGTGAAGACTCAACTGAAGCAGATCCGGCAACACCACCCACGTGGAAGGTACGCAGGGTCAACTGTGTACCAGGCTCACCGATTGACTGGGCGGCAATGATACCAACCGCGTCACCTTTTTGAGCACGGTTACCTGTAGCCAGGTTTTTACCGTAACATTTTACGCACACCCCGCGCTTGCTTTCGCAAGTCAGTACAGAACGGATCTCAACGGTATCGATACCAGCTTCTTCAATCTGTTTACCGATCTCTTCATTGATCTCCTGACCGGCACCAACGATAAGGGTATCGTTAGACGGGCTATATACGTTGTGAAGTGAAGTACGGCCAATGATACGATCGTACAGTGGCTCTACTATCTCTTCGTTATCTTTCAGTGCGCTGGTGGCAATACCACGCAGTGTACCGCAATCTTCTTCTGTAATTACCACGTCCTGGGCTACGTCCACCAAACGACGGGTCAGGTAACCGGCATCCGCTGTTTTCAAGGCGGTATCGGCCAAACCTTTACGGGCACCGTGCGTAGAGATGAAGTAATCCAATACGTTCAGACCACCTTTAAAGTTAGAGAGGATCGGGTTTTCGATGATCTCACTTCCGGTTGAACCTGATTTTCTGGGTTTCGCCATCAGACCTCTGATACCGCACAGCTGTTTGATCTGCTGTTTGGAACCACGGGCTCCGGAATCAAGCATCATATATACAGAGTTGAAACCCTGTTTATCGGTGCTCAGCTCACGGATCAACGTTTCGGTAATGCGGGTATCCACACGCGACCAGATGTCTACGATCTGGTTATACCGTTCGTTGTTGGTGATAAGACCCATGTTATAGTTATCCCACACCTCATCTACTTCGCCTTTGGCCTGGTCGAGCACATCGCCCTTGATAGATGGGATGATAAGGTCATTGATACTGAATGACAGACCACCACGGAAGGCCGTACGGAAACCAAGTTGTTTGATGTCATCGAGGAACTTGGCTGTTTTTGGTACGTTGGTGATGGTAATGATGTCACCGATGATCTCACGCAAGCTCTTTTTGGTGAGCAGGGCATTGATGTAACCTACTTCTTTCGGAACGAATTCGTTGAAGATTACACGACCTACGGTGGTTTCAGTCAGCTTTCTAACGATAGCGCCTTCGTTGTTACGAACATCCACTTTCACTTTAATGTGAGCGTGCAGGTCAACGCGGTTTTCGTTGTAAGCGATGATCACCTCTTCGGTGCTGTAGAAGGCTTTGCCTTCGCCACGGATAACTTCGGTTTCAGTTGATTTTTTACCCTTGGTAATGTAGTACAGACCGAGTACCATGTCCTGTGAAGGCAGGGTCATTGGCGCACCATTCTGCGGGTTCAAAATGTTATGTGAAGAAAGCATCAACAGCTGGGCTTCCAGAACGGCCGCGTTGCTCAAAGGCACGTGAACCGCCATCTGGTCACCGTCAAAGTCGGCGTTGAACGCCGAACACACCAGCGGGTGCAGCTGGATCGCTTTACCTTCAATCAGTTTAGGCTGGAAGGCCTGGATTGACAAACGGTGAAGCGTTGGGGCACGGTTTAACATAACCGGGTGACCTTTCAGGATATTTTCAAGGATATCCCAAACCACCGCTTCTTTTCTATCAACCAGCTTACGAGCCGATTTTACAGTTTTAACGATACCTCTTTCAATCAGTTTACGAATGATGAACGGTTTGAACAATTCAGCCGCCATATCTTTCGGTAAACCACACTCGTGCAGTTTCAACTCAGGACCTACCACGATTACAGAACGACCGGAGTAGTCAACACGTTTACCCAACAGGTTCTGACGGAAACGTCCTTGTTTACCTTTCAGTACATCCGACAGTGATTTCAGTGCGCGACCACCTTCGGCTTTTACTGCGTTTGATTTACGTGAGTTATCGAACAGAGAGTCAACCGCTTCCTGAAGCATACGTTTTTCGTTACGTAAGATCACCTCAGGGGCTTTGATCTCCAATAATCTTTTCAAACGGTTATTACGAATGATCACCCGGCGATACAGGTCGTTCAGATCTGATGAAGCGAAACGACCGCCATCCAGGGGAACCAACGGACGCAGTTCAGGCGGAATAACCGGAATGTATTGCATTACCATCCACTCAGGGCGGTTGGTGATGCGGCTATTGGCCTCGCGGAAAGCTTCTACTACGCTCAAACGCTTCAGGGCATCGGCTTTACGTTGCTGTGAAGTTTCGGTAGCAGCTGCGTTACGCAGGTCGAATGATAATGTATCCAGTTCAATTCTTTGCAACAGATCGTGTACTGCTTCAGCACCCATCTTCGCAATGAATTTTTGAGGATCGTCATCTGGCAGGTACTGGTTCTCCTTAGGCAGGTTCTCCAGTATTTCCAGGTATTCTTCTTCAGTTAACAGATCGCCCGATTTCAGGTTGCGATCTTCCCGGATGCCTGGTTGAATTACTACAAAACGCTCGTAGTAAACGATGCTCTCCAGTTTTTTGGAGCTAACACCGAGCAGGTAGCCGATTTTATTGGGTAAGCTTTTGAAATACCAGATGTGTACAACAGGAACCACCAGTTTAATGTGGCCCATGCGCTCACGACGTACTTTCTTTTCTGTTACTTCAACACCACAACGGTCACACACGATCCCTTTATAACGGATACGTTTGTACTTTCCGCACGCGCACTCATAATCCTTTACAGGCCCGAAAATACGTTCGCAGAATAAACCATCACGCTCAGGTTTGTACGTACGATAGTTAATGGTTTCAGGTTTCAACACCTCACCGTAGCTGCGTTCCAAAATGGAATCCGGTGAAGCCAGCCCGATAGTGATCTTAGAAAATGTGGCTCTGGGACGATTATCTTTTTTAATAGCCATATTTTGATTGTCTTATTTCAGATTTAAAATTATTGGTACCCTTCCCTGATGTTTGATGTTGGAATGCAGAGATTCCGGGATTTTAACTCCCGAAATCTCTACATCAAATATTATTCAAATTTCAGGTCAAGACCCAATCCTCTCAATTCATGCACCAATACATTGAACGACTCAGGAATACCAGCTCTTGGTATATTATCACCTTTAACAATTGCCTCGTAGGTTTTTGCCCGGCCGATAATATCATCCGATTTAATGGTGAGCAGTTCCTGCAGGATGTTAGAAGCACCATATGCTTCCAGTGCCCACACCTCCATTTCACCAAAACGCTGACCACCGAACTGAGCTTTACCACCCAAAGGTTGTTGTGTGATAAGACTGTAGGGTCCGATAGAACGGGCGTGCATCTTATCATCAACCATGTGGTGCAGTTTGATCATGTAGATCACACCTACGGTTGCTTTTTGGTGGAAACGATCTCCTGTTTCACCATCATACAGGTGCGTGTGGCCGAAGCTTGGCAATCCTGCATTATTGATATTCTGAGCTATTTCATCGGTTGTGGCACCATCGAAGATCGGAGTAGCGAACTTCACACCCATTTTCAAACCGGCCCAGCCTAATACGGTTTCATAGATCTGGCCCAGGTTCATACGGGAAGGTACCCCCAGTGGGTTCAACACAATGTCAACCGGTGTACCATCTTCCAGGAACGGCATGTCTTCAGCACGCACGATCTTGGCAACGATACCTTTGTTACCGTGGCGGCCGGCCATTTTATCACCCACTTTCAGCTTACGCTTAACAGCCAGGTATACTTTAGCCAGTTTCAACACACCAGCAGGTAACTCGTCACCGATTGAAATGTTGAATTTCTCTCTCTTATATCTACCCAGTTCTTCGTTGTACTTGATGTTATAGTTGTGCAACAAAGTGTTGATGGCATCATCGATAGAAGCATCACCAGTCCAACCCAGCGGGTTTACGTTTTGATAATCGATAGAACCCAGGTTCTTTGGATTGAATTTGGCGCCTTTACCGATCTGCACTTCACCGAAGTTGTTGTTAACACCTGCAGAAGCCTTGTCTTTCAACAGGGTTTGCAGTTTGTTCAACAGCTCTTCTTTCAAGTCTTCTTCATTTTTCTCGTGCACTTTTTCCAGCTTTTCCAAAGAGGCCTTCTCACGGATCTTCGCGTTCTTGTCTTTCTTGGCGCGTTGGAACAGCTTTTTACCGATTACCACACCTTCTACCCCGTTTGGCGCTTTCAAAGAAGCATCTTTGGCATCACCGGCTTTATCACCGAAGATGGCGCGTAACAGTTTTTCTTCAGGTGTAGGATCGCTTTCTCCTTTAGGAGTGATCTTACCGATCAGGATATCGCCCTCTTTAATAGCGGCACCCAAACGGATGATACCATTTTCATCCAGGTCTTTGGTAGCTTCTTCCGATACGTTTGGAATATCCGGTGTCAGCTCTTCTTCACCCAGTTTGGTATCACGTACTTCCAGTTCATATTCAGAAATGTGAATAGAAGTGAACAGGTCTTCTTTGGCTACTCTTTCGCTGATTACGATGGCATCCTCGAAGTTGTACCCTTTCCATGGCATGAATGCCACTTTCAGGTTACGGCCCAAAGCCAGTTCACCACCCTGTACCGCGTAACCTTCAGTAAGGAAGTCGCCTTTTTTCATGCGTTGTCCTTTTCTAACCGCAGGTTTGTGGTTGATACAGGTTTCCTGGTTGGTTTTTATGAATTTAGTCAGTTTGTAAACTTTCAGATCGTCCTCAAAACTCACCAGACGGTCAGCTTCGGTACGGTCGTAGCGAACGTGAATTTCACTACCATCAACGTACTCTACCACACCATCTCCTTCAGACAGGATCTGTACACGGGCGTCGCGGGCAGCTTTTGCTTCCAAACCTGTACCCACGATCGGGCTTTCAGGACGGATCAGCGGCACAGCCTGACGTTGCATGTTCGATCCCATCAGCGCACGGTTGGCGTCATCATGTTCAAGGAAGGGGATCAGGGAAGCACTCAAACCCACGATCTGGTTGGGCGCTACGTCCATGAACTCCACTTCGCTCTTCTCCAGGATCGGGAAGTCACCCGTTTGACGGGAAGTGATCTTATCTTCTACGAAGTTTCCTTTCTCATCCAATGGAGAACTTGCCTGGGCGATCTTGGCGTTGTCCTCTTCTTCAGCACTCAGGAAGGTGAGTTTTTTCAGATCAACCTTTCCATTATCTACAACGTGGTATGGTGTTTCGATAAAGCCCATTTCGTTGATCTTCGCGTGTACGCAAAGCGTAGAGATCAAACCGATGTTCGGTCCTTCCGGAGTTTCAATGGTACACAAACGGCCGTAGTGGCTATAGTGTACGTCACGAACCTCGAAACCGGCTCTTTCACGGCTCAAACCACCGGGTCCGAGTGCGGAGATACGACGCTTGTGCGTGATCTCACTCAGCGGGTTGGTTTGATCGAGGAACTGCGACAACTGAGAGGTACCGAAGAAGGAGTTGATCACTGACGACAACGTTCTGGCGTTAATCAGGTCAACCGGTGTAAACACCTCATTATCACGTACGTTCATACGTTCGCGGATGGTACGGGCCATACGGGCCAAACCAACACCGAACTGAGCATATAACTGCTCACCTACGGTACGTACACGACGGTTGCTCAGGTGATCGATGTCATCGATTTCCGCTTTACCATTGGTTAAACGAACCAGGTATTTAATGATCTCGATGATATCTTCTTTTGTTAAAGTCTTTTGATCGAGCGGCTGATTCAACAACAGCTTGCGGTTGATCTTGTAGCGACCTACTTCACCTAAATCGTAACGCTTGTCGCTGAAGAACAATTTATCAATGATACCGCGGGCTGTTTCATCATCCGGCGCATCGGCTCCGCGCAACTGGCGGTAGATGTGCTGAACGGCTTCCAGCTCACTGTTTGAAGTATCTTTATTAAGGGTGTTATAGATGATTGCGTAATCACCACCTACATCTTCTTTTTGCACGAATACGCTTTTCACATCCATATCGGCGATCATATCCACTGCTTCTTCATCCAGCACGGTATCGCGCTCCAGCACCACCTCATTTCTTTCGATAGACACTACCTCACCGGTATCCTCGTCTACGAAATCTTCAACCCATGTTCTTAATACACGGGCAGCCAGGCGTTTGCCCAGATATTTCTGCAGTGATTTTTTATCGCCTTTTACTTCGTCGGCCATACCGAACAGCTCCAGGATATCTTTATCCGTTTCGTAACCGATTGAACGCAACAGCGTGGTAACCGGGAATTTCTTCTTACGGTCGATATACGCATACATTACGTTATTGATATCGGTAGCGAACTCCATCCACGCACCTTTGAAAGGAATTACGCGGGCAGAATAGATCTTGGTACCGTTGGGGTGAATTGACTGTCCGAAGAATACACCAGGTGAACGGTGTAATTGAGACACCACCACACGCTCAGCTCCGTTGATCACGAAGGTACCGCGGGGGGTCATGTAAGGAATGTTCCCCAGAAACACATCCTGAACGATGGTTTGGAAGTCCACGTGCTCTTCGTCATTACAACTCAGCCTCAGTTTCGCTTTTAGGGGAACGGCATATGTTAAACCGCGCTCCATACACTCTTCAATGGTGTAGCGGGGCGGGTCGATGAAATAGTCCAAAAACTCCAGCACGAAGATGTTACGTGTGTCGGTAATGGGAAAGTTTTCCTTAAACACCTTGAACAACCCTTCAATGTTACGCTTATCGGGCGTGGTCTCTAATTGGAAAAACTCTTTGAAAGATTGAATTTGTACTTCTAGTAAGTCAGGTGCATCAGAAAGGTTTTTAATTTTTCCGAAGTTGACCCTTGTTGACAGTTTTGTTGAAGACATATTGCTTAAAACCGGTTTTTTTAATTGTTCGTACGACAAAACATCTATAGACAAAAAAAATTTTCCTTGCGAATTTTACCCTTTTTTGTTCAGACTGAACTGTAAAGGTTAAATTCCCAAAGAATTATAAAAGAGGCAGTTATGTTAAGTTGGCCATGTAGCAACGTACCTCTGCTAATTAGCTTTTGTGAAAAATGGAGGGCAAAGGTAAGAAATATACCTATACGGACAAGAATTTATTCACATTATCCCGCCGCCACTCCTGTAATTTTTTTCCCAACTGTAAAGCATTGAAAAATAAGGTGTATAATTTTTCTTCATGTTTTCAATTTACGTACTTCTTCTGATTTGACCAAAACCACCTGAAACCGGGCCTAAAAAACAAAGCCGCAAAGGCATGGTGACCTTCGCGGCTTATAAAACGGCTACATATTAATCTTATTTACTCATTAATTTACACCGGGGTACCCATCGTTTTGGGGCCTCAGCTTAGGATTATTTTGCATTTCAAGGGTAGGAAGCGGGAACAACAGGTGCTTTTTGGCCAGTGTGGTCACGCCATCAGGAAATTTATGACCTTCGAAAGCCTCAAAGCTCTTGTTGCTTTCATTGTATGCTTTTCTCAGCCTTACCATATCAAACCAGGTCACCCCCTCATAACACAGCTCATGCCAGCGCTCACTCAACACTGCATCTCTGAAAGTAGTCTGGGTATAGCTGCCCAGGGTGCCTGTTGCCAGGCCAGCCCGGTCGCGGATGCTTTTCAGGGCATCCAGGGCATTCTGGTTTGGCCCGGCACCTGCTTCGTTCTGCGCCTCCGCATAGGTAAGCAATACCTGCGCATACCGGATGTTCATCCAGTTCAAGCCGCTGTTCGCAGTTCCCTTACTGCCAAACGTACCGTTAGCGCCAATATCAAAATGTTTATAAATGTAAGGTGCGCCCAATTGTTTCAACGTGTCAAATCCCCCATCGTAATAGGAAGTATAAAAGAAGCCCTGGCGATCGATCGTTCTTTTGTCTCCTGCTTCAAATGAATTGACGAATTGGGTGGCCGGTGTAGTGGACCCAACTTCGGTACCATAGGCCGAAATTTCTTTGAAATTGGGCAGCAATATAGCCTGGTTTCCATTGTTGGCGACCCCGGACAGAAACTGAATTTCAAAAATTTGTTCTCCCATGTTTTCCTTTGATTCGTCGTGCAGACTATTGTAGTCGCCAAACAGTGCAAACTTTCCACTGGTGATTACTTCATTGGCTTTATCGGCGGCCATTTGATAATAAGGCGCCTTTTTATCCAATGGATAACCTGCCATGGTTAAATATACTTCTGCCAGCAGCGACTTCACTGCGCCCATCGAAGCACGGCCACTGGCATCAGTCCATGGTAACCCCGAAGCTTCGGCATCTTTTAGATCGGTTACGATCTGCATGTAAACCGAATCCTTTACCATGCGGCCGGCATACGTCATGGGATCCTGTACCTTTAAAATAGAAGTTGTAAGCATAGGCACATCTCCATACAGGCGTACCAGATAAAAATAAGACCAGGCCCGCAAAAACTGCGCTTCGCCCAGCACCTTCTTCTTTTGTACATCATCCATTTTTATGGCAGGCACCCTGTCTAAAACCAGGTTGGTTTGGGCAATCACCTGGTACAGGCTGGTCCACCAGTTAAGCACAAACACATTGTCGCCATTATAACTAAGGCCTAACAGATTGTTCAGGTCCGTGTTTTGCCCCGTTTCGGTTCTGGCCGTACCGGTTGGCATTTCCAGCATGGAGAAATTATTGGCAAATATTCCGGCGCCATTGGCAAAGAACCGGGTCCTGTCGTATGCGGCAGCAATGGCTGCATCCGCGTGACCGGGTAAAGTATAAAAATCATCGGGTGCCAGGTTCGACGGGTCATTATCCTGGTCAACCAGCCATTTTTTACAACCAGCGGCTGTCATGACTAAGGCACATATCAGTACTATATAAAGTGAATTTATCTTACAGAGTTTCATATGAGCTTATTTAATGTTAACTTTTACAATCCAACATTTATACTCAGTGTATAGGTTGTTGGCTTGGGATAATCAAAGAAGGTTTGGCCCTGTGCAAAGGCGTTACTGTAAGTGGTTACCTCCGGATCATTACCCGAGAACTTTGTTTTCAGGAAGAAGTTCTGCGCAGACGCGGATATCCGCAACTTGCTAAGCTTCCAACGCTCAAACACTTTGGCTGGCACATTATAGCCCAGTAATAAATTCTTTCCGCGAAGGAAGGAACCATCTTCTATCCAGCGCGTATCCACATTGGTTACATAACCAGCGCGGGTATCACGGATAGTAGCGATCATGGTGTTGTTGTTATTCTTGCCAGCCTGATAATAATCAAGCACAGAACTAAAGCTGTTGGCGATACCTGTTCTGTCTTCACCGGAGTGGTGCGTTTGGTTCAGGATATCGTTTCCATACATAAATGAAAGCTCAAGAAGCAGATCGAAATTCTTATAGCTGAAATCATTGCTGAATGAACCCCAGCCTTTTGGATTGCCATTACCAATGATCACCCGGTCGAGGTCGTTGATCTGATAATCAGGCGTTACATCTTTATATTTTAAATCACCGGGCAGAATGGGTTTGCCACCGCGGTAGCTGGCATATTTTGCAGCTTCTGCCCTTTCAGCTTCTGTCCATACACCTTCCCGTATCAGGCCCCAGAAAGAACCAACTGGTTGGCCAACCTGGATGATACCGGTGTTTGATAAAAAGTTAGGATTACCAGAGAAGATGGGTGCAGGTGTAGCGAGGGAAAGCACCTTATTTCTGTTGAAAGAAATATTGAAAGTAGTATTCCAGGTGAAGTCCTGCGTTTTGATATTGACTGTTTTCAAGCCAACTTCAATTCCTTTATTTTCCATGCTGCCTACATTCCGGAAAAAAGAAGCATAACCGGTTGATCTTGGAATAGGTGCATCCAGCAACATATCGGTTGTTTTGCGATAATAGGCGTCAAACTCCAGGTTGATCCTGTTCTCTAACAAACCCAGTTCAATACCGGCATCTGTCTGGGCTGTTTTTTCCCATTTCAGATCAGGATTGCCCAACCGGCCTGTACCAACACCAGAGAACCTGGCATTATTGATAACAGCTGTATAAGAGCCCAGTAAGGCGTCTGATGAATAAGGCGCAATTTCTGAGTTACCCGTTAAACCAGTGCTTACACGAAATTTAAGATGGGAGATGACCTTATCATTCTTAAGAAAATCTTCGTTGCTGGCATTCCAGGCCAAACCAGCTGAAGGGAAAAACGCGTACTTATGGTTGTCACCAAATTTTGAACTACCATCTATACGGCCGGTAACCGTAAGCAGGTATTTCTGCTTGTAGCCATAATTCACGCGGCCAAAATAAGAGTTGAAAGCAAAATTGCTTTTCCCTGAACTCGATGCATTCTGCACACTACCCTGTCCCAGATTATAATACTGGAAAAAGTCAGTAGAGAAGTTCTGGGCGCTGGCGTTATCAGAAACGTAATTCGTTCCCTGCCAGGAAAGCCCCACCAGGCCATTTACCGTATGGTCTCCACCGTGAAAACTTTTGTTATAGTTCAGGAAGGTTTCCGATGACCAGTATACTTCGCGGTTGTCAAAAATACTGGCAGTACCATTTTGGTCCATGGAGATATTGGAAAGTCCACGGCCGCTGAACTGATTTTCCTGTCTTTGTACAAGACTTACCCCTACCTGGCTTTTGATATCGAACCCATTGCCGAGCAACAGGTTCACATAAGCATGGCCCAGCATATTCGAAACGTTCACAATATATTTTCTGTCGGTCATAATGTGAACGGGATTGCTGCCGCCTTCAGCGCCTGGGTACAGGTAGTTATCTCCCCAGGTCCCATCGGCAAATTTAACCGGCAGAAAGGGGAATGATTCTGTGATCATACGCACAGAGTTCAACCCACCAGTACCCTGGTCAATCAGGTTTTCTTCCTGGTTATTATAACTCAAACTACCGCCCATCCGCAGCCATTCTTTCGGTTTAAGGTCCAATACAAACCGGGCAGCATAGCGCTTTAAATAAGAATTAAGCAGTAAACCATTATCATCCCGATAATTCAGGAACAAACCATATAAATTATTGTCTGTGCCACCGGTAACCCCTATCTGATGGTTTTGTGAAAGCTTGTGTTGTAATGATTCCTTCATCCAGTCTGTATTGTACAAAGGCTTACCATTGGCATCAAACATAGTAGGTAAGCTTTGTCTTTTAACCCTGGGGTCCACTACTTTAGAATAATCACCATTAGCCCAGCCAGCGGGGTCATATACTTTAATGTTATCATAGGCCAGATCTTCGAGGTCGACATATTGCTGAGCATTCAGCATATGCACTCTTTTGGGACCAATAGTAGGTACACTATAGTTACCATCATAAGTAACCCGTGCCGGTCCATTGGTACCACGCTTGGTAGTAATAAGCACTACTCCATTGGCGCCCCGCGCACCATAAATGGCGGTTCCTGATGCGTCTTTCAGTACTTCCACCGAAGCGATATCATTCGGGTTAATGTAGTCGATGGAATTGCTGTTCAGGGTTTGATTGCTGATGGGTATATACACGCCATCTACTACATACAACGGGTTGTTCGATGAATTGATGGAACTAAAACCGCGGATACGGATCATGGTTTGACCACCGGGGCGGCCCGAGTTGGTAGTTACCTGAACACCTGCAATACGGCCCGATAATGCTTCGTTCACAGAAGCAGCCGGCCGCTCCTGCAATTGGGAGGCTTTAACCGAACCTACCGAACCCGTAAGGTCTTTTTTCCTGGCGGTACCATAACCGATCACCACCACTTCGCTCATGGAGCCTTTGCTTAACACCAGTTGAACATTCAGGGTCTCTTCTTCGCCTACCTTTACCTGGTAGCCTTCATACCCCGTGTGGGTGAACGTAAGGGTAGCCCCCGGTGTAATGCTGATACTGAAACTGCCATTCATATCAGTAGAGGAACCAATCTTCTGGCCCTTTACCTGTACCGATACACCAGGCAATGGCGACCCATCTTTTGCATCGGTTACTTTACCGCTGATAGAGCGGTTCTGCGAAAAACTTAAGGTTGAAATAAATAGTGCGAGGAAACTTAGCAGACATAGCCGTCCGATAAAATAAAACTGCTTTTTCATACGCATGCTTTGGTTATTAAATAAATACTACATCGTTATAGCTTATTAAGCAAAAGGTTTACTTCATGACATAACTTTCCCGTAAAAAAACACAGAAGGTTTTAAGTGACGTACCAATGCTCAGGCACCAACAGGAATTACAGTGTACCAATTCCTGTTTCTATCATACCAAAGGGATCAAAAAAGGGGGATATATTTTTCAGGTACCAGGTACCTGTTAGGGGCAGATTATAATTTGATAAAAGGCAGTACTAACTGGTCTCTTTTTTATCATTCACTAGAATACAGGAATGACAAAATGCTTTTTGCAAACTCAGGTGACTCATATGGCAATTCGTTTTTCTAAAATAAAATTAGTGATTCTAAAACGTTTTTGCAAAATATTTATCTTGTCGTTCTGCATATTTTTTGCAGGCGGAATCCTGCATGCCTGATAATTAGGATGCAATGCTTTATCTAAGCCAGTTATGGCTTACTTGGTGCTGTAACTGTAGTTGGAGATCTAAATAAAAGGTTTTGTTCAGGAAACGGTAGACGCAAAAATTTGCATGGGCAAACTATGCCTGTTATTAGCAGATAAGATCCGTATTATTTTACTTTCTGTACAAACTCTGTAGTGCCACGCACCACCAAACCTGGTGATATTTCTATCTTGGTTTCTCCGGGTATGCCATTTCCTTTTCCCAGCTGTTCCATCAGCAGCTCAAGGGCTGTTCTGGCAATTTCTTCTGCCGGCTGCTGAATACAGGTAATACCCGGTGGATACAGGCGGAACACGTCGTGGTCATCGAAACAGATCATGGCCAGGTCGTCGGGTAGCTTTAAACCAAGGCGGTGTATGCCTTCCAGCCCCAACAATCCCAGGTAGTTGGTGGCAAAGAATACGGCCTCTAACTCAGGTGTATTCTTTATGAAATCTGTGACCTGTTGTATGCCTTTTTCTTTATCTTCTTCATATTTAAGGGACAGTACCAGGTTTTCGGTAGTTAGCCCTTCCTGGTGCATGGTATCGTTATAGGCCTTCAACCGTTCTTCCATTTGTACCAGGTTCAGGTCAACGGTTACAAACCCTATACGGCGATAGCCTTTTTCAATGAGGTGGGCCATTCCTTTCTTTACCCCTTCATAGTTATTTACCAGCACATGGGGCACATCAATGCCGGGAAAATAGCTGTCCATCAGCACAACGGGTTTATTGTCGGCTATGAGTTCGTTAATGTCTTGTTCCATGCCGGGGGTAGGTGTAATGATGTAACCATCAACCTGGCGTTGTGCCAGCATGCCTATCAGTTCCTTGCCCTTCTGGAGTTTATTTTCAGTGCTTGTGTACACAATCTTATAGCCAAAGCGGGCGGCTTCCTCTTCAATGATGCGGGAGAGGGAGGCAAAAAAATTGCCCGATATGGTTTCAACGATCAGACCTAATATCTGTGACTTTCCGGTTCTTAGGCTTACTGCCACCGGGTTGGGATGGTACCCTTCCTTTTTGGCAACCTCCATGATCTTACTGGCAAGCGTTTCACTGATCCGCATTTGCTTGGCTTTGCCATTCAGAACAAAAGATACGGTTGAGGGCGAAACACCGGCTATGCGAGCTATATCTTTGAGGGAGACCCGTTTCATATTTGATTATATGTTATATAAAGGAGACTACTAAACTATGAAAATAAAACTTACGAAAATGGTTTTCCCCTATATAATAAAAAAACCCCGGTGTTAACACCGGGGTTCGTATAGTAAGTTGGAAGTTTAATTACTTAACTTCTACTTCAGCGCCAGCTTCTTTCAGCTTAGCAACCAGAGCGTCAGCATCAGCTTTGCTGATACCTTCTTTAACTGGTTTTGGAGCACCATCAACTAAGTCTTTAGCTTCTTTCAGACCAAGACCAGTCAATTCTTTAACCACTTTAACTACGTTCAGTTTGTTAGCGCCACCGTTTTTCAGGATAACGTCAAACGCAGTTTTTTCTTCAGCGGCAGCAGCGCCACCACCAGCAGGACCAGCAGCAACAGCTACAGCAGCAGCTGCAGGCTCGATGCCATACTCGTCTTTCAGGATTTTTGCTAACTCGTTAACTTCTTTAACAGTCAGGCTTACTAACTGCTCAGCGAATGCTTTTAAATCTGCCATTGTTGTAAATTTTTCCCGCCTTCATTGCCTGTGCTCCGGCGGAGTTTAAAAAAATTTGTTTCCAATAACCCACAGGCATGGGTTAATATGTTGAGAATACGTTCAGTAATTACTGAGCGCGGTCTTCTAATGCTTTGATCAAACCAGCCAGTTTGTTGCCAGCGTTCAGGCCGCTGATAACATTCTTTGCAGGAGATTGCAACAGACCAATGATTTCCCCGATAAGGTCGTTTTTGCTTTTCAGGGTAGTCAGGGTAGTCAGTTGATTGTCGCCCAGGAATACATCACCATCGATGAAAGCAGCTTTCAACTCTGGTTTCACCGCAACCACTTTACCTTTGGTATTGGCGGCGCGGAAGTCGCTGATGATCAATGCGGGTTCCTTGGCGTTATCGCTGAACATCAGGGCAGTTACGCCGTTCAGTGATTCAAACATGCCAGCAAATCTTTTCTCGTCCAGGGCTTCCAAAGCCTTACGGATGAGGGTATTCTTGGCCACTTTCATTTCAACTTTCTTGTTGAAACATGTCCGACGCAGGTTAACTACCTGTTCAACTGTCAAAGATTCTGTATTGGTAACATAGAAATTGTTGTATTGAGAAAATTTCTCTTTCAATACTTCAATTACTTCGTTTTTTTCCTGTTTTGTCATAACGCTAAATTTTTGTTGGTTCAACTCATAATTCCGGTTTGGCCGAAACTACTTCGTCGCGTTATTAAAGTTTAGTTCATTAAAGATTTTGTCTCTACTGCAATAGCCGGGCTCATAGAGCTAGCCATAAACACGCTTTTCAGGTAAGTACCTTTTGCAGAAGATGGCTTTGCCTTGATGATTGCGTCGATCAGCTGGTGGCTGTTCTCGGCAATTTTCTCAGGGCTGAAGCTTACACGGCCGATAGAAGCGTGGATGATACCAGCTTTATCAACTTTGAAAGCGATCTTACCACCTTTCATGTCGTTTACAGCAGCAGCTACATCATTGGTAACAGTACCTGTTTTAGGGTTAGGCATCAGGTTACGTGGACCTAAGATCTTACCCAGTTTACCAATTTTAGGCATTACAGCAGGGGTAGCGATGATAACATCTATATCAACCCAGCCACCTTCAATTTTTTGAACAAACTCATCCAGGCCAACAAAATCGGCGCCGGCTGCTTTTGCATCAGCTTCTTTATCGGGCGTACATAAAACCAGTACTCTTTTTGTTTTACCGGTACCATGAGGCAGGATAACAGTACCACGAATAGCCTGGTCGGCTTTCTTGGGATCAACACCCAAACGGATGTGAATGTCTACCGATGCATCAAACTTGGTTGTATTTATGGTTTTCACGATAGAGGAAGCCTCTTTCAGTGAATACAGTTTATTTTTATCGACTTTCGCGTCGACTGCTTTTCTTTTTTTAGGAACTCTTGCCATTGTAATTCAGTTTTACGAGCCCCGTGTTACCGGGACAGTGAACAATTAATTTTCCCAGGGAGCTTTACCATCCACGGTAAGACCCATGCTGCGGGCTGTACCAGCCACCATGCGCATAGCACTTTCCAGGGTGAAACAATTCAGGTCGGGCATTTTGTCTTTTGCAATAGCCTCTACCTGGTTCCAGTTCACTTTACCAACCTTATTACGGTTAGGCTCTTTAGAACCGCTTTGCAGTTTAGCAGCTTCCAGCAACTGAACGGCTGCAGGAGGAGTTTTAATTACAAACTCGAATGATTTGTCGGAATAAACGGTGATTAACACGGGAAGTACTTTTCCCATTTTATCCTGCGTGCGGGCGTTGAATTGTTTGCAGAATTCCATGATATTGATACCCTTGGAACCCAGTGCAGGACCTACAGGAGGAGCCGGATTTGCCTGGCCGCCTTTTACCTGTAGCTTTACGAAGCCGGTAATTTCTTTTGCCATGTTTACTGATTTATTGGTTCAAACGATGGTTCGCTTTGCCGGAGGGCTAGGCTACTTGATCTCCCAAATTCCTCTGATCCCCTTTTTGGGGAACTAAAAAGAACTTTCTTTTGGGGCTGCAAAGCTAAGAAAAGATGTTTTATAAACAAACCTTTTTTTTACCCCTTAAATCCGGCTGTAAGATAGGCCAAATCCAAAGTTCCGGGTGCTATTAGGTTATTTAGTTCTATGTTCTCAGTTCTTTGTTCTTCGGCGAAACGATACCATCCTCCTCCTATAGGCAGAGGGCTTGCAGGATCAGCGATAGACGTTCAGCATCGGTTGCCGCGATGGCGCCAGCCCCGCGAAGAGGTGTATTGGCTTACATCTGTGGGTTGTATTGGGTTTCCAGCCTACAGCTTAGGGCTGTTCCGCCTTGCGGCCTACTGCCCTTCTTCCCATTGCCCATTGCCTATTTCCCATTGCCCTCTCCCCTTTTTTAACAGCACCCCTAACTACCTTCCTCTGCCACCTCATAAAAACACCGCTTCTCCTTATACAACTACCATACATTACTCAACGTTATTTGAACATATACTACCTTTGTGCTTGCTTATTTATCGATCATTGAAGTGTTACTGCCGGTTAAACGCTTTATTAAATTTCAAGTAAGAATAAAGTATGCCATAACCTGTGGCCGACAACGAACCAACGACAGCTTCCATACAGGTATTCAGCCACCATTTTTAACGCCCGACCTGCTTATACAGCCGGCCTGTTCACGCGCTGAAACCCAGCACCGGAGAGGGTTTCACAGTAGATGAGGGTTTAACCACAGCTTACCTGTCTGTATAGTGCCGGTACATTAAAAACACATCACAATTACTCATAAATGATGGCCGGGGTTTTGCAAGAACAAACACATAAAACAGCCCGGTTGCCCTTTATAAAGAGGGATCACTGTTAGCAAAAAAGGGGGAGTTTTTTATAATTTGAATTTTTATACGTAGCTTTTGCGTTTATTTAGTAATAACGCTTCTTCTATAGAAATTAACCAACAACAAAAAACACATCAACACTATGGCCAAAGCAAAGAAAAAAGCAGCAAAAAAAGCCGCACCTAAGAAGGCAGCTAAGAAAAAATCACCGGCCAAAAAAGCGGCTAAGAAAGCCGTGAAGAAGGCTGCCAAAAAAGCTGCCAAGAAAGCTGCTAAAAAAGCCGCTCCTAAGAAAGCTGCAAAGAAAGCAGTGAAAAAAGCCGCCAAGAAAGCCGCTCCTAAAAAAGCAGCAAAGAAGGCAGCCAAGAAAGCAGCGAAAAAAGCAGCGCCCAAAAAGGCCGCTAAAAAAGCCGCTAAGAAAGTTGCTTCAAAAGCGCCCGTTAAAAAGGCAGCAAAAAAAGCAGCACCTAAAAAGAAAAGAGCTGTATCAAAACCAGTAGCTGAAGCCGTTCAGGATGAAGTGATCATTATGCCTCCTGTAATGGACGAGGATGATGCCGTTGAAGAAACAGAAGTTGATATAGATGTTGATACTGACGACAACGACGATACCGAAGTAGATATTGAGATCGATGATGTAGAAATCGACACTGATTCTGACGATGATGACAACGACAATGAAAACGTCGGGGAAACTGTTGAAGACGACATGGACGATGAAGATGATGAGGATGATGAAGATGAGCAGATGTAAGCTAATCCATGTGATTTGCTTCAACCTAAAAGATTAACCTTTCCCGATGAGGAAAGGTTTTTTCTTGCCCAAACGTTTCCGGCCAACCGCTTAGTACCCCCATGTTTCATTGGGGAATGAGCAAAAAAAAACATCTGCCCGAAGACAGATGTTTTATAGTATTTTATGAGCGAGGTCTTAGCTTAATTTTTCAACCTGCATGTAGTTCAGTTCTACCGGCGTTGAACGGCCGAAGATCTTCACCGTCACTT
The DNA here is from genome assembly GCF_900110245.1 of Niastella yeongjuensis. GTDB lineage: Bacteria > Bacteroidota > Bacteroidia > Chitinophagales > Chitinophagaceae > Niastella > Niastella yeongjuensis. The sequence goes on from NZ_FOCZ01000011.1 coordinate 197,837, forward strand.
TCAGCTTCTTCTTCTCATCGTTCACTTCCTCAATGATACCATTAAAGTCGTTGAAAGGTCCTTCTATGATCTTGATGGTTTCACCAACAATAAATGGCTCACTCATGCTCACACCACCGGTCTCTGCCATTTCATCCATTTTACCGAGCATTTTATTAACCTCGGCCTTACGCAGGGCAATGGGATTTTCCTTACCCAGAAAATGGATCACATTCGTAGTATTCTTAATTGCTTCGCGTAAATCGTCAGAAAGTTTATTTTCCAGCACTTCAATCATAACATAGCCTGGGTAATAGTTTCTTTCACGCATTACCTTTTTGCCATTCTGCACCTTATAAACCTTTTCCACAGGCAGAAACACTTGCTTCACTACCTCACCCCATCCTCCGCGGGAGATCTCTTTGTCAAGGTATTCTTTCACCTTGCGCTCTTTACCGCTCACCACCCGCAGCACATACCATTTAGTTTCTTGTTGTTGAGTAGCTTGTTCCATTATTAAAATAAAGAATAAATAAAATGAAGGGCCGACTGGGCAACCAGGTCCATAACCCAAACCACTCCGGTGATCAACAAGGTAGCTACCAGCACAATAACCGTAGACTGTTGTAATTGAGCCCACGTAGGCCAGGTCACCTTTTCAACCAATTCCCGGTATGATTCCCTGAGGTAAGTTGATATCTTATTCATATTCAAAGAATTATGGAAATTAACCAGCACGGGCACAAGGATTCGAACCCTGATCAAAGGTTTTGGAGACCTCTATTCTACCGTTGAACTATGCCCGTAGAAAGCAAAGTACCTGGAACTAAAAACCAAGTACTTTGCAAATATACTAAACGCTTACCACTCAATAACCCTTTTCAGGGCCGAGGGGGCGATTATTTCAGGATTTCAGTAACCTGACCGGCACCTACTGTACGGCCACCTTCGCGGATCGCGAATTTCAGACCTTTTTCCATCGCAATAGGCTGGATCAGTTTAATGTGCAGGTTGGTGTTATCACCAGGCATTACCATCTCAGTACCAGCTGGTAATTCTACTTCACCGGTTACGTCAGTAGTACGGAAGTAGAACTGAGGACGGTATTTGTTGAAGAATGGAGTGTGACGTCCACCTTCTTCTTTGCTCAGTACATACACTTCACCTTTGAATTCAGTGTGAGGAGTGATAGAACCTGGTTTTACGATTACCATACCGCGGCGGATATCTTTTTTATCAACACCACGTAACAGCAGACCAGCATTGTCACCAGCTTCACCTTCATCCAACAGTTTGCGGAACATTTCCACACCTGTTACAGTAGAAACGAGTGGTTTTTCAATCAAACCTACGATTTCTACACCTTCACCTACTTTAATACGACCTCTCTCGATACGGCCGGTAGCAACAGTACCACGACCAGTGATAGAGAATACGTCTTCAACTGACATCAGGAATGGTTGGTCAACTGGACGAGGAGGCAGAGGAATGTAAGTATCTACCGCTTCCATCAGTTCAATAACACATTTAACCCATTTTTCTTCACCAGCCAGAGCGCCAGTTGCAGAACCTTTGATGATTGGAGTATTGTCGCCGTCGAAACCGTAGAAGCTTAATAGCTCGCGGATTTCCATTTCAACCAGCTCCAGTAACTCTGGATCATCAACCAGGTCAACTTTATTCATAAATACCACCATACGAGGAACGCCTACCTGACGAGCAAGCAGGATGTGTTCTTTTGTTTGGGGCATAGGACCATCTGTAGCAGCCACAACCAGAATTGCACCATCCATCTGTGCAGCACCAGTGATCATGTTCTTCACATAGTCAGCGTGACCAGGGCAATCCACGTGTGCATAGTGACGATTAGCAGTTTGATATTCCACGTGCGCGGTGTTGATTGTGATACCACGCTCTTTTTCTTCAGGAGCTGCGTCGATTTCGTCATATTTTTTTGCCTGCGCCAGACCTGACTTAGCCAGGATGGTAGTGATGGCGGCAGTTAAAGTAGTTTTACCGTGGTCAATGTGACCGATAGTACCAACGTTAACGTGAGGTTTATCCCTCTTGAAAGTCTCTTTTGACATCGTTATCTGTTTTTAGTTGTGGTGTTTATAATTTATTAAAACGAATCCTTTACACTCCTAACAGAGGAAAGGATTTTATGTAACCGGCACCAGAAAGCCTATGAAGCTTCCGTTGCGTCGCACACTTCATCTTTAGATCTATACCCAGCCCTCTCCTCTTTCCGGTATCCTCCGGTCAGCAGCTGATATAGGGAAATTCAAAAAACTAATGAGTCGTTAGTGAGAATCGAACTCCAGACCTTCCCGATCATGATCGGGATGCACTGCCTGAGTTACAACTTTCATCAACATTTCAAAAATCTAATGAGCCGTTAGTGAGAATCGAACTCACGACCTCTTCCCTACCAAGGAAGTGCTCTACCACTGAGCTACAACGGCTGATAGGTTTATGAGGCAAAAAAACCTAAAACCCAAAGAGCGGCTGGCGCTCTTAAACTCCTAAATGAGCGGAAGACGAGGTTCGAACCCGCGACCTACAGCTTGGAAGGCTGTCGCTCTACCAACTGAGCTACTTCCGCATTTTAATGAGCCAATTAGCTTAAAGCTAATTCCCAATTGAAAAAGAACTTAACACGAATGTGCCCGCCTTTGCTAGTGCTTGGCGGGCCATGTGGGCAGGAGAGGAGTCGAACCTCTGAAGTCGAAAGACAGCGGATTTACAGTCCGCCCCATTTGGCCACTCTGGAACCTGCCCGGGAAATACCAAATTAAATTTGCAATGTGAATTGCTGAGCCACTTGTCGGAGTCGAACCAACGACCTACTGATTACAAATCAGTTGCTCTACCAACTGAGCTAAAGTGGCGTATATTCTATCAAAAAACTTTCAATCTATTCCTCAAAACACCCGGCAAATTAATTGAAACTCAACCTAGTGTAGTGCTTCTCTCGCCTCATTTTCGCACCCTCTATTTTTTGAGGGATGGCAAAGGTAGGAGAATTTGTGTAACTGAAAAATTTTGATGGAGTTTTTTTTTCTAATTTTCAACGATTTGCAAAATCTTTCAAGGAACACCGTTATGCAGCTGCAAAAGTGGCGCTTTACAGGCAATTTTCCATGAAAAATTGAAACCTTTCTTGCAGGGACATAAAAAAACCTCCCCAAGGGGGAGGTTTTAGAAGGTGAACTTTGTATAATTTCTGAAAAAATAGATTAAGCGTTCTCAACTCAGGCAGCTTGCTTCTCCTTTTGCCTCTTCACCTGGTTAACCAAAGATTCCAATGCATTCTCGAAAGACTCCTCAAAAGATTTGGAACTTGATTTCACAAAAAACTGGTGGCGTGGAACCTGGACTCTTATTTCTGCGACTTTGTCTTTTATCGTGTGCACCACATTATCCAACTTCAGGTATACGTCAACCTTGATAATGCGGTCGTGAAAAGTATTAATTTTTTGAAGTTTACGATTAACATATTCGATCAATTTTGCATCAGCAGTAAACCGCACAGACTGAATGTTTACGTTCATAACAATCGCATTTTAACAGTGAAACAATATTTAAACAATAAATGAAAGATCTGATTTTAAATACCACCATATTATATTGAGTGAGAGTATAGAAGAGGTGGTTGACATGAGGATATTATACTACTACATAAGCTCCATATTTAATCTTTATGAAGATAATACAACAAGCCTGTATTTCCAAATTAAAAATGCCCCGTAATTGTCAAATAAATGAGCTTTACTACAACAAAACCATTACCACTCTATTAGCATTTCTTTAGCATCTGTCAACAAACAATTATTGTCATATTGCTACATGATCGTCCTCCATAAAATAGTCCGCTGTTATGCCTTCGGATGCGCCTTTTTATAAATGTCTTTTAACTTCTCAATAGTATTGTGTGTATAGATCTGAGTAGCAGCTAAACTGGAGTGACCCAATAACTCTTTCACCGCATTCAGGTCGGCGCCATTATTGGTTAAATGTGTAGCAAATGTATGCCGTAATACGTGCGGGCTCTTTTTATCAATAGTCGTTACTACACTTAAATATTTCTTTACTGCATTGTATACAAAACCAACAGTCACCTGCCGGCCTTTATCATTCACTAATAAATGTATCTGATCTGGCTGCTCCAGTGTACGGGCCTTTTGAGTTACATAGTCATCGATCTCTTTTATCAATACTGCACTTACCGGAATAACCCGCTCTTTGTTCCCCTTCCCCAGCACTTTAATATTATTGGCGGCCCTGTTCACCTGGGTTTCTTTAAGGCTTATCAGTTCCGACCGCCGCATACCGGTATTATACAATATAGCCAGTATCAGCCTTTCGGTACGCCCATTCCAGGTATCGGGAAATTCAACATGATTAAACAGCGTCTCCATATCCTTTTGCTCTACATACACCGGCAAACGTTTGGGTATTTTAGGCGATATAATGGTTGCCATGGGCGATTGCTCCAACTCACCGGTGCGCAGGTAATACTTAAAAAATGATTTTAAAGAAGAGATCTTGCGGTTGATGGTTTTAGCGCTGTTTTTATTCTCTTTAAGCGAAGCCAGCCAGCTGCGTACAAAGGAGGGTGCGATCTCTGCCAGCGCCGGTTGTGGCATACTAAACTGGTCATACAAATAGGTAAAAAACTGCTGCAGGTCCTCCTGATAAGCCATGATGGTATGGGCAGAATACCTTTTTTCGAACCGAAGGTAGTTCAGGAAGTTATTTACAATTGCTGCATGTTGTAATTGCTTACCCATATTCCAAATGATCATTAAATATACTTAAATCATTTAATCACAAGTACAACTGTCGGGCAAAAGCGGCAAATCAGATTTAAACAAGGAGTTGAAAACAACCCGGAACTGGTTAACATTACTAATACTTTCATAAAACCGGCTATAATCATGCTCAGGCAGGTATACAGCATTGAAATTATTAACGGGTTCAATTGATTTCCCATTAACAAACAAAGACCGGTAACCGTGATCACTCATTACAATAATTACCGCCTCCCCCTTCGTTTTTTTGAGCAGTTCGTTTACCAAACCAGTCACGACCTTGTTGGAATACACAAGGTATTGTAAGTAAGCATTGTTTTCTGCATTGCTGTTTGATGTGGTATCCATATCCATACTCATGCCCCTGCCTAAACTGTCGTATAAAAAAGGTTTATGCGGCATCATCAGGTGGGCATATACAAATTTGGGGCGCCCGCTTGTTGTTGAGGCTGCAGATTTTGTCAAATTAATGATACGCTCATTTCCATCCCTGAATCGCTGGCGCAGATCATCTTCTACCCAACTGAAGGTATGGCCGAGATATACCCTTAATATCCATGACATATCCTTATCCATTCTGGATAACAGCGTTTTAGACGTTATCAGCTTTAACCTGAAGGAAAACAGGCCCGGATCAAATTGGGATGGTTGTTCCCCAATATCGAAAATTGAATAGTTATGGATCTCGTAGCCATTTTGCTTCAGGAACCCGACCACCTTATTGTCTGAAATAACTTTATTGGCCCTGGCATTATCAGCAGCCGATTCTTGTCCCTTCGGTAACCAACCGAGATAATCCATGGAAAGCGTAGACGCAATAGAATATACAGTCATTGTATAGTTACATTGCGGCGAAGCCGCCACGTAAAAACCCTGCTGTTTAAAATTATGCTCAAAAGCACTATTATCATAATTGAAATAGCGGCGAAGCGTACCGGATCCACTATATTCATCCATGATCAGAAAATAGATATCAGGTCTTTTCCGCTGCTCACCATGCTTATCGTTTATCCCAGTTCCGTTACTGGCAACATGGGCAGCACTACTCCCCTGCAAGAGAATAAAGCCAATATCGTATATTATAAGAAAAGTAAAAACGCAATTAAGATACACGGTCGCTCTTTGAAAAGTACCAGGTGACCGTTTCAGATAAATGAAAAGTATAATGATCCCAATTATAAAGATCGAAAAAAGATACCTGTAATGAGAAAGCACGCCCAGAAAAGGAAGCACTTTTAAAGAATCGGCGATTGCTCCATAAAAGAGCGAAAAAAGCAGCACAAGAGTTGTTAAAATGCCTGCCTTACCAGCCGACCTCAGCAATCCCAAAAACAATAAAAAAAACAGGGACGCAACCAACAGCTGAATGGCAAAATAATACAGCATATCGCCAAAAGGTATCAGCCCAATATACTCGCTATAACCATGCGTTAAAAAGAAAATAATAATTAATACACTATGAAGAGGGAGCTTTTTGAATGGCCTGACAAAGTGCATACCGACCTGAATTTCTGAATTAATTATTTCTCCTTCAAGGACCTATATCCCTAAAACCAAAAAGGCCACTATAAAAGTGGCCGAATATGATTCGTGTGAAGACATTAAAGATTAACTTTCGATCTGTCCGCTGGCGATCTTCTGCTTGTACACAGCTTTCAACACAACGTTACGACGTTCTACCGACGGCTTAGTGTAAGACTGACGAGCTCTCAGTTGCACCAGGATCTTAGCTTTCTCAAATTTCTTTTTGTACTTTTTGAGGGCTTTGTCGATATTTTCGCAATCTTTTGAATCGATAATGAGCATATATTATATACCTCCTTTAAGGCGTTTTAGGACTGCAAATATAGCCGAATTTTCCAAAATTCACAAAATCCCCCTAAAAATCCGATTTTTGCCCCATGTTTACAGGAATAATCGAAACCATCGGCCAGGTAGAAGAAGTGATAGTTACAGGTACCAATAAAACATTCTGGATCTCTTCTCCCCTCTCCCACGAATTAAAAGTAGACCAAAGTATTTCCCACAACGGCGTTTGCCTCACAGTGGAAGCGCTGCAGGACAGCCGCCACAGGGTAACAGCCATTGCCGAAACGCTTCAAAAAAGCAATATCGGTCACTGGCAAAAAGGCGACATAGTGAACCTGGAACGCTGTATGATCATGAATGGCCGGCTCGATGGCCATATTGTTCAGGGCCATGTTGACACCACCGCCACCTGTATTGAAAGAAAAGCACTGGATGGTAGCTGGGAGTTTCGCTTCCGCTTTCCCGACCAGTTCTCCAGCCTCATCATTGAAAAAGGCTCCATCAGCCTGAATGGCATCAGCCTTACCATTTTCAATGTAAGCGTTAACGAGTTTACAGTGGCCATCATACCCTATACCTTCGAACACACAAACATTCAGAACATCCAGTCGGGAACAACAGTGAACCTTGAGTTTGATATGGTAGGGAAATATGTGAACCGGATCCATCAGGTGAACAAGACAACCGTTTAAAAATTTCAAAACTCCCGCCTTTTGGAAGCACCTGTAAGTGGCTTCGGGATGCAGACACAGCCATCCCACGCAATTTCCGCTAACGGGGCCGGCAAATATATTCCTGCCCTGGATGGGTTACGTGGTGTGGCCATCTTACTGGTTATCAGTTATCATTATTTTGTAAAATATACCAACTGGGTGCAACCCGGCTGGTCGGGGGTTGATCTGTTCTTTGTTCTTTCCGGATACCTAATCACCAAACGCCTCATAGAGAACAATGACCATCCCAATCGCTATGTCTTGTTTTACAGGAACAGGGCGTTGCGCATTCTACCGTTATATTACCTCGTGCTGATTCTTTTCTATGCGGGCATTTATATAATAGTAAGTCCGCAAAACATCCATCGTTTTGATTTTTATTTAAACAATAAGGCCCGTTATCTGCTCTTCCTTCAAAACTGGTTATTCCTGCACACCCGTCCGCCGGAAGGGCACCTGATCCATTTATGGTCTTTGGCCATCGAGGAACAGTTTTACCTGGTGTGGCCCCTGTTCCTGTATGCTTTTTATAAGAACAAACACTTTAAAAACATTTTATGGGGCATCATCATTTTCGTATTGGTATTCAGAAATATTCTTTATTACTTCAATAACCAACCGATATATTATTTTCATACGCTGTGCCGCATAGATCCATTGGCCTGTGGTGCTTTGATCTACTTTGTTTCTCCCGATAAAAAACAAGCAGCCATCATAAAGTGGCTGGGCATAGCAGGCGCCCTGGTAATAATCGCCGGCATACTAGTAATAAAAACGCCATGGCCTACTTCAGCTTTTAATACAACTATTGGCTATTCGGCATTTGCTTTTCTATTTGCATCGGTGCTTTACAATACCATCCATAATCCCGGTTCATTAACAGCTGTGTTAAAGAACCCTGCTTTACGATTCATTGGAAAGATATCTTTTGGATTGTATATTTTTCATCTTCTCGTACTGGACAGTTGCCTTCAGGGAATAAGCACTATATTGCAACAGTTGTTTCATGCTCCTGTAGTTAAGTATTTGCCTGAGATCATATGCTTACTGATCAGCTTCATACTCAGTATTATCAGTTATTTTTTTTATGAAAGTTATTTCTTAAAACTGAAAAACAATTTAACCCGATGAAGCAATATATACGATTGGGCTTTCTGCCCCTTTTTGTTATATGGGCAATCATTCAGGGTATTTTCATTTACCATCATGGTATTATTACCACAGGCGAACCTGAGAAATATATTACCGAAGGCCATGGCTTTTTAGCCACAGGTACTTTAAGCGCACCCAAATACTGGCTTTATTTTACCCAGATCGGCCTGTTGGCCATTGCATTTAAAACAGGCCTTGGCTATTCATTTGCATTGGTTGTACAGCTGCTTTTCAGCGCTCTGGCTACCTGGTCATTTTACCAACTGCTCGGCCGATTATTTCCGTACGAAACAGCTTTTATTGGTACCCTCCTGTTATTGTTGAATTACCCCTTTCAGGAATTCAATGTATACCTGCAAACAGAATCCATTTTCTATAGCTTTACTATTCTTTTCAGTACGTACATGCTGCAACTATCAAAGTTAACGCCGTTACGTTTTACCGGAATTCTCACAGCACTGGCTATTCTTTGTATCACCCGCCCTACAGGTATATTATTCGTGCCTGTCGCTTTTATTTATCTGTTTTTTGCCTTTCTTAAAAACATGGATATAAAGTTGAAGATAGCCATCACATGTACAGTAGCCGTTATCTTTATCTGGGTCCTCAATACGCTGCTGGGTAGTGGAGGCGACCTTGATTTCATGTTGCCCTACCGTGAAGAACATATCATTTGTGGCTTCCCAACCCTCAACCAGCCTGCGGCTATAGATTCAACGTCCAATGGAAATAGCGTGTATGGACTTTTATATTATATCACCCATAACTTCAGCCAGTTCTCCCGGCTTGCATTGTTTAAATGCAAATCGTTCTTTGCTTTGATGCGCCCCTATTACAGTACGGGACATAATATACTTTTGGCAGCTTATTTTTACCCGTTATATGCCCTTGCGATTTTAAGTATTAATTGGTGGCGAAAGCACCAGGCTTATCCGCTGTTGTATGTGTCCGGATTGATCCTGATCACGCTCGGCACTACCTTGCTTACCTGCGACGACTGGCACAATCGCTGGTTCCTTACAATTTCACCCTATTTATTGCTATTGGCTTTACCGGCCATAAACAAATTGGTTCTTATGTTGCAATCGCGTGGTCAATAACCCGATTATTCTATCCTGAGCCAGTTATTCAATGGCCGCTCTACGAGGTAATACAACAGGATCGATAACAACACTAATGAGATAAAGACAAGGAATAAATTTAAATTCAGAAAAGACAACAGCCAATCAGCAATAAAGCCGCCATGGATCAGGAACAATGCATACGCACTTTTTCCCAGCACCTTGAACAGGGATGTTGATAACAACCGGCTGAACCAGGTAATTTCGGTGATCAACCCAAATAGTAATACCGCAACACTAACAGGAAAAACAAACATACTCAGCACCTTACCCACAGGGTACTGCGCTACAGCCTTATCAGGACTTATCAATGCAGCTATAATGATCACCATCAATGACAAACACCCCCCTGTTACTGTATAAGGTATGGATCGTTTTGCAGGCGGGGGCGTAGCAACCTGTTTTGCCTGCCACTGCCTGAACCGGAAAGCCAGCCATATACCCGTGAAAAACTCGAAGCACCGGCCAAAAAAGGTCGTCAAAAGCAGAAAATGAATGTTATCAAAAAATCCCCTGAATGGAAAATAAAAAAAGAACAGCACCAGCAATAACCCTACGATCCAAAAAAAAATAACTTGTTGCCACCACCAGTTCATCGTGACAATAAGCAAATATATAAAGGGGAATAAGATATAAAAGGTCACTTCGGGAGTCAGGCTCCAGGCCGGGTAAATGCCTGAAAACATATACCACGATGAAAACCCATTTAGAAATGACAGATTAAGAAAATAAATACCAACCAAATGCACTATGTCGGGCCGCCGGAAATGCAAAATAATAAACGTACATGTAAGCAGGATATAATAGAGTGGGATTATGCGGGCCACCCGGTTTACATAATACTTTTTCAGAAATTGTTTATTCAGTTCGCCTTCTTTCCCATAGTTATAGCAGATCAAAAAGCCGCTCAGCACAAAAAAGACATTCACCCCTAAATAAAATTGTTGAAATACTGCATGTATGTACGATGTGGGCGCCGGCGTATTGGAATGAAATAAGAAAATCATTACAACTGCAATAAACCGGAGACCGGTCAATGCAGGCAATTGTTTAGTTGAAAGCTGACTGGTGGCCATATTTCGCAAATTAATTCAAATGTTCCGGCTATAAAAAAAGTATCAACCCAAAGGATTGATACTTTTTCCATGACGTAATTATCATACTAATGCATCAGGTACATTTTACCATACCCGTTGTTAAAGTATTTATCGGTATTGTCGCCCGACGCTTTATATTTATCGAGTGTTTTACCATTCAGCGAAGTGATTACCCGGTACAGGTAAACCCCATTGGCCAGTTTATCGCCATACTGATCCCTGCCATCCCATTTGTAGTCGGTAATATTTCTACCAATATGCAATGGGCCCAGCTCATTCGTCGTGATCTCTCTTACAATTTTACCGGTCACTGTCAGAATCTGGATCCGCAGGTTCTGTGGTATTTCACTACCGGTTAAAGTAAACACGAAGGCCGTTGATGTACTAAACGGATTTGGATAATTCAACAAATTAGAGATCATTGGTTTGGCAATAACCCGGAACCCAATCCGGTAAGCCATATTACCTGTTTTATTTCCACTTGCATCCTTACCGGTTACTACAAGCTCATAATCATCACCCTCTGGGTTTATCTGGGAGGTGAACTGTGGCGTAAATTCAATGGTAGCGGTATTATCGGAGGTACTGGTTGCAGGTATAAATCGCAGGGTATCTCCATCATTAAAGTGATAAGTACGCAAGTTGCCATCAGGGTATTTGACCTGCACGGTACTGATAGAGGTATCACTCAGCAGCCTGTACATGCTTTCGTCCTTTATCTTGATCTGGATATGTGGTTTTGCAGACACAATATCTTTATTCAGGATATGCACTCCGTCGAAGGTTACATCCATTAACGGACTGGTTTGGTCAGCAATAACATACAAATTATGGTACAACACATTGTTGAAATGATAATACTCCGGCTTATCATTATCAGGGTTCACTTCTATTTGCACCACATTGTTCCCGGCATAATCTTTTGTATCTACCATTGCCTGCACCAGGATAGTATCACCAGCAACGATAGGCTTATACTTTGAGTAAGAAAGCACATGCGTATTGTTATTCCTGTCAATAATGCTTACCCTTACCAGCATGCTGTCAAAATTGAGCTTACTGATATTTTTATAGGCGATGGAGAAGGGTACTTTCTCGCTTAGGAATGCTGTGTCCCTTGCGGAGAAGGCAATGTTCGCAGCCAGCGCTCCTTCAGGTACCGGATCATATAAAACACGCCAGTATTTCAACTGAAATGGTGAAACGGTTATTGAGTCAATGTTCCGCATCTTTAACTGCACAAATGGATAGAATCTGATATCGATATTTGAGATGTCAAAATCGCGGGTATTTTTATCAAGCGTGAACAGCACCGTTTCCTTACCAGTATAATCACTTCCTACTACGTCCACAGTCGGATTGTCATTTGATGGATTTTCAATTGATTTTCCATCCCATACAACCCTTCGCCATTTCGCAGCAGGCCCAAACTTCGGCGAATTGATATACCCCAGCGTATCGGGGGTGATTATCTTTGTTAAGAGAGAGATCCGTTTTGCAATGTCTAAACCACCAGGACCAATAACGTATTGGGGCGGAAAAAGACTTCGCCGGTCTTTCCGGTACAGGAAGATGAAAGCCCTTGTTGTGTTTACAGAATCAACTCCCACAAATCCCTGCTCCAACAACCGGTGATAGATCGAATTATTATGGCCAAAATAAGCCGTATCATTCTGCCATTCACTGGCAAACATATTCATCCATGGATAATCGCTGGTAAAAATATTATTGACTGCCACATATGATCCCGATGGTATCATATCCAAAAAGTTCAATATCGCTCTCCGTTTTGCTGTATCTGCCTGTGAAAAATTAAATTGGAATTGCCATCTGCGATTAACACCACAAACAGGATCACTGCCAAACCGCCCGGGTAGAAGTGCGTCATTATTATACCAGGCAGCCAGGGATACTGAATCGAACACATAAAATACCAGACCTGAAACGCTACAAACGCTCTGGATCTTGTCGTCATAATTAATAGTAACGCCAATGTCCTTCGCCTGAGTGGCGGCAGCAGGGAAAACACCATTATTTATCAAAATAGAATTCTCCCTGGTCCCATATTTCCAGGTATGATCCACAGAATCAAGGAAGACCCTGACAGTTTCGTCGTCTTTGAACTGGTGGTATTGCGATTGACTGAACCCGTCTACATGACCATTGATGTACGTAAAGGACACTGTGTTCCACCTGATGTCGTTTGGATTAGGCATGTCGGGAGCTATGCGCCAGTAGTAAACCGTGCTATCCAGGTAATGAAGCCCCGGATCAAATTCAATTATTCCTCCCCCGGTGGTAATGGTTTTCCTTATTAACAAATTCGAATTAAATGCACCGGCCGTATCAATTTCCATTACCCAGTTTTTACTCACACTTTCCGGATTGGCGGTAGATGCGATCAGTTTTTCAGTGGCATCATTAGTAATGGCATATGCATACGGGAATACCGGCCGTGCTTCATCTTCATATATGTAAAAATCTTGTGAAGCAGTATTATTACTTTCAGAGATTTCAGTAATAGCTCCATTTCCATCTATGGTAGCAATTATCTTATTCAATCCTTTATCACGGGTAGCCAAAAGTGGTACCGTAAGCACCACGGAATCAGATTCTCTAACACCCCTTATTTTTTGACTGAATAAAACGCCGGTTGTTCCATTGGGATATTGTTGCTTTATTTCAAACAAAACCGAATCAGAAACTGCCTTCCCCAGGTTCTTCACTATCACTTTTACATCAAACTCTTTTTCAGCCAGGGAAATAAAGACCGGGGTAACTTTTATCAATGATTGCTCGATCACATAATCAGGCTTGGGTTGTGCATTGATCACTATTGCCGGATCGCCGTTCAGGGTCATTTGCTCAGCATGCATACGGGCATAAAAATCATATGAACCTACACCATTGATCATATTTTGAAATGCATCACGCATGGTAACTCCCAAAGGTTTGTCAAAATCACCGGAGCTGAGGATCTGGTACAAACTCGACAAATACATATTCAAATAGTTCACTACACCAAAGTGAGTACTGGCTATAAAAGCAATGGCTCCACGCTGTTTGGCCAGGGTAAACTTTTCAGACAATGTTTCATTCACCTGCAACCGCGGGGCGTAATAAGTAAAAAAGTCACCCGCCTTACAACCATTTACAAAAAATACCGGGTACTTGCCCTGGTTATTGTAATGGTAAGGGTCTTCTATATTAAATTCAAGCGTAGTTGCAGAAGAGTGCCCAAAATAAGTAAGGAAAGAAATCCCTTCAGTAAACAATTTCGATAATCTATCCGGGGAAAATTGATCTATATCACTCGTTGAAGCTTTACAAAATGTATATACATGCCCCCCATACAGGGTATCTTCAATAATGCGTCTATAGATATCCATGTAATTACACAGCACAGTTCCCAGATAGGAATCGGTAGATCCGGTCACATGCACAACATTCTTCATCCATGCCCTGTCAGCAATGGTATTGCCTGCATTTTTTTGAACCAGCTCATACTCTTTCACCTTCTCCAGGTAATCCTCGATTTCTTTTCCTGCCACCACCGATAACCGGCCAATGGGAGTAGTGGCTACTGGTACAGTCAGGTCTTCAGCACTCAACAGGTTATCTGACCCGGGGTACCCAAACGTAGGCACCAGATTAAGCTGATTGTTCAGCGGATAACCACCGGGAGCCCGGTCACCCACCTGATATTCGTAATAAGTTACGCCCTTTCCAATCAGGAACACATTTTCCGGGGGTTTCGGAAAACTATCCCTCGCATACCTGATGAAATTACGTACAGACAACGGGTGTTTATTAATCCCAAAAGCAAACTGATCAACCAGGTCGCCTATCTCGGCAATCATCACTTTTTTATTACCCCCTGCTGCTGATTCCCGATAGCTTTTGTAATCCTGCACCGGGTTGTTACCATTTGAACCTACATACAGGATCGGGTTAGAAACTATGATGTACATGGCCTGGCCGGTAGCAGCAAGCGCTTTATAATTAACAAAATTGCGGGAAGACATAGTCGTTACCGTACTGATATTGGAACCATCTTCACTTACCAGCACCAGATGCCGGCTGACAGCCGATCCAGGCAAGGCAAATTCTACTACTCCGCCATTGAGGTTGGCTGTATATCTTTCTCCATTCTTTCTATCATACAACACAGGCAATGCGCCACCGAAAGCAAAATTGCTGATTCTCAGAAAATAACCGCCTGACTTGGCAGGTAATTCGAATTTAAAATTACTGGCCCCGTTAAAGTTGAATGTTCGCGGGTAGGTCAACTCAAGGAACGACACCACCATTCGATCTGTACCACTGATACAGCTATTATTAAACGATACCGTTAACGAACCGCTGCTGATACTGTTGTTATCGATCGGGGCTGTAGTAACAAGATCATCATAATAGCTCATCACAGTATCCTTTACTGTAACCCCATTAGCCCGCACTACTATATTCCGGGTATTGGAAGCATTACCAGCAGCGCCAAACTTCAGAATGGAAGGCTGCCCCGCAGGATATACATTTAAATTAACTAAAGGTGTACTGAGAGTACTTGCAGGATCGATATTGGGACTGGCAAAAAACTCGCCTTCGTCGTAGCTGGAAGAATATACATCTGAACCTACATTCCATGCAACACCCAGGTTGGGTTTATTACCAGGCGTTGTTCCATAATAGTATCCAGAGGTGTACATGAAATAGGGTTCAACCGGCAATGAATTGCCCGCCACATCATTGTTCACATCAATATACCTGATGCCGGCGGCAGTATTGTTACTTACACTCAGAAAGTAAGTAGCCGTATCCGATTGTAAACTGTAAACTTTGGTATGTTGATACGATGGGTCTCTGTATAATGCATTATCAGGTTTACCATCATTTTTTTCACCCCAGAACTCGATATAACCGTTTGAAGGCAACACGCCGCTCGATACGGATGGGTAAAATGGTACCCTTTCCCCGTTTCGCCATAGCTCCAGAAACTGCACCTGTGCCCCGCCGAGGCCATAGGCATCCAGCAAAGTTTTAGGAATGCGGTACAAACCGTCGTTTGCAATCCTGATTTTATAATAGGTTTGGGAATAATGGATCCATTCATGATTGTACTTCTGGCTAAACGCGGTAAAGCCCGCCACCAATAGTAACAGGGTTAAAATCTTCCTCATAGTTATACAAGTTTCAGATTCCTTTCAATAGGGTCGTTTACTTTTTGTTTCCCTTTTTAATCAAGTCCACTCTTAATGAAAACACATGGGTATATAACGGATTCGATTGATTTGCGAGGTTGGTAAAAGCATAATCTATCAACACATTCGAAATTCTGAAACCGGCGCCTACAGCAGGTTGATAAATCCATACTTTCTTTGTATTGGTGATATCGTCATCATCCAACGCCCTTTGAAAATTATTAATACCGCCCCGTACAAAGAACACATTCTTCCAGGAAGCTTCCAGTCCCAGTTTGGGGTCAAGGCTTACCACGCTGGAGCTGATGACAGTATTACGACGGCCATCAAACGTGAGGTCGAAATTGGCCTCCGCCATCAGGTTTAAATTCTTACTGAGCTTAAAATTATAATTGCCGCCCACTATTAATTTGGGGGCGGTCAACTCAGTTGATTTACTGGGAATATCGTTACCGGTATAATAAAACACCTCCCGCATTTTTTCAGGCAGGCTGTACGACCAGGCGTTGAAGGTAGTGGTAACATCACGGGCCATAATACCCACCTTCCATTTGGCATTCACGATCTGGATACCTGCATCAAAACCAAAACCCCAGGCCGAAGCCAGGTCTCCCGCTTTGCGGTGAATGATCTTGGCATTGATACCCCCGCTGATCTTACTTTTACCGGTAGTTTTTATGGGCTGAGCCAGAGAAAAAAGGAAAGCATAATCGGCAGAAGAAAAAGTGGTGATATTGCTGAAATTGATAGAGCCATCCGGTTCAACCAGGAAAACGGTATTGGGAATGTCATCTACCGCAAACCGTAAGAGCGAAAGGCCTAATACCCGTTTATTGTCTTTTAACGGTATGGCCAAACTGCCGTAATCGTATTTACCTATTCCGGCAAAATACTCGGCGTGCATTAAATTAAGCTGGGGATTGTCTTTCACATTTACCAATCCGGCAGGGTTCCAGTAACCAGCTGTACCATCGCTTACCGAAGCTACCTGTGCACTGGCCATAGCCAATCCACGGGCTCCTGCCCCAATATTCAAAAACTCATTAGAATATTTACGAAACTGCGCATGGGAAACTTGCTGTAACAACAATACAGACAGGGTAACGTAAAAACGGGTCCTTTTCATTGATCCAATTTTCGAAATAAGCAACTTGATGAATAGACTATTTCTTTAGGATATTGGCTGCACCCGTTGGCAAAGTGAGCTTTAATTGTGTTGGCAAAGAGCCGCTTTTAAACAGGGTCGGGGCCAATATAAACAAACGATTTTACAATTAAAATATTGCATCTTTCAGCCAAAGTTCCGGTAATCCTTACATTTGCATAAATCATTGATTTACTACATAAAATCATCTATTAATTACCGGTGAAATATGTAGGAATACGCAAAGTAAACCCATAAGGTTGGCAATGCGAAATCATTTTATTACTCGTTTAATGTCAATATAATATGAACCTGGTAGCAGAACTTAAATGGCGGGGTATGATACAGGATATTATGCCCGGAACCGAAGATCAGTTGAACAAAGAAATGACCACCGGCTATATCGGCTTCGACCCCACTTCGGATAGTCTTCATATTGGGAGCCTCGTACCTATCTTATTGCTGGTACACATGCAACGGGCAGGCCATAAACCCATTGCTCTGGTAGGCGGCGCTACCGGCATGATCGGCGACCCCAGCGGAAAAAGTGAAGAAAGAAACTTTTTAAGCGAAGAACAGCTGCAGAAAAACCTGGATGGCATAAAAAATCAGTTAATGCAATTCCTTGATTTTGATGCCTCCAAACCCAATGCGGCCGAAATGGCCAATAACTACGACTGGTTCAAAGACATCTCGTTCATTCAATTCCTGCGCGATGCAGGCAAGCATATCACGGTCAACTACATGATGGCCAAGGATAGTGTAAAAAAACGCATCGAAGGCGATACCGGTATCAGTTATACCGAGTTTGCATACCAGCTGATGCAGGGATATGACTTCTACTGGCTGTACCAGCATAAACACTGTAAACTGCAAATGGGTGGCAGCGACCAATGGGGTAACATCACCACAGGCACGGAATTCATTCGCCGTAAGGCTGGTGGGGAAGCATTCGCGCTTACCTGCCCGCTGTTGACCAAGTCTGACGGCGGTAAATTCGGGAAAAGCGAAAAAGGCAATATATGGTTGTCGGCAGAAAAAACTTCGCCCTATGAATTTTACCAGTTCTGGTTCAACGCTGCCGATGCAGATGCTGAAAAATGGATAAAAATTTTTACGTTCCTGCCCCAGGAGACCATTGAACAATTAATAGAAGAACACCATAAAGATGCAGCCGCCCGCTTATTGCAAAAAACGCTGGCTAAAGAAGTAACCGTTTTTGTACATGGCGAAGCCGGTTATCAGGCTGCGTTGGAAACCACTAAAAAACTCTTTGAACAAAAGGAAGCACCGGCTGAATCGCTGACTATTGAAGACCTGCAAAACCTGGAAGGGGTTCAGCAATTTGACTATGAATTGTCAAAAGTGCAGGCAGGCGTCGATGTAGTCACGTTCCTGGCCGAAACAAAGATCTTCCCCAGTAAAGGAGAAGCCCGTAAAATGGTGCAGGGAGGCGGAGTAAGCATCAATCGTAAAAAGATTGAGGATGTTCAACTAAATGTCAATCCATCTTTATTGCTCCATGGCCAGTACATGCTGGTTAATAAGGGTAGAAGACACATTTATCTGGTTAAAGTGATATAACTTTATTATAAGCAAAAGAGGTAAGAAATACGATGTTCCCGCATTTCTTACCTCCTACTTCTTACCTCCTACTTCGCTTTCTTCTTCCAGTTCGTCACAAAATCATTTATTCCTTCCGCCAGTATATCAAGCTGGCCAGTAGTAGTATACACGTTGGGGGTTATACGCACCCCTCTTATGAGCTCCCAATTAACGTTGGTTGTATGAATTCTATATTTGTTCCATAAAAAAACGTCGAGGTCGGCAGGGGTAAAACCCGGTGCATTATAATTCACCAGCCCAATGCCGCAGCCAAAACCCGGTTTCATGGAAGTGCCGAATTCGATACCCGGAATATCTTTCACTTTGTTCATCCAGTAATTTTTAAGATAGAACAAACGCTGCTCCTTGCGCTCGGCGCCGATCATTTCATAAAATTCGATGGCCTTACCCACTGCCTGTTCAATAAAGAAAGGACGGGTACCCAGGTTCTCAAATTTGCGAATATCATCAGCCCGCGCATCCGGTGCTGCAAATAGCGGGTACAGGTTTTTGATCTTTTCCTTTTTTACATACAACACCCCTACCCCAATACAGGCACTAAGCCATTTATGCAGGCTGCTGCCAAAATAATCGGCGCCCAGATCAGTCACCTTGAATTGAAAATGCGCAAAGCTGTGAGCGCCATCCACCACTACTTCAATGTGCCTCAAATAGGCAGCATCGGCAATTTTTCGTACAGGCATTATTTGCCCGTTCCAGTTAATTACATGGGTCAGGTGTACCACCCTGGTGTTGGGGGTAAAGGCCTGGGTATACAGTTTTACCAGTTGGTCGTTATTTTCACTGGGCAGCGGCAGGTCTACCCAAACGAGTTTAATGCCATCGCGTTGTTCCCGCTGTTTCCAGGCATTGATCATATTGGGATAATCCTGTTTGGAAAGCACCACTTCATCGCCCGCTTTAAGGGACAAACCAAAGATGATGGTCTCCAGCGCCTCAGACGCATTACGCTGAATAGCAATTTCTTCGGAATCACAGCCGGCTATGCGGGCCAGGTTACGGCGAAGGGGTTCCCGCCCCTGGTCCATAATACGCCACATATAGTAGCTGGGCGCTTCATTTACCTGGTCGAAATTGCGTTTCATGGCTTCCTGCACCGGGATGGGTGAAGGGGCCACGCCGCCATTGTTTAAATTGATGATGGAGGGGCTAACCGTGTAGGATTGTTGAATGTAATGCCAGAAGTCTTCATCAGAGGCCAGTTCACCCGGCGATTTATTGCTGGCGGTTGCCAGCGCCTGGTTCAGGTGGCGGCTCCAGGCCGGCTGGGTCAGGGTTGCCAAAGCCGTTCCTGCAGTGAGGGACCTGACGCTCTGTAAAAATGAACGACGATTAAATGTTCTCATGTGAATTTTTATTGATAAGGTAATCGGTTACAAACCAGCTGCTCGAGAAAAAAATCTTCTGAAAAAATAAAGAATTTATGTCATTTTCCTTGGGAGAAAGAACAAAAGCCCCTACTTTTGCACTCCCTTTACAAAAGGGACCAAGGCTGCCCGATAGTATAATGGTAGTACAACTGATTTTGGTTCAGTTTGTCTTGGTTCGAATCCAGGTCGGGCAACAGAAACCCTTTCGCCAGCAGGCGGAAGGGTTTTGTTTTTCTGGCAGCGTTCCGAACTTGTTCGGGAAAGCAGAAAAACAAAACGGATCATATTGAAAAATTGGTATCAAGTTAAAATATTGGGGATTTGGTAGTTAAGGTTTGATTTCAGCAAGTCTGGAACAACTTACCGTTTGGCTATATTTAAAAAATTTAGTAGTTTAAATAATTATTGCTCCTATACATTCCCGTAAGGGAAGTTACAAACAATTCTTTCAAAACGCCCGTTTTACTACCGTCTTTATAGCGACCTTATAGCGATATAGCCTCTCTATGCCTCCTCTATGATACCTCTGTGCTTTCCGCCCCGGAGAAAGCAATGAGGTAACATCGACAGGCAATCCCGAAGGCAATTCAGTTCAGCAACAAAAGCAAAAAGCCAGCTATACATTGTATAACTGGCTTTTTGCTTTTGAAAGATCAACCTGTTATTATTGAATAAGCGAATAACCATTGTCACCATTCTTTACATTAAGATGCCAGGGATTTAAGATGATGATTTTTTTTTCAATGGCGTACTTCAGTAATCCTATTGTTGATTTAACGCCTATTTTCTCTTTCAGATCCTGTCGTATTTTTTCAATAGATCTTATACTTAAAAACAGATGGTCGGCAATTTCCTTATTACTTTTCTCTTCCCACAAAAGGCCGAGGATCTCTTTTTCTCTGTCGTTCAATGCTATGGGACGTAAATAACTATATGTCTTTATAGTATTCTGTTTGTTCCAGTACATCAAATCGGTAAACATTTTATTACGGTATATCCTTTGTTCGGAAAGGGAGGTAATTGCACGAATCAGCTCTTCAGGCTCATCTGCTTTTGAGATTATACTATAAACACCTGCATCCAACATATCACTCAGCAGGTCCATATCGGTACACATAGATAAAACCAATATTTTTATATCCGGGTATTTGCTTCTGATTAAATTCACGGCCTCATTGCCGCTTACCTTAGGCATATATACATCCATAATCAGAACATGAACTGTAAAATCTTTTAATTTATTCAGCAGATCGGGGACATCGGGCGAGCTAATTACCACATTTAGATTCCTTTGTTCAGTTATATACGCTTTTAAAGTTTTGCGGAACAAGGTGTGATCATCCACAATGGCTACATTGATAGCAGGAATAGGCATAAGGTTTATGTATTAAAAATTAAATATTACTTTACGAACATCAATTTTATGGATAAATATATGTCAACCCAACAAATTGATGTTACATAACAATGAAATAACAACTTCATTACTTCATTAAATTTAATGAAAATACAGTTTACATGTTATGCAATTTTGTAAACGCGCATTTTAGGTAATAAATGCGCACTTTAGGATGATAAGTGTGCCAAATTAATTCTTACAAGGAAAAAGCAACACGGGAGGGATGAGAAATAATTCTAATCTAAAAAGTCAGAATAACATACACGTACATACGGATGTGGGGGGAGGAAAGCAGCAATTAAAGGTTTACGCTTATGCCTTAGTGAAGCAAGATAGCTGATTGGCATCGGACGCAGTAGGAAAATACCCTGCGTTTACCCCTTCCTGAAGCATGCGGGAGAACCATTCAACATTTATATCGGGGAAATATAGTCCGGCCTCAGCCATTAAATCGAGGGTCTTCTTATTTATATAGTTCACTTTTCTTGGAAAATCAACAGATCGCTGAATCCAGGTATCCATTAAATCAATGGATCTTTTATCTACGGCTGTACTGCCTAAACCGGCGATTGCGCTTTTGTAAGCAGGCATATTAACAATATCGATGTCATAGCCCAATTGGCGAAGCAGGTCGGCTATCTGAACAAAAGAGTAGTAATAGGAACTGTCGATATGCAGGCAATCAGGTTGATGATCAGCCCCTTCCAAACAGAAATGGCTGATGCCTTTCGCAACAACGTCAACATAAGAGAATGAGACCAGTTCGTTATAAACATTCGGGATCTTTTTTAAGCAGATCATTCCCTTAATTAACTGAAAGACCCTGTTATGGTGAATATTCTGCTGAAATTTTCCATACTGCGAATCAGCTGCGATATGTCCCACCCGGTAGATACTCGCAGTACCGCCTTTTCTGGAAAAGGCGCGGACCATATTTTCGGCATCGAATTTGGTTCTTTCATAATCGGAGATAAAAAACTGTCCATAGTTAAAATCATCTTCCGAGAAGTCCTTATCAATGCCATTTGGTACACCTCCGCTAACAGCAAGTGTAGAAATGTAATGAAGCGCTTTATTTTTTCCTGCTTCCGCCAATTCGATGACATGCTGTGTAGCAAGAATATTTGCAGGCATTAATTCTTTATAACTTTTCAACAGGTTAGTATCTGCAGCCGCATGCAGGATCACATCTGTATTATTGGCGATCTCCTCATAGGAGGCTGCCGGTATCCCGAAATGTTCCGCTAAAAGATCCCCTTTTATCACACGAATACGATGCATTCTTTCTTCGGGCCATTCATTAAAAAAGTAACGGTAAACGCTTTCAAGCCTGTGCACCGCATGCTGGTGATCTTTTCCCCTTACAAGGCAATAAATCTCTACAGCCTCATTGTTGCATAGTTCGTGCAACAGATGAATGCCAAGAAACCCGGTAGCACCGGTAAGAAAAACAGTCTTTTTTCCCCTCGGCTTACCGGCCTTCATTCTCAGGTTATATAAAGGCTGGCCTACGGAAGGCATATTGCTTATAACAAAAGGCAACCGTATTGCTTCGGATCCGGTATCCCTACCATTTAAACTGTTCTTTAGCAATTTAAAGAACCTGCTGATTATATTATGAATACGCTCAGCCGATAATATATTCAAATGATATTGCACATCGATACGCAGCAATTTCCCTATGAATCGGGCTGTAAAGTTGAGCTTATACTCGTCAAGTGCCCTATTGGTTCTTGTAGGCCCTGCGTTAAAATAAGCAGGTTGAAGCCGTAAACTGTCATTGCCCAAAAACTCAGGAAAAACTCCCAGATAATTGAAACGAATGTCGGCATAGCTGGTAGTACTTCGTGCAAACTGGTCATATAACAAGTTCAGTTCATTTGCGACCAGGCCAATCTTTTGTATCAGATCGGCACATGCAGCAGGATCCGATTTTCCGGCTTCAATGTGTACAGGCCAGGTAGTGGCCCACCAGGCCACTGACCTGCTTAAGTCAGGCAGCTCTTTGTGCTGCGGCCGGCCATGAAATTCCATATCGATTGTTATTTCAGGTACGGCGAACTCCTGCAGCACGGCATTACCCAAAGCACTTAACAAAAATCCGCATAAGGAAGCAGCCTTTCCCTGCTCCTGCATATTGCGCAATATCAGGGAAAGACCTTCAGGCACAACGATATGGCTAACTTCTATAGGCTTTACCGGCGCATAATTATTATCGGAAACAGGCAGCCTATACATTTCCGGATCGCTGATAACGCCGGGTATTTCATTGCTAAATACCTTACCCGAAAGTTCGTCGAAAAAATGATCAACTGTATTTTCACGGGTGATCAGCACCTGCTCGTTTTTAAGCAACCTGTCATAATATTCGCACAGCTCATCGATTATAATATTCCATGAAACTACATCGACGCACAGGTGATGGCATAATAAGTAAATATAATCATCCCCCCCTGGGTCAATAAACAAATTCACCAGGAATAAACAGCCCTTTTCGATAGCTATCCTGGTCATCAGCTGACTGCAGGTTTCCTGTATTTGTACAGAAACCGGTTTGTTGTTGTTTATAACCGTTACATCCACATTCCGGCTGGAAAAGCGATTGGCCACAGCCTGATGATTCCCTGCATTTTTTTTGAACGGCTTAGTGAGTTCAGCATGGCTTTCCATTACATAATGTACAGCCAAAACCATTTCCCTGATTTGTATTTTATTTTCCGTTTGAAGCAATATAGCCTGACAATAGGCATTCTGATCGAAGTTATTTCTCCGAAGAAATTGTTGTTGTGAAAAAGTGAGCCGACGGGAATCATTTTTGTTGACGGGCACCTGTATATCTGTTAGCCTTTCAGGATCCAACAATATGAAATCTCCAAACGTGCTGTTATTATTCAGGTCGCTGATATGGATCTTATAGCCATGCCTTTGTAATCTGCCTGTTAGTTGAATTGCCAGCAGGGAGTCTCCACCGATCTCAAAAAAATTGTCCGATTGGGCTATTTCATCCTTACTAAGGACCAACTTCCAGGTAGCTTCCACCAGTTCGGGCCAGGAATCACCATGGCCGTTATCCCCCGGCAATGGGTGTACTGATGTGGTTTTCTTCACCTGCTTCTTCAAAGCGTTCAAATCGATCTTACCGTTTGAGTTATACGGTGCTTCGGTATAAAAATAAAAATCAGCTGGTATTTTCCAGGCAGCCAGCCGGGTCGATAACCAGTTGCGGAGCTCTTTGCCGATCTGTAGTCCTTTCGGAATTTTAATATAGGCCTCTATGTTATGCTCCCGGGTATCCGACACACAAACAATAACATTTTCAATTCCCGGGTAAGCAGAGATGGCCAATTCAATTTCTCCCAGTTCAATCCGATATCCTTTTACTTTTACCTGCCTGTCGGTCCTATAAAGAAATTCGTAATTACCATCGTCCAGTTTTCTGCATACATCACCCGTTCTGTAACACCATAATTGTTTTCCTTTAATTTCTTTAATGAAAAACTTTTTACCGTTCTCCGCCTCGTTCTCAAAATAACCGGTACTAATACCAGGACCGGTTATATACAATTCACCAATCCCATCAACAGGATTATCCAGAAAGCAGTAACCATTTCCGAGCGGTGTACCCAATGGAACAGATCCTGTTGCATCAAAATGCTTCGAATCGGCTCCTATTTTAAACGCAATGGCCCCTATGGTAGCTTCGGTAGGGCCATAATGATTATATAAGTTTGTACAGATCCCCAATGAAAAGAGTATGCGTATCGTTTCCCAACTCAATTTTTCACCACCGAGTACAACATGATCTATGGGGTTTCTATACGGTGCTTTCAGATGTGCAATAAGCGCCAGTAGGTGCGAGGAGGTTATTTTAACCAGAGAAATATGATCCTGAGCAATAATATCATGAAAAATAGCAGGATCGGTAGCTTCATTTTTATCCAGGACCCTAAGCATTCCACCCGAAACAAGCGCCACCAGCAAATTGGTAAGTCCAAGATCGGCGGCGAAAGTGGACGCGTGCACTGCATTTACTTTTTCAGGGTTACCCAGTTTTGCATGAATGGCGTATGCATAATGCAACACATTCCCATGCGTTATCTGTACCGCTTTCGATTTTCCGGTTGTTCCACTGGTTAGCAGAATATAACATACATCATCAGCCCCGGCACTACTTTTGGGTACAATCCTGATGTTTTCCTGCACAGACATCCATACCTCTGTAAAATCAAGCACCTTCTCACATCCAACATCCGGCACAGTGGGTACATTTAAAGCATCCAGTATAACCGCTTTGGGTTTCACCTCTCTGGCTTTTATAATATTTGCCGGCAACCCGTCTTCATGGTCGAGCATGACAGGTATCGCTTCACAAAAAACAACCGCCCAAAAAACAAGGAGGCTTTCTGTATTTTTTTTACTTATGACCACTACCCTATCCCGCGGTTCAACACCGTGTTGAACAAATACCTGGGCAATCCTCAGCGCGTCGTCATACAACTGCCCATAAGTATAAGATCTTTTGGAATCTTTTATAGCTATATTATCAGGATACAGCTGTACCACGACTGACAGTAGTTCAGCCAGATTATTAACCTGCATAGATTCGCGATAAATAAAAATGATAGTTTAAGGATACGCCTGCCGTGTAGGCCGAATGGAAATATTATCAAGGTTTACATTACCCGGCAGGGAGAGCAGAAAGCCTATTACCGCTGCTATGTCGCCGGGTTGCAATATGGGACCTACTTCCTTTGAATAGTCGTCAAACCATTGCCTGCTGTAGCCGGCAGACTCCTGAAAATTAGTGTGTACAAGTCCGGGCTCTATCAATGTAACCCGTATGCCCTGTGGACCAAGCTGCCGTCTTAATGCTTCTGTAAGTCCATGTGCGGCAAATTTTGTGGCGCCGTACACTGAATTAAAAGGAGAAATATTTCTGCCAACCGTAGAACCGATCACCACAATATCGAGTGGGTCCAAAACACAGTCCCGGCCGGTTGCTACTTGTTGCACCATACTGTTACCAATATGTCTTAACTGATGCATTAATCCTTTTATATTAATATCTATAAGACTGTTCCATTCTTCGGGATTGGAAGTAATTACCGTACCCGGCAATCCCCTTCCCGCACTGGCTATAAAAATATCCGGCGGTTGATTCCAGGTAGTGAAGCATTGGGCAATGCAGGCAGCAGAGATGTGCCCATCAGCCGCATCTCCACACACGATCTGCGTACAAGGGATGCCGGCAATGCGATCAGCCTCTTTTTGAACAGCTACCAGGTTTTCCAGTGTACGGGCATTCAGCACCATGCGAATGCGCTGTTCGGCCAATCTGTAAACGGTTGCCTTCCCTATTCCTGAACCCGCGCCGGTAATTATGGCGATTCTTTCTTTCATAAATGCACCTGATTAATAGTCAGCAGGCTGGTGAACGGATACGTGTTTAGCCATCACCTGCTGTACATTCACCTGCCGGATAAGAGCCGCTTTAACATCTTCAACTGTGATGAGCCGCATGCATTCATGCGTATAAGGACAAGGGTCGCCATTAAGATGATGAAAGCAAGGCGCACATCTGACATTCTTATAAATATTGATATTATTATCGTGCCCCCAGTGCACCGGACTTGTATCCCCAAACAACACAACACCAGGCAAACCAAATGCATTGGTTGCATGTCCCATACACGATTCCACCCCAACAAACGACGTGGCATATTTCAAAAGACAAAAAATGTCACGGATGCCCATCTTATTATCCCGCCAATCGATAGCACCTTTTACCCGGGGCTCATCTTCCATACCTACCTGAATGAAAGTAAATTCCGGCAGTTCCCTCACAAGAGCTTCCCATTTCTCTATTGACCACATATGGTTTACCGATGTTCTGGAATATACATGCATGATAATAGTATTCCTGTAGGGTGCCAGCCTGTGACGGGCTTTTGCCTCTTCGCGTTTTGTAAAGAACAATTGGACATTCTTATTCTCCAAACGCACGTCCAGATCGGAAAAAAGTTCAGGCACCACTTCCTTTACGTTCTTGTTATAAAGCCATGACACCGGAATGGCGTTTGGACGCATACTATAATGCTTCAACTTTTGGGTATCAAAAAAATGGCCCTGCCTGCGCGAATTATTAAACAGGTAACTGAATAAATGATATGGATAGCGCCATAGGTATAAAGGCGGCAACAAACGCAGGGAATCAATATAGGGATTATTTAAAAGCACTTCGCGATGCGATTTTTTAAGGCAGTAAACGATCAGCTTATGATCGGAATAACATTCCTTAACAGCACGAAGCGCAGGTGTAATAAGCAAAACATCGCCTAATCCAGCCCTTGTTGTAACGATAATATTTTTAGTCATGCAGTACCCATTTAAGTTCATTCAACCTTGCGGTAAATACTTCCCTTTCAATCACTAAAAAATTGCATACTTCCCTTCTGCGCGACAGATAAGGTTCACTTTTCTGTTTTTCAAGGGCGGCTTCAATTATTCTTAACTGATTTTCAATCTCAGTAATACGCAGCGCGATTGCGTCAAACTCTTTAGGGATATTCATAATTGAGTAATTGGAAAAAGAAATGACAGTAAGATTATTCAACGCTACTGTATGTTACTTAGCTACAAGCATGGCTAGCGCATTTGTCAGTAACATATTTTTAAATGATGTTACCAACAAACCATTTGGGACCACTGCAATTTAGCCCCAAAATGCCTGATAGTTTCCTGTACCAGTACCCCTTCTTGTTTCGGTTTTTACTAATTAATTTCCGTCCTGGATCATTCGTTGCCGTTATAACAAAACTGAACAATGAATGTATCAGAAACGTACAGGTGAAAAAAAAGGAAAATCTATTTTATTAGTTAACAATGCCTTATAATCTGGCATTTTTTTAGTACCCTTACACCGGACATTGCGTCTTCACTTTCCCCTCTTTACAGCATCAACAACGTATAAAAAAGCAGTATGATAAAAAATTATTTAAAAATAGCCTGGCGTAACCTGATGAAAAGTAAAGTTTTTTCATTCATCAACATTGCTGGTTTAGCCATAGGGATCACCGTTTGCATGATGATCTTTCTCTTTGTCATCAATGAATTCAGTTTCGACAAATTCCATACAAACGGGGAAAACATCTATCGGGTGTTTAGAGGGTTTGACGACAATGGATCCAAAAGGGCCGTTTCTTTTCTTTCGGGTCCTTATGCACCAGCCCTGAAAAATGACTTCCCTGATATGGTCAAAAGAGTAATGCGGATAGAACCATCAAACAACCTGATTGCATTGGGAAATAAATCTTTCAATGAAAAAAACCTGATCTTTGCCGACACGGGCTTTTTCTCCTTTTTTACTTTCCCGTTTTTAAAAGGCAATCCGGCAACAGCGTTGAACGATCCTAACAGTGTGGTATTGACCGAAACAACTGCAAAAAAGTATTTTGGTAACGAAGAACCGATGGGCAAAGTGCTGAAAATGGATGAGAGCACGCTGTTAACCGTTACTGGCATTGTCAAAGACATTCCTTTTAATTCTCATTTAAAATTTGACCTGGTAGCTCCCCTATCGCTACACTTCCGCTTCGATAACTTCAATAAATGGCCGGCCAACCGGCTTTATACCTATGTAATGCTCAACGACCATATCAATAAAAATCAGCTGGAAAAACAATTGCCTGATTTTATGGACAAATACATGAGCACGACCATGGCCAAAGCAGGTAAAAGATATGAGCTTAATCTGATACCCTTATACGAAAGTTATTTTACGCCCCCCAATCCCATCGACACAACAAGAACAGGCGATAAAACAGTGGTGTATATTTTCTTATCGGTAGCAGTGCTGATCCTTTTGATCGCCTGTATTAATTTTATCAATCTTTCCACCATTCGCTCGGTAGAACGGGGCAAGGAAGTAGGTTTACGTAAAGTGATGGGTGCCCTGCGCAATCACCTTGCCTGGCAGTTCATCGGAGAATCGATCTTACTGACAGCCATTTCCTGCGTCATTTCCATTGGCCTGCTATTGTTGCTGTTACCGGCTTACAACCGCGTACTCGATAACACCCTCAGTTTCTCAAGCATTCTGAAACCCCTTTGCCTGTTTCTGCCCCTGGTGACCCTGGTGGTGGGCTTCCTGGCAGGCGGCTATCCGGCTGCTATTCTTTCGGGCTTTTCACCCATCCAGGCGCTGAGAGGCAAACTGCGGCTGGGCAACAGCGGGGCCTTTTTTCGCAAAACACTGGTAGTGGTGCAATTCAGCATTTCTGTACTGCTTATTATTTGCACGCTGATAATTATCAGTCAGATGACCTATTTAAAGAACAAAGATCTGGGATACAATGAGGAACAAACAGTAATTGTGCCATTGGATAACAGGGCCATTTATGACGGTAAAGACCTGTTCAAACAGGAACTTCAAAGCAGGAAGGAAGTAAAAGCCATATCACTTATGACAGGTGAACCGGGTGGTTATTTTGACGGTATGGCATTCAGCGTGGAAGGAAAAGGCGATGAACCCTGGAAATTCAAGACAGAATTTGCCGACTTCGAATTTGTAAAGACATTGGGTCTGAAAATGGTGGCCGGAAGAGATTTCTCCCCCCAGTTTCCCACCGACACAACCGATGCGGCCCTGATCAATCAAACTGCAGCGGCAGAACTTGGATATACACCCGACCAGGCACTAGGCAAATGGATCCAAAACACCTCGCGCGACAGTACCAGAAGAAGGATCATTGGCGTGGTGCAGGACTTTAACTTTCTTTCGCTGAAAGAAAAGATGTATCCACTGGTGATTGCACCCAATCCGGGAAGACGGGTAGCCCTGATAAGATTACAGGCAGGAAATATAGAGGCCAGTATCACTACAATTAAAGAGGCTTATAAAAGAATAGCACCTGCCTACCCCTTTGAATACAGTTTCCTGGATCAAAAATTTGATATCATGTACAAAGCAGACCTGAAGGAACAGACCATACTCAGCCTCTTTTCAGGACTGGCAATCGTTATTGCCTGTTTAGGATTGTTTGGCCTGGCATCATTTACCACGGCCAAACGTATCAAAGAGATCGGAATAAGGAAAGTGCTCGGTTCATCGGTACAGAACATCGTGCTATTATTATCGAAAGACCTGTTAAAACCGGTATTGCTGGCAACCCTCATTGCAATACCGGTAAGTTATTATATCATGTACAACTGGCTGCAAAACTTTGCCTATCACACACCCTTACACTGGTGGATATTTGTAGGATCGGCAGGCATCACCATTGGCATTGCTTTGCTAACCATTGGCATCAAGGCTTTGCGCGCAGCATTATTAAATCCGGCAAAAAGCCTTCGAATAGAATAATATTTTTAATTCTGGGCTTCCTTCCTGTACAGCACAGGATTCAGGGAAGGATCGTTGTACATCTTCAACTGACGATAAACTTTATTGATCTTTTTACCAGACCTGATATCTTCGATCAGCCAATTGATAGAAGTCATCAGGTCTTCTTTTTGCCCTATCAGGACCTTCTTCCTACGGAGACAATTATCGATATGGCTTTCCGGTGCGTCTTTCCTGTTCAGCTCTATTTCCCAATGAAATTCTTTTAAAGCAAGGATCGACAGCCTGTCAATAGCCCATCCCAGGCTTTCGGTACTATGACGGGCATCTTTTTCAGGCACTATATCACGATGCACCCGCTGAAAATAATCGTCGATCTGTTCAACGGTGTCAGTTCTTTTCTGATTCAGCGTATCGATACGCCTCTTGATCGAAAGGGCATAATTGCTGTTGATATGGGGATCCCTGATTATATCTTCCAAATGCCACTGAACCGTATCAATCCAGTTTTTTATATAAAACAATGCATTGGATGATTCTTCTTCATACGGATTATGCAAGGCCGCATTAACATCGTCGTAGATATGGTAATCTTTAATTGACGTTACAAATACGTTATACACCTGCTGTGAAATTTGTTCCATAGAACCTTTTGTTTAAAGTTGGCTTTTTATTAATTTTATACACAACCATAACCGTTATACCATGTTCGACGTTATTTTACAGTGCAACAACAACTCCAATAGCAGAGATGCCAAAAACGTATTGATCATTTATCACCTTGAGAATAAAATATTTATTGGCGACACCTATATTCTGATCAATAAACTGGCATCATTACATGCATTTTTCAATAAAGCTGCTATTGATATCAATTGCACGAATGAAAAACATACTGTATTGTGCAGCACGCTGCTTAAGAACAATCCTTATATCAGAAAACTTATAAACAACAGTTGGGAGGACCTTGATTTCCGCTCGTATGATATGGTATTTTGCATTTCACGCAACGAATCGCAGATCCTGGAAATGATGGAACAGCAATACAAACAAATGCCACAGCTGCCCTGGACCACGGCAGTATACTCCATGAGCGTTCAATTGCTAAACTGGGGACCAAACCCGGTTATCAGTTCAATATTTCCTTCATTCAGGGACATGCTGGATGACCAGTCAGCATATAACCCTGCTACTCTTTCTGAACTATATATAGGCCAGGAAGAAAAAGAATGGGCCAATCAATGGTTGAGAGATAACGGACTGAAGGAACACGAGCGGCTGTATATTGTACTGGACTCCACCTCAGAAAGATATAAGTTGATGAATATGGACACGTATCATACCGTACTTTCTCATCTGCTGAAGGAAGAGTCGGCAAAAGTGTTACTTTTCGACGAGCAGGGTATCGGAAAAAAAAGCTTTTACTACGAATGGCTGGGAGAAGAGCAGGCATCAAAATTAATATGCTCCGTTAAATTGAGCCTGCGTGAAGCCCTTTCCCTGCTCAGTTCAGATTATACGAAACTGATATTTGGCCCCTGCACCGGGCTCATTCATTGTGCATCCGGCATTTATAACCACTTTATTCGGCAGGGAAAACCTGCTGAATCAATGCCTGCAATCATTACCTACACTGGCAGGTATGCCGATGGCCACACAGCGGAGTTCTGGTGGGGTACTTCGCCCCTGGTCACCTGCATTATAGTACGAACTACAACCGCCAATGAAAAAGAAGCCGTTTTACTTAGTGACTTACCGGAAGAAGAGCGGAAAGATACCAGTCGTTTGTTATGGTGCAATGAATACACGCCGGATATGCTTATCAACTATTTGCCGGCACATTCACATTCGCTGGTTATTTAAAGAGTAATGTGGCCATAACTCAAATGCCGTTCAAGCCTGCTTTCCAAATTTACCAGGCTGTCAAAAAGGCTTGAAAAATCATTGATCACGAAATATTCATTCTGTAACTTATAGGGATTGTATGGGGTGCGGAACAGATGATCGATATTAAAGGAGTGTTTAGGTACCCGGGCATTACGAATATTTTCAATTTCATTGGCAGAAGTAATAATAGCCCCGCCATATACTTTATACTCATTGTCTTCTACGATCAGCCCCATTTCATAAGTATACCAGTATAACCTGGCCAGCAATTCCACCGCATGCTCATTACCTACATACCTGATAGCGATCTTACTGTAGGCGATCAGAAAATCACTGAACTTTTTATTGATCAGCAAGGGCAGGTGACCCAGTACATCGTGAAAGATATCCGGTTGTTCGCTAAAGTTCAGTTCCGACGCCTTACGAATGGAAGTTGTAACGGGATACTTTTTTTCAATAATCAAATTAAAAAAATCCTCCGCAGGAATAAGCCCTTTAACAGGAACCAGTGACCACCCTGTAAACCCGGATAACTTATTACTAAGGGCAGCAATATTGGGTAACCTGGAATTTTGGATCTGTAACAAATCCAACCCATACCAATACTCTTTAGATATTTTGTTCCGGTTTAATGCCGCCTGCCTGCGGTTCATTTCCTCCCATACTAAATGGTCTTCGCTGGAATACGCATCATATTCCTGTTCGATCAAATATGTTTTCATGAAATATTAATTAAGATGTTTATGGTAGCATGATCCTAGATGGCATGTACCGGCCTTTTTATGTCGATTTGCTCTATCAGATCTCTGAAATATTGTTCAGGGTTTGAAAATGTTATATCAGGATGTTCTGTCGATATGGTATTACAGATCAGGGTAAAGAGGTCCATAGTTTCCACCAAAGCGTTCCAGGAATCATTCGCCTCATAATGCCCAAATATATTTTCCAGTCTTTCGAGAATAAAATCAGGCGCCCAGCTCTCCAGATATCGTCCCTTTTCAAAAACATCAAACTCATTTCCATACGTGCATTTCATATACACCTCTATCAATTCAAGTAACTTATATTTCATAGCATGGTCTGCCATGATCTTCACATGCATCAATTCATTACGGGCGATGGCAACAGCGGCACTGTATGCCTGCACCCAAAACCGGTTCACTATGTTTTGCAATTTCTCTTGTGAAAAAGGGCTTTGAATGAATTTGTATTTGCGGCTGATGTATTGTATCCTGCGCAAATAATTCTTTTTATCTGCCAGCATCGTCAAACCGCGATAGGTATATTTCGGAAGATAGAAAAAGTGGTTTTCAATGATCCGCCGCCACAGCCTGGGCAAAAGGTGTAATAATTTCGTATGATCGCGCAGCCATAAATAAACACGTCCTACCAACAAAACCCGTTTGTCCCAGAACATAAGGTCAAGACGGGCCCCATTCGTAAAATAAATTTTATGACAAAAACTGATAAGCGGCACCTCAAGATTGTACTCATGATAATAGGCCAGCTCGCCGATCTTTTTAATCCAGGAGAGGTCTTTATCATAAAAATGCCGTCGCCTGGCAAAGACAACCACATCGATATCTGAGTATTCGTCGGCAAGCTTGTTTTCATTTCCCTGTGCCCCTCCTACGAACATGCAAATGATGTCCTTATTTTCTTTTGCCCAGTTGCGGAGATTGTTGATAATGGCATCGTTTTGTGAGTTTGTCATAATAAAGTTTTATTGGTTGCTACAGCTGCATAAGAGGTCCGGATAATAGCAGCGATCCGTTGTGCATGCCGGTTTATAAAAAAATGATCTCCTTCCAGTATTTCATGATCGAACCGGGTGTGGGTAAATCTTTTCCAGTTGGCAATTTTAGTCACCTCTTCTTCCATACTGCCCATCATAGCGAAAATGGGTGCGTCTATGGGAGTTGCATTGGCCAGCTCATTTCTTTCCGCCAGCTCAAAGTCGGCTCTTAGTATAGGTTCAAAAAAATCGATCAGATCTTCGTTATCCAAAAAAGCCTGGGGGATGCCACCCAGCAGTTTCAGTTCTTCAATAAAATCACTTCTTTTCATCAGGTACCTGTTTTTAGGTTCCCGGGCACCAGGTCCGGCATTGCCGCTTACGAGCAAACAGGCAGCAGGTTTTCCGCTTTCTTCGAACCTTTGCGCTAACCCGAATGCCAGATAGGCTCCCAGACTATGGCCATACAGCACCAGATCCGCGGCTGTTTGCTGGCGATTGATCTGATAGAACAGATCTTCCACCGCATGGTCAAAATCTTTTAACAGGGGTTCGGTTATACGCTTGCCCCTGCCAGGCAGCTCCAATGGCCACACCTCAAAATCTTTCAGTAACGGAGTAAGGAACTGGAATGAATAGCAATTTCCCCCGGCAAAGTGTAGTAAACACAATCGCGGTCTGCTCATGTTGTAGAAAGTATTTTAATCAGCTAACGGCGTATTCACCAACAGGTTTCTCCATCAGTTTGCCATATTCCATTTTATACACCCTGTCTGCACAATGGTAATACTTATCATCATGTGTAATGGCAATGATGGTAATGCCGCTCTGCTTAAGTAAAGGAATGATCTCAGTGTAGAATTTCTTTCTGAAATAAGGATCCTGGTCAGCGGCCCATTCGTCGAGTATTAGTAAAGGCTTATCTTCCAGCAATGAGGCAATCAGGGCCAGGCGTTTTCGCTGACCCATGGAAAGATCTGTCGTAGAAAAACGGTTGCCTTCCAGCGTTACTTTTCCCTCCAGTTCAAAAAGCCGCAGGTAATACAAAAATTTCTCCTGGTCGGGATTCTTCCACCCGAACAGCTCATCGAACAGGTAAAAATCGCTGAACACCACACTAAAACACGACCGGTATTCCGGATAATTCTCGTTGGTAACAAGCAACCCATTCAGTCTTATTTCGCCTGCGTCAGGAATATGTAACCCTGTTAAAGCCTGCATAAAGGTAGTTTTACCACTGCCATTTCCGCCATAAATAAAAACCACTTCTCCCTTCCGGAGATCAAAATTAACAGGCCCCACACTAAAATCCTGTGCAGTTTCTCCATATTTGAATTGCAGCGCTTTTATTACAATGCTGTCAAATTCTGCCGCTGTCATATATTTTTTGGGTATCCGGTTCCGGTCACTATTGGCCCTCAGATTTTCAGTCAGGTCAAGCAGCCGGTCAGATGATACCATTGCCCTCGACAGCACCGGGATGGTAGTCAGAATGGTCTCTAACGCTCCCAGCAAATACAGCAGGGTAAAAACAAAGCTTACTATATCCTGCGATTTTATTTTCAATACAAAACTGAAAAAAAGCAGGATGGAAGCAATTAATATATAAAAGAGCACCTGTCCGATGATCTGGTTATTAAGAAATCCGGTAAAGGCCGATACATTGTTCCGGTAAGCATTCTTTGCTATGCGTTTTATTTTTTCATCATATACCGCTTTTCCCTTTTTGGGTTCCATGTATATTTCCTTGAACCCGTCGAGAATGGTATCCATGCTTCGGAAAAAATCCCTTTCCAGCAAATGCCCTTTTTTCAACCGCTCGTTATTATTCATGGCGCTGAAGTGATACACAAGCGAACCTGCACCGGCCACTACCAGCGTAATTAAAAACAGTACAAAAGAAATAGAAGCCAGGTAAACCAGGCTTGCTATAGCCAGTATAAAAGCTGTAAAAAATCCAATAATAGAGAGCGAGACTGTTGTAAGCAGATTTACATCGTTGGTCATCGCAGCCTGGATATCTGCTTTTTTATTAAACAGCTGCCGGTAATTACTATTCAATACGCACCCTATGATCTGCTTTCTAATATTCCAGAACAGCGTTTGAGATAATCTGATGAGCCCCAGGGACAGCACTCTTCTAACCACTACAAAAAGCAGAATAACAGCAGCAAACAATGCGGTGTATTGCAATCGCTTTTCTTCAAAATGACCGGCTATGATGTAGCCAACTGACTTGTTTACAAAATTAATGAAAAGGAAACTGCTGGCTCCCGACAATAATCCGAGAAAGATAAACCTGGCAAGCCCGGCTTTTCCTGTTAATAACAACAGCTGCCGGAATAAACGCACCATATGAGGATTGATTTAAGGAATGTAATGCGGTTACGGTATTATTCCTGAAGTACATAGGAATACAACAATTCTTTTTCGCCATATAACCTTTCGGCAATAAGTCCACGACTGATACAGTCATTGACCAGTTTGTTCGACTGAACAATGGGATTTGACTCCTCTGTATAGCGTACGGTGCTGATAAACTCCAGCCAGGGTTCCTGCCCCATTGCATACACATACACCTCTTTAGGTTGAAATATATCTACCAACCGGATGCCTTTTTGATAATCGGATCCGGACAGCCTTCGCGACTGGTCTTTATCTCTGGGCAGTTCGTCTGTAAGTAAAGGGCCGTACAGCCACGTGAGCGGCGCGCCATCACATTCCATTCCAAGGAACAGCACGTCTACGTTGCCGGTTACGCGATGAATATGCTCATACAATCTGGCTTCTACCACCCTGGAGTCGGCCATAAACAGGAAAGTGAATGCCTCAACAGCAACATGATAGCATATTTTCGCCTTCACATTTAAATCGCTGTGCTCCCCTGTAAAAGGCAAACCGGATATTACGCAGTTCTTAAAGCGGATCTCCTCCATCTCATCGATCTCAATCACATTATTGAAACCAGCATGTTCAAAGGCCAGTTTCAGGTTAGGGTCCTGTAGGGCGCCGCTGGTAGTCCTGGGTAAAATGATGTTCTTTACCTTGTGGCGCAAAGGCAATAATGTTTCAAAAAGTACATGATCCTGGTGATTGTGGGTGATCAGGATGTAATCGATCGTGTCGGGCAAATCAATATCGGAATAATGCGCCACACTGGATTCATATCCGTAATAACTGATCAACGGGTCAACGAGGATACTCAGGTCTTTTGTTTCAATAAGAATACAGGCATGGCCGAAGTAACGCATCCGTACAAACTCGCCTTCATATTTTCTATAACCCGGGTGTTCCTGTTCTGTAAAGAAAGTGCTGAACAGCGGCATGTCTTTTTCAGACACGCCCAGCAGTTGCGCTATTTCATCTACCGACCCGCCATTTCGTTTCATCCTGCACAACGCGTCGATCCCTTCATGATCGAATGGGATGTTCAAATGTAAAACATGCGGCTCATCAAGCCTGGGCGTGCTGAGACAGAACGGCCGTTCATCATTATCGGTTACCCACAAAGCAATGCTCTGAAGTGACTTATCATAGAATTCACTCTTGTATAACAATGATTCAAACAACCTGAAAGACGGATTGTTATTAAGGTCGTACGTCAACTCAACATAGCCTTTTAAAATATCAGGCACCTGTTCATACAGGGTTTCCAGTGAATAACCTTTCGCCTGTTTTTGAAGCATTTTGTCAAGCGCCACGATTGCTTCTGACAATTGAATGTACTTCGCCTGTGTTACCATTGTTTCATCCCTGAGCTTTTTCACATCTTCCACACGCCCGCCTTTATAGTCCATAAAAGGGCCGCCCAGCATTTTAGGGTTTTGCACAGCAGCCGCGTGGATCTGCGGCGCCTGTATATACGAGTTCATGATCTTTAAATGCCTGCCGGTTACATTCATGGCGGCAGTACCCGGGGATATCAGGTGCGACCAGGCATACCATCGTTGTATTAATGGCTCAATAACGACATTGGGTTTAAGATACCATTTTCCGCTTTTCATAATACATGTTTTATAGTTATGCTGTTTTTTCAGGTTGCATTAATTGCCTTACCGGCAGGTCTTCGTGGACGATCACCTGGTTTAGTAAAGAGAAATAAGATGCACAGCTGTCAAATGCCTGCCGGGGAGTAAACCGTTTATGATCAAATGACATCTCCAATTTCAGGCAGTTGTTGTATTCTTTTACAGCTATTCCCATCGCCATTTCCATTGGCTCGGGGTATTCTATTCTTCCCTCCCTTTCCTGCTCCGTAATGGTATAGTTGTGTGCACGTAACCAGTTGTAGTTATGATAATTAAAATACACCTGTCCTTTTCGGTATTCATTGGGCGCCAGCTGTGGCAGTTCACTCATCAGTTTTTCCAGGGGAAAAGCGCCGTAACTGAGCCCTTCCAGAAAATCAGTTTGCACCTGCAGAAAATATTTGTTCGCCTGCAGTTCTTTATCAATCTTTCCCACTATTATGATGGGATTGGCGAAAAGCCCCACGGTTTCGGAGATATCAAGGGAACCAAAATATTTTGAACTACGTCCCGAAACGGTAACAAAAATGAATGTTTTGTCATCCCCATTCAGCTGACCGGTCAGCAAATGCAGCCCCGCCATTAAAAATGCTGAACGTGTAATTCCATGCTTTTGACCGAAATGGTCCAGCTTTTCGAAAAGGGCACCTTCAATTAGCCTGACGATACAAATAGATTTGCTGCCCTGCACGCCATTACCAGGCGTTCCAGAAAAACCAGTAGAGACAGGCGCCGGAAAACCTTGTAATTGTTGTAACCAATACTGACTGTGCCGCTGTCCTTCGGCGGATTCAATAAAATCCTTTTGCCATTCTACAAAATGTCTGTACTGAGATTTCAATGGAGGCAAAGGGGTATTCGTTTTTTGTACGTTCGCAGAATACAGGTGCAGGATCTCTTTTCGCAGAATGCCATCCGAAAAGCCGTCAGTCAGCGCATGGTGCATGGTCAGCAGCAGCACGTAGGTTCCAATATCACGGCGGCAGATCTGTACGTATATCAGGGGATCACGGAAAGGATCGATTTTCCTTTCATGTGCCAGTTGGGTAATTTCAGTCAGTTCTTCTTCAGTGGAAACAGGGATCACATCAGGTATTGGCAAACGAAACGACCCGGCCGGCATTATTTCCTGCATAATTCCTGCGTCACTGCGAATAAAGCGGGTGCGGAGTATTTCATGCCTTTCTACTAATTGATCAATGGCTGCCCCAAACGCGTCCATATCGAGGTGTTCAAATTCATATGGCGTTATTACCAGTTGATTTTCTTTTTTCGATCCAGACAAAAACGTATGCTGGTTATAGGAAATATCGTACACCATTTTTTCCTCTTCAGCCTTTTCAACCGTACCAGTCGTATTGGCTGAAGTTTTACCCATTTCATCTATTAGCCACACCGCAATTCTTTCAATGGACCGTTCCTGAAAAATCAAATTAATAGGTAACACCACACCTGTTTCGTCAAGCACTTTCTGAAGAATACTTATTACTTTCAGGGAATCACCGCCCAGCATAAAATAATCATCGCGAACTCCTACCCGTTCCCGGCCCAATATTTCTCCCCAAATGGCAACCAGTTTTTGTTGTATAACATTATCGGGCGCTGCGTAGTTTCCATCATCAGCCCTTTCCATCGCATAAGGATCGGGTAATTGGGCTTTGTTTACTTTACCATTTTTTGTCAATGGTAATTCTTCCAGGAATATAATGTGCGCCGGAAGCATGTATGGCGGTAGTTCTTTGTCAAGATAAGCGCGGAGCTGATCTGCTTCACACGGTTGTTTGCATACAACGTAGGCTACTAATTCTTTTTCCTCCCGTGCATTCGATCTGATCAGTACAATTGCCGACTCTACATCGGGGTGCGCCCGAAGCAGGTGTTCGATTTCTGCCAGTTCTATACGATAGCCGCGAACTTTTACCTGATCATCTTTTCTTCCGGCAAACTCAATATTGCCGTCCGCCAGCCAGCGGCCCATATCACCAGTCCCATACATATAGGTCCCTTTTATAAAAGGATCGGCTATAAACTTTTCAGCGGAAAGTTCCGGCCGGTGCAGGTAACCATTGGCTAACCCCTGCCCGCTGAAAAACAATTCACCATAAACACCCACAGGAACCGGGTTCAGATTACTGTCGAGTATATATGCCCGGGTATTGTGAATCGGCCTGCCAATGGGAATGTTGGAAGTTATGATTTCCGCGCCCATAGGAATGGTGTGTATGGTGGTACAAATGCTGCATTCTGTAGGGCCATATGCATTAAAAAAAGTACCCTGTTGTGAGAAGGCAATCGCCTGTTCCAGAATGGCGGCCTCACCGGCACTGACCAGCTTTTTTAACTTGCTTATTTTATCGATCCGAAGCAGCCTCAGGTACGCAGGGGGGATGGTTGCAATGTCGATTTCATTCGCCGTTATATATTCCTCCAGCAACACCGGATTTCTTTTGTCCGCCTCTTTAATAATATATAATGTACCACCAGAAGCCAGGGAAACAAATATTTCAGAAACAGAAGCATCAAAAGAAGGCGATGCAAACTGCAGATGTCTGTCACCTTCCTGAACGCCGAAGATCTGCTGTTGCGAGTAAATGGTGTTTATGATCGCCCCATGGTGAATCATTACGCCCTTGGGCTTGCCGGTAGATCCGGATGTATAGATCACATAAGCGAGATCGTTGGCTCCATGCAGTATTGACGGGTTCACAGGGGCATACTCCGCAGCTATTTCATCAAACTGTTGCCAGGCCAGCTCGTCCAGTATTACTTTACAACCGCAGTCTGCGGTCATATATTCAATCCTGGCCTGCGGGTAATCAGGATCTATGGGCACATAAGCAGCTCCTGATTTTAATATGCCCAGTATGGCAACGATCACTTTCTCTGAACGTGGCAGTTGGATGCCAACAAGGTCACCGGGTTGCACCTGGTGCTGCTGGTGTAAATAGAAAGCCAGTCTGTTGGCAGCCTGGTTCAGTTGATCGTAGCTGAGTTTATTTTTCTCAAATACAAGAGCTGTATGATGAGGACTCTTTTGTACCCGGTCTTCAAAAAGCGACACCAGGTTATCGGTAGGCCATTCACCGGTTGGCCCGGCGTTAAAATTGTGTAATATCATCCGTTGTTCATCACTACCGAGGTACCCGAGTGTTGCAACCGGTTCGTTGGGCCTCGCAGTCACCGCCTCCAGCATTTGTCCCAGGTGTTCACCCAGTCGATAAACCGTATCGTGATTGTAAATGTCTTTATTGTATTCAATGCGGCAATGCACTGCCTCCCCTACTTCTGCAAAACTGAAAGTAAGATCGAACTTGCTCACCACATTTTCCCCTTCCCGGTATGGAGCTGCTGCCAGCCCGGGGAGTTGATGCTGTAAATTGATCTTGCCGGTATCATAGTTTTGCAACATAACCATTACATCAAACAAAGGGTTCCGGCTCATATCGCGTTGAAGCTGCAATTCCCCTACCAGTTCATCAAAAGGATAGGTTTGGTGTTCGTAAGCCTGCCTGGTAATATTACTTACGTTGGAAAGTACCTGTTTAAAATCATTGTCGCCATTTATTTGTGTACGTAAGGCCATGGCATTTACGTAGAAGCCTATCTGATCTTCGAGGTCGGCATGATCACGCCCGGCAATAGAAGTCCCTACAATAATATCGTTCTGGCTGGTGTATCGGTACAACAATACTTTTACCAGGGCCAGTAGTCCCATGAACAGAGTACCGCCCTGTTTGGCAGCCAGGGTTTTCAGGGCATCTGTTGCCCGGGGATCAAGCTTTTTGATAAAAGCGCCTCCATGCCAGGTTTGCAAGGCAGGCCGGCTCTTATCTGCTGGCAGGTTAAGTACAGGTAATTCTCCTGTAAATTGTTGCAGCCACCAGTTTCTATGGCGGTTAAATGCACTACTATGCAATTGATCCTGTTGCCAGGCTGCATAATCTTTATACTGTATACGCAAAGGAGTCAATGTATGCGGCAATCCTTCACAGGCTGCTTTATAAAAAGTCAACAGGTCGGTGAATAAGAGCTGCATCGACCATCCATCGCTGATGATATGGTGTATTACGATATTAAAAACCCATTTATCGTTTTCCAGGCGAAACAAAGCGGCGCGTAACAGGGGCCCTGTTAGTAGGTTGAACGGTTGCCGCGCATTTTCAATCAGCAGTGCATTTACCAATTCGGTCGCATCCGCCTTTCCACTCACGTCATGATATGCTACCATGAAAGCCATTTCACCGGCAGGTACAATCTGCTGGCGTACTTGCCCCTGTTCATTGTTTTTGAAAACAGTGCGCAGGATCTCGTGCCGCTGCAGCAATGCCTGAAATGCCTGCTCCAATGCTGTCTGGTTCAACTCCCCTTCA
The DNA here is from genome assembly GCF_900110245.1 of Niastella yeongjuensis. Classification (GTDB taxonomy): domain Bacteria; phylum Bacteroidota; class Bacteroidia; order Chitinophagales; family Chitinophagaceae; genus Niastella; species Niastella yeongjuensis. The sequence goes on from NZ_FOCZ01000011.1 coordinate 240,619, forward strand.
AAAAGAAATGCACCGGGTATATTATAGGCTGTATTGGCTGATTCGTGCTGACACAACAGCCACAAGCGTTTTTGAGAAGAGGATAAAGGATAATCGCCTGCTGACTGCGCCGGGCGTATTGCTACAAATGAGGTCTTTTGTGCCTGCTGTATCAATCGGGCCTGTCCGCTTAAAACGGCATGATCAAAAAAGTCTTTCAATGCCAGTTTTACCTGAAAGCGTTTGTAGATCTGGCTGGCGAGCCGTACTATTTTCAGGCTGTTTCCGCCAAGCAGAAAAAAGTCGTCGTTTATGCTGATCACTTCTTTATTCAGCAGGTCCTTCCATACAGCGGCCAGTTGTTGTTCTACCTCATTACGCGGAGCGACAACTATTTTTTCGGCAACCAGGGAGAAACCAGCCGGGTCAGGCAATTTTTTCCGGTCAACTTTTCCATTAGCGGTCAATGGCAACGCATCAAGGAAAATGATCTGCGCGGGGATCATATAAACCGGCAACCTGTCCATAAGCCAGTTGCGGATCTCAGCAAGTGTTTGTTGCCTACCGCTGACAACATAAGCCACCAGTTCTTTTTCACCATCATCAGCTGAACGTACCTGTATAAAACTGGCAGTAAGATCGGGATGCGATCGCAAGGCGTGTTCTATTTCGGCTAATTCGATGCGGTATCCATGTATTTTAACCTGGTCGTCTTTGCGCCCCAGAAATTCTATCATTCCATTGTTGAGCCAGCGGCCAAGATCGCCGGTCCTGTACAACCGTTCCGTTTCATTAAAAGGATTGGCAACAAATCGCAGCGCTGTCAGTTCCGGCTGGTTCATATATCCGCTGGCCAAACCCACACCGGCAATGCAGATCTCACCAGGTACGCCCACCGGAACAAGCTGTAGCCACTCATCCACAATATAAACAGCCGATTTACAGAATGGCTTTCCCAGTGGAACAGGTACTGTTATTTTTTCCAGGTCAATCCGGCTGATCACCTTACCAATCGTTGTTTCGGTTGGCCCATAGTGATTGTACACTTCACAGGTACTGCCGCTCTGCTGCATTTTTCCCAACACGTCAGGGGTCAATTGCTCGCCGCCAAAGATCAGGCACTTATCAGGTAAAAATGGCCGGTCTGCCTGTTGCAAAGATTTCCAGTGAGATGGTACGATCTTCAAACAATCGATCCGGTGGCTGAGCAGTTGTTCAACATCCAGCAAGGCAGTGCGGGAAAAGATATGCAAAGTACCGCCGGTCAGCAGCGAAGGATAAATTAGGGTATTACCCAAATCGGCAGCCATCGTAGATACAAGGCCAAAATGTTTGCAGTCACCTATATTGGTACTACCCATTATTCCATAGAAATAATCGGTAAGGCACTCATGCCGTATCATCACGCCTTTGGGGTGACCGGTTGAACCGGAGGTGAACATAACATAGGCCAGGTCGGTTGTGTTAATAGACACGTCAGGGGAAAGTACATAGCTATCCGGCATCGTTGGCTCCTTATCCATTAACAAACAATCGCCGCCGTAACCAGTTAGCAACGGTTCGAACGTGGAAACCGTTATCACCATACGTGTGCCTGATTCATGCAAAACATAAGCAATACGTGCCGGTGGTGTATTGGGATCAACAGGCAGATAAGCCATTCCTGCTTTCAGGACAGCCAGTATTCCTATGACCATCTGTGCAGAGTTCTCCAATAGTATTGCCACCACAGCATTTGAGCTGGCAGTATTATGGGCAAGCAGGTAATTCGCCAGGCGGTTGGATTGTTCATCCAACATTTTATAGGTGATGTTCGTTTCCTCAAATAGCAGGGCAATGGTATCCGGTGTACGCAGTGCCTGTTCCTTGAACAGATCAACGATGGTTTTATCGCCAGGTCCCGGTGCACCGGTATTATTGAATTCAACCAGCAGCTTTCTTTCTTCCGCCTGGCTGAGGTATGGCAGCGTATTGACAGCAGTAAATGGGTTTTCAACGATGGCCAGCATCAACCGTTCCAGGTGGTCTGCCAGGCGGCCTGTTGTTTCAGGTGTATATATGTCCCTGTTATACACAAGCATAAGATCCAACTCACCGGCAGCTTCGGTAAAGTTAAAAGAGAGATCGAACCTGCTTACGTTTTCCTTTTCCTCTTCATAAGTGCTTACTTTCAAATCTCCCAGTTGCACAGCGCCGCCTTCACTACCCACGTTTGTATTTTGTAATACCAGCCATACATCGAATAAAGGATTGCGGCTTCTGTCTGTTGGCAGTTGCAGTTCATCAACCAGTTCATCAAAAGGATATACCTGGTGATTGTACGCTTCAAGTGTCATTTTTTTAACCTGCGCCAGCAGATCGGTGAAACTATCGCGCTCATGCAACTGCGACCGAAGGGCCACGGTATTTACATAAAAGCCGATCTGATTCTCAAGATCGGTATGGTCCCTGCCGGCTATCGGACTGCCAATCAAAAGATCCTTTTGACCGGTATACCGGAATAATAATACATCGATTGCGGCCAGCAATCCCATGAACAAAGTAGCGCCCTGTTCCTGGCAAAGCGCACTTATCTGCCGACTGATGCGGGAATCGATGCGTTTGTTTATTGTACCTCCATGATAGGTTTTGATGAGCGGCCGGGGTTTGTCGGCAGAAAGTTCCAACACCGGCAGATCACCGGCAAACCGTTGAAGCCAGTAAGACCGGTGTTCTGCAAAGGAAGCACTTTGCAATTGCTGTTGCTCCCATACCGCGTAATCCCTGTATTGTATGGGGAGCGGTGTTAAAGGGTTAACAGCTTTGCGGATGTGCGCATTGTACAACAGCAATAATTCATTGACCAGAATATTCTTTGACCAGCCATCGCTGATGATATGGTGCATTACATAAACAAACACGTATGTATGATCTGCCTGTCGGTACAGGCAGGTGCGCAATAAAGGACCGCCGGTAAGGTCAAAGGGCTGATCTATTGCTGAGCGGATCTCTTTTGGTAAATATTCTTCCAGCTGTTCCAGATCCCGAAGATCATGGTATGGGAACCGGAATGAATAAACAGCAGCTGGTATAATGCATTGCCTTACCTCACCCCCTTCATTTTCCCGGAAAACAGTGCGCAGTATTTCATGACGCGTTATTAATTCTTTCAGGGATTCTTCCAGCGCTTTAACATCCACATTACCTTCAAACACATACACGCCAGGCATGTTATACGCGCGGCTGGTTTCTTCAAACTGGCTTACAATCCACAATCTTTTTTGTGATGAAGAAACAGGATAGCTCTCCTGGTCGGCAACAGCAGGTATGCTTCGCTCTTTCCCCCCGGTGGCTTTTTTCAGAAAATCGACAATGGCAGCTTTGTTTATTTTTATTTCCTCAAGCACAACAGCAGGCAGATCATCGCCGTCAAAACTTATTTCCAGGTCGTTACCCGATAAAGAAAGGGCGATATCGTTGCTTTGAAGACGGTTGATCAGGTTAATTATTTCCATGACAGAACTGTTGATGATAGTAAATGATTACGCTACAAATCCCTCGTCGTACGCCGCCTCAAGAATAGCAGTGGCGATGGTCCTTTCTCCCTCGTATGGATTGCGGCCGTGCGCGGCTAGCATGTTATCAAGAAAAAGCACATCGCCTTTTTGATAAGGAAAAATGATTTTGTTTTTTTCATACGCGTCCCTGATCTCCTTATACTCTTCGAAAGAGATGGGTGATCCATCTCCAAAGAAGGTATCTGATGCCAGGTATTCTTCCGGTAAAAAGTCATCAGGCGAAAGCCCCAATTCTTCATACCGGGAAAAACGATTGAAGAAAAACACATGATTGAACCAGGTATCGCAACCCGATACAGGATGTTTATAAATGGCCTCCTTTCGCCATTCAATAATACAATCGTCATTACCGGTAAAGCGGTATTCTATACGGTTCTTTTCACACAGCTGCCGCACTTCGTTTTTGTCGTTTGTTTGAAAAACTTCCTGCCAGGGCATGCCGATTTCGGCAAACAGGTTACGGCGGTACATCACGCCTTTTTCCCTGAACTTTACCTGCAGGGCAGCACTCAGCGACTGCAATACCTTACGCGAATCAGCAATGGGTGTTTCTCCCCCGGCGGCTGCCGGCTGGATGCAACAAAAAATAATTTTCCTTCCCCATACCCGGCTGTACGAAGCCTCATTATGCATGTTGATGACCCGTTCATTGGGATAGGAAGTAGATAAATAAATATTCTTAATTGACCTGTCTAACTCTTTTCTGGGTGAAGACCTGAACATATAAGGCAGGGGCGCCGTATTAAAGCATTGTACAAAACGGTTAAAATGCTGTGGAGTACTAATATCGAATCCCCGGAACAGGATAGCGCCATGCCTGCTCAGGTCTTCTTCGAACGATTCTTTATGGGCAGGCAACCACTCCGCAAGATCCACTCCTTCGGTAGCAGGTTCTATAAAAAGGGGAAATGCCAATTCGCCAAACGCATCCAACGTTTGTTTATGTACGATACTGTCAATAAACATGGTATTTATTTTTGAGCTTATATCACAATCTTGCGGGAAGCTTTTTTACCGGTTACGGCTATAGATCGGATCTGGTCAGCAAAAGCGGCCATCGATCCCACGCGGTCGTGGTTAAAGAAATCGGTGAGTGTTATATTAATATCAAATTCATTTTTTATCCTTTTCAGCAACATCATGGCTTTTAACGAATCACCACCCAGCTCAAAGAAATTGTCTTCTGTACCTATTCCGTCTATCCCAAAGAAATTTTCGTAAAGCGCAGACATCCTTTTTTCTGTTTCTGTTTGCGGCGCTTTGTAAGTACTGGTTAACTGCGGGCGTTCCATTTTTACCAGTTCCGTCGGTTTGTCGCGATCCTCATCGAGATAGGCTTCTTTTTTTAATTCATATACCCGGCGTACACGGGCCCACAACTCCTCTACAGTTTGTATTATAACCGGAGCGCCGGTAAAACCTACACTCCATTCGAACAAAACAGTTATTTCATCCGGCTTCAGGCATGACCTTGAAGGGCCGTTTTCTTTTTGAATTTGCTTGTCTGAAAATACCATATCCCCCAAACCGATGCTTCTCCAACCTGGCATTTCTCTTGCTTTTGACAATACAAAATATTCCATGTACAGGTTAGCAGCCGCATAGGAACTGAAGCCCAATCCACCCAGCACTGTCGATAAACTGGAAGTGACCCATATAAAATCAGGGTTTCTTTCCCGAAAAACCTGGTAGATGTTTTCTATACCTTTCACCTTGGGCGCCAGCATAACCAGCGCTTTTGCGGGCGTTATATCTTCTATCAGTTCAAAATAATGGTCATCAATAATACCTGCAGCATGAATAACGCCGTCTATCCTGCCTGTCTTTTGCGTTGCATCCGCTGCCACCTGCTGCATCGATAATAAATCAGCTACATCTGCCTGGTAATAATAAACCGACTCACTGATCTTACGCAACTCATTGTAATGAGAAAGCGCTTCCTTATTCAACATACCGGCCTCCTTTCTGCCTGTGAGCACCAGGGTGGCACCATAGTGCTGCAGCAGGTATTTACCCAATACAAAACCTACATTTCCCAAACCGCCGGTTATCAGATACACACCGCCACGTTTTATCTTTCCGGGGGTGCTTTTTATTTCCTGGGTATTTTTCTGAAAATCCTGAACCCAGCGCTGCCCATGGCGAAGCGCCACGATGCGTTCTTTGCGTCCTTCCTGCCGCCGGATCTCGGCGGTCAATTGCGATATCCACTGATCCAATGGTTCCGACGGCAACAGATCGATATTAAAACAGGTCACCGAATATTCCTGCGGCAATACATTCACCAATCCCAGTAATAATGATTGATGGTAACCGCCTGTTTCCGTACCCAGCACCTTGTGCAATCCTTCCGTTAAAACAGTTATCCGCTTCTCTTTTAGCATACCCGCCCGTAACAGCGATTGTACCAGGTACACCAGGCCAAAATATACCCGGCCCAGTTGCGTATTATCTTTTTGTAATTCAAATGAATGCTGTTCTGCTCCAGGCCCCCACGCATAAACTATATCAGTAACAATTATACCTGCAGCCGATAGATCGGCCAGCAACAGATCGTACTCACGGGCACTGGATGGATTCAGCGCATACTGGTATTGTGTATACCGGCGGTATTCTTCGGCTATGCCAACCTCGATCACTTTATCTTCCACACGCTCTGCCAGCAGTTGTTCTTTCAGCCTTTGTGAAAAAAGAACGTTATTGCAAAAAACCAGAAAGCTTCGTTTGCCAGCTGGTTGGCTGCCGGCAGCCAACAACCGTTTCCAGGAAGGATAATAAACCCAGTCTTTTAATTCCTTGTTTTCCGTCAGGCCCAGGTTCAACCCCGCCTGTAAATAATTTTTGATGGGATCTACCTCTGTGGGATATTTTACCGGTTCAAAACTATAAGTAGGTAAGGATATTTTTCTGCGTTGCTGGTCTTGGTAATAACCGTTCCAGTCGATGGCGACTCCCTTCGCCCATAACTCACCGATGCGCCCGGTAAAATATCCATGGTCATCGGCCGTTTCTTTTACGCTGCGTACCAGGTTCATCGCCACTGGTGCTGTTTGCGCCTTTTGTTGTTTTAACAAACTGATCAGCGAAT
>NZ_FOCZ01000022.1 GCF_900110245.1 Niastella yeongjuensis
CACCGGCAGTCAGTCGTTGACTGTGTTGCCAGGTTTGAGCCTGCCACTGGCAACCCAACAGTTTGCGTTTGCCGATCTGGACCCTTCGATACCCGGTGTTGATGTATTGTACCTGGCTTCGCAACAGGGATCGAGCACGCTTGGCGGCCTGAAGAAATTTTCATTAGTAAACGGTACATGGGTCGCCAATGGCGTAGTATCAACCGGTACTGTTAGCGCAGACCGCTATCAGGGGTTGACCGTAAAGGTATTGGGCAATACAGTGGCGTTGTTCTGGACCCGGCGTGGGCCCAATGGTACAGCTGCCCGTGGCGGGCAACTGGTTACACTTACAGACAACAGTGGCTATAATGGCACTTTAACCGGAACACCCACCGTACTGGCAACTGTTGCCAATATCGATGCCATGGCATTCAGAGGGGTGGCCAGGGTCCCATTAGGTTGTGCTGCGGTTAATGGGCTACGGGCGCCCGATGTTTCGGCAACACAGGCCAATATTTTTTGGGATAATCCGGCTACCGGCGGCGGGAATTATGAATATGCCGTTACAACCGATGTAACACCACCGCCTTCAGGAACCGTAACAACCAATACGTTTGCAAACGTAAGCGGACTTATAAATGGCACCACTTATTATGTGTATGTTCGCACCCAATGTAACGCGCTCAGCAACTCTGAATGGAGCGTTACTTCTTTTGTCACAGGTTGCAAACCGCCTGCGGCACCTCCGGTAAACATTGCAGTTTCAACAAAAGGCCTCGTTGATATCAAATGGAAAAAAGTATTTGGCGCCGATGCCTATGAATATCTTATTTCAACCAGTGCAATGCCACCCACAACGGGTGATAATAGCACTGATACCGCATTGACGGTTTCATCTCTGAATTCAGTTTCTCAATATTATTTTCATGTTCGCTCCAAATGTGGTGGCGGCGCGTACTCGGAATGGACAACAAAAGCGTTTTCAACGGATTGTTTTATGCCGGCTATTAGTGTTGCTGTTTTACCCGGGAATGCCGGCGTTTCCTGGAACAGGATCAACAAAGCGGTTAAATATGAATATGCTTTAACCTTTAATCCGGTAAAGCCAATAAGCGGAAGTTATACCAGTGATACTGTTTATACCACCAATAAGGTAAAGGACGGCACTGCCTATTATTTTCATGTAAGAAGCGTTTGCATCAATGGTGCGCTATCCGAATGGAGTACCATCCCATTTGCTACGCAGGGTATGCAGGTATATCCAAGTCCTGTAATTGAAACCTTGCGGGTGAAGTTAGAAGGCATAGGCAATTCCGGAGATATAACCATCAGTGATGTTATGGGTAAAATAGTTTATCGAAAACAAGTAAACACCAATTCAATCTCCATTCCCGCCAGTAGCTGGGCGCCAGGTGTTTACCTTGTTTGCTATTACAACGGACAACAACGGACCGTTGTGAGAATAATCAAGCAGTAATAGTAGGATAGAAATAAAAATTTATAAATAAACAAAAGGAAAGATGCGTACCAGCCATGTGTTACAATTAGCGGTGTATATTGTTTTGTTATCCTGCACTTGCCTGCATGCAATCGCAAAAAGTGATGGCATAAATGTAGATACGACGAAGAAGCCATTCAAGCCTTACCATGAAATAATAACGGCAAAAGCCGTTTCGCAAAATGGATTGTTTAAAATTCATAAGGTAGAGGAGCGTTACTATATTGAAATTCCCGATTCCATTTTGAACCGGGACATATTGATCGTTAACCGGATTAGTAAGGCCGCTGCTTCCAGCAGGGGCTTTGGTGGCGATTGGATAGGCGAGCGCGTTATCCGCTTTGTAAAAGAAAGCGGTGCTAAAATACTGGTAAATCAAATGTCTTATGAAATGAAATCGATGGACAGTTCTGAAACTGGCATGTATCGGGCTGTACAAAATTCAGGATTTTTACCAATTGTAGCTTCCTTTGACATTAAGACGTTTTCTCCCGATTCATCCGGTACTGTAATAGACTGGACAGATTACCTGAACAAGGATAACGAGTTGTTGGCTTTTAACCCCATCTTAAAAACAACACTCGGATATGCGTTAGGCGCTTTTCAGGCCGATAAATCTTATATAGTGGGTATCCGCTCTCTTCCCATGAATGTTGAGATCAGGACTGTTAAAACCTATTCAACCCAGGATATGATCGGCTATGGTAGTTTCGAAATAAATAATTCAATCGTGTTATTGCCGAAGGTGCCTATGAAGCCCCGTTTTGCAGACAAACGCGTGGGATATTTCTCGAGAGGTTATTATGAGTATGACCCTTCGCGGCCGGTAGACATTAACCGCATGATCACAAGATGGCGGTTAGAACCCAAAGAAGCTGACAAGGAGAAATATAAAAATGGGGAGCTGGTGGAACCCCAAAAGCCGATTGTCTACTTTATAGATCCTGCCACACCTAAAAAGTGGGTCCCTTATTTGATTCAGGGAGTAAACGACTGGCAGAAAGCGTTTGAACAGGCAGGTTTTAAGAATGCGATCTATGCACTGGAGGCCCCCGCCAATGACTCAACCTGGAGCATCGATGATGCCCGGCACAGTGCCATCGTTTACAAAGCATCCCGCATTCCCAATGCAAGCGGCCCACAGGTAAATGACCCCAGAACAGGCGAGATACTTGAAAGCCATATCAACTGGTACCATAATGTAATGGACCTGTTACACGACTGGTATATGGTACAGGCTGGGCCCAACGACCCCCGGGCAAGAAAGATGCAGTTCGACGATGCATTGATGGGCCGTTTGATCCGTTTTGTATGTGCACATGAAGTAGGACATACACTGGGCCTGATGCATAATTTTGGCGCCAGTTCAACAGTTCCGGTAGACAGCCTTCGGAGCAAACAGTATGTACAGGTGAATGGTTTTTGCCCTTCCATTATGGATTATGCCCGTTTCAATTATGTGGCACAGCCAACAGATGGATTTAATCCCGAAGACCTGGTGCCAAAAATTGGTGAATACGATAAATGGGCAATTGAATTTGGTTATAAATGGTTTCCTGGTTTCGATTCCCGGGAGCAGGAGTTGCTGTTTACAAACAAGTGGGTAACCAGCCGGATAAATAACAAAAAGCAATTGTGGTTTGGGCAGGAAGGTCAACCGCTTACCTATAACTGGGACCCTAAATGCCAAAGTGAAGACATAGGCGACAATGCCATGAAAGCAGGCTATTGGGGAATACAGAATTTGAAACGGGTTATAACTTCTCTTAAAGACTGGACAAAGGAGCCCGAATATGAATATGAAGCTTTGCAAAAAATGAACAAACAGGTGTGGGAACAATACAGACGGTACCTGTTTCATGTTGCTAATAACATTGGTGGAAGGACCTGGGTAGAACAGGAATCGGAACAGGGCGGAGAAGGGGTACATTTTCCCTCGCGCGACCAGTTAAAGTCTGCGATCCAGTTTTTGCAAAACGAATTGTTTACAACGCCTGGATGGGTTCTGAATAATGAAATTTATCGCTCATCGGCAGGCGAGGACATCTATAATGTAGCGTCCGGAAATATTTACAAGCTGCTGGGTTTGCAAGGCGAAATACTTACCAAGATCACTTCCTTCTATGCCTATGGAAATCTGATAGCCCAGGAAACAACCGTGCCGGGAAAAAGCTATTCAATTGATGAATTGCTTACCGATCTTGAAAAAGGCATCTGGCGTGAATTGAATACAAAGTCTTCCATCGATGTTAACAGACGCGTGTTGCAAAATTTATATACGGAGCGTTTGATCAGACAATTAAGTACCAGGACTGATGAAGGGAAGCTGAGTTTTTTTGATGGAAAGATCTTTTCGTTTGAACAGACTTTTACCGATGCTGTGGTGGTTGTTAAAGATCATTTAAAAGGCCTGGTCGTAAAGATCAATGGAGCCCTGCCTGGTTATACAGATAAAATGAGCCGGTTGCATTTGATGGAAATGAGAGACCGGATAAAAAATGCGTTGGTTGATCAGGGAAGGGGTAATGTAGTTCAGGAAAAAAAAACAGGCAATAAAAATGCGTTTAATCTGTTCGATGAGCAGGAGGAAAAGGCAAATCGGACGAGTGGCCTGAATTCCTGTTGGCAGGATTAGTATTTATAAATAATAATAAAGCGGGGGATTACGTCACAAGAAGGATGCAGCCCCCGCTTTTTTAATGGAATGAACAATTGACTGAAGTTCTGTGAACAGTTATAACAGTGGCGCCTACGGTAAAACTGGCACCATTTACAGGAAAAGTACCTGTTGAAACATATACAGCTTTTACAGCATCGAAGGCTTCCTGCATAGTCAGATCGCCATCATCGCCTCCATTGGCAGGATTGGCATCATCTTCCTGAAAACTTATTGCGGCGAGATAATTACCAGCACCAAATGAAAAGCAGCAACTGCCTTCAATATCCCATTTATCAGGATTATTCAGCTCATTTGTAAATATACTGTTGACATCACCTGTTCCAATAAATTTATTTTCAGCCCGGTAATAAAAAGTCGTATCAATTGTGGGTTGGTGAGTCATTGGGGTATTAAAAGCAAGCGCAATGATAATGGATGAGAACGCAATAGCAGACGTGGGCTTCATAAATAAAGTTTAATGGTTAATATGAATAGCGAGGTAACCCGGTTTGAGCTACCTCGCTATAACATTAATATTAGCTAATCCCAAAGGTATTAGTTAGTTGACCTTCTGTGGATAGTAATAACAGTAGAACCTTGCATGAAAGAGCTATTGTTTAAAGGCAATGAACCACTTGATTGGTACAATGCTTTTACTGCATCGATAGCTTCCTGCATAGTAAGATCGCCATCGCTGCCACCATTAGCTGGATTAACTTCATCCAGGTTGAAGCTGATTGCTGCGAGATAATCACCGGTTGTAAATGAAGCAGAACCATCTACATCCCATTTGTCAGGATTATTCAGCGCGCTGGCGTCGATACTGTTAACATCGCCAGTTCCAATGAATTTGTTTTCATCCTGATAATAGAATGTTGTATCAACTGTAGGCTTGTGAGCTGTTGTGAAAGCGAAAGCAACAACTGCAGTGGCAACAACTGCTAAAGAAGCGATAGCAACTTTTAATTTCATAAAATAAAATTTAACTGATTAATGATATGCCTACTCTGTTACAGGTTTTCGGCTAGGCCTGTTTTTGCCAACCCAGGTGGCCACAAGGGTTAGCGAAGTGCGCACAATATTTTACCTGAGCATTAGTTCAGGAACAATAACTTGATATATATATATGTACGGTGGGTAGTACTTTGGTTGTTAAAAACGGGTGCTGTTAGCAGGTACATTCCGGGACGGTAAAATGTAAAACTCGTCGTAAGTAGTGTTGCTCGAATCTGTATGCAAGATAGTTGCTGGAATTTATCGCGTTTGCACCTTTTTTTACCATTTTTTCACTGTTTTAAAAATGTTAGGTGTTGTAATTGCCAAGGGCTTTGTGGTGTGCTTACTGCAGGGTGCCTCAATTAGACAAAAAAGGCAGCACAGCAAGCCACTGTTAAAACCTTCTATAATAGATCAGGAAAGGCCGTTGGTTATTGATTAATGCTCCTGATGCTTAAGTTCGTATCCGTGTGTATCGTTTGTCTTAACTCCATTATCAAATATTCTGTATGCAATTTACGGTCATACATTTCCGCTGTTTGCATTTTTTTTATACAAAATCACACTGCTGTTTCTTCTGTTTGCATTTTTGTAAAGGCAGATTGTGATCCGAATGCGGATCGTAATGTTGTATAACAGGAATCCCTGAATATAACGGGTAATCAGCTGCGAGCGCAGCAGGTGCATTGATCATAAAAATAAGGTTCAATAGTTAATGGTATTGCCTACTCTGTTGCAGGTTTTCGGCCAACCCTGTTATTCAAAATTAAGCCAACCCTTTTATCTGTTGGCTTTTAACGCGCGCTTAATTTAGGCACGTGAATTCGTCTCGTTTACTGAAATAATAATGGAACGTGTTGGTTGCGCCATTGTCCGGGTGTAATGCCATGTACATCTTTAAACGCCCGAACAAACGAACTTTGTGAACTGTATCCGCACAGGGTAGTGATCTCCTGCATGGTCATTTCATCCTGTTGCAACAGGAGGGCGGCTGCTTCTAACCGTTTTTTGATCTCATACTCTTTGATCCTGGCTCCGTATAGTTGACGGAAACCCTGGTGAAGCAAATTGATGCCGATTTGTGAATGGGTCCTGTGAATGAGTTCTTCGATCGTTTTAATTTCCAGCGGATGTTGATCAATGTAGTCTTTAATGGAATGAATGGCCTCCAAGAATGTTCTCCTCAAACGTTTCTGGCTCATAAGATAATTTTAAGATAAAGGTTTATAATGTTGCATGTTGAACGCTGATGCATCGATCCTGCGCACTATACCAATAAAATACCAGAGAGTTTATGTTTCCCGGGAACAGATAAAAATGGGCTGAGGAGTTGCTAGAAATCAAATGTAGTTTTTTTTCCGAAAAAGAGAAAGCTCGATCTTTTAAGAAAATACTAAAAAATATAAAGGAATTTAATGGATATGCCTCACCGGTATAATGACGGAGATCAATAAAATTAGGGAAGCCCGGATGGAAGTTATTATAATTAATACATTTGTATTGTAAGATATGGAATTTATGTATACAAAATTACAATTGTGTAAAATGTTACAATTAATTTGACCGTCGTCAATAAAATTTACCCCCAGAACCCCATATAAATGGATCATCACATAGGACAAAGACTGAAAGCCTTCCGGGAGCAAACCAACATTAAAATGCCCGCCATTGCAGCCCTTACCGGTATTGCCAAAGAAACCCTGTATAAATGGGAGAAGGGCACCAAACCCAGCGATATCAATGATTATTTCAGGCTGAAGTCCTATCTCGATAAAATGGAGAACAAGCTGGAGGAAGAGCAGCTGGACCTGGAATATCGAAAACCGGCCACTATACGCCTGCCCCTGAACCGCGACCGGGTACCTATTCCCCAAACAGATGGCAAGGCTGCTGCCGGCACCATTCTGTTCATGAACAATGAACCGGAGCTGATCGTAGACCGTATCAATGCGCCTTTCCTGGGGCCGGTGGAAGGTATTGTAGAGGTTTCCGGCGAAAGCATGGCGCCTACCTTTGTCAATGGCTGCCGGGTAGCCATTATCAGGTTGAATAACTACCGTATACTCGATTGGGGCTGGCATTACTACATCATCGATAAAAACTGGCAGGGGTATGTGCGAAGGGTTTACCCCGGTGAAACAGAAAGTAGCTTATGCCTCGTTGCCGATAATCCCAACCAGGATAAATTTCCACCCATCCAACGCCAGTGGGACCACATAGAAGCGATCTTCCGCGTGATAGCAGCCATCTGGAAATTGTGATATATATAATAATAATGTAAACTAATTGGGGTGACTGGGTATCGCTTTTGTTAAAATTTGCCCGTAACTCAACTTTTTTTCTTCTCTTTTTAGTACAGCAGTATTGCTTGATTGTTTTTATATACGAGGAAAGGAAATCCTTTTTCGAGGTCCTTATGCAACATTGCTCTGAAGAAGTGTTAACCACAGTGCTTCACCTCATAATCAGTGTAATTTCGTTTTAATAGAAAAACTGGCTCAGGGAAATCCTGGGCCAGTTGTCTCTATCTTACACCTGAATGTGGAATAAATTGTAAAACAAGCCATTAAAGCCCTCTAAAGCGGTTTGGTTCAGTGATGAGCCCGTTTTTGTAGGGGTTGTTATTTATTTTCTACTTCCAGTATTTCTGCATCGGGGAGTTTGGTTACTTCTCTAATTACTTGTAAAGCAGCAGCCTTGGTAAGGTTATCGCTGTTCTTTTGTATATACCTGGCAATGGTGAACTCCGTGCAGCCAAGGGCATCCATAAGACGGCGACGGGTAACTGGATTATTTATTGCCTTTAATGCTTTTTGGCTGAGTTTCATTATTTCTTAATTTGGTACAGTAATATTGCTTTATAAAGATAATGGAAAATATTACATTTTATATGTTTTGAAAGTGTAATTTCTTACTTGTTCTCACTTAATTGACTAATATCAATGCAAATTGGCGAAAGGTTAAAAGAAGTTCGTAAACGCAAGAATATAAAGATGCCTGCAATTGCAGCAGCAACCGGCATTTCAAAAGAAAACCTGTATAAATGGGAGAAGGGTACTAAACCCAGCGACTTTTCCCAATACAACAAGCTGGCTGATTTTCTGGATAAAGTAGAAAGTACGCCTGATTTTGTATACGAGGAGCCCAAAGCGAATAACATCAAACAATCCAAACAAACCGCTCCCTCTTTATTTACCGGTATTTATCTTTCCAATGACGAAGATGCCATTCCATTAGCGGATGGCAATGCCCCGGGTATTACTATGATGAATGATAAACCCATGCTGGTGGGCTGGCGTATTGATGCACCCGTTATAGGTAATTTCGATTGCGTAATAGCGGTTACCGGCGATAGCATGGAACCTAAATTCAAAAGCGGCAGCTGGATCGCCCTGAAGAAACTTCGCTTCACAAAAATTCTGAATGCCGGCTATCACTATTATGTGGTTGATAAAAACCTGCAAGGACTTTTAAGGCGGGTACAACCAGCCGCAGAAAACAACAGCATTATACTGATTGCAGAAAACGAACAATACCCCGAGATCATCAGAAAGATAGATGATGTACTGGCCATCTTTAGTGTGGAAGCCGTTATCAATAAGTAAGTGCCAGAATAAAAAAGCTCTCCCACCAATAGCCTATATCAGCATGGCAGGAGAGCCGGCCTTCGTAACAACCATTATCTTTTAATTCTTCAGGGGTGGACTTACGCTACCCGGTGTATTAAAATCAAGTTCATTCTGCGGTACATCCCAGTAGTCCATATAATCATACTCCATAAAACATGCAGTGGGTACAGAACCAGGTTGCTGTGGAGTTAACAGGTTACCCGGAATGATTACGATGGCATTTGCCCGTCCACCACCTTGTGAGGCAGGTTGAGTAATACCCCAGCGACGGGCATCATAAAATGCAGTGCCCCACAAAAAGAGGGCTACTCTTCTTTCCTTTCTGTATTCTTCCAGTGCATCGGTGGCACTTAAACCGGTGTTGGCCACATGCGCTAAACCGGCATGTTGAAAATCGCGTACTTCATCTACCAGTTGCAAACCTGGTTCAATACTATTGGTGCGTAACAATGCTTCTGCTTTCATCAGTTGCGTTTCTTCATAACTGCAAGCCCAGGGAACTGTGCCCTGACTGGTACCTGTAGCATACAAACCTCCGTCTTCAATAAATATGGGATTGTAACGGGTGCCGAATTGTAATCCCCGGCCTCTTTCATTTACTTTGGGTGGGTCAAAAAGCTTGAATCCGGTTGAGAACCGGTGATCACCTGGTTTAAAGTCCTGGATCAATCGTTCACTTACAAAAGAGAATTGCACTACTTCGCCCAGGTATAAATATGGATGAAATTGCCCAAGGGAAACATCGTTGGAACCACTGGGATCTATGCCAAACCTGAAGACATAATCGTCGGCCTGAATACCCTGGTCAACAAGGGTGATCACCTGTTGCCAGTTGGCAGGGGTCATTTCTGTAACTTTTTTATTGACCATTAAATTGCGCGCCTTTAATGAATAGATCTGGCGCTTCCACATATCGGGCGTCACTACGTTTTGATTTTGGTTAAAAGAGGCTACAATCGCCTTCATAATGGCGGTATAATCGTCTGTGACCTCAATGCCATCTAACGTGGTCAGGCAATCGTTCAGCGATTTATCGGCTTCGGCCAAAATAGCGTTGTGATCAACAAAGTTGCCATTGGTTTTACCTGCAGTATCTACAATTACCCCGCCCAGGTACATAGAGCCAATACGGGAATAGGCGTATGCTTTCCACCACAATCCCCAGGCTCTGAAGATGTTTTTCTTATTGTCGGCATCACCGCTGAGTTTCAATAACGGGTCGTTCAAAGATGCCAACAGGAAGTTGGCTTGTGATATAATGTAGTAACAGCTCGACCACTCATATTGAAAAGCGTTGAGTTCGCCAGATCCTCTTGAGTCGAATCCCTGTAGCTGGGTTTTTTGATCAACCGTATTGGGATTGGTGATTACCGTGCCGCCGGGCAACGTGATCTTATATACCTGGTTAACCCAGCGAAAACCATAGTTACCATAGGGACAGTAAGCTTCATCGCCCATGATGCTGTGATTGGTAAGGGCTATGTGAAAAATATTAGTCTTGCCTTCTCCAGGCACATCTGCGATCATTTTCTGCAATATCCCCAATGAAAAGTTCTGTAACCCCGCCTGCGTTGTCAACGCCTGTTGGGGTAAGGGCTGATTGGGGTTGTTCAACTCAAGTGAAGATTTTTTACAAGCCCCCGATATGAAAACAATGATTATTATATAATTGAGGTATCGTTTCATAATAAGTAGTTTGTGGTTAGAATTGAAGGTTAATGCCAAACTGGAACGAGCGCAGGTTGGGGACAGAAAAATAATCGGCGCCAATATTTGAGCCTGCTCCTACCGAGCGGTTCCCCTGACTATCCTGTGCCGATGTGGCTTCGGGGTCCAATCCTGTGTAATCTGTAATGGTTAACAGGTTTCTTCCAGACACAGTCAATGCGATCCCTTTAACCCAGGAGGCTTTATCTTTGATCAAATCGCCCAGTTGATAGATCAATGTAAGGTCCCTCATCCGCCAATACGATCCATCTTCAACAAACCATCCTGTGCGTTGCACACTATTGTACATACTATTATAGAAATTCACAAAAGAGCCTGTTTCGCCGTTAATGGTGAGCGACTTGTCAAAATCCTTATGTAACCTGTCGCGATACATCCATTGCCTGGTGAGGTTATAAATGTCATTGCCATGCGACCAGTCCCACTGCATAGAAATGGACAACTTTTGAAACAGCGTAATGTTGTTGGTAAATGACATGGTAAAATCAGGATAGGCATTACCAGTAATGTACTGGTCGTTGGCATCGGTAAGAACGGCTCGTTTGGTGGTCTTGTTTACCACAACACCATTGGCGATCTCGTATTGCGATGCATCTGCTTCGGGTATATACCTGCTTTTGTCTGACTGCCGGGTTTGGTTAATACTGGTTAAAGGATTGGAGGTATAAAAATTACCCAGCGATTCCCCTTCTTTTACAATAAACAACCCATTTACAAAGTCCCGGCCATTGGCTACCCGGTCAACTTTTGTTTTAAAGGTACCAAAACGAACAGCCAGGGTCCAGTCCACTTTTTTACTGGTATACATATTTGCATCCAGGCTTATGTCAGCACCTTTAACAGTTAAGTCAATCAGATTTTCCACGGTCTGCTGAAAGCCGGAAGAAGCAGGCTGGTCAACATACTGAATATTGTTATTGTTGTTCTTTTTCCAGTAAGTGAACGACAAACTGATCCTATTGAACCAGTCTTTGGTGCCAGGCAGGAGTGTTACATCAGTACCTAATTCCATTTCCTTTACTTCCTGTACCTGCAGTCTCGGATTTCCCGGAATATTCGGCAGGTATAAACCAACGCCACTGCCTAACTGCTGAGAGCTGAGGGTTGTTTGACGGGAATAATAATTGCCATCAAATTCATTGGGTGGAATACCGGCAGCGCCATAGGCCGCGCGTACCTTCCAATCGTTCAGCACATTTATCTTCAGCAATTCCGATGGCCTGAAGTAAGCCGTTGCACGGCCAAAGGTGAATGGACTCTTTTGATCACCAAATTGTGAGTTATAATCACTGCGTAAACCGCCCGTTGCCCCAAACAGGTTTCCAAAATCAATGGTCTGATTGATCAGGTAACCAAATGTAATGTACTCCAGGCTGCCATCGCCACTGGTTTTTACACCTGCGGCCGTAATATTGGCTGGTGGGTATTGTGGCAGATTAACGCCCTGAGAGAAGAAAGAATTGTATTCCAGTTTGCGCCAGTCGTAAGAAAACTGGGTAGTAGTGGTGATGGGAACGTTCAACTTGAAATCCTTGTTGAAATCAAGTCTTACATAAACACTGGATAGGGCATTTTGATAGGTTGATTTCGCATGGTCGTCCCGAACAGAACCGAGTGCGGTATTCCCCCAGTAACCCAGATCTACCTGGGGAGAAGATTCCTGGTTTTTGTAAAGGTCCTGGAATTCTGAATTCCATAATTCAATTCCATATTTAAAGTCCAGTTCAACAAAACGGGGGAATTTATAATTCAGGTTACTGTTGTTGATAACGCGGTTATCCTTACTGTACCGGGAGTGCCAGTCGGGTTCTGACAAAACATTCAACTGGTTTTCATCTCTTGGCCGTACAACCACTAAATCGGTACCGGGGTATTTGGCCGTAAAATCTATCCAGGGATAGGAGTTGATCATTTCGAACCGGTTGTTATTGGTGCCTTTGAACAGATCATCTACATTAAATAACATCCGCGAGGTAACATTATAAGTACCCGACAACAGGTTTTCATCCTGCAGAATTAACTGTGTACTATTACGGGCGGTAAATCCCTTGAATAATTCAAACCCCAGGTTGGCCGAAAGGTTGGTGCGGCGAAGGTGGTTGTTCAATACATTTTCCTGGTCAATATGTGAAAGTGTAAATGAATAATCTGTTTTGTTACCACCACCGGAGATCCCTAATGAGTTGATGGTGGAGGTAGCTGTTTGGTAAGCCTGTTCAAGGTGGTCATACAACGGTAAAGTGGAAGGATAGGTTTTATTGTTCTTTAAATTGAAATCGGTATTGAAATCTTCTTCGGCTGGTTCGGGCCACATGCCATTGGAGTCGGGTTGTAAAACATCTCCATTGCGGTCGAGGATATTGCCATTGGCATCCTGCTGAAAGTGATGGAGTTTTGCACTCAGGGTTTTGTCTTCGCCCAGTATAACATTGTCGATGCTTACTTTTGAGTTAAGTGTAATGGCCAAAGGTTTATTACGGCTGCCTTTCTTGGTAAAGATCTGGATAACGCCGTTAGCGCCCTGTGCGCCATAAAGCATACCGGCTGAAGGTCCCTTGGCTACTTCTACCTTTTCAACATTACTCACGTCCAGTCCGTTGATGTCTGTGACCTGAACCCCATCAACCAATATAATTGGATTGGTAGAACCCAGTGAGTTAATACCACGAAGAATGATATTCGGTTTTTGTCCGGGTTCACCTGAAAGGCTTTGAATATTGGCGCCGGCTACTTTCCCGATCAATGCCTGGTCAATGGAAAGTATTGCCGATTTTGCCATATCCTTGTTGCCCACGCTGGCTACATCGATAGACAGCTTTTTCTTTTCGGTAGCCACCCCCGTACCGGTGACCACTATTTCACTAAGTGATTTTACTTCGGGTGTTAACTGAATGTCAAAAGCAGTGCGGTTTCGCACACTCATTTCAGTTGGTTCATAACCTACTCCTGAAAATACCAGCGTGGCATTTTCGGGAACAGTTAGTCTAAAGCTGCCATCGGTGCCCGAAGTGGTACCTGACGAGGTTCCTTTGATGGTGATTGAAATACTCTGTAGTGGCGTGCCGGTGGCATCAGTAATTTTTCCGCTTACTGTTTTCGTTTGAGCGTATGCTGTAGTGAGCATACATGGCAATAGTAATAATGCCAGGAGTTTTCTCATGGTGATGGTATGTTTGGTTAAACAATACAGTTTCCGTGATAATGAAAAGCCGGGCAAAAAAGCTTTCGCATTACCTCAACTATGGTTCCGTTTTACATAAAATAAAACAGGGCAGGATCCAGGGCAGAAGATTATAACAGTTTGAACGTGGATACTCGGTCAGACTAGTAATTTTTGCTTGGAGGAGCGGAGATCAATTATATGACAAACGCTTGTTCGCAATTGCTGCATTGGAAGTTGCACGATGTCTGGTGCATTAAAATAGAAGAAGGCGACCAAAATTGATCGCCTTCCCGCCTGTCGGCATTTTATTATGGTACAACAAATTATATATAACTCAGCCACCATTTAGTACGGTTGGCCTGTTTGTAGGCATCGTACCTTTTGCAAAGTGGATACACCCCAATAACAATTATGATCCATAAAACATACACAAAGGCAAGGCTGTAACCATAACCCTGCAACTGGCTGTTCATGCTTACCCAGCCTGTCAATACCATATCGCTCCATTTGAAGCCGGAGATGGCCGCAGCAATTACTGCCAGGATATGGATTAAATAAATGTGCAACAGATAATAGAACATGGGCACGCGGCCAAACACAACAAGTTTCTCAGACAACCGGTTCAAAGGTTTTTCTGCAAACGCCAGGAACAGCATGGCAGGGCCTAACGTCATTAAAATATATAATAGGGAAGGCGGATACTTGGTGGTATTCAAAAAAGACAATACCGTAAACACGGGATTTTTTTGTGCAGACCAGGGATGTGGGTCGCCATACATATTAATAAAACGAATGATGATGAACAAGGCAACAGCGCCCAGTCCCAACCAGATCAGCGTTTTCCTTCTTTTACCCGAATCAAACGTAGGCAGGTATAATTGTCCGAACGCATAACCAACCATCATAATACCTATCCAGGGGGTAACCGGATACCCCATCATAATGGAAACCGGCTTCATGAAAAAGATATGTTGTTCATGCAGTACCCCCATTATAAAGGAAGTATTATGAGGGCCTGGTGGTACATCGAGCAGGTTATGTGCGCCAATGATAGCGAGGCCAATAACCAGTATTGCCGTTAGTGGCAGATAGATCATGCCTGCAAGCACCATCATACTAACCCCCAACGCCCAAATAACCTGTAGTATCAGCACCGGGTATTGTGGGTTGAAGGTCCAGCCGAGTGTAACAATTACCAGTTCGGCAATTACCAGCCACAAACCACGCGTTAAAAGGAAGAGGGATAATTCTTTTTTTGTTTTTTTGGTCCCATTCAAAAATGCAGAAGTGCCGGCCAGAAAAGTAAAGATGGGCGCACAAAAATGGGTGATCCACCGGGTAAAGAACAACGGCACGTCGGTTCTGGTAAGGTCAGTGGGATCGTATAAGAAAGCGCTCGCATGAAAATAATCGCGCACATGGTCCAACGCCATAATGATCATAACGGTACCCCGCAGCAGATCAATAGAATGAAGGCGCTTACCTTTAACCGGCATGGCCGGTATTGCAGTTGGTTGGCTCATTATAAATGGTTGATGTCTTGTTCTGTAAAGGTAGTTGTTGTTAGAATAAAATTCAGTAAAATTTATACACTTTAGAATATTATTCTGTCTGTTTAGGGTTTTAACACCAATGAATCGGAAAAAAGGGGATTAGAGGTACATTAAAAATTTTATCTGGGCGGCAATATGCAATCCGCGGCTAAATTGTACGTTATTAAGTAATTAAATCCATACCTAGTGAGAAGAGTAGTACCCTTTCTGGCCCTGGCCTTGTGCCTGCAACAGGCTACTGCCCAGATGTCCAATCCAAGTGATACTGGCAAATTAGTAGCGCAAAAGGAAAATATCATTACGTCTAATACGATCATCAAGATCGAAAATTTAGGCGAGAACATCAACTCCGATCTCGGGGAGTTGCGTCCTACCGTGTCGGCAGATGGCAATCTGCTGTTTTTTATTTGTGAGAACCACCCCGCCAATACCAAATACAATTCGGTCCCCAATTCACAGGATATCTGGTATTCTGAACGGGATTCAAATGGAGTGTGGAGGGAAGCCCGCCATTTAAAATATCCACTGAATACGGCTCAGTACAATGCGGTATACTGGATCTCGCCCGATAAGAACCGGATCCTGATCCGCGGTTCGTTTGGGAATGGAGGAGCATATTTTGGAAAAGGGGTGAGCCTTTGTACCCGCCAGGCCGATGGCCGTTGGGGCGAACCGGAAATGTTGTATATTAAAAAATACGATAAATATGACAAAGGTCAGGTGTCTGGGGCTACCCTTACACCAGATATGAAGGCATTGGTGTTGTATATGTCGCCCGATCCTGGCAGCCCCTACAATGACCTGTGGGTTTGTTTTCGGGAAGATGACGGCAGCTGGACCGAGCCCAAGAACCTGGGCAAGCAAATTAATTTCCCTGGAAATGAAATGACCCCCTACATCGCAGCTGATGGTGTTACCATGTATTTCAGCAGCGACAAGCCGGGTGGCCTGGGTGATAACGATATTTACATGACCAAACGCCTCGATAAAAGCTGGACGAAATGGAGCACACCGGTGAATTTAGGGGCACCCATAAACACCGAAGGCTGGGATGCCTTTTTTACCCTGGATGCCGGTGGTGAATATGCGTATTTGACCAGCAATAAGGATACATATGGCGAAAGCGATATCGTACGCGTAAAGCTGTTAGAGCGTGAAAAACCGAACCCGGTGATTTTGGTAAGCGGCAATGTGTACAATGCCAAAACAAAACAACCGCTTAGTGCATCCCTTATATATGAAACCCTGCCCGATGGGGTAGAAGCGGGCAATGGGTTGTCGAGCCCAACCGATGGCGCTTTCAAAATTGTATTGCCTTACGATAAGAACTACAGTATTCGCGCCAGCGCCGATAAATTCTTTGCTATTTCCGAGAACCTGAACCTCGACTCGATGGTGAAAGCAGGTTTCCAGGAAATTCATAAAGACCTGTACCTGGTGCCCATTGAAATTGGACAGGTGGTGCGCCTGAACAACGTGTTCTTCGACTTCGATAAATGGGACCTGCGTCCGGAATCGGATGTTGAACTGGACCGTGTAGTTAAACTGTTGAAAGAGAATCCGTCTATTGAAATTGAGTTGAGCGCGCACACGGATAGTAAGGGTTCTGATGACTATAACTTCAGACTTTCTGATAACCGTGCCAAATCGTGCGTGGAATACATCATCTCGAAAGGTATCCCTGCAAGCAGGATCACTTCGAAAGGATATGGTGAAAGCATGCCGGTGGCCACTAACGAAACCGATGAAGGCCGTCAGTTGAACCGTCGTGTTGAATTCAAGATCTTAAAGAACTAATAAATTAATAGATATACTCTAAGGTGAGTCATCCGCCGGCTGGCGGATGACTCACCTTTTTTGTTTGAGGTGGGCCCGCCTGCAAGACGAACCGTAACCAGCTCCATTTCAGGCGTTTTTGTCGTTATAAGGATGGCACAGGATACAATTCAGAATTAAATACCTATTTTCAGGTCAGTAAGCACAAACTGTTTTAAACCTAACTGCTAAAAGTGAGGGGTGACATGTACGCTGATCAGACATTTAATCTTGATAGCAACGATGCCTCCATGTTTGCCATAAAGAACGATGAGGCTGCTTTTGAACAATACTTCAAACAACACTTCGCTTCCTTATGCACCTGGTGTAAGCATAAATATGAATTCGATACCGATATCGCTAAAGAGGTAGTGCATACGGCTTTTATAAAGCTATGGAAGAACCGCACTACCTTACCACCCGAAATGCCCGTAAAGGCTTTTCTGCACAGAGTAATTATAAATACCAGCCTCGATATACTGCGCCATGCCAAAGTGCGGGAACGCTTTGAACGCTTTGTTCAGCAACGGAACGAAAGCGCTTCCACTACCCCACAGGAGAGTTACGATTCGAAAAAATTACGGACCGACATCGATACCGCCATCGCGGAGCTGCCCGAACAAATGCGTACCATTTTTGAACTGAGCCGGTACGAAGGGTTGAAGTATGCCGAAATTGCCCGGCAACTCAATGTATCGGTAAACACGGTAGAAACCCAAATGGGGCGGGCCCTGAAAAAATTACGCAACAAACTGGCTGTTTATTTATCCAGTGGGTATTTCATACTAATGATTATCAACAAAATAATATTTTAAAAAAAATGGGTGCGCGTGTCATGGTAAGTGTTCTCCCAAACGTAATATCATCAGAACATGAAGAATAGCGAGCAATTGGACGATTTGATCACCAGAAGTTTTGGCAACGAACTGAACAGTGATGATCAGCAGTTTTTGGTGCAATGGTTAAGTGCCAGTGAAGAAAACAGGCAATATTACGAAGCATTGAAAAATACCTGGCAGTTGATGAAGGACGCAAAATTACCCGATGAAATAAATGCAGACAAGGAATGGTCCTATTTCCAGGAAGTGCTGGAGCAGGACGCCCGGGGCGAACGCGATTACGCCGCCGATAAACCCGGCAAACCCGGCATAGTGCGAAAGATATTGGTAGCCACCGCTATTGCCGCTTCCATATTATTAATAGTTATAGCCGGATACAACTGGCTGGGGAATAGAAAGAACAATACAGCACCCGTGGTGGCAACAATTGAAACAAACAACCCGGCTGCCGTTGTAACGCGGCATGAAGTAAATACATCGGGAAAAGTGAAACGGCTGGTTTTGCAGGATAGTTCTGAAATAATACTGGAACCTTTAAGTGAAGTAACCTGGAGCGAACCCTTCACCAATAACAGAAGGGTTATTATGCTGAAAGGAAAAGCCAGGTTTCAGGTGGCAAAAGACAAAACAAAACCTTTTACCGTATTCAGCGGACAGATTGCTACCACAGCCCTTGGCACGCAATTTACCGTCACCGCATTTGAACAGGATGATTTTATAACGGTACAGTTGTTTGAAGGAAAAGTAGTAGTAAAAGCGGCGGACAGCCTGCAGCCCAAACTGAAGAACGATTTCTACCTGTTACCCGGTGAAGAACTTTTATATAATAACAAACAATACACCGCACGGGTACGGAGGTTTGTAAATGATAACTCAATGGCGAAGCGTAATAAAGAAGAAAGCGGGGAAGATCAGCCATTGTTACCGGCAGATAAGG
Organism: Niastella yeongjuensis; assembly: GCF_900110245.1. Classification (GTDB taxonomy): domain Bacteria; phylum Bacteroidota; class Bacteroidia; order Chitinophagales; family Chitinophagaceae; genus Niastella; species Niastella yeongjuensis. The sequence continues at coordinate 18,800 of NZ_FOCZ01000022.1, forward strand.
GATCGTGGTACATGTTCAATAACCAGCCCTTGGCACAGGTGTTTAAACAGCTGGAAGAAATGTACGGCGTTCACATCAGTTATTCGGAAAAGGACATTGAAAAAATGTATTTCATAGGTAAGTTCAGCAAAAATGATTCGGTGAGCAATATCCTGAAACAAATTGCTGCGCTTAACAACTTAACGGTAAACAAACAAAACGAAACCTATATCATAAGCAGGTAGTTTATTACGCGTTTTGCGTTCAGCTTTAGGGACGGCCAATCTTTCTTAAATATAAAACGATACGCCATATGAGATTTAATGCAATTAAGTCGGGGCCATGTTATGCCCTTGTCTTGCTACTACATCTCCTGCCAATTCTGCTTCATGCACAGGAAAATTCAAGTATTGTAAAAGGCGTTGTTCAAAACAACATCGGCGACGTATTAGCGGGGGTATCGGTGGTTATCCGAAACACGGCTAATAATTTTACCTCAGGTACCAGTACAGACAGCACCGGGGTGTTTTCGTTCTCCCGCATTCCAGCCGGTGGGCCGTATAAATTCACCTTCTCCATTGTAGGTTATGAAAGCCAAACGTTGTCGGGTTATAATATTAAAAACGACATCACACTTTCTTTGGTAGTGAAAATGAAAGACGCTGCCAATTCGCTCGACCAGGTGATCGTGATCGGTTATGGGTCACAACGCAAGCGCGCGGTAACCGGTTCGGTCGTTTCTGTAAGCTCCGATCAGTTTAAAGACCGGTCATCGAGCAACGTGGCGCAGTCTATTGAAGGTACAGTGCCCGGTGTGAACATTTCCACTACACAGGGTGCGCCAGGTTTTGGCCCAACCATTCGCGTAAGAGGTATTAACTCTATCACGGCTGGTACCAATCCGCTTTATGTGGTAGATGGCATGGCCATGGAAAACTTTGATCTGAACATCCTCAATGCACAGGATATCCAATCATTGGAAATTTTAAAAGACGCGGCTTCGGCAGCTATCTACGGATCGCGTGGCGCCAATGGTGTAATAATAGTAACTACCAAACTGGGCAAGGCCGGAAAACCACAGGTAAACCTGGGTTATGAGTTTGGAATACAAAAGGTGGTGCGGAAAGTAGATGTGATGGATGCGCAGGAATGGATAAAATATTACATCGATGCACGCAACAACGCCTGGGTAGCATCAGGTCCGGGCCGTTCGGCATCCGACCCCAACAGTGCAAGAGGTGGCAATAAAACGTATTTGATCCCACCAGATTTTTTAAACAATCCTGAACAGTTTGGCAAAGGGACCGATTGGCAGGATGTACTCTTCAGAACTGCCCAGTCGCAAAATATTCAGGCTTCTGTAAGTGGGGGAACCGACAGGGCACAATATCTTTTTTCTGCCGGTTATTTAGACCAGGATGCCGTGGTGATAGATAACTTTTACAAACGCTTATCCCTGCGGATGAACATCAGGCAAAAGATCACAGAGAAAGTTACTGCGGGTTTGAACGTTTCCTTTACCGGTAACCACAGCCGCATCGATGGGGTAGAAGGTAAATCGGATGTGGTGAGCCTTGCCCAGCAAAGCGATCCTATCTTCCCGGTGTATAATGAAAATGGGAACCTCGGTTTTCTTGACCCCAATTCAACCTGGAACCGGTTTTCGGCTTACGGCGTACAATTGTGGCATCCTTATTCACTGATCAAATATGCCAATAAGCTCAATAAGGTATACAATACCATCGCCGGCGGGTATATCGAGATCAAACCAATTAAAGACCTTACATTCAAAAGCAGTGTGAATGCTATTCTTACCCAGCGCAATTACAGCTGGTTCTGGCAAACCAATGCCGGTTATGGCTATAGCACCCTGCTGCCGGCTGAAGGCAGGTACCAGACCTATAACAATCTGAACTGGCTTACCGAGAACTCGCTTTCGTATGATAAAGTGTTCGGCGATCATACCATTGGTGCATTGGTGGCCTATACAGCGCAGAAACAACGCGGTGATACCTCTCAACAACGCGGTACCAATTATCCCAATGACCTGGTGCAAACATTGAATGCCGCCGGTACTCCAACGTTAAGTACCACTACTACCGGAGAATGGGCATTATTGTCGTGGTTGTCGCGCGTAAGTTATAGTTACAAGAACCGGTATTTCCTGAATGGGACCATCAGGCGCGACGGCAGTTCGCGGTTTGGGCAGGCTTCCCGCTGGGGGTATTTCCCCTCCCTGTCACTGGGCTGGTTGATCTCCGATGAAGCGTTCATGCAAAGCGTATCGGCTATCAACAGCGCCAAGCTGCGGGTAAGTTATGGCGCTACGGGTAATAATCAAATTCCTAACTATGGCCCTATTAGTTTGCTGGATGGGTCGAGGTATGCTTATAGTGATAATGTAGCCAATGGTATTAAGGTGATCACCATTCCCAATCCCGATCTGAAATGGGAAAAAACAACCCAGTTTAACGTGGGGCTCGATGTAACCGCTTTAAATAACCGCATTAGTATTACGGCAGATTTTTATAACTCCATTACCAAAGACCTGTTGCTGAATGTACCGGTGCCCATTCTTACCGGGTTTGCTACCCAGTTAACCAATATTGGCAAGGTGCGTAACCGCGGGGTGGAACTGGCTATTTCATCAAAGAACATCGTGAACAGCAATTTTAAATGGTCAACTGATTTTAATATTGCTGCTAACCGCAATAAAGTATTACAGCTTGGTCCAAACAATGCCCCGGTGATTGTAGAAGAGTGGGGCAGCCGGTTTGTAACCGAAGTAGGAAAGCCCATCAGTAATTTTGTGGGGTATGTTTTCGATGGCGTATATAAAAACCAGGATGAAGTTAATAAAGGACCTAAGTATGGATCAGGTGTGGTGGTAACACCCGGCGATCCCCGGGTGAGGGATGTAACGGGAAATGGGACCATCGATGCAGAGGACAGAACTATTCTGGGTAATGGCCAGCCCGATTTTACTGCGGGCCTCACCAATACGATCACGTATAAGAACTTTGAGTTCTCCTTTATGTTGCACGGGGTGTTTGGCAATGAGATCGTAAACCAGCAAACGCGGTACAACAAATACTGGAACGACAGCCGCAATGCCTATGCCGCAATTGGCAATTACTGGAAATCGGAACAGGAACCGGGCGATGGAAAAACGTTTAAACCCAATGCCGAGTTCAAGGGTATGCAAACCCAGTTCAGTAGTTACTGGATAGAGGATGGCACGTTTGTAAGAATAAAAAATATCCGGTTATCATATACCTTACCAAAATCAATCTCATCCAAACTAACATTCCGCACCATGCGGGTATATGTAAATGCAGAGAATGTACATGTGTTCAGCAAATACATTGGTTATGACCCTGAGAATAGCATCTACTCAACAGGTACCGATGCGGCATCGGCCAATACACCTTTCCCGCCGGGATTAATGGTAGGGGCCGATTACGGAAGTTATCCCATACCGCTTACGGTAACCTTCGGATTAAAAGTAGATCTGTAACAATTGGTAGAACTCAAAAACAGCGTTTATGAAAACGAAAATAATTCTCAGCATACTGTTTGTGACCGCAATCATTACAAGTTGTAAAAAATCTTTCCTCGAACTGGCACCGGTATCGAACAGCAATGCCAATAATTTTTATAAAACAAAAAGCGATTTTGACCTGGCGGTGAATAATGCCTACAGCACATTATACACTATGTACGGCCCAACTGGCCTGGTATCTTATTGCGGGGAGTTAATGAGTGACAATGCAACCTTGTACACCGTAGCTGGTTCAGGCAGTATTACAGTGGGTGACAGGTGGGCGTTCCGTGATTATACCCTGAACTCGGCCAATAATGTAGTGAACCAGCTTTGGAGCGATTCTTATGTATCGTTATATAACCTGAATATTGTACTGGAAAAAATAACGGATGCTGCCCTCGACGAAGGTTATAAAACACAGGTAACTGCGGAAATGCGTTTTCTGCGGGGCATGTATTATTTCTATATGGTGCAGGCCTGGGGCGATGTTCCACTGGTGACCAAGCCCATTACCTCAGGTGAGGCGTTTACTACCGGCCGCACGCCCAAAGCAGATGTATACAACCAGGTTTTAGAGGATCTGAAATATGCTGCCGATAATTTAACCGCACCGGATAAAGTGCCTGCTCCCGGGCGGGCATCAAACGCTGCGGCATTGACCCTGTTGGGAAAGGTATACCTGACCATGGGTAATAAATCATTGGCGGCGCAAACATTACAACAGGTGTACAGTTCCTACAATGCAAGTACCTATGACCTGTTGCCGGAGTTTGGTTCCCTTTGGGGTGCTACACTGGCCCAGAAGAATACGAAGGAGTCGATCTTCGAAATACAATATAAAGGAGGTGCCAATAATCCATCCAGCACGTACTGGCCGGCCTTTGCCCCGTTTGAGAATTTTGCCATCACCCGTTTTGGCGGTGGTATGAACCAGGTAACCGACGATCTGTATAATGAATATGAAGCAGGCGATAAAAGGAGAGATACATCTTTTGAACTGGGTTATTTCAAAGGCGCAAACTGGATCGCCATTAAATTCCAGAAAAAATGGAAAGACGCCAATGCACCCATCGTAAATGCGGCTGAATCGTGCAACAATAACTTCATGATCATGCGGTATGCCGATGTATTACTGATGCTTACCGAAGCTACCGGTGATGTGCAGTACATGAATAGAGTAAGAGCAAGGGCCGGATTGCCTTTATACGGAACTGCAGGTTATCCCGCTGCTCAATATCCCACACTGGACCTGGCTATAGAACATGAGCGGCGTATGGAGTTTGCCATGGAGTTTCATCGCTGGTTCGACCTGAAGCGAACAGGCCGGGCCATTCCGGTATTAACCGCCAAAGGCAAACTGGTAAATGCCAACAAGCTGTTGTTGCCCATCCCGCAGTTTGCAAGAGACCAGAACCCTGATCTTGGACAAAACGATGGTTATTAAAAGTGGCATATCAGATCCGTAATACTACTGGTAAAAGGAGTAAAGCAAATAGAGACGGAAAAAGTTAAAGTGATAAGCAGTCGTTAACAATCACCTGGTACAAAAAAGAGAAGTCCTCCCGATTCCTCGGGGGGACTTGTTGTTTATATTGTGTGTATTGTATTAAGCAACGGTTGCAGGCAGCGCAGGTGCTGCAGGGAAATCGATCGAAACTTTGGTAACAGCGTACAGGTAGTTGGTGATTGTTTTATCGCCAATTAAGATGATGGCGTCAACCAGGTTTTCGTTGGTATAACCCACTTCGAAAAAGTTGTTAACTGCTTCTTCACTGGCTTTACCGAAATTCTCTACAAAGCTTTTTGACAGGGCAGCCAGGGCGTTGTATTTAGCATCGAAAGAAACATTACCGCTGCGGATCTCCAGGATCTGATTGTCAGTAAAACCATTTAATTTACCAATGGCAGTGTGGGCGGCTAAACAGTAGTCACAACCATTGGCCTGACTAACAGCCAGATTAACTACTTCTTTTTCTTTTGCGGATAAAGAGGAAGGGCCAGATGATAGGGACAGATAAGCACCCAATGCATTTTTAGAATAAGCCATAGTTGCATACAGGTTGGGTACTTTGCCTATTTTCTTTTGCAGGGTATCGAAAATTGCCTGGTTAGCTTCGGTAACGTTTTCTTTTGTGGGAACTGTGAAAGTTTTCATTGTATTAAGTTTTTGATTTGTTTTCGTCGTTGTTGACGATGTAAAATTGCAAAACAAAAGGCCATCCGGTGATGAGCTCTTTTCCCGAAAACTTGCACTTTTTTCCCGAGCGGGTATTTTATTGAAGAATCAGCTTGCTAGCGCTTCGTTTCAAACGTTTCCCAGTCAATTTGATACCAGTTATGGATAAAGCCATGGTATTCGAACGTTTCGATAAAATGAAGACCAGCCTTGAGTAGTACGTGGTGGGAAGCAGCATTATTGCTGTCGGTTATGGCATAAACAGCGGGCGCCTTTAATTCAGAAAAGGCATAAGCCAGCGATGCCCATGCTGCTTCTGTGGCAATACCCAATCCCCAGTATTTTTTTATAAGGCGGTAGCCCAGGTCGAGGTTGTCCAGTTCAAACATACCGTCAACATCAGTGGGACGGATCTCCCGTAAAATCAGCCGGTTGGTTTCTGCAAATATGTGCATATGGAAAAGTTAAATCACTCAAAAAACACTACACGAACTGATACAAATATCCTATTTTGATACTTATTCTGTTTAAACCCTCTTATATGAAAAAAAATTATCCTGTACCCGGGATGTTTCTCGCGACTGCCTTGCTGCTGCTGTTCACCTTACAAGCCTGTAATAAACATAAAGATACGATGCCCCCTCCTCCGCCTGTAGATTCATTGTCCAATGCAACCAAAGAGCAATTGGATTATAATGTCATGACCATGGTGCTGGATATGCGCGTGGCTATGGATGCCTATTTTGATGCTATCGGCGTAGTTGGCCGGGAAATATACCGGTTTTCGTCGACAGAACCACGTTATACTACCGATTTGCTGGGTAGTGGCGATGTTACCCTGGGTAATGATAAATTCTATATCATGGTGCCGTGGAAAGCTCGTTACAGAGTGATAACCGAAGCGTTACAATTGATAAAAGTGGCTGGCAAATCAACAAAAATAACCGATGCAGCGCTTCGCGGCTATATTGGCGTAGCAAAAACAGTGATTGCGCATGAATTGTTGATGAACCTGAACCTGACTGGTGCAAATGGCATCTATATAAACCTCGCAGCAGACAATCCGGCTTCCGGGCCAATTGTGCCACAGGGTGCTGCGCTTGATTCTATTGCCCGCCTGCTCGATGATTCAAAAACGGTATTGATGGGAGCGGTGCTGCCTCCGTTGCCTACCGGGTTTACGGATTATGTAGATGTTCCTGGCTTTTTAAAGGTGAACCGTGCCCTGGCAGCACGGGTAGCAGTATACCGGCAACAATGGAGCGCTGCGCTCACAGCATTAAATGAGTCGTTCTTTAGTATGAATGGCGATCTGACTGCCGGCCCCAAACATGCCTTTGCTACTTTTCAGGGGGATATTTTAAATCCCTGTTTTATTGCGAAAAATGCAAGTGATAATGTTCGTCTGACACATCCTGCGTTTGCGGCTAACATCCTGCCCGGCGATGACAGGATCAATAAAACATCCCTGCGCACCAGTGCCAAAAGCCAGGATGGATTGACTTCCAACCGCGATCTGTGGATCTATCCCGTTAACGTGACAAGCGTTCCCATCATTCGCAATGAAGAACTGGTACTGATATATGCAGAAGCTAAAATTCAACTTAGCCAGTTTCCCGATGCTATAGTGGCGCTCAACAGGATAAGGAGCGCTCATGGTCTGACGGCTTATTCGGGTGGCGTATCACAATCGGCGTTAATAACTGAGTTGTTGAACCAGCGGCGTTATTCCCTTTTTGGGGAAGGACATTACTGGATCGATATGCGGCGGTATGGAAAGTTGAATACGCTGCCTGTTGACAGAACCAACGATGATGTGTGGGATAAGTTTCCGGTGCCAGTGCAGTAAATAATAGTCAGAAAGGCCCTATCGGGGCCTTTCTGATTGAATCCATAGCCTATTACCATCCGCCCCTGGCAATATTGAGCTGGGCTAAACGGCTTTGGTAATTGGTTCTTCTAATATTTCATTGTCGGACAATCCGGTCACACCCCTGATCACCTGCATAGCCGCAGCCTTAGTGAGATTGTCGCTATTCTTTTGAATATACCTTGAAACGGTAAATTCAGTACAACCCAGTACATCCATTAAACGACGGCGAGTCACGGGGTTGTTTATCGCTTTGAGTGCTTTCTGACTGAGTTTCATAATTCGATACTTTTGTTAGGTAATTGAATTTTTAGAGATAATATGCGGGTCAACAATAATCATTTACAATCCCCGCTACTGTGTTTACAGGCATCCTACATTGAATGTGCGAATGTGCTTGTTGTAAGTTTTACCAGAAAAGGATATCTGTGGGCTGGTGATAGCTCGCCCATGTAAAAAAAATTAGTTTAACGAGCCTAAAAGGTAGGTAGGTGCCCCGGGGCATAAATATAGGGTTGGGAACTACCCTGCCATTCCGAACGGGCCCCGCCAAAGCCCACCACCTTATGGTTGCCAGAGTACAAAAGGCATAAGTAAGCCCAACCCTATAGTAAATAAAGGGATTGGGCACTTTACTTACACTCGTACTCTGTGAATTGTCAGGTTCGTTCGACGAGGCTCGTAAGTGCGATACTTCTATTTTATAGAATAATTCCTGTTTCTGAATTCAAATATAAAGCAAATATTCTTTTTGTGGTAGTTCTACCACAAGGATTTTCGAGAAAAACTTTGACTTTTCCTGATTCTTAAAATTTCAGATGAAAGAAAAAGACAAAATCAGACTACAAAAAATAGGTGCCAACCTATTAAGAATTAGAACCGATAAAGGTTACACGCAGGAGGAATTATCTTATAACAGCGATGTAGATCGATCAAAAATTAGTAAGATTGAATCGGGTCAGGCAAACCTGGTGGTGACTACTTTATTGGATTTAGCTGAGGGTTTGGGCGTTGATCCTACGGAGTTATTAGACCTGAGCAATAAAGGCAAGCCTAAAAAATGAAATAAGATTTATTATGGGTACCCACGTAATTTGTGATCTGCACGGGCAATACCTATCTTTAAAACAATGCCGCATTAAATGCAATTTTAACTACAGTAGGATACACTTGCACTAACCGCATCCCATCCCTCTTTATCCACAATTCCTTTATTTTATTTGCTGATTCACAGCAATACCGTGTCTATATCATGCCATATTCGGTGAATAGCCGATCCTTATCCCTTCTATCTACCAGCAGAATGCCTGCATAATGCTATAGTCTATGGAATTTTTATGGCATTCTTATGGCATTCTTATCTCATTATTACCGAAGAAATGGCTATCTTGAATATATATGCGATGAGTTCGACTGGACTATCAATAACCTAACGTTCCATATGAAAAGGAAAAAAACGCCATTAAACCGCAAGCGGGTGCTTACCGATCCCGCTTTTGAAATGACCCGGCAGAATAGTGCCGAGTTTTCCCGTGCAGGCAGAGCCGCCCGTTTGCTGCATAAAACTCTTGCACCGGGATTACACAATACGGCCCATCAATACATTTCAGGCCGGCTTACCAAAACCATGTTCAAGGTCCTGCAAGGCGACCTCGTAAACAACCGGGGTGAACGCAGGGTGCCACAGGGCATGTTAAGCACTTTGAAGGGGTTTAACTTCAACCGCGATACCAGTCTGCAAAACGTTTTAAAGGCGCCCTATTCGGTTATATTCGATCTGGAAAACATGCAGGCGACCATTAGCTTCCCATCCTTTATTCCCAAGGCTATGATCGACACGGCATCTGGCGCAAACGCTTTTAGGTTGACTGCCATGGCGGTGTCGTTGGATCTGGAAAAAGGTGCCTTTCCGGTTGAACCGGTGAGGACCGATATTTTTGATCTGGCCCTGCAGCATTATGAAAATCTGCAACTGCATATGCAGGTTATTGAACATCAGCCTGATAATTCGGTGGTCGTTGCATTGGGCATTGAATTTTTTATCGGGATACAGGGAATATATGACCCCGTTAATAAAAAACATAATCCACTGGCTATAGCGTATGTGTTTTAACGCTGGCAGGTGTTACGTTCAGTGAGGCAAAACCGAAATGATGATGATTTCTTAAAAAAGTTTAATTTTTTCCTGACTATTTCATCGTAATTTTAAGTCAGTTTTTATGCATAGAACTATAAGACGAACGGATATTATGCTGAGTGGAATGAAGTGGTACACTTGAGGTTCCTGAGACGTTACAATTACTGTGGTTTCTCAGTGAGTTTCTTAAATGAGGCTGTACCGAGGTTAATCAAATGGGAGTTAATTGATCGAACTGTCTTTGATTCGCTTCCATTCGCACTTCAACATATCCAGGTTACCTGGTTGGACGCAACACGCAAGGAAAAGGCTGTACATTAGATGAAAGAATTTGTTTGTTGGAAGTTTCTTCCGTCATTGAGGCGACAGAAACCCCATTAATGTCGGAAGAAATGCCACAAAGTAAAGTAAACTAAACTAAAGAAAAGAAGAGTATTGGTATTGGCGAACGGCGCTGCCGTTTCGCCCCTAAAAAGGTTTGGAAGAACGGGAGAAAGAAATGGCTATTCGCCGACAGGAATTTTACATAAACCTGGTGGCGTATGTGTGTAAAACATAGGATTATTCCTGCTTGTTGTTATTCGGCGTCAGTTTGCATGTTGGAATGTCTATTGAAACTAATTCTCCCTGGAAAGGGTGCTTTCTGTTATTTTTGCAGTCAATTAAATAACAGCGCATCATGGATGGCCAGTATAGAAAAGACATTTATCCCGGGCAGGAAGTTGCAATTATTCTTAAAAAGGACCAACGCAGTGGTAAATTAACATACGGCATAGTAAAAGACCTGCTAACGTCGGCAGCGTATCATTCCAGGGGAATAAAAGTACGCTTAACAGATGGACAGGTAGGCCGCGTTGCCGAGATCGATGTGGTTGATCCCGATGGTGAATAAGCTGGAAAAATGATTAAGGCCTGTCTAAAAACTCTTTAATAATTCCAACGGTCAATGCAGGAGTATTACTGGCCGGATCCGATGCCATCACTTCCCCTATGAATGAACCGTGGTTGCCCGGTAGTATGGCAAGTCTGGAACCGGGTATCACTTTGTGCATTTGTACAGTGTGCTCAACAGTTACCACGTCCTGGTCGCCAATCATTACCAATACCGGAGCTGTAATTGATCGCATTTCTTCATCGGTTCTGTCGGTAAAGGCCAGCATCCTTGCCCGGTCTTTATTGAACATGTTTAACAGTCCTTTTTCATCCGGGTTTACATCAAGGTAGGCCTTTTTTAACGGCTCGGGCATGTCTTTAAAGGTGGCTTGCTGTAAACCATCAAAAAGTCCGTTTATCATACCATCCCGTTTGTAGCCGCACGAAATAACCACTGCTTTGTTAATATAGTCAGCACGGTTAACAGCTATTTCCAGTGTTGTGGATCCTCCATTACTAAAGCCGATAAAATTTGCTTTGTGTATGTTGAGATGTTGCAATAAAGAAATTACGTCAGCAGCATCCTGTTTAAATGACTCGTCCCTGTCTCTGTCTGAAGTACGGCCATGTGCCTGTAGCTCCATCGCTATCACCTTATAGTGTGTTGCTAACAGTGGAAGCATGGTTCCCCAGTTAGAAGGAATGGTGGAGCCGCCGCCATGGATCAACACTATTGGAATAAGCGAACTTTCTCCATGAATTTCATAGTGCATTTTTATTCCATTTATTGAGGCATAACCACTTTCCATTTTGTTCATTGCTGGCATAACCGTGACATTTATTTATTACAAAAATAATGGTATCAAAAAATATTATAGGGGTGTGAATACGGCAATTTAAGAGGGTAAATGCGACAATTTTCTTACAACCGAAATATCTTTGCCTTCTAAAAGAAAGGCAATATGCGTGCGACAATTATTTTATTAATCTGTACCCTTACGGTTACCTTATTTTTCACCACTTCATTTGTTAATACACCCACGGGTGGTAACCCGCCCAATCATCTTTTCACTGTAGGCGTGGGCGCCGGATTGATAGGTGGATTATACGATGGTTACTATCCCTACCAAAAGCTTAAACAACACGGCGACTTTGGTTTGGGCGCTCCTGATAAACTGGATGGTGAGTTGGTTGTTTTTCAGGGAAAAGTTTATCAAACCCAAAACACAGGCAAAACATTTTTAGTTGACGACAGGCAATTAACCTCTTTCGCCATGGTTAATTTCTTTCAGCCTGATAAAAAGTACACCGTTAGCAGTACCCTGACCAAAGAATCGCTGTTTCATTTTCTTGATAGTGTGTTAACCAATGTTAACGGACTTTATGCCATACATATTAATGGAAAGTTCAGCTATCTTAAAACCAGGGCTTTTCCACCGGTAAAAGAGCATGACCACACACCGCTGGCTTCCATGTTGAATCTGCAGCATTTTTTTGAATTCAATGATGCACAGGGTGACCTGATCGGGTATCGCCTGCCATCCTTCATGGATAATACCAACATTTCAGGCTATCATTTCCATTTCTTAAGTGCCCAAAAAAATGCCGGTGGTCATATAATTGACCTTAAAGCCGATAGCATCACCATTGAGATCGATCAACTCGATAGTTACTCGGTACAGGTACCTGCTACCACCGATTTTGAACATTTTGATTTTAAAAAGAACCGGGCTGAAGACATTAAAAGTGTAGAACGGGGTAAAGAAGGAAAATAATCGCACATTTCAATCCGGTACTGGAAACTTTTTGCAAGAGGTTGTTAAAAAATAACTTCATCAGTCGGCATTCAGCAGCCCAAAATTGCCAATAAGCGTATTGGCTTGCTATTTGCATCTTTCCGGGTAAAGATTAACTTATGAAAAAGACACTATTGGCAATCCTGTTGAGTGCTGGTGTAATGCTTAGCGCAGCAGCTCAGGACGTAAAAGAAAGCGATGTTCCCGCTGCTGTGAAAACCAATTTCAAATCAGCCTTTTCAAATGCTAAAGATGTTGAATGGAAAAAGAAAGAAGGAAATTACAAGGCTAAATTTGAAATAAACGGCACGGATTATATTGCTTACTATGGCGCCGACGGTAAAATAATCTCAAAGGGTTTAAAGATCAGGCGGTCTGAGCTGCCTTCGGCGATCGCAGATGCAGTAAAGAGCGGATATGCCGGCAGAACCATCGACAATGTATACCGCATGGATAAAAACGGTTCTGCTTACTACCTGGTAAAACTCGAAGGCGATCCGGATACGAAAGTGTTGTATACACCGGATGGTCAGGTAGCAAAAGAAAAAGTAGACTAGCATTTGTTCTAATAGGTATTGGTTGGTCCCGGCTTAGCCGGGACCTTTTTTTATCGTTGTTCCGCCCATGCCAACCCATCTGGAGAGCGGCCTACTTCCAAATGACCGGTAACTTCCAGCTTTTTAAGATCTATTACTGCTATGTAATTATCGGGCGAGCAGGCAACAAAAGCCCGTGACCCATCCGGTACCATCAGAATGCCTGCAGCGCCTTTGCCAACTTTTACCCGTTTGAGTTCCTTTTGTGTTTGTGCATCGTACACCAGCAGGTCGCCCGATCGAAGGCTGGTGATGAATACCATTTTGCCGTCGGGTGTAAATTTCAGCCGGTTGGCACCCACCGCTTTTGCGTCGATAGTGGTAATCAGCTTTTTTGTTTCTACATCAATAACAGCAATACTTCCATCTTCACTGGCTGCAGCCCATAACTGTTTGCCATTGGGCGATACATCGAACCCTTCACAGCCTTTGGTAACGGGGATCACCGTTTGTGACCAGTCTTCCCGGGGTTTGCCATTGGGCGGCGTTATAAGGGTACCTGTAAGAATACTCACCGTGCCGGAGTTGACATTGGTGGTGTAGATCTTTTTTGCATCGGCAGAAACGTATAACATATGTGTTCTGTCCTGACCGGTGCCCATGCTCCAGTCCAGTTTATTGGTAGCAGGGTCATAACGGCCAATCGCTTTGCTGCCTTCTGCCGAAAACCACACCTTGCCATTTACAAATTCAATCCCATGCGGCCCGAACAACGGTCTGGTATCAACGTTGGGCAAGGGCTTTTGTGACAACAGATCGATCACGTTAATGGTATGCAGGGTGCCACCGCCGTAAATGGAAACGTAAGCTGTTTTACCATCCGTAGAAGCAATTACTTCATGCGGGTCTTCACCTACCGGAACAGTGCCTATTACCTTTAACGTGGCCGGGTCTACAATGGCCAGTGTATGGTCAGCTTTCGACAATGCCAGTAATCGGGCTTGTGATTGCGCATTACCCGTTATTCCCCAAAAAACAATCAACAGAAATAAGAAGGCAGTTATTCTAAACATAGCATTCAATTTACCTATTGAATGTAAGCTTATTTGTTATGTTTTTTACCGCAGGGCACGGTTTTTATATGCCTAAATAGTGGAAAATTATAATATTGAACCACTAACGCCAGCCATCTGAAAACCCAACTTACATACCTGTTCAGGATTTTAAAAATCTTTCTGGCAGTTGTAGCAACGCTGGTGATAGCAGTGGTTATATATGTCTCTGTAAATAAGAAAAAAATCATCGGGCAGGTTACCAGTGCAATCAGTGACCAGTTAAATGGCCATGTTGTTATTGGGAATATGGAGCTGAGCTTTATTAGAAATTTCCCGCATATCTCCGTTCTGCTTCATGATGTCAGCATTACCGATACTTTGTTTACTAACCATCATCATACATTTTTTAAAGGAAAGGAAATATTTGTCCGCATCGACGTTTTAAAACTGATCGATCACCAGCCGCCGATAAAAGGCCTCAGGTTGCAAACGGGTGAATTGTATTTGTACACCGATTCCACCGGGTATACCAATACCTATTTGTTTCACTTAAAGCAGGATACTATAACTACCAGCAGGCAAAGTGAAACAAGAAATGAATTGAAGAGCGTGTTGTTGAGAAACGTTCGGTTTATTGTTGATGACAGAAAGAAGCATAAGATGCATGACCTGGTTATTGAGCAGCTAAAACTGGGTATTGACAGTAAGGAAGACCGGGTGTTGCTTTCTACAAAAGCGGAGATACTAATAAAAAGTCTTGCCTTTAATACCTTGCGTGGAAGTTTTGCAAAAGACAAAATGTTCAGGGGTCATTTTAATGTGACGTTTCAAAAAAGCGCAAAACAGATATTTTTCGATAGCATTAATATACAATTATCAGGACAGCCATTTAATTGCAGCGGTCAATTGGAATTGGCGGGCAATGCACCACAGTTCTGGTTACGTTTACATACCCGTAAAGTGAAATACGACTTTATCAGATCAGCCCTGCCGCAAAAAATAGCCAGTTCACTGGCTGTAGTAGATGTTAATACTCCTTTAAATGCAAGCGCCAGCATAACAGGCCCGCTAAAAGGCGGTGACCCTAAAGTATATGTTACCTGGCAGGCGAGGGATATCAGCTTACAAACCCTTTTCCTGGATTTTGACCATGCCAGTTTCAATGGTTTTTTCAGCAATGAAGTAATACCTGGTTTACCCCGGAAAGATCCGAACTCCGTCATTCAATTAAATGGATTCACTGCTAAATGGCATGGATTGCCCGTTAAATCGGAGAACATCAGGATATATAATTTGTCCCAGCCTTTGCTCATCTGTGACCTTACTTCCCAATTTTCCCTTACTGATCTCAATGAACTGATAGGGAGTAAAACACTGTATCTGAGCCAGGGGGCCGGGAATGTTCAATTAAAGTATGCAGGCCCACTGGCCAGGAACGATAGTACCAATGCTTATTTAAACGGCACCATTTCATTTAAAGATGCCAGTATTGAATACCTGCCGCGTAAGGTAGAAATGAAGAAAGTGAACGGCAAACTAACGTTTAAGAACTCCGACCTGTTTATCGAGAACCTGCACTGTAGTGTAATGGACAACGACATTACTATGAATGGACAGGCGCACAGTCTGTTAACACTCATCAACACCCAGCCCGACAAAGCAATCATTAACTGGAATATCTACATGCCGGTAATGAATCTGGGTTCGTTTGTATACCTGTTCAAATCAAAAGGACCAGAAGGAAAAAAATCAGAAAAGAAATCTGTACTACAAACTATGGCCAATAAAATGGATGACCTCATCGAGAATGGAAGACTGCATGTGAAATTAAATGCGGATAAACTCATCTATAAGGGTTTTGAAGGCCGGAATGCGCTGGCAGATATTACCCTGCTTAACGACCGCTATATCATTAATAATGTAAAGATGGATCACTCCGGCGGCCATATTGCCTTTAGCGGTAATTTATTAAACAAAACTGCTTATCACCAGGCTAACCTGGCTATAGATCTGGATAACGTGAATGTGAGCAAGGTGTTTGCTGATTTCAACAATTTTGGCCAGGATGGACTTACCGCCCAAAGTTTGGAAGGAAGACTAACCGCAACCGTTGAAGCCTCCATGAAATTAGAAAATGATGGCCATGTAGTACCAGCTTCCGTTGTGAGCCAGATAGATTTCACCCTTAAAGATGGCGCGCTGAATAACTATGAGCCCATTAAAAAGTTACAACGGTTTGTTTTTAAGAAACGGAATTTTGACAATATAAAATTTGCTGAATTAAAGAACAGGCTGGATATAAGCAACCAGGAGATCAAAATTAACCGGATGGAAATACAATCTACTGTTATGTCGATATTCATCGAAGGTAAATATAATCAGAAAGGTACTACGGATTTAAGCATCCAGGTGCCCTTGAGCAACCTGAAAAAACGGGATGAGGATTATAACCCCGAGAATATAGGCGTTAATAAGAAAGTTGGCAGAAGTATCTTTCTCCGCGGCCGGCCGGGTTCAGATGGAAATATAAAATTCCAGCTTGACCTGTTTAAAGATTACGAAAAAGATAAAAAGGCGGATACGGTGATAAAGTATAAAGTGAGTTGATACAGCTGTCTTATTGGTTTTTATCCTCTGATTTTTCCAACCGTTTTCTTAACTGGGCAGAAGGCAAATAGATCTGGAAACCTATAGACAGCTCCAGGTTACTGGAGGTAACGCTTTCCCCAAAACCAACAATACCTCTATATTTCAAAAGCGCCTCAAGGCCTACGTTGTTGGAAATGAAGTATGTCCAGCCGGGGCCAACACCAAGGCCCAGCCCATTGGTATTATCACCAGACTCAGGATTGGTACCTTCAATACCCACGTTTCCTTCCAGAAACCACCGGGAATTACGTACCACGTTTATGTCAGTACCGAGATAATAACGTCCCAATAAACCCACACCATAATCAATGTCTTTACCGGCGCCTTTTGAAGTGTGCAATCCAAAGTTTACATATCCGCCTAATGCCACGTTATTGCTAATGAAAAAAGCCAGTTTGGGATCAAGGCGAAAGTCGAAATCACCGCCTTCGTCCAGACTTAAATTCATATTGGCAATATCAGCACCCCATAACAGGTTACCACTCTGGATCTGTGATTTTGCATGAACGATGATCAACGTAAATGCGATCATTAACGTAAATGATTTTTTCATGGCTAACTTTTAACCAACTAAGCCATAAAAACCATGCCCTGCATGATTACACAGTTGCACAAAAAAAAGGAGGCGCCACGACCGGCGCCTCCTGTGCTGATAATTGTTCTGCAACAAGACAAAAAAGCTCTTTATTTCTTTACAATTCTTTTAATAGTCTTTGAATTTCCGTTGATGATCTGTACTACATAGATACCAGCTGGGTATTTGCTGATCTGCAATTGGTGTATGTTGCCAGCTGCGATACCTGTGTAATAAGTTTTACCATTCAGGTCAGTAACAACCACCTGAGTTTTTTGATTGCTTTCGGGTAAAAGGATAGTTACCTGATCTTTTGAAGGAACAGGATATACCTGTATGCGTTGCTCCAGGCTGTTTGCAGCAGTAGCTGTTTCCATACGGGTATTTTTCTTAGTTGTTGTGGTAACCGGAGTAATACGAACCCAGTTCAGGTTCCAGCCACTTGCCTGGGCATACACACCAAAGTTGTAGGTGCCGGCATTCACAGTAACGTTGTGAGAAATGGTTGTCCAATTCTGCCAGCCACCTGTGTTTGGCACATCTATCTGACCCAGTTGGATAGAACCTGCATTCAGGTCGCAGGATACGCGACCGCCACCATTCTCGCTGGCAACACGGTATTCCACTTTGTAAGTACCGGTAACAGGGAAGTTGATGTTGTTGAAAGCCATCCAGTCACCCTGATCGATCCAGCCTACATCCTGGCCACCATCTGTGTCAGCAGTTGTTTCTTTTTGAACACCAGACATAGTGCTATAGTTCTCAGCCTGGATCAACACACTGGTAGTTGGAGGAGGAGGCGTTGTGGTTGTATCGTTGGTAGCTTTACCGTATACTTCCAGTTCATACAGCGAATAACCATACTCAGTACCGCGGGCAGTACCGGTCATGCGTACATATCGGCCGGTAGCTGTTAAGCCGGTATAATCATTGGTGAGAGAAGTGTTGTTAGTAATGTTTTTAACATTTGTCCAGTTTGCATTATTTGGAGAAACTTCCAGTACGAAATTCTTACCATAGGCAGCTTCCCACGCCAGTTTAATGCGGGAGATGTTATACTGACCGCCCAGGTCAACAGTGATCGATTGAGGATCGATACCTGCAGCACTTGCCCAACGGGTTGAACCATTGCCATCCACTGCAAAGTTACCAGTTAAGGTATTGTCTTCAATAGAGGAGACCGTAACGGTTTTATTCAATGCAATGTTGGTAGGATCAGGATTGGTAGGACCGGTTGTATCAACAGGACCGCTTCCGCCAAAATCATCGGCAGGGGTCATGATGTTATTGCGAACCCAGGTACCAGCTTCTTTCAGTCTGCTGGTGCTCCAGTTTGTACCACCGCAGGTATTGGTTTTCCATACGGCGCCGCTTCTGAAGTCGTCGCTGTAGTTCCAGTTACACCAGCTGATCTTTTTAGAGCGCATCAGGTCGATGTACTTCTGTGCCATGGTGAAGTCGTTAGGACCATCACCAGAAGCTTCCTGGCTGCCAAATTCAGTTACGAAAATAGGCAGGCGGTCAGCGGCCCAGCTCAGTTGATTCAGGTAAGAATCGCGGTGATCTTTTGCGTAAAAGTGGAACGTGTACAGGAGGTTAGGGAAGTTAATAGGGCTGTTGATGATCTCCTGGGCGGTACTGCCATCAGACATACCCAGTGATGACCAGGCTCTGGTACCAACAACGATAGGCGCATCGGCGTCGATAGCACGAATAACGGGGATCACCTGGTTGGCATAGTTCTTAATGGTGTTCCAGCTCACTTCGCTGGGCTCATTACAGATCTCGTAAATCACGTTGTTGTTGTTCCTGAACGTGTTGGCGATCTCTGTAAAGAAGGTGATGGCGCGGCTGAGATTGTAGTTGGGATCACTTGGTTCCAACTGGTGAAAATCGATCAGTGCATACAAACCCCGGGCGGTGAGCTTGTTCACGATTGTTTTAACCAGGTTGGTGAAATAGGTAGGATTGGTTTCATACCCATCTTCCTGAATGTACATGGAAACACGCATAATGTCTGCGCCCCATTCATTCGCCAATACATCGAGCGATGCATCGGTAATACAATTGGCGTACCATTGCAAGCCGTGGGTGCTCATACCACGTAACTGAATAGGGTAGCCGTTCTTGTTTACTAATTTTGTGCCTGATACTTTTAGCTGGCCATTGATGGCAACAGGTGTTTGCGCAAATCCCCAGGCACTGAGGAACAGGCATACACATAGGAAAATTGGTTTCATTAGTGGTTTCATCACATTGGTTTATTTACATGATTGAAAAAGACATGCGGATTGGCCTAACCTGTTAAGGAAAGGAAACAAAAGTGCAAGGGGCTAGTGGGTAAAGGCAGTGAAGAAGGAAATCGTTTGACTGTACGGCTTAGTTTAGCTGTAGGAGTTATAGGGAAGGCAAATGTAGGGAATGGGAAGTATTCTTTTTTATCTTGTGGATAACAATAAATTTATTCTTAACCTTTCTTAAGATTTACAACTTTTGATGGTTATAGCAGCGTGTGTGGCGCGTTTAGATAGTATAACGCGCACGAAGGGTTTGCATCATAAAGTGATTGACATCCCATTGGTTGCAAATGGGTTTGTCAGTGTAAGGCAGGTGCACCATATATGGATATGGACCAAACTCAGGCGTGATCGTCATTATGTCCTGCATATTTCGTTTAAGGGCTATAACGGCATCCCACCATTGCAGGTGGTGGCCGAGCGCCTCTTTCCATTCCGGTGCGCGTGGGTCAGGCACCTGGGGGCCTTCGGGATATCCCACGCGGGCATGTATATGATCGGTTCGTTCAATAGCCAGTGCCATTGCTTTCGGCTGATCGGTGAGATAGGATTCTGCTACATTTACCCAATGTGACGCATCGAGTGTGATGCGTAACGTTGGAATGTTCAGCAGGTAATAGTAAGTAACATGTGCTGCAAAGGGAAATTTGTTGCGATGTGTTTCATGACAAACCGGTACACCGGTCAGTACTTCATGTTTAGCAGCTACCTCCAACAGTCGGCTGTTCTGTTCAAAAGTAAAAAAGTCTTTCCCTGTTTGTGAATCGATCTTGATGGCCGGGTAAGGACGAACCTTTTCCAGCCACGCAGCATACGAGTCATAATGCTGGTTGAAGTCCGCATCATACGTTCCATAATGCTGTGGAATTACATCCAACCGGTATTTCGCCAGCTTCTCCCAAACCATATCGAGTGTTGCGGCTTCCGTTTCATTGGGAATACCATACTCCACGCCGTTATAGCCGGCCTGTTTAACCTGTTCACAAAAAGCATCCCAGTCTATATGCTCACAACCCCAGCGCGGGCAGAAGAATTTTAATTCCACGTATTTTCTATTTATGCAAAAGTGGCCCCGCCTAAGCGGGACCAACAATATTATTTAACATTCAATGTGATCTCATTTTCTTTCTGCAGAAAATCCCGGTCGGCTGAAAGGCCTTTGGCGCCTGCTGAAAGTATGGAGTCGTTTGAGACCGTTGTAACGGGTGTTATGCACGACAGGTTCTTTTCCCGGAACGGTATGTTATAACTCATGTTATAGGCAGAGATCATTGACCAGCGTGGTTTGTCGGAGGTATTGGCATCCGACATGTGTAAAATGTTACTGTGGAAGAACAGGATATCACCCGCTTCCAGTTCTACATACACGCGTTCAAAGCGCTCTAAAGCCTGGTTCACAAAGTCCATATCGGCGCCCTGTTGGTCACCGGCGAAGTTGTGTTCTATGCGGCCCATCTTGTGCGTGCCTTTCAACACCTGCAGGCAGCCGTTTAGTTTGGTAGCTTCCGTTAATGCCAGCATTACACTGATCATAGCATCGGGGAACAGGAAACCATTCTTATACCAGTATCCATAATCCTGGTGCCATTCCCAGGCGCCACCAACCTTTGGTTCCTTCTGCATTAATTTGGAATGAAAGTGACAAACTTCTCCTTCGCCCAGCAGGTCCTGCACGGCATGCACCATGGCTTCGCTGCGGGTGAGCAGCCCGTAGGTGTCATCACCCGGGGTGAACCACAACGTGAGTTTGGTGCTCTTGCCTGTTTGGTCATTAAAGTCGAACGCTTTACCCCGCATTACATCGTCGCCTGTGGCTATATTATAAAGCAATTGAGCTTCTTCCGGCGTTACGAAATTCTTGACGATCAGGTAACCGTCATTTTCGTATTGTACCTTTTGGGCATCTGTTAATTTAAGATTATTCATATCTCACATTTTTAATTGTTAAGCGCCTATTTTTTTAAGCGTATCATCTACGAATTGCTTGGCACGGGGAATATCAGCTTCATCAAGGTGCTCGATTATGATCGGGATATTGGGATGGTTTTTAGCAAGAAGTTGCAGGTACAATTCGTAATTCAAAATACCGAGTCCTGCTGCCGGCAGTTCCACATCACCTGCCCCACGAAAAGTGTGCGACTCTACTGCATCGATGCTGGCATGTTTCTCCTCACTGTTTTCTGCGCGTTTGATGTCCTTGGCGTGGGCGATCTTTATACGTCCGTCCAGGGCATTGAAAATGCGATGCAGTTCGCCATCCACATCCCGGATATTAGCGCCATTGAAATAATTGGTGGGGTCCATCAGCAGGCCAAGACCGGGATGATCTATTTCCCGAAACAGCCGCAGCAGTTGGTCTACACTGCCCACCACATTGTTTACGTAGTTCTCCACCAGGAACACGGCGTTGTGTTCATGCGCATAGATGGCCAGGTCGCGGATCACTGCTTTAATTTCCTGGAATGCTTCTTCGGTTGTATTTTTTTCATGGAATACCCAATCGCTGCTGGGTTCATACGTGCCGGTTTCACTGATCACATACGGACTGCCCAGTTCACGGGCGAATAGCAGCAGCGTTTTTACGTAGGCTATGTTCTTCTTCTTTTTATCGGGGTCGGGGGAAATTAAATTGGTATAACCTGAAATGGCAACGATCTCGATATTGGCATCACGAAACGCATTTCGGATGGTACGGGCTTTTTCCAGCGTCAGGTTCTGCGGCAGCGTGTGGGGGTCGTTCAGGTCGAAATCTTTAAAACTGAGATCGAGCTGTATACAATTAAAGCCGTCTTTTTTAACGCGTTTTATTGTTTCATCAAGTGTATATGGATAGTATCCATTAAAAATGCCAACGGAGATCATAATTGTTATTTAACGTTTTTTAAAGTTTCTGTTAAGCGTACGGTCCTTTCTTCTTTGATTGATAAATAAAGTGCATCTATGGTAGCCATGGTGTGCAGATTGTCGCGACCGTTGATCTCCGGCAGCGTATCGTTTTCAACCGCCCGCAGCAAAGACGCCATGGTGCCCTGAAACGCATCGGGGAACCAAACCGTGTCCCAGGTAGGTTCTATCCATTGGTCAGGAAATTTTCTGGAAGTGAAACGGATGGTGCTTAATCCTTTCGCTGGAAATTTGGGCCAGCCAATTTCACCTTGCGCCATGCCATCCAGTCCTTCCACCCGCCAGCGTATATACATATCCTTTTGGGTGCCTTCTCCCTGCCAGGCCCATACATCATCCAGACTGGTAGCCATCATGTCATCTGCGTATTTAAAGGTATACTGCGTAATGCCATCTATATGAGTAAAGGTGGTACGCGGATCACTGCGGGTGATGGCAGTAACTTTTTCCGGATCGCCAAAGAGGTACCTGAATGTATCGATGTGGTGAATGCCCATATTAAGCATTTCAATGCGGTCGTATTTTTTTAGAAAATCCTGCCAGTGGGGGATAGCCCGCATATCGATGGTAGCCAGTACTATTTTCCCGAAATACTGATGGTTCAGCAACGTCTTCAATGCGCGTATACTTTGGTCGTACCGCATATTGCTGTTGACGGCTAATTTGATCCCGGCCTGTTCGCACAGCAGCACGATCTCATTGGCTTCAGCCAGGGTCATTGCCAGCGGTTTTTGACAAAGGATCCCTTTGATGTGGTCTTTTTCCTTCACTGCTTCGCGAACGATCTCCAGCTGTACATCGGGTGGAACCGCAATGTCAACGATCTCTACCTGTTTATCCTTTAGCAGGTCCAGCCACGAATTATGTACTATGGGGATCTTGAAGTCGCGGGCCACTTCTTCGGCGCGTGATCTGTTCAATGAAGCAATTGCGTAAGTGTTGAAGCCGGCCTGTTGATAAGCCACCTGGTGGCAGCCACGTATGATGGCGCCGGCGCCGATGGTGCCAATCCGCCAATCCTTTCGCACGGGCATTTGCGGATCAATTTTAAGGTCAAGGTTAAATTCAGCCATGCTATCGAAGCTAAAGAAGGGGCCTGCCAATTTCAACCGGTTTTTGGCCAAAAAAATATGGTTTTTTGACACAAATCCACCGTATTCGATCTTTTTCAGTAAATTGAACATCTAACAATTGCCAGCATGAAAGCTCATGTTCAAAAGCTTCCGCTTTCAAAAAATTCTTCATTTATTGCCGATACGTTCATAACCCCTTATTTTGAAACGCCCTGGCATTATCATACAGAATACGAATTGGTGCTTATTATAAAAGGACAGGGGACCCGTTTTGTCGGCAATCATATTTCAGATTATAAAGAAGGCAATCTTACATTTATCGGTCCGGATGTGCCGCACCTGTTCCGGAAAGAAAATGCGAATGAAGAAGGCGGCTCGCTGGTGATCCATTTCCGCGAAGACTTTCTCGGTTCCACCTTTATACAAACACCGGAAATGCAGAAGATCGTTGCGTTGTTTCGCCGGTCGATGATGGGGTTGAACATTACCGGCCAAACTGCCCAGGTAGTGCGGGAGCAGATGTATCATTTACTCGATCTGCAGGGGATGGACAGGATTCTTCTATTGTTAAGCATTTTAAATATCCTGGCGCAATCAACCGAACTGGAGATGTTGTCGAGCGCTGAAGTGGCCGGACAAAACAGCCGGGACAACGATCGCCTGAACACGGTGTTCGATTATGTGATGACCCATTTTCGCAGCGAAATAAAACTCGAAGAGATTGCCGAGATCGTACACATGAGTTATTCCGGGTTCTGCCGGTATTTTAAAAACCGCACCAAGAAGAATTTCACTCATTTTGTAAATGAAGTACGTATAGGTTATTCGTGCAAACTGTTATTGGAAAAAGATGTAAGTGTGGCGAGCGCCTGCTACCTCGCGGGTTTTAATAACCTGGCCAATTTCAACGAACAATTCAAAAAGGTCCTTAAGCTCACGCCATACCAGTTCAAGCAAAAAAACAATGTTTATTAGCGTGGGGAAAAACGTTTTTATTAATATTGCTGCCAACTTGTAGCACTCATGAGGCAGACCTTAATGAACACCATCCTGCTGCTGGTAATTAGCATACCCGCTTTTACCCGGCAAATTGTAACACCCGGCGTTTCCAGCGAATTGTCAAAATACCGCCGGGCGGAAATTTCCAATATCCGTTACCAGCTCGATTTTCAGATCCCCGCCATCAAAACGGAACCCATTCCTGCAACGGAAACCATCTACTGCAATCTTACAACCAATGCACAGCCGCTGCAGATCGATTTCAAACAAAATGCCGATCATATACAAGCTTTGACAGTTAATGGAAAAACCGTTACCCCAAAGCTGGAAAACGAACACCTGGTAATTGCGCCCGCGTATTTGCATAAAGGAAGTAATACCATCAACCTGCAATTCACCGCCGGCGATGCTTCGCTGAACCGCAATGCCGAATATTTGTATGCCTTGTTTGTGCCGGACCGCGCCCGAACCGTATTTCCCTGTTTTGATCAACCCGATCTGAAGGCACGTTTTGCCTTAACGCTGCGGGTGCCAACCGGCTGGAAGGTGCTGGCCAATGGCAAATTAAAAGACAGCGCCATTAACGGGGCGCAAACGATTTATAATTTTATTGATTCAGACCTGCTGCCCACTTACCTCTTTTCATTTACTGCGGGAAAATATACGCGGGCAGGAAAACAGATCGGACAATATAATGCGGAGTTCCTTTATCGGGAGACCGATCCGGGTACCAATGTCGACTCCATTTTTCAGGCGCACGACAATGCGCTTCGTTTTCTGGAAACCTGGACGGGTATCCGCTATCCGTTTCAGAAAGTGGGTTTTGCTGCCATCCCTGATTTTCAGTTTGGCGGTATGGAGCACCCGGGAGAAGTTCAATATAAGGCGATGTCGCTCTTTTTGAAAGAACCCACCAAGGATCAGCTCATTGGCCGTATCGGGCTTATATCGCACGAGACGGCGCATATGTGGTTTGGTGACCTGGTGACCATGCAATGGTTCAATGATGTGTGGATGAAAGAAGTGTTTGCCAATTTTATGGCCGATAAAGTGGTGGAACAATTGATGGGCAGCGAAACGTTTAATCTCCAGTTTCTCACCGATCACTATCCCAGTGCTTATGGGGTTGATCGCACCCCCGGCGCCAATCCCATTCGACAGCAACTGGATAACCTGCAGGATGCCGGTTCTATGTATGGCAACATCATCTATCACAAAGCACCCATCATGATGCGGCAGATGGAATTGCTGATGGGGAAAGATAATTTCCGGAAAGGCATTCAGGAATACCTGAAGAA
Source organism: Niastella yeongjuensis (assembly GCF_900110245.1). Classification (GTDB taxonomy): domain Bacteria; phylum Bacteroidota; class Bacteroidia; order Chitinophagales; family Chitinophagaceae; genus Niastella; species Niastella yeongjuensis. Next base: position 44,560 of record NZ_FOCZ01000022.1, read on the forward strand.
ATACGCTTACAACAATGCCACCTGGAATGACCTGGTGCAGATCCTGGCCAAATACAGTAAGTACGACCTCCCCGGTTGGAACAAGGTTTGGGTGAATCAGCCCGGCCGCCCCGTTTTTGATTATACGATCAGTTACAAGGGAGATAAAATAGATAAACTTAATATCACGCAAAGCCCCGAAGCTGGCGCGGCACGCATTTGGCCGCAAACTTTCGCTATAACGCTGGTGTATGCAGACAGCATACATAGTATTCCGGTAAATATGAATACCGCGGGCATGCAGTTGAAAGCTGCCACCGGTTTAACCAAACCCCTGTTCATCCTGTTCAATTCAGATGGCATTGGGTATGGACTATTCCCGGCAGATAAATTGATGCTGGAACAGATCTTTAGTCAGAAAAGCGCCGTAAGCCGCGCCTCGGCGTATGTGAATATTTATGAGAATGTATTGTCGGGCCGATATATGACGCCGGCCGAACTGCTTGCATTGCTCACCAAAGGAGTAGCCATTGAAAAAGAAGAGACCAACCTCCGGCTGCTTACCAGTTACATTGGAAGTTTGTACTGGACGTTCACTCGACCTGCAGAAAGAGCCGCATTTGCTTTCCAATTAGAAGAGGCATTGTGGAATGCCATAGCAACGCAAACACAACCGAATAATAAAAAGGTATTGTTCAGGGCCTACCAGAATGTGTATGTAAGCGAAGTGGCAGGAAAACGTATGTACGAGATCTGGAAACAACAACAGCCACCTGCTGGTATTAAGCTGGCAGATGAAGATTACACGGCACTGGCGCTCACCATTGCATTAAAGAACGATACGGCCGTCACGGTCATCACGCAACAGCGTGATCGCATGAAAGATGCTGATAAAAAAGCAAGGCTTGATTTCTTAGTGCCATCGCTTTCTCCTGACGTTTCAGTTAGAGATAGCTTTTTTAACAGTCTCACCGACCGCAAGAACCGGGCGAAGGAAGCCTGGGTAATTATTGCACTGGGGTATTTGCATCATCCGTTGCGTCAATCCACATCGTATAAATATTTACCACAAAGTCTGGAGTTGGTAGAAGAGATCCAGCGTACAGGTGATATCTTTTTTCCGCAAAGCTGGCTGAGTGCCACTTTCGGTTCCTATCAAACAAAGGCTGCCTGGCAGGTTGTACAACAATTCCTTGAGAAACATCCGAGTTACAATCCCAGGCTGAAAGCGAAGATCCAGCAGGCAACGGACAACCTGTACCGGGCGCAGAAGCTGGGGGGTGGGTAATGAGATGGTATCATAATGGTAGGGTAATGGGCGGGGATTGCCCCGGGATGCTACAGGGACTGCCTGGGGGGCCTACGGGGATTGCCTGGTGTATAAGGCAATACCCAGGCAATGTTCAGGCAATACCCAGGCAATACCCAGGGGATTATACGACCATTAGGCTACAGGAAGGGTACTATCCTTTTATTACGATGCTGAATAAGAGGGATGTTATCACCATTATGGTTTAAGAGGTTCTCCATTGTTATCAACTTCATGCCCAAACCAAACAACTGAATAGTTTTTATAAATTCCTATTCCCCTTGCTTTCCATTCTCTGGCGTAAACTCCTTTGTTTAGCAGGGCCTCATTATGGTATTGGCTTCCTTTCCATAATGTCAATGCTTGTTTTGCATCGATAGGTTCAGAATATTGTGCAGCTATTTCGAAACCGTTTCCAGGATAGGAGGTAAGTTCTTTGGGTTTACTCCACATGCATAGTTTTTGTGTATGATCTGGTGTATAACAGCAGGGTTGCCATTTGCCTTTTCCTGACCAGCTGTGCATATTTAATTGCTGGTGGAATTTGGCTGGAAATGGAAAGGGCTGCGACTGTAATGAGTAAACAATAAAAAAGTATTCTATTCATAGATAATGTTTATAGGCTTAACTATATCTAATGGTTAAGCAAAACGCATAAATTCTGCAAATATTACTAAAAGGAAAGAGGCTGCACATAATACAGCCTCTCTTCCCAATAAAACCATAAAAAAAGGCCCACTTACGTGAAGCCTTTTTAGAAATCAGTTAGACCGGTTAACGTTATAGTTCTTTTACAGTGTGATCGAGGTTAACACCTGCGATCTCGTATTGATGTAACTGACCGGTAGTGTCTTTTAGGGTCATTACTATTTTGTATGGCTGTCCATCCTTAATATGGTAGCCATTAAGCCTAAAGGTGGCGCCAAACAAACCGGGATCACGTCCGCCTACTTTTTGGTTAAGGTTGTCAGACCAGTCACCATTGCCAGTCAATTCTTTGATGTCACTAATTGTAGCAGGCCAGCCTGTGTTACTCAAACCGATGGTAAGTTCTGGCCCTCCGTAACTTCCTAAACCGCGCCGCGTAATAACAGGCCCAAAATGGCGAACAACGTCTGTGGCTATATAGCTTTTTCCATCGTTCAACAGGTTGATCCCCTGTTTCTTTATTGCCTGCCTATTGCCGGAGGTTAAATAATCTTTCACAAAAGCAGCCTGCAATTGTTTGTTGGATATTTTAACAGAGGGTAGGGTGCTTGCATGGCGGGTGTATTCATCGTCTACCTCAAAGGCTTTGGCATCAGTTACGGGGGGAGTCATTTCCACAGGGGTAACTGTTATTTGATCGCCATTTATATCTTCTATTTTTAAATAGATAGTCGTGTCTGACAAGCCATTCCCCAGCCGCTGTACGGTGATAAAATCCTTTGTTGTCAGGTGTTGCCGTTTGGAATCCAATACGGCCATTTCTGCGTTGAAGAGTTTAACAGCCTCTTCTTTAGATGGGTACTTCGGGTGGTTGCTATTCATTACGATAAGGATCACTATCAAAGCAAATAGTAATGGTCCGGTATAGGTATAAAACGGGGTTTTTATTGCAGCCGCAGTGGCTGAGGCATTTATCTGCGTTTGCAGATCCGCAGGCACTTCGTATAATTGATTGCCTCTGCGGATCGTCCATATTTTACCCAGGCTAAAAAACGGGATAAAGCAAAAATGAAAATACTTTTGTCGTACCTCAATGCTCATGCCGAATTCTTCTCTTTGTGCTATACCAAGATCTTGAAAAGAAAAACTACGGAGTTTAAAACTGTTCCAACCAACGGCGATTCTCATAGGAATAGGGATAAATGTTAAATGCGTATATTTTTAATGTGTTCGTGGTAATAAATATAGAATGAAGAATTGATAGTTGCAAGTTGGGCTGGCCGCTAATCCCCGTTTTGGGTAGGCGTATCTTCGATTTGGCGGAGGAGTCTTTCTATACGTTTGTCCGGGATCAGCCAGATCAGAGCGGCAGAAACGTAAATCAAACCTGAAATAATAGGATAGAGCCACGCAAATGCAATGGCTGCTAAATAAAGGACAGGGGAGATCTTACCTTTTATATCTTTTCCAATAGCTTTTTTAAGCAGCGAATCCTGCCCCTGACTCTTAATGATCAGGTTTTGTAAAATGACATACGCAATGGCCGCCATTAAAAGAACACAACCATATAGGGATAATGGAGCAGCTGAAAGATGGTTTTCGCCTATCCATCCGGTTGCAAAGGGTACCAACGACAACCAAAACAGGAGGTGTAAATTTGCCCAGAGTATGCCACCGGTAACCTGGTGAACGGTAGACACCATGTGGTGGTGATTATTCCAATAGATACCGATGTAAAGGAAACTTAAGGCATAGCTCAGAAAAACAGGAATTACGTCTTTCAAGTCGGAAAACTGTTCGCCGTGGGGCACTTTTATTTCCAGCACCATAATGGTAATAATGATGGCCATTACTCCATCGCTAAATGCTTCGAATCTTGCTTTTTTCATTATAGATTTTTAATGTTGGCTTGGGAAAGCTAAACAAAATATAATAAATCTATGCTGAACCCAATATATTTACTCATTACTATAAAAAAAAGGCTCCACTTTCGTGAAGCCTTCGTTCTGTTCAATAAGAGCGTGCAACCATTTTAGGAAATAGGAAGCGTTTCTACTTCTACTATCACAATGGCTTCTCCCTGGGTGGGGGCTGTCGTATCCTCCACCAATCGCACTGATATTTCACCATTGCCTGCAGTGTAAATATCGTCCTGGCAGGGAATAGCCGTTAAGTTAATACCCGTGAATAACTAGGTAGTGTGATCGTAAAGTGGGGGATACAGGAAGTTATATTACCATTGTTTGTCCAACTTAATGGCTTCTTTCAGTAGACGAACTATTTTCTGTTGATTGATCTCTTCAGGAGTTTTATAAATTTTATAGAAGATCTGCTTGTTAGTCCCATGAGTTAGATACTTGTCAACGTCTTTAAGTTTATTGCCGTACCAAAATCCAAAGAGAACACCTTCATGGATCCCGCCTCTTTGAATAGTCGCGGGCCAGATAATACAAATACCCTTTTTGCCATAGAAGTAAGGGACGTTATATGAGATCTTCTCCTTGCAGTAATGGGGAAGGGTGTCGAGCACAAGCTGTCTCAATACATCAACGATTATCTTTTCGTTTTCGGGAAGCAACTCATACAGTTGAATCAGGGATTTGATTTTTTCAGGCATCAGTCAATTTACTGATTATTTGCACAGATTATAGCGTTCTGGTCAACTTACAAATAACTTACTTTTAAATAATCTATTGCCAGGCTGACTTTTCTGCCTGCGCCAATTCCAATTAGATTTCCATAGAATGGAGCAAAAGGCATTTTGTAAAATTGTGTTCCGTTAATAAAAAAGGAATAAGTGTTACCTGTTTTCCTGATCAGATACACATTAAAATCTTCCGGGTTAAGGATGGCTTTTTGTAACGAACCATTTTGTATTGTACAATCGCTCTGATTTATCCCGTCACAGAATTCTACAAAAGCAAAGCCGTCTTTAGCGAAAGTAAAGCAATAGCCGATCTTTGCTTCCCGCCCCCAAAAAAGCATGCTGTAATAATTTTTGTGATCGGACTTACCACTTACTATTTTTATTCGTGTTTCTATTTCAAAATCTTTGTGCGTATCAATTTTCACTTCCTGCGCGTCTCCACATGCCCGGCCTACGGCAGTTAAATAATAAAACCCCGAATCAATTCTTGCGTTTATATACTTATGATCACCAACTGTCCATTTGTTATTATTGTTGTTAAAGTCATCAAAGAAAATAGCGCCAGGTGTTAAAGTGTTCTTTTCTGTTGCAGCTATTGGTTGACTGGATGTAACGGTTTGACCTAAGCAAGTAGAGGTCGTAAAAAAAGCGATAAGAGCGATTATTGTTCTCATTGGTAATTGGTCGTTAAACGTGCTGCTAACATAATGAATAAATCGGTAATTAAAAATTGGTTAATAATACCGGGCTGTTATGCAAAAATAACGTTGGAGTGAATACCCTTTCGGGAAGTTTCGTCAACATTAGGGGAAGTACGGATACCTGAGCAAGGGGAAACATGTTTTATTTTTGCATTATCAATTAGCAAAGGAATTTTTGTATTTACAATTTAACAAAATGGAAAACATGTTTAAAGTCCTGAAAAGAGAAGAGGTTTCTGCAAAAAATCAACAAGTATTCGACCAATTAAAAAAAGTATTCGGATTTATTCCCAATTTGTATTCAGCATTCGCCTATTCCGAAAACGCACTTGAAGCTTACATTAATCTTAAAAACAGCAAGACATCATTAACCAAAAAAGAGGTAGAAGCGGCAACACTGGTGGTGAGCCAAGTGAATAACTGCGTATATTGCCTAAGCGCCCATACCGTGGTCGCCAAACTAAACGGTTTCACCGAAGAACAGACCCTTGAATTAAGAAAAGGGTTTGCGAGTTTTGACAAAAAGCTGGATGCTTTGGTAAAGCTTGCCAAACAGCTTTCGGCGGAAAGACATCCGGGCGACGGCACATTAGTAACTGATTTTTTTGAAGCCGGGTATTCAAAAGAAAATCTTATCGATTTGATCGTCCAGATCGGCGATAGAACGATCAGCAACATAGTTCATGCCGTAACCCAGGTGCCGAATGAGTATCCTTTGGCAAAAAGCATTGACTAATCAAGCTGTATGCAATTAACACATTGAGTAACCTCCAAAAGTGAAATCATGTTAAAGATAAAAGTAAAATCTGAATAGGAATGATCAGGGAATACAGCGAAAATGCCACATCGGCGCGGTTTGTCATGCACAGCGGCAATAAATTGTTTTCTGGGAAGGGACTTGACGATTCAAGTCCTTACCCTTTAAAGACCTTGGTTTATAACAAGGGTAAGTCCCAGGAAGTGCTCATCGATGCAATATCCTATACGATGCCTGCACGTAGTATTCTTCCGCTCGTTTCCAATCAGCATTTTACATTTCAACATCCTGAATCCCTAACCGCCTGGCAGTTCAACCGCGATTTTTACTGTATTATTGATCACGATATTGAAGTGGGTTGTGTCGGTTTTCTCTTCTACGGTATCCGACATCCGATGTTTATAACGCTGAATGAGGAAGAGGCTGAGGAAATGTCCTCTCTGGAAAAAGTGTTTTCCAATGAACTGATGATAAGAGACAATTTTCAGGGAGAAATGCTTCGTATCTTGTTAAAAAGAGTCATCATAAAGACCACCAGGATTGCAAAGAAGCAGAGCGAAAGTTACCAGCAATTTCCGGACGAAAAAATGGATATTGTTAGAAAATTCGCACTACTGTTGGAAGAAAATTTTACGAAGGAGCATAATGTCAGCTTTTATGCGGCTGCACTCAATAAATCGCCCAAAACTTTGAGCAATGTCTTTGCTTTGTTAAAGCAACCAGCACCATCTACGATCATCCGGAACAGGCTTATTATGGAGGCCAAACGTTACGTCCATTTTACAGAGAAGTCTTCAAAAGAAATAGCTTATGAACTTGGATTTGAAAGCCGGGCACATTTCAGCAGGTTCTTTAAACAATATGCCGGAACAAGCGTCTCAACATTTAGGAATCTCTGAAAAAGGAGTATCTATATACAAAATCTGACTGCATCAAATGAGTAACTATCTTCCGTCATATGTTCTGGTTATCGCGCTAACTTTTTTCGTCGCCGGGTTCGTCAAGGGTGTGTCCGGGATGGGCCTGCCAACCGTCGCCATGGGTGTCCTCAGTGCGTTCATATCGCCAGTCAGCGCGGCTTCGCTACTGATTATTCCATCCTTTGTCACCAATGTTTGGCAACTCTTAACGGGGCGGAACTTACTAGTTCTGATAAAAAGGCTTTGGGTGATGATGCTCGGCATCATGGTTGGCACACTTGCTGGTTCGTCGCTTCTGACGAGTGCCAATAAAGTATATGCGAGCGTTGGATTGGGCACTGCCCTGATCGTTTATGCGTTACATGGCTTGTTTACGAAACCATTTTCGGTTCCTGCGCGCTTCGAACGTCTACTGTCGCCGGTCATTGGGGTGACAACCGGGTTGATCAACGGAGTAACCGGGATTTTCACACTTCCAGCCGTTCCTTATCTCCAGGCCCTCGGGCTTTCCAAAGATGATCTTATTCAAACAATGGGACTGTCGTTCACGGTCTCAACAATTGCACTTGCGATGGGCCTGGCCCGTAGCGGAGCATTCCATCTTGGAAATATTGCCATGTCCGCACTCGCGATAATTCCGGCTTTGATAGGCATGTTGGTAGGAACAATGGTTCGTAAGCACATAGGCCCGGCAACCTTTCGGCGATGCTTTCTGATCTTCATCGGAATTCTTGGTCTCGAACTCGCCGTTCACCCTTTCTTCCAGTGACCAGAATGGACAAATTGTTATAGGTAATAATTTGTAAAATAGATGGCTGGAGAAAATTAGCAAGAAGGGATTTGATTATGAAATAGATTTTAAAAAATGAATAAACTAGAAGGAAATACCCTTGCTTACTGCAAAGCAATCAGCATCTGAATTTCTGTGTGACTTATATTTTCCGATAAATCCGGTAATTGCCGCCGGTCGCCTACCAGATCATTAAAGATTTGCTCACTTTATTCATTATAAAAACTAACAACCCTTTGAAACAGCTCTTTAAAGCTACCGTGTCCATCTTTTGTATATTAACGTTCCCGCTAGATAGAGGCCCATTCTAGAATAAACTTCATGTTTTTCACTTTTGATAAGTAACCCTTTCAAAATGAAAGGGTTTTGATTTTCTTCCCATTTGCTTCAACGTATGTTCCCTTCTGAAATAACCTATTTTCCTGGAGCTTTAGGGTGGTGCCAGTATTTTTTCAATTCAGGCATTGGTTTAGTATACTTCTACCCAAAAAAGAAATGAAAGTATATGTATACTGAGATATTTGGAGTAATGATCATATTCACCCTAACCGTGGCACTTGCTATCCCGTTCGGGAAGTACATTGCCAAAGTGTATTCTGAAGAAAAAACGTTTCTGGATCCAATTCTTTATCCTATTGAAAGGTTTATATATCGCTTTATAAGAGTTGATCCCAACAGGGAAATGAACTGGAAACAACACCTGGTTACACTACTAAACATTAATGTAATATGGTTTCCGCTGGTTTTTTTCATTTTAATGAACCAGGACTGGCTGCCAATGAATCCGGATAAAATACCTGCCATGTCACCAGATCTGGCATTTCATTCTACCTGTGCATTTATAACCAATTGTAACCAGCAGCACTATTCGGGAGAAACTGGCATGAGCTACCTGTCGCAAGTTGTTATTATGTTTTCTCTCTTTTTCTTAACCCCTTCCATTACGTTGGCTGCAATGGCGGTATTATTTAATGCATTAAGGGAAAGAAGTACAAAAAAACTCGGTAATTTTTATAATTATTATATCAGGTCAATTACCCGGATTTTGCTTCCCTTATCATTTGCAGTAGCTGTTATTTTCCTGTTTAATGGTATACCGATGACCTTTAAAGGAGCAGACACATATACAACTCTACAGGGAGACATTTCCCATGTGGCAACAGGACCCATCGCAGCATTTGAATCTATTAAGATGTTGGGATTAAATGGAGCTGGTTTCTTTGGGGTAAACTCTGCACATCCTTTTGAGAACCCTAATCAGGTCACTAATATTATTGAAAACATTTTACACCTGCTACTTCCCATTGCTACAGTATTTGCACTAGGGTATTACCTTAAACGGAAAAAACTGGCATGGGTGATCTTCGGTGTAATGACGCTAGGTTTTTTATTGCTGCTAATTCCCGCCCTTCATTATGAATTGCAAGGTAATCCTGCCATCACACAAATGGGTATTGATAATTCCATAGGAAATATGGAAGGAAAAGAGATCCGCTTTGGCAATGTAGGTTCCACATTCTGGAGCATTACAGCAACTGCAGGAATGGAGGGAGCTGTAACCAGTATGCATGACAGCTATATGCCATTATCAGGCGGCATGCAATTGCTTGGCATAATGGTTAATGCGCTGTACGGAGGCGTAGGCACAGGTGTTCTTGGATTCTTTATTATTATTATACTCACTGTGTTTATAGGCAGCCTGATGGTTGGAAGAAGTCCAGAGGTGCTTGGGAAAAAAATTGGTATGCGTGAAATCAAGATTACGGTGATCATTACGTTACTGCACCCTTTCCTTTCCCTTACAGGTACTGCACTTGCGTGTGCTTTTCCCATGCTTACCACTCCCACGCTAAACAATCCGGGTTTCCATGGATTCACCGAAATGCTTTATGAATATACCTCTGCTTCTTCTGGAAGTGGCAGTGGTTTTGAAGGCTTAGGAGACAATACTCCGTGGTGGAATATCAGTTGCGCGATCGTTATTTTGATCGGACGCTACTTGCCTATCATAGGAGTAGTTGCCATAGCAGGAAGTCTTGCAGAAAAAAAATATATGGGTGATAGCCCGGGTACATTAAAAACAGACAGTGTCACGTTTGGCCTGATGGTGTTCGGCTTAATATTTATAGTTGCCGCATTAACATTTTTTCCTGCATTTGCCTTAGGTCCTTTTGCAGAACACTTTTCAATCATTTCACACTAAATAAAAAAGAGGTAAAAACAAGTAAAAAAAGTCATGTAACCATTTGTCCGATTGTCCTGAAGTCAAATAAGAATCCTTCAAATACAATAATTTGAAGGATTCTTATCTTACAGGCGATAAGACACATAGCTTATGCTATTCTTAACGCCAATTATCGTTGGTTTTTCTTAATAAGATTTAATCCCTTTTATGCTATAGAAGATTTCCAGAAATTCCAACTCCTCATTTTTTTGCGATCCATGTATGGATTCGATGCCGTTTTCCAATTCCTCATCAGTAAAGGTCTCAAGAACCGACATATACCTGTTTCGAACCATTTCAATGTATTTTGTTTTTGAGAGTATAATGGGGTAAGAAATAATATTAAATGAAGTGGTAAATCCGGCTAATTGAAGATAACTAATTATTTCAACCCGGGATGGTTGTTTTCTTTCGAATCGACTCAACGCTTCTTCGAACAAAGGATAGTTCAGCCGCCGGGGTTCAAGTAAAATCAAAATTGATCCGTTGCTTGTTAATTGTTGATGCAATCCTTTGAATAATTGTAATCTATCTTCTTTTTGAATATGATGTATGAACTCCTTCATGTATACCCTGTCATAAACATGGCTTTCCTTTGAAAACTCAACTGCGTCCCTGCATACCTGCTTTATACGTTTGTCTTTATTCCTGGTAAGCATCATGTAGCTATTATCTACGCAGATCATTTGAATTGATGGAACTTTATTTAGAACCTCCTTTGCAAATATTCCTGTACCTGACCCAACTTCAACAATTGTTTCATAGTTTTTTATCGGCAGGTCTTCAACGATCTTGTTTGTAAAGTAATTGATATAATCATCAGAATAGCGGTAGTACTCATCATAATGCGATGCCAAATTTGTGTAATGGTCCATTTTATTATTTTATTTAATCTAACAACTTTATTTATAAATTATAGCCATTTCTTTCTTTTAAACAAGTACAAAGTAAGAAGTGAAGATCCAACAATCAACAATATGGCAAGCGGGTATCCAAAGTGCCAGCTAAGCTCAGGCATGGATTTAAAATTCATTCCATAGATGCTGGCAATTAATGTGGGTGGCATAAATACAACTGCAACGATTGTGAAAATTTTAATTGTTTTATTTTGTTCTATGTTTATTAGTCCTAAAAGTGTATTTTGTAAATATTCAAGGCGGATAAAAATAAAGGAAGTGTATTCGAGCATGGCATTGATATCTTTGATCAGGATTTTAAGTCTTTCTTTGTTGTCAAATACATTGCTTTTTAGGAGCGCTGAGGCAACCCGCTGCTTATCAATAAAACTTTCTCTTGAAAGCGTGGTTGCTTCCTGGTAATCACTGATCTTTAACAACGTTCCTTCCATGTCAACGCTATTTTTTAAGGACAAGCTTCTGCCCACCGAAGCAATATTTTTTGCTATTTGTTCTATAAAGTCTGCATCAAAATCAAATTTTGTTTCAAGAATCCCTTCCAGAACATCACTTCCATTTTTGAATCCTTTCCTGTTTCGCTTAATTTTTTTTGTGGTTTCTTCAAATGAAGCTAAGTCGGCATTCCTTTCGGTTATGAGTACATTGTTCAATAGATAAATAAAAACAGGGGTGCTTTCGAAATTATTTTCCTTCAGGGCTATAAAATTTGCACTGATGAAAATGAAATCTTCCGATTCATAAAATCTTGGATTGCTTTCGAGTTCATTTTCTAACTTCAACTTATTAAAATCAATTTTAAAAACAGCTATAACTTCCCTGCTTTCGTGATCAGTGGGAAATTGTAAATCAACCCAGCATATTTTTTCAAAAGATATTTGCTTAAGACAATCTACCCCTTCGCCTTTTTTTATTTCTGTTTCGCTGTGATAGTAAACTCTGAGCATCTCTTTACTTTAGAAAATAAAATTGTATAAACTGCACAGTTATGCCACCACCCTGGTATAAAGTGAATATAGTGTAGGAGGCATTATAGATTCTATAATATGCTGGCGACCTTTTTTAATTAGGTTGTGTGGTATCGGCCCACCGAACGTTTTTATAGATCATAAACGAATAAAACATGTTGTCACTGGATGGCACCTTAAATGCACCTTTAGCTTTCATTAAATAAGCTGCAATTGCTGTCATTTCCCATCCATCAAATTCGTCTGCAGGCCATTTAGGATTAGTCAGTTTTTCAAATCCTCTTTTGTATCCATAGTCTCGGATCCTACTAATTTCAGAATTAACTTTTTCCTCTAAACGTGGGTTTTTCCACGCCCAAAGCCAGGTTTTTGATTTAAAAGAAAATAGACCCACCTCCTCAAAATCAACAATAAGTCTCTTAATGCCATGTGCGCCAAAGATCAACTCACCTTTATATTGGTCATAACGCCAATCTATACAGTTGTTGATTTTATAAACTGCATTACAAGAGTCTTGTTCCTTATTTAAATATTGTGATGCCTTTTTTGAAAGGTTTTCAAATGAAATGGAATTCAAATCATGTAACTGTCTGGTAGTGTACTTCTCTAATTGAGTGACACAGCCAAAAAACGAGAAAAGCCCCATAGATTGTCTGGATTTAGCATGTGCATTAGGTTCATTTGCACAATTAATTAAATCTCAAATTAAAGGCCTGTTTGCGGTTAGGCAGAAACTATATTATAATTACCTGAACGAAAGTTACTTATAGGTGTGCGGCGGGATATCAGATAACACTGTTCCGAGAAACCTTTTCAAAATGAAAGGGTTGATTATCAAAATGAATGTTTTAATAAGGTGAATCATTAGGCTCCTATCATTTTGAATGGGTTTCGTCAAAATGATAGATCAGTCCGATGGATATTAACCGGTTTGTTAATAGATTATTCACTTTAATCACTTGATCAATATTTGTTTGGATACGGAAGGCCGCCGGTAGGCGTTCGCGGCCCCGTCCGTCCGCCAGCTGGCGGATATGAATCCAACACTAAATACAATAAAAAAAGGCTCCACTTTCGTGAAACCTTTGCAGTCTGTGTAGCGGGATCGGGCGAAATGTCTAACCAGTTAATAGAAGACTTGATTGCATTAGACAGCTTGTCTGCTGATTAATGAGGCTTAAGTTTGAAATAGAAACCGTATTAAAATCAAGTGTTTTGGCCGTATAGATTTACTCAATTTGGCCAAAACTGATGCTTTCCATGCATTTATGGCCAAATTGAAGTATGGAAATAATTGGGCGAAAAGATGAACTAGAGCTCTTAAAGCGAGTTAAGGAAGAGATATCTTCCTCATTTATAGCTATTTATGGCAGAAGGCGGGTGGGTAAAACCTTTTTAATCAGAAACGCCTTTAATAACGACTTTGATTTTTCTGTTACTGGCCTTTTTAAAGTAAGCCTGGTACAGCAACTAATAAACTTCCGTGCATCTCTTTTGAAATATAATCCAGATGCTGAAAGCATAGAGCCTGCTAAAGATTGGTTTACGGCATTCCAGCAACTTGCCAATTTATTAGAGTCAGGCCGCGCAGGAAAAAAGGTTATTTTTTTGGATGAACTTCCATGGTTTGATACACCTCAATCTGGCTTTATCTCTGCACTCGAACATTTTTGGAATTCCTGGGCTAGTGCAAGAACTGATATAGTTCTAATAGTATGTGGCTCGGCAGCAGGATGGATAATCAGTAAGCTTATCAATAACAAAGGGGGGCTACATAATCGGGTTACAAATCGTATCAGGCTGGAACCGTTTACTTTAAAAGAATGCTCTGAATTTCTACTGTCCAGGAGAGCAAATTTTGATCGTTATCAGATTATACAATTGTATATGGTTTTGGGAGGAATCCCTTTTTATCTGGAGCAAGTAGATGGTAGTCTAAGTGCGGCACAAAACATCAATAGATTATGCTTTCAAAAAGATGGCATTTTGCGTGCCGAGTTTGATAACCTCTACAGATCATTATTTGAAAATGCCGGTAAGCATATTGCCATTGTAGAAGCTTTAAGCAAGAAAACTAAGGGTTTAACACGTAGTGAATTAATTGATGAGGCTAAACTTCCTTCAGGCGGGAGTCTTACAAAAATCCTTTCTGAATTAGAAGAAAGCGGATTTATAAGAAAGTATACAGCGTATGGGAATAAAGAAAAAAACAACTTGTATCAATTAATTGATTTTTATTCCCTTTTTTATTTGCGGTTTATCAGGAAAAGTAGCATTCTGGACGATAATGGTTGGATCAATAGTCTGGATAGTCCGGCGCAGCGAGCATGGAGCGGTTATTCTTTTGAGCAAGTTTGTTTGGCTCATGTAAGGCAAATAAAACAGGCGCTGGGTATTAGTGGGGTTCAAGCAACAACCTCCGCCTGGGTAAGTAACAGCGAGTCAGGAGCGCAAATAAATCTGCTTATTGACAGGCGAGATCATGTAATCAACGTCTGTGAAATGAAATTCTCTCTTAATGCTTTTACCATAGATAAGAAATATGCAGAGGAACTAAGAAATAAAATTGGCGTTTTTACTTCAGAAATAAAAACACGTAAGTCTATCTATTTAACGATGATCACAACGTTTGGATTGGCTACAAACCAATATTCGATGTCGCTTGTACAGAATGATCTTACTATGGATGTGTTATTCGAATAGAGCCATATTAATTATGGAGTGGCTTGAAAAAATTTTTATTTATCATTACATCCCAAATCCCATCTTCCCTCTGTGAAACAAATATTGGTGGAATTGGAATCCCTAATAAAATTGATTCGATTAGTTTGGTTTTTTGATTAGATGTCCATCTAAAAAATCGTTGGAATTCAGGATGATGTCAATTTCTTTGTCCTTGTAGAGTGACATTAATTCACCAATTGATAACACGTACCCGTCTGTGTGAATTTGTTTTGTCCTTTTTTCTATTTCGTCCTGTAATGCCATAATGAAATGATTTAGATATCGACTTCTTATAAAATTAATATAATACGAAATTATGTGTTATATGTAATTTAAAATTGTATAAACGATCCATGAGTATACCTGTGGATGGGACAAAAATAAAAAAGGCTCCACTTTCGTGAAACCTTTGCAGTCTGTGTAGCGGGATCGGGAGTTGAACCCGAGACCTTTGGGTTATGAATCCAACGCTCTAACCACCTGAGCTATCCCGCCAATTATAAGTTGAACCCGAGTCCGCCAGCTGGCGGATATGAATCCAACGCTTCTCCATCATTCCACACATTTTACTGTGCCTTGAATAATGGGGTGCAAAAATAGAAAAAAATCATTGTCCGGAAAATTTTATTAAGGAATTATGAGACAATTATTTAAGAAAAATGACTTTTGAGGTTGAAAATGGCAATTTAAACTGGTCAACTGGTTAACCCGTCAACTTTTCAACACCCTTGCTCAAAACCTAAAAAACGCTGATCTTCGCGTTTTGGTAAAAGGCTCGGCTTAGGAGCCTTTTTTTCATTTTATAAAGACCCTGTGGCTATGAGTAAACAAAATTTGACTGAGCAACAAACTGCTGTCATAAAATCCAGTGGCAATCTTCGTATCAATGCGGTGGCCGGTTCGGGTAAAACCACCACCATCATTGAATACGCCGCCTCCCGGCCAAAGAATGCCCGCATTCTGTATCTGGCCTTTAATAAATCGGTGAAACTGGAAGCTACCCGCAAGTTCGAGGAGTATGGTCTTACCAATACAAAGGTGGAAACAGCCCATTCCCTGGCATTCAAAAATATCGTATACAAGTTCAATTATAAGGTAAAAGCCCAGGGGTATAAAAACAGCGAGATCTGTAAACTGCTCGATATCCGCGGCAATGAAGAAAAACATGCGGAATTTGTAGTCGCCAATCACATCAGCAAGTTCGCTGCTTATTTCTGCAATAGCGATAAGGTAAAAGTGCAGGACCTGAACTACCTCGATACCATAGCAGATGCTAATGCCAAAACATTTGTACGTTCCTATTATAAATATATCGAGGATGGCACCAGGCTGTTGCTGGCGAAAATGGACCGTAATGAAATCGAGATCACACACGATTTCTACCTGAAGAAATTTCAATTATCGAACCCCGACCTGCCTTACGATTACATTCTTTTTGATGAAGCGCAGGACGCTTCTGCCGCTATGCTCGATGTATTCATGAAGCAAACAGCCATCAAAGTAATCGTGGGCGACACCCACCAACAGATCTACGGCTGGCGGCACGCTGTAAACTCATTAGACAAAGCCAGTTTCAATACCTTACAATTATCTACCAGCTTCCGGTTTCCCCAGGAAATTGCCAACCTGGCCATTGAAGTGCTTAGCTGGAAGAATCATTTATTCGAAACCAAACCGGTAGCTATTGCCGGTAAAGGTCCCGGGGTAAAGGATGTAGTGAAGGCTACGATTGCCCGTACCAATCTGGGACTGTTGCTGAATGCCATCGATTATATTACCGATAATAAAGTAAAACACATCTACTTTGAAGGAAATATCAATTCGTATACGTATGGTGATGATGGTACTTCCCTGTACGATGTGCTGAATTTATACAATGGTAATCACGATCGCATCCGGGACCAGCTGGTAGGTTCTATGAAAAACATCGACGACCTGGAAGAATATGTTGAAAAAACAGAAGACCACACACTGGCTACCATGATTGAAATAGTTCGTGAATATGGGAATGAGGTGCATGGCATTATTAAATCGTTGAAAGAATTACATACCGGCGATGAAAACCGGAACAAGGCTGAAATGATCTTCTCCACCGTACACCGCGCCAAGGGAATGGAATATGATGTGGTACACCTGGTAAACGATTTCCTGTCGGAAAGTAAATTGAAAGACCTGAAAGAAAAACATAAAAACGACAAGACCGTCACTTTCGACACAGCCCGCCTCAATGAGGAGATCAACCTGCTCTACGTAGCCATTACCCGTACGCGTAATAAATTGTTTATTCCGGAAACTTTATTGCCAAAGGATTTTCCTGCTTCTGCCCGCATCATAAAAGTGAAAGCCAGGGAAGCTGAATTGAGCTATAATTACAATGCTGTTGAAAAAACAGTTTTGAAACCCGCTGCTGTTAAAAAGAAAATTGTTACCACCGCGCCCAAAGAAAGAGCATACAATGTGTTGAAAAGAGAAACCAACAAAGATGCTTACAAACCCTGGACTCCCGAACTGGATGATGAACTGAAAAACCACTACGACAATGGCACTGCCCTTGGTAAAATAGCCGCTCATTTCGGCAGAACCAAAGGCGCCATCATTTCCCGCCTTAAAAAGCTAAATCACTATTTCGACGAGGAATAACAATCAATGAATTATAAACTCTTTTAATAAAAGAAGAGAAAATATTTGGTGAATTATACCATTCGGTATATTTTTGTGTCGTTATGACAAAAGCAGAACGTACAAGACATTTTATAGTGGAAAAAGCAGCCCCCATCATCAACCGGAAGGGGATGGCTGGTACCTCTATCAATGATATTGTAGAGGCTACAAGTCTGACCAAGGGTAGTGTATATGGTAATTTTGAAAGCAAGGACGAGATCTGTCTGGAAGCCTTCGACTACCTGGTAAAAAGGGTAGGGGCTGATATGAGTCAGGCTATGTCGCGCGGAACTACCAGCCGCGAAAAACTGGATGCACTTTTTAGTTATTACATTAGCAATGTAACTGGTGAGAACAATTATGGCTGCCCCATTATGAATTTTGGCACTGAAGCAGATGACACTAATCCGGCAGTAAAAGTGAAAGTAAACAAGGCCATTGTCAATACCCAAAGCGTATTTGCTAAAATAATCCGCGCGGGAATTGAAAGTGGGGAGTTTAAAAAAACAGTAGACGCAGACGCGTTCGCCATAAAAGCCTTCGCCATGATTGAAGGTGGTATGTGGATCGCCCGACTGCAAGGTTCTCCTAAACAATTGCTGTTGATCATCGACGTATTGAAACAGGAAATTAATGACTATTGCCAATAGTCCTTTTTTTTGAACTAAAATATACCGATCGGTATAAAATAAAGAAAGACAAACAATTAAAACAGATAATATGAACATTCAAAACAAAACCATCCTGGTTACAGGAGGTGGTGCAGGAATTGGCTTTGCTATAGCCAAAAAGTTATCAGGAAATGGTAACAGCCTTATTCTGGCAGGTAGAAGAGAAAACGTATTAAAGGAAGCTGTAGCCCAACTGCCCAACGCAACCTACATTGTTACCGATGTTACCAAAGATGCAGATGTAGACAACCTGGTGAAGCAAGTGAAGGCTAAATTCGGCGGGCTTGATATCCTGGTGAATAATGCGGGTACAGGTTTTTATTACCAGCTCGACAGTGATGCTGGAAAAGCGTATGAAAATGCCAGATTGGAGATAGAGCTGAATTACCTGTCTGTTGTAAATCTTACAGAACGTTTTCTGCCTTTCCTGAAAGCCAGTAAAGATGCAGCGATCATCAATGTGGAATCCATTGTTTCCTATTTGCCAGCTATTTCACTGCCTACGTATAGTGCTACAAAAGCGGCCTTGCACTCATATGCACTGGCATTGCGGCTGACGTTAGAACAATCAAATCCGCATATCAAAGTATTTGAGGTATTCCCTCCTTATGTTGATACAGATCTTACAAAAGGCATAGAAGCGGAAAAGATCACAGCTGAGGAAGTAGCCCAGGATTTATATAATGCCTTGCAAAAGAATGAATATGCTGTAAGAAATGGAATTACAAAGGATGTATATGTGGCTTACAGGCAATCACCAGAAGATTTCTTAAAGGTATTTAATCAAATAGAAGCTTAAAAAAGAGTGAGCTTTTTAACAAACCACCTTTGAGCTCTTAAACAAAGCTTACAAGTCCTGTAAGTACCAACTTTGTGGTAATAAAATTAATCACCATGACAAAAGTTTGGTTCATTACAGGCAGTTCCCGGGGATTGGGAAGAGCACTTACAGAAGCCGTATTAGCTAAAGGCGATAAAGTAGCGGCAACCGCACGTACCCCGCAGCAGTTAGATGACCTTGTATCGAAATATCCGCAGCAGATACTTCCACTCAGGTTAGATGTAACGAATAAGAAAGAGATCACCTCCGCTGTTGAACAGGCTGTTACTCATTTTGGCCGTATAGATGTATTAGTGAACAATGCCGGATTTGGCGTAGTTGGCGCAGCTGAAGCGTTTACCGATGAACAGGTACGCAGTCAGCTCGAAACGAATCTCTATGCCCCTATTGAAATTACCCGCGTGGTATTGCCCTACATGCGTAAGCAAAGAGGTGGCCGCATTTTGCAGATCAGTTCTGTTGGTGGCCGTTCCGGTAATCCGGGCGTATCTGTTTATCAGGCTGCGAAGTTTGGTTTGAGTGGATTTTCAGAAGCCTTATCAAAAGAGGTGGCGCCATTGGGTATCAAGGTCACTTCGGTTGAGCCGGGTGGTTTCCGCACCGATTGGGCTGGTGACTCTATGACTTATGCGCCTGCTATTGAAGGTTATGAAACAACTGTTAATGCCCGTGCTGAATATTTTCAAAGCGGTAAATTTGTACCCGTAGGCGATCCGGTAAAAGCAGCGCAGGCAATGGTAAACCTGGTTGAACATCCTGAGCCACCTATGCACCTGATATTGGGTAGCGAAGCGGCTGGTATGTTAAAACAGGCCGATGAAAACAGAAAAGCCGAATTTGAAAAATGGCTGCCTGTATCATTGTCTACAGATCATGATGAGGCCATCAATTTCCTGGAAACAGAATACGGGAAAGAATTGCTTGGCAAAAAATAAGGATCTTTGTTAAAGCTTATAAAAACCAGATGATATGGCGCAAAAGCCGTCAAAACCTCAAATTGTTTACTCCTGCTATCACCAGGTGAGTCGCGGGGGTGAACAATTTGTTCAGGACCACGTGTTGAGTTATCACGTGTCGGGCACGTTGATAGTGAATGATGGTAACCAGGAACACCGGTTTGCTGAAGGGGATATTCGTTTCGTAAAAAGAAACCAGTTGGGAAAGTTTGTAAAACACCCGCCTGAAAACGGGGTATTCAAATCTGTTTCCATCATCATCGATCAGGAAACGTTGCGTAACCTGAGTATCGAGCATGGCTATACTGCTTCCAAACATCATACCTCTGATTCCATTTTCAAAATTCCACCGCATCCATTGATAAAGTCGTTTATGGATTCCTTACTTCCATACGAACACCTGCCATCGGAAGAAACCAGCGATCTGTTGGCATTGAAAGTAAAAGAAGCGGTATTGTTATTACTGCGTAGTGACCCTGAATTAAAAGAGGTGTTGTTTGATTTTACAGAACCCGGCAAGATAGACCTGGAAGCATACATGCTGCAGCATTATCAGTTCAATGTGGGGCTTCATCGTTTTGCCTATCTTACCGGCCGCAGCCTGGCCACTTTTAAACGCGATTTTGAAAAGGTATTTCATACAAGTCCGGGTAACTGGTTATTACAAAAAAGACTGCAGGAAGCCCATTACCTTATAAAAGAAAAAGGCAACAAACCCTCAGATGTTTATCTGGAAGTAGGCTTTGAAGACCTGTCGCATTTTTCGTATGCATTCAAGAATGCATACGGCGTAGCGCCATCGAAGATCTAGTTTTGATCCGCGGGATTTCTGAGTATCTTTATGCGATTTCGACCCTTAAAAATGGTTAAACCGCATGATAAGATCCTTTGCCCTGGCGCTTGTAGCATTACTGGTTGGAAATTTTGTTGTGGCCCAGGACACCCTCCGGAGTTATAACACTTTGAATGAAGTAGTGGTGCCTTATGTGGCCGATAAATTAACCCCCGTTACTTTCCAGAATATCAGTTCCGCAGCGCTCGACAAAAAATCTGTTGGTCAGGAACCTTCTTTTATCCTGAACCAATTACCTTCCATTACCAATTATTCCGATGCAGGTCATTCCCAGGGCTATTCCTATTTCAGGATGCGCGGCATTGATCAAACCCGGATCAATATTTCATTGGATGGCGTTCCGTTGAATGATCCGGAAGACCAGGGCGGTTATTTCTCCAATTATCCCGATCTGCTCAATTCTGTAAGCAGAATGCAGATACAACGGGGCGCGGGCACCAGTAAGAATGGGGTAGCGAGTTACGGTGGTAGTTTGCAATTGTTCTCCCCTGATTTGCATGATTCTGCTAAAACAACCATTGGTGTGGGTTATGGATCCTTCAATAGTTTACGGGCGTTCGGTGAATACAACAGCGGAATAAAGAACGGAAAAGCATTGTATGCACGGGTGTCTGAAGTGTATTCCGATGGCTATAAATACAATTCTGCCAATAATTCCCAGTCCGCTTTTGTAAGCGGTGGCTGGTTTGGAAATAAAACATCGTGGAAGCTGAATATCCTGGCCGGTCATCAACAAAACGAACTGGCGTGGATAGGCGTTTCCGACTCGTTGATCGCTATTGACAGAAAAACGAACGCCAACAAAAATGAGAAAGATGAATTCACGCAATGGATGACCCAATTGCTGAACAGGTGGCAGTTGAGCAGTTCTTCCTCTTTACAGTCTGGTTTGTATTATTCAACACAGAAAGGTGGGTACGACTATAACAACAACAACTTTTTAGGGTTGCCCACCACCGATGAGCTATTTCATTATGGATTTCAATATCAGTTAGCTGGTTTTTACAGCAATTATAACCTGGTCTGGAAAGGATTGGATGTAACAACAGGCGTGCATGGAAATGTGTATAACCGGCAACATACTTATACCGAAAGAACACTTGGGCAACTGTATACAAACACCGGCTACAAGAATGAAGCCAGTGCTTTTGCAAAAGCGATCTATCACCTGGGCTCGCTTTCTTTGTTTACCGATCTCCAATACCGCTATACGGAGTTTGATTATCATGGAACCGTTCACCTGAATAAACTGAACTGGAATTTCTTCAATCCTAAAGCAGGCGCCAGTATTCAGATAAGTCCTGAGCTGGTTGCCTATTACAGCATCGCGCGTACGGGCCGAGAACCAACAAGAAATGACCTGTTCCTGGGAAATGATGATCTGTTGGCAGACAGTACAGGCAGTCCGCTTATTTCCACCACAGCCCCTGAATTTGTAGTTGATCATGAAGCCGGGTTGCGGTACCAGTCAAAAAAATGGAACATCAACCTGAACTGGTATTACATGAATTTTGAAAATGAGATCGTGTTGAATGGTAAGTTCGGTCCTAACGGATTAGCACTTACCAATAACGTGGAGAAAAGCTTCAGAACCGGTGTTGAACTAAGTGCCACTTTTCATGTAGACCGGCATTTTACATTCATCAACAATTCTTCCTACAACCACAGCCGCATAAAAGAACAAAAAACAATCTTCAGTCCCATACTTACTCCTGCTGTGATCATCAACCAGGAAGTAGTGTATGGATACAGAAATTTTTCCATAGGTATGACGGTACGGTACCAGGATAAATCGTTTATCGATTTTGCCAACACCTCTTCGGTAAAAGGGTATACCTTGCTGAATAGCCGCATTGGATATAACTACAAACGTTTTGAGTTTGCTGTTTTTGCAGACAACCTCACCAATGCCAAATACTTTAATAACGGCTATGTTGATTACGATGGAAGCAAAAAGTATTTTGTACAAGCGCCCACTACGGTGTATGCTTCCATAAAATATACCTTATGATGCACTTCTTCGATATCACGAATGTAGCTATTGCTGTGATGGGATATCCCGTCAGCTATGTAGAACTGATCGGTACCCTGTTTGGTTTGATCTCTGTATTCTATGCATCGCGGGCAAACATCGTCACCTGGCCAACAGGCATCATCAATGAGCTGTTTCTTTTTATCCTGTTTTTTCAGGTACAGCTGTATGCCGACATGTTTTTACAAGTATATTTTTTCATTGTCACCATCTATGGCTGGTATCACTGGAAAACAAGTACAGTAGAAAAGAAAGTATCTGCTACTACTGGTAAGGGCAGGTTGTTCCTGCTGGCTGCCGCAGTGCTGGGCACCGTTGCATTTGGCTGCCTGTTCCGGCATATTCATATTTTATTACCAGCCTTTTTTACCACCCCGGCAGCCTATCCTTTTGCCGATTCATTTGTGATGGTATTGAGCATTTTGGCAACCGTTTTGCTGGCAAGAAAAAAGATCGAGAACTGGGTTTTATGGATAACCGGCGATGTGGTATGCGTAGTGTTGTATTTTAAAAAGGAGATCTATTTTCTTTCCCTTGAGTACCTGATATTTTTAGGACTGGCCTCCTACGGCTTGTATCATTGGAACAAAACATTGAAACATGGTTAAGGGGTTTGTGTTTGGCAAGTTTTTACCTTTTCATAAAGGGCATGAGGCCATGATCAATTTTGCTTTGAGCAAGTGCGATTTCCTTACGGTATTGGTGTGCGCCAGTGATAAGGAAACTATTTCGGGCGGGTTAAGAAAGGGATGGATTGAAAAAACTTTTCCGGCGCATAAGAAGATTGAAGTCAGGGTACTGGATTATAAAGAAGATGAATTGCCCAACTCATCTGTTTCTTCTACCGAAGTATCGAGGATCTGGGCTACTGTTTTTAAAGAATTGTTTCCTGACTACTCGTTGGTGGTTACCTCGGAACAGTATGGTTATTACCTGGCAGAATTTATGGAGATCCAACATGTGCCGTTTGATCTCCCCAAAAAGCTGGTGCCTGTGTCAGCTACTTCGGTGCGCAACAATCTGTTGGCTAACTGGCCATTTGTACCTGATGCCGTAAGGCGCGACCTGGTAAGTAAGGTAGTGATCCTGGGTACGGAGTCAACTGGTAAAACAACCCTTACCGAAATGCTGGCCGCTTTTTTTAACTGTAATAAGGTAATGGAAGCGGGTAGGGACCTGATCCCCGATTCAAATGAGTTCAGTATACATGACCTGCACGCGGTAGCGCAAGAGCATGCAAAACGAATTGATGCGGCGGCAGATGGCAGCAGTCCGCTCGTTATTATCGATACCGATATTCATATTACCCGATCATACTGCCGTTTTAGTTTTGAAAAAGACCTGGAGGTGTCCGCTGCCATTTACCATTCGAATAAAGCACAACTTTATTTTTACCTGAACAATGACGTTGCGTATTTTCAGGATGGTACCCGTTTGAGTAAACAGGAGCGCGACCGGCTCGATGGTTTTCACCGGCAGGTATTACAGGAAGCCAATATTAACCTGGTAGAGATTACCGGTAACTGGGATGAACGTTTTCAACTGGCTGTAGCGCAGATAAAGAAATTAAGTACATTACAGTATATCCAGCATCCCACCGGTAAATAGCCTGATCTTTTGTTGGGCATATAGATATCTTAGATGGTGCTTTATTGTTATATTATCAAGAGGTAACATAAAGTTCATACTATGGTAATGTGATCGTCATAAGGTAACGGAATCTTTGCCGCAAATCATTGCGAATGAGAAAACCATTTTTACTTACTTTTTTATTACTGTCCATTACCTATTTAATCCAGGCTCAATTTACAGCCGGCAACCTGGCTGTATTCAGGGCTGATGTAAAAGCCAATAACACAACTGTAACTATTATTGAACTGAACCGGGTTACTGCCGGCCAGTCGCTCCCCGTTAGTTCTTACGGTATTCTGGGAACAGGGCCGAATGCGTTAAGAATTTCGGGCAGCGCCGGCACTACCGGTTATATGGCCAATTCTAACGATGGTACCCTGCTTTGTTTTACTGGTCATAATTTTACAAACACCGCAGACAATGCTAATTCAATTTTGGAGCGGGGCGTAGGTACCTTAAATGCTGCAGGTACATTTAGGCTGGCTGCCACTTATAAGGGGACCGATGGTCAACAAACCCGCTGCGCCACTACGCTGGACAATTACAATATGTTTATTGCTGACCAGGCTGGGGTATATACCAATGATGTTAATGCTACGCCGAGTCCCGCGGGCAATTTCAAAAGTGTAAAAGCTTTTGGCGGCACTGTTTATATCTTCCAGTCAAGCACTGCCGTACCGGTAGTAGGAACGCTGTCTGCTGCTTCCGGTGGAACCGTTACTGCCTTGCCTGGTCTTGCCAACGGACCAGATAAAAGTGTTGATTTTTATATGGTGTCATCCGGCAGCAATGGCAGTGCATTCGATGTGTTGTACATTCTGCAAGGCAATAGTGCTACTTTGGGGGCCATTTCAAAATACTCGCTGGTAACCGGCTCCTGGGTGAGCAACGGAACCTATACAACCAGCTTTGGCGGCCTTGGTCTGGCTGCAGAAAAAAGTGGCAGCGGCTTTAACCTGTATGCCACCAGCGGTGATGGCACAGTTGCTGCTAATAATGTTGTTCGTTTAACGGATGATGCGGGTTATAATACAACTATCAATATTACAACAGCTAATAACTCCGTTTTATATACATCCCCTGCCGGTACCATTATGAAGGGAATTGCCTTTGCGCCGGTAGCATCTACCAGTCCATCAGTAATACCATCACCTGTTTCTAAAAATTTTGGAAACATATTTTCGGGGTCTGTTTCTGCCGCGCAAACGGTTACCCTTACTGGCGAAAATCTTTCTCCAGCCGCAGGATCACTGACCGTGACTGCACCCGGTGCTGATTTTGAAGTTTCCAGTGACGGGTTAAGCTGGGGCGCGTCTACTACCGTTGCTTACACCGGCGGTGGCGCCAGCATAGGTAGTTTTCTGATCCGGTTTGCACCAACATCATCTGGGGCCAAATCAGGTATAGTGACCGTTACCGGTGGTAGCCTGGCAGCTGCAGTGAATGTGGCTGTAAGCGGGTTGGGTGATAACAGCCTGTCGCTGGCTTTCAGTGCTTCAACTACTCCCTTTCTTAACCCTCCAGCTGTAAGCGGTACTATCAACGATGCGGGTGATCCGCCTAAACAAACCGGTATCATTGTTACCGTTCAGGAAAATGGAATTGATATTCCGGCCGCAAATTATACATTGACAGCTTCCAGCAGTAACCAGGGGGTGGTGCCCGATGCCAATGTAGCAATTACAACTGCCGATGGTCAGGCAACTGTAAAGATCGATCCGCTGGTAGTTGGTTACAGTGATATTACATTAACACTAACCCGCGGTGGAGATAGCAAAACACTTGTGATCAAGTATGCAGCTTCGCTGAATCCTCAGGTTACGCCTGTTAGTTACTGGCCTACCGGTATTGCCGATGCGTCGGCCGCTATTGCGCTGGATGATGATTATATGATCGTTGCGAACGATGAAACCAACCTGTTGTATGTATTCGATCGGAAGAACTCAGGGTTACCGGTTAAAACTTACGATTTCAGTAGTTTGCTGGCCCTTTCAGGTAGTTCAGAAGTAGATCTGGAAGCGGGTGTAAGAAGTATTATAGACCCTGCAAAAATTTACTGGATGGGTTCTATGAGCAATAGCTCAAATTCTCCCTGGGACTTTAAGCAAAACCGTAACAGAGTGTTCACGGTTACTGTAAACGGTACCGGTGCCGCTACTTCATTTACTTTTGATAAGTATGTTAATAACCTGCGGGAAGAGTTGGTTGCCTGGGGTGATAACAATGGGTATGATTTTACCAACGCTACCAAGGATGGAACAGACCCTAAAGCCAGCACTGGTTTTAATATAGAGGGCATGGTGTTTGGTCCTGATAATACCACTCTGTACATCGGTTTCCGTGCACCATTGGTACCTATGGGCAGCAGCACAAAAGCGCTTATTGCGCCTGTACAGGATTTTGAGAACTGGTATAACAATGGCGGCGTTATCTCTATTGGCGCTCCCATAGAATTAGACCTCGGTGGCCGGGGCATCAGGGATATGATCCGTTTGTCGAATGGGAATTATGTCATCATTGCAGGCAGCTATGATGAAACTGCTATGGGCGCCATCTATACCTGGACTGGTTATCCTGGTCAGGCACCAAAGCAAATTACGGTCATGGATATCACTGCGCTGAATGTGGAAGGCGTACTGCCCATAAACATAGGTGGGGTGCTGATGGATGACAGGTTGCAGGTAATCAGCGACAATGGCGACAATGTCTTTTATGGTGATGCCATTGCAGCTAAAGACCTGGCGACAGATAATTTCAGGAAATTCAGCTCAAATATTCTGTTAGCTCCGAGCGATGTGTTGCCGGTAATATTTGAATATTTTACGGCCAGCAAACAAAGCAAATCTGTAGTATTGAACTGGAAGAGTGCGCAACTGGAAGGTGTTGAAAGGTTCGAAATACTCCGTTCAACCAATGGAACCGATTTTACTTCAATTGGTTTTGTACCGGCAGCTATGGTTCAAACCACCTATTCGTATACGGATAATAACGTTACCACCAGCGGTAAAGCATACTATAGCATTCGCTCCATTGAACATGGTGGTATAACTGCGGTGACCCCGATACGATATGTTGATTTTGATAGTCAGTTGCCATTGATCACCCTGTATCCGAACCCTGTTGTAAACAACCGGTTCTCGATATTGGCCGACAAACCAGGTACAAAAACAGTAACAGTATATAGCAGCAATGGTACCCTGTTCCGCCAGTTGATCATCAATGGCCAGGTAACAGACATTTCTACTATAGGCTGGCCTAAAGGCTGGTACCTGATCAACATTAAAACAGTTGATGGAGCTTCCGTATCATACAAAGTGATAGTTCCATAAAGTAATAACCAGCAAGGATATAAACAAAGCCCTGGTCCCGGTTAAGCCGAGATCAGGGCTTTTTGTATTACATAAGGTTGTTCGTAATTATACGATAATAACAGTGCGTATAAGCGCTGAAATAATTATTTACAAGAATTACTTAAAGAAAGAGTAGAAATGCATAGCAGTTGGAATGCAATTTGTAATAAAGCGATCAGGATATTCAAAGGATATTGGATTTAAAGCGGGGGCGTTATTTTTATCTGCCCCCCTCTTTTAAACCTGATATCTTTTCAAAATATAAATGCTTACTTCCTGGATCCGTACCCGCATCATGCCGATGCCTTGGTTATCTTTACGGCATGATGACAGAACCGTTTTTTAACGCTGAATGCTAAACGCTTACCGCCGGTTTTACCGGCGGGTAATGGTCAGCGTTTTAAGCCGACCGGTCAACAAACGTTTCTAATACCTTCAATATAAGAGTCCCGTCCCGGTTTAACCGTGACGGGACTCTTTGTGTAAAGCCATAAAGGCTGCCCTTATGAGCAGCCTCTGGTAATTTACGTATCAGTTAGATTATTTACTTTCTACCGGGATACTCTTTCAATGCCTGTTGTAAACAGTCCATAGCACTGTTGAGATCATTTACATTCAATACATACGCCAGACGCACTTCATTCTTGCCCAGTCCGGGGGTGCCATAGAATCCACTCGCTGGGGCCAGCATCAACGTTTGTCCGTTATAAGAGAACGATTCCAGCAGCCATTGACAAAACACATCTGCATCATCGATGGGTAAACGTGCTATGGCATAAAATGCACCACGCGGGTTAGGACAGGTAACCCCGGGCATGTCGTTCAGGCGTTTTACCAGTACATCCCGGCGTTTCAGGTATTCAGCTTTGGTGGCGTCGAAGTAGTTATCGGGCAGGTCAACGGCTGCTTCACCCAGTATTTGAGCGAACGAGGGCGGACTTAATCTTGCCTGGGCAAATTTCATCACTGTATCCAGCACCTGCTGATTCTTGGTTACCAGAGCGCCTATACGGCCGCCACAGGCGCTGTATCGTTTGGAAATTGTATCCATCAATATAACATGCTCTTCAATACCGGGTAAATGCATGGCGCTGACATTTTCGCCGCCATAACAAAACTCGCGATAGGCCTCATCAGAGAACAGGTAGAGGTTATGTTTCAGCACGATCTGTTTCAGCGTTTCCATTTCTTCCCGGCTGTATAAATAACCTGTAGGGTTATTGGGGTTGCAAATAAGAATGGCTTTCGTTTTAGGCGTAACCAATGCTTCAAATGCTGAAATGGGCGGTAAAGCAAAGTCTTTATCTATATAGGAGGTTACAGGAACTACATTAATGCCTGCAGCAACGGCAAATCCGTTGTAATTGGCATAAAAGGGTTCTGGAATGATCACTTCATCGCCCGGATTCAAACAGCTCATAAAGCCAAATAGAATGGCTTCAGACCCTCCGGTTGTTACAATGATCTGGTTATGGGTTACTTCAATCGCATGCTTTTTATAATACTGTACCAGTTTTCGGCGGTAGCTTTCGTTACCGGCGCTGTGACTGTACTCAAGTATCTTAAAATCGCTGTGACGAACGGCATCCAGAATTGGCTCCGGCGTTTCAATATCGGGCTGGCCGATATTCAGGTGATATACTTTAGTGCCCCGCTTTTTAGCTCCTTCAGCAAAGGGTACCAGTTTACGTATAGGTGAAGACGGCATCAGTTGGCCGCGACTACTAAGTGTTAGCATTTCGCAAATATAGGGTACTGGTTTTATGTTCAAAATGCTTTGTTTCCGGTTGAGAATGTGGTATTTACAAAAAATACTGTTCTGGTAGACTGTTTCCCGGAAGGGATGATGAAAGTCAACGGATTACACCCAGCACAAACAGGCATAGCGAACAATGGGTTCAAAAAAAAATCCTCACAGCTTTTGCCGTGAGGACCAATTATTTTTATCGATTATTACTTTTCTACTTCAGAGAGTTAGCTTTTTTTGGCTCCTTTTTCTTTTTCGAACTTAGCGAATTCGTCTGCATTCAGCACTTCGCCAGTAATTTTCAATTCTAAAGGTTGGTCTACCCCGGCTACTTTTACATATATGGTTTTATTAAAGGGGCCGGCGGCCGCCGCATTGAAACCGGCAGTGATTTTATCATCTTTACCTTTAGCAACAGGAGCTTCTGGTTTTACGGGTGTAGTGCAACCGCAAGAGGCTGTGGCTGATTCAATCACTACGGGTTTATCGGTGATATTAGAAAATGCGAAGGCATAGGTAACAGGTACACCCTGTTTGATTTTTCCAAAGTCGTGGGCTACATCTTTAAACTTAACATAGCTATCCACCTTTTTAACAGTTGCAGCAGGGGTTGTCTGAGCAAATACACCAGCACTAAAGATCAATGCTGCAAATGCTAATACGAAACTTTTCATGTGTTTATGTTTTTTAATTGTTTTTCAATAAAGATAAAGACGCATTCACAGGTGCTGAGGTTGCCGGACCTTTAAAAACATTACCTGTAATGTTTATTGTCTTGAATTGGTGATTATTGTATGTAATGGTGATCGTTTTTGCAAACTGGCCTTCCGCTGCCGCATTGTAACCTACTTTAATTACGCTGGTGGCGCCGGGTTGAATGGCGTCTTTGCTCCATTCGGGCGTGGTGCAACCGCAGGATGCCTGTACATTTTCGAGCATCAGGGGTTCTTTACCAAGGTTTACCAGCTCAAAGTTATGGGTAACAGGGCGACCTTGTTGAATTTTTCCAAAGTCATAAGAGGTTTCCTTTAACTGAATTACCTCGACCGGCTTTGTTTCAACCGGTGTATTCGTTGAGGTTTGCGCTTTTGTTATGAGGGTGGCTGTTGCCAGGCAAACCAGTAAAAATACGCGCTTCATACGTACAAATTTTAAGGTTTTTGGATGGTATTGGCTAATCTACACATTATCTGTTAATCCCAGATTAAAAAATGATGCATTTTTCTATTAATGGGAATAACATCTGCAACCATAACAGGTTCAAAATTACATTTTTAACGAGCTAATGGCCAATTAATTTTTTGGCTTGTGACATTTTTTTAACAACCCCTCAAAATGGCTTTAGAATTAATACTTTTGTCGCATGGAAAATAGCACTCACAATCAATCGCTTGCCGGCGAGAAGCTGTCTTTCGATAAATTTCGCGAAGAAGTACTAAGAGATTACCGCCTGGCCTGCGAAAGCCGGGAGGTTAGTTTACTGGGTCGAAAAGAAGTACTTACCGGTAAAGCCAAGTTTGGCATTTTTGGTGATGGCAAAGAGATAGCGCAAATTGCGGCTTCCAAATTTTTCCAGCCCGGCGATTTCCTGTCGGGTTATTATCGCGATCAAACGTTTGCTTTTGCCACGGGCCAGGCCACCATTGAAGAATTCTTTTCCCAACTGTATGCCGATCCTGATACGGCGAATGACCCCCATAGTGGCGGCAGGCAAATGAATGCGCATTTTGCCACAGCCATCGTTGATAAACAGGGGGAATGGCTCGACCTGGTTAACCGGAAAAATATTGCTGCCGGTTTGGCGCCTACTGCCGGCCAGATGCCGCGTGCATTGGGCATGGCCCTGGCTTCCAAATTATTCCGCCATTCAGATGCGTTGAAAGAATTAGATCATTTGAGCAACAATGGTAATGAGATCTGTTTCTGTACTATCGGCGACGCGTCAACGTCTGAGGGCCATTTTTGGGAAGCCCTGAATGCAGCCGGTGTATTGCAGATCCCCTTAGCCGTATTTGTGTGGGATGATGGATACGGTATTTCCGTTCCGCGGAGGATGCAAACCATTAAAGGTTCAATTTCTGAAGCCATGCGTGGTATGCAACGTAAAGACAATACCAATGGTTTCGATATCTATAAAGTAAAAGCCTGGGATTATGCAGGCATGTGTGAAGTGTTTGAGTCGGCCATCCGCCGCATGCGCGAAACACATATTCCTGCCCTTTTCCATGTAGAGGAAGTAACCCAGCCGCAGGGCCATTCTACTTCGGGCAGTCACGAACGGTATAAAACACCGGAACGTTTGTCGTGGGAACGCGAATGGGATGGAAACAAAAAAATGCGGGAATGGATCCTCGAAAATACCCTGGCCAGCGAAGAAGAGCTGGAAGACATTGAGAACAACGCCAAAGAACTGGTGCGCCAAAGTAAAGTGCGGGCCTGGGAAAAGTACATTACCCCTATAAAGCAGCTGGTAGCCCAATGTCTGGGAATGCTCGATACGTTGGTTGGGCATGGTGCTGATACTACCGGCGAAATAACCGCTGCAAAGAATACCCTGGCCGCTAACCGCGAGCCATTACGCAAAGATGTTATCCAGGCTTTACACAAAACCATTCAGGCTGCCGGCGATTCGCACCTGATTGCAGAGGTGAAAGAATTCTATGAGCAACTGAAAAAGGAAGGATATATCAATTACGGCAGTTATCTGTACGACGAAAGTCCGAAGAGCCCGATGAAGATCACTACCACGCCGTTGGAGTTTGCTCATGATGCACCCAGTATGAACGGGTATGAGATCCTGAATCATTACTTCGATGAGCTGTTTACCAAAAATCCAAAAGTGCTGGCCTTCGGGGAAGACGTTGGTAAGATCGGCGATGTAAACCAGGGCTTTTCCGGGTTGCAAAATAAGTATGGTGAGAACCGCATCTTCGATACCTCGATCCGTGAATTAACGATCATGGGGCAGGGCATAGGGTTGGCTTTTCGTGGTTTGCGTCCCATTGCGGAAATTCAATACATCGATTATGTGTTATACGGCCTGCAACAGCTGAGCGATGAAGCCTCAACGTTGTACTGGCGTACCAAAGGCCGTCAGGCTTGTCCGCTCATTGTACGTACGCGTGGCCACCGCCTGGAAGGCATCTGGCACAGTGGTTCACCCATGGGTATGATGTTGAATGCGCTGCGGGGCATGCACATTTGCGTTCCACGTAATATGGTGCAGGCAGCAGGTATGTACAATACTTTATTATCGGGTAACGATCCCGGGGTTATAGTGGAATGCCTGAATGGTTATCGCCTCAAGGAGAAATTGCCTTCCAATATAGTTGATTATAAAGTAGCGCTGGGCGTACCGGAAGTTATCCGGGAGGGTACTGATATTACTGTTGTTTCTTATGGCAGTGTGTTGCGTGTTATCAGCGAAGCCGCAGACATCCTGGAGAAAGCAGATATCAGTGTAGAGATCGTTGATGTGCAAACGCTGTTGCCATTCGATGTAAACCACCTCATTCTCGATTCGCTGAAAAAGACCAATCGCATCGTCTTTGTTGATGAAGATGTACCTGGTGGCGCTGCTGGTTATATGTACAATAAAGTACTGGAAGAGCAGGGCGGTTATCGCTGGCTCGATGTGTCGCCCCGTACCATTACCGGTCAGGCGCACCGGGCAAGTTATGGCAGTGATGGCGATTACTTCAGCAAGCCAAACGTAGAGCAGATTGTAGATGTGATCCAGGAAATGATGAGTGAGTAGCGGCTTCGGCGGTCAGGTCGAAAACAAATTCTTAACAATCGAACTAAAAACTTAATAAATAGAACTTCTAACTTAGAACCCGGAAATAATAACCGGGTTTTAAGTGCCCTTTGTACCAGAACTTATATAACCCCAAAACAATACCTGTGAAGCTACATTTGTATCAGATTGATGCATTTACCAACCATTTGTTCGGAGGTAACCCGGCAGCTGTAATTCCATTGGAAGAATGGATCAGTGATAGCCTGATGCAACGGCTGGCTATGGAGAATAACCTTAGCGAAACTGTTTTCTTTGTGCCCTCAAAGAGACCGGATGCCGATTTTGAGATCCGCTGGTTTACGCCGGTATCAGAGATCAATCTGTGCGGACATGCCACCCTGGCTTCCGCTTTTGTTTTATACCATGTAATGGGCTATGGTTATCCGGCTATCCGTTTTCAATCGAAGAGCGGCATACTGGTAGTAACCAAAAATTTCGACAAGATCAGTATGGACTTCCCCGCCTGGAAACCGGAACCACTTGCCGATGTACCGGCTGAATTAGCCACCGCCCTGGGCAACATTGCCATCAGCAGTGTGCACAAGTACCGCGATTACCTGGTTGAAGTGGCCGATGAGAGCCTGGTTCAACTATGCCAGCCCGATTTTACCTTATTGAAAAAGCTGGGTCACAAAGTGATCCTTACTGCCAAAGGAAGCAAGGCTGATTTTGTATCGAGGTTCTTTGCGCCAATAGTTGGTGTTGATGAAGATCCGGTAACCGGATCGGCTCATTCGCAACTGATTCCTTACTGGGCTGAAAAACTGGGTAAGAAAACATTGTACGCCAAACAGCTGTCTGCTCGCGGCGGTGAATTATGGTGCGAACACCTGGGCGACCGGGTAACCATGGCCGGCCAGTGTGTGTTCTTTATGAAAGGGGAGATTGATCTATAAACATTAATATTTGTGCTAACAGCAACCGAAAAACGATTTATAAAATACTGGGAAGATCAGCGTCAGGGCGGTAAAATAAAATATTACCTGTTGTATATAATAACGGGTTCATTTGTGGCCACCCTGGTGCTTTCCTTTTTAACGCTGATGGTGGGAATCGATCTGCCCACTAACCTTGTGCTGATCGCTATTGGAAGCTTCAGCATTGTTACCATTGCCACCATAATAAGCTGGTGGTATAATGAAAAGCGATTTAAAAAGATCATTCAACGGGAAGTCAGAGAAGGAATAAAACGCGATGAAATGAATAACGGGAATGAAAACTAGTCTAAAAACCGTTCCCGTTCATCGGCGGCAGGCACCCGGCAGGCGTCTTTCTTGCCAAACAATTTATAGCGGTTGGTGGCAATGAGTTTATATACGCCATCGCGAATAGGCTGCGGCACATAGATAAACACATACAACAATTGCCAGCCACGGCCCAGGTACCGCAGCATGCGCAACACGGCTGTAGAACGGGTATACAATACATTTCCCTCAATAAGCATAAAAGAATGGAACTGGTCGGTGGGCAGGTGGTATTTACGCAGGTACTCCTGACCGGTTTTTCCCTGCAACGACCCAAAAAGGAAGCGCTTTTTCTTATCTCTTTTTAAAAGAAACTGCACGGTACCGCTGCACAAATTGCATACGCCATCAAAGAGAACAATGTATTTCGATTTAACTCCAGACATGAAAGATAAAATTAAATAAAAATCATACCTCAATAAAAACAAAACCCTCCCGATGCATCGGGAGGGTTTAAAATATCTCGAACTTCAGCGATTACTGCAGATTGTGGAACACCTTCTGCACGTCTTCGTCCTGTTCAATTTTATCAACCAGTTTCAGTACTTCCTGGGCAGCTTCTTCACCCAATTGTACGGTAGTACCAGGGATCCATTCTACCTCGGAACTGATAGGGGTAAGATTTCTTTCTTCCAGTGCCTTTTGCATATTGCCAAAATCGTTGAAAGCAACGCGGATCACCAGTACGTTTTCACCGTTTTCGCCGGTACCTTCACCCATTTCTTCCAAACCGGCATCGATCAGTTCCAGCTCCAGGTCGTCCTGGCTGAGACCTTCCGGTTTCAGTTTGAATACCCCCATTTTTTTGAACTGGAAGCTTACGCTGCCGCTGTTACCGAGGGTACCGTTTCCTTTATTGAAAATGGCTTTTAAATTAGCTACGGTGCGTACGTGGTTATCGGTAGCTGTTTCTACCAGAATGGCAACACCGTTTGGTCCGTACCCTTCATACAGGATCTCGTCGTAGTTCTCCATTTCCTTTCCAGAGGCCCGTTTAATAGCCGCTTCAACGCGGTCTTTAGGCATGTTCACACTCTTGGCGTTCTGAAAACAACGACGCAGCGCCGGGTTGGTAGCGGGGTCGGGGCCGCCGGCTTTTACGGCAATGGCGATTTCTTTTCCAATACGGGTAAATTGTTTGGCCATCCGGTCCCACCGGGCAAACATGGCGTGTTTACGTACTTCAAATATGCGACCCATATATTCTTTATGGTTTTTTTAGTTTTCTGATTGCCGGGCTGGCTGATTCCGCCAGCTGGCGAATGTAGCTGTTTTCCGGGCTGCAAAAATAAAATAACTGGCTCACCTGGCCAACTCACTCGTATAAAACAAAGCCCTCCCGATGCATCGGGAGGGCTTTGTTTTATAATAATACTTCTTAATTATTTCTTTTTAGCCATTTTGGCCCCGAATACAATGATATGGAGCGCGGCAAATGCTAATGAAAAGTAGAAGAGGCCGTTATCGCTGGGCACATCTGTTGACCCTTTAGCCACGGCCTGCGCCGCCTCTGTAGTCGTAAGTGAGTGATGCACAAAGGCTACAATGGCTAGTGCCACTGATAATGCCAATCCTGAAAGACCACCGATCTTATTACCCTGTGGCACCGTTTCAGGGCTATTAGCCGATAATATGCTGTGGCGAACGCCATAGGTCAGGTAAACATCAAGGCCAATGATCATCCAAACGATCAACCGGATCCAGGTATCGAGTGGTAAGAACACCATCATGAACAAACAGGTGAACACACCCAGGTAAGGCACTAATGGCACCAGCGGTGTTTTGAAAGCACGGGGCGCATTAGGCATTGTTTTGCGCATGATAACCACGCCGAGACAAACGAGAATAAAGGCGAACAGGGTGCCGATACTGGTCATTTCCCCTACTACGCGGGCCGGTACAAAAGCTGCAAACAGGCTCACAAAAAGGAGGAACAACATATTGTTTTTGGCCGGCGTGCGGAATTTGGGGTGTACTTCAGAAAACACTTTTGGCAACAGACCGTCCTTACTCATACTGAAGAATACCCGGCTTTGTCCCATCAACATCACCAGTATCACCGACATATAACCAGCCAGAATGGCCAATACAATGGCTTTGTTCAACCAGGGATAGTCGGCATGTACCACACCTGCAGCGTCAGCAGTACCCATGTGGTCAATGGCTACGGCAACAGGCGCAATACCATCCTGACCTCTGAATGTCTGGTAACTGGTAACACCGGTCATTACGTGCGCAAATAAGATATACAGAATGGTACAAATGGCCAGTGAACCAAGAATACCCCAGGGCATGTCTTTCTTGGGGTTCTTGGCTTCCTGGGCGGCGGTACTTACCGCATCGAACCCAATGTAAGCAAAGAACACAATGGCCGCTGCCCTGATGATACCACTGAAACCAAATTCCCCAAAGGTTCCGGTATTTTCAGGAATGTAAGGAGTATAGTTAGCTGTGTTGATGTATTTCCAACCCAGGAAAATAAATATTAATACAACAGTTACTTTCAGGGCAACAATGATGGCGTTGATGGTAGCACTTTCCTTGGTGCCTTTTACCAGTAACAAACTCATCAGTATTACGACAAAAACGGCAGGAACATTTATTACGCCACCGTCCCAGGGGCCGGCGGTCATGGCAACTGGCAGTTCTATATTGAACCCATGCAGGAATTTAACCAGGTAACGGCTCCAGCTGATACTCACCGTAGCAGCGCCCACGGCATATTCCAGCACCAGGTCCCAGCCAATGATCCAGGCTACAAACTCACCCATGGTAGCGTAAGAATAGGTATAAGCACTTCCCGCAACGGGGATCATAGAGGAGAATTCAGCATAACACAAACCGGCAAAGGCACAGCCCAATGCTGCCACAATGAAGGAGATAGTGATGGCGGGACCAGCCTGGTTAGCGGCTGCGCCACCCGTAATGGAGAATAAACCGGCACCAATGATGGCACCAATACCCAATGCTACAAGGGCCCAGGCACCAAGCGTTTTTTTAAGCGTGTGTCCACTGGAATCCTTTGCTTCATTCAATAATGAATCCAACGGTTTTTTAACAAATAGACTCATAAGAGCGCGTTAGAGTTTTTGATGAAAGTATTTCTTTAAATCATGTATAAGGTCGGAAAGATAAGGATTTATTAAAATCACCGGTGAAAAGATATCATAAATACACGCCCCAAAACGGGGTAAAAGATAAAATGATCGAACAAATTGGTTTATACATTTAATATTATATTGCACCCTATTACTTTTTAACCAAACTACATGAAGAAAAACCGGCTCACCCTTTATATCCTGATAGCCATGGCTGCGGGTATTATTGTGGGTTACCTGATGCACGAGGCAGGAACAGGGCACAAAATAACCTATTCCCCTGCTAAAGATTATACGGGTAAAGACGCTATAACGTTGGTTTTGTCGGGGAAAGAAGTAATTCAACCCATTGAGGTCGTTAAGGATTCTGCTGCATTGCTCGAAACAAAAGCAGCCGCCGGCACCTGGGTTGTGGTGGCCAATACCACCGATATATATGAAATAGATAAACAGTATTCGCTTAATAAAATTGAAGTTGGGCCTGCTCACGGCACGGCAAGTATAAAAGCCATTCAGTCGTTCAGTGATAATATTAAGTTATTGACTACTATTTTCCTGCGACTGGTTCAAATGATTATCGCGCCGCTTGTATTTTGTACACTGGTGGTGGGCATTGCCAAACTGGGTGATCTGAAGACCGTGGGCCGGGTAGGGGGCAAAGCCCTGTTGTGGTTTATTTCTGCATCCCTGATGAGCCTGCTCATTGGAATGCTGATCGTTAACCTGTCGAAACCGGGGAACGCCATTTCGGGTATGGAAGACGCTGCAGGCGCCAAAGACCTGATTGGAAAATCGCAGGAATTTTCTTTGGCTAAATTTGTGGAGCACGTATTCCCGAAAAGCGTAATAGAATCCATGGCTACCAACGAAATACTGCAGATAGTGATCTTCAGTATTTTTTTTGGAGTGGCTATGTCGGCACTGGGAGATATTACCAAACCAGTGGTAAAAGCGCTGGATGCGATAGCACATGTGATTTTAAAAATGGTGGGCTATGTAATGAACTTTGCGCCCCTGGGGGTATTTGGCGCCATTGCGGCGGTAATTGCCACCAAAGGACTGGAAGTGTTCATTTTCTATGGCAAATACCTGCTGTTCTTTCTAATAGGAATTGCTTTGTTGTGGGCGGTTTTGTTATCAGTCGGATTTTTGATCCTGGGAAAACGGTTAGGCGATCTCATGAAAAGAATTGCCTCGCCCATGCTGATTGCCTTCAGTACTACCAGCAGTGAGGCGGTTTTTCCCAAACTCACCGAAGAACTGGAACGCTTTGGTTGCAAGGATAAAATAGTGTCCTTCATTTTACCATTGGGGTATAGTTTCAATCTCGATGGGAGTATGATGTACATGACCTTTGCCAGTTTGGCCATTGCACAGGCGTCGGGCATCCATCTCGATCTGGGGACCCAGTTAACGATGTTGCTGGTATTGATGCTGACAAGTAAAGGAATTGCCGGCGTACCGCGGGCATCGCTGGTGGTGGTTACAGCAACCTGCGCGCTATTTAAAATACCACCGGAGGGTGTAGCGTTAATATTACCGATCGATCATTTTTGCGATATGTTCCGTACCATGACGAATGTAGTGGGAAATGCACTGGCAACCACTGTAGTCAGCAAATGGGAGGGAGAACTGAAGCCTGAAATGGTACAGACAGAACCGGTATTGATAAAAGATTAAGCGAAAACAAATAACCTTTTTCATTAAAATTTTTATGTTAAAACGACTGATTTTTTTATTGTTGACTGTGTTGACTGTATCCGGAACCATGGCGCAGCAACAAATAAGAATCCAATGTACCAATCAGTACGAAACACCGGTTAGTAAGATAACCGTAACAACCGGCGGGCAATCCTCAGAGTATACAACCGACAAATCAGGTTTTACAGCCATCGCGGTAAACCCGGCTGAAACAATTACCATCACCAGCCAGTTCCACGATCCCCTTACAGTCGCTGCCGGTACTTTAAAAGAGAACGGTGTAATCACCCTGCATAAATCATTTACCTGGAAAGACCTGCTTAACCCGATGTTCTACATCGTATACGGTGGTTTTTTTCTGTTGCTGTTTATTGTATTTGCCGAAACCGGTTTGTTTGTCGGTTTCTTTTTACCGGGCGACAGCCTGTTGTTTGTGGCCGGTATCTACAGCGCCAACCTGGCCAATGACCTGTTTAGAAAAATAGGCATGGGCGGCGTACGCAATGAAGCGCTCGATCTGTTTGTGTTGATCGCCCTGATCTCGCTGGCAGGTATCCTGGGAAATACCATTGGTTACTGGACTGGTAAAAAAATTGGCCCTACCATGTTCCACTGGCGCGACCGTTTCCTGTTCAAGAAAAAATATTTATACGATGCCCACGATTTTTATGAAAAACATGGCGGCGGCGCCATTGTATTTGCCCGTTTCCTGCCTATCATAAGAACGTTTGCTCCTATTGTAGCCGGTATCGTTGATATGGATAAAAAGAAGTTCTCCTTCTTCAACATGATTGGTTGTGTTGCCTGGGTTTTCAGTATGATCATTGCCGGACACTTCCTGCAAAAATGGATCTTCACCCAATTCAACTTTGACCTAAAGAAACACCTTGAACTGATAGTTCTGGGCATTGTAATAGTAACCACTGCACCAGTACTTATTAAATTATTATCCGGAAAAAAGAAGGTTTCTCAACCGCCAACTAATTAAATCCAATGCAAGCAAAACCAGTATCTGTTTTTAGCCTGGCAGTATTTGTAGCTGCGCTGGGCTACTTTGTCGACATTTACGATCTCTTACTCTTTAGTATTATCCGGGTCCCCTCCTTAAAGGACCTGGGATTAACCCAGGATCAAATTGCATCAGACGGTCTTTTCATTATTAATATCCAGATGGCCGGCTTGCTGATCGGTGGCATTTTATGGGGCATCCTGGGTGATAAGAAAGGCCGGTTAAAAGTATTGTACGCTTCCATCATTTTATATTCACTGGGAAACATCGCCAACGGCTTTGTACAAACGGTAAACCAGTATGCAGCCGTTCGGTTCTTAACCGGTGTGGGCCTGGCAGGTGAACTGGGTGCCGGTATTACCCTGGTGAGCGAATTGTTACCGAAAGAAAAAAGAGGGATAGGCACGTCACTGGTAGCCGGTGTTGGACTGACTGGTGCCGTGGTAGCTTTCTTTTTCAGGGAGAACTTTCATTGGCGTACCTGTTATTTCATAGGCGGCGGCCTGGGCTTTTTGCTGCTGATGTTGCGGGTAGGTGTGCTGGAATCAGGGATGTTCAAAGACATTCAGCACAGCAACGTAAAGAAGGGAAACTTTTTCATGTTGTTGAACAATGGCAAACGCTTAAAAAAATACCTCTGCAGTATATTGATCGGATTGCCTACCTGGTATGTGATCGGCATCCTGGTTAGCTTCTCAAAAGAGTTTGGGGAGAAAATGGGTGTTGTAGGCACCGTTGATCCTGGTAAAGCAGTTATGTTTGCTTATGCCGCCATCTCCATCGGAGACATTGCCGTTGGCTTTGTAAGCCAGGCACTGCGGAGCCGTAAAAAGGCCCTGTATATTTTTTATGGAATAACGGCTATTGGCATCGTGTGGTTCTTTAATTTAAGAGGGCAATCGGTGAACAGTTTGTATGCGGCCAGTGCCTTATTAGGTTTTGGGACCGGTTTCTGGGCCATCTTTGTTACCATGGCTGCCGAGCAATTCGGTACCAACATCAGGGCTACTGCTGCTACTACCGTACCCAATATGGTACGGGGCGCATTGATCCTGATCTCTATCTTGTTCACCTCGCTGCAGGCTTCAGCCGGCTATGTAAAAAGCGGGTTGATCACCGGTATAGTGGCCATGGTCATTGGCTTAGGCGCCGCTATTTTAACAGAAGAAACTTTTCATAAAGATCTTAATTACGTAGAGGAGTGATCCGGGCTTGAAGTATGAAAATTCTAATTATCAGATTTAGTTCCATTGGGGATATAGTTTTAACAACGCCTGTTATCCGCTGCCTGAAAAAGCAGTTGCCGGAGGCAGCCGTACATTATCTTACCAAAGCCAGTTTCAAGGCGGTGCTGGAAGCCAATCCCTATATCGATAAAACGCATTACCTGCAGGATGACCTGCAGGTAATTATTCCTGCCTTACAGGCCGAGAACTTTGATTATGTGATAGACCTGCATCACAACCTGCGCACCATGCGGGTAAAAAAAGCACTGGGTAAAAAGTCGTTTTCTTTCAATAAGCTCAACATTCAGAAGTTTGTCTTAACCACTCTCAAACTGAATGTACTACCCGATGTACATATTGTAGACCGTTACCTGGAAACAGTAGCTTCCCTGGGGGTGAAAAATGATGGCCGCGGGCTGGACTATTTTATTCCCGATGCGGATAAGGTAAAAGAAAGTGATATCCCTGGCGGCCACCTGGCCGGTTATATTGGGGTGGTAATAGGTGCAGCCCACAATACCAAAAAACTACCGATCCACAAGTTAAAGGAGTTATGCGGCGCCATAGCTCATCCCATTATATTATTGGGTGGTAAAGAAGACCGGGAAGCAGGCGAACAAATTGCCAGTGTTGACCCGCATAAAATTTATAACTCCTGCGGCAAATTCAACATCAACGAATCGGCCGACCTGGTACGCCGCGCCAAACTCATCATAACCCACGATACCGGGTTAATGCACATCGCTTCTGCATTTAAAAAGCAGGTCATCTCCATTTGGGGTAATACGGTGCCACAGTTTGGTATGTATCCATATTACGGCGCCCTGTCACCGCAGTTACCCAAAGACAAATTGCCCTACGACATCATGGAGATCCGGCCTTTGTATTGCCGGCCCTGTTCCAAAATAGGGTATAATAAATGTCCGCTCGGTCATTTTAAATGTATGGAGAAGATCTCAATCGCCGATATCGTTGCCAGGGTGAACCAGCGATTGAGTAAGTAACCACTACAATTATTTGATGGCAACCAGCTTGCTCTTCCACGCTACCGGTATCTCGTTGATATCGTAGATCTTCAATTGAGGCGTTTGCGGGGCTGCGGCAGCCGCTGTTTTATTTTCGGCAACCAGTGTTTCCATAACAGCTGTATCGTTTATCCGGTACATAGCGCCAGTGGCGGGGTCAATGACCAAAAAACCAAGCACACCAAACCAACCAACAAGGATATTGGCAAAATACCAGGCATTGAGCTTTGCACTGATCGGTATTCTCTTGGTAACATACCCCTCCTTGCTGATCTCGATGTCGTAAATGGCCTTTTGAAAAAAGCCGCCACCTGGTTTTAATTTTACCAAGGCCGGAGTGCCACCATTGAAAACTTCCATACCCCGTCGGTTGTAGATAGTAATATGGGCACCACGTGGTTCGGTGTCGATGGTAACCGGGTAAGTTGATCTGCTAAAAATAGAAGCACAGGAACAGGTAAATGCAATCAGGCCGGCAACAACCAGCGTTTTGGTTGGGAATAACATATCGTTTGAATTAAGGGTGCTACAAAATAGACAGAAAAATCTATTGATACAATGCCTGGGTAAAACTAAAGAAACGTTAATTCGGGTACCAGCAAAAACGGCCTGACTATGGAGCCAGACCGCTTTTATTGATCAATGGTAAAGGCCAATAACGCTAATGGATAAATATCTTCTGCACCACATCTCTTTGGGTATCCTGTCCTAACAGGCGTACAAAACAAATGCCTTCTGCCTGGGGATTCAATGGAATATCTATGCGGCCGGTTTTGCCACTTAATTGCTGGGTTTGTAAAATACGGCCCTGGCTGTTTACGATCTGGGCCACCTGGAATGAATCGCTCAGGTATACACTTACCATTCCTGTATTTACAATTGTTGGGAAAACATAATTCTGGGTAGAACCGGTTGCAGCGATTTTTAATATAGGCGTGTAATCATACCGGCCGGCTGCATCGGTTATACGAATGCGATAAAATAACATATCGCGTACATTTACCGGATAGTGCCTGTAGGAATAGACTTTTCCGCTTTGATAGTTTCCTGCAGGCAATACACCTACCCGTTGAAAGTTGATGCCATCTGAACTGAATTCTATTTCATACAATTTAAGGTTATCGGGTTCCCAGGTACAACGCCATTGTAATACAATGCCATCGTCGCTGGAAGGCGTAATGATCAGATCACGCATGGCTACCGGAGTGGGCAGGGCGGTCATGCTGTTATTTCCTTCATATACGTACCTGGTCTTTTGCCGAAAATCGATGTATTCGTTGGGAATAACCTTCCCCATATTAACCGGAACATAATCGGCGGAGGAGTAATTCTTAGGTGTTTGTGCCCGCACCCCGTTCATTCCTGTTATACTGGTTATTAGTAAAATGGCTGTAATACAAACTGTTCTGCTAACCTGGGAGTATACGTATTTCATACTAAACGCATTTAGAGTTCAATAATGAGTTACACGCAGTCGCTGCAGGTAGTTGCTTATATCTAACAGGCATCAAATTCAATGCCGGGGGAAGTTATTGGATTGTTAGTGGGGCAGGAGAGGGGGGAGCGGAAATAAAAATAGGAAGTACGAATTTGAAGAGCTTCATACTTCCTACTTCCTATATCTTACTTCATTACAGCGTTTTCAACACATCGTTCATGCTTCTTACAGCATCCGCGCTCTTGTTAAAG
The DNA here is from genome assembly GCF_900110245.1 of Niastella yeongjuensis. Taxonomy (GTDB): domain Bacteria; phylum Bacteroidota; class Bacteroidia; order Chitinophagales; family Chitinophagaceae; genus Niastella; species Niastella yeongjuensis. The sequence continues at coordinate 88,675 of NZ_FOCZ01000022.1, forward strand.
AGGGCTTGTTCGTCGGCATTTAAGCCAAAATCAACGATCTTTTCCCAGCCGGTTTTTCCGATAATAACGGGAACACCCAGGCAGATATCTTTTTGACCGTATTCGCCATTCAGTGATACGCAGCAGGTAAATAATTTTTTCTGATCGCGTACAATGCTTTCTACCAGGGCTGCTCCGGCTGCTCCGGGTGCATACCAGGCGCTGGTACCAATCAGTTTGGTAAGGGTAGCGCCGCCTACCATGGTATCGGCAACTATTTGTTTTTGTTGTTCTTCACTCAGGAATTTGGTAACAGGGGCGCTGTTCCAGGTTGCCTGGCGAATAAGGGGGATCATAGTTGTGTCACCGTGTCCACCTACCACTACAGCATTCAGGTCGGCAGGGCTGCAACCCAGGTGCTGGCTCAGTTGATATTTAAAGCGGGCGCTATCGAGTGTACCACCCATACCAATGATCCTGTTCTTTGGCAAACCGGTAGCGGTTAAAGCCAGGTAGGTCATGGTATCCATTGGGTTGCTGATAACAATGATGATAGCGTTGGGCGAGTGTTTCAGAATGTTTTCCGCAACGCCTCTTACAATACCGGCATTGGTTCCAATCAGTTCTTCGCGGGTCATACCAGGTTTGCGGGGTAAGCCTGATGTAATTACTACAACATCGCTGCCGGCAGTTTTGCTGTAATCATTGGTACTTCCGGTGATGCGGGTATCAAAACCCAGTAATGCGGCAGTTTGCATCATATCCTGGGCCTTACCTTCGGCCAGACCTTCTTTAATATCCAATAATACCAGTTCCTGTGCCAGTTCGGCCCGGGCGATATTATCAGCGCAGGTAGCACCTACTGCACCGGCGCCTACAACAGTTACTTTCATCAGAAAAAAATTTAAGGTGTTGAGCTAATGTTTGCGCAAAAATAGTGCGCGATTGAAGATATCTATTTTTTATTTTAAGAAGCTGCTAATCCTTTTTGGCAAAGGCTTTTAAAACTTTGGCAACTTCTACATTGCCCTCGAAAGTGGTAATGAGCTCGCCCTTTTTATCATACAGCGCCTGAAAGGGCAGACTTTTAATTTTAAAAAAAGGAGGCAGGAAGAATTTAGTATCCCGGCCCATCTTAACATTGGAATAGCCGGCAATCTTGTGTTCCTTGTAAAAATCTACCATTTCCTGAAACGGCTGATAGGTAACCATCACAATCTGGTATTTCTTCAGTTCATTCATCTGCTTTTCCATTTCGGCCCACTGATGTTTGCAATGGTCGCAATCGGGGCTGAAATACATAATAAGCGTAGGCTGATGATGTTTCAGGTTATCCTTGGTTAAATTGGTACTGTCTACCTGCAATATGGTAAATGGGGGAATGCCGGGGAACCGCTTGTAGGCAGGACTGTCGGGTGGTAACGTTTGCGCTGATGCCAGTTTAACGGTAAATGCCAGAATAAGTAATAAAAGCCGGTTTTTCATTTGTCAAAAAATTTGCTGGTGTTAGGCGTTCGTTCGGTCAGAACGCGCGATAAAGTTTCAATTTATTCTTTGCTAACGGGAATATACTCCAAAAATAACCCTTCTCATATATAATTACCTTTCAAAAATAACAGGAAATGAAGAGGATAGCCAGTTGTTAATAGCATTTAACAAAAAAGATGTTTGATTGTTTACGAATAAGTCGTAGGTTTACGAAAATATCGTAGATGGAAAAGCTGACCACACAGGAAGAACAAGCCATGCAGGCGATCTGGAAAACAGGTGAGGGGAACATAAAACTGTTTCTTGAAAATATGGAAGCACCCCAGCCCCCCTATACCACGCTGGCATCAACTGTAAAAAACCTGGAGAAAAAAGGGTTAATAGCAAGCAGACTGGTAGGGAATACCTATTTGTACAAACCAGCTATTTCGGAGGAAGAATATAAAAAGCATTTTATGAGCGGGGTAGTGAAGGATTATTTCGACAACTCTTACAAGCAGCTGGTGAATTTTTTCGTAGAGCAGAAGAAATTAAGTTCGAAGGAGCTTAAAGACATCATTGACATGATTGAGAAAGGGGGCAAAAAGTAAGTTGAAAAGTTAACCAGTTGAAAAGTTAACCAGTTAATAAGTTGACAAGGTAAAACACCTAAAAAGAAGCTTTATGTTACAGTACCTGCTTAAACTAACGATCAGTCTCTCCATAGTATACCTCTTCTATCAATTATTCCTGCGCCGGCTTACCTTTTATAACTGGAACCGCTGGTACCTGTTGATATACTCCCTGGTATGTTTTATAATACCCTTTATAAATGTGATCACCATTTTGGAAAAACCGGCATTGCGCGAATCGGCCTTTGTTAACTATATACCGGCCATTACGCAAATAACGCCCGTCAATACCACCACCTGGGTTGGTAATAACTGGTGGCTGCTGACGGCTGTTGTATTCGTTATTGGTATACTGGTAATGATAGCTCGTTTGGGAGTGCAATATTATTCCTTATACAAAATGCGGTCGAAAGCGGTGTTGTTGTACGATAACAAAGTAAAGTTATACCACATAGATGCGCCGGTAATGCCCTTTTCATTTGGCCGGGGTATTTATGTAAACAAACATCAGCACAATGAACACGAATTGAAAGAGATCATTCGGCACGAATTCATACATGTAAAACAACGGCATTCACTGGATATTATCTGGAGCGAACTGCTTTGCATTCTGAACTGGTACAACCCTTTTGCGTGGTTGTTACGCCATGATATCCGCCAGAACCTGGAATTTATTGCCGATCAGCAGGTGCTGCAAACTGGTCTGGATCGCAAACAATACCAGTACCTGCTGTTAAAAGTTATTGGGGTCAATTCATTTAGTATAGCTAACAATTTCAATTTTTCATCACTCAAAAAAAGAATAGCCATGATGAACAAAAACCAAAGTGCCCGGGTGCACCTGATCAGGTTCCTTTTTCTGTTTCCCCTGCTGGTAGTGGTGTTGCTGGCCTTCCGCAATGCTACACAAACGCATCATGAACCATTGCGGTCGTCGATAACCGATACGGTTCCATCTGTTGAAAATGTACCGCCCCCGCCGCCCCCGCCGCCGTCTGTAAAAGTTGCAGTAAGGGAAGTGCCTAAAAAGCCAGTCGCGCCCGCTGCTCCCCAAAAAGTTATAATTGATGTAGTGCCGAACGCTTCTGCAGCCCCCCAATCCCCGGTATTGATCGATTTAACGCCGGTTCCACCCCCGCCGCCGCGGGACCCTGCTATTCAGGACTGCTACAACCAAAAAGGCTATTGCGTGAGCGTAGTCGACAATCGTGGCGAGGCCACCGTGATCGTGAAAGACAAAAACAATAAAATAGTGCTAGCGGTTTCCCTAAACGACTGGAATAAAGACAAACAGTATGAAGACAAATACGGTGAAGTACCGCCAAGGCAGATCTTCTTATTGCCAAAAACAGTTATAGGGAATGGGCTAAGGCTGAAGACGATAAAGCCGGCAACTGTCAGAACCGACGAAAAAATTGTAGGCGACAATACGTATTACACAACCTACAAACAAAAATACCTGCCTATGTATAGCGTAACGCCCGACGGCAATGTGGCGCCTGTTTACATTATGAGAAGAGGGCGCCCGAATGCGGGATCCGTTGCCAAAAGCACGCCAAACCCCTATGTTAAAATGGCCGAGACTGCGAAAAAGGAAAATATGATAGCCACTAATAACAGGATTGTTACTGTTAAAATAGCCAAAGGGAGTTCAATGGACAAGGCCGGGGTTACAGAAATCAGGCCCGACCTTATTAATTTAACGCCTGTGGGGGCGAACGAGGCCACAGCAATCAAACCGAGGTTGGCGGAAGTTAAGAAAACCACCCTTATTTTAACGCCTGTGGCTAAACCGGTCGGGGAGGCGAAAGAGCCCGCGGAAGCCAAACCGGCGGCCCCGACAAAAGAACAGTAATCAGACCATTTTGCTACCTGCCAATTTTGCCATAATTTTGCCTCCTCTTTTTAGAATTGGTACCTGTTTTTTGACTTTTGAAATTTTTATCATTTATGGCAAATACCTCAGATATCAGCCGCGGCATGATCATCAAATTGGATGGAAGTTTATACACAGTGGTTGAATTTGGCGAAAATAAAACTGCCCGGGCTGCTGCCAAGGTATGGGCAAAATTGAAAGGCGTTGACAACAGCCGCAGTATTGAAAAAACCTGGAACAGCGGTGATACCATTTATCCCGTGCGCGTTGAACGCAAAACCTTCCAGTTCCTGTACAAGGACGATACCGGTTACAATTTCATGGACAATGAAACTTTTGAGCAGGTAGCCCTTGGCGAAAACCTGGTAGATGCTCCACAGTTCCTGAAAGACGGACAGGAAGTTTCAGTACTCATCAATACCGAAACCGAAACACCGATGAGTGTGGAACTGCCCGATAAAATTGTGGTGAAAGTAACTTATAGCGAGCCAGGCGTAAAAGGCGATACCGCTACCCGCACCCTGAAGCAGGCCACTGTTGAAACCGGCGCTACCGTAAACGTACCGCTGTTTGTAAACGAAGGCGAGCTGATTCGTATAAATACGAAGACCGGGGAATATGTAGAACGGGTAAAAGAATAATACTAAAACTTACGTTATACCAGGACAATGGAACTTCAAATCCATTGTCCTCTTTTTTTGGGTACAACCGAGCGGCCAACATAAAAAAACGGTTTTGGATATATTTAGCGTCTAATCCTTATCTTAGCCGCCTGTTATACAGGACTTAAACGACAAACTAAAATTTTTAACAGATGGATTTTAAGCAAATTCAGGAGTTGATCAAAATGATCAACAAATCAAATATTGGGGAAGTGACGATTGAAGAAAAGGGATTTAAATTAACCATCAAACAAAAAGAAGAACCGGTTCAAAATGTCATTGCAGCTCCTGTACATACTCCTATGATGACTGCTATGCCACAGCAAATGGCGGCTACTCAACCCGCTGCACAGGCAACTGCCCCCGCTGCAGATAAAGGAAAAGCTGCAGATGCGGTTGCTGACAATTTGATCACTATTAAGAGTCCGATGATCGGTACTTTCTATCGCAGCTCAGCTCCCGGCAAACCTGCCTTTGTTGAAATAGGTGACGATGTTACTCCAGGTAAAGCGGTTTGCATTATCGAAGCCATGAAACTCTTTAATGAGATCGAAAGCGAAGTAAAAGGCCGTATCGTGAAAGTATTGGTGGAAGATGCTTCACCCGTAGAGTACGACCAACCGTTATTCCTGGTTGAACCAGCTTAACCTTAATTAGCCAATGTGATAAGCAGCCAATCCCAACATTAGTTGGATTGTGCCTGTTAACATGTTAGCGCATTAATCAATCAAAATTCAATGTTCAAGAAAATATTAATTGCCAATCGTGGAGAAATTGCCCTTCGGGTGATACGCACCTGTAAAGAAATGGGCATCAAAACGGTTGCTGTTTATTCCACCGCCGACAAAGACAGCCTGCACGTGCGGTTTGCCGATGAAGCTGTTTGTATTGGAAAGGCTGCCAGCTCTGATTCCTATCTTAACATTCCGCACATTATGGCCGCGGCAGAGATCACCAATGCCGACGGTATTCACCCCGGGTACGGATTTTTGGCCGAAAACGCCCGCTTTGCGGAAATCTGCGGCGAACATAACATCAAATTTATTGGACCCACGCCCGACCAGATCCGGTCGATGGGTGATAAAATAACAGCTAAAGAAACCATGATCAAAGCCGGTGTGCCTGTGGTACCCGGTGGCGAAGGGTTGCTGGAAAGCCTGGAAGAAGCCCTCGCACTGGCAAAAGAAGTAGGGTATCCCGTTATTCTGAAAGCCACTGCCGGTGGTGGTGGTAAAGGGATGCGTGTTGTTTGGAATGAGGGGGAAATGGAAAAGAACTACAACACCGCCAAAGCCGAAGCAGGTGCCGCGTTCAAGAACGACGGTATTTACATGGAAAAGTTTGTGGAAGAACCACGCCACATCGAAATACAGGTTGCCGGCGATCGCTACGGTAAGGTATGTCACCTCAGTGAACGCGACTGCTCTATCCAACGCCGTCACCAGAAACTGGTTGAAGAATCCCCTTCTCCCTTCATGACTCCGGAACTGCGTAAACGCATGGGGGAAGCCGCCATCAAAGCTGCTTCTGCCATTGGTTACGAAAGCGTGGGTACCATCGAATTCCTGGTTGACAAACACCGCAATTTCTACTTCATGGAAATGAATACCCGTATTCAGGTAGAACATTGCGTAACCGAAGAAGTGACCAACTTCGACCTCATTAAAGAACAGATCAAGATTGCACAGGGTGAAGCCATCAGTGGGTTGAACTACGAACCACAGATGCACGCCATCGAGTGCCGTATCAATGCCGAAGATCCGTATAATGATTTTCGTCCCAGCCCGGGCAAAATCACTACACTGCATCAACCCGGCGGACACGGTATCCGTATCGACTCACACGTATATGCCGGCTATGTAATTCCGCCGTACTACGATTCCATGATCGCCAAGATCATTGCCGTAGCACGTACCCGCGAAGAAGCCATCAATACCATGAGCCGTGCATTGAGCGAATATGTGATTGAAGGTGTAAAAACTACCATTCCGTTCCATCAGCAATTGATGAAGAACGAAGACTTTATAAAAGGTAACTTCAATACCAAATTCTTAGAGACATTTAAGATGGTATAAGTTAACCAGTTGATATGTTGACGAGTTAACAGGTTCAAAACCCTTGTTAACTTGTCAACCTGTTAACTGCCCAACTTAATGCTTCACTTCAGCGCTATCGATTCTATTCAATCGTTTTTCTCCCCACTTTTCCAATTGCAACTTTTGTTTTTCCGTAAGTATTTCATTCAGCTCACGCTGGTTCATTACATTTTGCATTCGCTGGCGGCGAATGATAATGGCAATCCTTCTTTTTTGTTCTGCTGTTAATTGCAGCTCGCTCATTCGCTGCCGTAATCCCCGCTCCGCACCCGAACGCCACTGTGCGACGGCGGTACTGCCCAGGAACATCAACAATCCCAGTAAAACAATTGATACCCATTTCATGACTATTCAGTTTATCCTGGTATTTTGACCCTGCAGTAACGCAGTAGTTTAACCCGGGAATAATTGGTATGCCTGAAATTGGGTGTACGCTGCTTTTTTAAGGATGAATGCAGCGGAGAAAACGATTAACCAGCCAATTCCTTCGTTAGTTCTTCCAGCTTGCCTTCAACCCCATAAAAGGAGGCCAGCCTGCGTATAACGCTTTCTACTACCGCATCGGGGCAGGAAGCACCGCTGGTGACCAAAATACGGGCGGGGTTGCCGGTGGGCAGGTAATCAGCTGTATGGAGCTCTTCTTTTGTGTGGAAATTATAATGTTGAATAGCTTTTACAGACAGGAGTTTTTCTTCAGAATTGATGAAATAGGTAGGTAATTCCTGCTCGCACAGTTCGGCCAGGTGCGTGGTGTTGCTGGAATTATAACCGCCTACTACAACGGCAATGTCTGCGGGCGCCTGCAGCATGCCTGTAACCGCTGTTTGGTTATCATTGGTGGCATAACACAGGGTATCGCGGGTATCGGCAAAACGGCTCTCTATGGTTTCAGGCGTTAAGCCGAAATGGCTTTGAATGGTTTGCTTCAGGTATTCTGCAATGGCTTGTGTATCGGTGGCGAGTTGCGTAGTTTGATTCACCACTCCAATGCGTTGCAGGTGTTGGGTCACATCAAACCCGTCGGAAAAACGATTGGCAAATTCTGTATAAAAGAGGTCGGCCGGTTTTTCACCAGTAATATATTTCGCCAGGTTTTCCGCCTCCTGCATGTCGTTGACAATTACTGACGGGGCATTGCTGGCGGCATGGGAAAAAGTAGCCCTGGTTTCTTCATGTTTCGGTTTGCCGTGAATAACAATGGTGTATCCCTTTTTAGCTATCTGCTCACTGCGGTTCCAAACTTTTTCAACAAAGGGGCAGGTAGTATTATATTTTTCAACCGGAATACCCAGTGTATTCAATTTCGACTCAATTTCAAGCGTTGTACCAAAAGCAGGAATGATCACGACATCATCGGCAGTTAATTCCTCAAAGGGGATCAGCTGATGGCCGTAGTTGTCCTGCAGAAATTGAACGCCCCTGCTTTGCAAATCGGAGTTCACCTGCGGGTTGTGAATCATTTCGCTCAATAAAAATATACGTTTGTCGGGATTCGATTCTATAGTGCGGAAAGAGATCTCGATGGCATTTTCTACCCCGTAGCAGAACCCGAAATGGCGGGCCAGGTAAATGTGTAAAGACCCGAGTTCCAACAGGGTAGGAGTAAAATCTTTCTTCATTTTATCCTGCTGTTTGCGACTGTTCTTGATGGCCGTGATCAGCGGGCTGCGATAGGTAAGCGGTACATTGAATGTTTTCATGCCAGGGCGAAGGTACAAAAGTTGATTGTTAGAGGGGATGTAAATATTAGACCGTAATTTTGATTAAACCAACCAGGAAAGAGATTATGACGCGACGATTTTCACCAATAGCTTGGAGCATTAACAGCAATATCTATGAAGTAAATGTTCGCCAGTACACGCCCGAAGGCACATTTAACGCATTTGCCCAACACCTTTCCCGATTAAAAGACATGGGGGTAGAAGTGTTATGGTTTATGCCCATTACACCAATAAGCAGGGAAAAAAGACAGGGAACACTGGGAAGTTATTATGCCTGTGCAGATTATAAAGCCATCAACCCCGAATTTGGAACCCTGGCCGATTTTAAAGCACTGGTAAAAAAAGCCCGTGAACTGGGAATGAAAGTGATCATTGACTGGGTGGCCAACCATACCGGCTGGGATCATATCTGGACAAAATCGAACCCCGAATACTACAAACGCGACGCTGAAGGCAATTTCTACGATACCAATAACTGGCACGATGTAATTGATTTGAACTATTACGACCACGGCATGCGTAATGCCATGATAGACGCCATGCGGTATTGGGTTAAAGAATGCGATATAGACGGTTTTCGCTGCGATATGTGCCACCTGGTACCCCTGGATTTCTGGAATCAGGCGCGCCTGGAACTGGATACCGTAAAACCTTTGTTCTGGCTGGGCGAAACGCTGGATGTGCCTTATTTACAGGTCTTCGATAGTTTGTATGGCTGGCGCTGGATGTCGGCCACACAGAAATATTATCGCCAGGAAATTACCCTGAGCCAGTTAAAAGATGTACTGAACCACTATCAATATGATTTGCCTTCCGGTACTTTCCCCATGTTGTTTACCAGCAACCACGACGAAAATACCTGGAATGGTACCGAATACGAAAAATACGGGGAGATGGCTGCACCGTTAGCAGTGTTCAGTTGCACCTGGAACGGCGTTCCGCTTATTTATACTGCCCAGGAATTGCCCTTGCGTAGGAGATTGCCTTTCTTTGATAAAGATGAAGTGAACTGGAATGGCACCCCGGAGCTGCATACTTTTTATAAAACATTATTACAGCTGCGGAAACAACATCCTGCCCTGCAAACAGGCGATGTGGCCAAACCACAGATGCTGGAAACCAGCGACAATGACCACGTGCTGGCGTTTACCCGAAAAAATGAAGGCAAAGAACTGGTAGTGCTCCTGAACCTGAGTGCGCAGGAGGTAAATGTGCAACTGTCCAACACGCCGGTTCAGGGCAAATTCACCAACCTGTTCACCCAACAACCGGTTACTGTAAACGCATCGTTTTCAGCACCGCTGAAAGCATATGAATACCTGGTGTTAACGCGTTAAATTATAAGACAGAAATAAAACGAAAAAGCCCCGATAGCCTGAGTGCATCGGGGCTTTTTTTATAAGTTGTCAGTACTGAGTACTAGTTCGCACTATCTAAATTGATCACGATGGGGTAAATGCCTTCGTAACCGGGATAAACACCTTCCAGTTTTACACTGCCTGAAGCACCTTCCAGGATCTTGCGCAGGTCATCAACGCTGGTTACGTCTTTGCCATTGGCTTTAGTGATCACATAACCTTCCTGAATGCGTACTTTGCTTAACAAACCGCGGGAACCGATCGCTTTCACCATTACACCACCTTTCACACCTATTTCTTTCGCATCGTCCTTGTTCAGGTTTTCCAGTTCAGCGCCTAATTTATCCAGCACAGAAGTTTTTACGATCTCAGTGCTGCCGGTTTTGTTTTTTAAAACAATAGAAGTTGTATACTCCTTGCCACCACGTTGGTAGGTAAGCGTGATCTTATCGCCGGGGCGGTGTGTAGCAATCTGACCAATAAGGTCGGCGCCATTAACCACAGGCATGTTATCGATCTTGGTGATCACGTCGCCTTTTTTAATACCGGCGGCTAAGGCAGCACCACCATCCCGAACGGTCATTACATATACACCACCATCGTCTTTGATGCCGTTTTGTTTTTTCTCATCATCGCTGATGTTATCTCTCGGATATTCAATTCCCAGATAAGCTCTTTGTACCGTTCCGAATTTAATGAGGTCAGAAACGACTTTCTTCACGATATTAACCGGAATGGTGAAGGAATAACCCGCATAGGCACCTGTAGGCGAAGCTATGGCTGAGTTAATACCAACCAGTTTGCCATCGGGGCTGATGAGCGGGCCACCACTGTTACCAGGGTTAACAGCCGCATCGGTTTGAATGAATGATTCAACAGGAGAGTCGCTTTGGCGTTTGTTTATTTCAAGCGTTCTGCCTTTGGCGCTTACAATACCAGCCGTTACGGTTGTTTCCAGTGTTAAAGGATAACCAACTGCCAGTACCCATTGACCCACCTTCACTTCATCAGAATTACCATATAACAGGAATGGTAAACCTTTTGCTTCTATCTTTATTACAGCCAGGTCACTGCTGGGGTCAGCGGCTATCACTTTGGCTTTGAAAGATTTTTTGTTGTTAAGCATAACGGTAATGTCATCTGCACCATCCACTACGTGGTTGTTGGTAACGATATAACCGTCTTCGCTGATGATGGCACCTGAACCGGAAGCCATTTGAGGAATAGAGCGGGTGCCATTGCCAAAGAAATCATCCAGGTCGGGGAACAGATCGCCGAATGGATTATTCCGGGGCAGGTTATTACTTACTGTACGGGTAGCTTTTGTTTTGATGTGTACTGTAGCAGGAATAGCTGCTTCTGCGGCGGGTGAAAAATCAACCGGGCCGTTAGCTCCATTTGCACCATTAAAGCCGGCATAGTTAGCTGGTATCTTTCCAGTATCGCCTTCCTTTTGATATACGTACGTACTATCATGGCTAAAATGGTTAACTCCCCACATGGTCACGCCGGTAGTGGAGGCGCTAATAAGCACAATAGCCAGAATTTGTTTCCACTTCATAATCGTTAAAAATTTTATGAGATTTTATACTTGTTTCAAAATACATGCCTGACAACAACAAATTTAACGTCAGGAACTAATGGAAACCAGTGTTGATAAGTTGGTTTAACAATTAATTTACTAAAGTCTTCGTACTTCGCTTCTCAAATTTACTAAAAGTAAGCAGGAAACGCTAAAAACGAACCTGCCGCAGGTGGAAAGTTAAAAATTATTATAAGTATTTGATAGCCGTTACATGTAATTTTTACAGGTTAGTTTGCCAGTTTTTCACAATTCCCGCAAAAATTTCATGACATCTACGCCGTCTGCATAATCGGTGAGCGAAGGGTGCTGCGCCTGACCAAAGTCAAGATGGTTTTTTCCAACAATACATTGCACGTCGGCATTGTCAGTGAGCGACGCTTTAACGGCTGCTGCGTTGTTGTAAAACTCATAGTTCAGCTGGCTGATAGGAGAGAACAGTTCCTTGCTTTCGGCGAGCAGAATGCTTTGATTACTCATATAAAACTGTTTGTTAAGTATCAAAACAGCCAGCATATAATCGTAATTGTGTTTGTATTTATGCTGGTCGGCGAGGTAATCGTATTTTTTGAAAGCATTGATGAGGGCAACAAAATCATATTGTTCAGGCACATACAATTTGGTCACATTACGGCAGCCCAGCCCAAAGTACTGGTACACATCATCAGCCAGCTTATCCAGGTCGCCGGGCGTTTCTTCTCCGGTTAACAGGGCCACCGAGGTTCGGTTGCGACGGATAATATGGGGGTATTTGCTGAAATAGTAGTCAAAATACCGGGCAGAATTATTGCTGCCAGTAGCAATATAGGCATCACAGCCCTTCAGCATTTCGGCAAAAGTCACCAGCTGGCGGGTGGATTCATCCCACTCGTGCAGTTGTTGCACCAGGTGTTTAATGAGTACGTCATCTTTGGAAGAAGGTTTTATGGTTTGCCGGTGACCGGTAATAAATACACATAAAAAATCATGAAAACCAACCAGTGGTATATTACCGGCCATAATAATACCCACATTTTTGGGGGCGGTGTTTTCGGTAGGGAGATTATATTGTTGGGCCCAGCCAGTGAGTTTATCTTTTTGTAAAAAAGCAAGGGCAATATTTCGGGTAGCCAGGTCAATAAATTCGGGGGTGAACCAGCTGTTCTGGAAATTGGCTTTCTGCTTGGCAGCCTGCCAGTTATCGTTATCCTGTAAAATATATTCACCTAACCGGTTCAATAAAACGATTCGTTGTTGTAAATTCATTACACCTTATATTTGTCGTGCAAAAATAGTTGTATTCAATTCACGAGCCTGCAAGCAGGCAGGTATAAAATTCAGCAAGTTATGGCAATAAAAATCACCGAAGAATGTATTAACTGCGGCGCCTGCGAACCCGAGTGCCCCAATAATGCGATATACGAAGGTGGAGTAGAATGGAGAGTAGCAGACGGTACTACAGTAAAAGGATCATTTGTTTTATTGGATGGAACATTAATCGACGCCGATACTGCTAATGCGCCAATTAGTGTAGATACGTATTATATCGTTCCTAATAAATGTACAGAGTGCCAGGGTTTTCATGAAGAACCGCAATGTGCAGCCGTTTGTCCCGTTGACTGTTGTGTACCTGATGAAATGTATGTTGAAACAGTGGAACAGTTGATGGAAAAAAAGGAAAAACTGCACGTATAAGAAGGTAAGGGCTGCCCAAATAAAATTTGGGTTGTGGCTGATAATTTCCCTACCTTTCTGTAAGAATAGTAATGTAGCCTTAGTGCTACTTGAAAGTGGCGGGTGATATTTCCTGCCGTATTGAGGTGAAGGATTAACGACCTTCACCTTTTTTATTGGACTAAATTCCGGCTTTTAACTTTTCTATTGCTTTTTACCCGGTGTTCCCGCATAAATACCTGCCTGGGGCGTTTCGGGCTTCCAGCCCTTTTTCGTTTATTTGCTAAAAATTTTCCAACCTTACATGAAGCCCAATATTGCCTTTGTTACCGGTGGGTACTCTACAGAAGCGGTTATTTCCTATAAAAGCGCGCTTACTATTGAAAAGAATGTTGACACAGACAAGTTCAACGTATACAAGATCGACATCACGCCCAATGGCTGGTTCTACGAATCAGGCAAAGGCGAAAAAATAACAATTGACCGCCAGGATTTTTCCCTGACCATCGATGGTAAAAAAATAACATTTGATGCGGTGTTGATCGGGATCCACGGAACCCCGGGTGAAGATGGAAAATTACAGGGTTATTTCGACCTCACCGGATTGCCCTATACCTCCTGTGACTCAGCTACTTCTGCACTCACTTTCAATAAAAGATATACCGTAGCCGTAGCGGCTTTTGCTGGCATAAATGTTGCCAAATCTGTTCATATTTTTAAACACAGTCCGGTTCTGCCCGACCAGATCCTGAGCCAGTTATCGCTGCCTGTATTTGTAAAGCCGAACAATGGCGGATCAAGCATTGGCATGAGCAAGGTGAACGAGGCTGCCTACCTGGCGGGTGCCCTGGAAAAGGCCTTTAAAGAAGACGATCAGATCCTGGTGGAAGAGTTTATCGCCGGTCGTGAATTCACCATTGGGGTGTTTAAATCAACCAAGGGCATCATTACCCTGCCGATCACGGAAGTGATCTCGAAAAAGGACTTCTTTGATTATGAAGCCAAATACGAAGGATTAAGTGAAGAAATTACCCCGGCCCAGGTAGATGAATCCATAGCTGAAAAGATACGCAGCACGGCCAAAAAGATCTATGAGTTGTTTAATTGCAGCGGCGTAGTACGCATTGATTTCATATACAACGAAGCCAAACAGGCCGCTTATATGCTTGAAATAAATACAGTACCAGGACAAAGTGAAGCAAGCATTGTTCCCCAACAGGTACGTGCCATGGGATGGACATTGAAGGAGTTTTACTCAGCCCTCATTGAAGATGCGTTGACGAGGAAGAAGGGTTGATCCAATGAGACCGATTACCGACCAGAAGATTCACGATCAATAAATAAAATTGTTACTACCTTGTTTAAATTCATGACAGGGAAACCCCTTTGGGTACACTTACTGGTGGGACTGGGCATAATAGTCCTGCTGATAGTTGTGTTCCTGCAATCGCTTTACTGGATTACCAGGCATGATAAAACCCTTACCATTCCTGCCGTAACTGGTAAATCGTATGCAGACGCCCGGAAAATATTGGAAAGCAAAGGTTTTGAAGTAGAGTTTCAGGATTCAATTTATAATGATACGGCAAAGCCTTTATCGGTATTACGCCAGTTTCCTGAAGCGGAAGCATTGGTAAAAGTGAACCGTACGGTTTATCTTACCATCAACAAATCAATAGCCCCGCTTATTGAAATGCCCAGCCTGGAAGGATTGAGCTTCCGCAGTGCAGAGATCTCGTTGAACCAGTATAGCCTGAAACTGGAAGATACCATGTACCGGATGGACTTTGCCAAGAATTCGGTATTGGAACAGCAATACAATGGTGACCGGATAAAAGCAGGTACAAAAATTCCGCAGGGAAGTAAGATCACGCTCATCCTGGGCAGCGGGTTAGGACATGAAGATTTTAGTGTGCCTGATCTTGTTGGGTTAACCTATAACGATGCAAAAGTGTTATTAGAATCAAATGGGTTATCTGTAGGAACAGTGATACCCAGCATCGATTCAAGTGCCTTTGTGGGCCGCCAAACCCCTGAACACATGACACCTGATGGTCGCGTGAACCGCATTCGCCAGGGGCAAACGGTAGACCTGTGGTTACAGCGCGATAAACCCGTAAAGGCGACAACGGTTCCTGAAGTACCGCAACAACAACCATAAAATTGTAAATAGTTTTTATGCAAAACATAACTCCGGAAGAAGTAAAAGAGCGTCTTGACAAAGGTGAACAATTAAACCTGTTAGATGTACGGGAACCCCATGAGCGTGAAGAGTTCAACATAGGTGGCATCCATATTCCCCTGGGACAGGTAATGATGCAGGCAGATGAGTTGGAGAACCTGAAGAACCAGGAAGTGATCGTTTACTGCCGCAGTGGCAACCGCAGCGGACAAGCCGCAATGATACTGGAGACAATGGGCTTTGCCAATACAAAGAACCTGTCTGGCGGTATGCTGGCCTGGCAGTCGAAGTTTGGTCAATAGGCAGAAGGCAGAAGGCAGAAGGCAGAAGGCAGAAGGCAGAAGGCAGAAGGCAGAAGAATTTTGGAATTGCAAGGTAGCTAAGTAATCTTAAGCTCGCGAGTCAATTTTTGCCGTTTTACGTTTGCCGTTTGCCGATTCACACGTAGGTGAGGTCTGTATCCCTGATTTTTTAAATTTTAATCAATATCACCTGTGTTTAAGTTCATTACCGGAAAACCACTTTGGGCGAATATCCTGTTGGGTATTGGTATTTTGCTTGTATTGTTTTTTGTTTTTTTACAATCCTTATCCTGGATCACCCGGCACGATAAAACGCTGGCTGTACCATCGGTAACCGGCAAGTCGTACGACGAAGCTAAAAAGGTATTGGAACGGCAGGGGTTTGATGTAGAGATCCAGGATACCGTGTATAACGACACGGCAGCATTGCAATCGGTAGTAAAACAGTTCCCTACTGCCGACACAAAAGTTAAGATGAATCGTACGGTTTATTTAACCATAAATCGCAATGCCGCACCGGATATCGAAATGCCCAAGTTGACAGGGTTAAGTTTCCGTGGTGCAGAGATCACTTTGCAGCAACAGAAACTGAAACTGGAGGATACCATCTATGCGCCTTATTTTGCCAGAGATATGGTGCTTGAACAGCACTATAAAGGTCAGCAAATTAAAGAAGGGACTAAAATACCCATGGGAAGTAGTATTACATTGGTTTTAGGACGTGGTGAAGGTACCGAGCAGTTTGAAGTACCGGACCTGTTTGGGATGAGTTATAACGAAGCCAAAGTTATGCTGGAATCGAACGGATTAACACTGGGCACTGTTCAACCCACCGACGCAGATCCCAATGGATATGTTTATAAGCAAAATCCAGCCCGTTTAACCATCAGTGGTACCGTAAACCACATTAAGCAGGGACAGTTTATTGATCTGTGGATACAAACCGAGAAACCGGTTCGAGACAGTACAGCGCAAGGGCAATAACAAGAATGTATTTGATATAAAAAAGAATCCCTGACGGTAATCGTCAGGGATTCTTTTTTATATCAATGTGTTTTATTTCTTTCTAAAGAACAATCGTACCGGTACGCCGGTAAAATTAAAATTCTGGCGTAACTGGTTTTCGAGATAGTTCTTATAAGGTTGCTTTACATCGTCGGGGTAGTTACAGAAGAACGCAAACGAAGGCACATGCGTAGGCAACTGCGTTACGTATTTTATGCGAATAGGATTGCCGCGCACCACAGGTGGCTGGTAGGAAGCAATGGCCTTTAACATAACTTCATTCAATTCAGAAGTTGGTACTTTACGTTGTTTGTTATCATAAACGTCCAATGCCACTTCAATAGCTTTATGAATACGTACTTTTTCCTGTGCAGAAATAAACAGGATGGGCACATCGGAGAAAGGGGCAATCCGTTTCTTCAACTCATTTTCGTAATCCCGCGCGGTATTGGTTTCTTTGGCCATGGTATCCCATTTATTCACAAGCAGCACAATGCCCTTTCCTTTTTTCGAAGCCAGACTAAAAATGTTCAGGTCTTGTTGCGTAATACCTTTTTCGGCATCCAGCATTAGCAAACACACATCGGCTTCATCCATTGCTTTAATAGCCCGGATCACCGAATAGAATTCCAGGTCCTCGTGCACTTTTGTTTTTCGGCGGAGACCTGCCGTATCGATCAATACAAATTCTTTCTGAAACAGATTATAATGCGTGTGAATGGTATCGCGGGTAGTGCCGGCAATATCACTTACGATGGTACGCTCCTGTCCTATCAGTGCATTCAGCAATGATGACTTGCCCACATTCGGTTGCCCAATGATGGCAAATTTGGGCAGAGCGCCTTCGGCTTCAATGGCGGCCACCTGTTCTTCGGAAATTAAATCGGCCACCGCGTCGAGCAATTCGCCCGTGCCGCTGCCACTCATAGAGGAAAGGAAAAAGATATTGTCGAAGCCCAGGCCGTAAAACTCGGTAGCTTCCAGCAGGCGTTCGTGATTATCTACTTTATTAACTACGAGGTACACCGGTTTGGCGGTACGACGTAATACATCGGCCATCGATTCATCGAGATCGGTAATACCGGTAGCGGCATCAACCATGAATAACATGGCGTTCGCTTCTTCAACAGCGATCATTACCTGTTTATTGATCTCTTTTTCAAAAGCCTCTTCACTTTCCGGTACAAAACCACCGGTATCTATGACGTTGAATGATTTACCATTCCACTCGGCCACACCATATTGCCGGTCGCGGGTAACACCGCTTACATCATCTACGATTGCTTTACGCTGCTCAAGCAAGCGGTTAAAAAAGGTGCTTTTACCTACGTTGGGCCTTCCAACTATTGCTACTGTAAAACCTGCCATATTGTTTGCTCAAAAATTATTAGTGATAGCCGTATTCTTTTAACATGTACTCGTTATCGCGCCACTTGGGCCGCACTTTAACAAACAGTTCCAGAAACACTTTTTGTCCAAGAAACTGCTCTATATCCTTTCTTGCTTCCGTACCTAACTGTCTGATCATTTTACCACCAACGCCCAGTAAAATGCCTTTCTGGGTTTCCCGGTTCACGATTATGTCAGCAGCAATTTTTATCAGTGATGACTTCTCTTTGAACTCGTTCACAATAACCGTTGTATGATAAGGTATTTCTTCCTGGTATAAATAGAAGATCTTTTCCCGGATCATTTCCGCGCAAAAAAAGCGGGTGGGAAGATCGGTCATTTCATCGCCTTCAAAGAAAGGTGGATTTTCGGGAAGCAATTTCAGGATGGCGTCGATCAAATCCTTCAACCCTGTTTTATTAAGGGCTGAGATGCCTACCAGGCCCTTGCAATAGGATTTGGCCCCAAAGAGCTCGAACACCGCTTTCTTTTTTGCCTCAGACGCTTCATCCAGTTTATTGATGACGATGATGGCGGGTACTTTTAGCCGTAGTGCTTCAAAAATGGCATTTACTTCTTCGTGGTTTTCGTTCACATCCACCAGCAGGAGGGCCACGTCGGTATCTTCGAGGGCCTGTTTTACTGCGTGCATCATTTTTTCCTGGAGTTTATACTTAGGTTCAATGATACCGGGGGTGTCGGAAAAGATGATCTGGTACTCTGGCTCGGTTAAAATGCCCTTGATGCGGTGGCGGGTGGTTTGCACTTTGGGAGATACAATAGCCAGCTTTTCGCCCATAAGAGCGTTGAGCAAAGTGCTTTTACCCGCGTTGGGGCGTCCGAATATGCTAACAAAACCCGCTTTCATCTATTTTTAAATTCCTGCAAAGGTAAAAGATTAAAATAAGTTTGGTGGCAAACATATATACCTTTATCTTTGCACTCCAATTAACGAAGACGGTTTAGTGAAGAAGGGTTGGGAATAAAGATGTTAGGTGATTGGGAAGTTCTTAAAAGCAGATTTATTTAACTTATTATATCGCGAAGTAAATAGCGATATTCGAAAAATATACATCGCGAAGTAGAGCAGCGGTAGCTCGTCGGGCTCATATCCGCCAGCTGGCGGACGCGGTTC
>NZ_FOCZ01000019.1 GCF_900110245.1 Niastella yeongjuensis
TATCCGCCAATCAAGAAGGCCTATGATTTATCAATGAGACTGACTATCATCTTCAACTCCTGCAAGTGCAAAGAAGAGGCGTTTAAAAAACTGGCTTTATGGTTCAATGAAATAGAAGAAGCGGGTATTGAATCTTTTAGGACCGTTTATAGATCCATCGAAACACACCACCCAAGTATCTTGAATTACTTTAATAACAGAAGCACCAATGCTTCGGCTGAATCTTTTAATGCAAAAATCAAATCTTTTAGGGCTTCTGCCAGAGGGGTAAGAGACATTAACTTCTTCTTATTCAGGCTCCAGAAAATCTATGCGTAAAAACCTAATCCCCCAACTATTTGACTTGATCCATCTTTTCCGCGCCATCGCGAATGCCTCTTACCAAATAAAAAACCCATCCCGGTTAAACCGAAATGGGCTTATTTGCTCGTCGGGAGGACAGGATTCGAACCTGCGACCCCGTGGTCCCAAACCACGTATTCTACCGGGCTGAACTACCTCCCGAGCATCTTTCTGGTTGTTACCAACCTACCAAGATTGAGGTAAAAATCTCCGCTTCAGCTTTCGCTTTGGCGGCCTTTCGCGGAGAGGGAGGGATTCGAACCCTCGGTACAAGTTTAAGCTCGTACAACGGTTTAGCAAACCGGCCCTTTCGGCCACTCAGGCACCTCTCCTTTTCCAGCGGGAGGCAAAATTAAGAGTATTCTTTCAAATAAAAATCAATTACATAGAGAAATCTCAAAAATGTTTTATTTTTTTTCAGAACTAGGTTAATAAACCGGCTGAAAGTAGCGTCCAGATTCATTTTTGGCAAAGTCACTTTGTTTGAAGTATTTACAAAAATTATTTACGACGGTATCAAGATGTAGAAGTGAAGCCATTTTACCGGTACCCAGTCCTTTCCCCAAGGTTAGTTTCAATAAGCGCCGCATCTCTTCAAATCCTCCTCTGGTTCGCCACAGGAAGCTCCTCCTTATCTCTTTTTGCATTAAATGAATAGTGAACTGGCCAGTAAAACACAAGCATTTTATGGCCCAAGGCGCGGCAGTCAGGCCCCAACCGAAGAGATAACCAGGACCTGACAAGGATAAAATTCCTTTCGGGTCCCTGTTATGTCCTTGTTAGGTCCCTGCCATGTCCTTGTTAAGTCATCTTTAAACCGGGTATTGTCTCAGACATTCCTCAGAAGCAGACTAAACAGTTACCTTTCAACTGTTTGAAGACCTGGGAAATGCCCCAAAACAAAAAATCCCTCCCGGCTGGCCGGGAAGGATTCGATATATAAATTTTGAAAACTATTTTTCTACATGGCGGCCAGTTGCACCTTTTGCTGTAATTCCATTACGCTCTCGCGGAATGTGCTATCGGTGTCCATCAGGTCTTTTACCGTTTGGCAGGAGTGGATAACTGTTGTGTGATCCCGACCACCGAAATGCTCCCCAATGGTCTTTAATGAGTTTTTGGTGAATGCTTTGGCCAGGTACATAGTAATTTGCCGGGCCTGAACAATTTCACGCTTACGGGTTTTTTGTAGCAGTTTGTCGTAAGGCACATCGAAATATTCGCATACCATTTTCTGGATGGTTTCGATAGTGATTTCTTTGCTGCTAGTTTTCACGAAATTACGGAGGACTCTTTTTGCCAAGTCTAGGTCTATTTCCCGCTTGTTAAGCGAAGATTGTGCCAATAATGAGATCAAAGCACCCTCCAGTTCCCGTACATTGCTGTTGATATTATAAGCCAGATACTTAACTACTTCTTTGGGCATTTCCAACCCGTCATTCTTCATCTTCCGCTCCAGAATTTCGATTCGGGTTTCATAGTCGGGCACCTGCAGGTCTGCACTTAACCCCCAACGGAACCGGCTTAACAACCTTTCCTGAACCCCTTCCAGGTCTTTGGGTGGTTTATCGGAAGTCAAGATCAATTGCTTGCCACTTTGATGTAAGTGGTTAAAGATGGCAAAAAAAGCATCCTGCGATTTCTCAGCCCGGTTAAAGAACTGAACGTCGTCTATTATTAACACATCTATCAGTTGATAGAAATGTATAAAGTCATTGATGGCATTATTACGGCTATGGTCCTGAAACTGGTTAATGAATTTTTCAGAGCTCACATACAACACCACTTTGTTTGGATGCAGCCGCTTTGTATCATTACCTATACTCTGTGCCAGGTGGGTTTTTCCCAAACCAACACTACCATATATTACTAAGGGATTAAACGAGCTGGCGCCTGGTTTTTCCGCAACGGTTTTTCCTGCCCTGCGGGCCACACGATTACTATCACCTTCAATAAAGTTCTCAAATGTATAAATGGGATTGAGCTGCGGATCAATCTGCATTTTTTTCAACCCCGGAATTACAAAAGGGTTCTTAACCGGATTATTTATAATGAGTGGAAAATCCATCTCATTACTTGAAAAAGTTTTGTAGCCGTGTGTAGGAACATCCATAGTTAGCGGTTTGTTATTGTGATTACCACTATCAACCATTATCCGATATTCTAATCTGGCTTCCTTACCCAAAACCCTTCTTAATGTTTTCGCCAACAGATTTACATAATGCTCTTCCAGGTATTCGTAAAAGAATTGACTCGGAACCTGAATGATAAGTATATTGTCTCTCAGCTCTACTGGTTTAATTGGCTCAAACCAGGTTTTGAAATGTTGCCACTCAACAATATCCTTTATTATTTCCAAACAGTTACTCCAAACTTTTTCGGACGTCTTAGCCATTATACTAGAAGCAGTTTTTTTATGTTGAGTTAAGTTGCTATTCATCTTTAATTGCGCACATTATTCTGACTTCACAGGACAGTTGGGGAATCTCAGAAACTTAAAAAGGGCGACGAATATCAAATTTTTCTTCTGAAAAAAAAATTTTTTATTCACTAGTTTTTGACAATTCTACACTTGGCCTGACTTATTATTTTATTTTATTTTTTACTGTCAAAATAATTCCGTTCAATAACTATCCCATGCAATTATTATGCGCAGATTTTAGTTACTGTTCCAACCAGTGAACACTGGCTAATACAAGTGACGTTTCGCAAAAAGCAGCACTCCATTTATTCAATAACTCACAACCAGTACTGCGTACTTTTGCGACACTACTAGTATTAGCAGCGCTCATTAACTTAATATATGCCCGGGAAATTTTTTTGTGCGGGCCTGCCGACCGATACCGTGAAGCTCCTGGTTTACATTGAACGGATTTTATAGTGTTGGTTTTGCAGGAAATACTAAAGAAGAAAGACAACAACGCAGTGATATCAAACAATTCTTTCTTCATATTATTTATTGGATGCTATTGAAGGTACAAATAATTTGAAATGCAGGAAATATTAATCCTCTTTTTTTTATTTCTTGATTCAAAATAAAAAACCAGCGACACCATTGCATTAACTGGAAAAAAGTTATAGATTAACTTTTTACTGCATTAGCTATAAAAGTACCAATATCCAATAACGCTTGTAAGCTTAAAGTGCCCCAAGGTATTCAGGTATTTTATAAAAGCAATAACACTTAGCGGTATAATTTTATACTCCCTGTTCATTTATAAATAATTATCTCCTGCTACTACAAAACATAACAAATAAACCTTCACTTTCACCATTACAAAAGCTAAATAGCTGTATTGCATTAGCAATTCCCATAAATAGAAATCTTTCTCTAATTCGGTTCTAATAGTTCGTGGAACACTTTTGTGAATCGTAAGGTATTACCTTTGCAGGAAATAATTTTTAGGTTAACTACCTAACACTATGCAACAACGAATCACTTTAAAGCTTCTTCCTGCTGAAGCTGCCAACGAATCTATAATACAGCAATACGCTGCGAAAAGTTTAGGACTGTCAGTAACTGCCATTACCGGTTTCCAGATTGTTAAAAGATCTATTGATGCTAGAGGCCGTCAGGCATGGATCATGTTGACGATCACTGCATTTATAAACGAACCATTCATCCAGCGAAGTGTTAAAAAACTTTTACTGCAGGATGTTGCAACCGCCTCGCAACAAGTGATCATTGTAGGCGCCGGCCCTGCAGGTTTGTTTGCTGCACTGAAACTGATTGAACAGGGTATTAAACCAATTCTTCTTGAAAGAGGTAAAGATGTACGCGCCCGCCGCAGAGACCTGGCCGCACTCAATAAACAAGGCACAGTAAACCCCGAAAGCAATTACTGTTTTGGTGAAGGTGGCGCCGGTACATATAGCGATGGTAAATTATATACACGTAGCACCAAACGTGGCGATGTGGAGCGTATCTTAAATATACTGGTTCAATTTGGCGCTCAGGAAAAGATCCTGTATGAAGCACATCCACACATTGGTACCAATAAATTACCCGAGATCATTACTGCTATAAGAGAACAGATACTTGCCTGTGGCGGTATTTTTCTATTTGAACAAAAAGTAACAGACCTCTTAATAAAGGATAACAGCATTTATGGTGTTAAAACCGCCACTGGCGATTCCTTCCATGCCAATGCGGTGATCCTGGCTACCGGACACTCGGCCAGAGATATTTTTGAATTGCTTCATAGTAAAAATATTTTAATTGAAGCAAAGCCCTTTGCACTCGGCGTTCGTGTAGAACACCCGCAAAGCATAATCGACACCATACAATATCACTGCGCCCCTGGTAAACACCGCGACGATTTATTACCACCTGCCTCTTACAGCCTGGTGCAGCAGGTAAACGACAGAGGTGTTTTTTCTTTTTGCATGTGCCCCGGAGGGATCATTGCACCCGCATCCACCAGTGATGGTGAACTGGTTGTGAATGGCTGGTCGCCCAGTAAACGGAATAATCCCTTTGCCAATTCGGGAATTGTTACGGCTGTTGAGGTAAAAGATTTTATACAATTCCAAAAGAAACCATCTCCATTATCAGGCATGTATTTTCAACAAGCTGTTGAACGTAAAGCCTTTCAATACGGTGGCGGTAAATTTGTAGCGCCTGCCCAACGTATGGTTGATTTTACGCAAGGGAAAAATTCTACCTCCTTACCTGATTGTTCTTATTTACCTGGTATTTCTTCAGCTCCATTGAAGGAAGTGCTGCCGCCTTTTGTTTATTCATCCCTGCAACAAGCCTTTATTGAATTCGGGAAAAAAATGAGAGGGTATTTTACCAATGAAGCAGTTCTGGTGGCTACGGAGTCAAGGACCTCTTCGCCCGTTCGCATTCCCCGCGATGCAGAAACAACACAACACCCGCAAATAAAAATGCTTTTCCCTTGTGCTGAAGGCGCTGGTTATGCCGGTGGTATTGTAAGCGCGGCAATGGATGGAGAGCGCGTTGCGGAGAATATTGCTGCCCTTTTGGAAGCCTGATGTGTTGTTATATTAACAATTGATTCAGATAACTGCTGTTCGTTTGTAAGTTATTGAGTTCTTTAATTGCTTTTTAAGAACCCAATAACTTCTAAACTAAATAACTTATAATCTTTTGTTGATTTTACTCCCCAATTCCCCAATACCAACTAATCTTCTTTATCGTAGCCTTGTCTTGATATTAATAATTTTTTCTCTAACAATTTGTTTTTCCTGAACGCCTCATATTCCGTTTTCAGTTCCTCTTTTTCCTTATCGAAATCTGCTGATTGAAATTCCTTGTTCAAATTAGGACAACCGGCATCCATCCAGCTTGTGTACCAGAAATCTGCGACCAGGTTGGCAGAACTGATCAATCGTTGATTGATGGTTTTCCCCAGTCTGGCGCTATATGCTTTGGCAAAGGCAGACGTATAACTTTTACTCTCCTTGCCGTAACGCATTTGCACCCGGTACTTCTCTCCTTCTGTAAATGATTTGCTTACTTCTTTCTCCTGTTCAAATATATCATGCAGTAATTTTTGCGACTGGCGGATCGCTTTCCAGATATTTCTTTCAGGATGCTTCAGGTAATGCGCCTTGTGTTTGCTGCGCAAATCGTATTGTTGTATTTCCAACTCGGGGATCATAGACTCCCATAAACTGTGCAATCCTTTTTGTCCTGTCAATTGCCCGTCATAATTCTCCGATACATGCAAAGGCACATGCGCATCGCTTATATAATGGCCCAGGTCAATGGCGTAAAACAGCATGCTGTCTTTATTTCCACTTTTAAAGGCGGCGGTAAGCCGATCTTTCATGGTGATCACATAATAAGGTACATAACCGCAATGGTTTAAACTGTCCTTCCCGTACTTCTTCAGGGCATCTTCCCACTTCAGGGGCATTTTCCAGGCAGCAGAATCACCATACAACTCCAGGTCAATGTAATGTTTGGGTGCTTCTTCCTTGTCCTGGTTCCGCCGCTGATCGGGCCGTACCGATTGCTTCACCATCTCATTTAAATTATGGTGGAAGAACATACGCATCGAAGGTGGCAACTCATAAACTGCCAGCTGATGAATGGTCCGATGACCCAGAAATCCCCAGCTGCTACATATAATAAATGTCGCTATTAACACACTACCTATTACTATCAGTCGTTTCATGCTGCTTTTTTTGTAATGAAATTGCATAAATATAGGATGCGTATGTAACAATTATGATTTTTTTGCTACTAATTAACTGTTTCGTTATCTTAAGTATCAGACTTCCCTCAAAAGCTCGCATACATGAACAGACTGGACGTTAAACATCTCAAAAAATATTATACTTCGCAAAAAGCGGTAGATGATATCAGTTTCTCCCTTGCTCCGGGCAGCATCTTTGGTTTGTTAGGCCCAAACGGTGCCGGCAAAACAACGCTCCTCAGAATGGTAACCGGGATCCTGTACCCCGACGAAGGCGAGATCACCTTCGATGGGCAACTGTTCAACCCCGACAAGGACAATGCCTATATAGGTTATATGCCCGAAGAAAAAGGCCTGTACAAAAAAATGAAGATCGGTGACCAGGCCATTTACCTGGCGCAGTTGAAAGGCCTAAGCAAAGCAACCGCTATGGAACGGGTGAAACACTGGTTCATAAAATTTGAAATGCAAAGCTGGTGGAACAAGAAAGTGGAAGACCTGAGCAAGGGCATGCAACAAAAACTGCAGTTTGTTACCACTGTTTTGAACGATCCCAAACTCATCATCCTCGATGAACCGTTTAGCGGGCTCGACCCGGTGAACAGCAATCTTATTAAGGAAGAAATATATATGCTTGCGCAAAATGGTGCCAGCATTATTTTCAGTACGCACCGAATGGAGCAGGTGGAAGAAATATGCGACCATATTATTCTTGTAAATAAAGGACAAAAAATACTCGATGGGTCGGTGAACGGCGTTAAGCAACAATTCAAAGAAGCCATCTTTTCCATTGGGCTCGACAGCCAACCCGGTCAAATAAATTCTCCTGCTTTTGAGATCATCAACAAAAAAGAGCAACAACTGATCCTGAAAATAAACGAAGGGTTCAGGTCAAACGATGTGCTGCATTTTTTCCTTCAGCAGGAGGTGGGCATCAACTCCTTTCAGGAAATATTGCCTTCCCTGAGCGACATATTTATAAAACTGGTAGAGGGCACTCCACTCACCCGGCAATTTCAAACAGTAACTGCTTAATACGATATTGTCATGAACAAGATCTTACTTGTTATACAACGTGAATACCTGGTACGGGTTAAGAAAAAATCATTTGTATTTACGACTATACTGATCCCCCTTGTCATCATTGGCTTTTATGCCGTCATATTTGCTATTAGTGTAAGTGGGGGACACGACAAAAATACGGTAGCAGTGATTGACCAGGCCGGATTTTTTAGTTCCAATATTGAAAATTCCAAGGGAGATGAATCGAAATATATAATTATCACCGACCAATCACTCGAAACGTTCAAAGGCAATTATAAAAGTAAAGGCTATGATTACCTTTTATATATCCCGCCTATGGATGTTACAAAAAGCACCAGCAATATTCAACTTTTCAGTCCATCGCCGCTGGGGTTAAGTCAAAAAAGAAAGATAGAAAGAACGATCGATAATGCTGTTGAATTAAAAAGGCTGCAATCGGCTAATATTCCGCGTGAACAGTACCGTTCCATTCAATCGGATGTTTCCATTGAAAACAAAGTGTTGAATGGAAAGGAAGAAAAGAAAAACGTTGCCATTGTTGCACAAACCGTTTCATTCGCTTGTGGCATGCTTATCTACGTCATAATGTTGATTTACGGCACCATGGTAATGCGGGGAGTGATGGAAGAAAAGATAAGCCGTATTGCTGAAGTAATGGTTAGTTCGGTAAAACCATTTCAATTAATGATGGGAAAGATCATTGGCATAGGCGCCGTAGGACTTACCCAGTTCGCCATCTGGATTACATTGATTGTTACTTTACGATATGTACTGCACATTCCGGGCCTTGACTCCATAGGAACAACACCAGGTATGGCAGAAAGCGGAGGCATGATGACTACCATTAACACCGGCTTAGGGTCATTACCCTGGGCTTTAATTATCTCCTGCTTTATCTTTTATTTTCTGGGCGGTTATTTGTTGTATGCCTCATTGTTTGCAGCTATTGGCAGTGTGGTAAGTGAAGATCAAAGCGAAGCTCAGCAATTTGTGTTTCCGGTAATGATGCCAATCGTCCTTGGCTTCGTCATTATGTCCAAAGGCATGTCTGACCCCAATTCACCACTGGTGATTTTTGGCAGCTTATTTCCGCTTACATCGCCTGTGGTGATGATGGGCAGGATAATGTACAATGTGCCCGTGAGCCAGATCATTGCGTCTATGCTATTGTTAGTGCTGGGCATTCTGTTCTTTACCTGGGTAACAGCTAAAATTTATCGCACCGGCATATTAATGTATGGGAAGAAAGTTACCTGGAAGGAAATGATTAAATGGACTTTCCGAAAAAGCTAGTGCAGGTTATTATGTTATTGAAGTTATTGGGTTATTTAGTTGTTAGGTTCGTTGGTTTTAAAACGCAGGAACCTAATAACTTTGTATCCATATGCTTCACTTCATAGCCATAGTAGCTCCCGATAACATAAACCAACAGGTATTGCACTGGAAACACTACATGCGTGACCGGTTCTTGTGTAAAGTGGCCTTGAAATCGCCGGCACATATTACGCTCATTTCTCCTTTCGATATGCCTGAAAATCTGGAGCCTGCTATGCAGGAACTATTACTCCCGTTTGCAGCCCAACAACAGGGCTTTTCCGTTCACTTGAAAAACTTCGCGGCCTTTAAACCGCGGGTAATATATGTAGATGTAATGCCCGGCGTCGCATTGAATGAATTGAAAACAGCTCTTGAAACTACACTTTTGCAAAACAACCGCTTTCTCATCAAAAAAGAAGAACGCCCCTTTCACCCGCACGTTACCATTGCCAACCGCGGCCTCCGTAAAGAAGATTTCCCTGAGGCCTGGCAGTATTTTCAACACCTCAACTATGAAACATCCTTTACTGCCAACACCATTGCCCTGCTGCGTCATAACGGTCAGGTATGGGAAATAGCCCGGTCATTTCCATTTGGCTTTAAACGTTAAAAAAGATTTTACCCCTTAAAATATTTTCACCCCATGCAACATTTTACGAAATCCATCGTATATTTATACGAAAGATGTCGTAATTAGTCAATCTTTAAAAGTAAACAACCATGAAATTGAATCAACCGCTTATCCGCTGGGGTTCGCTGGCGCTGGTAACCAGTGTAGTTACGTTACTGGCTTTTACCGGCGGCCCGCAAAAGGAACAGAGCATTTTTAACCATAACACCGATACCATTCCCACCCAAAAAAGAAATAAAATTACCAGGGAAGATGCCAATGATCGCGACCTGGATAAAGAGTTACGCCAGCTGGATGATGCCAAAGAGAAGCTGGAACAAATGAAAGACAGGGACTGGGAACAGATCTCAAAGCAGGTGGAAGAAACGATCTATAAAATAGATTTCGATAAAATACAACAACAGGTTGATGAAGCTGTGAAACGCATAGATGTGGAGAAGATGCACCGCGAGGTGGAAGAATCGCTTCGCAGGATAGACTTCGATAAAATTCAACAGAACATTGATCAGGTTAACAAAGAAGATCTAAAACGGGAGATTGAAAAGGCCAGAAGAGAAGTGGAGAATGCACTCAGAAATGAGGAATGGAAACAGGAGTTGAAAGAAGCCCAACGGCGTAGCAAAGACGATGTTCAGAAAGAACTCGACAACGCCAAAAAAGAAATGGACCGGGTAAAAGAAGAACTCCGCAACCAGAAATTCGATTTCAAAAAAGATATGGACAAAGCCCGGGAAGAAGTTGACAAAGCCAGGGAAGAAATGAAAGGATACCAGGAATTGATCTACGAAATGGAGAAAGACGGTTTACTGAACACTAAAGAAGATTACAGCATCGAGTATAAATCGAGCGACCTGTTTATCAATGATAAGAAACAACCACAATCAGTAACTGATAAATACAGCAAGTACTTTAAGAAAAAGAATATAGCCATAAAAAAACAAGGTGGTAAAATGAAAATCAACCATCAGGAACGTTCGGATACGCATTTAGACTAGTGATTTTCTCATTTCGCCTCCCGGTTCTCCGGGAGGCTTTTACCCCCCATCAACTGATCGTAAAAAGAAAAGAGGCCATCCGCCGTTGCGGATAGCCTCTTTTTATTTTTAGTTAGTTTATTCTAAATTATCCTTCCATCATCCGGAAGAAAGGGTGGAACACATCGCCCTCATCTTCCAGTGGCAGGTTGGTAAGATCGAAGCTCATTTTCAGGGAAACACCTTCTTTAATTATGATCCCCTCACGGCGGGTAGTTTTATAACCTTTCTTCTCCAGGATAATGATCACCTCACCTACGGGCATTTGCGGCACTTTAAAGTTGCCCAATGCATCGGTAGTGAATTCTTTCATCTCCTTGCCTTTTGAAGTGGAAATTGATACCGTTACGCCTTGTACTGGTTTTTTGGTATATGCATCAGCTACGCAGCCCTGTAATACCGGTTCAGTCGATTTACGAAGACCGTTATCGCCGTTAGCTTTGGTTAGCAGAGAAAGAGGCAATAACGCTGCTAATAACAGGTAATTCTTTTTACCTCTCATAAAAATTAGTGTTTAAAAGGTTGGCAAACCAAACATCAGCTGCCATAAGTTTTCAACCAGGACCAAACATAAAGACACCAGGTGCGTACATTATGTTGCATTCCCTGCTTGAAGATACTCAAATTTTACCCAGATAAGTTGGTTTTTTCGCCGAAATATTTTATCAGGATTCGCCCAGATCTATTTCGGTATTATCGCCAATATTTAAACTGCGGCTCTCCCCTTTTACTTCGGTATCGCTGCCAATGAGTGAATTGGTTAATACAATATCGTAGAGGTCTGCAAATGAGCCTATAATAGAATCTTTAATTATCGAATAATTGATGGTGGTTTTTTCGCCAATGGTTACATTAGGCCCCACTATGGAGTTTTTGATATCGCAGCCTTCGGCCACGCTTACAGGGGGGATAATGATGGTATTTTCAAAATTGTGCTCGGGTGAAATAATCCCGCCAAACTTTTTTAGCAAAGTGGCATTCGACTCCAGTAAGGTATCCTTCTTGCCACAATCGAACCAGTTCTGCACCTTGAATGGCTGAAACCGGGCGCCATTCTGGATCATGCATTCCAGGGCATCCGTTATGCTGAATTCGCCGCGGCTCATAACCTGGTTCATGATATTGCTTTCCAGACAATTGAACAGGAAAGACGTTTCTTTGATGCGGTAAATACCTACGAGGGCCAGGTTCGATTTGGGGATCTGTGGTTTTTCAACCACGCGGGAAATGTACCCATCTTCACCCAGTTCGGCCACCCCGAAATCGCGGGGATCATCAACCCGTTTTACGCCCAGGGCAGAGCAGGGCATATCGAGCAGTTCCTTTACATCATATTCGCAGATGGTATCACCCAGCACGATGAACATTTCATCATCGCCCACGATGTCTTTGGTCAATTGAATGGCATGGCCAATACCGTGACGTTCGCTCTGGGTAACGAACCAGGCTTTCAATTCGGGATATTTCTCTTTTACGTAGTCCTGTATTTTATCGCCCAGGTACCCTACTATAAAAACAAATTCACTGATACCCGCATCGCGCAACTGGTCAACAGTAATGCTGAGGATAGTTTTGCCGGCAAGGGGTATAAGTGCCTTTGGTTGAGTATACGTATGTGGTCGCAGTTTTGTGCCTGCACCTGCTACGGGAATGATTGCTTTCATTTGAAAAATATTTGCTTTTCAGCCATTCCGTCTACCAGTTGGCAGACGAAGAACATCCATGCTTATTTATTGAACTTCTGCTTTCTTTTTTTACTAGGCCGCCAAGCACTGTTATAACTTGAAAAACAAGTGGTTTGTTTTTTTTCAAAGCCGTGAAAATAGTAAAAATTATTTTACCAGCGTTTGTTAGCATAAAAGATGCCCTAAGCTTAACCCTTTGGAAAGGGTCCTCCTACGCTAAAGCTTCGGCGGACAAAGCAGAAAATCCTCCTTTATCAACAATATCAACCCTGTCAACCTGCTTTGCCCCCGACTGCGTGCTGCCTAAGCTTTAGTGAAGGCACAAGCCTTGGCATAGGCGGGTCAACTTTTCAACTCCGTTAACTCCCCAAACCGCTGTATATTTGCGCCATGCAAAAAGACACGCTTGTTTTTGACCTTCTCAAGAAAGAATTGGAACGTCAAAGAAATGGAATAGAACTCATTGCTTCAGAAAATTTTACATCATACCAGGTAATGCAGGCCATGGGCACTGTACCAACCAACAAATATGCGGAAGGCTATCCCGGCAAACGCTATTATGGTGGTTGTGAAGTGGTAGATGAAATTGAAACGCTGGCTATTGAGCGCCTGAAAAAGGTTTTCAATGCCAGTTGGGCCAATGTGCAGCCCCATGCAGGCGCCCAGGCAAATGTGGCCGTATTCTTAGCCTGTTTAAAACCAGGCGACAAGATCCTGGGTCTGGATCTGAGCATGGGTGGTCACCTTACCCATGGCAGCCCCGCCAACTTCAGCGGTAAAAACTACCAGGCGCTGTCGTACGGGGTGAGTAAAGAAACCGGTTTGGTTGACTATGACCAGCTGGAGTCCATCGCCAGAAAGGAAAAACCAAAAATGATTATTTGTGGCGCTTCTGCCTACAGCCGCGACTGGGATTATAAACGCATCCGGGCGGTAGCCGATGAAATTGGCGCCCTGGTAATGGCCGATATTGCCCACCCCGCAGGTTTAATTGCTAAAGGTTTGCTCAACGATCCTTTTGATCATTGTCATATTGTAACCTCAACTACCCATAAAACATTACGCGGTCCCCGTGGCGGTATCATCATGCTGCGTCATGATTTCGATAACCCACTGGGTATTAAAGACCCTAAAGGCAATATCCGCTCTATGAGCTCCTGCCTTGACCTGGCCGTTTTCCCTGGTATGCAGGGCGGACCGCTGGAGCATGTGATCGCTGCCAAAGCAGTAGCTTTTGGTGAAATCCTCACCGATGAGTTCAAAGCCTATGGCGAGCAGATCATTAAGAATGCCCAGGCTATGGCCGCCTCTTTTGTTAAACGCGGTTATAACCTCATTAGCAATGGTACCGATAACCATTTAATGCTGATTGACCTGCGTAACAAAAACATCACCGGTAAAAAAGCCCAGGAAACCCTCGATAAAGCACACATTACACTTAACAAAAATGCAGTGCCTTTCGATGATAAGAGCCCATTCGTTACCAGTGGTATCCGCGTTGGTGTTCCTGCGATTACTACCCGTGGTATGAACGAAGGACATATGGAAACAGTAGTAAGCATGATCGATAAAGTATTAATGGATACTGATAATGAAGCTACCATCACAACTGTTAAGAATGATGTATATGCCTTCATGAAACAGTTCCCGTTATATCCTGAATTGGGATAGGTCAGTGGTGAGTGGTCAGTGGTGAGTAGGTTCCCGAATTTTTAGCAATCTGATTTTTCGCGAGCTTACTCACCACACACAACTCACTTAGCGTATTCACTACTCACAAACATTAACCCATGATCCAACGTCTACAGTCAATTTGGTTACTTTTGGCTGCCGCAGCCGCTTTTTGCAGTTTGAAGGTCCCCTTTTACAGCGGGCCTATGATCGTAGGAAATCAAACCCAACAGGTTAAATTAACTGCGGAAAGTAATCTGCTTTTATTGATCTTAACTGCAGGTGTAGGCATCGCTTCGCTGATCGCAATCTTCTTATACAAAAACAGAAAGAAGCAACTCCGTATCGTTTTACTGACTCTGTTAGTATCTATCCTCAACCTGGGTCTGTTCTTTATTGAAATAAAAAAGTTTGTTCCGGATCAGGGCAATTTGACCCTTACTGCTGTATGCGCCCTCTTTGTTCCCATTCTGTTGTTCTTTGCAATCAGGGGAATTCGCAGGGATGAGAAACTGGTAAAGAGTCTGGACAGGCTTAGATAGTGAGTTGTCAGTTACTCACTGTCTTACTTCCCCAGTTCCAATTCATATGCAATAAACTTCCTCCCATCTTTCAATGCGGTGGTGATCACTTTTACCCTGATGGTAAAGGTGCCATTGCTGTATAAGGTATGCTGGGCTTCCTTGAAATCGAATTTCGCCGTGCTGTGATAGTTATTGGCCAGCAGCCAGGCAGCTATTTCCTGGTATTCTTCTTTTTTATAGGTGCGATAGGTGATCAACCGGCTTTTCAGGTTTCTGACGGCCGCATCGGCATAAATAAACGATCGTACAACCGCTTTGCCATCTTCCTGCTTATCGAACCAGGAATACTGAAATAACGAACTGGTTGAATCAACATCCTTTTGCATCAACAGGTACCCGTCCTTCTTAAGAGTGGTATCTATCCCAACCGGGGTCCAGTCGAGCATGCCGATCAACTGCTGTACAGCTATTTCCTGTGAGTGCGCGCTTACAGAAGTGATTATCAGTAGTAAAGAAATTATAAATTTATACATTCAACTGCTATAGTTTTTGCAATGTAAGCATTCCAAATGTGTTCATTGTGTTAAAAGGCTACAAAGGGGCATGGTGAAAATCGGCTACCCTCCCTCGTAAATACCTCAACGCGCTCACAATCACAATTTAATCTTACAAATGATTTTGAAATCTGATTTTTATTATTACCTTAGCCACCATATCCACCCCCTATTAAAATAAAGGAAAAGAAGACCTTTAGATTTCATTCCCCTTGACGTAGTAGCCATACTCCAATATCTGTTAGAATTTCCTACCTGTTGTATTTCCCTAGTTGAAACTTTTTTGTATTTAGTCCAGATCCTGTGTATATCCCACCAGTTTTGGTTTTGTTACTCCCTAATTATTCCACTCCTGTCTAAAGCCTTTGCGGTCTTACACGAGGTAAGTCGCTAACTGTAATCCGTACGTTTTTACAAACTGCGGCAAGGCTTTGTATTCTATTTTCTGAACCAAATAAATGTATGTATGAAAAAGTTTTACCTCTTGATTTTGGCATTGGTTACTTATGCCGCTACTACAAACGCTCAATGTCCGGCGGGACTTTATGTACAACCTTACAATTATGGCACTTACACTAAATTGTTTGTTGCCTTTGCCCCTGTTGGCGACAACGGTACTGCCATATTAACTGTGATTGATGTTTTTAACAAACCCATTCCCAGCATAAGACCTCCACATAATATTAATACCACTTTGACTGCTGATGTTACCGGAACAACAACCGGCGGAACCTTTGAATACAATTTTGAGAGTATTGGAAAAGTTCAAATAGAGTGGTTCGAGGGTGGTGTTTTTAAGCAATGTGTGGTTACGAATCTTCCGCCTCCAGCTTCCCTCCCCATCAAATTATCTTCTTTCACCGGTCGTTTAAGCACTGAAACTGAAGCTACGATCGCCTGGTCTTCTTCCCTGGAAGAAAACAGTTTCAGATATGAAGTAGAAAGAAGCGCTGATGGAAAGAACTTTGTAAAGGTGGGTACAGTAACCGCTGCCGGAACTTCTGTACAAACCGTTAAATACTCATTCAATGACCCACTTCCTGGTAGCGGCGCTTATTTCTATCGCCTTAAGCTGGTGGATCAGGATGGCAGATCTGAATATTCAAAAACGGTGTATGTGAACAGCAAAAAAGGCGCTGGCGTGGTTACCAAAGTGTTCCCGAACCCATTCACCAGCGAAATACAGCTGATCGGCGCTACTTCTGCTGACCTTACTACCAACAACATTAAAGTATTCAGTATTACTGGCCAGCGCGTCGATTATCGCATTGTGGGCGCCAACGCCATCGCAATCGATGACAATGCCCCCAGAGGTTTGTACATCATTAAGATCAAGGATCAAACGTTCAAGCTGAGCAAACAATAAGGTATAGTTACCGCAAGTAACACTGTGTTATAAAAAAAGCTGTTCCGGTAGCCGGAACAGCTTTTTTAGTGGTGAGTGGTGAGTTGTGAGTGGGAGGCTGAGCTTTAGAGTGCCTGCAAAGTTGGCGAATACCGAAATTTTTTGAACTAACTCACAACTGACAACTCACCACTCACTACAAAAATTTCCCCGTATAACTTTCCTTCACTTTCTTCAATCCTTCCGGCACACCGGCATATACGATCTGTCCGCCACCATCACCCGCTTCGGGGCCCAGGTCTATGATCCAGTCGGCGCTTTTGATCACATCAGTATTGTGCTCAATTACCAGAATGGAATGTCCCTGTTCTATCAACGCATTGAAACTGGTGAGCAGCTTTTTAATATCATGAAAATGCAAACCGGTAGTGGGTTCATCAAAGATGAATAAGATATGCCCCTGCCCGCGTCCCTTACCCAGGAAGGAAGCCAGCTTTACGCGTTGCGCTTCACCACCCGACAGGGTATCTGACGACTGGCCCAGTTTAATATAACCCAGGCCCACATCACTCAGGGGTTTTATTCTATTGATGATGTCTTTTTCATCTTTAAAGAATTCCAGCGATTCATCTACACTCATTTCCAGCACATCGTACACGCTCTTTTCTTTATAGGTCACTTCCAGTACTTCTTCCTTGAACTTCTTGCCACCGCATACTTCGCAGGTAAGGTGCACATCGGCCAGGAACTGCATTTCAACAATTTGTTCGCCTTCGCCTTTACAGGTATCGCAACGGCCACCGTCAACATTAAACGAAAAATGTTTGGGTTGAAAACCACGTATTTTGCTCAGCGGTTGTTTGGCAAACAGGTCCCGCACTTCGTCCCAGGCTTTGATGTAGGTTACCGGGTTACTGCGGCTCGATTTACCGATCGGGTTCTGATCTACCAGTTCTATCTGTGAGATATAATCTATATCGCCGGTAATGGCTTTATGCAAGCCCGTTTTATCAACCGGTTCGCCTTTTATCTTTTTTAAGCCGGGGTAAAGGATCTGTTTTACCAGGGTGGTTTTACCACTGCCGCTTACGCCGCTTACCACACACAACAGGTTCAATGGAAAGGTTACATCCACGCCTTTCAGGTTGTTCTGCATGGCTCCTTCTATGTTCACCGACCGGTTCCATTTACGTACGGTGCGGGGCACTTCAATCTTAAGATCGCCGCGCAGGTACTTGCCCGTAAGACTTTTATCGTTTTTGATAATGGCGTCATAATCACCCTGGGCTACCACTTCACCACCCAGGTGTGAAGCCAGTGGTCCCATGTCGATGATGTAATCGGCTTCGCGCATCATCATTTCATCGTGTTCAACCACTACTACCGTATTGCCCAGATCGCGCAGTTCTTTTAACACCTTTATCAGTCTTTCGGTATCGCGTGAGTGCAAACCGATAGAGGGTTCATCGAGTATATACAAAGAGTTAGTCAGGTTGCTGCCCAACGACCGGGTCAGCTGAATACGCTGGCTTTCGCCACCACTCAGGGAGTTGGCCAGGCGGTTGAGGGTCAAATAACCCAACCCTACATCCAGCAGGGTTTTCAACCGGTGGTTTATTTCAATTAAAATACGCTTACCTACCTGTTTATCGTACTCGCTTAACTGCAGTTCGGCAAACCATACGGCCAGGTCTCTTACCGGCATTTCGCACAGCTCGCCAATATGCATGCCACCTACTTTTACATACAATGCTTCCTTACGCAGGCGATAGCCATGACAATCGGGGCATTCAGTACGGCCGCGGTAACGGGATAATAAAACCCGGTATTGTACCTTGTACAGATTCTGTTCTACTTCTTTAAAGAAATCGTTGATCCCGTTTACAAATTCATTGCCTTCCCACAGTATTTTGAATTGGGCTTTGGAAAGCTCCATAACAGCTTTATGTACCGGAAAGTCGAATTTGCGGGCGCCGCGGATGAACTGGTCTTTCCAGGCCCCCAGTTTCTCCCCTTTCCAGGGCGCAACAGCGCCTTCGTATACGCTTAACCTTCTGTCGGGGATCACCAGGTCCTCATCGATACCCAGCACCTGGCTAAAGCCTTCACAGGTAGGACAGGCGCCAAACGGGTTATTAAAGGAGAACAGGTTGGGAACGGGTTCTTCGAACAGCATGCCATCCAGTTCGAACCGGTTGCTGAACTGGAGTTTGGTTTTGCCATTCACTTCCAGCATCAGTTCGCCTTCGCCTTCATAAAAAGCGGTGCCAATGGAATCGGCCATGCGATGCCGATCGTCCTCATCGAAATCCTTTACCACCAGCCGGTCAATCAGCACATAGGTATCACCGGTGAGTTTGGGACCGGAACCTTTTTCGTTGGCCGCGTCGATCAGCTCTTCGATGCGCAGTATTTCGCCATTGTATAAGCGGGAAAATCCTTTTTGCAAGAGGATGTTCAGCTCTTCCAGCGGTTTTCGGTTCTTATGCTGTTTGAAAGGGATCAGAATAAGGACCTTATCGCCGGCCGGCCGTTTGGCAATTGCGTCAATAACATCGTTGACGTCGTCTTTTTTTACCTCACGGCCTGAAACAGGGGAAATGGTTTTACCTGTA
Source organism: Niastella yeongjuensis (assembly GCF_900110245.1). Classification (GTDB taxonomy): domain Bacteria; phylum Bacteroidota; class Bacteroidia; order Chitinophagales; family Chitinophagaceae; genus Niastella; species Niastella yeongjuensis. The sequence goes on from NZ_FOCZ01000019.1 coordinate 18,930, forward strand.
CGGGCGAACAGTAGCCGCAAGTAATCATAAATTTCTGTCATACTTCCCACGGTACTGCGTGGGGTACGTGTAATTACCTTTTGTTCTATCGCAATTGCCGGGCATAAACCCTTGATAAAATCCACATCGGGTTTTACCATACGCGCCATGAACTGGCGCGCATAAGCACTAAGGGATTCTGCATACCTTCTTTGCCCTTCAGCAAACAAAGTGTCTATGGTAAGTGAGGACTTTCCCGATCCAGAAACACCGGTAACTACGATAAACTTGTTCCGCGGAATCTCTACCGAAATGTTTTTTAAGTTATGTACCCTGGCCCCCTTTATGAAAATGTTATCAGAGGACTTAGGCACAGGACTTGCTAATGTATTAGCCTTTGTTGATGTTGCCATAATATTAAGGATACAAATTTATTATATAACAGCGCTTTTCGTAAATAGTTTCTTTAGCGGTTATTGGGTAAAAAAATCTAAAAATTGCTTAAAGTTTGCTTTTTTCGAAAAAGTCTCTATCTTTAGTTGGTAATTTGTACAACGAAACGAAAACTAAACACACACCGCCTATCAGCAGGACACTTCTACTCAGAAAAGCCATTCATATATAAAAATCCATTTAATAAATATCCTATCACCTTCAAAAAACCGTAGAAGTTATGAGTTCACTACGTAAAAAGACCGATCATGAGTTAATCCAGGACTTCCAGGATGGAGATCTGTATGCTCTTGAGACACTCATTCTCCGCCACAAGGAAAAGATGTACACTTCCATTTTATTCCTCGTTAAGGACAAATATCTCGCCGAAGATATTTTCCAGGATGTGCTTATCAAGATCATTGACACTATTCGTGGAGGTCGTTACACAGAGGAAGGAAAGTTTCTTCCCTGGGCAATGCGTATTGCTCACAACTTGTGTGTTGATCATTTCCGTAAGGTAAAACGTACCCCTGCTATCAAAACCAGCGACGACAGGGATATCTTCGAGGTGATCAATTTCACAGAAGACGGTGCGGATCAAAAAATGATGAAGCGTCAAAGTTATGACCGCGTTCGTCAAATGCTTGATCTGTTACCGGATGATCAACGCGAAGTGATCATTTTACGTCATTATGCCGATCTGAGCTTCAAAGAGATCGCAGCCCTGACCAATTGCAGCATCAATACTGCATTAGGCAGAATGCGTTATGGCCTGATTAACCTCCGCAAAATGATGTTACAAAAAAAGATCGCTTTGTAGGACTTTTTTACTTTTGGGTACTTCAGAAAAAAATTTAACAGCATTTTCTGATTAGGGAACGGAACAAGCTGCTTAGATTTGAGATAACGATTCGAAAAAGTAAAAATATTGTCATTCTGGCCCTCCATCCGGGCCCATTTCCTGAATTGCTTGCTTGCCGGAAGGCTGGAACAGAATGACGCCTAATTAAACACCCCGCTCAGGCTGAGCGGGGTGTTATTTTTTGTATATTGGGATTGGCAAAAAAGGGAATCAGACAACTACATCAAATCAAACCTTTATGCCAACAAACATTTTGTACGGTTTCGTACTGCTCTTATTCGTCATTTCCTGTAACGACAAAGACTCACCGATTGATCCTCCCACTGATCCGGTTAAGAAATGCCGCCTGGTAAAAATGATCCAGGGAACGAACAATGGTGCCGTGAATGACACCACCTTTAATTTTTACTATGATGCCGCAGGAAAACTATATATGGTCACCGGATCCTACGCCGGCTACCGCCGCATTGACACCTCATTAATAACGTATAACGATTCGGGAAAGCTGGTAAAAATTTCAACGCCCGGCTCCGCTTATGGAACAACGTTTTCGTATACCAGCAATGGTTTGCTGAGTGAAATAAACCACAGCAGCTATGACCCAATGAGGATGAGGTATGTGTATAACGGCACTTCTATCCTGCCCGAAAAGTGCGTAGCATTCAGATTATCCGGCACCAGTGGTACCCCGCTAGACACTACAGAGTACCGTTACACGTCACAAAACGGCAATATCGTTTCCAGTGAAACTTTTAGAGGTGGTGTTTCAAGGGGCAAAAGTACCTTTGAGTTTGACACCATACCTAATCTGAATGCCGACCTGGCTTTGATCGATCTGTTTGATCAACCACTACTTTTTGGATTTGAGTTTTTTTACTTCAACAAAAACATGTTCAAAAAAGGCGGCAGCACCTACCTTACTTATAAACTGGATTCAGGCAGGTTAGTACAAAGTTTAACTTACAAAGATCAAAACCAGCTGCCCAGTGCTACCCGCAATTATTTTTGGGAATGTAATTAATAAAACGTCTTTATAAATGAATAACCCTCCCGAATAAATTCAGGAGGGTTATTCATTTAATTGCTTTACAGCTTATTTAGAAGCAGTTCCCTGCCCTTTTTTATAGGCATCTACACCACACTCCAGCCACTGCGCAAATTCCTTGGCACTGGGGGTATAGCCTTTTGTTTTTGTCAGTATTTTCTGATCGGGGCTGATGATCGCATACTGCGGTTGTGCTACTGCATCAAAATTTTCTGACTGAAAAGTAGCCCATTTGTCCCCCACCGTAATGATCTTCTTTTGCGAACCGGTTTTGGTAGTGAAATCAACCTGTTGTGTAGCAGGTAACGTCCTTCTTTCATCTACATACAGCGATACAATGATGAATTTATCCTTTATCAGTTCGCCTACCTTTTCATCGGTCCATACGTTCTCTTCCATGCGGCGGCAGTTTACACAGGCCCAACCGGTAAAGTCTATCAATACAGGTTTGTTTTCCTTTTTAGCCCGCGCCAATGCTTCCTGGTAATCATTTCGCAAGGGTTCAATTCCCTTTTCACAGTTCACCGGGTTCTTATACAGACTGTAGCAAAGCGGTGGCGGAAAACCACTGATCAGTCCCAGGTTGGCACTGTGCGTATTGGTTAAACCGGGTATCACATACAGGGTGGCAGCACTAAACAAAACAATAAACGCGATCCTTGTTTTGCTGAACTTTTTAACCGGGCTGTCGTGCGGGAATTTGATCTTACCCAACAGGTACAACACGATACAAATGCCTACTATTACCCAGATGCCGATAAATACTTCTCTTTTTAGTATGCCCCATTGTTTTACCAGGTCGGCATTCGATAAAAACTTCACGGCCATGGCCAGTTCTAAAAAGCCCAACACCACCTTTACACTGCCCAACCAGCCACCCGCTTTGGGCAACGATTGTAACCAACCGGGAAACATGGCGAATAAAGCAAATGGCAGCGCCAGGGCGAGACCAAAACCTGCCAGGCCTACTGTTAACGGCCACGCACCTTCAGCCGCTGTACCAGCCAGTAATGAGCCCAGGATGGGGCCAGTACAGGAGAAGGAAACTATGGCCAGGGTCATGGCCATAAAGAAGATGCCGCCCAGGCTGCTCATGCCCGATTTGGAATCAATTTTATTGGCAAGCCCGCTGGGCAAACCGATCTCAAAATACCCAAAGAACGAAATGGCAAAGAACACGAAAATGAGAAAGAAGGTAATGTTCAGCCAGATGTTGGTACTGATGTTATTGAGTATCTCGGGGTTTACACCGCTTACCAGATGGAACGGAATACTCAGTAAAATATAGATCAGGAAAATAGAGAATCCGTACATGATAGCATTGGATACTCCTTTCTTTTTGTCTTTCGATTGTTTGGTAAAGAACGATACCGTTAATGGGATCAACGGGAACACACAGGGTGTAAATAAGGCTATAAAGCCACCTAGCATACCCAGAAAGAAAATGCTCAGCATACCTTTGCCGCCAGTATTCTCGTCGCCACATCCGCTTACCGGGTGTTTCAGATCGAACGATTTTACCAGGATGTCATTGGTTGCAGCTACCCCGCCTTCGAGTGGCACAGAGAACGCACAAGCATTTAACGGATAGAACTCATCGCCCTTTCCATAAGTATAACGAAACGTACCCAACAGCTTCGCCGGCACATCGCCGGTAAAGGTTACCGTTGCGGTAAATGCGGCTTTTCCTTCGTAGATCTTAAAGGAGGCATTGTCAAAAATGGGATTTTTGAATGCTTTGTTATCGCCTGTTTCTTTAAAAGGCCTGGTTATTTGTATGGAAGAATCGGCCAACTCCAATTCAGCAGCAGGCACATCGCTGATCACCTCATTGACGCCATATAATTGCCATTTGGGGTTGCCGGTTGTTGTGAAAGTTAATTCGTATACTTTATCCTGTACTTTTTTACCGGATACTTCCCATTGATAAGCAGTTGAATCCTGTCCCTTAACCACAGTGGAGTTAATAAAAAGCAGCACTATTAAGCTCCATAGAAAATGTTTCATAAAACAGATACTGGTTGATTTAAAAAAACAAACGAGTTCTTTCAATAAGAACCCGTTTATATCATTGTTAACTTACATTACACAGTTTTAACCACCGATGGCAACAGAAAAAGTTGTTTCTGATGGCGGTAAACATTTTTCATCGTTACAAACCATGTACTCCACTTTACCAGCCACATTAGTTTTTGCTGCGGATCTTGTTTTAACTACCTGTATAAATTCAACCTTGTTTTCGTAATACCGTACTTCTCCACCCCATACTTCTTCGCTCTTCTTTATCAGTTTACCATTTTCTTTTGGTGTGCCATCCATGGCAACCAATGGGTTTTTGGTAAAAGTAAAGGAAGTAGCAATAGGTCCGTCTACTCCTACATTTTGAGAATAAATATGCCAGTTGCCGGTGACAGTAGCTGTCGCATGCAATTCATATGTTTTATCGGCTATTTTCTTGCTTGAAAACGCCCATTTAACCTGGGTATTTGACTGTGCAAAAGACACAGCACTGATCATCATTACAAAAAGAGAGAGCAGAGTTACCTTCATGTTGTTTTGTTTACTTATTAAAACAGTTTACCTGTTCCAAAAGTCTAAGAAAATATCTTAATAATTTTCTAAAAATTTACCAACGCAGCTTTTTGATTGGCAACGGCGTTCGCTCCAATGATCAATGACTCTAAAACAATGCGGCCATCGGTATTTCCCAGAGAATCGTTCGTTGCTCTTTCGGGATGCGGCATCATGCCAAACACATTGCGTCCTTCATTACATATTCCGGCAATATTGCGAATGGCACCATTGGGGTTGCTCAGTTGTGTTATTTCGCCACTTTCATTGCAATAACGATATATTACCTGGTTGTTTTTCTCCAGTTTATCTAATGTGGCTTCATCGGCAAAATATCTTCCTTCGCCATGGGCGATCGGTATTTTCAGTGCTTTATCAGCTCCTACGCCTTTAATGTGGACGTTCTTGCAAATAAATTGTTGATTGGCATTGCGTAATAACGCGCCGGGCAACAAATGCGCCTCACATAATATTTGGAAGCCATTACAAACCCCCAGCACCTTGCCGCCTTTATTGGCAAATTCAATCACACTTTGCATAATAGGGCTGAACCGGGCAACGGCGCCAGTACGCAGGTAATCGCCATAAGAAAAGCCGCCTGGCAGTACAATACAGTCATCTGTAGTGAACATGCTGAGGTCCTTTTCTTTGTGCCATAACATGATTACTTCCTGATTCAGATCATTTTGCAAGGCATCCTGCATATCGCGATCGCAATTGGAACCGGGGAAAACTACAACACCAAATTTCATTAGCGGGTATTTATTGATTTAAGCGGGTATTTATACAAACAAGGTGCAAAGATAACATAAGTTGCGGTTACAGGTTTCAAGTTACATGTTACAGGGAGCCATATTAAGAATTTCCTTGAAACCTGGAACCCAGAACCTGAAACAGCAATTATAAAACGATAATTTTCAACCTATTAGATAAGCCAGTAATTAAGATAGATCGCATAGCCAAACAAGATCCAGTGAATGATCATGGGCAGGCGGCGGGAATTGATGTAATAGTAAGCGGCGGCATGAAAGGCCGTAATAGGCACCGAACACAGCATCCAGCTGATGTAATTATTGCCGCCATCGGCCATAATGATCAGCATGGCCATGATCAGGTACAACAACAACAGGCTCCAGCTTTTACGTACGTGGATATACATTTTATTGAGGTTCGCCTGTACATAATACCCCCCGATTATAAACGGCACAATCAGCAGGGTAATACTGATGGTGGTGTAAACGGAGGAGGGGATAGCGGGCAAACCAATGTTGAAAACCGGTTTTATCTTGTTCCAGTCCCATTTATTGCCCAGGTACAACACCAGCGCCAGGAAATAATACGGCATGGTGATCCCCAGTACATTGATGGCCCATTCCCGCAGGCGGAAAGGCCGCATAATAAACAGGGCCAGTAATACCAGCAGCACAAATACAACCGCTGGTTTGTATAATAAGGTAACAATACCCATTTGTATCCCAATTCCCAAAATGGCTGCCGCCGGTTTTTGAATAGTGGGCAGTGTGGTCATGCGGTAAAAGGTCCAGATCAGGAAGGTATTGGCCAGCAGGGGTGCCGAAAAGTAGTTCCACTCCACAAAAAGTGAAGTGGTGAGCATGTGCGCCATGGCCGGCAGGTAATTGGGCCGCGGTAATAACTTCTGGTCGTTACAAATGCGGTTGAATAAAAGCGCCTGGCCATACAGCAGTAAAAACGTGATGAGCACATACAATACCCCTGGTATATGCAGGGGCTTTAGCCACTCTATAAGCCAGTTGTATAAAAAGTGATCTTCCGGTTGTTGTATTGGACCGGCAGGGTGCAGAAAGCAGTTAAATTTCAGAACTAAACCATAAACCAGCAATAACACAATATTGCTGGAGGTTTTTTGCTTGAATATTCCTGTCACTCAAACAATAATTTAAAATTCAATTTTGGCGAAAGTAAGATAGTTTCTGTACTGACATGGAACGATAATAGAGCTGGCGCTGATCTGCTTTGCCAGCCTGGGCATGAATTCCACGCCTCTTTCCAGGTTTTTCAACGTGGGATGCCGGGTTATTTTACCATCGGCGCCTACGCTGTGATCGTTCAACAACAGGGTCCTGCGTTCGTATAAATTAAATAAAAAATGCAACTCGCCGCCGGTATTCATCAGTGTGTGCGATACCAACGCATCTGTTTCATCGTCAAATTGCGTTTTGGAGATCACATTGCTCCATTGCAGGGTTTCATCCTTGTCGAACGACAGTACCATGATGTTTTCTGCATGGTACCGGGTAGCAGCCGAACCTCCATACCGGTTCCACGGCGACCGCCAGGGACTATAGTAAGGCGACCAGTAACTATAATCGAGTGGCGACGACCAGGGATTGTTATAATACAGATAATCCCACCTATTAAACGTACCGCCCCGCGATGTAGTATACATGGATTCGGCGGTAAGTATATAACCGCCGTCGCGTTTTATGATAATATCACTAATGAAATAGTCATTAAAGGCTATGCGCAGGTTGGCATCGGGCCCCTTGGCCTGTTTGCGCAGGTCGTCATTGAAGGTGAGCATTATTTCCTTCAGCACCGAATCGGCCGTTTTATCCCAGATCACGGTGTACAATCCTTCTACATTTCCCCGTTTTTGTTTATAATACAGCGCCGAAAACACATAACGCTTGTTTGTATTATCGATTTTCACCTTCACCTCATCCAGCACCCGTTCGTCTTTGTGGTTTAGGTCCCTGACGGTGAACTTCTCCTCCCCTGCCTTTTTAGTGACCAGTTCCAGGTTGGTGATGTAATCGCTCCCGTTCTTTCGAATAAACTTGCCGAAGACCATGTCACCATCGTTATCGAGCAGAAAATCGGTAAAGTAATCGTTCCGCTCTTCCATGGTCATGCTCATATGGTGCTTGTTCTGCAATTGCATTTCAGAATTATACAACTGGGTGGTAAACAGGAAGTTTTTCGGGTTCTTGTTATTGATCTTGAATACCATGATCTTTTGCTTGTCGTCGCTGAAGATGGTGCTGTATAATTTGTTGCTGGCAGCCCAGCCGATACGGGTAGTATCCAACTCTACGGGCTCGGTCAGGCGTTTGGCATTGGCATCGAGCTTAACCGCCATGCAATAGACAATACTTCTGCGCTGAAACTGGTAGATCATCCAAACGTGATCGGTGTAGGGCACAAAATCCACATTGATCCACCGGTCGTCTAACGCATCCACTTTCACCCGGTCGAGCAATTTCATCTCCTGGTTGTAAACACTGATGGCGTTTTCGTTGCGGTTATTTTTAAAAACAAGCACATTCTGCCCAATTTTACCGATGATCTCAAAATCTGTACGGCGGCTGTCTTCCCGTTCTGCTTCGGAATAAGTGATCTTCTGAGCGGTACTGATTGTGGAAAAGGCAACCAGCAACAGCGTTACCAGGAACGCCTGTCGCCCGATTTTTTCGCAATATTTCGTCATGATGGTGAAATACATGTTATATGCCAAATTACTGATTGTTAAACGGCTGCCCAAACTTTCAATATAAATTTAAGCATTCATTTTTCCTGATTCACAAACAACCCAAACTGCATAAATTTCGTTCCCTTAATGATTTGACGTTATAAAACCGTGGAGAATTAATTTTTTTACGTATACCTTTGTATCAGCGCGCCCCGGGTTACTAACCCGGGGTTCTATTATTTTTACAAAAAACCCTTTGATAAACGGGATAAGCGACAACTACCGTGGGCAATAAATTAAATAAAGTAACAGTTGCCACTTTACTAATTGCGTTAGGAATTATTTATGGCGATATAGGAACATCTCCATTATACGTACTGACAGCAATTACAGGTGGCCGGACGATAGATGAAAGATTGATTCTGGGTTCATTGTCCTGTATTATCTGGACACTCACCCTGCAAACCACTCTCAAATACGTAGTGCTTACCCTTAAAGCCGATAACCGCGGCGAAGGGGGCATATTTTCGTTATACGCACTGGTGCGACGGCAAAGAAGGTGGCTGGTACTGCCCGCCATGCTGGGGGGCGCTGCCCTGTTGGCCGACGGTATGATCACTCCACCCATTTCGGTTACCTCCGCCATCGAAGGTTTACGCAATATCAAGGCCCTTGGCCATATTGAAGATAATACCATTGTTTATATTGTTATTGCCATCTTAAGCGTACTGTTCTTTCTGCAGCAATTCGGTACCGCATCCATAGGCAAAATGTTCGGACCCATCATGTTCTGCTGGTTCTGTATGCTGGGTTTACTGGGCGCCTCTCACCTGCTGGACGACATGCATATTTTTAAAGCACTCAGCCCTTATTACGCAATAGATTTACTGGCTAATTATCCCAAAGGCTTCTGGCTGTTAGGAGCCGTTTTCCTTTGTACAACCGGGGCCGAAGCCCTGTATAGTGACCTGGGCCACTGCGGCCGGGCCAACATCCGGTATTCCTGGATCTTTGTTAAAAGCACGCTGATCCTGAACTACCTGGGCCAGGGCGCTTTCCTGCTTTCGAACTACCATGGTAAAGTAATCACCCACGATATGATCAGTGCCGGGTTCAACCCGTTCTACGCTATTATGCCGCACTGGTTTTTGATCCCGGGCATTTTAATATCCACTGCCGCAGCCATCATTGCGAGCCAGGCCCTTATCAGCGGGTCGTTTACGCTTATCAGTGAAGCCATGCGGTTGAACCTGTGGCCAAAGCTGAAGATCAATTACCCCACCGAAGAAAGGGGCCAGCTGTATATACCCGGCATAAATATGCTGTTGTTTGTGGGTTGTGTGGGCATGGTGTTATACTTTAAAAAATCCAGCAATATGGATGCGGCCTATGGTTTGGCCATCACCATCTGTATGCTCGCCACTACCATCCTGTTTGCGAACTTTCTGGTAAGCCGACGGGCCAAACCTATTTGGATCTATATGTTCCTCATAGTTTATTTCACCCTGGAACTGTCGTTCCTGTTCGCCAACCTGGAGAAATTCCCCCATGGTGGTTTTGTAACCCTGCTGGTAGGCGGCTGTCTGTTCTTTGTAATGTACATCTGGTACCGCAGCCGTAAGATCAAGAACCGGTATGTGGAGTTTGTTCGCCTGGAACATTATATCCCCCAGATCCAGGAATTGAGCAACGACAAAACCGTACCCAAGTACGCCACCCACCTGGTATACCTTACCAGTGCCAATAACCCCAAGGAAATTGAGCATAAGATCATTTATTCCATCCTGAATAAAAAGCCCAAACGGGCCGATATCTACTGGTTTGTGCACGTCGATACCCTCGACGATCCCTATACCTGCGAGTATTCGGTAGATCATATTATCCCCAATGACATCATCAGGGTTGAGTTCCGCTTAGGGTTCAGAATGGAGCCCAAGATCAACCTCATGTTCCGCAAAGTGGTGGCCGACCTGGTTGCCAATAAAGAGGTGAATATTACCAGCCGGTACGAAAGCCTGGAACGGAACAATGTGGTAGGCGATTTCCAGTTCATTGTAATGGAAAAATATCTGAGCCAGGATATCGAACTGCCTTTCTTCGAGAAGATGATCATGCGCCTGTACTTCATGGTGAAGGAATACAGCCTGTCGGAAGAACGCGGTTTTGGTTTGGATGTCAGCAACGTGACCATCGAAAAATTCCCGCTTATAGTAGCGCCGGTACCCAACCTGAACCTGAAAAGGGTTTATCACGGCGAAGAAAGTTTGTAAATTCAAAGGGCAGAAGGCAGAGGGCAAAGATGAAATACAGTAACTTGTAAACTGTAACCATAACTATTGCCAACTTTCGTTTACTATATTGCCGGAAGCCTGTTGCTATTAACGATAGTAGCTTATTTCATCCAGGACCGTTTTATCTTCAAACCTGAAAGATTACCTCCCGATTTTCAGTTCCGGTACGATGTGCCCTTCAATGAATTAAATTTTGATGTATCCCCCGGTGTGCGCATCAATGGGCTGCACTTTTACCGTGCCGAACCCAAGGGACTGATCCTGTATTTTCATGGCAATACCCGCAGTATAAAAGGCTGGGCTAAGTATGCCCGTGATTTTTACCGGTACGATTACGATGTGGTACTGGTTGATTACCGGGGGTTTGGCAAAAGTACCGGCAAACGCAGTGAAAAGGATATGCTGGATGACATGCAGTTTGTTTATAATGTTTTAATTGGCAAGTATCCCGAACACCACATTATTGTCTATGACCGCAGCATCGGCAGTGGTTTTGCCGCCAAGATCGCATCAGACAACAAACCGCGCTACCTGATCCTGGATTCCCCTTATTATAATTTCCGTATTGTGGTAAAACGGTTCCTGCCCATTTTGCCTGTAAACTGGGTATTACGATATCACCTGCGCACCGATAAATGGATCCGCCACGTAAACTGCCATACCTATATCATTCATGGTACCCGCGACCGCCTGATCCCTCTCAAACACAGCGAAAAACTGCAGGCCATCAACCCCAATAAAATTACCCTCATCCGAATCGTTGGCGGCCGTCATAATAACCTGCCTTCCTTTCCTGAGTATCATAATTTTATCAGGGACATACTAAAATATTGATAGTTCCACTCCACGCAGGAGTATTATCTTGCAGCCCAGTTATGAAAAAGAAGATCCTCTTCCGCTGGCTTAAAGTATTCATTCTCATATATTGTACTATTGGGATTGCCATTTATTACGGGCAGGACAAAATCCTCTTCCATCCGCAGGAATTATCCGAACATTCGCAATACACCTTTCCTTATCCTTTTAAGGAAGTTAACCTCCCATACTCGCAAAAGTCGAACATCAACATCATTCAATTCGCGGCCAATCAACCGCAGCCCAAAGGAGTGGTGTTGTATTTTCATGGCAATAAGGAAAACATCGCCCATTATGCGAAGGCAGCCCCCGATTTTACCAGCCGGGGATATGAGGTGTGGATGATCGACTATCCCGGATATGGCAAAAGCACCGGTGCTTTTACTGAACAGCAGTTGTATGACTGGTCGCTGGTATTTTACAAACTGGCGCAGGCAAAGTATTCGAAGGACAGCATCATTTTATACGGAAAATCAATGGGTACCGGTATTGCGGCCCAGCTGGCCACCCTGCGCGATTGTAAAACACTGATCCTGGAATCACCGTATTACAGTTTTCCTTCCCTTATCGGCAGCTGGCTGCCGGTATACCCCGTTAACAATATGATCAAGTTTAAAATTCCTACCTGGCAATACCTGAAGGAGATCACCAATCCGGTGGTTATATTCCATGGTACGGATGACAATACCATTCCTATCCGCAATTGCAATCAATTGAAGCCGTATTTAAAACCGCAGGATGTGTTTGTTACCATTGAAGGTGGACATCATAATGATTTACCTGCGTTCCCGGTGTATAAACAAAAAATGGATTCGTTACTTAAATAGGCACCACATTCAAATCCTTATTCAGTTTTATTTTATCAGGTATTGCATTAATGATCTCCTCCTTCAGCGCTTCGATCAATCGCTTTTTTACAAAATCGCGGTGCACTACAATACTTACTTCGCGCATGGGCGCGGGCTTTTTAAAATGCCTGATCAATTGAGATTGGCGGGTCGTCATATCGAGTGTAGAGAGCTCGGGTAATATGGTGATGCCGTCGTTCAGTTCCACCATCCGGCGGAGGGTTTCAATACTGCCCGCTTCGTATTCGAAATGGGTGCCCATTTCACTGGCGCGGCGTAATTCGCACAGGTTTACGATCTGCGAACGGAAACAATGCCCCTCTTCCAGCAACCATAATTTCTCGGGGTCAATGTCCTGCGGCAATACATACGTTTTTTTATACGCTACATTTTTACGGGAAACATAGGCCAGCATTTCCTCATAAAACAATACATGTTCCTTGATGCCATTTTCCTGTAAAGGCGTTACCAGAATACCGACATCGATGCGGCCTTCCCGCAGGCGGGTAACAATGTATTCTGTCATCAGTTCCTGCACCACCAGTTTTATATGCGGGTATTTTTTGTAGAAGCTCTGGATGAACAGGGGGAGTAAATAGGGCGCCAGGGTGGGTATAATACCGATGCGCAGTTCCCCCGTGAGGATACCTTTTTTGGTTTGAACCAGCTCGTTGATCACGTTTTTCTCCGACAGAATGCGGCGTGCCTGCTCAATGATCTCTATACCAATTTCAGTAGGCACAACAGGTTGTTTACTGCGATCGAAGAGCTTTACACCCAATTCTTCTTCTAGTTTTTGTACCTGCATGCTTAGGGTAGGCTGGGTAACAAAACAATGCTCGGCAGCGGAGGCAAAATGCCGGTATGTATCTACTGCTACCACATATTCCAACTGTACAAAGGTCATAAATAGATTTTATCTATGGTTCTATAATATTAATCAATTTGCTTTATAAACAAAATTATAGAACATTTGTGAAGCAATCTAATCTTTCATTATAGCAACAGCACAGGAGAAAATTATAGCTTGGATAGTTTGACAATTAAAGGGTGTGTTCCATCATGGCGGAATGCACCTTTTTTAATTTGACAGGCAAGTTATATAAACAACAAACCCGCCTATTGGGGCGGGCAAAATTTACATGTAGAACGTTGTACCTAAAACTTTGAACTTAAAACTATAGCCTTAACTTCCGCATCCACCACCACAGCCTCCGCATCCGCCGCCACAGCTGCTGCCACATCCACCACCGCCATCACCGCCACTGCTACAGCTGCTGCAACTACTGACGTTGAGATCATTTCCTGCGACCTTGTTATGGTTCAGGACGGGGTAAGGTGCAAAGATGCTTGCCAGCAGGGCGCCTTCCGCAAACCATACGATGGCGCTGTCGCCCTTTTGTGCGAAACTGGATACTACATAATCATCATACAACGTATTCACTCCTTTATTGTTCTTTGTAAGCACTTCTACTTTATCGAGTACTATTCTTTTTCGCGATAAGTACTCTGAAACAAGGTAGCAAACAAACGAGTAACCCATCATTTCCGCGATGAGGTAACTTACCGGTCTTTCGTGGTATAACCCCTGACAGAATCTCGCTATCCCCACTGCAAAAGGAATAATCAGCAGATTGTATCTTTTGATGAAAGACTCTTTGCGATAAGCCAGTAAGTACAGCTTTTGCAAAGCCGGGTGTTTCGCGGTCTCTTCATTGAACCAATTATTGACTATTCCTTCATAACTGGTACTGTCGTTGGGCTCATTTAGCAACCCGGTTATCAGCGGATTCTGTTCATTGTCCACCGCATGGTACCTGTTTTTATGAACCAGGAATCTTTTATCAACAGTAAGCTCGATCAGATTCCTTCGTATCAGGTCTATGATGGCCGTTTGCACAGCCCGGTGTTTACCATAGAGGAGTTGGGCGGTTTGATAAATAGTAGCATCAGTGGGAAAGTGTTCATCTGCCAGTTTTTGTAAAGGCCGGCATTTGTCTGCCTGAAGAATGATATAGCTAATAATACAACTTAGTGCCAGCCACGGAAAGAAGGATAAAAACTGGGGCCCCGTGAGTGCAAAAGGAAATAAAACGTTGTGCTGAATGGCACTTGCAATGAGCGGGAGACTTAACAATGTTACAATAAGAACTAATACTTCATTTCGGATATGCCAGGCCGGTTCTCGTATTGGCAATTCATTTTGCGGTGGCGGCCAAATGTCATCTGGCGGTGGTGAGCCAAAAACCGACTCATACAGGAGTAAGGTTTCGGCATACCAATCATGGTGTTTGTGGTCTTCTTCATCCCCTCCCCGGGATGGATGGTGGTGAATGTCTTTGTTGAGTGTGTTTTTACACAAGTCGATCCAATAGGATTTTGTGTACGTGAGGTGCAGGTGCCATGCTTCGTCTACAACCTGTGAAGGCGAAGCGCCATTTGGAGAGATACAACACAAGAAGAGGAATTTCCGGTATTCTTCAATGACCCGTTCTGTAAAGAATGGTAACCAGTTTTGCTTTGCAGCCAGTTTGTGAGAGAAAGTAATTGCTGCATTGGGGTCATCGAGTGGAAATTGTTGAATACTACTCCAAAGGCCAGTGTGTTCTTCAATTTTCATAATTCTGACTTTGGTTATACAAAGGTATAACGGAGTTATTCAACCGTGCAAGGAAAACTATATTACCAAAATGTTAAGTACCGTGGAACCTGTGGAACTGTATAAATGGCGCGTGGAACTCCCGTGGAACTTAAGACAAAGTGAAACTTCGCGTGCCCACTCACCACTCACAACTCAACTAATCAACACTGTCTTCGATTTTCCCACCTTCAACTTGTACCCAACTCCTACCTTCAGCGCATAATTCTCTTTCTCATGGCTTACAGGGAAGTCAAAGCAAACCGGATAATCGTATTCCTTCACTATATCGCGGATAATTTCATACACTGTTTGTCCGAATGGCCGTTCGGTATCTTTGGTATCGGTAAAACCGCCAATGATCAGTCCGGCAAGTTTTTCCAGTTTACCACTGCGTTTTAACTGGTGCATCATGCGATCGATATTGTAGATGTATTCGCCCACATCTTCCAGGAACAGGATCCGCCCTTTTGTTTTTATATCGGAAGCTGTTCCTACCAAATGCGCCAGCAATGCCAGGTTGCCGCCTATGAGCTCGCCTATGGCTTCGCCCTTTCTGTTAAAGGCATGGCCGGCCACTTCATACTTTATGCTTCCTCCTTCCATTACATGCTTCAGCGATTGTACATATTCGTTCTTATAACCGTCGTTGTTAAAAGCTCCGGCCATGGGTGCATGCAGGGTAGCAATGCCATAGTTGGCATAGATATGGGAATGCAGCACGGTTATATCGCTAAACCCGATCACCCACTTCGGGTTCTTCTTAAATTTTTTGAAACTGATGTGATCGATAATACGGCTTAAGCCATAACCCCCACGGGCGCAGAGCACGGCCTTCACATCATCATCGTCCAGGATCTGTTGAAAATTGATGAGCCGTTCCTCATCGGTACCGGAAAAGTAAGTAGTGGAATGGCTGCCAACGGTAGTGCCTACTTTTACTTTGTAACCCCATTCTTTCAATACATCGATACAGGTTTGCGCTTTTTCAATTGCCATATATCCTGAAGGACATACCAAAGCTATTGTATCACCCGGCTGTAAATAAGGAGGAACTTTTACCATTGTTGTTGTTATTACGAATGCGCAAAAATAAGCAAACCATTTCACGCTTAAATTTCCCGCAGTATTACATCTTCATTAGAAACGGTCAGCTGGTGTTTAACCCCGCATTTTAATGCATAATTATTCCGCTGGTGGCCAACGGGAAAGTCGAAACACACAGGATAATGGTAATCTTTCACCTTTTCCAGCACAATATCCTGAATGGTGCGGCCAAACTCTTCACCGGGATCGTCGGGCTTTATCTTAAAACCACCCACTATCAGTCCGGCCAGTTTTTCCAGCTTGCCGGTACGTTTCAGGTTCCAGAACATGCGGTCGATGCTGTACAGGTATTCCCCGGTATCTTCCACAAACAGGATCTTATTGGTGGTACGCAGATCGGATTTGGTACCGGCCAGCGTTTCAATAAGCTTCAGGTTTCCCCCAATGAGGGTACCCTCGGCCCTGCCCGGTTTATTCAGTGGATTTACCGGTACGGTATACTTCATCTTCTGCCCGGTAAGGGCCTGTTTTATGCTGAGGATCGTTTCTATTTGAATGGGTTCGGCTTTATTCCAGTCATCGGGAAAACTGTTACACATTTTAGAGTGAATGGAGGCAATGCCATAATTCCGGTTCAGGTGGCAGTGCAAAACGGTAATATCGCTGAAGCCGATGATCCATTTGGGGTGGGCAACCAGTTTGGTGAAATCCAATTTATCGATGATCCGGACAAAGCCATAGCCCCCACGGGCACACATAATGGCTTTTACTTTGGGGTCGTCGATCATTTGTTGAAAATCGTGCGCCCGTTCTTCATCGGTACCGCCGAATGTAAAATCCTTTTTTCCTACCGTATCCCCCACCTTTATGTTGAACCCCCACTCTATCATTTGCAACATCGCCGGTTGTATTTCAGGCAGGGTAATAAAGCCGGCCGGACAGGTAATACCAATTGTATCGCCGGGTTTTAAATAGCGGGGCAGAACAGGCGCCGGAGCATCGGAGTCGCCATCGCTACACCACGCAGACCAACCAGGCAAAGGCAAACCGGCTACCAGGAACGAGGATAAAAAATATTTACGGTTCATGTACTTAGATATGATTTTTAAATATAGCTGAAAGTTTTATGCTACAGGAATCTAAAACACTAAATTTACTTTCATGTACGGACGTTTTATTCAAGCCATATTTGTTGCTGTGGCCCTTGTTGGCTGGGTAGTATACCAGCTGGCTATACGCAAAAAGCGTTTTTCTGAAATATCGGGCGATGCGCTGTTCATTGTGTTTTTTGTGGCCGTTTGGTTTGGCATTTGTTACTGGGTGCTTAACTAACATTTTACCTAAATCTTTCTTTTCCCAACCTTTTCAACTCTTCCCTTCGTCTGTAAGCAATACACCTCTGCACGGCAACCGCGTCGCGGCCCTCTCCTTCCGCCAGCTGGCGAAGCCGGGGAAGGCCGATAACCTCGAACGAAGAACTCAGAACCCAGAACTAAGAACCTGGAACCGGAAAACCTGTACCCTGCAACGGGTAACTGGCAACCGGTAACCGGAAACTCGTTATTTTTGCAATCCACCTTCGTGCCCTCCTACTCCAACAGTTGGCGGATTCGGCGGGCACAAAAGGTTGATAGTCAGAAATACTAAAGAGGATTACCAAAATGAGCAATTTTAAGCGCTATTTAGTCACAGCGGCCCTGCCATACGCCAATGGCCCGGTGCACATCGGTCACCTGGCAGGCTGCTATTTACCGGCTGATATTTACGTGCGTTACCAACGGGCGCAGAAAAGAGATATCAAATTCATTGGTGGCAGTGATGAACATGGGGTTCCCATTACCATTCGCGCCATGAAAGAAGGCGTAACGCCGCAACAAGTTGTAGATAAATACCATGCCCTGATCAAAGAAAGTATGGAACAGATGGGCATTTCTTTCGATATCTATTCCCGTACCAGCAACCAGGTGCACCACGAAACTGCAGCTGCTTTTTTCAAAAAGCTGTACGACGATGGACTGTTCGAGGAAAAAGAGACCGAACAATTTTATGATGAAAAAACCAATACGTTCCTGGCCGACCGGTACATTACCGGTACCTGTCCCATTTGCGCCAATCCCAATGCGTATGGCGATCAGTGCGAACGTTGCGGTTCTTCCTTAAGTCCTGAGCAATTGATCCAGCCGCGCAGCACCCTCAGCGATGCTGTGCCGGTAAAACGGAAAACCAAACACTGGTATTTCCCGCTGCAAAACTATGAGGAATGGCTGAAGGGCTGGATCCTGGAAGGCCATACCGAATGGAAAAACAACGTATACGGACAGTGTAAAAGCTGGCTCGACAGCGGCCTGCAAAGCCGCGCCATGACGCGCGACAGCAGTTGGGGCATCAAGGTTCCCCTGCCCGATACCGAAGGCAAAGTGCTGTACGTATGGTTCGATGCGCCAATCGGGTATATTTCCGCTACTAAAGAATTAACCGAGGAATGGGCTGATTACTGGTGCCAGGAAGACACCAAACTGGTACACTTTATCGGAAAAGACAATATCGTTTTCCACTGTATCATTTTCCCCGCAATGTTAAAAGCACACGGTGGATTTGTACTGCCCGATAACGTACCGGCCAATGAGTTCCTGAACATTGAAGGCGATAAAGTAAGCACCAGCCGCAACTGGGCGGTTTGGGTGCATGAATATATACAGGATTTCCCTGGTTGCGAAGATGTATTGCGGTATGTGCTTTGCAGCAATGCCCCTGAAACCAAGGATAATGATTTTACCTGGAAGGATTTTCAGGACCGTAATAACAGCGAACTGGTTAGTATCTTCGGCAACTTCGTGAACCGGGCACTTGTGCTGATGCATAAATTGTGCGGTGGCAAAGTTCCCCCATTGCATACCGATGTACTGGACAACACCGACAAAAACATACTGGCAGAGTTTGAGATTGCTAAAACCAGAGTGGAAGAAAGTATCGAGAACTTCAAATTCCGCGATGCCCTGTTCGAAGTCATTGACCTGGCCCGTAAAGGCAACAAATACATGCAGGAAAAAGAACCCTGGATCGTTGCCAAACGCCTGGAGTCAGATCCTGAAGCACAAAAGCTGATCGACAACTGTTTGCATATCTGTTTACAGTTAACCGCCAACCTGGCGATCCTGATCAATCCTTTTCTGCCCACCACGGCTAAAAAAATGCTGCACCTGATGAAGGTGGTGGAAAAAATGCTGGATTGGGAAAATGCCGGTAAAACAAAATTGCTGAGTGTGGGTTATAGCTTACGTGCACCAGAGTTACTGTTCCGGAAAATTGAAGATGATGAAATAACAGCACAGGTCGCCAAATTAAAAGCCGGACTTATTAAACCGGCACAACCCGCGGAAACAAAACCAGCCACCGACGCCGATACACAACCTGATGCCCTGAAAGCACAGATCGTATACGACGATTTTGCCAAACTCGATCTTCGGGTAGGCACCATTGTGGCTGCAGAAAAAGTACCAAAAGCTGATAAGCTCTTAAAATTACAGGTTGACCTGGGTTTTGAAACCCGTACCATCGTATCGGGTATCGCAGAACATTTTCAACCCGATAACATCATCAATAAACAGGTGGTGGTGGTAGCCAACCTGGCCCCCCGCAAAATGCGCGGTATCGAAAGCAATGGCATGATATTGATGGCGGAAGACAAAGCAGGCAAACTGCATTTCGTCAATCCCATCGATGCTATCGACAACGGTTCTTCAGTAAGCTAAATAGTTTATTCACCATTGTGCCCCACTTGTTTTGCATAATGGCAAAGCAAGTGGGGTTCTTTTTTAAAATACTATTATATGAAAATCGGATTTATTGGATTGGGAAATCTGGGCACGCCCATAGCAGAGAACATCCTGGAAAGCGGTCATGAGTTGTATGTATACAACCGCACGGCTTCCAAAACAAAACCATTGGTTGACAAAGGCGCTATCGAGGTTGGATCGGTAAAAGCACTGGCCGCAGCATGTGCGTTCATCATTACCATGGTATCTGATGATAAAGCTTTGCAAACAATCACAGAAGGCGCTGATGGATTAGTGGCCAATATGCAGCCCGGCGGTGTACACCTTTCCATGAGCACCATATTACCACTTACCGCAGAAGAGTTAAGCAAACTGCATACACAAAACGGCTCCCAATACCTGGCCACCCCAGTGTTTGGCCGGCCCGATGCGGCACGCGCCCGTAAACTGAATTTTGTGGTATCTGGTGATGCCAAACTGCGTCAGCAATTTGAACAGTTGTTAAAAGATGCCGGTGGCGCCGGCGTGTGGGATTTTGGCGACAGCATCACAGCCGCCAATACCGTTAAATTATGCGGCAACTTTACTATCGCCGCTGCCATGGAAGCCATTGGCGAAAGCGCCGCCCTGGCCAGCAATAGTGGCGTTGATGCCCAAAAGATGTGGGCCTTCTTCTCCCAAACTATTTTCAATACCCCCTTATACCAGAACTACAGCAGGATCATCGTTAACCAGCAGTTTACACCCGCCGCCTTTAGTATGCAGCTGGGGTTAAAAGACCTTAACCTGGTTTTATCACAAGCCGAACAGGTTCAACAAAACATGCCATTGGCTGATCTATTGAAACGCCATATGCAGGAAGTGATTAAAAAAGATCCCGAGATTGACTGGAGTGCGGTATCGCAGGGAGGAAATAATTAAAGGCACTAGGCAGTGGGCAGTAGGCAGTGGGCAGTAGGAAATAACACTGTTCAGAATTCTATGTTCTTGCTTTTAGTTGCCGCGACAATGCTTTTGCCCTCTGCCTTTTCCCCATTGCCTACTGTCCACTGCCAACTGCCCTTCCCTACGGTATCAACACCACAATAATATCCATCACATTAGTATGTGTTGGCCCGGTAATAACATGCCCGCCGGTTTGATCAAAGAAGTTCCAGGAATCATTTTGAGTTAAATACTTTTCAGGTGACAGTCGCCGTTGGGCCGTCAGTTGTAATACCCCTTTATCAACTATGGCACCGGCAGCATTGGTTGGGCCATCGGTCCCATCGGTGCCGGCACTGAGTAAAACCGGCATTTGGCCGCCATCGGGGTAAGCTTGTTGTAACGCGATCATCGCAGCCAGGGCAAACTCCTGGTTACGGCCGCCTTTACCGGGGTTGTTGATGGTAACAGTTGTTTCGCCCCCCAATAATAAACAGGCAGGACGCGGCCCATCATACTGCTGTACCTGTGTTACCAGCTCCCGCGCCTTATCACGCGCCTCTCCTTTCAGCGAATCGGTTACTATCACAGGTGTATAATGTAACTCCCGGGCCATGGCAGCAGCGGCCTCCAGCGCAATGCGATTGGTGCCAATGAGGTAATTGAAGCTCTTTGTAAAAATGGGATCATCCGGTTTAGGGGTTTCTGCCACCTCTTTATTCAACCCTAAATGTAACCAACGGATGATACTCACCGGTAGTTTATCCGTCAACTGGTATTGGCGAACTATTTCCCAGGCATCGGCAAATGTACTGCGGTCGGCAACGGTTGGTCCGCTGGCAATGATATCGAGCGGGTCGCCGATCACATCGCTCAAAATAAAGCTGACCACCGTAGCCGGCCAGGCGGTGCGTAGGAGCTGCCCGCCTTTAATACCGGCCGATAAATGTTTTCGCACGGTATTCATTTCTTCAATGGTTGCCCCACATTGCAGCAGCTGGTTAAAAACAGCCTGCAGTTCGCTCAGGAGTATGCCGGGCGGACAATCAACCAGCAGCGCCGATGCGCCGCCGCTTATTAAAGCAATCACCACATCCCTTTCATTAGCATTTTTTAGCAACCGCATTATTTCCCGGCCGGCCTGTACACTGTTATCGTCAGGCACCGGGTGCGCCGCTTCTATGCACTGAATGGTCTTTAGTGGAAAGGTGTGTTCATACTTGGTAACAATGATACCGGCATCGATGCGGTTGCCCAAAATGCGCTCGGTTTCCCGGGCCATGGCGGCACTGGCTTTACCCGCCCCTATTACAAGTACCTTATTTAGATCAGGCTGTTTAAAAACCTGTTCGCCCAACTGCAGCTGCTGGTGCTGCCAGCGCATATGCCTGGGCAATAAATACTGCGGTTGAACGGCCCGCACCCCGGCTGTAAAAATTTTAAGCGCATCGTTACGCATGTTTATGGCAATTTTTTAACGGAGAGCCAATAACTTATACAAATACTTATCAAAAGTATAGTACTTATAAACCTGCTAAATTATAAAAAGCTCTTGGTTGCTTCGCAGAAATCATTATCTTTGGAAATAGTTGTTTAGCTAACTATTTTTTTATGACTAAACGAATCATTAAAAAAGTAGCTGTATTGGGCAGTGGTGTTATGGGATCGCGTATAGCCTGTCATTTCGCAGGTACTGGCGTTCAGGTGTTGTTATTAGATATGGTGCCGAAAGAAGCTGTGGAAAGCAATAACAAGACCGCCCGCAACAAACTGGTTAACGATGCGCTGCAAGCTGCTTTAAAAAGCAACCCTTCTCCTGTTTACACTAAGGATGTGGTGAAGAAGATCACCACCGGTAATTTCACTGATAACCTATCAGCTATTTCCGGGTGCGACTGGATCATTGAGGTAGTGGTAGAACGGCTTGACATCAAACAACAAATCTTTGCAGAAGTAGAAAAGTACCGAACGCCGGGCACGCTTATTACTTCCAACACCTCAGGTATTCCTATTCACCTGATGGCCGAAGGCCGAAGCGACGACTTCAAAAAACACTTCTGCGGCACGCACTTCTTCAATCCGCCCCGTTATTTACGGTTACTCGAAATAATTCCCACACCGCATACTGATGCAGCTGTAGTTGATTTTCTGATGCAATATGGTGACCTGTACTTAGGTAAAACCACCGTATTATGTAAGGACACACCTGCATTCATTGCTAATCGCATAGGCGTATACGGCATCATGGCCATCTTTGGCCTGGTTGATAAAATGGGATTGACCATCGACGAGATCGATGCGCTGACCGGCCCCATCATTGGCCGCCCCAAATCGGCCACGTTCAGAACAGCCGATGTGGTGGGTATCGATACCCTGGTAAAAGTAGCCAAAGGGGTGTATGATAATTGTCCCAATGATGAACACCGGGATACCTTTATTATACCTGCCTGGTTAGAGAAAATGGTAGCCAGCAATCAGCTGGGCGACAAAACCGGACAGGGCTTCTTCTCCAAGAAAAAGGGAGAGAAAGGGGAAAAGGAAATATTTACCCTCGATTTAAAAACATTTGAGTATAAACCCCGCGCCAAAGCAAAGTTTGCAACAGCTGAAGCGGCCAAACCCATCGATGACCTTAATACCAGGTTGAAGGCGCTGGTGGCGGGTGCCGATAAGGCCGGGGAGTTCTATCGTCATTTTCATTACGGACTGTTTTCGTATATCTCACACCGTATACCCGAGATCTCTGATGAGATCTATCGCGTAGACGACGCCATGATGGCCGGTTTTGGCTGGGAAATTGGCGCCTTCGAAAGCTGGGATGTACTGGGTGTTGAAGGCACGGTAAAGAAAATGAAGGAAGCCGGTTATGCTGTTGCCCCCTGGGTAAACGATATGCTGGCAGCCGGTGTAAAAAGCTTCTTCAAAGTTGAGAATGGCAAACGGCTGTATTATGATGTAGCCTCAAAATCGTATAGATCATTGCCCGGTGGCGATGCATTTATAGTGATGAAAAATTTTGAGAACCAGACCGTATGGAAAAACAGCAACTGCCGCCTCTACCATTTGGGTGATGATGTATTAGGATTGGAATGGAACACCAAAATGGGCAGTATTGGCGGGGAAGTGCTGGAAGCTATTCAAAAATCGATTGCTAAAGCGGAAGAAAAATACAAAGGACTGGTTATTGCCAATGACAGCCCCAACTTCAGTGCCGGCGCCAATGTAGGCATGATTTTTATGTTTGCAGTTGAGCAGGAATACGATGAGTTGGATATGGCCATTCGCATGTTCCAGAACACCATGATGCGGGCACGTTATTCCTCCGTGCCGGTAGTGGTAGCGCCTCATGCGCTGGCCCTGGGCGGCGCCTGTGAGTTGAGTTTGCATTCCGATAAAGTATGTGCGGCCGCTGAAACCTATATTGGGTTGGTGGAATTAGGCGTGGGCCTGATCCCCGGCGGTGGTGGCACCAAAGAATTTGTGTTACGTGCAGCCGATGAAATGCACGAAGACGAACCAGACACCATTACACTTAAAAACAGATTTCTTACCATAGCTACGGCCAAAGTGGCTACCTCAGCCGCAGAAGCATTTGAACTGGGCATTTTACGCAAAGGAAAAGATGAAGTAGTATTGAACCAGGGTCGGCGTATTGCGGAGGGCAAAAAGAGTGTGATAGAACTGTTCGACAGTGGGTATGTTACCCCGATACAACGCACCGATGTAAAAGTTCTGGGCCGTTCGGCACTGGGCGCTTTATATGCCGGTATTAATGGCATGTGGCGGGCAAACTACGCCACCGATCACGATGTAACGGTGGCTAAAAAGCTGGCCTACGTAATGTGTGGCGGCGATTTAAGTGAACAAACTTTAGTATCTGAACAATATTTACTGGATCTGGAACGGGAAGCCTTCCTCTCACTATGTGGCGAGAAGAAAACCCTGGAAAGAATTCAAAGCGTTTTAAAAGGCGGAAAGCCGATCCGCAATTGATAATCACAATTGATAACCAGGCGTCACATGAGAAAATTTGGCGTTCCGTTCAGTCGGGACGCCTTTTTCGTTAATTTAGGGAATGGGTGAAGCAGAACTCTATACTACCACTAATCAGCTCATCATACATTCTGTGATCTTCTTTTATGGGGATGCGGCCAGCAAAGATCTATCCTGGCAAATAGCCAACGACATTAGCAAACACTGGAATGAACCCAACGCCCAAATAAAGATCAATGATGACATGTATACGGTTCAATTTGAAATTGATGGCATTTATGAACCAGATCTTAACCCCGAAAAGGTTTGGTACAACGATAATCCACGCTTTAACTTTTTTCGCATCGAAGAATTTGCCAACGGCAACATTTCCTTTGTAGATGACATCGGCAGTAATACCGGTTATTTTAAACTCGACAACCTTTTACAAACGTCCACTACCGCACCCCATGAATACGGGCACACGATCGGGTTGGTGCATCCTACCAACCTCGACATCAGGGGCAAGGGCATACCCGGTATTATGTATCCCCGCGGCACTATTGTTGACCCGCCCTTTCAATACAATCCCGAAGCCCGGGCCGGCGATAATACCAATGGCGGTACCATGAACCCCGTTTACCGAAAAGTATTACAAGCCGATATAGAAGACTTAAAACTACATAAACTGTTTTTTACCAATTGCAAGGCGGTGGTGGGTGGCTTTTCCAGCCTGTATCATGAAAAGCATACCCCTGCAGTTTCATAAATACCTGATTTTTCTGCCCTTCACCGGTAATATTTACGTGACTGCCGCGACATACTTCTAACACCCGTTAAACAGGTAAACATGGCAATTCTTACCGTTGAGAATCTACATAAAAATTACGGCCCTATTCAGGCATTAAAAGGGGTTTCTTTTTCCGTGCCCAAAGGTTCGGTTTTCGGCATCCTTGGCCCTAACGGCAGTGGCAAAACGACCCTGCTGGGTATTGTCCTGAATGTATTAAAAGCCTCCTCTGGTTCGTTTAAACTGTTTGACGAGGAACCTTCGCATGTGCACCGGCAACAGATTGGTACCCTGCTGGAAACACCCAATTTTTATCATTACCTGAACGCAGTACAGAATTTAACAATAGCGGCTACTATCAAACAACGGGGCAGCGCAGACATAAACCGGGTGTTGGAACTGGTTAACCTGGAACAACGCAAGTTCTCTAAATTCAGCACCTATTCACTGGGCATGAAACAACGACTGGCTATTGCCAGCAGTCTGCTCGGCGACCCCGATGTGCTTATCTTTGATGAACCCACCAATGGCCTCGATCCCGTAGGTATTGCAGAGACCCGGGAGCTGATCAAAAAGTTACACCAGGCCGGTAAAACCATTATCATGGCCAGCCACCTGCTCGATGAGGTGGAGAAAGTTTGCACCCATGTAGCCATTTTGCAAAAAGGCACGCTGCTTACACATGGGCATGTGGATGAAATACTGATCACCGATGAAATTGTAGAAACCGGCGCCGCCAATTTGCAGCAATTGCAAAACATCCTGCAACAATACCCGGGCGCCAAAAGGGTGTATGTAAACGACCAGCATGTTGAATTGACTTTCGCCGCAGGCACCGCCTCACTGGAAGCATTGAACCGGTATTGTTTTGAGCACGGTATAACACTTCATCACCTGCGCCTTCGCAAAAAAAGCCTGGAAACCAAATTCTTTGAACTTACGCAAAACACTAAATAACATGGGGCAATTATTAGCTATAGAATGGATGAAGCTGAAGAACTACCGTGCTTTCTGGATCCTGTTTTGCATTTACCTGGCTACCATCTTTGGCGCTAACTATATCATTTATCGCATTCAATTAATAATATATTCTGAACGCCAGGCAAAGGGAATTGCCACTATGGTGTTGGGCAATCCGCCCTACTCCTTCCCTACGGTTTGGCAGGCAGTTGCCCACGTAAGCAGCTGGCTGTTGTTTATTCCCGGTTTGATCATGATCCTCACCATCACCAACGAATACAGTTTTAAAACACACAGACAAAACATTATCGATGGCTGGACGCGCCAACAATTCATTACCTCCAAAATATTGCTGGCTGCAGCATTTGCTTTATTATCTACCGTAGTGGTAGCTATCACCGCCGTTATCTTTGGTTTTATGTCGGGCGATGCATCTTTTAGTTTTGAAGGCTTCTCTTACATCGGTTATTTTCTGTTACAGGCAATGAGCTATATTATGGTAGCCGTGCTGATGGCAGTGTTATTTAAAAGAGGCGCATTGGCCATTGGGGTATTCTTCGCTTACTCCACAGTACTGGAGCAGATCGTTGTACTGATCTTAAACAAATACGCGGACTATTCCGGCCGGTATTTACCATTGGAAACCACCGATGTGATGGTCCCGTTCCCGCACATTCAACGCGTGATCAATAAATTCCTGGCTACAACGCCCAATTACACGGCCATCTTTATTGTGGCCCTGATATACCTGGCTGCGTATTTATTTATTACAGTCAGAAAATTTCAGACAGACGATATGTAACTACTTTTTCAACAGATCGTCGAGCGCTACTTCCAGGGTGGGAAATAAAAACTGGAAGCCGCTGCTTTTGATCTTTTCACAGCTTACCCGGGCGCTTTTCAGGATCTCGATACTTAATTCTCCCAATACCAGTTTCAACAGGAAAGAAGGAACATAGACAGGAATGTAAAACTTCCCTTTCATTTTTTTAGCCAGGGTCAGCATCAGGTGCTTATTGGTCACCGGTTCGGGGGCTACCATATTGTATTCACCACGTATTCTTTCTTTTTCAATAGCGAGTGCAAACAACCGGCACACATCATCGATGTGGATCCAGCTGGTCACCTGATCACCGCTGCCAAAGAACGTTGCCACACCGGCCTTTACGGGTTTCTTAAACTCTGCCAGGGCACCGCCTTCATTACTTAATACAATGCCACAGCGAAATATTACCAGGCGTTTGTTCAGGGCTGTTACCGGTCTGATAGCATTTTCCCATTGTACGCAGGTATCTCCCAGAAAGCCGGGATCGGCAGGATCACTTTCTGTAAAGAATTTTTGGGAAGGGTTTCTTTTATTATCATCGCCATAAAAGCCAATACCACTCATGCTGATCACAGCCTGTACCTTATTGGTATTTTCCTGCATGGCTTTTACCAGCAGCTGGCCGCTTTGCACCCGGCTGTCAACAATTTCTTTTTTGCGCTTTTTCGACCAGCGTTTATCGGCCACACCGGCACCAGCGAGGTTGATGATAAAATCGGCTTTTTGCAAGGCAGCTATATCAATGGATTGGTTGGCAGGGTCCCAGGCGGCATAGGAAACAGCGCCAGAAGCTGGCCGGGGATGGCGGGTAAGAATAATTACTTCGTGTTGTTTTTCAACCAGGACCTTACTCAGGCTTTTGCCTATGGTACCGGTGCCGCCGGTGATTAATATAGTTGCCATAGTACAAAGGTAGGAGTTGAATCTGATACAAGATGTATTGTCAGTTGTGAGTTGTGAGTTGTCAGTAGTGAGTGGGTTTCCGATATTCGGAGTTCTCTAATTTCCGCGAGTTCGCGAATAGTCGGATTGCCTGGATTTAGGAGGCTAACTCACTACTCACAACTCACTACTGACAACTCACTACTCACAAATAAAAAATCCCCCCGATTAGTCGGGGGGACTACAACTAAAAACAACAATCGCTGTGTTAAAACAATCGATTTATACCTGGTACTTCTGTTCAATGAACCTTTACTCTCAATACAACAGTAGCACACCAGGCGGGATAGATACTAAACAACTATTATTAATCCGGTTTCTTTCCATCTAAAAACGTGTTCAGCGTGGAAATTTGGGTATTATTATTTTCGTCGGTTTTTACTTCATACTTGCTGTAGAAGTTTTCTACGCTTGAAAATGTGTTATACAGTTCCAGATTGCGGCGGATGTATGCCGGCACAGTTTCAAACTCGTTGTTAGGGTCTGCTCCGTTAATGTTGAACGAAAGATTGCGCAATTTTTGAATTCGTTCGGCAGCACGGCGTTTTTGATCTTCTGCTTCGTCTAGCATCGCCAGGTCCTCTGCAGAAATATTGCCGCCACTAACAGGGGGTTGAGAATGGTAGGCCCCAGGCACATCCGTCGCTGAAATATCATCTTTGAAAACCAGATGCAGGTCATTGGAATCATCATCTTCCTGGACCGGTTTTGCACTGGTGTTTCTGACAGGTTCCTTCACAGGGTTGTGTTCTGCCTTGGATTCGTTTGTTTTCGGTTCTGCATAAATATTGGAAGGCTTGGCCAAGTATCCTCCGGATGCTGCAGACACCGAAGAATTATTTTGATTTTTTTGTGCTTGTTGTGTAGCTGGCACAGGGTCGGATGGTTGCGAAAGTACCCATTCGATCCTTTCCGGGGCCTCATTTTTATCCACAGTATTTTTACCTGCGTCGTCATTCGTATAAAGCTCCATCGTAGGTTCGGCAACGGTAGAATCGCCATCGATCAACCGGGGCGCCAGCTCAGGTTTGATCTCCAGGTCACCCTTCTCTCCCTGCTCGGCAACCGGTTGCTCCTTTTTAGGTTTTTCCGGTTGTTGGTTTAAAGAAAGCAGGATTTTCTCATCCTTCTTAGGTTCCACTTTAGGCGTTGCCTTCTTAAAAGGGTCTTTATGTTCAAAACCAGTAGCGATCAGCGTAATGCCTATTTTGTCGCCCAGGGCAGCATCGTAGCCCATACCGAGGATCACATCAGAATCTTCCCCGGCCTGGCTCAATAAATAGTTTTGAATGATCTCCACTTCATCCATGGTAAACTCATGGTCACCTTCCGATGAATTGATATTTATTAATATCCATTTGGCGCCTCGGATATCATTATCGTTCAGCAATGGCGAGTTCAGCGCTTCTTCAATACAACGAATAGCGCGGTCTTCACCCCTGGCAGTTGCACTACCAAGAATAGCCACCCCGCCATTACGCATAATGGTACATACGTCGGCAAAGTCAACGTTGATCTGGCCAGTGCTATTAATTACATCCGTAATACATTTAGCAGCAGTTGCCAATACATTATCTGCTTTGGAGAAAGCATCTTTCATTTTCAGGTTACCAAACTGATGACGCAATTTGTCATTGCTGATCACCAACAGGGTATCAACCGACTGTTTCAGTTGTTTGATGCCATTCTCGGCCTGTGCCTGACGTTTTGGACCTTCATATGAAAACGGGGTAGTTACAATACCTACAGTAAGTATGCCTAATTCCTTACATATTTTGGCAATAATAGGCGCTCCACCGGTACCGGTGCCACCACCCATACCTGCAGTAATAAACGCCATTTTAGTGTTTACTTCCAAAATACGCTTCAGCTCTTCCAGGCTTTCTTCTGTTGCCTGCCGGCCAATTTCCGGATTGGCGCCTGCCCCCAATCCCTGTGTAAGGTGGGGCCCCAACTGCACTTTATTAGGCACCTGGCTTCTTGCTATAGCCTGGGCATCGGTGTTACAAATAATAAAATTTACGCCCTCGATCTGCTGGCCGTACATGTGGTTAACCGCATTGCTACCACCACCTCCTACACCTATGACTTTTAGTATAGATGATTTTTCCTTCGGTAAATCAAAATGAATCATAGCTTACTGTTTAACAGCCCCACCAGCCTACCCTTCACTCGCTGCTGAGACCAGATTAAGAATAATAACGGGTTAGTTTAACAAATTTGCATTGTAATGGTTTACCCATTGTAATGCTGGCATTTTTCATATTCCCCGGATTTTCTTTTTCAATAGGTTGATTGGTGTCGTGGGCCGGAACTCTCATATATATTAATTATAACGCGTGGTCTTCTTCTTCCTTGAACAGTTCAATGATACCATCTTTGAACTTGCCCCAGAAATCTTTAATCCCCTTGCGATTCCTTAACTTTTCTGTTTGCAATTCCTCTTCCTCTTCAAAAACATCTTCTTCTACGAGTTCAGTTTTGCGCAGGTTTTCGGGGATCTCCATTTTCCTGAACTGGTTCTCGAATTGCTTGCGATGATTTTCATAATCGCTGTAGCCTTTCATTATAAGACCGATACAAGTTGAATAAGTTGGGCGGGCCAGTTCTTCAATATGTCCGGCAGCCAGGTGTTCTGTTGGGAAACCGATGCGGGCATTCAAACCGGTTACGTATTCTGTTAACTGGATCAGGTGTTTTAATTGTGAACCTCCACCGGTTAATACGATACCACCATTCAGCATGCGGTTATCCAGGCCAACCTGCTTTAAGTGATAGGTAACAAAATCCATGATCTCACTCATACGTGCCTGTATGATGTTCGCCAGGTTCTTTACACTGATCTCTTTGGCGGGCATTCCACGCAAACCAGGTATGGTAATGAAGGCATTACTGCGGGCTTCATTGGCCAGGGCACTGCCAAACTGCACTTTCATTTGCTCAGCCTGTGTTTTCAATACACCCAAGCCTGTTTTAATATCGTTGGTAATGTTCTCACCACCAAATGGGATAACAGCAGTATGTTTTAATATTCCTTCATAGAACACAGCCAGGTCGGTTGTACCACCACCAATGTCAACAATAGCCACCCCAGCTTCCAGGTCTTCAATTCCCATAACGGCTGCGGCAGATGCCAGTGGTTGCAATACCAGGTCCTTTGTTTTCAATCCACTTTTATCTACAGCACGGGTAATATTGCGGATGGCATTTTTGTCGCCGGTGATGATGTGGAAATTAGCACCAATTTTCACGCCACCATAGCCAATTGGGTTAGGAATATTTTGAAAATTATCAACTGTGAACTCCTGGGGTATCACATCGATGATCTGATCACCGGCAGGAATGTATGTTTTGTATTGATCATTGATCAGCTGATCGATCTCACGTTGCGAAATTTCATCGTCGTTATTCTGACGCACAATATCACCACGGGTTTGCAAGCTTTTTATATGATGACCTGCAATACCAACATATACCTCAGAGATTTCCAAACCGGGATTTGATGCATAACAGTTTTCAAGTGCCATGGTAATGGCCTTGATGGTTTCATCGATATTAAGCACCTGTCCGTGCTTAACACCATTGGAGTTTGCCCGGCCAAAACCGAGGATCTCCAGTTTGCCGAACTCGTTCTTTCGACCGGCAATCGCGGCAATTTTTGTCGTACCGATGTCCAGTCCGACAATAATGGGTTGTTGTTCGTGTTGCATATCTATCCTGTTTTTAGTTGTTGTATAGGGAGTGGCCTATATTAATTCTTCAATCTTCTTATTACTGTAACCTCTTTCTTCTTATGTTCCCTTCACCCCAATCACCTGTCGTGCGTATCGTACATTCAGCCTTTGGTAAACATCCATGCCTGTTTTGCTCAACACCTGCTGGTAAAACAACAGCAACCGCTTAAACTTTTTCTCGTAATCGGTACCATCTCCAAATTCAATGATATGGTTGCCTACAACGGGGATCATGTCAAATGTGCGATCGGGTTGGATGTCTATCTGCGAAACCTGTGCCATCCAGAATTCATCGTGTAACAGGTAATTGCTGATATTGATTATATCCCGCATCATCGCACTATCTGCTCCGGTTAGTTTATCTTTTTCTGATGGAAAGCCGGTAACCACGGGCAAACGGGCCGAGAACTTTTCTGACAGCGGCAGCTTTGCGCCACTGCTATCGATATAAAAGCTATTGCCTTCAGCCGTAAATACCCTGGCAACGGGTACGCGCTCTTCTACACGCACCTGCAATACCCGGCCGTTATCAAAGAACAATTCTGCATCTTTCACCCACACATTACGCTTCAACTGGTTTTCCATCCGGCGCAGGTCGAAGCTTTTTATAGACCGGCCCTTGATGCTGCCCTGGCTGGTTAGTAAGGTGGTGATGTCTTTTTTATCGAGGAACCATTCATTGGCTTTGCCCTCGATGCGGATCTCCTGCCCTTTACAGGTCTTATTGCTCTGCGCTTTCATGGCCGCTGCCAGCAATACTATAGTACCAGCTGCTATTAACAGCCAGAAGATTGCCAGTATCGGTTTTTTGAAAGCGCGTTTCTTTTTCACCTTTGTCAATTATATCGTTTCAATGATCTGCTTAATGGGTTGCACCAGTGTATCTATATCGCCAGCGCCGGCGGTTATCAATAACCAGCCTTCCCCGGTTATTGTTGCCGCTTTGTCTTTCACCCACTGTAACAACTGCTCTTTATTCAACACCTGTTTATGATCATTTTTCATTTTATCCAGTATCGTGTTGCTGGTTACACCCGCTATCGGTAATTCCCTGGCCGGGTAAATAGGCAACAGTACTACTTCATCGGCCATATCCAGCACTTCGGCAAACTCGGCAGCCAGGTCTCTGGTTCGGGTGAACAGGTGTGGTTGAAACAACACGGTGCATTTCATATTCCCAAACAGTCCCTTTGCCCCGGTTATCAATGCGCGCAACTCTTCGGGGTGATGGGCATAATCATCTACAAATACAATTGGCCCCTTCCCGACCTCCTCCGCCAGCTGGCGGAGAGGTGTTGATGATTTGAGAATATATTCAAATCTTCTTCTTACTCCCCGGAATGCTTCCACTGCCGCTTTGATCTTTTCATCTGCTATCCCCAGGTGGTGGGCGATGGCAATGGCTGCGATCACATTCTCTATATTGTGCAATCCGCCCATATTCAACACCACGTTTGTCAGCTTCCAGTCTTTTACCTGTACATCAAATACATAAGTACCATGGTTCATTTGAATATTACTGGCATAAATATCTGCCTGGGTATTCTGCAAATGATAGGTAAGCTGGTTTGGTGCTTTCAGGTCGTTCCCTCTTGGCAAACCATATTTGCTGATCAGCAAACCACCGGGTTTTATTTTACCGGCAAATTCAACGAACGCTTCTTCCATGGCGGCTGTAGTGCCGTAAATGTCAAGGTGGTCGGGGTCCATGGCACTGATCACCGCTACATCGGGGGTTAACCGTAAAAAGCTGCGATCGTATTCATCGGCTTCAACCACACAGGTATCACGTTCATTACTCCAGTAGTTACTGTTGTAATTCACGGCAATGCCCCCTAAAAACGCATTGCAACCATATTCGCTGTGGCGCAGAATGTGCGCCACCATGGTAGTGATGGTTGTTTTGCCATGCGTGCCTGCCACACAGATATTAAAGGAACTTCTTGTTATTGCGCCCAGCACTTCACTCCGTTTTAACAACGGATAGTTGTTTTGCTGGTAGTACATAAACTCGGTATGTCCCTTGGGTACCGCCGGTGTATACACTACTAATTGTGCATCTTTTGGCGCCAGCTCCAGGTTATCGTCATAATGCACCGGAATGCCTTCACTCACCAATTGTTTGGTAAGCGGCGTTTCGGTTTTATCGTACCCACTTACTTCTTTGCCATGAAACCTGAAATAGCGGGCTAATGCGCTCATTCCTATTCCACCGATGCCCAGGAAGTAAACCTTATTTATGTCTTTTATATCGATCATTGTCTTAATTCGTACTTCTTACTTCAGCCGCCTATTATTTTCAAAATTTCGTTTGCTACAACTTCATCAGCATTGGTAACAGCCAACTCCCCTATATTCTCCCGCAGCATTTGTTGCTGATCGTTGTCTTTTGCCAGGGCAATCACTGTTGGAACCAGCTTTTCCTTCGCCTCACTGTCCCTGATCATCAGACCAGCCTGTTTGTTCACCAGGTTTTGCGCATTGGCCGTTTGATGGTCTTCTGCGGCAAATGGAAAGGGAACAAACACCACGGGCTTTTTGGCCACACATAATTCCGCTACCGACATGGCCCCCGCTCTTGATACAACTATATCTGCCGCCGCATAGGCATATTCCATTTGGGTAATAAAACTATTGGCCCAGATGTTTTTGTTTTCTGCTGCAAGGGCACTGGCTTTTTCGGCATACGGCTTGCCTGTTTGCCAAATCAGCTGCACATTGTTTTGTGAAAAGGCTCCAATGCCGGCATCAATCGCTTCGTTAATGCCTTTGGCACCTAAACTACCGCCCGTAACAAAAACTGTTTTCTTGGCCGGCTCCAACCCAAAGAACTGAATTCCCTCACTACGGCTGATCTTGTTGGTTACAATGTTCTGCCGTACCGGGTTACCCGTGACCATGATCTTTTCTGCGGGAAAGAACTTTTCCATTCCATCGGTGGCCACAAATATTTTACGGGCCTGTTTGCCCAGCAGCATATTCGATTTACCAGCGAAGGAATTGGCTTCATGTATGAAGGTGGCAATGCCCTGGGCCTGCGCATACCGCAGTACCGGAAAACTTGAATAACCACCCACACCAATCACCGCATCAGGTTGAAACGCTTTTATGATGCTTCGAACCTGCCAGAAACTTTTTATCAGTTTAAATGGCAGACCGATATTTTTGATCAAAGAACTTCTGTTAAAACCGGCAATGTCAAGCCCTTTTATTGCATACCCCGCCTGCGGCACTTTTTCCATTTCCATTTTTCCTTTGGCGCCCACAAACAGGATGTCGATGCCTGGTTGCAGTTTACGCAATGCGTGTGCAATTGCTACTGCGGGAAAAATATGTCCGCCTGTTCCACCACCTGCTATGATTATCCGGTGGCCTCCCCCAACCCCTCCAGAGGAGGGGGGCTGGTTACCTAATATTTTATTTTGCGACTCGCTCATTGCACATTTATTTTTAGGCTCACTTACCTTGCTTCAGATCATTCATTGCTATATCTGTCAGCGGTTTCAACGCTGCCAGCTTTGCGGCCTTCTCCTCAGTTGTTTCCACTTTCTCCTTTTCTTTCTTTTTTGTCAATTTTGCCTTTTTGACTACCGGTGCTTCTTCTTCCACCTCTTCTTCTGCGATATCATCCTTTTGCTTTTTGGCGGAGGGTTTCTCTTGTTCTCCTCCACCGGGGGAGTTAGAGGGGGCCTCCAGTTGCTCCACATTACGGGCCACACTCAGGATGATGCCGATGGCCAGACAGGTAAACAGGAAGGAGCTTCCGCCCATACTTACCAATGGTAAGGTTACCCCCGTTACCGGAAACAGGTTCACGGTTACGGCCATATTGATCAGTGCCTGGATCACCAGCGTAAAGCTTAGCCCCAACGCCAGAAATGCCCCAAATGCATAAGGACATTTTTTAAATATTTTTATACTCCTCAATAGGAAGAGCAGATATATAAAGATCAAAAAACCGCCTCCCGCCAGTCCGTATTCTTCAATGATGATCGCAAAAATGAAATCAGAATACGGATGCGGTAAAAAGTTCCGCGTTTGGCTGTTACCGGGTCCCAATCCCAGCAATCCGCCTTTTGCTATGGCAATCTTCGACTGGTTTATCTGGTAGTTTTCGTCTTTGTCAACCTGTTTGCTGTCGTAAATAAAATTCTGCACGCGACTGATCCAGGTGGGCACGCGTGCAATGTGTAAAAAGAAGGGCAGCTCGGCGCACTTCTCTTCTTTTTTATCGTAGAACCCGATGGCCAGCATTACCAGGAAGGCAACCGGGATCAATGCTACCCCAATGGTCATCAACAGGTGTTTGGTGCTTACGCGGCCTATAAATAACAACAACATACTGGTAGCTCCTACCAGTAATGCAGTCGACAGGTTGGCGGGCGCAATCAATACACAAATGATGCCCACCGGTATGATCACCGGAATAAATCCTTTTTTGAAATCTTTGATCACTTCCTGTTTCTTGCTCAGCAGCCGGCTCAGGAACATGAACAGCGACAGCTTTGCGAGATCGGAAGTTTGAAAGGTTAAATTAATGATAGGTAACCGGATCCAGCGGCTACCTTCATTCAGTTTTAAACCAAAGAATAATGTATAGATCAATAATGGCACAGATGCCATGAATAATATGCGTGCTACCCGGCTCCACAGTGTATAATTAACCCGGTGCGAAAAATAAATGATGCCCAGGCCCACAGCGGTAAATACCACCTGTTTAAACAGGTATACCTCCGTGTTTCCGCGGTTATACTTGTATGCCAGCAAGCCGGTTGAGCTGTAAACTGCAAGCATTGATACCACGGCCAATACCACTACTATTGCCCAGATCACTTTATCACCCCTGGTTTTGCTTAGCAAGCCAGCTGCACTTCTACCGTTAGGCAGATTTCCTCCTTTTAACGATATGTCGTTTGCGCCCGTCATTATCTATATAACAGAATGTCTTTTCCAGTGTACTTACTTCTTACTACTTACCCCTCTCCTTCGTTACTTGCAATTCATAACTCGCGAACTGCCTGTTTGAACTGATCGCCGCGATCTTCATAGTTCTTGAACAGATCGAAGCTGGCGCAGGCCGGGCTCAACAACACGGTATCGCCGGGACTGGCTAAATGAAATGCTGCTTTTACCGCTTCCTCGGCACTGCTGGTGTTTACCATCAGCTGCACATCGTTTTTAAAAGCTTCCTGTATTTTGCCATTATCAGTACCCAGACAAACGATCGCTTTTACTTTTTCGCGAACGAGGTCTAACAATACTGAATAATCATTTCCTTTATCTACACCACCCAGTATAAGAATGGTAGGACGTTCCATGCTTTCCAGCGCAAACCAGGTACTGTTCACGTTGGTGGCTTTGCTGTCGTTGATAAATTCAACACCACGCACTGTAGACACCGGCTCCATTCTGTGTGCCAGCGACTCAAACGTTTGCACGGCTACGCGGATCTTCTCCTTGCGGATCCCCATCGTTACGCCACCTAAAGCTGCTGCCATTGTGTTATTCTGGTTGTGTTTGCCCTTTAAAGTAAAATCACTCACATTCATCTGCATCTTCTCATCGTCAACTGTAACAGTCATCTGTCCGTTCCTGATAAAGCCGCCCTGGGGTAATTCTTTACTCATACTGAATGGTAATGGGTTAGATTTGATGGAATATTTCTCTAAGTATTGCATGGTCACCGGGTCATCGGCACAGTAAATGAAATAGTCATGCGCTGTTTGGTTCTCCGCAATTCTGAACTTACTGTGTATATAATTTTCGAACCGGTAATCATAGCGATCCAAATGATCTTCTGAGATATTGGTAAGTATAGCTACATCCGGTCTGAACGTTTGGATATCATCTAACTGAAAACTGCTGATCTCGGCCACATACAATTCTTTTGGATCTTCAGCAACCTGTTTCGCAAATGAATATCCGATGTTCCCTACGAGCGCACAATCCAACCCTGCGGTTTTGCAAATGTGGTACATGAGCGACGTCGTAGTGGTTTTTCCGTTACTACCGGTAATGCCAATGATCTTACTGTTGCCTTTGTAGCGATACGCAAATTCAATTTCACTGATAACCGGTATTCCTTTTTTCCTGATCTTCTTTACCAGCTCGTTCTTTTCAGGAATGCCCGGACTCTTCATCACTTCATCTGCATTCAGGATCTTTTCTTCGGTATGTTGATTTGCTTCCCACTCTATCTGATACTTATTCAACTCCTCTTTATACTTCTCTTTTATTGGTCCACCGTCTGATACAAAAACATCATACCCTTTCTGCCTGCCAAGGATGGCAGTGCCTACGCCGCTTTCGCCGGCACCAAGTATTACCAAACGCTTACTCATTGTAATTACTAACTCCATTAACGCCTTTGACGTTTCAGTCAGAGACAACTTTATTATTAATCGGGATTACACCGGATTAAAGGGGGTTCTTCGCTAGTTTGAATTCATACTGCCTTACCACACTCCTACCTACTACTATGATTGGTTTTCCTTAAGTGGAAATTCAGAGTGATGGTTTTTCAGTAATTCACTTGCTATGTTTTTTAAGGTACCGGCTAACCGATCACGCTTTTTATTATCTTACTTTCAAAGTCACTATCGCGAACACGATGCACAGAATGGTTACAATCCAGAACCTTGTTACGATCTTCGACTCATGATACCCCAGTTTCTGGTAGTGGTGGTGTAGCGGGCTCATCAGGAAGATGCGTTTGCCCTCACCATATTTCCGTTTTGTGTATTTGAAATAGGAAACCTGCAAACTTACGCTCAACACTTCCACCAGGAACACCCCGCAAAAAATGGGGATCAACAATTCTTTCCGCACAATGATGGCCAGTGCTGCAATGATACCGCCCAGTGTCAAACTTCCGGTATCACCCATAAACACCTGCGCCGGATAGGCATTGTACCACAGGAACCCTACACACGCCCCGATCAACGCACCAATGAATATACTCAGCTCACCCAGATTGGGGATATACATGATATTCAAATATTCCGCAAAGCGAATGTTACCACTGGCATAGGCAAAGATGCCCAAACACGCCCCGATGATCGCACTCGTTCCCGTTGCCAGTCCATCTATACCATCGGTTATATTGGCGCCGTTCGATACCGCAGTTACTATAAAGATCACGATGATCACATACAGGATCCAGGTCAGTCCACGTAAACCGGCAGGTAACAACTTTGAATAGTTGAACTCGTGCGATTTTACAAACGGGATGGTAGTAATAGGTTCGTTTGCTTCTACAAATATTTTCTCCCGGTTATCGATGGGCACCCGGTGGATCTTTACGGTACTTGTATCGGCAGGTAACGTATCACCGGTGAACTCGCGCCAGGCTTTGGTATTGTCGTTAAACAACAGCACCATGCCTACCACAAAACCTAACACTACCTGGCCCAGCACTTTAAACCAGCCGGCCAATCCGTCTTTATCGCCTTTTTTATATGCTATACCTTGTTGCTGGGCCAGCTTTTTGGCGCGCAGCTTCAGGTAATCATCTATAAATCCTATCAGGCCCAGCCATACGGTTGCAAAAAGCATGAGCCGGATGTATGCCTTGCTCAGATCGGCCAGCAACAGCGTGGGCACCAGAATGGCAGTGATGATAATGAAACCACCCATGGTAGGGGTTCCCTTTTTTTGTGCCTCACCTGCCAGGCCCAGGTCACGTACTGTTTCGCCCACCTGTTTTTTACGCAGGTAATTGATGAACTTTTTTCCAAACACTGCTGATATCACCAGCGATAAAATAACCGCCAGCAATACCCGGGATGTAATGAACTGGAACAGTGCATTACCCGGGATTTTAACCCCCAAAGCCTTCAGCCAATCAATTAAATGGTACAGCATATTGGTATTTTTAGGTGTACGATCTCGTCATCGCTATTTTTCATACAGCTCAAACATTTCGCGCATCACCTGCTTGTCGTCAAAAGGATGTTTCACTCCTTTTATTTCCTGATATTTTTCGTGGCCCTTGCCTGCTATCAACAATATATCACCTGGTTTTGCCAAACTCACCGCCAGTTTAATGGCTTCCTTGCGATCGACCACAGTTACATATTTTCTTTTGGCGGCCGTGTTCAACCCGTTTTCCATATCAGCCAGGATCTGCATTGGATCTTCGCTGCGTGGATTATCGGAGGTGAACACTACCTTATCACTGTGCTCGCAGGTCACTTCTGCCATCACCGGCCGTTTGGTTTTGTCGCGATCGCCGCCACAACCCACTACCGTAATGATCTGCTCGTGCCCTTCGCGCAATTTTTTTATGGTTTGCAACACATTCAGCAATGCATCGGGCGTGTGGGCATAATCTACAATCCCGATTATATGCTGGTTGGGTGAAATGATATAATCAAAGCGGCCTTCTGCCCCGGTGATCTCACTCAAACACCGCAATACTTCCTGTTTATCTTCTCCCAAACAAATAGCGGCACCATATACAGCCAGCAGGTTGTAGGCATTGAACTCACCAATCAGGCGGAAGTGTACTTCCTGTTCATTGATGGTCATTACCAAACCGGTAAGCCTGTTTTCCAGGATCTTTCCTTTGAATTCGGCCATCGTACGCAAACTGTACAGGTATTTGTGTGCGTGTGTGTTTTGCAGCATTACCTGACCGCGTTTGTCGTCGGCATTTGAGATCGCAAATGCATCCGAAGGCAGCGAGTCGAAAAACGATTTCTTTACCCGGATGTATTCATCAAAAGTTTTGTGATAATCCAGGTGATCGTGGGTAATGTTGCTGAACAAACCACCGGCATACTTTAAACCGCTGATGCGATGCTGGTGAATGGCATGTGAGCTGGTTTCCATAAATACATGGGTACAGCCGCTGTTCACCATTTGTTGCAGCAAAGCATTCAGTGTAATGGCATCCGGTGTGGTATGGGTGGCTTGCACTACTTCATTACCTATATGGTTTTGAACCGTGCTCAACAATCCACACTTATATCCCAATGATGTAAAGAGCTTGAATAATAAGGTAGCAATGGTGGTTTTACCGTTGGTGCCGGTTACGCCTACCAGCTGAATCTTTTCTGAAGGCTGGCCGTAAAAGTTATGCGCCATAAAACCTGCTGCTGCTGCACTGTTCTCTACCTGCACATAGGTTACTCCCTCTTTCAGCTCAGCCGGCATGGTTTCACAAATAATTCCGGTGGCACCCTGCATAATTACCTGATCGATATACTGGTGACCATCCGTTGCCGAACCCTTCACTGCAATGAATACCGATCCTTCACTTACCTTCCGTGAATCCAGCTGCAGGTCACGCACAGGTATATTGGTATTACCATGTACCGAGCGAATGCTTACTTTATATAATATGTCCTGCAGTGTCACGTTATCTGTTTATTTAATTCAATTCTAGATTTACTGTTTGATGTGTGCTTACATAGGTTCCCGGTTCAATACTCTGACTGGTTATTTTTCCCCGGCCATGAAACACCACTTTTAATTTTCTGTTCTCCAACAGGAACAGGGCATCTTTTAAACCCATACCCCGCATATCGGGCATTATATTGTTGGCGACCGCTCTTTTGCTCAACACCGATTGATCAGCCGCTACCGACAACCGCGACCATTCATCTGTTTTAACCGAATCGCGGTATTTCATCTTCAGGGTCGACATCACTTCTTTTATATCATCTGTAGCACCGGCATATTGATAATTACTGCTGTCTTTTTTCAGCGCCACCTGTCTTATTCCCTGATCTGCATGTTGTGCATACAACTTATCAGCGATCTCCTTAAACACCGGTCCGGCAATTTTAGCGCCATAATATACCGGAGCGAAAGGTTTGTTCTTGATCACCACTATGCAACTGTATTGCGGGTGACTGGCCGGAAAATAACCGGCGAATGATGACTGATAGATTTTGTCTTTATAACCGTTGGCACCGTTGGCCATTAAAGCGGTACCGGTTTTGCCGGCTGCTTTGTAAGGCGCGCCTCTCAATAATTCGGCGGCGGTTCCATCGGTGCAAACACCTTCCAGGCATTCGCGTAAGAGCTTCAATGTTTTTTCGCTGCAAATAGCTTCTTCCAATACTTCCGGCTGATTCTCCTTCACCTTTGCCCCGTTTTCCATTACCGCATTTACCAGGTAAGGTTTCATCATTTTGCCATCATTCGCCACTGCATTATATAACATCAATGTCTGCAAAGGACTTACCAGTACTTCATATCCAAAACTCATCCATGGCAACGAAGTTGAACTCCATGATTTTGATTTGGGCGTTTTTACAACCGGCTTCGATTCACCCATCAGGTCAATGCCTGTTTGCTGATCGAATCGCAGTTTCTTAATGTGATTTACAAACCGGGTCGGACTTTTTGAATAATAGGTCATTGCCAGTTTCGCCATGCCTACATTCGAACTCAATTCAAATGCATGTTTTATAGTGGCGTCTGTTCCATGATCTTCTGTATCGTATACCGTTCTTCCATTCACATTCCAGCTTCCGCCTTCGAGATCGATGTGTTGCTGCAAAGTTATCAATTGATCTTCGAGCAGCGACAACATGGTTGCCAGTTTAAATGTGGAACCAGGTTCCGATGCCTGAATGGCGTAATTGAAGTTCTCCCAATAACTGCCATCTTCTCTCCTGCTCAGGTTGGCAATGGCTTTTATTTTTCCTGTTGCCACTTCCATTACTACACAAGTGCCATATTCACATTCATTTGTAACCAGCACATTCTCCAACGCATTCTCCGCAATGTCCTGAATATTTACATCCAGCGTGGTGATAATGTCTCTCCCGTTCTGTGGTTCAATTTCCGAGCCATCTACAGGTGCAAATACGCCGGCCGCAATTTTTCTCATCAAACGTTTTCCACTTTCACCGCGCAGTTGTTCGTCGTACGTTTTCTCAAGCCCCACATTCATACTGCGCATGATGCCGCCACTATCTATGTATTCGCGTGATAACCCGATGGTTCTGTTTGCCAACAGGCCAAACGGGTTCAGTCTTTTATCTTTTACATCAGCAATGAAACCACTTTTGTTTTTTCCTTCGCGCACCAGGGGCAAACTTCGTAACTGTTTATATTGCTGAAATGTCAGGTTCTTTTTTAACAAATAGTACCGGTTCTTTTTCCGGTAACCGGTTTTCAATTCTTTACGCCACGATGCCATATTCTTTTCGGGAAACATGGCTGCCAGTCCAATCGATAATGAATCCAGGTTATCGTCGAACCGTTTTCCGCCTTTATCTCGCAACCCTTCTGCTGCAAAGTCAATATAGATATCGAAATATGGTGTAGAGGTACTAAGCATGCGGCCGTCTTCGCTGTAAATAGTGCCGCGTTGTGCATCGATCTCTACGAATTTCTGTTGTTGTTCCTTTGCCTGTTCACGCCAGTAAGGCCCCTGCACCTGCTGAATGTATACGGCCCGGCCCAGTATTAACAAACTGAATACCACGATGCCCAGAAAGGCCACGTACACCCGCCATAATATGTCCTTTTTTACTTCCAAGGTTAGTTTCTCTATTCTTCATTTTTCGCCGTAGAATCAACCAGCACAGCCGGCGGCACTCTCAATTCTTTCAATCCCAGTGGTTCTACTGCCTTCGCCATTTCACTTTGTTTACTACGGAACATCACTTCACTTTTCAAAAACTTGTATTCGTATTGCAGTTCCTTCAGGTCGCGGTTTACTTTGTTTATGTTGCGTACGGTATTGTCTGCATAATGTCCGTTCGCGATGTACACAATGGCCAGTACTGCCAGGAACAGGAAATAGGGTAAATTCTTCACTATCCACCTGTATCCAAACAACCGCTTCCGTTGTCTTCTTCTACGCGATATTTCTTTTTCTTCACTCATTTTTTAATCAAATAGCGGTCAGACAGGTGCTATCCGTCTAACCGCTAATGAAAGCTTAATTCACGAGGCGTAATTAAAATTGCAATTTCTAATACCCTTTATTTTATTATGAGAACAAGAACTCTTTTGGATCGTGAAACGGCAGAAGGCAGAGGGCAGAAGGCAGAAAGAAATACACTGTTGCGCGGCCTTCCTTTTTCAACCCTATCAACTCTGTCAACCTGCTTTATTCCACTAACTCCCTACTTTCTCGTTAACTTGTCAACTTATCAACTCTTTCAACCCTGTCAACTATTCCACCTCTTTCTCTGCTACTCTTAACCGTGCACTTCTTGCACGTGGGTTTCTCTTCATTTCGGCTTCAGTAGGAACGATTGGTTTTTTTGTTACTGCTTTGAGTGGTGGGGTGGTTGTTGCCCGGCCAAATGCATCGGTTTCCACCTCTTCATCTTCAAAAATTCCTTTGCGAAAGAAGTTCTTTACTATCCGGTCTTCCAGTGAGTGAAACGTTATAATTGCTACACGTCCGGCGGGTTTTAACAGGGGGGGAACCTGTTGCAGCATGTCTTTCAATGCGCCTAGTTCATCATTCACTTCAATGCGCAAAGCCTGAAATACCTGGGCAAAGTACTTGTTAGGATTTCCTTTTACAATGGAATGAAGCGCCTGTTTAAAGTTAGAGATGGTTTTAAGCGATACGGTTTTGCGAACCTGAACAATGGTTTTGGCCAGTGTTTTTGAATTGGTAACCTCGCCATACAATTCAAACAATTTATGCAATTGTTGTTCGGTATAGGTATTCACCACTTCAAAAGCGGTGCGTTCCTGGCGTTGGTCCATTCGCATATCGAGGTCGCCTTCAAAACGGGTACTGAACCCGCGGTCGGCGGTATCGAACTGGTGGCTGCTAACCCCAAGGTCGGCGAGAATGCCATCTACCTGGGTTATTTTGTGCAGGCGACAAAACCGCTGCAGGTGCCTGAAATTGTGCGGAACGAAAATGATACGATCATCAGCTGGCACA
Organism: Niastella yeongjuensis; assembly: GCF_900110245.1. Classification (GTDB taxonomy): domain Bacteria; phylum Bacteroidota; class Bacteroidia; order Chitinophagales; family Chitinophagaceae; genus Niastella; species Niastella yeongjuensis. The sequence goes on from NZ_FOCZ01000019.1 coordinate 63,747, forward strand.
TTTTTCCGGGCATCTGCATCCTGGTCAAAAACAATCATTCGCCCATCGGCATTGAGTTGTTTCAAAATTTCCAGGGAATGTCCGCCGCCACCAAAGGTACAATCAACATACACCCCGTCGGGGCGGATGCTCAATCCGTCGATCACCTCTTGCAATAAAACCGGTACATGGTAAACAGGCTCACTCATAACATTACATTTGTGTAGTATTTTGACCACCCATTACCCGCTCTGCCAGATCACTGTACTTTTCCGGTGTAAAAGACTCAAAGAACTGTTGGTACTTACCTTTATCCCAGATTTCAATTTTGTTTATAACAGAAACCAGTACTATATCCTTTTCGAGCCCTGCGTGGGCTTTTAAATTGGGTGGTACTAACATTCTTCCTGCCGAATCCAGTTCACTTAGTGAAGCACCCATTGTGAAATATCTTAAGAACTCTCTATTTTCGGCCTTGTATTCGCTAACTTTACTCAGTTCGGCCAGTATGGGATCCCAGTTTTTTTTGGGATATAAAGTCAAACATTTTTCAAAACCTCGAGCTATGACAAATTGGTCTCCAGCATCCTCCGGGATTTGTTTTTTAACGCCTGCCGGTAGGAGAAAACGCCCTTTTGCGTCCAGGGTTGCTTCGTATTCTCCGAGAAATTGTATCATTTACAATGAGTTGCACCTATTTGTCTAATACCTACACAAAATAACACTTTTTCCCACTTTCTTACCCGGATTGTGATTAATTATTTTTTCCACAAGGAATTTTTGTTGTATACAGATGACCCCCAGTGATTTCTGCGGGTTTTCACCTACTCCGCTCTCAAAAACATGTGCATAAGTATGTGAATAAGTGTGCATAACTGTGCGTAAGCTGTGAATTAGCCTTCAAAGTGTGATTTCCGGGTCATTTTAGTACTCGAAACTGGCCAAAATAGACCAATTAGCGTCCTAAAAACGCTCTTTTCATCCCTCAAAACCCCCTTTTTATCGGTGGGAAAAAGGGGGAAATGGCTATTTGGTTTATCTCTTTGGTGGGGAAAAGTGTCAATTCCAGATCGAAAAACCGGGTTGGTGGGAGAAAATGGGAGGAATTTAGTTTTAGGTTCATGAGTTCTTTGTTCTTGAGTTCTTTGCTCTGAATTCCCTTAACGGCGAACCTGAGGTGAGTAAGAAGATCACTTTACAAGGACTTCGCAGGGACCTCACAAGGACCAGGCAGGGAATTTATCCCTGTTTGTTCCGGGTTAAGTCCCTGTCTGGTTCAGGGTACCCTGGGCACCAGTCATATTGGTATAAGTATTCGGATGGTAGTGAAACAGTACCGGAATGGTAGTCAGATGGCCGGGATATTGCCTGGAGACCGCCTACAATCTCCATGGAGCTCCCCCTAGCTGCCAGGCCATATCCAGGCAATACTTAGGCCATGCTCAGGCAATACCAAGGGAATCCCCTGTAAGCAACAAGGCAACAAAAAGCAAGTAATACTAAAAATGCACTACGGTAAGTGGGTAATTAAATTATTCTACTATTAAGTTCTACTGTTTTGCAGTGTGTATGCAGTATGTGGCGCGATGCTTGTGATTAGTAAAGTGTATGCTGCGAAAGACAAAATAAAAAAAGCCTCCCGGAGGGGAGGCTGCACTAATCAAATACCATTAACCATTAAACCTTATCCTATGCCACTAAGTTAGGAAAGATTTGAATACGCGTCAATATTATTTTTGAATTAAATAAAAACTAGATCGGTGTCAACTTCTTACTAATTGTTGATAGTTTTTATACTTCTTTTTAGTCATATTTAATTGTTCCTTGTTCTGGCAAAAACACGCATCAACATTGCCTTTCAACCCTTTTTGCACGTTTTTGCAAGCCGTATACACTTCAACACCTCCTAACGAGCTCCCCATTGCAATTGTACGCGCCAATACTTACCTTTGCACCTCATCAAAACCGCGGCAGTTGGCCGCCTTAAAAGATGCATCCAAAAGATCTATCAGTTCACGATTTTACCTATGAGCTGCCGGAGCAACAAATTGCCCGGTATCCGCTCCCCGAAAGAGACAGTTCCCGCCTCCTTATTTACAAAGAAGGAGCCCTGCAAGAAGCCATTTACCGGGACATTTACCAGCACCTTCCGCCCGATTCCCTGCTGATCTTCAATAACACCAAAGTGGTGGCCGCCCGCCTGTTGTTCCAAAAACCAACCGGCGCCGTAGTGGAGATCTTTTGCCTGGAACCGCCCCCGCAGTATGCCGACATGACCACAGCCATGACCCAAAAGGGCCGCGTTACCTGGATCTGTTTGATCGGTGGCGCCAGCAAGTGGAAACCCGGTCAGATCCTGGAAAAGAAAATGAGCTGGAACGGACAGGAAATTGTACTGCAAGCCCGTTATCTTGGTAAGGAAAAAGACAGCTTTGCTATTGAATTATCCTGGGAACCTGCATCCCTCACCTTTGCGGAAGTATTACATGTTGCCGGGAACATTCCCCTACCCCCGTATATCAAACGTGAAGTAGAGCAGGCTGACAGTGACCGCTATCAAACCATTTATGCCAATACCGAAGGATCGGTAGCCGCCCCCACCGCTGGTTTGCATTTTACCGATACCCTGTTTGAACAGCTGGACCGTAAACAGATCCAACGGGAGTATGTGACCCTGCACGTAGGCGCCGGCACCTTTAAACCGGTGAAAAGCGAGACCATGGGCGAACACCCCATGCATGCAGAGTTCATTGATGTGAACACCGGCACCATCGCCCGTATTTTACAATACCTGGATAAACACATCACGGTTGTTGGCACCACCTCTTTACGAACCATTGAAAGCCTGTACTGGCTGGGCGTGAAAACGGTCCATGAACCCAATCTTCCATTGGAAGACCTGGTAGTGCATCAGTGGGATCCGTATGAATTAAATGGAATGCCGGTAACGGCCAAAGCGGCCCTGGAAAGTTTGTTGCAGTATATGCACGCGCGTAAAATGGACCGCATCATCACCAAAACTTCTTTGCTGATAGCCCCGGGTTATACCTTTCAGATCCCGAGGGCGCTGGTCACTAATTTTCACCAGCCGCAATCCACGTTGCTGCTATTGGTAGCAGCCTTTGTGGGCAACGACTGGCGAAAAATATATACGTATGCGTTAGAGAATGAATTTCGCTTTCTTAGTTATGGTGATGGTTGTCTGCTGTTTCGGCAGTAGCACTGTCTTTCAACAGCGGTATTTCAAGGGTGAAGGCAGAACCTTTGCCCAGCACGCTGTCGACCTTGATCTTTCCATCATGGGCATCAACTACGGTCTTTACATAACTTAAGCCCAGGCCAAAGCCTTTTACATTATGAAGATTACCCGTGTGGGCGCGATAGAATTTTTCAAATATCCGCCTCACGGTTTCTTTGCTCATACCTATACCATTGTCTTCTATTCTTATGCCAATGAATTTATTGGAATTGTAGGTGGCTATTTTTATTAAGAGGTTGTCTTTTGAATATTTTACTGCATTGTCTATCAGGTTCGAAATCAGGTTACGGAAGTGTACCTGGTCGGCATCGATAAAATCGAACCGGGCATCGAGACTCAGTTCAGCACGCGCGCCCTTTTCTTCCAGTTGCAGTTTGTAATTATCCATGATCTCATGAATAAGATTGTGTACATGCAGGGGCACCTTGTTCAGCGTTAATTCCTGGCGGTCCATTACGGCTGCCTGCAGAATGGTTTCCACATGCTTGTTCATGCGTTTGTTCTCTTCCTTGATAATACTGCTGAAGTAGTTCATTTTCTCACGGTCCTGGGCCACTTTTTCATTGCGGAGTGCATCAACCGCCAGTGAAATGGTTGCAAGCGGCGTTTTGAACTCATGCGTCATATTATTAATAAAGTCGTTCTTTATTTCACTCAGTTTTTTCTGGCGCAACAATGCATTTACAGTAATATAAAAAGCCGTAATGATCATGAGGGTGAAGAACACTGCCCCAACGATCATCCAGCGCATATCGTTTAATACAACTTTTTTAACATTGGGTACAATGACCGTCATTATTTCTTCGGGCACCAGGTTTTCGAGGTCACTGCCACTGGGTGGTTGAAAAATATAATATAAGACCAGGTTGCGGTCGCTGGCCGTATCTTCTACCTGGTTTAAAAAGGCCCGGGATTTTATTTCGTACGAGAGCAGGTTTACATTGCTGGTAATGGCAAACTCAAACTTTACATCTTTTAACCCTTGCACGGCAAAGGCTTTGTGTAATTTATCGGCCACTTCCTGTTCGGTAAATTTCTGGGCTATGGTGGGGGGCCGCATCAGTTCTGATCTGAACTGTTCTGACTGCAGGCTGAAGTCGGGACGTACCCGGTAGTTCTTAAGCGAGGGAAGGGAGCTTTTTTGCTCCATCAGGTTTATACCAACCTCGTTTATACCACGGATCAATTTGTACCTGAACTCTTCATGCTTGTCAACCAGCATGGTACGCAACCAGCTGTACTGTACGTAAATGGTTCCTATCAGCGATAAGCTGATCAACACAATGATGACAGGAAAAATTTTCCTTAACTGCAAATTATTAGGTTTTATTAACGCCGCTGTTGTCATTATCTACCGGTTATCCTTTTCTACTTAACTTCTCCTGGTTATGGGAAATCTCAACATCCCATGCAGATAATTTTAGTAACCGGCAAATTTAATAAACGTATTTAGTCGCTCCCATGGCACGGATTTCGTAGCCTATGGTTTAACTTAGATTTACCAAGTTAACACCCCTCCCGATAAAATCGGGAGAAAAATTTAGCGAGCCACTAACTTATAAAAGTTTTATCGAAACGCTAAAAATTTTGAACAATCATTTTCAGTACCCGTTTTAAATATTAATTTCAGGATATGGTAAACCCAGGACCAGGCATATTACTAATTGCAGAACCTTTTTTGAAGGACCCGAATTTTAGCCGCACTGTTGTTTTTTTATGTGATCACCAGGATGAAGGCAGCTTTGGTTTTGTAATAAACCGTGTTTTTGGCCACACCCTGAATGAGCTGATGAACGACCTGGATGAATTAAAACTTCCTGTCTTTTATGGTGGTCCGGTTCAAATGGATACTATTCATTTTCTTCATCAATATCCCGACCTGATCCCCGGCAGTTACGAAGTGCTGGATGGCATCTACTGGGGCGGCGACTTCGAAACAGCTATCACCCTTATTAAGGCCGGTTCCATTGACACTACAAAGATCCGTTTTTTTATAGGTTATTCCGGCTGGGGCAGCGGCCAGCTCAATGATGAATTGAAAGAAAAATCATGGCTTACCGCCCAGGCCACCCGCAAGCTGGTGTTTCACCGCAAAGCCGATGAAATATGGAAAGAGTCCCTCAAACACCTCGGGGGCGATTATGAAATGATGGCGAATTTCCCGGTGGATCCGCAACTGAACTAGTGAGTGGTGAGTAGTGAGTAGTGAGTGGGTTTCCGGGATTCGGAACTCATGCATTTTATGCAGGCATCGACAATGCCCGGCAGTGAACAATACGTTGAACGGAGCGTCGCAACGGCAGTCTAATAGACATTCCGGTGCCGGCAACTAAAAAGAACCCCGCCGAAGCGGGGCCAAAAAACTTTAAACTTTGAACCTGGAACGCTGAACTATGAACCCAAAGGAAATTTCACCCCTAAGCCGGCTCCCCAGTTGTTCAGGTTATCCACTCCATCCATTTTATAGGGCAGATAGTTGTAGGCACCGAACAGGTGAATACCGGCAGGACCGTCTTTCCGGAAGGGAACGAATAACCCCACTTCGGGCCGGGCAGCGAATTTGAAGCTCGATTTTGAGTTATCAAATTCACCCAGGTACTGATCATACGTCACTATATTGCCGCCAACACCCACTCCCACATAGGGTTGCACCGTTTTGCCGGGCAAAAACCGGTATTGAAACTCGGCCAGTAACGGGACGGTTTGGATGGAATTGGTCAATACCGCCGACACTTCGCCCCCATCCATTTTATACACGGAGCGGGGGTACTTCTGGTAGAAATCCTGGAAACCGGTTCCCACCCCTACCGAAATATTGGAGGTAATGTTGTACAACAGGTTGGCCGTCCAGCCACGGGTGGACGTTTTTTCAATGGCATCGCTCTTGAAGGAACTGCCGGGGATGCCCACAGCATAATTCAGATCGAGTTGCAGCCGCCCTTCCTGCGCCTTACTGTTGTAAGGAATCAATGCCAAAAAGAACAGACTGGTAATCAAAAGCATAGCCGTTCTAAACTGCGTTTTCATATCTGTAATTTTTTTTAAATTCATAATTGGATGAGCAATCAGTTGGCTTTAAAGTAAGGGCTTTGGTCAAAAAGCGCCTTTACGCCATTGTTAGCGGCAGCAACGCCAAAAACGCCCGAACCCCGGAGCAGGCCATTCCAAATACCACTTATCTTACTGGATTCCTTGGCGTCTTTTAAATTGAAGACGTCGATAGAGACAGCCCCTTCGGTTATAGAATAGGTTCCATAATAATACGAGGGGAAATAATAGCCATAGCCGCCATACCCCCAGTAATCGGGTCCCCAGTAGGAGCCATAGTAGGGGTCCCAATACGAGCCGTAATCGAATACTCCCGTACTGGTATTGTAGATCTGGCTTACGGTAATACCCAGGTCGGGGCTCTGGTCTTTGGCAACCAGTGTATAACCGCGTTGCGTAAGCTGGTCTTTTACTGCCTGGATGTAGGCGGCATCAAAATCAATAAGCTCCTTACCCAGTAACTTATTGTTTTCGATAACGGCCACCGAATCGGCAATACTGAACGTTTTAAAAGAGGAGAAGTTAACGGAGTCGGCATGTTTGGTGATATAGATCTGTCCTTCATCACCTTCCAGATTCTTGACAGGGTCTTTCTTGCAGCTGGTCATAGCGAGTATACCTGCCGCCAGTAGCACGGGAATCACTATTTTCTTCATAACCTACATTATTTTAACATTGTGAGAATGCATTATTGAAACAAGGTTTATTGCCCAATGTTTGCAATTTGCATTCCTTAACACCTCTCTAACAAGGGATTAAAAGTTGGTTGTAGTTTTTTAATGCGGGCCTCCACCTAACTGGTCAACTTTTTCAACCACTCTCTGCCTTCTGCCCTCTGCCCTCTGCCCTTTTCCATTAAATTTGCGCCATCAAAGGAACAGTAGACATATTAGCCAATCCAATCGAGTACCTGAAGGGTGTAGGGCCGCAACGGGCCGATCTGCTCAAAAAAGAGCTGAATATCTTCTACTTTAAAGACCTGCTTGAGCTGGTGCCTTACAGGCACATAGATAAAACCAAGGTTAACCAGGTACGTGACATTACCCCCCAAACCGATTTTATTCAAATTGCCGGCAAGCTTATCAGCACCGGTTTAATGGGTGAAAAAAGAGGCAAACGCCTGGTGGCCGAATTACGGGATGGTACCGGCACTATTCAGCTGGTATGGTTCCAGGGGATTAACTGGATCCAGAAGAGTCTTGCCATTGGCCAAACCTACCTGGTTTACGGTAAAGTGAGTTTTTTTCAGGGCACCCCCCAAATAACCCATCCCGAGCTGGAAACCTTTACCCGAGAGAAGTTGGAAGGAAAAAGCACTTTAGAACCCATCTATCCCAGCACGGAAAAACTAAAATCCCGGGGAATGGGAGGCAAGCAGATAGGGGCTTTTACAGAAACTTTGATTAAATTACTACAGGAAAGAAATATACCTGAAATACTACCTGAATCAGTGATGCAACCCCTGCAACTGATGCCCCGTTTCAAGGCATTTGTGAACATGCATTTTCCACCGGACCTGGAAACGTGGCAGCAGGCAATAAACCGGTTGAAGTTCGAAGAGTTTTTTATAGCCCAGATCCGAATGGGTCTGTTGCGGCAGCAACGGCACCGTTATTCAAAAGGCATTGTGTTTGGCCAGGTGGGCGAGATTTTCAATACTTTCTATGAAAAATACCTGCCATTTGAACTAACGGGCGCACAAAAAAGAGTAATAAAAGAAATCCGGCGCGATACTGGCAGCGGCAAACAGATGAACCGCCTGCTGCAAGGTGATGTAGGAAGTGGTAAAACCATTGTAGCCTTGCTGGTACTATTACTGGCCATTGATAACGGCTACCAGGGTTGTTTACTGGCCCCTACCGAGATACTGACCCAGCAACATTTCAACAGCATCAGCAAACTGTTGAAAGAACTGCCGGTAAATGTGCGCGTGCTAACGGGTTCAACCAAAACAAAAGAACGCAAGGAAATATTACAGGGGCTGGAGGAAGGTACTATCCAATTTGTAGTGGGCACCCATGCTATACTGGAAGATACCGTAAAGTTCAAAAATCTGGGGCTGGCCATCATCGATGAACAGCACCGGTTTGGTGTAGCACAGCGGGCTAAATTGTGGAGCAAGGGAGCCATTCCACCGCATGTGCTGGTGATGACGGCCACGCCTATTCCCCGCACGCTTGCGATGACAGCATATGGGGATCTGGATACGAGTATCATTGACGAACTGCCACCCAACCGTAAGCCTATTTTAACCGTACATCGTTATGAAACGGTTCGCAGCCAGGTAATGGATTTTATAAAGGCTGAAATAACGAAAGGGCGGCAGGCCTATATTGTATTTCCGCTCATTGAAGAATCGGAAAAACTGGATTACGAAAACCTGATGAAAGGGTATGAAAATGTGCAGGCATACTTCCCTGAACCAAAGTATTGGATCAGTATGGTGCACGGTCAGCAAACACAGGAAGTTCGTAACAACAATATGCATCGTTTTAAAACCGGCGACACACAGATCATGGTGGGCACAACAGTTATTGAAGTAGGTGTTGATGTACCCAATGCCAGCGTAATGGTGATAGAAAATGCGGAGAAATTTGGTCTGTCGCAATTGCATCAGTTACGCGGCCGGGTGGGCCGGGGAAGCGAGAAAAGTTTCTGCATATTATTATCTGGTTCTAAACTGAACAATGATGCGCGGGAGCGGTTAAACACTATGTGTGCTACGAACGACGGTTTCAAGATAGCAGAGAAAGATCTTGAACTGCGTGGCCCCGGCGATATAGAAGGCACCCGCCAAAGCGGTGCATTGAATTTTAAACTGGCCAGTATTGTTCAGGATAGAAAGTGGCTCGAAATTGCCCGTGAAACAGCCGAACGTGTACTCGATGATGATCCCGATCTGGCTTCGGCGCCAAATTTGCAGCTAAAAAATTACCTGCAATCGCTTCAAGGGAAAACTGCCTGGAGCAAAATTTCGTAGGTATGAGCGCACTATAAACCAACACTGCTATTCACACCAACTGCTTACCTGAGTAAGTTTTGTACTTATTGATTGTACCGTACATTGTTTATTCCATCTTTTTCTATATTAAGGCTGCAAAGGTTTAATATGCTTTTAATATTATCCGGGGCAGGCATTGTGGATTGCTTTCTATATTAATTAAACGAAAACGACAGGCATTGGGCAGAATTAGTTTACTTATACTTCTTCTTACCATTATAGCCCTTGAAACGTTCGCTCAGGGTGGACCATCTACCTTTGAGTTTACAGAGAACAAAGGCCAGTGGGAAAGTAAAATAAAATTTAAGGGTGAATTGCCCGCAGGCGACTTTTATTTACACCCGAATGGCTTTACCGTTGTACAACATAATGGAGCCGATCTGCTGCGCTACTTTCAACGCCAACACGGCGTGGTCGACGGAAAAGATGAAGTTACTGCGCGCATAGCCACCTTCAATCCTCAAAAGCCAGGTAACGACGGCGGCGTTCCCAACTCCAACAATCCCCAATATCCTTCCTACGTTATTCACTCCCACGCATACCAGGTTTCCTTTGTTGGCGCTGCGGCCAATCCTGAAATAGTGCCTGATAAACCAGAATCTACCTACGGTAATTACTTTATTGGCAACGATCCTTCCAAATGGGCCAGCCATGTGAAGATATACGGCGCTGTATTGTATAAAAATATTTATCCCAATATTGATGTACGCTATTATTCCGAAAACGGACAATTGAAATATGACCTCATTATAAACCCCGGTGGTAATGTGAACAACATTCAAATGCAGTACGACGGGGCCGATAAACTGCAGATCAAAAACAAAGAACTGATCATAAAAACATCGGTTGGCGATGTAAAGGAATTGTATCCCTTTACTTACCAGTTCGATCAGTTAAAAGGCAAACAGGAAGTAAACTGTTCGTATGTACTTGACAAAAACATCGTGCGCTTTAAAGTAGACAACTACTCAAAATCAAGCACACTTATTATTGACCCTACCCTGATCTTCTGCTCTTTCACGGGAAGCAGAGCGGGGCAATATGGCTTTTCGGCTACACCTGGCCCCGATGGTTCTTTATATTCCGCCGGTATTGTGTTCGGGAATGGTTTTCCCGTATCGCCAGGTGCCTATCAAACCACCTTTCAGGGGGGCTCAGCCAATGGAGGTGTTGATATGGGTATATTTAAATTCAGTCCTGACGGTACTCAACGGGTGTATGCAACCTATCTCGGTGCTGAGGGCAACGATTACCCGCATAGTCTAATCTGTGACCCACAGGGCAACCTGGTGGTTATGGGCAGAACATATTCTACGAAATACCCCGGTAGCCTTTTTGGCCCGGGCGGGGGCGCCGATATTTGCGTCACCAAGTTCAATGCAAGCGGTACCGCCCTTATTGGCTCCCTGCGTATTGGCGGCACCGGGCCCGATGGCGTTAACATCAGCGATATGCAGGAAGGCGGTTCCATTAATTTATCATCGACCCTGCGTTTTTATGGCGATGATTCCCGTAGTGAAGTAACGCTGGATGGCGCTAATAACATTTACGTTGCCGCGCAAACGCGTTCCGACAATTTCAAAACCACCGGTAATGTTTTTGGCCCCAATTCCGGCGGCAAACAGGACGGGGTGGTACTGAAAATAGACCCTTCCTGTAACAACGTTATCTGGAGTAGTTATTTAGGCGGCGATGGCGATGATGGCGCTTTTGTAATTTCGGTTAGCCCGGCTACCAATAACATTTTTGTGGGGGGAGCTACCAACAGCGGCAACCTGCCCGGCAATAAGACCGGTGTTTACCAGCCCACCAATCAACAAAATTCCAATGGCAATTCTGTTGATGGCTTTGTGGCGGAGATCTCCAATAACGGTTCTACCATAATCCGCAGCAGCTATATGGGCACCAACGGTTTCGATGCGGTGTATGGGATCAAGTTCGATAAATTTTCCATCCCCTACATTATGGGTGTTTCGGAAGGTACCTGGCCACGCGTGAATGCCACTTACGGTATCGACAATACCAAACAGTTTGTGGCCAAGTTAAAAACCGATCTGTCGGGTTTTGAGTACTCTACCACCTTTGGTGCCGGTACCAGCCGGCCGAATATTTCTCCCGTTGCCTTCCTGGTTGATCGCTGCGAGAACGTATACATCTCGGGCTGGGGCGGCTGGATCTCTACCAGCGGTCGGGATCCTTTCAATATGGCCGGGGTGGTTGGTATGCCCATTACGCCCGATGCGCTGAAATCAGTTACCGATAACCACGATTTCTATTTTATAGTCATAAAAAAAGATGCGACTGGGCTGTTGTATGGCAGCTTTTTTGGCCAAAGCGGCGGCGAAGGTGAACACGTTGATGGCGGTACCAGCCGGTATGATGCGCAAGGGGTGATTTACCAGGCCATTTGCGCCAATTGTTTTGGCAGTTCGGTAGGTACCATTACGGTCCCTTTCCCCATTACGCCCGGTGTATGGGGACCTACCAATGGCACCGGCACCTCCAACTGTAACCTCGCTGCTGCCAAGATCGCTTTTAACTTTGCCGGCGTTGCTGCCGGCGCCAGGTCTTATTTCAATGGCGTAATCGATACACTCGGCTGCGTACCTTTTGAGGTTACCCTGAAAGATACTGTTCTCAATGCCAAATCGTATGAGTGGTCGTTTGCAGATGGCAAGCCCGACGAAAAAACTACCAACATTGAAATAACCCATACATTCGATGCGGTGGGCGATTACCGGGTGCGTTTGATTGGCGTTGATTCAACGACCTGCAACATCAGGGATACCGCTTATGTGACCATTCATGTTCGGTCTGACAAAGCAAATATCGCCTTCCTTTCCACTAAATTACCGCCCTGTCAATCGTTGAATTACAACTTTGTCAATACCACCACCTTCCCGCCAAACAAACCTTTTAATGCCAACAGCTTTACCTGGGATTTTGGCGATGGCACCCGCGTTACACCTGCGGCTAAATCCGTGGAACATGCATTTGCTTCTGCAGGTACCTATAAAACAAAACTGATACTGGAAGACACCAGTTATTGTAATTCGCCCGATTCGGTGGTGCAGGAGCTGCGCGTTTCGCCGCTGGTTGATGCCCGGTTTGAAACGCCGTCGTCAGGGTGTGCACCTTACACGGCAATTTTCAATAATACGTCACTTGCCGGGTCTCAATTCTCCTGGGATTTTGGCGATGGCACTACATCCAACGAAATTAACCCGGTACACGTATACAATAACATAGGTAACTATCGGGTTAAACTGGTTGCCGTTGACAGCAGTACCTGTAACATAGTCGATTCAACGTACCTCGATATTGGCGTGCATCCGTTACCAACTGCCGGCTTTTCGGTAGCGCCCGTACCGCCGATAACAAATAAACCGACCATATTTACCAATTTATCAAAAGGTGGCGCACGGTATTTGTGGTTATTTGGCGACGGAGATTCTACCGAGAAAACCACCATGGATACGGTATCGCATCAATACAATGCAACGGGTACCTTTAACGCCTGTCTCATTACCTACAATGAATTTGAATGTAGTGATACAACCTGTAAGGCAGTAGAAGCGTTAATAGAACCGTTGCTGGATGTACCGAATGCCTTTACGCCGGGCCGGTTTGGCCGCAATGCCTATATCAGCATAGCCGGTTTTGGGATTGCGAAAATGACCTGGAAAATTTACAACCGGTGGGGACAATTGATCTTTGAGACCAGTAACCGGAAGGCTGGCTGGGATGGCAACTATAAAGGAACGCCGCAGCCGATGGATGTGTATGCTTATACGCTTGATGTGGAGTTTTCTGATGGAAAGAAACTGAGGAAGACAGGCGACATTACATTGATACGGTAAATTACGAAACAAACAACATGGAAAATACGAACAACTATTACCTATGAAACACCCTTTGGTAATAATACGTTAAAGCCTGGGAAAAGCTTTAACGTCATTTAACAAATTGTAATTTTAGACGGGTGGTTTATGAAGAAAATTATAACTAAACAATCAGCGTGGCCTGCTGTGATCAGAGGAACAAAAAGCCTGTTTTTTAAAGCGATGTTGTTGCCGTTATCCTGTGTAATGAGTTTTTGTTATCAGGCAACGGCGCAAGACCTGCATTTTTCGCAATGGTTCAATTCCCCGCTCACAACCAATCCGGCCAATACCGGCTTTATTCCAGATGCCGATTATCGCTTAGGCGTAAACTATCGCAATCAATGGTCATCGATTATGAGTGTGCCGTACAAAACCATGAGTATTTGGGGCGACGCACAGGTGTTCAGAGACCGTATTGAGAGCGGTTGGCTGGGATTAGGCGGTCTTATTTTGCGTGACGTTGCCGGTTCAGGAGGCTTAACCTCTACCAAGATCTATGGTTCTGCCGCCTACCACCAAATGCTGGGGGTAGCGCACCTGTTATCGCTGGGCTTCAATGTAGGCTGGGCCAATAAACGCATCAATACTGCCAATCTCAAATTTCCCGATCAGTTCGATGGCAAGTTCTTCGACAGCAACCTGCCTACCAGTGTAGTGCTGGATGCGCCCAATGTGAGTTATTTCGATATTCAGGTTGGTCTTAATTACGCATTCTTCCCTACTGATAAATTGTATGTCAATGGCGGAATTTCGGCCTGGCACCTTAATAAACCCCGGGAATCATTCTTTAAGAATGATGATCCCTCTACCGGTGCAGATGGCCGCATTGCCCCTCGTTATAATGCCTTCGGCAATGCCAGTATAAAGCTGAATGACCAGGTGATCGTAAACCCGATGGCCTATTACAGCTTTACAACAAAAACACATGAACTGGTAGGCGGTGGTAATGTTCAATACAATTTGTCGGGCGATGGCGAAAGCCAGCTGATCGGCGGTATATATTACCGGGCCGGTGATGCGTTTATCCCCATGATCGGATATGTGTGGAAAAGCCTGAAACTGATGTTCACCTATGATGCTACCACTTCTTCCCTGAAACAGTATAATCAATCCCGCGGTGCTTTTGAATTTGCGTTGATGCAGAACGGGTTTTATAATCAATACAACGGGGACAGAAGACAGTCTATGTGTCCATCTTTTAAATACTAAACCATAATCAATCAGATCGTATCATTGTACCAACCTTCCTATTATTTTTACCTTGAAAACACGAATTTTGGTTAAGCATTCTATGATGATTATAGCGCTGCTTATTGGCGGCGTTATACGAGTGGCAGCACAATCAACTTCTGTATTTGAATTTACCGAGAATACCGGGCAGTGGGAAAAAGAAATAACCTTCAAAGGCATCTTGCCGGCGGGTAACTTTTACCTGCAAAAAAATGGTTTTACGGTGGTACAACACAACGTAAGCGATCTGGAGCAGTTGCGTGACAACCACAATACGGTAACCCCTGCCAGCAATGCCCGTCAGCAAACGAACAATACCGGTCCGCTTACGGTTCGCTCCCATGCCTATAAGGTACAATTCGTTGGCGCATCTCCCAATCCTGAAATTGTTCCTGATAAAATATTACCCGGTTACAGCAATTATCTTATTGGCAACGACCGCACCAAATGGCGCACCAATGTAAGAAGCTGCCAGGCGGTGGTTTATAAAAATGTTTATCCCAATATCGACGTACGTTACTATTCGGAAAGCGGCCGGTTGAAATACGATATCATCGTGAACCCCGGTGGTGATGTAAACAAAATTGCCATGCAATATGACGGGGCCGATAAACTGTCGATCAAAAAAAGTGAGCTGGTTATTAAAACAAGTCTTGGGGATGTAAGGGAATTATATCCCTACTCCTACCTGTTCGATAAAGTAAAGGGCAGAGAGGAAACACCCTGCGCCTATAAGATCGACGGAAAGATAGTGCGCTTTAAAACGAATGCCTATTCAAAAACCAGTACACTGGTGATTGACCCCACCATCATCTTTTCTTCTTTTACCGGCACCACTTCCGATGAGTGGGGCTTTACGGCTACACCCGGTCCGGATGGTTCTTTTTTCTCGGGCAGTATATCATTCAATCCTGGTTTTCCCACCTCACCCGGTGCTTATAAAACCACCCACTCACGTGGTGGTGCCAAGGGTATAGATATCGGTATTTTTAAATTCAGCGCCAATGGCGGCAGCCGCATGTATGCTACCTACCTGGGTGGCGGCGCCGATGAATTCCCGCATAGTTTGATTTGCGATGCACAGGGCAACCTGGTGGTAATGGGCAGAACCTATTCTACCGATTTTTCAGGCGCCCAACTGATAGGTGATGGCGGCGGTTGCGATATGTTCGTTACCAAATTGAATGCCACCGGAACCGGATTGATCGGCTCCCTGCGCATCGGCGGTCAGGATAATGACGGGGTGAATGTTGAAGACCAGTTTGAGCTCACCGGTCATAGAATAAACGGGTTGCTCAGAAATTATGGGGATGATTCGCACAGTGAAGTGATCGTTGATGATGCTGGTTATATTTATGTGGCCGGCCAATCACAATCAGCCAAATTCCCTACTACTCCCAATACCTTTCAACCAACGAAAAAAGGCGCGCAGGACGGCGTGTTACTGAAAATTGATCCCACCTGTAATAGTATTGTGTGGAGTACCTTTTTGGGCGGCACAGCCAACGATGCCGCCTTTGTGCTGGCCATAAACCCCGCCAACAATGATATTTATGTAGCCGGCGGAACCGAAAGCGGTGATTTCCCGGGTGCGTCGGGCGCAACAAGCTCCACTATTTTAAGCGGCGCCAATAAGGGGTATATCGATGGGTATGTTACCATTATTTCAAGCGATGGTACTACACAAAAGAAAACCATTTACCTGGGTACAGAAAAATCGGATATTCTCTACGGCATTCAGTTCGACAGGAACAACTATCCGTATGTACTGGGTGTTACCCGGGGCGACTGGCCGGTAATAAACGCTACTTATAGTAATCCCGGCACCAAACAGTTTATTGTTAAACTAAGTCAGGACCTTAATAACATAGAGTATTCCACCACGTTTGGTTCGGGCAACAAACCAAACATTTCACCGGTGGCTTTCCTGGTTGACCGTTGTGAGAATGTATATGTTTCAGGCTGGGGCGGCTGGTATGTACCGGCTTCTACAGAACAGGACCCGTACGACCTGGCAGGTACCCGCGGCATGCCTGTTACGCCCGATGCGTTGAAAACGATTACCGATAACCGCGATTTTTACTTTATTGTACTGAAACGAAATGCCGAATCATTGCTCTATGGTTCCTTTTTTGGACAGGACGGTGGTTTGGGTGAACACGTTGATGGCGGCACCAGCCGTTTTGATAGACAAGGCGCCATTTACCAGGCTATTTGCGCCAACTGTTATGGCAGCATGCCCGATCTGCCCATCACCAAACCGTACGTCACTACCGCTGGCGTATGGGCGCCAAAGAACGGTGCAGGCACGGGTGGTTGTAACCTGGGCGCCCTGAAGATCTTACTGAACTTTTCCGGTGTAGGCTCCGGTCCAAAAGCTTATTTCAAAGGGGTATTCGATACGGTAGGCTGCGTGCCTTTTACGGTTAATTTCAAGGATACCATCCTGGATGCCCAACGATACATCTGGCATTTTGGCGATGGTACGCCCGATGAGGAAACCACCAGTTATAATGTTACCCACGAATTCAAAAATGTAGGCGTCTTTCGCATTGCACTCATCGCTATTGACTCGGCCAGTTGTAATATTGCCGATACGGCTTATCTGAATATACATGTACGTGATGACCCGGCCGATATCCTTTTTAGCGCCACCAAGTTGCAACCGTGTCAATCGTTAACATACGAATTTGTAAACAAGTCTGTCTTCCCACCCCGGAAACCGTTTAATCCAAGCAGTTTTATCTGGGATTTTGGCGATGGCACCCGGGTAACTCCGGCCGATAGCATAATACACCACAATTATTCATCGGCTGGCACCTACCTGACAAGGCTTATCCTGACGGATACGGCGTATTGTAATGCGCCTGATTCAACGGTGAAAGAGCTGCGGGTATCGCCGCTGGTAGATGCGCGGTTTGAAACGCCGGCCTCTGGTTGTGCGCCTTATACCGCCATCTTCAATAACACCTCCCTGGCCGGTGAAGAGTTCTATTGGGATTTTGGCGACGGCAGTTTATCGAACGAGGTAAACCCCGCGCATCTTTATTCGAACATAGGCAACTACCGGGTTAAGTTGCGGGTTGTCGATACCAGTACCTGTAACAAGGAAGATTCTACGTACTTCGATATAACCGTATATCCCAAACCGGTTGCCAATTTCTCTTATGCACCGGTGCCGCCATCGGTAAACAAACCCATCATCTTTACCAATCTGTCTTCAGGGGCTGTTGAATACCAATGGAACTTTGGCGATAATGAAACTATCACCAAAAAAACGGCTGACACCGTAAGCCACCAATACAATGCTACCGGTACATTTGAAGCCTGTTTGGTTGCGATCTCGGAAAGCGGGTGTACCGATACACTTTGTAAAGAGGTAGAGGCCCTGATAGATCCCCTGCTGGATGTGCCCAATGCCTTTACCCCCGGCCGCTTCGGCCGCAATGGTTATATCAGCATAACAGGCTTTGGTATTGCTAAAATGACCTGGAAGATCTATAACCGCTGGGGCAAGGTAGTGTTTGAAACGCATGACCGCCGCGCAGGTTGGGATGGTACGGTGAATGGTCAGTTGCAGCCGATGGACGTATATGCGTATACGCTTGATGTGGAGTTTTTTGATGGGAAGAAGGTGAGGAAGACGGGGGATATTACGTTGATTAAGTAGGCGGTTAACAGGTTGACAAGTTGATACGTTGATAAAGGAAATGAAGTAAGAGGTAGGAAGTTGACAAGTTGACACGTTGATAGCGTTCGCGGAGCCGAAGCGGTTTAAAACTGCTTCGGCTTTTTTAGTGAGTTCTTAGTTTTATGTTCTGAGTTCTTTATTCAATGTTGCCTTGACGTTGTAGGCCGTGCAGCGGAGTATTGCTTATAGCTTGCGCCTGTTTCCTTATTGCCACTGCCTACTGCCTTTCTCCCATTGCCCATTGCCCTCTATCTATGCTGCTCATACTTATTGGCCACAACGGCATGTTGTAAGGTAGTGATATCCTGGTTAGTAAGCAGGGGTGTTTTAAACGTGGCTACAGCTTCTTCCAGTTGCTGCATGGTTCTTATGCCTGCTACGGCGGTGGTAATGGCCGGGTGATGTAATACGTATCGTAAAGCGGTTTGGGCGGTATTGCGCTGGTTACGCGACAGGGCGTTTATGGCCGCTGCCGCTTTTTCAACTTCCTGGGGGGTGTAATTCAGGTATGGCTTCGGTGGTTTGTTTACCAGTAATCCCTGTGCCACAGCGCCACGGGCCAGCACACCAATATTGTTTTCATGCAACAATGATAAACAGGTCTCTTCCGGCCGGCGGTCTAACAAACTGTATTGCATCATAACGCTTACGATGTTCGAGCGTTTTATGTATTCCCGGATCACATTGGGGCGAATGGATGAAATGCCATAATACCTGATCTTGCCCTGTTGCTTCAACAGCTCAAATGCTTCAATGCTTTCATCTATGTTATCGTCGATGGTACCGCCATGCAACTGGTACAGATCAATGTAATCAATTTGCAACCGCTGTAAACTCTTTTCTACCTCGGTCAGAATATATTCTTTACGCGGGTTCCAGTCCCACCCGCTGCCATCGGCGCGCCATTGATTGCCCACTTTGGTAGCGATGTATACTTTATCGCGGTAGCGTTTGAACGCTTTACCTACAGATACCTCATTCATGCCCTTTGCGTACAGATCGGCAGTATCGAAGAAGTTGATGCCAAGGTCAAGTGCCCGGTATAAGATCTTTTCATTGGCAGTATCCTCCTCACCCAATGACATACAACCAAAAGCAATGCGGCTTACGCGCATGTCTGATTTTCCTAATTGTACGTATTCCATGGGTTAAAGGTAGGTATAAAATAAAAGTGGTCCCGATGCTATCAGGACCACTCTTGGGGGTATTTTTTAGTAGTATTATATTACCATCTGAAATCGAAATAGATGCTGCCGCCTAACTGGTCATTGGCGCTTTTCAGGCTTTTGTTACCAGCGTTTTCAGCAGGTTTGGTGCTCAAACCACTGATCTGGTGCATAAAGCTGATGTTACCATTGTCAGGGAACGGCGCTGCAGCAAACTCGTTCAACAGGGCACCCTGTTTCAATGGGTTGAACAATTGCAGGTAGATGTTCTGCTGATCGGTATACAGGGTGAAGTTACCCATGTTTGTCTGGTATTGTACCCAGTAAACATCAGCATGATATCCTTTGTATTCGGCATTGTTTACATTCGATTTGTTCGATCTTTCCCACACACCGATCTGTTGTCCTTTCTGACGGTTTTTCCAAACCTGGAAAGGTCCGCGGCCCATCCACTTCATACCGGTGATCTTCTCTTCAGGATATTTGAAGGTGATACCTAATAATTCACCAACAGGTTTCATAGAGTATTGGTATTCCATCCGGGGCAGGTCGCCTGTGTGGAATGTCCATTTTACCCACAGCGTGTTTTCGCCTTTATAGGTAACCTCCACGGTGTGGATGTTATCTTTTACCAGGTGTTTGAAATCGGCCATGGTATAACCATTGTGAACACCAGCCAGGAAAGGACCGGTAAAAGCAAGGTCACGTTTACCTACATATACTTTTGTGATGTTACCGGTCTTTTTATCGAAGATATAGTTGATACCATCGCACACCAGTGACAGGAAGTCGGCTTCTTCTGTACGCATGATCGTAGAGATAGAAGATACTTCAGGGCTGGTTGCTACCACATCCACAGGTTTGCGGATCTGGAAAGTGTAGGTATATACTTCTTTATCGCGTGAATCCAGTACAGTCAGTTGCAGGGCGTCACATACAGTGAACTGGTTCTGGAAGCTGAATTTCAGATCAGCTTTTTCACCAGGTCCGGTGTATGGTGAGGCAATTGTTCCCTGTTCAACGATCAGGGGGTCCAACGTTTTTTGGGTTGCTTTAGGGAACAATACCAGTTTCCAGCTGAACTTCAATCTGCTCAGGTTGGTATACAGGAATTTGTTCTCTATAGTGATAACGCCATTCCAGTTGGTGGGGAGCTGACTGATATTGAAAGCCAGCGGCGACCATATTTCTTTAATGGCATAATAGCTTGCCCATTTCTCTTTCGATTTTGGATCGAAACCGCTGGCAGATTCAATGCCATTGTCGTCGCGGTAAGTAGCCAGGAAGCTACCTGAGAATTTATTCGACTTGCTCATTTCTGTCCAGAATTCATCCAAACCGGCGGCACGGCCACCATTGAAGATACCGTTACCGATCTCTACCGGGGTGAATGCTTCAGTACCGTATAAGATAGAGTTGGCAACTGAATTGAAGTCAGAACTCTTTTTATCTTTATTTATCGGATGTATAACATAGCGGCTTTGTACGTCGTAAGTAGCAAATTCCTTATCCAGCTCTTTATTGGCGGCGAGATCCGGGCCAGTTGACCAACAGATAACTGAAGGGTGGTTCAAACCACTGTACACGATGTCTTTCACCATTCTTTTATCAGAACCAGGCAATTCACTGATCACAAACAGACCAAGAGAATCGCACAGGTCGAAGTATAAAGGATCTACCGGGTAGTACGATAAACGGACA
Source organism: Niastella yeongjuensis (assembly GCF_900110245.1). Lineage (GTDB taxonomy): Bacteria > Bacteroidota > Bacteroidia > Chitinophagales > Chitinophagaceae > Niastella > Niastella yeongjuensis. The sequence goes on from NZ_FOCZ01000019.1 coordinate 84,706, forward strand.
GCGTTCATGTTCAGGTCCTTCATGGTATTGATGTCGGCCAGGTAAGCTTCTTCAGATGTTCTGTAGTTGCCCAGGTTGGCGCTGCGACAGTTCATCCCTTTAAAGATCACCTTTGTGCCATTTACATAGATACCATCAGGTTTTGACTCAACAGATCTGAAACCGAATTTTTTGAAGAAAGTGTAAATTACTTGTCCAGTGGCGTCTTTTAATGTCAATACGATTTGATACATGTGGGGATTCTCAGGGTTCCATGTTCTGATCATGGCGAACTGCTTCTTGATGGTGGCAGTTTCTGTAGCAGTTACCTGAGAAGGATCGGCCAACGCTTTACCGGTAGGATCAAATACCTGCAATTCGATGGTCTCATTGGGTTGAAGGCCCCTACTGTACACCTGCATCTCAAAATCGCCGGATGCTTTGGCATCAATAGTTACCCGCTCTATATAAGATTCGAATGCATTAATGTGGCCGGCGGTGCTACCAAGTCCCTGTTGACCCAGTAAACCTGGCAGCGGGATCTTAGTCTTAATATTATTATCAGCACGTTCATTCGCTGAATAAGCGCCCCACAGCGTGGAGTGGTCATTCGCGGCCCCTAAGTGTTGGGAGGTTGCACTTCCCTGTGCTAGCGCCTGGGTTAAAATCCCATGCATGATCAACAAATGCAGGATAGTCTTTTTCATTTCAGGTGTATGGATAAGTAGCTACTAAATAAGATATCAGACCCGTGTAAAAACTACTGACCAGATCGATATAACCTGCCAGCAGCAAGAGAACACCTTGGCGGTTATTCCATGCGGTTGTTGGGTTGGCGGGGTTATACGGTTCCCTATAGCTGTAATATGTTTTGCGGTTCTGCTTTACATTGAACAGAAATGGTACTGTTCCTTTTCAATTAAAGCCACGCACACATTGCATTACAGGAAAAATCTATAGGTAGCTTTTACGAACGGTGCAATATAATACTAAATTTTGTTTTGTCTAAGCGTTCTAAAACCTTTTACTATTGTTATATGTTACCTATCTTTTTTGCTATATATTTTACTTTCATTACTGCGTTTATCCCTTCAATATCAATTCAATTTCACTGAGCTCCGCAGATGAGAACTGCCCGTTGGCAAGACAGGCAAGGTTATTATCCAGTTGTTCCGTTGAGCTTACGCCGATCAATACAGTTGTTATCCGCTTATCTTTCAGCAACCAGCTTAAGGCCATTTGCGCCAGCGACTGGTTACGGCGTTTCGCTATCTCGTTCAGTTTTTTTATTCGCTCTATCTTTTCGGGCGTTATTTCATTTGCCTTTAAAAAGCCATGTTCTTTAGATGCTCTTGAATCACCGGGAATACCTTTTAAATACCTATCGGTCAATAGTCCCTGGGCCAGTGGTGAAAACGGTATACAACCTACACCATATTCTTCCAGTACATCGAGCAACCCGCCTTCTACCCATCGCTCAAACATCGAATATTTGGGCTGATGTATAAGACAGGGCGTGCCTGCCTGCTTTAAGATCTCGAATGCTCTTTTTGCTTCTGCTGCCGGATAGTTAGAGATGCCTGCATACAAAGCCTTTCCACTTTTTACTATATCATGCAGGGCCATCATTGTTTCTTCCAGCGGTGTTTCGGGGTCTGGACGGTGCGAATAAAAAATGTCGACATAAGGCAATCGCATCCGTTGCAAACTTTGATCGAGGCTTGCCATCAGGTATTTCCTCGATCCCCAATTACCGTAAGGCCCCGGCCACATCAGGTATCCTGCTTTTGATGAAATGATCAACTCATCGCGCAGGTAACCTGAAAAATCTTTCTTCAACATGGCGCCAAAATTCTCCTCGGCTGAACCGGGCGGCGGCCCGTAATTATTCGCCAGATCGAAATGGGTGATGCCCTTGTCAAATGCATGCCGAACAATGCGGCGGGCATTTTTGAAATCGTCTACTCCTCCGAAATTATGCCACAACCCCAGCGACAATGCCGGCAATAATAAACCGCTATTACCGCACCGGTTGTACGTCATGGAATCATAACGGGTTGCAGACGGGGTATATGCCATCTCAGTTATTGATTAATGTAATTTGAAAATTGATGAAAGCTCGCTGGTTCCTGATTCCACGGGGCATTGATTGTCTTTGCACATATTCCAAATTATTCAATGCGTAATATATATAACGCGTGTTACTAATAATTAAGTACGTATAAGTAAGAATAATACTTAGCTCCGGGGTTTAGACAGTACTCGGCCCTACAAGATCGCCCCTGGTTTAACCTATACTAATGCTTAAACGCAACAAGCCTTATTTAATTATGTCCACTCGCCAAACTAACAACTGTTCTTTTAACAATTTATTGTGTTCACGTAGGTATTTTATGCTGCTAACTGTTTGCGTTGCAAGGAATAAGGTGGTTTTCGGGAAATACGGGGAAACAGCCGTAACAATATCGTATATTTTACGGAACCGTACATAAAAATTCCAGGTTGCCTGGTATTACCGAACAACCTGGAAATGGAAAAGGCAATGGCTGGCAATCGTTCAAAGACAAGGGGGTTATCAGGCACCCCTTAATAAATAGGTTGCTAAAATACCTGTTGCTATAAGATATGAGGGGAGTAAAATGTGTTTTTCTGGGTAGTAGAATGTTTACTGTCGTCATTTGGGCCTGAACTTAAAGCCAATATAACAAACGCCATCCGGCGGTTTTGGCCGGTCGCGCACCACCGCCAGGATCATGGAGTTTTCTTTCATTTCAATGATCTTCAGTGTGCTCCAGTTGGTTGACTGTGAGAAATAATCCCCCCCAAACAACATATCACAACCTGCCAGTTTTAGCTGGCCGTTCTTGAGATCCAGATTAAATTTACAACTGCAGGTGCTGGCCACACTGCCCGTTTTATCAAGTGAAATGCGTTTGAAATTTTTACCATTGTCCAGGTCGAAGGTCATGGAGCCGTAATTATAAATTGGCATTGTCCAGGTGGCACTTGCATAATCAGGATGGTATACCCAGTTCTGACCACTGGTTTTGCCATAGTCAAGGCCATACCAGCCAATAGGTGCCAGCGTATCCAACTCCCAGGTTTTGCCTGACTGGCCATTTGTTAACCAGCCCCATTCCTGCTCTTTTATAGTAGAAAGATCTGTCAGGCTTACCTTTATTTTTACCGAATCGCCCATTACAAAACCACCGCCCGAGCTGGCACCATACTTTATATAGTACTCTCCTGAAAATGGAAAGATGACAGTATCATTTACCAGGGTCGAATTGCCACCCTCAAACGTCCAGCTGGGAATGGCATTGGCCGTGAAACTGCTTAAATAAACGATATTGTCTTTATTGGGTTGCTGGGTTACAGAGAACTTCAGGTCATCTGTAGAGAGCTTTGCAGGCAATGCTGCTCTTTTTTCGCTTGGAGAACAACTGCTTATATACAAGGCAATTGTTATTAATATGTTTATGCGTCTCATGTAAATCAAGTTTGCGTTTTTTATGAACTGTATTACCAGCCGGTATTTTGTATAACCGTACCATTCGACAATCCAATCTGTGTTTGCGGAATTTCAAACAAGCCTTTTGTTTCGGCGCGGAAGGTCACTTTGAACTGATCGTTGGTATTGTTGTCTATTGCCTGTTTGGCAACAGTTAGGCCCTGGCGTAACAGGTCCCAGTATCGATGTCCTTCCAATGCGAGTTCCAGCCAGCGTTCGTTCATGATCAGCTTCATCCCGTTTGCATCATTGGTAAGGGCATTGCGATGGGAAGTGTTGTTATAAAAGGCCCGGTCGCGAATGCGGTCGTAATAGTCTTGTGCTTTTGCCAGGTTGGTCGACAGGTTCAACTCGGCGCCCATCAACAGCACATCTGAATAACGGATCACAGGGTAGTTGTCGAAATTGTCTATCTGAAAATCGCCGCCATTGTTATCAGGCCGTTCGGGACCACCCATGGGTGTAAATTTTTTCCAGTAGTAACCGGTGTATTGCACCTGATCGGTTGTAGCTGTAGGAAAGTTCAGTTTTTCATCGGCAATGGAAATGACGGTAGCTGTTTTACGGTTATCATCTGCTTCGTATGCATTCCATAATTTTTCATTCACCGGTGCTATGCCCCAGCCCTGGTAATAGGGGCCGAGGGCCAGGTTGCGGATCCCCACCATTACCTGTACGCGGTTCCCATTTTGCTGGCTCCAGTTCTTTTTGCCTTTGTCGGTATATTGAATTACAAATACGCCTTCCTTGTTATTTTGTCCGGCAAAGGCGGTACCTGCCGAAGAGCGGAACAGTTTGGGGAAACTGTCAACCAGGTTGTGACCGCTGTTTTGAATAACATCCTCAATGCCATTGGTAACATCCTGTTTGTTCACCAGGCCCATCAGGTCGGGTTTGTTGTAGTAACCGGTATAATAGAGGTACACCCTTGCCAACAGTGCTTCAGCCGCCCATTTGGTAATACGGCCATAATCACCGGCTGGTATGTCGCCGAATTTTTTGGTCGTTGGTGTTAACAGACTGATCGCTTCTTTCAGATCAGCAGCTATCAACAGGTATACACTGTCAGCTGTTGTTTGCGGTATTTTGAAATCGGTGTCTTCAATGGGTTTGGTAAGCAGGGGCACACCACCAAACATACGTACCAGGTCAAAATAAAAATACGCCCGTAAGAATTTGGCTTCACCGGTGTATTTATCTTTCAGGTAACTGGAATCGCCAAACTTAACACCGTCTATCTTATTCAGAAATACATTGGCGCGGTAAATTCCGGTATAGTATTTTTTCCAGGCAGCCGCATTATGATCGGTATAGGTTATAAAGTTATCCCATTGGGTTAATCCATTATCCGCAATACCACCGCCGCCAAAACATTCGTCGGAAGCTATTTCTGAGCTCAGCCAGATATTGCCATAACCATCATAATCCAACACACTGTAAGCAGCTACCAATGCCTCAAATGCATCTTCGGGTGTTTTATAAAAATCCGATTCCACCTGCCGGTTTATCGGTGTTCTTTCTAAAAAGCTTTTACTGCAGGCAGTTCCCAGCGATACCAGCAGCGCGGCAAATAATACTTGTTTCATATTACTGAGTTAGTTTAATTAAAATTTTGCGCTCACGCCTATTGAGATCACCCGGGGCTGTGGATAGTAACCCAGGTCAATACCTGAGGCCCAGCTTTCTGCACCATATCCTACTTCGGGATCGATGCCTTTATAATGGGTGAACGTTAGCAGGTTGGTACCGTTTACATAAAACCGCAATTGCTGTAACGGCAGGTTGCGTAATAAATGGGTTTTCAGATCGTATCCAATGTTCAGGCTCCGTAAGCGCATAAAGGCGCCGTTGTGGACATACAGATCTGAAAAGTTATTGTAGTTCCGGTTGTCTTCGCTGCCGGTTGTAACCCGGGGGATGGTATTGGAAGTACCTGCGCCATGCCAGCGGTTCAGTATCTGAGTGCTGTAGTTGTTATAACTTTTATCCTGCGCGCGGGTGCCATCCACGATATCATTGCCTCCTACTCCACTAAATAATAAGGAAACATCCAGCCCCTTATAGGAGGCGCTTAAATTGAAGCCATAGGTATGGGTGGGAATGGGATTACCAATTTGGGTTTTATCGAGCGGGGTAATTTCGCCATCGCCATTGCGGTCTACAAAACGTACATCACCCGCCAGTGCTTTGGGTTGAATGACCCTGCCCGTTTTGCTGGTATAGCTATTCACCTCCTCCAGGGTTTGAAACAGTCCGTTTGTTTGATAGCCCCAGAAATAACCTACCTGGTAACCATTTTGAATGCGGTAAAATTCTTCGGTGTTGGAAGAAAGCACATTGCTGCTGCCATGAATAATATGCTCTTCATTTGGTACCTCGCGTACCGTATTTTTTAAGAAAGCGATATTACCTCCTATGTTCACGTGCACTTCACCAAAGTTACTTTGGTAATTGACTCCTATTTCAACACCCTTGTTTACAATATTACCGCCATTGATGTAAGGTGCACCTGTACCTACTATGTCGGGCAACTTCGACTGTACCAGCCAGCCTTTGGTGGTTTTATTGAACCAGTCGAATGTAATGTTCAGCTTGTTGAACAGCGTTGCATCGAACCCGATGTTGGCCTGTTCCGTTGCTTCCCATTTCAGATCGGGGTTGGGTATGGTATCCGGCGCGGTGCCTACCGTTTGGCTGGTTGCATTTATTCCATTAAAATAATAACCATTGTAGGCCGAAGTGAGTGTGGTCAGGTAACGGAAATCGCCTATGCGGTCGTTCCCGTTCTGTCCCCATCCGCCACGCACTTTTAAATAACTCAGCCAGCTGGGTTTTGGAAAGAAATCTTCCTGACTGGCTACCCAGCCTGCCGAGAACGAGGGAAAGTTGGCATATCGGTTATTGGTGCCAAAACGGGTGGAACCATCGCGGCGCAGGATAGCCGATAATAAATATTTGTCGCCATAATTATAATTGACCCGGCCAAAGTATCCGTTCAGTGCATTTTCAGCCCGCACACCGCTTGCTTTCTGGGTGCCTTCTACCCCATTATCAATAATGGCATGGTCAAAATCAGGTGTAGAGAGGTCCTGTTTGCTGGCAAGGATATTAAAGCCATTGTACTCCTGTGCAGTAGCACCGGCCATCAACGTTAGTTTGTGGTCACCGAAACTATGCTGATACGTTAAGATGTTGTCCCAGTTCCAGACCATATTGCGGTACAAACCCATTTCACCTGTTGTGGTGGCCGATTTGTTATTTGCCGCCAGGTCGTATTCGGGCGTAAAAGTGTTTGTTGAAAAATAGGTAAGGTCAAGGCCAAAATCAGATTTAAACGTAAGGCCTTTTACAATCGTTGCCTCCAGGTACATATCACCTACTATGCGATCAGCAATCGTTTTCCGTTGGTTTAAATAATCCATGGCGGCTATCGGGTTCATCTCTTCAGAGGTGGTGTTCGATTTGGCATAACTTCCATCTGGCAGGTATACCGGGAAGGTTGGGCTGGTATTCAACAGCCCGCGAATAGAGTTACCATAAATATTTCCCGTGCCTATACCTTGTTGGTTGGAATGAACATAGTTCAGGTTCTCACCAAAACGCAGGATGTCTTTGAACAATTTATGAGTTGAATTCAGCCGCAACCCAATGCGCTCGTAATACGATCTTCCTTTCAAACCCACCACGCCTTCCTGTTTTTGATAAGATAATCCTGAGGCAAAGGTCGAGAGATCGTTCCCCCCTGAAAAGCCCAGGTTGTATTGCTGGATCGCTGCATTTTTGTTGGTCGCTTCTTTTTGCCAGTCGGTACCCGCACCCATGCTGTCTATTTGCGCTTGTGAATATTGGTAATAGGGCGGTTTACCTGAGTTTAACCAGGATTCATTTTGAATAAGCGCATATTCTTTTGCATTCAACACATCCATTTTACGGGAGGGGTTCTGCCAGCCATAATAGGCATCGAACGTAAGTATCTTCTTTCCGCTCTTGCCACGCTTTGTGGTGATCAGTACCACGCCATTGGCACCACGCGTTCCATAAATGGCTGCTGAAGCGGCGTCTTTCAACACGTCTATGCTTTCAATATCGGCCGGATTTAAAAAGTTGATGTCGTCGATCTGCATGCCATCTACGACAAACAAGGGGCTGCTGTTGCCATTGGTGGCCACCCCCCGGATCCTGATCTTGATCCCATCGCCGGGCTGACCTGAGTTGGACAACACCTGTACCCCGGGCGCCTGTCCCTGCAAAGCCTGTAAGGCAAATGTGCTGTGTGTTTTTTCCAGGTCAGCGCCACTCACGCGCGCTGTAGCACCGGTTACTTCGGCTTTCTTCTGGGTGCCATAACCTATCACGATCACTTCGTTCAAATTATTACCCGCCTCTACCAGTTTAATGGAGAGCACAGTTTCGTCACCGATCCTGATCCGTTGTTTCTGAAACCCGATCCCGGATACCAGCAATTCATCGCCGTGTTTTGCCATCAGGGTGAAATGACCGGTTTCATCTGTACTGGTACCATTACTGGTACCCTGTACGGTTATGTTTATTGAAGGCACCGGCTGCCCACCGGGATCGGTGACCGTACCGGTCACTTTCCGGGCTTCCTGCCCAAAGGCCGGTATAAACAAAAACAAATTACACAGCATAAGCAGACCAATAAAAGTACCGGTCAGTAACTTCCATCGGTTGTTGGTTTTGGTTTTTTCCATATGCAATTATTAGTCGATTAGTAATATTACTTCCCGGTAACTGTTACCTGTTCGCCCAGGTAGGTTACAGTAGCAGCAGGCTTGTTATCATGTCTTGCTGGTGTTATCCAAACGATATTAAAACTGCGCTGATTCAACATGCCGGCGTAATTACCTGTGCGTTTGCCAATGGTCAGTGTTTTGGCGGCTTCGTTCCAGGTAATGGGTATGTTGGTGAAAAAGCCCTTTTCATAATTGTAATTGGTGCCTTCGTCTTCATACAAAGTGAAGGTGGCGTCTTTGCCTGTGTATACATATAATGTAATGGGGTCGGCTGTTTTTTCACTGGTGTACTGCATATCGGGCCCAAGGGGAATGATGCTGCCTTCTTTTACAAACAGGGGAATCTGTTCATAGCCTGCAGTTGCATTTATCCGCAGCCCACCAGCCTGGTAAGCACCTGTATAGAAATTATACCAGCCGGTACCGGCAGGCAAATATACCCAACGGCTTCTGGCTTTGTATTCATACACCGGATTTATCAGCAATGAAGGGCCAAACATATATTGATCACCTATATTCTCTACTGCTTTATCGGCTGCAAAGTCCATCACCAGTGCACGCATCATCGTATAATCATGATGGTATACCTGTCCTGCCAGCGTATAGATGTATGGCATCAGCCGGTAACGCAACTGATCGTAATACAACATGCTTTTATAAGCGGGGTGATTGGCCGGCGCTACATTGAAGATTTCGCGGTAAGGATACTGGCCATGCACGCGAAAGATGGGACAAAAAGCCCCGAACTGGTACCAGCGCGTCATCAACTCCCGCCACTCATCGAGATCATTGCCGGTTGCTTTTTCAAACCGTTTTTCAACGGCAAAACCACCGATATCGGTTGTCCAGTATGGTAAACCGGAGAGGGAAAAATTAATACCGCCTGCTACCTGGTTCTGCAGATCGTTCCAGCGGGCACCAATATCACCGCTCCAGGTTACGGCGCCATATTTTTGTAAGCCGGCATACGCAGAACGGGTCAATATAAATACGCGGTCAAGCGAATTGGTGCGCCGTTGCCCTTCATAAACGCCTTTGGCGTTTTCCACGGCAAAGTCGTTGAAGTAACTGGTTGATGAACCCCGCGCCACGGGCCCGATCAGTTTTTTTCTTTCATCGATACTGGTATTTGATAAAATATCGGGTTCGGTAGCATCCATCCACCAGGCATCCACGCCTTTACTGTACAATTTCTCGTTCATCAGTTTCCAGAACAATTCCCGCGCCTGCGGATTGTATGCATCGTAAAAAGTAGATACATATCCTACCCAGTCTTTCTGGTTGTTCAATACATTCTGTTTGTATAGCCATCCTTTTTCATTGAACAGGTCGTAGTTTTTTGTACCGGTGTAAAACTTTGGCCATACCGAGATCATGAAATGTGTATTGTATTTTTCATGCAGGTCTTTGATCATGGCTTCTGCATTGGGGAAACGGCTGGCATCAAATTCATGACTGCCCCACTGATCGGGTTTCCAGTAAAACCAGTCGAGCACAATATTATCGAGCGGGATCTTTCTTTCGCGGAATTCCTTTACTACCGACAACAATTCGTTTTGGGTTTTATACCGTTCCCGACTTTGCCAGAAACCCAGGGCCCATCTGGGCAGCATGGTGGCATTACCAGTGAGTTCCCGATAACCGGAAATAACTTCATCCATATTATTTCCATAAACGAAGTAGTAATTGATATTATCTCCTGCCTCTGACCAAAATGAAAAAGTATTTCGATTGTTCTCCGGAATAGGGCCTAGCCATTTCATAGCTACATAAGATTCACCGCCATCGGGAACCCATTCTATTTTTACCGGGTATTGTTTTCCCTTCTCCAGGTCCACCTTTACCAATGTAGTGATGGGGTTCCAGCATTGCCGCCATTTATCAACCAGCAGTTTGCCATTGAACCAGTATTTTAAATAACCGCCTGAGGAAAACAAAAAGCTATGCTCACCCGAAAAACCGGAGGATACATTTCCTTCCCATTGAACGCGGCCTTTTTGCAAGGGAAACCCTTGTGGTAATTTTTGTAACGATTGAATAAATTCATAATCGATCTCCTTTTCCCCTCGTTTCAGGAAGACACTGTCCTGCTTTTTGCCGGAGAAATAAGTGGCAGTCAGTACACCAGCAGCACCATCCGTTCCCGTTAATGATAAGCTGTGCAGTGGTTCAAACGGGCGGCAATCACCAAACCGGGAAATAGAGTAGTTATCCCATAACAGTCCATAGTTCCGGTTCGATACCATAAATGGAATGGCTACTTCGGTATTCTGTTGCAACAACGAAACCTGGGTGCCGCGGTAATTGAACAATCCCTGCTGGTGTTGCCCCAGTCCGTACCAGGCTTCGCCAACCGGTGATTCAAATGATTGTGTAATAGTATAAGTAGATCTGTTTTCCAGGCCTTTTGCCACAAACGACTTTCCCGTTATAGCCGTCTCTTTCAGGATAGCCTTTCCCTTCAGATCGGTGAATTGTACCTGTCCGGTTAACCGGGAAACGATGGCCCGCAAACTGGCTGTTTGCAGCACCAGCTGATCGCCCTGTTCTTCCAGTTTCCATTCGGGGTGGCCTTTTTGATCACCGGTCATTAAACTGGGGGCGGCGGCAAAGGAATCGCCGGCAGCGGCGGTAACATGAATGATCTTATCATTTACCACCTGCAGTTTTACGTTACCGGCCCCACCGGCCCGGGGTTTTTCAACTTTTACGATCACGCCATCTTCCAACCTGATATAGTCGTTGAAAGCGGGTCGCTGGGATGATATTATTACTATTAAACCAATGAGCACAAGGGCGACAATACCGACAAGCAGTCGTTTAAATGGGGTCTTCATGAAGCACTAATTTTTGAAATATTGCTAAACGCTATCTTATAGTAGGTTCAAAATTAGCCTGGTAGCAATCCGGAGGGGGGAGTCAAATGTTACTAATTAGGGGTTGGTTTGTTAATTGGGGCAGAAGGCAGAGGGCAGAAACCTCGACACGGTCCCTGCTGCGCCGAGAACAATCGGCAATGAATTCTGACAAGTCGAGTCTGGCTAATAATCAGTGGGGCTAAAACTCCCCTCCACCGGGGGGAGCCGGGAACCTGAAACCTGGGCCCTATTGCATTATAAATTATTTAATGTTATCATTGCCTTCTTAAATATTCAATACCCTATAAAAATGAACTGTAAAGTTTTTGTGCTGGCTTTGCTCGTACTGATTGGAAGTAGTTGTAAACACAAAGAAGACCCGATTAATACCCCGCCTCCCCAGGAGACGCCCCAATCCACTCCCCCGCACCCTACTCCTTCAAAACCGCAGGACCCGAATCACCACGAGTCAGATAACGATGATCATGACGGACACCACGATGGGCACGATGACGATGATTGTGACCATGATCATGACTGCCACCATCATGATTGCCACCACCATGGTAAGAAACACCACCGCCTTCCACCCGGACAGGAGAAAAAGCTACATGGGGATAAATCGGCCAAAAATTATGCGCCGGGACACAGGAAAGACAAATAGTTGTCAGTGGCGAGTAGTGAGTGGGTTCCCAAAGTTCTGCGGTCTGAATAATCGCGAGCTCACTCACCATTCACAATGGCTGTCCCAAACCTACGATTTACTGTTTTGCTCAGCATACGCTGAGGGTAGTAAGCCAAACTCTTTCTTAAAAGTCCGTGCGAAATATTTGGGGTTGTTGAAACCTACTTCGTAGGCAATTTCTGAAATGGTGAACTGGCTCTTTTCCAATAGCTGGGCGGCACGTTTTAGGCGGATCGTCTTTATAAAATCGAGGGGCGATTTGCCGGTTAACGCCAGCAGCTTTTTATACAGCGCAACCCGGCTCATGTGCAAGGCGCGGCTCAGGTCTTCCACAGAAAATTCGGGACTGGAGATATGCTGTTCCACCGTTTCTATTGCCTGGCGAATGAACTGCTCATCAACCGAGGTAATGCTTATTTCAGAAGGATTTACCTCCACCTGTTTCTGGAACAACTTGCGCATGGCTTCCTGCTGTGCCAGCAGGTTCCTGATGCGCGACTGTAACATTTCAAAACTGAACGGTTTGGTCACGTAATCATTGGCGCCCACCTGAAAGGCTTCCAGCTTGGGTTCTGCCGCTGACCTGGCTGTTAATAATATTACCGGTATGTGCGAGGTTTGTTTATCGTGTTTTATGATGCGGCACAACTCCATCCCATCCATCACCGGCATCATTACATCACTTACTATCAGATCGGGTTGCAGCTGTTTGGTTTTCTCCCAACCTTCGGCCCCATTCACCGCTTCATACACGGTATAATTGCGGCGCAGGTTGTCTTTTAAATAAAACCGGATGTCGTCATTGTCGTCTACGATCAACACCACCGGTTTTTTGCGGGAGGCCCTGCCCGTTATTTCAGTCGATTCTTCAGAAGATTGCTCCAACAATAACTCTTCCTGACTCACTACTGATTCTGTAACAGCCTTATTCACCGGCAGCAATACGGTAAAACAAGTTCCACTGCCTGGTTCGCTCGTCACTGAAATAGTTCCCTGGTGCAGACGCACAAATTCTTTGGAGATGGCCAACCCAATACCACTCCCCTGGTTTAAAATGCTACCCGGCACATCATGCTGAAAAAAGCGTTCGAATATCTTATACTGGTCTTCATACGGAATACCAATGCCACTGTCTTTTACTGTTATTGAGACAAACTGCGCTTCCTGCGCTACCTGCACCTGTACACTTCCATGCTCGGGCGTAAATTTAAATGCGTTAGACAGCAGGTTGAATAGTATGCGTTCGAGTTTATCGGGATCAAAGGAGATTTGTAACGAGTCGATACCGGTGGTGAAATTAAACTGAATGTGTTTGGCGCCGGCCATATCGGTAAATGAACAGCTAATCTCTTTTACAAACGAAACAATATCGCCCATGGAAGGATACAGACGCAACTCGCGCATTTCGAGTTTTCTGAAGTCCAGTAATTGATTTACCAGCGCCAGCAGGCGCCGGGCATTGCGATAGATCAACTGGTATTGTTTCTTTTGTTCTCCCTCCCGCGACTGGTTCAAAAGTTTCTCTACCGGGGCCATGATCAACGACAGCGGTGTTCTGAACTCATGGCTTACATTGGTAAAGAATTTCAGCTTCAACAGGTCCAGCTCGTGCACGCGTTCAGCTTCCTTCTTCTGTTGCGCCAGTTGAAAACGCATATGCGCCCGCTGAATGGTAAGTCTTCTTGCCGCCAACAAGATAACGCCCAACAGTATTGCATATAGGATGAAGGCCGGCACCGTACGCCAGAACGGCGGCAAAATGGTCACCAGCAACGCCGTGCCCTTTTCATTCCATACGCCATCCCCATTGCTGGCTTTTACCCTGAAAACATATTTACCGGGATCGAGGTTGGTGTAGGTAACCGTACGATGTGTGCCATCGGTCGTTAACCAGTCGTTGTTGAACCCTTCCAGCTTATACGCATATTGATTTTTTTCGGGGTTGGAATAATTAAGCGCCGCAAATTCCAGGGAGAAGATATTCTCATGGTACCTAAGCGTAATCTCTTTTACTTCGGATATGGCCGTTTGCAACAACACGCGGTTGTTGATCACTTCACCCGGCTGCGGACTCTTATCAAATACGTACAGCTCAGTAAGCACTACTTCGGGCACCACCGTATTATGTGAGATCGCTTCGGGACTGATAATATTAAACCCATTGGCGCCCCCAAAGATCAACTCGCCCTGTTTTGTTTTCAGCACAGCATTTTCATTGAACTCCCGCCCCTGCAAGCCATCACGTTCATCGTAAGTTCTAAACTGCACCTGCATGGCGCCTTTTGCATCATATTGCACCCAGGCGCGCGAAAGCCCATTTGCAGTACCTAACCACAAGGTATGTTCGTTGTCTTCCAGCAGGGTGAGAATATTGTTTTCAGACAAGCCATCGGTCTGGCTAAAATGACAGAAGGAATGGGTGGTCTTATCAAAAAAGTTTAGTCCATCCCGGGTGGCTACCCACATATTGCCCCGGCTGTCTTTTAGTAAAGCCGTCACATTGCCGTTGCCCAAACTGCCTTTATCTTTTGAATCGTGCTGGTAATAAGTAAAGCCGCCGGTTTTTTTATTCAACACACTGATGCCCGATTCAGTACCTACCCATAAATTACCTTCCTGGTCTTCAGCCAGGGCCGAAATGTAATTGGAGTTGATGGACCCATTGCCTTTACGATAGGTATAGAACCCTTCGATTTCCGGGTGAAACCGGTTCAGGCCACCGCTTAATGTGCCGACCCACAACTGGTGTTGTGCATCTTCATAGATCTCCCAGATGCTGTTATCGGAAATACTGGTAGCATCTTCCGGATCATTTTTATAATGAATGAACTGCTGACCGTCGTAACAATCCAGGCCGCCATAGTAGGAACCGATCCACAGTTTCTTATTATGATCAATGCATAAACTCACTATTACATCATTGCTGATGCTGTTGGAATTGGTGGTGCTGTGTTTAAAGGTGCGGTAGTTACCGGTGCTTCTATCAAAATAGATCAACCCGCCGCCATTGCTGCCTATCCACAGATTGCCTTTATCGTCTTCTACAAACCGGTTCACATCATCGAATGGTAAACTATGTGCATCGGATAACAAATGCTGGTATACAGGGAACTTAATGATGTTTGGGTGATAATAGTTGATGCCTTTCTTATAGGTACCCAGCCAGATAATACCTGTATTATCTCGGTAAATGGCGTTGATGCTGTTCTGACTAATGCTTTTGCTGTCTTCGGGTTTATTTTCCAAGTAGCCGATAGCGCCGGTCCTTTTATTCAACAGGTTTACGCCGCCATGATCGGTAGAAATCCAGATCAACCCGTTGTTATCCTGTTGTATGCCCGTAACCAGGTTGTTGTTTAACCGGGTGGCGGGTGCATCGCGGTGGTAATGGATGAGGTTGTTGTTTTTTACCGTATAACAAAACGCCCCTTGCGGCAAGCCTTCGGTATAGATCCACAGATCGTTTTCTGCATCGGCAAACAACCGGTAGCGCAATTCGCCCGGTTGTTTAAACAGCGCAGCATGGCGTACTATCATTTTGCCTGATGCGGTATTGTATCCTTCGAGTACACCATCGGTATATATCATCCAGACGTTGCCAACGTTATCAGCTGTCATATCGGTGACATCAGGTTGACGTTTATATTGTTTTACTGCATGTGTTACCGGGTTATACCGGGTGGCGCCATTACCGGTTTGTGCAAACCAATAACCACCTTGTTTGTCTTTTACAATATCGGTCACGAAAGCGGCAGGCAATGATAGTTTGCGGCAATAGTCCGTTGTATTGAGAACAGCTTTTTCCGATACGGGGTCAAAGAGGCATTGTCCGGAACGGGTATCTACCCAGAATTTGTTATCGGGTCCTTCCTGGATCTTTACGATCAGGTCGTCGCTAAGTGAGGTGCTGTCGTTTTCACGGTGCCGGAAAACTTTGAAGGTGTACCCATCGTAGCGGTTAAGACCCGAAGCAGTGCCAAACCACATAAATCCTTTTGCATCTTTTATAATGCTGGTAACCTGGTTGTGTGATAAGCCATTGCTGATATCGAGGTGCGAAAACGGGTATTGCACGGGTTGTGCAAATAATGGACGCAGGTTTAGAATGCAGATAATTGTTATTATCGTATATGGCAAGCGCAATCGTTATACAAGTGTTTGCATGACAATATACGGAAAATGCGGGCACCAGTTTCCGGTTTCCGGGCCCTAATTTCTTAGCTCAAAATAATTATATATCAGCTTGATTTTCCCGGCAACTGGCAACCGGTAACCAGTAACCGGCTACCTGACTTGTCCGTTCCCTTGCAATAACCATTTTTCAGTAACTAATTTCTCTAATGCGAATGGACCGCGGGCGTGCAATTTTTGGGTTGAGATGCCGATCTCGGCGCCGAGGCCCATTTCTTCCCCGTCGGTAAAGCGGGTGCTGGCATTGGTATAAACAGCGGCAGCATCCACTTCCTGTAAAAAGCGGGCGCAATTCTTTTTATTGTTACTTACAATGGCTTCGCTGTGTTTGGTAGAATGTTCACGAATGTGGTCCAACGCTTCATCGATGTTCTTTACCACTTTCACTGCGCATTTCAGGCTTTGGAACTCGCGGTCGAAATCTTCCGGTGCCGCTTTTTGTAAATGGGGATAGCCTTTTAATAATTTATGCGATTTGGCATCGGCAAATATTTCTACCTGGTGTTCGCTGAATTTCGATTGTAACTGTTTCAGGAAGGAAGGGGCTACTGCTTCATCCACCAGCACGGTGTCCATAGCATTGCATACCGATGGACGTGATACTTTGGCATTTACTACAATGTCGACCGCCTTTTTAATAGATGCTTCTTTTTCAACATATACATGGCACACACCTGCACCGGTTTCTATCACTGGTACCAGGCTGTTCTTTCTTACAAACTGGATCAGC
Organism: Niastella yeongjuensis; assembly: GCF_900110245.1. Classification (GTDB taxonomy): domain Bacteria; phylum Bacteroidota; class Bacteroidia; order Chitinophagales; family Chitinophagaceae; genus Niastella; species Niastella yeongjuensis. The sequence goes on from NZ_FOCZ01000019.1 coordinate 101,414, forward strand.
GATTCGGAACCACGGGGTATCAGTACGTCTACATATTTGGTAGCGGTAAATAACTCCTGAACGGTCTCGCGTTCTGAAGGCAACAGGGTTACACAATCGGGATCGATGTCATTCGCCTTCAATACCTTTTTAATGAGGCGGATGGCTGCCAGATTGGAATTCTCCGCTTCGCTGCTGCCTTTGAGCACACAACCATTCTGGCTGCGGATACAAAGCGCTGCAATATCATACGTTACATTGGGTCTTGATTCATAAATAGCGCCCACCACACCCAGTGGCACGGCGATCTTGTGCAGCAGCAGGCCATTGTCCAGCTTGCGTTTCTCCAGCGTTTTACCGGCGGGGTTAGGCAGCCTGCTTATATTACGAATGGCGCTGGCAATACCGGCGATGCGTTCTTTATTCAACAACAACCTGTCTACCTTCGGGTTGTTTGGGTCCTGCTTTTCAACATCCAGCTGATTGGCTTTTATGATGGTGGTGCTCTTCTTCTCCAGTTCATCGGCCAGTTGTAATAAAACAGCTTTCAGTTGTTTATCGGTTGCCTGCCGCAGGTTGATAGCGGCTTTCCAGGTCTTGATTATCTGTTGTTGTACACTGCTCATCAGGTCTTATTAAAATATTACAATATCATCGGCATGTGCTGCCAATACATTCTTTTGTGAAATGCCATCGCGAATGGCGGTTGCATCGAGTTTAACTTTGGCTACGCCAATGATGCTTTCTTCTTCATCTTTTATTTGCACTACTTCGCCCGCGGCAAATTTTCCCTGCACATTGGTTACGCCAACGGTCAATAAACTGCGGCGTTGTTGCAGGGCTTTTGCGGCGCCTTTGTCAACCGACAGGGTACCCAGGGTAATGGATCCGCTGGCCAGCCATTTTTGCCGGGCTTTTAAATTAGAAGCCTGCGAAACAAAGGTAGTTCCGTTTTTACCGGCCAATGCATCGGCAAAGGGTCCTTTCCCCTTCAGTCCGCAGATGATCACCTGAATACCCAGGGAGGTAGCCAGTCGGGTAAAAGTGAGTTTAGAGGTCATGCCACCCAAACCCAGGCTGCTTTTAGTGGTTTGTACAAAACCCATGACTTTGCTGTCGATCTTTTCTACCCGGGGAATAATGTTTTTGGCATCATCCATAAAACCGCCCACCGACGTACAGATCACCAGGGTTTCTGCATCAAAACCCACGGCAATGAGGGTGGCGAGTTCGTCGTTGTCGCTGAACTTCAACTCCACATTACTTACCAGGTCGTTTTCATTCACGATGGGCAATATGCCGTTCTGCCAAAAGGCTTCGAAGGTTTCTTTTAACTGAACAAACTGAAACCGGTTGCTGAAATGGTGCCGTTCGCACAGCGCCTGGGCCACGGGTATGTGGTATTTCGAAAAATGCTTCTGGTATAATTGGATCAGCAAGGGGTTGCCCACGGCCGCCGCCGCCTTGCGTTCAGTAATACTTCCTTTATAATGCTGAATAAACACTTTTCCGCTGCCCACTGCCCCACTCGATACCAACACCACACGATGCGTATGAAACAGCTCGGAAATTTCTGACGCCACCTTTTTAATAATAGAATGACTGATTACGCCTTCCTCATTGGTTATAACCGCTGTGCCAAGCTTTATTACAATAACCGGTTTTTGCATGCGCAAATTTAAAGCTTAATGCCCAAAGCCTAAAGGCAAAAGCATGCTGAGCAATCCTGCCCTGGCCTAACGCTTTTGCCTTTCAAGGGCAGGCTTTTGGCTTCCATTCGTTAGCATTTTGTGCAAATAACTCCACAAAACACCTGCCCAAACTAGATGAAAACCAATAAATTATAACAGGCACGTGGTTTTAGATACTATTTGAAAATCTCGTGTTATGATAAAGAAGTATTACAGCTTATGCTTTCTGCTGATGACTTTATTTTATTCAGGTTGCGCTGCTGTGGAAGGCATTTTTAAAGCAGGAATGTGGTGGGGAATATTCTTAGTGGTGCTTGTAATAGGATTGATCTTCTGGATTATCAGTAAGCTTTTTGGCGGGAAATAATACAGTTCTAAGTTTTAAGTTCAAAGTTTAATGTTTTCAGCCTTTTGAACTTTCAACCTTAAACTTTAAACTAATTCCTGAACTCTTGCGAGATCATAAGCCCATATTTGCCACCATCTACGATTCCAATACCGAGCCGGCCGAATTCGGGCCGAAGGATGTTAGCGCGGTGCCCCGGCGAATGCATCAACCCGCTGTGTGCAATATCAAGTGTGGGCGCCAGCGCAATATTCTCACCGGCATTGGTGAATTGCACGCTATCATCTTTCATGCGGTCAAAAGGCCCTTTCCCATCGGGCGACACATGTGAGAAATAGCCCCGCTGAAACATATCTATCGAATGCTTGCGGCCAACAACAGTCAATTCCCGATCGAGTTTAAGGGTATTCAATCCTGCTTTTATTCGCTCGGCATTTACCCAACTCAACATCAGGGTTTCCAGATCGGGCCGCGGGGGCGGCGCCATCACCTTAAATGGGAGAATGACCGTTTCATTCGAACCGGGTTTTACCGTTAACCGGTTCATCGTTCTTTCCACTTCATTAAAGACCAGCGACAGTTTTGTTTCTATCAACTCGGCCGGTACAGACAACAAAACCACAAACCTGCTTTGGCGGGTTTTGTTAGAGATATTGTTACTGATAGGCAATGCCAGCAACAGGGCCGCTACAATCACGGCATGAGTAACCCCGTTTATAAAGCCCGGAAACATACCCAACACTTTATTATCCCAGCGGCCATGCGCATCGACCGGGATCTTATGCAGGGTTCTATTGGTTAGCGCATTTGTAAAAACCCGCATAAGTACATAGGTAACTATAAAGGAAAGCGGCAATGCCCAGGAGCCTAGTGAGGGAATGTATTTGTTGATAAAAATAGTAGGGTAAGGATATAATAAAAAGGTGGCCGCAATACTTATAATGAGCCCCATCAGATACAATAGTTCCAGGATAAATCCTTTTTGCCAACCATCCCACATACCATAGGCTACTATTATCAGTAGCAGAAAATCGATCAAATTCATACTTGCAGCCTTTGTTATTTACACTAAAAAACCATGCTACCTGTACGGATTGTATTTTACTGACTCCAGCCGGAAGATTCACATAAGGAGGGATCGTATTGTTGCTAAATTTCTACATTTTTGGCGAAAGAAAGCTGTTAAAAATAAAGAAGGCCCGGATAGAAATCCAGGCCCGTTAAAAATCCAATATCCTATGAAAAACCGATATACTAACGGTGTTCGTGGTTCGCAAATTGTTTCTGGGTAGAAAATATTTTTCCCGCAGGAAATTTACTAGTCTTTTACTCTGAAAATGTGTTGTTTATACCTATTAAATTATTACAACAGCCCTGCCTTTTCCGGACAGGAAATTCAGATTTTTACCCCAAAAGAAAGCTGTTTTTATCTCATAATCCCGGAGTCAACAACACGTCCTACATATTTATTATCCTGCAAAATCCAGGTTACTTCGTACTTGCCTATGGCCTCATTGTTCACCATATAAATATACATCCGGTGCTTGTCCTTTGAGAAGTACACGGCATTGTGGGTTTTAATGGTACCGCCTTCTGAATAGGTGAATTCAGGATGGTACAGATCGGTAAAAGCCGCCGCCGGCAGGGCAACGGTATCTTTCCCATTAAGGATAACATCAACCGAAGCTATCGTAGTGGTGGGTATGCTGCCGTAGTCGCCATAATAAGGTTTACCATCTATTTTCACCAGGTATTTCTTATCGTAGTAGTAATTCAACTTGTGTTTGGAAGCGTCAAAGGTGCCACTGGTAATAACCACTTTCAGGTTGTTGCCTTCAAAGGTTATTGAGTGCATGTTGAAGTCGGTAGCCGGTAATTTCTGTAAAGGGTCTTTCCCCAGGCGCTCGTCGATGCCGCCGATGGTAAAGGTGGCCAGGTCGTCCCGGATCTCCCCTTTGGGGTATTTAGTAAAGCTTTCTTTTTTGTTACGCAAATCGGGTAAGGGTTCATCCTGGGCCTGGGCGCCTGCAAATACTACCAGGAGACACAAGCATAATAAGGAACGCATAAATAATGGTATTGAGTTTTCAATTTGATAGGAGCGAATGTAGGGACAAAAAGAAGAATTTGTATCAAAAGATTGTTAATACGGTGGAAGATGGCTTCTGCCGTCTGCCTTAAAAAGAAACTCCAGGCTGAAAAGCCCGGAGGTGGTGTTTACTGCTACATGATTATGAAAAAGAATTTCCTAAAACCAACAAACATTTATTTTAATAACCTGTGTTCTGTGTAAGCTTGGGATTAACCGCAAACGCATTCGTTGGGATCGGGAAAATCCTGCGTGTTACATCTGTGTTTGTTTTGAAACCCCATGTCCCTTCGAACTTACCATACCTGATCATATCATTGCGGTGCCAGCCTTCCCAGGCAAACTCCCGGTTGCGCTCATTGTAAACGCTGTCGAGCGTAATGGTTGTCCAGGCGGGAGAAGTGGTGCGTTTTGTGCGCAGATCATTAGCCAGTGATAAAGCCGTTTGTCCCAATGTAGGGGTGCCGCCACGCAAAATGGCTTCGGCTTTCATCAACACAATATCTGAATACCGGAAAATAGGAATGTCGTTGTTCTGGTTCATGCTGGCGGAAGTAGCATCAGGATAAAACTTGATGTTGCGATAACCCATATTCCAGGCTACTTCATCATTTCCGCAATCAAAGGTGGTAGTGCTCTGACGCAACACAATATCCGGTGTCAGATTCAACTGGAATGTGTAACGATTCGTATCGCCTTTAAAGGCAATGGCATCGTATCCTTGTTTCGTAGTAGTGATTTCAAGTTTTGATCCGTCTGGCTTAAACTGCAAGCCGGTAAGCCATTGCTTGTTGCGGATATCATTAGGATCATTAAAGTTGGCATAGAACTCTGGCAGTGTACTGGCCGGACCACCAGTTACATAGGGGATATTAAAATAGTTATAGCCTGCACCTGCTGCCACTTTACCCATTGAACGCGGTACATCATATCGGGCATGGTAGTTGGCACTGCGAAACGGGAACGTGTTGGTGAATGTCGCATCGTATGGAATGGCGAAAATAAATTCATCCTTGCTGCCTACCGCATCCGGACCATTGAGCGGATAAAACGCCTGTAAATAATTTGCCCTGTCAGTAATGCTGAATTTATTGGAGCTTATAATGTTATCACAGGCTGCAATACACTCGGTATATTTTTTAGTGCCTGTATAATATTCGGCATTCAGATACATTTTAGCCAGCAGGGCATAAGCGCCATATTGGGTGAACCGGCCATAGGTTGCTTTGCTAACTGTCGTGCTCAGGTTAGGAATGGCTGCTTTTATTTCACTCTCTATAAAATTGAATACTTCTGCGCGGGGCGATTTATCACGCGCGGTATAATCGCCAAACAAAGTATCGATGGGTACGTTCCCCCAGTTGTCCATCATAAAATAGTAGGCGAGGGCGCGCACCATTTTCAATTCGGCAAAACCGGTGTCCCTGACCGCTCCCGCGGGTTGTGTTTTTGTAAGGATGGAGACCTGCTGGTTTACTTCACCAATGATGGTAGAAAGCCAGTACCAGTTTGCATTTATATAGTTATTGTCTTTCGTCCAGGTATGATAGTGCATTTGCAGGTTCTGGCCACCATCGTACCAGTTGCCACCCCGGGCGGGCATAATGCCTTCATCAGTACTGTAAGCCTGTTGAAAGAACCATTCAGCTGCCACATTACCCCTCAATGCTACATACACCGGGCCTGCTGCCGAGATATAAGAGGCTGCGTCTTGTGGAAATGTTTCGGGTGTTAATTCTGAGGTGGCCACCACAGTTACTTTATGACACGAAACCATTACGCCAGTAGCCATCAGAGAAGCGACTATATAGATCAATCTTTTTTTCATAATGCTCAATTTTGCTGGTTAATTAGAAGTTTACGGTTGCTCCAAATAAGAACGTACGCGTTTTTGGATAGAAGTTGTTGTAATCTATGCCGGGGGCTATTCCACCCTGGTTCACTTCAGGATCTATGCCAGTGAAATTTGTAATTACAAAAAGATTGTTTGCCGTTGCATATAATCTAAGTGATTTTATATAGTTACTTATGTGCTTGAAGTTGTATCCCAGTGTAGCATTGTCGAAGCGTACATAACTGCCACTTTCAATAAAGCGGGAAGAATAGCGATAGGCATTGAAGTCGGCAGTTGATTCATTGGCCGCATCAACCAGGATGTTGGTGAATTGCGCGGTGTTGGGGCGGAACAGATCGGCCCGGGTAGCATTGAAGATCTTATTGCCAAATACACCACGGATCGCAAACCGGAAGTCCCAGTCTGAATACCTGAACGTATTCGTCCAACCCAGCAACAGTTTAGGCTGCGCATTGCCGAGGTAATGATAATCGGTTCCACGTAATGGACTGGTGGTTAACGTTTTTCCATCGCCTGCTACAAATTGCGATACGCCTGATGCATCTTTCCCGGCATATTCCAGAGAATAGAATTGTCCCAGCGGACGTCCTTCTTTCAATAACTCCAGTGAGTTGCCCGACTGACCGGCCCCTTCAGGAAAACCTACTGCTGTTGAGTCGCCACCGGCAAAAAGCGGGTTTTTCAGACTGGTGATCTCATTCTTGTTATGTGCCAGGTTCAGGTTACTTGTCCACGAGAATTTACTGTTCGAAATAATATTGGCAGTCAACGCCAGCTCGATGCCCTTATTTTCTATGCTTCCCCCATTGGCTGTAATGGTACCATTAGGAACAAGCATGGGATCAACTTTATAGGGGAAGATCATGTCGGTTGTCTTGCGCTTATAAACATCAATAGAACCACCAAGTTTACCTTTCAGTATGGTGAAATCAGCGCCTATATTGGTAGTAGCCACTTCTTCCCATTGCAGATCGGGATTGTAGGCATTCAACGGGCCATAGGCTGCGGCGGGTGTTCCATTGTAATACCAGGTACCCTGGCTGCCCATCAGGAACTGGGCAGTATAGGCATTAAAGCCAAAGGCATTACCGGTAACGCCATAACTTGCCCGCAGTTTCAGATCACTGAAAAGATGTTGCGATTTCATGAAATCTTCTTCAGTAATACGCCAGGCAACGGCTACAGAAGGGAAATATCCCCAATAGTTGTTGGCCCCAAATACCGAGCTGCCATCCCGCCTAACGGATGCCTGTAAAATGTACCGGTCGTTGTAGGTATATTTTAACCGGGCAAAATCCGAGATCAAACGTGTCTTTTGATATACGCCATCTGCGCCAAAATTAATGCGCGTTGAATATGCATAAGGGTTGCTTAATGCCAGGTTCTGATAGCTGATATTGTCAACCGGGAAATTATACGTTGTTACCTGGAAGCCATCACCGTTCTCATTTTCCTGCCAGGAGTAGCCCAATACGGCATTTATAGCAGAGTTCCCAAATGCTTTATCCCAGGTAAAATAGGTTTCCAGGATCTTGCTGGTATTGCGGTATGATTGCCGATTGGCCTGTCCGTTTGTGCCGAATGCCTGCTGCAGATGACCGGCGGTGGTAGGATCAGGATTATCATACATACCATTATAGTTCGAAGTAAAATATTTATCGAGGTAAGAACCGTATACATTCGAATTGTTGAGATAAGCCAGGTTCAGATCATACGTAAGGCCAAAGGGCAGTTTTGCCTGGGCCGTCAATTGGGCCATCAGGTTGTTGTACTTGTTGTTCTGCTGGCTATGGTTCATCATCGCCACCGGGTTGTAATAACCTGATTTGGTAAAGTTCTCGAAATAGGTACCGTTATCGTTCTTTACGGGCGATACCGGCAAATAAGTGGCTGATTGCAACAGCACCGTATTGCGGTAAGGGATATCATCGGCCTCATTACTTGAATTGGTGATGTTCAGTCCTAATCTCAGCTTATCATTGATCAGATATTGCTCCACAGACAGGCGGGCAATGATGCGCTGCAGGTTACTGTTCAATAAAATACCAGGCTTGCTGAAGTAGTTCAGGCTGGCGCTGTAAGATCCGTGATCGCCACCGCCGCCCAGGAATATATTATGACTTGTTGAAACCGCCGAGCTGCGCTGGGTTGCTTTTTGCCAATCGGTATTGGCGCCTTTGTCGTCAGCAGGCGTAAATGCCAGGTTGTTTTTTGACAGGAAATCCCTTAACTGACCGGCATCCATTACATCGAGCCGCCGGGATACTTTTTCAACGCCAACAAACCCATCGTAAGATACCTGGGCCTGTCCTTTTTTACCTCTTCGGGTAGTAACCATGATAATACCATTGGAGGCGCGATTGCCATAAATGGCGGTAGCGGCCGCATCTTTCAACACATCTATAGAGGCAATGTCCGCCGGAGCGATCAGTGAAATATCAACGCCGGGCACACCATCGATCACATAGAAAGGTCCACTCGGGCTATTAATAGTTGAAGCACCCCGCAACACCACGGCAGCAGGCCGGTTGGGGTCACCGCTTGCAGTAATATTCAACCCGGGCACCTTACCTTGCAGTAACTGTCCTACATCGGAGATGGAGCCCTTGTTCATTTCTTCGGGCTTAATGGTGGTAATGGCACTGGTCAAAGATTTCCGGGAGGTTTTACCGTAACCAACTACAACGATATCGGTCATCACCAACGCCGTACTGCGCATGGTGACATCGATGGAGCTGCTGCCATCCAGGGCAACTTCCTGTACATCGAGGGATACTCCACTAAAGACCAGTACATCGCTTTTCTGCGCGGAGATGGCGAAGGTGCCATCTGGTCTTGTACTGGTCACTATTTTCTTTCCCTTTACGCTTACCGAAATTCCGGCCATAGGGTGGCCTGTGGAATCTTTTACTGTACCGGTTACCAAGGGGGATTGCGCCAGCATATACAATGGCGATAACAAAAGCAGCAGCAACAGGTGAATACCCGCACCCTTCGGGAGCGACTGACAAGGCAATCTCATAACAAAAGTTTTAGGTTAAAGTGAATAATCGTCCATTCAGTTTTTAATTCTGTTTTAAATGTAGATGGTACATTTAACTGTAAATCCATAAAAAAAACACAACATACCTGAGTATTGTGTTTACATACGATGCACACATACGCCGATCAATAAGCTACATGGAGGGCCGGCTCATTTGATCATTGCTGATAAAACAAGGAATGGATAAAGTTTCGGGTGGAGTAATGTTAAAACTTAATAGTAGATGGCAGGTATTTAGCTACCAGATCTTCATAATATGGTCGTAGTTGCTTCCAGTCTGGCGGTGTAGGATTTTTTGAATACAGATCATATGGATTGAATAACTTAACCCACTTCAGCATTTCACGGTCATGTTCATCTAACAGATGATCATAAGCGCCTTCCCGGTGCCAGGCATAAAAGGAGTGGTAGCGTAACATATACAAACCTGACTCGGGTAAATAATCTTTTACCATCTGGTATACATACTCATCATGCCCCCATGACATGTTTACATTGCGTAAGCCGCAATTTTGCGTATATACTCCCAGTTTAGTGCTGAAAACAGGGTCCGTGTAATCGGCATTGTTCTTAAAAAATTCAGGATACACAACTTTGTCGGAATAAGCGCAACCAACGGGGAAGGTATCGCCTACTACGGCCCATTGGGGTTCGCCAAACAGGCAAAGCACCTTGCCCATGTCGTGCATTAAACCGGTCAGCACCATCCAGTCGGGATGGCCGTCGGCACGAATGGCTTCCGATGCCTGTAACAGGTGTTGAAACTGATCCAGATCGGTATCAGGGTCAGAATCATCGACCAGTTGGTTCAGGAAATCAAAAGCGTCCCAAACGCTCATTTCCTTACGGTTGAACTGTAAAAAATCCTTTCTTTTCTGTTCTACAAATGAAAATGTCTGATGGGTGTGGTTCAAACGGTAAAATTCTCGCACAGTATCCCGGGCGGGATCGTCGTAATTGCGATATTCTTCTTTTGTTTTTTCTTTAGCAATAGCATCAGGATCGGGATAACGTTGCAATACATCATCTTCCCATTCATCCAGACTTCCAAGGGGATTGATTTCTTTTTCGGAGAATTTATCAGGAGTCGCCATAGCAATCGTTTTTGAAATATTTTATGACTTGTGTTAGTTTCCGCAACTAAGTTCAACTTTTTTGCTAAAGATTGTTAGCCATCATTTAACTTTATTTACGAAAACGGTTGCGAGAAAATGTAGCAATTTGCGATGTAAAACAATCTGTAATACAAACAATTAAGGCGCCTAACTTCCCGTCCATGAGCAGAGTAAACATAAAGGTACTGGCCGATCAGTTGCAATTATCGGTATCCACCATTTCAAAGGCTTTGCGTGATAGTTATGAGATCAGTGATGAAACCAAAAAGAAAGTACTGGAGCTGGCCACCCGCTTAAACTACGTACCAAACCCATACGCCAGCAGTTTACGCAAGAAGAAAAGTAAAACCATTGCAGTAGTGCTGCCCGAAGTGGCCGATAATTTTTTCTCCCTGGCCATCAACGGTATTCAATCGGTTGCTGAATCAAAAGGTTATCACGTACTTATATATTTATCCCACGAAAAATTCGCTAATGAGAAAACCATTCTCGAAGATTGTCAAAGCGGTCGCGTTGATGGCGTACTGATCTCCATTTCCAGCGAAACAAATACGGCTGACCATATAAATAAACTGCAGGCGAATAATATTCCTGTTGTATTTTTCGACCGGGAGCAGGAAGGCATTGAAACAGCCCGGGTAACTACCAACGATTTTGACTGCGGTTTTCTGGCTGCCAAACATTTATTGCAGAAGGGCTGCCGTAAACCGGCTTTCTTTTCTATTTCGCAAAGCCTGCCCATTTGTTTGAACCGCGAAAAAGGGTTTAAAACTGCCTTGCGCACAGCAGGTATTCCTGAACAGGATCAGCAGATCATTTATTGTACTGATAATGATGGCTTGTATAAACAAGTAAAAACAATACTACAGGGTAACCAGCGCCCGGACGGACTGATCGCTTCGGTAGAGAAAATCGTTACCCCGGTTTACCTCGCTTCTTATGAATTGAACATCCGCATTCCCAACGATCTTAAGGTGATTGCCTTTTCCACACTGGATACAGCCCCTATTTTGAATCCGCCGCTTACCACCATTACCCAGCCCGCCTTCGAGATCGGTAAAGCCGCTGCCACATTGCTTTTTAAAGGTATTGAGAAGAGTTCGTTCGATTTGACGCGGGAGCGGGTTATCATTCCTTCTGTTTTAATTGAACGGCAATCTACCATGTAGGCAAAGGGCAGAAGGCAGAGAGAAAACCGAAAAAAGATTTCGCGGATTTGTTCTTTGCCTTCTGCCTTCTGCCCTCTGCCCCGAAATCGTATTCGTAAATATTTTCACTAAAATATGATTGTGATCATAATAATGAAATGAAAGAAATATATTGTGTGGAGAAACTATCACACAGTTAACGATTGCGCATGAGCCTACATTTTGCCGATTACCTGATCATATTGGTCTATTTCATCTTTGTTATTGGGGTTGGATTTCTTATTAAAAAGAAAATAAAATCCAGTAACGATTTCCTTACCAGCAGCCGCAGCATCCCACTTTGGATCACCAGTCTTGCTTTTATCTCCGCTAACCTGGGTGCACAGGAAGTGATCGGTATGGTTGCCTCCGGTGCCAAATACGGTATTATGACCGTACACTTCTATTGGGTAGGCGCCATCTTCGCCATGGTTTTCCTGGGTGTTTTTATGATGCCTTTTTATTATGGAAGCCGTGCCCGCAGTGTACCTGAATACCTTTCCCTTCGCTTCGATGAAAAAACACGGGGCCTGAATGCCATCTCCTTTGCAGTTATGACGGTTTTTTCGTCGGGTATTTCTTTATATGCTCTGGCCAAGTTAATGGAAACCATTCTGCATTGGGATTTCGATATTTCTATTTGGGTATCGGCCGGCATTGTAATGGTGTATACCTTCCTGGGTGGACTGACCAGCGCAGTATATAATGAAGTATTACAGTTCTTCCTCATAGTACTGGGTTTGTCGCCACTGGTTATCATCGCGCTGCAGGACGCAGGCGGCTGGGACAATATAAAAGCCCTGCTGCAACCTGAAATGACACATGCCTGGAAATACATGGGTAACGCCAACGATAATCCGATGGGACTGCATTTTATGTCACTGATCTTTGGGCTGGGTTTTGTAATGTCGTTTGGGTACTGGTGTACCGATTTCCTGGTGGTGCAACGGGCTATGATCGCAAAGAACATGGGCGATGCACAACGCACACCCATTATTGCCGCCATTCCCAAAATGATGATGCCCCTGATAGTAGTATTACCCGGCATCATTGCCATTACTTTAATGCAACCGGCGTTGTTGTCAAAGGGATACCATATTCCCACCGCTGCCAATGGCGAACTCGATTATACCATGACCCTCCCTTCATTGATTGCGCACTACTACCCCACCGGCATTCTGGGTGTGGGCATCACGGCGCTGATCGCGTCCTTTATGAGCGGTATGGCTGGTAATGTAACTGCGTTTAACTCGGTTTTTACCTTCGATATTTATCAATCCTATTTTGTAAAGAACAAAAGCGACCGGCATTATCTGTTGGTTGGTAAAGGTGTTACAGTGGTAGGCATTCTTATTTCCATTGTTACGGCCTACATTGCCAAAAGCTTTAATAATATCAACGATTTTCTGCAACTGGTGTTTGGTTTTGTGAATGGCCCCCTGTTTGCCACGTTTCTGCTTGGTATGTTCTGGAAACGCGCAACCGGCCATGGCGCGTTCTGGGGATTGGTAGCCGGAACCGCTGCTGCTGCCATTACACATGGTGTTACGGTTGCGGAAGGTAAAGGCGGCTGGATTGCCCCCTTATATACCATCAAAAGCGGCATGGGCCAGGCGTTTATTGTTGCCGCCATTTCCTGGATCTTCAATTTCTTTACAACGATCTTCGTAAGCCTGGTAACCAAACCCAAACCAGATGAACAATTAAAAGGATTGGTGTACTCACTCACAGAAAAACCCAAATACCACCAGCAAAAGTGGTATTTGCGGGTGGTGCCATTGGGTTTGCTGCTGTTGGCCATCACTATTCTGCTGAATTTTATTTTCTTCTAACTAAACATTGCTGCCATGTTAAAAAAATTAAACGATCTGCAATTTGTCATAGGCCTGTTCTTTTCCGTTGTATCGGTGATCCTGTTACTGAATGTACTGTTAGGCAATCACGGGGATAGTAACCTGAATATTTACACAGGAACATGCTTTCTTGTTTTTGGATTGGCGATGATGCTGATAAGAGGAAAAGGCAATGGGCAATAGGCAATGGGCCCTCCTACTCCGCCGGCTAGCGGATTCGGCGGGCGAAGCAATAAAGACCTGTTAAGGCTTTAAAGGCTTAACACCAGCCGATTTTAATCTGCTAACGATAAACGCGGCCAGTTGCTTACCCTGTTGTTCTCCATTCTCGATGGCATCACGGTAATGGATGCCGCCATACAACCGGGAGATGGCAGCTTCCGCAGCAGCATGCCGGAAGGACGCAAATGAACGGGCAGGAATTTCAAACAATTCTTCTGAGTTGTCGGTAAATGACAATTGATTGCCCAACAAATACGTGAGCACTTCTGCCGCAGCGGTCGACACCACACTGTGCCCGCTGGTATATTCGGGGAATGGCGGTGTTTGCAACAAGGGTTGCCATTTTATGTCGATGTAACGATTGATATACGTCTCCGGCCTGATGCGGTTCGACCGGTATTTTTCATCCCAGCAACTGATAAAGGCATCCATGATGGTGATGCCCGTTAGCATTTGCACTGTAATGGTCTCGGTAAAATTCAAATTCGCTTTTTGCGCAGCAATGGCCGCTATGTTCATCCAGTGGCCACCCGGACTGATCTTTTTAAACCCGATTGACATATGCCCCGAGGTAGCCACTACAAAAGGATTACAATCCCAGAAAGATGCCATGTTCAATTGTTCGGGTGTTGGCTTTATAGATACAGCATACACTTCCTTTGCCAGGCGATAAAAATCGCTGGTGCTGTCTTTACTAAAGGTAACCGGTGGCAAGGGCGTAAACTGGTTACAGGAATCGATCACCAGCGGGCGAATGCTTTTCCAGTTGGGTTCTACTGCTTCCATATAAGCAGGTGGCGTTGGGTACCAATACGCATCGCCTTTTACCGGCGTATATCGTAATTGCGCACTTAACTTTCCATACCGGTCAGCTTTTGAATATTCTACTATGCGGGCAGCCAGGTAATTGGCCACTGCAACCGAACTGTCAATAATGGGCCGGGACAGTTTTGCCTTTTGTTGTTCGGCAATAAACCGGTCTTCTTCATCCTGCAACTGATAACCTGATGGCAATAACAACCTGCCTGTTTCCATAATACAATAAATGGCGGCAATATGCTGATCGTACTGTTTTTGCTGCGTAGTGATGGTTGGCCGTTTGTATTCTTTCAGAAAATTGCTCAGGGGTATTACCGAAGGATCGGATTGAGACATGATCTCATAAGCACCCAGCATACAATAGGCATAATACCGCGCTGCCGCCGGCGGGTTCACCACATCGTGCATCATTACTTTTGACAATGAAAACACCGCCGGTTGCAAATAACGGTTAAAGGCCGCCCCTTCCCTTTGCACACGACTGGTTTTAACAGCCATGGTTTGCGCTACTGCCTGTTGACAAAGCACACTCATAAACAATGAAAGGATGCAGGGGAGTATTTTATGAAGGTTTCTAAATGGCATGTTACTGTACTTTATAAAATTGCAGGGCGCTGTTACACACGCCTGCTATTATAAATTTTGTCTTATTTGTTTTTAATTCCACGGCAGCCTTTACATCGCCTTTTATATTTAGACCCGATTGAGGCTGATTGATGTAGGTGAAATTCCCGCTGCCATCGCCGGTGAGCAAACAACCATAACCGGCATCGATACAGCCGATCTTTAACCGGTTATCGGAATGATTGCCCAGCAATAACAGATCTTTTTTCCCATCGCCATTAAAATCATCGGCAATGATGTTGGTCACTACCGAAAACTGGGCCTGCATAGGCAATGCAACCGGCACGAATTTTCCATTTTTATTCAGGAATGCCATGCTGCGGGTTTCTGTGACCTGCAAGCGGCTGGCTTTGTCCAGTTCTTCTTTCGTAAAAATATCGTTAATGGTAGCCGTAGAATAAGCCGTGTAGGTAGTGAATCTTTTTCGCATGGGGTAGATCTGTTCGTTCAGTTCATCGCGGCTTACAAACGGAAAACTTTCGCCCTGAATGTAATAAGTAAAGAAGGGATCAATGGAACCATTGTTATCGAAATCGGCATAATACAATACGCCGGGTTCTTTTTCCGATACATGTAAACAGGAATTCAACCCCAGGTTACCGGCAATGATGTCGTCGTACCCGTCCTGGTCCAAATCAGTGATCTGTAAGGTAAACCAAAAGCCATTGGCTGTTTTATCGAAATAGGTACCGGTTTTATCTACAAACCCTGAGGCGGTGTTCATAAAAACGGTCAGTGGCATAAACTCGCCGCACATCACCAGGTCTTTGCGTCCATCTTTATCAAGGTCTACCCATTGTGCATCGGTAACCATCCCAACATTCGAAAAGGGCACATTGGCTGCTGTAAACTGCCCCTTGCCACCGTTTACCAATAAAAAAGAAGTTGGCGCCAGGGGATAGCGGCCGGGTATAACCCTGCCCCCTACAAATAAATCCATATCTCCATCACCGTCGAAGTCGCAAGGCCGCACACACGATTTACTGTTAGCGGCAACGCCGGGCATTCCACCCAGGGCTGATGTAAACTTTCCGTGGCCATCGTTTATATACAATTCATCCTGCAAGGCCCCGCTGGCCGGTTCATACAACCCATATCCGCCTTTGGCTATGTACAGGTCCTGGTCGCCATCACCATCTACATCAACAAAAGCCGCTGCCGCAATGGAGGAGGTGTTCTCATCCCCGATGTTACAATCAGGCATTTCATAAAACGATCCTTTTGCATTCTGCACATAAATGCGGCCCGGTTTGCTTTTATCACCGCTTATAAACAGGTCTTCGAGCCCGTCTTTATTGACATCGCCTTTTGCTATTACCGGACCACATTTTGAATACATGAACAACATCAGCAACTGGCGTTTAAAATCATTTTCGCTGGCATCGGTATGGGTATAGGTAAATAATTTATCAGTAGGTGTAAAGATGGTCTTACCGGCATACACCGGATCATCATCGATGTCTGGTTTTGGCTGATCGTAGTTGATGGTGAGTTGTTGGTTGGCGGTTACATTTGTCAGCCATTGCACCGTACGGTCGGGCCAAACGATCTTTATAGAATCGATCCTGTTGGTACTGTCGGTTCCAAAATGCAAACGGGTAGTAACGCATGACAAATATCCGCGAACAGGATTCAATTCCTGGTATTGTACGCCATGGCGATCATATACATATACTTTGGCGCCAATGGCAAACAAGTTTGGCTTTTTGTAATGGAGAATAAGGGAAAGATAACCGTTCTTCAGGCGCTCCCGCGCGGTGTTCCTGTACACAAACGCATTTTCATTTATGTTATTGATCACCAGATCAAGGTCACCATCGTTATCCAGGTCTGCATATACCGCACCCGATGATACGGACGGCTTATCCATTCCCCATGCCTGCTGCTGGTTAGAGAACGTACAATTGTGGTTATTCCGGAATATATAATTTATAACAGAAGTGGAGGGCATTGCACGAATGAGGTCCATCAGCAACACCGGTTCACGGTCCACCGCTTTCTTCACCTTGTAATCGCCCCAATATCGCAAAAAGTCTTTGTTGGTATAGTCGCGGAAATAACCGTTGGTGATGAACAGGTCTTTGTAGCCATCGTTGTCATAATCGGCCAGCAGGGGGCACCAGCTCCAGTCCGTGTTGGAGACGCCAGCCAGTTGACCGATCTCTGAAAATGTTTGCTCACCAGACTTTCCCCGGCCATTGTTTAGTTGCAGCATATTGCGCATATACTGCGGGTTTAAACCCTGGTTTACCATCAATGAAAAAGATTCATAGTTTTCCTGCAACTGTAATAATTTCTGCCGCCGGTTGTCTTCGGGCAACATATCGAGCGTAATGATATCAGGCAGCGCATCGTTGTTAAAATCGGCGATATCAACCCCCATGGAAAATTGCGACAGGTAGCGCAGGCTTTTATCTGCCATATTGGTAAATGTGCCGTTGCCATTGTTGATGTACATATAATCGGGCTCGTTGTAATCGTTGGTGACATATACATCCTGCCAGCCGTCTTTATTGATATCGGCAATGGCTATTCCCAATCCAAACGTCAGGGGGTTTTGTCTGATACCTGCCTTTTTCGAAACATCTACAAAATGGTTGTTCTGGTTTTCGTAGAGTTTGTCGCCAGCCAGTTCATCCACGTCATCGCGATACCGGGCCAGCTCCATATTATCGATCTTTTTTACGCTGTGGTTCAACAGGAACAGATCGAGATCACCATCGTTGTCATAATCAAAAAATGCAGCCTGGGTACCGTAGCTTTTATCATCTACGCCGTAGGCGGCCGCTTCTTCCTTAAAGGTGCCATTGCCCTGGTTAATGAAGAGCTGGTTCCGGCGCATGTCATCAGAAACCTTCCCGGAATAACAAACATAAATATCCAGCCAGCCATCGCCGTTTACATCGGCCATGGTAACACCGGTTTTCCAGCCACCGGGTCTTCCCGCTAAGTCCCTTCCTGCTTCTTTGGTAATATCTTTAAACTGCAGATTACCGGTATTCTGAAAAAGTTTGTTCTCCCCCATGTTCGATACCAGGAAAATATCTTCAAGCCCATCATTATTGATATCCCCTACGGCCACGCCGCCACCATTATAAAAATATTCGTAGGCCAGCACATTCTGGTGCTCGCTTTCGTTGATGTGGTTCTCGAATTTGAGGTTGGTTTGTCTGGGGTTTAGTAGTTCGAACAATGGAGTCTGAGCCTCGGCGCTTATCAGGGCAAATTGCATTAATGTGATATGAATGACCAATCGTTTCATAAGCATAAAGAATATGAAGTACGAAGTAGGAAGTAAGAAGGGCCTGACTCACCAACTTCTTGCTTCCTACTTCGTACCCTTTAGTATAAACATGCTGACTTATAAACATTAATCAACCTGCCTCACTTGTCCCACCAGGTGCGTGACAACCAATCGTCCCCGCCATTTAAATTACTTACGCCAATTCTATAATTGGCCGGGTTGGCGGTCGATTCTGTTGTGGGGTACAGTTGCCTTCTGGGAATCTGGCCTTTTGAAAAATTACCTACATACATAACGGGTGTCAGCACAGGATAGCCTGACCTTTTCCAGTTGTTCCAGGCTTCTACGAAATTCATAAGAATACCGGTGGTTGCCCAGTACTGTTCATTGATCATCTTCAGGGAAGCTGTTTGGGAAGTTACATTCAACGGATTGGCTGCAGCATAGGCAGCGGCATCGGCAGCGTTAATAACCGCATCGGCACCAAAAGGAGCCAATGACTGTAAAGCGGCAGAAACGCCATTTGCGTAATGTACTGCTGCGGTAGTAGCCCCCACATTCCAGCCTCTTGCTTTTGCTTCGGCCAACAGCAGTTCCGATTCCGCATACGTTAATATAAATTGTGGGCTATTCAAATTAGTATAAATGGCCGCACGTGGCCGGCTGTATTTTCCAATAGGCGTGAAGTTGTCGCCACTACCAGTTCCACCCGGGTAACCAGTCGAATTCTTGATATCAGTTGCACCCCCATTGAGGTCGTAGCCATTAGGCTGGCCCATTTGTTTGGAATAGGTATTATCTCCTGTTATTACCAATGGGTCGCTGTTGGCTTTTAACCCGGTATCTGGTATTTCTGCAATTTTTGTTACCCGCGGATCATTGGTTGATTTTAAATAGTCCATGAGGGTTTTGCTCCAGCGAACCGAATAAAAATCGGCCGGGGTGATCAGGGCCCGGGAGTTCTCGCTGCGATAGCCATTGGTATTATCACCTTTTATCCAGGCATCTTCCCCAACAGCTGACAAGGTTCCACCAGCCGCGGCCTTCTCCGCATACTTTTGTGCAGTGGCAATATCTGCTTTTGTCATTCGCATGGCTACCCTTAGCATCAATGAATAACCAAACTTTTTCCATTTTGCCACATCACCTGCATAGGGGAACAGGTCAGCCGCCGGTTTCGCTTTTGTTGCATCGAATGCTGTCAGTGCCCCGTCGAGGTCACTCAGCATGGAATTATATATATCCTGTTGTTTATCATATACAGGTGTTGTTACATTGTTAGCAGCCTGTAAAGCCTGTGAATAAGGAACATCGCCATACAGGTCCGTGATGTATTGCATGCACAATACTTTCATTACCGTAGCAGCACTCACCACGTTTACCTTGTCGGGAAGAGCGCCATAATTCTTTATGATCTCCTGTGCCAGCCGGGCTCCTTTATAACCCAGATCAAATCCACGGCCTGAATAATCGTTGGTATTACTTGATGTCACATATTTATCCATATTGCTGTAATAAACGGCAGCACCTGATGTGGTGGAAGCGAAGATCTGTGCCCAACCGCTCTGAAACAGGATAGAGCCATTATATCCGGTTATTCCATTTATATAATTGTATTGACTGCCCGATAAAAAATAATCGGAATTGAAATTGGTGGGTGGGGTTTGGGTAGGGTCAGTGTTTATATCTTCAAAATCTTTGGTACAAGCCGTTACCAGCATCACTACCCCCAAACTTATATATAGAAGTGCTTTTTTCATCTGACTAATTTTTACTTTTTAAATTTCAAATTCAGGTTAACACCATACGTACGGGTAGATGGCAAACTGGTACCTTCAATACCAATGAAGTTTATGGTGTTGCCGAATTGCGATTCCGGATCTATATTGTCGCTGTGTCTCATAATGGTCCACAGGTTGCGGCCCACCAATGAAATGGTTGCCGATCTGAAGATCACCGATTTGGCGACTATATCCGATGGTATAGTATACCCCAGTGTTACCTGGCGCAGTTTGATGAAATCGCCATCCACTATGCTGGTAGAAGTTATCCGTTGGGCCACTGCCTGCCAATAACCCTGGGCATCTGCTTTTACGGTATTGGCACCGCCAGCTTCAGTAACCCCTTTGGTAATACCATCACTGCGTCCTTCAAGGGTCATCTCGTGCAAACCACGGTAAATAGCGGCATAATTGGTAGCGCTAAGTATTACATTACCGTAGTTGTAATCGATGAGGAAGGCAAGCGTAATTCCTTTATAAGTAAGTTCATTATTCAACCCACCATACTGAGTTGGCAAAACACTGCCATAAGCCAACAGCGTATCACGCCGCAATGGGTAACCAGATGCGTCTACAACGATTTCTCCTTTTGAATCGCGTTTGTAATCATATGCCAGGATCTGAGGGCCCGAATATCCTTTTACATAAGCTGTTACCGCATTGCCTAAAGTGCCGCGTGCCTGTCCCAGGTTTACCGGGTTACCGGCCGGATCGGTTTTAAGTACTTTGTTGTGAACAGAAGTGAAGTTGAAGGTGGCCGTCCAGCTAAAGTCTTTGTTTTTAATTGGTGTGGCGCTGATCTGTAATTCCAGTCCTTTATTCTGGGTTTGGCCATTGGCAATGTAACCACTGGTATAGCCGGTTGCAATGCTATAGGTAGCGCCCATGATCTCGTTCTTTGTCTTCTTGGTAAACCAGGCAACATCTACATTCAGGCGGTTACCTAACATCCTCAATTCAGTACCCACTTCAAATTCGTCGACGGTGAAGGGTTTCAACAAACCACTCGGCAATGAAGTATTGAACTGACCAATTGGTACATTATTGTAATTATTGCCCAGCGAATAATACACCTGGGTTTGATAGGCTTTTGACAACTCATTACTGGTGACCGCATAAGAAGCCCTGAGTTTACCAAAATCAAGGCTCTTGATGTGGGTTAATTCAGAAAAGACGAAACTGGCTGAAACCGAGGGAACGAAGATGTTGTTGTTGTCCTTCGGCAGGGTGGAATACGCATCGTAACGGCCGGTTGTACCAAGGGTTAAGATGTTTTTATAGGCAAAATCGACTGTATAGTACGCCGAGTGAACTTCTGTTTTGTAAAAAGTATAATCGCGGGTAAAATTCTGAACATTATTCCAACTGTACTGGTAAGGCAAGATGAACGGACCACCACCGATCTGTATCTTTTCCTGCTGGTTAATACGCAGGTTGGCGCCAATGGCTGCATCAAAACTGATGTCATCGGTTATTTTATGGGTAGCACCGATCAATCCATCAGCATTCAATTCAAAACGTTCTGTCGATGCCAGGGCCTGTAAGCTACCCGCCCTGTTGGTGGTATAAGCAGTTCCCCAGGCTTCTACTCTATATTCCCGGTCATGCATAAGATCATAACCAAGCCGGGCCTGGGCATACAACCACTTTGTAAATTGATACCGCGGAGCGATTGACGTGATCAACCGTTTACGATCGAGGTTATTGATATACTGGTTTACTACAAACCAGGGATTGGTAACATACTCGTCATCACTGAACTGGGTTTCATAACCGGTAACAGGGTCATAGCCCGGCTTCAAAATGTTCTCATCAATATTGTTAGCAAGGAACAAACCGTTGTTCGCATTGTTAGGGCCATCACTCAATTGTGGCCGGTTGGTTGATTTTTCCTGAATATAATTAGCTACCATTTTTACAGAGAGTTTATCAGTAATGTTCTGATCAACATTCAGATTAACGGTCTGTCTTTCGAGACCACTGCCCCTTACAATGGAAGAATTATTCAGGTTCGATAATGACAGGCGGAATGAGCCATTATCGCCGCCTCTTGAAACCGCTACGGTGTTGGTCCAGGAAGGACCACTGCGGTAAAAGTTTTTGATGTTGTCTTTTTGTGCTGAATAGGGATACATTTTACCATCGAACTGAATAACCTGCGATCCATCCAGTTTGGCGCCCCAGCTTAACCGGCCCGCGGCCTGGGCAGCAGCCGGCGTAGCAGGTTTAAGCCCATTAACCCCCTGCCCGTATTCATACTGAAAATCCGTATAGTCGATGGCATCATCTACCATCACATTCATATTATAGTCTACTGAAAAATCATTGCGCTTGCCAGATTTGGTGGTAATGAGGATCACGCCATTCGAAGCTCTTGAACCATAGAGGGCAGAGGCTGCCTGGCCTTTCAATACCGTCATGGTCTCGATATCATCGGGGTTAATATTACCAATACCATCCCCGTTATCGGAACCGCCCCATTGACTGGTGGCACCTCTTTGGGTATTGTCCATTGGCACACCGTTAATAACAAACAACGGCGAGCCGGGATTATTCATACTGGGCAAACCACGCAATAATAGCTTTACTGTTCCGCCAGGACCACCATTAGTGCCTGATACTTTTAAACCGGCTACCCGGCCGCTTAATGATGCAGCCACATTGCTCTCTCTTGCCTGGGTTAACTGGTCACCAGGAACGGTTGACACAGAATAACCCACCTTTCGTGATTGCTTTGAAATACCGAGGGCTGTAACCACTACTTCTCCCAGTTGCTGTCCCGCTTCTTCCAAAGTGATATCAACATTACTTTGGCTGGCTGGTACATCAATGGTTTTCTCCCCAAAGCCAATAGAACTAGTAACCAGTTGAATATTACCGGCAGGCACCTGGAAACTAAAAGCACCATTTATATCGGTAACTGTTTGAATATTTTTTCCTTTTACTTTTACTGTAACGGAGGGAAGACCGGTACCAGTCTTGTCTTTGACAGCACCGGAAACTTGCCGGTTTTGTGCCAGTACCGCTGAATGCAGCAGCATGAATGCAATTAGCAGGCGAACGTGTCTCATTAGCAGTGTGTTTTATGATGATTAAATAACTCCCAGGAGAAGGTTGATAACAAAATGACATAACAAGGCCTGGCCGTCATTTTTCAGACTGCGATCATTTTGAGTGACTCCCAAATGTTGTTAATGCCCGTTCAGTTAAGGGCCGGTGAAGTGTTGAGTGTTCTGCTTATTCTTTGACTGAATGACACGAGTGGCTATACTGAGGGTATGATTCTCATATATGCATATCGATAGCTACGCATGGTGACTAAATACTAGTGTGCCTGAATCCCTATTTTGTAATTAAGAAATAACAATTCTTATTTATGAGGCAACTATTTTCGATGATCTGTTGCATACTTTTAAAAAAATTACAAAAAGAAGATTACAATCCCCGCCATCATGGGCACTACTATATAGCATTACCGTTAGTAATTAATGGTTGGGAATTTTGTGCAAATCAGTGAAACTGGTTTTATGGCTGCTGCAGCCAGGCTAATGTAAACCGATAATAGAGGTTACTGCTTAAGAGGTGGATTATATTATCCGGGGTTTGTGTGGCGGCCAGGTATCCTTTTGGTTCTGCATGGGTGCTATCCATTCTGAACATCCCGGTCCAGGCACCGCCATTGAGCTGACGCATATGTCCGTCGCTCAACAGTTTTATTACCGGCCAGGTTTTGCCTTCATCATAAGAAAGGGCGGCATACATGCCATATCCTTTGTATATTTCTCCATTGGGTTTGGTGAAGTCCATACCTTCCACCGCTGATTTTCCGGGACAGTGGGTAAAAGAGATCATCAATAAAGGACCTTCATTCAGCCGGCGCAGTACCAGGCGCTGTCCGCTGCTAATGGGCGGGAAGATAGAAGGGGCATATTGCCAGTTGGCGCCGCCATCGGTTGAAATACTCATGGGCATTCTATCGCCCACTACACTATCGACCTTAATATTATCATTACGGCCCAATGCGAACCAGCGGCCGTCTTTTAGTTGCACGGCACTGGCATGGATACCCGCAATCAGTCCACCCATGGCCCCGTCCTTATACCTGGGAGTTACAGGCAGGGAATAGGGGGTTGTCCAATGAGTGCCTTTGTCTTTACTGATGTACATAGCGGTACCACCGCGTGAACCGGGATCGGCATCACAAAACTGCACCAGCCATCCTTCCCGCGTAACCTGTGCACCGGCAATTACCTGGTGGCGCTTGCCATGCTCTGGTTCTATCAGTTGTGGTTTCGACCAGGTGGTGCCGTTATTGGTGCTGGTGCGCATTACTATAGCCAGGTTCTGCCAGTCGCCTGCTGCTTCTAAACCGTTGAGATGATACAGCGTTCCCTTTTTATCATATAAAAGAGAAGTACCGGTTGTATTCCTGTCGGGCACCATGAAAAACAGGGAGGCGGTGTCCCATGTTTTTTTACCTGCCCGTAAGCGGCTGGCCAGGATCGCCATTTCACGACCCGACTCAGCATTGGTAGTGAACCAGGCTGCTAACAGATCACCATTGGGGCACCAGGTAATGGCAGGACAATGATTGTGTTTATAAAATGGAATACCGGCGCTGCTATCGGGTCTTATTATATAAGTGATCGGTGTTTCGAATAACGCAGCGGTATCTTTTAGCCAAACATATTTTTGCTGGCTTACCTGCACACTGTTAGCAGGGGTTGGCATGGCGGGCAATGCCTTTGTGCGGGGCAGGGCGCCCTGCACTATTCTGAAACCGGTGAGCCAGTGTTTGTCATCGGGCAACATACCCTGGCGGTTAGCCGAACGCAGGTAACGCACCGGTGTGTTATGGCTGCCGCCCCTGGTAACGCGGCTCATGCCTGTTTGCCCGCCAACAGGATCTGTTTGTTCACCGGCCACATAAGCGCCATACCAGTCATGGCACCATTCTTCCACATTGCCATGCATATCGTACAGTCCCCAGCCGTTAGGCGCCGTTTGCGCAACCTGCAGGGAAACAGGTACCGGGGTGCGATTGGTATGTTGTAATTTCTGGTATTCGGCAGGCAATTCATTGCCGGTAAAATAATCGGTATTGGTACCGGCGCGGCAGGCATATTCCCATTCGGCTTCCGTTGGTAACCGGTAAGGTTTGCCTTCCCGGCGGCTTAACCAGGCGCAAAAAGCGACAGCCTCCTCATAACTCACAAAAACCACCGCCTCATCGTCTTTTAATGAGAACCCATGTTTGCCGCGCAGCTTCTTATGCTCCGGATCAAATGCTTCATATTGTTTGTTAGTGATTTCGGTGGCCGACATCCTGAACCCTTTGGTTATGGTCACCGCATGTACGGGGTATTCGTCGGCATCTTCTTTTCCGCGTTCCGATCCCATATTGAAAGTACCTGATTGTATATTGATCAGCTGGATCCCAAGGGCGTTTTTTTGTTGGGCAACACTTTGTAAACAGGTATGGAACAGGAACAAACTAAACAAAACAAGCCACCGAACGAACATATTGTATATGGGGTTTATTTGCAGATTGGTTTGTAATATAGTACATATCTGCAATTTTATAGACGGTTGCAGGTGGCAGGAGGTTGCAACCGGGAATACAGTTGCAAGCTATAAGCCGTAAGCTTTAAGCTATAAGCAATACACCTCAGCGCGGCAAGCGCTTTACAACGCTGAGCCTTTTGCTTCGCTCGGTCTCAGTAGCTTACCATTCGACTTCACTCATTGTATTTGAATAAACTGAGCCGCAACATTCCATCCTTCAACAGAGATTAGAAGTGGATTAGAATTTTCGTATTCAACCGTGATCGTCTTTTCGGCGCCTGGCAATACAGAGAAATAGTTGTCGCTGTAGAACACCGGTAACACCCGCGTCTTTGTTTTTGTATCGAGCAGCGTGACCCGGTTAAAAAAGGCTATGGGATTGTTTACCGAATTGGTGAGCGTAACGGCTATCTTTCCTTTGCCCGCCTGGGTTGCTTTTGCTTTCAGGGTTGCCGGCGCCATCGATTGCAACCCGGAATAATTCCCATTGGCATCAGGCAGCCAATAACAATTATCACTTACTACCTGCTTTTTTTCATCAAGTAATTGCAGAGAAAGAAACGCGCCTTTGTCTTTTGCCAGCTTGCCGGCCAGGTCTTTTACTGATAGTATGCGTTTTACCGATGAAGGTTCTATGTACGTGAATACCTGGGTAACAAAACTGTCTTTGCCATTCAAATCGTAAAAACGCACCACCAGCATCAAATTCCTTTGTTCCGCAAAACTGTTGTTTACCATGGTTACCATACCATCGGTAGGATTGCACATTACATGCACCGGTTCGCTGCCATTGCGCAAACCAAACAAACAGGCATTGGGGTCCAGGTAATAATCATACATCTGACCGCGTAAGGCCGTCCAGGGATTCTGGGTTTTCCAGATGATGAACCCGGTATACCAGTCCCACATATGATTACTGAAGCCTTCAGCCAGGGCCCGGTACTGATCATAATTTACCAGTTGTGCTTTTTTGGCAAAGTCAGCCACATCTTTTGCGGCGCCATAGGGATCGATGTACTGGTTGTAGCCAATGTATTTGTGATAGTCCCAAACCGGGTCTACTTTGTTGGAAGGGTACTGCGGCACCTGCCTATTTTCTGCCGGCATAAAGCGTTTGAGTGATTCATAATCACCCACACCTACTGATCCTACTTCAGAGTTGAAGGGGAAAGTGCGGTGCTCCCAGAAAGTCACCGGATTTTGAATACCATAAGGCCCGTCGCCATTTCCACCCAGTGTATTTAACGACATCTCATCGCTATTGGAATAATCGACAAACCAGCGGGTGCCATCCAATGCCGGTAAAATAGAATCCTTCATGGGACGCAAAATATCTTCGGGTGGTGTGATCTCATTACCGCCGCACCATATGGCCAGGGATGGATGATTGCGCACCAGTTTTACCTGGTCGGCCACCGATTGCAGAAACAGCGTATGGTCATCGGGGTATTTCCTGCGCGTCCATTGGTCTTCCGATTTCATGGGATCTACCCAACGGCCATTGCAATCGCCCGACATCCAGAAATCCTGCATGACGAGCATGCCGTATTTGTCGCAGGCATTGAAGAACTCAGGCCGTTCAATAAGCGCTCCACCCCATACGCGGATAAGGTTCAGGTTCATATCGCGATGATAACGCACTTCGGCATCATACCGCTGATCGGTGAAACGCAACATGGCGTCGGAAATGATCCAGTTGCCACCTTTGATGAAGAGCTTCTGTCCGTTTACCGAGATCTGTTTACTACGGGTGGTCGCATTCCAGTCGGCCTGTATTTCACGTACACCCGTGGTTACAGATTCTTCATCGGTCATAGTTTGTCCCCCATCCAGGAATTGAAAACGCAGCGTATACAAATTTTGCGGGCCATAGCCATTGGGCCACCACAACTTCGGATTGTTAAGCTGGTACGCAGGCAGGGTGACTTCTTTCACGGAACCTGGCTCTATACTCACGGTTTGTTTTACCACCTGCCCATCTATTTGATATTGGAGCACCCCTTCTTTCCTTGTAGCAGTGGGATTCTCCAATTCTGCACTCACAATGATCTGGACCGGTGCCTGTGGGCCATCTACTTTTCGCACGCCCGGCACCAGCGTAACCACATGCGGGTTTTTAATATTCACGCCGCCGGTTCTTTCAATGTATACTTTATCCCAGATGCCCGTATTGCGATCGCGCATGGGCTGGATCCAGTCCCACCCCGCTACATACTGGTGCGATACATTACGGGCAATGGTGCCATCACCACCCTGGCCGCCATTGGGGTTACCAACCGGATCGATGGGATATACAATAACTGCCAACCGGTTAGCACCACCGTTGTTCAGCAGTTTGGTGATGTTATAGGATTGCCGCAGGAACATACCGTAATGACGGGCAGGGTTCAATTGTTTTCCATTCAGAAAAACATCGCAACTGTAGTTAACGCCCCGCAATTGCAACCATACCTGGTCGTTACCTTGTGGCGCTTTTTCGGTAAATTCCTTTACAAACCAATAGGTATACTGGTCGCGACCGGTTTTATAGATGTCGGGAATCTTTTCGTTGTTCATGCCATAAAAAGGATCGGGTACCTTTTTATTATCCAGCAGGGTGGTAAGTACCGTCCCGGGCACAGTGGCCGGCATCCAGCCTTTTATCGAATACGATGACAGGGAGATCTTTTCGCCGGTTGTTTTCACCGAACCAATCGGAGAACATACCCAACCATTGTTTAATTCATACCGGGTTTGGCTCTGGGCCAATTGGTTCACAACACACCCTAATAATATTAACCAGCTTAGTTTTCTCATAATGCAGTTTCTTTAGTAGTGAGTGATGAGTAGTGAGTGGGCTGCCCTCTGCCTTCTGCCTTCTGCCTCCTATGTAAAGGGTTTCGCTGCATTCCAGCAGCTGAAAAATGCCACATAGAAGGCTGATATTTTTGATTGTTTACTACATATTTTAATTTTTTACAAGTAGTTTATCACAGCCGGTCAATCTCCTATTAGCAGTCGGCCGGTGGCCGCTGCAGTTTTTTATCAATCCTTAAAGTAATTAATATAAAGCTGCAGACTATTGCAAAGCAATATGTCTCAATTGCAGGCAGAGGGAAGCAGTCTCTATACTTTGTGTGTTTACCTTTCTGTGATACTAACGACTTGAAAGAACTTTTTAACTTTAACTATCAGTCTCAAGGGGAAGCAG
>NZ_FOCZ01000012.1 GCF_900110245.1 Niastella yeongjuensis
GAAGGCGTCTCAAAAGTAAGAGGCGCCTTTTTTCTGTTTTATGGCGATGTATAGAGCGTAATAGAATTGAAGTAAGATTTTCTTA
Source organism: Niastella yeongjuensis (assembly GCF_900110245.1). Taxonomy (GTDB): domain Bacteria; phylum Bacteroidota; class Bacteroidia; order Chitinophagales; family Chitinophagaceae; genus Niastella; species Niastella yeongjuensis. Next base: position 86 of record NZ_FOCZ01000012.1, read on the forward strand.
AAGTAGATGTTTTCGGAAGATATTTTTAAAAAGTTCGAAGTGATTCAAGGGCTTTTAGGCCGCCTTCTTCCTTAAGTTGTGTGCGAGTGCCAGTAAACCGGTTTCAACTGCTACCTTTTCTTTACCTCGTAGCATGAAGCGTTTAAAATTATGATTATATTTAATATTTGCGAACACAGGTTCTGTGTCGAAGCAACGCTGTTTGCGTTTTTGGATGCCTCGTTTACTCTTTAATCGCTTTTCCGCTTTTTCTTTGAGGCGTTGGTTGTTAAGGCTGACCTCTATTATTCGATCACCTTTTTGCCCGTGACAGGTTCCATATAAAAAGCAGCCTTCACAGTTTGAAGCCTTATATTTATCTATCACTTTTGGATAGCCTGTTTTTGTTTCTTCAATCGTCCAACCAACATGTTTCATTGGTTCGCCTATTGGGCAAAGGTATTGGTTGTTCTGTTCTTCATAGATAAGCTTATCTATACTAAATGGAGTTTTATTACGGATTGTTTCATTCTGCATCCGGTCAAACTGGTTGTGCTTCACATAAGCTGTGATGCGCTTTTTTTCCAGCCATTGATAATTCTCTTCACTTCCATAACCTGCATCAGCGGTAACGTTATTGGGCTTTTGTTTGAAGTTGCTTATGTGTTGGCTAAGATGGTCAATCAGGGTATTAGTATCAGTAGTGTTTTGATGGATACTGTAAGAGGCTATGTATTGATTATTAGTACTGATCTGGACGTTATAGGCTGGTTTTAACTGGCCATTTTTCATATGGTCTTCTTTCATGCGCATGAAGGTGGCGTCCTTATCTGTTTTGCTATAACTGTTTCTTTGCTCACCCATTGTTTTTTCCTGCTCTTCATATTTATCCAGGTTGGCTGGCCAGTTCTTTTTTGCATAGTTTAATTTTTGCCTTTTGTCTTTGGCTATTTTCTTATCCTTAAGCGCAGCATTAATCGCATCTACGGTCCGGGTAACACTTTCTGAATCTATTTTGTCAAAGCCCGATGGATCTGTATCATCTAATTCTGAGGCTGCAACAGACTTGGCATATTGCCACAATTCATTTAATTGCTGTTTTATTTTCTCCCTGTTATGTTTGATTGTATTGCCCCATACAAATGTATACCGGTTGGCATTGGCTTCTATCTTAGTACCGTCTGTGTATAAATCTTTGATACTCAGTAGTCCTTCGTCACATAACAATAAGACAACCTGAGTAAAGATGGGTTGTAAAGTTTTTTGAAGACGTTGTCCGCGGAAGCGATTGATAGTATTGTGATCAGGGGTGCTCATGCCCGCTAACCACATGAAGTTTATATTCTGTGATACTGCTTCTTCAATTTTACGGCTACTGTAAATGTTATTGATATATCCATATACCAGCACTTTGAGCAGCATGCGGGGATGGTAACTGCTGGTACCACCAGGTTTGTACTGTTTGATCAACTCACTTATATCCACCTTCTCCAACACTTCGTTTACAACCCGAACTGGATGATTAGCTGCAATCATCTCATTTAAATCAGGCGGAAGTAACATCGCCTGGTTCTGGAAGTTGCTTTTAAATACAACCGATAATGTTTTTCCTCTTGCCATACCCTTAAAAACAACAAAACCAGTTCTTATTACTAATCCCTAAGAAGCTTTAGTTATACAGTGCTTTTGTGGATAAACACGCCTTAAAAACTGAAAATGAAAAAAGGCCGCCTCAAATTACTTTTGAGACAGCCTCATGTATTTTAAAAAAATAAATTTTGAAGCGTGTTATTGGCTGCATAGATTTGGTGCTCATTACTGCAAGTAATAACTCCGTTCTTCCATAGCGTGTATCCATAACGCACCTGATTGCCCGCTTTTGCATCACGATGTATTTCCCACACTTCCCCTTTTAAGATAATTTCCCAATTCTGTAGGTAAAATTTGCTGGAGCGTTGTTATACTAGTATAATGAAATCTCCCCCATGGCAACTAGACAAATAGCGCTGTTCAATAAGAGAGACCCAAAGGCCTGGCGTGAAATACTTGATAGGTATTCTCCACGGTTATTTTTCTGTATAATGAAGATAATTAGTAATGAAGGGAAGGCATACGAAATTGTGAATGATTGTTTTGTTGAGGTACACAAAAGAGAGATTCAGTTTGATACCATTCAAAAACTGGAAGCGTATCTTTTTACATCAGCGCGGAATGCTGCCTTTAATTTTCTGAAGGAGGATGCCCGAAACAACAAAAATGCGTTTTCGTTCGCTCAATTACAGGATACCAGTACAAATATTGATGACGTTACAAATCGGGAAATTGAATACGGAAATCTGTTGAATAAGATCTATCAGGTAATCAACCAACAACCACCATTAAAGAAAGAAGTCTTTGAATTATTCTATTTTGATAAGAAGACTGCCATTGAGATTGCTGCCATAAAGGGAATTACTGAAAGACAGGTTTACAATTACAAAAATCAGGTACTAAAGGTTTTGCAAAAGAAGTTTGGCCCCGACACGGAAAAACTTTTATAGATGGCCGCGGGGAGCTTATTAAAAAAATAAAAAAAGTTCCCACTTTATCGGTAATAACTCTAAATAGGTTGTTATACACATATAGATTACTATTTAATCAAACCTCCTTATCTAATGGTAAAATATACAGTTATGGAAGAGGGATACAATAACTGGTCAGCACTTTTGAGAAAATATTTGAGAAACGAGATCACCCCGGCGGAAAAGGAAGAAATAGACCGCCAAATAAAGGCTTCTCCAATGAAGCAGCAACAGTTTGAAGAGCAGACTGGTCCAGACGCGTTTATCAATGACTTGAAACAAGTATATTATTTCGACAGGAAGAAGGTGCAGGAAAGGTTGGAAGCAAAATTACCTTTTCTTCAACTACCGCCCGTTATCCCTTTATATAAACGAATCGCTGTTATAGGGTGGGTTGGGATAGCAGCAGCTGTTATAGCAATTATATATGTTAGTATATGGCTGTTAATACCGGTATCTAAAAATTCTAATTTACCTGTAAAGAGCTACAGCTATGTTAAACTGCCTGATGGTACTGAAGTTAATCTTGAAAAGATTTCCAATGTGATGCCGTACGAGGTAGCTGCTTTTATTATAAGAAATACGGACGACGGTATAGTAGTCGAGTTAAAAGAGCAGGCTTCTAAAAAAACAGGCGGGGAAAATTATGCTGTAGTCACTGCGGCAGAAAAGGAGGTCTCTGTCTGGCTTCCCGATGGCACAGCAGTACAATTAAATGCTCAATCCACTTTTCGCACCTCTACCCCCTTTAATAGGGCTAGTCGTAATGTTGCCCTTACCGGCGAAGCTTTTTTTACTGTAGCAACCAATAAAAAAGTTCCCTTTGTGGTTTCTTTAGATGAAATTGAAGTAATAGCCGAGGGAACGGTGTTTAATATTCGAAACTATGAGAACCAGGAAGTTGCTACCACACTTTTGAATGGGAAAATAACTATGAAACGGGGCTCTGATTCAATCCTGTTAAAACAGGGCGAACAGGTTCAAACTGTCAATAAAAGAAAGTTTAAAACAGTGAAGAATCCCGATATCGATCAGGCTGTTGCCTGGCGGAAGGAAGACTTTTATTTTAAAAATATGCCTATAAAAGAGGTGATGATCGAAATAGGGCATTGGTATGGGTGTGAAGTAAAATTTTACGGGCCGGAAATTGAAAATGTGCGGGCAAGTGGCAAGTTTGAAAGAAACCTGAATATTGATAAACTTATAATAGCATTAGAGAAAACCAATCCAATAAAAATAAATAAGGTGGGAAATAAGCTAGTGATCTCACCAAAATAGCAGAAAATATCACCTGCTGAAATTGTTCCAGGCTGTCAGATCATTTACCATTGCCTTGATCCTTATCCATTTTTAAGTACATCACAGCTGAGATTACCCCGATACTGTAATAGTTAAACCTAATAGTGTATGCCATTGAAAAAATGGCAAAGTGACCCTATCAGACAGGTTTTAAATATAAAGCCAATGGTTCTACAGATTTTTGAAGCAATCAGTAAAGTTGATGTCTCTCAATAGCTAACCTAAGCATAATATACCCATTTTATATTTTTCTGTAATCTTGCGCCCGTATAATGTCGGCTGTTGTCTACAAATATTCCTTATAACGAAAAAGAAATCCTGCAGTTGGTATCGATGGGTGATGAAATGGCTTTCACCCGTTTATTTGCTCAATGGAACCAATTGCTGGCAGGTTTTATTTTCCGGCTTACCGAATCACGCGAATTAACGGAGGAGATTGTACAGGATGTATTCCTGAACATCTGGCGCGTACGCGAAACCCTGGCAGGGATAGATAACTTCAAACATTTTCTGTTGGTGGTTGCCCGCAACAAAGCTTATGATGCATTAAAAAAACAGCTGCGTGAAGAACAACGCAGAAAGGCTTGGGAAATAGAAAATCAACAAGAACCAGCCACTTCCGATGCTGAAAGTGAATGGGTACATGTAGACATCATTGAACAGGCCATCGATCAACTGCCGCCACGCAGAAAAGAAATATACCTCCTGAGCCGCCATGAGCGGCTTACCTATAAAGAAATTGCTGCAAGACTAAAGATCTCCACCGAATCGGTTAAAACTCATTTGAAACTTGCTACTCATTCCATTACCGGTTTCATTCGGGCGCATGTATGCGAGCTTTCTATCCTTGTAATAAGTTTTTTAAAAAAAATGTAAAAGCGCGTTCCCCATTTTTCATCTGTTTCGTCGTCTTTATTTATAACTATCATTAACCATTCCATTATTAATTAATTGTTATGCAATCTGAAGAAGCCAGATTGAAGTACCTCTTTCAACGGTATTTCAATAAAACCGCCAGCCAGGACGAACGGAAAGAATTAGCCGATCTGATCAGTGATGACCATAATAAGAATAGGTTCATGCAGTTGATGTCGGAAACCTGGGAGCACTATCAAAACGATGGTGACTGGATAACGGCCTCTGCTTCTGATGCCATGCTAAAACATATCCTGGCAAAAGAAGAAACTTCCGAAGTACCTGTAAAACGGATCGCCTGGCCACGTTTGGCTGCGGCTGCTGCCGTATTAATTATAATTGCCGGTGCTGCCTGGTTTATTATCAATAATAACAAAAAAGAAACGCCTGCTGCGATACAGGAACTGGCGCAGGATGCGGCGCCTGGTTCTTATAAGGCACAATTGACACTGGCAGACGGCAGCCATATAACGTTGGATAGTGCAGCACTGGGTCAATTGGCAAAACAGGGAAATACCACGGTGATCAATAAGGCCGGAGAACTATTGTACAAACCCGAAGGCGGCGACCAGTCCATTATTTATAACACCATCACCACCAACAGGGGCGAAACCTATTCTTTTTCTCTGGCCGATGGTTCCAAAGTGTGGCTGAACTCCGCCTCAACCGTACGCTTTCCTGTTGCCTTTACCGGCGCTGATAGGCGTATAGAGATCACTGGGGAAGTGTTTGTAAAAGTAGCAAAAGATAAAACCCATCCATTTATTGTATCAGCCAGTGGCATGGAAGTAAAAGCACTGGGAACGGAATTTAATGTGAATGCTTATGGCGATGAAGGTGGTGTAAGTGCTACACTGGTAGAAGGAAGCGTAAGCGTAGGCAGAAGGCCCGCCTACGCCAAGGCTTCGGCGGGCGAAGCAGAGGGCAGAGAAGAAAAGGCAAAAGAAGAAGATCAGTCAGTCATCCTGAAGCCAGGCGAACAGGTATCGGTTACCCAATCATCCCAATTATCCCAACCTGTCCAGGTTCAGATAGAGGAGGTCATTGGCTGGAAAGACGGGTTCTTCCACTTCGAGAGCGCTGAACTGCCGGCAATTCTCAGGCAATTTGCCCGCTGGTACGATATAGAAGTGGTGTATGAAGGGCCTGTAACAAAAAGGAAATTCTTTACGATCGTACAAAGAAGCAGCACGCTGAAAAATGTACTGGCATTGCTGCAAGACAATAATATTAATTATAAAATAGAAGGAAAAAAGCTCATCGTGAGTCAATAAAACAAAACCGTCCCGACGGCCATCGGAACGGTGGAGTTATGTTAATAAACAACACTTGTAGGAATTATTTATTTAACCTAACACTGCAAAGCTATGCATTTAAGGTCAATTTTTCGTGCCCGTAGCTATCGGCCCGAATCTCATACCCATAAACTAATGCGGGTTATGAAACTAACTATTCTTTTATTATTGACAACCTGTTTACACCTGGCAGCCCACACACAGGGCCAGAACATTACCCTAAAACTCAAGGATGCCCCTGTAAAGACGTTATTCAGGGAAATTCAACGGCAAACAGGGCTCAACGTAATGGTTGATGAAGCACTGTTGAACCAGGCCGGTAAAATAACCCTGGATGTTAAAAACATGCCGGTGAACGACGTCTTGGGTTTGTGTTTTAGATCGGGCAATATTACCTGGTCAATTGTAGATGCCCGGCTGGTTATAAAGACACGGCCGGTTGCCACTGCAACAGTAAAAAACAACCTACCGCCACAAGCGACAAAACCGCCTGCCATCACTGTAAGGGGACGGGTCACCAATGCGAAAGGCAGTCCGTTGGCAGGCGCTACGGTACATGTAAAAGGCACCGCCAATGGCGTTCAAACAGATGCCAATGGCGAGTTTCAATTCAATATGGAGAAAAAAGCAACCATCGTTATTTCATACGTTGGGTATGCTACCAAAGAAGTGATTGCCGATGGCAGCGATGTGCTGGTTATTCAACTGCAGGACAGCCAGGATGCGTTGAACTCGGTAGTGGTAGTAGGGTATGGCACGCAGAAGAAGATCGATCTTACGGGTGCCATTGACCAGGTAGGCAGCGAGTATTTCGAAGATCGACCGCTCCCGAATGTTACCAAAGGACTGCAAGGGGTGCTGCCCAACCTGAATATTAAGATCACTGATGGTAAACCTATCCGTGGTTCGTCTTATAATATACGTGGTTATACTTCCATTGGCGCTGGCAGTAACCAGAATGCCCTGGTATTGATAGATGGTGTTACCGGCGATCCGCAAAACCTGAACCCGGCGGATATTGAAAGCGTAACCATTTTGAAAGATGCGGCTTCTGCTGCCATCTATGGATCCAGAGCCGCATTTGGGGTAGTACTGATCACCACCAAAACACCTAAGAACGGTAAAACACAAATCTCTTATTCAACAAACTTCTCCAACAACCGGCGCACCACAACGCCCGACCTGGTGAACGATGGGTACACCTGGGCCACCAACTATGATGAGGCCATGTATTCCTGGAGCGACTATGCCACACACCCGGTGAACATCGACGGTAAGTTATTGTTTTCGCCGGCGTACCTCGATAGTTTGAAAAGACATTCAGAAGATCCTTCTTTACCTGACTGGGGAATAGATGCAGCAGGCAATTACGCCTATTACGCCAGTACCGACTGGATGAAAACCTTGTACAAACCCAGTAACAATTCAGTAGAACATTCACTGAACATCTCGGGTGGTACCGATAAAGTAAAACTGGCCGTTTCAGGCAGGTATTATAACCAGGATGGTATTTTCCGGTATAACCCCGATAAATACAATCGCTATAACTTCCGGGTAAAAGGCGATGTAAAAGTATCCGATCATTTTTCCGTAAATGCCAACCTCGATTACACCAGCACCAATTATAAGTACCCGCTTACTTCAATAGGTGGTGTAAACGCCTTATGGCGCGTTCTGGCAGCATCGGGTTATCCACTGGCGCCTTTATTAAACCCTGACGGAACCCTGACCAATATCGCTTCCAACTCCATAGGCGACCTATACCAGCAGAAAAGTTTTTCGCAGCTTAAAGACAATATCTATCGCAATATGGTAGGTTTTACTGCGCTGCCATTCAAACACGTTAAAATAAAAGGCGACTTTACTTTTATAAACACCTTTACCACCGAACAGCGCCGCTTTTTTCCAACCAATTACAGTATTAAACCGGGTGTAATTACCAATAGCGGACTGAACTACCTGGAAGAAGATGATGACCGGTCGAAAAACTTTATCTCGAACCTGTATGCCGATTACACCAACCGGTTTGGCGATCATAGTCTCACCGTGCTGGTAGGTGGCAACCAGGAATCGTTTTCAACCAGAAGCCGCAAAACAAGAAGGGATGGTTTGCTGGTTGATAACATCGTAGACTGGAACCTGGCTACAGGCACCAACTATGTATTGACGGGCGGTGGCAATGAGTGGGCTACAGCCGGTTTGTTCTCGCGCATCAATTATGCTTTCCGCGACAGATATTTGCTGGAACTGAATGGCCGATACGACGGATCTTCCCGTTTTCCTACAGACCAGGCCTGGGGCTTTTTCCCTTCGGCTGAAGCAGGCTGGATCATTTCCAGAGAAAAATTTATGGAACGAACTGCCGGCTGGCTCGATCTGTTGAAGATTCGTGGTTCGTATGGTTCACTGGGTAACGGGAATATACCGCCGTATTCGTTTGTACCTGCTATTGGTATCACTACTTCTACCGTATTACAAAACGGCATATTTCCTAATGTGATGCAAAATCCTAATGTAACGCCTAAAAATATTACCTGGGAAAAAGTGAATATGGCCAACGTAGGTATCGATCTGGCGCTTTTGCGTAACCGGCTTTCTGTAACCTTCGATGCCTATCAGCGCAATACCAACAACATGATCACGGCAGGTCCGCCGTTACCAGCTACCTTTGGCGCTGCTACGCCCAATGGCAACAATGCCAATATGAGAACCCGTGGCTGGGAATTGACGTTCAACTGGCAGGATAAAACCGGTGGCAGTAAGCCGCTTTCTTATGGTATCCGCGTAACGCTGAGCGATTATAAATCGGTTATCACCAAATTCTATAACCCCACTGGTTTGAACACTACCTATTACAATGGATATGTAATGGGAAGTATCATGGGCTTTCAAACGCTGGGCTTTTTTAAAGATGCCGATGATATTGCTACAAGCCCCAAACAGAATTATTTCCAGGTTTCCAATAGCAACAAACTGTTGCCCGGCGATATAAAATTCGCTGACCGCAATGGCGACAAAGTGGTGGATGCAGGCAAGAATACACTCGCTGACCCGGGTGACCGTTATGTAATTGGTAATACCACCCCGCGTTTGCCTTATGGCGTTACAGGTAATGTTTCCTGGAATAATTTTTCTTTCTCGGCATTTGTCCAGGGCGTAATGAAAAGAGATTGGATGCCTTCGCAGGAAGCTGCTTTTTTCTGGGGACAATACAACCGTCCTTACAGCATGTTGCCCACTTTTAATTTGAACCGTTGGACGGAAGCAAATCCTGATCCCAATGCTTATTTTCCACGTTATAGAGGGTATGTTGCCTTATCGGGTACCCGCGAGCTGGCTGTTCCACAAACCAGGTATTTGCAAAACGCCAGTTATGTACGATTGAAAAATGTGACGCTTACGTATACACTTCCTGCCGGTATTGCTGAAAAGATAAAGGCGCAATCGATCCGGTTTTATTTTACCGGTCAGAACCTGTGGACGTACTCTCCCATGTTCAAGATCACAAAGAATTTCGATCCCGAAGTGATCGAGAAGTCAGATCCTGAGATCAACGATGGTGGGGGAGATGGTTTCTCATACCCTATGGAGAAGACATACAGTTTTGGCCTTAACATTAATTTCTAATCCTCAATTGTACAAACCATGAATTTCAGATATAGTCTTGTTTGTATCACATTGTTGTCGGCATTGTGTTCCTGTAAAAAATACTTCGATAAAGAACCGATAGATAAACTGACTCCCGAGCAGGCATTTTCAAGTGAAGCCAACCTGAAGCTGTATGTGAATGGTTTTTACCTGATGCTGCCGAATGCCAATGCTATTTATCAAAGTGAGTTGACTTCCGATCAAACGGTGCGCAAAGAAGTGCCGCCTTATTTGTTATCGGGTTTCTCTCCGCAAAGTGCAGCTACCTTTCAGGCAACGGCCAATCCCTGGAATTTTGAAAAGCTGCGCAATCTGAACTATTTTATTGAACACAACAACAATGCTTCCATTCCCGAAGCGGCCAGGAATCATTATACCGGTATTGCCCGTTTCTTCAGGGCTTACTTTTATTACAATCTGGTAAAAACCTATGGTGATGTGCCCTGGTATGGTAAAGTAATGGAAACAAATGACCCGGACCTGTATAAGCCCCGCGACCCACGTACACTTGTAATGGATTCTGTGCTGGCTGATCTCAATTTTGCCTGCACCAACATCCAGGACACAAAAGATGCCGGTTGTACCCAGGTTACCCATTCGGTAGCGTTGGCTTTCAAATCACGCGTATGTTTGTTCGAAGGCAGCTTTCGAAAATACAGGGATACACTACTGTCTACTGTCAATACCTGGTACCAGGAAGCGGCCGCGGCAGCCAATCAGCTGATCACAAGCGGAAAATACAGTTTACAAAAAACAAATAATACTGATCTCGATTACCGGTCGTTGTTCATCAATGAAAACCCGTTACCGAACGAAATATTGTTGGCTGCGGTATACAACAACACCCTTAAAAAATGGCATGGCGCCAATAACTGGTATAATGCGTTAACAGCCGGTGACAGATTGAGTTTGAATAGACGGTTTGTAAATATTTATTTGAACCTCGATGGTACGCGTTTTACCGACAATCCCGGTTTTGCCACCATTGAATTTCAGAACGAAGTAAAGAACCGCGATAAACGCTTGAAACAAACCATTCGCACGCCCACCTATAAACGTTCTGATGGTACCTATGGCGGTCCTGATTTTGTAGTTACGCCTACCGGTTACCAGATCCTCAAATATTCAACCGACGACAAAGCGCTGGACCTGGTAGCGCAAAATTTCAATTCCATTCCCATTATGCGGTATGCGGAAGTGTTGCTGAACTATGCCGAAGCCAAAGCCGAGTTGGGCGCTTTATCACTGGCCGACTGGAACCTGACCATTGGCGCGTTGCGCACAAGGGCCGGGGTCACCAATACCGGTTTACCAACTGTGGCCGATCCTTATTTACATGCTAACTTTTATCCCAACGTAAGTGATCCGGTGTTGCTGGAAATAAGACGGGAAAGAAGTGTAGAGTTGGTTGGTGAATTTGGTTTCCGTTATGATGACCTGATGCGCTGGCACCTGGGATCGAACCTGCTGAACTCCTATGATGGGATTTATGTACCTGCAAAAGGTCAGATCCTCGATCTGTCGGATGATGGCAAACAGGGCGCCGGCGATGTATGTATTGTGGATGAAACACCGCAAACCCGCGTAACCGGTGTAACTTATATTGCATTAAAGGGTGGCACTTACAGTCTGGCCAATGGTACCAGCGGAAACCTGCAATGGTTGCCAAACATCCAGAAGGTGTGGGACGACAGGCGATATTTTTATCCGCTTCCACCAACCGAATTGAATATTAATATCAACCTGCAACAAAATAAAGATTGGTAATGCAAAAACCTGCAAATGCGGAAATGGCTATAATTCTGGTGTATCTTGCGAATGCCAACCAAATAAGCAACATTAAAAACTGATCCCTGGATGAAAGGACTTTCTATAATTACCGGCTTATTGTTAACAGGAGTTATTGCACAGGCGCAATCCGATTCCCTGCGCATTGTAAAAGCAAAATGGACGAGTAAAAAACTGGCAAAAGGCGTTTACTGGAAATCGACACACATTGAAAACAATGAGTTGTTCAAGGCCAACCAGGTGATAAATGTTATTGAAGTATCGCCCAATAACAAGCGTGTTCAAATGCACATTGTGCATTCCGATTCACTGGAAAAAACCTCCCAATTAGGACAGACCGCGCAGGCGCTGGCGGCCATCAATGGTTCTTTTTTTAAAATGCGTGGCCCCGATCCTGATTACCGCCCCGATCTGAAAGGCGTGCCTAAACTGGAACGGTCGAAACTGGATCACAACCGTTCTGAAGTGTATTTGCGGGAAAACGATTCCCTCATTGCGCCCAACATGCCTGGTAAGAAGCCGGTAAGAGAAAGACATAACCAGGGTTCCATTGCTATTGATGGCAACGACTTTTGGATTGTGATGGGTGATTCATCAAACCTGCAATCCGAGAAAACCATTAAAGCCCGGGATGTATTGTCAACCGGACCGTTGATGATCATGGATGGCGATGATATGACTATCCCTAATGATAAATTTTGTAACGACCGTCATCCGCGTACAGCCATGGGCGAGAAAGAGGATGGAACCATTGTATTCCTGGTAGTGGACGGACGTGCCAAAGAAGCGGCTGGTTTTAGCATTCCTGAGTTGCAGAAATTAATGAAATGGCTGGGCTGCCGCAATGCCATCAACCTCGACGGCGGTGGTTCTACCACCATGTACGTAAAAGGACAACCGGAAGCAGGCGTAGTGAACTACCCATCTGATAATAAAAAATGGGACCACGCAGGCGAGCGCGAAGTAGCCAATGCTATAGTGATAACGGCGCAATAAATGAAAGGATGGAAGGGCAGAAGGCAGAGGGCAGAGGGCAGAAAAAATACGTAAATAGAAGGCCTTGAGGTTTTTCCTCAGGGCCTCCGGGTTATATGGTTATAATGTTTACGGCGTTGCCGCGACGGCGTACTGAAGCGTGTGTCAAGCTGTTCCTCTACTGCCTTCTGCCTTCTGCCTACTGCCTACTGCCTTTTCTTTCTACCACCTGCCATTTTTCTAGTGCCCATTGCCCATTGCCTTTCCATCTCTGCCCTCTGCCCTCTGCCTTTTGCCCTTAGATCAGTTCTTCCTAAAATCAGAAGGCCTCGACAATGTAAAATCATAAAACGCATCGCTGAAAGGACCCACCGCCGAATAACCTACCTCATAAGCAATATCAGAAATAGGTTTACTGGTTTTCAGGATCAGTTCAATGGCCGTGATCATCCGCAACGTTTTTATATACTGCAAAAAACTCATTTGCAGGGTTGACTGAAACAACCGCGACAACGAGCGTTCGCTCATGGCGAATTGCTTACTCACTTCCGCCAGTACCAGTCTGTTCCCTACATTCTTTTCTAAATACCGGATGATCCGTTGCATGCCGTCATGATTGGTTTTGGGCAGCATGATGGGGAGAGATACTTTATTAAGTGTAGGCAGCATCTTCTTTAAGGCTATCAGAAATTCAAAATTGTCAGCTTTACTATTCACATGGCCGCCGTCCCATCGTTCCGTATAATTGATCATTTGGATCAATAACTCACTGGCCGGATAAATGCCCAGTTTGGTATAGAATTCATTGGTGTGATCGTCTGTTGCATAATAATAAAGGGAACGCAGTACGGTGCCGGTTGAGCCTACTTCCAGCTCATGCGCCATTCCCTTGGGGATCCAGAAATAATGCCGGGCCGGCACTACATAGGTTTGGTTTTCAGTAGTGATATATGCCAGTCCACCCTCTACGTAACTCAATTGTCCCTTTGTGTGCTTGTGCATGGGAATTAGTTTTTCCGATTTCTCATGCATAACGAACACCCCATCTTTTTGCTTGTCAATTTCAGGAAGGGAGGCAATGAGACCCATAGGTTATATTGATTTCCGGTAAAAATGCAAAATTAGCATTTTGGCCGGAATAAAGAAAAGAATGGCTACTTAGGTGAAATGACAAATCGGTCTGGCTTATAATTTTGCACCCGAATTATGTATTACTATAAGCGTCTGATTATCGCAAGCGTACTGATGGCGCAGTACGCAGCCGTAGCACAACCAACAGATACACTTCGCATGAGTTTGGAAGAAGCCTGGCAAAAAGCCGAGGGCCATAGCCGCCAGATCGATGTTACCAATAAAGCCATGCACATTGCGGATGAAGAAGTAAAGGATACCCGCCTGGAACGTTTCCCCGAAATAGGAGTAAGCGGAAGTGCTGAAAAAGCATCCAACCTGGCCATTTACGAGAAAGGTATTTTTGCACCTGTTACCCAACAGCATGAGGTGATTCATACCCTGTACAAATTTGGTACAGACTTCTACCTGAACATATATAATGGCAATAAGTTAAACCTGAAGATAGCGGAGAACAAACTGCTGCAACGGATTGCTGAGATTAAGCATGAAGAAACCAAATCAAACATCCGGTATAAAACAAGCGCGTTGTACCTCGATCTGCAGAAGTCCCTCATTTTTCGCGACCTCATCACCAGCGACATTGCCGACCAGGAGAAACAACTAAAGGAGATCAGGGCGCTGCAGAAAAATGGCACTGTGCTTAAAAGCGATGTACTGCGTGTTGAGCTCGATCTCTCCAAACGAAAGATGACCCTGGTGACCATAGAGAATGACATCCTTATTGCCACGCAAAAACTGAATATCATTATTGGTGAGCCCGATAACCGGATCATTCGACCGGCTGTTTTTGAGCCGGGCACTATTGCACAGGATGATTACAATAAATACCTGGCAACAGCATTGGAACATTCGTTCACGTATCATATATCAGAACAACAAACGGAGCTGAGTAAAACAAACCTGAAAAAAGTAAAGTCGAATGTAATGCCAAAGGTTGGGATGTATGGTGAGTTTTATTATGCCAATCCCCAGATCTTTTTGTTCCCCTATAACCCTGCCTGGTACTCATTGGGTGTAACAGGTATTAAAGTTTCCCTGCCTCTGTCTGAGCTTTATCACAATACACACAAAGTAAGAGCGGCAAAACTGGAACTGGAAAAAGAAGAAATGATGCACCATGATACGGAAGATAAAGTACGCCAGCAGGTATGGGAAGCTTTTTTGCGGTACAAAGAATCGCTGGTGCAAATACAGGTGGCAACAGACAATGTAGCCCAGGCTGAGGAAAATGCCCGCATCATAAAGAATAACTATTTTAAACAAACGGCGCTGATCACCGATCTGCTCGATGCAGATGTTCAGTTGTTACGCAGCCGCTTTGAACTGGCCGCGGCCCGCATTTTGGCGCAGGATAAATTCTACTTACTACAAAATACAATCGGAGTTCTTTAACCATGAAAAAGAAGTATACGGTCACGGACCGCATCATTACAAAAGTTACAGGCTGGATCGCCGTGCTTACCATCCTGGGGTTAGGCGTGTGGGGCGGTTTCACTTTGTATGGCTATTATAAATTTGAACAAACCAACGATGCACAGGTACAGGAATATGTGAACCCTGTTATTTCAAGGGCCGGCGGTTTTATTGTAGCCGTAAAATTCGAGGAGAACCAACCGGTTAAAAAAGGCGATACCTTACTTATAATAGATAACCGCGAATATAAATTACAGGTGGCACAAACTGCCGCTGCTATTCAAAAATCGGAAGCCCAGCTGCAGGTGCTGGAAAGCAATATCCATACCCTGGAACGGAATGCCGATGCGGTGAAAGCACAGATAAAGGCCAATGAGGCAAAAGTGTTGAAACAAAAACTCGATTACGAACGGTATACTGAATTGTACAAAGAAGAATCAGCAACCAAACAAAAACTGGAAGATATACAGGCCGCACTGGATGTAAGTACCAGTGATTACCAAACCTCGCAGGAAACGTTTAATGCCGCTGCTTCCAAAATCGAAGATATCCGGGCAGAAAAATCGGTGGTATTGGCCGAGATAACCCGCCTCAAAGCATTGCTGGAACGAAACAAACTCGATGTGGACTATACCGTGATCACTGCCTCTTATGACGGCAGAATGGGCCGCCGTACGGTAGAGGTTGGGCAAATGATCGATGCCGGCGAAGTACTGGCCTTTATTGTGAACAATGAAACAGACAAATGGGTAGTAGCGAATTTCAAAGAAACGCAAATAGCGCAGATGCACATCGGCGATACCGTAAAGATCCTGGCAGATGCATTTCCCAATAAAGCATTTAAAGGCACTATTATTTCGTTATCGCCTGCAACGGGCTCCAGCTTTTCTTTACTACCACCCGATAATTCAACCGGTAACTATGTAAAAATTGTACAACGGGTGCCGGTGCGTATTCGCGTGGAGGGCAATCGCAAAGAGATCGATGTGCTGAAAGTAGGTATGAATGTGAATGTGTATTCGCCCAAAAAACAACACCATGGTTAGTGGTATTCCCATTTTCAGGCAATGGGTGCCGGGCTGGGCAATAAAGATCATCCTGTTCTCGCTGATCCTGCCTACGATGGTGTTATTCTTTTTACCCTTTGCCAATATCAATGCCGCAGCGGGGTTTTATGGCAGCGAACCTGCCGATATACAATTTGCTGTGGGAATATTTTATGCCGGATATGTGGCGTTTTACAGCCTGGAGCGCAGGTTCTTTACCTACCTCGCCGCAAAGGAATATTTTATCATCTTTACCATGCTGGAAATTGCGACAACGGTGATCTGTTACCATACAGATGAATTGTATATCCTGTTTCCGGTGCGCTTCTTTCAGGGGATGTTGTTCAGCAGTACGGTGAACCTTTCCTTATCACTGATGTTCACCCGCCTGCGTACCGAGCGGGCCCGCGAGATCAGTTTTTCGGTTTTCTTTGGCATGCTCATCTGCATTCTGCCATTTATCAACCTGGTTACTGCCGACCTCATAGATACGTTTAATTTCAATACGGTTTATAAAATAGCCCTGTTCTCTTACCTCCCTTGTTTGTGTGCACTCATGATCACCATGAACAATGTACGGTTGAACGTACGCTTTCCCTTGTATAAACTCGACTGGCAAAGTTTTGTGTACTGGGCACTCATACTGGTGCTGCTGGCCTATGTGTGTATTTACGGACAGGAATATTACTGGCTCGAAGATCCCCGTATCCTGTTCAGTGTGCTGGCCATGATGGGTGCCACGCTGTTGTATGTATTGCGGGTAAAAAGTATGAAACGGCCGTATGTGCAGCCGGGTATTTTCTCCTTTCAGAATTTCCGGATGAGTATCTTCCTGCTGTTTATCCTTTTCATCTGCCGCTTTGCCATCAATATCATCAATAACTTTTTCGGTGGTGTGTTGCGATTAGATCCCATGCACATCAGTTATGTAAATACCATGAACCTGATCGGACTGATAACAGGCGTTGTTATTTCCTGCGCTTTGATCCTGCAGAAAAAGAACATTCGCTTTATCTGGATCCCCGGGTTCCTGTTGCTGCTGGCGTTCCATATCAGCATGTGGTTTCTTTTTAACAGCGAGGCCAATGAAAATAACTTTTATGGGCCGTTGTTTATACAGGGGCTGGGAGTAGGTTTGATCATGGTGCCCACCATTGTATATGCCGTGTCATCGGTACCGGGTGCATTGGGGCCATCTGCTTCATCTATTTGTCTGGCCACCGGATACCTGGGTTTTTGTGTAAGCGCCGCCCTTATCAATTATTGCGAGTTGTACAGCAAAAGCCGGCACTACAATGCATTCCAGGACCATCTAACCAAAGTAGACCCTGCTGCCTTACATGGATTGACCGCCCGCGCCGGTAAATTATTACACCATGGTGTGGCACATAAACGAGCGATAAAAGGTGGTAGTAAATTACTGATAGATGCAGTGAACAAACAGGGACAGATCCGCTTTGCCATGGATTATTATGAATGGATGGCATTGATGCTGATAGCGGTGTTGTTGCTGATAGCCATCTTCCCATCACTCAATAAAACGGTGGTTTACCTGCGGTCGCGCAGATTGTCACCGGCATAACTTAAAATGAAATACATGAAACATATAATAACAATCATAGCCCTGGTGCTGACGTTGATCAGTTGCAATAAAAAAGGGCAGGATTTTAAAATAAAATCAGTGACGCTTTTGGCGCACCGGCCATTACAATATACACGGGAGCTGTTGCGGGTCAGGTTGCTCGATGGGGTCGATTCGCAAAAGGTGATCGGAGAAACTGCTGGTTACCCGGCCAGCCTGCCGCTGCCAGCCACCCTATTGGTTAACCCGGCATTTCAATTAAAGTTATACAGCCAACCCTGTTATGTGCAACTCTGGGGCGACTCCACCGGGCTTATCGGTACAGCCAAACTGAATATGAAGGATTATAAAATTATTTTCCCGTTGGAAATGGAGGTGGGGAATGCCGATATGAAGGTGACACTTACCGGGAAATGGGACCAGCAATAAACAAATACAGGCTTAAAGCCTAAGGGTTAAAGGCTAAAGAAAATACAGCTTTGGGCTTTAACCTTTAGGCTTTTGCCTTCTCCAATTTTTCCCCTACATTTGGTTAATAGAATAGAATAGGACAGATGGACGCACAGGCGATCACAATTAAGCTTTGCCATTATGAACGATGTATTTAAAGAGATCTACGAAATGGAGGGAGTGAGTGGGTTGTCGAAACACGATCAGCTCGTGAACGGTATTCTCAACGCCATCCAGAACAAGTCGCTCGCCCAGGGCGATATTTTACCTTCCGTAAACAACCTCATCAATGAATTTGGGTTTGCCCGGGAAACCATTGCCAAAGCCTACAAAGACCTGGTACAGCGCGGCGTGGTGGAATCGAAGAACCGCGTAGGTTTTTATGTATCCAACTGCGATGTAAAACAGCACCTGAAAGTAGCCCTGGTATTATTCGCTTTTGACGCTTTCCAGGAAACCTTTTATAAAGTGTTCCGGTCTAAGCTGGGCAGTGGGGTTACTATTGATGTGTTCTTTCACCACAATAATATCGACGTACTGGAAAGTACCATTCAAGGCATCCGCGGACGTTATGGGTTGTACGTGGTAGCGCCCATACCGCATAAACGAACAGCCAGTATTCTGGAAACACTGCCGCTTGACAGATTCCTGATGATCGACCGCTACGAAAAAATGGAAGGCGATTATTCCTATATAGCCCAGGAGTTTGAAAACTCCACCTACCGGGTTTTTGAAGAGTTGGCTGAGACCATTAAGAAGTATGATGGCATGATCTATTACCATCGCCCGGCCGCAGATACCCCCATAGAGATCCTGCATGCCTTTAAACAGTTTGTAAAGGCGCATAAAATAAAACATGAGATCAGGGCAGAATACATTCCGGGTTCCCTGGAGAAAGGCAAAGTGCATTTTACCATCAATAATACCGAGCTGTGGAGTATGTTGAAAGACTGCAAAGTGAAGAAGCTGAAGCCGGGCAGGGATGTGGGCATACTGTCGCACAACGATGAAGTGGTGAAGGAGCTCATTTTTGATGGCATCACCACGTATGCCGCCGATTTTAAAATGATGGCAGAGAAAGCGGCCAATTTTGTATTGACACGAAATAAGATCCGGGAAATAATTCCAACTGTGCTTATCCGGCGCAATTCGCTGTAATGAGTTTATAGCCAATGAACCTGACTGGATTTATTTGTTTTTTGCTGTTCCTGGCCCTGGTTGCAGTTATAGCTATTTATAACACCAGGAAGCTACGCCTGAATACCACGGCGGCCTATTTTATGGGCAACCGCACACTTGGATTCTGGATGGTAGGTTTTTCGCTTTTCCTCACCAACATGAGTTGCAATGTGCTCATTGGGGAAAATGAGTTCGTGTTTACCAACGATATGTCGGTAATGGCCTGGGGCATGAGCTCCATATTAGCTATGATCATTGTAGCAGAATTTTTCCTCCCGGTGTATTTGAAAATGGGCGCCGTTACCACACCCGATTTTTTAGGACAACGATTTGGTCCCCGGTTAAAAAAGTTTGTAAGTATTTTCTTTCTGGCCAGTTATGTGGTGAGTTTAATACCAACTGTATTATACGGAAGCGCGGTGGCGCTCAATGGCATATTTCATGTAGATGCCGCATTGGGCATTTCCTATTTTGCCGCCATCTGGCTGCTGGTCATCCTGGTTGGACTTATCGGTTGCTGTTATACGGTATTGGGCGGATTTAAAGCCATCACCATTTCTGACCTGGTGCAGGGAGCTGGCCTGGTAGTCGGTGGCATTTTGTTACTTGCTTTTGGATTGCGTTACCTGGGGCAGGGGAGTGTGGTGCAGGGAATACAAACCATGCTTGATTCGAAGAAAGAACATCTCAATGCCATTGGCGGCCCGCATGATGCTATTCCATTCAGCACACTATTTACCGGCATGTTTTTGATAAACCTGTACTACTGGGGCATGGAACAATACATTATGCAACAGGCGCTGGCCGCCCGTAGTTTATCGCAGGGCCAAAAAGGCATTTCACTGGCCGCGTTGGGTAAACTGCTGGCTCCTTTGTTTCTGAATGTGCCGGGTTTAATTGCCGTGCATTTGTATCCGCACCTGACTAATACGGCAACGGTATTTCCTAAATTAATTGGTGATGTATTGCCGCCTGTAATTGCAGGCTTTATTGCGGCTGTCGTTTTTGGCGCAGCCATCAGCACCTTTAATGCGGGGCTCAATAGCTCGGGTACCTTGTTTATTATGAACCTGTACAAACAGTGGCGCCGGCAGGCAGGTGATCGCGAACTGGTAAAGGCGGCGCGCATTTTCCAGCTGTCTATTACTGCAGTGGCCATGTGTTTTTCACCCTTCATCAGCCGCTTTAATGGCGGGTTCTATTCTTATATTCAGAAAGTATCGAGTTTTTTTAGTGTGCCGGTGTTCACCGTGATGATCGTGGGCTTTCTAACCAAAAAAGTATCGGAAGTGGCGGCCACAACGGGATTGGTATTTTTTATCATCACCTATACATTGAGCCAGGTGGTATTTGATCTGCCCTTACATTATTTACATGTGGTGGCCATTCTTTTTGTAGCAACAGTAGTGCTGATGTTGTTAGTGGCCAAATGGAAACCTATGACCACGCCCTACACCTTACAAAACCAGGCGGTGGTAGATCTGAAACCCTGGCCCAGCCGGTACTGGTTCTTTTTGATCTTATTGATGCTGATGGCTGGCGCCTTTATCCTGTTCTCCAAAGCAGGTATAGCACAGTAACCTTTAATAAACTTAGTAACAACCATAAACTACCCAACCATGCGATTCATACCCTTTTTGTTGTGCTGCTTGTGTTTGAAAGTAACGACAGCAACAGCCCTTGGTGATAAGGATACATTGGTGAATATTCCCTTCGGAAAAAATGATGTGAATGTAATAAAATACCATTTAAATACTGGAACCTGGGATGTATGGTTCAATGGCAAACAGGTTATTACGGGTGCTTATGCATCCTATAAAGGAGAAAAGGAACTAACCAGTAAAGAAATGGGCCTTGGAAAATATAGTTATACACCTAATTCAACAAGAGGAGGAAGGCATAATGTGGCATGGGAGTATAACGGCATGCACATGAAGCAATTTTTTTGGGCTTGGCCGGATAGAAATTATTTTTTTACTGGTTTTTTTGTAGAAGGGCAGCAGGTAGGGGCCAATTATATTTCTCCGCTTGCAGGCGCCAGGATTGTAATGAATTCAATAGGTGATAATCGGGCGTTGTCCGTGCCATTCGACAATGATATGTGGGCGCGCTTTACTGCGCAACCTTTTCAACAAGCCAATTTTACAAGTAGTGAAGTAACGGCTTTGTATAATAATGATAATTACCATGGACTGGTGATCGGTTCTTATAGACAAAATGTATGGAAAACCGGCATCACGGTAAAAAACAGCGATCCAAATGCTGTAACGGTGACGGCTTTTGGCGGTCTGGCTGATAACAATATCACGCATGATAAAATCGCGCATGGCAAGGTTGTGTTCGGAGGTAACAAATGTGCTTCACCCTGGATAGTGGTCGGCATGTATGATGATTGGCGAAATGGTATAGAAGAATATGCGGCCACTCAGTCTCTGAGTAATAAGGAATGGGGGAAGGCCACACCCATTGGCTGGAACAGCTGGGGCGCATTACAAACCAAATTAACACTCAGTAAGGCAAAAGATGTGGTTGATTTTTTTAGTGAATCCTGTAAAGGCTTTCGCACCGCCGATAGCAGTTTGTTTATTGATCTGGATTCTTATTGGGATAATTTGGTAAAAGGCGGATTAGATGGCGATGTGAGCCAGCTAAAGGAATTTGTCGCATACTGCAAAAGCAAAGGGTTCAAACCCGGCATTTACTGGGCGCCGTTTGTTGATTGGGGCAAGTACGATCGAAAAATGGAAGGTTCCACCTACAGCTATGCACAAGCCTGGACCCGCCAGAACAACTTGCCAGTTGATATGGATGGTGCACTGGCCCTCGATCCTACGCATCCCGGTACCAAAGCAAGAATTGCCTGGTGCCTGAACCACTTTAAAAAATTAGGGTTTCAAATGATCAAGATCGACTTCCTGGGACATGCCGCCCTGGAAAGCGATCGTTTCTATGATACCACTGTAACGACAGGTATGGAGGCTTATGAGACTGGTATGAGATACGTTGATAGCATACTGGATAATACCATGCTGGTGTATGCAGCCATTTCTCCGACCATGGCTACTGCCCGCTATGTTCATATGCGCCGTATTGCCTGTGACGCTTTCAGCGCCATTGACAATACTGAATATACCTTGAACAGCACCGGTTATGGCTGGTGGCAAAGCCACCTGTATAATTATGTAGATGCCGACCATGTGGTGTTCAACAAAGAAAGCGAAGGCGCCAACCGCGCACGGCTTGCTTCTGCATTGGTAACGGGCACACTTATTACGGGCGACAATTATGCAGAAAAGGGTCTCTGGTCGAACAGAGCCATGCAGTTGTTGCAGAACAAGCAGTTGCTCGAAGTGATAAAAGACGGTAAAAGCTTCAGACCTGTTGAAGCCAATACCGGTAACAAAGGCGTAAATGTTTTTGTAAAAAAAGTGGGCGCAAAAACATACCTGGCACTGTTTAATTATAGCAATACTCCCTTCAAATATACATTGCCTTTAACACGCATTGGTTTGAGCCAGTCAACAAAGTGTTATAGTACAGAATTGTTTTCCGGCAACAGATCTACGTGGTCTGATACTATTGAATTAACTGTATCACCTTCTGATGCAGTGCTTTATCTCATTGATAAAACAGGGAAAGAATAAATGCGGGTATTTTATTGACCGAATCAAAATAACTTTATATTTGTAGTATAGGATAGTATAGTACAGGTGGCTGTACTACTGTCTTACAGGGTCTCATTTGTAATACCAAACAAACGCTGCTTCATATGATTAAACGATTTGCCTGCTGTATGGGGAGGTGTACAGCCTCTTCACACAATTCTTTCTATCTAATACTTTTCACCCTATTTACCGGTTTCCTGTTGCTGTCGGTGGATTCATTTGCGCAAGCAGACGGACCCATCACCGGTACGGTATCTGACAGCTTACATAAGGAGCCGCTGGCCGGTGTATCGGTACAAATTAAAGGTACCCGTCAGGGCACCAGCACCGATTCAAAAGGCCGCTTTACCCTCGATATTCCCGGTGACCATGTTACACTGGATATCTCCTTTGTGGGGTACAAACCAATACAGGTAACTGCCCATAAAGGAAAACCCGTTACTGTTTTGCTGCCACTGGCCGAGGATACAACAGCCGATGTAGTGGTAGTGGCCTATGGTAAACAAAAAAAGCAAAGTATGGTGGCCTCCATTACCACCATTAATCCAAAGGAACTGCGTGGAGCAACCAGCAACTTAACCACCATGCTGGCCGGCCGGGTTTCGGGGATGATCGCTTACCAGCAAAGCGGGGAACCGGGTGCAGATAACGCCTCCTT
This sequence comes from Niastella yeongjuensis, assembly GCF_900110245.1. Lineage (GTDB taxonomy): Bacteria > Bacteroidota > Bacteroidia > Chitinophagales > Chitinophagaceae > Niastella > Niastella yeongjuensis. The sequence continues at coordinate 23,673 of NZ_FOCZ01000012.1, forward strand.
CTTCATTAGAGGAGTAGGTAGTTTTGGCGCTGGTAAAGTTGACCCGCTGATCCTGATCGATGGCATGGAGTCCTCTACCAACGACCTGGCCCGTTTGCAACCCGATGATATCGCCGGGTTCTCCGTACTGAAAGATGCGGCCGCCTCTTCATTGTATGGTGCCCGTGGTGCCAATGGCGTAATTCTCGTAACCACCAAAAGCGGCGCCGAAGGCAAAGCGAAATTCGGGGTACGTTTGGAAGCTCCCTTATCTACCAACACCCGCAACTTCAAGTTCGCCGATAATATTACCTATATGAAACTGGCAAACGAAGCGGTGCTCACGCGTGACCCGCTGGGCGTTTTGCCATACACACAAAACAAGATCGATCATACCGAAGCGGGTGACGATCCGTTACGCTATCCCAACAATAACTGGATCAATTCTCTGATAAAAGACTATACGTTTAACAACAAGGCCGATATGAATGTAAGCGGGGGTGGTAAAACAGCCCAGTATTATATTGCCGGCACGTATAATATTGACCGCGGTATTTTGAAAACTGTTTCAAACAGCACTTTTAACAGCAATATCAGATTGGGCAACTACAGCGTTCGTTCCAACATCAACGTAAATATTACGCCTACTACCAAAGCTATCGTAAGAACGTATGCGCAATTCGACGATTACAATGGCCCTCCCGGTTACCGCGATTTTTGGGGCAACTGGGTAGGCGGTGGACAAGCCGTTTTTAACAGCGCCATCTGGAGCAACCCTGTAATGTTCCCGGCTGTGTATCCGAAAAGTTTTGCGCCTTACCTGCAACACCCCATCTTTGGCAACGCCTACATTGGCAATACCACCGCTTTGTACAACAACCCGTTTGCCCGGATGGTAGCAGGTTTTCAACAGTATAGTACCTCCACTATAAATGCTCAGCTGGAGTTGAACCAGAATTTGAATTTTATCACTCCGGGACTTTCTTCCCGTTTCATGGCTTATACCCAGCGGTATGCATTTTTTACAGTGAACCGTACTTACATCCCGTTCTATTACACTTTAATGCCCGATGCAAATGGCAAGCTGAATGTGTTAACGCCCCTAAACCCGCAGCAGGGTACCGAATACCTGAATTATGTGCCGGGTGAAAGGTTAATGAATACAACTACCTACGCGCAATTCGCTACAGACTATAGCCGCACCTTTAACGACAAACACGCCGTAAGCGGCATGCTCATAGGTGTCTTACGTAATTTTTTGACCGCCAATGGTGGTAATATTCAGCAATCCCTGCCGGCCAGGAACCTGGGGCTTTCTGGCAGGTTTACTTATGCATACGATAACCGGTACCTGGCCGAGCTGAATTTCGGTTATAACGGTTCAGAACGTTTTGCCAGCAATCACCGCTATGGTTTTTTCCCTTCGGCAGGGTTAGGCTGGATCGTATCGAACGAAAAATTCTTCGAGCCTTTGCAAAGCGTGATCACCAACCTGAAATTCAGGACCACATTTGGTTTGGTTGGTAACGACCAGATCGGCAATACCGACGATCGCTTCTTTTACTTATCGAACGTAGAACCCAACAGCGGCAACAACGGCTACCATTTCGGACTCGATCAGGGACATTATTTAAACGGCTATGCAGTGTACCGGTACGCCAATTCCGACATTACCTGGGAAAAAGCAAAAACTGCCAACTATGGTATGGACCTGAACTTCCGCAACGGGATCGGTATAGTGGTAGATGCCTTCCACGCCATCCGCTCCAACATTCTGATGGATAGGAACACCATTCCTACCACCATGGGATTGGAAGCCGGCATACAGGCGAATGTAGGCGAAGCAGAAAGCCAGGGAGTGGATGTAGCAGTTAACTATACCAGGGACCTTAATAAATCATGGTGGGTACAAACCCGCGCCAACTTCACCTATGCTACCAGCAAATTCCGCATCAATGAAGAACCTAAATATCCCAGCGATTTGCAATACCTCTCTCATATTGGTCAGTCATTGAAGCAGGAGTATGGCCTGGTGGCAGAAAGATTGTTTGTAGATGATGCGGAAGCCCGTAAATCGCCCGCACAAAGCTTTGGTACCAACCCACCCATGGGTGGCGATATCAAATACCGGGATATTAACGGGGATGGACAAATATCCGGGCTCGACAGAGTACCGCTTGGATATCCTACCGTTCCTGAGATCACTTATGGCTTTGGGTTCTCGATCGGGTACAAAGGACTTGACCTGAGCACCTTTTTCCAGGGAAATGCCAGGGTGTCTTTCTTTATAGACCCCAATAATATTTCACCCTTTGTATTGAATGGCGGTGCACAAAATGGATTACTGACGGCTATTGCCGGAAGTCACTGGTCGGAAGAAAAGCAGGACCTGCATGCTTTCTGGCCGCGCCTCGATGGACAATTCAACTATAACAATGCCCAAACCTCCAATTGGTGGTTACGCGATGGTACTTTCCTGCGGTTAAAAACAGTGGAAGTAGGTTACACGGTACCACGCAAATTGCTCAACCGCATTGGCTTCTCCAATTTCAGGGTCTATGCCAATGGACAAAATCTTTTTGCCTTCAGCAAGTTTAAAATGTGGGACCCTGAAATGGGCGGCAAAGGATTAGGTTACCCGGTACAGGCAGTATACAACCTGGGGATCAATTTCGGGTTCTAAAATGAATGTTGCATCGAATCCATTCACTTTTGAAAAAGCAAATAATGAAAACAAGCTATTATATACCGGTTTTGGTCTTCGCGATCAGCCTGTGTGCCTGTAAAAAGAATTTCCTGGATGTGGTGCCCGATAATGTGGCTACGCTCGACAACGCTTTTACCATGCGTACAGAAGCAGAGAAATACCTGGCTACCTGTTACTCGTACCTGCCCAATGATGGCGACCCGGTAACCAACGTTGCATTCCTGGGGGGCGATGAATTCTGGCTGGCCTATCCGGCCCTGAGCTTAACGGCCGACAACTGGAACGTGGCCCGGGGTAACCAGAATGTGGTGGATCCCTATGTAAACATCTGGGATGGATATGACAATGGCCGGTTTAAATACAAAAGTATGTTCACAGGGATCCGTACCTGTAATACCTTTCTGGAAAATGTAAGTGACCTTACCAAAATTCCCGACCTTACCATCGATGAAAGAACCCGCTGGATAGGAGAGGTGATGTTCCTGAAAGCGTATTTTCATTTTCTGTTGATGCGTCAGTACGGCCCCATTCCTATTATGGATAAAAACATTCCGGTAACGGCACCGCTGGAACAAACAAAAGTAAAAAGGCAGCCTGTTGACACGGTAGTCGATTATATATCCAATTTAATGGATTCTGCCGTTACCCGTTTACCAGTATCTCTCCTGACACCTTCTACCGAGTTGGGCCGCATCACTATCGCCATTGCAAAAAGTATGAAAGCCCGCGTACTGGTGTACGGCGCCAGCCCGCTGTTCAATGGCAATACCGATTACAGCAATTTCAAAGACAAAGACGGCGTTCAGCTGATCTCCACTGCCTATAGCGAAGAAAAATGGAAACGCGCTGCCGATGCAGCTGCCGATGCTATAAAGGCTTGTGAGCAGGCCGGCATCTTCCTGTATAAATTTAATAATACAACAGGGTTCCCGCTTACTGATGGCACTATAACCCAAATGAGCGTGCGCAATGCGGTTTGTGAAAAATGGAACCAGGAATGGATCTGGGCCAACTCCAATTCCTCTACCTGGCAGTTGCAATACTCGTCCATGGCGCATATAGATCCAAACAATACCGGTAACTCAAGTATTTATGGAACGCTCGGACCCACCATGCAGGTAGTAAAACAGTTCTATACCAAAAACGGTGTACCCATTACAGAAGATAGAACACTGGACTATTCCAGTCCGCACGAGTTGAGAACAGCTACGCACGATGAGCGGTACAATATAGTGGAAGGTTATAGAACAGCCCGCCTGAATTACGATCGCGAGCCACGCTACTATGCCGACCTGGGTTTTGATGGCGGTACCTGGTACATGCAAAACAGTCCCAGCCATACCGATGAAAATACCTGGAGTGCCCAATTGAAACTGGGGCAGTTTGGCGCCGGTGTAGCCGTTACCATCACTACTTTTTATCCCAAAAAACTGGTGAACTGGAAGTTTGCTTACCAGAACGATAACAGCAGCCATATAGAAGATTATCCGTTCCCCACCATGCGCCTTGCAGACCTGTATCTGTTATATGCAGAGGCGGCAAATGAAGCGAATGGACCATCGGCTGATGTATATAAATATTTAAACCTGATCAGGGACCGGGCGGGATTGCCAACTGTTCAGAACAGCTGGACCAACTTCTCGAATAACCCCGGCGCTTATCTTACAAAAGACGGGTTGCGCAACATCATTCGCAATGAACGCAATATTGAAATGTCGTTTGAAGGAAGCCGGTTCTGGGACCTGCGCCGCTGGAAACTGGCCGCCACGCTGCTCAATACGAATGTAACCGGTTATGACCGTTCGGGTACATTCGAACATCCTGAACTGTTCTATATTCCTACAACCTATTATACAATGCGTTTTGTGGTGCCACGCGATTACCTGTGGCCGATCAGAGAATCGAATTTACCTATTAACGAAAACCTGGTACAAAACCCCGGTTGGTAAAAACTAAACAAAATCTGGCTTGCCAAAACATACAGATATGAAAAAACACATTGAAACAATAATTGCCCTTCTGCTGCTGACTGCAGTATGGAGTTGCAAAAAAGAAGATGTGAATGGTATAAAGCAAGGTGGCGGGGAAGCACCCGGTGTAGTGAGCGGGATAACTGTGCAGAACGATCATGGGGCCGCAACCATCTCTTACGTATTGCCCGACGATGAAGACCTGTTATATGTTAAAGCCGTATATACATTGCCCAACGGCACTGAACGTGAAGTGAAATCTTCTTATTACGGCAACCAGTTGCGGGTGGATGGGTTTGCCGATACCCTGAAACATACAGTTAAGTTGTATGCGATGACCAGAAGCGAGACCGCCGGTGAACCGGTTGAAGTACAGGTGGAACCGCTGGTGCCACATATACAACTGGTATACCGCAGCCTGGCAGTACGGGCAACAGCAGGCGGTATAAGAATATCCTCCAAAAACCCTTATAGAGGAGAGATAGTGATTGTGCCGATGGTCGATTCTACCAACGCAGGTGAATGGAAGCCTCTCGACAACGTATACACCAGTGATTCGGCCATTGCTGTTAGCATAAGAGGCCTTACACCTATACAAAAGAAATTTGCTTTTACGGTACGTGATCGCTGGCTGAATCATACCGATACCCTGTATGCCACTATTACGCCCAAGATGGAATTGCTCATCAATAAAAACGAGTATTCCGTGTACCAGTGTGATAATGATACAAAGATGTCGTACGGTACAACGGTAGACCTGATGTGGAAAGGATTGATGAGTAACGAATGGCCCTGTTTGTTTACCGATGAAAGTTCGGGCATTCCCACCACCATTACCTGGTCGGTTGGTGCGGCGCCAGTTAAATTAACCCGGTTCAACCTGCTTACCCGCAAAGAAGGGGCGCTGTGGTATTCAAAAGGAAGTCCGCGCCGTTTTGAAATATACGGTTCCAACAATCCAACACACGATGGCGACTGGAGCAAATGGACAAAGCTGCTTACCTGCGAAGTGTTGAAGCCAAGCGGCTTGCCATTTGGAACAGAGAACAATGCCGATAATACCGCCGGAAGTGTCGGGTTCTCCTTCGACTTTGATGAAGATGCGCCGCCTTACCAGTACCTGCGGTTGAAATGTTTACAAAACTGGATGGGTACTTATTTCATCGAGATACAGAATATGTCGACCTGGAAAACCAATTAACAGCGGATTTAATTCTTAACAAGTAAAAATCAGTTCATGAAACAATATATTATCAGCATACGGATCGTGTTGTTGATGGCAGTGTTGGGAGGTTTGGTGGTTTCGTGTAAGAAAATGGATGACTATAAAAAGTATGCAGAAGGCGGGGAGATCGTTTACCCGGCCACTTTCGATTCCCTGAAAGTGATCCCGGGCAATTACCGCGTAATGATCACCGGCTTTTTGGCTGGTATACCTAATATAACCAGATTCCGGGTGTATTGGAATGATGGCCTGGATTCGCTGGAATCGTCCATCATCCGGAAAGGAAAAGTAGATACCATCAGGCAGATCATTGCTAATTTACCGGAAGGTCCAAAAACCTTTACCATTCGTACCTACGACGATAAAGGCAATCGCTCCATCCCCATGACCATTACCGGCAATGTATATGGCGCCAATTTTCAGAAATCTGTAGATGAGCGCGGCAATCGTAACATCCTGGGCTCGATCGTAAACACAAATGGCGCTGCTGAAATTTCCTGGGCCAATGTAGACGCCTATGTAGGCGTGCGTGGTATGCACATTCATTACTTCGATCTGAATAACCAGGAATACGATTTTATTGAGCCTATGAAGGGAAAAGACCAGGTGACCACCTTGCCTGATATTAACTTGTATAAACCCATTACGTATAATACCCTGTACCTGCCCGATACGGTGGGTATCGATACCTTTACCGTGCCGGTTAAAACGTTGCCTGCTTTTAAAGAAATTACGTTATTGAACAGTGTATATCCGGTGGCCAACAGGGCCAATGACGGCAACCGCTGGGCCACTCCGCGCGACTGGACCCTCAATGCTGCAGCCATGAATCAAAAGGATAGTAAAGGCGTTTATTATGGTGGTACGTCTATCGGTGACAAGAAAATATATTTTGAAGCCGGCTGGGGTGCATCTGCCATTTCAAATGGAAAAATACACCAGGTGGTTACCCTGGCACCCGGCAATTATAGTTTTGAAGGCGACATCGACTGGTGGTCAGTGGGTTCTAAAAACGATACCTACCTGACTGTTGCGATTGGTACTAACGGTTTACCTGATGTAAGCAACATCAGCAATGCGTTTTCCTATAAAAGAGTAGACAACGGTTCAAGGGTAATAACTACATTTACGTTGACCCGGCAAACAACGTTGTCACTGGGACTGGTACTCGATTTGGCCGATGACGGCGAGGCGATGCGTTTCAATAGTTTACGGTTATACATAAAATAAACGTTGTCAATATCTATACTGATGTACAAAAGCAGCATGATCCGTATTGGTAAATTATCATTATTACTGTTATTAATTGCAGGCAGTGGGCGGGCGCAAAACAAACCACTGCGGTTATGGTACGATAAACCGGCGGCGCAGTGGGAAGAAACCCTGCCGCTGGGAAATGGCCGGCTGGGTATGATGCCCGATGGCGGCGTACTGCAGGAAAGCATCGTACTTAATGATATTACGTTGTGGTCGGGCGCGCCGCAGGATGCAAATAATTATAATGCAAATAAGAAACTGCCTGAAATACAAAAACTGCTGCTCGAAGGAAAGAACGATGAGGCGCAGGAACTGATCAATAAAGATTTTGTTTGTACCGGTAAGGGCTCGGGTGCCGAGCCCTTTGGCTGTTTTCAAACCATGGGCCGCCTGGGCATTGCCTTTACCTACGAAGGCGCGGCCAATGTACCCTTTACCAGTTACAGCAGACAGCTGTCACTCAATAATGCCACCGCCGCCTGTTCGTATAAGGTGGGTGCTGTTACCTATAACAGGGAATACTTTACCAGTTTCGGTAACGACGTAGGCATCGTAAAACTCACTGCCAGCGCTGCCGGCAAATTGAATTTTGAGGTTTCGTTGTCGCGGGAAGAAAAAGGAACAGTTACCGTCACCGGCCATCAATTGGAAATGGCCGGACAGTTAGAGAATGGCACCAATGGCAAAGGCATGCAATATGTGGCCCTGGTGAATATGAAGCTAACGGGAGGAAGTGTATCGGCTGCCAACAATAAACTGATGGTAAAAAACGCTACCGAAGCCATCCTGTTCTTTTCTGCCAAAACCAGTTATAAGGATGAAGCGTATCGCCAACATGCGCAGCAGTTGCTCGATAAAGCCATGCGGACGACGTATGATGCAGAAAAGAAGAAGCACCTCGATAATTATGGAAAGCTGTTTAATCGCCTGCAGGTAGATCTGGGTTCATCAGGTGCAGATGAATTACCAACCGATCAACGGCTTGACAAATTTTATAATGCCACCACACCCGATAACCGGTTAACCGTGCTGTTTTATCAGTACAGCCGATATCTTTCTATCAGCAGTACGCGGGTAGGTTTGCTGCCACCCAATTTACAGGGGCTGTGGGCGCATGAGGTCCATACGCCCTGGAATGGCGATTATCACCTCGATGTAAATGTACAAATGAACCATTGGGGCGTGGAGCCGGCTAACTTATCAGAATTGAATCTGCCGCTCGCTGACCTGGTAGCAGCGTTGGGCCCACACGGCGAAAAAACCGCCAAAGCCTACTACAATGCAAAAGGCTGGGTGGCGCATGTGATCACCAATCCCTGGTTATTTACCGAGCCTGGCGAAAGCGCGTCCTGGGGCGTAACCAAAGCCGGTTCCGGCTGGTTGTGCAACAACCTGTGGGACCATTACGCTTTCTCTAACGATATCAATTACCTGAAAAAGATCTATCCGGTTTTGAAAGGCAGTGCCTTATTTTATTCGGACATACTTATTAAAGATCCCGAAACAGGTTGGCTGGTAACGGCACCTTCCTCTTCTCCGGAAAATTCATTTTATATGCCCGGCAATTCCGGTAAACAGGCCAGTATTTGCATGGGTGCTACCATCGATAACCAGATCATTCGCGAGTTGTTCAATAATGTCATCACTGCTTCGGAACAATTACAGATAGATGAACCGTTCCGGAAAGAATTGAAAGAAAGGCTGAAACAGATCCCACCCATTGCGCAGATCGCTGCCGATGGCCGCATAATGGAATGGCTAAAAGATTATAAAGAAACCGATCCCCAACACCGGCATATATCACATTTGTACGGGTTGTACCCGGCAAGTTTGATCACACCATCTGCAACGCCTGCATTTGCAGAAGCCTGTAAGAGATCATTGAATGTGCGTGGTGATGACGGTCCCAGCTGGTCTATTGCTTATAAACAATTGTTCTGGGCCCGGCTGCACGATGGCAACCGTGCGTATAAATTGTTTCGCGAGATCATGAAGCCAACCCGTAAAACGGGTATCAACTATGGCGCTGGCGGCGGTGTTTATCCAAATTTATTATCTGCCGGCCCGCCCTTTCAGATCGATGGCAACTTTGGCGCCGGCGCCGGCATTGCCGAAATGCTGTTGCAAAGCCATGAAGGCTATATCAATTTTCTACCCGCCATCCCCGATGTATGGAAAGCGGAAGGGTCGGTGAAAGGAATGAAGGCTCGTGGGAATATAACCGTTGATTTTAGTTGGAAGGATGGAAAGGTTATTAGTTATAAATTGTATTCACCTACAAAGCAACGGGTGAAGGTGATGATTGATGGAGTTGTTAAGGAGGTTGAGGTAGGGGTGAAGAAGTAAGTTGACAGGTTGACAAGTTAACACGTTGACAAGTTAACACGTTGACAAGTTAACACGTTGACAAGTTAACACGTTGACACGTTCTATATTATTAACTTATTGGGTTTGTAGGTTGAGAGTTAAAAGTTTAAGGTTGAAGCGCTGCAGCGCATCCCGGTTTTCATTTCTGCCTTCTGCCCTCTGCCTTCTGCCCATAAACGAAATTATACATGAAAAAAACAATTGCATTTTTCTTACTGCTCCCGCTTGTTAGCAACACAAAAGCCCAAATCAGGCTTCCAAAAATATTTGGCGACAGTATGGTACTGCAACGGAATGCGCCATTGAGAGTATGGGGATGGGCTGCACCAGCTGAAGCCATAACTGTGCAATTTCATCATCAGCAAAAATCAGTAAAAACCGATGCCAGTGGTAATTGGGAAACTGTATTGGCACCGGAACAAGTGGGTGGCCCCTATGAACTGCAGGTAAAGGGAAAAAACACCATTACGCTGCATGGTATCCTTATGGGGGATGTATGGGTTTGTTCGGGCCAGTCGAATATGGAAATGCCGGTGAAAGGCTGGTCGCAGGTAGTGAATGCCGATCAGGAAATTGCTGCGGCGAATTATCCGGCGATCAGGTTATTTACAGTAGAAAAAGATGTACAGGGCAAACCGGCTGATGATGTAAAAAGCGGCACCTGGCAAACCTGTACACCGCAACGTATTCCACCTTTTTCGGCAGTGGGTTATTTTTTTGGCAGGGAGCTGCATCAACAATTGCATGTACCCATCGGGCTCATCAATTCTACCTGGGGCGGCACCGATATAGAAAGCTGGATCAGCCATAAAGGGTTTGAAAGTGAACCGTATTATAAATGGCTCACGGCAATAACACCGGAAAAAAGCATAGCAGATATGACTGCCATGAAAGACCGGCAATCGCAGGCCTACCTGGCGTCGAAACAATTAAATGATTTAGATACCACAACTATTAAACAGTGGCCAGCGATTGACCTGGACGATAGCAAATGGCACTCGATGCAGGTGCCGGAAGTATGGGAGAGCCAGTTGCCCGGACCTGGTTTCGATGGGGTGATCTGGTATAGAAAAGAAATAAACCTCGAAGAAGCCGATGCCGGTAAACCAGCCGTGTTGCATTTGGCCATGATCGATGATAATGACGTTACTTACGTAAATGGCGTACAGGTAGGTGCCGTGCAGGGATATAACGTAAAACGGGTGTATAAGATCCCTGGTTCCCTTTTAAAGAAAGGGAAAAATGTAATTGCCGTTCGGGTACAGGATACCGGTGGCGGCGGTGGTATTTATGGCGAAACAGCAGATTGTGTTCTTACGATCGATGGAAAGAATACCTCATTGGCCGGTTCCTGGAAATTTCGCATTGAATCGATGCAGACCAGCACCGGCATTGGCGCCAATGATTACCCCAGTGTGTTGTACAATGGGATGATCAGTCCTATAGTGAAACTAACCATAAAAGGCGCTATCTGGTACCAGGGCGAAAACAATGCGAGTCGCGCCTTTGAATACCGGAAAGCGATGCCGCTGCTTATAAATGACTGGCGGATGCGTTGGAAACAACCGGCCATGCCTTTTTATTTTGTACAGCTCACCAGTTTCAACAATGCCAATGGCAATAGCAACAAAGGAAGCAGTTGGGCCGAATTGCGCGAGGCGCAGGCAATGGCCACTACATTACCCAATACCGGCATGGCAGTGACAATCGATGTGGGGAATCCGGGCGATATCCATCCCCATAACAAGCAGGATGTAGGAAAACGCCTGGCCTTACTGGCACTACAAAAAACATACGGCATAAAAACAGTGGCTTCCGGGCCTGTATACAAAAGCATGCAGGTGAAAGGCAACAATGTTACCATTCAATTTACAAATATTGATAAAGGGTTAACGGCTTCAGGTGAGGTAACCGGCTTTGAAATAGCCGGCACCGATCAGCATTTTTATCCGGCTAAAGCAACCATTGCAGGTACTGTTGTTAATTTAACTGCGCCGGAAGTAACTACTCCGGTAGCAGTACGGTATGCCTGGGCCGATGACGACAGCAAGGCCAATCTGTTCAATGCGGCGGGTTTACCGGCAGCGCCGTTCCGTACCGACAACTGGAAGTCAATTACCGAAGGAAAGAAATATACACCACCACTTTCGCAACAATAAACTAACATTTAATCTGTAACATGCAAAAGAATACGCGCGGTTTGATGGGGATAGCAGCCATTACCTTATTGTCTTTTTTACAGCAAGATGTCTTTTCTCAAAACATAACCATACCCGTAGAAACACAACATAATGCCCTGGTATTGCAAACCAATGCCAGCAACAACCTGGGCATTGTTTACCTGGGGCCCAAACTGGCCGATAAAAAGGAATACGAAAACATCCCGGCCATGTATAAGCAAACCGCTGAATATACCGGGGTTGCCAATGCTGCCTATGCCACCTCGGGTTCACGTAATTTGTTTGAACCGGCGATCACTGTAACGCATGCCGATGGCAACGGCTCGCTCGATCTGCAATATGTAAAACATGAAACAAAAAAGCTCGACGATAATACTTCGCTGCTTACCATAATAACAAAGGATCCCGTATATGACTTTGAAGTAAAGTTGTTTTATAAAACATATTTCCGGGAAGATGTGACCGAACAGTGGAGCGAGATCAAACACAACGAGAAAGGCAATGTGGTGTTGCAGAAGTTTGCTTCCGCCGGTTTGTACCTGAAAGCAGATAATTTTTACCTGCGTCAATACCATGGCGACTGGGCCAGGGAAATGCAACCGGAAGAGACCAGGATCACCCATGGCATAAAAACCCTCGATTCAAAACTGGGTACCCGGGCCGATCTGTTTCAACCGCCGGTATTTATGGTGTCGCTGAACAAACCGGCTACGGAAGATGAAGGCTCGGTGTTGTATGGGGCGCTGGAATGGAGCGGCAATTTCAGGATAGACCTGGAACTCGATAACCAGGATAACCTGCGCATTATTGCCGGCGTAAACAACCATGCATCACCGTATACATTAAAGCCCGGTGAAGTGTTTACCACACCTGCGTTTTTATCGGTTTTGTCGCACAAAGGAAAAGGCGAAGCCAGCCGCCAGCTGCATGCCTGGGCGCGTAACTACAAACTGCTCGATGGAAAAGGCAACAGGCTTACCTTGTTGAACAACTGGGAAAGTACCTATTTTGATTTCAATGAAACAAAATTGAAAGCGCTGTTGAAAGACACAAAAGAACTGGGTGTCGACATGTTCCTGCTCGACGATGGCTGGTTTGCCAATAAATACCCGCGCAACGATGACCATGCCGGTTTGGGCGACTGGCAGGAGAATAAATCGAAGCTGCCCAATGGCGTTGCTTCGCTGGTACATGAAGCAGAGAACAATAAGGTGAAGTTTGGGATTTGGGTAGAACCGGAAATGGTGAACCCCAAAAGTGAATTGTATGAAAAACATCCTGACTGGGTAGTGAAACAACCCAAACGGCCCGAATATTATTTCAGGAACCAGTTGGTGCTCGATCTTACCAACCCGCAGGTGCAGGATTTTGTCTTCGGTGTGATCGATAACCTGTTTACTAAAAACCCGAACCTGGCGTATATAAAGTGGGATTGTAATGCCGTTGTATACAACGCATATTCGGCGCATCTCACCAATCAGGCCCATTTTTATTTGCAGTATGTGCAGGGGTTGTACAGTGTATTGCAAAGGATCAGGAAGAAATATCCTACAGTGCCCATGATGTTGTGCTCTGGCGGGGGCGGACGCGTTGATTACGCGGCCCTGCAATACTTTACTGAGTTCTGGCCCAGTGACAATACCGACCCGCTGGAACGCATTTTTATGCAGTGGGAGTATTCTTATTTCTATCCGGCCATCAGTACATCGAACCATGTAACCGATTGGGGCAAACAACCGATCAAGTATCGTACAGATGTAGCGATGATGGGTAAGCTGGGTTTTGATATTGTGGTGAACAAACTGAATACAAACGATCTTAAGTTCTGCCAGGATGCACTAAAAACGTATAATGCGTACAAGCCCATTATCTGGCAGGGCGATCAATACCGGTTGCAGGACCCCGGCGACAATTCGGTAGCCGCTATGATGTATTTGAATGCAGAAAAAAATACCGGTATCCTTTTCAATTACCTGGTGAACAACCGGTACGATGCGGGCAGTGAACGGCCTATTCGTATGAAGGGGCTCGATCCGGAAAAGCGGTACCAGTTAAAAGAATTGAACCTGTATCCCGGCACCCCTTCAACCATTGGCGATAAAACCTACACCGGCGAATTCCTGATGACCGTTGGGTACAATCCCGATGTAAAAGCCAGCAGGGCCAGCGTGGTGCTGGAGTTGAAGGCAGTGGAGTAGCAAATAAACCATCCGTTGTATCTTGCAGCCCATATGGCAAACAAATTAGCAAGGCTGTTAGGTCGATTCGGACTGGATTGGTTTATACTATCGCTGATTGGAATGATTATCCTGGCCTCGCAATTTCCCGGACCGGGTATTGCCAAGGGGCCATTTTCGATATCTTCTTTAGCCAACCTGGGTGTTTCACTGATCTTTTTCTTTTACGGTTTGAAATTAAACCGTAAGAAACTGGTAGCAGGGTTAAGCAACTGGCGCTTACATCTATTGGTACAGGCAGGAACATTTATCCTGTTTCCCGTTTTGTTGCTGTTGTTGCGGCCCCTGCTCGATCACGGAGATACCCAGGTGTTATGGCTGGGTGGCTTTTTCCTGGCGGCCCTGCCTTCTACGGTATCCTCTTCCGTAGTAATGGTGTCCATTGCCAATGGCAATATCCCCGCAGCTATTTTCAATGCCAGTATCTCAAGCCTGATGGGTATTTTTATTACCCCCGCGTGGATGGCACTGGCTACTGGTGGCCGGCAAAACCATATGGATATGAGTGATGTGGTAATAAAACTGTTGTTACAAATATTGTTGCCGGTGGTGTTGGGCCTGCTGTTGAACCCAACCCGGTTGGGACAGGTTGCTGAAAAATATAGTAAGCAATTAAAGTACTTCGATCAAATCGTTATCCTCTCCATTGTGTATACCGCTTTCAGTGATTCGTTCGATAAACACATGTTCAGCAACCTCGGGTTGGGGGAGTTGTGCCTGCTGGGCGCCTGTGTGCTGGCGTTGTTCTTTTTTGTGTATTTTATTATGAACAACATTGCCCGCCTGCTTCATTTCAACCGGGAAGACAGGATCACAGCTACTTTTTGCGGTTCAAAAAAATCACTGATCCATGGAACTGTAATGGCAAAAGTGATCTTTATGAACAGTCCGCTCATGGGCATATTGTTGTTGCCTGTTATGTTGTACCATGCCCTTCAATTGATCTCGGTGAGTGTAATCGCGCAGGGAATGGCGCGCAAGCATAAGGCGGGGCACCCTTAACCCAGTTTAACAGACGTCATAGTCAATGAACCGCCAACGGCTTTGTCGTTGAAAAAGGCTACATTATCCTTTGATCCCTTCAATCCTAATGTATACAGCAAGGGCAGGTAGTGTTCCGGTGTAGGAATGGCCAGCAGGGCATCCCGGCCCAACTCGCTAAAATTGATTAAAGGTTTATGATTGCCATCCTGGATCAATGATTTGAATTTATTATTCAGATTGATTGCCCAGTCGTATCCATAATTTTCTTCATTCAGTTTATCCCAGGCCACCATTCTCAGGTTGTGTACCATATTGCCGCTGCCGATGATCAGTACGCCTTTCTTACGCAGGCTGTATAATTCTTTCGCCAGGTCGTAATGGTATTGCGGCCCTTTGGAATAATCGATGCTCAACTGTAGAACCGGAATTTTCGCATCAGGGTACATGTGACGAACGATGGTCCAGGTACCGTGATCCAAACCCCAGTCGTGGTTTAATTCAACTTGTGTGCTGGTGATCAGGGACGCGGTTTCCCGGGCCAGTGCCGGATTGCCCGGCGCCGGGTATTGCACATCGAACAAGGCCTGGGGAAAACCACCAAAATCGTGGATGGTTTGGGGAAAGTCCATGGCCGTGATCTTGGTGCCTTTGGTAAACCAGTGGGCCGAGACCACCAACACCGCAGCAGGTGTTGGGATCTCTTTGGCCATCTGTGTCCAGCGCCGACTGAATTCCGTATCCTCAATTCCGTTCATGGGCGAACCGTGCCCCACAAACAACACCGGCATTAGTTGTTCCTGTTCAGGTAAACTATTAGTGAAATTGTTAAATGCTGAAAGTGTTGTCATGCCAATTGCTCCTTTTATAATATTTTGTATGAAATGTTTTCTTTCCATCTATTGGTAAATGTATCGATATTAACCAATTATTAAACAGCTGAAGCAGCTGTTTGTTGACAGTTTCACTAACAAAAAGGGAAGCTGCTATTAGTTGTGTAATACCTTCCAGCCGGCTACCCAGTTGTAGTTATATTTCATAGTTAACTGAATCAGCAAAACGGTCATGTTTTCCAGTGTACGGCTTACAGTCAGCTCACCGGCAACAATGGGATTAAAACCTGCCTGTTGTACCACTTCTGAAACGGTTTGTAAGGCGGCGGCATCACTACCCGCAATAAAAGCATCGGCCTGTTGGCCGCCAATTACCGGTGTGGCGAAGTCTGCGGCAAAAACAGTATTGAAAGCTTTGATCACTTTCGAGTTGGGCAGCAGTTTTTGCAATTCCTCCGCGGCACTGGTATCGGGTGAAGTAGTTAAACCACTATACGTTTCATTCAATGGGTTGGAAATACTGATCACTATTTTCTGGTTGGCCACGTCTTTGATCTTATCGGCCAGTTCTTTCTCTGCGGCATAAGGAACAGCCAGGATGATGATGTCTGCTTCCCAGGAAGCATTGGTGGGGCAGGCAATGGCTTCTGCTTCTGCGGCCGGATTCCCCTTTTTAATTTCTTCCACCAAGGTCTGCACTTTGTCTAAATGCTGGGCGAAAAGCAGGAGCCGGTTGTTGCTTTTAGATAAAGATTTAGCGATGCCGGAACCCATATTACCTGTTGCGCCTATAATGGCAATTGTTTGTTTTGTGCTCATAATTGTTGTTGATTTGATGACACAAAACTACGGGCAGGCTACCCCTGGCTCCAATGCTTATGGACAAGAAATAGTGTTGCTTCCGGACAAGGAAAAACGTTGATTTTTGTCAACGGTTTTTACAGGAGCCATTATTTGCGGTTACTGATCCGGTTACGGACACGACTCAGGGTTTCGGCGGAGAGGCCCATGAATGACGCGATCATATGCTGGGGCACGCGTTGAAACAAGGTAGGGTACATTTGTGTAAAGGCCAGGTAGCGTTCTTCCAGGGGCAGGCTGATCATATAGGTAGTTCTGCGTTGCAGCGCCATATAAGCATCAGTCATCAACAGCCGGATATAGGTTTCGTATTTAGGCATAATTTGCAGCAGCTCATCATAGGCCTGTTTGCTGATCAGTACGAGTTCGCAGTCTTCCAGGGCATCGATATTCCAGGTGGCGGGTTCGGCCTTTATAAAACTGGAGAGGTCACCCAGCGTCCAGCCTTCCAGGGCAAAAGCTGTTATATGTTCATCACCGGTCTCATCGAGCACATAGGCCCGCAAGGCGCCTTTCTCTACAAAACAAATGTTTTTGCAAACATCGCCTTCCTGCACCAGGTATTGTTTGCGGCGCAGTTTCTTAGGGGTAAGGTATTGTTTTACGAGTGCTTCTTCCTCGGCGGTAAGGGCTATTTTTTCATTGAATTTCTGGAAGAATAGGTCGTACATAAATGGTTATCTTGTTGAGTTGTGCAAATATACCCACTGTATCATTACCGTACACCAATCGCCCAGTATTGAACACCGGCGGGCGGTAAAACGCCCTGTTATACAGGCAGAACGCGAATGGCACAGGGCTTGTAATTTTTGTGTACTAAATCTACCTGCCATGTTCCGTCATTACTTCCAGATCGCCTGGCGCAATTTGTTGAAAAGAAAATTCTATACATTAATTAACGTTGCCGGACTGGCAATAGGGATGACGTGTTGTGTACTGATCAGTGTGTACCTGTACCATGAAAATTCCTATGATCGATATCATACCAAACGAGACAGATTATACCGGGTAGTGCAAACCTTTCGCACGTCAGAACCCGGCGCAACAATGGTGGCCCCTACACCGCAGGATTACCAGGTATGGGGCTGTGCCCCTGTAGGACCGGCATTGCAGGCTGATTTTCCCGAAATTGAAAAGGTAGTGCAGTTTATGAGCCCCAACGGTATGTTGCTGCAACAGGGCGACAAACGGGTGCAACAGGATAACCTGTTGTTTATGGACTCTACCGCCTTTGATGTATTCAGCTGGAAAATGATCTACGGCGACCCGCATACGGCATTGACGGCACCTTTCAGCATTGTGCTGACCAAATCGGTAGCGCAGAAATTCTTTGGCAACAGTAACCCCGTAGGCCAGGCACTACGGGTAAATAACGAGGCCAATATTATGGTTACCGGTGTTATGGAAGACCTGCCGCCCAATTCGCAGTTCACCTTCAACGGACTGATCTCGATGACTACCATGCACAAGTACAGGGAAGAGATTTTTGGCTGGTGGGGGTATGTTGATTTCTATACTTACCTGTTGTTAAAAGAGAACACCGATATAAAGTCCCTGCAGGCCAAAGCCGATGATTTTGTAAGAAGACATAATGCTACTGATAGGGGGTATTCGATCAAATTTGAAAAAATGACCGATGCCTACCTGCATTCGCAGGCAACCCGCCAGCCCGGACCCACAGGAAGCATGTTGAATGTATACCTGTTTTTGTGCATTGCGATCTTTATAATGCTGATTGCCTGTATCAACTTTATGAACCTGTCAACAGCGCGTTCGCTGGAAAGAGCCCGGGAAGTGGGCGTTCGTAAGGTGTTGGGCGTACGGCCAAAAAGCCTGATGTGGCAATTCCTTTTCGAATCCATATTGTTATCACTGGCCGCTGCTATCATTGCGATGGCATTGGCAAAACCAGGCATTGCGCTGATCGAAGAATTATCAGGAAAAGAGATTGCCTATGTAAACTTCTTTAACCCCTGGATATTTGTTGCCATGGTTGTTTTTGCAGTGGTGGTGGGTTTAGGAGCAGGTATTTACCCCGCCTGGTTCTTGTCGGGGTTCAGGGCCATTACGGTATTGAAAGGAAAATTTAATCCGGCCAGCGGCAATATCTCGCTGCGTAAAGTGCTGGTTGTTTTCCAATTTACACTGTCCATTGCACTGATCGCAGGTACCATCATTGTGTTCAACCAGTTGAAATTCCTGAACCGCCAGGATCTGGGTTTTCAGAAAGAACAAATGGTGGTCATCAATTTTGAAGGTGATGGTAAGGTGCAAAATAATATAGAGTCCATCAAAAAAGCCATTGCCGATCAGCCCGGTGTTATTTCCGTGGCGGCTTCCCGCGCCGTACCCGGCGAGTTTTTGCCCAATGCATATACCGGGGTACAGGCGACCGACGGACAAATGAGTTTTCGCGGCCCGCTTATTTATGAAATAGATTTCGACTTCATACCCGTATATCATATTCCATTGGTGGCAGGACGGCCATATTCCCGGTCGTACCTTACCGATAGTGCACAGGGAATGGTCATCAATGAAGCAGCAGCTAAATTGTATGGTTATAGCAATCCGGCCGATGCAGTAGGTAAAAAATTCGACCAGTGGGGGCGGAAGGGAACCATCATTGGCGTGGTAAAGGATTTCAATTTCCGGTCGCTGCACCAGGCAGTAGAACCGCTCACCTTACGATATGGATATCCTGATAACCTGGCCCGCATTTCAGTGACCATCAAAGGAGATAATATTCCGGCTACGCTGGCCCATATACGAACAACCTGGGATAAGATGGCGCCGCAACGCCCGTTCATGTATCATTTTCTCGATGAATCGTTCGGTGCCCAATATGAGGCCGATCAGCATTTCGGGCAGCTGTTCACGTTCTTCTCCTGCCTGGCCATAATTATAGCCTGTCTTGGTTTATTGGGGCTGTCTACCTTTATGGCACAACAGCGCGTGAAAGAAATAGGAGTTCGCAAAGTGCTGGGTTCATCGGTGAGCGGTATTGTAGTACTGCTGTCAAAAGACTTTATCAAACTGGTGTTAGTGGCAATTGTTATTGCAGTACCACTTTGTACCTGGGCCATGAATGAATGGTTAAAAGATTTTGCTTATCGAATTTCCATTGGCCCGATAGTGTTCTTCGAAGCAGGCATCATTACGGTGGCCGTTGCCCTGCTTACGATAGCGTGGCAATCGGTAAAAGCTGCCCGGGCCAACCCGGTACAGTCGTTAAGGAACGAGTAAGAAATTTCGACGAGGCTGATATAGATCATATAACCCTGCCATAAATATTAATTTGATTTAATTTTATGACAGGGTAATTTTTTGCCTGACCATTAACCATGAAACCGCACTTTATAATAGCCCTGCTATTTTCAGCAGGGGTGGCTGCCCAGCAACCATATAGTGCTTCATTTGTTGCGAAATTGGGCAGTGATACAGTTATAGTAGAGACCTATAACATGTTCTACAATCATTTGTACGGAAAAGCCTTTTTGCGGTATCCGCAGGATCAGATCGGCATCTTCGATTTCCATTTCAATCCCAATGGAAGTATCAGGCATTACACTATTTCTTTTATGAACCCGGACAGCGCGTTCATTACATCCGCCGGTTCGCAGGGAATTTTTTGCGAAAACAATTCCTGCACCTGGTATGGGGTATGGCCGGGTTGTGAAAAAGAATATGAACATAAATACAATGTTGATCATATCGATTTTATTGGCGGGTGGACGCCCGTTTTATCGCTCATTGAATGGAATTGTATGCGATTGATAAAATCGGGCCAGCAAAGCCTGCCATTAACCCTGATCAATGATTATATTGGTTTAAGAGAAGTGGGGATCACAAAAGGAAAAAAAGATACGTTGATCTTTGGTGGTCCTTTTCTGAAGTATACAAAAATAACCGCAACGCCCGAAGGCAGGATCATTACTTATGACGGCACCTCCACCCCATGGAGTTATATAGTCACCAAACATGCGCCGATCGATGTAGATGAAGTAGCAAAAAGAATGACAAAAACGCCAAAGATCGGAATCCCTTCACCTACCATAAGAGTTGAATTTCCATTTGATAAGGATACTATTAAACTTTCCTATGGTTGTCCTGCCAAGCGGGCAGAGTGATCTACGGCGGCGTGGTGCCTTTTGATTCGGTATGGCGTACAGGCGCGAATGATCCTACCCGCATTGTATTGCCCTTTGATACCCGATTCGAAAAAACATTTATACCAAAAGGAGAATATAGTTTGTATACCATTCCAACTCCAACAGAGTGGACACTGATCTTTAATACCGATTTGAAAGAATGGCCAACCGATCCCAACCGGTCAAAGGACTTTGTACAGGTTAAAATGAAACTGAGAAAACCTGCTACGCAACAGGAACGGCTGGCTATTAATATTGAAATGCAAAAGTATGGCGGTGTATTTACCATTACCTGGGATGAGACCGAGGCCTTTATTCCCTTCAATATTTTAAAAAAGTAAGTTTTTACAGCAATCTTTCTTTTCTTAATAATCACTTAATTTTAGAACCGTTACTTTGCCGCCGTATTTGGTACGGCAGCTATTTTAGTGCCAGCTGCTTTTTTTAACTTGTAACAATCCAGGCCTCCATGTCTGCTTACGACCGCTTAACTGATCAGGAGCTTACAACGCTGCTGAAACAGGGCGATAACCAGGCTTTTACAGCAATTTACCACCGGTATAAAGGGGTATTATACCTGCATGCCTACAAGCGGTTACAAAGCAAGGAAGACGTGAACGACCTCATTCACGAACTGTTTACCACCCTGTGGCAAAAGCGCGACGAACTCAATATTACGCAGCTGAGCGGCTATTTATATACTGCAGTTCGCAACCGCGTGCTGGATTGCATCGCCCGTAAACAAACAGAATCCAACTACATACAGGCTTTTCAACAATTCATCGATACAGGCGAAGCCGTGGCCGATCACCGCATCCGCGAACAACAGCTGGCTGCTGTTATTGAACAGGAGATCGCCAGTCTGCCAGCTAAAATGCGGGAAGTATTTGAATTAAGCCGCAAGGCCCATCTATCGCACCGCGAAATCGCCGAACGCCTCGATCTGTCAGAGCTTACCGTTAAAAAGCACGTAAACAATGCGTTGAAGATTTTACGGGGGAGACTTACTATTATATTGTTGCTTATTTCTTTATTGAGTAGCTAAAGGGCAGAGGGCAAAAGGCAGAGGGCAGAGATTCCAAAGTCATATTGAATATACTTTTAAGCCGGGTCATCCATAGGGGTGACCCGTTTGTTGTTGTAGGCATCAACACTTGATATTTAAAGCAAAAACACAGAATCCTTGCCGTTCAGCCATAGATATCCCGCCTCTATTTAGAGGCGGGATATCTATAAATCATCTGCGGGACATCTATGGAATATCTATGGAATATCTTTTATATTCACCTGAATCAGAGATGGTTCTGACAGGGCAAAGAATAGGCTTTGGAAGGGAGAAAACAAGGCGAAAACAGGGAGAATTGCCGGCCAATTCCTGCCGCAGAATATCCTACTTTGCCCGCCGGACCTTTGGCGTAGGAGGGCCTGTTTGCAGTTTGCCGTCTGCCGTTTGGCCCGGATCTTTCTATTCATTAGCTCCAATTCAGTAAAAAGGAATTTTTTTTCAAAAAACTACTCCCTAATCACCACCCATCCGTCTTTATAAACGAATGGAAAAAGGCAACGCAAAAGAATTATTACAACGGTATCTGAATGGTACCTGCACCCCGGAAGAAAAAGCCCTGGTGGAAAGCTTTTACAATCTCCACCATCCCAACACGCAATCATTAAACGAACAGGAACTGGAAAAAGAGTTGGGCCACCTGGAAAAAACATTGCCGCTGCCGGGCCGCGGCCGTATTTACAAAAGAATAATGGCCGCCGCTGCTGCCGTGCTGATGATCGGCTTCACCGGCTGGTGGATGTACCGGACAAATACGCATAAACCGTCCGCGGCGGAACAACCACTGGCTTTCTCCAGTAACAATGTTATAGTGCCCGGCAGCAACAAGGCTGTGCTCACCCTGGCCAATGGAAAAAAGATCAGTTTGACCGATGCCGGCACGGGCAACATTGCGCATGAAACGGGTATCAGCATCGAGAAAACAGCCGACGGACAAATGCTTTACCGCATTACCGATGCGGCACCTGCAACCGCTGTCATTTACAATACTATCGAAACGCCTGTGGGCGGACAGTACCAGGTACTGTTGCCCGATGGCACCAAAGTATGGTTGAACGCAAAATCCGCCTTGCGCTTCCCCGTGCATTTTAACGATACGGAACGCCGGGTGGAAATATCAGGAGAAGCCTACCTGGAAGTGGCGCATGATAAAACAAAACCTTTTCGGGTAGTGAACCCCGGCCAGGTAGTGGAAGTGCTGGGTACCCATTTCAATGTAAACACCTACGATAATGAAGCGGCTATGAAAACCACCCTGCTCGAAGGGGCGGTGAAAATAGCCACCAATGGCAATACAGCCCTGCTGAAACCCGGCCAGCAATCGAATGTGGTAAATGGTAATATCCGCACGCTCGATGAAGTGAATGTGGAAGATGTAGTGGCGTGGAAGAACAATAAGATCCAATTTACCGACCTGGATATCCACAGCGTTATGCGTATGCTTGAACGCTGGTATAATATAGACGTGTCGTATACCGGCAATGAAATAAATACCACGTTTGGTGGTTCTGTTTCCCGGTCAAAAGACATCGATGTCGTTTTGAAACTGCTCGAAGCCACAGGAGACGTTCACTTTAAAATAGAAGGAAGGAGGGTCACCGTTATGCCTTAAAATCATATCGTTTTCAGGCCCGGAAATAAAAAGCCAGAAGTGCACCACCACTCCTGGCCAATAAAGTCCGGGCTGTTCAAAAATTAATGTTCGATTAACTGAACTGTTCACCCAAACCAATCAAAATTATGCATTTTTTGATTCACTACCGCCATGCATTTACATGGAGAAAGCGTAGTGGCCACCACACACACAACCGGAACATTTCCACGGCTGTTCCCAATCTGAAACGAAGTGTAATTATGAAGATCAACCTACTGGTACTATTCATGGCAGGGGTATTATGCCAGGTTTCTGCCGCCACGTACGGACAAAAGATCACGTTGTCGAAACAAAACGCCCGGCTGGTAAGTATCTTTAAGGAAATACAGAACCAGAGTGGCTATGATTTTGTCTATTCCAACCGGCTTATTAAACTGGCCCACCAGGTAACCATACATGTAAAAGAGGCAACGTTGCAGGAGGTGCTGGAAACCTGCTTCAATAACCAGCCTTTCTTTTATACCGTTACCGATAAAACCATTGTGATCCGCGAGCGGAAACCTGTAAAAACAGACAGCGCCAATATGCGTTTTATCGATATCTCAGGCCGGATCACCGATGCCAAAGGCAATCCGCTGGAAGGGGCTACCATCAGCATAAAAGGCCTTAGCGGTGGCGCGGTGGCCGATGCCGATGGAAAATTCACCGTACACAATGTAAATGCTACCTCCATACTGGTGGTTTCTTTTACCGGTTTCAAAACAAAAGAAGTTAGGGTAAGCGAAGCCGCGCCCATGGTGATCACGCTGGAAGAAGACCAGGACCCCATGAGCCAGGTGGTGATCGTTGGGTATGGTTCGGTACAAAGAAAAGACCTCACCGGCGCTGTATCACGCCTTACTTCTAAAGATATCGACAATACACCCATTGCCCGTGTTGACCAGATGTTACAAGGCAGAATGGCGGGTGTGGATGTTAAATCAACCAATGGCGCGCCAGGCGCCGGTACCACCATCCGCATTCGTGGCGCACGGTCGATATCCGCCAATAACGAACCCCTGTATGTGGTAGATGGTATAATCGACGCTACTAATATGAACACCCTGAGCCCTGATGATATCGAGAGCATCGATGTGTTGAAAGATGCCTCGGCTGCCGCCATCTATGGTTCGCGCGGCGCCAATGGTGTAGTGATCATCACCACTAAAAAAGGTAAGGCGGGGGCAGATAACAGTAATTTCAATGTGATTGCCGGCGTACAATCGTTACCGCGTACCCTTGACCTGATGAATGCCCGCCAGTTTGCCGAGTTCATTAATGATAGCCGGAAGGACAATGGCAAACCACTGCTTTATCCCAATGTAGATTCCATTATAGCCCTTGTAGGGGAAGATGGTACGAACTGGACAAAATCAGTTACCGGTCCGGCCACGTATCAAAGTTATAACCTCTCTACTTCGGGTGGCTCTAAAAAACTCACGTATTTCCTTTCGGGCAACGTGATCAACCAGGACGGGATCATAAAAAATACGGGCTTTAAAAAATACCAGACCCGCATCAATTTAAATAAAACCTGGAGCGATAAACTGAATATGGGGCTGGTACTGAATGCCAGCCACCACCGCCAGGATATCGGTAACATCAACTACGGTTCCAACTCAGGCTGGATCGGTTCTATGATCACCATGCCGCCAACCATGAAAGTATATAAAGACGATGGCAGTTTTGAATCGTGGAACCCAATTTATAATAGCGGTGGCAATATGGATTCACCACCTGTGTATGCGGCACTTACTGAAAATTATGATGTAGTGAATGCGATACAGGGTAATATGTTCCTGGAACTGCAGCCATTGAAAGGGTTGAAGATAAAGTCATCGATCGGCGGCAGTTTGTACAGCAACCGCCTCAATTATTATCAGGCATCGAACACGCCTGCTAAAATAGCGTCCAAAACAACAACCGCCAATGCTTCCTCTACCATGGGTAACAGAACATTGGTACAAAATGAAAATACGGCTACTTATGACCATGCGTTTGGCTTGCACCATATTAATGTAATGGGCGGCTTTACTACTGAGCTTCGCCGGTACACCGGTATTGGCATCTCTGTGACCGGGCTTACGGATGACATAATGCGGTACGATAATTTTGCTGCTGCTCCGGCCGATAAGAGAACGACCACTTCTTCTTACGACGACAATACCCGGTTGTCGTACCTGGGTCGCGCTAATTATGATTATGCTGGTAAATACTACCTCACCTTTACCAGCCGCTACGATGGCTCCTCCAACTTTGCTTCCAATCACAAATGGGGTTTCTTCCCGTCAGTAGGCGCCAAGTGGCGGTTGTCTCAAGAAAATTTCTTCCAGGACTTTAATAAAAAAGGAATCATTGATAACCTCGATTTCCGGTTTAGCTACGGCCGTTCGGGTAACCAGGGTATCGATAATTACCAGTCGCTGAGTTCACTGGTTACCAGTCCGGTTGCCAATTCATCATATCCTAATACCAGTTATGTTTTTGGCGGCACGCAACAACTGGGTTATATCCAGGGTTTGCTGGCGAACAACAACCTGACCTGGGAAACATCTGACCAAATGGATATTGGCGCCGATGTGGAATTGTTCAAAGGCCGCCTTGTATTGGATGCGAATTATTATCATACCCGAACCAAAGACCTGTTGCTGAGTGTGCAGATCCCTACGCAAACCGGTTTTGCTTCCCGGTTGATCAATATAGGAAAAACCGAATCAAAAGGTTTTGAATTTTTGGTGTCGGGAGATATCATCCGCTCCAAAAACTTTACCTGGAATTCAACACTCACCCTGTCGACCAATCAACAAAAGGTGCTGGACCTGGGACCTCTTGTAAAAGTATCGATCGATAACAACGGTTACGGTGCCAACACCAATTACCTGGATGTAGGCTTGCCTATAGGCGCCAATTACGGGGCCGATTACAAAGGGACCTGGCATAGCCAGGCTGAAATAGATGCGGAACTGGCCAGGCCCAAAGGCGAGCGCACACTGGTATCAACTTCTTCCCTGTACAAACCTGGTAAACCTAAATATGCCGACAGGAATGGGGATGGTTTGCTGAATGTCGATGATTATCATTTTCTGGGTACGGTGAATCCCAAAGTATACGGAGGCCTGGGCAACCGCTTTACTTATAAGAATCTTTCGCTGGAATTTTTCCTTCAGTACAACTGGGGTAATACCATGTTTAACGACATCGAGTTCTTTATGGGCAGTGGGTCTGAATTGACCAATCAGTTTGCGTATATGGCCAACAGATGGACGCCCGATAATCCTACTTCAGATATTCCTGGGGTTAACTCACGCGATAACGTACCAAGCACCCGTGAGCTGCATGATGCTTCGTTGCTGCGCTTAAAGTCTTTGCAATTGAGTTACTCCTTCAAAAATGTGTTGCCTAAAGTGTTCAAAAAAATAGATGTTTACTTTACCGGCACCAACATTTTCCTGTTAACCAAATACAATGGCTTCGATCCTGAGGTGAACAAAGAGGGCACCAATTCAACCATCAGAGCAAAAGACGATGGTACCTATCCCAATGCACGCACACTGGCCGTTGGTGTAAATCTTGGATTTTAAAACTCACTGAACATGAAACAAAGCAAACAATTTCTTTCTATAATAGTAGCCGGTTTATTATTGTCGGCATGTGACAAAAAACTGGACGAATCACCTAAAAGTTTTATCGCTCCTGATCAGTTCTTTACAACAGATGCCCAATGTATACAGGCTGTGAATGGCGTGTATTCGGGCCTCCCTGAACTGTTTGGCCAGGAAGACCTCTGGAAATCGATTGAAGAAGGAACAGACGTATTGATCTATACAGGCGGTACCGATGGTAACCAGGAATATACGCTCTCCGCGGCGGCGCCGGGCAACATTTCCAACGTATGGAGAAAATGTTACAGCGCTATTACCAATGCCAACCTGATCATACACCGGGTAGGTAATGCAAAGATCACCGACACGTTGAAGACCCGCCTTGTAGGCGAGGCGCTTTATTTGCGCGCGTTGCATTATTACATCCTTACCAACAGTTTTGGCGCAGTACCGGTTTGGACGGATGAGCTGAATGTGGATGTGGTTAGTACGTTGCCACGTGCCGATGCCGCTGATGTGAGGAAGCAAATAAAGGATGATCTGTTACAGGCTTCCGGTCAATTGCCTTATTCATATCCGGCCCTTGAAACAGGCCGTGCTACCAAAGGCGCTGCACTGGCCTTGCTGGCGAAAGTATACCTGCTGGATAAAGACTGGGCAAATGCAGAAAAGTATGCACAAATGGTGGTTGATAGTAAACAATACACCCTGGTGAATTTTGCCGATCTGTTCGACGTCAATAACCGGTTCAAGAATAATAAAGAATCGATCTTTGAAATACAGTTCAAACGCGATAATGCCACCAATACCAACACCCGCGTCACTTATTATTATACCTGGTTTATACCAGTGAGAGATGGCAATAACAAAACCTATGCAGGGGTGGATTTTGGCACCACTGTGTTACTGGGATATGAGAATTTTTGTCCAACACTTGCATTGGTAAATATGTTCGAAACAGGCGATAAGCGTAAGGATGTTACCGTTGCCACTTCTTATAATGGCCAGCCCTTTACCAGATTCAAAAAACCTAATCACCCCTGGTTTGGCGCTAAGTTCTGGGACCTGCAGGCGAATGACCGCAACAGTGGAAAGGATATTTATTTCCAACGGTATGCCGATGTGTTGTTGACGCTGGCCGAAGCCCAGAACGAACAAAGCAAAACCGCTGATGCCCTTACCTGGATCAATAAGGTACGTGCAGACCATGGCGGCCTCACCACGCCGGTAAGTGGCGTAGCCCAGGACTCAGTAACAAGACTGATCCGAAAAGAAAGGGCCATTGAATTTGTAGGGGAATTTCAGCGCAAGTGGGACCTGGCCCGTTGGGGCACGCTGGTAGACGCTGTTAAATCAGTAACAGACGATAACCCGATAGGCGCCAAGAATATAAAACCAGAGTTTGCCCTGTTTCCCGTTCCGGATGCAGAGATCATTAAGAATCCTAATTTGAAACCGCAGAATAAAGGTTATTAAAACGGGCAGAAGGCAGAAGGCAGAGATACGTTGACGAGTTAACCAGTTGACGAGTTAACCAGTTAACCGGTTGACCAGTTATAGATGGCAGGTTGATAGAATTGGCGGGTTGATCTTGGCTAAACTGAGACCGCAAGGACTTGCGGCGGTTTTTCATTTCTGCCCTCTGCCCTCTGCCTTCTGCCCATCGTATTTTATGAAACAGATCATCATTTTCATTATACTGCTGGTACACCTGAAAAGTATTGCCCAGCATATAATACCGGCTCCGTTATCTCTTGTTAAGGGAACGGGGCAGTTTACAATCAAGGCGGGTACTACCATTGTTGCCGATGCGGAGAGTAAAAACGCCGTATCTTTTTTTAGTGCCTGGTTGAAACAAAATGAGGTGGTTATTGCTAATCCTGTTTTTAAACAACCGGTCAATGAGCCACTGAATGCTATAGTTATAACTACCAAAGGTGCTGAAGGATTACCAGCGGAGGGATATACATTATCGGTGACGCCTGATCGTATTAAACTCGTTGGCAAAGGCGCCGGACTGTTTTATGGAATACAAACATTGATGCAATTGTTCCCCGAAATCAATCGGGGAACA
This sequence comes from Niastella yeongjuensis, assembly GCF_900110245.1. Lineage (GTDB taxonomy): Bacteria > Bacteroidota > Bacteroidia > Chitinophagales > Chitinophagaceae > Niastella > Niastella yeongjuensis. The sequence goes on from NZ_FOCZ01000012.1 coordinate 52,790, forward strand.
ATTGTTTTACCGGCCTGTACCATCAATGACCATCCGCGCTATGGTTATCGTGGGTTGATGCTCGATGTATCGCGGCATTTCTTTACCGTACAACAGGTAAAAGACCTGCTCGATCTGATGGCCTGTTATAAACTCAATCGCTTTCATTGGCATTTAACGGATGATCAGGGCTGGCGGCTGGAAATAAAAAGTTGTCCGAAGTTAACCGCCGTAGGGGCCTGGCGCGTAAAGCGGGTAGGGGACTTCGGTGGCAATATGCCAGCCCCGCAAGCCGGTGAGCCGGCTACCGATGGCGGATTCTATACGCAGGCCCAGGTAAAAGATATTCTTCAGTATGCGGCAGCAAGGCATATACAGGTGATGCCCGAAATAGATGTGCCAGGCCACTCTATGGCCATGATAGCGGCATATCCTGAATTGTCTGTCACCCAAAATGCAGCCACGCGGGTGAACCCCGGCAGTTCGTTTGCCAAATGGTTTCCCGACGGTCATTTTGAAATGTATGAAGACAATACGCTGAACCCTGCTGATGAGAAAGTATATGCGTTTCTCGATAAGGTATTTACAGAAGTAGCTGCCCTGTTTCCCTATGAATACATACATGTGGGCGGTGATGAATGTTTTAAAGGCTATTGGGAGAAAGATTCCAGCGTAAAGGCCTTTATGCAGCAAAACAAGCTGGCTTCAACCCATGAATTGCAGGGTTATTTTATGAAACGGTTGAATGCCATTGTGCGGGCCAAACATAAAAAGATGATCGGGTGGGATGAAATGCTCGATGGTGGCCTTAATGAGGCCGTAGCCGTGATGAACCGTTTTGGCGAGAGTACGGCGAAGAAACAGTTACAGCAGAAATTACCGGTTATTATGGCGCCGGGCGGCCATGGTTTGTATTTTGATTATGCCCAAAGCGCCTCCGATATGGAGCCCATCAACCACGGGGGCAGCAGTCCCTGGTGGAAGGCGTATAATTTCAATCCCGATTACCCGGGTACCTTGTCAGATAGCGACCGGGCCTATATTATGGGGGTGGAAGCCTGTATCTGGACGGAACACATTCCCACCGTTCCGAAATTGCAATACATGTTATTACCACGTTTGCTGGCGCTGGCCGAAACCGGCTGGGCGGTCAAGGAAAACAAAGACGAGCGCCGTTTTACAAAAGAGGTGTTGCCCTGGCATTTACAACAGTTCGATAAAAAGGGCTATAATTACCGGGTGCCCACCGTTTATAAGGAAATCGATTCAACCGTAAAAACAGATAGTTTCCGACTGGACGTGGAACCGCCATTTCCCGGTGCGCGCATATTTTATACCGTAAATAACCGGCAGCCCGGTGATGCCGATTTTGAATATTCCGGCCCGGTTACCATCCCGGTTCCACCCCAAAAGAAAATAGTAGTAAAGACAATTGTAATTACACCGGCCGGCCGAAGAAGCGTGGTAACGAAAACACTAATAGAAAACCCATAGTTAAAAATTTTTAATATTAAATAATTATTACTAATTCCTGCGTTGCTGAAATCTTTTTTTGCATACGTTTGCACAAGTTCAAATTTCCGTGTAAAATTGCGACATGTCAACGGTAGCAGAAATGGGCCTGTATAACTACCTCGTATCGAAGAATATTCCGGGGTTAAAAGAGAAGAGTGCTTTTCATACATTAAGAAAAGGTACCTGGTTGTACGGGGCGCCTCAGCGTTTTACCGACATTTACGAGATCATCAGTGGGGCTGTTAAACTGGGCAGGTTGTCGCCCAAAGGAAAAGAATGCGTGTATGAGATCGTAACACCGGGTGAGTTTTTTGGCAACCTGGCTTTTCTGAAAGATGCGCCTTTTAATGAATTCAGCAAAACATTAACCGCTACCGAAATACGTTCCTACGATCTTAATTTCTTAAAGTATTTGATGACGCACGACCCTGAAGTGGCAGAGTTGTTCTATGGCAAGATCGTTGAACGCTGGAACAAAACGGAATCCCTTCTTTTTTATATCCGCTCCTACGAACCGAGAAAGCGTATTGAAATGCTGCAGGAAGCCATGCATAAAAAGGTGATGACTGCAGTAAACCGGGAAGTCTATCTCGACAAAATCATTTCTTTACAGGATATGGCCGATCTTACAGCTACTACGCGGCAGCTCGTAGCTGATACATTGCACTCCGAACTATAACCGCTTTTGTTGCTTTATTACCTGTTGAATGTTAGATTCTAACTTCGGTAATGCTATCGTAACTATTTGGTGATCTATTACTTGCCATTTGTCATTTTCTTTAACAATAACTTTGCCCGGTTTTGATACCTTTCCCCCAAAATGTAACTGCTCTGATTAGTAACCAGCAAGACATCCATGCAACCCATGGGTGTCTTGTTCTATTTTAAAATTTTTTACATGAGACCACGAATTCTGGCTGTTTTTCCTTTGTTATTATCGATCGCATTTACTGCAGGTGCACAAACCACCCACGGTGTTGAGGTGGATACAACCCAACGCGTGGTACCCGGCCGCACCAACAGCGAAGCCAGTAAGAAAAAACCGTATGTGATCCTGATCTCCCTCGATGGGTTTCGTTATGACTATGTGCAGAAGCACGGCGCCACACACATCCAGGAACTTGCCAAAGCGGGCGTGAGCGCTGCTTCCATGCAACCTTCTTATCCGTCTGTTACATTTCCCAACCACTATACGCTTGTTACCGGTATGTACCCATCGCACCATGGCCTCGTAGGCAACAGTTTTTATGATGCCGCCATGGGACGTTCGTACAGTATGGCCAATAAAAAAGAAGTAGGTGATAGCAGCTGGTATGGTGGTACACCCTTGTGGGTACTGGCCGAACAAAACAACCTGGTTAGCGCCAGTATGTATTGGGTAGGTTCAGAAGCAGCTGTAAAAGGCGTGCGGCCCACCTATTCTTATGTGTATAATGACAAAATACCGCTCGATAAACGCGTTGATGTAGTAAAAGACTGGCTCACGCTGCCCGAAGCACAACGGCCCCATTTTATCACTTTCTATATGAACGAGCCCGATCATTCAGGGCACAGCTTTGGACCCGATGCGCCACAAACGCAGGAAGCGGTACACAACGTCGATAACGCTATTTTCCAACTTACCGAAGCGGTTAAAACCACTGGCTTACCCGTGAACTTTGTACTGGTAGCCGATCATGGTATGACAGCGGTAGATACGGCGCACTGGATCCCTACGCCAGCTGCAATAGACACCGCAAAGTTTCTGATACAATCAGGCGGCACCATGATGAACATTTACGCCAAAGACAAACAAACGTTGATGCCGCTGTACACGCAGTTGAAAAAGGAAGCAGACAACTACCAGGTATACCTGAAAAAAGAAGTGCCTGCCTATTTGCATTTTGGTGCAGCCGATGATCGCTACAACCGCATTGGCGATATCGTTTTACTGCCCACCTGGCCCATGGTTTTCTCGAACCGCAAACCAGGTAAAGGCTATCATGGCTTTGATCCCACGCAGGTAAAAGATATGCATGCCATTTTCTACGCCTGGGGACCCGCTTTCAAAAAAGGGATTACCATACCCACGTTCGAGAATGTGGATGTGTATCCCATGATCGCCGGTTTACTGGGTCTGCCTGTTACTGAAAAGATCGATGGCAATAAAAAAGTACTGCAACCAATATTGGTGAAGTAGGAGGTAGGAAGTAAGAAGTAGGAAGTAGGAGGTAACGAGGACGGCTGAAAAACCAATGTCTTCCTACTTCTTACTTCCTGTTTCGTTTTATCTACCCATCTTCCCCTTTGGTCTACGCATTTTTGTCCCAAACGGTAATACTGCTTAATTTCAGGTATGAAACCGGTACAAGCAGCTATTTCCCCGAAATGGATCCATGTGGCAGTATGGTTGCTGTTGTTAGGTGTGCCCGGCATTTTGTTGTGGGACCAGCAGTTCTTTGGGTTGTCGGCCATTTTTTACCTGCTTACCACCTTATATCATATCGGGCTTTTTTATTTTAATGCATTTTATCTGTACCCCAAACTGCTGAATAGAAGAACCTGGTGGTTGTATATTATCTGCCTGGTGGCAATTGTATGCCTTTCGGGGTTTGCCAAGGTTTTCTTTTTGCAGCTGGATGCCGGTTTTCAGTTCACTACTTTTAACCGGCGATTGATCTTTTTCCCCCTGGTGCCGTTTCTGTTCGCCAGCATTATTTACCGGCTGGTATTTGACCGTATTCGTTTTGAACGAATGGAAAAGGAAGCCCGCGCACAACGGCTCGATGCCGAATTGAAATTATTGCGGTCACAGGTGAGCCCGCATTTTTTATTCAATATGCTCACCAATATGGTTTCCATGGCCCGTTTGCAGTCGAATTTGCTGGAGCCGTCATTGATCCGGTTATCGGAGTTGTTACGATATATGTTGTACGAAAGCAATGAAGAAAAGATTGCCCTGGTGAAGGAAATAGAACAGATTGAAAATTATGTGTCGCTTCAGCAATTACGATTTGGGGAAGATGTGGCCATATCCCTGAACATTCAAAACGATTACCCCGAAGGAATGATAGAACCCATGTTGTTGGTGCCTTTTATTGAGAATGCGTTTAAACATGGCATTGGCATGGTAAAGGCCCCGTTTATACAAATAACGCTTGTTGTAAAGGAACAGCAACTCGACTTTAAGGTGGTGAATAATTATAATCCGGCTAACCAGTCGAAGGACAGGCACTCGGGCATTGGCCTGAACAATGTAAAAAACAGGCTGGAGTTGTTGTATGCCAACAATTACAAATTGGAGATCGTTAACAAGGAAGGTATTTATACCGTTCATTTAAATTGTAACCTGTTATGATGCGTTGTATTGCTGTGGATGATGAAAAATGGGTATTGGACCTGCTGGTTGACAACATCAGCCGGGTTCCCTTTTTACAATTGGTGGGGCGCTGTAAAAATGCCCTGGAAGCTACGGAACTGTTACACCGCGAAGCAGTTGACCTTATCTTCCTGGATATTCAAATGCCCGGACTGGACGGTATTCAATTTGTACAATCGCTGCAGCACCCACCCATGATCATATTTGTTACAGCCTATAAAGAACATGCCTGGGAAGGTTTTGAACTGGCTGCTGTTGACTATCTGTTAAAACCGGTTTCGTTTGAACGGTTTTTAAAAGCCTGTAACAAAGCGCAGGAGTTGTTTCGCCTGCAACAAAAGACACCCGCCACCAAAGAACTGCCGCCTTCCTTTTTTGTATATGTAGAATACAACCAGGTAAAGATCAACATCAATGAGATCGTATATATAGAAGGCATGAAGGATTATGTGAAGATCTATTTAACAACGGCCCCCAAACCGGTGATCACCAAAATGAGTTTAAAGGCGCTGGAAGATAAGTTGCTGCCATACCGGTTGGTGCGTATTCATAAATCCTACATCATTGCAGCAGATAAAGTAACAGCGGTAAAACGTGATCTCATTTGTTTGGGTGCCGTAGAATTGCCCCTCAGTGAAAGTTACCGGGCCGCTGTAGAAGCGGTGCTTCCCCTCAATAAGTAAGCTCGTCTACTCATGTTCCCTGTTCCTCTACTCACCCCGGGAACGGCTATGCCAGCGGTGTAGCTTTGTGTTGTAATTATTAATCATTTAAAATTCTATTTTATGTTCCCGTTATTCATTTTATTACGCGTGCTTTTTATAGCCAGTATGGTATTTATTATTGGTGCTATTTTCGGAAATTTTTCTCAAAGAAGAACCCTTAGCGTTTTTAGTAAGATAGCAGCCATCCTGGTAATCGTTTTATTTTTTGCTACTACCGGGTTGAGTATGCGTTTTGGCTGGAACCGGTATCGCGATTACCGCGGGCAACATTATTATGAACGTTGTGACCGCCTGCCTGCAGATTCATCTGTAACCCGATAAACAAACAGTTATGAAAGCATCAACTGAAAGAAAGATAATCCGCTGGCTGCATATTGTGTTGAGTATTCCCATTCTTGGTTATATCTACGGTCCATTAGCCACCATGCCACGCCAGGCCATGGTGGTTAAATGGATCATTATGCCGGTGCTTATTGTTTCCGGTTTCTGGCTCTGGAAAGGGCATTTACTGCGCAAGCGGATGCGGAAAGACCGGGTTATGAAATAATGCGACAGGCTGTTACTAAATCATAACCGGCAACCTCAAAGTTGTACCAATTGAATTTTTGAATTATTTTAGGCCCGTCGGCTGCATAAAACCGATAGCAAAATATTTTTACCCATGGGCCTATTCAATATCTTTAAAAAGAAAGACTCCCCCGAAACACTGTATTCCTATATCAGCAGGTACAATGAATATATAGTTCGTTTTATAACCATGCAGCAGCAGGGCAATTATGCGCCCATCGCTGCTTATGAAAAAGAAACCGGTGATATAGTTGGTTTTTTATATTTGTCGAGCGAAGACAATTCGTATACCTTATCGGCAGGTGAGGCGATCGAAAAAATGGAAAAGCGTTTTGAACAACAGCTGACCAGGGATGAAATAAGCTCCTACACCATCTTTTACCATTCCCAATTCAGTAACGACGATAACCACCGGATTGCCATTGCAGACGAAGAACTGAAAGCAATTTCTATTGCCTATAATTTTAAGAACGGCCCGGCAGGTAAAATTGGGTTGCCTTATCGATTTGATAACGATGGTGCCAGTTATCAGCCCATTGCTGTTTTTGATCAGGAAGAAAATAATGCCATTTTCACTACGCAACTGAGACAAGGGGTTAATTATTTCCAGCATACCGAGCTGGTGGAAGCGCCGGTAACCGAAAACCCCATCGGACTTAAGATAAAGAAATCAAATAACCTTCATTTAGACAATACCTGGTGTGGTATTTACGGCTTTGTGAGTTACCGGAAACCAGATGGGGGTAAGGTCCTGGAAGAGCATTTCAAAAGTGCTGTAATGGATTTGATGCTGAACAAACAAATGAAAAAGGAAGGCATTGTCGTTTCTGCCATTGATTTTGACGATTCAAGTTTTGTGACGGTTATACAAAACGAAAGACCGAAAACTATTTTACCGGTTATAAAAACCGATTATATAGTTCCTGTAGAGAATAAGGAGATCAACGAGTGGGAAAATACCAACAACCTGGAAGCGGTTATTACCGGCTCAGGAAGGGATACGTTTGGGGTAAGCTATTTTGCTACAGATTATGCGGTTAACCGGGACCAGTATTTGTCACAAAAAAAGCTCAATATAAAATTGAGCGGTATTTTGTTTGTACTGGATACCTATGAAGGGAACAATGATCCGGAGGTTCCACTGGCCGATGATTTCTGCGGTTATTTTCCCAGCAAGGACCTGCCTGCATATGGTTGTTTCGACTTTATAGGTATACTGGAGGATTTTAAAGAAACCACTTACTCACGATTCAATCCTGCCAAAGCATACCTGCTGAAAGTAAGGTTGATCAATCACCCTGATGCCAAAGACTTCTTTACCATTGACATGTTTGTAAATCCGGAGAACATGCGGGTTACAGCACTCGCCAAAGGCATGAGGATATCAGGTATGTTCCAGTTACAGGGAAGGATCGCTTAGTGGCTAGTCCTTTGTTATATTGATCAATGCCCGCCGGTTCTTACTCCGGCCATCGGGGTTATCGCGGCCATTGATCAATTCCATTTCAAGCGGACAGCAGGAACCGAACGATTCAAAGGTTATACGGCTGGCTGCAATGCCTTTCTGTATAAAGTATTCGGCACAGGCCCGGGCGCGGCGGTCAGAAAGTATGGCATTGTACTCATTGCTGCCCTTACCATCGGTATAACCGCTGATCTGCAACGTGGCAGCAGGTATTTCCAGCAGCACGTTGTATACGGAATCCAGTTTGCGTACTGCTTCTTTTTTAAGGTTATACATATCGAAGTCGAAGTACACGGTGACTACATTTTCTGGTCTCAACACAAACTTTTTCTCAAGGAGGATGTCTGTATTGATATGCTGATCGGTAAGCAGATTGGTGTTATCCGTTTTTGCAATGGTAACCATTGCAGCCGTATCGCGGTAGTATTGTTTGGTTACCACCAGCTGGTGATTGTTGAAAGAGTTGTCGACACTGTCGAAGCTATAATTACCATTTATATCAGTAGTGGTTTGTGTGGTTTTACCATCAGGCGTTGTCAACACCACATTGGCATCAGGTATAGGTTTATGGGTTTTTGTATCCAGCACCACACCGGTCATGCGATTATGTTTGGGGAGTTTGTTAATGCGATAGGTTTCCAGGCAACAACCGCTGCCTCTGTCGGAACCGATAAGCGCATCACTCAGTAAGGTGTTTTTTTCAAGTGCATAGAAATACACATCATCTCTTGATGAGTTAACCGGGTAGCCCAGATTCGTTGGGGTGCTCCACGTAATGGTATTACCCTGTGCTGAAAACAGATCGAACCCACCCATGCCGGGCCGGCCATTGGTGGAGAATACCAGCGTTTTGCTGTCGGCATGATAAAAAGGCGCCTGCTCATCGCCTTCCGTATTGATTGTTCTGCCGGCATTTTCCGGTTCTCCCACGCTGCCATCTTCATGCAGCTGCGCATACCAGATATCAAAACCACCTGTGCCACCGGGACGATCAGACGCAAAATAAAGATACTTACCGTCTGGGGTACAAACGGGTTGTTTGCTGCTATAGCCACTGGTGTTTATGCCATTCACTAATTGCGGGGCCGACCAGCTGCCATTTACTAATCTGGTAATATAAATGTTAGATATAGTACGGCCGTTCAATTTTTGCCATTGGGTAAAATAGATATTGTTGCCATTGGCGCTGCTGTTGGCTGCACCCTGGTTGATCAACGGATCCGCACTGGATAATGGCAGTTGTGTTACCCCCGTTAAACTGTCGTTCTCCAACACTGCCTGAAACAGGTGGCTGTTATTGGGATTGTATCCTTTTACGATGGGTGAATCGGATTTGGTTTTGCTTACCAGGTACTGATTCCCGGTTAAGGGCGTAACGGCAAAGGTGCCTTTTTCATAACTGTCAGGCACATTCAGTTTTCTTATATGCGTCAGCACCGTATCGGGCCGCGCCAGTTGTTTTTTGATGTATTGTAAAGTAGCCCATTCCTTTTCGGCGGCCTCCAGATACTGTTTGTTGGGATTGGTAGCTTCCAGGTACTGGCGCAGATTGGCGGCTGCTTCCTCGTAGTGTCCCAGGCTTCGTTCACACAGCGCCATCCAATATAAGGCGTCGATGTAATCAGGGCATTTTTTATAAACGGAATCGGCTTGCGGCCAGTAATGTGCGAGGCGATAGCTTTCAGCCTGTTTGTATAGAATGGACTGGCGGGTAATGTTTTTAGGAATGATATAACCAGGTCTTCCTCTTTTTGAATACACCGGGAACACCTCGTCTTTTGGTGTATTGGCTGGTGGATTCAGGATCTGTTCGTACAAATAAGCAGCTGTATAATATTCACCGGCAGCAAAATACTGATCGGCCAGTTGCAGCGGATTTTTGGTAACAACAACCTGCTGTCCCCGGCAGGGCAGCCAGCCGATACAAATAACCAGACAAACTATCTTGAAAAAGGAAAACATTCGCATAGTAATCAATTAAAGTCTTGCACAACGGATAAAATCTACAACACTCTTTGTGCCTGACCGTTTAATGTAAGACAGGCTCAGTTCAATACTGTTTACATTTTTTGTCATGGAGCCCAGCTTCGAAGTATTTACGTCATAACTCAGGCCAATAACAAAGTTTTTATAATCAATACCAACATAGGGTGCCACCGCATCCTTACCGCGGTAATAACCACCCACCATAAAATCGGTAACCGCATCTACGTTTATTTGTCCGTACACCCCGATAATAGCTTCAGAGGCCGTGCCCTGGTGCATGTACATCACATGGGGTACAATACGGGTGCGATCTGATAAATTATAACTAACCCCACCCTGAATGGAATACCGCATGGGTAGTGTATTCAGCACCGTACTTTCAGTACTGATGATGGGGTCTTTGGGTTTGTTGAGGTGATAAATGGAAAAACCGCCGAAGGGGTTGAATTTTTTATCGGCTGCCCCATCATAATACATAACACCGGCGCCAATATCCAGCACGGTTGAAGAAGTTTGAGCGAATATTTCCGTTGTTGAAATATTGGGATCGTAGCCAACAATGGGATTCCATTGTTCTCCCCATTTGAATTTTGATTTGTTCACCCGGCGATTGATAATACCGCCCTGCATGGCCATCACAATGTGATGATTTAACGAAGGGCCGAATTTAACTCCGGTATAGGCAAACGAGAAAGAGGAGGTAAGATAATTAAAACCGCCATCCCCCGCTGATTGATTCAGCAGGTTTACACCCAGCGCTATATTCTTATTGGTACGGGCATCGAATGAAACGCCCATGGTGCGATAAGGATTGGTGATGCTGCCCCATTGGTTCCTGAAAATGGCAGAAGCCCGGTAATCGCCATCGGTGCTGCCCGTTAGCGCCGGGTTCAAATACATGGGGAAAGTATATTGTTGCGTAAAGTGCGGGTCTGTTTGCGCCACTGTTTTACCAACAGTTGTCAACAGCCAGGCCAAACACCAAACGGTTTGTAAGATCAGTTTTTTATTCATTGCTATGGTAAAGTGTCGTTACAACAATGTTTTTATCGTACAAGGGTAATGGAACCTTTCATGCTCAATGTTCTTCCATCTGTGGTTGTCGCTTTCAATACATATACATACACGCCCACAGGCTGGGGACTACCTTTGAACCTGCCATCCCAACCCTGGTTAGGATCAGTAATGGTGATCATTTTCTGGCCCCACTGATTGAAGATGTGCAGCTCGAGCGTAGCAATGTAATTTCCATATACCTTGAATACTTCATTCCTGGGATCTCCTTTTCCATCGGGTGAAAACACATTAGGCACATAAATGTCTTTAAAACGCGGCTTCACGATTATTTTATACGATTGGGCGGCGCCCATACATCCATTTACATAGGGTATGGCCGTAACTGTGCCGGTAATGGGATCGTTGGTCATGTTGGTAGCGGTGAACGAAGGCACCGTACCTGCACCGGATGCCTGTAGTCCGATCGCCGTATTGTTATTGGTCCAGTTGATACCGGTAACCGGAATGTCTACCGGGAAATCGTAATAGGGCAATACATCACCATCAGTTACTGTATCCTGATTTTTTAAATTCAAATTAATGATGGAAGGTATCGGGTTCACCTCATAATTCAACATAGCATCAACAGCGCATTGTCCTGTTGCCGGCGTAAAGGTGTACATGCCCGTATTTTGATTGTCAACTACAGCGGGGCTCCAGGTCCCATTCACCCCATTGGTACTAACACCTGGTAAAACCGGCGGATTGACATTAATACAAACAGATTGTGACGTGCTGAAGGTAAATTCAGGTGTAAGGATTGGCTTCACCGTTATTGTAACCGTTGTTGGCGGCGCGCAGGGATCGCTGGTGCTGGTAAATACATAGGTGCCGCTTTTCGTATTGCTCACTACAGCCGGGGTCCAGGTACCGGTTTGTCCAATATCGGAGGCAGCGGGTAGAACCGGCGCCGGATCACCATCACAAATGGTGTCTTTCGAATTGGGAAAACTGCTGAATACAGGTGGTATAATGGGTTTAACGGTCAATGTATAGGTAGCTGGTAACGCACATTGACCGGGATCGGGCGTAAATGTATAAGTGCCGGAATTATTGGGGTCAACCACAGCCGGGATCCAGTTGCCGGTAATACCGTTTTGCGACTGATTGGGAAGGGTAGGTACACTCCCGCCTGTACAAATTGACTCGCTGCCTGGGAACGAGAACGTCGGCATTATGGGCGGATTTACCACAAGGGTAAAAATGGTACCGGTAAGACAGCCTGGTGGCGGAACGGTGGGTGTAAACACATAGGTACCGGAATGGGTAGGGTCTATTACTGCCGGGTTCCAGGTGCCGGTAACGCCCTCGTTCGATGTATTGGTTAATATGGGTACCGCGCCGGTTCCACATAATACCAGGCCTGGGCCAAACGGGAACGTCACCGGTTGCTTTTGGATCACCGTAACAGTTATGGTAACCGGATCGGCACAAGAAATGGATGGTGTAAAAGTATAGGTGCCGGATTGATTTGGGTCAATCACGGCCGGGCTCCAGCTGCCGGTATAACCGTTGTTGGAAGTAGCAGGCAGCGCAGGTGCCGGATCGCCTAAACAGATTATGATGGAAGAAAAACTAAATACTGGCGGTGGCAGGATCGGATCTGATAGCGGTGTACCGGCTACATAAGACAGGGTGGTGCCCCCGCCGATGAATGTGAAATTGCGGTAGGCGCCCATCGTTAAGTTGGGAATAACCAGTTGTCCGGTTCCATCTGTCAGCAGGGTAACCGGGCCTTTTTGAACATTGTTTTCCAAATACATTACCTGGTAAGTGGTATTGGGAACAAGTCCGCTAAAAGTAATTGACCCTTCTGAACCATGACAGGTTGTTGGGTTATTGCTTAATTGCAATATGGGATTTTGGCCCCGGGCATAATTACAACAAAACGTAATTATGAAACCAATAAGTAGATACGGTAATGATAAAAGTTTCATTTAAATGGCTACTAGGGGAAAACGCTGGGGTGAATGATCAGATCCTCAAACCGGGTTTAAACAGCTAATGGTGTAAAAGTCCCATAAAAATAATAAAACCATTGAAAGCGCCTAATGAAAGTTTATATCTGTGCATTTTTAACCTATAAGTGCGTCATTTTGGAGGAAATCCGCGAATTTGGACGGCGTTTTTGTTATTAAAATAATCCTTATAAGCCATTTCATTTTTACCAACTTCATATATAACTTACAGGCAGAAAAGGTAAATAGACCATGAACCGACACGTAACCCCGTTGATCACCGCGCTTTGCTTTGCATGCCTGTACGCTACAGCACAAGAAAACAATCCGCTTATTAATTCTGCAGAAGCCATAAGTGCCGGCGTTAAATTATATGACAATGGCCAATACAAGGAAGCCCTGAAGGAGTATGAACGGGTAAAGGTGGGCGATACCAATTATGTGTGGGCCCTGTATGAAATGGCATTAACCTGTACTGTCGACAGCCAGTATACCCGGGGAATACAAGTGTGCCAGGAAGCCCTTTCCCTGCCTACTGAACGGGAACGAAGCCCCGACCTGCTGACGCAATATGGCAACCTGCTCGATTATGATAACCAGCAGGAACGCGCCCTCAGGATCTTCGATTCCGCACTGGCCGTTTATCCGGCCTATGCCGGTTTATACATCAGCAAGGGCACCACGCTGATAAGAATGAAAAAGTATAAGGAAGCTGAGCAGGTTTTCAAACAAGTCCTGCTGATAAATCCCTATTCCGCAGCAGCGCATTTTAAACTGGGCATCTGTGCCCTGAACCAGGGTAATATAGTGGGCGCTTACCTGAGCCTGCTGGGCAATGTGGTTATGGACCCCGGCAATCACTATTCGGGCAACGTTGTTACCATGCTGGATGATATTGCAAAAGCCAAGGACTATGTGGTAGAACTGGTGAACAATAGAAAGGAAGAACCTTCGGCGAACTTTCGCTTCATTGAACAGATCGTGTTATCAAAAATTGCATTGGATAATAATTATAAATCCATCATCGAGCTCACCGATCCCATTGCAAAACAATTGCAGGTGATCTGTGAAAAGCTCAGCTATGATGAAAATGACAACGATTTCTACATGCAGTTCTATGCTCCTTTCTATCAAAAGGTCTTTGAAGAAAAGAAATTCGATAAGCTGGTGTATTATGCTTTTTCAGGAGTAAATTCCTCTGTTATCAAAGACTTTAACCGGAAACATAAAAAGGACATTGAAGCATTTGTGACCGAAACCGTAGAATACTTAAAACCGATAAGGGCTACCCGCGAATTATCACTTGCCAAACGAGATGCCAAAGGCTCCTGTTATTATTTCGAGGGCGGACAATTGATCGGGAAGGGAGCAAGTCCGGATAATGGAAATACCCTCACCGGCCCCTGGGAATATTATTTTGCATCGGGGAATAAAAAATCAGCCGGTGTTTACAATGAAAAAGGAGAGAAGGAAGGCGTTTGGAAGTATTATTATTTCACCGGTCAGTTAAGGGGCGAAGAAATTTACCGCAATGGCAAACAGGAAGGAAAGGAAACCTATTACTATGAGAATGGAAATATTTCTTCCACTGCTGAATATAAAGACGGGGAAATAAATGGGGAACGCATCACTTATTATAAGAACGGCGCCTTAAGGACTGTTGAACAGCAGGAAAATGGAAAATTGAAAGGGAACCGGAAAGTGTATACCCAAAACGGGCTGCTGCAATCGGCAGCCATGTACGCAAACGATAAAAAAAGCGGAGCGTTTAAAACCTATTTTGCCAACGGGCAGGTAGAACTGGAAGGCAGCTATGCGGATGATAAACTGAGCGGGCCTTACAAGGCTTATTATGAAGATGGAGTGGTGTCTATGGAAGCGCAGTACGACCAGGATAACGCCGTGGGAGAGATCAAAAAGTTCTTTGAGAATGGCAAGCCCAAAAGCATAGAAACCTATAATAACGGCGTATTGGAAGGTGAATACGCTTCCTGGTACAACAACGGGCAGGTAAATACAAAGTACATCAATAAAAAAGGGAAGCTGAATGGCGATGTGCAGTATTTCGACAAGGACGGAAAAATGTATTCCATTTTTACCTTTGACAATGATCTGTTGAAAGCGGCCAGGTATTTTGATAAAACCGGCAAACAGATCAGTATTTCCGAAGCCAGTAAAGGCAGGCTCAACCTGTTGTCCTACGTACCCAATGGCACTAAAAGCGCATTAAGCCCTTACAACGAAAAGGGAATGATGGAAGGCACCCAGGTCTATTATTATGGTTCGGGCAAAGAAAAAGAGACCAATACCTATGCTAATGGAGAATTGAACGGGGAGTCAGTCTCTTATTATCCGGGTGAACAAAAAAAAGTTACTGTCAATTATACACAGGGTAAAAAAGACGGTTATTATATCGCACGCTATATACATGGTGGCAGGCAGGAAGAAGGCTGGTATAAAGATAATGAGCCCGAAGGGGAATGGTTTAGTTATAATGAAGCAGGAAACCTGACCGCCCGCACCAACTTTTTGAATGATGAAATGAACGGGCTGAAAACCGAATACTGGCCCAATGGAAAAAAATTGGTGGAATACCTGTACGACAGGGGCGTTCTTTTAGCAATGACCCAATACGACACTACCGGCAGGGTATTGAACCAGGTGAACCTGAAAAACGGTACCGGCAAAATGACCACCTTGAATGTGAACGGAAAATTATACAGTGAATGTACGTACCAATATGGAAGCCTGGAGGGGGCCTACAAATATTATTATTTCGATGGTTCTAACCTGGCGGTACAATACTTTAAAAAAGGCCTGCGCGACAGCCTGTACCGCGACTTTTATTTTGGTGGCAACATAGCTAAGGAAGGGATGTACAAAATGGGCAATAAAGCAGGTGCCTGGAAGTATTACTGGGAAAACGGCAACGTGTCGCGGGTAGATGAATACAAAGCGGGCCAGCTGCATGGAAAACAGACCTTCTATACTATGGATGGTAAGAAAGATGCAGAAATGGATTATGAGAACGGCAGCCGGCAGGGCTTTTACCGGAAATATTCGAGTGAAGGGGTTGTGTTGTATCAAATGAGATATGAAGAAGACGAGCCGGTTGGTTATAGCTACCGGGGTAATAACAACGAGTTGGTGCCGGAAATACCGATGACAGCCGGAAACGGCCGGTTCAGGCCATTATTCCCGAACGGGAATGCGGCTATCGATGTACTATATGTGGACGGGCAAACAAACGGGACCTACAAATTCTATTACGACAATGGCAAGCTGTTACGGGAACGCAATGAAAACTATGGCTATATCGAAGGTGTCTTGAAGGAATTCTATGCGGATGGCGCCCAACATTATGTGTACAATTACCTGCATAATAATTTACACGGTACCACCCGGGAGTACAATGCAAAAGGCATATTGGTAGAAGAAGGGAATTATTACAATGGCGATTACCACGGGGAAACACGCTATTTTGATGACAATGGCAAATTAAAAGAAGTTAGAACCTATTATTACGGACAATTATTGAGCATAAAATGAGTGCTGAAAAAGGATTAAAAGGGTGGTTGCTGGCAACTGCGCTGGGAATGTGTTGTAACACGTTTGCCCAAAACATGGAAGAATTAAAAAAGCGTTTTCCTGGTGATGAGGCCGTTATGTTACATTCCTCGGCCCAGTATAAGATCAGGATCAAGGATGGACAGCCATATGTGGAAAGCAGGGAGAACCAGCAGTTGATGTACCTGTCGGCCAATGCCGCCGCTTACCTGGGCCGCTATGGTTTTTCCCACAGCAGTTTTCATGAAGTAAAAGAGTATGAGGCGTACACGCAAACCGCCGACAACAAGAAAGTAAAAGTAACCAATTTCAAAACCAGCAACAGCAAATCGGACGGCGTGTTTTACGATGATGTGCAGGAAACCCTATTCGACTTTCCGGCCATTGGACAGGGCGCAACCGGTAACCTGAACCTGCAGATCGTTCATAAGAAACCGTACCTGCTTTCACCACATTATTTTGGCCGCCACATTCCGGTGGTGAACGATGAGCTGAAGATCTCGTTCCCCAAAGAGGTTACGGTGAAATATATTCTGAAAGGACAGGATACCGATAAGATAAAATTTACGCAGGACAGCAGAGGCGGGGAAACTACCTATACCTTTCAGGTAAACGACCAGCCGGCGGAAAAAGATTATGAAGATGCTCCCGGTGCCGCCTATTATACGCCGCATGTTGTATTTTATATAGAGAAGTATAAAAACGGCAATGGCGATGAGATAAAATACCTGTCAGATACAAACGACCTGTACAAACTGAACAGCAGTTTTTTAAAGGACCTCAATAAAGAGGCCGGGCCCGAACTGAAACGCCTTGTCGATTCGCTCACCTATGGCGTTACCGACACAGCGCAAAAAGCCCGGCGCATTTACAGCTGGGTGCAGGATAACATAAAATATGTGGCCTTCGAAGATGGGATGGAAGGTTTTGTTCCCCGCGACGCCAATTTTGTTTGCAGCCGCCGTTTTGGTGATTGTAAGGATATGAGCAGTATACTCACCATGATGCTGAATACCGCCGGCGTACCCGCTTATTATACGTGGATCGGTACCCGCTCTTTACCCTATACCTACCGGGAAACGCCATTGCCCATTGTAGATAATCACATGATCTGCGCCATACAACTGCAGCCCGGTAAATTTATCTTTCTCGATGGTACCGACCCAACCTGTGTGTTTGGTATTCCTTCCGCCCACATCCAGGATAAGGAAGCACTGATTGCCATGGGGCCCGATAAATACAATATTGTACGGGTGCCATCGCCGCCAAAAGAAACCAACCAGCTGGTAGACTCCTGTTTTATTCAGCTGACCGATAAGGGCATTTCAGGCCGTATCAATATGAGCATGACCGGTTATAATTCCATGAACATGCATGCTGCCTTGTTGTATGTGAACGGAAAGGATAAAGACAATTACATGCGCAGCCGGTTCGCCCGCGGTTCAAACAAATTTCAGCTAACCAGTTATGAAGTTGGCGACCTGGGCGATAAAAACAAAGTAACCCTTACCGGTAAATTCGAGTTGCAGGATTACGCCCGCAAGATTGGCGATGAATGGTATTTGAATATCAACCTGTTGAAATTATATGAGCACCAGGAGATCGATTTCCCGCGCCGTAAAATGCCGGTGGAATACGATTACCGGTTTATTAAAAAATATGTGACGGTGCTCACCATCCCTGATGGGTATGCGGTGAGTTACCTGCCGCAAAGCAAATCGTTCAGGAACGATGTATGGGGTTTTTCGCTGAATTATGAGCAAAAGGATAACACCATTATACTTACCCAGGAATTTTACAATGATTACCTGTTGCTGACAGCCGATCATTTTAAAGCCTGGAATGAAGTGCTGGAACACCTTTTTCCCCTGTATAAAGAAACTATCAGCCTTTCAAAAAAATAAGACCTTTCATGTTACACGTGCATAAACAAGTAATAACGGCCTGTTTGCTGATTTGTAGTGGATCCCTGTTTGCCCAAACCGCCACACCTGTGCTTGAACAGGAACAATGGAGCAGCCAGTCGGGCATACAACCCCTCGATGCTAAATACAACAACGAATCTGCCATAGCGCTTTTTGAAAAAAGACGCATCGAGTACGTGGATGAAAATAAGGACATGGCAGCGTATAAAACCTACCATACCCGCGTTCATATAAACGACGATAAAGGCATTGAAAGCTTTAACAAGATCTATTTGCCCGTGGCCAGCAACGACGATATCGTTGACATAAAAGCGCGTACCGTTTTGCCCGGCGGTAAGATCATTGAGCTGGACAAAAAGAACATCAAGGACATGAAGGAGGACGAGCAACTGTATAAGATCTTTGCCATGGAAGGGCTGGTAAAGGGTTGCGAGGTAGAGTATTATTACATCTATAAAGCCAACGTTTCCTTTTTTGGCCGGGAGGTAATACAACGCAGTTTTCCGATACTGGATTCCAGGATTGAAGTGGTAGGTCCGGACCGCCTGATTTTTGAAGCCAAAGGGTATAACCAGGTAAATGCCGCTGCCGATACCCTCATTGGCAAAAAGCGTTTTCTTATCGTGCACCAGGAAAACATACCCGGCGCCACCGATGAAAAATATGCGCCCTTTACTGCGAGCCTGAAAAGGGTAGAATACAAATTATCTTACAACAACAGCAACATAAACGCCAGCCGGCTGTTCACCTGGAACGAACTGGCCAAAAGGATCTATTCTATTTATGGAACGTTCTCAGATAAAGAACTGAAAAAGGTAGATGGGCTTATCAGCAGCAACAACTGGAAGAACAGTGGCGATGAAGCGGCTATGGTAATCGCAGTGGAACATTTTCTGAAGATGAATATCAGCACCCGTGATGATATCAATGACGAAAATGCCGAAAGTATTGAATGGATCATCAAAAACAAGCTGGCCACTTATCGCGGTATTGAGCGGTTGTACGGCGCCATTTTCAAGCAACTGGGCGTAAACCATGAGTTTGTAATGTGCGGCTCCCGTGACGATTTTTCGGTGGATAAGGCATTTGAGAACTGGAACAATTGCGATAACCAGCTGATCTATTTCCCCAAACTGAAGAAGTATATTTCGCCTACGGCTATAGAAATGCGTTACCCGTTGTTCAATCCTTCGTGGATAGGCACCAATGGTATTTATTGTAAAGGAACGGTGATCGGCAATTTTACTACTGCCATCGCCGATATAAAACCCATTGTGGGCGAAGCGTATACCCAAAGCAGTAACAATATCGATGCAAAGCTGCAATTGAATAAAACGCTCGATACGCTGATCGTGAAAAGCCGGCAGTCGTACTCCGGGTATTCTGCGGTGTTCTTTCGCGCCAGCTTTAACTTCACTTCTGAAGAAAGACAAAAAGAGCTGATGAAGGAGCTGGTGAAATTTGGCACCAGTTCTGAAAAGGTGGTATCTTCCAAAATAGAAAATAAGGAAATGGAGAATTACCAGGGCAACAAACCTTTCATTCTGGATATGGAAGTAAATGCCAGCGAGCTGGTAGAAAAAGCCGGTAATAAAATCCTGGTGAAGATCGGCGAGATCATTGGGCCCCAGGTTGAGATGTACCAGGAGAAACCCCGCCAGTTCGATATGGATGTAAATTATCCGCACACGCTCGACAGGACCATCGAGTTCACCATTCCCGATGGGTATAAAGTAAAGAACCTGAACGACCTTACGATTAGCAAAGTGTACAAAGACAATAATGAACTGGCCATGGGGTTTGAATCTTCCTATACGCAGGAAGGGAATGTGGTTAAAGTACGTGTGCTGGAACAGTACCGGAAAATACAGTACCCGCTGGCCTGGTACGAAGACTTTAAAAAGATCATCAACGCATCGGCAGATTTCAATAAAGTGACGCTGGTGCTGGAGGCGAAGTAGGTCTGTTTTATTTCTGTAATTTGCAGGAAATGTAAGATATGAAAAACGTTCCAACCTTATTCGAATGGGCAGGTGATCAGGAAACCTTTGACATATTATTTAAGAAGTTTTATGATAAAGTATTGCAGGATGAACTGCTGGGTGAAGTGTTCAGGAATATGTCGCCGGAGCATGTAAAACATGTGTCGCATTTTGTAGCGGAAGTGTTTGGTGGTGAAAAATTGTATTCACGGGAAGGCGGCAGCCATGCAAAGATGATTGGTAAGCATATTGGTAAAATGCTTACAGAGGAAAAACGCCAGCGCTGGGTGCACCTGTTGATACAAACTGCCGATGAAACAGGGCTTAAGAGCGATCCCGAATTCCGTTCTGCCTTTGTTGGCTACCTGGAATGGGGCAGCCGCATAGCAGTGATCAATTCCCAGTTAATGGAGAACCCAATGCAAAAAGCCGAGCCCATGCCCAAATGGGGTTGGGGCGAAACCGGCGGACCGTATGTGCCAGAAAGCGAGTAACGCTAATTCTTTATTACATCGTTCTCATGGTCTTTTTTCCACTGAATAGGGGTTAACCCAAATTCATTTTTAAACGCCTTTATTAAAGCGCTCTTGTCTTTAAAGCCGGTATCTACAGCTACGGACTTCAACGGCCTGTCTTCTAACAATAGAATTTTTACTCTGTTCCAGAGAAAATCACAGCGGTACCTGAAAGCGCCTTTATTGAACAGGTGCTTAAAGCCGGCTTTTAATTTCTTTTCCGGAATGTCAACCATTTCTGCCAATATAGGGATAGTGTAATGTTGCTCTATCTTTTCAGTGATAATTTGGGCAGCATTGCGAACCTTTTGCAGGTCCTTCAGGGAAAGGTGAACTTGATACATGGGAAAGGTTTAATTGTTACGCTAATCAGTTTCTTTATTAATCAGGTTTAAAGCGGAGTATTGGACAATAATCGTTACTAACGGTTACAAATTACGATGCAGGTGAAATTTAGGGAATATGGTTTGCCCGTTGTTATGAAATCAGAAATAAATTTTGACACATGATCAGTAACCCCTAACCGATAATTTGCCATTGTATTAATTACTACTGCGGTAATTCTATTGATAATTAAGGGGATGCGGCTATAAATTACTTTGTTGACAAACGCCAAAATATGTACCTTTATCCAACTTCAAATTATTTTTTTGTTGTAGCCATCTTTCAAAACAACAAAATCCCTGGTAAGAGATAGTGCATCCTGTTCCCTGATGATTCATTTGGTTAAAACTAAAAGTGTTCAAATGATTCTCCCTGCTATTAAACCTGAAAAGCAGGTTCAGATGGATCTTTCCATCCGTCCTGTTGTTATCCCCGACGATGTACGGTGGTTGCAGCGGTGGCTTGGGGTAGATGCAGATTGCCTGATCCCTTTTTATGAAAGCCTGCAGGTAGCCAGCTTTATTCAATCTGTGGTGGTATGGGAAAACGACCGGCCTGTATTGCAGGTTGATATTTGTGAAGCGCTCTTTGATGACCTGGGAACCGGCGATGGTATTTCGCCCGGCGACTACAGCCTGCGTTTATTGCCGGCACCCGATGCGGATTATAATGCCATCAGCCGCGCGTTGCATAACTGTATTGCGTATGTGTTTACAGAAAAGAAAGCAGGCCGGGTATGGATGCCCCTGCATAACAGCAATACCCTATTGATGACCTGGGTAAAAACTGCCGGGTTTACAGAGACGATCGATATACTTCCCAAACCAGGCTATGTACTTTATCTGCTGGATAAACCAGCGATCTCTTAATCTACCAATCCATTTTCGATGGCCTTCTTTACCAGTCCGGCGGTGTTTTTGGCATCGAGCTTTTGTAACAGGCTGCTTCGGTGGTTGTCTACCGTATGCAGGCTGATGAACAATTTATCGGCAATCTCCTGGTTCGTAAATTCCTGGGTAATTAGTTGCAATACTTCTTTTTCGCGGCGGGTGAGCAGGGTATTTTGTTTTTGATTTTTATTCTTGAACATGTCGTTCACCAGCTGCTGTTGTATGGCGGGGGAAAGAAATTGGCCGCCGTTGTAAACCGTTTCAATGGCTTGTACTATGGTGTTGTCGTCGGAGTCTTTGAGCAGGTAACCCTGACAGCCGAGTTGCAGCATTTTTTTCACCTGAACGGTTACATCGCTGCTGGTAAGTACGATTATTTTGATAGAAGGGTGTTTTTTGATCAGCTGGCGGGCGAGGTCGGGGCCTTCCAGGTCGGGGAGGTTCATATCCAGCAGCATTACATCGGGCATGGAAGTAGCTACTTCTTTCAGCATGGCATTACCGGTTGCATAAACCGCTACCACATTGATGTTGGGAAAATCATCCAGGATCTTTTTGAGTCCATTGGCTACAATTGGATGATCGTCAGTAATGGCTACTTTAATTGTCATTGCTCAAAGCTGTTTTGTTTGGTTGGTTGCTGCCAGGTTCAGTTCAATATACACACTTGTTCCTTCACCTGGTGTACTTACTGTATCTATTTGTCCGTTTAACAATTTTACGCGTTCGCGAATGGTCCGGAGGCCAATGCCTTCCCCCTGGCTGTCATCTGCCGGCATTCCCCGGCCATTGTCTTCCACTGTAATGCACAGCTGCGATTCATGAAAGACGATCTGAACCAGGGCCTGGGTTGCGCCCGCATGCTTCAGCATGTTATGCATCAGCTCCTGAATAATGCGGTAAGCGGTTAATTCCACATCGCCGGGCAACCGCCTTACTTTTCCCCAGATCTCTGTATTGATCTGCAGGCTGTGTCCTTTGCGCAGGCGTTCGCAAAAAAGCAGCGACGCTTTGGCCAGCCCTTCCTGCAGCAGGATCTCCGGCATCAGGTTATGGGCGGTTTTTCGCAGATCGGCGGACGCTTCTTCCAGCATTTGCATCAGCTCGGTAAAGTCGTCGTTCGTATGGGCGGTCTTGTACTTTCGCACCATCGCGCTTACCCGCGTTCGTATAGCACCCAGGGTACCGCCAATACCGTCGTGCAATTCCCGGGCAATCCGGCTCCGTTCTTTTTCTTCCCCGTTTACCATGGCCTGCAGACTGGCAATTTGTATTTCCTGCCGCAGGTTGCGGATCTTTTCTGCCTGCAGGGTTTGTTTATGGTAATTGTTCCGGTAAATCAATACCCCGATTGCCAAAATTAATATGAAACTTGCCGAAATGGCAATGATCCAGAAATTTTTCGTTTTTAACCGGCTTTCATTCCGTTCAATGGCCAGTTCCTGCTGGGCCAGTTGTTTGTCTTTATCGCTCAGCCGGTATTTTACTTCCATATCGTACATCATCTCCAGCTTCTGGATCCGCTGCACACTGTCGCGTAAAAGAGAATACTGTTTGCGATGCTCATTCGCTTTTTTATACTGGCCCAGGGCTTCATAGGCATCGGCCAGGGTTTTGTGCGCATGGTCACTCAGGTGCATGATCTGGAAATTGTTTGCTTCAGCCAGCGCCGGTTCGGTAATGGCGATGGCTTTTTTCCAGTCGTGCTGCATGGCGTAGGCTTCGCCCTGAAAAATATTGGCAAAGATCACATACCGGTTCTCGCTTTGCCTTTGTTCGGGGATCTCGGCCAGGGCTTTTTTATAGTATTGTAAAGCTGCTTCGGGCCGCTTATCGTCCATATACGTTAACCCGATGTTGAGCAGGGTGGCAATGGTCATGGAAGGGGAGGCCTTCAGAGCCTGGCCCAGTTGCAGGTGCCGTTCACAGTAGTAGCGGGCCGAATCGTTCTGGCCAATATTATTATAATAACCGCCTTTGTGAAAATAGATCTTCAACAGCAGCGAACTGTCGTTGGTAGCCTGCGCATTCCGTTCAATGTTGTTGATGCGTTGTACTACTTCCCGGATGTACAGGTCGTTATGAATGTCTTCATGGGCGTTGAGCCAGAATTGTAAGATGCTGCACAGCACACCTATTTGAGCGCGGGGGTTGGTTACCTTGTTGTTCTCCAGTTCGCGCAGGGCAGTATAGCGGTAGTAGGAGCAGGAGTCGTACCGGTTTTGATAATAATAGATCTCAGACAGGGCCAGGTATACGGAGGCAATTAGCTCGTGGCCCCGGATATCATTAGGGCACCAGTTCAGGGCTTGGCGGGCGTAAAATACCGAGCTTTCTTTTTGTTCTTTATTATTATAGCAGCGGCTGATGCCAAAAAGGGCTTTGGCCATGCCGTAATTGTATTGATGCAGCTGGCAGGCGCGCATAGCCTGGTTATATAGCACCAGGGCGCTGTCGATGACCTGTTCCCGTATCCCATCGGCTTTTTTAATAACCGCGTTTATGGAAGTAGTGTCATTCAGCTGCTGTGTTCCGGTAACTATAGTCTGGGGGTTGTTTTCAGAAAAGGCTCCCTGGCTAAGGGCTTTTAATGAAAACAAGGTCATACAGCAAGGCAGCAAGAGCAAGCACACTAATCTAACCGCAATGCTATTCTTACGCCACATACATATACTTTTTTAATGAATGGTGAATTTCACTGGCAGGCAAAGTGTTCAATTACATGGGATAAAGCCAGGTACAATTAGCATGGTTTCAGGTAACGGAAAGTTAACACCATTTGGCGGGTTGATGAAATAAAATAGTGCTTTTCCACTATTTTTCTTTTAGGTGTTTTGCTATGGTCGCTTTGCGGCGGAGCATAAATAAATTAGCACGTAAAAGCTAACTGATATTGAGAGTCATTTTGACATTTATACTGGCAAGTGCCTGCCTTATGTCATATGGGCAGAACTTTACCAACAAGGGAAGGGAATTTTGGGTAGGCTACGGCCACAATACACTCTTTTATTCCGGCAACACGCAGGAGATGGTCTTATACCTGAGTGCCGAACAAACTGCGAATGTTAAAGTAAGCATTTCCAATACTACCTGGGTAAGGAACTACACCATTGCCCCTGGCCAGGTGGTAGTATCTGACCTCATTCCCAAAAGTGGAGCCGAGGATTGTCGCCTCGTTGGGGAAGGGATCTCCCAAAAGAATATTCATATTGAAAGTGATGTGGCCATTGTCGCCTATGCGCATGTGTATGGCGATTATAGTTCCGGCGCCACCATGCTGTTACCGGTTGAAACGTATGGCTATACTTATGCTTCCTGTAACACAGGTCAGAGTTATGATGCTGATAGCCATTCCTGGTTTTATGTGGTAGCAGCAGAAAACAACACCCGGGTGCGGGTGAAGCCATCCCTTGAAACCGCCAGTAATGTACAGCGGAACCAGGAGTTTGAAGTAGCCCTGAATAAAGGGGAGATCCTTAATGTAATGGGGGCTACCACCAGTGCCGGAATAGGTAATGATATGTCAGGCACAACTATACTTTCTGTTGCCGGGGCCGATGGAAAATGTCATCCTATATCCGTGTTTTCAGGAAGCAGCCGTACCGTGATCTGTCCTTCCGGTGCAGGACTTCCGAGCGGTGATTTTATCATGCAGCAGATCTTTCCGGCCACAGCCTGGGGTGCGCGTTACCTCGCTGGCATTACCGCTAATACTGATAATATCAATATCCCTGGTGTAAACCGTTTCCGGGTATATGTGCGCGATAAACTCACGAATGTATACGCAAATGGCACGAAGCTGAACAGTATGGACCAGTATGGTTACTTTTATGATTTCGACGCAAATACACCGCAATATATTACCGCCGATAAACCAATTATGGTGGCCCAGCTGATCGTTTCGCAGGAAGGTTGTAACACCAGCGCTTCCAGTTACAACGATCCGGAGATGATCTATTTAAGTCCCATGGAACAGGCCATAAACAATGTTTCATTCTACAGCGCCGAAAAAGAACATATTCAGGCAAATTATGTAATGCTTACCATTCACGAGAATGGAATAAGCTCGCTGTCGATAGATGGCAGCATTCCCGGGCCGCTTACGTCTACTGACCTTACTCTCGATTGTCCCGGTTTGCCCGGTTATAAAGTAGTAGTGAGAAGATTCCCGGCAACAGGGATGCAGCATACGGTACGCAGTGATTCGGCTTTCAATGCCATTGCCTATGGTTTGGGCGATCATGAAAGCTACGGATATAATGCGGGCAGCTATGTAAACAACCTTACTTATATCGCCGAAATTAAAAACGACAGCAGTTCCACGCCGAATACCTATACCTGTCCTCAAACGCCTTTTTCCATTACCATTAAAACATTGTATACCGCAACCGGAATTATCTGGGGGTACGGAACACTGCCGGGTTTTAGCCCCAATGGTAATATCAATTACTCAAACCCGGTGCCGGACGGCACGGAAGTGATCAATGGAAAAACGTACAATGTTTATAAACAACCGTTACCGGCCCTGGCGCCGTCAACCGGTACTTATTATGTGCCGGTAACCATTGTATCGCCTTCTATTGATAATTGCACCAATAGTGAAAAGCTGGTCATAGAAGTAAAAGTATTACCCGGGCCAACAGCCGATTTTACATTCGTACCGGATTGCGCTACCAAAACCACTTCCTTTACGGCCAGTTCATCTGATCCATTGATCGATAAATGGCGCTGGGAGTTTGGTGATAAAACGCTTGATAATGTAATGAAGCCCGATAAAGTATACGTGGCCGGCGGCCCTTATACCGTAAACATGTATGCTTTCAGAAGCAGCGATGGTTGTGCAGGCATGGCCACAAAAACGGTGAACATACCGGGTATGCCTAAAGTGGCGTTTGACCAGCCTGCAGTAGTTTGTATGCCCAATGGCACTTCAAATTTTGTAAACAAAACCACCGTGCCGGGTGTGTTTACCGGTACTTTACAATATGCATGGGACTTTGGCGATGGTGGAAACGCTGCTGATAAGAGCCCCACGCATTATTATGCAGCGCGCGGTTCGTATCCGGTGAAGCTGACCGTTACAACCGATCAGGGTTGTTCAGACTTCATTACCACTACAGTTTCGGCTTTTGCCGACAGGCCTGTTGCCGGTATTGGAATAACCAATACCGAACAATGTGCCGGAACCGCTTTCTCCTTTTCTGATAAAAGTATCTACCCGGGTACTGCAACCGGGGCCCAATATAAATGGACCTTTGGAGATATCACTTCCGGAACAGCCGCTAATCCTGCAAAAACCTATAAACAACCCGGAACCTATACGGTAACGATGGCGGTAATCAGCAGCGAAGGTTGTATTTCCGATACGGCTTCCACTGTGGTAAAGGTATATCCGGTACCTGTGGTAGATGCCGGGCCGGATATGATCACAGAACCTGGAAAGCCGGTACTGTTACAGGCTACGGTTACACCGGCTACTGCTGCTATTTCCTGGTCGCCCGCAACGAATTTATCGGGCGCCGGCCAGTTGCAGCCAATGGCATCACCACTTGAAACTACCCGGTATTACATTACTGCCACCGGAGATAAGGGGTGTAAGGGCACCGACAGCATGTTGTTAAAAGTGTTCAAGGAATTGAAAGTGCCCAATGCCTTTACGCCAAACGGCGATGGCAAGAACGATACCTGGCGTATTCCGGGACTTGAAGATTACAAAAATGCAACGGTACAGGTATTTAACCGCTGGGGCCAGATCGTGTTTAAAAGCACAGGATACAGCAATCCCTGGCGCGGCGATATAAATGGCACGCCCTTACCAACCGGCGCCTATTATTATGTTATTCAGCCTAAAGAGGGTGGGTATGGGACTATATCGGGAAGTGTGCTGATTGTGAGATAGGTTGACGGGTTGACAAGTTGACGAGTTAACAGAGTGAGTTGTGAATGGTGAGTTGTGAGTAAGCTCGCGATTATTCAGACTTCTGAACATTCGGAAACTCACTCACCACTCACTACCGACCACTCACGATTCCAATAGTGCTTTACCACTGTTTTTTGTTTCGGCTGGTAACATTGGGGTAACACGGTTAACACTGCAATAACTTTAAGCGACATATATAACCGGTATTGCGTTCCGGTTAAATTAAAAAACCAATTCTACTGCTATGCGTACTTTGAAACGCCTGCGTTCGTATTGTAATTTATTTGTAACAAGGATCATGGTGATCGGTTGCCTCTGTGCACCTGGTATGTTACAGGCACAGATCTCAGGGAACTATACCATCGATAACAGACAACCAACAGCGGGTAGAAATTTTAATTCATTCAATGACTGTGTAACCTTTTTAACTGGCGGTCTTACCGGTGCAACAACTGTTACCGTGGCCGCGGGCAGTGGTCCCTATAACGAGCGGTTCCAACTGATAGAAGACATTCAAAGTTCCGCTGCCAAACCACTTATCTTCAATTGTAATGGCGTAACGCTTACCTATCTTTCTACTGATGGTTTAAAAAGGGAGCTGATATTGCTGAATAAGGTTAATTATGTTACCATCGACAATCTGAAGATCGTTCCCACGGGGCTTACCAACTCTGAATTTGGGGTAGGGGTGCACATCGTGAACGATGCCAATCACAATACCATTCGCAATTGTACCATATTGAACGGTGTCAATACCGGCGTGCCGCAAAATAATGAAGGGATCGTGATCAACGGATCGGTAGATTTTGCTTCTGCGCAGGGGAATAGTTATTGCGACAGCAACCTGATCGTTAATAATACCATTACCGGCGGAAATACCGGTATCACGGTGTCAAGTGTGCCGGCCACCGGTGAAACAGTTGTTTATATGAAAGGCAACCAGCTTATCGATAATAAAATTTCTGGTTACTGGAACTCCGGCATTTATTTGTTTTACAACGATAACCTGCTGGTACAGGGCAATGATGTCAGCAATCCGATATACATAAGGGGTAGTGGGATTACCTTGTTTGAGCCTAATATCAATACGAAGATCGTGAACAATAAGATCCACCACCTGTACGATGCCACTGCCGATCCCAATAGTCTTTATAAAGGCATTGAGGTGGGCCAGGCATTTGCTTCGGCTACATCTGCCAATACAATAGCCAATAACCTGATTTACGATTTTCAAAGTGCGGGCGAGCAATATGGGATCTGGAGTGATGGGGCTGCGTATTTGAATATTTATCACAATACTATTTCGCTTGAAAATACGGCTGTTGCCGGAAGCGGGTCCACTTATGGAATGCATTTCGATAATACGTCAGACTTCAACATCTGGAATAATATCATTACCATAAAGAGAACCACCAGCGCCGATAACATCGGGCTTGCTGTACAGTCGGGAATAACCAGGTTTACCAGCGAACGCAACCTGTTTTATTTGCCATCGGGCAGTACAGGCAGGAATGCAGTAGGTGATTACGGCGGTGCACAAAACACGCTGGCCAACTGGCGTACAAAAACTGGTCGCGACCTGCTGTCTGTGAGCGCTGATCCGGTATATGACCTGGTTACTACTTTGATGCCTACTGAAAAGGCTATCGATAACATGGGCCAGTTTGTAGGCATTACCAATGATATTACCGGTGCTGTTCGTAATAACCAACACCCTGATATTGGTGCGTATGAATTTTTAACGCCAGCCTGTGTTGGGCCTGCGGTTGGTGGTGCTGCTACTTTACTGCCGGGGACCACTATTTGTGAAGGGGCGCCCATGGCCTTAAACCTGGCCGGCAACTCTTTTGGTCTCAATCAAACCTATCAGTGGCAAACGTCTTCCACCATAAACGGTACTTATACCAATGTAGGATCAGCATTGCCGCATCCGGCTGTCAGCATGTCTGCGGTTAGTACCCTGTATTACCGCGCCGCCGTGACCTGTAATTCACAGGTTGACTATTCCACGCCGGTTCTTGTTACTGTATCACCCAGACTAACGGCTAATACCTATACGATCAATAATGCCCAGCCTACAGCGGGTAACAATTTCAATAGTTATAACGACGCCCTGAATGCCATCCGCTGCGGTATTAGCGGACCGGTGGTGTTTGATGTGGCGGCAGGCAGTGGTCCTTACAACGAACAGCTGATCATTCCACAAATAAGCGGTACCTCTGCCACCAATACCGTTACCTTCAAAGGAAACGGTACTACATTGACTTATTTGTCGACCAGTTCAGACGAACGGGCGGTTGTAAAACTGAATGGCACCCGGTACTTCATTTTCGACAATATCAAAATCGTTCCACAG
The DNA here is from genome assembly GCF_900110245.1 of Niastella yeongjuensis. Taxonomy (GTDB): domain Bacteria; phylum Bacteroidota; class Bacteroidia; order Chitinophagales; family Chitinophagaceae; genus Niastella; species Niastella yeongjuensis. The sequence continues at coordinate 82,938 of NZ_FOCZ01000012.1, forward strand.
GCAGCCACTGGCAGTCAATATGGCGTGGGCGTGCAACTGTTAAACGATGCCGATCACAACACCGTTAAGAATTGTACCATTACCGGGAATACTACCAATACCAGTACCAGCTTTATCAGGAACCAGGCTGGGATAGTGATAAGCCCGTTAAAGGACAATTATACCGATATATTCAGCGGGCCCAGTTATTGCGACAGCAATACCATTACGGGAAATACGATCATTGGCGGCCAATATGGTATTACCTGTACATCAGCCCCCACTTTGCTGACGCAGGGCAATGTGATCACGAATAATATTATAAAGGATGCATGGGCTTATAGTATCTATATAGCCAATACAAAAAATACCCTCATCGAAGGAAATGACATGAGCCGGCCTACCCGTACTACCAGTAACTCCTCCTGGTACGGTGTTGCCAGCTGGGCTACCGAAAAAAGCGTATTGATCTCAAAGAACAAGGTGCATAACCCAATGGACGCGCAGTTGACCGGCACCACCAATAGTTATGGCCTTTATAACGATGAAAACGATGCCACGTTGGCCGAGCCCGTTATTGTTAGCAATAACCTCATTTATAATTTCAATGGCGCTGGTCCACAAATAGGTATTTACAACTTCAGTTCTGATAGCGTACAGTATTATCACAATACTATCTCACTGGAAGATGCTACTGCAACCACCACACAAAAAACGCAGGGTTTTTATAATAGTGGCGCTGCATTGGGTATCCTGATCAAGAATAATAACATTGTGATTAAAAGAGGCGGCGCCGGTCCCAAGCATTGTATATATATCAATACAGCTGCCACCACCTTTACAACTAATTTCAATAACCTGTATGATGCTTCTACAGCCGGCACCAGGAATTTCACGGCCTTTTACAACGCCAAGGATTATGCTACGCTGGCACTGTGGCAGGTTTTGAACAAGGATACCAATTCCATCAGCATGAACCCGGTTTTCCAAAACCCTGCTGGTATTGATTTTACACCTACCATCCAGGCATTTGATAATAAGGGTACACCGGTTGGTATTACTACTGATATCAATAACCTGACCCGTCATGCAAAACCCGATATCGGTGCATTTGAATTCAGTTTTTGCCTGGCTTTGACCAAGCCTGTTACAACAGTAAGCAATACAACTACCAGTGAGGTGAGTTTTGCGTGGAATGCAGTGACCAATGCAACCGGTTACCTGGTTTCAACCGATGGGGTGAATTATGCGGCGCCTTCTACCGGTGCAACGGGAACAACCCATACTGTTTCGAATGTAATTGCCGGAACCGATGTTTCCCTGTATGTAATAGCGCTGGGTACAACGGTTGATTGTCCAAACGATACTTCCGCTAAAGTAACAGGCCGTACCCTGTGTTTACAATTAGGCGCAGCACCTGTAGCAAAAGTGGATACTACTACCACTACCTCTATCCGTTTTTCGTGGAATGCAGTAGCCAATGCAACAGGTTATAAAGTGTCTACCAATGGAACCACTTATGTTACGCCTTCTTCAGGTTCAACCGGCTTGTACCATGTGGTGAGCGGGTTAACAGGAGGTACCGAGGTTTCCTTTACCGTTCAGGCGCAGGGGTCTTCGGTAAATTGTCCAACTGTTACTTCCGATAAACTGGTTGCCCGTACACCCAATAACAGGTATTTCGTACCGAATGCCTTTACGCCCAACAACAACGGCCAAAGCGATGAATTTAAAATAGAGAGCCACGAAATAAGGACCATGCACCTGATGATCTTTAACCAGTGGGGACAGAAGATCTTCGAAACCAGCAGTCAGCAAAATGGCTGGGATGGCAGTTTCAATGGCAAACAACAACCAGTTGGTGTGTATGTATATGTACTGTCCATGACCATGTTGGACGGTACTGTTGAAAACAAAAAAGGAACTATCAGTTTGATCCGCTAAGCCGGTATTGACATGCAAAACATTGGTAAAACCATAAAACTAACTATTATGAGAAACCTCGCAATATTCACGATGGGGCTGATGGCTGTGCTGAGTGGCATTTCCACACAGGCGCAAACAGACCCGCACTATTCGCAGTATTACATATATCCGTTGTGGCTGAATCCAGGCTTAACGGGTGTTATGGATGGGGACTACCGCGTAACCGCGATCTATCGCCGTCAGTGGGACGCGCTTTCAAGCCCGTTCGCTACCCCTGGTATCTCGGCCGATATTACCACCAACAAGAATGTAAACGTAGGGTTGAACATCATGAACCAGCAGGCTGGGAGCGCCGGTTATAATTACCTTACGGCTTATGCATCTATGGCGTATACAGGTGTGCGGTTTGGTACAGATGGCAATCAGCGCATTTCAATGGGGATGTCGTTGGGATTGATCAACCGCCGTTTTGATCAGTCTAAGTTGCAGACCAATGGCATGTATAATGGAAGTACCGGCACCGTTGACCCTTCATTTAGTGAGCCGTTGAATAAAACCTCCGCTTCGAATTTCGATGCCGGCGCAGGTGTGGTTTATTACGATGCTACTCCGGGTAAAAAGATGAACATTTTTGCCGGACTTTCCGCTTATCATTTAACACAACCGGAAGATCCTTTTACCAATGGCCCCGAACTTACCAAAATGCCGGTTCGTTTAACGGCCCATGGCGGTGCACAGTTCAACATCTCCGAAGGGCTCAGCATTACGCCCAACCTGTTGTATATGCGCCAGGGAAAAGCTTCTGAAAAAATGATCGGTGCCTATGTGCAAAGCAATATCAATGAGGATGCCGATTTTCTGATCGGCGCCAACTACCGCATCAAAGACGCCATCGTTCCCTATGCGGGCGTATATTATAAGAATTTTGTTCTGGGCCTGAGTTACGATGTGGGCACCAGCGATCTGTCGAAGATCAGCGGTAAAGCCAACAGTTTCGAGATCTCGCTGTCTGTGATCGGCAGCCGGGCCATTAAAGCAAAACGGGTTCCGTTTGTTTGTCCGGCAATGTAGGGGAAGAAAGTAACCATTCATGATCATAATTCAAAAAGAATGCTTAAACATATAATTATAATATCAGGCCTGGTAATAACTGTTCAAGCAGGTCATGCGCAGATTGTAAAAAATTACAAACGGGCTGCTGATAAATTCTATAAACAAGGCGATTATTATTCCGCCACCCAGTATTATGAAAAATCACTGGCAGGCGATAAGAATGCTCAAAATAAATACGAGCCGTACCAGGTTGAAAAAAGGCCTGCCGGTTCAGCCAACAACAAAGGCGTGAACCCCAAAGTAACGCTGTTGTATAATCTGGCCGATTCGTATTACAAATTGCAGGACTACAGTCATGCAGAACCATATTACAAAGAGGTGATCGATATGGATGCCACCGCGTATCCCAATGCGTTGTACGACTATGCCATTTGTTTGCGGGCCAATGGTAAATACAGCCAGGCGCAGCAACAACTGGAGAAATTCCTGAAAACAAAACCGGCTGCCGATTACAAATCCAAAGCAACGCTTGAACTGGCCAATTGCAATTTTATTCAACAGCAATTGCAGCAGGGTGAGGGACATGTGAAAATAGCCAAACTGAACAACCAGGTTAATAAAGAAGGCGCCAGCTATGCCGCAGCCTGGATGAATGCCGGCACTCTGGTTTTCACCGCTACCCGCAGCAGCGTTGATGAGCACAACAAAACAACGGAATACAATAATGCTTTATATACTACCGCGCAACACAGCGGCAGTTTTGATGAAGCACAGAAATTATCCATCACCGGAATAACCAGCACCCACCAGGGCGTAGCTACGTTTACACCCGATGGTAAAAAGATGTTCTTCACAGGCTGGAATACCCTGGCTGATGGTAAAAAAACATTTGCGATTTACAGCAGTGAAAACAGCGGCAGTGGCTGGTCACCTGCCGTATTGGTACAAGGCTCCGTTAATGTAGAAGGCACGGATGCCCGTCAACCGCATGTTACTGCAGATGGGAAATACCTGTTGTTCTCGAGCAACCGGCCGGGTGGCCAGGGTGGTTTCGACATCTGGTATACTCCATTGAAAGAAGGCCGCCCCGGTAAAGCCATGAATATCGGAAAGGAAATCAATACCAAAGAAGATGATGGGGCGCCTTTTTATTTTGCTGCCGGTAACACGCTCGTATTTGCTTCCAAAGGCCGTACCGGTATGGGTGGTTTCGATCTGTTCTCCTCAACCGGTGCTTTTGGCAGCGGCTGGTCTGAAGCAGTGAACCTCGGCTATCCCGTAAATTCCGTTAAAAACGACAGCTATTTTGTAAGCCGCGGTAAGAACCTGCTCGAAGATGCCATCATCAGCAGCGACCGTGCATCCCTGTGCTGCCTGGAATTATTCTCCCTGCATAAATCTTACCATCAATACTTCAGCGGACAAATTGTGGATTGTGAAAATAAAACACCCATCCCCGGGGTAACCATCACGGCCACCAATACCGGCGGACAACCCGTTGCCACGCAAACAACCAATGCGGAAGGGTATTATACGCTGGAAACTGAAATTGGCAAGGAAGTTCGCCTTTCTGCCGGAATGGATAAGTATAAAAATGCCGCGCTGGCTTCTGCCACCGCCAGTTCAGATACCATCAATATTGGGCAGAGCTGCCTCGCCAGAATCCCTGATCCGTTCAAAGGCCAGGCAAGCCTGGTAACGCACGACCTCAGGTTTGGTTATAACGAAAAAGAAGTTGACCCGTCCTCGTATGCTTATATGAATGATATGGCTGCATACCTGAAGGCCAATCCAACGGTTAAGGTTGAGATCTCAGCCCACACCGATGGTATTGGTTCTGCAAGCTACAACCAGCAATTGTCTCAGGCCCGTGCCGACGCCTGTGTGAATTACCTGGTTAATGCCGGTATCGATGCCAGCCGACTGATTGCAAAAGGCTATGGTGCTACCCAACCGCTGGAAAAAGAGAAAGACAAAAAAGGAAAAGACATTCCTGCTGCGCGTGAAAAGAACAGACGTGTAGAATTCAAGATCATTAAATAGTACTCCTACACCCGTAACGTACCTTATAAACGAAATGGCCCCGACGATAAGTTGGGGCTATTTTTTTTGAGGGCAGAAGGCAGAGAGAAAGGCAGAAGGCAGAGGGCAGAGAGCAGAGAGAAAGGCAGTAGGCAGTGGGCCCGCCTTCGGCAGGCGAAGAGTAGGCAATCAATGTCGTTTAGTTAATGCTTGTTTTAAGGGATTCCCTCCTGGGAGAGCCTGTCCCGCTTTGCGGGAGGCAGGGGTGGGTTTTTTATTCCAGGCAGGCGAGGCAGAAAGCCTAAAGCTTAAAGCAATCGTCCCAATCAGCATAGCTGGTTGGGACGATTGGTATTTGCCTGAAGCCTTGTATTTTAAAACTTTCAACTTTAAACTTTCAACTTATAAACTTGTATCTGCTTTCAACTTCGTTCAATATATCCTAATCCATTCACACTTCTTTTCCCGAAGCGGCCACTAATTTGTATTCTTCCCTGCCAGAAAGCGGGTTTGTCAACAACAGTGATGAATTCCTGATCGGGTAGGGCGGCTTGTATGTCAAGGTCGATATAATATTCGGGAATGGCTAATTGCCATTGTATGGGATAGGCGATAAACGTGCGCGCGCTGGTAAAGGTTGCGCCGGGCGTTAACTGAACATCGGCCAGGGGCGCGGCGTTGCCATCGGGATCTATCAGCACTCCCCAGCGGACGGCAGGTTGTTTAATGCTGTCGAATAAAGCCGGTTGTTTATTGGTGTCGTACAATTCGTAGGCGGTGATCTGCCAGCTGTTATCCAGTTGAATGGAGAACCAGTTCAATGACAGCTGTTGTTTTTTTGCCCTGGCTGTTTTGGGTTTGCCAAACTGGTGATCGTACCAGCCGCAGCCTTCTACGTCGAACGATGCCGAACCAGGCAGTGTTATGGTGCCATTTACTTCGCAGGCGGGAATAAAATAATAGAACAGGTCTTCACCACGCGAACCGGTAACCAGGCCATTGTTCCCGTGCAATACGGGGTTTACGAAGGGAATAAAATTCAGTTCACAACCTACACCGGTTAAGGGGTTGTGCAATTTAAGCTGGTATTTTCCTTCCTGTATTTTTTGAAAACTATTGTAATCGATCACTAACTGCAGGGTGGTATTGCTAACGAGGGCGTCTGTGCGGTCGGCCAGGGAATCGGGGTGGTATTGTTGGGTATCGGTGTCGGTAAGGGCCCAGCGAACGGAATGGGTAAAGATGGCTTCGCCGGTTTGTTCGTCTTTTCCGATAACCGTTCGGGTAAAGGAGGCGAACAGAGAGAAATGCCGGCCTTGTATGGTTGCCAAATGGCAGTTCTGGTTCCAGCATTCCAGGGTCGATGATTCATGTGGCAGATCATGAACTGCCAGGTTTGGGGAGCTATCGGCTTGCGGCCAGTCTGCCGGTTGTTTTTTTGTTCCTTTCTTTTTTGTGTTGGTTGGGTTAAGCTGTGACATGTAAATAGGGCTTATGTATCTGGTTTAATTTACCAATCTTTTCTATAAACGCCGCCATTTGATAAAGTGCCTGGTGATGGTGTTCGTCCATCTGTTCTTTGAAGACCGGGTTATTTACGATCTCATTTACTGCAGCGGCTATTGTTTCGGGGGTAGACGCTACAATACCGGTTTTCGCCTGTTTAAGCCATTCTTCATTAGCTTTTTGAACTGGGCGCATGCCCTTGCTTTGTTGTACTATAAGGGGCGTTTGGGTGATCAGCGATTCGGTAATGGTCATAGCGCCTGGTTTGCCTATGGCAAAATCGGCCAGGTGCAGGTGGCGCAAAGGCGTTTTAGGTAAATAGGTATATATTGCTACAGGGAAAGGCAGTTTTAAGGCCGTTACCTGTTTGAATAATTTTTTGTTCTTACCGCACATAATGATCAGGTTCAGATTGCGGTGTTGCCGGGCCAGTGCTTTCACAATGCCCAGGATGCTGCGGGAACCCTGTGCGCCGAACGACAGAAAGCCAACGGGCCATGCGGGGTTCAGGCCAATGGCTCTTAATTGTTCGTTGCGGTTGTGCGGGGTGCATTCATACGCACAAACACCAACCGGCATGCCATCTATGCGGCAACGTTCTTTTTCGGGAATACCTGCTTTGGCCGCCTGTAACTGCAACCGGGCAGTACCATTCAGATAATACTGTTTTACATCGGGCGTAAACCAATAGCCGGAACGCACTTCTTCAAAATCAACCGGCACGGTAATGCATTCTACATCGGGATTGGCCAGCTGTGCACTCCGATACAATACCGGATTATAGATGGGTGTTACAGATACCACGATGTCTGCCGGTGAGGCTGTCCAGTACCGGGCAATTTTCCGGATGCCTCTTTTACCAATCTGGTTATGAAAAAACTGCATAAGGCCGATCTGCTTCTGCAAACCAACAACCCGGTCGTTTTTCAACTGCCAGTTAAAGAAATTAATACCGGTGCGAACAATCTTTCCGAAAAGGGGATGGTGATCGAAGATCTCTGCGATATTCACCAGGCGTACATGGCAATGCGGATTGCGGGTTTGTAATACATTTTTTAATGCGGTAGCAGCGGAGAGGGGACCAGAGGCCGCTTCTGAATACACGATGGCAATGGTACGTACGGTTTTCATGCTATCTGCTTGCATAGGCTGGATATTAGATATTGGAATTTTGGATTTTAGGGGCAAAAAACATTGAATTGTATATTCAACATTTTTTATATAAAGTAAATATAGTAATTATACTTTCCTGTGCAAGTTTTTACGATAAAATGTTTCTTTTATTAGTTAGACATGAACTTATTCATCGATTGCCAATACTTATCTTTAAAAACATCATATGTGATCCTGAGCTGGCCATCGTATTCTTTTATGAGCCTGTTCAGCACTTTTGATGGCTTTCTGAAGTCCTTGCAGGCAAAGAAAACCGTTCTTTTGTTATTGGCAGTCTCCCGGGCTATGTTCAGGCAGCCTTCAAAATCTTTTAGTTCGGTCATCACTTCTTCTTCAAAAACGGCCATCAGCTGATAGGTATCGTTATCGGGCAGGCCATTCCGGTTGTTGCCGTCATAGGATATGTCGAAATGCAAAATCCAGGGGTGCGATGCTTTGGCATCCCATTCCAGCAACGTGGAATTGACCACTGCAACAAGTGGCCAGCCATTGGCCATTTGGGCTTCCAGCCCTACATAGTTATCGTTTTCGGTATCGTGCCGGTGGCCATCATATTTCTCCAGAAATTCCTTTTGCCGCCAGATCAAAAAGTCTTTCAGCTTTTCAATGGGGATCAGCTCCTGGTTGGCGACGGGTGAACCAGCCACCGTTAGATTGTCGATGGTTGTTATCGAATTCATCTCGCCCAACGTGTTATCAAGAAAAATATAGGTGCCGTTTATGATGGTTGTTTCATCATCTTTTTTATAGTCCTGGTACAAAACCGTGATGTCGATTTCATCGGGGTAAATAGCGCTGTCGTTCGAATAAAATGATAAATGGTCTTTGTCGAACACATAACCTTCCATCTTTATACGCACATCGAGCATGTCCAGGGCGGGTTTCAGTGCGGTGAACTTCCAGCCTGTTATGGCCGGGGCTGCCTGTATGATCTCTTCCGCAAACACGATGTTTTTTATAACGCCGTCTGGTGTAATGATCAATTCTGCGGTTTGTTCATCGTACATCCCCGCTACCAGGAACAGCCCTTCTTGTAATTCATTGAGCTTGGGGGAGAGTTTATCGAACAGGTCCTTTTCGATGCGGCCGCCGCCGGTTTTCACCGCATTGAAGTAGGCTTTTTCATGCTGTTGAAACCAGTTCCAGAAATCGGCATAGGTAGTAATGGGGACCTCTTTTTTACTGAACAATTTTTTTAGAAAGCTCATTTATCCGCGTTGGTTTGTATATAAACTCTGGTGAGTGGTGTTTATTGTATGGTAATGTTTACAGGTACCGGAAGCTTTTCAGAAAATCATCTTTGTAATTCCGGCCAATGGGGATCTGGTGGGGGCCAATAACAATTTCCTCTTCGTTGAAGCTGTCGATGTTTTTGATATTAACAATAAAGCCCCGGTGAACCCGCACCAGCGCCGGGTGATTGAATTTATCTGCAATGTATTGCAACGATACCCGTAAAGCGATCTTTTTATTGGTAGTTACCAGCTTGACGTAATTGTTATCGCTTTCGGCAAACAACAGTTCATCGATGGAGAATTTGTTGAACCGGTAATTGTGTTTTACAAAGAAATAATTGTTGAAGAAGAGCAGGGCTTCTTTACTTACTTCTTCCTTCGCATTATCTGCCGGCTGTGGATCGGTGGGTTTACCCGGAACGGCAAAGTTGTGAATGGCTATCTGGATGCTGGTATGCAGGCTGTCGTTATTGAATGGTTTTACCAGGTAAGCCGATGGGTTTACCGCTTTGGCCCGGTTTACATATTCGTTTTGTGAAAACGCAGTGAGAAAAATAAGCGGTACTTCCTGGATCTTTTTCAGGGCGGCTGCTGTTTCAATACCGTCCTTGGCGCCTTTGATATTAATATCCATCAATACCAGGTCGGGTTTTTGATCGGTATACAGGGCAATGGCATCGTCGCTGCTGGCGGCAATGCCCACTACTTCATATCCTTCCTTTTGTAAACGCATCGAGAGGTCCAGGGCTACAATAGACTCATCTTCCACGATCATGATCCTTACTTTGTCGTCGTTCATGCTTGTACCGGTTTAACAGGAAATGTAAAAGTAAATACAGAACCGCTGTCACAATTCAATTGCATGGTCCCTTCCAGCTGCTGGGTAAGCGATAATATCAGCTGCCGCCCAAAGGAGGTGGAATATTTCCAGGCCTTTTCGGTAAGCTCCCGGCCATTGTCGCCAATGGTTAACTGCAGCTTGTTTGGCTGTTCCTGTAATGAAATGTACAGGGCCGGGTCGCTTACATTTTTATAAGCATATTTAAAGGCATTGGTCACCACTTCATTCAGGATCAGGCCTACCGGTATAGCCATGTCGGCTTCCAGTTCTTTTACCTCCACCTGTAACTGCAGGTTAAAATTATGTGCTTTGTAACCGTAGGCATGTAACAGGTTCTCCGATAGTTCGGCAATAAATTCCTGGATGTTTACCCGGCTGGTTGTTTTTGTTTGATAGAGTTTCTGGTGTATGAGACTCATGGCTTCTATGCGGTGCTGGCCTTCCATAAGCGCTTTCCGGGCCTGGGCATCATCGATCCGGGCGCTTTGCAGGTTCAGCAGACTGCTTACGATCTGCAGGTTGTTCTTTACCCGGTGATGCAGTTCTTTCATTAAATAATTCAAATGCGTTTCCTGCTTTTTTATCCTTTTATTCTGCAGCCATACCCAGAATAACAGGGCCAGGAAGATGGCAGACGCGGTAAAGGACCCGAATAATAATTTTTTGCGCAGGCGGTTTTGCTGGTCAAGGTCTTTTATCTGCGCCTCTTTTTTACCCGTTTCGTAGCGGGTGGCCAGTTCCTGGGCATGGCCGCTGATGATCTCATCGTCGCGCGTCTTTTTCAGCTCATTGTATTTTTCAAGAGCAGCAGATGCCGAATCAAAATGGTTCAGGCTGAATTCAAGCAGCGAGCGGTTGAGGTAATAGTTGATCAGGTTTTCCTTACCGGGCCCTGTATGGGTGATCAGGTGCTTCATGCTGTCGAGGTACCGGGCAGCCAGCGGATGTTGTGGGGAACCATGGCGCATATCCAAACTGGCAATAACGGTATATACCAATCCTTTTGTAACCTGGGTTACATCGGGATCGTTTAAGTAGGGTTGCATATCGCTTACTGCCTGAAATGCTTTGGGGTATTGTTTCAATCCATTGTATGAATTGATGATCTGCATATACGACCGCACAATGATGTCTTTAAAATTGGCCTTTCTTGCAATCTCGATTGTTTTGTTATGGTAAATAAGGCCGCTGTCGTATTTGTTGAACGAATTAAAAATGTTGCCGATGTTGGAAGAGGTGGTGGCCATATCGTACAGGTTATGCGATCGGGTAGAGTACGCCAGTGCTTTTTTATAGGCTTCTACCGACTCGTTAAAACGGTTGGTATTCCTGTATACAAAACCCAGTTTGCGTGTTAAGGCAGCCAGCACATCGGGAGGCAACGGCGTGTGTTCGCTCAGTTGTAAACCTTTTAACGCATATTCCAGGATCATGGCATCGTTATCCTTTATCAGATAGGCGGCGCTTTTGGCGGCATAGGCCAATGCCCGCGACGTATCATTACCGTTGCTTTCGGCTATGGCTTCGGCCTCACTGCTCAACAACAGGGCGGTATCGGGGTTTTGCAACAGAAAGATGGTGGCGGCATCGGTGAGCAGTTTTACTTTTTGCACCGGGGTAGTAGCCTTTTTGAAAGCCTGCAACAGACTATCGGTTTGTGTTTGCCATTTCTGGGCCATGCAAAAAGGGGAGCCGGGTACAAGTAAAATAAACAAAACCAGGCTTTTACTACGGGAGATCATTAAATAAAAATAGCAATATTTCCCGGCTTACCTCAGATGTGCTGGAATTTATATATGTGCCGGGTTCCAAAAAAATGATCCCGCTCAATCTGCATGCCTCGTTATACAGCTATCATTTTAAAACTGAACGCCTTGGCGTGTCCTGAAAAAGTATGTTTTCAATAATAAAAAATACAATAATTAAACAGGATCGTACACCTTGTACTTTCTTGATACGTCTTCGTCCTATTATGCTTTAGTTTGAATGAATATGAGGTACTTTGATAACATGATCAAAGATAATCGCTATAATGTTGCCCGTATTTTTATTGAGAAAGGAGAGATTAAAACGATTGAACAGATCTTCGATTATATTCCCAAGTCAGTGGTGAGCCGTGAGCTAAAGACCAACAACAACCGCTTTACGCGGCTTATCAGCGATCCCCTTGCATTTAAGTTAATAGAACTATCAAAAATAGCCAAAGCCATAGGGGTTGAGACAAAAGTGCTGGTGAACCTGGCTTTGCAGGATGAGTATAAACGAACAAGACCCGGTAAGAAAGCGGCCCGATAAAAGTACAGAATGGAATAATGCAGTATTCGTTCAAAACAAAAAAACTACGAAACGGTGATTTTCTCAATTTAATCACTATTTCTTTTTTATTTTGAATAATGAGTATGGATAAGCGATATGAAAGTATTAAGTTCATGATCGAAACAGGGCATATAACCGAATTCAGGCAGATCTTCAATTACATGCCAAAGAGTCCGCTGGGGAAATATCTTCATACCAATAATCCACGAATAACCCGCCTTACTTCGGAAGTTGATGATCTTACGGTACAGGAGATCGTTAGCATTAGTTCGTTTTTTGATGTAGACTATATGAAAATAATACACCTGGTGTTTGCACAATATATAAAAGACAGAAAGATCAAATAATATACATCGTTTCAATAAGTCGTTAAGGTTCTGCTTTATCCCGAGATTCCCGGGATCCCGGAGGGGAATGGCCATCCTGCTTGTTCATGGGTGGCCTTTTTTTACCGCTTTCTGCCAGGGGCAATTAATTTTAACACAAATACATTGAAGTATTTCGATTTATCTATTTATATTTGCACCGGTATTTAAAATGTGAGGTATGGACAGTAAAAAAATTGAGAAGATCTCCCGGGCTTTAGCCGATCCGCACCGGTTGCGGATATTGGATCAATTCAGAAAGAATTCCAATCCGGTGTATTGTTCAGAAGTTCATGACGTACTGGACCTGGCGCAGCCATCCATATCCCATCACCTGAAACAACTGGTAGATGCAGATCTACTGATCCCTGAAAAAGAAGGGCGCAACCTCAAGTACAATTTAAATCAGAAAGTGCTCGGCGAGTACATTAGCTTCCTGAATGCCCTGAAAGGGTAGAAAAACAGCTCAGGCAAATGCTGCATATATGAATATCAACAGGTATTAAGTCTGTTGGGGAGATCCTATTGACTAATATATCGAAATATTTCAATAAAAGAATCTATGAAGAAGTCTATCTACATTATGGCGCTGGGGGCGTTTGGCATTATTACAACAGAATTTGGCATTATTGGTATTATGCCCGCCATTGCGAAACATTTTCAGGTGTCTATCGATACGGCCGGCTGGCTGTTAAGTGGTTTTGCATTGACCATTGCGCTTACTGGTCCTTTTTCGGTGCTGCTAACCTCTAAAATCAACCGAAAAGTGATGATGTGCCTGGTGCTGCTGACCTTTGTGCTCTCCAATATTTTATCGGCGGTATCGCCCAATTTCACTGTGTTGATGATAGCAAGAATTCTACCCGCGTTTTTGCACCCGGTCTTTTGGGCTGTAGCAACGGTAGCCGCATCTAAACAGGTAGAACCCAAAGATGCGCCTAAAGCGGTATCTGTAGTGCTGGGCGGGTTAAGTGTAGCCACGGTATTGGGAGTACCTATTACCACGTACATAGCTGATCTGATCAACTGGCAGGCTTCTTTTATAGTATCGGGAATCATTAACCTGATTGCATTTGCAGCGCTGCTGGCATTTGTGCCTTCTATGCCGGTAATAGAAAATCAATCGGTAAAAAGCCAATTGGTGATTTTAAAGAAAGGACAAATGTGGGTGAACCTGGTGGCAACCATGATCATGATTGCCGGCATATTTGCTACGTATAGTTTCCTGGCCGAATATCTGGGCAAGATCAGCAGCATGAACGGAAAACAGATTAGTCTGATGCTGTTGTTGTTTGGTGCTACCGGTATTGCGGGCAATTGGGTTACGGGGCTGGCGTTGAGTAAAAATGTTTTATTGACAACACGGTTTTTCCTGTTATCGTTAATAGCAGTACACATGCTGGCGTATACGTTCGGTGGTTTGTTTATACCCATGACGGCTATTATCGGTATTTGGGGTTTTATTCATACCGGTGGTTTTTTGATCGGTCAAACCCGTTCAACTGCCGAAGCACCGGAGGCGCCTGAACTGGCCGCCAGTTTAATGGTGTCGTTTGGGAATGCAGGCGTAACCCTGGGTACCTTTTTGGGAGGGATGATCATTACCCGGTTTGGGGTTCATGAAGTGATCTGGATAAGTATTCTGTTACTGGTATTGGCCCTGGGATTAACGTGGGTGTTTGTTGGCCGTAAGGTGCCAGCAGCAGATCCGGAAACTCCTGTGGAAATTACTGAAGAAGATGTTGTGGAAGAAGCGTTGGGCGTATAAGCGTTCGGGGGTAGAAAAGGCTGCACGGTTATTGCCAATTCTGCACATTTATCGGCAAAATCGACGCATTTATTAAATAAATGATTTTTAACTTGCTTTACAGAAGCTTACGCATTTATTTTGGATGTTAAAATGTAGCATCCAAAAAGTGAAAACATATGACCCGACCCCGTTATTTACTGATCGCCATCGTACTGATATTATCAATAGCAAGTTGTAAAAAAAATGCAGGAAACAAGGCACCTATAGTAGATGCCGGGCCTTCGCAGACCATTTACCTCCCAGATTCTGCCCGGGTAAAAGGTACGATCACTGATGATGGCAAAATCGTGGCCAATTTATGGAGCCAGATTGCCGGGCCTAAGCAGGCAAATATCCTTAATCCGGGTGCCGATTCAACCGTTATCATATTTTCTGTACCGGGTAACTATTCATTTCAGTTACTGTCAACCGATAATGAAGGCGCTGTTGGCGTTGACACTGTTGCAATACTGGTGAACCCTAATAAAAACAAGGCACCTATAGTAGATGCCGGGCCTTCGCAGACCATTACCCTCCCTGATTCTGCCAGGGTAAAAGGTACAATCACTGATGATGGGAGTGTCGTGTCCAATTTATGGAGCCAGATTGCCGGGCCCAGGCAAGCAAATATCCTTAACCCGGGTGCCGAATCAACCGCTATCATATTTTCAGTATCCGGTAACTATTCATTTAAGTTACAGTCAACCGATAATGAAGGTGCTGTTGGCGTTGATACTGTTTCCATACAGGTAAACCCTGTTGAATTAAAAACATTGACGTTGCAACCGGTTAATAACCCATGGGAATTCAATTTAGCGGCTATTAGCCCATTGGCAGCACCAGACGATCGAAGCTATGTTCCCACTTATGACCTGCCGGTAATGTTCTGGCTAAAACCCAATAACGATTGGTATGAGGTACGGCCAATGATCAAATTTGATCTGAGTAGCATTCCTCCCAATCAAACCATCGTTAGCGCTAACCTGTATTTGTATTCTTATCCGGGCACAACTCAGAATGGAACAACTGCGAATACCGGTCCTCAGAACGGGTTTAATGCAAAAATGATCACCTCAGACTGGTCGCCTGCAACCGTTAACTGGAATAATCAACCAGTTACCTCCGGCGCTGTTTATGCAATGGCCTATGACACCAAAGAGGCACAGCTGGATATGAACTTCATTGTAACAGAGGCATTACTTTACATGACCCGCAATAAATTCAATTATGGATTTATGCTGCAAATGGCCAATAATAATCCAAATTATAACTCACGCACTTTTGTATCCAGCCATAACCCTGATCTCAGCCTTGCTGATAAATTTCCCAAGCTGGTGGTAGTATATAAAAGAAGCTGATTAAACCTGGTTATAAATACACTTAAAAAAGCCCTTCCCGGTACATCGGTAAGGGCTTTTGATTTCCCGTTCACTATCAAAACTTGTAGCCTTTAAAGTTTGCATTGTATTGGTTTAATGCCGATTATTGTATTTTGTACCAAAACAGTAATTGGAATGGAAAAAATTTATCTCAGCGATTCGGGCCCCAAAGTATCACCAGCTATTTATGGATTTTACAGATGGAATGAAGTAACAGGCGATGCCGCCCAAACCATGGAAAAGATCGTTAACCTGTGTCTGGAACTGGGCATTAACACATTCGATCATGCTGATATATATGGCGGCTACCAATGTGAAGAACTGTTTGGCAAGCTGATCAACCGGAAATCGTTCAAACGGGAAGACATTGTGTTGTTTTCGAAATGTGGGTTTGTTACTCCTCATGCCGAGGCGCCAGGTGTTCGCATTAATCACTATAATACTTCTGCTGCGCACATTCTTAAAAGTGTAGATAATTCACTGCGGAAACTGCGTACAGATTATATCGATATTTTCCTGTTGAATCACCTCGATCCTTTATCGAATGTGGAAGAAACAGCACTGGCCTTACAACGCCTGAAAGATTCCGGTAAGGTGAAAAATATCGGGGTGATGAATTTCACTGTGTTCCAACATCAGTTACTGGCTTCGTTATTAAAAACGCCCATTGTAACCAATCATTTTGAGTTGAACCTGTTGAACACCGCAGCACTCGACAATGGCCAGTTGGATTATTGCAAACAACGCTATATGCGTCCACTGGCATCAGCACCGCTGGCGGCAGGCCGTATTGCCAATGGAACCGATGCACAGGCCGTAAAAGTACGTTCGGTGCTGGAAGCAATTGGCAAAAAATACAATGCTGATATCGAATCTCTTGCTGTTGCCTGGCTGGTGAAATTAGGCGCCCTGCCATTAATTGGCACCATCAATGAGCAAAGGATCCGCAATATTGCCAATGCATTTTCTATTGACCTCGATCACCAGGATTGGTATGAGTTGTATGCGGCCTCGAGAGGGGAACTGTAGGGGCAGAAGGCAGAAATGAAATTTCTTAATGATAAGGCTAAAGCCCAAAGGCGAAAGCAAATATAAATTGCCCCAAAACAGCGTAGCTGTTTTGGGGCAATTGCATTAAGTCATTGCCCATTGTTCGTTGCTCATTGCCTTTCTATCTCTGCCCTCTGCCCTCTGCCTTCTGCCCTTTGCTTCCACTAAGTGACTTTCTTTCACCAGCTGAAAACTAAATTGAGCTATCTTTGCAGTGAATGAGAACGTTTGAAGACAGTTACCGGCATAAAGGATTGCGTAAACAGCTCGTTGATCTATTAAAACAGAAAGGCATTACCGATGAACGGGTGCTAACAGCTATATTACATGTTCCCAGGCATTATTTTCTCGATTCAGCTTTAGACAGGGTCGCTTATGAAGACCGGGCTTTTCCTATTGCGGAAGGACAAACCATTTCTCAACCATATACTGTTGCGTATCAAACCCAGTTGTTAGAGGTAAAGCCTTACGAAAAAGTGCTGGAGATCGGTACGGGCAGTGGTTACCAGGCAATTATTCTGGGCGAAATACAAGCTCAGGTATATACTATTGAGCGTCAGAAAAAATTGTTTGAAGAACACCGCGGTTTTGTGCTGAGAAGCAAATACCCCAACATTAAATATTTTTATGGCGATGGGTACGAAGGCCTGCCCACCTATGCTCCCTTTGACAAGGTGATCGTTACTGCAGCTGCTCCCTACATTCCACCTAAATTGATTGAACAATTAAAAGTGGGTGGCAAAATGGTAATACCGGTAGGCGAGGGCAACATCCAACGTATGTTACGTCTTACCAAACAACGCGATGGTAGTGTAACGGAAGAATTGTTCGACAAGTTTTCGTTTGTGCCCATGCTTGAAGGCAAGAACAGCTAGCTATTGAAGTAACCACCCTGCTGAAAACAACCTTGAACTAAATAACTTACACACTAAATAACTCAGTTTGCGAATAGTTATTATCGGTACAGGAAATGTTGCGACTATATTAGGTAAAAGGTTTTTGAAGGCCGACCATGAAATAGTGCAGGTGTGCGGAAGAAATCAATTGCATGCTGAAGAACTGGCCGATGTATTGGGTGTTCCGTTCACCACCGATCTGCAGCACCTTAATCCCAATGCCGATCTTTATGTGCTGGCCGTAAGCGATACCGCTGTGGCCGACATCGCCTCCCAATTGCAGCTGAATAATAAACTGGTAGTACATACCGCCGGTGCGGTTTCTAAAGACGTGTTAAGCGTTTGCAGCCGCAACTACGGCATCTTATATCCGTTGCAAAGCCTCCGTAGTGAATTGAATGAATTGCCTGATATTCCTTTTTTGGTAGATGGCAATACGGCGGATGACCTGGCCCTTATTTCCGAATTTGCCAATACCATCTCTAACCAGGTGCAGCAGGCCGGTGATGATCAGCGGTTGAAGTTGCATGTGGCAGCCGTTATGGTAAGTAATTTTACCAATCATTTATATGCCCTGGCAAAAGCTTATTGTTTACAGGAACATGTTGATTTCAATATGTTGTTACCACTGATCACTTCGGTAGCCGAACGCCTGCATGATTATGAACCTGCAGCAGTACAAACGGGCCCGGCCGTACGCAATGATGAAGCCACCATTCAAAAACACCTCGCCCTTTTACAACAACACCCCGCGCTAAAGACCCTATACATTATGTTCACAGAGAGCATTAGGAAAATGCATAGGTGAAAGGGCAGAGGGCAGAGAGGCAATGGGCAATAGTCAATGGGCAATGGGAGAAAGGCAGTGGGCAGTAGGCAATAGGAACAGCCCTCCTGCTTCGCTGGCTGGCGGATTTTTCTATTTCGCGAGCTACTCACAACTCACAACTCACAACTCACAACTCACAACTCACAACTCACTTGTCAACGTGTTAATCCAATCAACCCTACGCCCTTTGTCCCTTCACTTTCACCTTAACCCCCGCCTTCTTTTTTTTCTTCTTCTTTACTGCATTCGCCTTTTCTTTTTTGGCCGGTTGTTCACCCAGGTATCTTTCGCGGATGATACGCATGTGATGGGCTACATGGCCTGCACAAACAAATGCCAGTCCGGCAACGCTGATGTTGTTGTTGTTGGCGGAACCGGTTTGCAGTAACTGGTCATCGTCGAGTGAAAGCAGGAACAGTTCATTGGCGCTGCGCAGGGCCTTGAACTCTTCTACCAGTTCGTTCCATTTGCGTTTGGGGGCTTTGGCTGCTATGGCCCAGTTGTTTTCGTCAAAACCGGGCAGGGGGGCGGCATCATGCCGGGCAAAAGTGAGGGCCCGGTAAATAAATACCCTTTCCGAATCGATGATGTGCTGCAACAATTCCTTGATGGTCCATTTGTCTTCTGCATAGGCATAGTTGATCTTTTTGTGGGGCATCTGTTTCAGCAGTTTTCTAAAACGGCGGGTATTGTTGGCCAGGGCTTCCTGCAGATTGTCTTCCTGCAAGGCATTGAGATAGGTTTTGTAAAAATCAGGTACGGTAATGTCCTTTTTATTCACCATACTTTTTTCTTTAAATGTACTTAAAAAGATCCAGGTTGCCCGGTAACGCGTAACAAAGAAACAGGGTATACATTGGGGCGGTATGCCCTCCTGTATACCCTGTACTTATATTTTACAACTATTATCCTTTCTTGTTCTTCAGCGTAGGTTTGGGCGACGCACCGGTGGGGGCCACTTTGTTACCTGAAGGATTAAGCGTTGCAGCTACCTTGGCGGCTTCGTAGGCATTGATAATGCCACCGCTTTGGCTGATGTCGCTCAGCATAACGGTTTCGTCGGTTCCTGGTTTATTTACTTTAACACCAGGCGCCTGGGCCGATTTCATGATGCAATATTTTAATTGCTGCGGCGTGAGGTAAGGGAAATATTCCAGCAGGAAGGCGGCTGTACCGGCAACTACCGGGCAGGCCATGCTGGTCCCCTGGGCATTGCCATAGGTGTTGCCACCGGGAATGCTGGACCAGATCTTAACGCCGGGCGCAAATACATCTACCTGTTTTTTACCATAGTTAGAGAAACTGGCGGTGAAACCACCGGCCTGCGGATCACCGCTGGCGCCTACTGTGATCCAGTTTGCTGCTTTTTTATGGGTATCTCTCATGATCGCATTGGGGAAGTTATCTGCCGTATCGATGTCTTTCGCATCGTTCCCTGCTGCATGTACCAGCAATACGCCTTTGCTTTCTGCATATCTAACGGCCTCATCTATCCATTTTTTCTGGGGCGAGAAGTCTTTACCAAAGCTCATGTTCACCACTTTGGCACCGTTATCGGCTGCATAGCGAATAGCCAGGGCTATATCTTTATCGTGCTCATCACCATCGGGTACGGCACGGATCATCATAATGCGTACGTTATCGGCAACACCGTCCATTCCTTTACCATTGTTGCGTTCAGCGCCAATGATACCGGCCACGTGGGTGCCATGGAAGGGGGTGGAAGCCATTACATCAGGGTTACCGTAAGAACGGTCGTTGATGTCCTGTTCGTTATCGTGGGTAACCTCACCGCGGTAATCTTCGGGGGCTTTTGATTTGGCTTCTTCTTTTCTTTCCTCCCCGCTAACAAACTCTTCAAAACCATCCAGGAACTCCTTATTGGTGGTTTCCATCATCTGATTGTTCTTGAAAAGGAACATCAGCTGGCCTTTGGCCGTATCCTGTGTGCCGTTTTCGGTTTTAAAGGTATCCAGCTCGTTACCGGTATAAGTATCTTTTTTCATACCAGCCCGTAAAATGCTGTCGCTTTTTTGCGCCATGGTCAAAAACATTCTCAGTCTGCCCAGGTCAACCTGTTCGTCGCTGCCATCGCCTTCTACTTTTGCTTTGGCCTTCAACCACATTTTGTACTGGTCTTTTTCATCGGCGTTCATTTTAGTGGTATCTACTTTATCGCCGAATTTGCTTTTGTACATATGATAAACGCGGGCGCCTTCGTAAGAATCCTGTTTTACGTTTTTGCCATCCTTGCCACCTATAAAGTTCCAGCCATGAATATCATCTACATATCCGTTGCCATCGTCATCGATGCCATTGCCGGGGATCTCTTTGGGGTTTACCCACAGAATATCTTTCAGGTCTTCGTGCAGGGTGTCAATACCAGAGTCGATGATCGCTACCACTACGGTTTTACCCTTCAGGTTTTTGGAGTGAATGAAATCATAGGCTTTATTGACACTGATCCCATAGTATCCATCCTTGGTTTTGTCGAGCAGATGCCATCCCTTCGGCACATCGCCTGTTTTAATGCTTTTCTCCTGCTGCGCAAAAGCGGTTTGGTCAGCAACCACGAGGGCAGTTAAAAATCCTGCTACTTTTACCAGTTTGTTCATTTACAAGTGTTTTTTGCTTTACAGATTTACAAGATTCGTAACGTAAGTTTATTAACGGTATGTAGGGCTCAAATATCTGGTTTTTACTAATTCTTAACATTTGAAGATTTTCCCCCGCCTTTACAAACGTTCATTGTTTTTGTCAGGCACAAAATATAAAATTAAAAGCCACACATGTATGATATTACATGAGTGGCTAATATTTTGTTCATAAGATTTTGTAAAGCCCGGGCTTTTCGAAAGCTGTATCGGGTACTCTTTCTCTAATGTTGCGACAGCTTCAATTCAACCCGGCGGTTGGCTGCTTTGCCTTCCGGTGTGCTGTTGTCGGCAACAGGTTTATCCTGGCCATAACCCCTGGCTTCTAACCGGCTGGCGTCAAGGCCTTTTTGTACCAGGTAGTTTTTAACGGCATCTGCTCGTTTTTGCGATAAGATCTGGTTGTTGGCTGGTTTACCTACATTATCGGTATGCCCTTCAATAACCAGTTTCAGGGTAGTATCACCCCGCAGAATAGCTACTACACCATTCAGCGCGCTGTACGACTCAGCCGCGATCTTTTCGCTGCCAGTTATAAAGAATATTTTTTTAGCGGCATAGTTTACTTTTTCAACGATCTCTTTCTTAATATCCGGACAACCCTTATTGGTTATTGAACCGGCTATAGTCGGGCATTTGTCGTCTTTATCATTCACACCATCGCCATCGCTGTCGGGGATCGGGCAGCCATTGAATTCGGCAGGTCCTGCTTTATCCGGGCACAAATCTGTTTCATCGTTTATGCCATCGCCATCGGTATCGGGAATGGGGCAGCCATGGTATTTAAATGTGCCTGCTACATCAGGGCACTGGTCTACGTCGTCGAGAACAGAGTCATTATCCCGGTCAAAGATGGGACAACCGCGGTCGCGCGCCAACCCGGCCTGGTCAGGACATTTATCAACGGCATCAGCAACGCCGTCGCCATCCTTATCGGGACAGCCGCCTGCTTTAGCCGAACCGGGTACATCCGGACAGGCATCTGCTTTATCGGGTACCCCATCGCGATCTTTATCGTTGCTTGCTACCACGCGCTTGCTCAACCATAAACCAAGGGAGGCGCCTATTACCTGGTGTTTAAAGGTGCCGCTGTACGAGGCGTTGTAAAAATTGGTAAGGCCCTGGCTAATGAAACCGGTCAATAATACATTGCCGAGTTCAAACCCAACGCGGGCATTCACCCCAATATCAAAAGTTTTTACGCTGTTGTCATTTTTACCCACCTGAATGCTGCTTTCATCCTGGTTATAGCGCATAATGGTATCCCTTTTTTCCCAGCTGTCTTTGCCACTATAAAAGAACGACAGGTATGGGCCTGCGCTGATGAGGAACCGGCTTTTTCTGTTCAGACGCAGTTTTACCGCCAGGTTCAGCGGCATATCGATATAGTTGGTATAGAAATTATTACTATAATACAGGGTATCGCCCTTTACAGAATTCATATCGTAAGAGCGGGCGAATTTTCTACCCTTGTTGGAGAATATGATCCCGGGCTGAAAAAAAAGTTTATTGGTATACCCAATGGGCATTTCGGCTATAACGCCCAGGTTCAAACCACTTCTTTTGGAATAATAGGGTTTTGTGGTATTGTCCCAGTCTGGTATATAATTAGTCTCTTTTACTGTTGAAGATTGCGGCCCCCCTACAATTCCTAATCGCAATTGGGCATTGGCATTGTATAGGGTAGCGGTCAATAACAGCAGTGCGTAAAGTTTCTTCATACCGGTTCAGCTTAAAAGACTGGTAGTAACGTTTTTGAGGCTCCTTATATTGTCTGAACCGGGAAGGTAGGGATGGGTGGGATGGTGGGAGAGATGTAGGAGGTAAGATGTAGGAGGTAAGAAGTACGAAGTAAAAGCAGGATGCTCAAGTTTTCAAGATCTTTGAACATCCTACATCTTACTTCCTACTTCTACTTCGAAAATTTATACGTGAAATTTAATTCCCTGTGCTAAGGGTAATTGCGTAGAATAATTGATCGTATTTGTCTGGCGTCGCATATAGGCTTTCCAGGCATCGCTGCCGCTTTCGCGACCGCCGCCGGTTTCTTTTTCGCCGCCGAAGGCGCCGCCGATCTCGGCCCCGGAGGTACCGATATTTACATTGGCAATGCCGCAATCGCTGCCATTGGCTGATAAGAACTGTTCTGCTTCCCGCAGGTTCAGTGTCATAATGCTCGATGATAACCCCTGCGGCACCCCGTTCTGAATGGCGATCGCATCATCGATGGTGTTATATTTCATCAAATACAAAATAGGTGCAAAGGTTTCCTGTTGCACTATGTTGAAATGAGGGTCTACTTCGGCAATACAGGGTTTTACATAACAACCGCTTTCAAAGCCTTTGCCTTCCAGCACCCCGCCTTCCACAATAAAGCGGCCGCCTTCTTTTTTACAGGCTTCCAACGCTTTCTGGTAACCGATAACTGCGTCTTTATCGATCAACGGTCCCACGTGGTTGTTTTCATCGAGCGGGTCGCCGATGCTTAGTTGTTTATAGGCTGCTACCAGTTTGGTTTTTATGGTGTCGTATACGGCTTCGTGTACAATCAGCCGCCGGGTAGTGGTACACCGTTGACCGGCGGTACCTACGGCGCCAAAAACAGAGCCGCGGATGGCGATGTCGAGATCGGCATGTTGTGAAATGATGATGGCATTATTGCCACCCAGTTCCAACAGGGCGCGGCCAAGGCGGGCGCCAACAGTGGCGCCTACGGCTTTACCCATACGGGTTGAACCGGTAGCCGATACCAGTGGAACCCGGCTGTCGGCACTCAGCCATTCACCCACTTCACGTCCACCGATCACCAGTCCGTTGATGCCATCGGGCACATCGTTGCGTTTCAGTACGTCGGCAATAATATTATGACAGGCCACTGCGCACAGCGGTGTTTTTTCTGAAGGTTTCCAAACGCATACATTCCCGCAGATCCAGGCCAGCATGGTATTCCAGCTCCAAACCGCTACAGGGAAATTGAAGGCGGAAATAATGCCTACGATGCCCAGCGGATGCCATTGTTCGTACATGCGGTGGGCAGGGCGTTCGCTGTGCATGGATAAGCCATACAACTGGCGGGAAAGGCCAACCGCAAAATCACAGATGTCGATCATTTCCTGCACTTCGCCATACCCTTCCTGCAGGCTTTTGCCCATTTCATACGACACCAGTTTGCCCAGCGGTTCCTTATGGGCCCGTAAGGCGTCCCCGATCTGACGAACAATTTCACCCCGTTTGGGCGCCGGCCAGGTACGCCATTCCAAAAAGGCGGTCTGCGCCTTGGCGATAACGGTTTCATAATCGTTTTTATCGGCAGCCTGTATGGTGGCAATCAGTTTACCATCAACGGGTGAATGCGACACAATCAGTTCGCCATGAGCTGGCAGAGAACTGTTACCGGTTGATACACCGGAATTTTTTTCAGTGATCTTTAAAGCGGCAAGAAAATCCATGTAGTTCGTTTTGGACAAATGTAAGGAAAAGGCAGAAGGCAAAGGGCAAAGCTAAAACCGTTACTTGTGTTGGTATGCACGCAAAAACGTGCAGGGGATCGCGCCGGTCTTCTGCCGGTATTACCGTTGACTTTGTTCGGACTTTGTTCGGGTTTTGCCTCGGTACAGCCGAACATTCCCGAATGAAATCCGAACAAAATGCGAACAACATGCGCCGCAATACCGGCTCAATACCGGCGCCATGCTGCATTTCCTCATAATCAGGTAAAACAGCTATAGACTACTATAGACACAAATAGGCAGCATAGACTGTTATAGGACATCTTAGCTATGCAGCTGATTGTCGCTGCATAAAACCGGCATATCTTCGTATTCGTATACGACAGTTCTTTGAAATAATGGATGCAGCTATTTAATGAGAGGCTTCTCTACGGTGCTTGGCCAGTTGAAGTGCGCAGTACTCGTTGAATTCATCCTCATCGGCATCGTCGTCCTCATCGTCATCCACTTCGCGCTGCATAATGTGGTTATTGGCAAAATCCAGGGTGAGCAGTCCGTCTTTCAGTACAATGTTATTGAACTGAAGCCAGTTGTATCTTTTTTTGAACAGGGAGTTGATGACGATCTCGTTATCGGAGAAACCGATCTCTACCGCATATTTAGCCTGGTATTCCAGTAAGGCCAGAATGATAAAAACAAACAGCAGCCAGGAGAAGTAAGGCATTTTCATCCATACCAGTCCGGCCAGCAGTAAGGCGCGGCTGTAATATACTTTTCGTTTTTTGGCCTGTTGGATAAGGTTGAAAATGATAAAGCCCAACACCGCCACGGCGCCAATGAGGTAAGCCAGGCTTACATTGTCGCTACGCAGTAGTTCCATGGTAAAACAGATAACGGATACAATACTGAGGATCAGCCCCAGTATATCCAGATACCGGTTGGTTTGGTTTTTCAGCGTAACAACATATTGATATACCATGGTAGTTGATAGGGTTGATAAGTTGATTAGTGAGTGGTGAGTGGTGAGCAGTGAGTAGTGAGTGGTGAGTTTAGTTCGCGATGATCGAGATTAATAAACTCCTTTGCACCGTCCAATACTCATGACTACTGCTTAGCCCGCCGCAGCCTTTAATTCTCTGCCCTCTGCCTGATTTCAATGGTTACTGGCTACCAACAGGTTGGCCAATCTCCATAAAATGTGTGCGCCTACGTTGGCGTCCCACTCATTGTTATCGCCTACACCAATTTCCACCAAATCGAAACCAATGAATTTACGGCCGCTTTGAACGATCTTTTTTAACAGGTAAAAGATCTGTTCGGTCTCAAATCCACCTTGTACAGGGGTGCCTGTATTGGGACACAATTTAGGATCAAGCCCATCAATATCAAAACTTACCAGTACTTTTTCGGGTAATTTGCTCACGATCTCATCGGTGATCTGTTTCCAGGTTTCCCCTTCGAACTGGCGTTCTTTTATGTCTTTATCAAAATAGGGTATTACCCGGTCTTTGTTGTTCTGAATATATTCCCATTCTTCCTGGCAGTAATCGCGGGCGCCCAGTTGTACCAGGTGGGTGAGGGTAGGAATTTCTTTCAGTGCATTATACATAACACTGGCATGGCTGTAGGTAAACAGCTCATAGGAGGCACGCAGGTCGCAATGGGCATCAATTTGCAATACGCCAAATTCGCCATGCTGTTCGGCCATTGCCTTGAAAAAACCCAGTACTACGCTGTGATCGCCGCCCAGTATTGCTACCAGTTTACCGCGGTTGAGCAGTTGTTTGGATTGTTCGTACACCCATTTGTTCAAATACCCGCCGCCTTCATTGATATCGCGCAGCGATTTGCACATGAAGAGGTTTTTCTCCAGTATTTCGCCATGGCAGATATAGTCGATGTATAACTCGGCTTCCTTGCGCAGGTAGTCACTTTTTAGCAGCACCTTTTTATCGGGTGGGCGCATAAAAAAACCCTGCTTCCACGATTCTTTGGTTTCAGGGTCAAAAAGGTCAACATGCATACTTGCCTTGAAGATATGGTCGGCTGCCCGGGCAGTACCGGCATTATAGCTTACGGTAACTTCCCAGGGAACAGGTAGTATTACCAAACGGGCATCTTCCTCGGTAAACGGCAAACCAAAAATATTGTTATTGGGATTACTTGCCGCGTTGGGATCAAATTGCGATAGGTCTGTCATATGTCACACACTAAAAAAACGGGGTGCAAGTTAGCCCACGAACAGATAGTAGCAAAATATTTATGAAAGATAGCTGACGTTTGTTAGTTAATAGTTGAAAGTTCAAAGTTCAAAGTTCGGAGATTTCGCAGCTTTAGACCTTAAACTATGAACAGAAAGTTAAAACCTTACAATAAACACTTAAATTCTAATTACACATACTACATAAATAAAATCTATCTATCCTCAATTCAATTTTGAACTAACTTTGCGGCGTAAACACCCAAATGTGCCACGCCGTCAAGGCGTTACAATAAATATTTCAGATGAAAAAGATCCACATTGTCATTCTGGTTGGAATCGCGGTCTGCATTATGGTCCTGTTGAGCTTTATGGCCGATCTTTCCACCTACGAAACCCTGGCCTCAGCCCGTCAAAAAGAAGGTAAAACCGTGACCGTAATTGCCAAGCTCGATAAATCGGCTGCTGTTCCCATCGAGTACGACCCTGCTAAAAACCCCAATTTAACCCAGTTCTATGTAGTTGATTCTCTGGGCAACCGGGCGCAGGTGCGTTATTATTTCGAAAAGCCTATGGATATGGAGAAAAGCGATCGTATTGTGCTGAAAGGAAAAATGCAAGGGGATGTATTTGAAATTAAAAGCAAAGACGGAATTCTGATTAAATGTCCATCCAAATATAAAGACGATCCCAAAGCTGCGGCGAACAACCTGACTCAAAATTAAAATCCTGAAATGAAGTATATCGGTGAACACCTGTTACCCGGTCAGTTAGGACAATTTCTGGTAGTGCTTTCCCTTGTAGCGTCATTGGTAGCCTGTATTGCTTATTTTAAAGCTTCCAATGCCACTGTAGAAACAGACCACGAAAGCTGGAGAAAACTGGCCCGCATTGCTTTTATCGTGAATGCCGCCTCGGTACTGGCCACTTTCAGCATTCTCTTCTTTATTATTGCCAAACATTATCACGAATATTTTTACGCCTGGAACCACTCAGACATCACCCTGAACCCCAAATACCTGCTCAGTAGTATCTGGGAAGGGCAGGAGGGCGCCTTCTTATTATGGACCTTCTGGCAGTCTCTGTTGGGCGTATTATTGATTGCCACCGCCAAAAAATGGGAAGCGCCGGTTATGACGGTGATGAGCTTTGCCCAGTTTTGCCTGGCTACCCTTATTATTGGGGTGTATGTGTTTGATCTGAAGGTGGGGAGCAGTCCATTTCTATTGACCCGCTACCAGTTTCAGGATGCGCCCATTTTCCAGGGCGAGAATTACCTGAACCTCCCGAAAATTCACACTGGTAATGGCCTCAATCAGTTATTGCAGAACTACTGGATGGTGATCCACCCGCCGGTGTTGTTTTTGGGTTATGCAAGTACCATTGTGCCATTTGCTTATACGATAGCCGGTTTGTGGAAGAAAGATTTTGGCGGCTGGTCGAAACAGGCTTTGCCCTGGTCATTGTTCTCCGGCGGCATTTTTGGCCTGGGAATTATGATGGGTGCCGCCTGGGCTTACGAATCCCTCACTTTTGGTGGTTATTGGGCCTGGGATCCCGTTGAAAACGCTTCCCTGGTACCCTGGCTGATAATGGTGGCTGGTATTCATACCCAGGTTATATATAATTCAACCGGTCACTCATTGCGGGCAACCAACTTTTTCTTTGTATTGAGCTTTTTGCTGGTATTATACTCAACCTATCTTACCCGCAGCGGCGACCTGCAGGATACGTCGGTACACGCGTTTGTTGACTCAGGCATGAACTGGCAAATGCGCATCTGGGTGCTGCTCTTTGCCATTGGTTCGCTGACCCTGTTGATCTCCCGGTATAGGAAGATCCCGCATATTGCCAAGGAAGAAGAGTTCAGCAGCCGCGAATTCTGGATGTTCATCGGTTCGCTGGTATTGTTCCTGTCGGCCATGGCCATCATCGTTCCCACTTCTTTCCCCATCTTCAATAAACTGTTCGGCACCAAAATGGTGATCGGGGAGGACAAAGAATTTCCCTATAACCGCATTCAGATATTTGTAGCGGTGGTGATAGGTATATTGACTGCAATCAGCCAGTACCTCAAATACAAAAACACGTCAAAAGCGTATTTTACGAAAAAACTGCTCTGGGCTACAGCGATCTCGCTGTTGGTATCGGTTTCCATCAGTGTTTTCGGTCATGTTAACTATAATAAATACGGTTATGGCTTTCTGGCTGCCATTCACCTGGCCCTGTTTACTTCGGTGTATGCAGTCATTGCCAATGCCGGGTATATTTTTACCGGATTACATGGCAAATTAAAAGCGGCCGGCGCTTCCGTTGCCCACCTGGGTTTTGGCCTGTTGCTGGTGGGAATTCTCATTTCTTCCTCCAAGAAAGAGGTGCTGTCGGTAAATACCTTTAATCCGCTCAATTTTGGTCCTGAAAAACCAAAAGAAGGGTTTGAAAACCTGACCCTGTTCCGTGGCGTAAAAACCGATATGGGAAGCTACTGGGCAACCTATGTGGGAGACTCGGTGAGTGAAAAGAAGACGGTGACCTACTTCAGGGTTGATATGGAGCGGAAAGATGGAAAAGACAAATTCACCTTATACCCCGACCTGATCAAGAATACCAAGGGGCAGGAAGGTAATTCAAACAACCCCGATTCAAAACATTACCTGCATAAAGATATTTTCAGTTATGTGAACCATGCCAGTTCGGTGCAGGAAGGCTCCGATACGGCCCAGTTCAAAAACCATGTGGTGAAAACCGGCGATACGGTGTTTTATTCTGAAGGGTATATGATCCTGGACAGCGTAACCGTAAACCCGAACAATGAAAAATACAAGTTCACCAGCAGGGATACGGCTTTAATGGCCAATTTAACGGTGATCACCAAAGAACAGCAAAAGCTGGTCGCTAAACCGGTATTTTATGTTCGCAACAATGGCGCCCAATACATGCTGGATACCCTGTATTCACAAGGGCTGGCCATTGGCCTCACCCGAATTGCCGACGATAAACACGTGGAGATCAGTGTAAAGGAATCATCGCGCCTGGCGCCGTTCCTGGCATTGAAGGTGCTGCAGTTTCCTTTCATTAACCTGGTGTGGTTGGGGACCCTCCTGATGATCGCCGGGTTTGTAATGAGTATGATCCGCAGAGTTAAATTGTTATAGGCCCTGCCGGGAGTTGACGAGTTAACAGGTTAATACAATTCAAAGCCCATTCTGGAACCCAGGATGGGCTTTTTGCTTTGCCCGCCGAAGCCTTGGCGTAGGAGGTTTTGCCCGCCAAAGCCTTAAATGATTAACCTTATTTAATCAAATCATATTCAGTCAACCGTTCTCCCTTTGTATTTCATATTGTAAATTTGATTGTAACCTTACCAATTTTTTAATAATTATCGGGCAGCGGTGCGGGTTACTAAAGTGTCTTTCTGGAATTACAATTACAAAGGAATTTGTATTATATTAGTGCGATTGGAATGACTGAAAAAAGAAAAATATTCAGGATCTTATTTGCGGTTTTGGCAATTGTAGCGGTTTCTATTAATCCGGCTCATGCACAAACGGCCCCCGATACTATTCCCTTACCTCTGTTAGGGCCCAATGATACCATTCCAGTTCCCGCACAGATAGTTGAAAATGAATATGTGCCGGCTCAAACCCTGGGTTGGGTATGGGTACAGGTTCCCTATCCCAAGCATTTATTGAAAAGAAGACAGGAGTGGACGCGTTTACGCAATGCGGTTTATGTATGTTATCCGTATGCCCGCCGGGCCGGCGCCATCATGAACGACATCAACGCGCACATTTCCCAAATGCCTGATAAAGACAAGAAAACGTATATAAAATCCCGCGAAAAAGAGTTGAAAAAACAGTTTGCAGAACCGCTGAGCGAACTGTCGATTTACCAGGGAAAAGTATTGATGAAGCTTATCAACCGGCAAACCGGTAATAACTGCTACGAGATCATTAAAGAATATAAAGGTGGATTTACTGCCAGAACCTGGCAAACCGTGGCCTTTCTGTTTGGCAGCAACCTCAAACAGCCATACGATGCCCAAGGCGATGAGCGTGAAATAGAAAGCATCGTTCAGGAAGTGGAACGGATGCATCGCATGTAGTTCCTTAGTTCAAGGCCTCGGATTAACTCCTACACTCGCGAATTTCAGGTTATTAAGTTATTAGGTTATTAAGTTAACCTAAAACTCAAGAACCCAATAACCTGCGAACTTATAAACTAGGAACTCATTCTAGCTATAATTCCCGTCGTTGAGAATCCTTCTACAATAGAGTTAATAATCACTTTACCGCCCGCTTCCATTACTTCTTTAGCACCTACAATTTGTTCCAGGGTATAATCGCCGCCTTTTACCAGCACATCTGGCTGCAGGGTAGTGATGAGGTTAAGTGGGGTGTCTTCTTCAAAGATCACCACCATATCAACCATTAACAGGGAAGCCAAAACCAGGGCTCTTGATTGTTCATCATTTACCGGGCGGCTATCTCCTTTTAACCGTTTGGTGCTGGCGTCAGAGTTCAATCCAACAATTAAATAATCCGCTTCCACAGCGGCCTGCGAAAGAGAAAAAATGTGACCGCGATGCAGAATATCAAATACACCATTGGTAAAAGCAACTGTTTTACCTGTTACCCGCCACTGGGCAATTTTATGTTTTGCTTCATTCAAATTGCACACCCGCGTACTAATAATATCAGCTTTTCTCATTTATTACCGGAGTTCTTTTATTAAAATAAGGCAACAGGATCAGGGCAATAAAACCACTTATGATGGAAAAAAAGAATTGCACTGACCACATCAGCTGACCAAAGGCAAAGCCAAGGGTTTCTTTCAACCCATAGATCAGCATGGTGTTTTGTACAAACCAGGCATAAACACCAATTCCACCACCGGGCGCCGGTACAATCATGGCCAAACTGCCCATGGTCAATACCGACAATGCATTAGGGATGGTATATACGGCTGTTTCCTTCATGGCCCAGAAACCGATCTGCACACTCAGCAGGTACATACTCCAAATGAAAATGGTATGAAATATAAACCAGCCTTTCTTTTTCAGGTACCGCACACTGGTAATGCCATGCCAGATCCCTTCAAAGATGGTTTTGATCTTTTGTATGAACCTAATGTGTGAGAATTTTTTGAATGCCACCACTACGGCCGTTATACCCAGTATTACGATGGCCAGCAACATAATTATTTTGGAGGCGGAGAGCGAGCTGGCCTTTGAATTAAAAATGGTGTTCAGGGTATCCCTGATATAACCGCCAATAAGATCGGCCTGGGTTAAAAAGGTGATCAGGATAACCAGTACCAGGCAAAGCACATCAAAAGCGCGTTCGGCAACAATGGTGCCTACCAGTTTATCGGCAGGTACTTTTTCATACCGGGCCAGAATGGTGCATTTTAATACTTCGCCCAGCCGCGGAACGGCCAGGTTTGCCATATAACCGACCAAAACGGCCATATAGGTATTAGAAACCCTGGGTTTGTAGCCCATTGGTTCCATTAATATTTTCCAACGCAATGCCCGGCTGTAATGACTTAATAACAAGGTGACCATTACCGGGATGATCAGCAAGTAGTTGGCATTTCGGAAAGCATTTTTAATGTCTTCCCAACCCTGATCGGTAATTTTTCGCATTGACCACCACACTAAAAAAATACTGAGTCCCAGGAATAGGAGATACTGTAATATGCTCAGAATTTTTTTATTCATACGGGGCGATTATTTTTCAAAGTTACAGGTTTCAGGTGGCAAGATACAGGTTCAGATCCCGTTTAACCTGTAACCTGAAACTTGTAACAGTAACTTAATTGATAACAGGCGGATATTAACTCAAATGATCATGTATCAAAGCTTATTTCCTTCTTTGGGAAATACGATAAACGGTTTGTGTTTTTTGGCTTCTTCAAAATCCATGATGGCGTAGGAAATAACAATTACGATATCACCTACAGCGCCCTGGCGGGCAGCCGGACCGTTTAAACAGCATACGCCTGAGCCGCGCTTGCCTTTTATCAGGTAGGTTTCAATACGGGTACCGTTATTGACGTTTACAATTTGCACTTTCTCATTTTCAATCATATTCGCCGCATCCATCAGGTCCTCGTCGAGCGTTAAGCTGCCTACATAGTTCAGGTTGGCTTCGGTGATTACCGCGCGGTGTACTTTCGATTTTAATATTTCAATTTGCATACTGTAGTTCTTGTAATTCAGTTTAAAAACGGGCGCAAGCTAGTAAATTTAATATAACAATCACACCAACATATTATCAATTAGCCGCACCTCATGCAGGAAGGCGGCGATCAATGCTACCCGGGGCATCCGGGAAGCCGCGGCCTGGGCGTCGGAAGCGGGTTCCAGGGTATTGGCGTTGGCCAGTTCCACGTAATCTATCCTGAAACCGGCATTAGTAAGCATTTTTTCGGCCTGCTCTTTAATAACACCCCAGGACACACCCTGGTTGAGCTGCTCCTTTATATGTGTAAGGCATTGATAAATAGCGGTAGCTTGTTGCCTGTCCTCAGCAGACAGGCGCATGTTGCGGCTGCTCATGGCCAGTCCGTCGGGTTCGCGCAGGGTGGGACAGGTAACCAGTTGAATGGGGGACTGCATCAGCGTTAAAAGCCTGCTAACCACCATACATTGCTGGTAATCTTTCTGGCCCATGAATAATTGGTGCGGCTGTACCATGGTGAGTAACCGGAACATTACCTGGCAAACGCCCTGAAAATGGCCGGGACGGAACGCTCCTTCCAGCAGGGTTTCCAGGTAACCGAGGTCATAATGCTCCAGCCCTGCAGTGCCCCGGGGATACATTTCTGCTATGGCGGGCAGAAAAAGGGCGTCGCAGCCGGCGGCTTCCAGTTTGGCAATATCCTGTTCAATGGTTTTAGGATATAACTGATAATCACTGGGGTTATTAAACTGGGTAGGGTTTACAAATATGCTGCAAACCGTTACTGCGGTGGCCTGTTTCGACTGGTTGATGAGGGCCAGATGGCCGTTGTGCAGGGCGCCCATGGTAGGGACAAATCCAATTTGTTTTCCGGCGGTTTTTTGCTGTTGAATATACCTGGCAAGCTGTTCGGCATATTTAAATATGATCATTTAACGAAATTTTAAGTTTTACCGGATCCCTTTCCCTGTTTCTATGAGAACGGGTTCGCCATTCATTCAGTTTAAGGGCGCAAAGGTCGGGTTCCCGAACATACGAATTAGAACTAATAAAAAAACCTTAACTTTGCACCCTGATTTTTAAAAGTTAGCTCATTAACTATTATCTATAATGCTGACAAAGAAAAGAATTTTATTTATTGCTAACGAAATGTCCCCCTATCTGGAATTAACGGAATTCTCCGAAACGGTAAACCGGTTGGCAATAAAGGCGAATGAAAATGGCTTTGAAGTACGTTGTATTATGCCCAGGTTTGGGGTCATCAACGAAAGACGTCATCGCCTTCATGAAGTGGTTAGGTTGTCGGGCATTAATGTATCGGTTGGTAATGATGATTATCCCCTGCAAATTAAAGTAGCTTCTTTACCCAATGCGCGTTTACAGGTTTATTTTTTGGACAATGAAGACCTGTTCAAACGTAAAACCATCTTCCACGATGAAAGTGAAAAATGGCATGATGACAATGACCTGCGTACCGTATTCTTTTGCAAGGGCGCCCTGGAAACCGTAAAGAAATTTGGCTGGCCTCCTGACATTATCCATTGCAGTGGCTGGATGACCGGTTTAATTCCCCTGTACCAAAAGACAGCGTATAAAAAAGAACCTGTGTTCTCACACAGCAAGGTTATTTATACTATTGGAAACAATACGGCAAAGGAAAAACTGGGTGATGATTTCCTGAAAATTGCCTCTATCAGTTCTGTTGTAAAAGAAAAAGATCTGGAACCTTTTAAAGAAGGTACTACCACTGCCATGATGCGGGGTGGGGCAACATATGCCGATGCTATTACCTTTGGCGCTGATAAAGTAGATAAAAAGTTGGTGGATGAATTTGGAAAAGTAAAAGGCAAAAAGGTGCTCACCTATAATGCCGAGTCTGATCTGACTGATTATCTGCAGTTGTACAACGATCTTACTAAATAAGCAGTATTCTTATAAGCGATAAGTTAATAACATGATGTTTACAATTACAACACCATAAAGCTTAGAACTTATAAAGGAGAACTTATATATTTACCCATTAATATTCTATACAATTCCTTCAAACAAAAATTAGTATGCCTTATTTATTTACTTCTGAGAGTGTTTCGGAAGGTCATCCTGATAAAGTAGCTGACCAGATCTCTGATGCCCTGATTGATAACTTCCTGGCTTTTGACCCCCAGTCAAAAGTAGCCTGTGAAACTTTGGTTACAACCGGTCAGGTGGTACTGGCTGGTGAAGTAAAATCTAAGGCATATCTCGATGTACAGACAATTGCCCGCGAAGTGATCCGCAAAATTGGTTATACCAAAAGCGAATACATGTTCGAAGCAAGTTCCTGCGGTGTATTATCTGCTATTCACGAACAATCTTCTGACATCAACCAGGGTGTTGACAGAACCAAAAAAGAAGACCAAGGCGCTGGTGACCAGGGTATGATGTTCGGTTATGCAAGCAACGAAACCGAGGATTATATGCCACTGGCACTGGACATTGCCCATAAATTACTGATTGAGCTGGCTGCGCTCCGCCGCGAAGGAAAAAAGATCGACTATCTGCGTCCTGATGCAAAGAGCCAGGTTACCCTCGAATACGACGATAACAACAAACCCGTTCGTATCGACGCTATTGTGGTAAGTACACAGCACGATGATTTTGATACAGAAGCCAAAATGGCAAAAAAGATCAAGGAAGATGTGATCAACATCCTGATCCCACGCGTAAAGGCCAAGTATAAAAAATATGCTCACCTGTTCAACGACAAGATCAAATATCACGTAAACCCAACCGGTAAATTCGTGATCGGTGGTCCTCACGGTGATACCGGTTTAACCGGCCGTAAGATCATCGTTGATACCTATGGTGGTAAAGGTGCTCACGGTGGTGGTGCATTCAGCGGAAAAGATCCTTCAAAAGTTGACCGTTCTGCTGCCTATGCAACCCGTCATATTGCAAAAAACCTGGTAGCTGCCGGTTTGTGCGATGAAGTACTGGTACAGGTTTCTTATGCTATTGGTGTTGCCCAGCCAATGGGTTTGTACATCAATACTTATGGCACAGCAAAAGTTGAACTGACCGACGGCGAAATCGCAAAACGCGTAGCCCAGATCTTCGACCTGCGTCCTTACTTTATTGAGCAACGCCTGAAACTGCGTAACCCTATTTACAGCGAAACAGCCGCTTATGGTCACATGGGCCGTCAACCTGAAGTAGTGGAAAAAACCTTCACTGCTCCTGATGGCAAAACCATTAAAAAGAAAGTGGAATTGTTTACCTGGGAGAAGCTGGATTATGTAAGAAAAGTAAAACAGGCTTTCGGTATCCGGTAATATTCGGTACATATAAATATTTGAAAAGCACCACTGTCCAAGTGGTGCTTTTTTATTATATGAAACGTGTGTGTTATATGATATATGTTTGTTATATTTGTTGAAACCTTATGAAATGTTAACAGCGTCACAGACATTAAAAATGTACGAGTTGTTTAATAGGCATTTCAAAAACACAGAAGATGCTAAAGTGCTGGTGGCAGGTATTGAAGAAATTATTGATGAAAAATTCAATAATGAAAAGGACCGGCTGGCAACTAAGCGGGATGTATTTTGTTTGAAAGAAGATGTTTTAGCACTTCAAACCCGCATGGAGCAGGGCTTCAAAGACCAGTTAAGATGGCTTATTGTATTAATGGTAGGTTTGTCTTCTTTAGCAATTGCCGTTTTGAAACTTACATAACATTATAACGAATATATTATTCAGCCCTCCCGACGCATCGGGAGGGTTTTTTATTGTACCAGATGTTTTATTTTCGGCCCATGAATGAATACAACAATCCATGGAAAGTTTTAGCAGAAAAGAAGATCTATGAGAATCCCTGGATAAAACTCAATGAATACGATGTGATCAACCCTTCGGGTGGAAAAGGCATTTATGGCAAAGTGTTCTTTAAGAGCATTGCCACCGGCGCCCTGCCGCTCGATGAAGACCTGAATACCTACCTGGTTGGCCAGTATCGCTTTACCATTGACCAGTACAGTTGGGAAATTCCGGAAGGGGGTGGTAAATTTGGTGTGGATCCGGTAGAATCGGCCCAAAGGGAATTGCTGGAAGAGACAGGACTGGTAGCAGCCGAATGGACAAAAATAGTAGAGATGCACCTGAGCAATTCTGTTACCGATGAGTATGCGGTTATATATCTGGCGCGGAAACTAAGCCAGCATATGGCCAGTCCGGAAGAAACAGAACAGCTGATTATAAAGAAACTGCCATTTGAAGAAGCCTATCAAATGGTTGAACGCGGTGAGATCACCGACTCCATGTCGGTAGCCGCTATTTTAAAAGTAAAAATGATGTTGTTAGATGGAAGGATTTCATAAAAAAAGACCGGGCATTAATAAAGCACAACTGATCATTGGGCGCCAGCCTATTATTGAAGCTATTCAATCGGGCCGCCCCATAGATAAAATATTATTTCAGCGTAATGTAAGCGGGGATGCTATAGGCATCATCAGACAGCTGGCCCGCGAACAAAACATTCCTATTCAACAGGTGCCGCCCGAAAAGCTGCAATCCTTTACCAAGGCCAACCACCAGGGAACCATTGCTATTGCGGGTCTGGTTCAGTATATGGACTTGCAGCAGGTGATAGATTATGTGTTGGGCAATGGGGAAACGCCCTTGTTTGTGATCCTGGATGGTATTACCGATGTACGCAACATTGGGGCTATTGCCCGCAGCGCCGTATGCTGTGGCGCCCAGGCCATTATTATACCCGATAAAGGAGTGGGGGCATTGAATGAAGAAGCCATGAAATCATCGGCCGGCGCCCTGGAAAAGATCAACATTTGCCGGGTAAACAGTTTGATGAAAGCGGTAGATACCCTGCACCTGAACGGTATAAAGGTGTTTGCCACTGAAATGACGGCTACTAAAATGCTGTATGAACTGGATTACACCGAGCCTTGTTGTATTGTAATGGGGAATGAAGAAAATGGCGTTTTTCCCGCCCTAATGAAAATATGCGATGAAAAGATAAAGATCCCCATGACCGGGAATTTTGAATCGCTTAATGTGTCGGTGGCTACGGGAATTGTGTTGTATGAAGCCATGAAGTCGAGAATGAGCAGTAGTCAATAAACAAGCCGTTCCAGGTTGCAGGGAAAATCTAATAAGAGGGACCTGAAACCGGTAACCTGAAACTGAACCTGTAAAACGAAATCATTTAGAGTGAGTACCAAGCCACCTATTAACTTAGTTGAGTGTCCGAGAGACGCCATGCAGGGATGGAAGACTTTTATTCCTACGGAAAAAAAGATCGAATACCTGCAGTCACTACTGCAGGTTGGCTTTCTTACCCTCGATTTCGGCAGCTTTGTTTCTGCTAAGGCAATACCGCAACTGGCAGATACAGCCGAGGTGTTGAAAGGGTTGAAAAGCAATCCGGTTGAAACCACCACTAAGCTGTTAGCTATCGTTGCCAACGTACGGGGCGCTGAAGAAGCGGCTGGTTTTGACGAAATCAGCTACCTGGGTTTTCCATTCTCGGTAAGCGAAACCTTTCAACAGCGTAATACCAACAGCAGTATTGAACAATCGCTGGAACGGGTAAAAGAGATCCAGCGTATTTGTGAACAAACCAACAAGCAACTGGTCATTTACATTTCCATGGGGTTTGGCAATCCCTATGGCGATCCTTATTCAGCCGCCATCGTTTTTGACTGGGTGAACCGGATAGCCGGCCTGGGCGTGAACATTATTTCACTGGCCGATACGGTTGGACTGGCCACACCCGATCAGGTGACCGATATAACCAGTTACGTGATCAACAAACTGCCTCATCATGAAATAGGTGTACACCTGCACAGCAGTGAAGCAAACAGACAGGCCAAAATAGAAGCAGCCTGGCAGGCAGGCTGCAGACGGTTCGATGGGGCTTTAAAAGGAATTGGTGGCTGTCCCATGGCCAATGACGACCTGGTAGGCAACATCGATACAGAATGGCTTATATCTTATTTAGAACAATATGAGAAAGTGCCTGGTATAAATAAAACGGCGCTGGGTAAAAGTCTTACCTTAGCTAATGATATATTTACCTTATGAAAATCACTTTTAGGGAAATGTGATTATGGACTTAACGATACCGATTCAGATCTCCACTTTATCGAATCCCATCAACTACCAGGATAACATCCTTTTAATGGGATCGTGTTTTACCGAGCATATCGGCGATAAGCTCGATGAACTTAAATTCAACGTGCTGCAAAATCCCAATGGTATTTTGTTCGATCCTGCCAGTGTAGTGAGCAGCCTGGTTTCTTATATACAGAACAAGCAATATCAA
Source organism: Niastella yeongjuensis (assembly GCF_900110245.1). Classification (GTDB taxonomy): domain Bacteria; phylum Bacteroidota; class Bacteroidia; order Chitinophagales; family Chitinophagaceae; genus Niastella; species Niastella yeongjuensis. Next base: position 122,104 of record NZ_FOCZ01000012.1, read on the forward strand.
ACCGAAGAGCTTTTTTACTATAATGAGGTATGGCAAAGCTGGCAACACCACAGCCGGTTTTCGAAAACCGATCTGCAGGAATGCCTGCGTGGTATTAATGCCTCCCAACAGGAAGCACATAGTTTTTTGAAAACGGCCAACTGGCTCATTATAACCCTGGGTACTTCTTTCTCGTACCGGTTAACCGAACAGGTACCGGCTTCTTTCAGGCGGGGCGCCGTACGGGGAGCTGTGGCCAACAACCATCGTACACCAGCCGGCTGGTTTAACAAACACCTGCTGTCGATAGAGGAAACTACTACCATGCTCGACAACTGTCTGCACCAGTTGTTTCAATTCAACCCGAATATAAAAGTGGTCTTTACGGTGAGTCCGGTACGTCACATCCGCGATGGCGTTATCGATAATAACCGCAGCAAGGCCAGGTTGATTGAAGTAGTACACCACCTGGTTAATAAATTCGATAAGCTGTATTATTTCCCGGCCTATGAACTGGTGATCGATGTATTAAGGGATTACCGGTTTTACGATATCGATATGGTGCATCCCAATTACCAGGCCACTTCATTTGTGCTCGACAAATTCATGCGGCATTTTGTTGACGAGAAAGCGCAGCAACTGGCAGAGGAAATAAAAAAGATCGTGATAGCCCGCAAACACAAGCCTTTTCAACCAGCTACCGAGGCTCATAAAAAGTTTTTAAAAGCCCACCTGGAGAAGGCGCAAGAGCTGCAACGGAAATATCCGTTCCTGAATTTGGATGAGGATATAAGATACTTTTTACAATAATTAGTTATTTGAGTACAGGTTGAATAGTTAACAAGTTAACATGTTGACAAGGTAATACTCATAATACTTCCCTTGTCAACCGCGTCAACTTTTTGCTTCTTTCCACGAAAGCACCACTTATCTCCAATTAATATTCATCGGTAAGTGCAAAAATGTTCCGTCTATACATCCACTGTCCTGAAGTAAAATCAGGGAACTCTACCGTTTGATTGCCCAGGTCGATACTTTGTTCGCTTAGGGGAGTAATGGCGCTCCAGGCGGCTGCATCATACACATCCAATGGGGTGGCGGTTTTACGTTTTATGGATTCAACAAACGCATGCAGCACAAAGAAATCCATTCCGCCATGACCCGCGCCTTCTGCTGAAGTGCCATATTTTTTCCATAATGGATGATCATACTGGTCGAGCCAGCTTTTGGCGTCTTCCCAGGCGTCATTGGTTTTACTCATGCCCTCGATGTACAGCGAATGGTTCACGTCCATCCAGATGCCATGCGTGCCCTGAACGCGGAAACCCAGCGAGTAAGGGCGGGGGAGATTGGTATCGTGTTGCAGTAATATGGTTTCACCATTGGCGCAACGAATGGTTGTGGTAACTATATCACCCAGTTTGAACTGGACCTTTGCATTGGGGTGTTGTTGGCCGCCGTTCTTCACAATGTATTCATGCAATCCGCGTGTTTTAGTGGCAAACGATGACAATGCTACAAAGCGGTTGCCCCGGTTAATGTTGATCATCTCCGCTACGGGACCAATGCCATGCGTGGGATACAGATCGCCATTGCGGTGAACGGAGTGTTCTGTTCGCCAATGGGCTTCAGAAAAGCCTTTCTCGCCAAACTCCACACCGCCGCCATAGGGTTGTGAGCCGTTATTGAATTTTACATTGCGCAGGTCGTGCTGGTAGCCACCCTGCAGGTGTATCAATTCGCCAAACAGGCCCTGGCGCACCATGTTCAGCACGGCCATAACATCGCGCCGGTAGCAAACATTTTCCAGCATCATTACCTGGGCATTGTGGTGTTCGGCTGCCTTCACTACATCCCAGTGGTCTTGCAGGGTGATGCCCAGCATTACTTCGGTTCCAACATATTTAATACCGGCCTCCAGGCTGCCAATGATCATAGGCGCATGCCATTCCCAGGGGGTGGCAATGATCACGCCGTCCAGTTCTTTTAACTCCAGTAACTTTTTCCAGGCATTTACATCGCCCTTAAATACTTTAGGCATGGGTTTACCTGATTGCTGAATGATGGCAGTGGCCTTGTCGAGCATGCGGTCATCAATATCACAAATAGCCACTATGTTTACATCCTTACGCCGAAGTGCATTGCCGAGGTGTACCTGTCCGCGCATGCCCACGCCAATGATCCCCAGTTTAACAACAGGATCTGCCGCAGCAAATGATTGTGCCGTTGGTAAAATGGCGAGACCGGCTGCGGCCAGTCCGGTATTTTTGACAAATGATCTTCGGTTCATAGCCTTATTTTTACATATAATTTGGTGCTGCCAAAATACCAAATAAGCGAACATGAAGACTGCCCCTCAAAAACTTACGCAATCGTATGCCATCGTGAATTTTTTAAAAAATCTGTCGCCGGAGATGAAATTGGGCGCAGGCATCGAGATCATGAACCCTTTTTCCGATGCGCTTGCCAGGCAGCTGGCGGAAACCTTCTACAATAAATTTTACAATGACCAGCATCCGCGGAAATTCATTTTTGGGATCAATCCCGGTCGGTTTGGCGCCGGGGTTACAGGCGTTCCATTTACGGATCCTATCCGGCTGAAAGAGGTGTGTGGTATAGAAAGTGAATTGCCCAAAAAGGCGGAATTGTCGTCGTTGTTTATTTATGCGGTTATCGATGCTTATGGCGGACCAGCCGCTTTTTATTACGATTTCTACATAACGGCATTGTCGCCGCTGGGCTTTACAAAGAATGGTGTTAACCTGAACTATTACGACGACAAGGAATTGCTGAAAGACAGCGAACCGTTTATCTTAAAATGTATTCACGAGCAGCTGGATACCATTGCAACCACCAGGGATGTATGTTATTGTTTAGGCGAAGGCACCAATTATAAGATCTTTCAAAAAATAAATGCAAAGCATCAGTTCTTTAAAGAGATCATTCCACTCCCGCATCCGCGTTGGGTAATGCAGTATCGGAGAAAGAAGTTAGATGAATTTGTAAAAGTGTATGTTGAGAAGTTGAAGGGTTTAAACTAATGCATTCGATCCCCCCGAACTTCCAACTTCTGAATGAGATCTGCTTCATAGGTGAGCCATTCCTGCCATCTTACCCGCACTTTAGCTTTATCAACATAGGTTTCTGCCAGTTCAATGAATAAATGGTAGTGGCCGGCTTCGCTTTCCATAAAGCGGCGGTAGAAATTACGCAGGTATTCATCATCGAGCCCTTCACTCAGGCGTTTGAAACGTTCACAACTGCGGGCTTCAATGAGCGCGAAGATCAGCAGTTTGTCGAGGAGCCGTTGTTCCGGGCTGCCGTCTTTTTTTTGAAACAGCTGTAATTGGTTTACGTATTCGTCTTTTCGTTGTTTACCCAGTTTCAGGTTGCGTTTCTGCAGTTCGGCCAGCACCAGCCGGAAATGGCCCCATTCTTCGGTCACAATGGGCGCGAGATCAGTCACCAGTTTTTCCAGTTCACTGTACCGCTGGATCAAAGAAATGCAACTGGTAGCGGCCTTTTGCTCACAATAGGCATGATCGGTGAGGATGTATTCCAGTGATAATTCGGCCAGGTTCACCCAGCGTGGATCGGTGGGCAGGTGCAGCCCTAAGATATTCTTTGTTTCGTTGGTAGTGCTCATAAAGTGCCCAAAGTTAACGCCTAAGTGCGATATTTGCTTCGCCCGCCGAAGCCTTGGCGTAGGAGGGATTGGCCCGCCTAACGTTTGGCGGAGTTAAACTTGAACCGGTAACACCGGAATATAAATTATGAACGACAATTTCCTACTAAAAAAGCTCAACGAGCGGCAGGAGCAGAATGCTTTCCGCCGGCTGTTATTGCCTGGCAGTAAAACAGATTTTTGTTCGAACGATTACCTGGGCATTGTACACAATCAGCTCATCGAAAAACAACTAAGCGGAAGCGACCATCCGGTTTACAAACACGGTTCAACCGGTTCGCGTTTGCTGGCTGGCAATTATGCATTGGTAGAGGAGACTGAAAAAATGCTGGCAAACTTTCATGATGCCGAAGCCGGTCTGATCTTCAATTCAGGGTACGATGCCAACCTGGGTTTACTGAGTTGTGTGCCCCAGCGCGGCGATACCATCATTTACGATTATTTAAGCCATGCATCCCTGCGGGATGGCATCCGGTTGAGTTTTGCGCAGTCTTTTTCTTTTAAACACAATGACCTGGCCGATCTGGAGAAAAGATTACAGGCCGCCACCGGCACCCGATTTGTGGTAACGGAATCGGTATTTTCCATGGATGGCGATATGGCACCCTTAACGGCCATCAGTGACTTGTGCCGGCAATATGGTGCACACCTGATCGTTGATGAGGCCCATGCCACCGGCGTGGTGGGTGCAAAAGGCGAGGGGTTGGTGCAGCAGCTCAACCTGCAAACAGCCTGTTTTGCCCGCGTTCATACCTTTGGCAAGGCAGTAGGCTGCCATGGCGCTATTGTGCTGGGCAGCGAACAATTGCGCAATTACCTGGTGAATTTCTGCCGGTCGTTTATATACAGCACGGCCCTGCCCGAAGCAAGTGTGGCCGCTATCCGTTGTGCATATGAGTTATTCCCGTATATGAATGCTGAACGCGCGCATCTGCAACAATTGATTAACGCCTTTCAGCAGGCTAACATGCCCTGGGAAAAGCTGGTTTCCCATACACCCATACAAATAGTGATCATTCCCGGCAATGATGCCGTGAAAAAGGTGGCCGGCGCCTTACAAAATGCCAGCCTCGATGTTCGGGCTATCCTGTATCCTACGGTCCCTTCAAATAAAGAACGATTGCGTATTGTATTACATGCGTTTAATACGTTGCCGCAGGTTGAAGAGGTTATTAAGTTATTGAGTTGAAAGTTTAAAGTTCAAAGTTCAATGAGCTTTCGGGTAGCTTAAAACTTTAAAGGGTGAACTTATTTCTTCGCCTGGTCTTCAGGTAAATAAAAAGTTTCATTAGGGCCAATTCCCGATACCTGCATGGTGCATTCCTGCGTGAACCATTCGAAGTGTGGCTGGTCCGCTTTTATTACCAAGAAGCTACCGGGGCCATAAGCCAGGGATGGTGCCGTTGTATCGAATTTTTTCTCCTGAACTATATGAGCGGTGCCGCTTATGATGGTAATATACAGGTCGGAATTATGTACATGGGGCATGCCTTTATAACCGGGCGGGAAGATGTAACGTTCTGTAAAAAATCCTGATTTGGTGCGCAATCCGGCGAGGTAGATGTTCTTTCTGCCGCTGGCCAGCACTGTGTCTTTCACAGGTGGGAGTATCATTCTGGCGTGTTCACCTGTTCCCACTACTGGAGGATTTGCGAGGTTCTGTACCGGATTATTGGTACAGGACAGCCATGGAACCAGTAGCATTGCCATGGCATAAAGGGCTGTCTTATTCATAGCAAACAATTTTAGGTGACGAATAAATAAAAGAACTGATAGGTAAGTTACTACAATTTCAGGATTTACATATTGGTAAGGGCTGTACGGCCCAGGTGCGGGACCATCGGGGCGGAGTAGATAAAAAGAAGAGCCCCGCCAGGCGGGGCTCGGTACCACGGACTGTAACCTCTAAGGTTGATGAACTAAACGATTGCTGATGACTACTGAACTGCGAACAACTTGTATGTATAATTGCTATACAAATAATGCTATTATGATCAGCCCGGCAAACAACAAAGCCAGCACTCTTTTTTTCCGTTGATATACCAGGGCTTCCATCTCATTCGATTTTTTTAAAGCATGTACTGCTTTAAATTCCATTACAAATGTCAGTATAAGAAGAGTTTCTCACAATACAACTTTGTGGTAGTTTTCACACATTCTAAGGGGATTTGTCAATGGAAGCAGGTGCTAACAGCTTGTAGCAGAAATGATGGTGTTAACAGGGAATTAAAAAAAATACACTACTTTTAAAAAATCCATTAACCCCGATGTGAAATAGCAATATGCGCATTATCCCATTTATTATTACCGTAGTTGTTACAATCGGTTTGATTGTAACCTTAAGCCTGCCTATAGGCAGCATTCCGCCGCTGGGCAGTTTCCTGAGCCCGCAAACCGGATTTTGGCAGAATGCAGAACCCGTTAATGTTCATCCCAACCTCGATCTTAATTTTCCGCAGCTGAAAGACAAGGTGCAGGTATATTTCGATGACCGGATGGTCCCACATGTGTTTGCTCAGAACGATGAAGACCTGTATTTCGTAGAAGGATATTTACATGCAAAATTCCGCCTGTGGCAAATGGAGTTTCAAACCTATGCAGCAGCCGGCCGTTTATCTGAAGTGCTGGGAGCTGGCCCTAAGAATGCTTATCTGAACTATGACCGCAATATGCGACGGGTAGGCATGCAATTTGGCGCCCGTCATTCACTCGATAGTATGGAAGCGGATGCGGCTACCAAAAGCATGCTCGACGCATATACGTTGGGCGTGAACGCCTACATCGACAATCTATCAGGCAATGAATTGCCGCTCGAATACCGCTTGCTGAACTATGTGCCCGAACACTGGAACAATTTCAAATCGGCGCTCTTCCTGAAATACATGAGTTACAGCCTTACCGGTGCTGAAAATGATTTTGAATTAACCAATGTACGCAATGTATTGAGCCGCGAAGATTTTGAAATGCTGTACCCGGCTTTTCAGGATTCGCTGGACCCTATTATCCCCAAAGGAGAAGCGTTCGCCCCGCCGGCTATTCATCCGCAATTGCCAGTTACCTCAGACAGCATGTACTTTAAATGGAACACCTTTGCCGACATCGATATAAACCCTGTTGACAAACCTGATAAAGACAACGGTAGTAACAACTGGGCAGTGAGTGGTGCCAAAACAAAAAGTGGTCGTCCCATATTATGTAACGATCCGCACCTCGATCTGAACCTGCCCAGCCTTTGGTTCGAAATACAATTGCATACCCCGCAGAACAATGTATACGGAGTTAGCTTTCCCGGTTCACCAACAGTGGTTATTGGTTTTAATGACAGCTGCTCCTGGGGCGTAACCAATGCCGGCCGCGATGTGAAAGACTATTACAATATAAAATTCAAAGACGAAAGCAGGGAACAATACCTGTTCAATGGCAGTTGGATGAACAGCGAACTGCACATAGACACCTTTAAAATAAAAGAGGCCGCACCTTTTTATGATACGGTTGTGTATACCGTTTTCGGCCCGGTTCAATACGACAGATCATTTACCGGAAACAACCGCACCACCCCCAATAACAGTTATGCAGTAAAATGGAAAGCACACAATGGCAGCAATGAGCTGAAGACTTTTTACCTGCTTAACCGCATGAAGAATATTGACGATTACCACGAAGCCATAAAATACTTTCATTGCCCCGGTCAGAACTTTGTATTTGCCGACAAAAGTGGCGACATCGCCATCTGGCAACAGGGCGAATTCCCGGCCAAATGGCGGCGTCAGGGCGATTTCATTATGCCCGGTGTTGATTCCTCTTACCTATGGCAGGGAACTATTGAACAGCAGGAAAACCCACATTTAGAAAACCCGGCACGCGGTTTTGTAAGCAGCGCCAATCAGATGGCGGCCGATTCTGCTTACCCTTATTACCTGGGTTGCGAATATGGTATTTACCGGGGCATTGTCATAAACCGATACCTGCGGCAAATGGAGGGCATTACCATCGATGATATGAAAAAAATGCAGACCGATAATTTCAATGTGTTTGCAGAAACAGCGCTGCCGATGCTGATGGCAAATGTTGATGAGAGTACCTTAAGTACGGAAGAGAAAAAATACCTCGATATTTTACGTGGTTGGAATTTACGCGCCGACGCGGCTGAAAAAGCACCGGCTATTTTTCAACTGTGGTTCGATAACCTGGAAGCAGAAGTATGGTCTGACGACCTGGAGGTAGCCAGCAAACCATTTAAAATACCTGAAGAGGCAACGCTGGTGCACTGTCTTACCATGTCGAACTTCAAATTTGCCGACAACTTAAAAACCAACCAGGTAGAAACGATACAGGACGAAGTGACCGCCGCCTTTAAAAAAACGGTACCGGTTGTATCCATGGCCGATCAGAAAGCCAACCTGAACTGGGGTAAATACAAAGATGCGGGCATCAGGCATTTACTGCGGCTGGCGCCATTGAGCCGTTTTCATTTAATGACCGGCGGCGGCGCCAATATGATCAATGCTACCAAACAATTTCATGGACCCAGCTGGCGCATGATCGTTGAGTTGACTGATAAAACAGAAGCCTGGGGTATTTATCCGGGCGGACAAAGCGGCAACCCTGGTAGTAAGTACTATGATAATTTTATTGACAAATGGGCTGAAGGGAAGTACGACAAATTATGGGTAATGGATGCAGGCGAAGCCAACAACAAGCGGGTCCTTTTCACTATGAACTTTAATTAATACACAAATGAAATTTGCAGCTTCTATATTACTGACAATCGTTGTAAGTTTTGCGGCCGGGTTGTATTTACCCTTCTGGAGTGTGGCGCTGGTATCGTTTTGCGTGGCCGCTTTTATATACCAAAAACCAGGGATGGCCTGGTTAACAGGTTTTGTAAGCATTTTTATATGCTGGGGTTTACTTGCCTTTTTGATCGACTCTCAAAACGAAAGTATATTATCAGCACGCATGGCCAACCTGTTTCCTTTGGGCGGCTCCTCCGCCTTGTTGATATTGATAACCGCTGTGGTGGGCGCCATTATTGGCGGTTTATCTGCTTTGTCGGGAAGCTTTCTGCGTAAGTATATCGATGGCCGGGAGCGGTATTAACGGTGTTTATGGATGATATTCTAAATGACTTTGAGGCGCCGCCGCCGGCGTCGGTATTTAAGCGTTGGCTGGCTTCTTTTATTGACTACCTTGTTTTCGCCGGACTGGCAGCTGGTATACTGCATTATACGGGCGACCATCCCATACTAAAGGTTAATAAGGAGTATTTCGTGCTGTTGAATGATAATATAAAAATTATTGTCGTTGTTATCTCATGGCTGTTGGCGCTTCCGGTTTATGAAACTTTAAACAGGGGCCGAACTTTGGGTAAGGACATCTTCATGATAAAGGCGATAAAACAGGATGGGTCAAAACTAAGTTTCGGAAGAAGCGTCGTCAGGCATTTATTCGACTTCATCGATTTTCTTCCGGTTGGCGGTCTGGTTGGACTGGCTACGGCCAACAGCAATAAGAATGCCCAACGCGTGGGCGACCTGGTAGCAAAGACCATAGTGGTTGAGTCGAGCTGGGACGGAAAATGACAGCCTGATCTTTTTATTAAGCCGTTTTAACTTATTAACTAAATAGCTAATCAACATTTGGCCTTATTTTCGCGTTCGTCGCGCTATGAGAATATTGACCTTTATTACCCTCTTTATTGTTGGCTTTACCTCCGTGCATGCTGCGCGCATCAGCGGCAGGGTTACTGACGAAAAAGGACAGGTACTGGTATATGCCTCCATACTGGTAAAAGGCACAACGCAGGGTACAACGGCCAATAAGGAAGGCGATTATTTTCTGCAACTCGATCCCGGTACTTACACCATCATAGCGCAATATGTTGGCTATAGCCGTCAGGAAAAAACGATCACCGTAGGTGCAAACGATATTCCGCTCAATTTTCAACTTTCCATCCAACAATTCAATTTAAAGGAAGTAGTGGTTAGGCCCGGCGGTGAAGATCCTGCCTATGATATCATTCGCAACGCCATAAAAAAGCGCCCCTACTACAAAGACCAGCTCAGCGCTTTTCAATGTGAAGTATATATTAAGGGACAGCTGCAGTTACGTGCCTACCCCAAAAGATTGCTGGGCGAGCCGGTTGATTTTGAAGACGGCGATACCAGTCAACGGAAAATGCTTTTTCTATCAGAAACCGTTGCCCGGTACTCAGTAGAAAAGCCGCATAAAAGCAAGATCGAGGTGCTATCAACCAAAGTAAGCGGCAGAAGCGATGAGTTTGGATTAAGCGCACCTCAGATCGTTTCGTTTTATGAGAACAACATTCAGGTTGGCCGCAACCTGAACCCGCGCGGATTTATTTCACCCATCGCCAGCAGTGCATTGAATTTTTACCGGTATCACTACGAAGGCAGTTTTGTGGAAGATGGCCGGGAGATCAATCGTATTAAAGTAACACCCAAACGGCGATACGAACCGCTGTTCAGCGGATATATCAATATCACCGAAGGTGACTGGCGCATTCACAGTTTGCAATTACGGCTAACCAAGGCCTCGCAAATGGAACTGATCGACTCGCTGAATATTGAACAATTGTATGTGCCCATTAGTAAGGATGTGTGGGTTATAAAAACGCAGGTGCTGTACCCGGCCGTGAAACTGTTGGGCTTTGATGCGTTTGGCAGTTTTGTAAACGTGTATTCCCAATTTAATATCGACCCTTCCTTTGAACGGAAGTTCTTTAATAATACCTATCTGAAGATCTATGAAGGTTCCAATAAAAAACCGGCTGCCTTCTGGGATTCAATCCGGCCATTGCCATTACAGGCCGATGAGGTAGCCGATTATTTTAAAAAAGACAGTCTGGAGAAAGCGCATAAAGATCCGGAGTACCTCGATTCAATCGATCGCCGTAGAAACAAACCACACCTGTTCCCATTGGTAGCTACAGGACAATTGTTTTACCGGGAGAAAAAGCGCGAGATCTTCCGGGTGAACCCGGTGCTGGAATCCTTTGCCTACAACACCGTGGAAGGCTGGCTGGGCAGCTTTGGCGGCAGCTATACCAAACTGCTCGATACCATTCCCGGGTCACGCCATGCGTTTAGTGTAGAGCCTGCCATACGGTATGGCCTTAGCAATCATCACCTCAATGCCGCCGGTACGTTTACCTATACGTATGGCAAAAAGTATTTTTCATCGTTCTCCCTAAGCGGTGGAAAATGGGTGTATCAGATCAACAATGCCAATCCCATCAGTCAGCTGAGTAATACCATTCGCAGCTGGTTGTTCGAGCGTAATTACGCCAAGTTTTATGAAGCCTGGTTTGCCCGGTTCAACTTTTCAAAAGATGTGGGCAGCGGCATCAAGGTGTTTGGCGGGTTGAAATACGAAGACCGCATACCGTTGGAAAACACATCTTTTCATTCGTTGGGCGATCGCAAAGGGATTGAGTTCACCCCCAATTTTCCCATCGAGATCATGGCAGAGAATTTTGAACGGCACCAGGCATTGATTGCCCATGCAGGCATCAGCTGGTTGCCCGGCACAAAATACATTGAGTACCCCGACCGGATCGTAGACATTGGTTCCCAATACCCCCTGCTTACGCTCTCATACTGGCAGGGCATTCCCAACTGGCTGAACAGTGATGTCAATTACGCGAAATGGCGGTTTGATGTACAACAAAGCCTGAACCTGAACCTGGGCGGGAATTTTCGTTATAAATGGGCGTTAGGAGGCTTTTTAAGGCACGATAAGGTAGAGGTGATCGATTATACCCATTTCAATGGAAACCAGATCCTGGCTTCTGCTGAATACCTGAATGGGTTTCAATTATTACCTTATTACAAATACAGCAATATGAACCGCCTGTATGCGGAAGGTCATTTTGAACATCATTTCAATGGACTGCTCACTAATAAAATACCGCTTTTCCGCGCCATAAACTGGTACCTGGTAGCAGGCGCCAATGCCCTGTATGCCGATAGTGACAAGGAATATGCAGAAGTGTTCGCCGGGTTTGAAAACATCCTGAAAATTGCCCGGCTTGACCTGGTCTGGGGATTCGATAAAGACAAGGTATCTATGTTTGGTATCCGGTTGGGTATCAGAGGGTTTGGAAAACTGTAAAATAGTTTTAAGTTTTATCATGAATATTTTCAAGCTTCCCAAAGGTTTAGAACATTGAACTTAAAACTTAAAACAAAGAACTATCTTCGCTGCGTTTAAAAATTTTTGACTGCCCTGCAAGCAGTCGCAAAAATTCAACTATGGCAATTTTACACAACCGTGTCTCCCAGAAGGAGCTGAAAGAGCTTTTGTACCAGGAAACAGAACCCCGTACTACCATTTCCTTTTATCAGTATTTCCCCATTGCCGAACCAGAGCAATTCCGCAACGAACTGTACAAGCATTTAGAAGTATTGAAAGTATTTGGCCGCATTTATGTGGCACATGAAGGAATCAATGCACAGGTGAGCGTACCGGCCGGTAATTTCGAGGCATTCAAAACCTATTTATATTCTATTGAACCGCTGAACGGCTTGCGCCTGAACGTTGCTGTAGACGATGACGGCAAATCGTTTTGGGTGCTGAAAATAAAAGTGCGTGACAAGATCGTAGCCGATGGCATTGCCGACGAAACTTTCAACATGGCCAATAAAGGCAATTATGTAAATGCCGAACAGTTGAACGTGATGTTGAACGATCCCGAGACCATTGTGGTTGACATGCGCAATCACTACGAATATGAAGTGGGCCATTTTGTAAAAGCGCTTGAAGTACCCAGCGATACCTTTCGGGAGCAATTACCCATGGCGGTTGATATGCTGAAAGACCGGAAAGATAAAAATATCATTATGTATTGCACCGGCGGCATTCGTTGCGAAAAAGCCAGTGCCTATATGCTACACCACGGGTTTCAGAATGTATTTCACCTGGAAGGCGGCATTATCAATTACGCCAAACAAGTAAAAGAAAACGGGCTCGACAGCAAATTCATTGGTAAGAACTTTGTGTTCGACAACAGGCTGGGGGAGCGTATTACGCCCGATATCATTGCCCGTTGTCACCAGTGTGGTAACCCGGCAGATACACATGCTAATTGTGCGAATGATGGGTGTCACCTGTTGTTTATCCAATGCGAAAATTGCCGTCAGCAGTATGAAGGTTGCTGCAGCAAGGAATGCCAGGACTTTAATCATTTACCCGAAGAAGAACGTAAAGAACTTCGCAAAGGCATCGATAAAGGCCGGAACATCTTCAATAAATCGCGCGCCCGGTTAAGACCGAGGCTGGGGGAGAAGGAAGGCAATGGGCAATAGGTAATAGGCAATGGGCCTCAATTCGTCGAGGCCATGCCTTTCAACTTTGAACTTTCAACTTAGAACTTAATCCACTTCAAACAAACTGGTTTGCCTACCTCTATGCGTTTGCCGGTATCGGTTAACAAACCAGTCTCTTTGTTTCGCCTGAACACCACAATATTGTTGGTTTCCTGGTTGGCAACCAGCAAAAAGTTACCCGTAGGATCGATGGTGAAGTTGCGCGGTATCTCTCCAAGGGTAGATACCGTAGCTATTGGTGTAAGTTTACCGCTTTTGCTATTGATTGAAAAAATGGCAATCGAATCCGGAGCCCGGTTAGAGGCGTACAGGAATTTTCCATCAGGAGAGATATGAATATCGGCCGACCATTTTTTATACTTAAAATCGGCTGGATAAGTAGAGATGCGTTGGATCAGCGACAACTTTCCATTGTTATACTTATAGCCTGATACTTCGCCCCCCATTTCCTCAACCAGGTAGGCCAGCTTGCCATTGGGATGAAACGTAAAATGGCGCGGGCCGCTGCCAGGAGGTGCTGCGGCAAATGGCACTGCGGCTGGTTCCGGTTTACCACTGCCCGGGTTGAATGAATAGATCATCACTTTGTCAATACCCAGGTCGGGTACAAAAATGTATTTATCATCGGGCGAGAAAACGGTGGAGTGCACATGGGGTTTTTCCTGCCGTTCTTTATTAACGCTGCTGCCGGTATGTTGAATGGTGGCGGGAACGCCCAACGTACCATTGGCCATAATAGGCAATGTAGAAAAGCTGCCGCCGGTATAATTGGCTACGGCCACCCATTTGCCGGTTTTATTTACGGCTACATAAGCGGGATGGTCGCCACCGCTTGTTTGTTTATCGATGTATTTTAAAGTGCCATTGGTTTTATCGAACGAAAAGACCGATACGCTGCCTTTATCGCTGGCATCTTCATTTACGGCATATACAAATTTTTCGTCGGGCGAAACATCCAGATAGGAAGGGTTGGAAGCGGCGGCCTTATTTACGTAACTCACATCACCGGTTTCCGTATTCATTTTATAAACATATATGCCCTCACTGTTTCCGCGGGTATAGGTGCCTATAATTAAGTAGTAATTCGTTTGGCAATTGACAATAACAGGAATGGCAAGCAACAGTAAAATGGTCCAGATGTGTTTCATAGAGGGAAGATACACTAGGTTAGGGAATTAAAGAATTTCCGCAACCAGTAATATCCGAGTGAGATACTTAAACAAACCAGGGCAGCGCTTAATACGATCACCTCTGAGCTAAAAAAAGCCCCGATGCTTTCTAAACATCGGGGCTTAAATATTTATTACGGTGACCTATTTCAACTTTTCCAATTCCTTCACTACACGGTCATACGTTTCTTCATCCGAAAGGTTCTGGGGTACAAATTTCTCCCCAATCACTTTCTCATACAGTTCAATATACCGCTTTGAAATGGTGTTTATCCATTCATCGCTCATTTCGGGAACGGTTTGTCCTTCTTTGCCCATAAAGTTGTTGGCGATAAGCCATTCGCGTACAAATTCCTTACTCAGCTGTTGCTGGCGTTCACCGGTTTTTTGCCTTTCTTCAAAGCCATTTGCGTAAAAATAGCGGCTGCTGTCTGGTGTATGGATCTCATCCATCAAATAAATGGTGTCGCCGAGCTTACCAAACTCATATTTTGTATCTACTAATATCAGTCCTTGTTTGGCAGCAATTTCTTTACCCCGGGCAAACAGCTTCAGCGCATAGTCTTCCAGTATAGCCCAGTCTTCGGCCGATGCCAGTCCCGTGGCAATGATCTCTTCTTTTGAAATATCTTCATCATGGCCGGCTTCAGCTTTGGTGCTGGGTGTTATAATAGGGGTGGGGAAATAATCATTTTCTTTCATGCCTTCCGGTAAAGGAACTCCGCACAATGTGCGTTTTCCACTGGCATAAGTACGCCAGGCATGGCCCGTTAAATTACCACGTACCACCATTTCAATTTTAAAAGGCACGCATTTTTTACCGATCGATACATTGGGGGCCGGTACCGATACTAACCAGTTGGCACAAATGTCGCGGGTCGCCTGCAGCATATATGCAGCAATCTGATTTAATACTTGTCCTTTATAAGGGATGGGGCGGGGTAATATCACATCGAATGCAGAGATACGGTCGCTGGCTATCATTACGAGCCACTGATCGTCAATGGTATATACATCTCTGACCTTGCCTTTATAAAACTTCGTCTGCTGCGGAAATTGTAATGATTTCATAGGCCGAAGATACCAGAGGTGCGGAATATCATGAAAAAAAAGAATTCCCGAAATATCAACAAAATCAACAAGATGTGATTAAATAAAATTTTCTGGTGAAACTTACAAATCGTATTTTGGCTGATAACCAATAAAAACTCCATGCTATGAGTAAATATTCTCGTTGCCTGGCAGCTTTATCCTTGCTCTTAATGATTACGATTGCTGCCAGCGCTCAAACCACTATTTCCGGGACCGTACGAAATAGTACAAACAAAGAAATAATCCCTTTCGCCACTGTATCGATTAAAGGCTCAAGTGCCGGTACCTTTACCGATGACAAAGGAAGCTTCAGGCTCACCACTCCCCACGCATTGCCCCTTACTTTAGTTGTTTCTTCTGTAGGATTTTCTGCAAAAGAAGTAGCGGTATCCAGCGCGGGGACCGTTGAAATTGACCTGGAACCCGGTACCAGCCTGGGTGCCGAGGTCGTTGTTTCCGCCAGCCGCGTACCTGAACGCATTCTGGAATCGCCCGTGTCAATTGAACGCATGAATGTAAGCGCCATCCGGTCGTCAGCTGCTCCTAACTACTATGATGGCGTCGCTAACCTGAAAGGTGTCGATCTTACGACATCGAGTTTAACATTCCGCACCATCAGCACCCGTGGTTTTAACGGCAGTGGTAACCTGCGGTTTAACCAGTTGGTGGATGGGATGGATAACCAGGCACCTGGTTTAAATTTCAGCGTAGGTAACATCATTGGTCAAACCGAACTGGATGTTGACAATGTGGAATTGTTACAAGGTGCTTCTTCAGCCCTGTATGGTTCAGGTGGCATGAATGGCACGCTGCTGATGAACAGTAAAAGTCCATGGAAATACCAGGGGCTTAGCTTCCAGGTAAAACAAGGGTTTATGCATTTTAACGATCCTGCCCAGGACAATGCCACCCCGTATTACGACTGGTCGCTTCGTTATGCAAAAAAGATCGGTGAAAGATTTGCGTTCAGAATTTCCGGCCAGTTTGTAAAAGCCGATGACTGGCAGGCCACCGATTACCGCAACCTGAATAGAAATAATGTATTCAGTGAATTGAAACAGGGCGATCGTACATCGGACCCTAACTATGATGGGGTGAATGTATTTGGCGATGAAGCCAGTGCCAGTATGCAGGCATTCGCCCAGGCAGTACGGGCCCAGGTGAGTGCTACTCCTGGAACTGCCCCTGCTTTGGCTGGTCTCGATTTGCAGATCGCAAGTGGCAGATCTCCGCAGGAAATTGCTGCCGCCTGGGCTGCCAATCCTGCATTGGCTCCCTATGCTACTTATCTGCCCTTCTTAATACCTACCAGTAGCGCACCCAATAATAAATATACAAACACGTATGGCACACAAAATGTAAGCCGCACGGGATACAATGAAAAAGACCTGGTTGATTATAATACTTACAATGTAAAAGTATCCGGTGAATTGCGTTATAAAATATCAGAAAACACGGAAGCCATATTTATGGGTAACTGGGGAACCGGTACTACCGTGTATACCGGGGCCGACCGGTACAGCATCAAAAACCTGAAAATGGGTCAGTATAAACTGGAAGTAAAAAGTAAAAACTGGTTTTTACGTGGTTATACCATCCAGGAAAATTCGGGTGATGCCTATACCGCAACTACCGCAGCTGTGGCTATTAACCGGGCCTGGAAAACTGATCAGGACTGGTTTCAACAATACACCGGGACTTATGGTGCTGCTGTACTGGGCATATTACCCGGTGCTGGTGGTATACCATTACCCCCTGCAACGGCATTTACTACTGCGAGAACCGTAGCCGATGCCGGCCGGTTATTACCTGGCACACCTGAATACAATAATGCATTGAATGATGCTGCCAATAAATCAATCAGTAAAGGAGGTGCAAAATTCGAAGATGCATCAGATATGTATCATTTCGAGGGCCAGTATAATTTTTCGGAACATATAAAATTTGCAGAGGTACTGGTGGGCGCCAGTTACCGGTTGTATTCATTGAATTCCCACGGGACCATCTTTGCTGATACCACCGGTAGAATTGGTATTAGTGAAGTAGGTGGTTATGCGCAGGTATCTAAATGGGTGGTTGACGACCTTTTGAAATTAACAGTATCGGGCCGGTACGATAAGAATGAAAACTTTAAGGGTCGATTTACCCCACGCGCCACAGCCCTGATAAAAGTGGCGAAAGACAACAGCTTCCGTTTGTCATACCAACAGGCGTATCGTTTCCCTTCTACACAAGACCAATGGATCAATCTGAAAACACCTGCGAGTGTGCTCATTGGTGGTATGCCCGATTTTTATACTTTCTATCATTTCGATGCCAGTCCGGCGTATACTGCTGAAAGCATTGTTAAATACAGAACTACCGGAAATCAGAATGACCTGGTAGTAGCAGATTTTGGTACGCTGAAACCTGAAATTGCTAATTCCTACGAAGTTGGTTATCGTGGTCTTTTGACCAAAAACCTGTTGGTAGATGCATATGGTTATTACAGCCGTTATCAGGACTTTTTGGGCCGTAAAGCAGTAGGAAGGTCTGTGGGCGGAAGTACGAATAAACAATTTCTGTTAAGTCCGTTCAGTACCGATAACTATTCATTTATCTCAAACTCACAAGATATCGTGAAAGCCATAGGCTGGGGAGTAAGCGTAAATTATAACCTGCCAAAAGGCTATCAATTCGGGGTGAACGTATCGGGCGATCAATTGCAGGATGTTCCTGATACCCTGGTAACCTTCTTCAATACACCCAAGGTGCGATTCAACGTTACTTTTGGCAATGAAAAGGTGAATAATTCCAACTGGGGCTTTAATATCCTGTATCGCTGGCAGGATGAAATGTTGTGGCAGGGAACCTTTGGAACAGGCGAAGTAAAAGCATTTGGTTCACTGGATGCCCAGGTTAACTACCGTCTGCAAAAGATCAAAAGCATGATCAAACTCGGCGCTACCAATTTATTGAACAAGTACTATACCACTGCCTTTGGCAACCCAAGTGTAGGCGGTTTGTACTATGTGAGCTTTGGGTATAATGTGTTTTAAGAAATAAAGCTTCTAATAATAAGAGGAGGCAGTCAATTGACTGCCTCCTCTTATTTTTCTAATTGCCTCATAACCTTTTGATTTTAAACATTCCACTCACTGAAGTGAAGGTTTCCAAACCATTTTGATATCCTGCCTTACCGGCGGAAAACGTGCCAATAATATATTCTCCCTTGTTGCCGAAAGCGGCTAAGTATACACCGCCGGGGCTATCATGCCATCCATTTATATTAGACCATACTGATTTGTAAACCGTATTTACGCCGTTTACCTTAACTGTATAAGTTAGTTCTACATCGTTGTTGTAATTCCATCCCAGCGTGTCTGCAACATTGCCTTTAAAAATGAGCTCTATCCTTTTGGAATTTTGCGCATCTCCTTCCGCGTCATGTACCGATATATGTGTTACGTTTTTTGCTGCATCATAAATAGCCTGGGGCGCTTTGGTAAGCACGTATGATCCGGAACCAGGACCGGCAGCTGCCTTTACAATCACTGCTTCATTTGAAACAATGGTAATATTCGAAACCAGGTACAATTTGCCTTTGCCGGGTATGTTTAACTCGGCAGATACCGATACCGGATTACGGGTTGGCTCCATGTTGGGCGCCGAATAGATAGCAGAATTGCCATGGGGCGAGAGTGTGCCGTCGCCTGATTTTATCCATGTCTTTACATATTTTTCGGGAATTTCTTTTGGCGCAGGAAGCGGCATAACAAGGTCTTCGCCTTCCAATGGTATGGGAACAAACAGGTCTTCACCTGCAACATACACGTTAAGCTTTACAAATTTACCGGTTTCTATAACCGTGTCTTCCGGGGTCATCTCCAACCCTCTGAACACGTTCCAGTCGCTAAAATGCCTGGTAAGGGTCGATATGGTTTTTGTGGTTGTATCAACGGTGGTGGCGCGTTTAGCCTGCCAGATACCTTGTTCATCCTGGTAAGAAATACCCAGAAACCCAGGTGCGCTGTTTGATACATCGTTTTCGCTGTATGAAAAGGTAATTTTAACTGGTTTGGTAAATTGTACATTATGGGGAGTGATCCGATAAGCATTGTTCACCCCATGGGGCCCGTTATTGGAAATAGGCTGAACCGTTATTTGCTGGTCTGTAGTAAATGCACCCGCCGGTACCTCAATGGTAAGCCGGCCGTCAATGCTGCTGATACTTCCGCCTGAGCTTCCTATAAACTTACTGACAGGCGTACCGGCTGGCAAACCAACAACGGTAACCAATCCTTCCTCTTTACTATTATTGCTGTCAATGCCGTCCTGACCTTTTTTGCAGGCCGAAAAACAAACAGCGGCTAAAAAGCCGAACAAGAATGTCTTTTTCATTTGAATGATGAAATGTAATTGGTATTTAATTGAACGCAGTAAAAGTAAGATGGAAGGGAAAGCTAATCCAGGGGCTTCTGCATGAACCGAAACAAGCTTGCAATCAATTGATCATCGGGTAGCATCAATTGATTGCAAGCTATCTTTTAAAGCTATTGGTGAAAAGAAAGGCTATTTTGGCTTCTACTCCGTTCTCAAACTTTTTACCGGATTGGCAATAGCCGCTTTTATAGATTGAAAACTGATGGTAAGTACGGCAATTAAAACGGCCACAATACCAGCTATCGGAAAGATCCACCAGCTGATGGTTACCCGGTATTCATAATCCTGCAGCCACGTATGCATTACCCACCAGGCCAGCGGAAATGCTACCAGGCAGGATACCACAACCAGTTTCAAAAAATCCTTTGACAACAGGGTAGTGATGTTGCTTATAGAAGCCCCCAGTACTTTTCTTACCCCGATTTCTTTCCTTCTTCGTTCTGTAGCATACGAAGCCAGTGCGAATAAACCTAAACAGGAAATAAAAATGGCCAGTATGGCAAACGTCCTCGATAGCTTGCTGACTAACTCTTCACTCAGGAACATGCGATTAAACTGATCATCTACAAACGTATACGTGAAAGGATAGATAGGGTTATAACCTTTTATGATCATTTCTACTTTTACCAGTGCTTTTTCAATATCGGCCTGCGGTTTAAACCGGATATACATCCGGGTGGTATTTTGGGGCTGGTTATAGTAAAACATCACCGGGTCTGGTTTGGCATACATGTCGTTATATACGTAATCATTAACAACCCCAACGACCTCGGCGGTCAAGGCACTGGTATCATCTTTGAACCAGAGCCTTTTGCCCAGGGCGCTTCCCTTGCCCATCAGTTTTTCAAGGGATTGGGTAATGACAATATTGATTGGTTTTTTTGCTACTATGCTGTCAGTTTCTTTTATGTCCCGCCCTTCCTGCAGGGTGATGCCTGTTGTTTGAAAGAATTCCGAGCTTATACCCCGTTGGGAGATTAAGAAATTGGCTGTTGAAGGTTTTCCCTCCCAGGTAAGACCACTCGTATTGTTGCCCCCATCTATAGTAACATAGTCGCTTAAGGCAACATTATCAATCATGCCGGTATTTAAAAGGTCCTGTTTAATAGCTGTGTAATGCTGCGCTATATTACCTACTGCATCTGTTTGCAGAAGGTTATTTTTATTGAACCCAAGATTTCTGCTTTTTACATGTTGGATCTGTTGAAAAATAATAATGGTGCTGATAATAAGGATGATGGAAGTGGAGAATTGCAGCACAACCAGCCCTCTTCTAATCAATTCCGCACTTCCAGCTTTATTTTTTATTCCCTTTATAACAAATACGGGGTTGAAATAAGACAGGTAGAAGGCAGGGTAACTGCCGGAAAGCAATCCGCAGATCAATATTATGACTAACAGGGCAAGTATATGCACAGGACTACCCATGTGCAATTGTAAATTTTTCTGCACCAGTATATTGAAAGCCGGCAGGGTAAGTGCCATGATCAGGATAGCAATTACACCGGCAAGTAAAGCCATTACCAGGGCTTCTCCCAGGAATTGAAAAACAAGATCCCGCTTACCTGAACCCAATACTTTTCTGATGCCAACTTCTTTGGCTCTTTTTTCGCTTCTGGCCGTTGAAAGGTTCATAAAGTTGATACAGGCTATCAACAGAATGATGGTTGCAATAATAGAAAACAAACGAACATATTCAATGCGGCCTCCGCCGGTTTGTACACCATTATCGAATTTATTATACAGCCGCCAGTCGGTCATGCTGAATAAAAAGGGACGGGCCAAAGAACTGGGGACCCTCTTTTGAATGAAATTGTATAAGAGTTTGTTTACTGTTGCCGGTTGACTGCCGGGTTTCAATTCAATATAGGTGCTGATGGAATTGCTACTCCAGTTTTTCAGAAAATCGTTTTGTTGAAAATAGATGTCAAACGGAGCTACCCAGTCAAATTGCAGGGTGGAGCTTTCAGGCAGATCTTTTAAAACACCACTCACTATATAATCCTGTTTGTTATTTACTCTTATGGTCCTGCCCATTACCTGCTTAACAGTACCAAAACATTTTATGGCTGCCTTTTCGGTAATAACCAGGGAATGCAGCTGTTTAAATGCGGTTGCTGCATTACCCTGTTTGAAAGGCAGCGTGAACATGCTGAACAAGGATTGTTCTGCAAACACACCATTCGAATACAACGACTTGTCACCTATACTAAGGAGATACGAAGAATTATCCTGTGAGGCACGGCAGGTATTGGCAATACCTGGAATTTCGGCCTGCATGGCCGGGCCTAATAGTCCGGGCGTGCTCCAGAAGGTGGCCGTATAGGTATCGTATTTCTGATTCTCACGAACGAAATACAAGCGGTCTTTCTTTTCATGGAACTGGTCCCAGCTTAATTCATCTTCTACCCATAAAAAAATAAGGGCAGCACAGGCGATGCCTACCGACAGGCCGAAAATGTTCAGAAAGCTATAGGTCTTGTTCCGCCAGAAATTACGGAGCGCTGTTTTAAAAAAGGTAATGAGCATGTTGGTGCCGCTTTCCCATCGACCTTCCAGTAACATGCCAAGGTAAATAGTGTTGATTTACAATGGGGTAGATGCCGTAAATAGTTATGGGTGTTCATTTTTGATACATAAACTGTTCGCCTGTAACACAAAAGTGCCACCTGTTTGTAAACAGATGACACTTTTGTTCTATGTAATCATTTTTGTCGCTTAACTCTTCAACATAATATTCTTCACCTCCTGCACACACTCCAGGTGCTGGCCGGTAAAACGTTCCTGCCAGGCAAGCCCCATTTGTTTCAGGTCAAAATGTTTTACAATGGTGCCAACAGAGCCTGTCTGACCATTGTCTTCCTGTTTGTAACCTACGATATAGATCGAATCGGCCAGTTCTACTGCCAGTTCAATATCATGCGTGCTGAACATGATGGTATTCAGTTCATGGCTTTGGTTGATCAGTTGAAATGCTTTTTTAACGTTCTCAATATTACCGATATCCAAACCAGAGAATGGTTCATCCAGCACCATATAATGACCTGAACTAAGCAATTGTTCCAGGATAGCGGTACGTTGCCGTTGACCACCCGATAAAAAGTTAGGGAATTGGTCTTTGCAGTTGGTCAAACCCCAGTCGTTCAGGTATTGCGTGATCTTTTCATCCTTTTCCTGTTTCGATAAAGTGGTTTTGCGCAAAGCAAACAGCAAGGTATTGTAAACGGTTTTATGGCGGAACAGGGTGTATTTCTGGTTTACAAAACCAACATCGCCTTCCTGTACCTGTTTGGCAGGTTGTTGTCCATCGGTAACGGGCTTCGACAGATCAGGGATCAGGACACGGCCGGTGGCAGGTTTTTCCATACCGGTAAGGGCGCGGAACAGGGTTGATTTTCCCCGGCCGGAGCGACCCAGGAAAGCAATGATCTGCCCCTGCTGCCTGTTCGGCCGTACGGTATCTTTTTCACTAAGGTTAATATCGCGGATGATCACTCTGTCGCCATAGGAAACACTCAGGTTTTCTACATGCAGGATGACGCCTTTTTGTTCGTAGGCGGCGGGTGCTGTTGTTTCCATATTAGAAGGTTGAGTACTTGAATAATGATTTACGGGTTACACGAAGGAGCCAGTCGAGCAACAGACCTACCAGTAAGATCACCAGCTGTAAGGCTACAATACGCCCGTGGTTCATGAATTTGTCGCTGTTCTTGATCAGTACACCCAGGCCGCCGGCGGCCACCAGGATCGATTCTACGGTTACCAGCATCATCCAGGTCATGGCCAGGTTCTGACGCAGCACATCAATCACATAATCCAGGCGTCCTTTGATGACCACTTCCCACAACACCTCCCATCGGCTGCATTTAAGCGAACGGGCATGGTCAATTTCATCGGCGGGCACATCTTTTAAAACGGCCAGCAGGGAAGTGATAAAGTACAAACTCATGAATATTACCAATACACTGATCTGCATGGTACGGGCATTGCTCACCAGCATGGCCAGGTAAAAAGTAATACCCGTCAATGGCAGGTAGCGCAATTTACTCAGGGTGTTTGCCAGCGGTTGCAAAGCGGGCAGGGGAGAAATGTATACCAGTATCAAAGAAAACAGGATAGAATAAATAGTGGCCTGCAGACAAAGTGCCAGAGAGCTGCCTACGTGAACAACCAATCCTTCCTGGTACAGTGACAGAAAACCGTCCCATACCTGTGCGGGTGTTGGAAATAAATGTTTGCTGCCTGAGGTGGACACAAACCAGTAAACGATCAGCAGCGCTATCCAAACCGCGAAAATGATATACCGCTCGTTGCGGGCGACGGTTTCAAATGGCCTGAACCAGCTTTTAAGTTTCATAAGATATATAAGCGTAAGGCTAAATAAAAGGGTAGGTCCTTTTGGAAACCTACCCTCTATATAATTTGATTATTTAAGAAGCGTAACCACAACCCGGCGGTTTTTTGCTTTACCGGCTGGGGTGCTGTTGTCGGCAACAGGCTCATCCTGTCCTTTGCCATCAATTTTCTGGAAACGGGTGGCTGGAATTCCTTTCTGGATCAGGAAATTCTTTACTGCCTCGGCACGCGCAGTGGATAAGGCATAGTTGCCATCCTGGGTGCCGCTATTATCAGTATGGCCTACCAGTTCCAGTTTTGAATCTTCCGCCTGGATCAACAGGTTATAGATCTGGTCCAACACATCTTTGGCTTCAGGACGAATAGAGGCTCTGCCTGATTCAAAATTGATGTGCCATTCGCCAGAGGCCATTACACTGGTGGCTTTTTTAGAATAGTCAGTGGTATAGGTGGTGCCGGCATCAATATCTTTAACCAGTTTCAGGTAAGTGGTATTAACCGCCTCTTCGTAAGGCACAATACGTTTAACGTTCTGGTTAAATCCGCCCGGGTTCAGTTCTTTCAGGTAACGCGATACCTGGTCGTACATGGCTTTATAACGGTTGGTACCATCTGAAATACCAAAGTACTGATTGGCATCTGCCAGATTGAAAACACGGGAACCTCCCATATTATAGGAAACGCCATTTTTCTCCCCCTGTTGGCCTTTGAACATATTGTACCAGTAATCACCATTTTCCTGTTTAAAATTCTGTGCGGCGGCTTCAGCTGCCTTTTTACGCCAGTTGTCGTATTGTTTCATTTGGTTGGTGGCCTGGTAAGTGGCTTTGAAAATACTGGCTACCAGCTGCTGGTTGGCATCTGCCCATTGTTTCAGTCCAATTACTGCAGTAGGCATCTGGTTGTTGAATTCTTTGGTAGAAACAACATCAGTAAAGCCACTCAGGGCATCGAATGCCATTTTATCGCCAGGCGTCCAGGTAGCGCAACCATCAATTTTTTTATTGATCGTTTTACCGGTAAGTTTTCCGCCTTTAACTTCTTTCAAAGGAACGGTATAACCTGAGTTCTGTGATTTGATGAGCGCTTTTGACGCTTCAATATAATCGTCATTTTCAGCCGCTATAAAGTTCACGGCTTCCGCATCGTATGTGGTAGGATCAGGATTTACTTTCAGGCCATTGGCAAAAGCATAGTTCACCGCTACCACCCAGTCACCATCTCCAATTACGGTTGAAATAAGGGCGCCTTTCATGGATTGCGGGTTCATTTTCCAGCTTGGTGGTCCGATCACTTTATCTTCACCATAACTGATACCGATAGCGCCCAATACCTGTAACTGGTATTTACCAGGGCCATATTTATCATCGATCGCCTGTTGGGCCGAACTGATATAAAACGGAGAACCATCTCCCATGATCATGATGGCGGCTACCCCTTCTTTAGGAGTATCATTTCCTTTGTCGAACTCATCAATAAATTTCATTTGCTGGTTGCGCAATTCAGACAACCAGTCCTGGCGGATCAATTCCAGGTTTACGCCGTTCTTTTCCATCATGGAACCTTTGGTGGTTTTTGAACCGCCATTGGCCACAATAATGCCCGATTGTGCATTCCAGGCATAACCGGCTATGCGTATCAATGGTTTGCTGGCTACTTCAGAAGAAGCTTCTGCCTGTGGCAGCGGCAACTCTGCTGAAGTAGTTACATTATTTACATCTTTGTCAGAAACATCCAGTTTTTCAAGCGATTTGGATTCATCCACCCGCAAGCCTGGGCTCAAAAAATAAACGGCACTACCAATAGCACCGGCTACTAATACCGTGATCAGGGCCTTTGAAAAAAAGGTGAGGTTAGACCATTTCATGTGTTATTCAGTATGTTGGTTGAATTAATTAAAAGATATCCCCGAAGCCTTTGCTTTCGATCTTATCTTCCTGGGTTAATTTGTAATTGGGGTTGCTGTATTTTTTTGATTCGGGAACATTATAATTGTCAGTCTTGATCTGATCGGCCAGTTTATCGAGTTTGGAATACAGCTCGTCGCTGTCCATGGAGTACTGGCTGGTGAGTGTATCCAGATCGAGCAGATTTTCTTTGGTAGTGGCCAGATCCAACTCGATGGTATTGGTAACTACATCCAATGCATATTCCAGTTCCCATCCTTTGGTGAACAGCATGGCCGATTTGGCCTGCTCGGTGGCGTCACGGGCAGCCTGGGCAAAGGCGTATTCCTTTTTCAGCATATCAATGCTCACTTCAAAATCGGCGATCTTTATTTCCATGGCGGTGTCAACCATGTTCAATTTACGGTCTAACTTGCCAATCACATGCGCCCGGCTGCCGTACTTACGTACCAAACCGGTACTTTGGTTCAGCATATGGCTTACACGCTGCGCCTCGCTCAGCGTTTTCATGAGATTGGTTTGGTGGTCAACATATTCATCAGAATCTTTCGCCGCCTCACCCATACGCGCATCCATTTCCTGCATTTTGGTTTTGGTGGTTTCTGCTTTTGATTGCAATACCAACACTTTATCCTGGTATTCTTTTGCTTCCTTTTCAGCTTTCATCGACTCACTTTCCATGTTCGATTTAATAGCCTTGATCTTTGCCTTGGCTTCTTTAAACCGGTCCCGGTTCTGCATCATCTTTTCCTTTTGCTCCTGGAGTTCGCCAAACGGATCGTATTTGATCAGCATTTTGTGAAAAGCCCGGGCAAGCTTTTTCATGGCTTTAATAATCACCGGTAACATGATGAAGAAAGCGATCACCAGTACACCGGCAGCAATGGCGCCTAAGACCTGGCCGATCCAGGTAAATACGATGGGCAGAATAAACTGATATAACCCCCATGCAATAGTGCCGATTAATACCAGCGCTATGATGGTGGCGATCCCTTTTTCTCCTTTCCGCCAGTTCTTGGGGTTTAACGTGATCTGGTTTTGGTCGAAATGCTTGAGAATAGGCAGCTCAAGCACCTTATTGGATTCGGTTGACATTCTTATAGTTTTAAAAATTGTTAGGCTTTAATATATTTCAGGATCCCTTCTTTGATAGAATTGAGCTTGTCGATGCTTACTTTCCGGGCCGTATCGTTGGCCATTAATTTTTCGCGGATGGCTTTTTCCTGTGGGGTGAAAGTTTCGTCTGTTTTAGCAAGCGCTGCTCTCTTTTGACTAATGTCTGCTTCCAGTTGCTGCAATTCGGCGCGAAGCTGCGTGATGCGCGCAGCCGCGGCATCTATTTCCCTTTGCAACTTATCTTTATCGGTATTCTTTTTTTCCTGAAGGGCGCTTAACTTTTGATTGCCCTGGCCTACGTACTGCCCGTGTACCTCGTTTATTTTACTGATATAAAACTCGGCATCGGTCATCAGCTTTTGTGTTGTGATGGTTTTGTCGAGCGACTTGGCCATTTGGTAAGCTAACTGGTAGGTATTTTCGTTAGCATGCCCGATGCTGCTGATGGCTTTGTAGAACTCATAAAAATCATAGCCGGGCATGTTGATGGAATCAAGGCCTGATTCGTATACATCCAACACTTCCTTTACTACCGGATCGATGGCCGCTGTACCAAAATTGGTTTGCGCCGGTAGTGTATCGGCAACAGGAAACGAAAAAGATTCCGTTGAATCTTTTTTGGGCGTCTCTTTTTGGGTAGGTTCAGTTTCGGATCCGGTTTCTTTTACAAACAGGCTCTTCCAGTTCTTTATCATGGATAATAAGGGTTTTACGTAAGGTCTTTTAAAAGGATCAACATTGTTTTATGGTTGATCTATCATACAAACAGGATCAGCTGTTCATAAATACCCTGTATTTACAAACAACCATTTCCCTACTTAAATATGCCTTTTCTGGTAACTAGCGATGCAATGTAAACTTTACAAATATACGGCATGCGTATTCAAAACGCACTGAATTACGGTTTATTGTAATGTGTGGGCGGCTTCTCGCTACATCATACTGGCCGCTACCAACTCTGCAACATCGAATACCTTAACGGTATCTTCTTTTTCCTTTTGTTTCACCCCATCGGTCAACATGGTATTGCAAAACGGACAGGCCGATGCCACTATGCCCGATTCGGTGCTCAATGCTTCCTGTATGCGCTCCTGGTTAATGCGCAGGTTGCCTTTTTCTTCTTCCTTGAACATTTGCGCGCCACCGGCACCACAGCACAAACCTTTGGTTCGGCAACGTTTCATTTCAACCAGTTCCGCATCCAGCGCTTCCAGCACTTTGCGCGGCGCTTCGTAAATATCGTTTGCGCGGCCCAGGTAACAGCTATCGTGGTAGGTGATGCGTTTTCCTTTAAAAGCACCGCCTTCTTTCAGGGTTATTTTGCCCTCGTCGAGCAACTGTTGTAAAAAGATAGTATGGTGAATTACTTCATAATTACCGCCCAGTTCGGGATATTCATTTTTGAGGATGTTAAAACAGTGTGGGCATGCCGTTACTATTTTTTTGATGCCATAATTATTCAGGGTTTGAATATTCTGGTAGGCCATCATCTGGAACATAAATTCATTTCCGGCCCGGCGGGCAGGGTCGCCAGTACAACACTCTTCTTTACCCAATACGGCAAAATTGATCCCAACTTTGGTAAGAATGGTTGCAAAAGCTTTAGTGATCTTTTGCGCCCGTTGATCAAAACTTCCTGAACAACCAACCCAGAATAAGATTTCCGGCGGGGTGCCAGCGGCAATCATTTCAGCAACAGTTCGTATTTGCATGTGGTATACTGGTTTACGTGCCTCAAATATAAGGTATAAGCCGGCTAATTCATACATATTAACCACCTGTGTATTTGACCGCCATTTTACTGGCAGAACGGCTAAATTTGATAACTTCAAATCCAGAACAACTACATCAACCATGAGAAAAATTATGCTACTACTGGCAGCCCTGATGGGTTTTGCCTTATCCTCATCAGCTCAAAAAAGACCCGAAACAGAACCGGTTCCGCCCAAAGCGGCCAAACCGGCCGATAACAACAATGCCATCCGCCTGGCGCTCGACAGCAGTGTTACCACCTCCAATGCCATCACCATAAAAGGGCAACGCGTACCTTATACGGCAACGGCAGGTACCATTCCTGTATGGGATGAAAATGGCAAGCCGCTGGCGGGGGTGTTTTATACCTATTATGAAAGATCAGATGTAAAAGATCTGTCGGCCCGCCCGCTGGTGATTTCGTTCAATGGCGGCCCGGGTACTTCTTCAGTATGGATGGAGATCGGTTATACGGGACCGCGCATGTTAAAGATCGATGATGAAGGCTATCCCATTCAACCCTATGGATTGCGGGATAACCCGCATTCCATACTGGATGTGGCCGATATCGTATATGTTGACCCGGTAAATACCGGTTTTTCACGGGTGGCCGATAAAGAAATACCCAATTCAACCTTTTTTGGGGTGAATGCCGATATTAAATACCTCGCCGGCTGGATCAGTACTTTTGTAAGCCGGTACAAACGCTGGGCTTCGCCTAAATTTCTCATTGGTGAAAGCTATGGTACCACCCGGGTATCAGGACTGGCACTTGAATTACAAAACAACCAGTGGATGTACCTGAATGGCGTGATCCTGGTTTCGCCCACCGACCTCGGCATCGATCGCAACGGACCGGTTGATGTGGCGCTCAGCCTGCCTTATTATGCGGCCACTGCCTGGTATCACAAAAAATTACCGGCCGATCTGCAAAGCAAAGACCTTACCGCCGTACTGCCCGAAGTAGAAACCTTTACTATAAACGAACTGTTGCCCGCACTGGCCAAAGGTGGCAGCTTATCAGAAGCAGACAGAACAGCCATTGCCGCTAAAATGGCGCGTTATTCGGGTTTGTCGCAACAATTCATAGTGCAGAACAACCTTGAAATAGCAACGGCTGCTTTCTGGAAAGAATTATTACGGGACAAAGGATATACCATTGGCCGGCTCGACAGCCGCTACCTGGGTATTGACCGGAAAGATGCAGGGATGACACCCGATTACAATGCCGAATTGAATTCCTGGCTGCATGCTTTTACCCCGGCCATCAATATGTACCTGCGTGATGAATTGAAGTATAAAACCGACCTGAAGTATTATATGTTTGGCCCGGTTCATCCCTGGGACCGCTCAAACGACCGGACGGGAGAAAACCTGCGGCAAGCCATTGCAGAGAACCCGTTTTTGCATGTATTGGTACAAAGTGGTTATTATGACGGTGCCTGCGACTATTTCAATGCCAAATACAGTTTGTGGCAGATAGATGCCGCCGGTAAATTAAAAGGACGTTTGTCGTGGGAAGGATACCGCAGCGGCCATATGATGTATCTACGAAAGGAAGACCTGGCTACGGCAAATCAGCATTTGCGGGATTTTATTTTGAAAGCGATACCGGGTGATAAACCTGCTAAGTATTAACCAGAATTATTTCGATACTTAAGTGGCATGTTTCAGGTTACAGGTTTCATGTTTCAGGTTTCAGGGGAGCGTTTTCATTCCCTGCAATTGGGAACTTGAAACCTGTAACTATTTACCATGTTCGGAAAGCAACTTCTTTTTCATATAAGCCACTTCTTTAGCTAAACTCTTCTTTTTTGCGCCCCCGATAATAATATCCCGTTCGGGGTTGAGTTTGATCGTAGCGTGTTTATCAGACCATAACCCAATGCTCAGGAGAATGGGCAGCAGATCAATCCCCTTTTCGGTAAGGCTGTAAATGGATCGCTGTTTGTGGAGGCTGTCCTTTTCTTTTTTAATGATCTTTTCTTTTTCCAGCATAGCAAGCCTGTCGGCCAATAAGTTGGTGGCAATGCCTTCGGCAGAAGCCAGGAACTCATTGTAATACCGTTTACCAAAGAAAATGAGGTCGCGGATAATCAGGAGCGTCCACTTATCACCAAAAATTTCAATGCCATAATTTAGTGGGCAATCAGAGCGCATGTCGGTGCTGTTTTTAACCACTTGCAAATATAAAGTAGTTTGACGTATCTTTGCGGCCACTTGTTTTTTGCAAGTGGTTAAAGTCAATATATGAAAAGAGTTGTTATTACCGGCATGGGCGCACTGACGCCCCTCGGCAACAATGTAACCGCTTATATAAAAAGTTTATGGGCGGGAACCAGCGGGGCTGCACCCATCACCCGTTTTAATGCAGAGCGCTTTAGAACAAAGTTCGCCTGCGAGCTGAAGGACTATGATGTTAAAACCCTGCTCGATAAAAACGAAATAAAGAAATCAGACCTGTTTACCCAATATGCCCTGGTGGCAGCCGATGAGGCCATCAAAGATTCCGGCCTCGATTTCAGCACCATGGACCCCTTCGATACCGGGGTGATCTGGGGCTCAGGACAGGGAGGCATGCAAACCTTTGAAGAGCAGGTAGCCGAATATATTGAGGGAGACCGCAACCCACGGTTCAACCCGTTTTTTGTGCCCAAACTGATTGCCAATATGGCTTCGGGCATGATCTCGATCAAATACCGGTTAATGGGCATTAACTATACTACGGTATCGGCTTGCGCCACTTCCAATACCGCTATCATGGATGCCCTCAATTACATCAGGCTGGGCAAAGCCAAGGTGATCATAACCGGCGGATCGGAAGCGCCCATAACAGAAGCCTCCATTGGTGGTTTTTGTGCCATGAAGGCCATGTCGGTACGGAATGATGACCCCGCCACAGGATCAAGACCGTTCGATGTGAACCGCGACGGATTTGTAATGGGCGAAGGAGCCGGCGCTTTGGTATTGGAAGAGTATGAACATGCCCGTAAGCGGGGTGCCAGGATCTATGCAGAAGTGGCCGGTGCAGCTATGACAGCCGACGCCTGGCATATGACCGCTACCCATCCCGAAGGATTGGGCGCTTACCATGGCATGCGACTGGCATTGGAAGATGGTGGGTTAACAGCAGATCAGGTTGATTACGTAAACATGCACGCCACCTCTACACCGGTAGGTGACCTGAGTGAAGTAAATGCTATCATGAAAATGTTTGGCAATAACCTGGATAAAGTGCACCTGAATGCTACCAAATCAATGACCGGCCACTTGTTAGGTGCTGCCGGCGCCATTGAAGCCATCGCTGCTATTGCCAGTATCAATGAAGGACTGATTGCACCTACCATAAATACCGAGGAGCTCGATCCCGAATTACCTAAAGGCATTCAGATCGTAATGAAAGAACCATTGAAGAAAGAAGTGAATGTGGCGATGAGTAATACTTTCGGGTTCGGTGGACATAATGGGATTGTGGTATTTAAGAAGATCTAAGTCGATTATTGGTTGAATAGGTGATGGGAGGGTAAAAGATTCTGAAGTAAGAAATTAGAAATAAGAGGTAAGAAATAAGGGTTCTTCGTATTTCCTACTTCTTATTTTTTTCTTTTTCCTTCATCTGCTATTAACTTTACCCAGCCTGCCTAGTCAAACGATTGCACAAGATTTGTTTTATAAATCATGGCTATGGACTAATTTTCAGGCTTCTTTTATAAAATAGCCGCGGCCATAAGTATGAATTTCTTGCGTGTACCTTTTTTGAATGGCATCGATCAACATACGCCATTACAGCAGATCTCACTGGTGCTGGATGCTGCGCCAAAGCAGCAGCTCGTGTATGTTCCCTGGGCCGAATATCCTTATCACCCCGAAGTACAGTTTTCCATAGCACACAGCAGCGACGCAGTAGTTATAAAATATTTTGTTAAAGAAAAAACCATCCGGGCAGTTAATAATACACTGAACTCGCCGGTGTATAACGACAGTTGCGTGGAGTTTTTTATCGGATTCAATAATGAACGGGCATATTACAATTTTGAGTTCAATTGTATTGGAACGCATTTGATAGGGTATGGAGAAGAGAAAACAAACCGCCACCTGTTACCACATGATGTCAGTCAGCAAATAAAATACAAATCGGTACTTACCAACGACCAGAACCAGCAGAGCATAGGGTGGGAGCTGACCTTATTGATACCCGTAACCGCATTTTATTACCACCACATTCAATCATTAAAAGGGCAGCATTGCGCGGCTAACTTTTATAAATGCGGCGATGAATTGCCCGAACCGCATTTTGTAACCTGGTCGAACATCCAGTGGCCCCAACCGAACTTCCATTTACGCCAGTTTTTTGGCACACTCGAATTTGAGTGAATTTTACACAAATATTTCTTACAGGTATTGACAATCAGATTTCTGCCGCTTATTTTTGCGTGTGCTACGCCGGTAGTCCCATGTCCTATGGGCAAAAAAGTTAATTTGGCTTAAAACTTGCTTACCAACCCCCGGTCAAAATTACCCGTATCTACCCTTTAGCTTAAAAATTCGACTGGAATCCGTTATCCCCTGAGAACAACTTCTCTGAAACATTCATTAAAAAAAATTCCATGCGAAAACTTTTGCTATTAAGCATGTTTTGCCCTGTTATCGCTTTATCGCAACAACGCTTTCATGTAACCTTATCTGGTGGATTGTCAAATTATGCAGGCGATCTGCAAGATCACCGGTTTACCTTACAACAATCAAATTTTGCTTTTGGCGCCGGCATTAAGTACGACATAACGCCCAATCTGGCACTCCGGCTGGCGTATAATCACAGTACTATTGAAGGCGACGATAAAAAAAGCAAAGATCCCGTTTTACAAGCCCGTAACCTGAGCTTCATTACAAGGATCAATGAAGGCAGTTTGCTGGTAGAGTATACGCCGCTGAACATGGAGGATTACAAGATCTCTCCTTTTATTTACAGTGGCGTTGCTGTTTTTCACTTCAATCCTTATGCATATGACTCCATTGGCAGTAAAATTTACCTGAAACCACTGAGTACCGAAGGAGAGGGGCTGGCGCCAGACCGCAAGCCCTATAATTTAACCCAGTTTGCCATTCCCGTTGGCATTGGGGTAAAGTTCAGGATAAATGAAAATACGATTCTGGCCTATGAAGTAAGCGCCCGTAAAACATTTACCGATTACCTGGATGATGTAAGCACCACTTATTTCGATCAGACTGCGTTGGCGCAGGCCCGCGGTCCAAAAGCCGTGGAAATGTCCTACCGGGGCAATGAATTGAAAAATGGCAACCCCACCTATCCCTATAATGGCCAGGTGCGCGGCGGCTCCAGGTACAAAGACTGGTATTATTTTACCGGTTTTACCCTGTACATTGGAATAGGCTCAGGCAATGGAAACGGTGGTCCGTTTAGCCGCGGTACCCGCGGTGGAAGAAATCAGCTGGGATGCCCGAAAGTGTTGTAGGAAATAGTTGGCAGGTTAACAGGTTGACGAGTTAACAAGTTAACAGGTTGATGGCGTTAATCTGGAAGAGCCCGGTTAAATACATGTTATCTGGAAGAAAAGAATCGACTTGATCTTTTCTTCCAGATTTTTCATTTTATCACCCCTGTCAACTCGTCAACTTGCCAACTCGTCAACTTGTTAACTCGTCAACTTATCAACTTATCAACTAACTTTGCCCCCATGTCATATCGTAATCAGCAACATTTTATTGATACACTGGAGCAGGCAGGTGAATTGGTTCGTATCAAAGCCTATGTAGACCCTAAGTTAGAAATAGCAGAAATAACAGATAGGATTAGTAAAACTACGGGTGGCGGAAAAGCCCTCCTGTTTGAAAATACCGGCTACGACTTTCCCGTGCTCATGAATGCCTACGGCAGTGAAAAACGGATGTGTTTGGCCCTGGGTGTAGAACACCTCGACGACGTGGCCCGGGAAATTGAGAATTTATTCAAGTTATTGGCTTCGCCAAAAGAAAGCATTATCGATAAACTGAAGGTATTACCCAAATTATCGCAGTTTGCCTCCTGGATGCCCAAGGTGAAAAGTGGCAGAGGCGCCTGTCAGGAAGTGGTGATGGACAAACCGGATATTTCGAAATTGCCCGTGATCACCTGCTGGCCAAAAGATGGCGGTCCGTTTGTGACCCTGCCCGTAATTCATACCAAGGACCCCAATACCCATACCCGCAATGTAGGCATGTATCGCATGCAGGTGTTTGGACCAACATTAACAGGCATGCACTGGCATAAACATAAGGTAAGTGCCCGTCACTTTAATGAGTATAAAAAGCTGGGCAAACGAATGCCGGTAGCAGTAGCATTGGGTGGTGACCCTGCTTATGCCTATTCAGCAACCGCCCCATTACCGGATAATGTGGATGAATATATGCTCGCTGGTTTTCTGCGGAAGAAAAAAGTAGAGCTGGTGAAATGTATCACACAACCGGAAATAGAAGTACCGGCCGACGCCGATTTTGTAATAGAAGGTTATGTAGATCCCGGCGATGAAATGATCTGGGAAGGTCCGTTTGGCGATCATACGGGTTATTATTCATTGCCCGACTGGTACCCACGTTTTCATATCACCGCTATTACCCATAAAAAAGATGCAGTATATCCCGCCACTATTGTAGGCATTCCACCGCAGGAAGATGCCTGGCTGGGTAAAGCAACAGAACGTATTTTCCTGGCGCCTATAAAAATGACCATGGTGCCCGAAATTGTAGATATGGATATGCCTGTCGAAGGCGTTTTTCACAACCTGGTTATAACAAAGATCAAAAAAGAATACGCCGGCCAGGGACAAAAAGTAATGAATGCCATGTGGGGCGCCGGTCAAATGATGTTTAACAAAATACTGGTGCTGGCCGATGAGGGCGTTAAAATACAGGACTACGCAAAACTGGCGGAATATGTATTCGCCAATATGAACCCGGCTACCGATATTTATTTGTCAACCGGCCCCATGGATGTACTGGACCACAGTTGCAGCAAGCTGGGCTTTGGCGGTAAAATGTGTATTGACGGTACTAAAAAGTTTGATGAAGAGACCGACGACTCCTTCGAGTTCCCGATCTTAAGCAGCCGGTTCGATAAAAAATTACTGCAACAGCAGTTCCCGGAAATACGCGGTGTCAACGATGCATTGCCGGCGATCCACATACCCTGCCTGATCATTTCAGTAGAAAAGAACCGGAAAGGGCACATCCGGGAGCTGCATCAGCAAATATGCAATACCGGTATGATTGAAGGTATAAAAATGATCCTGTATGTAGAGCATACCGTGAATGCCAATGACCTGCCGGTAGCCTTATGGCGTTTCTGTAATAACCTCGATCCCCGCAGGGACAGCATCCTGGTTCAACAACCTTCCCGCCAAATGCCTGGTAAGAATTGGGCCTGCATGGGTTTTGACGGCACTATAAAAACAGCCGCATTAGACGATTTTCAACGCGACTGGCCAAACATCATTGTAGCCGATGATAAAACCATCGCTTCTGTTGATGCCAAATGGAATACACTGGGATTGGGTGAATTGATTCCTTCTCCTTCATTGAAATTTAAAGATCAGATGTACGGCGAAGAAGCAGTAGTTTCTTAGTTATAAGTTGAAAGTTTAAAGCTCAAGGTTGAAAGCCAGGGAAGCCTGAGATCTGTCAACTTTGAACTTTAAACTAAAAACTTTAAACTTTATCTGAATTGAATCGCTTTAATAGGCTGAACCCGCCTGATTATGATAGTGGGTATTAACAGCACCAGAAAACAAATAACAAAAGTGGCAATGTTCACTGCGGCTATTTGCCACCATACAATATCAACGGCCGCCTGGGAAATATAGTAAGCGTCTTCAGGAAGTTTGATAAACCCGGTTTGATTTTGCAACCAGGCAATAAACAATCCACAGATATTTCCCAGCAACAACCCAAAGAAGGTAATAATAGCACCATGATACAGGAA
The DNA here is from genome assembly GCF_900110245.1 of Niastella yeongjuensis. Taxonomy (GTDB): domain Bacteria; phylum Bacteroidota; class Bacteroidia; order Chitinophagales; family Chitinophagaceae; genus Niastella; species Niastella yeongjuensis. The sequence continues at coordinate 158,904 of NZ_FOCZ01000012.1, forward strand.
AATGCCCCGTATGGTATAGTTACGGGCGCCCAACGCTTTCAATAACCCGATCATCCGGGTGCGTTCCAGCACCAGGATCAGCAAACAGGTAATTAAATTCAGGATGGCTATGCCGGTCATAATGGCCAGGACGATCAGGATGGTTTTATTCTGGAGGTTCAGCCAGTCGAATATGCTGGGATAAATGTATTTGATGGTATTGCTTTGTAACCCCAATGGAATATCGGGCACAATGTCTTCACTCACCTGGTCCATTTTATTATAATCATGCAGGAAGATCTCATATCCGCCAATGAGGTCGGGGCTCCAGTCGTTTAACCGTTGAATCAGTTTCAGATCGCCGATGGCGATCAGTTTATCGTATTCTTCAATGCCGGTTTTAAATATGCCGGCTACGGTTAATTTGCGGGTACGGGGCGGGGCACCTGGTTGAATGAAATAAATGAGCACCTGGTCATTCACGTCTAATTTTAACAAATTAGCTGTATAGGCGCTCAGCATAATTTCGTTGCTGTAACCGCTGTCGGTATATTTCAGCCAACGGCCCTTTACCCTGAATTTTTCCAGGTTGGTAAAATCATAATCTCTTTCTACGCCTTTGAACAGTACGCCCTCGATGGTTTCTGCTGTTTTAAGAATGGCGTTCTTGGTAGCAAACGCCTGCACGGTTTTAATGGCAGGAAATGATTTTTTAAGGCCCGTAACCGAATCACTGCGATGGATGGGTGTTTCTTCGGCAATGGCAACCCGCGCTGAATAATAGCTTTGAATACGAATATGCCCCCAGAAACTAAAAACCTTTTCACTAATGGTTTTTTGGAAGCCGCTGGCAAACGTAAGCGTCAGTATCATTACGGTAACGCTGATAACAGTAGCGCCAATTGACAACCGGATTACAAAACGGGAAAACGATTTCTGTTGATTGAACGCTATTCGGCGTGCTATAAATGCGGCAATATTCAACCGGCATAATTTTAGTTGGTCAAAAGTAATACTATTAAAACCAGGTTCCAAAGTTTCAAGGTTTTGACTTTCAGCCTTTGGTCGCCGTAGTTTTAACGAAGGAGATCCTCTGCTTTAAGTTTTTTCCTATTTTTAAAGGGACGAAACACACAACATGAAAAATATTCTCATATTATTCGTATCTGTACTCTTTGCAATGGGGGCTCATGCCCAACTAACAGACGCAATCATTCAGCCTAATATCAAAACGGTTCAGTTATTCCCCTCCGGCAATCAGTTGGGGTACCCGGTACTGGGTCTTAATAATGCCGATAAACTGGAATTACATTTCGATGACCTGGATGGCAATGTAAAAAGTTACTCCTATACATACCAGTTGTGCAATGCCGACTGGACACCCGCGATGTTGAGCAGCTTTGATTTTATAAAAGGGTTCTCCAACCAGCGGATCAATACCTACCGCATTTCTTCTGTTGCATTTACCCGTTACACGCATTACTCGGCTGTAATACCCGATAATAACTGTGCGCCTTCCCGCTCGGGCAATTATATCCTGAAAGTATACCTGAACGGCGATACGTCAAGGGTAGCGTTTACCAAACGCTTTTTGGTAGTAGACAACCAAACCTCCATTACAGCCCAGATACAACAGCCATTCAATGCAGAGATCTTCCGTACCTGGCAAAAAATACCCTTCCAGGTTACCCTGGGCGACCGGTTACAGGTAATGAACCACCTGCAGCAGGTAAAAGTGATGATTTTGCAGAACAACCGGTGGGACAATGCCCTCATCAATGTAAAACCAACTTTTTTCTCAGGCAAAAAACTTGATTACAACACCGAAGACCAGATCGTAATGCCCGGTGGTAAAGAATGGCGCTGGCTCGACCTGCGCAGCCTCCGTTTTCAAAGCGACCGGGTGGCAAAAGTCAATTATACCAACCGCAGCACAGAGATATTTGTAAAACCTGATGTAGACAGAAGTCAGCAGAAGTTTGTGTATTATCGCGATATCAACGGCATGTATACCATTGAAACAACGGAAAGCATTAATCCATACTGGCAAACCGATTATGCTACCGTACACTTTACCTATATGCCGCCGGAAAATGTTCCGCTCACCAACAAGGATCTCTTTTTGATCGGTGCATTGAATAATTACAACCTCAACGACAGCGCTAAAATGGTTTTCAATAACGAAACCCGCGTGTATGAGAAAACACTTTTTCTGAAACAGGGTTACTATAACTATAATTATGTGACCATCGATCAAACTGATCCCAAAAGAGCGGCCAGTTATGATTATACCGAAGGAAATTACTGGGACACCGAAAATGATTATATGATTCTGGTGTATTACCGGGCATTGGCCGGCAGGGTAGATGAACTGGTAGGTATTACCCATGTTAACTCACTCACCGGACGCAAAGGAATTGGAATTCAATAAACAAGAGGCAATAAACAATGGACAATTTTTTTATTATTTATTAATTGTCCATTGTCAATTGCCAATTGATTCCTACATTTGCACCCGGCAGGTCTTACACGACCAGCTCCCGCTGAACCCCCCCAGGGCCGGAAGGCAGCAAGGGTAGGTGGTTGTAGCGGTGCGATGTAAATCGCCTGCCTTTTTTTCTTTTTTTTGGTAATTGTCAATTACCCAACGGAACTGCACCAGCAGATTGAAGAAACTACCGCGAAAATACCAGCTCACACACACTCAATTACTACAAGTAAATTTAATAACAACTGGAAGTTGTAAATTTGCAGTTGCAATAAGCAATTAAAATCTATAATAATCATGAAGTTTTTTATTGATACAGCGAATCTTGCCCAAATTAAGGAAGCACACGACCTGGGTATCCTGGATGGCGTTACTACCAATCCTTCCCTGATGGCCAAAGAAGGCATTAAAGGGGATGATGCAGTAATGAAACATTACCTCACCATTTGCGAACTGGTTGATGGTGGCGATGTAAGCGCTGAAGTATTATCTACCAATGTAGATGAAATTATTGAAGAAGGTAAAAAGCTGGCAGCTATTCACCCCAGCATCGTGGTAAAAGTACCAATGATCAAAGATGGTGTGAAAGCATTGAAATGGTTTTCCGACAACGGCATTAAAACCAATTGCACACTGGTGTTTTCTGCAGGTCAGGCAATCCTGGCTGCCAAAGCAGGCGCCAATTATGTATCACCATTCATTGGCCGTATCGACGACAGCAACTGGGATGGCGTTGAACTGATTAAACAAATTGCGCAGATCTATAAAATTCAGGGATATAAAACCGAGATCCTGGCAGCTTCTATCCGCAGCCCATTACATATCGTAAAATGTGCTGAAGCAGGTTCTGATGTGGTTACTTCACCACTGGAACCAATCCTGGGCTTGTTGAAACATCCGTTAACTGATATCGGATTGGCTAAGTTCCTCGAAGACGCAAAGAAAATGCGTGCTGAACTGGCTGGCGCTAAATAAGCTAAAAAGCATAAAGAGTTTATAAAATAAAAGCCGTCCTGACTTAAGTCAGGACGGCTTTTATTTTAGGTTGAAAGAGCACTTAACAAGGACATAACAGGGACCTCGCAGGGACCAAGCAGGGACCTGAAAGGGATTTTATCCCTGTTTGGTCCGGGTATATCCCTGTTTGGTTCTCGCTTTACAATAGGCTGAACGCCTATAGTTCAGGTTCCCGTTACAAGGCCTTTCGAATTTCTTTTTTTCCTGCCCGATGAAGTGGGCGTATTTAATATTTCGTCAACCGTTCGTAATCGTTCGTTGTCTGCTGCTTTCTTTAAGTAGATATCAATTTCCTTCCAGATAGTGCTGTTATTTTTCAACACGGCCTTTACCGTCACTTTTTCACCCTTGAAGGCAGAATCCAGTACCAGGCTGTTACCCACAAACTTCCCGGCAGTGCAGGTGAAATCGATCTCTTTACTGGTCAGGGGCAGCCAGTGCCCATTCGACAGCTTGCCATCGACATTGATATAATTATGCACCCCCTTTTTAAGACTGTCGGTATACAGGTGAAAGAAAATACTGTCAACCTGCTGGGCCCGGCCAACCAAACAGGCGGTGGTTACCAACAGCAGCAGGAGCAGCTGCTTAACGGGTACGATGGTGATCTTTTTCAACATGGTGTTTTACGTATAATTGTCTTCAAAAATACAACGGTTTATTGGTCGTATTATTTGACCTTAACAGGGTCACCGGGTAATAACATCTAAATATAAACTCCTGTTAAACCTACCGTAGGGAACGGTTTACCCACAAGATATTAACATTTATAAACACCATTTCACAGGCTTGTTCCACAAACGTGCACAACTTTTGAAGTCTGTTAGGGGAAGCGGCACTATTTTGTATCGCTATTGGTTATATTTGTCGTTTCCTAAAAAAAACAGATCAAGTGCGCTTAAAAAGCTTAGAAATCAAAGGGTTCAAGAGTTTTGCCGATAAAACCGTACTTCATTTCGATGAGGGTATTACGGGTGTTATTGGGCCAAACGGTTGTGGTAAGAGTAATATTATCGACAGCATCCGCTGGGTGATCGGGGAGCAGAAGATCAGTCACCTTCGTAGCGAAAACCTTGAAAGTCTGGTATTTAACGGGTCAAAAACCCGGTCGGCCAGTGGTTTGGCCGAGGTGAGCCTCACCTTCGAAAATACGCGGAATCTGTTGCCTACTGAATTCAGCACCATTACTGTGACCCGAAAATTCTACAAAAGTGGGGAAAGTGAATACCGCCTGAACGATGTACAATGCCGCTTACGTGATATCCAGAACCTGTTCATGGATACCGGGGTAAGTACCGACAGCTACGCCATCATTGAGCTGGGTATGGTTGATGAGATCATTAAAGATAAGGAAAACAGCCGCCGCCGCATGCTGGAACAGGCTGCCGGGATCACTATTTACAAAACCCGCAAAAAAGAAGCTAAACAAAAGCTTGATGCTACCGAGCAGGATCTGGCCCGTATTGAAGACTTGTTGTTTGAAATAAACAACCAGTTAAAGACACTGGAAAACCAGGCTAAAAAAGCTGAGAAATACTACGAGATAAAGAAAGAATACCGCGAGTTGAGCATCGAGCTGGCAAAAGCCGCCCTCGAAGGATTCAATCTCACATACCGCGATCTCAATTCGAAATCTGAGGTGGAAACCGATAAAAAGATCCGCCTGGATGCAGAGATCGCCAACGAAGAAGCCGTGATTGAGCAGGAAAAAGTAGGGTTCATTGAAAAAGAACGCGCCCTGCAAAGCATGCAACACGAGTTCAACGACCTGTTGCAAACCCTGCGTACCAAAGAAAATGAAAAGAACCTGGCTTCTCAACGCCTGAACTTCCTGAAAGAGCGGGAAAACAGCCTGCAGGAATTCTTAAATAAGAGCGAAGGCACTTTGAAAGGTTTGGAAGAAAGCATCGAGTTTACCCGCACTTCAGTAGAAGAAGAAAAGGGCAAACTGGAAGGGTTGGAACAAATGGTGGAAGACCATAAAGACGCCGTAGAAAGCGCCCGCCACATCTTCGATGAAAAAAGAACACATGTAGACCGCCTGCGTGCTGAAAATCTCAGCCTGCAACGCAATCAGTTCGATGCAGAAAAGAAAGTAGCGGTAGCTGATACCTCTATTCAGAACGTGCAGAAAGCCATCAACCAGATTGAAGAAGAACGCGAAGCCCGCTACAGCCAGTTAAAACAACTGGAAGAAGAGAAAATGGTGAAGGAGCAGGAGCTGGAGAAAAGGCAACGCGACCTGGTGCAATTACAGGATCACCAGGAAAGGACCAAGGAAATGATCTTACAGGCCCAGGGCGAACTGGAATCATTACGTCAGCAACTGGCCGAAGAAAGCAGAAAGCTGGATGCCAAAAAGAACGAGCACGATCTGCTGAAAAGCCTGATCGACTCTATGGAAGGCTATCCCGAGAGCATAAAATTCCTGCACAACAACCCGGGCTGGAACCATACAGCACCTATTTTATCAGATATCATTTATGTAAAAGAAGAGTTTCGTGCCGCCGTTGAAAACGTACTGGAACCTTACCTCAACTATTACGTAGTGAACAACCTGCAGGAAGGTTTACAGGCCATACACCTGCTGGATAATAACAAGAAAGGTAAAGCGAATTTCTTCCTGCTCGATAAATTAAACGAGCATAAGAACGACAGCGGTCATGCGCCTGCCAATACCATTGCAGCCATGGACGTAATTGAGGTGGATACGCAATACCGTCAGCTGGCCGAATACCTGCTGGGCAATGTATTCATTGCCGAAAGCGACGACGCCCTGGCTACCAGCAATGGCTCGGTAGTGCTGGAGAAAACCGGTAAATATGTAAAAGGGAAATTCTCATTGACCGGTGGCAGCGTAGGTTTGTTTGAAGGTAAAAAGATCGGTCGTGCCAAGAACCTGGAGAAGTTACACGAAGAAATTGTAGCGCTGGAAGGCGTTGTGCAAAGCCTGAAAGAGGGCATTCAACAAAAGCACAACGAGGTGATCGGTTACAACGAACAGTTGAAAGATACCGTCATCAAACAGGCGCAACAGGATATCAATACGTTGACCAACCAGGTGTTCTCCCTGGAGAATAAGATGGAAAACCTGCACGGGTTGCAAAGTTCTTCTCAAAACAGAATGGAAGAATTGCAAATGAACCTGGAAGAAACAACTTCCTCTATCTCTGGCACCCGCCAGCAATGGATGGAGCTGGTGAACCAGTTGCAGGAACTGGGCGACCAACTGGCCAGTGTAGAAAATGAATACAAAAGAGCCGAAAGCGAGTATACCAATGCGCAAACGGTGTTCAATGAATACAACCTGCAGTTAACACGTCAAACCAGTAAGATCAACTCATTGACGCAGGAGCTGCAGTTCAAGAGCAAACAGCTGATTGAGTTGCAGCAACAGGTGGAATCCAATGCATCGCAGTTAAAGCAAACACTGGAGAACATCACGGAAAGTGCAGACCAGCTGGCCACTGCCGAAAACGGACTGGTAGACATGATGCGCCGCAAGGAAGAAGAAGAGAAAAAGCTGAACGAAGCTGACCAGGCTTATTACAATATGCGTAACGCCCTGGGTGAAAAAGAAAGCGAGCTGCGTCACAAATCAAAAGAAAGAGAACAGACCGAGCATTTGCTGGCTGAAATAAAAGACAAATTGAATGAACTGAAACTCCAGTTGGCGGGAATGAAAGAGCGGTTGAATGTGGAGTTCAAGATCAACCTGGATGATATCCTCGATCAACCCCGTACCGGCGAAACCCCGGTAGAGGAATTGCAGGAGAAAGGCGACCGCATGAAAAAGCGGTTGGAGAACCTGGGTGAGGTAAACCCCACCGCCATCGAAGCCTTTACTGAGATGAAAAAGCGGTACGAGTTCATTATGGAACAGAAGAATGACCTGGTAACGGCAAAAGACAGCCTGTTACAAACCATACAGGAGGTAGAGGCTACGGCAAACCAGCAGTTCCTCGATACTTTCAACAGGGTGCGCGAAAACTTCCAGAAGGTATTCAAGGCATTGTTCACCGAAGACGATTCGGCTGATATGATCCTGATGAACCCGGAGAACCTGGCAGAGACCAGTATCGATATTGTGGCCAAGCCTAAGGGAAAACGCCCATCATCGATCACGCAGCTGAGTGGTGGTGAGAAAACATTGACGTCGACCGCCTTGTTATTTGCGATCTACCTGATCAAACCGGCGCCTTTCTGTATCCTGGATGAGGTGGATGCACCGCTCGATGATGCCAACGTGGGTAAGTTCACGCAAATGATCCGCAAGTTCAGCCAGGAAAGCCAGTTCATCATTGTAACGCACAACAAACAAACGATGAGCGCGGTGGATGTGATTTATGGGGTAACCATGCAGGAGCCAGGTGTGAGCAAACTCGTTCCGGTCGACTTCCGGAACCTGAACTAACGAGGTTTAATGATTAGATATATTACCCTTTCCCGATTCGTCGGGAAGGGGTTTTTTGTTTTAGGGTATCCGCCACCGCTTTACAGAAATAATCTGACTTTAACCGCACGGATATTACCCAAAAGCGCACGGTTATTGCCCAAAAGTGCACAGTTATAAACTTGCGCAAAAAGTTTTAGCAACAAATGTTTACATTTGTGACACTTTACAGTGACTCTCCATTATAGCCATGAAATCACATATTACTGTAAAGAAATTAAGAAGCCCCGGGATGTGATCGCCGGGGCTTTTGTTTTATTTAGTGTCCATGGCCGTGACCGCCGCCTTTGCCGCCCTGCTGGCCTGTCATAGTGCCCAGATCGCGGTCGAACAGGTACATACCGCCTTTATCTTCACCTATCAGATTCAGTTTATCGATGATCTGGCGGGCAAGGCTTTCTTCCTCGATCTGTTCGGTAACATACCATTGCAAAAAGTTATGGGTGGTATAGTCTTTTTCCTGAATGCACAGTTCAACCAGTGCATTGATCTCATTAGATACCTTTACTTCATGTGAATGCACAATTTCAAAGATCTCCCGCACGTTTTTAAACTCGTTCTGGGGGGCCGCAAAGGCTGGAACAATACCATGGCCGCCGCGGTCGTTTATGTAATGGAATAATTTCAGCATATGCATTCTTTCTTCATCGGAATGATGGTACAAAAACTGCGCTACGCCGTTGTATCCCTTTACCTCGGCCCAGGAGCCCATGGCCAGGTAGTACATTGAAGAATATCCTTCCAGGTCGATCTGCCTGTTTAAAGCCGCTTCAATTTTACTCGAGATCATAATGATTAGTTTAAACTAATTTACTGAATTTATTAGTTATTTACCGATCATCTTTATTTTTGAATCATGCGTACAATCCTTTTGTTGATCTGCTCTAATGTGTTTATGACAATTGCATGGTATGGTCATTTAAAACAGCATCAACTGCCCATCTGGAAGGCTATATTGATAAGCTGGGGAATTGCTTTCTTTGAATATTGTTTAATGGTGCCGGCCAATCGCTGGGGATTTAGCAATGGGTTTACCGGGTTTCAGTTAAAGATGACCCAGGAAGTGATCACCCTGGTGGTATTTACCGTGTTTGCCATGGTGTATTTACACGAGCCTTTTCACTGGAAATACCTGGTGAGCTTTGCTTTGTTATTGGGGGCGGTATACTTTATGTTTAAGAAATAGCTGGTGATTTGTAAGTGTACGGAAATAAGAAGCTGTAGCAGGTTCCATGGTACGGTAGCAGGTCTTCCCTGCAACATGGAACTTGAAACCTGGAACGGCCTTTATAATACAAGTTTTGCTATTTTACCGTTACCACCCGCTAAAAAAACAACTTTTCCTTTCTTCGCTTTCCGGCAAACGTGAAAACCGTTTTCACTCAGGAGGCGCCAGGTGAGCCCACTATCGGTAGAAAGGTCAACGCCTGAGATGCCGCAACTCAACAGTTTTTTACCGGTAATATATATAATACTGCTGCGATAACCGTGGGGCGGGGTAGCAGGGTGGATCCAGGTATGCCCCCCATCATGTGTAAGCACACAATTGAGCGTGGTATCTTTATAATTGATAAAATCGCCACCGGCAATAATAAAAGTATTGCTAACCCGCGGACCATCGGTGCGTACCGCAATGGAATTGGCGCCCGTACTTTCTTTTCCCTGTATAATAGGCAGCGAACGGCCACCGGCATCATCATGTACCCGGCTGATGGTTCCCCCGCTTACAAATAGAAAATCCTTATTACGGAAATAATAGATGTTACTGCCGCTGCTGGCAAAACATCCTTCGCCGGGGGCGGCATTCGACTGCATAATGGAAGGCGTTTTGGTCCAGGTATTGCCGCCATTGGTGGTTTTTGCGATATAAAATTTAGAATCGATGGGGTCACCCACTACAATGCCATGTTTACTATCATAAAAATCCATGGCATCGAGGAACATGCCTTTGGTAGAATCAGTAAAAACAACCTTCCAGCTGGTGCCGCCATCTGTTGTCTTTAAAATATAGGCGGGTTCGGCTATACCCATAATGAGGGCAGTATTCGCATTGAAGGCTTCTATATCGCGGAAGTCAGTTTTCTCAAACCCTTTTACGGTGATCCATTGCCAGGTTTTACCACCGTTCAGCGACCGGCCAACGGTACCCTTACTGCCGCTTACCCAAATAACGTTGTCGTTTACGGGACACAATCCGCGTATTGATACGGCCTGTCCGCTGGTGAGCATTTCAATGGTTTGTGCGGAAGATAAAAAAGGCAGAACAGTTGATAGGAACAGGAATATGTACAGGCGCGCAGTCATGGGTGTAGTAAGTTTGGCCTGAATTTAAACAAAAAGCCCTCCCGACGAGTCGGAAGGGCTATATAATTTTTTCAGTCGAACCTACCAAATTTGAACTGTCTTCAATGGCATCGGATATTTTTTCAAAGGTAAAACACGTTATTGGCTACGGGTTTTCAGGATATCGACTGGGTTTTCCAAAGGGTTTAACTGGATCTGGTTCTTTGGATCTGGAAATTGGACTTAATACTGTGAACGGTTTTTTAGGATACTTAGGATACGATCTACATTGTTTGTGAAATCGCTTTTGGAACAGTTGATCTTTACACTTGATATTGGACGGTGGTTTGGATATCTGGACTTTAAAACCTCTTTAAAAAAACTTACTGACTACTAAATCAGTGAATCAAAAATATATGTTAAACCCATTTCCTCATAGAGCAAATGTGCCCAATTTAAAACCTTCAGTTATTACGTGGGGATTAGTTTAAATACAGTGGTGAACCGGGGAATACCCAGTTAGTGGTATAGTATATCTACGATTTTGGAGAACGGGAAGCCCGTTTTGGCAGCAGTATAAGGGACTTCTTACCGGAGTGGTTGACCACAAAAATAGCGGAAAATTTACGCATAGGTTTCGCTGTGAATAAAAAGGGGAAAACTGTTAACGGAGACACCGGTGTAAAAGAAGGGTGTAATAATACAAAAACAGATGTGCCACTTCACAGGTAAAACAGCGGTTGTTTGATACAGATATAACCTAATTGTTTAACCGCAATTAGCAGCTAAAACGATAAAAATAAAGGAATAACTATTTTGCTGATCGCTAATACCCAAATACCCTGTGTGCAATCGATTGTGTAAACACGTTTTTGAGTACAGTATTTTATGCAGAATGGGGCAAAAGTACAATTACTGAATAAAGCAACCGACGCAATATTGTGCAGGATTTTAGCGATTTTAGTTCGTAATTCTTTGCATGATTTCGAAAAGTATTATATACCAGATCGTATCTGTTTTAGCCTTGGGATTGTATTTCGTACCTATGCTTGTTGTATTGTTAAAGAAGCTATGGGCGGCTGTTCCATTCAGGCTGTTTGCATTGTACTGGCTCATATGTGCGCTGGCCAACCTCGTTGAATATTGTCATTTGTCGCACCAGGTGCTTGACCTGTATACCGTGATCTATAACTTACTGGATATTCCTTTTGTACTTACCATATTTTACTTCTCTACAACCTCACCTGTTGTTAAAAAGTTCATCAAAATAGTAGCACCGGCATTACTGGCATCAGGATTTGTTAACTGCATGATCAGGGGATTCAATACCGGTTCACTGGAATATGTGCTGGGTGGGGAACTATTGATTGTGCTGGGAGTAATTGTTTGGGAGATCATTTTAAAATTACAGCAGATCAGACTGACGGGGCCTGTAAAAGGCCTGCTGTTGATCTATGCGGCCCTGTTTTTTGAATACGGAACTTTTGTTGTTATTTATATCTTCGATTATTTCCTGCCAGGCACTTCTACAACAACCGATAATTTCCTGGTGTATTATTTATCTTCTACGGTAGCGCTTCCGGTTGCTATCTGCGGTTTCCTTACAAAGGGCATTAAAACACCGCCACAGGTAGTGGCTGATGAAAGGCAATGGGCAATGGGTTGACAAGTTGACAAGTTAACAAGTTGATGAGGTAACAAGTTGATGAGGTTGATAAGGGAAAGCCAAACCCAGGCCCACCGACTCCGCTCGGGACCGCGAACTCAGTACTCAATAGCCTAATAACCTAATAACTTAAAACATAGAACTCTTATAGATTGATAATCGCGTAGGCTGTTTCACTAACATATGGTCCGCCGGGATAACGGGCGGTATAATCGAGGTTGATCCAGTATTGGCCGTTTTGTTCGTGGTAATACATGTTGTCGATGGCTTCGTTGCCAAAAAGATGAATAACGGCCTGTTGCATCATCTCGAACTGTTTTTCGTCGCCACATAACAGTTCAGGATATAAGTGGCCATCTGTCAGGATCATGCGGCAATGAGCGCCTATGGCCTTCATACACGACACCATTAAAATGGTATGGTCATCGCAATCGCCCCCCAGTCCGTTTTGAATGGTTTCCCGGGCGGTGGCAAAGTATTCGTCCCTTTCCGAGTCAGATACATACTTGAAGTTGCTGTTGATGTGCTTGAACAGCGACAACAGCCGTACCTGTGAACCATACTTGGGATAATATTCATCAAACGATTCCAGTGAGTATTTTACAGAGTAATTGCGCACCACCGAGTCGGTGGCTATTACTTTCGACTGAAGCGCTTTTACTGTTTTAGTTAACGGGCCGTCAAAAAAGGTAGGCCGTAACACCAGGTCAATTTCCTTTTGTTCTTTTTTACCCCAGTTGTTCTGCACCATGGTCTTATAATCCCTGATCATATTGCCAAAGCCATAACCATTGGTCAGTTGATTATAAATAAGCACCAATATAAGCAGGCCAACAGCCGGTAATAATAAAAAGCGAAACAGCCGGAGGGTGAGAAATGTTAAGGTGCCGGCCAAAATAATGGAAACGGTGAGGTCAAGGTTCCAGTCGCCCAGAATCAAAGGTGGAATGTAACGGTTAATAAGTGGCGCCAACGGGATCACTGCCAGTATACTCAATATAACCAGCAGTACTTTCCGGGTATGGCCGTATTTATCCTGGGCTTGGTTCATAACGCACTTACTTTACAGAAACGAAAGTTCAACCATTTTGTTTGTATGGCAAGTGTTAAGCTTTCTGTAATTAAACCGGTAATGATTTTACCTGATAAACCGGTAAAACAATACATGGAGTGTACCAGGCGCTTACCGCCAGCCCGCCGAATTTGATCCCCTGTAACATCATGAATCAAAATGGTAACTGGTTAAGCAAACTTACATAAAAAACTGCGAGAAAAGAATAGCCGGAAGTTGGTAAGTTTATGTTAATGAAGTATAAAAAAATAAGGTTTAAAGTAGCAACTCTAACATGATTGGGCAGTTCTCTTTTGTAAAGAGAAAACATGCGAAAAGAGTTAACAACTTTAAACCTTATACATTATACTTTAAGCCTCATTATTCGTCATCTTCTTCCTCATAATAGGCATCCGCGCTGTCATTATAAACAGCTTCCCATTCTTTCACTTTGTCATCACTCAACAGTTCCAGAATGTCGAAGATCGGATCGTTTTTCTTTTTCCACACCATCACCGGCATATCCTCATACTGAGTAATATACAGGCACAGGTCGGTTTCTACCGTGATTTTAATAAGCGTTACAGGTTCGTCTTCTTTTTCCTGTATCAGATAAAAACAGCCGGGCTCTAACAATGAATAAGAATACATACTAATATCCTCCACCTTTTTTAATGTTTCAAAAAAGAAGAATCAACAGGTTGCAAGCCGAATTAAATGGGTAGTATACGCGTTACGTTCTACAGAATTTAATGAGTTGGTTCCATGTAGTATAAATGGGATGTAAGTAAAGTGTCCCGTTTCGCGTACAATTCAAAATTAGCATAAAAAAACACACCGGCAATACACCCGGTGGCTGCCAGACCGAATTTATAATTTGTTTAAAGTTGCCTATTGATAATCAATTTGTTAGATGATTTAGCTTTTATAGCGCCGGGCCATTAATTGATGAAATTTAAATTTTCGGAAAGGATGTTTAAAACCCATTTTTGGCACCGCATTTTTGACAGTTTTCGGCCTCCCCCCACCCCCTCCGGTGGAGGGGGAGTTTTGCATCACACTGATAATTATTTGACTTAATCTATTCATGACATATGCATCGCCTACAGTCAGCGCAGCGGTTTTCTTTCAGCTTTAACCTTTCAGCCTTCATCCCGTATTTGCAGCTTACATCCTTCGGCTGTTTCCCATTGCCCATTGCCTACTGCCTTTCTTTTCTGCCTTCTGCCCTCATTCCAACACCTTCCCCCTAACCAATTGAATACCACGTACTTTCTGGTTTTTTACCGTCTGTTCCGACAAGCGCAGGTGCCGGGCTATTTGTTTATTGCTGAACCCGCCCAGGTAACTGAGCAAAATGATTCGGCGGCATTGCTGAGGCAACGATTCCACGCCGGAATAAATAGCATGCAGCAGCTCTGACCGGGTAATGCTGTGCAGCACGGATTCTTCTATTTCATCGGTCAGGATCCGCAGGTCAGTCTTTACCCGGGCCAGGGTGCGGTATTTTCGATTTTGGTTAATGCAGGCATTCCTGGTGCTGAGATACAGAAAGCTTCTTATGGCAACCGGCGAATTGAATTGATCCTGCTTTTGCCAGTATTTTAAAAATAACTCCGTTACAATGTCTTCTGCCACCAACGGATCGATCAGAAATTTCCGCGCAAAAAACACCAATGGATTATAATAGCGGTTATAGGTTTCCGCAAATGACACAGGGTGCGGTATACGCATAAAAAAAGGTTTATGGTAAAACGATTATTGCAGACTGTTATCTGGTTGGGTGGGAATGCTCGTAACGTGGAACGGTGTAAAATTAAAACAAAAACACCCTATGTCCCTAATACAATGTAGTGCAGCAATTATGCTGTATAACGTTCATTGATAAGCTCTATAATAGTATGGCGGCTATCCTCCACATGCGGTTCATCATTTTCAATGGAATTTACCAGACCGGCCAGCTCTTCATCATGCACCGAATGCCGTAACCAGTTGGAGTAGTCTTTTCTTTTTAAATGATAACGCCAGGTTTCTTCATCTATCCCGGCTGCCATTTGGGTAAACACCATCAGGTTGTAGGCTTTTAAATTCAGTTTGTTTTCAGGGCCGCGAAAATAAAAGCTGTTGTAATCCATATCACCCGTAGCATACTTCTTTTTGTGACGCTGTTGCAGGTGTGCCGGTGTACCGGTTTTTATAAGCACGGGTTCGTTGCCGGCAGTAATGTCCCACACCCAGGCCTGTCCTTTTTGCAGTGGTGCTACGGCATTGTCGGGCAGTGGAATATTCCTGAAGCGGCTGAATGCAGAAATAGCTTTGGCGGCGTCTTCGCCCATAGAGATCAACAGCGTTATTTTATTCAACACCGCTTCATTCATCCCCTCGGTCGAAATGCTGATGAAGAGGAAGTTTTTAAAATCATCGGGGATGGCATAGTAGGAGGGGGCAGCGGGAGCAGGTAGCATATGATGGGCTTCGTCGGCAATGATCCAGTGCGGGTGACCGGTTTCCTTGCGCATTTGCGACAAAGCGGATAGCAGGCTGTTGAAGAAACGTGGCCGGTCATCGAGCGGAAGGGCCAGAATGCAAACGATCACACTTTGCAGCGGGTTGTTCAATAGGGATAACACTTCCTCCACTGCCGGTGCGTGTTCATTATCGCCGATTCGAACGGAGCCGGGTAGTTGCAGGTAATCGCCTTCGGGATCAATTAAACAGAACTGGTAATTCTTTTCCAGTAATTTTTCCAGTATAAATGTGGTCATGGTACTTTTACCACTTTGTGTGGTACCCGAAAGCAGGATATTGGGCCCGTATGGACAAACGCTGAAGTCTGCTGAGCTAATCTGTTGTCCCAGGTGCAGATAATGACGCGTTAGATGACAATCCAGGTCCTGCAGGTCGTTTTCCAGTAAACGGTCTATAAGCTCTATTACGCCCTTTCCGTGCGGATGAGCTGTAACCCAGTCGGCATGGTGTTGAACGGCAGGTAACGCGTTTGATACAGCTACAGCGCATTCGGCTGCCTGCAGCATGGCGTTGTCGTTCTCAGCATCGCCAACGGCCACCACATTGTGCAGCGACAGGTTCAGTTCTTTCAATGTTTCTTTCAGGCCTTTTGCTTTGTTGATACCTGCCGGCAATACCATCACGGCCCCTTTGTTGAAGATCACCTGCAGTTCCAGTCCCTCTTTTTTGATGGCTTCCAAAACGGTGTTTTGATGCGGTTCCCAGGTAGCCACGATCACTTTACCTACCGACAATGGTTTTGCCTGCTGGTGCAGTTCATTGATAAACGAAGCCGGCGGCCGTTCACCCAGCAGGCGTTCTTCTTTGGTAGCAGGGTTATACAACAGGGCACCGTTTTCCGCAACTATGCGGTCGAACAGTTCATACTCGGGAAAATCAACTTTCAGTTCATCCAGCACCCGGCCGGTGACCAGTATCAGCAGGCGGGTGGAAGCTTTAAGCCGGTACAGCGCATCTATCACTTCCTGCTCCACCTTGCCATGCGTGGCCAGGGTACCGTCATAATCAGCTGCCAGACATAAATATCTCATTACCTGAAGTTTCAAATGATGGT
This sequence comes from Niastella yeongjuensis, assembly GCF_900110245.1. Classification (GTDB taxonomy): domain Bacteria; phylum Bacteroidota; class Bacteroidia; order Chitinophagales; family Chitinophagaceae; genus Niastella; species Niastella yeongjuensis. The sequence goes on from NZ_FOCZ01000012.1 coordinate 175,424, forward strand.
ACAATCATACGGCCAGTACACCTGCGCAAAAAAATACCCATTTGCAGCGTTTGAAAGAAAATGATGGCCTTAACCAATACTTATTGGCATAAAAGTTTCTGAAACCTAATAAAAAGACTGTTATGCGAGCTATTTGGACAGGAGCCATCGGTTTTGGGTTGGTAAATATCCCCATAAAAATTTACAGCGCAGTAGAGGCCAGTGAGCTTGACCTTGACATGCTGGATAAAAAAGACCATTCCAACATTCATTTCCAGCGTGTGAATGCAAAAACGGGCAAGGAAGTAGCCTGGGAGAATATTGTGCGTGGTTACAAGCTCAACGGGCAATACGTGGTGCTCACCGATGAAGATTTTCAAAAAGTACGCCCTGAAAAGAACAAGCTCATCAATATTGCCGAGTTTGTCGATGAAACAGAGATAGATACCATGTATTACGAAAATCCGTATTACCTGGCGCCCGATAAAAGTGGGGTGAAAGCGTATAACCTGTTGCGTGACGCATTGGAAGAAACGGGCAAAGTGGGGCTGGGAACCTATGTACTGCGGAACAAAGAAAGCATTGGCGTTATAAAACCACACGAAGATGCATTGGTATTGAATAAGATACGTTTTGGCGAAGAAATACGGGATACTGCCGGGCTGGGTATTAAGGCAACCAAAAGCAAACCTGCCGAATTAAAAATGGCCATCGCTCTCATCAATCAGTTGACGGGCGAATTTGACATCACCCATTTCAAGGATACCTACTCGGCCGATCTGTTAAAGCTGATCAAAGACAAAGCGAAAGGCAGGAAAATTCAGGTGCCTCAAATGCGTGTAGTGCATTCACGCTCAAAAGACCTGATGGAACAATTGAAAGCAAGCATTGGGAAGAAGGAAAAAGGCAGCAGCCGACGGAAAGCATCCTGACCGGACAAATTCTATCAATTAACATGTTAAAAGCCTTTTCTGACCTCAAAAAAATTCAGTAAATTAGTAGAAGTCCATTGCGTGTTTTTGTTAACGATTAACTAAACAGCGGTTATTGAACGCCTGACTGAAATAAAATTTCACGTCTACAGATACGGAATGATAATTAATAACATATCAAAACTTCACGCTTGTGGAATACCAACAAACAGCCGAGATTTTGAATGACCTTTCTGCGATTAACCGCGAACGGGCCAAGGCTTATGAAGAAGCGTCTTTTCTGAATTTTATTTTTAACCTCGAGCTGCGGGGCTCATTTGCATTGCTGGCCAATCAAAGCCGGCAGAACAGTTTTTCGCTCCGTCAGTTCCTGGAACAGGTGCAAAGCCACCTGCCGGTTTCAAAAAAGCCAATGCCACAGCTCAGTTTTGGTGAGTTGTACAACCAATGGAAAGAAATGGGTGTTTCCTTTTCAGGCCCCAACATTTACGACATGCTGAAAAGCAGCGAACAGGGTGAGGAAGCCATACAGGTTATTTATACCCGGGCCATTGAACGGTTGCCGGCCGGTGACCTGCATTACCTGTTAGAGACCCAGTTACGCGGACTGCAAACATCTCACAGTGTTGTAAAAGGAATTCTGAACCAGCCGCAAAAGATGCCACAGAAAATGAAGAGGTCGATTTAGGCGTTTTAAACGCTTTATTCGCTTCCCATGCTATTGATCTTACTGAGCACCTTTTTCAAGTTAATACCTTTCCCCAATACGGGTTTAAAGATATCGCCCACCTCTTTAGCCCGGCTATACATATTTTCGATGGTAAAATCCTGCATGCTCAATCCCTTTTTAACTTCTTCCCAATGCAAAGGCGCTGAAGCAGTAGCGCCCGGTCTGGGACGCAATGAATAGGGGGCTGCAATGGTTTGTATAGTTCGATTTTGTAAATAATCGAGGTATATCTTGTTTTTCCTTTTCGCCGGACTTCGTTCCAGGCTGGTAAAGGAAGGCATTTCATTGTATGCCATCGTCACTATTAATTCTGCTAACTGTCTGGATTGATCGTAATCATACACCGCGCCCAGCGGAATATAAATATGCAAACCGGTTGAACCGGAGGTTTTGCAATAGGTATCGATGTTCAGCCCGTCTGTAAGCTGTTTTATAACCTGGGCAGCTTCAATTACTTTGTCAAACGATATGTTACCGGGGTCCAGATCGATGACGCACCAGCTTGGGTTTTCCGGTTTTTTAGTGGTGCTGTGCCACGGATTCATTTCAATGCAACCCAGGTTGGCCATATATAGCAGCGAAGCTTCATCGGTACAAACCAGGTATTGTTTGGTTTCACCATCCGATTCGCTCAGATAATCATGTTTTACCAGCCAGTCGGCCACCTTGCCGCCGCTTACATCTTTTTGATAAAAGCCCGGTTTATTGATGCCGTTGGGATGCCGGTTCATCGATTGCGGCCTGTCCTTTAAATAAGGAAGAATAAAGGGCGCCATTTGGTCGTAATAATTGATCAGGTCGCGTTTGGTGTATTTATCGGCCGGCCAGTATATTTTATCGAGGTTGGTAAATGTCAGTTCTTTTTTGTCGATGGTAACAACCTGTTCTTTTGCTGAATCATGCAACAATTCCGTAGTCCCTTTGGGGGCAGCCGCTTTTTTGGCTGGGGTGGAACCGGTTTTCTTTTGCGTTGTTTTCGTTGGCATCTTTTGGGAAGTTTGTTTTTTTGTGGATTTGGTATCTATGTGAACAGCATTTTCCTTATGTACTTCTTTAGCGTTCTTATCTTCCCGCAAACCCATGAATATAGGCTGGCGCAGGATATTGTCTTTGGTCCATTCAGAGAACTTAACCTCGCCCACCAAAACCGGTTTTACCCAGGTGCAGGGCATATTGGTTTTTGGTTTGGTGGCAAAAGCAGGTTTGTCGATGACCAATGGCTTCAGCTTTTTATATATTGCTTCCAGTGATTTTTCATTGAAGCCGGAACCGGTATGGCCTACATAGATCAGTTTATCGTTTTCATAAACGCCCAATACAAGCGCCCCAAAATGACTGCGGCTTCCCCTGGTTTCAGTAAAGCCTGCAATAACCACTTCCTGCCGTTGAACAGATTTGATCTTGAGCCATTGCCGGGTGCGGATTTTGGGCGTATAGGCGCTGTCGCGTTCTTTGGCCATAATGCCTTCCAGTCCCTGTTTAATGGCGGCTTTAAAAAAGGGAATGCCTTTATTTTCAATATGATCGCTGTAACGCAGCATGGGGTGTTCCGGCAATATTTGTTGCAGGATCGTTTTGCGTTCAACCAATGGGAGGTGCATGAGGTTATAGCCATTGAGCCACAACACGTCAAACACATAATACACCAGTTCTCCCTCGCCATTTTTTTGCCATTGTTGCAGCAATTGAAAATCACTTCGACCGTCCTCGTTCAGCGCAACGATCTCGCCGTCGAGCACCGCTTCCAGCCGCAGTTCTTTCAAAGCGTCTACTACGGGCGGAAACTTTTTATTGAAAGAAAGGTCTTTCCGCGACATAACAGTCACATCGCCCTCATCGACATAGGAAAGCGCGCGATAACCATCGTATTTTATTTCGAAGATCCAGTTGTTGTCATCAAACGAATCATCGGTAAGCGTGGCCAGCATGGGAATAATACCCGATGGCATAGCTTGCCGTTTACTCTTTTTTATGAGTGCTTCTATTGCCTGTGGAAGTTTTTTTTTGACGGGTTGACTTTTTGCAGCGGCTGTTTTGCGGGGTGATTTTTTAGCGGCACTGCTTTTTTTTGTGGAAGTGGCTTTCTTATTACTTACCCATTCATGGTTACTTTCTTTGGCTACCTGTTCCAGTTTCATGCCTGATTGAACTGATTTGGCCTTTTTGGTAACGTCTGTTTGGGACGCGTATTTATCATTGTGTTTTATCAGCAGCCAGGCATTGTCTTCGCTGCTTTTTATTTGTACCAGCGCAAACTCACCTTTTAATTTCTGACCATGTAAAATGATCTTTAAGGAGCCTTTGCGCAATTGTTCCAGCAAATGTTTTTCTGCTTTTTGCGGATCGTCGTGGAACTCGATGGGTTCGTAGGTGCCTTCATCCCAAACAATCACGGTGCCGGCACCATAGTTGCCTTCCGGAATAATGCCTTCAAAGTCTTTATAGTCGTAAGGGTGGTCTTCCACCATCATGGCCAGGCGTTTGTCGGCCGGGTTCATGGAAGGCCCTTTGGGAATGGCCCACGATTTCAGCACCCCATCCATTTCAAGCCGGAAGTCATAATGCAAACGGGTGGCGTCGTGTTTTTGAACAACAAAATGCAGTTGACGGGCAACTGCTTTCTTTTTGCCGGCAGATTTTTTACCCGCCGGCTCCGGTGTCTGGTTAAACGACCGTTTCTTTTTATAAGTAGCAAGACTCATAAGAAGCGTTTCAAAAAAGTTATGCCAGGAATACAGCTTAAAGCTGTAAGGCTAAAATTGAAAGCAACCGCGTCGCGGCCCTACTGCCCACTGCCTTTTATCTTTGCCCTCTGCCCTCTGCCCTTTGCCCTTCAATATTACTTCAAAAACGTCAACAACACCTGCCTAAACTGTCCCGGGTCCTGAATATGAGGAATATGACCGATGCCTTGTGCTTCATACAGGAGGGCATTGGGAATTTGTTCCTTTGTTTTTTTTGCCAGCGCGGGGTACTGGCCATACCTGTTTTTCTCATCATCCGATAACAGGGCTTTGCCAACCACGGTGCGGTCATCGGTACCAATGATCAACAGGGTAGGGGCACTGATGCGGTCCCATTCATAACACACTGGTTGTTCATAGATCATTTGGTACGTAACGGCATTTACCCAGGCTACCCGGGAAAAATCAGGTGTTTTAAGCGTTTCGGCCTGGGCCTGAACATACTGTTCGTACTCTGGCCGCCATTGCGGGTAATAAGATTGCTGGTATTTTTTGTACGATTCATAGGTAGCATGCACTTCTTTGTCGTACAGTTGGTCAAGGGTTTGATAGGGCACAAAGCGTCTGTAGTCTTCCAGCCCAATGGGGTCTTCCAGCACCAGTTTGATGAGTTTGCCCGGATATTCCATGGCAAAACGCGCTGCCAGCATACCACCCATGGAGTGGCCCACCAGGTATACCCTGGGAATATGCAATGAATCGAGCAACTGGTTCATGGCATATGACAGCATATGAAAACTGTAATGGATATCTGGTTTGTCTGACTTTCCCCAGCCTGGCTGATCAGGCACGATCACCCGAAAACCAGCTTTTACCAAAAAAGTCATTACATCTTTCCAGTAATAGCCATTGAAATTCTTACCATGAAAAAGTAGTACGGTTTTATTGGCATTAGAATCAGGTTGCGCATCCATGTAAGCGATTTGAACCGGTCTGTTTTCAAGGGTGGTCTTGAAATATTTCACGGGGTAGGGATATTCTATCTGGGCTTGCATATGCAAGGTGGTTGTCAGGCACTGGGATAGCAACATGAGTAGAAATATGTGTTTACGCAACATGCAAAGGATTATTTGATGCATGAAGTTACATGCATTTTACAACCGTTAGGTGATTTCGGATATTTTAACAATATAGATAATAGACTTTCTACGGGGTGGGGAAAGAGTTAATCAGGTTCCGAATCTAATTTTTCTTTAACCATTTCAATCAATACATTCAACTGACGGGGATCCATAATGGTTTTCTGGTGTCCCATTTCGTATTCATTGAACAATACATCGCCCTCTTGCGTCAGCGTAAACAAATAATTGTTCTCCGAAAACACATCGAATACGATTAAATCGCCAAAATCTCTTTCCTTGATCTGACAGGTCATGGTTTTACCACTTACTGACAGGTTCATCGTTTTCGTTTGTAGTTCTTCCATCTCCTGCAATGTTTTAAAATGAAAAATAAAAAGGACGGTCCAAATAAATTAATCACGAAATATAGCCTGTTCTTCACGTTCCTGTACCGGGATCTGTTTTATAAGATCATCATAATTTACCTCTTCATGGGTAGTATATGCGCCGTATGCATCCATTGAATAACCCATGGTGCCATCGTGGGCCTGAATGAGGTAAACAATGGAGGAATCACCTGGGTCCGACTGGCCTTCAAAACGATACGTTCTAATAATGGTCAGGTCTTCAGGTTTGTAAAATTTACCATTGGTAGTGGTAAACCCATCATTTGTAATTGTAAATTCATTGTCGTTATGTTGATGTCTTAATTTTTCCAGCACCGCGGTCAGCGTTGTCATTTCTGACGGTTTCGTTTCCATAAACAAGTTTTTTAAATGAAAAATAGTCTGTGATTATTGAATACCAATCTTGTATCAGTACCAATGTATTATTTCAAAAACCTGTGCCATCTTATAGCGGTCAATTGAAGAAATATTTCTACACAAATTTCCTGGGTGGTTAATTCCAGCTTGAAGTATGGCGGGCACCAGTTGGCACAGGATTTTTAGTAAGTATAATAGCGATAATTTTTTCCTTCTGGCAATTAACACTTCTAACAAAGTGATAAGGAATGCTGGATACTGAGAGTGAAAGGAAAAAAATATCACGAGCCCTCAGGTTAAACTGGGGGCTTTTTTATGTTAGCCCTGCTAATTGGTGTATCTTAAGCTGATGAAAAAGCTTTTATCCTTATCAACGCATCCAAAACACCGGAATTCTATATTGTTACCCGGTTTATAAAAGATAAGTTTGGTATCGAGGTTGCATTTGTGGAGGAAAGTATTTTATGGCAACAGCAGCAAAGAAAAAGAAAAGTACTACCACCCGGAAAAAATCAACCACAGCTCATAAAAAGACGGCTCGTAAAAAGACAGTCAAAAAGAAAGCTGCACCAAAGAAATGGTCGCACCATGTAATGGAAACCAGTGATGCGCTTGACCTGCAATCGGGTATCTTCAAATCAAAAGACCCGAAAAAGATAGCCAGCTCATTAAAGCGTTCAGCCGAAAAAAGTAAACGAAGAAAAGGCACCCCGTTCCAATCAGCCATGTCGATGTTAAACTTTTACATCAACCGGGCCGGTAAACACCTTACCGCAAAGGAAAAACAGCCACTGGAAAAGGCAAAGCCGGAACTCCGTAAATTGTTTGGCAGAGAAGAATAGAACAAATCAGTGGAGGAATTCGTTATTTAATAGCTAACGATTGTTAGTAAAGCTATATCTTTGTGTCCGCTGACAAACCCACATCTTAAACACAGAACTTACTATATGAATAAAAAGGAAGTGTATATTATTTCGGCCGTTCGCACCCCCATGGGCAGTTTTGGCGGCAGTTTAAAGGATTTTACAGCACCAAAACTCGGTGCCGTTGCCATAAAAGCCGCCCTGGAAAAGGCGGGTTTACAACCCAACCAGGTGCAGGATGTATTGATGGGTTGCGTGATCCAGGCTAACCTGGGACAAGCCCCAGCACGCCAGGCAGCCAAATATGCCGGCCTGCCCAATGAAGTGAATTGTACAACCGTGAATAAGGTGTGTGCCAGTGGTATGAAAGCCATTGCACAGGCGGCACAAAGTATTGCACTGGGCGATGCCGATATTGTAGTGGCCGGCGGTATGGAAAGTATGAGCAACGTTCCTTTTTATGTAGACAGCCTGCGCTGGGGAAATAAATATGGCAATACCAGTATGATTGATGGATTGGCGAAGGACGGGTTAACCGATGCATACGATGGACAGGCCATGGGAAATGCTGGCGATCTGTGCGCAAAGGAATGTGGTATTACCCGCGAAGAACAGGATGCATTTGCTATTGAAAGTTATAAGCGCAGTCAGGCTGCCTGGGCCGCAGGCAGGTTTGCCGAAGAAGTAGTACCGGTAGAAATTCCACAACGCAAGGGTGATCCCATAAAATTCTTTAAAGACGAAGAGCCATTTAATGTTAAGTTCGATAAGATCCCTGAGCTAAAGCCGGCTTTTCAGAAAGAGGGTACGGTAACTGCCGCCAACGCCAGTACGCTGAACGATGGTGCAGCAGCGCTGGTCTTAATGAGTAAGGAAAAAGCTGAAGAGCTGGGTTTAAAACCAATTGCCAGAATTGTTTCATACGCCGATGCAGAACAGGCGCCAGAATGGTTTACCACTACACCATCGATAGCGGTTCCCAAAGCTGTGGCTAAAGCCGGGTTGAAAATGACCGATATCGATTATTGGGAATTGAACGAAGCATTTGCGGTAGTGGGTATTGAAAACAGCCGCCGGATGAAACTCGATCCGGCCAAAGTAAATGTACATGGTGGAGCGGTTTCGTTGGGCCACCCGTTAGGTTGCAGCGGTGCGCGTATTATTGTAACCCTTATTAATGTACTGAAACATAACAAAGGTAAGTACGGCGCTGCAGGTATCTGTAATGGCGGCGGTGGTGCATCAGCCATGGTTATTGAAAACATGTAATAAAACAGATTATACAATGAGCCCTCCCGGTCACGATCGGGAGGGCTTTTTTCATTTAGAACTAAGATCGGGTCGGAATACCAGCATTTCACTCCAGCTTCTTTCAACATATTGTTGAATTACAGCCATATAATCGTTGTATCCGCTTTCATTGTATTCGGCTTTATATCTCTCCATAAAAGGTTTGCGGAAAGCCGGGTCTCTTTCTTTCCAACCGGTTTTATAACGGAATACCAGGATGTATTGGGTTGGCCCTGACCCGGAAGCCTGATAAACTGCAACCGGTTCATTACTTTTCTGCCATACTACTTTTACCTTTTTAATAAGGGCTGCAATGGTATCGCCATAACCTTGTTTGGGAAAAACATGGGTGATGGCCATTTTTTCTGAGAATTCGGTTAGGGGCACTGAACTCAGGTCTTCCCGGTAAACGGCAAAACCCTGCGAACCCTGGGTGGTAGTTAAAGGAGAAACATTCGTATTCCAGTCGGCAGTATGTTCTTTGCTGATGTCTTTTCGGTCATCAAGCTGTGCCCAGCTGTTAGGGCCTTCTGTAACGTGGTAGGCGCCGGCGTCGGGCCCGGAGATTACTTCATAGGCGCGCCATTTCCAATCGCCGGTATGAAACTTTTGTGCGTGAGCCAGGAGCGCTTTTTCAAACTCAGCTACTTTTTCAGGTTTGGGAAAAGCCCTGAAGGTGCTTACAACGGTTTTAGTTTGGCTTATTCCGATAAGCGGAAGCAACAGCCAGCAGAGAAAGAGTTTTCTCATGTTTTGCAATTTTGGGTTAAAGAATTGTTGGAGAATAAGTAGGGAAGGAATCCTGTATAGAAAAAGGGGAAATAAAAGGTACATACAATATGTGGCAGGAAAAAATGATCTACATCATTGCTGCCTTTTCAGAAGTACCTTTGCGAAATGAATACCATTCGCATTGCAGAAGCAACCAAAAAAGAGGCGGAACTGATAGCTAACCTGAGCCGTAAAACGTTTTACGATTCGTTTGCAGGAGATAACAGCAAGGAGGATATGGATAAATTCCTGAATGAACAGTTCACCCGGGAAAAATTAATGGCAGAGGTAGGCGCTGCAGGAAATATCTTTTTGCTGGCCTATGACGGTGATGAAGTGTTGGGTTATGCGCGAATGCGGGAAACCCCCAATCCGGTATCATTGGAGGATGGTCCGGCAATAGAGATTGCCCGTATTTATGCAGAACAAAAAAGCATCGGTAAGGGTGTAGGCAGCGCACTGATGCAGCAATGTATTGAAATGGCAAAACGGAAAAATTGCCGGGTTATCTGGCTGGGCGTTTGGGAGAAAAATTATAAAGCCATTGCCTTTTATACCAGATGGGGGTTTGAACGGTTTAGCGAGCACATATTTATGTTAGGGAATGATCCCCAAACGGACTGGTTGATGAAGAAAGGGTTATGATGAAATAACCCTGTAGTATAACAAAAAACAACGCCCTTTTTCAGGGCGTTGCGGGAATGGGAACAACATATACTAAAACAAGAACCTTTTTAAATATTAAACGCAGTATTGCAACTAATTATCCATTTCAGTATCGAAGTGTTCTACTTCATCAGTGGGTTCGGCCTCATACCTTGGGCCACCACCCAGCATCACTAATTCATTCAGTACTATTTCTGAAACAAAGCGCTTTATGCCGCTTTTATCGGTGTACTCCCGATGCACCAGTTTACCGGCCACAGCTACTTCTCTGCCTTTGGTTAAATACTTTTCGGCTATCTCAGCCAGTTTACCCCAGGCTATAACGGCATGCCACAAAGTTTCTCTAACCCGCTCACCCCGGGAGTTTCTGTAAGTATCATTGGTGGCAATCGAAAAGCGGGCTAGCTTTTTACCCGTTTCGGTTGTACGGATATCAGGAAATTGACCTAAGTTTCCAATCAACTGCACTTTGTTTTTAATTGCGTACATAATTGTATTTTTAAAGATTACGAATTATTTCAGTCTATCAGGCCACGCCTGTCGATTTGACCCCTCAAAGATGCAACCCACGGAAAGATATAGTCGGTATTTTGTCGTTTATACCCGATCTTAAACGTTTGTTTGTCGTTTACAAATAGATATTTTTTGTAATTTCATTGTTCATTGCCATTAACCTTATGAAAATAACTGCTAGAATCTGTCTCGCCTGTGAGAGCCCTATTGTAGGGCGCATAGACAAAAAGTTCTGTGACGACTCCTGCCGGAATCACTACAATAACCAGATGAATGATAATTATGCAAGCGCACACGTACGGAACGTCAATAATATTTTACGAAGGAACAGGAGGATCCTGGAAGAATTACTGGCACCTTTAAAGCAAAAGAAGGTGGTTATTGCACGGCAACGGCTGGTTGAAGCCGGTTTTCATTTTGGATACATCACGGAACATCATCAACCCAATAAGAAAAGCCACTATTATTATTGTTATGAATATGGCTACCGCTCCATCGATCAGGAAAAGGTACTGGCCATAAAGGATACGCGCAAAAAGCGGTTTGCGAGGTAGAACGGAAACTATCCCCCTGTTATCACATTTTCAATGGAACGGGTTAGTTTATCTACTTAAAAATCAAGGTATTGACTTGGCGTTTTTTTCACCAGACAAATTTATGAAAAATACTATATTTGTTAAATGATCTAACAGATTAGTTACCTACCTCCGCAACAGTTTGTCATTCACAATCCGTTCCATAACTTCCTCTTTCTGATACTTGGAGATCGGGATCTGGTACCTGCCGCCTACATGCAAGATATTGCCCTCGATAGATTGAATACACTGGATATTCACCAGGTACGATTTATGCGGCTGAATGAATTGTGCGGCAGGTAGTTTTTCCTGTAAGGCCTTTAAGGTGGAGTGGGTGACCAGTTTTTTATCGGTGGTATACAGGGCTACATAATTTTCCATAGCCTCCACAAAAAGAAGTTCCTGTAAGTTTACCTTTTCCAGTTTGTTGTCGGTTTTTATAAAGAGGTAATTGCCGGCATTGGTGGAGCTGCTGGAAAAGAAATCATATGCTTTATTGGCGGCTTTTAAAAACCGTTCAAACGAAATGGGTTTTAACAGGTAGTCGAGCACATCCAGTTCATATCCTTTTATAGCGTATTGTTCATAGGCGGTGGTGAAGATCACCCTGGGTGCATTGGGGGTATGCTGCAAAAAATCGATGCCGGTTACATACGGCATTTCAATATCCAGGAAAAGCAGGTCGGCGGGCTGCTTTTTTAATAGGGAATTGAGTTGTATGGCATCTTCACAAACGCCCGCGAGTTCCAGGAAGTCGATCTTTTCTATATAGCCCTGTAATCCTTTCCGGGCTAAAGGTTCGTCATCGGTGATAATGCATTTTATGGTTGGCGTCATGATAGTGGTAATTGTATTTCAGCAAAAAAGGTGTTGTCCTTCTTTGAAGTGGTGAAGGTATGTTTTCCGGGGTATAATAATTCCAGTCTTCTTTTCAGGTTCTCCAGACCAATTCCGGTGCGTGACTGGTCCTTTATCCACGGTGCGGCTGGGGGAATGGAGTTGGCTACTGCAAAACGCAGGTGATCGTTTTCTTTACTGGCTTCTATGGTTATGTGATAGTCGCCCCCTGCATATTTAAAAGCGTTTTCTACCAGGGGCAGGAACAACAGCGGATACACCTGCTCGCTATGAAGTGAGCTGTCAAAATGTACCCGCAGTTGTAATTTGTCGGAACTTCTTATCTGCTGTAAGGCTATAAAATTCTCGAGGTAGTGTAATTCATGGCTAACCGGTACTGTTTGCTGTTGGTCGTATAACTGGTAACGTAACAGCTCTGAAAATTTTTCAATGCTTTTCTTGGCATCTGCAATGTTTTCATCCATTTGAAAATAGATGGTGTTAAGCGCATTGAAAAGAAAATGCGGGTGGTACTGCGCTTTTAAGAACTTGAGCTCCGTTTGTAAATGGTCGGTCTTGATCTTTTCCATTTGCAGCCGCTGTTCTATATAGGCCCTGATAAAACTATTTCCGCGGGCAATGGCGTAATGCAATAATACGTATAGGATCACTACTATATTGGCAATGGCAAAGTCATTCCATTTAACCGGTGCCTGTATCAGGTAATGAACAAAGAACAGGAGTGGATTGGTCAACAGAAAGCTTACCAAAAACAACACAAGGAACTCTTTTAATACATCGCTGGCGGTTGGCAGTCGCTGGCGCTGGTTGAATTTATTTACAAAATACAGCACGGTCTTGTTAAACAGGTAGGCATAGCCAACCACCAGGATGATCTCGATGGCATTGATCTGCCATTTTCTTTCCCAGAACTTTTCCCCGGTAGTAGTATCATTCACTATGCGAATGGTGGCATATACTGCCAGTCCAAACAACCCTGGGAATAGGTATTTCCAAAACAGTTTCATCTGATATTTTTTATTTTTCCGGGCCAGATGGACCTTCGATTCATTACTTGTAATTTACGATAATTGGATCGCTGGTTGTACTTTTTCAATTGATTTGTCAGCTATTGGCGCGGGTTCCTTCTTTTTCGGCTTCATGCCAAACAAAAACCGCGTAACCGCATAGGGTTTTATCAGTAAGTGATAAATGCACAACACCAGTGCAAAGGAAATGATAAAAGTAAACAGGAATTTGCTCAGTACGGAGTCGCCTGATCGCATTACATAAAACACTACGATCACAATAACCGTTTGGTGTAAAATATAAAACGGATATACCGCCTGGTTAATATAATCCTGTATGCGGTGTTTTTTGTTCAGGTAACGTTTGCCATAGCCAATAGCGGTAAAGATCCAGGCCCAGGCAGTGAAGGGATACAGCGCCATATAGGCATACATGTGCCAGTCGTGCCGCCAGTCGGGAATTATTTGATCAGGCTCCAGGTTGTTCCAACGGATATAGTTTATAAGTACGATGCTCAGGAATGCCAGCAGCAGGGAGGTGCGGCGGTTCCTTTCCAGACTGTCCATTAACACGGGGAAGTTGATGCAGATAAAACCGGTAAGTAAAAACGACAACCAGTACAGGTGCCGGCTCCAGTCGTGAATAAGGTCATGGGTTTCGGGAAAGGTTAAATTCAATGAAGTAAAAATGACGATAGCGGGCAGCATCAGCAGGTAGATCCATTTTTTGTGGGCCAGTTTGGTGAAGAACATCAGGCGTTGTTTGCCGCCTTCGCTCATGATCCATTTGAACAGGGGCGCGAATAGAATGTCATATAAAAACAGGTAAACGATAAACCACAGGTGATGCCAGCTCAGATTTCCTTTGGGGTAGGCGCCGGTTGTGAAAATGGTAGAGTAGAAGTTGAAGAAGTTTCCTTTAAAACCCTGGGTCAACCGTTCAAGGTATACCTGGGGTGGTACAATTACCAGCATCCCGAACAGCAGTGGAATAAATAACCGCCTGAAACGAAGACCGATGAAGGCGCCGGTGGATCTTCGCTGTAACATGAAATAGGTTACTGTACCTGAAATGAAAAACAACAGCGGCATTCTGAACCGGCCGAGCCAGAAGTTGAACTCCATAAGCAGGTTGCTGGTTTGTGCGTTCTTGAGGTGCCATTCCCATTCCGACACGTATGCCATGGAAGAATGCAGAAAGAAAACGGCTAATATGGAGCCGATACGAAGCCAGTCGAGATAAGCCTGGCGGGTAGAAGCGGAAGAAACTGGTTGCATATGGTTAATTTTCTACAAACCTAGTTTCCGGCAGAAGGGTCGTAAAATTACTTTGACGTGTGGACGGTTTGCGGTGGTGTGAGGACAGAATCCGTCCCCGGTTTCCTGTTGCCGGGTACCCGGTGACAGGAAACCGGAAACTGGTAACGGAATTATTTTACCTGAATTTGTGTCCGGAAACCAGATTAAAGTCAATAGCAGTAAGCATTTTCGGGATGTACTGACTTTCTGTCTATTAGACATTTAATTTATTATGCCCGGCAATTTGTTATTATGCTCATCAACCAATAATTTTGCCGGGTTTTAAAAACTGAATACAGAATGGCAAGAACTATCGCATTTCGCGAAGCGCTCCGCGAAGCTATGAGTGAAGAAATGAGGAAAGATGACCGGATTTTCCTGATGGGTGAGGAAGTAGCTGAATACAATGGTGCTTATAAAGTAAGCCAGGGTATGCTGGCAGAATTCGGCCCCAAAAGAATTATTGACACCCCTATTGCCGAGTTGGGTTTCACCGGTATTGCGGTAGGTGCTGCTCAAAACGGTTTACGTCCTATCGTTGAATTCATGACCTGGAACTTTGCCGTACTGGCATTGGATCAGATTTTAAACACAGCTTCAAAAATGCTGGCTATGAGCGGCGGACAAATTGGTTGTCCCATCGTTTTCCGCGGACCAAATGGTTCTGCCGGCCAGTTGGGTGCCCAGCACTCTACCGCTTTTGAAAGCTATTATGCAAATATCCCCGGTATTAAAGTAATTTCTCCTTCTAACCCATACGATGCCAAAGGTTTGTTGAAAGCCGCCATCCGCGATGAAGATCCAGTGATGTTCATGGAGAGTGAGGTAATGTATGGCGACAAAGGCGAAGTTCCTGAAGAAGAATACATTATCGAGATCGGTAAAGCCGATGTAAAGAAACAGGGTAGCGACGTTACCATCGTTTCTTACAATAAAATGATGAAGGTTGCCCTGGGCGCTGCCGCTGAACTGGAAAAAGAAGGCATAAGCGCTGAAGTGATTGACCTGCGTACTATTCGTCCGCTCGACTGGCATACCATTCTCGAAAGCGTTAAAAAGACCAACCGCCTGGTGATCGTTGAAGAGCAATGGCCCATGTGTTCGGTATCTTCTGAGATTGCTTACCGCATTCAAAAAGAAGCATTCGACTACCTGGATGCGCCTATCCGCCGCCTTACCGCTGCAGATGCGCCCCTGCACTACGCACCAACGCTGATCGATGGAGCTTTACCAACTGTTGATAAAACAGTTCGCCTGGTAAAAGAAGTGATGTACCAAAGAAAGTAAGTAAGACGTAACTCTTAAAATACCGAAAAGGCAACAGGAAAATGGCAGCAGCCATTGGCCTGTTGCCTTTTCTTTTTTGAATAGGCAATGAATGTCGTTTAGTAAATGCCGGTTTTAAGAAATCCCCTCCTGGGAGGGGTAGGGGTGGGTTGAGGCAATGGGAAGAAAGGCATTAGGCAGTGGGCAGAAAGGAGTTGACGGGTTAACAAGTTGACAGGTTAACAAGTTGACGGAGTTGATGAGGTTGATAAGGGAAAGCCAGAATCAGGCGCCCGACTCCGCCAGGGACCGCGAACTAATAACCTACGAACCCACGAACCCAATAACCCGCGACCCCAAGAACCTAATAACCCCATCTTAAAAAAAGTCCCCCCAACCCTTTTAACTGAATAAATATTCATTTAAATTTGCCCCGTGAAACCCAGAGACGAGAATAAGATCAATGAAATTTACAAGGCTACCCTTAACCTGGTAAAGGCGACCGGACTGGCGGGTATCACTATGCAAATGGTGGCCAAAGAGGCCGGCATTGCCACCGGCACCCTGTATATCTACTTTAAAAACAAGGAAGCGCTGATCAATGCCCTGTTCGATGTGTGTATCAGAAGTTCGGCCAGCACCTTTTTCAGCAATTACGACCCGGAGCAACCATTCAAGATCGGTTTTCATACCATCTGGTTGAATATTGTACAACGCCGGGTGGCCCATTTTAACGAGAGCATATTCATCGAGCAATGCTTTCATTCACCCTTTATCGATGAAGAATCGAAGACCAGGCTGCGCAAGATGTTTGAACCGCTGCTGCACCTGATCGAAAGAGGGAAAAAGGAACACCTGATAAAGGATATCGACACCATCTGGCTGCTGGGCTTTATGGTCGGCACCATCAACGAAATTGCCAAAAGGGCCATGTATTACCATTTGAAACTGACCGGCGAGATCCTGGAAGCCAACTTCCAGCTGTGTTGGGATGGCATTAAGGCCTAAATTTTTTTTACCCTTTAAATGAATAATTATTCATTTAATAAGGTGTCACCGGCCACCAGGACGCCGCCTGCCGGGGGTACCTTAATTGCAAATGATTGATTGTATTGGTATTCCCGGAACGCTGAACCCGGAACTGTTAAAAGACATTTTGTATGAATAGAACTAACCTGAGTAAAATCTTGCTGCTTTTTTGTTTGCTGGGCAGTTGTATGGTCGCCTCAGCCCAGGAAAGCAAACAGCTGTCCTTACAGGAAGCAATCGACCTGAGTATTAAAAACAGCAAACAATTGAAGCTTGGCCAGGCAAAGATTACCGAAGCAGTGGCCGCTACCAAAGAAGCCTCGGAAAGAAGATTGCCCGATGTTGGCGTCAATGGCACCTATTTGCGGGTAAATCACCCCAAGCTGGATATTAAAACGGCCACAGCCGGTAATGACAGCAACGCCATCTCACCGGCAAATATCAACGAGGCTTATTTGCTGATGGCCAATGTGTCTATGCCCATTTTTGCCGGGTTTAAAGTAAAGTACGGCGTTGAATCGGCCCAGTTTCTGGAAAAAGCTGCCCAGCTGGATGTAGACAACGACCGCCAGGGTGTAATCCTGAATGCCATTGCAGCTTATGTAAATCTGTATAAAGCCGGCGCCGCCGTAAAACTGGTAGAAGAAAATCTGCAACAGAGCCGCCAGCGCGACACAGACTTTGTTAACCTGGAGCGCAACGGCACCCTGGCAAGAAACGACCTGTTAAAGGCACAACAGGAAACCTCCAACCTGGAGCTTACCCTGCTCGATGCCCAGAATAACCACCAGCTGGCAATGGTCAATATGGACCTCATGCTGGGACTTCCCGAAAAAACACAGCTGATAGCTGACTCAGCCAGCTTTGTACCCCCCGCCACCGTAAAAACCATTGAAGAGTACGAACAACTGGCAGCTACCAACCGGTACGACCTGAAAGCACTCGATTACCGCCAAAAGGCAGCCCAGTCGGACGTGAAAATAGCCAAAGGCGACAATTACCCATCCCTGGCATTTACCGGTGGTTATGTATTGGCAGATATTCCCCGGTTCCTGGTGATCACCAATGCGCTCAATGCCGGTCTTGGCCTGAAATACAGCCTGTCGTCACTTTGGAAAACAAATTCAAAAGTAGCCCAGGCAAAAGCCCGGGAAACACAACTGGCCGCCAGTATGGCTATGCTCGATGATGCCATCCGGTTGTCGATAAACCAGGCTTACCTGAATTATCTGTCGGGCGTAAAAAAGATAGAAGTATACAACAAGGCGCTTGACCAGGCTACTGAAAATTACCGCATCAATAAAAACAAATACGCCAATAACCTGCTTACGCTGACTGACCTGCTCGACGCTGACGTGTCGCAGTTACAGGCCCGGTTAAACGTAGCCTTTGCAAAGGCCGAACTGGTACTGGCTTATCAAACCTTATTGCAAAAAGCAGGTTTGATCAATCAATAGTTTTTGAACAACCCATTTAGAAAAAGGGAATAATAGTATTATATGGCAACAACTCAACAAACAGGCGCAGAAGCCGCCCCTAAGAAGAAAAGCCGGGGATTTTTAATTGTCCTGATCATTTTAGTAATAGTGGGTGGTGCATTTGGCATCAGTAAATACCTGCATGCAAAACATCACGAAGAAACCGATGATGCACAGGTAGAAGCCAACATCAACCCCGTGATCCCGAAGATTTCAGGGTATGTAACAGAAGTAAGGGTAAAAGACAACCAGCCGGTAAAGAAAGGCGATACCCTGTTGTTGCTCGATGACCGGGATCTGAAACTGAAACTCGATCAGGCAGAAGCCGCATTGGGAACTGCTAAAAGCAACCTCACTTCTGCCCGGGCAACTTCACAGGCTGCAGTAGCGAACATTGGTACTTCCGCCGCTGCAATTAAAGCCGCCGATGCCCAAATTGAAGCGGCCAAAGTAAGCGTATGGCAGGCTACCCAGGATTACAACCGCTACGCGAACCTGATCAAAGACCACTCCATCACCCTGCAACAGTTTGAGGGGGCCCAGGCCGCCAAAGAAAAGGCGGAGAAGCAATTGCAGGTATTGCAGGAACAAAGGAACCAGGCTGCGCGTGCTACCAATGCCGTGAGCACACAAAGCAATGCGACCGGTACCCAGGTGAATGTAGCCAGCTCAACCATTAAACAACGGCTGGTGGATGTAGAAGATGCCAAACTGAATTTATCCTACACCGTAGTGACCGCTCCGGCAGATGGTATTACGTCAAAGATAAATGTACAGGCTGGTCAGTACTTACAGGCTGGTCAGGCAACCTTCAGCGTAATACAGGACAACGACATCTGGGTAGTGGCCAATTTTAAAGAAACCCAGTTTCATGACCTGCGCATTGGACAAAAGGTGACCATTAACGTAGATGCATTCCCCGGTCATGATTTTGATGCCACCGTTACTTCTTTTTCACCTGCTACCGGCGCGCGGTTTGCTTTACTGCCACCCGATAATGCCAGCGGCAACTTTGTAAAAGTAGTCCAACGCTTACCCGTAAAAATTGAATTCAATAAACAGGATTCCCTGGTGAAACAACTGAAGGCCGGTATGAACGTGAATGTAGATGTGCACCTGGATTAAGTAATAAGCATGAATATGGAACAACAAGGATCGTTGGTAGAATATGGCTCACGACGGGTGATCATTACCATCACAGCGGTGTTTTGTGCATTGCTCGAAATCATAGACACTACCATTGTGAACGTGGCCCTGCACGACATGCGCGGAAGCCTCGGTGCCACCCTCAATGAAATAAGCTGGGTAATTACCGCCTATTCAATTGCCAATGTTATTATAGTACCCATGACCAGCTGGCTGTCGCAACAGTTTGGCCGGCGAAATTATTTTGCGGCATCGGTTATTATTTTCACCGTCGCGTCATTTTTATGCGGTAACTCAACCAGCCTGGTTGAGCTGATCGTCTTTCGTTTTCTTCAGGGCCTCGGCGGGGGTGCCCTGCTCGTTACCTCCCAAACTATTATTACCGAAAGTTATCCGCCCGAAAAAAGGGCCATGGCACAGGCCATCTATGTACTGGGGGTAATTGTAGGCCCAACGCTGGGACCGCCACTCGGTGGTTATATCGTTGACCATGCTTCCTGGCCATACATCTTCTACATCAACATACCTGTTGGTATTATTGCGGCCCTGCTCACCCTGCAATATGTACGCAGTCCGAAGTATGCAGAAAAACGCCCGGTTAACCAGGTCGACTGGTTAGGTATATTTTTATTGACGGTCTCCGTAGGCGCCTTACAATACATTCTTGAAAAAGGCCAGGAAGACGACTGGTTCAACAGCAATCTCATTATCATATTGACCGTAGTGGCCATCCTCGGTGTTTACTGTTTTATCTGGCGACAGATGGTCTACAAATACCCCGTTGTTGAGTTGAAAGTATTACGCAATGGTAATCTGCGCATGGGGGTTATCCTGTCATTTATCCAGGGGTTTGGTTTGTTTGGTTCCACCTTTATCATTCCGCTGTATACCCAAACCATTCTGGGGTGGGATGCCACCCAATCTGGTTTGTTGATGATCCCCAGTACGCTGATGGTAGCTTTTATGATGCCTATCGTTGGACAAATGATCCAGCGGGGCGTATCGCAGAAATACATGATCGCTATGGGGATGATCGTATTTTTCATTTACAGTTTGTTTACCTATAAAGTCATAACCCCGCAAACAAGCGGCGACGATTTCTTCTGGCCGCTGATGGTACGTGGGGTAGGGCTGGGACTGTTATCGGTGCCTATTTCCACCATGGCCCTGTCTACCTTAAAGGGAGTAGAAATAGCACAGGGCGCTGCCTTCTCGGGTATGATGCGGCAGCTGGGTGGGTCATTTGGTGTGGCGCTTATTTCCACTTATTTAACCAGGGATATTGTTGGCCACCGCGGTAACCTCATCCGCAGTCTTGATATTTATGATCCGGCAGTACAGGCACGCGTGCATGGCATTGCGGCCGGAATGCAGGCAAAAGGCATGGCGGCCAATACAGCTACCAAAAGCGCGTATCAATTGCTGGAAGGCTCCGTAACGGTACAGGCAACCATCCTTTCTTACATGGATATATTCTTATACATAGGCTGTATGTTCCTCGTTTGTGTACCCTTTGTATTGATATTTATTAAACGCTCTAAAGCAAAAGTGAGCATGGCCGATGCCGCCCACTAATAAAAAGGAGATCGTTATGTCTACAGTACTGGTAGTTACCAATTTTTCCGCTGCTGCGCGAAATGCGCTCAGCTACACCTGCTCCTTATTACAGAACACACAGGCCCGCCTGGTATTAATGAATATTTATGACTTTCCCGGTAACATGACAGGCGATGCCATTGCGGTAGCCGCCATGGGACAGATCATTGAACACGATGCCACCCTGCTGGAGCAGGAATACCAGTGGGTGCAAACCAATTATCCATCTATACAGATGGATACGGAAATGGTAACCGGTATTTTTCAGGAAGAGCTGCTGCGCAAAGTGGTGGAATCAAATGCGGTACTCGTGGTGATGGGCACTGATGGCAATTATACCAACCTGCTTTCCTGGAATTCGAATATCATCGAATCATTTATCGATCTGCCGGTGCCCATGCTGGTGATCCCCGCACAGGTGCAATTCCGGCCTATTAATAAAATAGCCTTTGCGTGTAATTATTATCGGAAGAACCTGCAGGTGCCGGTATCTGTTATCCGGAAACTGGTAGGTTTTACCCATGCCTCGTTGTATGTGATCAATGTAGTAGCACCACAGGAGCTGATCACCGATGAAGCGTTACACAACAAACACATTTTGCAGGAAAGCCTGGCCGACCTGACCCCGGTTTATTTTGAACCGGAATTTAGTAATGTAATAAAAGCCATAGACGATTTTACTTCGGAAGAAAATATCGACATGCTGCTGGTGATCCCCACCCGCCATGGCATCTGGCACAATATCTTTCAAAAGAGCCATACCAAAGGACTGGTGTACCTAAATCACATTCCATTATTATCGGTAAGGCAGCAGGAAGAGTTTATACAATAGTTTAAAGTTGAAAGTTTAAAGTCTAAAGTAAAGACTGCTTAGGGCTTTAAACTTTAAACTTTAAACTTTCAACCATATACTGCGCAAACGAAAAGTTGTTCCTAATAAAAAAGCCCCAATAGATTGGAGCTTTTATTGCTTGCTTCGGATATTAATACAAAAATTCTTCAGAAATATCTTAGTGCAGGAGAAATGAACACAAGGTCAGCAGGCCAACCATGCCGCCTAATATTAAACCTCCCAATATGGCTAATCTGGCAATTACTTTTATTAACGACGGGGTATATTTAACATCTACAGCAGATGCTTTCATAGTAACGGATTTTGATTAAATAATTTTTTCGAAAGGATATGTGGCTACAAAATAATATGTATTGTTAAAGTTTGCAAGGTAGTTTTACTAAGGATTCCCCTTGTAAAAAAAGCAGTATTTACCACCGCCGCAGCTGACCGGGAGTAAACGTCCATTCGGGCGTGTAAATGAAAGAGTTATCTGTTTTTACTTCGTACCAGGGACTCAATGCTGTATCCATCGGGTCTTTTAGCAGGTGGATATTTTGCGCCGGCATATAACTCTGCGCCAGCAAATAAATGGTTTTTCCGCTGCTGTTCACCGCCATGTCCATTACCATCACAGCGTGTCCCGGCGACCCACCCTTTATCAACACATCACCCGGTTGAATGGAATTGAATGTACGAACGGGGTGCAATTGTTTTTCCAGCGAAGCAGTACCACACATACCATACACCTGTTCCAGGTAACGTTCAAAGTGGATGCTGTCTATTTTGCCGGGGCAGGTATATTTTTTACCACTGTTGTCGGAGAATGAAATTTCATTATATCGTTTTTGATCGTACAGGTATTGTGCCCGTAACCGCATTACTGCATCGGCACATTGTTGCAGGTCTTTATTGCCAACAGGGATATCCAGCACGGCGTACTGCGCTTCCTGGTTTTTCTTGAGCTGCCCATTGAAGAGGTACACCCTGGCATCCTTTTTAATAGGAATTTTGCGTAACCAGGCGGCAAATGAAATAGCAGGATATGTAAGGCGTTTAAAACCTGCCGGCAGGGATATATCGCTCACCGCAGCCGGCATTGTATTAATCATTTGTGTAGTATGTAGGGGAATATTTGAATTTGCGGTTTTTTCTATGCAGGCAATAGGGAAAAGCGGCAGGATAATTGTCATGAGGATGTTCCGTTTCATATTGTTACATTTGAAGACTTTTGGGATGAAAAAAAGTAATTATTCCATAGCTAAAGACTGTTAAACTAACTATGTCAAACATTTTAATTATCGACGACGAAAAAGCTATCCGAAAAACCCTCAGCGAGATCCTGTCATATGAAGGTTATAAAATTGAAGAGGCCGGCGATGGGGAAGAAGGGTTGAAGAAATTTAAAGAGAAGGCCTATGATGTGGTGTTGTGTGATATCAAAATGCCCAAGCTGGATGGTATTGAATTCCTGGACAAAGCCCGGGAAGCCAATCCGGATGTACCGGTGATCATGATCAGCGGCCACGGCACTATTGAAACAGCGGTAGAAGCAGTGAAGAAAGGCGCCTATGATTATATAGCCAAACCACCAGATTTGAACCGCCTGCTGATAACCATTCGCAATGCAATGGATAAAAACAACCTGGTTACCGAAGCGAAGGTGTTAAAACGCAAGGTGAGCAAGGTGGAAGAGATGATCGGCGAATCGGGGCCCATTATAAAGATCAAAGAAACCATCGATAAAGTAGCGCCTACAGACGCCCGCATTCTGGTAACCGGTGAAAATGGCGTGGGTAAAGAACTGGTGGCCCGCTGGGTGCACGAAAAAAGCAACCGCGCCGCTGGCCCATTGGTAGAAGTGAACTGTGCCGCCATTCCCAGTGAATTGATAGAAAGCGAACTGTTCGGCCATGAAAAAGGATCGTTTACTTCCGCGGTAAAACAACGCATCGGCAAATTTGAACAGGCTTCCGGCGGTACCTTGTTCCTCGATGAAATCGGTGATATGAGCCTGTCTGCACAAGCCAAAGTATTGCGCGCCCTGCAGGAAGGAAAGATCACGCGGGTAGGGGGGGATAAAGACATCAGTGTGGATGTGCGCGTAATTGCGGCTACTAACAAAGACCTGTTGAAGGAAGTGGATGATAAGAATTTCCGCCTCGACTTATACCATCGCTTAAGTGTGATCATCATTCACGTGCCATCGTTAAACGATCGCCGGGAAGATATTCCTTTACTGGTTGATAAATTCCTGACCGATATCTGTGCTGACTATGGTATTCCCAAGAAAGGCATCGATAAAGACGCACTGGATGCATTGAAACAACATAACTGGACGGGCAACATCCGCGAACTGCGTAACGTAGTAGAGCGCTTGATCATCTTATCGGGTAAGGTCATTATCCCCGACGATGTACATGCGTATGTAGTTCCTAAGAGATAGTTGATCAGTTAACCAGTTGATCAGTTAACCTGTTAACTCGTCAACTGGTTAATTTCTTTTCCTTCTTTCAGGAAAGCTCTTTTCTCTTCCACTGTTTTAAGTAACCTCACATTCGTCAGTTCACAACTACAATGGCAGGCATCGAGGCCTGAAAAAACAATTTCTTTATTGGGGAACATGCTGGCTACCTCTTTCAGGTACTCGTGCATGTCGCATTTGTTCAGATTGGGTATTACGAGGAAATACAATTGTGTAACCGGCTGCAGCGAGCAGATGGTCTCTAACATGTTCAGCGGAACATTCTTCCCCATATACAGAGTGGGCACACCTTCTTTCTTCAGCATGTAATGCATGAACAGTAATGGGAGCTCCACGCATTCTGCGCCCGGAATATCGTGGTGTTCGCCGGCCGGGGTGAACAACAATACCCGACGCCCGCCGGTATACGCCGGTTTTTCAAGCCCGTCGATGGCTACCATCGTCTTTTTTATGATAAGGGCGCGGGCAAAATGCGCATGCGCCTGCATTACCTGACCGGTTAACCACAATACCCCGATCTTTTTCTGAAAGGGGAACAGCACATTGATCATGCTTTTTTCGAACCCGGCATGTAAGATCAGGTTATGCATTATTTTATCGAACCGGGGCTGGTCCAGATCGATAGAGGCTTCTGTTAATTGATTGATAAAAATTTCGTAGTTATCTGTATCAGGCTTTGCTTCCAACGCCATTTTTGCCATTTCTTCGGGCGAACAGCAGGCGATTTGTGAAATTTTATGGCCCTGGTTATACAGGTAAGCAATACGTAACAGGTGTTTAAGGTCCTCACAATCATAGAAACGGTGCTTACTTTCCCTGCGTTTTGGGCAGAAAAGATTGTAGCGTTGTTCCCAGATACGGAGGGTGTGCGCTTTGATGCCTGTTAAATTTTCAATATCCCGGATGGAAAAGAGATTCATAGTATTGTAACAAAAAGTAAGATATTACAACTAATGCAACTGATAAAATACTGCTCGTCATAAATAGCGCCCATACGAACAATGTTAAACACTTTTTTTGGCAAATTGTTCGTTATTGGCCTGTTTCTGTGAGAATTAATATGGTATTTTTGCCCGGATTTTTTTAATAAATTGCCCCATAATGAGTTTACACGATCTGTTCGTAATAATACTAATATCCTTACTTATCGTAGAATTGCCTGCCTTTGGCCTGGTAAAATTATTCGAAAAAGCGGGAATTGAGTCCTGGAAAGCCTGGGTGCCTTTCTATAACATCTGGGAAATCATGAAGAAGACCAGCCTGAAACGGCACTGGTTCTACTGGCAGTTTATACCTGTAGCTGGTTGGTTTATAAGCATTTGGTTACTGGTTGAATTTGTAAAACTGTTCGGCCGGTTCAGCTTCGTCGATCATGCGGCAGCGGCTTTGTTGTCGGTTGTGTATTTCCCCTACATTGGTTATGACAAAAAAGTGAAGTTCCTGGGGCCCGATGCTGTAAAGAACCATAAAAAAACGGTAGTACGGGAGTGGATCGATGCGGGCGTGTTTGCCGTAGTGGCGGCCACCCTCATCCGGGTATTTGTGTTTGAAGCATATACGATCCCCACCGGCTCCATGGAAAAGACCCTGCTGGTAAACGACTTCCTGTTTGTAAGCAAGCTCAGCTACGGTCCGCGTATTCCCAATACGCCGCTGGCCATTCCATTTGTGCACCACACCATGCCTATTACCAACTCGAAATCATATACCGAGATCATTCACCTGCCTTATACCCGCTGGTTTGCCAGTCCGGTTAAACGCAATGATGTAGTGGTGTTCAACTTCCCCGCAGGGGATACGCTCACCAAAGAACTGGATTCCCAGGACCCCTACTACGACATTCTGCAAAGTGAAGAAATGCGGCAATACCAGCAGCTGAAGGGGCAAATTGCCAACGAAGCAGAGTTGCAGGCGGTAAGCAAACAAAAAGCACGGGAAATTGTGTGGAGCGATTATACCATCATGACCCGCCCGGTTGATAAACGCGAAAATTACATCAAACGCTGTGTGGCCATCTCTGGCGATACCATTCAGATCGTAGATGGTATTTTATATGTGAACGGTAAGAAAGCTTACATTTCACCTACTTCGGCTACCGATTATATGGTGACCACCACCAATAACAAGGTCCTGAACGATGATGATCTGCGCGAAGCTGGTATCAGGTTGAATACGGATGAAAGAAATCCTGATTTCATTCCCTACGGTGCCAATAGTTATATGATCAATATGACCGAGTCGGAAGCGGAGATCCTGAAAAAGTTCCCCGGCGTAAATGTTACCCGTAAGCTGGAGAATGTGGGCGACCCCCGTATTTTCCCGCGCGATACTGCACTGGTTTTATGGAGTGTGGATGAATTCGGTCCGCTGTGGATCCCTAAAAAAGGAGCAACCATTCAGCTGAATGCTAAAAACATTGCTATCTATAAACGTGCTATCAAGGTGTATGAAAACAATACCTGGGAAGAACACGATGGCAAGATCTTTATAAACGGACAGGAAACTACCAGCTATACCTTTAAAATGAACTATTTCTGGATGATGGGTGACAACCGCCACCGTTCGCAGGACAGCCGCTTTTGGGGTTTTGTTCCTGAAGACCACGTAGTGGGTGAGGCCTGGTTGATCTGGATGAGCTGGGATAAAGGTATCCGGTGGAACCGAATGTTCCGATCAATACATTAAAAGACATAATTCACTATCTTTAATAATCCTTCCCCGTTTGCGGGAAGGATTTTTTGTCTGGTAAATTCATGGATTATGAAAAAAGAGGAATTCAAGTTTTCGTTTGAAGTGTATGATTCTATCGAGGAGTTAAAGGAAGAAGACGCCTGGTTATTGAATGAAGCAAGGGAAGTGACCGCACATGCGTATGCACCCTATTCTCATTTTCAGGTAGGCGCGGTAGCCAAGTTGGCCAATGGCGAAATTGTAGCCGGCAGCAACCAGGAGAATGCTTCTTTCCCCGTGGGATTGTGCGCCGAGCGCGTATTGCTGGCATCAGCCTCCTCGCTGTATCCCAAAATACCTATTGAAACGATGGCCATCAGCTATCAAACGGGTAATGGCGATAGCGATCATCCTATTTCTCCCTGCGGAATTTGCCGGCAATCCCTACAGGAATTTGAATCCCGCGTAAGCCATCCCATCCGGTTAATACTCGGAGGCATGGAAGGAAAAATATATGTGATCCCCAACTCAAGTATTCTATTGCCGCTGGCCTTTACGAGCGAGCAACTGAAGGGGGAATGGTAGGAAGGGCAAAAGTCTTTATGTAAAAGGGTTTCGGAGCAGCAGCAGTCCGAAAATCGGCTGCAAAGAAGAACTTTGCTGATTACAAAACATAAAAATTAAATTTTATGAAACAGCAAACTTCAGCCGCTTCCGAAACCCAAACCAAAGGTAGAAACATAATCGATTATAGCGGTAAAACGATTTGTGTAGGGATCGATGTGCATCAAAAGGACTACCAGGTAGCCAAGGTGTATAAAGGGATCTGTCTTGGTAATCATCGTATGGCAGCTGATAGTGACGCATTAATTAAACATTTGCGCAGTCATTATAGTGGGGCTGATTTTAAATGTGT
>NZ_FOCZ01000014.1 GCF_900110245.1 Niastella yeongjuensis
TTTTCACTGCCCCGTTTTCGTTGGGGGTGCAAAGGTAAGCGTTTCTCTCATTCCACCAAATCTTTTCTCACTTTTCTTTTTCTTTCTTCCTTTCTCACTTTACATTTCTAAGAGCTGATTGTCAGTGACTTGCTTCGCTTTCTCTTCCTCTTTTTCACTGCCCCGTTTTCGTTGGGGGTGCAAATGTAGGAGTATTTTCAATACAACAAGTTCTTTTTTCACTTTTCACGAAAATATTTTGAATCAGGCTATTCCCTATTATCAAATGGGAAAGCTTCCGCCAATAACTCCTGCGCCTGGGCGATCATTTTCGAAGCCGGTATAGGTGTATCGTCCATCACCCAGCAAAAAACCATTCGAACAATGCCCCCGGCTACCGCTTCAGCCCGGTACTGTAACAATTGCTTTTCCATTCCTGGTGGCATCGGCCGACGTTTATAATACCCAACGATCCGGTTTACCATAATGGCGATAAAATGATCGGCGATCTGGTAAGCGATCGCCGTTCCATGAATGGCTTTTAGAATGGCCCCATATTCTGATAAATGATTGAACAAATACGGCAGGTTTATTTCCATGGGGTGCTGTGCATCATTACTGGTAAAATGGATCAGTTCCCGCTGAAAGTTTATGTTATGCAACAACAGGTTTTCCTTGCTTTCATAATGGGCATAAAAAGTACTTCGCCCCACATTGGCTTTGTCAATGATATCCTGAATAGTGATGGCATCGTATTCCTTTTCCCGCATCAACTGCCCCAACGAATCAGCCAGCAGCTTCTTGGTTTTCTGAATGCGCCGGTCTTCCCGCAAATCCCCTGTCATATTGCTGAACATTTTAGGCTGTTTTGTTCCATAACTGTCATTCGACCGGTATTGTATGTTGTATAAACAAGCCAGCCGCGACAGCTTTACATAAAAATACACTTGTTCAATTTTATTATTAAACAAATGAAAATGGATTTTCACAAAGCATTCAAACCCGACCTGCGTTTATTGATCGGCTCTCTGGTAACCACTACCGGCACTTATGTGCTTACGGCACTGCACCATGCCTATGGCGCCTGGTTATACAAAACACCCTGGCGGCTGCACATCCTGTTTCATGGACTTATTATATTACTGATAACCGGCGCCTTTCTTTTCCTGTATGAATGGCTCAAAAAGAAGGTATTTCTATTTCTGTACCTGGTAACTGCGGGTTTATTCTTCGGCGGACTGATCGGTTTGTATGAGGGCCTTTACAATCACCTGCTGAAAAACATCCTGTATTTTGGCGGCCTGTCCCCCACTTCCATGCGCTGGTTTTATCCGGCCTCCCTGTATGAATTACCCAACGACTGGTTATTTGAAATCACCGGCGCATTACAGGCTTTTATAGGGGCTCTTCAGTTATATTATACGGTAAAGTTATTCAGGGATATCAACCTTGCGTCTCCCCCGAAATCAATTATATCTTTTAATAACCGCCATCAGGAAACAGATCATGCCGCCGAGTGAAAGAAAAGTGCGGCCGGTATGAAAATTCTGCCAGCGATCACGGATTGCCTCCCAATTGTGTGGAATGTTAACACTGGTCCAGGTTTTTATCTGGTTGTCGATGGGCACTTCAATAAACAGGGTTATAGCCAGGGCCAGGGTAAACAACAGCAACGCAGACAGCAACCAGTAGAAATGGGCTTTTTTTCTTCGCCCCGCCAGCAACAACAGCACCAGGATGCCCGCAATGCCCAGCGGCATCATGATGCTCATCCCCGTAGCTACGTTTTGCATGATCTGTTTACCGATCAATACAAAAGTTTCTTGCGGCAATGTATACATGGTTCTACTCAAAGAAAACCAGGTTCCCCAGAAAACGCCGGTCACCAAAACCAGTAGTATACCGGTTATGAGCAGTAATGTCTTTCGTAGCATCTTAGTTGATCTATTGCTTTATTAAAGATAATAATTTTATGTAGCCTCGAAAATAACATTGGCCCATAAACCCCAACAGCCATTGTACAACAACGTTACCACACGCCCACACCGCTGAATATGTTGATATAATTTTTGGGGGCGCCCCATTGCTTTTCCGAAAAATTGTCTTAATTATGTTCTACATATTCTTATACAGTCCCTATCACCAGTAAAGGACTCATTTACATGGCCACAGGCCATAATCCGTGCCTATTCCCTATTGTATAGTCCGCTCTATTACTGTAACTCAGTAAACCCGGTTTACTGAGTCCTATATTTTTTTTGCCTGTTCGGCTTCGGCGAGCGAAGCAGCAGGCAACGGGCCTCCTTTTGCATTAAACACATTCTCTTTTACCATTTAAATACTAACAAACGCTGAACTATTAAAACCTGAAAAATGAAACAAACAAAATGCCTGTTTATTCTTCTCCCCGCGCTTATATTGTCGGTTACAGCCTGCAAAAAAGGAGTTGCCGACGCAGCCACCGCTCCCAACGAGGAACGGGTTGCTGCCACCGAAGCCACCCAAACCCATACTTATATAAAACTGTTTGATGGGGGCGCCGATGGCTATCACTCTTTCCGGATCCCCTCTATTGTTCGTACCAACGACAATACCCTCCTTGCCTTTGCAGAGGGGCGCATGGGTGCCAACAAGGACTATGGCAACATTAACGTAGAGTATAAACGCTCTACCGACAATGGCGCTACCTGGTCAGCCATGATGGAAGTAGTAGGGGCCGGGCAAGGCACCTGGGGTAATCCCACGTCGGTGGTTGACCGCACTACTGGCCGCATATGGGTATTTATGAGCTGGAATTCCGCCACTAAGAACCAGGGCGGTACCGATGGCTATGAAAAAATAAATACCTGGGGCGATCGCAAAGTCTATTATTCCTACAGCGATAACGACGGCCTTACCTTCACCACGCCCACCGATATGACCAGCACCCTGCTGCCACCCGGTTATACCTGGGATGCCATGGGGCCCGGCGTTGGTATTCAAACCACCAACGGCACCCTGGTTATACCGGCCATTGGCAGAAATATCTATAGCACCGATCATGGCGCCACCTGGCATTACCAGTTGATACCCGGCGGTACCAGCGAAGGCACCATTGTTGAATTAAACGATGGCCGCCTCATGCGGAACGACCGGGCTACCAGCACCACCTGGGCAACAGCCAAACGGCGCTGGGTATCGCGCGGCACCATCACCGGCAGTTTCAGCACCTTCGCTCCTGACGATGTGTTGCTTGACCCAGCCTGCGAAGGGTCAATTGTCCGGTACACCGGTGCACCCGATCGTATTATGGTATTGAATTCGGCCAGCACCGAAACCCGCTGCAAAATGCGGGTGCGTATAAGTTATGATGGCGGCGTTACCTGGCCCCTCAGCCGTAAGATCTACGACTGGTTAACGGATGATGAAGCATTCGCCCAGGGTAAAGGCGGTTATAGCAGTATGGTTAAAACAGCTGACTATACCATTGGTGCACTCATCGAGATTAATGAGAACACCGGTGATAGCCCAAACAGTCATCGTTCTATCGAGTTCCATAAATTCAATCTGCCCTGGATGACCAACGGTTCAACAGAACCAATTCCATAACAGTTTTAAGTTCTAAGTTGAAAGTTTAAAGTTTTAAGTTGAAAGTCGTTGGCATTCGAGTCTCAAAACTAAATTCAGCTCTCCGTATACGGAGAGCTGAATAACTTTCAACTTTCAACTTTAAACTATGAACTTTCAACTTTCAACTTTAAACTTTAAACTTTAAACTATGACCTTTTAAAGTGGGATCTGTACTTCCAATCGGCAGCCGCCCATGGGTTTGGTGTCGATGGTAAGGGTACCACCCAGGGTTTCGGCGCGGTTGAGGATGTTTAACAGTCCTATGCCTTTTGTTTGTTTGGTGGCATCAAAACCTTTTCCGTTATCTTGAATAAGCAGCGTTAACTGGTTTGGGCTTTTATCGATGGCGATGCGTACATAACCCGCCTCTGCATACCGCATGATGTTATTGGTTTGTTCCTGTATAATGCGGTATAACATCAGCTGCACATCGTGCGTCAGTTCCATTTCCAGTTCCGGGTCGCATTCAAAATCCACTATGATCGGCCGTACCAGCTGCATGTTTTTGATGATGTCTTCCACCGGATCAATAAAACCAACTTCTTTGATGATGGAGGAATTCAGCGATTTGGAGATCTTTCGGATCTCCTGAATAGCCAGGTTTATATATTGCGATGTTTTACCAAGCAGCTGCTCCTGTTCATCGCCATTGCCCTTTGCAGTGCTTAACAATATTATAGCCGATGACAAGATCTGGTTCACGTTATCGTGCAGTTCTTTTGAAATTTCATTGCGCTCATATTCCTGACCGGCGATCATAGCCTGGTTAATACGCAGGCGTTCCTTTTCTTTCTGCTGCGCCAGTTCCGCTTCGAGTTTTCTTTTTTCGGTAAGGTCCTGGATAGCGCCAATGGCCCGAACCGCTATACCATCTTTGAAAATAATATATCCTTTATCTGACAAATATTTATAACTGCCATCGGCACAAAGAAACTGATACTCATCTTGCCAGTAATTATTTCTCGATTGTAAACTGGTATTGATATGGTCCATGATCCGCTGGCGGTCATCGATGTGTATTCTTTCCAGCAACCAGTCCAGGTTCATATCGTTCTGGGCATACCCGGTTAACCGGCTGAATGGTTCGCTTCGGTAAATAGTACCTTTTTCAATATTCCAGTCCCAGATGTAATCTGAAGTGGCTTTGGTGGTATAATAGAAACGTTCGTTAATTTTTGCGATCTCTTCATGCGCCCTTTTTTCTTCGGTGATATCGATTGACTGACCACCGATGAGGCGCTTGGGGGTGGAGGTTTGCAGCAAAAATTTGATCACCAGGTGCATGGCGGGGCTACCGTCCTCCTGGAAAGAGCTTTCAATAGTGATCAGGGGCTGCCCGGTTTCCAGCACCCGTTGGTTGTTGGCCGTATATTGATCCACCAGCTCTTTGGGCATCAGGTCGCGCACATTGGTATACAGGTGACAGTCGTTCAACTTAAATACACGTTTATAAATATCATTCATGTAAATGATATAGCCGTCTTCATCAACGATCCAGGCGGGGCTGTGCGTATTGTTCATGAACGACTGAAAGATGTATTCGCTTTCAGACAACCGCGACTCTGCTTCCCTGCAGGCGGTAATATCATTGAAGGTAACCCCTACCAGTCTGGGTACGGGGGCATTGACCTCTTCCAGCAAACAGGTACTCACCGATAACCAGATGAGCTGGCCCAGGGCATTGTTAAAACCCAGGATCTGCTGCTGTATGACCTCTCCGGTGCGCAAAGTGACCATGCCCGGGTATTCCTGGATGGGCATGGGCGTACCATCGTCCCTATAGGCTTTGCCGCCAATATCGGTCAGGTTCTTTCCAATCAATTGATCATGGATGCAGCCTAGAATTTCACACGCTTTATTATTAGCAGAGATGATGGTGCCCTGATCGCCTTGCAACAGCATCACGCCTTCTTCCAGGGAATTAAACAGGGTATTATACAGCACGCCGGGTCGGATTTCTTTTTTACGATGAATGGTTGCCTGCAGGTCGCGCAGGATAATAACTACATCGAGCAGGTAATGAGTACCAGGGAATTTATGGGTGTAGCAGGAAATTCGATAGGTTTTACGATCGGGCCCTGCTACAAAAATATCTTCCACCTGTTCATCGAGGGCTATGGCCCTTTGCAGCTGGCTATGTACCTCATGGTGCCCTGGAAACATCCGGTTGAGGAAATCGACGATATTCTTTTTAGCTGGTCTGTCGGGTTGTTTAAACCATAACTCTTCAGCTGTCACGTTCCAGTGCTGCAAATAAAAATGCCGGTCAGTAATAAATACGGCGTCCTGGCAGTCATTTAAAATGCTCTCCAACCAGGGGGCCATTTCACGGTAATTGGTTGTAAAAGTTGGGTTCATAGGGTCTCTCTCAAAAATGTTAAGTAACCATTTCGTTCGCGTGCACGCCGCTCAAATTGTGCCAATGATGTAACCACTTTACAATCAAACGCTAAACAAATCAGGTAAGGAACGTTCATTCCCACTAATAGAAAAACGTTCCCATGTATTAGTATCTTATGTGCCCCTAAGGTATGTGCATAAATTTCTGTTTGTTACCAGATTACATAGATTTACTTATTACCATGTACATAAAAATCAAAATCGCGTAGAATTGTATGAAATACGATTAATTGCCAAGCAACTGCTTATGCAGGTTTCTGCCACTCTTTTTTTAACAGGGAATATACATACAGGTCAACAAACCCATTGTTTACAAATTCGCCCTGTCTGATGATGCCTTCTTTTTTAAACCCCAGCCGTTCGGGAATGGCCTGGCTTTTAACATTGGCCGTAGCGGCCCTTATTTCTATGCGGTTCAATTGAAGGTAGGAAAACCCTTCATCGATGACGGCTTTGCAACACCGGGTTATAATGCCCTGGCCCTCCCATTCTTTACTGAGCCAGTAACCTATGGACCCGCTTTTATTGATCAGGTCAATATTGTACAACCCTAACCTTCCTATCATCACCTGGTCTTTCAGGATCACATACCCCATTTCGGTGTGGTTGGCATATCGTTGTTTTGAGCTGTTGATGTATTTCCTGAAATCTTCTACCGAACGCATATGGTCAACCCAGGGCAGCCACTCGCGCAGATGCTGGCGGTTAGCCTTCACCAGCTGATACATGGTTTCTGCATGGTGATTGTCGATCAGCATCATTTCAAGTGTATCATCCACCTTTATTTTGACACTCATTTGGATTATCATGTTTATCGAGGGCTGAATTTACTGATTTATTGAACATGCCTTGTTCTGTTTAAACCAGTTCCGGGTTCCGGGTTCAGAGTTTCCGAGTTTCGAATTCCTGCTTTACGGTTGCCGCGAAGAGGTGTATTTATCTCTGCTTTCTGCCCTTTGCCTTTTTCAGATTTTGTCGCAAAAGCTTATTTCGCGTCACTTTCCTGTAATAAAATGACGCGCAACTTGTAAAATGACACGCAAATGGCTCGGGGTAAGGGGATAAAGTAACGGGCAAAACATCCCTTATCAACAAGAATTTTGTCGCAATTGAGATAAATTCTATTTTTGCGGTAAGCCTTTCGTAAAGAAGGCTGCGTTAAAGCAAATTGCCCGATAGTATAACGGTAGTACCGCAGATTCTGGTTCTGCTTGTCTTGGTTCGAATCCAGGTCGGGTAACAAGAAACCCTCCCGATAATATCGGGAGGGTTTTGTTTTTCTGGTAGCGGCCCAAGCTTGCCCGGGAAAGCGGACAGAAAAACAAAACAGTCCCGCCAAGGGCTGGACAAAATCTCCACACCATCCTTCAAAACGCCCGTTTTCTATCCCCTTAAAGCGACATTATAGCGATATAGGTTCGGGATGCCTTCTCGTTGTCTCCTCTTTACTTCCTTCATGAGGCCTCTCCTGCTTTTCCGCCGCCGGGAAGGCAATCAGGTTGAATTGACAAGGGATTGAGTAACAAAACCGGGCCTAAAATTACCCCCCCCGCCAAGGGCGGGACTGGGTTTTCAGACTAATACATTGCGGCATTAGATCGTCGAAGGCTTTTTTTCAGCCGGGTTAACATAGGACTTGAATCTTTAATATACTCAACGCACCACATATACCACCCGCACTACATCATCCTGGCTTTGATATCGTTCGCCATGTTTTGATCTGACAAAATAATCTGCCCTGGTTTCGATAACGACGGTGTTATTGTCTTCCCAATAAACTTCTATATCCAGGTCCACCCCATCAACCATATATACGCCAGTCTGCGTCCCCGATCCGAATTGCAGGTCTACACCAGTAATTAAGAAATCGGGCGAGCTGGCCTCCCAAACCTTTATTTTACGTTTGTTGTCGGGAGAAAATAGCGCTGCCAGCTGTTTATAGGAAATAGCAGGATCATTAATAGTAATCTCATTCCTTTTGCGTTTTGATAACCCGGCAGGAAGTGACTGTGTTACAATGTCAGCCTCATAACCGGTGCGCGCTCTCATGGATGCAAGAAAACCTTCCTCCTTGAATAGAGGCGCCAGGCCCGCTATTTCCCGTATCAGGCGTTGCAATAGTGGCAAATTGCCATTTCGGTAATGTTTTTCGGCTCTCTGTTTCAATTTGTCATAACGCTCAGCCGTATCATCATGCTGGTCAATAATTACCCGGTAGGGTGATTTCTCAAGAAGATAGTCGAGGGTGGCCACAAAGATGGTATGGTGCTGTTCTATGGTGGGTTGATTATCCATGGCAAGATTTGTTTTACTAACCAAAATTACGGAGAGAAAGGAAGGCGCCTCAAAAATAAGAGGCGCCTTTCTCAAAATTCATAAAATAGCGGTTTTTAAAAATATTGTAAACAACCAGACTTTTATCGACGCCTTCAAACTCGAGATGAACATATTCGGCTATAAATATATTATTTCCTTTTTTTGATACTTTAGTCTCTGTCGTAGGGTTTTGCAATTTTGCAATAGTCCTTTGTTCACGTTCTTTTGCCCCATTGGTATTTTCATAAACATGGCCAGCAATTTGCTTTCGTAAACCTGCCGGGCTTAGTCCCTGCGTGGCTGTCAATCGCACATAAAACAGCTTCTCTTCCAATTCAGGCAGCGGCAGTAAAATCATAATGTGTTCCCAGGTCACCAGCGTAGCTATGCGAATAACAAGTGGATGACCGAACAGCTGGACAAATAAGCCCATAGCATACAGTTGGTTTTCACAAAAGGCGCTGCCATATTCTTTTTCCAAACGCAGAGAAGCATGACGAATGACCGGCTTCTGTTCCTGGTTAATTCGTTCCCCGATCTTCAGGAAAAATAAATTAAGATTGTCACTGAACCACTTGTTTTGCTCGTCCCTGTATTTTTCAATATACTGAGATATACCCCTCAACAGCTCCTTTTCAATATCATCTATTTTTTTTTCAATACGCAGGCCCTTTGCAGGCTCCAGTAAACGACGAAAAGATGCTATCCAGGGCTCATTAAAAATATTTTTTAAGCCCGCATCCTTTTCTTTTTTGAGAATCATCGCCGGTCCGAAGATCTGTTCCCAGATTATTACGGGAGTCGTTGAGCCTATAACAGAAGGGCGGGGAAATTGAGCTGCGAACCGGCTCATATTTTTTATGTGGTTTTCCGAGAACCAGGGTCCGTAAACGGTCATTAATTGCGTTGATAAAGTTCGCAGGAAAAATTCGCTGTATTCAGCATGCTCCTTTTTGGCATGGTATTGATTTAATTCCTGACCAATGTCCCAAAAAACAGTAACCAACTTCCAGTTGGTTACTGTTATCAGGCCATCGTATTGTTCTTTGATCATGGCCGACAAGTCTGTCCACAAACAGTCTTCCGGAGACATCCCTTTGTGATTATCCATGGCAAAGTTTGTTTTACTAACCAAGGTTTTTGTCAGCACCATCCGATATGCTTATTTAAATACCTCTGCCAGTTTGGCGCTCAAAGCGTCTCCCCGCAGGTTCTTTGCGATAATCCTACCTGATTTATCCAACAACATATTCTGAGGAACTGCATTAATGCCATACATTACAGCAACCTCATTCTTCCAAAACTTTAAGTCAGAAACATGGTTCCATGGCATACCATCCTTTTTTATGGCATTTACCCATGCCTCTTTATTTTTATCCAATGAAACACTTAAAATTTCCAGTCCCTTTTCATGATAGGCATTGTATGCCTTTACCACGTTAGGATTTTCTAAACGACAGGGAGAGCACCAGGAAGCCCAAAAATCAACCAATACGTATTTCCCTTTAAATGACGACAGGCTGATTGGATTTCCCTCAGGATCATTTTGTGTAAATGGAAGCGCCATTACCCCTACTTCCATCACTTTCATTCTATCTAATTTGTGACCAAACGCCTTGCCTTCGTTCGTGTTTTTCACTGTTTCAGATAAAGAATTATATAAGGGGGCCAGTATGGCATACTCAGGGCGATACCTGTCAATATTCTGTAGGGCAATCAGGCTCACTACGGTGTTAGGATTATTTTTAATAAAACTGGCCCTCACTCCATTTTGTAAATCAATAATAGCTTTCTGTTGCTGAATATAATCCTTCATAAATTCTCCCATAAACGCCTTATCCTTCTTCTTATCAGCAGGTAAATCCCTCAGAGAAGAAGTAACTAAGTCCATCTTCGCATCTGTTTCCTTTAAGGCCTCTTTTAACTTTTTGAAGTCTGCATTGACCTTTGACCCGGTTACTACTGCATTGCGTAAAGAGTCTGTGCTATTGAGCAAGATGGTACCCTGCTCCAAATAAACAGACATCGACTCGGAAAACTTATTGAAAGCTGCGACGCCGGTATAACTTAGCACCAGGGTAGATTGAGTTGGTTCTTCCAAACTCCCTTTAAATTCAAATTGTCCATTTTTAAAATCTGCGGAATCAAGAAACTCTCCCTTGGCATTTTTGTATCCCAGATAGATCTTCGCAGGTGAATCCAGGTTACCTATTTTCCCTTTTAATGTATAATTTCCTTTCTGAGCCAGAACCATAACCGGACTGATCATCATAAGTATCATCAAATTCTTTTTCATATTCTTATATTTTAAATAGTGATTATATAGAGAGAAATTAGTTAGCAGCTTTTTTATCCGGCGTTTTCATCGCTGCCCTGTTTAATTCAGGGATGTCAACCGGTCTGATAGCATCTCCTAACAAATGCTTAGAGAAATAATCGGAAATTAACCAGAACCAGTATTCTGCAGATTCGTTTCTGTAGTTATGTGACTGGCCAGGCAGGATAAACATATCAAATCGTTTGTTTGCCTTTATTAAAGCATTGGCCATTCTGAGTGTATTGGCTGGATTGACATTATAATCCACGTCGCCTGTAATCAATAAAAGGTGTCCTTTCAGGTTAGCCGCTATTTGTGGATTCGTTTCCACCTCGTATAAAAATTTAGCGGGTCCTTCCTTGTCATTGGGTTGTTCTTTTATTCCATTATACTTTTCTGTAAATGGCAGGTTGTAAATGTTATTATCATGGTTACCGGAACTGGAGATCGCCACCTTATAAAAATCGGGATATTGACAAAGGGCGGCGGTTGACATGAATCCTCCACCGGAATGCCCGAATATTCCGACCCGGTTGATGTCGATATATTTATGACGAACAGCCAATTGTTCTATGGCATATTTCTTATCTGCCAGTCCATAGTCCCGCAGGTCGCCGTACCCGTAAGTATGATACCACCGGGACCGTTCGGGGCTTCCGCCTCTGTTGCCTAACGTAATCACCACGAAACCCAACTGCGCCAACCGGTCGGTCACGTCCATACTGGTAGAAAAAGACTTGTTTACATGCTCTGATTGTGGGCCCGGGTAAACATATTCAATAACCGGGTAGCTTTTTGTTGAATCAAAGTCAAACGGCTTGTACATTACACCATAGATATCCGTAACACCATCATCGGCTTTTACTTTAAATGGTTCGGGATATTTATACCCTGCCGCAACCAGGTTGCTCAGGTCTGCCGTCTCCAGGTCTAATACCAGGTTTCCGTTGATGTCCCTGAGCGCTGATTTTGGAGCCGTATTCACACGTGAGTAGTTGTCAACAAAATAATGCTGCGTTTCATCCAATGAAGCCTGGTGATTGTAATTGTCTTTATTCAACAGCGTCAGGCCGGTACCATCCAACTTCACTTTATAAAAGTGCTTATAATAGGGGTCTTCTGATGCTTCATGCCCGTTTCCATTAAAGTAGAGCCATCCGCTTTTTTCATCTACCGCATAACCATCATAACTGCAATGCCAGGCGCCTGCTGTCAATTGCCGTTTCAGGTTGCCCTGGTTATCGTACAAATAAAAATGGGCCCAGCCATCTCTTTCCGATAAATGGATCATTTCCTTGCCGCCATGGATCAGTATGGGTGTATTCACTTCCACATAACTGTTCATTTTTTCTTCGATCAATACACGTACTTTGTTAGTTTCCAGGTTTACCGAACAAAAATCATATAGATGCAGATCGCGGCTTTGTCTTGAAAAATAGAGTTCATTCGGGTTTTCAGACAACCAGATGTCAGGTCCAGTCACACCAGTTCTTTCACGGGTGGTAACTACTCTTTCGGGCAGCCCTAACTTTTGGTTAGTGAATTTCTTTACATCAATGGTATCTATCTTTTTGCTGGCAATCGTAAACACCAACAGTTCCATTTCTGTTGGATCAACTTCGCCAGGCAGCTGGTATTTATAAGTATAGAGCGTTGGCCTGGGGCTTGATAAGGAATTGATGACCCACATCGGCTTAATTTTCCGGGTATCCTTTCTTAACAGCGCAAATTTTTTAGAGTCAGGAGACCACAATATTTTAGCTGGCTGTGGGTATTGCGGGAGCACCGCAGCGCCTGAATCCGGACGTTCCATTTCTATGTTGTTTCCATATGGATAGTCTTCGCTCCCATCGCGGGTCAATTGGTGCTCCACTACAGAAGCGCGCGGGCTGTTATTTAATACTTTCATATAATTTGCCTTATCCATGTAAAACAGATTATATCCTTTAGCATACACCGCATACCCGCTATCAGGGGAAAGATTGTACAAGCCTAACAAAACAGGCTTTTTATCCCTGGCGACAGTATATTCAGAAAGCCGGGCCGTTTTCAGGTTATATTCAAGATGATACGTTTTTCTTGTAGCCGGGCTTGTCAGATCAAACTGAAAGGCAGTATCCGTTTCCTTGAATTTGGGAGTTATTGTTGGCAGGTGTTGACCATCGTATGCATCTTTTGTGATGAGCGTTAGCATAGCGGCCATTTCCTGGTTATCGAACAAATTCTTTTTTGTTTTTTTATCCGGTTCAACCAGGTAATAAAACGTTCCTTCGGAAGTTTTGTAGGTATACCAAAAGCAGTTGCGGGAGGGCAGCCAATGAGGAGTAACCCTGGTATCAAATACCATCTTATCGAGGCGGGAAGGAGAAAAGCGTTCGGCAAGGCTGTAATTGGCGGTGGTTACAGCCGGGCTTTGTGCCCGAAGCGCCCCCTGAAAAAAGATCATTATAGAGATGAAAAGTAAGCTGCGGATCAGATACTGCATCGACATATGTTTATTGTTTTCTCTGGTAAGGGTGGCAAAAAGAAAGGCTGGCCTA
This sequence comes from Niastella yeongjuensis, assembly GCF_900110245.1. GTDB lineage: Bacteria > Bacteroidota > Bacteroidia > Chitinophagales > Chitinophagaceae > Niastella > Niastella yeongjuensis. The sequence continues at coordinate 13,162 of NZ_FOCZ01000014.1, forward strand.
AGAAGCACTGTTCTCCGGCAATGTCTTTGACCAGCCTTGTAAATTATTTATCAGCGCGGGTTTTGCTCGTATCCTCCGTTCTCGATAGCCTCTACCGGCAGCGGCCATGTCCATCGTTGGTCGTTAGGTTTTAGCTCGAAGGTTTGCGTATCGAGCACGCGGGTAAGCGTAGTAGCATAACGCGGCTCTTTGTTCAGCCTGCGCAGATCTGGCCACCGGGTGCCACGCATAACCATTTCTTTCCTGCGTTCGGCCACGATCCAATCCAACACCTGTTGTGCATCTGTACTTTGCAGTGGTACATAGGTAGCCGGCGTGAACCGGTTTTGGCGGAGTTTGTTGAGATCAGCCAATGCATCTGCAGGGTTGTTCAAACGCGCCAAACATTCTGCGCGGTTAAGGTATACCTCATCGGTAGCAAGCCCGGCATAATAACCAGCCGTTATCGACCCCTTGTAACTACCTTTGAACGTCGCCTTTTTTGTAGTGGCGTTTACTGTGAAATAGGCTTTGGAGCGCAGATCGCCGTTCGTATAACTTTTCAGCAACGTAGTATCAGCATTGTAAAAGGCGCTTGCTATGATTGTAACAGATTGTGTATTCTCCATGAAAATAACTTCCGCATTCCCTACTCCATTTCCCGGGAACGTAATGGTAGCCGATAAATTCAACGAGTTAAAATTGATCAGGCCGTTCTGGATCGCCAGGCATTTATCTGCATACGCTGCCGCTTTTGCATAGTCGCCCATCTGCATATATACCCGGGTAAGCGTCGCATATACGGCGGCTTTGCCGGGGCGGTAGGTAGTGGTGGCTTTGTCTTTCAGCAACGCTTCTGCGGCTTGCAGGTCTTCGATGATCATCTGATAAGTAGCTTCTACACTGGCCCGGGCGGGTTTCATCGTAGGGTCTGAATCGGTACGGAGAGAAAGGCCCAGGTCTGTACCCGCAGTTGCTGCATTATAAACCGGGCAATACAACTGTGCCATCATAAACAGGTTATATCCCCGGAAGAAATAGGCTGAGCCCCTTAGCAGGTCCCATGCATCCTGATTGTCGTCTGTACGCCCTATCTTGTCCGTACCTTCAAACACATAATTGGCCAGTAGAATGTGGTTATATCCGCTGCTCCAATCTACCTGGCTTTCGCGTCCTATGTAGATCTGCTCCGCCCAGATGTAGGCATTCTTCTGAAACGCAGCTGCGCCGAGAGCACCCGTTGTGGCATATTGGGCTGCCGTTACATAATATTCGTCTCCACCGATCAACCCGAGATTGGCAGCACTGGATTCGTTCATGGTATTGGTATTGTCGAGCATTGCCTGAAAATCTTCCAGTTTTCTGGGTACGATCAGGTTGGCCGTCGCATTGTAATCCAGGTATTTCTTTCCGCAGGATGCTGAGATGATCAGCAGGGAAAGGGTTATTAATTTTATTATGAGTTTCATAATGATGGCTCCTTTTTTGATTTAGAATTCTACCTGCAGGCCAGCAGAATAACTTTTCGGGTCAGGATAATTGGTGTAGGGATAATCAGGGTCAATGCCGTCTTTATTGGCCTTCCAGATTATTGTATTTGGATGTACATACCCATATACCCGAAGACTTTGTATTGGCCAGCGTTTTATCAAATTATGCGGCAGGGTGTAACTCAGGTTCACATCCTGCAGACGGATCACATCACCCGGTATGATCAATTTTTCAGAGTATTGATACAGTTGGGCCTGATTGGAAGCACCCTGACTAAGGGAATTCGCTGATGTTACTTTCGCAGGAACATCGGTAAATTTTTCATCACCCGGCTCCTTCCACCGCTTCAGCAGATCCATATTGTAGGTGGGAAAATTGAGGCTGGTGAACTCTACACCTGGCCCGGTGGAAGTACGGCGGATGACAGATCCAAACCGGCCAACTACCAGGGCGCTCACAGCAATCCCGTTCCACTCGAATGTGTTCATGAGCGAAGTTGAATAAAGCGGAACCGTAACACCCGCATAGATGAAGTCGCTTTTCTTAATTCCATTCCAATACGCCAGGAAGTCTTTACGCACCCCGCCGTCTTTGTCATAGATCAATGGGCTGCCATCCTGCGGATCCAGTCCGTGCCAGGGGAGTGAATAGATCCTGTCTACAGACTGGCCCTGTTCCAGATATTTCGATTCCAAGGTAAAATATTGGTTATCTAGAGTCGGAATATTATCCCTCATTTTGGTGATCTTGTTCCGGCTCGCATTGAATATGAAGGTAGATGTCCACGAGAATTTCTTGAGTTCCAGATTTTTGGTGTTGATCTGCACATCATACCCCCAGGCACGCATGGCAGAGAAATTAAGTCTAAACGTGGAAGGCACACCGGTTGTTGGGTCCACCGCATTGTCACTCAACAGGTATTTTGCATTTTTAACGTAGTATTCAACGCTGCCACTAATCCGGTTTTTAAATGCCCGGAAGTCTGTACCAAAATTGAGGGTATTGATCTGTTCCCAGCGAAGACTGGGATTTCCGGCACTGTTGAGATTTGCCTGCTGGTATGAGGTAACCGTATTAATGGTAGTAAACAAGAGCGTTGGGTCATGGGTTTGCGTTGGATCGATATTTCCCGCGCTGCCATAAGTAGCACGCAATCTCAAATACGGGAGCTGTTTCACTTTGAAGAAAGATTCTTTGCTTATATCCCAGCTAAGGCCGGTAGACCATAACAAGGTGCCACGCATGTTGGCGCGTACACCCAGCAGGTTGCTGCCATCCCAACGGCCACTCCCACTCACTATGTACCTGTCTTTATAGGTATAACTGGCATTACCAAAATAAGACAGGTATCTGTTGGTTGTCCTTCCCAATACCTTATTTGCGCTGGTTGGTATGGTTGTACGTCCACTTGGTCGCGTAGCGAAAGAGGAATCAAAATTGAGCGTGGTTTTGCTTGTCAGCAGATCAGGATTATAGTTGAACAAGGTAGCACCGGGCATGGTGGTTGCAATTGACTGGCGAATTTCTGCACCACCAATAGCACTGATGCTGTGTTCCGTATTAAACACCTGGTTATAGTTCAACAGGGCGCGGCTACTCTGGGTATTGGTTTGCCCCGCCCCCGGATATTCCATGATATTCCCCAGGGGAACAGGATGGAGTTTATTATCGGTAATATTAGGAACATAAGTTTGTGTATATTGATTGTAGAAGTCGCGTGCAAAGTAACTCTTTACATCGTGATAACTTGTTCTCTCGTTTATAGAGAGGATGTATTGATAGGAAAGATCGAAACTGAAATGCGTAAGGAACTTGTACTTCAGGCCCCCGTTCAAACGAAAGTCTGAAGTATTACTCCGGTTATCATTGAGCCCGATTTCATCAAGCGGGCGATACAGCCAGTCCACCATACCCAGGTTAGGATTCGCTGTGGGGAATGTTTCCTGGTATTTGTAGCGGTTGATTTGAATGTTCACAGGATTGGCGTATCCGTTTTCGTCCATCAGGCTTTCGTAGATATCAGGACCTGAACCCTTTGTGTTGGTTACCGAAGACAATACCGCATTGGTCTGTGATTTACGTTTCGTGTACCAAACCGTTCCGGTAAGCTCTAAGTTAGGCCTCACCTTAAATGTATTCTGCAGGCTCAGGTTCATGCGGGTGCCTTCATTGCCCACATACATTTGGCGGTCCTTGTCGAACCCCGCGGAAAACATATACCGGTAATTATTTCCACCCCCGCGAACATTCAATGCATGCTGCTGCGTGATACTTTTCCGATAGAGGTATTTACTCCAGTCGTCGCGGATATCATGCTCGCGGAAACGCGCTTCCTGTTCATCGAATTCCTGCTGGGTAATCAATTTATCTTTCAGTTTTTGCAGCAGTTCCGCATACAGTGGTATGCGCTGAAAATCCGCCAAGAAATAAGCTCCGTTATTAAAATTTTCTTTCTGAATGTCCATCACTGTAGCTGACGGCAGGTAATTCTGTGAATAATAAAGGTCTGGTTTATCACCTACGACTACATTACTGTTGATCGAAATACGCGTGACCTGATTGTACCGGCCCGCTTTTGTATTAACAACGATGACCCCATTACCTGCCCTGGCCCCCCAAATGCTGGCAGCCGCCGCATCCTTGAGCACTGTAACGCTCTCTATATCGTTTGGATTGATGGAGTTGATATCTCCTTCATACGGAAAATTATCCAGCACGATCAACGGCGATGAACTGCCCAGAATAGTGGCCAGGCCTCGTACGCGGATCTCTGCACTCCCGTTCACATCTTCTTTGGTTAGTTTACGGCGTGTAAAGAGCATACCATTGGTCACGCCTTCCAGGCGATCCAGTATATTACCGCTGGGAGATCGGTTCAACAGTTTATTGTCGATCTGGGCTTGTGAACCGGTAGAACGTTCTTTCGACAAGACCTGATACCCAGTATTTACCGTTATTTCAATTTCATCCAGTTTAGTTACAGCTGGCTTGAGCGAGAGCTCTAAACTACGGGTACCCATGAAGCGATTGATCAGGATGGTATTTGTTTCGTACCCTACACTCGTAATCAATACATATTCTCCCGATATTACATTTCTCAATGCAAAATCACCATTCCCATCAGTTCTTGTTCCTTTAGTAGAACCTTTAACCGTTACAGAAGCTCCCGGTACAGGCTCCCCTTTTTCATTCAGCACCCGCCCACGGATGGTTACAGATGAATCGGAAACAACATTTGCGGGCACGTTTGATACCGGTGGGCCGTCCGAAGCTGGCTTCGGCGCAATGAAAACGCTCTTGCCTTTTATGGTATACTTAAGCGGCTGGTTTTTGAAAACCTCATTAAGAAAGGTTTCAAGCGGAACCGCGGTAGCAGAAACCGTTACGGGTTTTGCTACCTGCAACACAGCTCCGCTATACAAAAAAACAAAACCAGTCTGTTGCTTAACAGAATTAAAAACAGACTTTAAAGGAACTTTTTCACCGGTAAAAGAAACAGTTTGAGACACGCCTTTGGCGTACACATTCAGGAATCCAACAGTTAATAAAAGGATGGTTAGCTTCATTACTAACACAGTTTTGGGTATGTAGCGATTGCTCCCACGAGCCGACCAGCCACAAAAAGCAGTTTTTTGCATACTTTCGTGATGTTTGGGTGATTAATACCGTCCGCCAGGACTATTTTAAGTTACCCAAACGTCCGCCGCCACGTTTCGACCCGTGGCGGTTTCTGTTTGGGCAACGTTTATATTAGCTCATAATCATGTTCATTTGTTTTTTATAGTTATTAAAGAACTATCAATGTTTTTCCTTCCATTCTGAACTTCAATCCTGATTCTTTTAAGAATTCCAGCACATCCGACAGCTTCACATTCCGGAACATTTCTCCTTCTACCGTGAAGGCCGAAGGCTGCCCTTCATACCTGACCTTAATATCATACCATCGTTCCAATTGCCGCATTACCGTATGCAGATCGGCATTACTGAAACTGAATAATCCATTTTTCCAGGCTATCGTCTGATTAATATCCGGATCATTATCTACGCTAATACCTGATTGCGGACCAGAAGTGGCAACGGAGATCGTTGCCCTTTGGCCCGGTTTGATGACTATACTTTTGCTCTTAAAAGCTCCAGCGCTCATGCGTATACTTCCTTCAATAAGTGATGTTTTTATTTTACCGTCATCTCCATAAGAGTTAACGTTGAAGATTGTTCCTAATACTTCTATGGTTCCCTGCCCGGCAACATCCACCAAAAATGGATGCGCCCTATCCTTTGTCACCTCCAGGTATACTTCCCCGGTTATTTTTACCTGCCTGTTTTCACCTTTAAATGCAGATGGGAAACTGATGCTGGACGCCGCATTGAGCCAGGCCTTTGTTCCATCGGGAAGCACCAGCTGATACTGGCCGCCGTTGGGCGTTGTGAGCATCAATAGCTGCCCTGCATCTGAAAGCTTTTCGCCGTCGTTATAGGCGATTCTTTCCCCTACCTTAATGCCGGTTTTATCACCAGATAAATTGATCTGCTTATTATCTACCGTTAAAACCGCCTTATTGGTACCAGGCAAAATATCGATAGGCGCCACCGCCACCTCGTTCCCCGATGTTTTGGATTTCCGGTTGGAGGTCACGGCAATGGCGATCACGGTTCCAATCAATAATACAGCAGCTGCCGCCCAGCCCCATTTTCTGAGGAAGTGTATGCGGTGAACAGGTCTTACAGCTGGTGTATGCGTGGAAATTTGAGAAGCGGCCAACGTCTTTTGATAAATACCCTGATCAATCCGATTACGGATAGCGTCGTTCAACTCATACTTAAACGTATTATCAGTAACCTGTTCCAGCACCAGTTCATCGAGCAGGCTTACATAAGCAGGGTCATTCAGCATAGCAGACAACTGCTGAATATCCTCCGGCCCTGCGCTTTCGTCAAGGTACTTTTCTATGAGTTCTTTAAATTTTTGATGTTGCATTAGCTGTTTCTTAAATCTGCTCCTATATAAAGTAGCAGAAATTGAAAAATAGGATTAGTCGTTTTGGAAAAATTTATCAAAAAAGTAAAAAAAGGATAAAAAGGAGATAACCTACCCCACCATTGCGGATGAATGTTCTGATAAAAGACAGCGCCTGCACCATATGTACTTTAACTGTGTTGGGGGAAATGTTCAACTTCCGGGCAATTTCTTCATATTTCAGCCCTTCCAGTTTACCCAATTCAAAGACTTTTCTTTGTTGCAGGGTCATTTCATTAAGGGCAGCCTGGATCAGTTCGGCCGTTTCCTTATTTTCCATGAGCTGGTTTGGCAGTAACGCAGAATCTTTCCTGGTTTGCTCCTGCTCATCGAGCAGGGATAGTTTTACTTTCTTTCTAAATTCGGCAACGATGCGGTTCCTGGTAAGAATGAATAAATAACTTTCGGGATTGGCTATCTTCCCTAAGGATTCCCGGTTATCCCAAATGATCAGGAAAACCTCCTGCGTAATATCTTCCGCTTTGGAATAATCTTTCAGGTAGGCTATTGCATGGGAAAACACATTGTCGCGATGACGATCAACCAGTTGTTTAAATGCGTCATGGTTACCTGCTGCAATCTGCTCAAGAAGCTGCTTTTCACTGTGTACTTGATCGTCTTTCAATACTTTAAACCTTTAATATTCAATCGTAAACATAACAAGTGGCAGGAAAGGCCCGTTGGCTTTGTGGGTATAGTGGTATAACCAAAGTTCTAAAAAAGACTGCATATAATAAAAAAACCATCTTTTAAACTTCTTTATATATTATAGTTCAGGTTGCAAAAAAGCCTGATGATCTACACTTTTGGCCTGTCTGCTCCGATTTCCTAGTTCATATCGCAGGATTTCGTAAGTTGTAGCCTCAAATTTAAACGGCCGTCTTTTTGAACGAACTGGAACTGATACAACAACTCCGGGCAGGAGACGAAGGGGCATTCAAATCATTGGTAGCAAACTATCAGGACCTGGTATACAACACGGCACTTGGTATCGTACAAAACAGTGAAGATGCTGAAGATGTGGCCCAGGAAGTATTCATCCAGGTGTATCGTTCTATCGATCAATTTAAAGGAGATGCCCGGCTTTCTACCTGGATCTACCGCATTACCACCACCAAGGCTTTAGACCACATCCGCAGCCGTAAACGCAAAAAACGCTTTGCATTTATTACCAGTTTGTTTGGCCCCAATGATGAACTGGTGCACGAACCGGTTGATTTTCAACATCCCGGTGTCGCTTTAGATCGCAAGGAACAGGCGGCCCTGTTGTTCCGGATGATTGATCAATTACCTGAAAATCAGAAAGTAGCATTCACTTTACATAAAACCGAGGAATTGAGTTACCAGGAGATTGCCGATGTGATGCAATTATCGGTATCCGCGGTAGAATCGCTGTTGTTCAGAGCCCGGCAAAACCTGCGCAAACTGTTGGAGAAATATTATCAACAGAATAATCCACAAGACAAGTAAGCGGTTCGAAGGTTTTAGGATTTATTAGCGTCAAATGTATAAGTTTACATCGTAAATTACATTTATGTCAAGCGATTCAAATAACGACTCCCGGATAGACGCGGTGCTGAATAGCCTGGATGGGGTACGGCAGGCCAAAGCGCCTGATTTTCTGTATACCCGGCTGCAGGGAAGGATGGAGCGGGAATTTGACCAGGGTGGTCCGCTCGGCCGGTGGCTTACCAAACCTGTACTGGCCTTAACGATTGCTGCAATTATTCTTATTGCAAACGCTACCACAGTGTTAAAAATGTGGGAACAGAATACCAGTACGACAAACGTAAATAACGAATCAGGGCAAATAGTAGCTGCTGAATACCCGGCAGGTGGTGTATACCCTGTATATAATGAAAATTCACTGGAACCATGATTAGGCCCCCCCGTCAAAGATGGCTTTTAGTACTTGTAGCGATCTTATTATTGACCAATATTGCCACCCTGTCTATTTACTGGATTAAAAAACCCAACCACGATGGTGGGCCCGGCCGCGAACCAGGCAACCGCGAAAAAAGAATGGGCCAGTTCATGGTAGATCAAATGAAATTCGATGCTACCCAGGAAGCTTCTTACTGGAAATTGCGCGACTCCATGATCACCATTCAAAGACCGGTTATGGATAGCATCCGTGATGCTAAAAAAAGTTTCTTCGATCTGTTGAACCAACCCGATGCAACAGACTCTGCATTAATAGCCCGCAGCAATCAGATTGCTGACCTCCAAAAAAAGCTCGACCTCGTTACTTTCCGTCACTTTCAAAACGTAAGGGCCCTTTGCCGCCCCGATCAATTGCAAAAGTTCGATACGGTGATTAAAGAGATCGTAAACCGCATGACTAACTTCAGAAGATTGAGTAAGGGAGATTCTACAGGCAGTAGGTAGAGGAAAGGCAGAGGGCAGAAGGCAGAAGGCAGAAAAAAATACACCTCATTCTATGCCTCACAACTAATTGTTACACGGTAATTCAGCCAAATCCCAAAGGGCCAAACTACTAAATCCATTAAGCACCCAGAACCCACGACACACAAGCGTTGTAGCCGATAATTTACCACGAAAAGGGTATTACGATGTACTATTTTTGGTTGTTACTTTGCTCTTGATAGTAACACCAAAAAAATTGTTTATGCGATCAACCTTTTTGTTAGCCAGCTTTATCGGCCTGCTCTCAAATGCCAGCCTGGCCCAGGATTGTAACAATTTCTATTTTCTGCAAAAGAACAAGACCGTTGAAATGACCATCTTTAATAAGAAGGGAGAGGCCAACGGCAAACAGGTGTACACCATATCGGATGTCACCAATAGTGGTGATCTTATTACCGGCACTGTTAACTCGGAGATGTTTGATAAAAAAGGAAAATCTATTGCCAAAGGTCACAGCCAGATCGTTTGCAATGGTGGCGTTATGATGATCGATATGACCATGCAACTGCCCCAGCAACAGCAGGAACAATTCGCCAAAGCTGATGTAAAGGCCGATAAGATCTATATTGAATACCCTAACAATATGAAGATTGGTGATCAACTAAAAGATGCCACGTTGAATATGGACATCGACAATGCAGGCATGAAACAGAACATAAACATGGTCACCAGCAATCGCTCAGTTGCCGCTAAAGAAAGTGTTACTACTACTGCCGGCACCTGGGATTGTTTCAAGATCACTTATAAAAGTAAGGTTACCGTAAAAACAATGGGCATAGGAATGCCTTTTAATATAGAAGGAACAGAATGGTTCGCTCCCGGATTCGGCATTGTAAAAACGGAAAGCAAATATGGCGGTACAGCTATCACTGCCATCAAATAAGTAATATCCTCAGTACGGAAACCAGGTCCCCTTGTTCAATCAAGGGGATTTTTTATCCCCCCGCCCTCCAAAGCATCACTGGATCTTAAATGAGGTCGTCATACCAACAAACCAACACACTTCCTTAACGAATCCTTCCAATCAGGGATCGTACAATGAAATGTTTTTCTAATCTTACTGGTATCCAGTAAAGAGAAAGAGGGCCTTTTAGCCGGGGTGGGAAATTGTTCTGATGGAATGGGAGTTACGGTGCAGGCGCTGCCGGTTAACTCTTTAATGGCAACCGCAAAATCAAACCAGCTGATGCGGCCCTGGTTGCTGTAGTGATACAAACCGGGATGCCAGTTAGCGGTTGATGCCTGCGTCTGGGCTACTATTTGTAACATGCAGGCAGCCAGATCGGCGGCATAAGTGGGAGCGCCCACCTGGTCATTCACCACGCTGATGGCAGGGCGGTCCTGCATTAACTTTATCATGGTTTTTACAAAGTTCTTACCAAAGTAAGAATATACCCAGGCTGTTCTGATGATAATGGTATCGGGATTAACCTGCTGGCTAAGCTGTTCGCCTTTTAATTTCGAGGCACCATATTGATTTACCGGATCGGTGGGTGCATCTTCTTTATAGGGAGTTGGCGACTGGCCATCAAATACATAATCGGTTGAAATATGGATGAACCGGGTATTATAGTTTTTGCAGGCTGCCGCCAGTATGCGTGCGCCCTCAGCATTTACTGAAAAGGCAAGTTCCTGTTCGGTTTCTGCTTTATCAACCGCGGTATAGGCAGCACAGTTTAAACAATAAGCCGGATGATGGGTGGCAAACATTTTTTCCACTGCTGCTTCATCATTGATCGGCATATTGTCCGTATCGGTAAATACAAATGTAAATTCAGGATACGATGCACTCAAAACCTGTAACTCCTGCCCTACCTGTCCGTTGGCGCCGGTCACTATAATAACTGGTTGCGACATAATAAAACGATTATCCTTTATATTCAAAGGGATTAACACAATTGGCGAATACTGGAAGCACCTGGTCTTTATCCGATACAATGGCTTTCTCCATCGGGATCTTCCAGTCGATATTCAACGAAGGGTCATTGTATATAATCCCCTGTTCACTGGCTTTGCTGTAAAACTGATCGCACTTATACATTACCTCCGCAATTTCGCTCAATACAGAGAACCCGTGGGCAAAACCGGCAGGTATCATTAACTGCTTTTTATTGTCGGCTGACAACTCTACGCTGAAGGTTTTTCCAAATGTGGGGGAGCCTTTTCTGATATCAACGGCTACGTCAAGAATAGTGCCTGTTAGCGCCCGCACCAGTTTAGCCTGGGCAAACGGGGGCGTTTGGTAATGCAATCCCCTGATAACACCATAGGTGGAGCGTGATTGATTGTCCTGTATAAATACATTTTCAACTCCTGCCCCATTGAACATTTTCTGGTTATAGGCTTCGAAAAAAAATCCACGGCTGTCTTCAAAGACTGTTGGTTCAAAAACCAACAGATCCGGAATTCCTGTTTCTATAAAAGGCATTAGATATTGTAGATTTTAAACAAATGCAATTGTCTTATCGCTTTGCATATTGCTCTTCATAATAATGTTGGTAATCGCCCGAAGTTACATGTTTTACCCAATCTTCATTTTGGAGGTACCAGTCAACTGTTTTTTCCAGCCCCTCTTCAAACTGAAGGGAAGGTTCCCAGCCCAGTTCTTTATTGAGTTTTGTAGCGTCGATGGCATACCGCAGGTCATGCCCGGGCCGGTCTGTTACATAAGTGATCAGTTTGGCCGATGTACCTTCCGCGCGGCCGAGTTTTGCATCCATGATTTTACACAACAGGTGCACCAGGTCGATATTCTTCCATTCGTTAAACCCACCCACATTATACTTATCGCCTGTTTTCCCTTTATGAAAGATCACATCAATGGCGCGGGCATGGTCTTCAACAAATAACCAGTCGCGCACATTTTCACCTTTGCCATAAACCGGCAATGGTTTGTTATTCCTGATGTTGTTGATCATTAACGGGATCAGCTTTTCGGGGAAATGGTAGGAACCATAGTTGTTACTACAATTGCTCATTACCACCGGTAACCCATAGGTATGGTACCAGGCCATAACGAAGTGGTCCGACGAGGCTTTGGAGGCTGAATACGGCGAACGGGGATCATATGCGGTTTCTTCTGTAAAGAATCCTTCATCGCCCAGTGAACCATATACTTCATCGGTTGAAACGTGCATAAAACGTTTCCCTTCCATTTTTGCAGCGGAGGCTGCCCAGTTTTTGCGGGCGCTATTCAGCAAGGTTGCTGTACCCAGCACATTTGTTTTTACAAATGCCAATGGGTCAATGATCGACCGGTCAACATGGCTTTCAGCCGCCAGGTGAATAACGGCATCGAATGCATATTTTTCAAACAACTCCTCAATACGGGCAGCATCGGTAATATCTGCCTTTTCGAATTTGTAGTTGGGTGCGTGCTGCACATCTTTCAAATTCTCCAGGTTGCCGGCATAGGTAAGCGCATCGGCATTCACGATTAAATATTCGGGATATTTATTTACAAACAACCGCACTACGTGTGAACCTATAAACCCGGCCCCACCCGTGATCATGATCGTTTTTGAAAAACTGCTCATAGTATATTAATTAAATAAGAACGCCCTCCGAACGTTTGTCCGGAAGGGCGTTTAGTATTCTGCGTTACTTTGCAACAAACTCTTTGGGTTGTTTAAACCATTCTTCTTTGGGTAATGATTTAAAATACTCGTAGGTCACTTTCAACCCTTCTTTTCTGCTTACTTTAGGTGACCAGCCCAGTATTTCTTTTGCCCGGGTAATATCCGGCTGCCGTTGTTTGGGATCATCAACAGGGAGCGGTTTGTGCACAATTTTTTGTGTTGTTCCGGTCAATGCAATGATCTCTTCGGCAAATTCTTTCAGCGAGATCTCATCGGGGTTACCCACATTAACAGGCTGATGGCAATCGCTCATCAATAACCGGTATATTCCTTCAATAAGATCGTCTACAAAGCAAAAACTACGGGTTTGAGAACCATCGCCAAATACGGTGAGGTCTTCACCGCGTAATGCCTGGCCGATAAATGCTGGCAGTGCGCGGCCGTCGTTCAACCGCATACGCGGGCCGTAGGTATTGAAAATGCGTACAATGCGGGTTTCAACACCATGGAAAGTATGATAAGCCATGGTCATTGCTTCCTGGAAGCGTTTTGCTTCGTCGTACACACCACGGGGCCCAACAGGGTTTACATTGCCCCAGTATTCTTCATTTTGCGGATGCACCAGGGGATCGCCATAAATTTCTGAGGTAGAGGCTACCAGAATACGGGCGCCTTTTGCTTTGGCAAGTCCCAGACAGTTATGCGTACCCAGTGAACCTACTTTCAGCGTCTGAATTGGAATTTTCAGATAATCGATAGGGCTGGCGGGTGAAGCAAAATGTAAAACATAATGCAGTTCACCGGGAACATGAATAAATTTCGATACATCATGGTGATAGAACTCAAACTGTTCCAGCTTGAACAAATGTTCAATATTGCGCAGATCACCGGTGATCAGGTTATCCATGCCAATAACATGGAAACCCTCTTTAATGAACCGGTCGCATAAGTGTGACCCTAAAAAACCGGCTGCTCCGGTAATAAGTACTCTTTTTCTTGACATGAGGAAGGGTTGTTTATTATTATTTAGCAGCAGGGTCAGCCACTGACCGGCCTACGCTTTCGTAGTAAAATCCTAATTCTTTAATCGCATCTGTTTCAAACAGGTTTCGTCCGTCGAAGATCACTTTATTCTTAAGTGATGTAACGATCTTCAGGAAGTTTGGCGTGCGGAATTCATTCCACTCGGTGGCAATGATCAATGCATCGGCACCTTCCAGACAATCGTATTGATTTTCGGCGAATTGAATCTTTTCACCTAATAAGGCACGTACGTTATTCACCGCTTCAGGGTCATATGCATAAACCGTAGCGCCTGCTTTTAACAGCTCATCTATAATATATAAAGCCGGTGCTTCGCGAATATCGTCGGTATTAGGTTTAAACGCCAGCCCCCACAGAGCAAAACGTTTTCCTTTCAGGTCATTATTGAAATATTTTTTGATCTTGGGAAGCAGGTGCAGCTTTTGTTTTTCATTCACATCCATTACTGCATTCAGGATCTGGAAATCGTAGTCCACTTCTTTGGATGATTTAACCAGGGCCTGTACGTCTTTGGGGAAACAGCTTCCGCCATACCCGATACCCGGGAACAGGAAGCGTTTTCCAATACGGTCGTCACTGCCAATACCCCGGCGCACCATGTCTACATCGGCACCCAGGCGTTCGCACAACTGGGCTATTTCGTTCATGAAAGAGATCTTGGTAGCCAGGAAGGAGTTGGCGGCATATTTGGTAAGCTCGGCAGAACGAACATCCATAAAAATGATCGGGTTACCGGAACGCACAAATGGAGCATACAATTCGCCCATTACTTTACGGGCCCTTTCAGAAGCAGCCCCTATAACAACCCGGTCGGGTTTCATAAAATCATCTACGGCTACACCTTCACGCAGGAACTCAGGGTTCGATACCACGTCAAAATCACCTACATATTTTTTTGCAATCGCCGCGTAAACTTTTTCAGCTGTTCCAACAGGCACGGTACTTTTATCAACGATCACTTTGTAATCGGTCATCAGCTCGCCCAGGTCTTTGGCAACACCCAGAATGTATTTCAGATCGGCACTTCCATCTTCACCGGGCGGTGTTGGCAAGGCCAGGAAAATGATCTCCGCATCTTTAATACCTTCAGACAAACTGGTGGTAAAGCGTAAACGTTCTTCTTTAACGTTACGAAGGAATAACTTTTCCAATCCTGGTTCATAGATGGTGATCTGACCAGAAGAAAGCTTCTCTACCTTTTTTTTATCGATATCTACGCAAGTAACGTCGTTACCCGTTTCAGCAAAACAGGTTCCCGTAACCAAACCTACGTATCCCGTGCCTACAACTGCGATTTTCATTTTGAAGGTGTTTTAATAGTGCCTAATGCTAATTAATTACTGTTTATTAATAAACTCCAATACTTTGCCGGTAATAAACTGGAGCTGTTCATTACTCAGTTCGGTGTGCATAGGTAGGGATATTACACGTTCAGTGAGCCAGTCGGTTGTTTTTAAATCATACTGGGCGCCGCCAAAAGCCTCGAACATCTTCTGACGATGTGCAGGCACCGGGTAATAGATCATGGAAGGTACACCCTGCCCTGCCAGGAACTGGTTCAAACCATCGCGGTCAACACCTTCCAGCAACAATGTATACTGATGGAAAACGTGATTGCTGTATGGAGCCCTGTTGGGTACCGTGATCTTTGGATTTCCGGCAAATGCCTTATCATAAAAATCAGCAGCCCTGCGGCGTGCGGCAATATATTCATCCAACAATGGCAGCTTTACATTCAAAACAGCTGCCTGTATGGTATCGAGCCGGCTGTTACAGCCAACGCGATCGTGGTAATATCTTTTTGACTGGCCATGATTGGCAATCATTTTCAACGCTTCTGCAAGAGCATCATCGTTGGTAAAAATGGCGCCGCCATCTCCATAACAACCCAGGTTTTTAGAAGGGAAGAAGGAAGTGGTTCCAATGGTACCCAGGGTACCCGTTTTTTTAACGGTGCCATCGCTCAATGTTATATCGCCACCAATTGCCTGTGCATTATCTTCAACAACAGGTATTTTATGACGATTGGCTATTTCCATAATGGCTTCCATATTGGCTGCCTGTCCGTATAAGTGAACTGGGATAATAGCCTTTGTTTTAGGCGTGATGGCTTTTTCGATTGCCACCGGATCAATACAGAATGTTTTGGGATCTACCTCTACAAATACAGGTTTTAACTGTAAAAGCGCTACTACTTCGGTAGTAGCAATAAAGGTAAAAGATGGAGTTATTACTTCATCACCCGGTTTCAGGTCCAATGCCATCAATGCTATTTGCAGGGCATCGGTCCCATTGGCGCAGGGTATAACATGTTTTACACCCAGGTATTTACTTAACCCGGCAGCAAAATCCTGCACCGCTTTTCCATGTATAAAAGCAGTATTGTTTAATACCTCCTGAATCGCTGAATCTACTTCTGTCTTTATTTTTGCGTACTGAAGCTTTAAATCAACCATTTGTATCGGCTGCATACGTATCCTTTTTAATCAAAACGGGCACAAACGTACTGCAAAAAAATGGTGTAAGCAAGCTAATACCCATTAGTAGTACATGGAAACCCCTGAACCTACAGCCATATATAAATTTATTGTGGTTCATAATCAGTGCCGGCGGGAATACGTTTACGTTGTAAGGACATATTTCAACAGCTCATTTTTCCCTTTTTGACAATTCTGACGATAAAAACGACATTTGTTGCTTTCTGAAATCAAATTATCACCGTGCACCTGTTTATTTACAATATCTTTTTGTCTTTATACGCTGTTGGAATCCGTATTACCTCCCTGTGGAACCCCAAAGCGCGGCTCTGGCGCAATGGAAGAAAAAATATCTGGGCTGAACTGGAAAAAATAGGGGCAGAAGGCAGAGGACAGAAGGCAGAGAGTGAAACCGGTGACCGGAAACTGATCTGGATGCATTGCTCTTCCCTGGGCGAATTTGAGCAGGGCCGGCCGGTATTGGAAGCCATTAAACAACAATACCCCAACGCCAAAACTTTATTGACCTTCTTCTCCCCCAGCGGGTATGAGGTGCGTAAAAACAATTCCGGGGCCGATTACGTGATGTACCTGCCTATGGATTCAAAAAAGAATGCCCGTAAATTCATTGACCTGGTACAGCCCAGCCTGGTGATCTGGATCAAATACGAATACTGGTTCTATTATTTAACTGAATTAAAAAAGAAACAGGTACCGCTTTTACTGGTATCTGGCATTTTCAGACCCGATCAGCCCTTCTTTAAATGGTATGGCCGCCTGCACTGGTATATGCTCGAAAGCTTTAATCACCTGTTTGTTCAAACCGATCAGTCAAAAGATTTGCTGCGCACCATTGGCTTTGCCAATAATGTGAGTGTAAGCGGCGATACCCGCTTCGACCGGGTTGTTCAGATAGCCGAACAGTTTAAACCGATCGACCTTATTGAACAGTTTTGCGGCAACAGCCAGGTTATCGTTGCCGGCAGTACCTGGCCTGAAGATGAAGAGGAAATGGACCATTATGCCAATACACACCCAGATATAAAGTTTATTATTGCGCCGCATGAAATAAATGAAGAACACCTGAAAGAAATAGAGAAATTGTTCAAACACACCATAAGGTTTTCAAAACTGGCGGCCCACCTTTCCCCTTCGCCCAGACCAGTAGCCCGGAACAAACAATTGCCTTCTGAAGAAACCAAACCCAATACGCTGATCATCGACAATATCGGCATGCTGTCGAAGCTGTACAAATATGCTACTATTACATATATAGGCGGCGGCTTTGGCAATGATGGCGTACATAATGTGCTGGAAGCGGCCGTATACGGCAAACCGGTGGTACATGGACCTGTGTACGAAAAATACATTGAAGCGATTGAACTGGTACAGGCCGGTGGCGCCTTTGTGATCAATACGGCACTGGAGTTGGAGAAAACGTGTAACGACCTGCTGACAGATACCGGTAAATACCAGGTAAACTGCCAGTCAGCCCGTGATTACGTTTATAATAAAAAGGGAGCAACAGAAAAGATAATCGCATACATTCAGGAGAACCGTCTTTTAACCAGCTGATAAAAGTGGCGGGTGCTTTCCTTATTTTCATCCCAGCCCAGTTTTACTTTTAATTCTCTTTCGATCCAGTACTGGGCTTCGGGCAGTATGCGAAAACTGTTGATGGTTTTTATACTGCGTTCATACATCACTTCGTCGTTGCGGAAGAGTTCGCTGATAAACACGAAGCGGTCATTGATACCAATGGCCCGGCGCAGATCGCGTACCGGTGCATCGTTCAATACATGCGCTACTTCCTTCACTTCTTCTTTTAACTTTTCATTAAGGGAAGACTGGCTGGTAGCCATTACCTCATTCAGTTCTTTAACAACTTGTTGATGCGCTAATGTGGGCACTTCGCGCAGCGGATCAATTTTCCACCCGTTCTCAACCTGGGCTTCCTGGTGATGACCATTTGTACCGTTATTGTTATTATTTTTTTCCACACTTCCATAAATGTCATTTCCATTCACGACAGCCGGAGTAACTACCACGGGCGGTGCTTCTTCCACTACAACCGGAGTTTCTTCTACAACAGGCGCCTGCACTTCAACCGGGGGTTCTACTGCAGCCACCGGGGTATTTACCACCTTGGGGGTGGGTTTCTCCTCCGCTGTTTGCCGGGCCTGCTGGTAGCTATGACCATTAGCCGCCGGCATCACCACTGCCACTTTTGACGTGTTGACAGTTCGGTGTGTGGACGTCGACATCTGTACCAACTCTGTTTCAATTAATTGAGCAGTTACTAATAGTTGAAACGGATCGGCGTTTTGTGCAAATTGTTCATTTAATTTGCCAATAAGTTGTGCTAAACGTTCCATAATAAGCGGGTACTTTTTTATGGTTAGAGTTAATTGATTGATGGTTAGAGCTAAACGATAAAGTTAACAATTATTGTACCTATTTCCGTTAAGATGTTTATAGAACCAAATATATCGGGTGAGCGCCGGGGCAGTATTGAGGTAATTTGCGGGTCTATGTTTTCCGGAAAAACCGAAGAGTTGATCCGGAGACTAAAACGGGCAAAGATCGCAAACCTGCGGGTAGAAATTTTTAAGCCTAAGATTGATGTGCGGTATGATGTTCAAAACATTGTATCGCACGACGAAAATGCCATTCAAAGTACTCCTATTGATAACTCACAAACCATATTATTATTGCATGGTGAGGCCGATGTAATTGGCATTGATGAAGCGCAATTTTTCGACGATCAGCTGCCGGATGTATGCGATCAGCTGGCATTGAGAGGCCATCGCGTTATTGTGGCGGGACTGGACATGGATTATACCGGCAAACCGTTTGGACAAATTCCCTTTCTGTTATCAAAAGCCGATTATATTACCAAACTGCATGCTATATGTGTAAAATGTGGCAATATTGCCAATTACAGTTTTCGTAAAAAGGCAGACACTTCACAGGTATTACTGGGTGAAAAGGATTTGTATGAACCGAGGTGCAGAAAATGTTATTATGAAATTCCCTAGGCAATGGAGAATAGGCAATAGCAATGGTCTCGTCGCGGCAATCAAAAACACAGAACCCGGAACTTAAAACATAAAACTTATCAACTCGTTGAATCATATAATTGCGCTTATTAAAAAAGACCTGTTGCTGGAAATAAGACAGCAGTATACATTTTACGGTATTCTGTTGTACGTGGCGTCAACCATTTTTGTTTTATACCTGGCCATGAACCAGCCCGAAGAAAAAGTATGGAACGGGTTGTTCTGGATGATACAATTATTTATTTGTGTGAATGCGGTAGCAAAAAGTTTTCTGCAGGAAAGCCAGGGTCGTATGTTATACTTTTATACCATTGCCGGCGCACGCGATTTTATTCTCTCCAAATTATTATTCAATGCCGGGTTAATGATCATCATGAGCCTGGTGAGCCTGGCGCTGTTTCAATTGCTGCTGGGCAATCCCCTGCGCAATCCTTTCCGGTTTATCGGTTTTGTTTGCCTGGGTGGTTGTAGCCTGAGCCTCGTATTTACCTTTTTGGCTGCCATAGCGGCACGGGCCCGCCAGGGCGCCGCCCTGATGGCGATTATGGGTTTTCCGTTAATTATTCCGCAGGTGCTGCTGCTGATGAAAATGTCGAACACCGCATTTGCCGATATCATTCAGGTAGGCCTGTGGCAGATCATTTTGCTGCTGGTGGCGCTGGATGTACTGGTAATTGCCCTGGCGGTAATTTTGTTCCCGTTTTTGTGGAAGGATTAAAACCAGTTACAGGTTACAAGTTCCAGGTTACAGGGGGGCCCAGCGTACATTCTGCCAAATTTGATAGTGAGCTTCAAAATTTTACCTGGAACCTGCAAACCTGAAACCTGTAACAAATTCCCACCTTTCCCCTAATTTTGCCTCACCAAATTGGATTATTGGGTTATTCTATTGCTAATCAGGTACCAATAATCATTCAACAAACTACAGGTCGTTATGCAGGACTTTATGCAGGCGTTTATGCACCGGAAATGGTGGAAAATACTGAGTATTGTTTTATTGATCTATACTTTTATCGCGGGTCTGTTAATACCGCTTCCTTATGAAACGGCCTATGCCAACAGTAATCTGTATGAAAGCATGCGCAATTTCTTCTTTCATGTGCCCATGTGGTTCAGTCAGTTGATCCTTATTTCCGTTTCATTGTTCTACTCCATAAAATACCTGCGCAACCCCAATCCGCTTTACGACATTTACGCCACGGAATTTGCCCGCACAGCGACAGTTTTGGGCTGCCTGGGTCTGGTTACCGGTTCTATCTGGGCCAATTATACCTGGGGTACCTGGTGGAGCAACGATCCCAAACAAACCGGGGCAGCCATTGCCCTGCTTATTTACATAGCTTATTTTGTGCTGCGCAATTCCATGCCCGATATGGACAAAAGAAGCCGGGTAGCAGCTGTCTATAACATTTTCGCCTATTTTATTTACATACCCATGATCATGATACTACCCCGGCTAACAGAATCGTTACACCCCGGCGGAAAAGGATCAGAGGGAAACCCCGGTCTTGGCGGCAGCAGTCTCGACGCTACCATGCGCCTCGTTTTCTGGCCGGCTGTAATAGGCTGGGCATTGTTAGGCACCTGGATATCCACCCTTAGGTTGCGCGTTCGATTACTGGAAGAGAAAAAACATTCCGCATAATTTTTAGTATGAAGCAACTAATTGTAACCCTGATCGTTTTATTTGTCCAATTAATGGCCCGTGCCCAGGACTCTACAAAACATGTAACGCAAACGCCAACAGGTTTGGGCGCCGGAAACAAGATCTATGTTGTGCTGGCAGTTGCCGTAACTATTCTGGTGGGGTTGATCCTGTATGTAATCCGGCTCGACGGAAAGATCTCAAAGCTCGAAAAACAAAGTTCTTAATAACGGTGAATGCCCGCCCGGATCGATCGTTCGGATGGGGTGAATGAGGCTTCGGCCTTTGTAAAATTTATAACGGTAGCTGATAGAAACCTATTTATCAGCTACAAGCTTGCTATATACTGCTCAAAACATAAACAAAAACAGCTTAGTCATGTCAGATTACAGTTTTTTTGGCGCGGTGGAGAAGAGTTTCGATAAAGCCGCGCAATTCACCAGCTGGGATCCCGGAATCCTGGAACAGATCAAACAATGTAATGCCGTTTACCGCATGCATTTTCCCGTAAAAATTGGTGATAAGGTTGAAGTTATCAAAGCTTACCGCGTTCAACACTCCCATCACAAATTTCCCTGTAAAGGCGGTATTCGTTTTGCCCTTTCAGTGAACCTCGATGAAGTAATGGCCCTGGCCGCCCTTATGACCTATAAATGCGCTATCGTAAACGTTCCGTTTGCAGGCGCCAAAGGCGGCATCACCATCGACCCTAAAAAGTATACGCCTTATGAGCTCGAAAAGATCACGCGGCGTTATACTTCAGAACTGATCAAAAAGAACTTCATAGGCCCCGGCATTGACGTACCCGCTCCCGACTACGGAACCGGCGAACGTGAAATGGCCTGGATCGTTGATACGTATACCAGCATGCGTCCTGGCGAAATTGATGGACTGGGTTGCGTAACCGGTAAACCTGTTACTCAGGGTGGCGTTCGCGGTCGTCGCGAAGCAACTGGTTTGGGTGTATTCTACGGCTTACGCGAAGTACTGTCCATGAAAGATCAAATGGATAAACTGGGCCTGCCCGTGGGTGTTGAAGGCAAACGTGTAGTGGTACAAGGATTAGGTAATGTGGGTTACCACACCGCCAAATTCTTCCAGGAACATGGCGCCAAAATCGTTGGCTTAAGTGAATACGAAGGCGCTATTTACAACCTTGATGGCCTGGATGTGGATAAAGTAGTGGAACACCGCAAAGCAAAAGGGACTATCCTGAATTTCCCCGGCAGCACCAATTTTGTAAAAAATACCGATGCACTGGAAATGGATTGCGATATCCTGATCCCTGCTGCACTGGAAGCAGTAGTAACCGGACAAAACGCCCCCAATGTAAAAGCCAAGATCATTGGTGAAGCTGCCAATGGACCACTTACACCCGAAGCTGATGAGGTATTTGCAAAAAGAGGGATCCTGGTTGTACCAGATATGTACCTGAACGCCGGCGGGGTAACCGTATCGTACTTTGAATGGTTAAAGAACCTTAGCCATGTGCGTTATGGCCGCATGGAAAAACGCTTTACTGAAAACCTGAACACCCACATCCTTGGTCAAATTGAAGAGCTGACCGGTAAAAAGGTGAATGGTTCAGAGAAAGAATTGATTATGCACGGCCCCGATGAGGTTGACCTGGTGCGCAGTGGTTTGGAAGAAACTATGATCACCGCTACCCGCGAGATCATGGAAGTATGGAAAGCCAATCCGCAGATCCCCGATATGCGTACAGCCGCCTACGTGGTAGCCATCAATAAAGTGGGTACCAGCTACAATGAACTGGGTATCTTCCCATAGTTAAGGCTGAAAATTATATACGAAGCCCCTATCTGGTTTACCAGGTAGTACACGAATGCCATTCCACATTTTTGCGGGATGGCATTCGTGCTTTAATTACTTATTTTTCAATTTACTTCCCTCCCCTCACCTTCCCCAAACAACACCTCCTTATACTTATTATACAGGAACGACACTACCAGCAACAACACCCCTAATGAAATAAACGATACCGTTTTGGTAATGGTGCTGGAACCCGCCAGGTCATAAAAGAATAATTTGATCAGCGTTATTAGAAACAACGCAATGGCAGCCAGCCGCAGGTGCTTTTGTTTTTTCTGAATGCCCAGGACGATCAACATCAGTGCATAGATACCCCACACAATGCTCATTCCTAATTTGTATTGTTTACCCACTCCCGAGAAAGAGGTCCAACAAAGGTATTCGGCACTGATAAAGGCCAATGCTACTCCGTATATCGTCAACGTCCACGCCTTTTTTATAACAGGTTCCCGTACAAATTCATTCAGGGTCTGCTGTCCTTTGTAGAACAGCAAAACGGTCGTTACGATTACAATATACCTGAGGTAAAATTCCAGTGCCCCGAAAGAGCCGCCGCCTTTTTGATAATAGGTATGCGTGAGTTCATTCAAGACACCCAGGGCGAGCGTTACCAGTATAAGCATCATCATACCAATACCAGTGAGCGTAAATGCCCCCAGTAATCTGCTCCGACCCAATCGCTGATTGGCCATCATAACTCCAATGCAGAATACCATGGAATACAACAGGCGTACAATGAATTCTTCAGGTCCGGAAAAGGATGAAAGGATGCCATATTTCCAGTCGTCATTTACAGGTACAGGCAGATCAAGCTTTTTGAAATACCCGGAGATCTCCATACTAAAAACCACATAAGCCGTTACCAGAAAAATACCCGGCAGAAAATAATTATAAAACCCCAGGTACAGACTGTCAGGGGTTAAAGTTGATTGATAGCTTTTGCTTCTGTTATAATAGATTATAATGCCCTGTGCGGCAGCTGCCAGCAGCCCCGTTGCAAACACTATATTCAAAAAAGGATGTGCCTGTGAGTAGGTAAACCAGTCCTGCACCATACTTAAAAAACTCAGGATAATCAGTCCGGCGCCCAGTTTTTCATAGGAACCGGCCCGCCGCATCCGGCCTATCAAAAACACCAGTACCGCTTCGGCAGTCCATAACAGGGTTACCCAATTGCCATCAAATTGTACAGGTATGGCTATGGAACAAAATACGATCACCAGCCCCAGCAACAGGTAATACAATGACCGGTCGGCCAGTTGCAATTTTTTTATCCCCTGGCTCACGGTGAGGTGGATGGCCGCATTAATGATGGTGAAAACTCCTGCGTAATTAGCGACAGCCGATTCATGACTCAACAGGTTATAACCAATGCCATAAAAAATAAACGCGTTGCTTAGCAACACAAACACATCATTCAACCCGTACTGCTCTTTTTTAACGATCTTATACGCCAGAAAGGTCACATAAAAGATCAGGAAGAAAACAACCAGGTACGTCCAGGCAATGTATTGATGCAAATGATATTGAAAACTGGTAACATACCAGAACCCATATATGAACCAGGTAAGGATGAATGCCGAATAAAACAGCGACTTCCAGCATTTACGCAGCGACACTATCAAGATCCCCGTATTAATGATGGCTACATAACCAAAGAATATGGCATAACGCCCCGAATTATCGCTTAATAAAAATGGAATGGCGTATGCCCCTATCTGTGCCAGGTGAGCAATAATTACACGGTTATACAACAAGGCGGCATATACGGTTCCGGCTGTAAAGACCAGCATTAGGGCAAACGCGACTGACTGTGGCAGCAAGTGGTAGAAACTGTAGGCGGTATAAGTAATGAAATACAACACGGCCAGTCCGCCCCCCATCAGCACACTGCTGTAGGCTTCGTATTTTTTCTTTAAGCGGATAGCTATGGTCACCAAAACAATACCAGCAATGTACCCATTGATCACCCGTACTACCGGGCTAACCATATTATGTTCGATGGCATATTTGGCGCCAATAAAAATACCTATGATGGTAACCAGGATGCCGACCTTGCTGGCAACGTCCTTTCCAATAAATTCTTCAAAGGAGGAGGACGATTTGGTGGTAACCCGTGGCGGTGGCGGCGGGACTGTTTCTATTTTCTCCTGCGCTACCGGTTTCTGCGTAACCGGAGCGCCGGTATTTGCTGTAAGTTTCAGTGCTTCGAGCTCATCGTTCAATTGTAACAGTTGACTGCTGATAGCAGACTGCCGGCCCGCCAGTTCCTGAATGCGACGGTTCAGGTCTTCAATTTTCTCATGGATAGGTGTATCCATAAACAGGTTGTTGGTTATGCTAAAGAAAGCATAAAATCCGTTAACACCAACTTAAATTCCGTACTCGGGTAAGTCTTCAAGCATTTGCAACTGGTTGTTTTTTCTAATATATGCAAAACTCGCAGCGCCATTGGTAATAACGAGATATGGAACGGGCACGGCTATGTTATACCGTAATACCTGGTGTAATACATCATCCATTAAGGGTACTTCCATAGCCTTGCATTCAACCATTAACCAGGGCTGGTGTTGTGCATTGTATATAAGAATATCAAACCGCTTTTTCAATTCTCCCAGCCTGATCTCTTTCTCAACAGCGATAAGGGCAGCGGGATATTTTTTTACCTGTAATAAATATTGCAGAAAATTCTGACGCACCCATTCTTCTGAAGTCAACCGGATCCATTGCTTCCGGCATTCATCAAATATAAATTCTTTCCCTTCTTCTCTTTTCATGCGAAAAGGAAACAAAGGATATTCAATCCTGATCATATTGTCAAAGCTACTATTTACCATTTCTTATTACTAAAAACCAGTTGGGTTTGCTTAAAATAAACGAAATTTATTGATTATGAAAACAAAAGATGAAATAGTAAAGAACTGGCTGCCCCGTTACACCGGAGAAACCCTCGACCATTTCGGTGAATACATTCTGCTCACCAACTTCAGCAATTACGTAAAAATGTTTGCCGAATGGAACAACGTTCCCGTTACCGGCATCGACAAACCCATGCAATGCGCCACTGCCGAAAACATTACCATCATCAACTTTGGGATGGGCAGTCCAACCGCTGCAACCGTAATGGACCTGTTAACCGCTATTGAACCTAAGGCCGTACTGTTCCTGGGAAAATGCGGCGGTTTGAAAAAACGAAACAACATCGGCGATCTTATTTTACCCATTGCAGCCATTCGTGGTGAAGGTACATCCAACGACTATTTTCCACCCGAAGTGCCAGCACTGCCCGCATTCGCCTTACAAAAAGCAGTGTCCACTACCATTCGCGATTACAGCGTTGACTACTGGACCGGCACCGTATACACCACCAACCGCCGGGTTTGGGAACACGATGAACACTTTAAGGAATACCTGCAGAAGATAAGGGCCATGGCCATCGATATGGAAACTGCTACTATCTTTTCTGTTGGCTTTTATAACAAGATCCCCACTGGCGCGCTGTTACTGGTAAGCGATCAACCCATGGTACCCGAAGGCGTAAAAACCGAAGAAAGCGACAAAAAAGTCACCGCCAATTTTGTTGAAAGGCATGTTAGAATAGGTATCGACTCATTGAAACAGTTAATCAATGATGGATTGACAGTCAGGCACCTGAAATTCTAACTAACGAACGATTCGATACACCGGGTATTTCATGTGATCCGGTTCGTAATAAGGTGAGTTTCGGTATACAAAGTCGAGCTGCGCGCTGGCGCTTTTGGCAAAAGCGGTGTCGGTTGACTTTCGTGCCTCCAACAGCTTTCGAACATCAGGATGTTCATTCAGGTACTGCGCTGCAATGTCTTCAAATGCGTAAGCGCTGAATCCTTCCTTGCGGCCCAGAATGCCATCAAAATAATTCCAGGCAAAGTACGAATCATCGGCCTGCGGCTCCAGCACCTCCATCAAAAACCGGTTGGCTGGCTGATCGAGCGGAATATAATAATCTCCTTTTCTGAAGTTCATTGTTTGCTTACGGGTGCTTACCGTTACATCGGTATTTAAATGATGCATCTCATACGGGCGGGGATAGGTTTTGTAATCTTCAATTCTATACACCTCCACTTCTATACTGGTATCTTTTGGCATTACCCGCATTTTTACCCGGTTGATCTTTAACAGATCGATCACCGGCCACCAGCCCTGGGGTATAATATAGGCAAGCGGTTTATTAACAGCCGTGCGGGTAGCGTAAGCGTTATAGTATTTGATCTGCTTTTCATACGGCTTGCTGCGGTCGTAATACAAACGCGGCAGCCCCGACACCTCACTTGGTTTATGTCCGGCTTCATAGCCTTTGAACAATACCTGGTCGGCCCGGGTAGTATCGAGTTTCCAGCTCAGGGGAAAACTGGTTTGGGTAACTACATCCTTTTTGGTTTGCTCACGCAGTTGGTGAATGGCCGTGCTGTTTGCAGCTGTGAAGGCGATGAACGATTCCATCAATGCTTTGGTCGCTTCCACCCGTTGGTTATAGGGTTTCAACATATGGGTTTCGGGCACAAAAGCAAAGGTGTGCCACAAGGTAGCATAACCGCTGCTGTACCGGGGACCATCAAAATAAGCTTCCATTCCCGATTCAGGGGTATTGCCGGCAAAATCAACGTAGGGCACCAGGTCGTATCCCTTTTGCTTCATCAGTTTGTACAGGCCGGGTTCAAACTTCGTATGGAGGTAATCGCCCATGGGGCCGCCCAATTTGTTGTACTGACTGGTAAGCAGGGTCATAATGTGCTGGTAATCGGCCCCGTTGCTCACGTGGTTATCTACAAATACGTCGGGGTCGCACTGGTGAAAGATGGCTGCAAAGGAGCGGGCTTCTTTGGAATCGCATTTTATAAAGTCGCGGTTAAGGTCCAGGTTTTGGGAATTGCCGCGGGAACCGAAATTATCCGGTCCGTTTTGATCTACGCGGTACCAGGGGCTGCGGTTCAAACAACCGCCAATATTATAAACCGGGATGATGGCCAGCACCACATTTTCGGGCAGTTTTATTTTTTTAGTGGCGATATCGCGTACCAGCAGCATACTGGCATCTATGCCATCGGGTTCGCCGGGGTGAATGCCGTTATTTACTAAAATGATGCGTTTATTCTTGCGGTGCAGGCTGGTCATGTCAAAATCACCGTCGTTTGATACTACCACCAGGTGCAGGGGAAAACCGGCATCGCTGGGGCCCATGGCCTGCATTTTTATGGTGGGGAACCGGTCGTCCATCATTTTCCACCAGCTGATGATCTCGCTGTACACAGGCGTTTCTTTGGCCTGGCTTTGTTCGTATCTGGTTGTAATGGACTGGCTGAAAAGGGAAACGGGCAATACAAGAAGCAGAAATACTTGTAGTTTTCTCATAATGTGACTGTTCGGGGCTAAATATAGGAAAAGTTACCGGTTACCGGTTGCCAGTTACCGGGGAAGGCTGCAATTGTTTGAGGAGTGGTTATTGCAGGTTACAGGGTTGCCGATGGCAGACCTAATGCGAATGGCCTGGGGATTGCCTGGCCATTGCCTAAGTATTGCCAGGGGACTGCCTTGTGCATTAGGCGATCCGCGTAAGCCCCCCGGGCCATTCCGGTACAATACCCAGGCCATCTGACTACCATTTTCAGGCAATACCGGTACTATTATACCAGGTAAAGTGGCCCTACTAAAAACAAAAAAACCTCCCGCGTAAACGGGAGGAAAAAACAAAAAAAATAATATCTTATAAATAAGCCCTGCAAACCAGATGTCAAATGGCTGCAGGTTACACCACTTATTTTGCTAAGGTATTGATCTTTTTAGCCAGCTTACTTTTCAGGTTAGCCGCTTTATTCTTATGGATAATACCTCTTTTAGCCAGTTTATCGATCATAGAAGCTACCTCAGGAAACTCTTTAGTAGCTTCGCCGTTTGTCTTCAGTGCTTTCAAATCACGGATTGCATTACGGGTAGTTTTGCCGTAATACTTGTTTCTTTCACGTCTTTTAGCAGCTTGACGTACGTCTTTTTTAGTAGCTTTATGATTTGCCATTTCGTTCTAATTTACTCCCCAAAAATTTAGGGGAGTGCAAAGGTAAGGATTTGAACAAGAAAACGAAAAATAATACAGAAAAAATCTTGCGGGGCACCTCTACCCCATGAATAACAGCAAATTAACCAATTCTTTTTCCACCAAATTACCATAAAACGCACGCCCCTTGCAGGTTTTAGCGGCCTATCCTATTTTATAGTGTCAAAAAACACAAATTCAGATAATTTACGTTCTATTCGTACCGTTTTTGACCGATATTTGTACCCCGATTTTAAATAACTCAATACACTTTAAGTTTCAATTGCATCCTCATGAAGGATTTTTCGTATATCACCAATTCCCACCCGGCCTTTATTGAAAACCTGTATCAGGATTTCTTACAAGACCCAAACAGTGTTGATCCCGACCTTAAAAAATTTTTTGAAGGATTTGACTTTGCCGTGGGACAAGGCAAAAATGGGACAACGAACGGAACGGCAGCAGTAGCAGGCGGAACAACCGGTGCTACGGGCGAAAGCTTCGACTGGAAAAAAGAAGTGGGCGCCTACCGCCTTATTCTGGGTTATCGTAACAAAGGCCACCTGATCGCTAAAACCAACCCCATTCGCGAGCGTAAAGACCGGGGTGCGAACCTCGATCTGGGTTTCTATGGTTTTACCGAGGCTGATCTCGATAAAACCTTTAATGCGGGCAATATGATCGGGTTGGGTACCACTACCCTCCGCAACATTCTCAACCACATGCAAACGACTTATGCCGGGCATGTAGGGATCGAGTTCAAATACATCAGCGATCAGAAGAAAGTTGACTGGCTCACCAATGAAATGGAACGGAACTTTGCCAAACCGCTCCCCATCAACAAGAAAAAACGCATTCTGGAAAAACTGAACCAGGGTGTGATCTTCGAAAAATTCCTTCACACAAAATATATCGGCCAGAAGCGGTTCTCCCTGGAAGGTGGTGAAAGCACCATTGCTGCGCTGGACGAGATCATTACCACTGCCGCCAACAACGACGTGCAGGAAGTAGTGATCGGAATGGCACACCGCGGCCGTTTGAACGTACTGACCAACATCATGGGTAAAACCTATGAGCAGGTCTTCAGTGAATTTGAAGGTACCGCCAAGCCCGACCAAACCATGGGCAGCGGCGACGTAAAATACCACATGGGTTATGGCAGTGAGGTGCAAACACCTGATGGCAAAACCATTCACCTGAAACTGATGCCCAACCCATCGCACCTGGAAACGGTTGACCCGGTTGTGATCGGTTTCGCCCGGGCAAAAGCCGATGTACTGTACAAAAGCGATTTCGATAAAATATTACCTATACTCATCCATGGCGATGCATCTGTAGCCGGCCAGGGTGTTGTTTACGAAGTACTGCAAATGAGCGACCTCGATGGTTACTATACCGGAGGTACCGTTCACTTCGTGATCAACAACCAGATCGGTTTCACCACCGACTTTGAAGATGCCCGCAGCTCTGACTACTGTACCTCACTGGCAGCCATGGTTCAGGCACCTGTATTACACGTAAATGGCGATGATGCAGAAGCAGTAGTTAAATGCGTTCAGATAGCTACCCGCTACCGCCAGGAATACAATTCAGATGTGTTCATCGATATGGTTTGTTACCGCAAACATGGACACAACGAAGGCGACGATCCTAAATTCACCCAGCCACAGCTGTATTCACTGATCGAAAAACACGCCAACCCGCGTGAAGTGTATACCAACTTCCTGCTGGAAAACGGTGAATCAGACGCCAAGGACCTCGCCAAGGAAATGGAAAAGAAATTCTGGGCCGACCTGCAGGAACGCCTCGATGAAATAAAACAGAAACCACTCCCCTATCATTACCAACAACCTGAACTGGCCTGGAAAAATTTGCGGAAAGCCACTGAGGAAGACTTTGTGAAGTCACCCGCTACCGCTATCAACGATGCCAGCTTCAAGAAGGTATTTGAAGCAATCATGAAATGGCCTGCTGATTTCAAACCCCTGAAAAAGGTTGAAAAGATCATCCAGGACAAAGTAAAATTATACAACGAAGAAGGTAAACTGGACTGGGCAACCGGTGAGCTGATGGCTTACGGTACCCTGTTGCTGGACGGAAATGATGTACGGATGAGCGGGCAGGACGTTCGCCGCGGCACCTTCTCACACCGCCACGCTGTTTTGCGCGATGAAAACACCGACAAAGCATACAGCAGGCTGAGCGAGATCGCCGATGCAGGTGGTCAATTCAGAATATACAACTCATTACTGAGCGAATATGGTGTACTGGGGTTTGAATATGGTTATGCCATGGCCAACCCCAACAGCCTCGTATTATGGGAAGCGCAGTTTGGCGACTTCAGCAACGGCGCACAGATCATGATCGACCAGTTCATTTCTGCCGGCGAACAAAAATGGAACCGCATGAACGGTATCACCATGTTGCTGCCGCACGGTTATGAAGGCCAGGGACCTGAGCACAGCAGCGCCCGTATGGAACGCTTCTTACAAATGTGCGCTGAATTGAATATGGTGGTGACCAATATTACTACAGCCGCCAACTTATTCCATGCCCTGCGCCGCCAGTTAGCCTGGCCGTTCCGCAAACCACTGATCAACTTCTCACCAAAAGCTAATTTGCGTCACCCGGGTACCTACTCCCCAACACAGGAGTTCCTGAACGGTGGATTCAAGGAAGTGATCGACGATACTTTTGTTAACGACGCTTCAAGCGTACGTAAAGTATTGTTCTGCAGTGGTAAAGTGTACTTCGACCTGGCAGAACGCCAACAAAAAGAGAACAGGAAAGATACGGCCATTGTACGCCTTGAACAGTTGTATCCTTTACCTGTTAAACAATTGGAAGCATTGTATGCCAAATACAACAAAGCAACCTGGTTCTGGGTACAGGAAGAACCGTTGAACATGGGCGCTGCCTCCTTCTTACAAATGAACCTGAAGACCATTAATTATGGTGTGATCAGCCGTCAGCCAAGCGCTGCCACTGCCACCGGTTATGCCAAGGTTCATGCGCAGGAGCAAACAGAGATCATTGATACCGCATTTTCAATATAACTTTGTTCATCACGATTGCCCATAATTCATCATTGAAGTCAAACAGAAACGTTTTTTATGATAGATATAAAAGTTCCGACAGTTGGAGAATCCATTAGCGAGGTTACTTTATTAAGATGGGTAAAGAACAGCGGAGATTATGTTGAACGTGATGAAGTGATTGCTGAGCTGGAAAGCGAAAAAGCCACTTTTGAAGTAAATGCCGAACAGGCAGGCACCCTGCAACAATCAGCCAAAGAAGGTGATACCCTTAAAATTGGCGACGTACTGGCCACTATCGATGATAAAGCAGCCAAGCCCGAAAAAGCAGCGGCCACCAACGGAACACCGGCTAAAGAAACAAAGCCGGAAGCAAGCCCCAAAACAGAACCTGTAGTACAACAGCCTTCTCAGGCACCTGTTACAGCAGTATCGAACGATATCAAGGCTACTCCGGTAGCAGCCGCTATGATCGCCGATAAAAAGATAGATCCCAAATCTGTTACCCCCAGCGGGTACAGCGGCAAGATCGTTAAGAACGATGTACTGCAAGCCCTTTCTAACCCCGGTAAAGTAACTGGCGGCAAACCGCTGTTCAGCCGTGAAGAAAGAAGAGAAAAAATGAGCCAGCTGCGCAAAACAATCAGCCGCCGCCTGGTAGAATCAAAGAACACCACTGCGATGCTCACTACCTTTAACGAGGTAGACATGAGCCGCATCATGGAAATACGCACCAAATTCAAAGACAAGTTCAAAGAAATACATGGGGTTAACCTTGGTTTCATGAGCTTCTTTGCCAAAGCCTGCGCCATCGCCTTACAGGAATGGCCTGCAGTAGGCGCTTAC
The DNA here is from genome assembly GCF_900110245.1 of Niastella yeongjuensis. Classification (GTDB taxonomy): domain Bacteria; phylum Bacteroidota; class Bacteroidia; order Chitinophagales; family Chitinophagaceae; genus Niastella; species Niastella yeongjuensis. Next base: position 45,660 of record NZ_FOCZ01000014.1, read on the forward strand.
ATCGATGGCGACCAGCTGGTTTACCATGATTATGTTGATATTTCTGTTGCCGTCTCTACTCCCCGTGGCTTAACTGTACCAGTTATCCGCAACGTAGAAAGCCTGAGCATGGCCGATATTGAGAAGAAAGTAGTGGAACTGGCCGGCAAAGCAAGAGACAACAAATTAACCATGGAAGAACTCACTGGCGGAACCTTTACCATCACCAACGGTGGTGTATTTGGTTCTTTAATGAGTACGCCTATCATCAATCTGCCTCAAAGCGCCATCCTGGGTATGCATAAAATTCAGGAACGCCCCATGGCTATCAACGGACAGGTAGTAATTAAACCCATGATGTACCTGGCAGTGAGCTACGACCACCGCATCATCGACGGTCGTGAATCTGTAAGCTTCCTGGTACGGGTGAAAGAGCTGCTCGAAAACCCTGAGCTGTTGTTGTTCGGAAAAGATCCGGTTAAGACATTGCTGGAGCTGTAAAAGGCAATGGGCACCAGGCAGTGGGCAGTAGGAAATACAACAAATACAAAACATAGAAATTTAAAGCCGGTAACTTCTTTGAGGTTACCGGCTTTTTCGTTCCATTAAACAATCCGTTCACTTAATGCCTTCGCAATAGCTTCCTTGCCGCAGTTCACGTGCAGCTTCTGGTAAATATTCTTCAGGTGGGAACGTACTGTATCGAAGGCGAGGTTCATTTCGGCCGCAATGATCTTGATGCTGTAGCCCTTTATAAGCCATTGCAACACCTCTATTTCGCGCGGTGATAAATTATACTTATTGGAAGTTTCTTTTACCTGAAAAGTGTTTAACACCTTACGGGCAATAACCGGGCTCATGGGAGCCCCGCCCTCCAGCACTTCCTGAATGGCATCGAACAATCTGGCCGGCGGCGTTTTCTTCAGCAAATAACCATTGGCGCCGGCACACAAACACTCAAACAACTTTTCATCATCTTCAAACACCGTGTACATGACCACCGATGTTTTCGGACGTGCCTCCTTGATCATACGCACCCCTTTTATGCCATTCTCTCCGGGCATATCGATATCCATCAACACTACATCGGGCTCATACACCCTGGCTATATTGGCAGCCTCCGAACACTGGCTATAATCCCCTACCACGTTATATCCGTTCATCTTTAACAGATACGCCAACGACTCCCGCAGCCGCTCATTATCTTCGAATAAAACGATTTTTATTGCCATATACAAATGTAATCAGGTTAGGCATATCGTTACCATAGCTCATTGGGGTGAGGTAAGAACTAAGACAGCGGGATACTGACCTGTGTCAGAGTGCCCTTGCCGGGTACGGATTTCAGTGTAATACGTCCCTTCCATTTTTCAGCCCGGTTATGGATGTTCTTAATGCCATTGCGATGAGTAACGGTATTGGTATCAAAGCCTTTGCCATCGTCATTTATGCTCATGTGTAAATGGCCTTTTTCAATCCATACTTTTATTTGCACCTGTTTGGCATTGGCGTGTTTGTATATGTTATTGATCGTTTCCTTGAAGATCAGGAAGCAATCACGCCGCTGCTCCATATTCAGTTTGTACCGCTCAAATTGTTCATCCAGCTGCAGGTAATAACAAATATTGGCAGCATCGAATACCTCCGCTGCATAACGGCGCATGCGGGCCACCGTTTGTGCCAGCGTATCGTTCCGGGTATTGATGCTCCAGACTATGTCATCCAGGGCCTGACTTGAATTGTGTACTTCTTCAGCAATTCGATCTAGAAACGTACTGGCGTCTTCTTTTTGCAGCACGCTCTTTTTACTTAACTCCGAGAGGATACTGATATTGGTAAGCGTGGTGCCGATATCATCGTGCAGGTCGGTAGCAATACGGTTTCGCACCTTTTGTAACCGCAACAGCTGATTGATGCGATACCGGTAAACTGCATATAAAATACCCACCAGCAACAACACGCACAGCAAAATAAACCAGGCGGTTCGCCAATAAGGCGGATCGATTTGGATGGAGAGCGTGGTAACCGGACTGTTATCGAAAGGCTGTTGCGCTGCCTTTACCTTAAACGCATAGCGACCGGGTGGCAGGTTGGTATAGGCCACATAATTTCTATTGCCGGCATCGATCCATTGGTTGTCGTGACCCGATAACTGGTAATAATAATTAAAGCGGCGTGGTGAAACAAAATCCAGTGCTGCAAAACTGAACGAGACCTCATTTTGCCGGTAAGGCAGGCGCAGGAATTTCTTGTAGGCGATACCCGTATCATTGCCCAGCGGTTGGTTGTTCACCATAACCTGTGTTATTACCACGTGCGCCGGTTGGCTGGCCAGCGCTATCTGGCCTGGTTGAAAAAAAGTAAGTCCTTTAATACCCCCAAACAATAGCATGCCGTTGGCAGCCTTATGATACGCCCCGGTATTGAACTCATTGCTTTGCAATCCGTCTTCAACCAGGTAGGCCGTAAAGCTGGACCGGCCGACCTCCTTCAAACTGGCCGGTGGTGTAAACCGGCAAATGCCTTTATTGGTACTTAACCACAAAAAACCCTGTTCATCGGGCAGCATACCATATACCGTATTATTGGGCAATCCCTGTTCATCGTTGATCAACCGGGTTTCACCGGTGTTTAGGTTGCAGGCTATCAGACCCCGGCCCAATGTACCAATCCATAACAGAGGTTGCCGGTACCAGCCGCACTTGAAAATGGCTTCGTGTGTGATCAGGCTATCCAGCGTACTATTTTGTGTTGTAAATAATTTACCGGTTTGGGTATTCAGGAACTGGATCCCTCTTTTTTCAAAACCGATACACAGCGTAGTATCGTTGATGCGGGTCAGAAAGCGCACATTATTTTCCAGCGTTTGATTATCAGTGCTGATGGCATTGTAATTCCTGATCAGTCCTTTTTGTTTATCCATCAGGCACAAGCCGCCATTGCGGGTACCGGCCCATACCTGGTTGTTTGTGGCGGGCAGCATACACCAAATGGTATGATCGGGAATGTAGTGTCCCGGATAGAATCTTGTCTTTACTTTTTTACTAACTGCATCAACTACCAGCAATCCATTGCCCTGGGTGCCTACCCAGATATCGCCCTGCCCATCGGTATACAATGAAACCACCCGGTCATAATTCCCCTGCGCGTTGGGCGCCGGCGGGTAATGAAAGGTTTTAAAAATATTGTTGCGCATATCAGCAAAAGTGAGCCCGGTGCTGCTGGTGCCTATCCAATAGGCGCCCTGGCGATCGGTGGTAATGGCCCGTACCTGTTCAATGGAAATATCTTCCGGCACATTGTTACTGGTAAGCTGGGCAAAATTATTCAGTCGCTTATCGTAATGGCTTACGCCGCCGCCATCGGTACCGATCCAGATGCCGCCGTGTTTATCCTGCTTTATCGATAGGATATCGTTGTAACTAACAGAGAAAGGATCTTTCTTGTTATTTACATAATGGGTAACTGTAGCGTTTGCCGGATTGATAACATACAACCCGTTTCCATAAGTGCCCACCCAGATCTGGCCATCGGCAGCTGCTTTTACCGATTCAATGACCAGGTTGGCTGGCAAACTGTTCTCGTCGCCATAACCTATAAATGGTGAGAAACGTTGTTCCGCTGCTTTTTTTATAAACAGTCCTTTTCCATAACTCCCTATCCATAGATTTTTATGGCAGTCTTCATCCATGGTACTAAATGAAGTACCCTTTTCTGAGGGGATTAATGAACCTAATGAAGATGTACCAACTTGCGGGTATAATTGCGAATAGCCGTTGTTGGTCAACACCCATATCATTTGATCGCTGTCTTTATAAACATATTGTATGATGTTTTTCGGGCCCAACACATCACTAAAGTCGTATACAAACACTATTTTATTAGTAGTAAGATCATATTGATAAAGGCTTTTACTTTCCGTACCAATCCATAGCGTGTTATTGCGGTCATGAAATAAACAACTCACCGGCGGCAGCTCTGTTTTATCGGCGCCAATAGTTCGAACAGGCGTAAATGTTTCATTATACAGATTAAGCTTTTCCAGCCTGCCGCCGCTGGTAATGAGCCACAGCGTATTGTTAAGTCCGTTTACAATTTTCCCAAGCCTGCTGCCGGTAGTGGTGGTAATGTCGTCGAAATTCTTTTTGAAAATAACCAGTTCGCGGCCATCGTAGCGGTTCAGGCCATCCTGGGTGGCCAGCCATAAAAAGCCGGCATCATCGGTAGCGATATCAATCACACTGCTTTGCGAAAGCCCTTCATTAATGCTCATGTTCCGGAAAGAAAAAGGAACCCGCTGGCCCAAACCAACGAATTGCATCAAAAGCAAATATGATATCAGTATCCATTTGCGCATTCCGGGAATTATTGAACAATTAAGATAGTGAAAAAAGGGTTGCCGGTTTCCAGTTTCCGGTTGGTAATCGTCCCCCCTTCCGCCAGCTTACGGAGCTGGAAGGCCGCGATGAGGTGTATTGCCTGAGGCTTACAGCTTATAGCTTGCAGCTTGAGGCTGTTTTCCTAACTTGCATCCCCATGAAATATTTCTCCCATCTGAACACCGCAGTGCAATTGTTGCAACAATACAACGGCAGTCAGCCATTTGGGAGTTTTATAAAACAGTTCTTCAGCCAGCACAAGAAGTACGGCTCCAAAGACCGGAAGAATATTTCGCACCTGTGTTATGCTTTTTTCCGGTTGGGCAAGGCTCTGCCTCAGCTACCGATGGAGGAACGGATACTCACCGGTTTGTTCCTTTGCAGCCCCGAACCCAATGACCTGCTGCAGCACCTGCGGCCAGACTGGAATGATAAAGCGCACCTGCCCCTATTAGAAAAAACAGCACTGGTTGCCCTGCACTTACCCGAACTGTTTCCCTGGGCAGCAGCCCTTAGCGAGGGCATGGTTTATGAACCATTCTGCGCATCCTTTCTCACCCAACCCGATCTGTTCCTGCGGTTACGCCCCGGTAAAGAAGCGGCGGTAAAAAATAAACTGCAACAAGCGGGGATCACGTTCAGGGAATTAAACCGTTCCTGCCTGGCCCTGCCGAATGCCTCTAAAATAGACACCCTTATTGAAACCGACCGGGAAGCAGTGATCCAGGATTATAGTTCGCAACGGATTGGCGAGTTGATGGAATTAATAAGAGATGCAGCCCGCTCCGCTGCTCCACTCAAGGTTTGGGATGCCTGTGCGGCCAGCGGCGGCAAATCCATTCTGGCCAATGACATCTTCCACCGCATCGACCTTACAGTTTCCGATGTGCGCAAATCAATTCTTATCAACCTGGAGAAACGGTTTGCCACTGCAGGCATCAAAAACTATCACTCGTTTATTGCCGACCTTTCTGCACCCAACTTAAAGACCCGGAATACATTATACGACGTCATCATCACCGACGTACCCTGCAGCGGTTCCGGTACCTGGAGCCGCACCCCGGAACAATTGTATTATTTCGATCCCCAGCAAATTGACCGGTACAGCACCCTCCAAAAAAAGATCGTTGAACAGGCCATTCCCCATCTAAAACCGGGCGGCTTTCTGTTGTATTGTACCTGCTCTGTATTTAAAAAGGAAAACGAAGAAGTGGTGCAGTATATCCAGGAACAGCATTCGCTGTCGTTACTGAAAACAGCCTTGTTCACAGGTTATGATCAAAAAGCAGACACCTTATTTGGTGCGGTATTTCAGAAAAAATAAACCCGTTATTTCTTCAACACCTTGCGTTGATATATTCTTTTACTGTTATTGTAGACGGTCACTTCATAAATACCGGCGTTCCAGCCAATGGTTGAGACCGTAGTACTGTAATACCCCGCCGCCTTATCTGTCTTTTTGGTGTACATAACACGCCCCATCATATCTGTGATCTTTATTCCCAGGTTGGCAATAGCTTCCGGTACATTTACCACTACCAGCAGCTGTTGATCGAAGGGGCTGGGCAGCGCCATCATGGTGTTATCGAAGAAGCAGGCAGAATTGATATTTTGTTGCAGGTTCGCTATCTCAATTGTAGTATCGGCCGAACGCATGGTTTGTAAGATCCGGTATTGAACCATACCAGCGCCCGCAGCCCTGATGGTGTCTTTATACGTATAGCTGTTTGCTGTAAACGCAAAAGCAGAAGAAGTAAGCTGACTAAGATTGACAAAACCTGTTTCACCGGGCAGTTTTCTTTGCAGGGTATATACCGAGCTGGTATCGTCCTTGCTTTTCCAGTTTAGGGTAACCACACAATTATTAAAGTCGATACTGGCCGTAGCGTATTGTTGGGTAAGCAGTGCGACGGCTTTTTTAAAGTTCGGGATTCCATGTCCATACCTGAAGTCGGGATTGATGTACTTGTTGCCGCTTCGTTGTACCGCATCGATGAGCTGCATATTCGAGAACTCAGGAAATGCCTGCCATAAACAGGCAACCAGTCCGGCCATATTGGGACAGGCAAAGGAAGTACCACTGCTAACCAATGGGATACCGGCAGTGGCGCTTGCCACAATTGCATTTTCGCCTACCGCTACCACATTGGGTTTTAATAAGCCTGCACCGTTGGGGCCCCAGCTGCTTGAACTGGCAATATTCCCGTTTACATTTATTGAACCAACGGTGAGCACGCTATCCGCATCACCGGGACAGGCAACGTATTTTGTGTCGTCTGCACTTGCTCCGCTATTGCCAGCAGCCACTACCACCAGGATCCCCTTTTTAGCGGCCAGATTTGCCGCCAGCGTGATCATGGATGTTTTGCCATTGCGTTGTGCATAACTGTGATTATAAACAGGGTCGTCAAAATTGAAATAACCGAGCGAAGTGGAGATCATATCAACGCCTACGCTATCGGCAAACTCGGCGGCTACAGCCCAGTTGTGTTCTTCTACCGGAAATTCGGTGGTGTCATTTTCAGATCTTAACAACCAGTAACTGGCATGCGGCGCAGTGCCTACCAGTACACCCGGCCGGTTGGAAGCCATCAGGGTAAGCACATACGCGCCATGATAATGATCTTCATTTACACTGGCTTCGTTGTTTACAAAATCCCAGGTACCTAACACCCGGCCCTGCAAACGAATGCTGTCAAAAGCCGGGTTAATAAGATAATTTAAAAAACCGGCATCAATAACCGCAATGTGCATACCCCGGCCAGAAAAACCCAACCCGTGCAGGTAATCACCATTGTGAATGTGGATCTGGTTGTACATAGTGCCGTAATCAAAGGCTGCTGTAGTTCCGGTTTCACCAGTTGTCTGTTTAGTGGAAAGGGGCGCCTGAACTGTTAAATCACCTAAGGTACCGGAAAGGCCTTTGTCACTGGTACTTATCCTGGCGGCTACGGAATCTGCTTTCTTTACGAAGGGCAATGCCCGGATGGCGGCCAGTGCAGCGGGCACGTTGGTTTTCACCGTAGTGTCGATCTTTATCAGCACCTGGTTCAACCATTTGGAATTGTTTAGTACGGTTACAAAGGGCACATTGCGAATGGCTGCGATGTAGGCCGGATTAACCGGCAAATCGGTTGAGTCGATGGCGCTGTGTATTTTGGCACGACGGGCCAGTGCTTTGTCCGACAAATAAGCCGAAGGAGCCGAAAGTGTGTAAGGTGTTCCTTTTTTATCAGTAAGCTGAATTGTATAGCGGGTAGACTGTGACTGAGCTTGTGCTAAACCGATAGTTGCCAATAGTACTATTACAAGTATAGCTGTCTTTCTCATGGAAGGTAACGATTAGTGGTACCACCCTTTAAGGTTATTAATTATGGTCAAGAATGCTCATGGTTATGCCAAAGCCGGTATAGTATCCCGACTGGGTACCAGTAGCACCCTGCCATTGCCACACGGCTACTTCTTTATAAACCAGTCCAATGCCTTTGGCATATGATTCTGTCCACAAATTTTTGTAGCCAGTTATGGTTTGTGAAATGGGAACGTTGGCTGAATCCGCTACCTGGGTAACCGAAATGGTGTTTTCGTAATCTTTACCATTCAGATTCAGGGTAGTGCCTACATCATGATACGTATAATCCCAGGTTTGAATATTCTGATCATTATCGAAATCGTAATTCACCTCATAAGGCCGCTCGGGATAAAAGCCATTGCCATGCCAGCTGTAACCGTTTGTTATCGGTCCTACGAGTTTTATAGCCCGTAAACTGTTCTCGCTCATTTCAATGTTCCGGTCAGAAGGCGTTATTGCATAAGTAAGTATAGGTTGCCAGTTGTCTTCCGCGGTGTCGGTCCAGTCGCGGATATAACGAACTATCCGCCAGCCGTTACGGCCCTGGTTATCGGTGGTAGCGTCTTCCACCACCTCTTTGGCCTGGTAAGTGACCATTGTATCAAACTGGTCAAAATCTACAAACCGCAGTGAATCGTACCGGTACAGGATGTATTTACCTTTTTCCAGGTTCAGATAATCTGTTACTGCATCAGAGGTAAGATCATCTTTTTTATTACAACTGCTTAACCAGAAAGAGCCAAACAGTATACCGGCGGCTACAGAGATAAAAAATTTCTTCATACAACGATTTGTAAAACAGCGACTTTGTTACAGGACAAAAATAGGGGCGTTTTAGTTGCTTCAAAAAAAACCTCCCAGCAAAAGCCGGGAGGTTTGTAACGTTAATAAATATGTATTTATTGCCTGAGAATCAGGCTAATTGTCCGCGCTGTATCACCCCGCCGCCGATCACATCATCGCCTTCATAAAACACGGCGCTTTGGCCGGGGGCAATGCCTTTGGCATAATGGGAGAACTGTACCTGCACCCCGTTGGGATGATTGTACAAACTGGCCATAGCACCCTGATCTTTATAACGGATCTTGGTAAGGGCTTCCATACCGTCGGTAATACCTTCGTATTTTATCCAGTTTATCTTGCTTACCAGCATGTCCTGGCGGTTCAGGTCATCTTCCTCGCCCAGCATTACGGTATTGTCTTCGGGAATGATATTGGTAACATATACCGGTTTCCCAAAGGTGATATCCAGCCCTTTACGCTGGCCAATGGTGTAAAAGGGATACCCTTTATGTTTACCCAACACTTTACCGGTTTTATCTATAAAGTTGCCGCCGGCTACCTGTTCTTCCAGTCCTTCCACCTTTCTTTTTAGAAAGCCCCGGTAATCATTATCCGGCACAAAGCAAATTTCATAGCTCTCGCTCTTTTTAGCCAGTTCAGGATAACCATAATCCAGTGCCATTTGGCGGATTTCGGTTTTGTGATAAGGGCCCAATGGCAATAAAGTACGGCTCAACAGGTCCTGCTGCAGGCCCCACAGTACGTAGCTCTGGTCTTTGGTTTCGTCTTTACCCTTGCTGATGTAAAAACGGCCATTATCGTGCTGATGCACATTGCCATAGTGACCGGTGGCAATATAATCACAACCCAATGCATCGGCCCGTTTTAACAGGGCGCGCCATTTAATATGGGTATTACACATTACACAGGGGTTGGGCGTGCGGCCAGCCAGGTATTCATCCACAAAGTTCTCGATCACAAAATCGCCAAACTCATCGCGAATGTCCAGGATATAATGCGGGAACCCATGCTGTACGGCAGCCATCCGGGCGTCGTTAAATGAATCGATATTACAACAACCGGTTTCCTTTTTACCGCCGCCACTGGTGGCATAATCCCATGTTTTCATGGTTATACCTACCACTTCGTATCCCTGATCATTGAGCATCAGGGCAGTAACGGTACTATCGATACCGCCACTCATCGCCACCAAAACTTTTCCTTTACGGCTCATACTGAAAAAAATAAGATTGCAAATATACAATTAATGCCCCAATGGGTGCCATTACGCCCGGCAGGGGCTCCCGGCCCGGGTGGTAGTTAATAACAATAAAGCGGGTAGATGGTTCACCTGCCCGCTTTTTAATGCTATTATGATCTAAATCAAAGGTTTGTCTTGATCAATTCCTCCACTTTTTCATAATTATGACCCGCATAGATCACTTTGCCGGTTTTGTCCGCCAGTATCAGGGTTGGATAGCTGTCTATCCCTAATTCTTTGGCCATGGCTTCGCCCTCGTAAAGCATTTTATACAGGGGTTGTTCGCGTTTGTAAAAGAAGCTGATGTCTTCCTTCTTATCAACCGTATTGACACTTAGCAATTGAAAATGATCACCGCCATAGGTCTTTTGCAATCGCTGTTGTATGGGGAACGAGGCCATGCAGGGGCCGCAGCCTTTTATCCAGAAATCATACAAAACCAGCTTGCCTGTAACCGCACTGCTTGAAAAAACGGGCGTGTCTTTTCCATTATATTCCCGCATCGACCATACCGGCATCATCACAGCGCCGGAAGCTATCAGTTGCCTGTTTTCCTTTTTCCGCGGTTGATACTCCTTTTGATACGTTGAACAAAACCAGGAGTCGGCCTCTGGCTCCGCCGGCCGGGTATTCACATTCGTAAAAACCGTTTTAAAACTACTGCTGTATCGATTGCTTGTTTGCAACACCTGGTATGGCAGCCCTGTTTCGGGGTCTATAATGATGCTATAAAAAAGGGTTACACTATCAGGCAATGGGTCCATTTTATCGAAATTGTTCAGGTATTCCAACGGATATTGCCGTTTGTTCACCTGCACCAATTTATACGATTTGTTCTGAATAAGCGTATCCCGTTCAAACATAAGCATACTATCGCTTTGTACCCATTGCTGTATCACGCTGCGCAGGGTTTGAATGGAATTTAAAAAGAAAGTCTGGGTACTGAACGACCGCTGTTTTGGCTGCGCCCTTTGGCTATAGGTTTTTAATTTCTTATCCAGGAAAAAGTCCTCGCTGCCATTGTACACCGAGATATAACTATCGCATTCCATCCGGTATCGCGAAACCGTTTGTTTGTCGGTCTGATTAAACTCGATGTAACAGGAACCCGTGAATGTATTAAAGTAGTTGTTATCCGGATTGTTGATCTCCCGGTAGAATTGAAAGCTGATGGTTTGTAAAGCGGTCAGCTTTTTTGATAAGGCTACTAATGCATCAGGTGGCCGGTTGGTTTTCGCTTCAAGCCGGTTAATGGCGGTTACCAACATGATTGAAATAAAAAGGCTATACTTCATGTGTAAATGGTTTAATAACGGAAAGCTACAAGGCATTCGGTACAGGATCTTTGACAATAAGACCAGCCCGGTTAATTATTAGACTATACTGGTTTTGTCGAAAAAATAAGGGAGCCTGTCGAAAACCCGGGCTGGCTAATATCAGTGAAAAGAATATATTTTATCTTGTAACATGCATACAGTACGCATGGCAACAGCATGGAAATATTTTCGGTTCGAAGGCTTGTTTTTTATTACTTACTATCTGTTGTTTCCCATATTTACCGCAGCAGAGTATCGTTATTTTGAACAGCATAACTTAGGAAAGTTTTACAATGATGCCCTGGAGATGCTGGTTTTTAGTCCGATCAATTTGTTTAGCGGACTGGTGTTTTATGCTATTGTCCGCCGCTCACTTGTTTCTAAAAAATTAGTCCGCTTTATCTTATACACCATCCTGTTTTTGATAGGATTGGTCTTTTATAAAAAATTGACTTACCTGCTTTGGAGCCACCTTGAGTTTTTACCGGCCAAAGCGCGGTCAGATGCGGCACGATGGGCAAATGCCAGAGGACTTCATTACAGCATCATCTACATGTGCCGTGATTTTTTGTGCATAAGCGCCCTCGCCTATTTTATCTATTCCGCCAAACAGGAGGATCAGCTGCGTCAACTGAAGGAGCAGCAATTGCTTACTGAACTAACTTACCTGAAAGCCCAACTGCACCCGCATTTCTTTTTCAACACACTGAATAACATTTATTCGCTGGCGCTGAAACAATCGGCCGACACAGCGTCGCTGGTAGCCCGGCTGGCAGAAATGATGCGGTATATTTTATATGAGGCGGAACAACCAACAGTACCCTTACAAAAAGAGCTCCGCTTTTTAACCAACTACATCGATACCGAAAAAATAAGACAGCATGCCAATAACCAGATCAGCTTCGATGTACAGGGCATTCAACCCGATACAAAGATCGCACCGCTGCTGTTATTGCCATTTATAGAAAATGCTTTTAAACATGGGCTGCAGCAGGAAACCGGCCATGGCTTTGTACACATCGTGCTTTGCGAGTCGGAAAAAGAACTACTGCTGCAGATCAACAACAGCAAACCTTCTTTACCGAAAGAAAACCCTGCCGGCATTGGCCTGCAAAATGCCACGAAACGATTGAACCTGTTGTATGCCGGCCGGTATACCCTGAACATTCAGTCAACTGCCCAAACCTATCAATTAAACCTTAGCTTGCAGTTACATGATTAAATGTATCATTGTCGATGACGAACCGCTGGCGCTGGATATTCTGGAAAAGCATATTGCGGCCTTTCCACAATTACAACTGGTGCGCCGCTGCCGGAATGCACTGGAAGCGTTTGATGCATTACATGCCGAACCAATAGACCTGGTGTTCCTGGATATTCAACTACCATCCATTTCCGGTATTGATTTTATCCGCTCGCTTAAAGAGCCACCCGCCGTTATTTTTATCACCGCCTATGCAGAGTATGCCATTACCGGTTTTGAACTGGAGGCCATCGACTACCTGTTGAAACCGGTAACACCGGAACGTTTTAATAAAAGCATCAATAAGCTATTAAAACAAAAACAACCAGAACCTGTTGCATCCCCTAAAGACTATACCTATTTTAAGGTTGCCGGCAACCTGATTAAAATTATGCATACCGATCTGCTGGTGGTAAAATCGGTAAAGGACTATTTACTGTTAAAGACCAAACGAGGTAATCACCTTACGCATATGACCATGAAAAACCTGGAAGCGCTCCTGCCAGCGGAACACTTCATCAGGGTGCACCGGTCGTACCTGGTGAACCGGCAGGCGATCACCCGGTTCGGTCGTCAGTATATAACCATTGGGGAAGAACGAATACCCATAGGTGAAAATTACCGCCCCCTTTTAAGCCCGTTGAGTTGAGATTTGTGCTATCTTCCCATTGCACCAATAACAACCAAACATTATGAGAAAACCCGATCTGTACAGTCGCGGATGGGCGATCGTACTTTTTCTCCTATTCATTTTCCATGTCTCTCCTGCCCAGGACCTCAGTTATTATTTACCCGATAGCGTAACCTATAACCCCGCTATTCCCAAACCCGCATCTATCATTTATCATGAACCGGGTGAATGGCATGTTACCCACGACCGGCTGATAAACTATATGCAGGCCATTGCCAAAGCGGCGCCCGGGCGCGTAAAACTGGAAGTAATAGGGTTTACCTATGAAACCCGTCCGCAGGTGCTGCTGATCATTACCTCACCGCAAAACCACCAGCGGCTGGAAGAGATCCGGCAACAACATCTACAGCTAAGCGATCCCACCAAATCAGCCGCTCTGGATATAACACACATGCCCATTGTACTATACATAGGTCATTCTATTCATGGCAATGAATCAAGCGGGGCCAATGCCGCATTGGTAAGCGCCTATTATTTGGCGGCCGCACAGGGAAAACAAATTGATGAATTGCTCGAAAATACCGTGATCCTGTTCGACCCTTCCTTCAACCCCGATGGATTGCAACGCTTTTCTACCTGGGTGAACCAGCATAAAAGCAAGAACCTGGTCACTGACCCGGACAGCCGCGAATTCAATGAAGTGTGGCCCGGCGGACGGGGCAACCATTACTGGTTCGACCTGAACCGCGACTGGCTGACAGGAGTGCATGTGGAAAGCCGCAACCGACTGCAATGGTTTTATAAATGGCGGCCCAATATTTTAACCGACCACCATGAACAGGGTTCCAATTCCAGTTTCTTTTTTCAACCCGGGGTGCCATCGCGCGTGAACCCCTTAACACCCGCCTATAATCAGGAGCTTACCGGCAAACTCGCCCAATTCCACGCGGCATTTCTCGATCGCATTGGATCGTTCTATTTCACCAAAGAGAATTACGACGATTTTTATTATGGTAAGGGTTCTTCCTTTCCCGATATCAATGGCGCTGTTGGTATTTTGTTTGAACAGGCTTCTTCCCGTGGCCATGCGCAAAAAACAGAGAATGGCATTTTGCGTTTTCCTTTCACCATTAAAAACCAGTTCACCACCACCCTCTCTACCCTGGAGGGCGCCAAAACATTACGAAAGGAATTCCTCACCTACCAGCGGGATTTTTACAAGAACGTAGCCACCGAAGCGGCAACGGCGCCGGTAAAAGGTTATGTATTTGGAAGCCCGCACGACAAAAGTAAAACAGCCCTGTTTATCGACATGCTGCGCCGTCAGCAGATAGCCGTATATGAACTGAGCACTCCCCTGCAGGCGGATGGATATTCCTTTGAAAAAGGAAGCTCCTATGTAGTACCGGCCAATCAAACCCAGTATAAATTGATCAGGGCTATTTTCGACAAAACGCTTTCCTATAAAGACAGTCTGTTTTATGACGTCACCGCCTGGACGCTGCCCCTGGCCTTTGGCCTGCCGTATGCAGAATTGAACGCTCCGCGTTTTACCAATACGCTCCTGGGCAGCCAGGTAGATAAAACCGTTGCAACTACAGGCACCGTAGCCGGCGGAAAAAGCAATTATGCGTACCTGTTTGAATGGGATGAATATTATGCTCCCCGCGCGTTATACGCATTGCAGGAAGCCGGTATCAACACCCGCGCTTCGGCCGGTATTTTTGAAATACCCGTTAACAGCGGCACGCACAAATTCAACTACGGCACCATTTGCATTCCGGTAAAAACACAAACCCTGGATGCCGATAAATTATACGAACTGGTAAAAACAACCATGGAACAGAATGGCATTACCGCCTATGCGCTGCAAACAGGCAATGCCACCAATGGCAGCGATTTGGGCAGCTGGAAAATGCGACCGGTGCCACAGCCTTCCATTGCCATGATCACCGGCAATGGCGTGAACCCAACCGATGCCGGCGAGGTTTGGTTCCTGCTCGATCAGCAGTTCAATATTCCCAGTACACATTTGGAAGTGTCTGCTTTTAACCGTTGCGATCTGACTAAATACAATACACTGATCATGGTGGGCGCTACGTATGGCGCTCCGTACAATACTATAGATAAAGATAAACTGCGCACCTGGGTGCAGGCTGGCGGTACCCTCCTTGTTATGGAAGAGGCGGTTCAATGGGCAGCCCAAAACGGATTCACCAATATTACATTCAGGAAGGCTAAAGAAGATACTGCCAAACAGGTCACCTATGCCGAACGCGACTACCGCCTTGGTGCCCAGAAAATGAATGGTGCCATATTCAGGGCGGCCGTCGATCTTTCGCATCCGCTGGCTTACGGCTATCGTTATCCGTTTGTTGATCTGTTCAAGGCCAATGCTATTTTTCCCGAGCGAAATAAAAATCCTTATTCCACCCCATTGGTGTATGGCGACAAACCTCTTCAAAGTGGCTTTGTGACAAAAGAAAATTACGAGGCCGTAAAAAATTCCGCGGCCGTACTGGTGAACACGCTGGGCAGTGGGCGCGTGATCTCCATTGCCGACAATCCCAACTTCAGGGCTTTTTGGCTGAGTAGCACCAAATTGTTTATGAATGCCATTTTCTTTGGGCGTATCGTTGAACCGGGATCGGCCCGAAACGACTAGCTCGTACCTGCTACGCAATGATTTACGCAGCTCATTGACAACTTTTCCCCACGGCAAAACTGCCTATTGCCGCTATTGCGGGAAACCGTAAATTGCCAGACAAAACAATATTTAAGTACGACGCTAAATTTATTAAGTATGATTAAGTTACAAGTAATCGGCAACCTGGGTAAAGATTGTGTTACCAACAATGTTAATGGTAAAACAGTAATGAACTTTACGGTAGCACACACTGAAAGATTCCGTGATGCCCAGGGGAACCAGAAAGACAAGACCATTTGGGTGGATTGTGCTTACTGGAGTGACCGTACGGGTATAGCGCCTTACCTGCGCAAAGGCACCCAGATTTATGTGGAAGGGAACCCTGAAGTAAGAACTTTTACAAAACAAGATGGCACATTTGGCGCTTCGCTCACATTGCGGGTGCTTACTATACAATTGTTAGGCGGTCGTCCTGAAGGAACCGGTGGTGGTGATTATAGCGGCGGCAATAATTCCTTTGCAGCTCCTGCTGCGCCCAAAGCACAACCTTCTGGCGGCGGTGGATACAATGAGCCGGTTGATGATTTACCGTTCTAATTAATTGCAATATCTATTTATATAGCCCTGTGTTAAACGCGGGGCTTTTTTCTTGGAATACAATGAGGGCAGAAGGCAGAGGGCAGAAGGCAGAGAAGAAAGGCAATGGTGAATGGGCAATAGGCAATGATGAAAATGCAGGCAGAGGGCAGACAAATAAATGCAGTGGGCAGAGGGCAGAAGGCAGAGAAGAAAGGCAATGATGAAAATGCAGGCAGAGGGCAGAAGGCAAATATGAAAACCACTGTATCTGGAACTAAAAACTCACAACCCATAACCCAATTACCCAAGAACCTAATAACCTAAGAACCCAATAACTCGAAACTTTCAACTTTAAACTTTAAACTTTAAACTTACCTCCCCACAGCCACTCTTTTCAATTCAAATTCTTTAACCAACTTCTCCACTTCCATCCGGCTCACCGCTTTCTTCTGATCATCGATGTCGATAACATATAAATATCCTTTGTTGCCTGCAGTAGAAGTAAAAGCGCTTACCAGGTTAAACTGATCACTTAACAGTAATCGTCCGTTTGAAACATTCCACAATTCCCTGGCGCACAAACAACCCATGGTAGGGGTTAATGGATACCAGGGTTTGTTCTTAAAATATTCCGGATCAATGGTAGTGCCGTGTGCGATGATGGAATTACGGCCGAGTTTACCGGCATAAAATGCTTCTGTTACCGCGGCATTGGTTCGCAATGCAGGCGGTAGTAATTGCAGGTAGGCCCATAGCATATCACTGGAAGGGGTCCAAACGGTGGTGTCACCCGCATGGAAGTAGGTTGTCCATTTACGCTCATAAGGCATTATCAGTTGTAGATTGGGCGTTGGGCCTATCAATTTATTATAGGTAACTGCAGTACCCTGAATGCTGTACACGCCTTGCGGAGTATTGCCATCTGGCAGAAAATAAGGAAGACCCGAGGCTGAACGGGCCAGTTGTTCAAAAACCAGTAACCGTCCTTCGGCTGTTCGCATAAAACTGCCATCTGCATTTTGAATAATGGCCAGTCCGCCATAATCACGGCTATGCCGTTGCAATGAATAGATGACTTTTTTCTTTACAGTTTGCTGATACCTGAATAACTCAAGCAGGTCATTATTTGTGGGTGGTTGATAATGCGTATAGGTGTTCAGGTATTTATCCAGTTCGTTCAGTACTGTGTTGGTGGCGTAGTTGGGGAATTGTTCTTTGATCCTTTTTTTAATGGTGGCTGCATTCACGGTTGCCGAATCGTACCGCAAGCTATAGGCAGCGGCAATGGCAAACAACAAAGGGTTGGTTTCTTTTGCCAGCAGCAGTTGAATGCTTTGAATATACTGTTCGGGAAACACGCCATACACGGTTTCGAGCATGGCCCGTTTGGTATCATATTGTAAAGAATCGTATTGAACAAATAACTGGGTAATACCCAACTGGGTGGTATCGTTATCGAGCATAAACTGAACAATGGCGCGGCAGGCGGCTTCATACCGGTATTCGGTATTACTGTCGAGGGGCGATAAAAACGCTTTGCCCACTACATTCTCGTGCAGATCTTTTAGTAATAATTGCCGCTTTTTATATAGCACAAAATCGCTATAAATGTCTTCCCGGCGCGGCTGCGCCTCAGATACGTATTGTAAGAAAATCAGTAAACAAAGAAGTACGGCCCTACCAATCATAATTGTAAATATACTTTACCCGCTGAAAAAAAATCTTTAATAATCTGTAACTTCAGCAACCTGTAGTCAGATAAAACTGCTTACAGCCGGGTACTCAGCAAGAAACGTGCCCCCGCTCATAACCCCCACCCATCAAAGTATTGTTACCGAATGCTGCTACAACTATAGCAGTAGCAACGGGTTAGTTGCAGACTTGTCAACTTGTTAACCAATCAACATATCAACTCGTCAACCTTAACTCTATGTCAAAAGATTATGCATCAACCCGCCGGAAATTTTTAAAACAGTTAACGGCCACCAGCGCTATGCTGGCTGCCGGTCCGTTCGCTTCCGTTGCCAACCCTGAACAACTGGAAGAGCGCATCATCCGGTATCAACGCCCCATCAGTGCCAATGATACCATTCGAATAGGCCTTATTGGTACCGGCATTATGGGGCACAACGACTTGCAAACCGCCCTGAAAGTACCGGGCGTGGAACTGGCCGGCGCCTGCGATCTGTACAAAGGCCGGTTAGACAGAATGCAGGAACTGTACGGCAGCAGTTTGTACACCACCCAGGACTATCGCGAATTACTCAACAAAAAAGACATCGATGCGGTGATCATTGCCACCAGCGATCACTGGCATGCCCGTATTGCCACCGATGCCCTTCGCAAACAAAAACATGTGTATTGCGAAAAACCCATGGTACATAAATTATGGGAAGGGCTGCCATTGATCGGGGCACACCGGTTGAGTAAAAAAGTGATGCAGGTGGGCAGTCAGCGCGTTAGCAGCATTGCATACATCAAAGCAAAAGAATTATACAAAGCCGGTGAAATCGGCGCCCTCAATTGTGTGGAAGCCACCTACGACCGGCAAAGCGCCATCGGCGCCTGGGAATACACCATCCCAACCGATGCATCGCCCTCAACGGTTGACTGGCGCAAATATGTGACCGGCATGCCGCAAACACCCTTCGACCCAAAGAAGTTCTTCTGGTGGCGCAATTATAAAGCATTCGGTACGGGTATGGCAGGCGATCTGTTTGTGCATCTGATCTCGGGTATTCATATGATCACTGACTCCTATGGCCCCACCCGCATTGTATCGAGCGGACAACTCTCTTATTGGAAAGATGGCCGGGATGTGCCGGACGTGATGACTGCTATTATGGATTATCCGGCAACAAAAACGCATCCGGCTTTTCAGGTAATGCTGCGGGTGAATTTCATCAGTGGCGGTGGTAATAAAAGCAATATCAGGTTATATGGCACCGAAGGTATGATAGAGCTGGATGGCAATGGCTTCACCATTACCCACAGCATGCTGCCGAAAGCACCTGGCATTGGCGGTTACGATTCGCTGAACACCTTCCCTACCGCCATGCAGGAAGAATTGAAAAAACAATACAACGACCGCTGGTCGTCCGATGATCAGAAACGACCAGAAAAAGCGCCGGTAAAATATAAAGTGCAGGATGGCTACAGCGAGCACCTCGATCATTTCACCAATTTCTTCGATGCCATCCGCAATGGCACGCAGGCCAATGAAGCACCGGAATTCGCCTTCCGGGCTGCCGCACCCTGTTTGGCGGCCAATGACAGTTATTTTCAAAAAAGGATCATTTATTGGGATCCCGTTAATATGAGGTTGAAAGCATAAAGGGCAGAGGGCAGAAGGCAGTGGGCAGAAGGCAGAGGGCAGAATGCAGAAAAAAATACAGCTATAAGCTGTAAGCCAATACACCGCTACACGCGGCAGGCTTCAAGTTGCGCGCTCTCGAACACGGCAGTCGCGAGCCCCCGCCCCTCCGGTGGAGGGGGCGGGGGCTCGAATCAGAGAATCTTTGTTTCTTTGCACCATGGCAGAAACAATATACTCGTACCAACAGTTATTCGATTTTACCGAAAAGATATTTCTACATATGGGTTGTCCGTCAGCACAGGCTGGCCTCGCTGCCGAGGTGCTGTTAAATGCTGATCTGCGCGGCATCGATTCGCACGGCGTAGCCCGCCTCAGCGGGTATATTCGGTTGTGGGAAGCAAAACGGGTGAATGCCACGCCCAATATCCGCATCATTCATGAAACCCCGTCCACCGCTGTAGTGGATGGCGACAGCGGCCTGGGTTTGGTAGTGGCTCCTTATGCCATGCAGGTAGCTATTGAAAAAGCAAAGAAAGTAGGGACCGGTTGGGTAAGTGTGCAAAACAGCAATCACTTTGGGATTGCCGGCTATCATGCTATGATGGCCCTGGAGTATGACATGATCGGGATGGCCATGACGAATGCCAGTCCGCTCGTGGCGCCTACGTTCTCTACGGAGCGGTTATTGGGCACCAATCCCATTTGTGTAAGCATCCCTGCCGGCGAGGAACCTGCTTTTGTGGCCGACCTGGCCACCACCACTGCCGCCAATGGCAAGCTGGAGATCTTACAACGTAAAGATCAGGAAGCCCCGCTGGGCTGGATCCAGGATAAAGAAGGCCATCCTTCTACCAATGCCCATGAATTAAAAACCGGCGGTGCCCTGCTGCCCCTGGGCGGCGACCGTGAACACGGCAGCCATAAAGGATATGCCCTGGGCGCTGTTGTAGATATATTCTCCGCCGTATTAAGCGGTGCCAATTACGGCCCCTGGGTACCTCCCTTCCCGGCCTATGTGCCCATGCCCACCGATATGCCCGGTAAAGGCATTGGTCATTTCTTTGGTGCCATGCGGGTGGATGCCTTCCGCCCTGCCGCCGATTTCAAACAACATATGGACAACTGGATCCGTCGTTTCCGCAGCGCCAAAACCGTTGAAGGCGAGGAGAAAGTAATCATCCCCGGCGATCCTGAACGTGAAATGGAAGCCATTAGAATGAAAACCGGTATTCCTGTACTTGATGTTGTTGCGAAGGATTTAGCGGCGGTAGGGGAAAAGTTTGGCGTTACGCTATAGTTCAAAGTTTAAAGTGTAAAGTTCAGTGTTCCCCGCCTTTGGCTTACAGCTTATAGCTTTCAGCTGTATTCTGGGAACTGGTTATTATCTTTGCAGCCCTAAATAATATATCTGAGATGAAAATCATGAAGTTTGGCGGTACCTCA
Organism: Niastella yeongjuensis; assembly: GCF_900110245.1. Classification (GTDB taxonomy): domain Bacteria; phylum Bacteroidota; class Bacteroidia; order Chitinophagales; family Chitinophagaceae; genus Niastella; species Niastella yeongjuensis. The sequence goes on from NZ_FOCZ01000014.1 coordinate 66,589, forward strand.
GTGGGCAAACCCGAGCGGATGCACCAGGTAGCGCAACTGATCACCAAAGACGTCAGCGAGCCAAGAATTGTAGTGTTGAGCGCATTGAGCGGCACCACCAATTCATTAGTAGCTATTGGCGAAGCGATGGCCTCCGGAAATCGCGAGCAGGCTAAAGAATTGATCGATAAGCTGGAAGCGCATTACCAGTCCTTTATAAAGGAACTGGTGAAGACCGACAAGCTCTATGCTAAGGCAAAGAGCATTGTATCTGAGCACTTTGAGTTCCTGAACATCATCTTAAAGATATCTTTCAGTGAAGCCCTGAGCAAGGATATCCTGGCACAAGGGGAATTACTGTCTACCAAATTATTCAGCGTATACCTCGAAGAAAAAGGTATCGACCATATGCTGTTGCCTGCGTTGGAATTCATGACCATCGATGCACAGGACGAACCTCAGCTGAGCACCATTAAAGTGAAACTGAGCCGCATTCTGCAACAAAACAGCGATAAAAAATTATTCATCACCCAGGGTTATATCTGCCGCAACTCCCGTGGTGAAGTAGATAATCTGAAACGTGGTGGCAGCGACTACACCGCCTCCCTGGTTGCAGCCGCAGCAAATGCTTCTGTTTGTGAGATCTGGACCGACATTGACGGTATGCACAACAACGATCCCCGCATCGTTAAAAAAACATTACCGATTGAACAACTGAGCTTTGAAGAAGCAGCCGAGCTGGCTTACTTCGGCGCCAAGATCTTACACCCTACCTGTATTTGGCCCGCCCAACAACAAAAGGTGCCCGTGAAATTGTTGAACACCATGGCGCCTGAAGCACTGGGAACAACCATTACCCAGGAAGCAGGTTCAGTAGGCGTGAAAGCCGTTGCAGCAAAAGATGGCATCATCACCATCAACATCAAAAGCAGCCGTATGCTGTTGGCCTATGGCTTCCTGAGAAAGATCTTTGAAGTGTTTGAAAAATACCGCACTTCCATCGATATGATCACTACTTCTGAAGTGGCTGTATCAGTAACCATCGACAATGGTGGTAACCTGATGTCTATCGTAAAAGAGCTGGAGCCATTTGGCACTATCACGGTAGAACACGATCACACCATCATTTCTGTAGTAGGTAATGAAATTGCACAAACAAAGGATATCCTGAGCAAACTGTTCGATGCCTTAACACCCATACCCGTTCGTATGGTAAGCTATGGCGGCAGCAAGCACAACGTATCTATGCTGGTTCCTTCTTCTTACAAAACAACAACCCTGCAGTTATTGAATAAAGGGCTGTTTGGATTGGAATAGTAGTGAAGGGCAGAAGGCAAAGGGCAGAGGGCAGAAAATGAACTCGTTAAATTTGTAAAGTCTTATTAATTAAAAGCCGGTAACTTCTTTAGATGTTACCGGCTTTTATATTAATAGTTTAGCAATGATTATTTGCCTTTCAACATTCAACTCTATCTTGTATTTCTTTGCCCTCTGCCCTCTGCCCTTACTTCACCCAACCGCTCTTGGTCATCCATTCCTGAACAAGATCCATCCACTTCACTTCACTCGTTTTGTTGGTTAACCCAAAACCATGACCACCTTTCTCGTACAGGTAAAAATCAAACGGCACTTTATTCTTTTGCAGGGCGGTAGCAAACAATAACATGTTCTGCACTTTTACGGTGCTGTCGTCTTCGGCATGCACCAGGTAAGTAGGGGGTGTTTTTTTAGTCACCTGCAATTCATTGGAGTATTCTTCTTTCTTTTCGGGCGAAGGGTTCTTCCCGATTAAATTATCCCGTGAGCCCATATGGCAAATACTATCGGCAAAACTTATAACGGGGTAAACCAGCACCATAAAATCAGGGCGCAGGTTGACCTTTTTACCTGCATCGATATACGCATGATTAAAATGCGTACCGGCAGTAGAAGCAAGGTGTCCACCAGCTGAAAACCCGATGATGCCCACCCGGCTTTTATCGATCTCCCACTCTTTGGCGCGGTCACGCACCAGCTGAATAGCCCGTTGCGCATCCTGTATAGGCCCTATTTCTTTATTTACCATAGTTACGTCGCTGGGTAACCTGTATTTTAAAACGAAGGCGGTTACGCCCATGTCGTTAAACCGTTTGGCCACATCGCTGCCTTCATGTACCGCAGCCACCATGCGATAGCCACCGCCGGGTATAACAATTACAGCGGCGCCATTGGCTTTTTCTTTGGGCGGGAGGTAAACGGTGAGGGTGGGCCGGCTGATCTTGCCTATCATGATCCTGCCTGAGACGCTAGTATCCGCTTTTTCTTCATCAGGTACCTGTTTTGAATTGGGAATTGAATCGGGGTACAGCGGAATAACGGTTTGGGCGTAAGGTATCAAGGAAAAACAAATTAAGGTTACAGAAAGAGAGAGTAGTTTTTTCATACATTCCTACTTATAATCAAATTTACTTTTTTGATTTAAAAATAGCCAGCCATTCTTTCCCCCGCCGGCAAATTCCCTTCCCCAGCCGGAATTGGCTGAATATTAAGTTAAATGGCCGCCACTACCGGTTATACCAATCAGAAAGAAGGTCAATTTTGTAGAAACGCAAAAGCCTGAAATATGAAAAAAATATACCTTATTTACCTGCCTGCATTTTTACTCCTCATTTCAGCCTGCAAGAAAGACAAATCCACCCCTCCCATTGAAAACCTGTTAACCAGTAAAAACTGGACATTATTTGATTACTACGCCCCTAACTACATCAATTTTTCCCCACACTTTGAAGGCACACTAAGTTTTAAAAGAGGGGGCCAGGCCGGGTACACCGATACAATCGGACAGTTGTATTCCGGTACCTGGGAACATATTTATCACGATGACACGGAAAAACACAGCCTCTACATCAAATTGGTAAATCCTGCTACGCAGGATGAAATAATCGAATACTATGATCACATCGAGTTTCTCGACGACAGGCATTTCACAGCCTATGTGTATGCAGGTTTCAGCGAAAACTACTTTCAATTCCAGGAGAAACGCTAAGAGGGCAGAAGGCAGAAGGCAGAGAGAAATACACTTTAGCGCGGCCACTACTGGCTAAACATAAAAAAGCCAGTAACAGTATTTAGCTGCTACTGGCTTTGTATTATTTAGTAAGTCTTTTCGAAATTCGGAGGCCATCTCTGCCTTTTGCCCATTGCCTTCTGCCCTGCCCTAGATAACCAACATCGCGTCTCCATAGCTGAAGAAACGGTATTTATCCTTGATGGCTTTTCTATAGGCTTCCATGGCCAGGTCGTAACCGGCAAATGCACATACCATGATCAGCAGACTGGTTTTAGGCAGGTGCAGGTTGGTTACCAGTGAATCGGCAATGTTGAACTGGTAAGGGGGGTGGATGAAGATGTTTGTCCAGCCCTCAGAAGGTTTCAACAGTTTATCAGCGGTATAAGAGCTTTCAATAGCCCGCATGGTGGTAGTACCAACAGAACAAATGCGGTGTTTGCCCTCGATAGCCTTGTTAACTACTTTGCAGGAGAGGTCATCGATCTTGTAGTATTCAGCATCCATTTTGTGTTTGCTGAGGTCTTCTACTTCAATGGGGCGGAAGGTACCCAGGCCAGTGTGTAAAGTTACTTCGGCAAAGCGAATACCTTTAATTTCCAGTCTTTTGATCAGCTCTATGCTGAAGTGCAAACCAGCAGTAGGTGCTGCTACGGCTCCTTCGTGTTTTGCATAAACTGTCTGGTAACGCTCTTTATCTTCTGCTTCCGGTTTGCGTTTGATGTATTTGGGCAGGGGTGTTTCACCCAGGAATTCGAGCATATTGCGGAACTCTTCATCGGTACCATCCCACAAAAAGCGGATCGTTCTTCCACGAGAAGTGGTGTTATCGATCACTTCAGCGATCAGCTCATCGTTCTCGCCAAAATATAATTTATTACCAACGCGAATTTTACGAGCGGGGTCTACAATTACATCCCACAGCCGGTTTGGTTTGTTTAATTCACGCAACAGGAACACCTCGATCTTAGCCCCGGTTTTCTCTTTGCGTCCATACATCCGGGCAGGAAACACCTTGGTATTATTTACTACGAACACGTCCTTGTCATCAAAATAATCCATGATGTCGCGGAAGTGTTTGTTCTCAATCTGGCCAGTGCTGCGATGCACAACCATTAAACGCGCATCTTCACGCTTCTTTGTAGGGTGTTGGGCAATAAGGTTAAGTGGTAAATCGAACCGGAACTGTGAAAGTTTCATGTGTTATTTTGACTGTTTTGATAAAGCCACATGATAGCAAGGGGGGAGTAAGATCAGGGTACATCGGGGGTCTAATTCCGATACAAACGAGGTCTTACGGCACCAGGTTTGACATCATGTAAGCTCAAATTCGAGCGGGCAAAGGTAATTAAAAAAGAACCCGAACCCAAATTTAAAAATCGGTAATATGATAGAATTGTAGCGGGATACACAAAATTGCTTATCTCAGTCTGCGGCCGACAGGCAACCTGCCATCCATAAAAAAACCGGGAAGACTTTTATGCTTTTCTATCTTTTTAACATCTCCCTTTAAAGTATTCCCTGCTAACATTTGGCATATTATTACGAAATTTAGGTAGAAGAGAATTTCAGCAGTTACCTCAATTGTTCGCCTCTTTAAAATAACCTCGGGATTTCAAAAAAGTCACGGTCATTTAATTATTGAACGAGTATGAGAAAACCTATCTCTTTGTTGCCTGTCCTGTTGCTGGTTATCTTTTTGCCAGCCATGGCGCAACAGCCAGCCCATAAACCAAAAACCGCCGCTCCCCTGCCACCCCATCCAACACCGGTTGTTCCCAAACCGGCCTCTAAAAAGTACCCCAGCCTGTTGTGGGAGATCAGTGGCAATGGCCTTAAAAAGCCATCTTACCTGTTTGGCACCATGCACGTAAGCGATAAACTGGCCTTTCACCTCGGTGATTCCTTTTACACGGCCATCAAAAGTGCAGATGTGGTAGCGCTCGAAACCAATCCCGAAAGCTGGCAGGATGATTACAGTCAGTCTGTGTTCTTCCGTGGCGGCAACCGCCGCGGGGGGGCCGGTATGGCTAACCTGTATACCGCCAACCGCTGGGACTGGCCCACCGATCATATGCGCATCACCACCTTTGCCATTGACCGGTACGAAGAAGCCGTGAAAGCAGCCCTGGCCGTTGAGCCTTCCATGATCAACGGCATGTTGTACCGCACCTACGGCCGCCAGGCAGAGGATTTTGAAGAGGATACCTTCCTCGACATGTACATTTTTCAAACCGGTAAAAAACTGGGTAAACGGGTAAGCGGCGTAGAGAACTTCCAGGAAAGCGAAAAACTGGTGATGGAAGCCTACAAAGCCATGCTGCGCGATCAGAACAAAAAAAGAAGAAGCTACGACTATGAGGGCATGATGACCAATCCCAAAAAAGTAGAGGATGCTTACCGCAAAGGCGACCTTGACCTGCTCGACTCGCTGGAAAGCCTTACCGTTTTCTCCGATGCCTTCCAGGAGAAATTCCTGTACAAACGCAACGAAATACAAGCCAACTCCATTGATTCCATTATACAAAAAATGGCGCTGTTTGTGGGTGTAGGCGCCGCCCACTTACCCGGCAAACGCGGCGTAATTGAATTATTGCGACAAAAAGGCTACACCATGCGCCCCGTGCGAATGGATGATCGCAACAGCCTGCAAAAAGAAACCGTAGACAAGATCAGGATCAATACCCCCTTCACTACTCAAACCTGCGACGATGGATTCTACACCGTTTCCATACCCGGCAAAAAATTCTATCGATTTACCGACTGGAATGGCCTCGATGTGGTTCAATATGCCGACATGGTGAACGGTGCCTACTACATGGTAACCCGGATAAAAACCAACAGCCTCTCGTGGGGACATGGTAGTGAACAGGTACTAAAAAAGATCGACAGCCTGCTGTATGAAAACATCCCCGGCAAGATCATCAAGAAGACTCCCATCACTAAAAACGGATACCGGGGATTGGATGTCATCAACCGTACCCGCCGGGGCGATAACCAGCATTACCAGATCTTTGTTACGCCCTTTGAGATTATTCTGTTTAAAATGAGCGGCAACGGGGAATATGTGGTCAGTGGCAATGAAGCGCAGGATTTCTTTGGCTCCATACACCTGAAAGAATACACCGCAGCCGCCTGGCAAACCTGGCAACCACCTACCGGCGGTTTCAGCATACAAATGCCGCACACTCCCGCCCTGTTAAAAGACAACAGCTTTGGCACCGACAGACTGGAATACGCCGCCTGGGAAGCAGCAACCGGCAACAGCTACCTCATTATGAAAGCCAACCTGCACAACTATTCATTTATTGAAGAAGACAGCTTCGAGCTGAACCTGATGGATGAAAGTTATGGCTATTCCGATTTCATAGACAAACAACTCAGCCACCATTTCACTATGGTGAATGGTTACCCCGCCCTGGAAAGTAAATTCAAACATAAGGATGGCAGTTTCAGCAGCGTTAAATATGTGATCCAGGGTCCTGTGTATTATGCCGTTATTGCCTGCTACAAAACAGACAATCCCAATACCCAGCGCTTCCTGCAATCATTTTCCATAACGCCTTATATATACCCGGCCCCTGTTCCACGTACCGATACCACGTTAAACATCACCGTTACTTCCCCGGTATATACCGAGCCCGACAAAAAAAATGAATCGGCTGGTATGGAAGAATTATTGCAACTTACAAACGGTACAGCCGATGATGACCCGGACGATTACAACCTGCCCGCCTTTGGCACCCGCCTTATCGGCAATGATACCATTGGAGAAAAGATATTGGTGATGCATTTCAAAGCGCCGCCATACGCCTATAAAAAAGACAGCACCAACCTGTGGAAGAACGCCGCGGTTGCCAGCTGGTTCAATGACAGCACCTTCATCATAAAACAAAATAAAACATACCGGCTGCCCAATGGCATGCAATGCCGCGATATTCAGTTAACGGATACCAACAGCAGCCGGCTGATCATCGCAAAACTATTTTACAACAACGGTCATTTCTTTGGTATTTCCACCTTAACCGATACGCTCACCAAACAAAGCGCCCTGCTCTCCAATTTCTTCAACAGTTTTAAACCGGTAGATACCCTTAAAGGCGAATCGCTATTCACCAAAAAGACTGACCGGTTTATGAAGGACCTGTTCAGCAAAGATTCCCTGGCCGTTAAAAGGGCCCGCAAATCAATTTACCAGATAGGTTTCGATTCAACGGATGTGCCCCTGATAAAAAAAGCCATCGATTCGCTGAACTGGAAAATGAAAGATTACCTGGTACTGAAAAGATATTTTATCGAAAACCTGGGCCGGCTCAAAGATTCCAGCATCACTGCCTATTTGAAAAAGCTGTACTGGAAAGTAAAAGACACTGCAGACTGGCAATCGGCCATCCTCAACGCATTGCTGAACCAGCGTACCAAAACATCGTTCATTGCATTTAAAGACCTGGTATTGCAGGAACCACCGATCATGGATGATGATTATTCCTCTACCCGCACACCCCGTGGAAACCCGGCCTATGCCGATTTCACCACGGTGTCACGACCTAATAACAGAAGCACTTATTATGGACGCTGGTCGCCTTTGTTCGACACCTTATCACTTACCAGGGAGTTATTCCCTGATCTGCTGCAGCTGATGAATATAGACGACTACGAGGAAGATGTAATGAACTTACTCGAAACAATGGTCGATAGCGGTTATCTGAAAGCAGCAGATTACGAAACCAGTTTCCCCAAGATCTACCTGGAGGCCAAACAATTATTAAAAAAACAACTGGCCAAAGAAAACAAAGCTAAAATGGAAATGGCCATCCGGAAAGAATCGCCCACGGCATCTCCCTATGCCAACGACGAGGATGACGACAATATCACCTCCGATGCCGGCAATGCAGAGCTGGACCAGTATGCCATTCTGCTGTTGCCATTCTATAACAGGAACCCGGGTGTGAAAAGCTTCTTTGAACAATTGCAAACCACGCAGGACAGGCGATTGCGGTATAATACATTCATCCGGTTATTACGTAACAATTACAAAATGCCGGATTCCCTATTCACCCTATATGCAAAGGAAGACCTGTATCGCAGCGAAATGTACACCGATCTGGAAACCCTGAACATGCTCGACAAATTCCCTAAACAATACAAAACCCAACTGGAAATAGCCAGAAGCCTGGTGGCTAAACCGCTCGATAATTACGACAAGCTGGATACGATGATCTACCTCGATAAATTACCGGTAGCCTATGAAAACAAAAAAGGCTATGTATACTTCTTTAAATACAAACGCATGCGCGACGATATTACCTGGAACGTGGCAACAGTTGGCATGCAGCCCGAAAAACCGGATGCCATCGATATAAAGAACGACGACTTTACTTCCGTTGAAGAAGACCGCAAACTCGACAACGACAAACCGGTAAAAGAGCAACTGGAGAAAATGCTGAAGGAAATGTTATACGCCCGCCGTGGCAGTGCCTCTGTATTTTATGACGCGCGGTCGTATAGCTTATATAGAAATTATTTATCGGAAATGGTGAAAAGCCAACGGTATAGAGATTAGTTGACAAGTTAACACGTTGACAGGTTACCGAAGCCTCGCATAGCGAGGCTTCGGTGTTTTCCTTGTTAACTCGTCAACGTATCAACTAATCAACCTACCTTTACCCCCATGGTAGATGATCAGCAAATCGTAGCGCAAACAAAGAAATGGATCCAGTCGGTTGTTATTGGCCTGAACTTTTGCCCATTCGCGAACCGGGAGTTTAAAAACAATACCATCCATTACCAGGTGGAACATGGTGTAACCCGCACCGATGCCCGCAATGCTTTATTGAAAGAATGCAAGCGGCTGGACAAAGACAAATCCATTGCCACTACCCTGCTGATCTTCCCTGATTACTTCAGGGAATTTGACACCTATCTGCAATTTATTTCCTTCGCCGAAACGCTGCTACAGCAAAAAGGGTATGAAGGCGTTTACCAGCTGGCAACCTTTCATCCCCAATACCAGTTCGAAGGCAGTGCACCAGACGATGCCGCCAACTATACCAACCGGTCTTTATACCCCATGCTGCATTTATTAAGGGAAGAACAAGTGGCCAAAGCCATTCAATTCTATGGCAATGCCGATGAAATTCCGGAACGGAATATTCAATTTGCCCGGGAAAAAGGAGAAGTATATATGAAAATGTTACGGGATAGTTGTTTGTAGTTATTCTTTAAATTCCCTTGGGAATAGAAGCTATCAATTGTCTCGTATATTCTTTCTGCGGATGAAAATATACTTGTTCCGCTTCGCCAATCTCCTCGATCTTTCCCTTGTTCATTACCATAATACGGTCGCTGATGTACCGTACTACCGACAGATCGTGCGAGATAAAAACAATGGTAAAACCCATTTCTGCTTTCAGGTCATTCAACAGATTTAACACCTGCGCCTGTACGCTCACATCAAGGGCAGACACCGATTCATCACAAACAATAAAGGAAGGATTCAGGGCCAGTGCCCGGGCAATTACAATACGTTGCCGCTGACCACCGGAAAATTCATGCGGGTACCGGTGAAAATGTTCTGCTTTCAGATTTACCTTCTCCAGCAGTTCCACTACCCGGTCTTTCCGTTGGGCGCTGGAGGCAATAATGTTATGTACTTTCAATGGTTCAGCAATCGCCGCCCCTATGGTTAACCGCGGGTTCAGGGAAGAATAAGGGTCCTGAAAAATGATCTGGATGTCTTTTCGCATTTCCTTCATGGTTTGCGCATCCACCTTTGCCAGGTCCGTTCCATCATACCGTACCGAACCGGAAGTAGGTTGAATAAGCCCCAGCAGGGTTCTGCCCAGCGTAGTTTTGCCACATCCGGACTCACCCACAAGCCCGAGCGTTTCACCTTTGTAAATCTCAAAGCGGATATTATCGATGGCCTTTACATAATCAAGAGGTTTGCCAAGCAGATTTTTTTTGGAAGGGAACCAAACGTTCAACCGCGACACCTGTATAAAAGGTTGTTTTACCGTGGTATCGGGTCCTTTTATTTCAACCGGTGGTTCAGCAACCTGGGTATAACGGGCTGCTTCAAACGGACGGTCATGCTCCAGAAAATCACTTACAATGGGCAACCGTTCCCCTTTAGGATGCAGTACCGGCCGGCAGGCCAGCAAGCCTTTTGTATAGGGATGATTGGGATGGCTGAAAATACTGGCTACGGGGCCGCTCTCTACAATTTCACCACGGTACATCACTACTGCCCGGTCGGCCACTTCTGCTACCACGCCCAGGTCGTGCGTAATAAAAATAACCCCCATCTGCTGGGTTTGCTGCAATTCTTTTATCAGTTGCAGAATGGTCTTTTGCACCGTCACATCCAGGGCAGTGGTGGGTTCGTCACAGATGAGCAGTGCAGGTTCACAACTCATGGCCATGGCGATCATCACCCGCTGTTTTTGTCCGCCGCTTAACTGGTGCGGGTAACGCCGGAACAATTGTTCGGGGTTAGGCAGTTTTACCCGTTTAAACAGATCGATCGTTTTTTGCCGGGCTTCCTTTTTGCCGATCTTCAAATGCAACCGCAGCGCTTCCTGCACCTGGTGGCCACAGGTAAAAACCGGGTTCAGGGAAGTCATGGGCTCCTGAAAGATCATGGCAATCTGGTTACCGCGAATGGTACGCATCTGTTCAGGCGTTTGCGTTAACAGATTTACCGGTTCTCCTGACCCTGCAGAAAACAGAATTTCTCCATTGGTATACCGGGCCGGTGGCTTGGGTAATAACTGTAATATGGATAATGAAGTAACCGATTTGCCAGAACCCGATTCGCCTACAATAGCTACAATTTCACCCCGGTTCACGGTAATAGAGATATCCTTTACGGCCATGGTGGTCCCGATCTCTGTAACAAAATCTACCTGCAGGTTATTTATTTGTAGTAACGGCGCTGACATTTTGTAGTATGGGTATAAACAAATATCGGGAAATCCGGCTAAAAACAAGCGTGCCACGGTTTAGAACCGTGGCACGCATTATTTCTTTCGTCTTCTCGCCTACTTTTTGATCACCCTTATCACTCCGCCGCCATTGTAAGAATGGTATTCACCATTATACATGGCTTCGGCGCTTACAGGACCCATTTTATAGTTACCAGGCGATACCGCGCGTACGGCATAATAATACGTTTTGCGGCTGCCGCTTAAATTATCAAACAAATTAATGCGATCATCCCGCACATCCAGTGCTGTAGGGGTGGCGGCATCCTTGATCCACTCCATACCGGGAATTTCCTTGGTACGTGGGTTCTCAATTTCAAACCCGGCTGGTATCATGTCGCTGATCGCGATGTTGTCAACATCACCGCTGTAGCTTTTCTCCAGCGTGATCTGCACTATCACCAGGTCGTTTTGATTGAACGTGTTGCCATCAACCGCCCGGCCATACCGGTCAAAGAAGCGACGACGTACTTTGAGGTAACTGTCTTCTTCTTTATAAGAACCGCTTACGCTGATGCCTTCGCTTTGCCAGAAATAATACAACCGGCCTTCCCCTTTAGATGCAATGTCTATATTGGTGCCACCAAGTTGTTTGGCCGATAATTTCAGCGGACTCGTACTCACACTGCCTACTGTTTTGCCATTTACTTTTACATCGGCGCTGATGGTAGCCTTGCTGGCAGCACGGGCCATTTTACCCAGGGCCAGGAAGCTGAACGAACATTCCTGTGTACTGTACCAGTAGCGTTGTTTCAATTTATCAGCTACGTGTTTAGCCATCACCGGGATCTGCGCATTGGCAGGATCGGCATCCACTAAAGCATTCAGTGCAATTGACTCATCGCGAATGTCGGAGTAATAGCTGCCACCGGTTTGTGCCACCGATACCTCGCCGGCGAATGAAGAAGGCAACAGCTCTTTAAACTTCGCTTTATCGCCAGCTACCGCATAGGCCACACTCAACAGGTATTTACAATCAAGGCTTAACAACATGGCGTTGGCCTTATAATAGTTCATCGCGCTCACGTTTGGTTTACCTGCCAGCGCCAGTACATATAAACTGTACGCCACTTCTTTGGGCGCGATCTTCTTTTTCTGGTCTCTGTTATAATAGTACAAAATGGTTTCCCTGTTCTTCAGGCGGTTGTTCATGTAGTTAAGGATGCCATTCAATACATTCTTATCCACTTCAAACCCGGCTTTTTGAGCTTCCAGCAGGAAGTGTGCGGCATAAATGGTAGCCCACCAGTCTTCCGTACCTTCTCCATCCCACAAAGTAACTGCGCCGTTGTACAGCTGGCGTAATTTGATCTTACGAATGGCCTCCAGTACATTATAGTTGGCGGCAGATTTACCTACTGCATTCGTACGCAACTGATCGGCCAGATCGCCGATGTACAATTGCGGGAAGGCGGTTGATACGGTTTGCTCGGTACAACCATACGGGTATGAAACCAGGTAACGCAATTGTTTACCCAGCTCCAAAGCCGGACTGCGGCTTATTACCAGCTGGTAATCGGTGCTATTGGGCATAAAATCATTCAGCGGAATATTGAGGTGCTGTGCATTGCCACCGGAAAGTGAACCACTGCCTGTTACCACCTGCAAAGGTGAAGCAGGCCGAACACTGATCTCGGTTTCATCGGTAAACTTCTCACCCAGTCCCTGTACTTCCACCTTTATTTTACCTACACTCACGGCAGGCGCGGCAACCACCTGGAAGATGGCCTGGCCTTCGCTGTTGCTGTTGAGTGAAACAGATTGCTGTTTATCGCCCAGTACATTCAGCGGACCGCTTACATTCAATGTAGCTGTTGCTGAAGTAGATCCTTTTGTGGTGTTGGTAATGGTAACCGGTACGGTTACGGTATCGCCCGGACTCAGGAACCTGGGCAAGGCCGTACTCAACACCAATGGGTCGGCTACGGTCATAGCTGTTTCGTTACTACCAAAACTTTCATCTTTATACGCTACGGCCATCAACCGTACTTCACCGCTGAACTGGGGAATATCGAATTCAAACTCCGCTTCCCCGCTGCCGCCGGTTTTGGTTGAACCGCTCCAGTAAGAAACGATCTTGAACCGTTTGGCCGGCATGGGGTTGGTGCGTTTGGTCATATCCAATTCACCGTCACCACCCGTACTGCTTAACGTGGCTTTCAATTCGGGGAACAACAGCGGATACAGATCATACCCGTTTACCTCCAATGCTTTGGCGGCATAGAAGTGGTTGTATGGATCGGGCGTTTCAAAACCTGTTATCTGTAACACGCCATTGTCTACCGCAGCCAGCGTAACAAAACTGTTGGGCGCTGCTTTTACGGTAACCTTCTGGTGCGTACGGGAACGAACCGATTTTTGCGCTACGATCTCTACATTTATTTTGCGGCTCTTCTCTTCAACTCTCAAACTCTTGTACCCATGCGCTACTGTTAATGGGATCTCACTTACATCATGTGGTTTAATAAGCGTGGCGGTCACATATACGTTTGGCAAATGCTCTGCGGTCATCTTCAGATCAACCGAAGCTGTTCTGTTATCTACATTTACATATTGGTAAGAAACCACTTTATCAGTCTCCAATGTTACCAGCATGCGGCCGCTGAACGGTGTTTTAAACAACAGCTTGGCATTTTCACCGGCTTCGTAAGAAGATTTATCCGCTTCAATATCGATATTACCTTCAGTGTTTACTTCGAATGAAGTGTTTTCTCCACCCCAGAAACCATAACTGTAGAATGTTTTGCTTACATAACTTGCTGACCCGGGGACAGCCACCTGCAATTCGTAATTACCGGGTGACCGGGGCACAAATGAATACGTGCTGCTTTCGCCGCTGATGGAAACAGTTTGTTCAGCAACTACCCTATCATCCTTCTGTGATTCATACCTGAAGTAGTCACCGCTTTTTGAGATCACGGTACGGTATTCATGTTTGATCACTTTTACCTGGGCGCGCGCACCGTTCAATACATGCTCGTCTTTATCCAGTGCAATAATGGGAAACTTCACCATCTGGTTCAGTGGATAATACCAGTAACCATCGCTGCCGATACCAAAGAACATCTTCTGTGTATAAATATTGGCGGTGGCGCTGCGGCTTACCGGCCGACCTGTTTCATCAAACACAGTGGCATAGAAAGTAGCCTTTAACAATCCTTTGTTGGCAAACAAAGCTGGCGCTTCGTACAATTCACTGGCATTACCGTTTTCATCGGTGCTGCCTTCTTTCACTACTTTATCGAACGACAGGCCCTGGTTTTCTATACTGAAATTAAACGTTTCGTATTTCTTGGGGTTGAAATTGATGGAGCTTACCTGGATCTCCGCCTCGTAATTACGATTGGCGGCTGGCGGTCCGAAAAAGTTTGCGGCATTGATGGCCAGGCGGGTGCTTTGTCCTGGTTCCAGGAAAGGCTTATCCAGTTTGGCGCTTACTTTAATGCGATCGGGTACGAACTCTTCTATACTGAAATTCTTGCTGGCCAGCAGTACGTCGTTCGACGTATATACTTCCAGCGTATAACTACCGGTGATGGCCGATTCGGAAATGTCTACATCCCCATCGGTAGCCCCTTGTGCATTCAGTGTTTTGCGGAAGTTCTTTAACTCTTTACCATTGGGCAGCAGGAACTTCATTTTTACCGGCAGTTCACCGGGTGATTTCCATTGGCGATCGCGCAGGATAACAGAGAAATTCACTTTTTCGCCCGGACGGTAAATATCGCGCTCGGCATATACAAAGGCATCCAGCCCGGTACTGTTGCTGTGTTTGCCACCTACGTCGAACCGGGAGGTATTAACCCGGGTACTGCTGAACGGCAGGTAGTTGAAATCATTGGCTGTTTTGGCAATGATCATGGCAGGTTTAAAACCGGCAAACTCTTTACGGGAGAACGCTACTTCGGCCACGCCATCTGCATTGGTAGCACCGGTACCCAGCACCTGGTTATTGTTGCCATACACCACTACGTTCATTCCGTTTACCGGTTGCGCCGTTTTTATGGAGTTGGCAAATACAAACAGTTTATCATTTCCTTCACGGGCAATTAAACCCAGGTCTGATTTTGAAATGAACCGGCTATCGCTCACCCAGTAATCAGTAGCTGACCGCAGTTTGATGTGATAAATGCCTTTGAAATCGGGCAGGCGGTCTTCCACATTAAACGTGAACAACCGGCTGTTGCCATATTTAGGCAGCGAGCGTGCGTCGATCTCCTGTTCATAGATCACATCGCCCAGCGACAGATCGCTGTTGTCGTTATAATCACCGCCATAATATTCTCCGTCTTCTCCTTCGCCATCCCCTCTTGAATCTTTCGGATTATATCCATAGCGTTGCGCTGCCAGCAGGTTGCTTTCGTAGATCTTTGAAATGATCACTTTCACCTTTGGCACATTGGTAATGCGTACTTCTATATTCTGGTTGCCCAGTGCGCTCAGGTATACCGCTTTGCTGTTTCCAAAACTCAACGAAGGTTCCAACTCCCCAAACACCACATTATTACTATACTGTTCTCGCAATACACCACCAATACGGCCACGTACCCCTTTGTTGATATTCAGTACATAACTTTTATCGGCATCAAAATTCTCACTGCTTATTGAAAATCCATCTTCCGATTGTTGAACCGAAAACTTTACCGCCGGTTCAAAACGAATGAGGCTCGCCAGGTTTTCCATTACTACCTGCTGACTGGTACGCACATATACCGTTCCGGTTAATCCATCGTGTTCGGCACGTACATCATTCACGGTAAGATTATAAGGAGAAGGAATGAACACTTTATTCTCCAATGGTTCCTTAGTACCATTGACACCGCCATCGGGTACCAGTCCTTTTTCAAAAGTCACTTTAGCTTCCAGGTCTTTATCCTCCAGCTTCAATCCCGATACGCGGAGTGAAATGCGGCTGTCGGGACCTTCTGTGATAATGCTATATTTCAACGGCTTGCCACCTACTTCAAGGATCATTTTATCCTTAATAGCAGCCGGACTGATAGCATAGTTAAAATACAGATCAACCTGTGGATACGCCGAAGTAGAATGCTGATCGGGCAGCATCCAGGTTACGTTGGTATTGTCCAGGTTCAGATAGGGCGTGTAAAAACTGATTGCCTCGCCTTTTTCGAGCTTGCCATATTTGCTATGGTCAAGCAGATCGCCACTCAGTTTCGCCGTATAACTGGTAGCAGGCGATAGTGGTTGTGCAGGCGAGAATACCAACTCATCGGGATGTTCCCAACGAAAACGACCGGCAATCTTTGGTTCAAAAGAAATATACTCAGTAGAATCCCAGTTGTTCAACAACGAATCAGGAACAAGGGATTTATCAAAGCGGAATACCAGGTTACCAAGTGATTGTACCTCACCTTTGGCATTGGTATAGCTAAGGGAAACTGCGCTACGATTACAGGCGGCTATTATTGATAGCACAAAAACGCCTATTGTAATCAGGGCGATCAATTGCTTACGCATATAGGGTTAAAAGTATTAGCGTGGTTAGGTCCAACCCAGTCCCGGTAAACAATCCGGAGCGGGTTGAAGGCGTTAAAATACAAAAAGGAATATAAATATTATACTGTTCCTTTTGTTGATAGAAAGAAAACCGGAAATTAGCAAGGAAACTACGGAGGAAGGCTTGACGAAGCCCCCCAACACACACATGAAAACCCCAAAAAGAAAAACCATACCGCAATTTATTAATCGTATAATAACCTGGCGTCCCCGCCATCGTTATGCCCAGGTAGCATTCAAATGGAGTAAACGATTATTGCTTTCTATTTTTATTGCACTTATTCTTTTCTTCTCACTTAACTGGGTATTCCCGTTGCCTGATCGCATCGAATATTCAACTATAATTACTGATAGCAAAGGGGAGGTATTGCATGCTTTTCTAACCAAAGATGAAAAGTGGCGGATGAAAACCGAGCTGGAAGAGATCTCGCCGTTGTTGCGAAAAACTATTATCGAAAAAGAAGACAAATATTTTTACCGGCATCCGGGCATTAATGCGCTGGCCGTTGGCCGTGCATTTGTCAAAAACATCTTTCGCTGGAAGCGTACTTCCGGCGCCTCTACCATTACCATGCAGGTGGCCCGCGCACTGGAACCCAAAGGCAGGACCTATTTTAATAAGATAGTTGAAATGTTCCGGGCACTACAGCTGGAACATAAGTACAGCAAGAACGAGATTTTGCAATTATACCTGAATCTGGTTCCCTATGGTGGTAACATTGAAGGGGTGAAGTCGGCTGCTATTCTTTATTTTAAAAAGAACCCCGATCACCTGTCACTGGCCGAGATCACCGCCCTTTCTATTATCCCCAACCGCCCATCGTCGTTGGTAATGGGCAAACACAATGACCGCATTGTGCAGGAACGTAACCGCTGGCTGCAACGATTTGCCAAGGACAATGTGTTCACCCAAAAAGAAATTGCCGATGCATTAAGCGAACCACTCAATGCAATCCGGGGCACTGTTCCCCAGCTGATCCCGCACCTGGCCTGGAAGCTGAAACAACAGGGTGGCGATATCATTAAAACCAATATTGAACAGAATACCCAGTTAAAGACCGAAAAACTGGTAGCAGATTACGCCCGCATTCTCACCCTTAAAAACATCCGCAATGCAGCCGTGATCATCATCGATAACCAGACCCACAATGTGATCACGTATGTAGGGTCGGCCAACTTTACAGATACCATCGATGCGGGACAGGTAAACGGCGCCAAAGCCATCCGCCAGCCCGGCAGTACGTTAAAACCATTGTTGTATGGACTTTGCATCGATGAGGGGTTGATGACGCCCAAAGCTATCATCACCGATGTGGCAGTAAACTATGGCGGCTATGCGCCCGAGAACTACGACAAACAATTCAATGGGTATGTTACCATGGAGTATGCACTGGAACATTCCCTGAACATACCAGCAGTTAAAAGCCTGCAAGGGCTGGGCCTGGAACCATTTATTGACAAGCTGACTGTCTGCAATTTTCAACAGGTAAAAAAAGACAAACGCAAACTCGGTCTTTCCCTGATATTAGGTGGGTGCGGCGCAACGCTCGAAGAACTGACGGGTATGTACACCATCTTTGCCAACAATGGGCGATATGTATCGCCCAGGTATACCCAGGAAGCATTTCATCAACCCGGTGAGGGGGAGAAGATCTTAACGCCCGCCGCCACGTTTATGATCAATGAGATCCTGTCGAAAGTAAACCGGCCCGACTTTCCGCTTAACTGGCAAAGCACCGAACACATGCCCAAGATTGCCTGGAAAACCGGCACCTCATATGGCCGCCGCGATGCCTGGAGTATTGGTTATAATAAAAAATATACCGTAGGTATCTGGACGGGCAACTTCTCGGCCCTGGGTATTCCTGAATTAAGCGGTGCCAATATTGCCACGCCCCTGCTGTTTAAGATCTTCAACACCATCGACTACGACAGCGATCAGGAATGGTTCAGTCAGCCAACCGACTGCGACATGCGCATAGTATGTTCAGAAACCGGGATGCCACCCGGCGAGCATTGTGAAAACACGGTTAGCGATTATTTTATTCCGCTTATTTCATCGACCCAGCTTTGTAACAACATGCAGGAGATAGCCATTTCGGCCAATGAAAAGATCTCGTATTGCAAAACCTGTCAGCCGGCCGGCGGCTATAAAAAGAAATGGTACCGAACGGTAACTCCCGATATGCAGCGCTATTTTGACGAACGCCATATTGTATATGAAAAGATGCCGGAACATAATCCTGCCTGTGAGCGGGTGTTCAAGGATGGTGGCCCTGCCATTACTTCTCCGCGAAGCGGAACGGAATATTTTATCAGCAAAAAACACCCGGAGCCGTTGCAGCTGTCGTGTAATGTGGGGAATGATGTGCACAAGGTGTACTGGTATGTCAACAACCAGTTTTACAAAGCAGATGAAGCGCACAACCGCCAGTTCTTTATGCCCGAAGAAGGGCCGGTGAAGATTTCCTGTACAGATGATAAAGGAAGGAACAGAGATATCTGGATAAGAGTGAAGTATGTTGATTTATAAAGTTGACTAATCGACTTTTTTAACGCTTCCGCTACCGGAGATATTGGTGCTTGCCTGCGCAGCGCCTTTATACCGCACATCGCCACTGCCGGAAACATTGGCCTGCAGTTTTACACTGGAATAAACCTGCACATTACCGCTTCCGCTCACATTCAACTCAGCTTCTTCAGCCATTAATTTCATTGCCTTTATATCGCCGGAACCACTCACCTGCCCATAAATTTTCTTTGTTTCACCGGTGAGTTCAATACCACCGCTGCCGGAAACATGGGTATTAATTTCAGGTGCATCTACGTCTAAATTAATATCACTGCTTCCTGAAACACTAATGGTGAGTTGTTTGTCGCTGGTGATCTTTGTTTCGGATTTTATATTGCCAGAACCACTTGATTTAATGGTGTTAAAAACAGGCGAAGTAACATAGATCCTTACACCCTTGCGTGGCTGTAGCCAGATGTTATCTTCCGTTTCAATATTCAGCACATCATTTTCCATATTCATAACAATATGAGGCAGGATATTGTCCTCTGCTTCAATTTTTACCCCGGTCTGACTGCCTTGAGTAAGGTATACATCAAAAGAAGCATGCAGTTCAACGCCTTTGATCTCGCCGAACTGTTTTGTCTCCGTTGTCAAATGGCCATTTCCCTTTATGCGGTGACCATGCCAGAAACAGGAGCTCAATGCTACCAATGCTATCGATAATACAAGCGCTGTCTTTTTCATATATGGTTGGTTACTGGTGTTTGAATTATTTCACCTGGTTTATACTGCCATTCCCGGTAATATGCGTAGAAGGTTGTGCATTTCCTTTGTAATGCAGGTTGCCATTTCCGGTAACAGTCACATCCAGTTTTACACTGGCATATACTTCTGCATCACCATTGCCCAGTATTTTCACTTTGGTTTCTTCCGCCATCAGGTCGTATGCCTTTAAATTGCCATTGCCGGTTAGTTTACAGTCAAAATTTTTAGACTGGCCTTTTAATTCGATGCCGCCGTTACCGGTTAATTCAGCTGCCACCTCAGGCGCATCTACACGCAGGTTAACATGGCCATTCCCGGCTACTTTCAGGTCCAGTTTGGAAGAATCTGTAATGGTGGTTTGGCCAACTATATCGCCGGAGCCGTAAGAATGTATTTGTTTGAACCGGGGAGCAGTTACATATACTTTTATGGTACGGTTTGGGCGAAGCCATACTTCATCCCTGGTATCGATCTGCAGATTATCATTATCGATATAGGTTTCAATATAAGGCAGCAGGTTGCTTTCTGCTTCAATTTTTACGGAAGCCGGGCTGCCAACAGCTACATACACATTAAAATTGCCATGCGATGTAACGCCGGAAAAACCACTTACCTGCCGGTTTTCGGTGGTTACCTGTTCATTTCCTTTTATGCGTTTGCCGGGAAAGTGGCAACTGGTTCCAATAACGGCAGTCAATACAAACAGAGCGGCCCATTTTTTCATATATGTAGGTTTAGTTTGAATAGGTATTACAATATACCCGGTTTTTATAGCATTTGACGCAATTCGCAGCAAAATGTTACAGTAATAGGCTGATGAATAAGGTTTTATTGTAATCCGGCATGCCAGTTCAAAGTTTGATGTTCAAACCCACCCCTACCCCTCCCAGAAGTTCCCGGGAGGGGATTCCTTAAAATAAGCATCGCCTTTTTTCTCTCTGCCTTCTGCCCTCTGCCTTCTGCCTTTAAGCTGTATTTTCTTACCTTCGCACCACCATGACGGAAAAGATTCTTATTCTCGATTTCGGCAGTCAGTATACTCAATTGATTGCCAGGGCCGTCCGGGAGGCCAACGTGTATTGCGAAATAATTCCCTATCACAAAAAAGTTGAATTTGATCCTTCACTGAGAGGTATAATCCTGTCGGGTTCGCCTTTTTCCGTGAACGACGTCAATGCCCCGGAAGTAGATGTTAAAGCCCTGAACCAGCAACTGCCCGTTTTAGGAGTTTGCTATGGTGCCCAGTTAACGGCCAAACAATTCGGCGGACAGGTTGCCAAAAGCAACAAACGCGAATACGGTCGTGCCCTGATGCACAAACAAACCGAAGACGTGTTGCTGAAAGATGTTATGGAGCAATCGCAGGTTTGGATGAGCCATAGCGACTCTGTACTGCAATTGCCCACCGGGTTCAGCGTGCTGGCCACTACCGACGGCATCCCCTTCGCTGCCTTTAAAAAGAACAGTGAAACCAATCCCCTGTACTGTGTGCAGTTCCACCCCGAAGTATACCACTCGGTGGAAGGGAAAAAAATGATCAAGAATTTCCTGGTAAATATCTGCGGCGTTAAGCAAGACTGGACACCCGCCCACTTTATCACCGATACGGTAAACGACCTGAAAAAACAGATCGGCGACCGTAAAGTGATCATGGCCCTGAGCGGCGGTGTTGACTCTACCGTTGCAGCAACATTGATTCATAAGGCCATTGGTAAAAACCTGTATGGCATTTTTGTGGACAATGGCGTACTGCGCAAAAACGAATTTGAGCAGGTACTGGAAACCTATAAAACCATTGGCCTGAACGTAAAAGGCGTAAACGCCAAACAACTATTTTACGATCAGCTGGCAGGTAAAACCGACCCCGAAGCCAAACGTAAAACCATCGGCCGCCTGTTTATTGAAGTATTTCAACAGGAAGCCAAGGCTTTTGAAGGCGTTGAGCTGTTGGGCCAGGGTACCATTTACCCCGATGTGATCGAAAGCGTATCGGTGCATGGCCCTTCGGTAACCATCAAATCGCACCACAATGTGGGCGGCCTACCCGATATTATGCACCTGGAACTGGTAGAACCTTTACGCTACCTGTTTAAAGATGAAGTACGCCGCGTGGGTGCAGAACTGGGAATTCCCAGCGAACTGTTAAATCGTCATCCTTTCCCCGGTCCCGGTTTGGCCATCCGCATCCTGGGTGAAATCACCCCCGAAAAGGTGCAATTATTACAGGAAGCCGACCACCGTTATGTACAGGGATTGAAGGAACATAAATTATACGACCAGGTATGGCAGGCAGGCGCCATCTTACTACCGGTTAAGAGTGTGGGAGTTATGGGTGATGAAAGAACGTACGAATTCACCGTAGCTTTACGAGCCGTAACATCGGTAGACGGTATGACCGCCGACTGGGCTCACCTCCCTTATGAATTTTTGGCACATATTTCGACTGATATCATCAACAATGTGAGAGGGATTAACCGGGTGGTATACGACATCAGCAGTAAACCACCTGCAACGATAGAATGGGAGTAAACGTCTAAAACATTGTTACCGGTTACCAGTTACCGGGTGCCGGGAAAACCGGTAACCGGCAACTGGTAACTTTGAGTTATATGAGGATGAAAATAGTAGTGATTTTACAATACTTAGCCAATAAAAGATTCCCTATGACGAAAAAATGGTTCGTATTATTATTTTCATGCCTTGCCATGGCCTGGGTAGCACCGGTAGTTGCTCAAATTACACCAACACCACCGCCAACAACAGGTCAAACACAACCGGCGCAACCACTGCAACCAGTTCCAGCTACAGTAACACCGCAAACCGATTCCGGACGCCAGCAAATAGCCATATTCACCCCATTGTTTCTTGACTCAGCCTTCGATATCACCGGTAATTACCGGTACGATGCCAAAACTTTCCCTAAACAATCCAGCCCGGGGTTAGAATTCTGGGAAGGCGCAGAACTGGCCATCGACTCCTTACAAAAAGAAGGTATTAAACTGGATATTCATGTATATGATATCAAGGCCCCGCAACCGCAAATGGATTCCCTGTTTGCCAGTGAAGAATTTAAAGAAATGGACCTCATCATTGGACAGGTCACTGCCAATGAAGCAGTAAAACTGGCCAGCGTAGCCGCTACGCTGGATATTCCCTTTATCAATGCCAACTATCCCAACGATGCAGGCATCCAGAACAACCCGCATTACGTAATATTGAGCCCTACCCTGCTCACCCATTGCATTGGCATTTACCGGTTCCTGCAAAAGAATTATTCGTTATCTGATATAATTGTGTTTAAGAAGAAGGGCGATGATGATCGGGTAAAGAATTACTTTACCGAATTTGAAAAAACTACCGCGGTAAAGCTGAAGATGAAGTACGTTACCCTCGATGCTAACTTCACCCAGGATAAACTGCAGCCATACATCAGCAGTGAGAATAAAAATATTTGTCTGGCCGCCAGCCTGGATGTAAACTTCGCCCAAACACTCTGCCAGCAACTGGCATTAATGAGCAATGCCAGCGATCCCAATGTGGTAATCGGAATGCCTAACTGGGATGTGATCGATTTTGAAAAATCGCAATTCAAGAACCTGGAAATAGTGTACAGCACGCCATTTTATGTGAACCCAACTAACAAACTGGCCACCACCGTGCTGGAGAACTTCAAGAATACCTATTACTCCCGTCCGTCGGATATGGTTTTCCGTGGGTTTGAAAGCCTTTATCATTTTGGCCATTTATTAACCATCTATGGCAAAAACCTGGGATCGAGCATGAGCGATAAAAAATACATGCTCTTTGGCGAATTCGATATTCAGCCGGTGATCAACAGGGCCACCATGACACTTGATTATTTTGAGAACAAGAAATTATATTTCGTAAAGAAAGTTGATGGAGTTGTGAAGACCGTTTATTAGTTCTGAGTTCTAAGATATTGGACATGCCACATCATTAAAGGTGTGGCATATCTTTTTTACAGGTAACTTTAATACGAGAACTAAAGCGGTCTCCATGGCATTGATCTCATTTACAGACAAAGGCATGTATTGCGAAGCAGGGCAATTCTACATTGACCCCTGGCAACCGGTTAACAAAGCCGTGATCACCCATGCCCATAGCGATCATGCCCGGCCTGGCAGCCAGTCGTACTTATGCCACCGCGATACCCTGCCCTTATTAAAATTAAGGCTGGGTCCTTACAATTATCAAACTGTTGAATGGAATGAACCGGTCTACCTGAATGAAGTGAAGGTATCGCTTCATCCGGCCGGACATATCATCGGTTCTTCCCAGATTCGTGTTGAGCACAAAGGCGAAGTTTGGGTAGTAAGCGGTGATTATAAAACGGAACCCGATGGCATCAGCGGTGTCTTTGAGCCTATTCCCTGCCATACGTTTATTTCGGAATCAACCTTTGGCCTGCCCATTTACAACTGGAAACCGCAACACGAAATTTATCACGACATACAAAACTGGGTACGCAGTAATGAAGTAGCCGGCAAAACATCCGTATTGATCGGTTACAGCCTGGGAAAAGCCCAACGGATATTACAGGCACTGGAAGAAGTAACCGGTAATATTTATGTACATGGCGCCATCTGGAATGTGCATGAAACGTTGCTGCAGGCAGGTTTTAAACTACCTGCCGTACAACGGATCACTCCGGAAACACCCAAAGAGGCTTTCAAAAGCAGTGTGGTCATTGCACCGCCTTCTGCAGATGGCAGTGCCTGGATGCGTCGTTTTACCAACCACAGCACGGGCATCTGTAGTGGCTGGATGCAGGTACGTGGCAATCAGCGCCGCAGAAATGCCGATGCAGGTTTTGCCCTCAGTGATCATGCCGACTGGCAGGGTTTATTACAGGCAGTAAAAGCCACCGGCGCACAAAAGATATACATTACGCATGGCTTTCAATCGGTCTTCAGCCGCTACCTGAACGAAATTGGCATCGATGCCTCAGAAGTAAAAACGGAGTTTGGGAATGAGGAGGAAGAAACCCAATCCCAGGATCCAACAATTGAACAATGAGGGAATTTGCACAACTGATATTTAGTCTTGGTACCAGCACCAAAACAAATGATAAGCTGCAGGCATTATCAACCTACTTTTCGCATGCCGATGAAAAAGATAAAGTATGGGTAATTGCCCTGTTCAGTGGCCGCCGGCCACGCCGCACCGTTAGCGGTACGCAGCTGGCCGCATGGTGTTGTGAACTGGTCGATCTGCCCATCTGGCTCTTCCAGGAATGTTATCATACCGTGGGTGATTTGTCGGAGACCATTGCTTTACTTATACCTGATAAAAATAATACTGACTTCTCTCCGCCGGCTGAAATAGGCGGCAAACTGAGGTTTAGTCGCGAGGAGGCCAACTCCCCCTCCACCGGAGGGGGTCGGGAGGAGGCCCATCCGTTACACTACTACGTAGAGCAATTCCAGCAACTGGAGAAAGCTACCGAACCCGAAAAGAAAACATTTATCCTGCAGTCGTGGCAGGAACTGAACAGCCGTGAACGGTTTGTGTTCAACAAGTTACTGTCGGGAACATTCAGAGTAGGTGTATCGCAAAAATTAATGGTGAATGCGCTGGCCCGCACGGTTCAGTTGGACCCCAGTGTTATTGCCCATCGTATCAGCGGTAATTGGGACCCAGCCACTACCTCCTTTGACCAGTTGTTAAGCGAGCAGTCAACCCAAACCGATCATTCAAAGCCTTACCCTTTCTACCTGGCTTATGCGCTGGAAGGCCCCTTGCAGGACCTTGGCGAACCCTCCGACTGGCAGGCCGAATGGAAATGGGATGGCATTCGCGGACAAATCATAAAACGCAACGACCAGCTGTTTGTATGGAGCCGTGGCGAAGACCTCATCACTGATAAATTCCCCGAATACAGCATCCTGCAAAGCAAACTCGAAAACGGCACCGTATTAGACGGTGAAATTCTACCCTACAAAGAAGGACAGGTACTTAACTTCAACGTACTGCAAACCCGCATCGGCCGCAAGAACATCACTAAAAAGAATTTACAGGAAGCACCGGTTGGGTTATTCGCCTATGACCTGCTTGAATTACAAGGTGAAGACATCCGGCATTGGGCGTTAGCTGAACGGCGGGCTGCCCTGGAAACACTGATCACCTCCCTGCAACTGCCCTGGTTGCAACTATCCCCTATAGTTACTTTCAACAATTGGGAGGAATTGACCACCACGCGCGAACAAAGCCGCAGCCTCAACAGCGAAGGCCTGATGTTAAAACGAAGATCATCGGCTTACCAGGTTGGCCGCAAACGGGGCGACTGGTGGAAATGGAAAATAGATCCCCTAACCATCGACGCGGTAATGGTGTATGCACAAAAAGGCACCGGTCGCCGCAGCAACCTGTACACCGATTATACGTTCGCCGTAAAAGATGGCGACAAACTGGTTCCGTTTACAAAAGCATACTCCGGATTAACCGATAAAGAATTTGCCCAGGTAGATTCCTTTGTGAAAAAGAACTCCCTCGAAAAATTTGGACCGGTCCGCACCGTAAAACCCGAACTGGTTTTTGAAATAGCTTTTGAAGGAATAGCTGCCAGCAACCGCCACAAATCGGGCGTTGCCCTTCGTTTTCCCCGCATCAGCCGCTGGAGAACGGATAAATTACCAAACGATATCAACACGTTAGAGGACCTCAAACAAATGTTGGAACTTTATGGAAAATGAAATTGTGAGTGGTGAGTGGACATCCTTCGTACCTTAGGGAAATAATTCCTACAGATGACTAAATGGATGGTTCTACTTCTCATTGTGATCAGTGGCGTAGCCTTTACAGGTGTGTTGGTTACCGGCGAATATGAACCCGTTCCTATTCCGCCAAGCACGCAACGCACTGGAGGCGATGTGCAAAAAGGATATGAGTATTTAACAACCGGAGAGTATGTAAAAGGAGGCATT
The DNA here is from genome assembly GCF_900110245.1 of Niastella yeongjuensis. Lineage (GTDB taxonomy): Bacteria > Bacteroidota > Bacteroidia > Chitinophagales > Chitinophagaceae > Niastella > Niastella yeongjuensis. The sequence goes on from NZ_FOCZ01000014.1 coordinate 93,340, forward strand.
CCTTTCAAGACCTGGCTCATGGGCGTTGGCAAAAGCAAAACCAATTACCTGCAACGCACGGGTAACAATGCAGAGATCTCACATGAATACAATACCGTTACTGCTGCCAATGGCGAAGTACTGGTGGCGCCCAACTGTATGCAATGTCATGCCCAGGTGTTCGATGGTCAGTTGGTGATGGGATTGGGTAACACGTTTATTGATTTCACCCATAATGAAAAGCTGAATGTAAAAAACCTGAAAATGGTGGAGAGCATGCTGAAGCTCACCGCTCCCAACCGGTACAAAGCGGCCAAACCATTTCTGGATGTAGCTGAAACCATCACCCCCTACCTCATCGTTAATACACGGGGTGTAAATACCGCCGACCGTTTGGCAGCTGTACTGGTAGCACACCGGGATCCTGTTACCTTTAAATGGAACCCCGAAACACAGCTGAATATACCCGAAGGTGTTATTCCATCCGATGTACCACCATGGTGGTTGCTGAAGAAAAAGAATGCGATGTTCTATAATGGATTTGGCCGTGGCGACTTTGGCCGTTTCCTGATGGCCTCTAACCTGCTCACCGTCAATGATACAGCAGAATCAGCAGAAGTAGATTCCCACATGCCCGATCTGCTGGCCTATATCTATTCACTGGAGCCACCTAAATATCCCGGCACTATTGATCATACGCTGGCCGGTGAAGGCGAAAAGATCTTTAATAAAAAATGCGGCGGCTGTCATGGTTCCTATGGCGATGATGAAAAATATCCCAACCTGTTGATACCGGAAGCGGTTATTCAAACAGATTCCCTGTTGTACAAGAACAATTATTCCAGTCCGCAGTTTGTTGAATGGTTCAATAAAAGCTGGTTTACCACAGGCGATCACCCGGCCCGGCTGGAACCATTTATGGGATACATTGCGCCGCCGCTCGATGGCATCTGGGTAACGGCGCCCTACCTGCATAACGGTTCAGTGCCCACGTTGGAAGCATTGCTCAACAGTGATCTTCGTCCTAAATACTGGAGCCGTGATTTTGACCAACCCACTTATGATTATGAAAAACTAGGCTGGAAGTATACAAAAGAATCCAAGGCGCTCGACAAATACACTTACAATACCGATCAACCCGGCTATGGTAATTATGGACATACATTTGGAGATAGATTAACGGAAAAGGAAAGGAAGGCGGTGTTGGAGTATTTGAAGACGTTGTAGGGAATTGAATACAAGTTTAATGTTGAAAGTTTTAAGTTCAAAATTCTGAGTTCTTGGGTTATTGGTTATTGGGTCCTGAGTACTTTATTGCGGTCACCGCGACGGCGAATTCCGTGTACTGGCACTTTTGGCTGTTCTTTCTCTGCCCTCTGCCTTCTGCCCTCTGCCCCTGCCTTCAGCCTTCTGCCCTCTGCCCTTCCCTATTGTAAAAAAGGCCCCGCAAAAGCGGAGCCCTGATGTGCAAAATAACCCTCGTGTAACACTATTTAATTAGTTTCTCGAACGAAGTATGTTTGTCTGTTTTTATTTGCACCAGATAAATACCGGGTAGCAGCGCCGACAAATTGTACATGACAATGGTATTCCTACCCAACAGACCTTGCTGTTGAACCTTGCTTACCAATTGACCACTTGAATTGTACAGCGCTACCTGAATCACTCCGGCTTTCTCCAGTTGCATACTTATTTGCAGAATATCTTTAAATGGATTAGGGAACACTCCGGTTGGTGTGGCTACTATATTCCGGGTTGGAACCACTACCAAATCCAGGACCACACACGCATCCGGGTTTGCCATGGTGGGTGTATAGTTAGTAGTGTCTTTTGAAACCAGCGCGTTGTTATAGTTTATGGCGAAGGTCGTACCGTTTATTTCACCCGAATTTTTGTTAACAGTAAGGGGGGCGGCGGGGCCATTTCCACTTATAGTTTGGTTATTCCCAATAGCGCCACCAACATACAAACTGCCATTTCCCTGAACCTGGCCATTATTGCTGAAAGAGCCTCCTACCCGTACATAAGCATTACTATTATTTATTTTGAACGATTCTCCATTGATGGTATAGGAGCCCTCAACAACGAGCAATCCTTCGTTACGGGTGCGTGTGGAAGTTTTTATGCTGGTATTACTAACCGTGATTGTTCCGGTGTTGATCAGCGAATCACCTACTTTGTTACTGCTTATGGTATTGTTATTCCCTTTGATAATGGCTTTATTCTGGTTGATAAACGTACCACCAATATTGAGGTCACCACTGAAAGTGATCCTTCCCCGGTTATTGATAGTGGTGCCATTATCGGAAGTAAGCCCCTGCGCAAAATTCAGTACGCCGTTATTAATTATCTGGGCGTTTGCTTTTACATTGGTGTTCTGGCTAAAGCTCATACGGCCACAGGCGGTATTTGTCACCGTAATAGTTTTGTTCTGGTTCCAGCTGGCGCCCCAGGTAAAACTGCCGTTATTGGTGATGGCAGCGCCGTCATCAACTGAAATATTTCCGTTCACCGTACCATTGTTGGTCAATGTAGCGGCAAAATTATTGGCGTTGCCGGGCGCAAAGATCCCACCGTTCTGAATAATTATAGCTGAACCCTTTTTTGCATCCAGGTTACCTGTATAATTCCCTCCACTGATCACTATCATGGTAGCCCCGCTGTTCAGCGTAATGTTACCCGAAACGGCGGTAGTGATACAAACGGTAGTACCTAAGGCATAGGTACCCGGTGTATTCGGCGTACTGCCTGCCGGACATTGGGCATTTATAGCCCGGGTGGATAATACCACCCACAGTATTACCAATAACCAACGGGTATTGGCTCGGGTACGGGAATCAAGTTTCATGCGGATCGAGGGGTTATCTTGTTGCGCGTGTTTAAACGCCAAACCCAGGCCAGTTTATAAAAAACGGGATCGCAATCCATAATTTACATTTTTATCCACTACATAAATACCTGTACTTATCACACTTATAATCTGGTACTCCTATTACTGAATTACCCTTAGCAGGTTCTTGAAAAACCGTATCAGCTACCCAATATTTCCCTTTACAGGAATTATTTTCCATTTCAGGGAATAATGCATTATTGAAATAAGCATCCTCCGCCAGCTGGCGGAGAGGTTGGAGGGGGTGTGGGTTGGCCCACAACAATGAAATCGGAATTCCTTTGAGCTCCGAAAAATTTACTAAATTACTTCGCAAAGGAAAGGCATTCAGGAAAAGGTCATCTTTCTGCATGCCCATGTGATATGAGGCTTCAAACTACTACCGGATATACAAGGATCGTTAACTGGCTGGCAAATAAAAACCACCATCCGTTTACCTTCCAGGAAGAAACCTGGCAGCATATAATAAATGGTAAAAGCGGATTGGTGAATGCGCCCACAGGCTGTGGTAAAACATTTTCTGTGTTCCTGGGCGCCCTGATAGATTTTATAAACCTGCATCCGGATAACTGGCAATCAAAAGCAAATAATGGATTACAGCTGTTGTGGATCACGCCCTTACGGGCACTGGCCAAAGATATTGGCCGGGCCATGGAAGAGGTGGTCAGTGAGCTGGGGATGCAATGGAAAATAGGCATCCGCAACGGCGATACCGACATCAACGAACGGCAGCGACAAAAACGCCGCATGCCCGAAGTATTGATCATTACACCCGAAAGCCTGCACCTGTTACTGGCACAAAAAGGCTATCCCGCCACATTTGAAACCCTGCAAACCATGGCCGTGGATGAATGGCATGAACTCATCGGTTCCAAACGGGGCGTACAGGTAGAGCTCGCAGTTTCACGACTGGTAGCATTAAGGAACGGACAACTGAAGGTATGGGGCATCTCTGCCACCATCGGCAATCTGGATCAAGCCAAGGATGTGCTACTGTCACCTGTATATAATACCCCCTCCTCCCAATGGGGGGAGGCCGGGAACTCCCTCCCGACGAGTCGGGAGGGCTGGGGGGAGATCGTTAAAGCCAACATCCGTAAAGACGTAGTCATTGAATCCATCATCCCCGATGAAATTGAAAAATATCCCTGGGCAGGTCACCTGGGGTTAAAACTGATCCATAAAGTACTGCCTATATTAAACAACAGCCGCACCACGCTAATCTTCATCAATACCCGTGGCATGAGCGAACAATGGTACCAGGCATTATTAAACGTAGCCCCCGATTTGGCGGGTGCCATTGCCTTACACCATGGCAGTATTGAACAGGAATTGCGCATTTGGGTAGAGGAAGCCCTGCACGCCGGCCGCCTGAAAGCGGTGGTAGCCACGGCCAGTCTTGACCTGGGTGTTGATTTTCGACCTGTAGAAACCGTTATACAGGTAGGTTCGCCCAAAGGTGTTGCCCGCTTTTTACAACGTGCCGGTCGAAGTGGTCACAGTCCGGGCGAAGTAAGTAAGATCTATTTTCTGCCCACCCATTCACTGGAACTGGTGGAAGCCGCCGCCCTGAAAAATGCGGTGGAAGAAACCTTCATTGAAAGCAAAGAACCCATGATGCTGTGCTTCGATGTGCTGATCCAGTACCTGAGCACCCTCGCTATTTCAGATGGCTTTTTACCCGAGCCGCTTTTGAAAGAGATCAGATCTACTTATTGTTACCGCGAAATGACCGACAACGAGTGGATGGCCATTCTGGAATTTATCACCTCGGGCGGCAACGCATTACAACAATATGATGAATATAAAAAGGTAGAAGTTATCGATGGTGTGTTCCGCATCAACAACAGGCGCATAGCCATGCGGCACCGTATGCACATCGGTACCATTGTTAGCGAGTCTATGATGAAAGTAAAGTTCGTAAGTGGCGGCTTTATTGGCGTAATTGAAGAATGGTTTATTACCCGTCTATCACCCGGCGATGTGTTTACCCTGGCCGGACGTAACCTGGAGCTGGTAACCATCAAGGATATGACAGCACTGGTACGAAAATCAAATGCAAAGAAATCGATAGTCCCCAGCTGGCAGGGCGGCCGCATGCCGCTGAGTGCCAATTTGGGTAAGAAGCTGCGGGAGAAGTTTGAGGAAGCAAGGGATATTCAGGAAGGCAATGGAAGAAAGGCAGAAGGCAGAGGGCAGAAGGCAGAAACCTCATCGCGGTCCACACTACTCCGCCAGCCAGCGGATTCAGCGGGCGAAGCAAAGGGCAAAGGGAAATCAACAGGTAGTCGCGAGCTTCGAAATTTGGAAGCCCAATCACCACTCACCACTCACTACTCACCAGACATCGAGTTGCAAGTACTGGAACCACTATTCAGGTTACAAGAGACCCTCTCCCACGTTCCGGGGGCTAATGAATTATTGATAGAACATATAGAAACGAAAGACGGCTATCACCTCTTTGTATATCCGTTCGAAGGGAGGCTGGTGCATGAAGCCATGGCGGCCATCCTGGCCTGGCGCATCAGTAAAATAACGCCCATTACATTTTCTTTTGCCATGAATGATTATGGGTTTGAACTGTTGAGCGATCAACCCATACCGGTTGATGATACCAATGTGTACGAACTATTCACCCCGCAAAATCTACTGGCTGATATTCAACGAAGTGCGAATGCAACAGAAATGGCAAAACGAAAATTCCGCGACATTGCAGTTATTGGCGGACTGATATTCCAGGGCTATCCCGGTGAACAAAAGAAAGCAAGACATTTACAATCGTCTGCATCGTTATTATTCAATGTATTTTCAGAATATGAGCCTGGCAATTTACTATTAAGGCAATCTTATCAGGAAGTGTTCGATCAGCAGATGGAAGAAGTACGGTTGCGTAATATGTTGGAAAGAATACAACAATCAACGATCATCATAACATTTCCCCAGCAGTTAACCCCATTCTGTTTTCCGATAAAAGTAGACAGTATGCGGGAAAATCTCACCTCGGAAAAACTGGAAGACAGGGTAAAAAGAATGCAGGCGCAATTGAATGGCTCCTAGGTTATTGTTCAAAGTTTAGAGCTTCCCGGTTCTGGTTGTTCCGTTCCAGGTTACAAGTTTCAGGTTGCAGGGGGACGTTTAGATTTCTTCCATGTAACCTGCAACCTGGAACACCCCTTCCCGCCACAAACCAACCTCTATTTTCAATAACAGCCTTTATTCACATTATCCCAAAATGAGAAAAAAGGTGCAAAAAAATGCCTGCCTTTTATTGCCGTACCGAAATGCACGTAAAAAAAGCAGGCATAAGAAATTTACACACAGCTCTAACCAACAACGTTTAAATACTTTCAGAGGGAACATAAGGTTATTGAACAATGGCGCTCTGAAACAGATTCCATAAGCTAGGGATTAATACGAGCCAAAACAGCCAGGCCTTTCCCAGGAATTGATGTGGGTACGCTGTTTTCTTGGGTACGAGAATGTCGGGAATGGATGTACGTGTTTTAACAGGGACAGTATATTGACTAAAAAGTAAAAGGCGAAAAAGAAGTTGATTGACATTGGATTTCACCGGTTTTACTGGATATTGGAAATGACTTTTGGACGGTTGAATTCTAAGGACTCTGGACGTTACGAGGTTGCCAATCCTCGTCAATCAACTTGTACCCAAAAATAGGTGTTGACAAGAATGTGGAAAAGAGCAATAATGCCCTATTTTATTTATTCGGTTTTTACTTCCAAAACTAGTAATATTCACATACTCACGAGGTATGATAACTACCTACCCCTAGTAATGTTCCCTTTCAAAATGTTTATAAGTATTATCCGAAATAATATAATTTCGTAAAAATGCTATAGTATTTGTCACGAAAATTTAAGACTTTGGGGCCGAATTTGAGCGTCGTGTAATCAGACGCTTTTAGGATCCCTTATCTTATTAAAAACAATACAACCCGCATGAAAAAACCTGACACCGAAGGCGTTATTAAAGTAGCTATCGCAGACGACCATGCCCTTTTCAGGGCCGGCGTTCGAACAGCCCTCGCTGCTAAAAGGGATGTAGAGTTAATTGCCGAAGCCGATAATGGCATGCAACTCTTAAACCTGCTCAGACACATTGAACCAGACATCATTTTGTTGGACATTCAGATGCCTATTATGGATGGCATCCAAACCCTGCCTGAGATTCGCAAACTTCGGCCAGAAGCAAAAGTTATCATTCTTTCCATGCACAACGATCATTCAATGATCAGTAAGCTCATGGAAATCGGAGCTAACTCTTACCTCACCAAGAACTCTGATTCAGAAACCATTTACCAGGCCATTAAAACCTGCTTCGAACAGGAATTCTTTTTTAATGAGCTTACCAACAAGGCCTTGCTCACTGGCTTGCGTACCAAACGCACAGATGTAGCCGGCCCCCAGGACGTAAATCTTTCCGAAAAAGAGATTCGGGTTTTGAAGCTCATGTGTGAAGAGAAAACGACCAAGGAAATTGCTGATATTGTTGAAATCAGCCCCCGTACCGTTGAAGCTATCCGCGACAAACTAAAAACCAAAACCGGCGCCAAGTCAATGGCCGGACTGGTTATGTACGCGGTAAAAAACGGTATCATTGACCAGAACGTGTGATCCTCCCTTTAAAGAAATGAACTAAGACAGTCACATCAGTCAAAATGTCTGTAAAGTCCGCTCCGAGCAATCGGGGCGGATTTTTTTTGCCCTTATCGCTATCCTCCGTACCAGTGGAATGCCATTTTTTAGATCACCTAACAAGGACATCACAGGGACCTGACAGGGACCAACCAGGGACCTGACCCGGACCTTGTCCCTGTTACCTCCCTGCTAAACCCCTGTCAGGTGTTTGCCAATCCACAAACTAACCGCCCGCATACCTGAATGACTTTTTGTCCTTTTGTATTCTTTCCAGAACTTCACCCCATGAACAACTGGTTGTTTTATAATGGTGAAGTAATACCGGCTACAACGCCCATCATTTCCGCCAACAACAGGGGATTGCGGTTTGGCGACGGCCTTTTTGAAACCATTAAAGTGGTAAACCAGCAAATGCTGCTGTTCCCTTTGCACCTGGAACGGTTGAACCGGGGCCTGGTCGTGTTGAATATGCAATTACCTGAAACCTACACCCCTGATTATATAAGCCAGGCTATTTTGGAGTTGTGCAACCGCAATAACATCAACGGCGCTGCACGGGTACGCCTCACCGTCGTGCGGGGCAATGGTACCCTGTTTGCCACCGACGACCCTTTTGCGTCTATCATTATTCAGGCGGAACCGCTGGCCAATGAATACCTGATGTTCAATGAAACCGGCTTAACCATTGATGTTTGTCCGGGTATTCAAAAAAGCAGTGACCAACTTGCCAATCTTAAATCGAACAACTACCTGCCTTATGTAATAGCAGCCCAATATGCCCGGCAACACCAGTTGAACGACTGCCTGGTGTTGAATGCCCACAATCGCATTTGTGATGGCACCATTGCCAATGTGTTCCGGGTGCATCAGAACAATATATATACCCCCCCGCTGTCTGAAGGCGGTGTGGCTGGTGTAATGCGGCAACATCTATTGACCGAACTGCCAAAGGCCGGTTATACGGTGCATGAAAAAATTTGTACCCCAGAGGAGTTGGAAACAGCCAATGAAGTGTTTTTAACCAATGCGTTGTTTGGGATCCGATGGGTTGCTAAGTTTAGGAACAAAATTTATAGTAATAACCTGGTAAAGGATTTATACAGTTTATCAGTTCGTTAGTTATTAAGTTATTGAGTTCAATGATCAACATATTTTGGTTCCGTAGAGACCTCCGGTTAGAAGATAATGCCGGGCTTTATCATGCTTTAAAAAGCGAAAACCCGGTATTGCCCATCTTTATTTTCGATACCAACATCCTGAACCAATTACCCAACAGTGCCGACCGCCGGGTTGAATTTATTCATAACGCTTTAACTGCTTTAGATGAGCAGTTGAAAGAACTGGGTGCTACGCTGGTGGTGTATCACGATACACCACTTAAAGCTTTTAAACAGCTGGTGAAACAATATACCATTTCGGCCGTATTCACTAACCACGATTATGAACCCTATGCACGGGAACGGGATGAAGACATTGCCCGTTTTCTAAAGGAACACGAGATCGCCTTTCATACCTATAAAGACCAGGTGATCTTTGAAAAGAACGAAGTGGTAAAAGATGATGGCAAGCCTTACTCCATCTTCACGCCGTATAGTAAAAAATGGAAGGCCAACCTCAGTAAATTTTATTTAAAGAGTTATCCAACCAAAAAATACTTTGATAATTTTCATCAGCACGCGGCCAAACGGATCCCATCCCTGAAAGCAATTCGGTTTGAAAAAACCGATGCAGCTTTTCCACCTGATACACCAGCTGCTGCTATTATAAAACGGTACAACAAACAACGCGATATTCCGGGGATAAAAGGCACCAGTCATTTGGGTGTGCACCTGCGTTTTGGCACCATCAGCATCAGGCAACTGGCGCAAAAGGCCAGTAAGCTGAATGAAACTTTTCTGAACGAACTCATCTGGCGCGATTTCTTTCAAATGATCCTGTGGCATTTTCCGCATGTAGGAAAGGGTAAGGCATTTAAAGCGGAATACGATTTTATAAAATGGCGTGATAATGAGACCGAGTTTACCCGCTGGTGCGAAGGCAATACCGGCTACCCTATTGTTGATGCAGGCATGCGCGAACTAAACACCACCGGTTTTATGCATAACCGCGTGCGGATGATCGCAGCGTCCTTTCTGGCCAAACATTTATTGATCGACTGGCGCTGGGGCGAAGCATATTTTGCAGAGAAGCTGCTCGATTTTGAACTGGCCAGCAACAATGGCAACTGGCAATGGGCAGCAGGCTGTGGTTGCGATGCTGCACCTTATTTCCGGATCTTCAACCCCTACACACAAACTAAAAAATTCGATCCCGATCTTACCTACATAAAAAAATGGGTGCCGGAGTTTGAAGACCCAACCTATCCTGCACCCATCGTTGATCATGAAACAGCCCGCAAGCGCTGTTTGGAAACCTATAAAAAAGGGTTGGCCAAAGCACGCTAGTTAACCGGCAACAGGTAATGCTCATATAACTTCTTTACCAACACGGTAATATACCGCTTCAGGTAGGTTGCATTCAAAAAGGTGTTGGTCCAGTTTTCAAAACGCTGGCATTGCACCCCCAGGTAAAAGAAATACATACTTACACAGGCAGCAGGGATCATTTGTTTTTCAGCTTCGGATATGGGTGTTATTGACTCATACCCTTTTAAAAAACTATTCAGCTTTAATTCATGCTGTTCGGGGTCTTTTTCAATTTGAAACAACTGCAGTTGATAATAAGCCAGATCGAGCAATAACCAGCCGGTACCACAAAAATCAAAATCAAACAGCGTGATGTCTTCGTTGTTGTGAATATTCAGGTTATCGAACCAGATATCTAAATGCACCACACCGGTACGTAATGAAAATACGGGCGCATTGCTAAACAGTTGTAACAACTGTTGTTGCGCTTTTTGCATCCATTGCATTTCTTCGGTCTCAATGGAAAGGAATTGTTTTATTCTTTCAAATGAATCGATCAATAACACGGCAGGCGTATACTGCACACGATTGAAAGGCAAATTATGGGTAACGGTATGCATGCGGGCCATAATTACGCCCAGTTTATAATGAAGGGCTTCTGAAAAATACAGCACCTTCTCTCCTTTTGCATAAGTGAACAGCACAGCCATTCGCTTACCTTCCGGTGCCGGGAGGTGTTGAATATAATTTCCCTGCGGATCGGGCAGTGCATACGAAACGGGAATGTCGTTTTCATGCAGGAGTTTTAACAGCCCGATCTCTTCTGTAATTTCTAATTCAGTGCGCCAGTTATAACTGTATACGCGGAAGATAAACTTTTGCTCACCATCAGTTACCAGGTAAGCATGATTGATAGCTGCCCGTATTAAACGGCAGGTAATGCCTGCGCCAAAACCATACTGTTGTTGCAGGAAGGTAGCCAAATGTGTTGCCGACAGCGTGGAACACACAACTGGAAAAGGTTGCATAATTGATTATTTTTTATATCAGCCAATTGGGAAAATGTAAATCCCGGGAACCGGGAGAAGCAGAGGCTGATAAAGAAGGGGCAGCTTGCGGATGGTACATCCCGACCAGTCGGGAAAGAGGCGCAAATATAATTGGGCGTTACCCAACAAAACAAATAAAAAAAAATCGAATGCCGAAGTTCTTATACTTCAACATTCGATATTTAAAATTCAACCCGCCTTCGCCAGGGCTTCGGCGGGTAAGTATTGTCTAGTGCTGCGCCATTTTAATGGCGGTGCTGCGCAGCTTAAAATAGTAGTCGTCAATATCCTGACCTGAACGTACCGTTAAGGCAGAACCAAAAATATCAGGTTCAACAGAATAGGTAACACAGGCTTTGTCGTATTTACTGCCCGATGCGCGGGATGAAAAGTAAGCGTTCAGGATAATATCCTCTTTGGTAAGAAACAGGATCTGACCGGTAGAGTCGCATTTGATCTTTTGTTTGGGATCGCGTTTGCCTGTTATCAGTTCTTTATAGATATTAATTTCCGATTGATCTGTAATTGCCTCAGAAAGTGTATCGCCGTGGTTGAAGAATTTCAATTGTACTTTATCCACGTCCTTTAACAGATCGGCAAAATACGTTTTGCCTTTGCTTTTTTGCGTGATGCTGCTACAGGAAAACAAGGTTAATACGGCTAAACCAAGGGAAACATTTTTCATATAATTACTTTTACAGTACGGCTCGCTTTATAAATCATGCATCCGGTTCAATCCCTACAGTATAATGCCGGTAATTTAGCAAAGGCTATACCATATTTATTACTCCGCAGTTGCTAAAAAGATTTCTTTATCGTTCGCCCCTACTTTCTTTAATTGCCCGTAAATATCCATAAAAGTATTCACAGCCGCTTTACCATCCGGTCCCAGTTGTAAAGAATAGTTATTCACATACAGGTCTATGTGTTGGCGCATTACCGCTTCGCTCATTTCCTGCGAATGTTGTTTTACATAATCAGTTATCAATGGGTAATTGGCAAACGAATATTCCAGACTGCGTTTTATTAACCCATCTACCTGCTGCTGCAGGGCGCTGTCGAATGATTTTTTCATTACAATACCACCCAAGGGAATAGGATTGCCTGTTACCCGCTCCCAGTATTCACCCAGGTCAACCAGTTTATGCAATCCTTTTTGCTGATAGGTAAAGCGGTTTTCATGTATGATCACTCCGGCATCTACGTCCCCGTTCAGCACCGCATCTTCAATGGCAGAGAACACCATGAATTTCTTGTTGGTTGCCTGCGGGTAAGCCAGTGAGAATAACATGTGCGCGGTGGTATTTTCTCCCGGAATGGCAATGCTCATGTCATTCACATTCTTAGTGTTCGCCGATGCCTGTTTGGTGATCAACAAAGGACCTACACCTTTTCCCAGTGCACCGCCGGCATTCAATACTATATATTTTTCGAGTAAAAGTGGCAATACACCATAGCTGATCTTTGTAACATCCAGCCGGCCCTGTATGGCCCATTCATTGAGGGTTTGTACATCTTCCAATACAGGTTGTACAGTTATACCCTGGGTATCGATCTTATTATTTACTAACGCGTCGAAAATAAAAGTGTCGTTGGGACAAGGAGAAAAGCCTAATGTTAAGGTCATCTTGTTTAAATACTTTATTATGAAATTTACAAACCTGCGAACTCACCATTCACCATCTTAATCAATTGCTCATTCAATAATTGAAGCGCATCTTTCATCTTCCATTTCGACTTGTCACGCTCCCCTACCATATTCGATATGGTTCGTAATTGTATAAATGGAATTTTTTCAACCAGTGCTACATAGTGAAAGGCGGCGCCTTCCATGGACTCAACAACCGGCTTGTATTTTTGTTGCAATTGTTCTATACGGGTTGGCCGGGTGGTGATCTCGTTGATGGTAACTGATCTTACCAGGGGAAGGTTATATTGTTGCAACAAATGGGTATGCTTATTTTCCAGGTGCTTGCCGGTATAGGGATCAACGATCTGCGGCAGCCCCATATCGAATATGTCTTTAAACTCATTGTTTTCTTCAACACCCAGATCACCGGTCACTTCTTCTTTCACCAGTACCATACTGCCCGGGGGATAGTCAGCAGAATAACTGCCGCCGATACCTGCCTGGATCAGGAGGCCGGGCCGTTGTTTGGCAATGGTTTTTGTAAGCCAGTAAGTAGTGCTCATACTGCCGATACCAGTGATAAGGATCTCGAAATGGTTATTACCAATTATACAATCCCGTTCGGCCAGATAGTTTATTGTGGGTTGAATTTCAAAGTTGGTGGCGGCTACCAATAATATCTCCATGACACAAATCTACATAGTTCCAAGTTCAAGGTTTAAAGTTTAAAGTCATTAAATTTTGAATTAATAACTAATGGAACCCCTCAAAATGAGGCAATTACCCAATTCTTTGAACTTTAAACCTTAAACTTTCAACCCTCATCCAACAACTTTCACCCTTCACCCATCCCCCTTAACCTTATACCTTATACTTTAAACGGTAAAACTTAACTTTGCGGCAAATTTTCACGACAACAATGGTGTATTTGACTCGTGTTGAGCATTTTAATGCCGCCCATAAATTGTACAATCCCAACTGGAGCAAGGAGCAGAATGAGATAGTTTTTGGAAAATGTGCCAACGAACACTGGCATGGTCATAACTACGAATTGTATGTAACTGTAAAGGGCAGACCCAACCCCGATACGGGTTTTGTATGTGATGTAAAGGCTTTGAGCAAAATTATTAATCAATACGTTATTGAGCAGTTAGACCATAAGAACCTGAACATGGATGTGCCGTTTATGAAGGACCAGCTTTGCTCAACCGAAAACCTGGCTATTGCCATTTGGAAACAGTTACAGCCGCAATTACCTGCAGGGGTGCAATTGCATGGCATTAAATTGTATGAAACACCCCGCATTTTTGTGGAGTATTTCGGAGAATAAATGGGAAATGTCGTACAGGCGACAAACAGCAAACAAAAAGCATATTTACTTTGTATTTTGAATAATATGAGCAAAAAAGTGGCAGTTTACCGAAAGGAACATTTCAATGCGGCCCACCGCTTATATAACCCTGCCTGGGATATGGCAAAGAACGATGCGGTGTTTGGTAAGTGTAACAATCCCAATTTTCATGGCCACAATTATGAAGTAGTGGTGAAAGTAACCGGGGTACCTGATCCGGAGACCGGGTATGTGATGGACATGAAAATATTAAGTGATTTGATCAGGGACCATGTGCTTGAAAAATTCGACCATAAGAACCTTAACCTCGATACGGTCTATTTCAAAGACCTGAATCCTACGGCTGAAAATATTTGTGTGGTTATCTACGATCTGTTGCGTGCGCAAATTGACCTTCAGTTCGACTTGCAGGTACGTTTATATGAAACGGAAAGAAATTTTGTAGAGTATCCGGCGTAAGCATCCCAACATTAAGCATAAATAATCTAAACCATCGGAAATGGCCTTCAAAAAAATTGAACAATACGACGAGAAAATAATGCCGGGGCTTATACACCATTACAGCGAATCACTGAAGTTGCTGGGTGAAGATCCTGAACGCGAAGGGTTGGTGAAAACGCCGGAACGGGTTGCTAAAGCCATGCAATATATGATGCAGGGGTACGATCAGGACGCAAGGGCTATTTTAAATTCAGCCAAGTTTAAAGAGTCTGTAAGCGAAATGATTCTGGTAAAAGATATCGAGTTGTATAGTATGTGCGAACACCATATGCTGCCTTTCTTTGGCAAAGCGCATATTGCCTATATTCCTAATGGGTATATTACCGGTCTTAGTAAGCTGGCCCGCGTGGTTGATGTGTATGCCCGCCGATTGCAGGTACAGGAACGCCTTACTACTCAAATACTGGATGCCATAAAAGAAACCCTGAATCCATTGGGTGTAGCCGTGGTTATTGAAGCCAAACACCTTTGTATGATGATGCGGGGTGTGCAAAAACAAAACTCAGTGACTACAACATCGGCTTTTTGGGGCGAGTTTGAGAAGAATGAAACCCGTAGTGAGTTTACAAAGTTAATTACCAGCAGATTGCATTAATTATATAGTTGATGGGTTGACAGGTTAACAGGTTAACTTGTCAACCCGTTAACCCTATCGGCAACCTCTATATTCCTCCTAAGCCCTTCCATTTTTGGGAATGCCAAAAAGATAAACTACTAAATTTGTATTTATCATTTCTTCCCCCAGTTCCGACTTCTTTTTTGGATAGTTAAAACCTTTGTGGCATTTTTGTTTTTTAAACCCCTTTTTACATTATGACACATGCTTTTGTGTTCCCGGGACAGGGCTCCCAGTTTCCGGGGATGGGAAAAGACCATTATGAAAACAGCGCTTTTGCGAAAAGATTATTTGAACAGGCGAATGAGATCGTGGGGTTTCGTATTTCCGATATCATGTTTAACGGCACTGAAGAAGATCTGAAACAAACCAGGGTAACACAACCCGCCATTTTTCTTCATTCTGTTATAGCCTTTAAAAGTATTGATAATGCCCGCCCCGAAATGGTGGCTGGTCATTCGCTCGGTGAGTTTTCAGCATTAGTGGCTAATGGCGTATTGAGCTTTGAAGATGGATTAAAATTAGTGAGCGTTAGGGCACAGGCCATGCAAAAAGCCTGTGAAACAAATCCTTCCACTATGGCGGCCGTTCTGGGTCTCGACGACGCTAAAGTAGAAGAAATTTGCGCCCTGGTTCAGGAAGAAACCAAAGAAGTGGTGGTACCAGCTAATTATAATTGTCCCGGCCAGTTGGTAATAAGCGGAAGCATTAAAGGAATTGAAGTGGCCATCGAACGTCTGAAAGCAGCAGGTGCTAAACGGGCATTGGTATTACCCGTTAGCGGCGCTTTCCACTCTCCTTTAATGGAATCAGCTAAAGCCGAATTGTCGAAGGCTATTGAAGCCATCACCTTCTATCATCCTAATTGCCCTGTTTATCAAAACGTTGCAGCTAAAGCAGTGGGCAATAAAGAAGATATTAAACAAAATTTAATTGATCAGCTGACCAGTGCAGTTAAATGGACCCAAAGTATCAAAACCATGATCACCGATGGTGGCGATCATTTTACTGAATGCGGTCCTGGCAAAGTATTACAAGGTTTGATCGGTAAGATCGACAAAAAAGTTACTACGGATGGCGTAAGCTAATAAACATCCGCCAGCTGGCGGACCTAAGCCAATTGAACTACCCCTTAAATAAAAGTGGATCATCTTTTCAGGTGATCCACTTTTATTTTTAGCCTCCCCCGCCCCTCCAACAGAGGGGAGTCCAGAGCCTTATCTTAACATGCCTTTGAACTTCGTTTTTCCAAGCGTTGCATTGCCATACAACACTTCTTCGCTTAAGCCGAGCCGTTGCTGCGGCGTAACAGCCATACGGGCATAAGAGCCGTTGCCTATAAAATGCAATACCGAACTCAAACATTCTTCATTGCCATCGCCCCAGTCCCTGTCAAGCCCATCAACTACCTGGTGATCAAGCGGTAATCCGTTAAAATAATTTCCCTGTCCATTTTTGTTTACCGTACGGAACGATACAGGGAAAATATACCAGTCAAATACCGGTATAGGATAAAAGCCTACCGGTTTGCCATGCGTATGGGTTGGACCGATCAGTTGTACCTCCATATACGGCATTAAACTGTTTATCAGCAGTTCACTTGCCGAAGCGGTGTTCTGGCTTACAATAAAGAACAGGCGGTTGAGATTGAGGTTTCCCTTTTTCTCAAAATGCTCGGTGGTATTATAGGCAATGTATTTGTCGTTGAATTCTTCCGTAAGCATTACTTCCTGGTTGCCGGCTGCGGGCACCAGGTAATTCGCCAGCAGGTTCTGTACCGACACATAACCACCTCCGTTATAACGCAGGTCAACCACAATATCCTGTACATGCTCACTGCTGAACTTATTAAACATGCGTTCAAACTCATTGCTGATCTCAACAGTATCGCCCAGAAAAGAATTGAACACAAAATAACCGGTTTTACCACCGTTGGTGTTATATACAGTATCGAACAACAAAGGATGCTCCTGGTAAGAAGAAGCCCTCAAAGTAATGATGGTATCGGTGTTATTGGGGCGGCCAAACAAAAAGGTGCCAACAGCGCTTTGATATACCGCCCTGATGATATCATTTGAATTGGCCACCGTGAAATTAGCGTTGTTGTTGATCTGCTTGATGTGCCAGCTGCGCCTGATACCTGCTTTGCCGGCCGGGGATTCCTGCTCTACATACGATACCCGCAGATCGTCGTCCGTATAAAAGAAAATGTTCATACCAAAATCCCCTCCTATGCCGGTGCTCAGTGCATTCCAGTCAGATTGCAGCATGGCGAAACTCCACCTGTCCACCGGCAGGTTGAAGCCGGGCTCAGCGCTATAGGCCCTGATACCCTCCATAACAGCATTGGGATCGGTGAACAGGTGTGCATCGAATGTGGCGGGAATGTTATTATGCCACAGATATATATCACGGGCGTAGTTTACAGTGGTGTCGTTTTTGACCTCACTGGGTATAACGTCATGATCTTTTCTGCAGCTTGCCAGCGTAATTCCGAATATGATAGCCCCTGCTACAATCGTTTTCATAAAAGAAACTGAACATTTTCTATGTGACCTACTACTTCTCTGGTATAAAGTTGGTAATTCAAATGCACATTTTACATAGGCAGGAATGATATAAGAATAACTTTAACAAGTTACAAATAATTAAGGAAAAAGTTTAGACTGGAATGCTGCAGTTGATCCATTCGGGGTCAAAATGCGCTTTGTATTTCTTATAAAAGTTAATAGCCGGTTCATTCCATTCCAGTACCTGCCATACGATGCCATTGAATTGTTTTTCCTTTGCTTCCACAATCAATTGATCGAACAGCATTTTGCCCAGGCCCTGTCCCCGCATTTTCTCTGTAACGATCAGGTCTTCGAGGTACATCCGCTGCCCCTTCCAGGTGCTGTAACGAATGTAATACATGGCAAAACCTTCTACCCTGCCGTTCACTTCGGCAACCAACGCCCACCAAACCGGTTGTTTTCCAAAACCACTTTCCACAAAATGTTCCATGGTAACGGTCACTTCCTGCGGCGCTTTTTCATATTCCGCCAATTCGCGGATCAATTCCAGTAACCGGGTACAATCTTCTTTTACGGCACGACGAATATTAATGTTCATATGTATACTTAGTGAATATTATTAAATTACTTTTTATCAAGAAGCAGGCCTCCCCCCATCCCCCTCCGGTGGAGGGGGGCTAGTTTATTAATTGCTATTGCCTATTATACCCCGGCCCTTTTACAAAACGGCCGGGTTTGGCACCGGTATGTTCGCCATCCTTTAATACCTGCACACCGTTTACCAGCACATGTACCATGCCGTTGGCAAACTGATGCGGTTTATCGAAGCTGGCCTTGTCCTGTATGGCAGCGGGGTCAAAAATAACCACATCGGCAAAGTTACCGGCTTTCAATTCACCCCGTTTTTCAATACGTAAATTAGTGGCTGGCAATTTACTTAGTTTGCGAATGGCTTCTGCCAGCGACAACACCTTTTCATCACGCACATATTTTCCCAACAACCGCGCTACGTTTCCATAAGCGCGGGGATGACAATTAAACTCCAGAAAAACACCTTCGGGTGTATAGGAACCTTCATCGGACCCAAAGCTTACCCAGGGTAGTTGCTGTTCCTTCTTAATGTTCTCTTCATCCATTAAGAAATATATAGATGCAATATTAGAACTATCCTGTATAAGCAGGTCCATCACGGTTTCCTCTGGTGAAACATGACGCACACCAGCTATTTCGGCCAACGACTTACCGGTGTATTGCTGAAGACTGTCCTGCCGGAAGCCAGTGAGCAGAATGCGATCGGGTGAACCGGCAGCCACATAAAAGTTTTCCCATTTGTCGGTAGGCGTATTCATTTCGCGAACCGTTTGCTTGCGAACAGCCGGGTCTTTCAGGCGTTCCAGCAGTTTCCCGAAACCACCATCCTGTAACGTGGGTGGCAGCGTGGCGGCCAAACCGGTTCCAGCGGCCACATAGTTGTACATATCGGCTGTAATATTCAACCCTTCGGCGCGTGCTTTTTCAATCCTGCGGATCACACTGTCCATTTTACCCCAGTTGCTTTTTCCTGCGGCCTTCAGGTGATATATTTCGGCATGTATATGTGCCCGTTTGGCTATGTTGATCAGTTCTTCCACCGCTTCATACAGCTGCGTGCCTTCACTGCGCATATGGGAAATATAAGAACCGCCATAGCGGGCTGCTTCATCACACAGGGCAACCAGTTCATCGGTTTTGGCAAAGAAGGCAGGAGGATATATCAGGGATGAACCAACCCCCAGCGCACCTTCTTTCATGGCCTGCGCTACCAGTTGCCGCATGCTTTCCAACTCTGCCGGTGTGGGATCCCGGTTATCTTCCCCTATTATATAACGGCGAAGCGTGGTGGCTCCAACGAAAGAGGCCACATTGCAGGAAATGCCGTTGTGTTGTAGAAAATTGAGGTATTCGCCCAGGCTTGTCCAGCTGATCTTATACCTGATAGCAGTTTGGGCTTGTTCCATCTCTTTCACCATCGTGGTCGACAGGGGTCCCATACTCTCCCCTTCGCCCATCACTTCCAGGGTTACGCCCTGCCTGATGTCGCTTTGCGAACGGCCGTCCCTGATCAGGGATTCGTTGGCCCAGCTTAGCATGTTTATGAAACCAGGCGCTATTGCCAGGCCTTTTGCATCCATAACCTGGCGCGAATGGGCGTCACTCAGGTTTCCGATAAATGCAATGGTATCGCCATTAATGGCAATATCACCGGTGTAAGGCGCTTTGCCATTGCCATCGTAGATGGTACCGTTACGAATAATAAGATCGTACTTATTAGATTCTGATAACTTGCACGAGCCGAATGCCAGTATACAGGCAGCCGTTAACCAGGGGAAACTTTTCATATGAAGGTGATATTTCTATATAAGGGTGGCAACTACAAACCTTTTAAGGATTGCTCCAGATCCATAAGAATATCCTGCACATTCTCGATCCCGATACTCATACGTATAAGTCCATCCGTAATGCCATACTGCTCCCGTTGTGCTTTGGGCACGCCATAATGTGTCATGGAAGCGGGATGGCACAACAGGGTATCACAGGTACCCAGCGACACGGTACGGGTACACAACTGCAAGCGGTCCATCATTTGAATGCCTGCCTGCAAACCGCCTTTCAACTCAATACTCATGATGGCGCCGGGATGCCGCATTTGTTTGTGGGCCAGGTAATGATCAGGATGAGATGATAAACCCGTATAATTCACTTTGGCAACCGCTTTATGCACCTCCAGGTAATTCGCTATTTCGGTAGCGTTATGACAATGGCGTTCCATCCGTATTTCCAACGTACGCATGCCATTGATCAACAGAAATGCATCGAAGGGGTTGCTGTTACCGCCAAGCAACTGGTAGGTTTTGGCGGCCCGGTTATTCATAAATTCAATATCGCGCCCCAGCAACACACCGCCTACTGCGGTACCATGTCCATTCAGGAACTTGGTAGTAGAATGGATGATAAAATCAACGCCATAGCGAAATGGCTGCTGCAGGTAAGGGGTGGCGAAAGTATTGTCGCAGGCTACCAGCTTGTTGTATTTTTTTGCGAGTTGGGTAAGTTCTGCTATATCCACACACTGCACCGTCGGGTTGGCTGGTGTTTCCAGGTACACCATGCGTATTTTCGGGTCTGCTTTCAATGCTTCTTCCGCTTTATTGAGATCGCGCAGATCAACGATCACGGCTTCTATACCCAGACCGGGCAGTATTTTATCCATCATTTCCTGCGAACCGCCGTAGAGGGAAAAATGCGACAGTATTTTGTCACCAGCCTTTAGGTTCGAGATAAACAGTGTGGTAATGGCGGCCATGCCTGAAGCATGGAGCAATGCTTTTACCTGAAGGGGGTCGCCGTTGGTAGTGGCCACGCCAAAACATTCCATGGCGGCGATCTTTTTCTCTGCTTCGGTAAACGTGGGGTTGCCCCAGCGGCTGTAAATATAACCTTCTTCCTGTTTGCTAAAGCGACGCATGCCCTGTTCGGCCGAGTCGTAAACAAAAGTAGAGGAAGCGTAGATAGGAGTCAGGTGTGCGTAGTTGGGATCCTGTTCATGGCCGGCATGAACTGCCAGCGAGGTAAAGCCAGTATACGGGAATTCTTTATTTGCCATGTTTAAAAATATTGAATATAGAATGAAAAATGTTGAATGTGGAAGTAAAAAATTGCTTCCACATTCAACATTTGTCCCGCCGTTGGCGGATTCAGGATTCTTCTTTCAATATTTTAGTATCCCCATTTCAACAGGGTAGCGCCCCAGGTAAAGCCACCGCCAAAAGCCGCCAAAACTATGTTGTCGCCTTTTTTCAGTTTGCTTTCCCAGTCCCACAGGCACAGTGGAATAGTACCGGCTGTGGTATTGCCATACCGTTGAATATTCAACATTACTTTATCGTGGCTCAGGCCAATACGGTCGGCCGTAGCGTCGATGATGCGTTTATTGGCCTGGTGTGGAACCAGCCAGGCGATATCATCACCGGTGAGGTTATTTCTTTCCAGCAGTTCAGCACTTACATCGGCCATCCCTTTTACGGCAGCTTTGAATACGGGCTGTCCTTCCTGGTAAATAAAGTGTTCTTTATTGGCAATTGTTTCTGCACTGGCCGGGCGTAAAGATCCGCCTGCTTTCATATGCAGATGCGGGCAGCCGGCACCGTCGCTTCTCAGAATGCTGTCCTGTACACCGTATCCTTCGGTGTTGGCTTCCAGCAATACAGCGGCACCGCCATCACCAAAGATGATGCAGGTAGTACGATCGCTGTAATCTACAATGGAGCTCATTTTATCGCCACCGGCTACAATTACTTTTTTATAGCGGCCGCTTTCAATCAATGCGGCACCGGTTGTAAGGGCATACAAAAAGCCGCTGCAGGCAGCCAGCAGGTCGAAACCGAAGGCATTCTTCAAACCGGCTTTGTGGCATACCAGGTTGGCGGTGGAAGGGAACATCATATCGGGCGTAACCGTTCCTACTACCAGGGCATCAATTTCCAGTGGGCTTATGCCTCTTTTTTTCAGGAGTTGTTCAACAGCAGGGGTAAGGAGATCTGAAGTACCTTTCTGTCCTTTCAAAATGCGTCTTTCTTCAATCCCGGTACGGGTCCGGATCCATTCGTCATTGGTATCTACTATCTTTTCTAAATCTGCATTAGTCAGCTTGTCTTCCGGAACAAAGCCACCAACAGCTGTGATGGCGGCAGTAATTTTTTGCGTCATGCTACTTTATACAAGTTTGATATTGAATTATTTTCAGGAACAAAATCACTATCAATGAGTAAATAAGCTGGCAAAGATAGGACAAAGCAGAATACCAGTTACCGGTTGCCAGTTTGCCGGTTTCAGGTTATTAGTTCTGGGTTATTGGGTTATTTGGTTATTGGGTTATTGGGTTCTGAGTTTTTAGTTCTATGATCTTAGTTCCAGGTTTGCGGCCTCGCCCGCCTTTATTGCCTGCCGTCTGCCGTTTGCCGTCTGCTGCCTTTTCTCCTACTGCCTACTGCCCACTGCCTTTCTATTTCTGCCTACTGCCCTCTGCCCTTTCCCGGCATCATTTCTGACGCTACTATAACGTTCTCATTAAGTAAAAGTTATATAAAAACCAGGCTTATTACGAAATAGGCACATTCACTGAACTATCAACCAGAATCCGTTATTTTCGCTCTATGATCGCATTCATAAGAGGCCAGTTTGTTTTAAAAACTCCGGCCGTTGTGCACATCGAAGCCAACGGTATAGGCTATGAGTTACACATAAGCCTGAATACCTATTCACATATCCAGTCGCTCGAAAAAGGATTGTTGTATACGCACTTGCATATTAAAGAAGATGCACATACGCTCTATGGGTTCTTCGATGTGGCTGAAAAAGAGCTGTTTCTGCAGCTGGTGAGCGTGTCGGGAGTGGGTGCAGCTACCGCCCGCATGATGCTGTCTTCCCTGAAACCTGAAGAGCTTTCAACTGCCATTGTAACGGGAAATACCAAACAGCTGGAAGCTATAAAAGGGATAGGTAAAAAATCGGCCGAACGGATCATATTGGAACTGAAGGATAAACTCAGCAAAACCAAGCCAGGCCTAAATATTTCACCTTTGGTTAACAATACGTTGGAACAGGATGCGTTAAATGCCTTAATTGCACTGGGAATAGCCCGGTCTGCAGCAGAACAGGCAGTTCAACGCGTTGTGAAAGCGGAACCTTCTCTAAGTGCAGTTGAGGAAATAATTAAGAAAGCTCTAAAAACCATATAAGCCTATCGGACTGGAACTCTACCTAACTAATTCTTTAGAGAAGATTGTTACGCTCATACAGAAACCGATTAACCATTGTGTTGGTGACTGCTATTGTTGGTTTGAGTTCAACAGCAAGGGCTTTCTATGCTCCTTTCCAAGATTCAAGCAGAAAGCAAACTATTGACACACTGAAGTATCCCCTGCACGACCGGCGGGGCGATAAATTTACCTTTCCTCAACGGAATTCCATGGGCCTCAGAGACCCGGCCAACATCCAGGATTCCATCATTTACGACCCTAAAACAAAACAGTACTACATCATCGAGAAGATAGGCGACTTCTATTACCGGAAGCCCACCTACCTCACCTTTGACGAGTTCATGGCCATTCAGGCGCGTAAACAGGAAACGGACTACTTTAAGAAAAGATCAGATATCCTCAACTCGCTCAACCGAAAATTGCTGAAACCCAAAATGTCGATGACGGACAACCTGTTCAATCGCATTTTCGGGAATGGTAAAATCGAGATCAAACCCCAGGGAGAGGTGAACATCATTGCGGGCTACCAGGGCCAGAATATCAAGAACCCGGCCCTGCCGGAACGGGCCCGGCGCAGTGGAGGCTTCGATTTTGACATGAACGCCAACCTCAGCGTAGTGGGTAATATCGGCGACAAGCTCAAATTACCCATCAGCTACAACACCCTGGCCAACTTCGACTTCGACAACCAGCTCAAACTCGACTATACCGGCAGTGACGACGAGATCATAAAGAAGATCGAGGCGGGTAATATTTCCTTCTCCTCAAAGGGAACCCTGATACCAGGCGCCCAGCAATTGTTCGGGATAAAAACCCAGCTGCAGTTCGGAAAACTGTACGTTACCGGTGTACTCGCCAACCAGCGATCGCAAAAACAATCGCTTGGTTTACAGGGCGGGTCGGCCAATACCTATTTTGAGTTCAAGGCCAATGACTATGAGGAGAACCGCCACTTCCTGTTAGCCCAGTATTTCCGCAATAACTACAACAAAGCCATGTCGAAATTACCCATAGTAAGTTCGCAGGTACAAATAATGCGGGTGGAAGTATGGGTAACCAACCGGAATGGTTCTACGACGGAAACAAGGGACATCGTTGGTTTGATGGACCTTGGTGAATCCAATCCTTACAAGCAAAACTTTGCGCAACCCAATAACGGATTACCCAGTAACGATGCCAACAGCCTGTTCCGGAACATCGTAAACGATCCCACCAGCCGTAACTCATCGGCCATCACCAGCAAGTTGCAATCGATGGGGTTACAGCCGGTACAGGATTTTGAAAAAACATTTGCCCGGAAATTAAATCCCACCGACTTCTCTTTCAACCCACAGATCGGTTATATCTCGGTAAACCAGCCCCTGCAACCCGATGAGGTACTGGGTGTGGCTTACCAGTACAGCTATAATGGCCGTATTTACCAGGTGGGTGAGTTTTCACAGGATGTACCACCCGATACCACCAATTTATCGGCTGGTTCACAAAAGGTACTGTTCCTGAAATTGTTAAAAGCTACCTCCCAACGTACCAACCTGCCGCTGTGGGACCTGATGATGAAAAACGTGTACACCCTGAAAACAAAAGACGGAAGCTATTTGTCCGGTGTACAGTCAGCAGATTTTAAACTGAACATTTTATACGAAGAACCAAGTTTAGGTCAGAAACGCTTTTTACCCGAAGGCGATAACCCCGGAACGCCGTTGATCACTCTGTTGAACCTGGACCGGTTAAACGCCCATAACGATCCCCTGCCCGATGGGGTATTCGATTACCTGGAAGGTTTTACCATCCAATCACAACAGGCACGTATCATCTTCCCTTTCCTGGAACCATTCGGGCGTGACCTGGATTCGGTAGCCTTTAGAAACAGTTCGGCAGACATAAAAGCCAAATACGAATTCCTCCCCCTGTATGATACCATCAAGGAAATAGCTAAAACCTACGCTAACCTCGACCGGTATGTGATCAGTGGGTACGCCAAGGGATCGAGCAATTCTGAAATTTCACTGGGCGCCTTCAACGTGCCGCAGGGTTCGGTAAGTGTAACCGCCGGCGGCCAGGTGCTTGTTGAGAACGTGGATTATTCGGTAGATTATAACCTGGGTACGGTGAAGATCCTGAACCAGGGGATCCTGAATGCAGGTTTACCCGTTAATGTGCAGTTCGAGAACAATGCCGGGTATGGCGTTCAGCAACGAAACTTTATGGGGCTGCGGCTCGACTACCTGGCCAAACAAACGGCGCGGGAGCAATTATCTATCGGCGCCTCACTGGTACGACTGGGTGAACGCCCCTTCTTTACCAAAACCAGTTACAACGAAGACCCCATTCGCAATACCATGTATGGCGTGGACTTCAACTACATGACCCAGGCACCGCGTATTACCCGCTGGTTAGACAAACTGCCTTTCTACCATACTACTGAAATGAGTACGGTTACCGCCTATGGTGAAGCAGCTTACCTGCAACCAGGCCACCCGCCGCAAATTGGTAAGGGTAGCGAAAGCCAGGTGTTCATCGATGACTTTGAAGGGGCACGTAATGCGATCGATCTGCGCTTCCCGCTGGTAAGTTGGGGCCTGGCCAGTACGCCCGCCGGCAACGGCCTGTTCCCTGAAGCATCCATGCGCGATACCCTGCAATATGGTTACAACCGTTCCAAACTGGCCTGGTATAACATCGAGCCGGTATTGCAGGACAAAACAAGCCCCGATAACCCAATCAATAAGACGCTGCTGAACGATCCCCGCGTTCGTTCTGTGAGTGTACAGGAGCTTTATCCGCAAAAACAAAACATCGACCTGGGCCAGGGAAGCCTGGTAACTTTCGATATGGCCTACTACCCTACCGAAAGAGGTCCTTATAACTTCGATGCCCGCCCCGGCAGCATTGATCCCAGCGGCCGTTTACTGAATCCCAGAAGTCGTTGGGGTGGTATTATGCGTGGGCTTGACCAGGTTGACTTTGAAACCGGCAACGTAGAGTTCATTGAGTTCTGGTTACAGGACCCTTACATACTGAATCCCGGCAGCTCAGGTGGTGAATTGTATTTCAACCTGGGTAATATTTCGGAAGACGTTTTAAAAGATGGCAAGCGCTTTTTTGAAAACGGGATAAGCGGTGCTGTTACCACCGCCCGGGAAGATACAGCTACCCGCTGGGGTAAAGTGCCAGCCAACCCTATACAGGTAACGCAGGCTTTCAGTAATGACCCCGGTGACCGCCCGTTGCAGGATGCCGGTTTTGATGGTTTGGTTGACGACGCAGAGCAGGTAAAATTCCAGGGCTACTTAAATCAGCTGCAGGCCATTGGCGGCGGTGCTTACCAGGGTGCCCTGAATGACCCTTCAAGCGATGACTACATTAACTACCGTAATTCGCAATTCTCCTCGAACGATGGTATCCTTATTCGTTATAAAAACATCAACAACCCGCAGGGCAACTCACCCGTTGCCAACAGCGGCGATAAATTTGTAAGCGCCTTTACACTGTATCCGGATCAGGAAGAATTCAACCGCGACAACACACTGAACGAACTGGAAGAATACTTCCAGTATAAGGTGGAGCTGAAACCAGGTGATCTGCATGTTGGTGCTAACTACATTACCGATAGCGTACACATGAATGCAACCAGCAGCCACGGAGCTGAAAACTGGTACCTGTTCCGTATCCCCATCAAAGAATTTCAGGCAAAGGTTGGTAACATCCCCGACTTCAAATCAATCCGTTTCATAAGGATGTACCTCACCGGTTTTGAAGATTCAGTGGTGTTGCGTTTTGGTAAACTGGAACTGGTACGTAACCAATGGCGTCAGTTCAACTACCTGCTTGATACTTCGAGCCAGTATGTACCCATTCCCGGCAATACCCCTACTACGGTAAAACAACTGGCCGTGAATGTGGAAGAAAATGCTTCCAGGTACCCTGTTAACTATAAAACGCCCCCCGGCGTGGTTCGTCAGCAACAATTAAGCAACAACAACGTGAACCTGTTGCAGAACGAGCAATCACTGAGCTTACAGGTTTGTAACCTGAACAAGGGCGATGCAAGAGGTGTTTTCAAAACCATTAGCCTCGACCTTCGCCAATACAAACAGTTACAGATGTACGTACACGCCGAGTCGGTTAAAAGCGCCGGCGACATTAAAAACGGAGAGCTGTACGCCATTATCCGGTTGGGTAACGACCTCATCAGTAACTTCTATGAAATAAAGGTGCCCCTGAATATAACGCCCTGGGGAACTACCGATGATGATCTGATCTGGCCGGCAGCCAATAATCTCGATCTGGCGCTCGACAGACTGACCGCCTTAAAAGTTTCCCGTAACAACAGTGGCAACACTTATAAATACTACCAGGAAACTGATGCCGATGGCAAACAGTTTGCGATCCTGGGTAACCCCAACCTGGGTGAGGTACAGTCCTTTTTCATTGGGGTACAAAACCCCAATCGCCAGGATGCCTGTACCGAAGTCTGGTTCAATGAGCTGCGGTTATCAGGATTAGATGAACATGGCGCGTGGGCTGCCACCGGCCGCTTAGACATTAAACTCGCCGACCTGGGTACGATTTACATAGCAGGTAGCGCCAGAACTGCAGGCTGGGGAACACTGGAACAACGGGTGAACGAACGTTCCCGCGAAGCCTATACTCAGTTAGACGTTGCCACCAACCTGGAGCTCGGTAAACTGTTGCCGGCTAAAGCAGGCATCTCTATTCCCGTGTATGCCAGCTATCAGAAAACAGTGACCACGCCTGAGTACGATCCATATGACCTGGATATAAAACTGAAAGACAAACTCAATGCTGCATCGGCCGCGCAAAAAGATTCCATCCGTAGAGATGCCATCGATGTAAAAACCATTAAAACGGTCAACTTCACCAATGTGAAGAAGAACAATACCAATGGTAAAAAACCACAGATCTGGAGCATCGAGAACTTCGACGTGAGCTATTCTTATTACAAAGAAGAACAGCACAACCCGCTTATTGAAAGCAATGCGATAACCCGGCACCGGGCGGGATTGGGTTATAACTATACTTCTACCCCCAAATACTGGGAGCCGGTAAAAGGTATGATCAAAACAAAATCGCCCTGGGTAGCAGCCGTAAAAGACTTTAACATAAACCCGCTGCCTACCCTGCTTGGATTCAGGGCCGATGTGAACCGCCAGATGGGCATCTATCGCCCCCGCGCTGTTGGTACCCCCAAGAACCTGATACCAGAAACCTACGACAAGTACTTCACCTTTGACCGTACTTATAATTTGCGCTGGGACTTTACCCGTTCACTGAACCTCGACTTTACCGCGCTGAACCGCGCCTGGGTTGATGAAGACAGCGGACGTTTGGATGAAGCGGAGAAAAAACGCATGTGGAATAACTTCTGGAAAGGCGGCCGTACCATTGAATACAACCACAAAGCAACGGTATCGTATACCTTCCCTACCAGCAAACTGCCATTCCTTGACTGGACCAACCTGCGTGCCGGTTACACGGCCACTTACGATTGGCTGGCCGCGTCGTTGCTGGCCCGCGAACTGGGTAATACGCTTTCGAACACCCAAAGCAAAAACCTGACGTTCGAAATGGACTTTACCAGGTTGTACGCCAAATCGAGGTTATTGCGGGCCTTTGATGAAGATGCGCCGCCGGCACCACCACCACCACCGGGTATAGGCAAAAAAACCGATTCGACCGCTAAAAAGAAACGGGATAAGAACGAGCCATTGGAGTTAAGCGGCTTCGCCAAGGTTGGTGGCCGCCTGCTCACCATGATAAAACGGGCGAATATTCAATATTCAGAAAACGCTACCTCTTCCATTTATGGTTATACCGATAGCACCCACGTGCTGGGAATGAACTTTAAATCGATGGCGCCGGGGCTTGGATTCATTTTCGGTAAACAGCCCGATACCAACTTCGTGAACATGATGGCGCAAAAAGGCTGGCTAACCGCCGATTCGAATTTCAACTATCAGAACCGGCAGGACTACCAACAGAAACTGACCATAACGGCCACGCTTATTCCGGTTCGGGATTTAACTATTGACCTTACGGTAGATAAAACATTTGGTAAAATGTACAGTGAGCTGTACAAAGACACTACGGGTACCGGCAACAGCTTTGCCCGGTTGAACCCCTACACCTCCGGTAGCTTTAGCGTAACCTATGTTGCATTAAAGACCATGTTCACCCCGGTTAAACCAAATGAAGTAACCAGTACCTTCCTGAAGTTCCAGGATTACCGCCTGGCACTGTCGAAAAGGCTGGCTGAACAAAACCCTTATTCAAATAAAACCCAGACTGCCGATGGCTATTACGCTGGTTATGGCCGTTATGCACAGGATGTATTGATACCTTCATTCCTTGCAGCCTATACCGGCACATCGCCCAATAATGTGCCGCTGATCAAACAGGATAATCCAAATATTAAGTCGAACCCGTTCTCGGGCATTATACCCAGACCCAACTGGCGGCTTACTTATAACGGATTAACAAGGATCCCCGGAATGGAAAAGGTGTTTACCAACTTTACTATTACCCATGGTTATACTGGTATTCTGAGTATGAACAGCTTTACCTCGGCCCTGTTCTACCAGGACTCCCTGCGCCTGGCCTATCCTTCATTTATCGATACGCTTACCGGAAACTATGTGCCTTACTTCCTGGTACCAAACATTTCTATCAGCGAGCAGTTTGTACCATTGATAGATGTGGATATGCAGTTCACCAATCAACTCACGGCCCGGTTTGAATATAAAAAATCAAGAACGGTAAGTTTGAGTTTGATCGATTTCCAGCTGAGCGAATCCCGTTCAACCGAGTTTACCATAGGTGCAGGATATAGAAAGCGGGGCGCTTTCTCCTGGATCAAGTTCAAAGGCAAACCGCTGCAGAACGACGCCAGCTTCAGACTGGACGTTGGTTTACGCGACGACATCACCGCCAACAGCCGGTTAGACCAGGATCAGGCATTGCCAACCAACGGACAAAAAGTGATCACCATTAACCCAACGATAGATTATGTGATCAGTAACCGGGTTAATATAAAACTATACTTTGAACAACGCAGGGTTGAACCGAAGATCTCTACCTCGCCGCCCATTACCACTACAAGGGCCGGCTTACAGTTAAGGATCTCGTTAGCGCAGTAAGAAATACAAATGAAGAAGCCTCCGGGAAACCGGGGGCTTTTTTTATAGGCAAACCACAAACAAATGGAGGGAAGAAGGATGGCCGTCTGCCAAAAAAAAGTGCCCCGGCGAAATCGCCGGGGCACTTTTTTATTACTTAATCCTATTATTTACTTTCTGGCTGTTGGTTCCGGTTTTTTCATCAGCATTACATAACCGCAGAGATTCTTTTTCTTTTTATTAACCTGTACCGGTTTTATCATGTGGTACTCACTAGCCTGCGGCGTATAAGTATAACTGATAATGTTACCATCCACATCGCCCCACTGGTTTCTTTTATAGACAACCTGGCGTTCACTAAAGTCGTACATCCGTACTTCGTATAACTTTGAGGTTGGGTCGCCAATGAAAAAAAACTGGTAAATAGTACCGCCCGTCATTGGTAAAACTACGGGCATCTCATACTCGCTTTCCATTTGAATGGAGGCTTCGCGTAATAGTACATATCCCTGTTCAGTGCAGGCTTTTTTTATGCTGTCAACAGCATGTTGATAGGGGTTACCTTCACAACTTTGAAGCTTTATCACATCACCCTGGGCTCGTAATGTGGGGGAAAACAGAATGCAAAAACATGCAATAAAGCATGCGCATAGGGGCTTGCACATAAGTTAATGGTTTTTTATGCAGGATTTTGGAAATGTGTCGCAGTATAAAACTACACAAATTGCCGGCTCCTGCAAGTAGTTTTGCTAAGAATTAATATATTCTAAATGAACTATGTATTCAGAAACCATTAAATACCCATTATGGACTAACGGTTTCTAAAGGAAAACTACTAATCAGGAGAAAGTATTTCAGCACGGAAGATTACCGCTGCAGGTAAAATGAATTTGCCTGGGCCGTACAGGTTAGCACCAGGTCGTTAATACACACATGCAGCGGCAGCGTGGTGGTATAATATACAACGTCAGCGACATCGGCGGCGGTCAGCGGCTGGTAACCTTCATACATTTTATCAGCAGCTTCTGCGTTGCCTTTGAAACGTACCATTGAAAATTCTGTTTCTGCAGCGCCGGGATGGATACCGGTAACTTTTATTTTATGTCTTAGCAGATCAATCCGCATCGACTGCGAAAGTGCATCGAGCGCATATTTTGAAGCGCAATATCCATTTCCCCGTTCATACACTTCTTTCCCTGCAATGGATCCCATGTTAATAATATGGCCTTGTTTTCTTGCTATCATTCCGGGCAATACGGCCTTTGTTACATACATCACGCCTTTCACGTTGGTATCGAGCATGATCTCCCAGTCTTCCGTATCAGCATCTTCAAAATAGTCACGTCCCAATGCTAATCCTGCATTATTAACGAGAACATCAATTGTAACAAACTCTTGCGGCAATTGTTTAATGGCGGTAAAAACAGCTTCCCGGTCGCGTACATCAAATTCGAGGGAGTGAACCGGCACCTTATAAGTAGCCGCCAATTGCTTTTCCAGTTCATTAAGCCGGTCGGCCCGGCGGCCGGTGATAATTATCCTGTATTGGTTGGCAGCGAATTTTTCAGCCATTGCTTTTCCAAAGCCCGATGTAGCGCCTGTTATTAGTACTGTTTTCATTAGAAGAAAGCGGTTATTTAAAAACACGAAGCTAAATAAAGAAAGGCAGCAGGCAATGGAGAAAGGCAGAAGGCCCTCCTACGCCGAGGCTCCGGCGGGCGATGCAGAAAGGCCGCGACTCGGAAACCAAAAGCTAATACCTGAGAACTAATAACTCAAGAACCTAAGAACTCAAAAACCTAAGGACCTAATAACCTAATAACCGGAACCCGAACTTTCAACTTTAAACTTTAAACTTTCAACTTTCAACTATCGTAACAAAACTGCAGTTCCCTTTCTCATAACTACTTTACCGGTGTAATCCGTTCCGCGGGCCATCCATACATAGGTGCCGGGGTCCTGGCGTTTGCCGCCGATGGTGCCATCCCACCCTGCTTCGGCCGAATAGCTTCTGTATACCATTTGTCCCCAGCGGTTGAATACGCAGAAATAATCGAGCGTGGCAATACCAACCGGTATTGGCCGCAGTACGTTGTTGCGACTGCTACCCGGGACAAAAGCATTCGGGACAAAAATATCAGGCATTGTTTTAAACACCTTTATGTTGATGGTATCCAGGTCGTAGCACCCTTCAGCCGTATAAGCTCTTAACTGGTAAGTGAAATTATCATCCAGGATGGCAACGGCGTTGGAAATATCGTTCCGGTTAAGGTGCAGGGGCGGTTGCCATTCGTAAAAATCGGAACCCTGGCCATTTAATTGCAACGGTTGGCCCACCACTATGGAAGTGTCTCTGCCGGCAAAAGCAATGATCTCATTTTTCACATTCACCACTACCGTATCCCTGCCTGGTTTGGGGCAACCGAGCGTATCATACACGCTAAGCACATACGATGTTGTTCTTTTAGGCCAGGCCAATGGATCTAAACTATTTGGATCGCTTAACGTACTTACGGGACTCCAAAGAAAGCGATACCCTACCATACTGGCGTGCAGGCTGGCCGTATCTTCATAACAAACAAGCGTATCGGCGCCCGCCCTGGCTATGGGGTATGGGATGGTGTACAGGGTAACATCATCTTCTGCAAAACATTTACCAATATGCGCTACCACATGGTAGGTGGTGTTTAAAGCAGGGCGCACCCACGGTTGTTTCACATTGGGATTATCGAAGTAGCTCGGAATGTTCGATGTCCATTCAAACTTCAGCCCATCCGTCTGTGGATCTAACTGAACCGTATCGGTAAGGCAAATGGTGCTGTCGACACCCGCACTTAACGTTACAAAATCAACCACCCGCACCCGCACATCAGCTGTATTCACACATCCGTTTTCGTTTAGGGTAACGGTATAGGTAGTAGTGGTCTTTGGCCATACCAACGGGTTGGGCGTATTTTCATACAGCATGTTATATACGGGCGACCAGGAGAAGATCCCATTGCCGCCGGCAATCAGGGGCAACGTATCGATGCTGCAGATCAATGTATCGGTAAAAGGCAGATAAATAAGAGGCTTGTCACGCACATCGGCCACATTGGTAATGGTGGCCACACAACCCTTGTCGCTTTCTACGGTCAGCGTGGCTGTTTTTAAACCGGTGGTGCTGTACTTCCAACCCGGGTTTTGCACAGTAGACACATCATTAATAGTAGTTTCATCGCCAAAATCCCAGGTCCATTTTGCCGGCCGCCCATACCTTGAAGTAGTTTGATCAATGAATTGCAATGGCAGCAACAAACAACTACCCTGTACTGTAAATGCGGGGAAGAAACCGGGATACACTTTTGCCAGCGTTGTGGTCTCATCTTCACACTGTCCGGCCAATACCACTTTCAACTTAACGGTATACGTACCGGTATCTGCATATTGATGCTGAACGCGGCCTTCCAAATCGGTGGTGGTTTCAACAGGCGAACCATCACCAAAATCCCAGGTGTATTCAGAACCGCCTGGGTTTACCTGCTCGTTTTTAAAAGTTACCAGGAAATCGTCGCAAAAAGAATAGTCGGGATCCAGCAGGGCTTCCAGCGGAATACAATCCGATACTTTTACATGCACGTCCTTTCTATGAATATTGATCAACCGACCCCGGCGGTATTCATACGCACAAACTGTGATCACATATTGACCAATTGTCGAAGGAGCAATACCGCTGATAATACCCGTTTTGGAATTGATGGTCACTAAACCGCCCAACGGGGCATTGCCATTGAAGGGTCCCTTGTAATTCAATGCTGAATAAGGCGGCCTTGATGCTACTGAAGGATTGGGTGCGCTGGGCGAAGCTCCAGAAAAACCGCTGCAAAACGTATAGGCCAGGGAATCGGTACCATCGGGTTCAGTAGCAGCAAAACTCAACCTAAAATTACTGCCGCGGCAAATGGCGGTAGCATCGTTGGGTAAGAACCGGGGGCTTGAATTTTCGTAGGCGTCTGGTAATACATTGGTGCCGGGAATTTCACACGCATAGGTAGCACCCACGGAATTACTGGGTGCGGTCAGGTTTATGATATTATTGATCCGGCAACACCGCTGATAAGCAATGGTGTATCCGTCTGCATTGATGGGTACTGTAATTTCTGTGGAAAACGAGCGCACGCGATAGCAAACATCCGTTGGCGGATTGCTGATGCAGGGATTGGAATTTGGATCGAACCGCAGAAAGACATCGTTTATATAAGGCGCTGTAACCGGATTGCCACGTTGTGCATTGGTAGATTTATCGAATATGGTTAGCCCGATCTCCGTATCGAGCTGTCCGCTGCTGGTAGCACTACAATCGATATATAACTTTAACGTAACCCGATATTTGGAAGAATTGGCAACGTCACCCGGTCCCAGATATTCATAAAACATTTCTCCGCCCTTAATATGCTCGGCAAAGAGGGACTGGATCGTTCCAAAAAACAATAACAAAGCTATCGCCAGGGTTCTTCTCATTAGGCTGGGCTACAACACTGTTTACGTTATACAAATTGGCCATTCATCAAAAAGTCTGAAACAAAAATGTTACTTAGTTCAGGTTCTTCCCACATTCCCATATGGCCGGATTGTTCAAGTGTATGAATATATGACAATCCAGGCATATAAGACTGTTGCATTACCTGCTCGTATGGCACGGTATTATCCAATTTTCCCATAATGAACAACACAGGGCGGGAAAAGTTTTTGAGAACGTGCGTCCTATCGGGACGCACCATCATGGCCTGGTAATAATTTACGAGTGCCAGGCCTACAAAGTTGGTGTAGCGGGCTAATATTTTATTCACCAGTTCGGGCTGGCGTTTTTTTGTTACGTCGGCAAAAAGATTGGGATAAGATTGCTCTAAAAATTTGGTAGCACCATATTGCTGAATGAATTCTATGCCCCGGCGCCGGGCAGTCTTTTTTTCTTCACTATCAGCATAGGCAGTGGAATGAAACAAACCGAAAGATTCGAGGCGGTCGGGGAACATTTCTGCAAACGCCAGGGTAATATATCCACCCATGCTATGCCCGATCATACTGGCTGTTTTAATATTTTCCTGGTCCATTATCTGGCGAATGCATTCGGCAAAATATTCCATGGACCAGGTTATATCATTAACGGGTGAATGGCCACTGCCAGGCAGATCGGGGATGATCAGTTGAAATTTGCTTTTTAAATATTCTACCTGATGCTCCCAAACAGTACCATCTTCAGCAAAGCCATGTATCAACACAACGGGTTGCCCCTGCCCTTCTACACGATAAAATACCGGTTTATCATTTAGAAGAATATTGTTTTCAGTTGCCATGGCCTGAAGGTACTACAATTCAATATCTATCGCCTTTGAGCTTTGGAAAATGTTTGCTGCGTTCGTAGTTGCTCGTTTTTTCAACGGTAAATTCCCGCGGAAATAACTCCGCATTAACAGGATGCCCAATAACGGCAATACGGCAACATTAATTTGCTGTGGAATAAAGAACCAGCAGAGCGTAAATAATAAGGTGAGTACAAATACAATGCGGAAATATTGTTGCAGCCATTTCCTTTTTAAATACACCACAAACGCCGCCAGGAAATGGGTGGGCAATGCCCAGAATACATTGAAGTTATTACGGCAAACCGTATCAACCCGTATAGCCCATAAGGTTACGATCAGGATACCGAAGATGCCAACGAAAAGAAAGAAGATGCAGTCAAATACATTCAGGGACCGCTGCGCCCACTTGTTGTTGCTGAATGATAACAATCCGGTTATAACAAACAGTATAGAGAATAAAAACATCGGCGTGACCAGGTTCACTGCCGGCGGAACAGGCGGAGCGGCAACAACGGTTTGCGTATGCGCTAACAACGGGTGACCATCAGCAATTGCCTGATCGATCCCTTTCATCAGGTAATCTGGTAAAAACATCGACTGATCGTTTGTTACCCGGTCATCGAGGTTACTGCCCAAACACATATCGATGCCAAACTTGCTCCAGCTTTGATTGCTTTTATCGAGATAAGTATGTATCAGGTTACGGTAGGTAGGTATTTTTTCCGGAAGAATGTTTTTGAAAACTATGGAAGCGCCGGTTTGCCGAACAATCATATCGCGGGCGCGGGTTGTACAATTGTCGGTATGGAAATAATAGTTGTAGTACCGGTTTTGCTCCTGGGCGTTTTCCTGCAGGGCGGCATACATGTGTTGTTTTTGTTCGCCGGTCAGCAGTAATTCCTGTTCAATAACACCCCGGTGTTCGTATTGGTATTCCTGTAAAAATTCCTGATACGAATAATTGGAAAGGGCATACAACATGATCCCCCTGGTAAACTTGGCATAAAAATTAGGATCGCGGTCATCGAAAGTACCGTAGTTATAAGCCATATCTACACCGCGGGCACTGTCGGTAACCCGCAGGGCAGTGTGCCCAAAGGTTGAATACAATTCCACGCCCGGGCTGCAGGTAAGCAAACTGATGCGCAGATGACTTGTGTCGGTTTGGGCGAAAGTAGAGAAAGAGCTAATCAGGATAAGACATGACAATATACTACGAAGATTCATCAGGATGAATTTAAACGTTACCGGTTACCGGTCACCGGTTACCAGTTCGCGGAAATCGGAGTGACAAATATTAAGGATTAGTCCCGAATATAAGCCCGGCAACCGGAAACTGGTAACTGGCAACCATGTATTATCGTCTACTATAGTTCGGCGCTTCTCTTGTAATTTCAATATCGTGCGCGTGGCTTTCTTTCATACCGGCATTGGTAATGCGAACAAACTGTGCCTGCTGTAAAGCTTTGATGTCTTTTGCACCGCAATAGCCCATACCTGATCTAAGGCCACCTACATATTGATAAACGATCTCACTCAAATTACCTTTAAATGCCACCCGGCCTTCAATGCCTTCGGGTACATATTTTTTAATATCGGCCTCTACATCCTGGAAGTAGCGGTCGCCGCTACCCTGGCTCATAGCACCCAGTGAACCCATACCCCGGTATTGTTTGAATTTCCGGCCTTCATAGATGATGGTTTCGCCAGGGCTTTCTTCGGTTCCGGCAAAAATGCTGCCCATCATTACCATGTTGGCGCCAGCGGCCAGTGCTTTCACCATATCGCCGGTATAACGGATACCGCCATCGGCAATTAAGGGGATACCCAATTTATTCAATACAGAAGCGGCTTCCATAATAGCTGTGATCTGCGGAACGCCGGCTCCGGCAACGATACGGGTAGTACAAATTGAACCGGGTCCAATACCTACTTTTACCGCATCTGCCCCTGCTT
Source organism: Niastella yeongjuensis (assembly GCF_900110245.1). Taxonomy (GTDB): domain Bacteria; phylum Bacteroidota; class Bacteroidia; order Chitinophagales; family Chitinophagaceae; genus Niastella; species Niastella yeongjuensis. The sequence goes on from NZ_FOCZ01000014.1 coordinate 131,165, forward strand.
CGGCCATGGCCTTTGCTCCGGCAGCTGTACCTACGTTACCAGATATTACCTGCAGCTTTTTAAAGTTTTTCTTCAAGGTCTTCAACGCTTCAAGCACCCCTTTGCTATGGCCATGTGCACTATCCAGACAAACTACATCAACGCCAATTTGTTGCAGTGCGGCAGCCCGGTCGAGCAGGTCGCGGGTAATACCCAGCGCTGCACCCACCAGTAAACGGCCGTATGAGTCCTTTACTGCATTGGGGTAGCTCACTACCTGCAGAATGTCGCGGTAAGTGATCAGTCCAAACAAGGTACCGTCTTTTTTAACGACCGGTAACTTTTCAATTTTATGTTGTTGTAAAATCTTTTCTGCCTTTTTGAGGGTAGTGCCTTCAGGGGCGGTAACGAGGTTTTCGCGGGTCATTACCTCACTTACAATGCGTTTGCTATCAGTTTCAAAACGCAGATCGCGATTGGTTAAAATACCAACCAGCTTTTTATTATTATCAACGATGGGAATACCACCGATGCGGTTTTCTTTCATTAACCGTTGGGCGTCGGCAATGGTGGCGTCTTCATGCAGGGTAATAGGGTCAAAAATAATCCCGGCTTCACTTCTTTTCACTTTCCGCGCCTGTTCAACCTGTTTTTCAATACTCATATTCTTATGCAGAATACCCAAACCGCCTTCACGGGCCAGGGCAATTGCCAGGTTAGCCTCTGTTACCGTATCCATGGCGGCCGATAACATGGGAACATTTAGCTTGATATTTTTGGTAAGCCAGGTGCTTATATCTACCTCTCTGGGTAGCACTTGTGAATAAGCGGGAACCAGTAAAACGTCATCAAACGTTAAACCTTCACCAAAAAACTTACTTGACTGGGGGGATTTTTTCTGTGGAGCACTATTTCTTGTTGCCATGTGCAAAGATAGGATGGCTCAACAATACACTCCAAATGAAATTTTAATGACCACTTTTCACATTTTATGATAAAATAATTAGTATTTTAGCGCTAAACTTATTAGTCTATGTCAACGGCCGGTAAAAATCTGAAGTATCTGCGTAAACTACGCGGGTGGACACAGGAAGAATTTGCCACCAAATTACAGATCAAACGCTCTCTGTTGGGCGCTTATGAAGAAGAACGGGCTGAACCCCGTATCGATGTACTGGAACTGGTTGGTGAACTATTCAAACTCACATTGGATGAGTTGTTGTTGAAAGACCTGGCAGACAGCAAGGGCAATTACCTGGCTAAACGACGTGCGCAAAAATTAAGCGCCGGCACTAATGAAATTCAATTTGTACCGGTAAAAGCAGCCGCCGGTTACCTGGCAGGTTATGCCGATCCGGAATTTATTGATGAACTGAATACCTTCACCCTTCCCATGCTGGCACCCGGCCAATACCGTGCCTTTGAAATAGTGGGTGATTCCATGCTGCCAACCCCAAGCGGATCGATCATCGTGGGTGAAAAGGTAGAAGACATCAATGATGTAAAGAACAGCTTCACCTATATAGTGGTATCGCGCAATGAAGGCATTGTGTACAAAAGAGTGATGAAGAACAACCGCACCAGGAACAAGTACACCCTTGTGAGCGACAACCCCACCTATCAGCCTTACCAGGTGAATGGCGAAGACATCATTGAAGTCTGGAAAGCCATGATGATCATTGGAAAGGCCAATGCACAACCGCACTGGAATGTAAACCAACTGGCCAATGTAGTAAATACATTACAGGAGCAGGTGAGCTATCTAAAGAAGAAGATAAACTAGTATAAGTTCAGCTACACGTCTAACTAATTGTTCCCGGTTACCGGTCCCCGGTTTCCGGGCGTTTTCATTGAGCATCCCAATCAATTTCGACATCCCCTAACTGGGTATTGGTTCCCCGGTATTTGGTACCCGGTAACTGATAACCAGAATCTTCTTATATTTAGCGATATTTGAAGGGGCCTGTCTACGTGCGACCAGACATTCCCACCCGTAATTTGTAATACCTCCTTTCCTATTTAATGGTTAGCGATAACCACGTTACCCGTCTGCGTTATATACAATACTATTTTGCCCCTTAACACGATCTATGCTCAAATGCCTGGTTGTTATACTATTACTTTTTACCTATACCAAACTGTTGGCTCAACCCAAAACAACACAGGCTGTGCAAGTGACCCAGGCGCCCCGCATAGACGGCTCCTTAGACGACTCCGTATGGCTGCAAGCTCCCGAAGCAATTGATTTTATAACCAACACACCTGTATACGGTAAGCCAGCTACTGTAAAAACATCCGTTCGGGTGTTATATGATAACAACGCAATTTACATAGGCGCATACCTGTACGACGATTCGGCCGCTATCAGGCGCCAGTATACGCCCCGCGATAACCTGCAGCAGGCGAATGTTGATTATTTCTCTGTTTTCCTGGATACCTATAAAGACAGGCAGAATGCCTTTCAGTTTCTGGTAACCGCCCGCAACGTGCAAACCGATGCCCGGGTAAGCGCTAATTATACCGGTAATGAAGGGATGTATGGCGATGCAGGTTGGGACGCCGTTTGGGAAAGCAAAGTAGGGTTTCGTTCCGATGGCTGGGTTGTTGAAATGCGCATCCCGCTTTTTTCTATACGCTTCTCCCGCAAAACTACAGCCGACTGGGGCATACAGTTCATGCGCTTCAGCCGCCGCCTAAATGAAACCTCTTTTTGGAATCCCGTAAACCCGGCTGTGAGCGGCTTTGCCAACCAGTTTGGCGATATTGTCGGTTTAAACAAACTTGTTCCGCCTTTACGACTGAGCTTCTCCCCCTATGTGAGTGGCGGTTATCGGCAAACGCCGCACAACAACAGTGTGCAACAATATGAAACGCTCAAAAGCGGTGGTATGGATGTAAAATATGGCCTCAACGAAAGCTTTACCCTCGATGCTACGCTTATTCCCGACTTTGGCCAGGTAGTTTCAGATAATGTGATCAATAACATCAGTCCTTTCGAGATCAGGTTTCGCGAGAACCGTCCTTTTTTTACCGAAGGCACCGAACTGTTCAATAAGGCCGGCATCTTTTATTCGCGCCGTATTGGTAAAACACCCGATAAATACGATACCCTGCAGGATATGGTCAACGCCGGCAGGCTGGATGGTTATCAGCTGCTAAAAAATCCATCGGTAACCCGGTTATATAATGCCGTTAAGTTCTCGGGCCGCACGGCCGGTAACCTGGGCATTGGGATCTTTAATGCGGTTACAGAAAATGTAAAAGCAACCTTACGTAATCGCGGTACGGGTAAAGACTCTATGGTAACAACCGAACCGCTTGCCAATTATAATATTATTGTGTTAGACCAGGCATTGAAGAACCGTTCTTACATAACCTTCACCAATACCAATGTATTGCGCAACGGCCAGGAGCGCGATGCCAATGTAACCGCCCTTGATGTTGCTCTGTACGACAAAGCCAACCGGTACGGGCTGGTTGTAAAGCCACGGTATAGCCTGGTATATGATGGCCCGGGCCGGTATAATGGGTTTGCCAATAACCTGCAGGCAGGCAAAGTGAGCGGCAACCTGCAATTCTCTTACACCAATGAATTAAGAACGGCCCAATATGATCCCAACGATCTCGGCTTTCAGTCATCGCCCAATGCCTTTAGCAATACCGGTACTGTCAGTTATAATATTTACCAGGCAACGCCTTCTTTTTTAAACCAGAGTTACAGCCTGTCGGTGCACCGAGATTATCTGTTCAAACCATTCACGTATCAGAAAACGGCCTTTGAAGCCTACACGTCCTGGTTGTTTAAAAACTTCTGGAGCCTTACACTCACTGCCGATATTGCCCCCTGGTGGTATAACGACTTCTTTGAAATGCAAACCCCCACCAGCCTGTTTCAAACACCCCGGCAACCATTGAAACGCGCTCCCTATTACAACCTGTTTATAGAAGGCAATACCGATAATCGCAGATCATTAATAATAAGCTGGCTTATTGGCGGCGCGGAAGGACCGTTGCCCAATGACCCTTATTACGGCTTTCAATTGGCAATCAGGTACCGGTTCAGCGATAAGCTTATGCTGGAAATGAGTTATAAACGACAACATGATAATGGCCAGTATGGTTATGCATTTGTTCGCGACCCGGTTACCGGCGCGCCCCTTCTGGCCCGGCGTGTGTATGCCGATGTAACAGCCATATTCAGTGGCGTGTACAATTTTACCTCCCGGATGAATCTTACCTTCAGGGCCCGTCATTACTGGAACCGGTTACAAAACACCAACCTGTTCACTATTCAGGAAGACGGATACTGGAAAGCCCGGTACGATCTGATGCCCGGCAAATACGATATCAATTACAATGCCTTTAACCTGGATGTTTTTTATACCTGGGATTTTCGGTTAGGCAGCCGGTTAATTATTGGCTGGAAGAACTGGCTGGGAAAGGATTATGAATATACCCTCCCTGCCAATACCTATAAATATTACACTACTAATGCCCGCCAGTTGTTCAACACCCCGCATGGCAATGAGTTTACTATCCGGTTTATTTACTTTCTAAACTATCAACAGCTAAAGGGAGGAAATAAGCGATCGTAATTATAATTCGTAAATATCTTTTGCTACTCTGAATGTATTGCAATGCGCTTCTACAATGGTTTTTATGTCGGGCGAATATCCGCCACCCATGGCCACCACACAGGGGATCTTATGTTGCTTCAATTGGGAGAAAACCAGTTCATCGCGGCGACGGCAACCTTCCATACTCACTTTCAGCTTACCAAATTTATCGGTCGATAAAATATCTACCCCCGATAAATAAAAGGCAAAATCAGGTTTCAACTGCTCGAGCAGGGTAAGCAGGTTGCTTTGCAGCAGGCTTAAATACAGGTTATCTTCTGTACCATCGTTCAGTGCAATATCGAGATCGCTTTTTTCTTTATGAAAAGGATAGTTATGAGCACCATGCATACTGAAGGTAAACACCCGGGGCTCCTGTTCAAATAAACTGGCGGTGCCATTGCCCTGGTGCACATCGAGATCGATAATAATGATCTTATGCGCCAGCTCTTTTTTAAGCAGGTAATTGGCCGCTACCCCAAAGTCATTCAACAGACAAAATCCTTCGCCCCGGTCGGCAAACGCATGATGGGTACCACCGGCTACATTCAACGATACGCCGTGAACAAATGCATGGTGACAACAATCAATGGTTCCCTGGGTGATCACCAATTCACGCTGCGTTAACTGAGGCGATTGCGGAAAACCAATATGCCGCTGTTCCCGGGCCGATAATGTTTGCCGGTGCAGTCTCTGTACATACGCCGCATCGTGCGTCCATAACACGATGTCATCAGCGCAAGGCGCCGGTGCAAATAAGTTATGCGGCGTAATTATGCCTTCGTACAACAACTGTTCAGGGATCAATTCATATTTAAGCATGGGGAACCGGTGCCCCTCAGGCAACGGATGCGCATAGATGGGATCGAATGCTATTTTCAATACTGGTGGTGTCGGGCTCATTGCAATTGTACAATATTGTCGTTTACGATGGCAAATACATTCTCTTCGTCTTCAGGTTGCACCAGCGCAATACCGGTAAACCGGCTGAAGGCAGGCAACACGCAAAACGCTTTGGCAAAGTAAAAACAAGGAAAGCTGAGTGATTGTTTGGCAGCCCCCCTTAATCGAATACCAGGATGAATATGGCCCGAGAAAAAATAGTCGGTATTATTGGGTACTGCATTATCCAGGTCGTGCCTGAACCGGAAAGCCCCGAGTTGTAATTCCCCGTCGGTAACCTGAATATTACATTGTTTGTACCAGCTTTCGTGCAGAATATCGTGATTGCCTTTTATCAGGTGAACCGGCAGATCGGGAAAATCGTGGCGCCACCGTTGAAACAGTTCCAGTTCTTTGTTCTGATGGCTGTGAAAAAGATCGCCTACCACAATTAACTGCCGGGGTTGAAAATACTGGATCAGGTGCACCAGCCGCTGCAGGTCTTCTTTATACACCGCCTGCGGCACTGCAATCCCCGATTTGCGAAAATGTCCGGTCTTGCCAAAGTGAAGATCCGAAACAATAAGGGCTTTCTCTTCTTCCCAAAAAACACTTCTATGTGCTGATAACCAAAGTTGTTGCTCTAATAATTTATACGAAACCGGCGCCTGCATACCTGCAAAAATAGTAATTTCACTTTTATGCCCGGGGAGCCTCAAAACATTGTCGTTTTTATAATTGTCACCACCCTTTTTATTCTGATCCTGATAGCGTTTATTGTATTCATTTTATTCCTCTATCAGCGCCGGCATATTTCCTACAAAAAAGGATTGGAAATATTGAAATCTGATTTTGAGAAAACCCTGCTGACTACCCAGCTGGAAATACAGGAACAAACCTTTCAAAGTATCTCACGCGAAATCCACGACAACATCGGGCTTTCACTTACACTGGCCAAGCTGAACCTGAATACCATCGACTGGAACGACGTTAACCACTCCCGCGAAAAAGTAAGCGGTTCCATAAATTTTATCTCCCGCGCCATTGAAGACCTGAGTTATATATCCAAGGCATTACACACCGGTTTTATTGAAGAGAACGGATTGCTGAAAGCGCTGGAACTGGAATTAAACAAAATACAAAAGCTGGATATTTATAAAATCCAATACGATGTAACCGGCTCGCCCGTTTATATGCAAACCCAAAAAGAACTGGTTGTTTTCAGGATCATGCAGGAAGTACTGAACAATTGTATCAAACATGCACAGGCAACTGAAATTGCGGTACGGCTGAATTACCAGCACACTGCGGTCGACATTGAAATAAACGACAATGGAAAAGGTTTTATCAGTCAGTCGGCCCCGGCTTATAAAGGAAAAGGAACCGGATTAATGAATATCATTAAGCGGGCTGCGTATATAAATGGCACCTGCCAAATAAACAGTGTACCGGGCAAGGGCACATCCGTACAAATGAAAATCCCTTATTAAACTATGAACAATTCCCATTCAACTATACAGGTAGCGCTGGCAGATGACCATATTCTTTTGCGCGATGCACTGGCCTCACTGATCAATACATTCGACAATTGCAAAGTGATCTTTACAGCCAGTAATGGACAGGAAACACTGGAAAAAATAAAAGCCAACCAGATCCCCGATGTGCTGATCCTTGACCTGAACATGCCCCTGCTCGATGGGTACGACACTTCCAAATGGCTGCACACCCATTACCCTGCCATTCATGTGCTGATGTTAACCATGTACGACACCGATCTCACACACATCAGGTTGTTACAGGCAGGAGTACGCGGGTTTCTGAAAAAAGACGTTCATCCCGATGAATTGAAATTTGCTATTCGGTCGGTGATGGAATCGGGTTACTATTATTCGCATACAGTAACCGGCAAACTGGTAAACCTGTTCCGCAATACGCTGGAAGACCTTGCCCAAAAGAAAAACCTGCTCAATGAGCAGGAACTACAATTCCTTAAACTCAGTTGCACCGAGTTCACGTATAAAGAAATAGCGGTAGCAATGCAGCTTAGTCCAAGGGCAGTAGATGCCTTACGCGATCAGTTGTTCAATCGGCTTGATGTAAAAAGCAGGGTGGGATTAGCCATGTATGCCATCAGGCATGGGCTGGTTAGTTTTTAATCGATCAGTTTGTTGCGCATACCGTACATGATGAGGCCGGCAATGGTTTTGGCGCCTACTTTCGATTTCATGTTCTGGCGAATGGTTTCAATAGTACGGGGGCTCAGGAACACTTCTTTCGAAATTTCCTCGGTAGTTTTATCGGCTGCCAGCAACTTCAGGATCTTAATTTCTTTTTCGGAGAACTTTACGGGATTGGGGTAAAACTGCCGTACCTGTTTTTTGGTTTGCAATTTTGACAGTACCGCTTTGTTTACAAGATCATTAAAGTAAAAGTCATCATTCATGCAGGTGAGTATGGCCTGATAGATCTCTTCAGGGTCAGAGGTTTTAGTGAGATAAGCGTTGGCGCCCATTTCCATCATCTTGGTGATCATTTCCTGTTCGTCGTACATGGTCAATACAACGATCTTTACATCGCTGTATTCCTTACGCAAAATCCCAATCGCATTCACCCCATCTACCTCGGGCATACGAATATCCATCAGTAAAACATCTGGTTTTTTGATCTGCATTTTGTGCATCAGATCTTTACCATCTTCGGCTTCCCAAAGGATCTTCAGGTATTCTTTTCCTTTAAGGGCCATTTTAATGCCGTCGCGAAATATCTTATGATCGTCGGCAAGTGCTACTTTAATAACCAGTTCAGTGCTCATAATGGGTAAGGTTGGCTTATTAATGGGTTATAAGTTGTCCTTTTCTGGTCAAATTTGCCCTACCGTTTTAACCCCTTAATGGTGTTTGATACCGTCCGGGGCCCTAACCTTCAGGCAATATCGCATAAAAAAATGATTCCAGTCACTTTGTAAACGTTAGTTTACCAGGATCAATCGAAATAGTACCAGTTTATCTACGAATATTTTACACATTTACCGGTAATTCCCGAACATTTAAAATAGAGCGTTTCCGCTATTGTGGACTGACTGGTAGCCGATTATTTTTGTTTCAGAAGTTGATTGATAAGGAATGGCAACCTTAAAACATCCAATATCACGATCACCGTCCTAAAAGTATTTCCAACAATCTTATGAATGCCATCTGTCAAATCCAATATCGGTCAACTTCTTCTTTTTATTTTAACTACGCTGTTTCCAGGTAACTGCCTCATCCTGGCCAATACAAGGTCATACCCTTTCGAAAACATAGTTCAATTGATACCTGTTTTAAAAATCAGTTGTATTGCAATCACTCAGCCGGTAAATAAGAAAAGGAAATTATTACTGTAAGAGCTGCCACTTACTGCGCCCCGTTTTTAAAATCCAACACACACTACTTAAGCACTAATCCTACGATACTTAAGCAATTACACTTATTCACATGTGTGAATAATCATCTCGCAAATGTAGGTTATACGAACTTTGTGAATAGTAAATATACGGTATACAAAGAGAAGAATTCCCTCATTTTACCTCGTAATATTTCTTAGAAAATTCCCTCAGAACGCAGGCCCATAGAGCATTTCGGGCAAAATTACAGCATTTATGGGTGCTCGCAACCCGTTGTATATCTTTTTTTTTGGAGGTTTCTTACTATCCGGAACCACTTTTTACAACCTCTAAAAACTTACTACTATGATGCAGACTGAACTTATCACTAAACGTAACATTGCTACTATTGGTGAAGAAATTACTCATGAATTAGGCGCAGAATTGGTTAACAATTACCGCAAGGCCAACCCGAATGATGTACAAGGTTACATTATCGGTAAAGAAATTCTGAACCAGATCCTAGCTCAGCCTGGTTGCGCCGGTATCCAGTTCTACAACGCCATTAATGAAATGGGCCAAAAAACCCTGGTTTACGTAGGCCTCGATCAAAATGGCAAACAGCTGATTAACTACACTGTAGTGACTGAAGACGCCCAGCTTCAAACACAAAAAGGCATTGTTGCTGACAGAAGCATCCCCTCTCCTTCCGGTGACGATCTTTGGGGTGACTCATGGTTTATTATTGATTAAATAAACCTGAATCTCTATATTTGAGGTAAAGCCCCCTGATATAGAGAGTTTTTTCTTACATATCAGCTTATATTCTTCACTATTACCCGTAATTCTCTTTCTTGCCTTTTTAAGGCATACTAAAAGGAAGGAATTATGGGTAATCTTTATTTACTCACTCTACTCATTCCTGAATGATATAATACTTTTAAACCTGTCGGCCAAGCTCTTCCTCAGCACTTATACATTGGTGGAGTTTTTCCTTTTCAGTTATTTTATCTGGCTTATTATTGAAGGCCGGCTGTTTAAAAAAGTCATAGCCACTGTTTCAACATTGTTTATTATATTTATCTGCTATTACTTTTTTACAACCAAGTGGAACTTTTTTGATTCAGTGCCAGTGGCTTGCGAATCTATTCTGATCTTTACATTTTCCCTGTATTATTTATTCGAACAAATAAACAAACCCAGGGTGTTGTTTATCTATAATACTTCCATGTTCTGGGTAATACTTGGGTTTCTGGTGTATTTAGCGGGGTCTTTTTTTATTTATACTTTCGTAGACGAGATAGACAGTAAAGACATTGGGAAATTTTGGTTTATCACATTCATATTCAATACCATAAAAAATCTTTTCTTTAGCATTGCTTTTTCGCTGAGAGAAGCAAAGGACAAAAGCAGCAGTACCGGCCTGTCCTCATACGATAATTTTTTTAAAAACCCCTATAACCCATTATAAACCCTGCTTCTCATATACTAATGATCTTGTTGCAGGTCACACATGGCACCAGCCAGTTTCCCATGGTACTGTATTTTGGCACCATCGGCATGCTGGTTTTAACCATCGGCCTCATCGTTTTCATTATTTTTCATCAGCGAAAGGTTATCCGTTATCAAATGCAGTTGCAACACATGGAGCAGGAACAGCAGAAAATGCTGTTGAATGCCTCTATCCGCCTGCAGGAAGAAGAGCGGCAACGCATTGCAGCCGATTTACATGATGATGCCGGTCCCCTGTTGGCTACAGCGCGTTTATACCTGAACGAAAACCTGGTGAATCTTGATAAAACCGCCCAGCTGCAAAGCATTTACAACGCCAAACAGATCATTGACGACACTATTCAGCTGATTCGTAATATTTCACACAGCCTGATGCCCCCCACCCTCAAAAACTTTGGGTTGGAATCTGCGGTGAATGACCTGTTCCAGAAGATCAGCGGATCGGGCAGTATGAACGCCAGTTGCCGTTTTCACGATTACCGCGAACGCCTGCACGCAGACCAGGAATTGATAATTTTCAGGGTTATACAGGAATTGGTGAATAATATTCTAAAACACAGCAATGCCAGCTTCATCCATCTAACCCAAAACCTGAGTGGTAATAAATTGTATATTCGCCTCCATCACGATGGACGCGGTATTACCCAGGCCGATTTTGATAAACTGAATAAAAGTAATGTGGGGCTGGGACTAAAAAACATTCAGAGCCGGTTGAAGCTATTGCACGGGCGTATATATTTCGAAAAAGACATTTCGCAAACATACTATAAGGTTACTATCGAAATTCCCCGATTGGAGGAAGAAACGGTGGCACCACAATAATAAAATATTGGTTCATATTTTGATAAGGGCTACTACTATCTTAAGATGCAGTGCGGAATAAGTGTTTATACTAACGTAAAACCCATACCCCCTGAAAACCTAAACACTTAAATTTTTTAGTAATTTAGTTTTGCCAATATCAATACACAGATGGGACCTATAAAAGTGGCTATTGCTGATGACCACAAGATATTCCGTAAAGGAGTAATATTGTCGTTAAGGCCTTATACAAACATAAAGTTCGTACTTGAAGCAGAAAACGGTCAGGAACTGTTGGATAACCTACCAGCAGCCCCTGAACAACCTGATGTTATACTCATGGATCTGCGCATGCCCCTGAAAGATGGCATTGAAACTACGAAAGTAATTGCCCGTCAATATCCAAACATCCATGTAATTGCACTGACGATGTATGAAGATGAACGGTTTGTGAGTCATATGATGGAAATTGGCGCTAACGGGTACCTGCTCAAAAGCGCCGACCCTTCCGAGATAAAGAAGGCAATTATGGAGGTAATGAGCAAGGGGTATTACCTGAACAACTTTGTAAACAGGATCCTTTTAAAAAAATCGCACGCCCGGGTTAAAGTGGTGCCCAGCCTAAACAGCGAAATCACCCTGAGCGACCGCGAACGCGATGTGATCAAATATATTTGCATGGAGTTTACCGCCCATGAAATTGCACAAAAACTAGAGGTGAGCCCAAGAACGGTTGAAGCGATCAAAGACCGGTTAATGGAACGCTTTGGAGCTAAAAACACGGCTGGCCTGGTATTTTTTGCAGTTAAGAATAACCTGATTGATTAAACTCCCGGCAATCTTTTGTTTAACACACAACAGCCGGCATTATGTTGGATACCCTTATTAACAGCGTCAAAAACAATAGAGCCCCTATGAAGAACCGGTTTGACCCTGAACTGTTTGACCATGGTAGAAACCGGTGGAAGTATATTTATTGCCCTGGCGCTGGTAGTGATGCTACTGGCGTTACTACCCGTATGCCTACTCTATATCCGTAAAGTAGCAGACTCTGCTACTCTTAACGTGCTGAAAATCCTTTGTCTTTTCGTAATTGGCCAATACCTCTTATTGATTTTCATTCAACCCGGCCTCCCGGCCCTGCAAACAGCCTGCAAACTCGCCCAGTTTACGCTTGTATTCTACCTGTTCAATTTATTGATGACCTCAGCCCGGGGAAAAGATCTTATGAGGATGGTGCTGGTGTCCTTTCTTTCAGTAATCATTACCATTTACGCATTAAAAGGGTTTACGGCTTATGCCGATATGCTCACCATTATACAGGCAGGCATACTTACCGTGCTGGCCATTGCCATTTTATTACAGTTGATCAACAACCGGCATATTGTACTGGCCGGTGAACCGGCCTTCTGGATTGCAGGTGGTCTGCTTTGTTACAATGGGATGGTGGTATTGATGGAAGCGATGGCGGGCAGTCAATCTAACCTGTCGCAACAGATACAACAGGAAAAAACGCTTATTATAACTACTGCCGATATTTTGCGAATGGTGTTCTTTATTGTAGCCGCCTCGGTTGCCGGTAAAAAGGATAACAATAGCGATAACAACAAGGATACAGAGATTCAGCCAATGCCCCCATTTCTGTCGACCCGGGTGAACCGGCGAACCATAAAATACTAGATAGCCATTTCGGGAATATCCCCCTCAATAACCAGTTTGCCTAAGGTTTTTGCGCGGATCTCCTCTACCGTTACCCCGGGGGCACGTTCAATCAGTTTAAACCCGCCCTGGGACAATACATCAAGCACTGCCAGATCACTTACAATTCGTTTTACGCATTTTACCCCGGTTAACGGCAGGGTGCATGCGGGCAATACTTTCGATTCGCCCTTGGGGTTGGTATGCATCATAGCCACGATGATGTTTTTTGCACTGGCAACCAGGTCCATGGCGCCGCCCATGCCTTTTACCATTTTACCCGGGATCTTCCAGTTGGCAATATCACCGTTCTCACTAACCTCCATGGCGCCCAGTACGGTCAGGTCAACCTTACCCGCCCTGATCATTCCAAAGCTCTCTGCACTATCAAAAAAAGCGCCGCCAGGGATCACGGTTACCGTTTCTTTACCGGCATTGATCAGGTCGGCATCCATATCTGCTTCAACAGGATACGGCCCCATACCCAATATGCCATTCTCTGATTGAAGCATTATGGTAATACCATCAGGAATGTAATTTGATACCAGGGTTGGAATACCTATACCGAGGTTTACATACATGCCATCCTGCAATTCCTGAGCGATCCGTTTTGCGATACCGTATTTATCTAAAGCCATCGTTAGTTTGAAGTTTTAAGTTCAAGGTTTAAAGTTATTTCTCCATTTTCACCGTCTTACGCTCAATTCGTTTTTCATAGTTGGTTCCCTGAAAAATGCGATGCACATAAATACCGGCCACATGAATATGATCAGGGTCCAGTTCACCAGGTTCAACCAGGTGTTCTACTTCAGCAATGGTAATGTTGCCTGCCTTTGCAATTGAGGTGGAGAAATTGCGGGTGGTTTTGCGAAATACCAGGTTCCCAAAGCGGTCGCCCTTCCAGGCTTTTACCAGGGAAAAATCGGCGTGCAGTGCGTATTCCATCAAATACATTTTGTTATTGAATTCGCGCACTTCCTTTCCTGTTGCTATTTCGGTACCATACCCTGCCGGTGTGTAAAATGCAGGAATACCCATCCCGGCCATTTGAATGCGGGTAGCCAGAGTGCCCTGGGGTATCAGATCCACTTCCAGTTCACCGCTTAACAGCTGCCGTTCAAACTCGGCGTTTTCGCCCACATAGGAGCTCATCATTTTTTTTATCTGACGGGTTTTGAGTAGTAAGCCTAATCCAAAATCATCTACCCCGGCATTGTTGGAGATACAGGTGAGGTGTTTAACGCCTTTGCGTACCAGGGCTTCAATGGAATTTTCCGGTATACCGCACAAACCAAATCCACCCAGCATAATGGTAGCATTATCCTGAATGTCGGCAATGGCGGCATCGGCATTGGCAACAACTTTTTGCATAGCAAGCAATTTATTGATAAAAATAAGGAACTACCGCATGCAGCCAAAGCCGGCCTGTATTATTTATTGCCCGGGTTTACGGTTTAAGCGTAGTAACGTATCCTTTACCCTGAATCTTCCCAATGCAGCCCGCCTGTTTCCCAGAACCCGGGGCAATGCAGCATGTGACGGTGGCGGTGCAGTTGGTTGTGGGGTTTGTATTTTGGCGCTGTCTGCAGGTTTTACTTTTAAGCTATCAGCAGCTGTTTTTGATTTTAGACTGTCTGCAGTTTTCGCTTTTGCGCTATCCACAGCTGATTTCGCCTTTGCCGCTGTATCGAGCGGTTTATTCAGATTTTCCCGGAGCTTATTCGTTTGCATTGACAGGGAATCGAATATTCCCTTGGCCATATCGGGCCGGCTCATATAAAATTTATAACTCTTTATAAACTCGTCTTTGGTAATCTTATTCAACTCGAATACCTGTGCGTACAATTTAAAGGTTTCTTTTTTCGAGTCTTTGGATGAGTCCGGTGCAATAAAGCTTTCGTTATACCGCTCAGCCTGGATCATTTCCATTAACACTTTCTGCATCTTTTCTTTTCCCAATACCCCCTTGGGTACCTTGTCCTTATCTGTACAACTTACCAAACACCACACTATAGCGCTCAAACATACCAGTAATAGCCGGCTCATTTTAACTCCTGTTTATACGTATTGGAATTGGAGATATCTATCTTTTGTAAAATTTCCCTTGCTTTTTGTTTGTCTTCAGGCGTTCCTTTTTTAAAGATCCGGATCAACTCCTGCGACTTGCCCTGAAAGAAGAACTGTACGATCATGGTATTGGGAATATCGTTGTTCATGGTATTGATCAAACTCAGGGAGTTGAGGATGGCACTGCGGGCCTCTGTTTCATTTTCATACATATAATCCATTCCCAGGCGGTAATAGCTGTAAAAAGCATCGTGTATGAGGTTGTACCGGTTGTTGGTCAGGTTCTCTGTCAACCAGTACCGGTTACGCAAACCATCAAATGCTTTCCAGCCGGTAATATCCCGGCCTTCGGGTGCATTGTTCACAATATTCATGGCTTTCTGGAAATAGGGATCGCCACCGCGTAACGAGAAAGAATCGAAATCGAGCCCGATTATCAGGTATGAATAATAAGCCAGGATAGCAGTGAGGTTACCCACTATAGGGTCTGAACCCGATACCCGGTTATCGTTGTATTCGATCGACTGGTATTCTACATATTTAAAGATCACATTCTCATCCAGGAAATTGATGATGGGACAGTCGTAATTGGTATTGTATATGGGGCGGGCAGCCTGCACCGTAAGGGCGGCTTTATATACATTACTACCCTGTGCCTCAGTAATACGCAGCAGAAAGTTACATACGATCTTTTCATTGGGCTGCCATGTTTCCTTCGACCATTTGCGGTTATTCAAAAAATTATTGAGTGCCGCCTGGCAGGTCTGGAAAGCTTTCTTATCGGCCGGTGTGCTAAGCGCACGGGTGTCGATGGTAATGCGGGCTTTCAGCTCCTGGGCCGATAACCATACCGGCGCCATTACCATTACAAAAAATATCCATACGATCTTTCTACACATATAGCATGTTTACGATTCTATCAACGATATCTTTAGCTACTTGTTGCTTGGGTTTGCGGTCGTAAGCAATCTCATTACCGCCTTTTTCAAAAATAGTAACCTTATTGGTATCATATCCAAAACCGGCCCCCTCATCGTTCAGGGAATTCAGCACAATAAGATCGGCGTTTTTTGCCGCCAGTTTATCCAGGGCATACTGCCGTTCATTGGCTGTTTCCAGGGCAAAGCCCGCCAGCAATTGTCCATTGCGTTTCAGCTGTCCCAGGCTTTTTAAAATATCCTTTGTTTTTGTAAGTTCAATAACCAGCGTGCCGCTTGTTTTTTTGATCTTTTCCGGTGCAGTTTCAACCGGTGTATAATCAGCTACGGCTGCGCTCATTACAGCTATATCGGCCGTTGGAAATTCGGCCATGCAGGTATTGTACATTTCACCGGCGGTTTGCACTTTGTGCACATATATACCAGGGAACGTAGTTTTTACGGAAGAAGGACCCAACACCAGGTGAACTTCGGCGCCGCGGCTGGCCAGTTCTTCTGCAATGGCCACTCCCATTTTACCCGAGGAATGGTTGCCTATGAACCGAACGGGGTCGATAGGTTCGTAGGTTGGTCCGGCAGTTACCAGGGCCTTTTTGCCGGCCAGCTCTTTTTTTCCAAACAGGTTGTTTTCGAGGTAATGCAGAATGGCTTCCGGCTCGGCCATCCGGCCATCGCCGTGGAGGCCACTGGCCAGTTCCCCTTTTTCAACCGGGATAATGCGATTGCCATACAACAGCAGCTTTTGCAGGTTGGCCTGCGTAGCCGGGTGGTGCCACATATCCTCATCCATGGCAGGGGCCACTACAACGGGGCAGGTGGCAGATAACCAGGTAGCCAGTAACATATTATCACACATCCCATTGGCCATTTTTGCCAGGGTATTACAGCTCAGCGGGGCTACCACCATCACATCGGCCCAGCGGCCCAGCATCACATGATTGCTCCAGGAGTCGTTATTGGCGAGGTCACTGATGACCGCATTTTTCGACAATGTTGCCAGGGTCAGCGGCGATACAAATTCCCTTGCAGCAGGGGTCAATACCACTTTTACCTCGGCCCCTGCTTTTACCAGCAGGCGAACCAGTAAAATGGATTTATACGCCGCAATGCTTCCCGTAACAGCCAGTAATATCTTTTTGTGCTGGAACATAATTGGCTAAAATTAGGTCATTTGGGCTAAACAAAGTGGATACCAGGGTAACCGGATTATCAACAATAACATACTCACAACAGTGCGCAAACCACTATAAAAATAAAAAAAGCGTCCCGATAGATCGTGACGCTTTCCATACATTTTTTACCGTTATAATTAACTAAACAGGTCGTCTTCGTTTTTACGATAATAGATCTTATCATCGAAAAATTCCTGGGTTGCCAGCAATGACGGGTTAGGCATACGCTCATATGCTCTGGAGATCTCGATCTGCTCTTTGTTCTCGTGGATCTCTTCCAGGCTGTCGGTATGGCTGGCGAATTCTTCCAGTTTGTTATGCAATTCCTCTTTTAAAGAGATGTTGATCTGATTAGCCCGTTTAGCAATAATGGCAATTGACTCATACACATTGCCGGTTTTAGCTTTAATGGCATTCAGATCTTTAGTTTCGGCCGTGTTAGCGGTGTTGGCGCTAATTTGTCTTCGTAATTTGCTCATTATTGATGGCTTTAATGTTGTTTTTTGATAATGTCTCGTAATTCTCTACGTCCTTTTTCAAACTGCTTTCAGGGAAACGGTCCATAAAATCATGGCACTCTGTAACTACCTGATCAAAACGGGCAAGTTTCTTCTCTTCTACACTATTCATTGCAAATAAATAGTATGATTTGATCACCTGCATTTTATATTCATCGCCTTTTTGCGAATCGGGAAAATCATTCATTAAACTGGTGTATGCGATGGCTGCTGCCCGGTAATGGCCCATGTTATAGTATAACAAGGCGCTGCCAACCTCTTTTTCCTCCAGTTTTATCCGGCATTTATCCATGATCTCACTCGCTTCCTTGTTTTTGGGCGAATTGGGATGCGTATTGATAAACGTCTGCATCAAACCAATTGTTTTCTCGGTATTGGTTTGATCCAGTTCGGCCTTGGGCGACTGCTTGTAATATACATATGCCCGCATATACTCCATTTCTTCGGCCTTGGCACTGTTGGGGAATACCTCTACAAACTGTTTGAACAGGTTTTCCGCCTGCAGCCAATCGTGCAAATAATAGGAGCAGTAGGCATATTTATAAAATAAGTCCTCGAACTGCGGCTGTCCTTTCATTATGGGGAAGAGTTCTTCATACAACTGCGAGGCATAATTATACTTTTTGGCTACATAGTATTTTTCTGCCATGCGCAATTTGTAATCATAGTCGGTACTCTTCTGCACCTTAGAAAACTTGGAGCAGGACACTACGCTTAGGGCTATTATTGCAATTATTAGAACTGAACGCATAAAGTGGGCAAAGTTAAGGTTTTCCTGCAAATATGTATGGAAAGGAGTTGTAACCCAAAAAACAACTAGTTAAGATAAACATAAAAAAAACCCCGACGAAATCGCCGGGGTTATACTATTAGTTAAAGCAATTTAAGCTAAAGTACTTTTATTATCTGCCGCGACGCAAGTTCGGGTGCGGAGCGGGCACTGTGGTAGGACCTTCCTGACCAGTTCCGTCTTGCAGGTCTACAGTGTTGCAATCGCCACCGGCTTCACCATATTTGAAGATGAAACGGTCTTGGCTAATGCCTTCTTTATCAACCAGGTAGCTGATAACGGCATTCACGCGATCCCAGCTTAACTGTTGTTCAGATTTGCTTGAAGAGCAATATCCTACTACAGCAATCTTACAATCAGGATTATTCTTGATTTGTGAAGCTGCTGAAGCCAGTAAAGCTTTAGCGTCGTTGCTTAATGTGATTGATTTTGCTTTGAAGGTAACGCTTGGTAAGTTGCCTATTTTGCATTTGTGGAGGCCACCTTCTTCAATGATCTTCATCAAAGAATCGCAGCATGCAGGAGGAGGACATTTACCTACACCATCAGCGTCAACAGGTTGACATTGTGTTGGTGTAACCAGTTCCTTGTCTTTGTAGTCAGGAACACCGTCACCATCAGTATCGCGGCTAACACCATGGCTGTCAACAGGAGCGCCGGCAGGTGTGTTAGGCTCTTGATCGAATTGGTCAGTGATACCATCGCCATCAGCATCATCCAATACTGGTTTGGGGAGCTTCATGTGACGTGGTTTGTTAACCTCGTTGTAAGCGTAATCCAAAGGATTCAGCCACCACAAAGGTTCAACTGATTTGTTACCGATTGCCATGTTAATACCTAAAGACAGGAAGTTATAGGTATCGTAGTCTCTTGATTGAGCGGTAGCAGCACCGGTAATGCTGTTGTCGTTTTCCTGGAACTGTTGACCGTCTAACAGGTCAGTTTTAGGAATAGTCAGCTTGTCTTCGATAGCCAGGCTGAATTTCTTGTTCAGTTTGAATTGAACGCCAGCACCAACATTGAAGATAACGCGGAAAGGCTTTTTGAACAATGTAGGTTGACCAGGATCGCGTTGACCTTCTGTTTCATAACTACCGTCCAATTTATCTTTCAGCGCTTTCTTGATGTCTTTTCTGTCTTTGTAAGAAAACTGATTGCCTAAAAATTGGTTATACACATCGTCAAACTCAGCAGTATAAGGAGTGCTGCCGTTCAGGGCATCAATCTTAGTATCGTAGATCATACCACCTAAACCACCGAACGCATATACATTGAAGCTGCTTTTCGCTTTATGAAAGCGAATGTTAGTCAAGGTAACAACGCCCTGTAAGCTCAGGTCGTACACATTCGTTTTATAGTTATAAAACACATGACTACCAGGAGCATAGGCTGACCACGCTGGATTTTTTGTGAAATTTTGCGAAGGTTGGAAGTTCAAACCTTTGGTAGTTCCAAAACCTGCCTGTGCTCTTAATGAAAATACATAACCCAGAGCTTTACGGGCATGTATTGCAGCACCGATACCGGGAAAACGGTTACGAACGTCTCCGGAAATGCCAAACGCACCTACCTGTAAGCCCAGCTCCCATTGGTTGCGGGGTTTGGCAGGATAGGGATAATTGTTTGCCATGAACTCAGTGTGCTGAGGCAGTCTCTTGGAAGGTATAACAGAAGAATCCTGTACGTCGTACGTACCACCCAATTGTGCTTGGGAGGCAGCAGATGCCAACAGGAACGTTAAGCTTAGAATACTTACGTACTTTTTGCTTGCCATAACTAAATTTTATGTGAAGGATTAAGTAACCAGAACTCAGAATCTGTGCAAAAATATTAATTGACAGCTAACTACCAAATTTTTTTCCCCAACACAATGTGCATTATCTTGCTGTTTTTCACACAGTAAGATCATTACAGAGCAAATTAAATGCCTCTTACGGTTATACATTAATAAATAGTAATTTGCTCCTCTTAAATTTCACATGAAATTATCACTAGCAATATTACGAGAAGAATTACCCGAATTTGAAAAGCAATTCCATGAGGCAGTAAAGAGCCAGGTGCCGCTTCTGAACAGGATTATGAGGTTTATTGTGAAAAGGAAAGGTAAGCAATTACGCCCCATGTTTGTACTCCTTTCAGCCAAGCTGTGCGGGCCTGTTAACGATACCACTTACCGGGCTGCTTCGCTAGTAGAATTACTACATTCGGCTACCCTGGTACATGATGATGTGGTGGACGAATCGCTGGAACGTAGGGGATTTTTCTCTACATATGCGCTGTGGAAAAGTAAGGTATCGGTTTTGGTAGGCGACTATCTCCTGGCCAAAGGTATGCTCCTTTCCCTCGATCACGACGACTACCGCATTCTGAAATTATTATCAAATGCGATACGGGCTATGAGTGAGGGAGAATTGCTGCAAATGGAGAAAGCGCGCACCCTCAATTTTGAAGAAGCTACCTATTTCGAGATCATTAAAGGTAAAACTGCCTCCCTGCTGGCTTCGGCCTGCGCCTCCGGCGCCTGGAGTACCACCCAGGATGAAGCCATTACGGAAAAAATGCGTTTGTTTGGCGAAAAAGTAGGGATGGCATTCCAGATAAAAGACGACCTGTTCGATTATGGCAATGAAGCAGTAGGAAAACCTACCGGCAACGACATCCGCGAAAAGAAACTCACCCTGCCTTTAATATATACCCTGCAACATGCCGACCCCGCCACCCGCAGGAAACTGATATATATTATCAAAAATCAAAATAAAGACCCCCAAAAGGTACAGGAAGTCATTAACGTAGTGAAACAAACCGGCGGCATTAGTTATACTGAGAAAAAAATGTTTAGCTTCAGGGATGAAGCGCTGGCCATATTACACGAATTCGACAACGTGGAAATACGAAACGGCCTCGAAGAACTGGTACGGTATACTACAGACAGAAAATATTAAGGCAAAAGATAACAAGGCTCAAGGCTCAAGCCCTTGCGGCTTGAAACCTGGGATTTTTTTATGTTACAAAAGAGATGGAACATACTGACGGCAGATGAAGATAAAGTGCAGCAATTGTATGCCAGCCTTAAAATACATCCTGTTCTTTGTAAAGTACTCGCGCAACGATACCTGAATGATTTCGATAAAGCCAAACAGTTTTTTCGCCCCCAGCTTACCGACCTTCACAACCCTTCGTTGATGAAGGATATGGATAAAGCCGTTGCCCGGATAAGCACGGCCTTTGATCAGCAGGAAAAAATACTGGTTTTTGGCGACTATGATGTGGACGGCACCACGGCTGTATCGTGTATGCTGCGCTTTTTACAGAAGGTGTACAAACAAGACAAAGTCGACTTTTACATACCCCACCGCTACCGGGAAGGATATGGCGTATCGAAGAAAGGGATCGACTTTGCCATTGAGCATGGATTCACCCTTATCATTTCGCTGGACTGTGGCATTAAATCAGTTGATCTTATAAAATATGCCCGGGAAAACGGCATCGATTTTATCGTATGCGACCACCACATGCCCGATGACCTGCTGCCCCCGGCAGTAGCCATATTAAACCCCAAACAAAAAGATTGCGAATACCCTTATAAAGAATTGTGCGGCTGCGGCGTGGGTTTTAAACTGATCACCGCCCTGGCCCGCCATCTGCAGCTCGATGACTCAGCCTCATTTGAATACCTCGACCTGGTAGCTACTGCCATTGCCGCGGATATTGTACCCATGACGGGTGAGAATCGGGTGCTGGCCTTTTACGGATTAAAAAAAGCCAATGAAAACCCCAATTACGGGATCCTGGCCTTAAAGGAACTGAGCGGTGTACAAAAAGAACTGTTTATAAACAGCCTGGTGTTCATGATAGCCCCGCGGGTTAACGCCGCCGGGCGTATGGATGATGCCCGCAAGGCCGTACAAATGTTTATTGCCAATACCCCCCTTGAGGCCAAACATTATGCAGAACAATTACATTTAGACAATACCGAGCGCAAGGAAGCAGATAAAAATATTACGGAAGAAGCTCTGGCTATTATCGAGAATGATGGCTTGCTGCAAGGCCGTAAATCAACCGTTGTATTTCAATCACACTGGCATAAAGGCGTTGTAGGTATTGTAGCCTCCCGCCTTATAGATTATTACTATCGCCCCACTATTGTACTTACACAAAGTGGTGAATATGTGGCCGGCTCTGCCAGAAGCGTGGCAGGCTTTAATGTGTACGAAGCCATTCATCAGTGTAAGGACCTGTTGTTGGGTTATGGCGGCCATTTTTATGCAGCAGGTATGACGCTGGCCCTGGATAAAGTAGAAGCCTTTCGCGACAGGTTTGAAGAAGTAGTGGCAGCCACTATTACACCAGAATTACTGGTGCCTGAAATAATCATCGATGCAGAGGTGGAGTTCAAAGATCTTAAGCAGCCCTTTTATAATATCATTCATCAAATGGAGCCCTTTGGCCCCGAGAACATGCGGCCGTTGTTTGTTGTGCGCAATGTTACCGACTCAGGCTATTCACGCATTGTAAAAGAACAACATATCAAGTTCTCCCTGCGTCAGGATAACATCCTGTTTAATGGCATTGGCTTTGGCATGGCCAAAAAATTCCATTTGCTTGAATCTAAAAAACCGGTGGACGTTGTATTTACATTGGACGAGAATGAATGGAACAATGAAAAACACTTACAGTTGCGTGTTATAGATTTTAGACTGACAGAAGACAACACCATTGCACAAAAAGCTGTATCTTGATCACGACAATTGCCAGGCCCGCCAGGTTATCAATTTATGAACATTCGTTTGCATTTAACCTGTTTTGCTGTACTTTAACCTGTCAATTAACAGTAAACCGCTTTAACAATCCATCCCAGGAAAAGGTTTAGCTTTTAAAATTTTATGGTACAATAATACTTTCGACGGTAGGAGTTTGCCATTATTATAATATTTTTACTATCCACCCGTAGCGTAGGGTTGGTTTTCACCGCTACCAATGTTGTGATTGTATGAAAAATAACCAGGCACTGATACCTATTTATGACATGGCCGCTTGTATACCAGGCACCAATTTCATTATTAAAAAAACCGAAGGTAATTCTGTACCATCCTATATGGCCATTCCTCATCGTCATGCTGATTACAAGATCAGTTTTTTGCAGGAAGGCGAAGTTACACACTATACCGACTTTGAAAAATTCACTATAAAGGCGCCCGCATTATTAATGCTGGCTCCCGATCAGGTGCATCAGCAAACAGGGAACTCCTATTATAAGATGATGCATATCTCCTTCAACAAAGAATTTCTGCTAACTGAAACACAGGGTGTTCTTGCCTGTTGGGAATGTATGTTCAGCCAGGTGGTATTACCTGTAATGAATGTTGAACAAATGCAGGAGATATCTGTATACATCGACCTAATGTACCAGGAGTTTAAAGACGATAAGCCACAAAAAGGCCTTATTCTCAAGAACCTGCTCAATGCCTTTATTATTTGTGCCGGCCGCCTGGTAAATTGTAAAAATGAAACAACTGAGGTGGCACCTGCTCCTGTAGTTACCATGGACTACTCACAAAACCGCATAGTACGTCAATTCAAATCACTCATCGATGAAAACTTTGTAAATGCTACCCAGGTAACGCAATACGCCGATATGTTATATGTAACGCCCGGCCATTTGAATGACCTGATAAAAACTGTCACCGGTAAAACAGCTAAACAAATTATCGACGAAAGAAGGATCCTTGAAGCCAAACGCTTATTATTCTGGGGCGAACATTCGGTAAAAGAAATTGCCGGACGTTTGAACTTTGAAGACGATGCCTATTTCAACCGCTTTTTTAAAAAACATACTGGTAACACCCCCGCCCTGTTTCAAAGGACAATCCGGGAAAAGTACAATTAATCCCCCAATAAGGTAAACTAAGAAAGTCACAATCATTACTACTTTTACGGGATGATTTTAATGGGCAGGTTATATTGATAAAAGTTTAGCATTATCCAACAGCATGGCAACAGCTACCTGTTAATACAGCAATCTACAACACTTAATAATTCTCCGGAAACCTGGAATCGTTTCTCGTACCTGACGCCAACTGATCCCGGTATACTGCTACCATCTGAACCTGCGCAGAGCGCTATTGCGCGCCGTGGCCTCATGCAATAACGACTTGCTTGTCCTTAACGATTTTTTTTGTATGTCTATTAAACCAAGTATGATGAAACCTTTGGATATCAAACAGTACAACAGCTGGGTAAAGTTACTAACAGCAATCAGTGTTGCAACAGTTTTATATAGCTGCGCTAATAGCTCTGCTACACCTGGAATGCCACAGCAACCCCCACCAGCATTACCGGTAGTACCAGTAACTACCGCCAATGCTACCACTTTCCGTGAATATCCTGCTTCACTGGAAGGTAAAGTGAACGTAGAGATCAGACCTCAGGTAGAAGGTTATCTTGAACAGATTTTTGTAGATGAAGGCGCCTATGTAAAAATTGGCCAGCCCCTCTTTAAAATCGATCCACGCACTTATAATGAGTCATTGAACAACGCGAAATCGACCTTACTCGCTGCTCAGGCCAACGTATCAAAAGCCCAGGTGGAAATTGACCGCCTGACGCCACTGGTTGAGCACAATGTGATCTCCGATGTTCAGCTCAAAACAGCCAAAGCCGCTTACGACGCTAATGTAGCTGCCGTTAAACAAGCGGAGGCTGCAGTAGCCAACGCACAGATCAACGTCGGTTACACGTTAGTGAAAGCAAGCGCTAATGGTTACATCGGCCGTATTCCCAGCAAAAAAGGTGCTCTTGTTGGTAAAGACGATGTACTGACCGTACTTTCAGACATCAGTGAAATGTATGCTTACTTTTCATTGAGCGAACCCGACTTCCTTTCTTTTAAAAACCAGTTTGCTGGTAACAGCATTGAAGAAAAAGTAAAGCATGTACCAGCAGTTGAACTGGCCCTGGCCGACAACAGCATATTTGGTTCAAAAGGAAGGATCAGCACTGTAGAAGGACAATTCGACAAAACAACCGGCGCCATCAGTTTCCGCGCTACCTTCCCTAACCCTGGTGGTATCCTCCGCACGGGTAATACCGGAAAGGTTCGCATTCCGCAACAATTTACCGATGCGATGATCGTGCCTATCGAATCTACCTTCGAAGTGCAGGACAAAGTATTTGTTTTCACTGTAGGTGACAGCAATAAAGTGGCCAGCAAGCCCATCACTGTTACAGGTAAAACAACTAACTATTACTTTGTTAAGGATGGTGTGAAAGCAGGTGACAAGATCGTATTTGCCGGAGCTGGAAACCTGCAGGATGGTGTTGCGATAGTACCGCAGCCAATTTCGGCCGACAGCTTGCTGAAAGCGAAACCTCTATAATTCACGAAGCAGGAAGTAAGACGACGTAGGAAAGTCAGAGTTTACCTACTTTGACTACAGGGAGTCCTTGTGCCTGATGTTACCAATCTTACCTCCTGTTTCCTGCCTTTGCCGCAGAAATAAGACTTCAATTTCAAAAAAATTCCCTCATGTTAAAAAGATTTATTGAAAGACCGGTCCTATCAACGGTTGTATCAATCATACTGCTTTTGCTAGGCGGGCTGTCGTTATTCACGCTGCCTGTAACACTGTTCCCTGATATTGCGCCACCAAGCGTACAGGTAACAGCACTGTACCCAGGCGCCAACGCCGAAGTAGTAGCACGTTCCGTTGCCACTCCGCTCGAAGAAGCCATCAATGGTGTGGAGAACATGACTTACATGACCTCCAACTCCAGTAACGATGGTAGTATGACACTGACTGTATACTTCAAACAGGGCACCAACCCCGATATCGCTTCTGTAAACGTACAGAACCGCGTATCGAAGGCGGTAAATCAGGTGCCTTCAGAAGTGGTACAGGCAGGTATCAGCACCCAGAAAGTACAGAACAGTATCATCATGTTCGTGGCGCTCAGCAGCGACAACAAAGACAAATACGATGAACTGTTTATCGAAAACTATATCAGGATCAACCTTATTCCCGAGGTACAACGTGTACCCGGTGTGGGTCAGGCCCAGGTATTTGGTACCAAAGATTACTCTATGCGTATCTGGCTGCAGCCCGATCGCCTGGCAGCCAATAACCTGTCGCCCCAGGATGTGTTGAATGCAGTTAAAGATCAAAACCTCGAAGCCGCTCCCGGCCGTTTAGGTCAAAGCAGCGCCGAAGTGTTTGAGTATGTATTGAAATACAAAGGAAAGTCGAACCAGGGTGAAGATTATGAGAACATGATCATCAAGTCAAATCCCGATGGCTCTATGCTGCGCCTGAAAGATGTGGCCCGCGTTCAGTTCGGTTCTTATACCTACTCAACCAATGCCCGTCTGGATGGCACACCGGTATCGGGTTTCGCGGTATTCCAAACTGCGGGTTCCAATGCCAACGACATCCTGACCGAAGTAGAAAGACTGTTGAAGAACTTTGAAAAGACACTTCCAAAAGGTCTTAAAACTACTGTAATGTACAACTCCAAGGAGTTCCTCGATGCCTCTATCGATCAGGTACGGGAAACCCTGGTGATTGCCTTTATACTGGTGTTCATTGTTGTGTTTATCTTCCTGCAGGACTTCCGCTCAACCCTGATCCCTGCTATTGCCGTTCCGGTGGCTATTATCGGTACGTTCTTCTTCATGCAGTTGTTTGGCTTTACCATCAACCTGCTTACCCTGTTTGCCCTTGTACTGGCCATTGGGGTGGTGGTGGATGACGCCATTGTGGTAGTGGAAGCGGTGCACTCGAAAATGGAGCGGACCAACCTGCCGGCAAAAGCCGCAACGGTTCAGTCAATGAGTGAGATCTCCGGCGCCATCATCTCCATTACGCTGGTAATGGCGGCGGTGTTCATCCCGGTAGGCTTTATGCAAGGCCCTGCGGGTGTGTTCTATCGCCAGTTCGCCTTTACCCTGGCCATTGCGATCCTTATTTCGGCTGTAAACGCCCTTACCCTGAGCCCTGCCTTGTGTGCCCTGTTCCTGAAGAATGAGCACGCAGGCGAAGGTGGCGGTGAACACCATGGCCGTAAAAGAGGTTTCATGGGTCGCTTTTATGCCGGCTTCAACGCCGCGTTCAATGGAATGACCAACAGATATGTACGCAGCCTGAAATTCCTGGTACGTCGTAAATGGATCGCCATAGTTGCACTGATAGCAATTACTGCCGGCGCGTTCTATATGACAAAAACAACCCCTACAGGCTTTATTCCAACAGAAGACCAGGGTTTCGTACTGTTTGCTGTTAACACGCCTCCCGGTAGCTCACTGGAGCGTACGCACCACGCTACTATGCAAATTGACAGCATCATTAAAGCAGACCCTGCTTATAATCACCTGTATGTGATCGATGGTTTGAACTTCCTGAGCAATGCAAACGCTTCGCCGTATGCAGCAGGTTTCATGCGTTTGAAAGATTATAAAGAGAGAGGAGCCGTTAAAGACCCCGACAAGATCGCAGGTGGCCTTATCGGGAAAGTAAGCCAGGTTAAAGGTGCCAACGCCTTCTTCTTCAACTTCCCTACCGTACAGGGTTTTGGTAATGCAAGTGGTTTTGAGTTCATGTTGCAGGACCGTACCAACGGCCCGCTCAGTAAACTGGGTGGAACCGCCTGGCAGTTCATTGGCGCTTTAATGCAACGGAAAGAGATCGGATTTGCCTTTACCACCTTTGCAGCTGGTAACCCGCAATTCACCATAGAAGTAGATAATCAGAAAGCAAAACAGCTGGGTGTATCTATCAGCGAGCTGATGCAAACCCTGGGCATCTATTACGGAAGTAGCTTCGTTACTGACTTTAACCGGTTTGGTAAATACTACCGCGTAATGGCGCAGGCCGATGCCCCCTTCCGTTCCGATATCAATTCAATTGATGGAATATATATAAAGAACAACCGGGGCGAAATGGTACCAGCCAAAACACTGGTAACCCTGAAAAGAGTATACGGTCCTGAAACCGTTACCCGCAACAACCTGTTCAACGCAGTTACCATCAACGGTTCACCCAAACCCGGCTTCAGTACCGGTGATGCCATCAGGGCTATTGAAGAAACAGCCAAAACAGCATTGCCAAGAGGATACCAGGTTGAATTTACCGGTGTAACCCGCGAGGAAATTAAAACAGGTAACCAGCAGATCTTCATCTTCCTGTTGAGTATCCTGTTCGTTTACTTCCTGCTGGCAGCACAATATGAAAGTTACATCCTGCCTCTGTCGGTTATCTTAACCATACCTACAGGTGTATTAGGAGTATTTGCCTTTATTGGTTTTGCAGGTATCGAAAACAACATCTATGTGCAGATCGGTTTGATCATGCTGGTAGGTTTGTTGGCAAAGAACGCGATCCTGATCACGGAGTTTGCTGTACAACGCAGAAGAAATGGAATGGGACTGATAGATGCGGCCCTCGAAGCCTCCAGGCTCCGGTTACGCCCCATCCTCATGACCTCCTTCGCCTTCATCGTAGGTCTGTTGCCGCTGGTATGGACGCATGGCGCTTCTGCACTCGGTAACCACTCTATTGGTATGAGTGCTATTGGTGGTATGCTTACCGGTGTAATACTGGGTGTGTTCCTCATTCCGGTTCTGTTTGTGATATTCCAGGCATTGCAGGAGAAAGTAACAGGCCGTCCGGGCATGAAAGAGATCAAACTCGGCGAATAATAAATCATTCATGAATTGCCATTCGCTTACGGGTGGATGGCAATTCTTAAAAGTTCGAAAATTTAAATAAGGATATACATGCGTAAAAGTAATATCACTATTTATTCCACACTGGCTTTGGCGGCGTTTCTGTCAGCGTGCCACATGGGTAAAGACTACCAGCGATCAGAGCTTTCTTTACCTGCTCAGTTCGCTACCACCGCGGCGCCTTCAGATTCCAGCGTGGCAGATATGGAATGGAAAAAGTTCTTTTCCGATCCTACCCTGCAGACATTGATAGGTCATGCATTGGAAAACAGCTTCGATGTACAGGTGGCTATGAAACGGGTTGATGAAGCCGTTGCTTATTCCAAACAGGCTAAAGTAAACTGGGGACCTACCATTGCAGCGAATTTAACCGCCTCCAGTACTTTTCCTTCAAAGAATAGTTTGAATGGATTAAGTTTAAAAAGCTTCCTGCATAAAGAACATCTGGAAGACTACAACCTGAACGCCAGTTTAAACTGGGAAATTGATATCTGGGGCAAACTGCGCCGTCAGCGTGAAGTAGCCAACTCTCAATACTTACAAACCTACGAAGCCAGCCGGGCCGTGCAAACAGCCCTGGTAGCCAACATCGCCAGCAGTTATTTCAACCTGCTGATGCTGGATGCGCAGCTGGCAGTAGCACAGCGTAGTGTTAACCTGGGCGATACCATCGTGCAATTTATCTCCTTGCAAAAACAGGCTGGTCAGGCTACGGAGTTAGCGGTGCAACAAGCCACTTCCCAACAACAAACAGCCAGGATCCTGATCCCGCAATTGGAGCAGCAGATCGCCATCCAGGAAAATACGATCCACATCCTGAGCGGTGATCAACCCGGTACTATTGCCCGTACCTCTAAATTGCAGGAATATAAATCATGGGAGCAGTTACCAACAGGTGTACCTGCCGCTATGGTAAGCCGCCGCCCCGATGTTCGCAGCAATGAAATGGCCCTGGTGGCAGCCAATGCACGCGTTGGTGTGGCTGAAGCCAGTATGTACCCCACCCTCAGCATCACTGCCAGTGGTGGTTTGAATGCATACGAATTCACTAAATGGTTCAATATACCAGGTTCATTGTTTGCTACAGGTCTGGCAGGCGTTACACAACCGATCTTTCAACGCCGCGCGTTGAAAACCCAGTTTGAAGTGGCTAAGCTGCAACGCGATGAAGCAGCGCTCACCTTCCGCCAGTCAGCTTACACTGCCATGGGCGAAGTAGCCAATGCGCTGGTAAGTATTGACAAACTGAAATCACAATTCCAACTCAGCACCGACCAGGTGAATTTGTCGAACAGTGCCATAGGAAACGCTAAACTGCTGTACAAAAGTGGTTTGGCCGACTACCTGGAAGTGATCACTGCCCAAAGCAACCTGCTGCAGGCAGAGTTATACAATGCCACAATTCAACGTAACCAACTCGACGCTATGGTAGAACTGTACAGAGCGCTGGGCGGTGGTTGGAAATAAGGCTGAGCACGTGACTCATAAAAGACAGGCCATGTAAATATATAAGTCAGGAATTAGTACGACAGGACAACGAATCAAATAGACAAAAATAAAACAGGCCATCAGTTAAAACTGGTGGCCTGTTTTTATATTATACCTGTCTTACTTCTTATTTCACACTTCCTACTTCTGCTTCTCCGGCGCCCATCAAATCAACACTGCGGTTAATGAAGCTGGTAAGGTTACTACCCTTGAGTAATCCTTGCGATAACAGGGCCAGATCGGCCAGGTTATGCACTACCTTCTCCTGTTTTGCTTTATCATCGTTCTTCAGCAGCTGCTGATAAATGGGGTGGTTACCATTTACGGTCAGCGTAACCTCATCGGGCATATTTGCATAAAAGCTGGCCATGGGGCCACTCATGGAAGCCATGTCTTTCATCCGGCGCATAAACTCAGGGCGGGTAGCCACTACCGGTGGCGCCTCTGTGCTCAGTCCTTTTACTTCAACTGTCATGGAAAGACCGGTCATTTTAATATCGAACAACCCTTTTAAGGCAGCTTCATCATCCTTGCTTAAAATGCTGTCCAGGTTCTCCTGTTTGTCGATAAGGTTATCAGCGATGTCGGCATCAACCCGGTTAAAAGTAACATCGCTCCATTTCGATTCCATCTGGTTAACGAATGAAGGATCGATCAGGGTATCCATTTTTACTACTATATAGCCTTTTGCCTCAGCGCCTCTTATGTAGGCATCCTGTTGCACGGTATCGGTAGTGTATAAAATAACCAGTTTGCCATCTTTGTTCTTTTGCAGGGTTTCGGTTGCCATGCGCAACTCATCCAGCGTATAGAACTTCTTTTCCCCTTCCCCATAACCGGCGATCTCAAACAAATGGAATTTGTTGCCTCTTTCCATGAATTTGTCATCGGTCATCATACCATACTTCACAAACAAGCCCAGGCTGTCCCACTTGCCTTCAAACTCTTTTCTTTCTTTATTGAATAACTCTTCCAGTTTATCGGCCACCTTTTTGGTGATGTGGTTGTTGATCTTCTTAACATTGGGATCGCCTTGCAGGTAGCTGCGGCTTACGTTCAAGGGAATATCCGGACTGTCAATAACCCCATGCAACAGCATCAGGAATTCAGGAACAATATCCTTAACCTCATCGGTAACAAATACCTGGTTGCTGTAAAGCTGGATCTTGTCTTTTTGAATTTCGTAGCTCTGTTTTATTTTGGGGAAATATAAGATACCGGTAAGGTTGAATGGATAATCCACATTCAGGTGGATCCAGAACAACGGTGGTTCGTTATACTGATACAGTTCTTTATAAAAATTCTGATAATCTTCAGCACTCAGCTCAGACGGTTTCTTCTTCCAGGCAGGCTGGGTATTGTTGATTGGGGGCGCATCTGCTTCCTCATTCTTATGACGGAAATAAATGGGCACGGGCAAAAAGCGGCAGAACCGAAGTAAAATGCCGCGAATGCGCTCGGGGTCAAGGAACTCAGCGCTTTCCTCATTGATGTATAAAACTATGTCGGTACCACGGTCCGTTTTGTTGGTTTCTTCCAGCATGTATTCGGGACTGCCATCGCACTCCCATCGAACAGCCGGGGTATCTTCTTTAAAACTCTTAGTGAACACTTCCACTTTATCACTCACCATAAAGGCTGAGTAAAAACCCAGACCAAACTTACCAATGATGGCGTTTTCGTTCTGTCCCTTGTATTTTTTCACAAACTCCTCGGCGCCACTAAAAGCCACCTGGTTCAAATACTTTTCCACTTCAGCCGCCGACATCCCGATACCGCGGTCTGAAATGGTGATGGTCTTTGCTTCTTCATCGAGTTTTACTTCAATCAGCAACTCCCCTACTTCCCCTTTTGCTTCGCCTATGGAAGAAAGGGTCTTCAGTTTCTGGGAAGCATCTACGGCATTGCTGATGAGCTCACGCAGAAAAATATCGTGATCGCTATACAGGAATTTCTTAATGATCGGAAAAATATTCTCGGTTTGTACCTGTATGGTCCCTTTTTGCATATTTATTCGTTTTTTGGCAGTTTAATAGTATGGGTTGAACCCCACCAAAGAGAGTGCCATTGGCGGCTGAGGGCTCAAAATCGGCAAAATTGTCAGCCGAAAGCAAAGAAAAAAGGGTCCCGGGAGATTAGGAATGCTTCATCAGACAGGCAATTAGCCGCACCAGCACAAAAACCAGCCAGATCCAATACCAGCCTTTCAACGCACTGCTTATCGGCGGCCGGTTGCGTTTTATGGACTGGTCGGGCCGCAGGCGAAGCAACGGCATAGGGCTGGTGGAAGGGGTGTTCCTGGACGCATTGGTATTATTCAGCTGCTTTTCAGCCGCTTTTTGTTCTTTGGTGCGATAATCATGTCCCCGGCCTAACAAAATGCTACGGGCAGCCTCCACCACACCAGGTGCATAAGTGCCATTCTTATCAGTTACGATTTGAATGAGTTGTTCGGTAGAATAGTTATTGTACTCGTCAATCACCGGATCGCCGGATTTAAACAAGGCCATAGGCAAAGAGTTAGGGATGCAATTAAATGCATTTTTAGCACATCCGTAAAATCCTGCCTATACAAGATTGTTAGTTTCTAACATTTACCATGTTGCTTTCTTACAATTAAAAATAATGTATTATTGAAACGCTGTATTTACGGCCAAACGTAACATTTGCATAATACAGGTCTTCTATCTTTGGTTTCAACCACCACACCCGCAAAATCCTTAACTGGTAGCTCATTATACCTGAGCCAGTATCATTGAATAACCTTTAAATATTTTTCCTTCAAAACCTTTATGCACGCAATGAGAAAATTGTACCTACTACTCATGGGTATGCTGCTGATAGCATGCCCTGAATTATTTGCACAGGTTAGTATAACCACCATGAACACAGCGTATACCCAGGATTTCAATACGCTGGTCAATTCAGGAACAGGCACCCTGGCTGCCAATATGCCCCCTGGCTGGTTATTCAGCGAAACCACCGGCAATACCGATTATACGGCAAGCACCGGTTCTTCAACAGCAGGAGACACCTACAGCTTTGGGGCCACGGGCAGCTCCGACCGTGCTTTCGGCACTATTGCATCAAATACCTCACAACCAGCTATCGGAGCTGGATTTACCAACAACACCGGCAGCACAATTAACGCCCTTACCATTTCATTCACCGGTGAACAATGGCGTTTGGGCGCTACGGGTGGCCGTTTAGACAGGCTCGATTTTCAATACAGTCTTAATGCTACCGGCCTTACTACCGGTACCTGGACTGATGTAGACAACCTTGATTTGAATACACCTAACCCCGGCGGGACTACTACCGGTATGTATGATGGCAATGCCAGCACAAACCAAACTGCTATTAGTTACACGATTTCGGGTCTTTCTATAGCACCCGGGGCCACCTTCTATATCAGATGGAACGACGTAAATATTTCCGGGAATGATGATGGACTTGGTATCGATGATTTCAGCCTTACAGCCGCCTCTACAGATGCTTCCCTGACAGGACTAGTTATTAGTTCCGGTACATTGTCACCGGCATTTTCCGCTGCGACCACCAGCTATACAGCCTCGGTAGGAAATGCGGTCAATAGCCTAACCGTTACCCCCACAACAAATGCAATAGCCACTATTACCGTTAATGGCATTTCGGTAACAAGCGGCAATTCCTCTTCTGCTATCCCCCTGAACGAGGGTGTTAATACCATAACAACTATTGTAACTGCGCAGGATGGCGTTACAACCAAAACATATACCATAACCGTTACCAGGGCAACTTCCGGCACCCCAACAATTATCCAGGGTGCTGCATTGAGTGGCTTTGGAAACGTTTGTGTCAATACCACCACCGGCCCTAACTCCTTTACCATGGATGGCGCCGACCTGGATGGCAGTAATATTTCACTGGCTGCACTTCCGGGCTTCCTGTATAGTGAATCAGCCGGCGGTCCTTACACCAGCACACTTGGTTTTTCTTATGCAGGCACCAGCTTTACCGGCAAAACCATTTATGTAACGTTTAACCCTATTGTGGAACAAGCGTATGATGGCAATATCGTTGTAAGCGGCGGTGGCATCACGCCCGTGAATATTGCGGTTGCCGGTACCGGTATCAACACCACTGCAACAGTAAACACGGGTGCCAGTTCGGGCGTTACCACAACAATGGCTATTGCAGGCAGCATTGCCAGTACTGGTTGTTCCCCCATCACCGGTTACGGGTTGGAATACAGTCTTGTATCTCCCTGGCTGGCGGGCACCGGTACACAGGTACCCGCATCTAACCTGAGCGGTGGCAATTTCAGTGTGACACTCTCTGGTCTCAACCCCAATCAAAAAATGTATTACAAGGCCTATGTAACCACTTCCGGCGGCACAGCCTATGGTACTGAACTGTCGTTTATCAATACTACATTGCCAGTTTCCATGGCTTCACAGCCCGGAATGACCTATACCCAGGATTTTACGGATATCGCATCCTGGACCAGCTTCTTCATCAATGGCAATGGGGCGAATCATTTTAACGGGTTAGTAGTATCAGGGGCAGGCGCCATTCCCAATGCCAATGTGATCACCACACAAACCGGCACATTTGCTTCCGGTAGTTCGGGCGGGGTGCAAAAAGGTACCGACCAGTCACCGGCTACCCAGTCGATCGTTCTGCTGTCGACAGGGCCCAACGATAATACCTCTTCCGCTGCGTTTGACTTTTATATGGACTTTAGCGGTGTAAATGCCGGTACGTTGAGTTTTGACTGGGCTTCCATCAACAATGCCACGGGCGATCGCAATGGCTCTCTGCGTGTGTATGCCAGCATCGACGGTACCAACTGGACTGAGCTCACTTTTGCGGATGTGCTGAATTTTACTAATAACTCCCCCACCAGCGGTACGCAATCAAATATTGCGCTGCCTGCCATCTTCAATAACAGCGCTACTGCCAGGCTTCGCTTTTATTATCACAATGCTGCAGCCGGTACCACGCCAACTGGTTCCAGACCCAAGATCAGTATCGACAATCTGAAGGTAACTGCCGTAGCTACCACCCCCTGTGTTAACCCAGCTGCCGCCCCAACAGCATTAACCTTTGGTACTATCACAGATGTATCGATACAGGGCAGCTTTACGGCGGCCAGTCCGGCAGTTGACAATTACCTGGTTATTGCCAGTACCAGCAGCAGCCTTACGTCGAACCCTGTTGACGGACAGATCTATAACATAGGGGACAACGTGGGTGACGGTACCGTTATCGCCAATGGCAACAGTACCAGCTTTACTGCTACAGGGCTCAATGCTTCTACCCAATACTATTTCTTTATTTATTCGCTGAACAGTATTTGTACCGGCGGCCCTTTGTATTATCCCACGCCCCTCATTGATCAGGCAACCACCAATGCCGGATTGCCACCCTGCGCTGCACCGGCATCACAACCAACTGCGCTCACATTTGGTACTACAACGCCAGGTACCATACAGGGTTCTTTCACTGCTACTACCGCAGATGAATACCTGGTACTGGTAAGCACTTCTGCTTCCTTAAGCAGTAACCCGGTCAATGCACAGGCATATGCAACCGGCGATGTCATTGGCAACGCCACCGTGGTGAGCCGCAGTTCGGCCACTACATTTACAGCCAGCAACCTGGTGCCCAACACGCCCTATTATTTCTATGTGTTCAGTCTGCAGTTACAAAACTGTTTGAATGGACCTGCTTACAATATCACCGCCCCGTTAACGGCATCGCAGAATACACAGCCTTTGCCGCCATGTGCCACCCCAACGGTACAACCAGCCAACATAACCTTTAATGCTTCCAATACCAGCATTTCAGGGGCTTTCACAGCTGGTACCGGTGCAGATGATTACCTGGTCATCAGCAGTACTTCACCGACATTAAGCGCCACGCCGGTTGATAATACCGATTACAATGTGGGCGATAATATCGGTGGCGGCGTAGTGGTGGCCAACACAACTACTACCAGCTTTTTGGTAACTAATCTTACGCCGAACACGACTAATTATTTCTTTGTTTTCGCTGCCAATAAAAATTGCACCGGCGGAACAAAATACCTCACTACGGCCCCATTATCAGGTACACAGGCAACCAACAACCTGCCGGTGAACAATTATTACTTTGGTACCCTGCACTCGCATTCTGATTATTCAGATGGTAACCAGGACCAACCTGGTAAAACACCTGCCGATGATTACGCGTACGCCAAAAATGCCCAGTGTATGGATTTCCTGGGGATCTCAGAGCATAACCATTACTCCAACTTTGACAACCCGGGTAACCAGATAGATAATTATCACAAGGGATCGGTTCAGGCCAATGCCTTCACAGCCGCCAATTCCAACTTCCTGGCATTGTATGGTATGGAATGGGGAGTGATCAACAATGGTGGCCACGTAGTGGTGTATGGCGATGGTATGGACGATCTGTTTGGCTGGGAAAGCGGCAGCGGCGGCTGGGGTTCTTCCAACAACTACGACGTATACGTAGCCAAGAACGACTATACCGGCCCCAATGGTTTATTCAAAACCATCAATGACAATGTGGCTAAAAATACCTTCGCTACACTGGCTCACCCCAACTCAAGCGATTATAACAACCTGTCCAATACAACCTATAACACGGTTGCTGATAATGCCATCACCGGCTCAGCCGTAGAAAGCGGCCCTGCAACTTCTACGAACACTACCTATACCAACCCGGGCAGTTCTATGTTCTATCTGGGTTATTTCCAGAAACTGCTCGCTTTAGGGTATCACCTGGGACCGGTGATTGACCACGACAACCACAATACCACTTTCGGCCATACCACGTATTCACGTACAGCTGTTCTGGCGCCTTCTCTTACAAAAACCGACATTATCAAAGGCTACCGTGATATGCATTTCTATGCAACACAGGATTGCGATACAAAAGTTGACTTCACCATCAACACCCGTATGATGGGATCTGTATTTACCGATCGCAACGCACCGATCATCAACGTGAGCCTTTCAGATAATACGACCAGCGTAAGTAATGCCGTGATCAATGTGATGACTGGCGTACCCGGCAGCGGCGTTGCTGCTCAAAAGATCACTTCCGTAACCGGCAGTAGTATGACCTTCCAGGATAATAACCTGGCAGATCTGGCAACCGGATATTATTATCTCGATATCACCAATGGCAGCGCGCGCATTATCACCGCACCCATCTGGTATACCAGGAATGATATCAATACCTCACTTCCTGTTACCTTTTTATCCTTTACAGGTAAACTGGTAAATGAGAAAGTAAAGCTTGACTGGACAACCGCCCAGGAAACCAACAGTAAAGAGTTTATTGTTGAAAGAAGCACCGATGGCCGCACCTTTAATGCCATAGGCAAAGTAGCTGCTGCTGGTAACAGCAACCATGCCACCAGTTACAGCTATACTGATGCGCAACCGGTAAATGGCATGAACTATTATCGCCTGCAGCAGGTGGACCTTGATGGAAAATCCATCCTGTCTGCCGTTGTTAAGGTGAGGACCGACAGAACGGGTGGTTTTTATGTTGGCCCCAATCCGGCCCATAGCTCAGTAACCATTTACCGCCAGGGCAGCAATGAAGCAGTGCGGGTTGAACTGATGGATGTAAATGGAAAAACATTGCAGCAACTGAATATGGCTGCTGCCACCTACACCGCCACCTTCAACGTAAGTAGCTTACCACGAGGTATTTACCTGATGAAGTTCACCAGCTCAACAGGAATTCAGACTGAAAAGATAATGGTGGAATAATTGCTCCCACCTGGTTTTAAAACCCTCAGGATGGCATCCTGGGGGTTTTCTTTTTTAACCTACCTGTTTATCAATACCTTAGCATTTCATTTGAAACACAGCAGATCCATTTGCCCCTTTGACATATTTTAATTACTTTTGCAGCCCAAATTAATTTTTTAACCAACAAACAGGGATCAATGAACAATTACGAATTGATGGTGATTTTTACCCCTGTGCTTTCTGACGATGATTTTAAAGCGTCTCAGAAAAAATACACCGACTTTATCAAAAGTATTGGCGGTGAGATTGTGCACGAAAATCCCTGGGGATTAAAATCACTGGCGTATCCGATCCAGAAAAAGACCACTGGTCTGTACTGGGTAATGGAATACAAAGCGCCATCCAGCCTCAATGAGCAATTGAAAATTCAATTGCTGCGTGACGACAATGTGTTGCGTCACATGTTCACTGTGCTCGATAAATACGCCGTCGAGTACAATGGTAAAAAGAGAAGTGGTGTACCTACAGGAACTGAAAAAGTAGAAGGATAGTCATGGCAAAAGCAAATGAAATTAAGTACCTGACCGCCATTAAAACCGAGAAGCCCCGGAAGAAATTCTGCCGCTTCAAAAAATATGGCATTAAGTACGTTGATTACAAAGACGCTGAGTTTTTGAAAAAGTTCCTGAACGAGCAAGGTAAATTATTACCCCGCCGTATTACAGGTAACTCTTTGAAGTACCAACGTAAAGTAGCACAGGCTTGTAAAAAAGCCCGTCAAATGGCTTTATTACCGTACGTAACTGACCTTTTAAAATAGGAGGACACCATGGACATTATACTGATAAAAGACGTAGATAACCTGGGTGGTGCCAACGAGGTAGTTAAAGTACGCAATGGCTATGCCCGTAACTTTCTTATTCCTCAAAAGTTTGCAGTAGAAGCTAGTCCTTCTAACCTGAAACAATTAGAGGAAAAAAGAAAGCAAATTGAAAAGAAAGAAAAGCAAATGCTTTCTGCTAT
Organism: Niastella yeongjuensis; assembly: GCF_900110245.1. Taxonomy (GTDB): domain Bacteria; phylum Bacteroidota; class Bacteroidia; order Chitinophagales; family Chitinophagaceae; genus Niastella; species Niastella yeongjuensis. The sequence goes on from NZ_FOCZ01000014.1 coordinate 170,484, forward strand.
CAATGAAGTAATTGCCAAACTGAAAGAAGGCGCCCTGAAAATCGGAGCTAAATCCGGTACCAGCGGCAAGATCTTCGGTACTGTTACTTCTTTGCAGATTGCCCGCGCCATCCGCGAGCAAAAAGGTTATGAGATCGATCGTAAAAAGATCACTCTGCCTGATGAAGTAAAAGAACTGGGCGCTTATAAAGCAACCATCGATTTCGGCAATGGTCATAGCACCGAGCTGGACTTCGAAGTAGTAGCTGAGTAATTCGTTCCAACTTCAATAAAAGTGAGCCTTTTCTGCCTTTGGCGGGGAAGGCTTTTCTTTTTGCCGGATATGTAAAAAAACAACATAAGCAGTAAGGGTTTCCCCATAGAACGGCGGGCCTGGCGGCTCATTTGTATATCTCCAGCTGTTTCTTAGGTACTTGTATACAATAAATCGGGTATTTTCTGCAAACCCGCTCCCCGATTGAACGCGGGATTTTTTTTATTGTTTAAATCAAAATAATTCTCCTATCTTCATGTTAGATTAATGTCTTAGTTCTCATGTTCTGCAGTGTCTTACCTGTTTTTCGGTTTCCTCAGTTCATTGTAGCAACTATTGCCATTATCCTTTTTTTCAGAACACTAAAATTTTCGTTACAATGAACATTTATGTAGGGAACCTCTCCTGGCAAATGACCGATGAGGATTTAAGAACCCTGTTCGAGCAGTACGGCTCAGTTACATCTGCTAAGATTGTTAAAGACAAAACCAGCGGACGTAGCAAAGGTTTTGGATTCGTAGAAATGCCTGAGGACGGCGAAGCTCAAAACGCGCTGACCAGCTTATACGAGTCTGAAGTTTTAGGCCGTAAGATTATCGTTAACGAAGCACAACCAAAACCACAAGGTGGTGGCGGCGGCGGATTCAAAAAACGCAGCTTCGGTGGCGGCGGCGGCGGCGGTGGCTACAAAAAAGGTGGCTACAATCGCGGCGGTGGCGGCGGTGGTTACAACAGAGACTATTAATATCGCAATCGCAACGACACTATATAAATCCTTTCGGTATCCCCGGAGGGATTTTTTATTTCCCCCCGCCCCGGCAGGCAGTAGGCAGTAGGCAGTAGGCAGTAGGCAGTAGGCAGTAGGCAGTAGGCAGTAGGCAGTAGGCAGTAGGCGGTAGGTTGGTCTACGGGCGAATCCCTTCTACTCCGCAAGCCGGCGGCTGCGGCGGGCGAAGCAAACGTCAGATAGGAAAACGCCACAATCTACAAGCAATACGTCACTGCTAAGCAATTCCCCCCGACTCAAAAACACAGAACTCAATAACCCAAGAACCTAAGAACCCAAGAACCTAAGAACCTAAGAACTGAAACTCGAAGTCAACCTTTATCAACCCCGTCAACAATATCAACTTTATCAACGTTCCTACCCTAACCCACACCCTCATTGGAAACAAGCTGGCACAGGGTTTTATTTAATTGTCTTTTAATAGCAAATTAACGCCCAGTCAATATTCACAGTTGATCTTCAACGCAGGAAAAATGGGGTGTATAGGGGTTAGTATGTGTGGATTTTTCCCCACACATAACCAATTTTAATGTCCGGTGAAAGGAAAGGCACATCTTTTGCCACTTTACCGGAACATCGGAATTACGTCCCAGGCAGGCTCATTTTCAAGAAGCATTTTTCCTCACCCGTATACACACTGTAGAATCATAAACCGGAGAAATCATAGAAATATGCTAACTGTAATTATTCCTGTATTAAACGAAGAGAAAACTATTGGTAATGTGATCCGCTTTTGCCAGCAATTCCCGCTGGTAACGGAGATCATTGTGGTTGACGATAAGTCGGAAGACAATACGGTAAAAATTGCCGAGGAAGCCGGTGCTACTGTCATTATCAGTCAGGTGCGTGGAAAAGGCATTTCCATGAAAGATGGCATTGCCATTACCACCAATGAATTCATCATTTTCCTCGATGGCGATATTGATCCCTATCCGGAAGGTACCATTACCAACCTGGCCGCCCCCCTGCTGGCAGATGAAGCCGACTTTGTAAAAGGCAGCTTCGCCCGCAATGCCGGCCGGGTAACCGAACTGGTGGCCAAGCCCCTGCTGAATATCTTTTATCCCGGCCTCTCTCATTTCTCACAACCGCTCAGTGGCATGATAGCCGGTAAAAAGTCGTATTTCAAAACGATCGATTTCTTCAATGACTACGGCGTTGATATTGGTATCCTCATAGATATGTACCTGATGAAAGCCCGGGTAACCGAAGTGAACATCGGATACATAGAAAATAAGAGCAAACCCTGGCAGGCATTGGGAAAAATGAGCAAGGAAGTATCAAAGGCCATCATCAGCAAGGCGCAATTACAACATCCCGAAGAGATCAGCGAAGAAGAAATTCATTCCCTGGAAGCCATTAACCGGGAAATGAACAAAACCCTGCGCGAGAAATTATCCGGCTTTCACAAAATGGCCATCTTCGATATGGACGATACCATTCTGCAGGGCCGGTTCATTGACACCTGCGCCATCACTTTTGGCTTTACCGCCAAACTCGAAGACCTGCGCGCCCGGGAAAAAGACCCCATCATCCTTACCAAAAGGATCGGTTCTTTTTTGAAAGGCCGCACTATGGACGAGCTGTTGAACGTTGCCAGTCAAATAGAAATGGTAAGCGATATAAAAGAAGTAGTAAAAGAATTGAAGAACCGGGGATACATCATTGGCATCATCAGCAACAGCTATACTTTAATCACCAACTTTGTAAGGCAAAAGATTGGCGCCGATTTCTCCTATGCCAATCAACTGGAGTTCTTTGAAGGAAAGGTAACCGGTGAAATAAACCTGCCTTCCTATTTCTTTGGTTCACCCGATAGCGTATGCGGACATTCCTACTGTAAAACGAATGCCCTGCAATATGCCTGTGAAAAATACAACGTGCCCATGCAACGCACCATCGTAGTAGGTGACAGCCGCGACGACAGGTGTATGGTTGGCCATGGCGGTAAAGGCGTTGCCTTTTGCACAAAAGACGATCTGCTGGAAACAATCGCCTCTACAAACATCCGGGAGAACAGTTTCCAATCGCTCCTGGCATTTGCTTAATGCAACCAGCCTGGAGCCCAACACAGTAAACCACATTTCTAACAGTAAACCTAAAAACGAACGTCTATGCCAGGAAAATTATATAACATTCTGGTGCCGGTTGATTTTACCGGCCGCAGCAAGTGGGCCATTTCCAAGGCTATTGAACTGGCGAATACCTTCCAGTGCAATATTCACCTGGTACACGTGGTGTCGAAAAATCTGTTACCGCTGGTGCCTGTTGACGCCAGCATGTTACTGCCTTACGACATAACCGCCGACCTCAAAAATGCCCGTAAAAAACTGGAATTACTAAAAGAAACCTATCAACACCATTTGTGTGGAGAAGGTAAAATAGAGATCAGCTTATTACAGGGCCGCCCCAGCCACCAACTGGTTAAATACATCGAGCAATACGATATGGACCTGGTTGTAGTGGGTTTATCAAAATTCAATCTTATACATCGTATACTGTCTTCAGTTTCCATTAGTCAGCTGGCCCGTAAAACCAATGTGCCGGCACTCGCCATCCGTTCAAGTGGACTGGTAAGCCATTTCAAGAAGATCGTATTACCACTCACTGATGAAGTGCCGGTGCGCCGGATCAAGTTTGCCACATTACTTGCCCGTACGTTCCAGAGCACTGTATACCTCGTTAGCCTGCGTAAAGATGGAAATGCTGCCGAGCAGGTAGTGAACAAAACGTTGCAGGTTATACAAAGCCTGAGCACTATTCCGGTGCAATGCTTTTTGCTGGAAGGAAAGAACCTGGCCAAAAGTACGCTCGACTTCTCCAAGCGCATCAATGCCGATCTCATTATGGCCAACCCGCTGAAGGAGTTTCATATGCCAGGCTGGTGGAACCGCATCACCCGTAAGTTGTTATCATACGGTTCAAAAATACCGGTGATCACTGTCGACAAAAACAACGAACAGGCGCCTCAATCTCAATCTCAAACTCAATCTTAGTATTCGTTTTGTTTTTTTAGATAAGGAAAAGTCTTCCTCCGGGGAGACTTTTTTCTTTTATGTTAACATTACAAAGGCAGGGTTTAAAAGGCTCCATTGTAAAACAGACATTTATTAACTCCCATCCGGCTTTCAGCCCCTGTACCCTCCGTATTACAGGCAACCTTTATGTAAAAAATGAACACCTAATTGCTTTAGCAAACCCTTTAGCAGGCCGGTACACAGCTGTGCAGGTAATTTTCTCTTCTGTAATAATCATGCTTAGATAGTAATTACCCTATTTTTTACCTCTTTTCTAGGAGTAATTATTTATTAGTGCAAAATCTTTACGGCAATCTATTTTTTATGTGCGATTTAAGTTGCAACTTTGCAGTAGGATAAGGTTTAATGGTTAATGGTATTTGATTAGTGTAGGGTCGCCTGTAAAAAGGCGACCTTTCTTTTTTACCAGGGCCTGCCCAAAATGTAAAACCCCTCCCGACAGGCCGGGAAGGGTTTCCTAATATCTCCAAAATTGCCATAAGCTACTTTAATTCCTTTATTTTAATACTTCTGAAGCTTACCTCATTTCCATGGTCCTGAAGCAAAATATGCCCTTTAGGCGCTTCTCCAAAGTCTTTCCATTTTTTGTACTTGCTCAACGCCACCAGGTCGCGGTAAGCCGCTGAACCACGGTCGTATTCCAGCACCTTTACTCCGTTCAGGTAATGCACCACATGGTTATTGGGGTATACAACCACCCGGCCAGTATTCCAGTTGCCCGGCTGACGAATGAACCGCTTTTGTTTGTCGGCTTTGATAAGGTCGTACAGGGAAGACAGGGTACGATTGCCATCCCGGCCAAGTTTGGCGTCGGGATGCAGGGTATCGTCCAGCACCTGGTACTCAAGACCAATAGCTGAACCGGCATTGTTTTCAGTGAGGGTCACAAAATATTTTACTCCGCTGTTGGCACCTGGCGTCAATTTAAAATCGAACGACAGGTCAAACGCCTTGTACTCTTCTTTGGTAACAATATCACCGCCGTTGGTTGACTCTGCTCCATTTGATGATAATACAGTCAGTGTTCCCTGTTTTACTTCCCAGCCTTTTTCAGGGAATTCGGGTTTGTAAGCACCTTTCCAGCCGTTGGTGGTTTTGCCGTCGAACAGCAATTTCCAGCCATCGCTTTTTTCGTAGGGCGAAAGGGTGTTGGGAATATAATCAGCGACATAAACACCTTTTGCGAAAGGCAGTGGTGATAATCCGGTTGTTTTTATCCGGATATTCCGCCAGTGGATCTTCTCCCCTGCCAGCTCAGGCTTGGGAATGGCGTGTACCTGTAAGGCAATGAATCCTTTTTTATCAACTGTATCTACTACATAGGCACAGACTTTATCGTTCACCCAGGTCCTGATGTTATTTCCAATACATTCAACCCGGATTTTGTTATACTCACCACGTTTAAAAGCGCCTTGTGCAGCAGGGTTCAATGACAAAGGATAGAGCCAGTCCCGGCGGGCTTCATCATATACGCCACCTGTCCAGGCGCGGGAAGAAGGGTCCAGTTCGAACTGGTAACCATATACCCGGCCTTTACCACCCCGGCCATCGGCCATTTCAGGATTGTAATGACTTCTGAACTGAATGCCTGAGTTGGAAGTAGTGTCGTCTACTTTTACTTCCAGTTCCAACACAAAATCGCCGTATTCTTTATCCGTAACCAGGAAGGTATTGGGCGAATTGGGTACAGTAAGACCTACTATTTCACCGCTTTCAATTTTATAATCGGCCGAACCGGTGATCTTGTTCCAGCCGTTGAGCGTTTTCCCATCAAATAAGTTCGTCCAGCCGCCGCCCGACTGGGCCGTAGCTACAGCCGTAGAAGCAATCGCAAAAAGTACACAGCTAAGTTTTTTCATATGTCAGTTAAAGATGATTACGAGATATTATAAGCAGGTTTCCACTTTTCAATCGTGTGATTATAGATAGCGCTGTTGGCCAGTGCCACGCAGATGGCTGTGGTGGCGCCGGTAACAATATTGGAGGAGGGCAGCTTTTTATTGATAATAGATTCATGAAACTCCACCAGCGCATAATAAGTACCGTCTTTCAGGTCCTCTTTTATAATGGGAATACCGCCATCTTTATTCCATTCAATTTTGGTAGCGCCGGTAACGCCATCTACTGTTTGCAGTTCTTTTTTGGTAGTGGGTTCGGGATAGTACACTCCTTCATGCATCAATAAATGCACGGCGCCTTTCGTTCCTTTTATTTTGAAGATATATCCATCGTGAGCATTGCCACAGGTGGCGCCGAAATTACCGATCATGTTGTCTTTGGAATAACGCAACATCACCTGCACATTGTCGTAAGTCTCTCTGCCGTCTTTGTAAAAATCAATGCCGCCGGTTCCCAGTATTTCATCGGGATGGGTATTGAAAGCCCAGTTGATAAAATCCATCTGGTGCGATAATAATTCAGCAGGCAGTCCGCCAGAGTATTCTCTATACATACGCCAGTTCACCTGTTTATCAGAATACCCTGTTGGTACAGGACGTCGCCAGTTCCAGTTACGGTCCCAACGGCTATCTATCTGTGTAACTTTACCCAGGTAGCCTTTGTCGATCATCTCCTTTACTTTAAAGTACAGGGGTGTTGACCGGTATTGATGCCCTATTTGTACAATCTGACCGGAATGTGCTTTGGCTGTTTTAACCAGGTCAAGTGACTGGTCAATGGAATAGGTCATTGCTTTCTCCAGGTATATGTGTTTACCTGCTGCCAGTGCATCTTTGGCAATATGATAATGTTCGCTTAATGTAACGGCAATCACCACGGCCTGTATTGACTTATCATCGAGCAGCTGGCGATAATCTTTATACACTTTAAGGTTGGAGGAAGGAAGTGCTTTTTTTGCGTTCTCTACTCTGAAGTCGAGTATATCACAAACAGCGGTTACGGAAAAGCGGTCGGCAAGGTCTTTGAGCATGTTCATAATGCCCGTTCCGCGGTCGCCGCATCCGATAATACCGATGTTTATTTTATCAGCTGTGCCGGCAAAAGCCTGCACCATTTGGTTGGATAACAACAGGCCTCCGGCCAGTATTCCTGATTGTTTAATGAAATGACGTCTGCTCATAAAGCAATGCAAAAGTTTATTATATAAAACGATAAAATGGAATCGATCCCCGTTCTTTTATAAGTTGAAATTTCCCATTTATCGGTGGCATCGTACCGACAATTTAGTATAATTATTGTATTTGCAACAATTTATAAAACCGGCCCGATGCCGTATCGGCAACAGCGCCCTTGCTGGTACGGTAAATAAAATGGGCAGCCATATCATTTCGTTTTTCTACAAACTGCAGTGCTTTTTTCAACCCCATTACCATAAGCGCGTTGTCGTATGCATCGGCGGTAATGGCATCGCGGGCATACACGGTTACGCTGATCAATTCATTTTGAGCCGGATAACCGGTACGTGGATCAATCAGGTGCGAGATCTTTTTGCCTTCGCTTTTATAGAATTTGCGATAGCTGCCCGAGGTGGTTACAGCGCCACTGTCTGCCGTAACGATCTTGCTGATCATCGACAGCTCATAATCATTTTCCCCTGGTGCTTCTATCCCTATTTTCATTTTCTCACCACCAGGTTGTTTGTGCCCTTTCACCCTGATCTCGCCTCCTATTTCTACCAGGTAATTGGTTATGCCATTCGCTTCCAGGTAATTGGCCACTACATCCACACTATAGCCCTGGGCAATGCCATTCACATCGATCTTTATACAGGGTTTCAGTTTCTGCAATGTGGCCCCTTTCAGCAGCAGATTATCAGAACCAACACAATCCTTAAGCGCCTTAATGGTGGCTGAATCCGGCAGTGCGCTCACTTTCTTTGGACCAAAGCCCCAGGCCTGTACCAATGGTTGTACTGTGATATCGAAAATACCGCCAGTTTGCCGGTAGGTATCTATCGACTTTTTGATCACATTCAAAAAATGCGCATCCATGTTTACAGCGGTAGCTGAATCATTAAATCTGGTAATAAGAGAGGAAGGATTATAAATAGAGAGGGAAGTATCGATTTTAGCCAGTATGCTATCGACCTGGGGTTGACCTATGGTACTGTCTTTCACATACCAGGTAATATGGTATGTAGTACCCTGAGCTTTTCCATTGATCTGTATTTTTCGCCATGCAGGTTGTTGGTTGAAAGCGGTACAGAAAACTAATAGCACGCATAAGTATCGCATACGACAAATGTAAGTAAAATCGTATGTGGAAGATTTGCGTTTAATTAAACTCAATTGGCAAGTTCATTTGAGTTTCAAGTTTCAAGTTGAAAGTTTAAAGTTGAAAGGTTCGAGTTCCCGTTATTGGGTTATTAAGTTGTTGGGTTCTTAGCTCTTGGGGTCTAAATTCTGGAGGCAATGTTCTTAGGAGTTTGTCGCGAAGAAGTGTATTGCGTGCGGCTTGTGGTCGTATTTCTTTCTGCCTTCTGCCCTCTGCCTTCTGCCCTTTCCAGGGAGGTATAAAAAGCAAAAAGCCACCTGACACCAGTCAAGAGGCTTTTTACAATAAATATGGCAACTACCTACTCTCCCACATTGTTGTGTAGTACCATCGGCCATGAGGGGCTTAACTTCTCTGTTCGGAATGGGAAGAGGTGAACACCCTCGGTATAATCACCATAAGATCTTTAGTTAAGATGTTATGTCTAAACCGTAATAAGATTACATATTGGGAAGTTGTAAATGCGATCGTAATAGAACTAACAATAAATATTATTCGTATTCAAAATTGTTAAAAAAATTAAAGCGTACGGGTAATTAGTACTACTCGACTTTGATGTTACCATCTGTACATCTGTAGCCTATCAACGTCA
>NZ_FOCZ01000020.1 GCF_900110245.1 Niastella yeongjuensis
CCTGATAATCTGTTTTAATATACTCATCGTAATCGTTTTTCCAGCCATTCTTTGCAGTTGATGTTCAAAAAGCTGCAAAGCAAAACGATTACAGAAAAAGCGCCTGAAGTGGTCAGCATCGCCGGAATGGCAGACGCGTAAAGTCACGATGGTGGTCAACATTGCCGGAATGACATCTGGCAACTTTGTGCACCAGGGTGGTCAGCATCACCGGAATGATCCGGAACAAACCAACAAATAGGTGGTCAACATCACCGGAATAATCAAATCAACTTACTTAGAGAAGGGGTGGTCAGCATGGCCGGAACAAGTGGTCAGCATCATCGGTACAGGTGGTCAGGATGGATCGGATTATACATTATGGCACTGACACTAAGGTGGATCAATTCCTGAATTTGCACTTCAAAGAACAATTTCCGCTTCCTTCAAGTATCGTGGATATGCTGGGTGACCATTGTTCATATTACCGGTGGCTGCTTGATCTGGAAGGCCACGATTACAGTAAATTTTCTGCCGAGTGGGTATGGCACGCCTTTACAACCTATTACCAGCGGCACTTGAGAAAAAGCGCAGCCTTACGATCCAAGCTGCACGAGATTTTCACCAAAACCAAGCGTCAGGATATTGGCAACCTGCTAATCAAACTTTATGTCGGACCGGAGCTTTGAGCCGCCGCTGCTTACAAAATAACTGCAAAAAGATTTGATTTCTGTTACTCTTTTAAGTGCATTTTTACACTTAGGTCAGTTATCAACGCCAATTATGAATATAATCAAGAGGAAGTGCTGGCCGAGAGATGTAGCTTAAAAAGGCTGTAACTATTCAAAGTGTAATATATGGTGAAAGGGTTCAAATAAAAATACATTTCAGAACCTGGGTAAATTTTGTTACGGTTCATCGATAAGCGTTCCTAATATTTTCCGATAACTTATTTAGTTATTAACTCCTAAAAACACAGATACATGAATTTAGAGATACGGCTATAGTACTTTTGCGCAATCAAATTAAAATTTAGTATTGATTGTATTTAACGAAGCCACTAATACTCTAGCATTATTTACCTTTAGAATTAAGAAACATTCTATAATATTCTTCTTTGGTTGTTTTTTTCTTTTTGGTTACTTTATATGCAGGTTCAATATTTTTTTCTTTGTTAGCCAGCACTTCTATCTGTTCCATTATTTTTTGATATTCGAGGCTGAGAAAAGGGCTTAATTGTTTACGCAAATGTCAAAAAGTAGCAATTACTTCCGGTAAATCGATGTCCTTAGTTGTTTGTATCTTTTTAAGTGCTTTAGCCATGTTTTTTATATTTGTTCAATAATCATTTTACAAAGGCAATTGATTTAGTTTTTATAGAGAATGAACATTAATCCGTTAATTAGAATTTCTCTGTTTGAATAACGGAAGCATGGGTTACACATCTATTTGTATATTCCCCTTTATAATTCATGATGTATAAAAGTGTCAATTCTATGTATAATAAACCCAGTTGCATTGACTGATAAAGAGCTTCTCCCGAAATGTCCTTTAGCTTCTTTCGCTTATCTTCATTTCCATGAACTATTGCATTCCTAATTTCGACAATTATCTCAGGCCCGTCTTTGCCATCAGCGATTTGCTTAAGAAATTCTAAACCATCAGGGATTTCATGAGTTTGCTTAATTAAAAATAATAATAGTCGAATCTTATTTGATGCTGTAATGTTCCGAGAATCGCTTCCTTTAATAATTTTATTTTTTTCGACTACTTGCCAATTGAATAATAACTCCAAAGCATTTTGAATCATCATAATGGAGCCTTCGGCATAGCCAGAACCTTTATTGGCTTCAATATACCAATGAATTGAAGTTGTTAAACAGTCGAAATCATCGGGATCTTTATTAATAAGCAAGAAATTACTCCAAAGGTCTTTTAGGCCATCAATTCGAAATTTAGGAGACCACGACCAAACTGTTTTAAATTGATCAACGTGTCTTGAGTTATAATTTTGCCATATTAATTGTTCATTGGCGACTCCTTTAATGAACATTGCCGAGGTCCTGCTGCCGTTGACAAAACTCAAAAACCAATGCAAGCATTCTAGTGTTGTTTTTGCCTCGTCAAAGTTTAATGACCCCTTCTTTTTAGTGAGCATTCCTGAATAAAGAAATATATATCCTCCATAACTCTCTAATTTTCTATATTGAGTATTAAAATCAAATATTTTGTCCAGCGTGATAATGTATTTGTCATTCTCTAAAGTAATTCTGCCCTTCCTGACATTTGTACCCGTTTTAATACCTTCCCCAATAAATTCTTTCAAATTAGGAATCTCAAAAATTATTTTGTCAACTTGTATTTTTCTATCACCCCAGGTAATCTCTCCAGTGAGAATGCCCATATATGTAGTTCCCGAATCACTATTTATGGAATTTAATAATATTAATTTACCCAGCAAACTACTATCTATTAAGACATCCCGTTGCTCATTATTCATTTGTTCGTTTATAAGACTCTTGCCTTCTAGTATTTTAAAATGCACCCTTGTCTGAAAAGTGGGGAGCCAATTAAATGTTATAGAGCCTTCGCATAATCTTTGAAGATCTTTTTCTTTTAAAATAAATTGGCCATTATATATTGTAATTGTTTCACTTGGGCTATTTGTGGTGGTCATTGGAATATTCCCTTCTGGAACTTCCTTTAATAATTTTTCTATGATTTCCATTGCAGTTATTTTTGAGTCAATACATTGTATTAAACACCTAACTTAAAGATACCGGGAAATAAACTTCTTGGACCTAACATGATTCAGTAATATCTTTTCATAAGCAATTTTTGACAACTTTATCACGTTTACAGTTGTGTCAGTCCCGTTATGTAAAACAGCCTTGTACTCGCCATCCTGTACTACACGAAAAGCATCCTTTTCAGTACGCCAAAGTAAAAACCAGATATAAACTTAGCCATCCATACTCCAGATATACATATTTTATAATTAAGTAGAAAATTTAAAACCATTATAAACATACATATTCTTTCGCATAACCAAGCAATTGTACTGACACCCGGAGATAATAATCATCCAGGCTTAACTGATGTGAGCTTAATTACTGTTTAAGAAATTTACTACAATTGTTATAGGCTGCTTATTGTCTGTCCATAGGTTGAAAGTTATTAAAGACCCAACCGAAATGTCTTACCGATGATATTGCTCTATTTTTTGCGCTTGTCTCTAGTTTTTTCTTAAAAACGTCCGCGATGTTATCCTGCTTCGGCAAAAAGTCACGCCAAATTATTTTGTCATAAAAGTCTGGTTTAATAAAATGAATTTGGTCTGGATTGTAATTATATATTTCAAAAGTCCGATACTTTAACAAGTCAAGTATTTTTTGGTCGGTGTCTGTAAGTTTAGCCAAAAAAGCTGGAGTCAAAATGATATTGCTAAGGCAAGTGTATTTATAAAAATTATTTGGGTCGGAATAGATATGATTAAATTGTAAGTCTCTAAAGTCCCTTGTCTTTACCTTATTTGTCCAACAAAAAATGTCTTGTGCGCAGCGGTTGTCGTCATTCATAAAGTCATTGGTAATTTCTCCTCTTTTCGCTGGATTTCTGACGATTTTGAAAATATTTTGGTTATTCAAGTCACGAATGGTGTCGGGATGAGCGAAGTATGTCAGAGAAGCAATTGCTTGTTCTTTGCTTTTGAATTCACTTTTTTCAAGGATGTCTGTCAGTATTTTGTTACCATCCATAAATTGCCTATAATGTTTGTATTTGCGCTATTGTACGCTACTTTTTTCTAAAAAACAATCTTTGTAAATTATTATTTTTAAGCTATTTAGTAAAAAGAACGCGGGGATTACCAGGTAGCACAAATACAGCTACTTAAGTTGTAGATCATCACCTGGTATTAAATTTTTTTTGATACTCCATACCTTATTCCCACGAATAATTAGTTGAGTCATACAAACTTCCATAACAAGGTTTCGATATGGCAGCCATATGATTGTACTCCCCTAGTTGTAGTTACTACAAAATGTCAAAATTTGCAATATAATCAAACCATAATTATCGAGGTTTCAATATGTGAGGGTAAAAAACAGGTGATTTTCACGTTTTTTATTTAACTGTTTTGGTTACCCCGGTTCAGGAGCTTCAGTTAAGAATTAAAAAATGTATAAAGAGGAGGAGTTGCAGCGGTCGGTTTTGCCATTTTGTCATTTAAATTAAACGGCCACTTTCATTCTTACCAGTTCCCATTGAGGCTTACAAACGCACCTAAAATTTTTAAATCCTCGATCAACAGGTTAGACATTCGTCCGGCTGACCCGACCAAAAAATGAAACCCTTCAAATCTTTGAGTTTGAAGGGTTTTTTAATTTGAATAATATTGTATTCATTCTTTCCAAAAGCTTCATCGTGCTTATTTTGAATACCTTAGAGAAGGTTCGAATCCATTTGAAAGCACAGCTTCATTTTATTTAATATGCTATTTATTGACAACTGAAGGTAACTAGTACATTATCTGTTTCCTTGCTCCCTTAATAGTTTAAAGCATAAATTTTATTCTTCTGAAAAAGTCTTATTAATTTGTCGTATTCATCGATGTATGTTTTTATATCATTCAGTCGTGTTTTTTCATAATACGCATATGCTACGTGGTAACGTATAAGTTTGTATTTCGATTTAGAAGCGAGCTCAATACTTGTAGTTGTGCCATCCAGGAAGCCGATACTGTCCGAGATATTAAGAGCACTTAAGGTTTTTAGATTCCACAGATTTAGCAAATCTATACTATCAACTATTTTTGTTGAGAAGGTTTTCGATATGGCTAAAAAACTGTCGATTTTGGGTTGTGTAAAAGGGTTCTGGTTTCCAAAGTTGTCCTTGTCGTAGTTCTCTTTCGTGCAATAAACTCTGTAAAAACTTAAACTAACGGTTGAGTCCAATATTTTTAGAGAATAAATTTCTTCATCTGCAGCCATTCCAAAAACAGAGAACTGTCGCCAAACTCTTATCTCCAAACTGTCAGAGCCATCGTACAGTCTGTTTAAGCCAATTGCTTTGCAAATGTTATTATAATGGGCAAGTTCCTCGAAATCGAATTTAGCCCTTCGATTATTTGCTGTGTCTTCTAAAATTCTTTCAAACTTAGTTTGAACTAAATTTGGGTCAGGGTTTTTACAACAGAAAAGTGCTAAAAGTAAAAGTGGAAGTATTACAGTTTTCAAAATCAGGATAATTTTTATTTAGTAGTTTATAGTTTTAACAGGAAGTTATTTAGATTTCTGATTTCGTTAGGCAGAAGACCTAACTAAAATTTTATCCGACCTCTTTCAGTTTTAAACATTCAATATATGTGTAAACTGTTGAATTTCCAATATATCCATTAGAAGCAGGTTCGAAATTTGTCCAGTCCGCCCGACTTTATGCGATTTTGATCGATAATGAGTGATTTTGGTTATTTTTTGTCAGTTTTCAGCAGTTTATCTGTGATGGTGTTACCTATTGCCTTGCCATCGCAACCGTATATCGTTCTTCAGCGCCGATTATATGATCAGCATCCTTAGCTTTATCGTCTATGTCAATTTGTACCCAGTTTACCTTCCCATTGAATTTATTTCCTTTCGGCCCATAATCTGCTGAAACCGGTTCGCCCAGGTCGCATCCTATCTCCAACGTTTCATCCATCGAAAAAAATAAGGCATGTGTACGGTCAATGTGGCCTTCACCATCCTTTTGGCCGTCGATATAAAGGGAAACTGCACCTCCCTTGCCGATGCCGCCCCCATCATAGGTGAATTCCATTCTTACCTGGTATAGCCCAGTTTTCAATGATGTGGTGGAGGCTACTTCAAAGTGCAGCATACCCAGGAAATTGTAGTAATACTTTAATTTTCCCTCATGGGCATAAAAACTCCAGCCGCCCATGCTTCCCCCCTGGGCAACGATCACGCCTTTTGCCTCAGGTTGAGAAACTACAATCTCAGCCGTAACCGAGTGCGATTTGTTTTTGGTATTAATGACTGCGTTCTCCTGTATACGCCGCATACCTGGAAATAAAAGTTGCGTTGATCCATGTACAACTGATGGCCTGCCTGCAATATCAGGATTTGCCCGTTCTGCCTTACGGTCATCCAGGGGAAACACATTATACTTAGCTGCCTCCAAATCAAACAGGCGCTTAAGCTCGGCCAGTTTTGCCGGTCTTTGTTTTGCAAGATCCTGTGCCTGCGACCAGTCCTTTGTGGTGTCATAAAGTTCCCACACATCGTCTTCGAGTGGAGGTTGTGCGCCAACAACTACCCATGGCAGATTTCCATGTCTTGTAACGGCAGTCCAGCCTTTATGATAAATGCCGCGGTTGCAGACCATTTCAAAGTATTGTGTCTCGTGCCGTTCTGGAGCCTTAGCGTTATCAAACGAATAGATCATGCTAACGCCATGCATTGGCTCCTGCATAACGCCATTCACCAGCATTGGAGCCGGCAGCTTTGCAGCTTCGAGAATGGTAGGTGCTACATCAATTACATGGTGAAACTGTGAACGAATTTCTCCTTTGGTTTTAATGCCCTTAGGCCAGTAAATTATAGTACCGTTGCGTGTGCCACCGAAATGTGAGGCTACCTGTTTGGTCCATTGATAAGGAGTGTCCATAGCATGTGCCCAACCTACTGCATAATGGTTAAAGGCTTTTGGCCCACCGAAATCATCAATACTTTTAAGAAGGAATTCTGGCGTCATTAGATCCGGCGCTTCGCCTACAGCTATCTCGTTGAAGGAACCAATTAAGGTGCCTTCAGCCGAAGCTCCATTGTCCCCGATAATATAGTAAATGAGTGTATCATCCAGGATCCCCAGGTCGGTAAGCGAATCTATGACGCGGCCAGTGTGATAGTCGGCAAATTCCAAATAAGCTGCATAGATCTCCATCTGGCGTGCCAGTACTGGCCGAAGCCGTTCTTCAGTTTTGTCCCAGGCAGGAATTTCGGTTGGCCGTTTGGTTAATTCGCAATCAGGTGGAATTACGCCGAGTATTTTTTGGCGAGCAAAAGTTTCTTCCCTCACTGCATCCCAGCCCTGATCGAATTTGCCTTTATACTTAGCGATCCAGTCTTTGGGAACATGGTGTGGAGCATGTGTAGCGCCGGGAGCGAAGTAGATAAAGAAAGGCTTGTCGGGCATGAGTGATTTTTGTTGTCTTATCCAACTGATCGCCTTGTCTGCCAGATCTTCCATCAGGTGATATCCTTCTTCAGGTGTTCGGTCTGGTTCTATAGGAGTGGTGCCGTCATAAAGTGCCGGGTGGTACTGACTGTTTTCTCCACCAATGAACCCGTAAAAGTGCTCAAAACCAGACCCTGTTGGCCAATGTTGGAATGGGCCCAACGGACTCGACTCGAAGACAGGCACCTCATGACATTTGCCGAATTGGGCTGTTGAATAACCATTGAGTTTAAGTATTTCAGCCAGCGGCGCACAGGTGTTGGGTCGTAGCGAATTGTATCCTGGTGCCGAGGTGGCTATCTCCGTTATTCCACCCATTCCTACAGTATGATGATTGCGGCCAGAAAGCAATGCAGCCCGGCTTGGGGAACAGAGGGCCGTGGTATGAAACCGGTTGTATTTAAGTCCTTGTTTGGCAAGTTTCTCAGCCGTAGGGGTTTCACAAGGTCCGCCGAATGCACTTGATGCGCCGAACCCCACATCATCGAGAAGGATCACCAGTACGTTAGGGGCACCGGTTGGTGGTCGCAATGGGGTGATTGGCGGAAACTTTGTTTCCGGATCTTTTGCATCATACGTAGTTAAGCTAATCGGACGCCGGTCGGGAATTGGCAATATTTCACGCAGGATCAGATCATTTGGTTTTATTTGGTTTTCCATTATATAAATATTTTATCTGCTTATTTCATAGATTTCTAATTCAGGTTTCCATCAAATCACTGTATCGCCATAGCTAACCTGGCCCTGATCTCATGCTGGGCAGCCAGGTCTTCAAACGTTGCCTCACTGACATCAACCATAACTTTGATTATTTCACCGGTAAAGGCAAACGGCGATTCATATATATCCGAAACCGGTGAACAGGTGTCGCAGCCAACATCGAAACTCTCATTGGCTGTGAAAAAGCCAGCTATCTGTTGTTCAAAACGTCCTTCACCGATCTCTTTTTCACCCAGCCGAAGAATGACATTACCGCCGGTACCGAACTTTCCCTGTTTATCAACTTTTATTTCAGCAGATAGTATATGATGACCTGGCGGAATTTTTTCAGTAGATGACACCCGATAATGAATTTCATTGTAGTAATTATGTTCCCAATGAAGCTTGTCATCTTTAATAAAGAGCGTGAACCCTCCTGATAATCCGCCGCAGCATACAATCACTCCTTCAGCCCCGGTTTCGGGTATTTCCACCTCGGCAGCGAGGGTATGATGAACGTTTTTGGTATTGGGTGATGACCGCTCACCTATGCGGATGGTGCCAGCAGGATATACGAATTTTGTTTTGCCCCGAAGGTGACTCGGTCTTAATGATGGATCGGCACGTTGGGCAAAGCGGTCATCGAGCGGAAGTACATTATATTTTTCTGCTTCTTTCATAAAACGATCCTGCATTTCCCGAAGTTTCTTAGGCTCTTTATCAGCAAGGTCGTTGGCCTGCGAAAAGTCCTCCTCGATATTATAAAGCTCCCAGATATCCTTGTCAAAGCTGGCCCCACCGGCGGTTTCCCAGGGAAGCCTGCCGTGCAGACATCCGGCTACCCACCCTTCGTGATAAATGGCACGATTGCCAAGCATCTCAAAGTATTGGGTAATACGCTTGCCTTTGGCCTCCTTATCTGTGAAGGTGTAGGCCATGCTGATGCCCTCGATCGGTTTTTGCAGTACGCCGTTTACTTCACCAGGTTCAGGGATGCCTGCTACTTCAAGAATGGTTGGAGCAATATCAATAATGTGGTGAAATTGTGAGCGTATTCCACCATGGTCGCTTATGCGTTTCGGCCATGAAATAACAAGCCCGTTACGGGTGCCGCCGAAATGTGAAGCAACCTGCTTCATCCATTGGAAAGGTGATGATCCGGCCCAGCACCAACCAACAGGGTAATGATTTTCATGTAACGGACCGCCAATCTCGTCTATATGCCTGAGCATAGATTGTACATCGTCCTTGAGCCCGAGCTGTGTCTTCATGTTATTGAGGGTGCCGTTGAGTGAGCCTTCCGCGCTTGGGCCATTATCTCCAACGATATAAATAATCATTGTATCATCGCGAAGCCCCATTTTTTCAATGGAGTCTACCAGCCTGCCAATTTGGGCATCGATGTGTTCAAGAAATCCTGCGAATACTTCCTGCAATCTTTCGTATAGTCGTTTTTCATCTGCAGAACAGGAATCCCATGATGGAATAGAATCAGGCCGGGGTGTGAGCTTTGTATTTTCCGGCACCAGGCCCAATTTCTTTTGATTTTCCAGGGCTATCTCCCGCTGGCGATCCCATCCGTGACTGAATTTCCCCTTGTATTTGTCGGCCCATTCTTTATGCACATGATGCGGGGCATGACAGGCACCAGGAGCGAAATAAATAAAGAAGGGTATTTCGGGTGCCGCTGCCTTCTGCTGACCAATCCAGCCGATTGCCTTATCGGTGATCGCCTCAGAGAAATGCCATTTTGGATTGTCATGAGGCGGTTCAACAGGAGCGGTATCTTCAAAGAGCGGCGTGTGCCATTGACTCGACTCGCCGCCCTGGAACCCATACCAGTAGTCGAAACCTTTACCTACCGGCCAGCGATCGAATGGCCCTGCTGCACTGAGCTCGTGGTCGGGTGTATTGTGCCATTTGCCAAAGGCAGCAGTGCTATAGTAATGACCCTTCAATATCTCTGCAACACAAGCTGATTCCTTCGGCCATAGCGCATCATACCCTGGGAAGCCGGTAGCCATCTCCGAGATGACACCGTTGTGAACAGAATGATGATTTCTACCAGATAGCAATGCAGAACGGGATGGTGTGCACAATGCGGTTGTATGAAAGCGATTATAGCGAAGTCCCTCATCTGCCAGTTTTTGAAGTGTGGGTGTGTTGGCAGGGCCGCCAAACGTACTTGTTTGACCGAAGCCAACATCATCAAGCAGGATCACCAGGATATTGGGCGCTCCCTTAGGCGGTGTGGGCAAAGAAATATTATCCGCTTCAGAGTCAGCGTAGGTGTTGCCAATATGGCCATGGAACCCGGGAGTTGGTAACGGCAAAACATTTGACAGAGAGGATGACTCCTGCTTTCTCTTACCATTTGTATTGCTTTTATCTTTATTTGATTTCATGTTTACTTTTAAATAGTTAAATGATTATGTGGAAACACTGGCGGGTTTTTCCTGTTCGGCTGATCCCGACCCGGGAGTTCCCTTCTATAAACTAAAGACACTATTCACAATACATTTCCCCCTTTTAAAGTCGATAAATCTGCCAAAAAATAGAATTTAAAAGATGCTTGCCTGGCGAAACACTATGGTGAGATGTGTCTATTAATCAAATGCTATGCTTAAAATTTATAAAAAGAAGTTTTGCCACATGGGTGTTTTTTCTGATTACAGGATGCCTGAATCTGTATGCTCAGCAAAAGCCAAATATTGTTTTTATCCTTATGGACAACCTTGGCTATGGCGAAGTTGGTTGCTATGGTGGTGGTGAGATCAGAGGCGCACCCACACCCCGGATTGATAAGTTAGCAACCGAAGGCACACGCCTGACTAATTTCAATGTAGAGGCGCAATGTACCCCCAGCCGTTCGGCAATTATGACAGGACGCTTTGCTATTCGTTCAGGAACACATTCTGTTCCAACCATTGGCGTGAAAGATGGTCTTACACAATGGGAGGTGACCATTGCAGAATTACTTTCCAATGCCGGCTATCAAACAGCACACTTCGGTAAATGGCATCTCGGGAGCGATCAGAGCAGGCTGCCCAATAGCAATGGCTTTGATGAATGGTATGGCATTCCTCGAACGACGGATGAAGCCATGTATCCCTCACAACCAGGTGCTAAAGACGCAGGCTTCCCTTTTATGTATGTAATGGAAGGTAAAAAAGGGGCCTCCAGTACGAATCTGGCTGTGTATGATCTCGAACAACGCCGCCTGATCGATGCAGAAATCACCCGCCGGTCGATTAATTTTATGCAACGAAATGTACAGGCAAAGAAGCCCTTCTATATTTACATTCCTTTCACCCTGGTTCATTTTCCCGCATTGCCCAATGAAAAGTTCCGTGGTAAGACGGGCAACGGAGACTTTCCTGATGCCCTTGCCGAGATGGATGACCATGTTGGTGAGATATTAGATGCTATTGACCGGCTGGGTATTCGTGACAACACTATCGTCGTGTTTACAAGCGATAATGGTCCCGATCCCACAGCCCCTTCACAAGGTTCCTCCGGTCCGTGGCGCGGTTATTATTTTACGCATATGGAAGGTTCGTTACGAACACCTTTCATCATTCGATGGCCCGGTAAGATCCCTGCCGGTCGCGTCACTAATGAGATTGTCCATGAAGTGGATACCTATACAACATTTGCAAAAATTGCCGGCGCAGTACTTCCTGAAGACCGCCCTATAGATGGGGTGGATCAATCTGATTTTTTCTTTGGTAAAGTCACTTCAAATCGTGAGGGATTTCCCGTTTTTGTAGCCGACCGCCTGGAAGCGGTAAAATGGAAACATTACAAAATGAGTTTTTACGAACAGGAACGTGATTGGTGGAGCCCTGCAACCAGGCTCGGAGTGCCTCAAATTTTCGATCTTTATACAGACCCTAAAGAAGAATATCCTGCTACTTTAACGCCAATCGCCTGGGTTGCAGATCCCATGATGAAGATTATTGGTGAGTTTGAAAAAAGTCTGGCGAAATATCCCCTCATCAAACCTGGTACTCCTGATCCCTATCAACCGCCAAACAATAAAAATGTTAAATAGAATTGTGAACTTCTCCTTCCTGAAAACATGCTACTATTTATTGAAGTTTATTACATATTTAAGTCTTTGAATTTCTATCAAATTCTCTAAATAATGGTTCGAAATTTGTCCAGTCACCCCGACGAAAAAAGCTTCTGGTAAAACAAGGAGCTTTTTCATTTATGAGGGGGAATTGTTCTTTCACGGATCAAGTTAAAAGTTATTCAACAGTTCGCTTAATACGCTTTCCACGATTCTCTGTGGTAACATTGTGGCACCACATGTTCCCACAATCAGTGACAAACCTATTTCTCTTGGAAGAATTTACTGCCGAATATTAGTTTTAACGAATATGTTAGATATTTTCTTTAAACAAGTGCTTCATATCTTTTACTAAAATTCCCGATTGCTGGTTAATAGTTGATCTGATTTTGAAAATTTATTTCCGTTTCTATACGCACGGCATTAATTTTATTTCCATGATATATAAGAATGATGATCGCACCAGAATAATTTATAGGAGGACACCAGAATCAGCAGCGATGGTGGCAAACACCAAACGGGCAATGGAAATCACAACTGCACTTAACCGTTTAACCTTTAGCGATACAGATGAGGTTCGGGCATTGTTCAGTCAACTCATCAAAAAAGAGGTGGATGAAGGTTTTATACTAATTCCTCCATTTTATACCGCTGGTGGAGACGAAATCCGTATCGGACGCAATGTCTTTATAAATCAGAACTGCACTTTTTATGACCTTGGCGGCCTGGACATTGGCGACGAAGTAATGATCGGACCGAACGTAAGCATCATTACTACTGGACATCCGATTGAACCTTCACAGCGTCGCTCCATCACAATAGGAAAGCCCATCGTAATTGGAAGAAATGTTTGGATTGCAGCCGGCGCAACGATCATTGGAGGTGTGACTGTGGGGGAAAACTCGGTTATAGCTGCAGGCTCAGTAGTTACCAAAGACGTTCCTCCCAACACGCTCGTGGGAGGAAATCCGGCTCACATTATTCGTTCGATCGATGATAACTAAAAGTTGATCCGGTTTGAAAAGCAAGTAGAATTTAAACTTATGCGCTATCATATATTAAAGTTGGTTATATAGATAGCAACTATTCCTAAAAGCCGCCTCCATATCAAGAGGCGGTTCTTTGGAGTATAATTATGAATTATTCTTAATTATATATTTGAGTTGTTGAATTGCTGTCAACCTTCTAAAAACTGATTCCGGGTAGAGCAGTTCGTTGCCTCCCCGCCCCCCACAGACCCGTGCGAGCAGCTTTCCGGCACACGGTTCCTCCATTTACGGTTTCGCTAAAAGATTACTATGATAGATTCTTAGCCTTACAAGTGGCATCCATTCTTCCGTTAGCTTTTTGATCTTTTCCCATGACCAGACGCGTTTGCCTCCACGGTGGTTGAGCCAGTTGTGAAGTAATCGTATTGTCTGATAATAATACGAGTTCAATCTTCGAGCTTCGGCCACCCAGGTCGCAGAATATGATTTCTATTTCCCCTATACACCCACAAAATTGGGATCGATGCTGTATTTATTCGCATGTTTTCTGAAATACGGCTGACTTAATGACGGTTGCCATTTTCAGGTTTGCAAATGCAGTTTTACGGTCAAATCCCTGACCTCTCTGATCTGAATTCCTATTAAAAACATTTAAATTTTACGAAGATAATATGTTGTATAACGATCGTTTTATACAAATTATCCCTATAATTCTTTATTTAAATTCATAATCAACTAGTTAAAACAAAAAAACATATAATTATCAGTATTTAGTGCCAATAATATTTCAAATAAAATAAAAAGCCGGCACAGAACGGGATGTAATTCAATGTTTGTCAATATTATAGAACAAATATGCTCTCGGAGCCAAATTTTGTCAATAGCTCCTAAATGACTCCTATATATACCGATCTGTATATAATTTCTCTAGGATCGGGTAAAAAAGAGGCAAAACTTACGTTTATAAAACAAATACAGTGTATTTATTCGAAATTTTACTAATTTTGATAAACAGATATACCGTTCAGTATTTAGATAAACTTTCAAATAAACATGGAATCTAAACAATTAGTCCTGATCACAGGCGCAGCAAGAAAAACCGGGATTGGCGTAGAATCAGCCAGGCAACTGGGCAAATTAGACTATAAGATCATTATCACCGCCCGGGAGCTGGACAGGGCCCAGGAAGCCGCTCAGTTGCTGGTTGACGAAGGGTTGGACGCCGTGGCAATGGCGCTGGATATTACCGACGAAGAGCAGGTAAAAGCGGTTGCCGCTACTGTTGATCAACAGTATGGTAAACTGGATGTGTTGATCAACAATGCGACTCAGTTTCCCGATCAGTATCATATTGTTGATACCGATATGGAAAAAATTATCAGCTCATTCAACACCAACTTCTTTGGCGCCTGGAGAATGATCAAATACTTTACCCCCCTGCTAAAGAAAAGCGACAATCCCCGTGTCGTAAACTGCTCGTCAGGCTCAGGTTCAATTCAAGGCGAACCCGGTGAATACACGCTGGTCAATCCATGGAGGGATTTTATCTCCGTTTATTCTATAACAAAATTGGCTATGAATGGCCTGACCATGAAGGCGGCGCATGACCTTGCCAAAGAAGGCATTTTAGTCAATGCGCCAATTCCCGGCATGACAGCCACCTATGACATCTTGAGCAATGCCGGTGGAAGGCCGGTGAGCGAAGGCGCCGCAAGCATAGTATATGCAGCAACCTTACCGAAAGGCGGTCCAACCGGCAAACATTTTAAGGACGGCATGGAAATCGGCTGGTAATTCAACCGGCAAAAGAATTGTCCGTTGCCATTCAATGCAATAGACGAAAACCGACCATTCGACCCTTTCAAATTATTCGCATGAAATTTACTCCAAGATCAGAATCTACCCGTCAGCAGATCATTGAATCAACTGCGGAATTATTCAACAAAAAAGGTTATTTAGGCACCTCAATAAGTGACCTGGAAAAAGCAACCGGCATGACAAGGGGAAGTATTTACGGCAACTTTGAAAATAAAGAGGCCGTAGCGCTTGCCGTATTCAATTATAACTGGGACCTGAAAAGGGAATTGCTGGCGGAAGCTACCAGAAATAAAGCAGAGTTTAAGGATAAATTGTATGCGCATGTGCTGGCGCATCACCCATCCACAAAAACGCCGTTTACCCCAGGCGGCTGCCCCTTACAAAACACCACCATGGAGGCTGATGACACTTTTGAAGCGCTCAGGGAAAAAGCCGCCAATGGATTATTGATTTGGACAAAAGACCTGACAAATATTATCGAAGAAGGCATTAAAGCCAAGGCTTTCAAAGCTGACACGGATGTGCTCGGTACGTCCCTGCATATCGTATCGTTGATTGAAGGCGCCGCGCTTTATGCCCGGTCAACCAGGGATATGAAATATGTGAAGCGGTTATTCGACACAGCCAGGGATGTCATAAACGCCATTTGCGAAAAATAAATTGAACCAAAAATTAAAAACACAAAAAATGAAAATTATTGTAACCGGTTCACTGGGTAATATCAGCAAACCACTAACAGAGATCTTAGTCAAAAATGGTCACGAAGTCACTGTGATCAGCAGTAAAGCTGAAAAAAAGAATGCCATCGCGGCTCTGGGCGCTAAAGCAGCCATCGGCTCCTTTGAGGACATCAAGTTTCTTACCGAAACTTTCAAAGGTGCTGATGCCGTTTATGTTATGGAAGCAAACGACGTAAGCCAATTCTTTAATCCCGAATTTGACGCTATTGCCTATAACATCCAGATCGCAAAGAACTACAAGGAAGCAATTGCGGCATCCGGAGTAGAAAAAGTGATTCACCTCAGCTGCATAGGTGGCCACACCGATAAAGGCGTAGGCCTGGTTGCGCTGCACCATGGCGCAGAAACAGCATTGAACGAGCTGCCCGCAAATGTGCAGATCAAATTTATGCGCCCGGTAGGTTTCTATTATAACTTACTGCAATTCATCCCTGCCATTAAAGGCCATGGAATGATCTTCGCCAACTACGGCGGCGATGAAAAAGAACCAATGGCGGCCGTACAGGACATCGCAGACACCATAGCTGAAGAATTTGATAAACCGTTCACCGGCCGTACCGTTCAATACATTGCAAGTGACGAAGTTTCGATGAAAGATGTCGCTAAAGAAATAGGCAAAGCCATCGGCATACCGGATATGCCATGGGTACAAGTGCCTGACCAGGACTTTTATAATACCCTTTTGGGTTTCGGAATGAGCCCGCAGGGAGCACATGCCTTTACAGAACTGAATACCGCAAGGCGCACCGGGTTGATGTACGAAGACTACATCAACCATAAACCCCAGCTTGGGAAAGTGAAAATTGCAGACTACGCAAAAGAATTCGCTGCAATTTACAACCACCAATAATCACAAAAACAATGGAAGCTGCTAAATTGATCATTGTCGAAGTCGTCTATTCCACAACATCCAGGGTAATAATATGAACTCTCGACCCGGAACAGCCATCCCCATGATGCTCCGTCAGATGAAGGGTAATATCCGCTTCGATCCAACCAAATGTTAAACAAAATCGACCTTACACGATCGTGGCGTATATGATTGAATATTACGAATTTAGTTCAGCGACCCGCCCTAAATCTGCCAGGAAGCGGTTCCGGGTAGAATTGCATCCCTGATAAAGGAAGGTTTAAGATATATTGAATTTTATAAGATTCTTAAGTCGCTGAATATCCATCAAACTCTCTAAAAACTGGTTCGAAATTTGTCCAGTCAACCCGACAGAAATTTACGAGCCCTTTCAAGTCATTGGATTTGAAGGGGCTTTTGGGTTCGAAATATACTTGTTGAAAATGGAAAGTCACGCTTTATGGTTCGAATAAAGAGAGTTCTGATAACAATACCTCTTGGGAAGTTGAGATAAGATGACTAACAGGATGTATGAATACTAATCGTCTATATCATAGAACAGCGGTTCTCCATCCCACAGTGTATATAATTTTTGTTGCCCCCAAAATGTAACAATCCCGTTTGAATCAATTTCTTTCCGTGCCCGGAAAACGTGCTCCTTTGTCTTAAAATTCAAAACAGAAGCATCCATTCGTGGTATTTCATATCCTTTGTGATTATATGGCGGATCGATATAACGAACCGGTTTACCCGAAATATCCATTAACAACGATACATGCGGGGTATCTTTTAAGACGATTGCGAATTGATTGGTGACAGTATTATACCCTGTTTGTGCAACAACAGCCTTTCCAATAAGCCCCTTTGATGAAGAATCATTTAAAATATTTAGAATGTAACTATCCTGAATAGTTTCACTTTTATCCCTAATAATACGAGTAGATATCTTGCTGCACCACTCTGCTACGTTGGTCGAATCAGCTAAAACAAGCCTACCTCTCTGTTTCTCTGCAAAATTCCGAGCTTGTGGAAGATATCTTGAGGTTGTTACAAATAATCCTCTATTTGCCTTTTCTTCTTCAACGATCATACTCAGGGCGGCCACTGCATCAAATTTGATCGGCAAGTTATCTTTATATTTTTTTACTTGTACCAATGTTACTATTTGGTCGATTTCATCTTTTTGGTACAAGGTGACATCAATCCCTTTCTTCTAGAACACTATCATCCATACTACTTTTAGTTATATTGTATTTAAATTTAGTAAAATATTTAGTAATAATATTGACTTCCAACTGTAGTTATCGCATGGCTTTCGTTGTCAAATAAAATAGCAAAGAAGTCTCTTACTTGGATGACTTTCGCAAACGATTCGAAAAATTTTAGTAAATTTGCTAAAGTGAAGGATACAATATATCATATTGGAATTGAGATAGATAGGCTTACGAATAGCATGACAAACACCATCTCCGGCGATAGTTTTCCCACGGAAATTTTGCCATTGACAAAGGCCGATTTAAAAAGTATTACCAGAAAAAGCGGATGGAAATTTAATTGGAAGTCGGAAATTGCATTAGATGACAGAGACGTATTTAAACTAACTATCGAAGGAAACCCTCATATTGTGCAGGGCCTGATTAGCCTGACCGATATGAATGACCATATCTTTCTTTGGCTAATAGAAAGTGCCCCTTTCAACCTCGGAAAGCCAAAGCTCTATGAAGGAGTTCCTGGAAACTTGGTTGCGTTTGCCTGTAAGAA
The DNA here is from genome assembly GCF_900110245.1 of Niastella yeongjuensis. Classification (GTDB taxonomy): domain Bacteria; phylum Bacteroidota; class Bacteroidia; order Chitinophagales; family Chitinophagaceae; genus Niastella; species Niastella yeongjuensis. The sequence goes on from NZ_FOCZ01000020.1 coordinate 18,145, forward strand.
GTCAAAAGACAAAGGATATGAGGGGTGCATATCTTTTACATCCAAGACCAAATTGATTGGACATTATGAAAAAACACTTGGCGCAGTACATCTCGGAAATCACCGCATGATAATTTATCCGAATGCTGCAGAAAAATTAATAACTCGATACTTTAATACAAAATAAAATGGGATACATTAAAGAACCTAAAGGGGTAGATTTTGTAATAGAACCCATCCCTTTAACACTGGAAGATCAGCAGATGATCAGCAAGGCTATTGCCTTGTATAAAGCCACTGGCAAAATAACAAAAGCTCCAAGACGCAAAAAAATACGTAATACAGGTAAGAAAGTCAAGAGCTGATCTTATTTATTAGTACATAGCATATGTTTAAGTTGTTGAATTGCTGCCAAATCTTCTAAAAACCGGTTCCGGGTAGAGCGGTTCGTTGCCTCCCCGCTCCCCCACAGACCCGTGCGAGCAAAACGGATAAGAAAACTGTCGCCTTTCAGTAGCGGCTGTATTTGCCTGAAGAACCATTCATCCAACACATAGTGCAGATAAATGTTACTAATCAGTGGGGAGATCGTTCCCCTGGCGGAGTACCCTCAGTCGGATATATAAGCTGTCCGTTATCCAATACGCCGGCTTTGAGCCATTTGTCGATCATCTTTCTAATCACACCATCTTTTATCCTAAGGTCAAGGAACTCACGTAAACATTGGTGGTTAATACTCCCGAAGTAGTTTTGCATATCAGCATCTATAATATTGCGATTGCCTTTCCAACTTACCTGACTGCTTAATTCTTCCAATGCCTGGTGTTGTGATTTTCCCGGTCTGAACCCATACGAGCCGGGATAGAACATATCCTCATACACCAGTTGCAACACCCTGGTCACCGCCGTTTGCAGCAGCTTATCTTCTACCGTAGGCAGGCCCAGTGGCCGAAGTTTCCCGTCCCCTTTGGGTATATGAACCCGCAGGATGTTAGGTGCCCGGTAATTGCCGCTTTTAAAAGCGGTTAACAACTGAGGGATTCTTGTTTCCCGTTGTTTGTGATAGTCCATTCACGTTTCTGCATCCACGCCAGTGGCTCCCTTTTTGTTCAAGGAGTCAAAGCTTGATCGCAGTAATGGCTCATCAATGAACTCATGCAGGTTCGTAAGTGCTTCAAACCGGTATTTCCTGGCCCGTTCTGCTATCTGCATCTCTACTGTTAACATCTTTTCCATGTATCTGGTACATTTGGATGTTTCTAAAATGCAATTCCGTAAACAGGCATCCCCCTTCCTTACTAAGTGGCTTTCATGGAACTGATTTTCCACCCTTCTATCAGTACTATGGGGATGCTAAGACTGCCTCCGCCCTTCTCTTTACCTGCGATTTCTCTCGGTCAGGATACCGTTCTTATCTACTGTTCCTTTCAGATAGAGTTGTCAAAAAGCAATAGCAACATCTAGTTAGCTTTTGCAATTCTATTGAATTTCACCTAACTTACCAAGCTGACGGATCACGGACTCCAGCATTTCGCCAAGCCTGGACCGTTAGCGATACCTTAAACAACCAACTATCCATAAATGAAACTATTGCTACCATCACTTCTGTTTCTATGTTCTTTCACTCAGACACAAGACAGAATCGTATTTAAAACCCGCTCCGGCGATAAGATAATCGTGTCAAATGACATTATTCATTATAGTGGCAACCCGGTAAGTAAGACAATAGAAGCAATCGTTTATAACAGCAAATACAACAGACTTATTGAACAGAACTCCAGGATTCTGTTATTTCTGGAAATTGATGGTCGCCCGAACTACAACACGATAAAAGCCTTTGATCTTAAAAAGCTAAAAGCAACGGAGCTTGCTGAAGTTGTTTATAATGACAAAACACAAGGAATTGGGTCAGCACCATTCACCGATATGGACGGAGATGGTAAAATGGAGTTCGGGGGCTTTGACCTTACAGAATGGTATGACTCAAAAGATTCGATATATTATAATCCATCACAATATTATGAAATTAGCGATGGCAAAGTAAAGTTCGATTCATCACTTACCAGGAAGATGGATATAAAAGTAAATGGCGTTTACTTATCAAAGCCATTGGATAAGGACAGAAATTGTTGTGTAGTGATTAAAAAGCCTAAAACGAAAAGTATTCGTTGACAATTAATTCCCTTATTAATACCAGATCTGATCATCTTACTGTAATCATCAGTCGGTAAGAATGAAACAAAGTTAAATGCTAATTGATAGCGCTCGTATGACTTATCAAGATCGTTTATATCTTTATAGCATTGGGCTATGTTTAAATACAGTGATGGATAAACTGTTTTAATTTCTGTGCTTCCTATACTGAGTGCATGATTCAATGCGGTTTCATTCCATTTCAGTTTAACTGCAAAAGTGCTTTGGTGTTGGCAATATAATGAGCAACTATAAATTTTTCAACGTCAGTTATGACAATACTGTTTTCCGGATCGAATTGCATCATAATATGATTGTTAAAATTTATTTTTTCCGAAGAATCTTTCTGCTTTTCTGAATTTCAGTTCAATGGCGATGTTTCCCTGTTTATCCATATAACCAGCGTATACAACACCGTCTTTTACTTCTTCTATGTTAATCAGGCCATATGCATACTGCGGATAGTCCTGTGAGAAGTATAGTCCTTGCCCATCTGTAATCCGAACAGGGCGTGTTTGGAATTTATAATCAACTACAGTATTATGATTTTCATCAATCACTCCCCAAAGATTATCCTTCTTTGCAATGGCCAAGCCCTCTGAAAAATTAATTAATTCATCCGCAGGATTATACGTGCTGAACGGAATTGGGGAGTGGGGACCTTTATATTCTCCCATAGGCACTATCAATATTCCTTCATCATTAATGATGCCTCTTTCCCCATCTTCATTTTCTACAATTAATTGCCCATTAATGAATGCTTCATCATAAGTATATGCCGCATCACTTTTATAAAATTGTATTGCTGACTTTATTTTCCCCTGTAAGTCCATTAATCCAAATGAAGTTGTCTGTGTATGGTAATCTGCCCATCCAAATGCGATCAGCTTTTCGGACATTATTTCCATATAGGTGTATTTGTGAGGGAGCGTACTTATTATGTTACCGGTCATATCTATCAGTAATCTTTTTTTGTGTGCTTCCACAAAAGCCAACCCATGAGTGAAATGGGATAAGTTATGGTATTGGTTTTTTAATACCCAGTCTCCCTGTGTATTAATGATGCCCCATTTGCTGTTTTCTTTCACCATACAAGTATTTTTATGAAATATCTTCACCTGGCTGAATCTGTATGGTATTGCCAGTTCTCCATTTGTATTGATGAAACCCCATTTTTTATTTTTGCTCACAGCGGCAAATCCATTATGAAAATTATCTGCTGCTCCAAAGGAAAAATCAGTGATAAGATCTCCATCCATATTCATGAAACCGAACTGCCCGTTTAACATGGCTTTATATCCTTTTTCCTTACCATACCGGCCGGGGGATATCTTTTCCAGTTTTACAAAGCCTTCTGACCATGAATGAATGTCTTCAAAAACAGGTTCCAGTACATTGTTGCCCTGAAGATCAATCATCCCCCATTTTTTTCCATCCGGCGATACCCTTGCAAAAGCTTTCATAGTATTAAAATATGATAATATACAATCTAATATAATTTAATCTGTAGAACAAGTATTGACCACAGGATAGTTTTATCGTTTTTGCTAATACAAAAATATTTAATAAGGAAGTAAGAACTCCTTCTGGTATTCTTGCCAGTTATTTGACTTATGAGTAGACTGAGCCAAATAAAACAATTTAAATGTGGCGGAAAAAAGGTAAGCACTGAATTTGCATAAATGCCGTTAAAATAAATAGAATGTGTCTCATAATATTATGCCTAACGGTTCAGCATTGCAGAATCCGTGGTATTAGAATTCCTGTCAGCCGATAACTGAAGCCAAATTGAAATACAAAAGTTGAAGATAAAAATAATAGTTCAATATTAAGAGTGTATTATATTCACAAACTGGTAAAACATTCCTTATAACAGGATAATATTACAAACAATAGCACACCCTCAGCAGTCGCTGTCTACGCTTCGTGCAGGCATTACTGCCTACTACGCAAGACTCGCTTCCGGTGGTTGACTAAACCTTACCGCACAGGATTGGATACCTGTCGGGTTGTGTTGAAGTGTTTCATTTTCCTAAATCCCCACTTCACGGGTTTTGCACAGTGCGATAAACATTTGTCCAGTTGTTCCGACCCAAATGGACAGAACGGCTTTTATGCCGTCCTGTTTTTCTTTATACTGATTTAAGCCTTTAAATGGAAAACAGGAAAGATTTCGATGTTTACAATGGAATTGGAATAGTACGATTAAGAGTAAGGTGTTCGTTAGTTCGTGTGCCCGTTTGTGCTTAATTTTGCATTCTAAGTTCTATATTATTTCTGCTGCTCAAACATGTCTTGCAAAACGTTTTCTCTAACGTTATAGCTAAAGTGACGTTCCTGGCTCCGCGGAAATGTTGTTTGATCTCCTTGCACTTGTTCTATATGCTTTTCCCTATTGATCCTTATACAAGATTGCCGGTTATCTTATGCCAGATTCGGTGATAAGCCGGTATTTCTCCCACCAATCTGCCTGCGAAATTGCACTGTAATGCCACTGAAGAGTGGCATTACAGTGGCATTCTGGTGGCATTACAGTGGCATTATTACCGGGGAAACGATATAGATGGAACGAATCTGACCAGAACCAGATAAGGGAATGTCTCGGGTTTGCGCCGGGTCTTGTTCGGGATTTGTTTTGCTTTTCCCGAAGAAAACCCGGCGTTTCCCTTAGGGAGACCCAAAGAAATCCCGAACAATGATGGGTTCAAACCCAGCAGATTTCAGGAACAAAATCGAAGACAAATACAACTAATTCAAACAATTGGGAGGTATTTTTCCGTTAGAAGGATTTACAGGCAAAGAACAAGACCTAAGCTATAACGTTAGAGAAAACGATTAGCATGCCGTTCCGTTGAGGAGTGTTATTTTTTATAGATCGTGGAAGCATGGAGGTTTTAAATCGATTTAGATTTTGAAAGGCATGTTAGTTAGTTCATACCTGTTTTAAGGATCCCCTTCTGGGAGGGACCAGAGGTGGGTTTAGACATTGAATGTGTAACGCAACTATAAAAAGGCGTAAAACACAAAGTTAAGCTCTAACGAGCTAATATATTTCAGCAAAATTACACTTTCCAATTATGTTGTAAAGTAGCCTGCCTTTTCCAGTTTTCAATTTATCGGATTTCCATTTAACTAAATGTATTATTGATAAAAAGGAACAAACCCACCCCTACCCCTCCCAGGAGGGGATTTCTATGCTTACGGCTTATAGCTTACAACTGAATTCCTGTCAGGCGGTTCTACGCCAAAGAACTTTCTTACAAAGAAATCCCGCTTCCTCAGACGGCCGTACGGTCCACCATCACTATGGCCCATACCGGGAACCACCAGCAGATCGAATACCTTACCCGCCCTGATAAGGGCACTGGCAAAACGAAAGGTTGACTCTGGCGGCACATTGTTATCGGCCTCCCCTACAATCAATAATAACGACCCCTGCAGTTTGCCGGCATTGGTGATATTGCTTTGCGCGGCATAATGCGGCCCAACGGGATAACCCATCCATTGTTCATTCCACCATTGTTTGTCGATGCGGTTATCGTGACAACCACAGGCCGATACTGCCGCTTTATAAAACTCAGGATGAAACAACAAGGCACCGGCTGAGTTTTGTCCGCCCGCAGAAGTGCCGTACAACCCCACCCGTGACGTGTCTATATAAGCATATTTTTGGGCGAGGGCTTTTATCCAAAGGATCCGGTCGGGTAAACCGGCATCGGCCAGGTTCTGCCAGCACACATCGTGAAAAGCCTTGGAACGATTGGCCGTACCCATACCATCACATTGTACAACTATAAAACCCAATGCAGCCATGGATTGCATCTCCCCATAATTCATAAAACGTTTTGGAACAAACGCATCCTGCGGACCGGCATAAATATTCTCGATAACGGGATATTTTTTAGTACTGTCGAAATTGGGCGGACGGCAAACAATACCCCAGATATCGGTAATACCATCGCGGCCTTTCGCCACAAATACTTCGGGCATGCGGATGCCCAGGCTTTGATAAGCGGTTATATCAGCCCGTTCTATTATGGAGATGAGTTTCCCATCTGTTGTTCTTCGCAATTCGGTGACTGCAGGCAGATCGGGCCGGGAATAATTATCGAGAAAGAATTGCCGGCCGGGCGAAAAGCTGCACTGATGACTGGCATTGGCAGGCGTGAGCGAAACCAGGTGCCGGCCATCGAACCCGATGCGGTAATAATGAATATTGTACGGATCTTCCCCCGTGTTCATACCACTGGCCTGAAACCAGATCACGCGTTTTACTTCATCAACACTATCCACTTTTCGCACCACCCAGTTGCCGTGCGTAATAACGTTTTTAACGCTGCCCTTTACCGCATCTACCAGGTACAAATGATTATAACCATCTTTCTCACTGCTCCAGATGATCTCATTGGTAGCAGCCGTATACCAGGTAAAGATGCGGCTTTCGTAAATAAAGGTATTCGTTTGCTGATCGATGAGATTACGTGTAAAACCGGTATTCACATTTACTTCAATGATGCGATAGCGCTGGTGACCGCGGTCTGCTTTCTCAAAGGTAAAAAAGGTATTGTCGTTAGTGCGCCAATGCACCCAGGGATAGTCGAGGAAATTATACAGTTCTGTTGCAGCCTTCACCAGCTTTTTGTCGGCTATGTTCAGGGTGTACAGCACATAGCCGGTAAATGGATCACCGGGCTGCGCATACTCGTGCGACTGTAAAATGCCCCGTGAGGAAGTGTCTACGGATGACAGCACATAATATACCGGCTTTTCAGCCACAGGGTAGCTGTGAAAAACAACCAGGTGTTTGCTATCGGGCGACCATTGGATATGTCCGTACGGGTTAGTGGTGTCACCGTCAAAAGAACATTGCCTTGTTTCACCGCCTGCCACCGCGCGCAGAAAGATATTTCCAGCCTGTATAGTAGCGATCCATTGTTTATCAGGCGAAGTACTATCGGAGGGGCGCTGACGGATCCAGCGGCTTTTGATGCCGCCAGTGATGATGCCATTGTCGTTGGTAGTGCTATATTGGGTGCTATCGGCCAGTTTTGTTTTGGCGCCCGTACGGGCTTCCACATACCAGTATTCTTTTGAACTATCGGCCAGGGTATTGCGGTACCAGAAACCTTTGTTATCGGGTTGCCAGTGGGCCCTTACATTTCCCTTTAATACCGCATTTTTGGCCAGTGAATCGAGGCGGATGGCGTTTTCATAAGCGGCGAGCACTTCCGTGCGGGCAGGTTGATAAGGCGGTAGTGACTGCGACCGGGCAGTATATATACCGGTGATAAGGAGAAGCCAAAGCAGGGGCCTGTGCATATGGTTAATTTTGGTGCTTCCACTAAAATTAACGCAACGGGGCTGGGTGGGGATTAATAAGACTAACTTATTGTTTACCGATATTGACCGGTTTAAACAATAACAAGAACTATTGATGTAAAAGTTAATCAATGGAGCATTGCCAAATATTCTGAACAACCAAACAGGTACAGGAACACCGAATACCGAACCTGACAAAACCTTTGAAAAGGCGATAGACATTATCAGATCAAACCCATAAAAAGGGGTAATCTCGTTTTGTCATTTTATACGTAACTTTAATAGGTCAATTTCACAATCCGCGCCAGGGGGAATTTTAAAACGCTTTTTTAAAACAACATTCAGGAACTTCTTTAACGCCTCATGCAAGTATAGATAGCAGGACTTTTCAGACATGGATAATTTCCCACAAAATAAAACCTATCCTCACCACAATCGATCCCTGGAAAATAATTGACACCATTTACAGCAATCGCAGAATTCCGAATAGATCCTGACAATGAAAACAGCAAAGAATAATCAATTCATTGCTAACATATAAACCTTTAAATTATGACTACTTTTCTTAAAACAATCAGGAATACTATCAAACATTGGTACATTCCACTGATAGTGGGGCTGTTATTTATAGCCCTGGGTATTTATATACTTACCTTTCCAATAAAAACTTATTTAACCCTGACGGCATTTTTTACGATTTCTTTTATTGTTACAGGCCTGTTGGAAATATACTTTTCTATTGTAAATCAAAAAGTGATTGACGACTGGGGCTGGCATTTAGCAGGAGGAATCCTAAGTGTGCTGATTGGCATTTTATTGATAGCGTATCCTGAAATTCCTATTACTACGCTGCCTTTTGTGATTGGGTTTAGTTTATTGTTCAGGTCATTTCAGGGTTTGGGGCTGGCTTTTGACCTGAAAAATTATGGCATTTTAAATTGGGGTAACCTGGCGTTGGCAAGCACTATTGGAATTATCTTTTCATTAATCTTACTGGGGCACCCCGTATTTACAGCCATTTCCTTAGTGACAATTACGGCATTAACTTTTATTTGGGTTGGGATTTCAGGTATCATACTGGCCTTTAATATGAAGAAATTAAAAAATCTGCCTAACCAATTAAGTAATGACCTGAAATATAGAATAGAGCAATTAGAAAGGGAATATAATCAACAAATACATTCACCTAAAACTACAGCACACGCTGTTTAATCATTTTAAATAAGCACTTGTGAATTTTATGAGAGATGACCCTGGGGCATTCAAGAAAAAGCCGCCCCGAGAGGCGGCCAAGTATTTTTTCATTAATCTATCTCCTAAACTATTCTGTTAAAAATTATACCCTACCCTGAACTTAATAGGCTGGGTGCGTGGTACCTGCTGGTAGCTCAGGAAATCGAACAACAATTGCAGTTTGGTCTTTTTGAAGAATTTGCTTTTTACGGAAACGATCTTACTGATACCAATGAGCCCGCTTTTTGACCAGGAGGAGATCTCGTTCCAGTGCATGACTGTATTTGTGTTTAAACTGTCGGAGCCGATAGGTTGATAATTGTATTCCAGTCCACCGCTGAGGTAAAAGCTGCCTTTCAGCTTTACGTCGATGTAGGACCGCAGGCCCATACCCTGATTAGTAATCTTAATGTGTTTGATATCCTGCCCCCACCCCATTTTATAGCTGGCGCCAACACCTATCGTATTTTTATCATTGAGCTTATACCCTACCGATAAACCAACATCGGTGGTAACAGGGAAGAAATTGTTCTTGGCTGTTTGCAGGTTGGTACCATATTCCAGCCGTTGCCAGAATGATTTGGTACGCTGGTTATTGGGTTTGAAATCGGGTATCTCCATATCGCCGCTGCCACTGCCGCCCAATTTGTTCAATTTATCCTTCAACGTGTTTAACTGTGATTGCGCGGCCTGCAGGTTTTGCTGCACCATTTGCTGGGCATTCGGGCCGCCGCTCGCGATCTGGTTTTGGATCTGCTGCTGCACCTGGGAGCGGGTTTGCAATCCGGCCAGGCTTTGTGGCGTACCGTAATTGTCAGGCAGGCGAAACAGACTGGCCAGTTCGCTGTTTTGCTTCATGAAGCTGCTAAAAGCCGGCAGTTTGTTCAGGAGCGACAGGCCTTTCTGTACCATTTTATCGGGATCGTTCAGCATGTCTTTATACTCCTTCAGCTGTGCGCTGTAGTAATAGGCTTCTTTCTGAAAACCGGCAAATTCATCGGTCAGTCCTTTGGGCAGGTTGGTGATCTGACTCAGCGATCCTTTTATCTGTTGTTTACGTTGTTGTATAAAGGCTTTTACCTGGTCGGCCTGTTGCAATTTCCCCTGGAGCTCATTGACCTGGGAAAGTGATCCCTTCACTTTGTCCTGCACTTCTTTCGACTGCGACAATACCCCGCTATTCTGCTGCAGAAAGGCCAGGCTGGTCTTTACAGAATCAACCATGGGCATATAGGTGCCGGAACCGCGTTTTACCGGGAGGCTGTCTTTATTGATACCGGCAATCATTTTATCATACTGCTCATCGATATTACCAAAGGTTTGCTCGGCTTTGGCAGAATCTGTCTTTGCCAGCTTGCGTTTCATCTTCTTTTCCTTTTTCTTCAGGCGCTCGAGGTATTTTTCGGTTTGTTTGGTCAACCGGTCTTCCAGGCTGGAATATTTGCTCTGGACCTTACTGAAAAACGTAGTAGGAAAATTAATGATCTTATCAACCACGGGTTCTTTTTCCTGAGCCTGGGAGCTATTGCAAAAAAGCAGGCTGAGACAAAGGAACGGTATTAGGAGTAAGATTTTTTTCATGTGGAGGCTTATTTTGGTTAAACCGGTTGGGATTATACGAATGTAAGACACGGTTTGCATCTAAAAAAGAAACATTAGTCCCAATTGGTAGACGTGCATTTTAGGCAATAAGTGTGTGGATTTGGGGGATGGGCGAACAGATTCGTCAGGTGAAAAGTGAATAAAACCAGCCCCTTTATTAAATGGGGCTAGTTCTATTCCAAATTCACTGGCTCTAACTGATAAAAAGCGATTAAACACTGTGCATTAAACAGGATTCTTCATATGTCCAATTTCCGGTTTCCTCACCATTATCCAGATATTCTTTGACAGGCTTATAATTAACATCAACAGGAACGTTAACTGCAATTATTTTTCTTTCCAGGAAGACTTCAGATTCGCAACCTAAATGAAGCAATTGCTTTCTTATTTCTTCAATAATTGAATCATTAAAAGGAAAAACTCTTATGGTACTATTACCGGAAACAGCTACAAAATCGTCGAAATAATAAGCATTATCTTCCGTGTCCAATTCAACTTTTATAGTATCCCCCAATGCTATTCGGTTAGCGATGAACGGAATATTATCTACAATATAGTATTCACCCTCTTCGGTACACCAAAGGCCTTCGGTTACAAAATGATCATCAACCTGTTGAACGAATAATACTTTAATGCTCTTGTCCATTGTTAATTATTACTTTTTTTAATATTACAAGTACGACATAAGGTTTGACCATTATCTGGCGTACCACTTCCATTTTTTGATTTCGCCGTTACATGATCAACATGAGCTTCATTGCTGGGAGGAGTAACTCCTGTCTTATGCTGTTTTGGATCTACTACTTCAACACCACATTTTTTACATTTCATCACTCCACCATTTTGCTCTTTATTAAGGTTATTCACGGCCTTTTTACCTGCACGTGTAAAGTCCTGGCCTGGTCGTTGTTTTTCACTTAACTTATTGGCTTTTTGTTGAGCCGGCGACGTACTTTGACTATTACCTGTACTTGAACTATTTGACTTGTTAACATTGACTCTTCCATTTTGAGAAGTCAGGTTACCTGCGCTTTTAGTTAATACAAAACCTCCATGAAGAAGCATTCCTCCGCCGATTGCTGCCGTAGGGCCAGTTACTTCTATAGAAAAACCTCCTGAACCAGCTGTAACGGCAACCGACGTTGATAATAACCCTCCCCCGGCAGTTCCTTCTCCGGCACCTTGCACTATTCCGGCTTCATCAGCTACATCTAAGGCCTTATTCCACGATTCAGCTACTTCAGGGTCTTCAATTATTCCACTTGACGCTACGAGACCTCTCAAATTAGAGCCCGGTAGGTTATTGTCAATCGTTCCTACTATCGCCCCACTTACGCTTGCAAATGCTTTCTTTAATCCCAGACAGCAACCATTTGCCTCGTCGCCTTCGTCTCCTAACGGGTCGCTATACCTTATCGGAGCATCATTCATGGCATTGTACGGAGATACACTCTCATAACCGTCTACCTTAGGATCTATCTGCCACCAACGTCCTAACTGGGGATCTAATTCGCGTAATTGAGCGTCATAGATATCAATTCCAAGCTCATTTACTAATTCAATTCCATTAAACTTTCTTTTATTTTCAGCATAATCACTTCCCTTTACCGCTTTACTACTTATCCCCGCCATCGTTAACCCAAACGGATAATAATGGGTCTCTTCCAGTAAAGGTCCCGTGTGATGTGTTACCTTCAGATCGTCAAAGAACACATCCCAGTTCTCGGTCTCATTGCTGACGTAAATATACAAATATCCGTTCTTAGTGATGTTGATGTCGTTTTCAAAGAGGGGAGTAACCGATTCGGCTGCCCCTACAGGCTTTGCACCGCTTTGCGGAAAGGTGTTTACATATTTGAACTGTTCGTCAACCAGCACCCAGTTCAGGTAAGCTTTTGGCTTACTGGGCAGGTCAATATTATTATCCTGGCGGAACCCTGTCAATGCGCCCTTCAGCGGACTGTTAACAGGATCACTTAAGTCTGCCAATGTTCCCTTTGCCACTCCTGATGCAGATACAACGCCACCAGCCAGCGAAGCAAGCACATCATTGAACAGGTCTACGGTTGGCTGGGTAGTTCCATTATGATACAACGACCGCACCGCTATATCCACTACATCGCCTGCCATTACTTTCAGTACAATGCCGGGTCCTTTCTTTTGGAAATTCCCATTCACATGGGCTACCGTCTCATTAGGATCTACTGCACCACCACCGGGAAAACCTGCTGTGCTGGCCGGATACTGGCTTGCATCCAGGTTACTGAATAACTGATTCTCCTGAGCACGGGCGCCGGTCTCCATGGTAGCCACATAAACATGGTCATCTTTTTGTTCGGTGAGCACCATGCGTACGTTACCCAAATGATCTTTTAAAAAGTAGTCGAACTCATAATGTGCCGCTATTCCGTCAGCAGCCGGTAAATACCGCAATCTCCCCTCCTCATGCGACAAAAACTGCAACTTATCGGTATAACCGAGGCTGGACAATTCGGATTTTTGATATGACTTTGTTTCATAAACAGCATCACCCAAATAGGTGGTGGTGGTAGTAACATCCCCAACGTATTGCTGGTTGTTATAAGTAGTGGAAACATTGTACTCCACAACTTTTTTCTGCAGTTTGTCTCCACCGGCATCATAGGTATAACTAATAAGTCCTTTATCTGTACCATCGTCGCCTTTCACGGCAATGATTTCGGGCAGGTTCAGGTGATTATAAGTGATAGCGCCACCCGAAGTCATAGCTTCATCAACAGTTACACCTGGTATTTTGATGCCTTTATTCTGATCTGCAACCAAATTCCCATTGGCATCGTACCCATAATCATTGCCACTGGTATTCTTATCATTAAAGTCGCCCAGTCCACTTCCTTTATCATCACTTACGGTCATGAGCTTATTACTCAACTCCCCTTTATAATAATGATAAGTAAGGTTATCGATCCAGGTACTGCCGGTTAATTTCAACCCCCATTGCTGCATACGAAGGATATTGCCATTGACATCATATGCTTTTGTGGGGTCAAGGGAGCCATCGCCCAACTTCATTGTGTAATCAACCTTGCTGTTATTCCACAAATGATCTTCGGCGTTTTGTTGCGTAAAATTGGCTTGCAATAACCGGTTGGCGTTATCATATATAAAATCGTACTTACGCCGGATATCATCGCCATCACTTTTCCATAACATACCGGTTATATTGCCATCATAAGCGCTTTGTGCAAACACCTGGCCGGCTTTATTGGTGGTTTTGTCATAACCCAATTCAAAACCAAACTTCCGGCCATCGGTTGTTTGTCCTTCAGTTGCCAGGTAATCGCGGTTAACCCCCAGGGCCCAGCCCTGAATATTATAATCGTACGTAAGCGTTTCCAATCCTCCACCATTGTCATAAGAAGGAGCCAGCTTTTTTGTTTTCAGTTGGCCTAACTCATTATAAGTAAGAGCTGAAAGCGGTTTATAAGCAGCGTTGCTGCCAACTGCCTTTTCAAGCAATGACAATCTGCCCAGATCATCATAGCTTTTCTTTGTGGCTACCTCTATAGCAGGATTACTTCCATTAACCTGATTTACATGATTTCTTACAACCTGACCTGAAAAATTGTATTGAATAGTGGCAACATCCAGCCCGCCTGTTATATTAATGCTTTGTGTTTGCACCACCCGCCCCTTGTCATCGTACAGGTTGACAGTTGATAAAAACTGGTTTGTGGTACCAACCACCTTTTCCCGGGTCCAGGTTGCAATTCCCTTAGTTAAGGAAGAACTACTTGATGGGAACCCATCTGCATTTTCTGAACTACCCGCATTCAGGTAAGCACTGTAGCCGCTTGCTTTAAAGGAAGACTGAAGTCCCGATGGAAGACCGTTATAGTTGTCGTAATGGGTCTCGGTAAGCAAATCATAATTACCTGTCGGATTGGGATAGTTGATGCTATTGTAGGCACTTGACAAGTGAGTAGTAAACGCGGTGTTATCTGTCCAGAACCCTGTTTCTATCGAGCGGTTAAGCTCATCATATTTTGTCACGATCCATTTCCCCAGTGGCCGCAGGTTGCCGTCTTGCGCCATCACCAACCTGTCCCGGGTATCATACACCATATATACTGCTTCAGCTCCCGGCACTTTCCGCATGGTCATTCTGCCTCTGGCATCATATTCATACCGAAAACACAGCTCATCCAGTAGACTGGCTGTTAGGCTCCAGTTTGTAGTTGGTTTGGCCAATTCCTCCACCGCCTTTGGCTGGATCACGCATCTTATTTGTCCAAGGTCATCATAAATATAATATGTACAAAGCCAGCCAGCACAATCTCGTCCTGTACCATCATCCTTAACGGCGTTCCCGTTGATATTGTCCAACAATTGCACCTTCTTCAGGATCACCTCCCCTTCCTTATCTGTAAACTCGATGACCTGGTTTCCTTTTTCATCTTCGGTTATATTTTTATAAAGCGTTCCTGCAGCATATACCCCATTGGTAGTTGGGGTACTATAAATCCCCCAATCTCCCAGTACGTCCTGCACATTCCAGATCCGCACCTGGTCTATGTCAGTGTTCGTCCAGTATTTTGCCTTGTCGCCATTGCCATCATGCACCCAGCTATTACCAGCCGCATAACTTCTGTCGACTCTATTCAATGGTGAGGACTCAAACTCTGTCTTTGAATAAAAGAACGTCTCCCCCTGTCCTTTTATGGGTGAAGTAAGAGCATTGCCATAAAAGTTGGCTTGCTGGTCCCATGGATCAAGTTTAAAGGAACCATTGTCAGCGTTTGAAGCAAAGGGAAGATACTTTCTGATCTCTCTTCCAAACTCGTCATATGTTTGTGCGTTCACCAGGTCAACCGGGAGGCTGCCTGTTGCCAAGACGCCCTGCCTTACGACAGTTTGAACAGGCCGGCCCAACCCATCCACATATTGGGTGGTCATCTTTACGTCTTTTAAGGGACGGCTTGTTAGCACATTAGGATCGGTGATGGGTGCGTTCGCTTCCCAGGTCCTAACATAGTTTACGGGACCTGTATAGTTGTCAGGTTTAACAGGTGTAGCATCCTGCGCATGAACTTGTGAAACTACAAATACACTGAGGAGTGCTATGAGTTTTAAAAATGCTGCTGGCCGGTACATGATGTTCGATTTATTGGTTGATGGCAATTATTTGTTTCCCTTTTAAAGCTTCTTTTATTGATGGTCATTAATCAAATGCAATGAAGTTTCCGGACGGCCCCTCTGTAAAGTATATTCCCGAGAAGGTTATGGACCCATAACCCGAACCCGTAGTGCCTGCCACTGAGTAGAAATGTGAACTACTACCCGAGTCATTCGGCAAAAACGTGACATCAAAAGTCCCGGCCGGAACCACAAACTGTACTTCATATCCACGAGGGACGTTCAAATAATAACTCTCCTCTTTTTCGTAATTATACAATATTATATCACAGTCACGCTCACCCTGATTCTGGAATGTAAGGTATGCATTGCGGTCTTCGCACGAACCCCAGCTATTAGCCTGCCATTGTCCGTTTTCATTTATATCGTCTTGAGCCAGTTGATTGGCTGCGGCCTTTGAAACAGTTGAACTGTATTTGCGTTCGGGAATCGTATAAGTATACGTAGTACCAGTGTATCCGGGCTCACAGTCGTTCTTGGTAAAGGGTTTACCCATTTCGTCGTTATACCACGTGCAATAGCCATTTGCGTTGGCATAGTTTTGACCATTCGCATTAATTTCGTCCTGCGCCATCTGGTTAGCGGCGTCAAGATTATAGGCAGCATACTTATTGGCAGGCACTGAGTAGGTAACACTAGAACCAAACCCTCCTTCAATACAATTATTCTTTGTAAATGGCTGGCTCTTTGCCACGTTATAGCTGGCGATCACACAGGTTCCGTTTTTATCCGCGTAAGCCTGTCCATTTGCATTGACATCATTTTGGGCAAGTGCATCTGCATTGGGACCAAAATAAGTATTGGCAGGAACGGTATAGGTAACCGGCGTACCGGCATTTCCGGTAGTACAGCCACTTCTGATAAAGGTTCCACTCTCTGCTGAATTTCCACTTAACGGACAGGATTCTGTCTGCCCTGCATAGTTGTAACAATATTTCTTTACAATATTATTATCCTTATCCCTGAGATGAATAAGCCGGCCAAACCCATCATACTCATAATAAGTGGTACGACCGTTGGCGTCTGTTGAGCCGGTCATCCCAACAAAAGGTTTGTACGTGTAGGTTTCAACTAAAGCACCGGGTATATTGCGAAGATTATTTAAATGTGTTCTAAGTGCCGCATCGTCGCCATTACCGGTGGCGCCGTCTAACACGCTTTGTGAGATGTATGAATTAGCAATATCATAAGTAGTGTTCAGGATCTTAGCCACCGGGTACCTTGACTGATACCCCCACAAATATATTTCCTTTACATTATTGGCTTTTTGCTGCTCCAGTATATGGCCCATGTTATCATACCGGTTAAATGTTGCAGTAACCTCCTGGGGATTATTACCGGTTTGATTTTCTACGGATTGAGGTACAAAGACATTTGAAGCAGGATTGTAATAGTTGGTGACTGTCTTTTTTGTTTGAACTCCATTAACGGTGGTTGTAGCTTCAATTACCGGAGAAATTATATTTCTCCCGTTCATGGTATTGTAAACCGGCACAGAGGTAAGATCGAATGGGTATTTATAAACTGTTTTTACCAACTCATTTTTACTGTTTACCCCTTCTTCACTTTTCAATAAACTATTTGTATGGTCATAATCAAAAGTTTTTTCCGTTTTGATCACTCCATTAGGGGTATACTCCTCGATTACACTATGAAGCAGTAACTGATTGCCGGTTCTGTAATTACGAAACCCGTAGCCATAAACACTGCAATCATAATTATGATAATCCCGGGCCGCGACATAATTATCAGTCTTCGTAGGCGCCCCGATCCCATCTGTTCTTGCCCACATAACATTAGTATGCAAATAAGTGGGCATATCCCAGGCTTCATCAAATGCCCATGAGCCATACTCATTAGACTCCTGTTTTATTAAATCATACTGATCATTCCCATTTATGGTTTTAGTATACTTATAAAATGCCTTGTTTCTCAACTCAGGTTTGGACCAGGCATACGCGGGATTTGAAAATTTTCGAGGCTCAAAATAATTCTGATGATCATTTACAATAAAATCTCCTAACCAGTCATCGCCTGTATCCCAACCATAGCTGCTCGTTGTCTTTTGTTTTGGAATTTCGTCTTCCAGGTAATATTCGTTAACGGCATCGTATTTCACCACGCCGTCTGAAAAATCAAAATGCACATAAGGATCAGCAAAATAATCACGGGTACGGTAACCGGCATACTCTCTGGTATTATCCGTATAATAAGCCTGCCAGAAACGCGCAACGTTACCTGTTGTCATCAGCAATTTAAGATAGGATGCCTTTTCAGGGTGTAAGTTACTGTTCAAATATCCCCTGCCATCTTCATAAGTTCCATACTTGTAGATCTTATGAATATTTTTACCTCCATTCCCAGGCTTCGAGATCACCTCTTTTATTCGCAATCCCGGGCCCTGCAGGATTGCCGGATTTGTAATTGGTGTGTAATAAGGCGTAAAATCATACTGGTTTCCTTCGTAAACAAATTCAGTTTCCCCGCCGGTAGGATACTTAATAGTCCTCAACATGCCCAGTTTTTTCGACTCCTCATCTCCATCCCTATTAATATTGGAAAAACCAACAGTTTTAAAAATCGGGTCTCCGCCCATAGATATTGTTGGTGAAACATATTCACTTCGATAAGGCAACAGATTATAAACACCGGAACTAAAGTATCCCCACCAATCTTTCATTATAACCGAAGCCTGACGGCCATAAGTCTGCGGCGTGTTTAAACCAGGCTCATAATAACTGAAATTATATTGCTCGTTGACCAGGTTTGGGTCTTCGCCATAAAAAGACAGATTATCCAGATAGGCGAGTTCAGCTTCCCCGGCATGTTTGGTAGTGGTGAATTTGACTTTTTTATAGGGCGTTGCTCCTTTATTAACAGTCATGTCGGTTAACCATCGATCATAAGCACCGCCGTATGCATAGTTAAATGCTACAGATCCACCATAAAACTGGATGCCGCTCACTGTTGGTACCGTAGTTGAATATGTCTTTGAATTGCTCACCGGATCATTTAGTTCAAAATGGTAAGTAACTATAAGACTTCTTAAATCATCTGCATAGTCATCAAGTCCCTCATTATCGCGAGATAAAGCGGAGGTGGAGGAACCATCCCTAAGCTGATCAAGAATATTCGCAGTTTGAGCAGAATACCTGATATCGGCGTTTTTGGTAATATAGGAAAGTGAAATCTCATCGGTACCATCACTTGAAATAACTTTTGTTAAATACCAGCCGGTAGGAAAACTGCCAATCCTCCCTTCATAACCGTCCCAATCCTCTGAGGTTTCAACGGCATTGACGGATGATGCATCTACCTTCCCAAAAACATATTTGGTGCCATCCACATCGGTTATATCGATACTTTCATAAAAACCTTTATCTCCGCCCCTATGCAATTCAATTTTAAGCGATTCAAAAGGAATGATCATCGGCACTTTTACCCCGTTCACATTCTTCAAAATAAAATGGCCCTGCTTGCCATTTGGCAAAGCATAACTGAAAAGATCAAACTCGGAGTCATATGTTGGCGCATAAGTTTGCGCCGGGGTCATCACGTAAGGGATCTTCCCATCCGGACACGCACTGTACAACTCCTCAAAGGAAGGCGTTGAATTAGTATAGAACTCATGAGGAGTCAAAAAATTCCATTCGTCCGGAGCTCCTTTCATGGTACGGGTTACCAGGCCGCCACAATTCAGGGTCCAACGCATACCCAACGTACCGTTCATTTCATCTGCCATTCTTCCCGATGCGTGAAAACTTATGGTAATGGGCATAGACAGTTTTCTTCCGGTAACCGTGTGAAGCGGAATGGTGATATTGGTCAGCCCGGCATAATCGCTCATTGGATAGTCCCCATACCGGGTGAAAGCCAGGGATTGGGGGGATGGCTGGATCACAGTAGGCATAATATAACTTGCCTGACCAACCGCTTTGGTAATAGCAAATATCAATAAGGGATAAAAGATAAATGGGAACCGCCTGGTTGCGTTCAACATATTATTTCAGTTTGCTTGAGATCGTAATTATGGTTGTTGTATTCGCTAAGGTTTTTACCTCCTATTAATTCACTAATCGAAACTAAAGCTGTTGCAATCCGTTCCTATACTCAGGTAAATCGGATCGAACGTGATGCCGCCAATGCCTCCCCAGGAATGACCACATCCCAACTCGTAAAAATGCCACCTGTCGCCACCGGTATCCGGCGCAAAGTCAATTTTATATTTGCCTGCCGGTATACTAAGCGGCACTTCACTTGCATTGGGGGGAATTACTATAAAAAATTGATCTTCTGTATCATAATTATAAAACCAAATATCAATGCCATCATTGCCGTGATTTTGAAACAGCAGGTGTGCATTTTGGTCTATGCAATCACCCCAGGTGTTAGCATAGGTCTGTCCGTTTTGATCCAGATCGTCCAGAGCCAGTTGATTGGCAGCATCCTGAGAAGTTGTTGAACTATAGCTGTAGGCGGGCACTGAATAGGTAACCGTAGTACCAATAGGCTGCCCCCCACAATTGTTTTTGGTGAAGTCCTTGTGTTGTTCCGCATTATACCAGGTACAATAACCATTGGCATTGGCATAGTTTTGACCGTTTGCATCGATCTCATTCTGAGCTAACTGATTTGCGGCATCCAGATTGTAGGCAGCATACTTATTGGCAGGCACCGAATAAGTAACGGAAGAACCAACTCCCCCCTCAACACAATTATTCTTTGTAAATGGCTGGCTCTTTGCCACATTATAGCTGGCGATCACGCAGGTTCCGTTTTTATCCGCATAAGCCTGTCCATTTGCATTGACATCATTTTGGGCAAGCGCATCTGCATTGGGGCCAAAATAGGTATTGGCAGGAACAGTATAGGTAACCGGGACTCCCGCATTTCCAGCTGTACAACCGTTTTTAATAAAGGTTCCGCTCTTTGCCGTATTACCATTTAACGGACAGGATTCTGCCTGCCCTGTATAGTTGTAACAATACTTCTTTACGATATTATTATCCTTGTCCCGGAGATGGATCAACCGGCCAAACCCATCATACTCATAATAAGTAGTACGGCCATTGGCATCTGTTGAGCTGGTCATGCCAACAAAGGGTTTATAGGTGTAGGTTTCAACTAATGCACCGGGTAAACTTTGACGTAAGCTATTTAAAGAATTCCGGAATGCCCCATCGTTGCCGTTACCGGCAGCGTCCAATACACTTTGTGGCACGATTGCAATGGCAGCGTCATAGGTACTGTTTAAAATTTTAGCTACCGGGTACCTTAACTGATAGCCCCACAAATACACTTCTTTTACATTATTAGCTTTTTGCTGCTCCAGCACATGGCCCAGGTTATCATACCTGTTGAAATTGGCGATGACCTCCTGGGGCTTATTGCCTGTTTGATTTTCTACTGACTGTGGTACAAAGACATTAGAAGAAGGATTGTAATAGTTGGTTACCGTCTTTTTTGCTTGAACTCCATTGACGGTAGTGGTAGCTTCAATTACCGGAGAAATTATATTTTTCTGGATCATGCCATTGTAAACCGGCACCGTGGAAAAGTTGTATGGATATTTATAGGTTGTTTTTACTACCTCATTTTTACTATTTACCAGCTCTTCGCTTTTCAGTAAAATAGTATTTTGATCATAATCAAAATTCTTCTCTGTCCTGATCATACCATTGGGCGTATACTCTTCAATTACGCTATGATACACTTCCTGTTTGCTACTTGTAAAATGTCGGTATCCATAACCGTAAACACTACAAAAGTTATTATGATAATACCGGGCTGAATTTTTCCAACCAGCCTTGTCAATTTCGTGATAGGCACTGCTGGAAGTTGTTCTTGAATAGACCACATTGGTATGTATATAGGTAGGCATATCCCAGGCCTGGTCATTTCCAATATAATCATAATTATAAGCCTCGTTTCTGATTATACTAAACTGGTTATCCTTGTATTTATAAATAGATTTATTTGCCAATACGGCTGTAATCCATGCATTTTCCGGATTGACATACATCCTGTGATTATAAATAGGCTCTTCCCGGTCATTAACTATAAAGCTGCTTATCTGCTCGTCATCGTTCCAACTATAGCTATTCGTTGTTTTTTGTTTAGGGACGTCATCTTCCATTAAATATTCACTAACAGTCTGGTATTTGATTTGCGTGCCCGACAAATCAAAATTCAAGTAAGGATCACCAAAATAATCGCGGGTCCGATAGCCGGTCTGACTCTCTCCTCCATAAAAGGGTGGAGAAGCAGTTGGGTCCTGCCACAGCCAGAAATGCATGCAATTACCTTCTGCTACCATCAAATTTGATTGTGATAATGATCCAGGGCGCAAGAGCTCATTGATATACCCTCTTCCATCTTCATACACACCATATTTGTACAACTTGTGAATGTCTTTTCCCCCATTACCGGGCTTTGAGATCACTTCTTTTATTCGTAACCCCGGCCCTTCCAAAGTGGCCGTATTTTGGGGCGGTTGATAGTAGGGATAATTGGCATACCTGTTTCCTTCGTATACAAATTCAGTCTGCCCGCCGGTAGGATAAGTTATGGTCCTGAGCATACCCATTTTTTTATAATCCTCATCACCCTGCCTGCTAACCTGATTACCAATATCCCTACTGTTAAGATATATATTGAGCAAAGGTGAAATAGCTATCGTTTGTGCCGGTAACAGCCCGGCAGAATTGGAATAATAGCCCCACCAATCTTTATATCCTGCCGAATAGCGAAGAGGCTCAACGTACCCCTCATAATAGCTGAAATTATATTTTTCATTGACCAGGCTCGGATCTTCTCCATAAAAAGACACATTGTCGAGATAGAAGAGTTCCGCTTCCCCGGCATGTTTGGAAGTGGCGAACTTGACTTTTTTATAGGGACCGGACCCATTGCTGACAGTTATTTCGGTCAACAATTTATCAAAAGGACCTCCCTGTGTATAGCTAAAAGCAACAGAGCCGCCATTAAACTGGATGCCACTTAGGGCAGGCACATATGGGTTATCAGTTCCTGAGTTAACGACTGCGCCGGTCGTTTCAAAATGATAGGCAACTAAAAGGTCTCGTAAATAAAGCGAATAGGGGTCTATAGTTTCAGTTTGCCAAAAAGTTGAATTTTCATCATCCCTGTTCCTATCGTAAACAGTTGCAGACTCGGAGGAATAATATGGATACACGGTGCGCCCGAAATAGGAAAGCGAAATTTCATCAGCCCCGTCACTTGAAATAATTTTTACCAGGTACCACGCCGTAGGTATATTCCCCCCCAGGAGCCCATTTTCAGTATCCCAGTTGGCGGTAGTTTCGATGGCGTCGGTAGTAGTTGCATCTATTTTTCCAAATCTATACCTGGTTCCATCCACGTCTGTTATATCAATCCAATCATACAAACCATTGGAGGTAGTTTCACTCTTTTTGAATTCAAGTTTGAGCGGGTCTAAAGGGATGAACATCGGTTTCTTTACCCCGTTCTCATCTTTCAAAATAAAATGACCATGTTTCCCATTGGGTAATGAGTAATTAAAAATATCAAACTCCGTGTCGTAAAATGGGCCGTTAGCAAATTTTCCATCAGGACACGCGCCGTACAGTTCATCGTAGGATGGCACATGATCGGGGTTAACGACGTATGGTTCAAGATAATTCCATTCATCGGGTGCTCCTTTCACGGTACGGGTTATCAGACCGCCGCAATTCAGGGTCCACCGAAGACCCAGCGTACCGTTTATGTCGTTAGCCATTCTGCCCGATGCATGAAAACTCATGGTTATGGGCAGGGAAAGCTTCTTACCCGTAACCGTGTGAATGGGAATAGTAATATCCGTAAGCCCCGTATAATCCGACATGGGATAGTCCCCATACCTGGTGAAAGCCTGGGACACGGGAGATGGGTTCAACACAACGGGCAGCTTATAATTTGGCTGTCCATTAGCGTTGGTAATGAATAATAGCAATAAGGAATAAAAGATCAGTTGGAATCGCCTGGTTGCGTGCAACATATATTGTCAGTTTGCTTGGGATCGGTAAAATGAGTATCCTGTTCGCCGCTAGCGAATAATTATTTAACTACCATATAGAAGGAAAATCAACAGTTTTATCTATCCTGGAGTGTATCTTTTACCAATAAGGATAACGAATGGTATATGGCGCATAAAGTTAGTTTTGGCAAATCAGGTAATATAAGCGTTTAAAGATAAATGTCTCTTATTAAATGGGCTTGGTTAATTTATAAGTGTGTTGTTTTGGCAATAGGCGTGTTGATTGGGGCGATAGACGTGCTATTACAGTCCCCTCCTACACCCAGGTATAATTAGTTTAATTCTTCTATTCATTAATCAATACTTATGTAACCACCAGCCGTTCCCAACTGCAGGTATACTCCAGTGAAGGTCATAGAGCCCTGACCAGTAGCAAAATAACTGCCCGCTACCGAATAGAAATGCCAGCCACTGCCCGAGTCATTCGGCCAAAATGTGACATCATAAGTCCCTGCCGGCACAGCATATGGAATTTCACCACCAGGAGGAATATTTACAGAATAAATGGTGTCTTTTTCGTAATTATACAACGATACGTCACAGTCATGGTTGCCTGAATTAGTTAATGTCAGGTATGATCTTAGGTCCTGGCACGAACCATAGATATTGGCATAATATTGCCCGTAATCGTTTATCTCATCTTGGGCCAGTTGAGTGACTGCTGTTTTTGATATAGTGGAGCTGTAAGTGTTGGCATAAACTATATAGCTATATGTTTCACCGGTGAACCCTGGCTGACAATCATTCCTTGTAAAGTCTGCGCTCATTTCGTCGTTATACCAGGTGCAATAGCCATTTGCATTAGCATAGTTTTGACCATTGGCATCAATCTCATTCTGTGCGAGCTGATTGGCGGCGTCCAGACTGTATGCTGCATACTTATTGGCAGGTACCGAATAAGTAACGGAAGAACCAAATCCACCCTCAACACAATTATTCTTTATAAATGGCTGGCTCTTTGCCACGTTATAGCTGGCGATCACACAGGCGCCGTTTTTATTTGCGTATGCCTGTCCGTTTGCATTAACATCATTTTGGGCAAGCACATCCGCATTAGGACCAAAATAGGTGTTGGCAGGAACGGTATAGGTAACCGGCGTACCAGCGTTTCCAGCAGAACATCCACTTCTGATAAAGGTTCCGCTCTTTGCTGAATTGCCACTTAACGGACAGGATTCCGCCTGGCCAGTATAATTGTAACAGTACTTCTTTACAATATTATTATCCTTGTCCCTGAGATGGATAAGCCGGCCAAATCCATCATACTCATAATAAGTAGTACGGCCGTTGGCGTCTGTTGAGCTGGTCATCCCAACAAAAGGCTTGTACGTGTAGGTCTCAACTAATGCACCGGGTAAATTTTGACGTAGCAGATTTAATGTATTCCTGAATGACACATCATCTCCATTACCAGTGGCTCCATCCAATAAATATTGGGGAACAATTGAAATAGCAGCATCAAAAGTACTGTTCAGGATCTTAGCAACCGGATACCTTGACTGGTATCCCCATAAATACACTTCCTTTACATTATTGGCTTTTTGCTGCTCTAAAATATGCCCCATGTTATCATACCGGTTAAAGGTTGCTATAACCTCCTGGGGCTTACTACCCGTTTGATTTTCTATGGACAAGGGTACAAAGACTTTTGTCGATGGACTGTAGAAATTAGTCACCGTCTTTTTTGTTTGAATACCATTGACCGTGGTAGTAGCTTCAACAACCGGAGCAATTATATTTTTCTGGCCCATCTGGTAATAAACCGGCACACCGGGAAAGTCGTGCGGATGAGAATAAGTTGTTTTAACCAGTTCATTTTTGCTGTTTATCTGTTCTTCGCTTTTCAACAACCAGTCATTGTCATATTCAAAATTCTTTTCTGTTCTGATCACTCCATTAGGCGTATATTCCTCAATTATAGATTGAGCCAACTCTTGTTTACCAGTTGTGTATTTTCGATATCCATATCCATAAATACTGCAATTTCCAAAATGATAAGCCTTAGCTGTATTATACCAACCCATTGCATCAACACTACCACGGGTACTACCAGGCCTTGAATATATTACATTTGTATGCATATAAGTGGGCATATCCCAGGCTTCATCATCCAAACCAGAACCACCCGTATATTGGTATGCTTCGTTTCTTAATATATTAAACTGACCATTCGTGTATTTGTAAATAGATTTATTACTCAATACAGGTGTATACCAGGCAAATTCCGGTTGCGAATATTTTCTTGGATACTCAAGCTGTTGATCATGATCATTTACAATATAATTGCTTACCTCTTCGTCGTCGCTCCAGCTATAGCTGTTCGTTGTTTTCTGCTGAGGAACATCGCCTTCTACCAGATATTCACTAACAGCATCGTATTTTATCTGTATTCCTGATAAATCAAAACTTATGTAAGGATCACTGAAATAATCCCGGGTCCTGTATCCCGTCTGATTTTCTCCTCCATACTGTGGTGGGTCCGAATGAGGGACCAGCCATGTCCAAAAATGCATGCAATTACCTTCCGCGACCATCATATCTTCACGTGATCGGGACCCGGGGCGTAAAAGTTCATTTATGTGTCCTCTTCCATCTTCATATACACCGTATTTGTAAATCTTGTGAATGTCTTTACCACCATTACCCGGCCTGGAGATCACTTCTTTTATTCGTAAACCCGGGCCTTCCAGGGTTGCTGGATTTTGAATGGGCGTATAATAAGGTGTAAAATCATACCGGTTCCCTTCGTATACAAATTCAGTTTGCCCACCCGTAGGATAATTTATAGTTTTAAGCATCCCTATTTTTTTGTAATCCTCAATCCCATCTCTGCCGACGTTAAAACCTATATACCTATCATAAGTCCTAATTCCATAGATTGGTAAAATATGAACATATCTTTGTGGTAACTGATACATATAGGGGCCAAAATATCCCCACCAATCTTTAGATGCAAGCGATTCGACCCCACGAGCAGGCATCCATGTACTACCTGGCTCGTAATAACTAAAATTATATTTTTCGTTGACCAGGCTTGGATCCTCTCCATAAAAAGACAAACCGTCAAGATAAAAAAGGTCAGGTTCCCCGGCATGTCTGGAGGTGGCAAATTTTACTTTTTTAATAGGTATAGATTCCTTGTTAACGATCATCTCTGTTAACAATCGATCATAAAAATTCACGACCGTATAGTTAAATGAAACAGAGCCGCCACTAAACTGGATGGCACTCAAGGTTGGTACTGTTGGATTCTGCCCGGAAATCTGGTTTACATCAGTTTGTTCAAAATAAGAATCGCCCACTAACCCTTTTAAATATTTCCGATAATCATCCTCGGTGTCGTCTTCCCAAAACCACGAATCGTCGTCCCTGCCCCTGTCCCAAACGGTTGCAGTTTGGGTGACATAATCCGCATTTATGTACCGGCTGCCATAGGTAAACGAAATCTCATCTGTCTCGTCACCTGAAATAATTTTTGTCAGGTACCACGCAGTAGTTACCAACCCAAGCTTTCCTAATTCCGTATCGGTACTCGGGGTAGATTCCAATGCATTCCCTGTTGATGCATCAATTTTTCCAAATCTATATTTGGTACCATCAACATCAGTTATATCAACGCATTCATAATAACCATTGCTTCCCGGATTTGACAATTCAATTTTGAGCGATTCCATAGGAATAAGCATCGGCACCTTTATCCCATTCACATTCTTCAAAATAAAATGCCCGTGTTTCCCATTTGGTAAACTATAATTAAAAACATCAAACTCACTATCGTAAAAAGGCATGGGAATCCCTGATATTTTTCCATCAGGGCATGCGCTGTATAGTTCCTCATAGGATGGCTCCCCCCTATTGGGGTCTATCGCGTAAGGGGCAAGATTGTACCATTCATCAGGCGCTCCCTTCACGGTACGTGTAACCAGGCCGCCGCAATTCACGGTCCAACGTATGCCCAGTGTTTCATTTACTTCATTGGCCATTCTCCCTGATGCATGGAAACCCAGTGTTACAGGAAGGGAAAGTTTTTTTCCGGTAATTGTATGAAGTGGAATGGTAATGTCAGTCAGGCCGGTATAATCAGTCATTGGATAATCCCCGTACCGCGTGAATGCCTGGGACTGGGGAGAAGGCTGTATCACAGCGGGCAGGTTATAAGCTGGTTGTCCATTAGCGTTATTAATGAATAATAGGAATAAGATATAAATAATTAACGGGCATCGCTTGATTGAGTGCAACATATTATTTCAGTTAGCTTGAGCTCGTGAAAATGGTTGTTCTGTTCGTTAAGGATTCTTTCTCTGTGGTTTTGTAAGGATCTTTTCCATTAATGGATGGGCAGGGGTAAGATTTGCACCCATTACAGCATACAACTCGCCGCTTTCATCTACAAAGAACTTGGAACCCACTCCTCTTACATCCTGGTCAAAATGGCGGTTCTGTTCTTTATGCGTGAGCCATTGAAAAAGTGCGGACTGCTGCGCACCTTTATTCACATTCATTCCTTCAGAAATGAGGATATGCGCATCCTTATACAGGCCTTTCAGCTTATCTGCATCCGCGGTTTTAAATCCGGCTTCTATTGAAGGGACTCCAACTATAACCAATGTACTCCGGTATTTATCCTGCAATTCAGCAAGCTGGCTAGCCCTAACTGTGGTATCCTCAGCGGAAAGGGACAGTACTACAAAAAGCACCTTTTTCCCTTTGTATTGGTTTAGATCCAGACTATTCCCATCAAGGGCCTTAACGGCCACACTGTAAATATCACCTGAAGGGCTAAAAGAAAGTAAAACAGTCAATGCGATCAAACTAAAGAAATGTTTCATAAATTTTATTTATTGTTTTATAGTTCATTAATTAATATCAATGGAGTTACAGTACATATCTGCATCCGGTCCGAAGTATACTCCGGAGACGGTGACGGCGTTAAAACCAGAGTTGGTGTTACCACAGCCCACGCTATAGAAGTGAGAACTGCTGCCCGAATCATCCGGGAAAAAAGTAACATCATACGTCCCTGGGGGAATAGCAACCGGAAAACCGCTTCGGTAAGGCGGAATATTTACAAAATAATATTCATCTTTGGCGGCATTATAGAAGGACACATCAAAATCATACCCTTCCGAATTGTTGAATAGAACATCCACCGTATTTATAATGCAGGACCCATTCGCGTTGGCATAGGCTTGTCCGTTGTCAATTAAATCAGCAAATGCTTGCGCATAAGCATCGTCATAACTAATGGTAGAACTGTACTTATTTTCCGGAACTATGTATTGGACCGTGGTACCCCTGCTGCCACTCGGGCAATCATTTTTATCAGGGTTTACTGACATCATTGGACTATACCACCTGCATTCACCATGTGCATTGGCATAAGCCTGTCCATTTGCATTTGCTTCGTTCGATGCCTTGTTGTATGCATCACCCAGACTGATGGTTGAACTATACTTGTTTGCCGGGACCACATAATCTACATAACTGCCAACTGCAAGGCTGGGGCAATCGTTCTTTTGAAACCCGAAGGCCCACTGCTTATTATACCAGGTACAATAACCATTGTTATTCGCATAGTTCTGGCCATTGGCATCAAGATCGTTTTGAGCTAACTGATCAGCGATTTGCTGGGTGTATGAAGTGTATTTGCCGTCAGGCACCGTATAAGTAACTGACGAACCAACTCCTCCATCGATACAATTATTCTTTGTAAAGGTCCCGCTCTTTGCTACACTATAGCGGGTGATCACGCAAGGCCCGTTTTGATTGGCATATACCTGTCCGTTTGCATTGACATCATTTTGCGCCAGCACCTCTGCATTGGGACCAAAATAGGTATTGGCCGGAACGGTATAGGTAATCGGTGCGCCAATATTTCCGACGGTACAACCCTGTTTATAAAAAGTCCCGCTTTTTGCCGTGTTGCCTCCTGTTAAAGGACAGGATTCCGATTGCCCGGCGTAGTTGTAACAGAACTTCTTTAAAATATTATTGTCCTTGTCCCGGAGATGGATAAGCCGGCCAACCCCATCATATTCGTAATAAGTAGTACGGCCGTTGGCGTCGCTTGAACTGGTCATACCAATAAAAGGCTTATACGTGTACGTTTCAACCAATGCACCAGGTATATTACGAAGATTATTTAAATGCGCCCTCAATGTCGCATCGTCTCCATTACCCGTAGCGCCGTCCAACACACCTTGTGAGATATATGTATTGGCAATATCATAAGTAGTGTTCAAGATCTTAGCCACCGGATACCGTGACTGATATCCCCATAAATACACTTCCTTTACATTATTGGCTTTTTGCTGCTCCTGCACATGGCCCATGTTATCATACCGGTTAAATGTGGCAATTACCTCCTGTGGTTGATTCCCCGTTTGATTTTCTATGGATTGAGGCACAAAGACACCCGATGACGGATTGTAATAGTTGGTGACCGTCTTTTTTGTTTGAACCCCATTGACAGTAGTGGTAGCTTCAATTACCGGGGAAATTATATTTTTCTGGATCATTCCATTGTAAACCGGCACAGCGGGCAAGTCGAATGGATATTTATATGTTGTTTTTACCAGTTCATTTTTACTATTAAGCCCTTCTTCGCTTCTTGTAAAATAAGTGGGATTGTCATAACTAAATATTTTATCTGTTTTGATTATTCCATTAGGCGTGTACTCTTCAACTATAGTATGCTCCAGGAACTGCTTGCCGGTTGTGTATTTACGAAATCCATAACCGTACACGTTGCAATCATACTGGTGATAATCCCTGGCGGTATTTTTCCACCCAGTATAGTCAACCCCCGGGTCCAGCATACCATGAGCTGGTCTTGTATAGATCACATTGGTATGCATATAGGTGGGCATATCCCAGGCTTCGTTTAAATAACTAAAACCCATTGAATAACCGTAAGACTCATTTCTGATTTTGCTAAACTGGCCATTATCGTATTTGTAGATAGCTTTATTACTCAACACAGGCGTAAGCCATGCCATTTCCGGATTGGCAAATTTCCTGGGATTAAAAATAAGCCGGTTATAGTCATTCACTATGAAGTCGCTTATCTGCTCGTCGTCATGCCAGCTATAGCTATTGGTAGTTTTTTGTTTAGGAACTTCGTCTTCTATCAAATATTCACTAACCGCATCGTATTTTATTTGTGTGCCTGATAAATCAAAACTTATATAAGGATCACTAAAATAATTACGGGTCCGGTAGCCTGTCTGACTTTCTCCTCCCCATTGTGGCGGATTCGTACCTGAAACATGCCAGGTCCAAAAATGCATGCAGTTACCTTCTGCCACCATCAAATTAGCGCGTGATGCCGATCCCGGACGCAAGACCTCATTTATATACCCTCTTCCATCTTCATAAGTGCCATATTTGTACACCTTGTGAATATTTTTACCTCCATTACCGGGTTTTGAGATAACCTCTTTTATCCGCAAACCAGGTCCCTGTAAGAGTGCCGGATTTTCGATAGGCGTATAATAACCAGCATAATCATACTGGTTCGCTTCATAAACAAATTCAGTTTCCCCCCCGGTAGGATACGTAATAGTCTTTAGCATCCCTACTTGTTTATCTTCGTCTCCGTCTCTGTTAATCTGTCCGGGATCATAACCAATAACCTTGTCCGGAAAACTAGGACTCGAGGGACCAATGGGCGACATGTCTACCGTTCTTTGCGGCAGCAGTTGATGAGTAGGACAATAATACCCCCACCAATCCTTATATCCGGCCGAGATGTAATCAGGAGATAAAGAATTAACAGACCCTGGTTCGTAATAACTGAAATTATATTTTTCATTGACCAGGTTCTGATTTTCCCCATAAAAAGATACATTATCAAGATAGAAAAGGTCAGGTTCACCGGTATGTTTGGAGGTGCTGAATTGGACTTTTTTATATGGAACGGACTCCTTTTTCACTGTCATTTCCGTCAACAATTGATCATGGGGACTTGCCTGCGCATAATTAAATGTAACAGAACCGCCATTGAACTGAATGCCACTCACAGTAGGTACGATTGGAATATTACTGCCGAAACTAACGTCAACGCCGGTCCATTCATAATGTGAAGAAACTAAAAGGTTCAGTAAATACATTGAATATTGATCATCTTCAGCATCCCAAAACCACGAATCGTCGCTTCTGCCTCTATCGAAAATGGTTGCAGACTGGGAGGCATAATATTGAAAAACGTATCGACTGGTATAAGACAAGGAAATTTCATCTGTCCCGTCACTTGAAATGATTTTCGACAGGTACCACGCAGTAGGCACCTCGCCAAGGGTTCCTGTCTGCCTATCATAATCCGGCGTAGTTTCAATTGCATTTCCTGTCAATGCATCTATTTTTCCGAATCTGTATAGGGTACCGTCAACATCGGTTATATTGATATACTCATAATAACCCGAGCTATTTCCAGCTTTTGCAAATTCAATTTTGAGCGGCTCCAGGGGAATGAACATCGGCACCTTTTGCCCGTTCTCATTTTTCAAAACAAAATGACCGTTTTTCCCATTGGGCAAACTGTAACTAAAAATATCGAACTCACTATCGTAAAATGGGCCATCAAATTTTCCATCAGGACACGCGCTGTATAATTCATCATAAGTAGGCGGTGAACTATTGAGGGGAATAGTGTAAGGAGTAAGCATGTTCCATTCATCGGGTGCGCCCTTCACCGTACGGGTTATAAGGCCGCCGCAATTCATGGTCCAACGAATACCCAGCGTACCGTTTATTTCGTTTGCCATTCTGCCAGATGAATGGAAACTCATCGTTATAGGCAGGGAAAGTTTTTTACCGGTAACCGTGTGAATAGGAACAGTGATATCGGTCAGCCCGGTATAATCCGACATGGGGTAGTCTCCGTACCTGGTAAAAGCCTGCGACTGAGGAGAAGGCTTAAGCACCGGTGGCAGATTATAGGTGGGCTGGCCAGTTGCATTGGTAACTAATAATAACAATAAGGCATAAAAGACCAGCGAAAATCGTTTGGTTGCGTGCAACATATTTTTCAGTTTGCTTGAGATCGGGTAAATGAAAGCCCTGTTCGCTGAAAGCGAATAAATTTTTGACGGCAGTAATTGAAAGGGAAATCTGCAATTTTAGTTATCCCGGTGGGCTATCCTGTGTACGGACTGAGAAAAAGGAGCGGTAACATTTACAATCCAGGATAGCGAATGGTTTATGGCGCATGTTGGCAATGTTAGTTTGGCAAATCAGGTATTATAAGCGATTAAAGATAATTGTCTCTTTTTAAAAGCCTATATTAACTTTATAAGTGTGTAGTTTTTGACAATAGCCGTGTTATTTTAGCCGATAGACGTGTTATTGACAATTGTACAGTAAAAGTAAATAGCTCATCTGTGATGGAAAACAATTACCCATGGCTTTTAGTACCCGTGAATTTCCAGGGCAAAAAAACATTTCACGCCGCATTGATCTTCACCTGGTACAACAGGTTGCCTACATTGTTGCTGATGTCTTCTAAAATGAGCGCCTGCTCCTGGCGGCTGAGGGAATTGCGGCTGCCAAATACTTTTGCAAGGAGTTTTAGAAATGAAGTGTGGTCTACAGGAGTGAGCGTATGATCGAGGTAGGTGAAATGCTGCTGGTATTTATTCACCAGCTCATTGATGTACTCATTTTTCTGCTCGGCGGCATAACCTACCAAATGCGGGGTCAGGTCCTGGTAAAATTTCCACCAGGAATCAAATTCACCGTCATGGTCGCCCAGATTGCGGCTTCTGCCCCGCACTTCCGTCAACAGATTCCTGCCGGTATCTTCCAAATACTGTAATGACCTGATAAGATTATTTTCCTGCATAAAAAAGGTATTGGGTAGGTCACTACGAATTTACCATTCCTGCCCAAGCTTTCCATCCTTTTTTAGCCCAATAATCCCATTTCCATGGCCACTTTTACCGCAGCCGTAATGCTTTTAACATTGAATTTTTGCATCAGGTTGCGACGATGCGTTTCTACCGTAAGCGGACTTACATGCAGTTGCACGGCAATAGCTGCACTGGTTTGACCATCGGCCGCCAGTTTCAGTACTTCCTTTTCGCGTTTGGTGAGCGCAGGCAGCACCTGCCAGTCACGGGCCGAAGGCCTGGCCATGATCTCCCGGGCTTCGCGGCTGAAGGCGATTTGTCCGCTCAGCGCTTCATTGATGCAGGATACCACTTCGCCGGCCGTACAGTTTTTGAGCAGGTAGCCGCTGGCCCCGTTCTGTAACATCCGCATAATGGTACTGCGTTCATTGTGGTTGCTGAAAGCCAGTACGCAGGTATCGGGCGATAATGTTTTTACTTCCCGGCACAGATCGATCCCATTGATATCGGGCAGCGTAATGTCTATCAGCACAATGTCGGTGCCGGTACCTGCTTTCTTTATAAAGTTCAGGAATTCGCCGCCGGTACTGAAGCAGAGGGTACTTACATAATCATATGCCTGCATCAATACTTTTTGTAACCCTTCCAGTACAATCGGGTGGTCATCGACTATAGCAATAGTTATCTTTTTCTTATCAGCCAACATGGAATTCAATATTTATGGTGGTGCCTGCGCCGGGCGATGATTCAATGTCGAGGTTACCTTTCAGGTAATCGACCCTGTTCTTTACATTCGTTAATCCGATCCCTTTTCCTACTGTTGCCTGTTCGGTTGTGAAGCCTTTGCCATTGTCTTCTACAGTGATGTAAAACGTATTTTCATTCATACTGCATTGCACCAGGATGGCAGTGGCGCCTGCATGGCGCACGGCATTGGTAAGCAATTCCTGTACAATGCGAAAAATGGTCACCTGCATATCCTTTGCAATATTGTTTTCAATATTTAAAGCCTGAAAGTCTACCTGCAAAGCGGGTGAGGTAAAGGATTCACAAGTTTCTTTCAACGCTATTTCCAATCCTGAATTCAATAACGACTCAGGCATCATATTTCGTGCTATCCGCCGCAATTCATTTACAGATCTGTCGAGCTGGTTAATGATCACCGGCAGATCTTTTGCGATCGCATCTTCATTGGTGGCGGGTGATAATCTCGACAGGTTGATCTTAACGCCCGCAAGCATACCGCCCAACCCGTCGTGCAGATCGCCGGCCAGCCGTTTGCGCTCGCGTTCTTCGCCCTGTAATAATGCCGCAGCCAGCTTCAACTGTTGTTGCTGACTGATATCCTTCAGTTGTTGCTGATGACTCAATTCCCTCTGCGCAACCAGTTTGCGGCTGTTGCGGTAATACAACCAGCCCAAAATGGCCACTGCCAGCAGGAAAAGACTAAAGCCGGCAAACGAAAAGGCCAGCAATTGATTGTTGCGCGATTTCAGATCGGCTTTCTCTTTGGCTGCCTGCAACAAGGTGATCTTTTTCTGGTTCTCGGCATTGTTGTATTTCTTCTCCAGTTCTATGATATCGTTCTGGAATTTGGCGTCGTACAGGCTATCGCTTAATTCAATGTATTGGGAGGCCCAGTCGTAGGCTGCCGATTTATTGCCTACTGCGGCATAGGTTTCTGCCAGGTCTTTGTAGTAAATGCGTTTATCGGTAATGAGCGTGAGCGGACTGTTGATCATCTCATGCATCACCGTCAGCGCTGCGGTATAATCTTTTTTGCTGAGGAGGGCTTTGTATTTGGCGATCTTCAATCGTTTAACAGCATAGGCGGCACGGGGTTCATCCTTACCCAATGCAATCCCTTTATCAAAACTGGCCACCGCTGCACTGTATTGTTTGTTGCGGTCGAAATAAGCGCCTTCGGCATAATAGTAAGTCAGGTACAGGTTCGAATTGGGTTTGGGCGCCAGAATACGGCTGGCTTTATCGAGGTATATTTTGGCAGAATCGAGCTTATGGCCATATACATAATTCTCCGCAGCATATACATTCACTTCTACCAGGGTTTCAATACGAATGGCATTATCCATGGCCGAGCGTTCAATATGATCGATGGCGCGAAGCAAATACCCGGCAGCATCCACGCGCCGGTCGGCATTCATAAAAACCGTGGCGATGGCCTTCTCCACATTGCCGATCAAAAAATCGTCTTCCGATTGTTTGGCAATGGGCAGGGCCTTGTTCACAAAAACATCCATGGCATCTTTTTCACCGCCCTTCATCTGTTGCAGGGTACCATAAGCGTGCAGTACGTACCCGCGCACCTTGTACGCTTCTTTATATGGGAAGTGCTGCAAGGCAGAATCGCCTTTCAGCAAAGTAGCTTCGATCGCTGCAATATTTCCGGCGGCATACAGGGTTTGGGCTTTATAAAACCAGGAGGCCGCTTCTGCAAACGAGTGTGGCTGACTTAAGGCAATACCGCGGTTGAGGTAATCCCTAATCTTGGCCGTATCGCCAATAAGCCGGCAAATGGAGGATAATTTAAGGTAGGCATAGGCTTTTGCACTATCAGTTGTTAGTGCCGCCGCCTCTTTTTCCTTTTTTGCCACATAGGCGGCATCGTCATCCAATGTGTAAACAAGCTGGGCGCTGCAAATGGGTACAATAATAAATAGGAACAGGATTGTGTAAAGCGTTCTTCTCATTGCTGTTATACGTTTGGCCGTTCGATTAAACGTCAAAAATAATCGAATACCCATACCTTTTAAATTTCATATTAAAAATACCGGAAAACCAGTAGAAAGAATTACTTAACCACCGGTATATGCGGCACTTTAATGCGTTTATAATTTTGTTTCAATTTTTAAATCAATAACGGAACATGAAAAAAATAGCTTTAGTGCTGTTTATTGCAATTATCTCCGCAACAACCACACACGCTCAGTTTTTTGAAAAAGGTACAAACGTTGTCAGCGCCGGAATAGGACTTGGCGGTAATTTCGGCAGCTATACGTATGGCTCACAAACACCCGGTTTAAGTCTGCAATATGAAAGAGGCGTTTGGGACATTGGCGGTCCCGGCGTGATCAGTTTAGGCGGTTATTTAGGTACTAAGAGTTACAAATATTCCGAGGATTACGGTCCATATCACGCCACGCACAAATGGAATTATACGATTATTGGTTTACGCAGCGCGTACCATTACAATGGCATCAACAATAAAAAGTTCGATGTATATGGTGGCCTGATGTTATCGTATAACATCCTTAGCTATAAATACAGCGACAATGCCGGCAACAATGGTTTCCATGCAGCGGGCAGTTATAACAGCGGCCTGGGGCTTTCTGCCTTTGTTGGCGGCCGCTATCTGTTCACAGAGCATATTGGCGCTTTTGCCGAACTGGGTTATGGTGTTTCTATCCTGAACCTTGGTTTAGCTATTAAATTCTAAGCCCCCTCCAACCTCCCCCCATTAGGGGGAGGCTTTCCTATTTCTTACTTCTTACCTCTTACTTCCTACCTCTTACTTCTTTAATAATAACCCTGATCAACTAAGTAATAAACATCCCCGCTCACACAATATTTCGCTTCCATACCCACTCACCTTTAGCTATCTTGCTGCTTATTGCTGTTATTTTGCATAACAGATAATAAATTCAAAAAAACTGCATTTATATTAAGGCGCCATTCCTGCTACAATGGGGAATGGGTTAAACCCGAAAGGTCTATTTTGAAGCGTAGCATTGTTATACACAGGAAGATAACATGGTTATTACTTTTCTCCGTTATTACGCTTGGCGTAGCAAGCGGGTTTATCTATTCCGGCAAACAGAATATCGAAAAAAGCAATTCTTACATCAATCAAACCTACGAGACCATTGAAACACTTCAAATGGCCGTAACCTCGTTGTATGAAACAGGAGGTGTTACTTCCGCCCTGCTCGATTCGCTGGAAAAGACAACGCAGGTAAACAAAGACCTCCAACATGCCCTTCCCACCCTGCGTGAATACGTTGCCGCTAAAAAACCTGTAGCAGAAATCAAACAGCTGCTGTATTACATGCTCAACGAGGAAAAGCTATTACTGGCTGCCAGAAAGGATGCCAATATTCTGGTAAACCAGCATGTGGCCCTGGTGCTGATCCTGGGCCGGGTGGGCGCATTTCTTTTTGTAGTGATCATTTTGTTTATGGTAAACAATGACATTACCCAACACAAAACCACCCAGCGTAAATTGATTGCCGCTATTGCAGAAGCCCGGCAGGCCCGAAAAATGCAGGAACAATTTCTCGCCAACATGAGCCATGAAATCAGAACACCCATGAATGGCATCAAGGGCATGACCGATCTATTGCTGGAAACCCCGCTTAGCGAAAAACAGCAGGACATGGCAGGCATGATAAAACGTTCCATCAATACCCTGCTGGTGGTGATCAACGACATCCTCGATTTTTCTAAAATAAAAGCCGGCAAATTGCATATTGAAAAGATAGACCTCAGCATTCGTGAGGTATTGAACAGTACCCGTTCGCTTTTTGCACACCCGCTGCATTCAAAAGGATTGCAGCTGCAAATGTCAGTTGACCCTAACATCCCCGATTGTGTAACCGGCGACCCGCACCGGTTGAACCAGGTATTGAACAACCTTATCAGCAACGCTATCAAATTCACCAACAAGGGCAGCATCAACATCGATGTAAGTATCCAGGAACAAACTGCTGAACAAATGGTCGTTTGTTTCAAAATAACAGATACCGGTGTAGGCATCCCCGCCGAAAGCATCGGTTATATTTTCGACAGCTTTTCACAGGCCAGTCAGGATACTTCGCGCCGCTTTGGCGGTACCGGACTGGGACTTACCATTTGCAAACAATTGCTGCAATTACAGGGCGGTGATATTTCCGTGACCAGCACCGTAGGCAAGGGTTCTGTTTTTCAATTTTATCTGACCTATGGATTAACCAATAAACAGGCTCCCGAAGCGCCTGCACATTCCGGCACCCAGGAATACAACAACCTGCTGGCCGGTAAAAATGTACTGGTAGCTGAAGACAATGAAATAAACCAGAAGCTGATCGAATTTGTATTGCGCAAAGCCGGTGGTGCCGTAACCATCGCCAATAACGGCGAAGAAGCTGTGAAGTATTTACAACAGGATAAGGTATACGACCTTATTATTATGGACCTGCAAATGCCTAAAATGGATGGCTATGCCACTACCTACTATATCCGTCATCAACTGCGTTTAACCACCCCCATCATTGCCATGACGGCTACTGCCATGAAAGATGAACAATGGCAGTGTTTGCATGCAGGCATGAATGAATATATGACAAAGCCATTCGAATTTGCAGAGCTGTACAAACGCATTGTGCAGTTGGTTGATTGAAATCTCCAACCCGTTATCTACACGAAGCCAAATTCGGACTGGATGTATATTTTCCCGACAGACTGGGACCCCGGCGCCGCAGCCAGCTTCGGCACCACCACGCAATTCCAGGAATATAGAAAACTGGCTTCCACCAAAGGTATCCCTGCAGGTAAAGCCGGAGAGGCTGCCGATGCACTGGCCAAATCAACAAAAAAGATCGGGGCGGAGTATGTATTTCCTTACCTGGCGCATGCGCCCATGGAACCATTGAACTGCACCGTAAAAATTTGCTGCTTACATCTTCATCAGGCAGGCCTATTTTATTACCGGGAGGAATAGGTGCATTCAACCCGCTGCGAGTGCAGTACCGGCCGGTTAAAAGCGACACACGCGACGGCGTGCAGGTAGGAGAAGAAACCATATACCCGGTGGCCTTGGTGCTTTTGGCTGCCAGCTGATCGAGAAAAGGAGTTTGAATAAGCGGGTTGCCATAACAACTCAGATCGCTTTAGCCCATATCGTCGGTAAGCACAATAATGATGTTGGGGCGTTGTGCGGCTGCCATTAATAACCGGATACAGAACAGGGCACTGAATAGCAGTCGTTTTTTCATAGCTATGAAGATAGGTATTTAGCGAATTGTGCTCCAGTATTACCGGAACCTCATCGCCTAATTTTAAAAACAAGAACCTTATTTATCACTTTAAACAAAAACTACATGAGGAACCGATCATTCCATCTTGCACTGCTTTTTGCTATAAGTTTTATAGCCTGCAAAAAGAACAACACCATTGAAACACCCGCACCCGACGACAATGCCAACAAAGTGTATGCTCACATCCTGAAGCTGGGTTTCCCCGCCAGTGAAATCGTTGACAAACCCGGTGAATTTATAGTCGAGGGGGATATTTCTTTTTCTAAAGACATGGTGGTACCCGACAAGGTGAGCACCGAACAATATTATACCGGCAGCCTGGTTAGCAGCACTAAAGTGACGAATATCCGGCTAAGAGTAGATGCGACCATGAGTTCCATGGCTTCGGAGATCAACTCGGCTATTGCCCAATGGAATGCCGTTCCCGGCAGCCGCATTCACTGGACGGTTGTGACCGGCACATACGATGTGCTGATCATTAACAGCAATTTGGGTAACGGGGTATGCGGTTCCGGCACCTTCCCTTCCGGGGGTAATGCGGGCGGTACCATCCGTATTAACAAAAACTATATTGCCGGTAATAGTTTTGCGCAACGGGCTCGTACCATTTGTCATGAAATGGGTCACAACGTTTCATTCCGGCATACCAACTGGTCTTCTATCGGCGAATCATCTGCTACGGCCGTGCCCGGCGTTGGCGGCACCGATGCGTCCTCTATTATGAACGGCGGCCAGTGCGGCAGCGGTGCTACCGTTCTTTCCACAAAAGACAAACAGGCGGCTGCAGTTCTGTACCCGCTCTAATGTATTTGGGTAGGTTAAGCATCCCGATTAAACCGGGATGCTTTTTTATTTACCGCCTAACGGAAATGTGCATTGTTTCCCTATACTTATCATGGAAGAAATGCGTAAATTTCTGGAGCCGTAATTGCTAACTTATGCCAAAGCATTATTTCAACCGGTTGGAATACATCGACCGCCTTATCCGCATGAAGGGAACCGGTACACCAAAACAACTTGCAGAAAGGCTTCACATTTCAGAAAGTTTATTATACGAGTATCTATCGTTTATGAAAGAACAGGGCGCACCTATTGTATACAGCAAACTGCGCCAAAGCTATTATTATGAACGTCAGGGTGGGTTCAACCTCCGGTTTATAAATGCGAATACGATTGGTGAAGATTAGGCTGCGCCGGCATTATTTTGTCTGTTTCACAATTATTTTACTATTTCTGCATAAAGCCATTGGAAGGTTCCAGTGTTGCCGGTTATTACCTGAATCAGCTCAATACCGCTCTTAATATTATTTTTCCCTTGTTTTTTGTCAAATTGTGACATACCGTTGTTTAAAATATATAAGGCATGCTTTTACCATAAACTTATCCGGTCCCCGCACGCTACTCTATGATATGAATTCCAGTGTCGCTTCTTTATTAAAAACTTTCTATGACCATTTAAATTTTAAAGCATGAAAAAGTGGAAATTACTTTTCATATCCATTGCTATTGTAATGGGTATCGGGGGTGCTTTTGCCTCCAGCCTTACTAATTGCAGAACCTGTAAATCCGCTGTGCAATTCATTCCATGGAACGGTACATTTGTATATGCAGGTGAAGAGGGCGTTGATTATGCCTGCGTGGGAGGTGCCGGGATCTGCACTTATTACAAACCAGGCCTGGGGAGCCCCTATCTTCCCTGTCAATTCGGTTTTTACTATCCTATTTATGATGACGAACTCCACTCAAAAAAGTAGTCAATAGGTATTTTGATCGATATGTTTATTGAACCGGCGTACCTGCCCGGGTATCGGTAATGCGTATCGCCGGCTGTTGGGAAACAGCTCATATGTTTGCCCTTGCACTGTTCGTGTCAGCGTAAGCAAAGTATCATTTACGTTTAACCGCCGGATATCGGTCCACCGGAGTCCGCGGAAGATGAGCTCTTTTCTTCGCTCCAGAAGAATGATACTGAGTGCCATTTGGGGTGTGGATGCAGTATAGGGAACGTATTGTTCTGTTTTCCAACGGCTTTTCAGCAATTTATTTAAATAGAACAGAGCAGTATCTACCTCACCCTGCCGGGCATAACATTCCGCTACAATAAGGAATTGTTCTGCCGTATTCAAACCGGTGAACGGATAGAGCTTTCCAAAATAACCCGATTTGAAAACTGATGGCGGATTATTCTTTGTGAAAAAGAGGGCCCTTCGCAGATCACCGGTTTTATATTCCCGCAACAACGTGGAATCAACAAAGACCTGTCGTTTTATCATGGCTTCATACAATCCGTCGCCATCGCTGGCTATTCTGCTTTGGTAGAGCGTTTCTTTATTGGTAGCGCTTACAAGCAATGCAGCATTCGTTAACGCCGCATTGAAATTGATCAATGAATCATACACCAGCGATCTTTTTGCGGCATCCAATGCCTGATCGTATACACCCATACTTAAATACACCCTGGCAAGCAACGCACAGGCTGCCGGCCGGCTGCTCCGATTAGGGTGTGCAGTATCTACTATTGCCGGCAACAACCCGATTGCCGCCTCCAGGTCATCGATGATCTGTTGATAAGTAGCAGCCACAGAACTGCGTTTCAGGTCTTCATCCCGGTCGATGGTGAGCCGAAGGGGAATACCCGGCTCCTCCAAAGTATTAAGGGAATAGGGCAGCGCAAAGATCTGGGCTGCGTTAAAAAATGCAAAGCCACGTTTAAAGTAAGCATCACCTGCCAGGGGGTTTAACGTTTTCTCGTCGATGCTGCCCCGTAACCGTTTCACGCCCTCCAGTACATTATTGGCATAATATGCCTGCGCATACGCATTGTTCCAGTCGGGCACTTCTTCCCCTTCATCAAATAAAAAATCTTTATGCAGATAGGCATTCACTATACTTTGCTTCAAACCCGGCAATGCAGATTCTACGAAATAAAACTCGTCGCCACCAATAAAATTAAACGAAGTGGTTGGTGCAAACACTTCCTCATAATCCAGTAGGGCCTGGAGGTCAGCGGGTGTTGTGGGCACAATAATCGCAGTACCCTGTTTTTCTTTTAACAGGTCTTTTTTATTACAGGCTGTCGTTTGTAATAAAACCAACAGCAAAGCAATCGCATATTTCATATTAATCTTGTGTCTATAATTTAAAAAGTACACTTTACGCCAACTGTTATGCTTTTAGGTTCGGGGCTGCCAGTGAGATAATCCGGATCTATTTTGCCCGGCGCAGCCTTCCATATCAATCCCAGGTTATTGCCGATACAATAAAAACTCAATGCCTGCAGTTTCATTTTTTTCAGCCCGGCCGCAGGTAAATTATAGGTTACCGATGCATCGTACAATCGGATATGATCTCCTTTCACCACCAACGGCATGGCATTGCTGTAGAACAGATTCCGGGAAGGGTCAGCATTCAGGGCAGGAACATCTGTTTTATTTTCATCGCCCGCCACCTGCCAACGGTTTGCATAGTCATCCAAACCCGCTACCACCATACTCAATGGCCGGCCATAGTTAATGGAGCTGCGCCTGAAATAATATTTGGCTTTGAATACAAGCGTAGCAGCTACAGTAAACCGCCCATAACTTAAAGAACTAAAAAAACTGCCTGAATAGATAGGCACCCTGGAACCCACCCGTTCCAGGCTATTGGGCGAAGCCGTGTAAATGGAGTCGTAGTTTTTGCTCAGCTCCCCATTCAAATAACCTTGCGGATCGCCACTTGCATCCAGCTTGCCCCACTTATATGCATACAGTGAATTTACTGCATCGCCCACCTTTGGAGTTAATAAATCCGGTTCAGTATAATACCAGGCCTGATTATATGAAGCATCATAACGGGTAACCTTATTGGTGGTTTTGCCAAGCAGTAACAAAGTATTCAACCGCCATTGCTTCCCAAAGGCATGATTGGTTGCGAGGCTTACATCAAAGCCACTTCCTTCCATAGCTGCATTGTTACCCCAGAAAAAGCTACTGCCCAGGGTTGGGTCCTGAGCTCCCTGTGCCAATAAAAAGCTTGATTTCCGGCGGTAATAGTCAACACTTAATTCCAGTTGTTTTTTCCGGTCTGCCAGATCGATACCAACATTGAACAAACCGCTCTTTTCCCATCGGAGAAAAGGGTTATTGGGGCTAATAATACTCATTTGAACGGCATTGAACTGGTTGGTGCCAGCCTCTATCACCGCAGAGGTATAAGCGGTAGTGCGTTTATCGACATTACCGCTTAAGCCATACGATGCCCTGAGTGTGCAATAAGGCAAAAATGACGTCTTGGGATAAAAGGATTCATCCCCGGCATTCCACCTAAAACCCGAAGACCACAGAGGTATACTTTGGCGATTTGTTTTCAGGCCAAAGAGATTGGATTGGTCTATCCGCCCACTAACAGAAAAGGTATATCTGCGCCTTACGGTGAATGCGGTATTGATATAAGCAGAAGGATAAAAATCAAAACCGGCGCCTATCCGATTTACATTGAGCACACGATCTGTTGATGATGGATCATAAAACAATGGATAGTTCCCGTCAAATTTTGTAGCAGGGACGGCCCGGTTGCGATCGCCATAATACCCAAAATAGCGCATGGCAAAGCTGTCTGTTCTAAACTTTCCAAATTCCACCCCGCCCAGGGCCGAGATGCGCAGATTCCGCTTCTTATTCCACTCAAAATTCAACTGCACCCGCGCTTTATTGGCTGTGTATTCATTGGTGCCGTAATCAAGGATGCCACCAAGCGGGATCAAATAGTCCGCAACACCGCCATTACTGCTGGCAAACCTGTTCTGCAAATTCCGGGCATAGTAAGATGCGGCGCCTTTTATATCATTTATTTCTTCTGCGCCCTGC
Source organism: Niastella yeongjuensis (assembly GCF_900110245.1). Lineage (GTDB taxonomy): Bacteria > Bacteroidota > Bacteroidia > Chitinophagales > Chitinophagaceae > Niastella > Niastella yeongjuensis. The sequence continues at coordinate 62,429 of NZ_FOCZ01000020.1, forward strand.
TGCCGCTCATAGATAAACTGCACGTTTAAATCACTCGTCAGATGAAATTTACCTGTTAGGGTTAACCGGGAGTGCCGTCCTTTTTGGAAAGTGGCTGTTTCCCGGTTTTCCTGCAGCGGGCGATACGCCCAGTCCTGCAACAACCCCGATACACTATCTTTATAATGTGGTTTCAGGTCACGCGGCACTTCCTCATTCAGATCTGAATAAGGAAAAAATCCATCCGGGGTGGCATGCACCGTAGACCGCGTGTCGGTAAAAAACACCTGCACACCAAACTCACACAAATTCTTAGCATAGCTCAGGTTACCCGTAAGGGTGGTCCGTTGCTGGTACGACTTAACCTGCGTCATCCCTTTATTTTCAAAACCACCACCCAGGTAATACCGCAGGTTTTCACCGCCACCGGCAACACCCAGCGTATGCCTGGTTGTTAAACCGGTCTGGTACAACAAACGACGCTGATCATCGCGTACATCTTTTGAACGGAGGCTGTCGAGCTCCGCCTCCATCTCTTTCTCGGTAATTGATTTCGCATTGTATCGTTGCCTGATCTCCACGTCAGGCGGCACCAGTGTGTAATAGGAATTGAGATCGCCTTTAAAACAACTATTATCGAAAAGCATGCTATTGATCCCGATGTATTCTTTTGAGCTTGGCAGCGGCAGGTACCAAAGGTCAGGCTTTGCCGTTATAGTGAGGGAGCTGTTCAGTTCAAGGATTGGTCTTTTCCTGTCATTCCCCTTTTTTGTAGTAAGTACAATGACGCCATTGCCGGCGCGGGCGCCCCAGATAGACGTGGCCGCAGCATCTTTCAACACTGTAATGTTTTCAATATCGTTCGGGTTAATATTCCTGATATCTCCATAATAAGGGAGATTGTCTACTACATACAAGGGGTCTGTATTGGCGAACAGGGTGCTTTGTCCGCGAACGGAAATAAAAGGCAGGTTGGTGTTGGGCATTCGGTTCATATTGACCAATACCCCTGCTGCCCGTCCGCCGATCTTTGTTAAGATGGAGGTTTCGATCTGACGATCGAGTTGTGATTTGGATACCTGGGAGTAAGCGCCGGTTGCCTGTCCTTTGTAGAGAAACTGAAAACCGGTATTGATGAGTTTAGACACACTATCGAGCGTAACCAGGTTCAGTTTCATCCGCACGTGCAAAAGGGTATCGCCGTGCAATTCATAAACGTCGGGTTCATAGCCCACCCGGCTACAACTGAGCTGTTGTTCACAGGCAGCATTATCGATGATCACTTCCCCATTGCTGTTTGTCATAACCGACTGGCGATTGGGGATGGTCACCGAAACCCAGTCTAACGGAGCCCCATATAATCCGGTTATCACCACCTTTAATGGTCTGGGAGAGATCTGGATAGAACCGTCTTTTATTTTATATTGTAAGGGCTGCCCCTGAAAGATCCGATTTAGTAATGCCTCTACAGTGAGGCTGTCTTCCCTGCAGTACACGGGGGTTGTACACCGCATCCATTCCGTTCTCACAAAAACCGTCAAATCAGTGTACCCATGAATATCTTCCAGTACTACAAAAAGCGGCTTCCCGTTATATTTGGACGGGATCTTTTTTTGCAAGATCTGTAGTTGACTATAGGTTACTTTACCTGCATACAGGCAGAGTATGACAATAAACAGCAATCGTTTCATAAACATAATGCCTTTAACCAAAAAATAAACGAAGTGAAAGCATACTCCAACGGAAGTATCGTAAATTCACTTCGTTTTGCCTTCAGGCAATTCTCCAATTAATTAAAAATGATAAAGAGAGTTGGCCCCTGACAACTCCTGCGAACCATTTATAGGTTCGCAGGGTGCTTTAGGACTGTCATTGGTTCCTAATGACAGAGCGGATAAAGTCAAAATAGGAAAGGCTTTGGGATGAATAGGATAAGCCGCATGGCTATGGGATTTGAACAGACTACAATTGATGCAGCAAACTCCGGACTATGGTTGTATGATGATCCTTTTTCCGTCTACTAAAAAACCGATACCGGTTTGTTTTTGCAGATAGTCAAGAATCGACTCTATTGTGCTGGACCGGGAAAAGATACCGTAATAGGTATTTTCAGGAATTTCACCTTTATATTGGACTTCCAGGTTGTACCACCGGCACAATTCATTTATTATTTCTTTAAGCGTATTGTCTTTAAAAACAAAAGATCCATCTTTCCAGCCAATGGCATCTTTTACCAGGGTGGCATCGGTTTTCACTTCGAGTTGCTTCGATGCAGTAAACACCGCCTGTTCGCCGGCTTTCAGGTAGGTCACCTGTTTACCAACTTTTAATTTTACATGACCTTCCACCAGCGATGTTCTTATTATGTTATCTTCTTCATATGCTTCTATATTGAATTTGGTGCCAGTTACTTCAATTTCCAGTCCGGGTACCCGTACATAAAATGGCCGGGTGCGGTCTTTTACCACTTCAAAATAAGCCTCCCCGATTACTGACACCCGCCGTTCACTACTACCGGATGTGGAAGCAAACAAAACGGTTGAGGCGCTGTTCAACACTACTTTACTGCCATCGGGCAACTGTAACCGGTAATACCCGCCGCGTAATGTTTGCAGTGTATCGGTTAACAGGGTATTACTGCGCCGGGCAGCCGGGTATACCAGTTCACTGTCGTTCTTTATCACCGGCTCGCCATCAGCATAACCAATCACTCCGTTTTTTAGCTCATCCAGAAAAACAGCCAGACCGGCCGCCCGCTTCCAGACCGCTTTTTGCGATTTGGCATGATAGCTGGCAAACTGCGTTTGAGCGGGGCCGGGTGCTACTGTTGGTATTACTTCCTGTGCCGGTTTTGCATAAAAATACCAGGCAACCACCCCGGCAACAGGCAGTATAACCGCAGCAGCAGCCAGGTATTTTTTCAAGCCATACCATTTATTATGAAAGGGGTAAGCCGCTTCTATTTGCCGCCAGGAAACCCGGGTTTTACCTTCACTCATGATCTTTACCTGCGCCCTTGTCTGGTGCCAGTCAGTTAATTCCTCAAAGAGCTTCCGTTTAGCGGGGTCTGTAAGGATCTGGTTTAGTTCAATGCTGTCTGGTCCTGACAAGCTACCTGTCATGTGCTTGTGTACCAACTCAGCCATCCTATAATGCGTAGTAGCCATATGCCAGGTTTAATATGATGGATGTTTTGGGGTTGTGCTGCGATTAAATAAAAGAGGCAAACAATCGTTAGTCCCGAAAAAATGACAACTTTTTTTTATTTAAGCGGCAGCAGTATACCTAATATGAGCACTGTCAATGACTTACGGATAAGTTCATTCCTTATGGCTTTCAGTATCAGTTTTCTTGTATTATGTACCGTTTTAACGTTCATTCCCAGTTCGTCGGCTATGTCTCGTGTTGACATCTCATCTAAGTAGTAGAGTTTCATTAATTTTTTGTTCCGGTCAGGCAGATTTTCAATCGCCTGTAAGGCTAAATGATAAAACTCTGCTTTTGTCTTTCTTTCCTCTACGCTGTTGTCGTCATCCGGCATTTCCATTAGATCCTCAATATTTCCATGGGTTGCCCTTTTCTTCAAAATATCCAGACAAATCCAGCGCACCCTTTTATATAACCATGCCTCAATATTGTTCAGGCTTACAAATGCCTCCTCCCATTTTATGATCGCGAGGTAGGCATCGGTAATAGCATCTTCTGCCTGCGCCTTATCTTTCAGAAAGTCATAGGCGTACCAATAAAATTTCTTATGAATATGACCATGCAACTTATTGATGGTATGTTTATCCCGGCAGTTAAGTCCCTGCAATAACGCTACTTCATCCAATTGAAATTTTTTCATTATAAACAGGCAGTTTGGAGTTGAAAAAACCACCCCGTACAGCTTAATAAAAGCTATCGGAAATGATATCTGGACAGAACAGGTCCAAATACACCATCCTATTAAATTGGTTGGAATGACTGCGGGAATCTATGTAACAGCTACGCGAACGGGAAACACCCGGCATACAAATATTGATCTTAAAATATGACAGGTTGACTGCAAACCGGGAATACGCAAAGCTAAAAAAATTTTCAGAATATGTTGGGAATGAATTTTTAACCTGCGCTTTCTCACAGTATGGTGCATTGATTTTCAACACAAAGAATGCTGTGAGTACACGAAAAAACGTCAGGTAGTGACATGAGTGCACTAAAAAAATGCACCGTATTTACACCTTAAAAATGCAAACACGGTGCATTTCCGTTAGTGGATCTGCTGTAATGCCTGTACCAGTGTGTCCACGTCGGCACAGGTGTTATACAGGGCCAGTGATGGCCGAACCGTGCTCTCTACGCCAAAGCGACGCAGGATGGGTTGGGCACAGTGATGCCCGGAACGTACGGCAATGCCCTGTTTATTGAGCCAGGCGCCTACTTCTTCTGTTTTGAAACCTTCCAGTACAAACGATAATACGCCCGCTTTATCGGCAGCAGTGCCAATGAGCCGCAAGCCTTTTACCTGTTTTAATAACCCGGTAGCATAGTGTAATAAGTTATGTTCGTATTGATCAATCAGCTCTAATCCTATTGCAGAAACATAATCGATGGCAGCACCCAGCCCCACGGCATCGGCTATATTACCGGTGCCCGCTTCAAACCGGGCTGGTGCCTGCTGATAGGTAGTATGTTCAAAAGTCACCTCCCTGATCATATTACCCCCACCCTGCCAGGGTTGCATTTCGTTCAGCAAGGCTTCTTTTCCGTATAAAACCCCAATACCGGTTGGGCCAAAGACCTTGTGCCCGGAAAATACATACCAGTCGCAATCCAGCTCCTGTACATTTACCCTTTTGTGTGAAACCGCCTGTGCCCCATCTATCAATACTTTAGCACCGATAGCATGCGCCATGGCTGTAATCTTCGTTGCGGGCGTAACAGTGCCCAGTGCATTAGACACCTGGGTAAAAGAAACCAGCTTTGTTTTGGGGCTTAACAGTTTTGCATATTCTTCCAGAATAACCTGACCATCATCATCTGCCGGTATCACGCGCAACACCAACCCTTTTTTGGCCGCCAGTTGCTGCCAGGGTACTATATTGGCGTGGTGCTCCAGGTGACTGACAATGATCTCATCGCCGGCTTTTAGATGTTGATCGCCCCAGCTTTGCGCTACCAGGTTAATGGCTTCGGTGGAACCCCGCACAAAAACGATTTCATTAACAGAAGCCGCATTCAGAAAACCCTGTACTTTTTTGCGCGCCCCTTCATAAGCATCTGTTGCCCGGGCTGCCAGCTCATGCGCTGCGCGGTGTATATTGGAATTCTCCGTTTCATAAAATTGACTGATGCGATCGATCACCTGTCTGGGCTTTTGCGTGGTAGCTGCATTATCGAGCCAGATCAATGGGTGCCCGTTTACCTGTTGCTGCAGGATCGGAAAATCAGCCCGTACTTTATTGAGATCGAATGGTGGTTGTGCGTGTATCCCTGATTGTTGACCAGCCAGGAAATAAAAAGAAGGTGCTGAAAAATCGGGCAACTGTGAACCGGGAATGATAACCGAAATCTGTTTCAGGATCTGCTGTAACTCTTCTTCAAACGAAGGCACGGTGTTGCTCTTATTTTCTATAGCAGGGGAAATGCCGCTGCCGGCTACTGATTTCGGGATCTGTCCGGCTACAAAATGCGGATCGGGCAAACTGGTTTGCGGATCTTTTAAATCAAAAGAGTTTCCCTGCTCCAATGCCGAGGGAGAGATTCCACTGCCAGCCACCGATTGCAGTACAGCGCCATTCGCAGGTGCAGGTGGCTCCAGCCGATAGGTTGGAATGGCTGACTGATCATTGGGCAGTGTTTTAAAAAACCGGTTGGCTAACTGCTCCAGCATCTTTACATCGGGTAATCCGTTTGCGTGTCCATTTGCATGTTGATGATTTACACTCATAGCCATTAGTTGTATTGATGATATTTACCAATTTCAACATCATCGAGCACCGCTACGGCGTCATCTACCAGTACAGCCAAAGAACAATACAGGGAAACGAGGTAAGAGGCTATGGCCTGGTGATTGATACCCATAAAGCGAACGGACAGACCGGGTGACTGCTCGCCGGGCAAATTGGGCTGATACAACCCTACCACCCCCTGGCGGCTTTCACCTGTACGCAACAGTAAGATCTTGGATCTGCCGTCTTCAATGGCGATCTTATCGCTTGGGATCAGTGGAATACCCCGCCAGGTAAGGAATTGGGAACCGAATAAAGAAACCGTTGGTGGCGGAACGCCCCGGCGGGTACATTCCCGGCCAAAAGCTGCAATAGCAATGGGATGCAATAAAAAGAAACCCGGTTGCTTCCATACTTTGCTGATCAGTTCGTCCAGGTCATCAGGTGTGGGGGCACCCGTGCGGGTGCGGATCCGCTGCTGGGGAGCAATGCTGTGTAATAATCCATATTCGGGATTATTGATCAGCTCACTCTCCTGCCGCTCCTTGATTGTTTCAATGATCAGGCGTAACTGCTCACCAATCTGGTTATACGGTTTGCTGTACAGGTCAGACACACGGGTATGCACATCCAATACGGTATTCACCGCACTCAGCATATACTCCCGGGGATCTTCAATATAGTCAACATAGGTTTGTGGCAGTTCGCGTTCATCGCGCGCAGAACAATCAACCTGTACACTGCTGGCATCCTTAACTTTATTAAGCCGGTAAATGCCCGATTCAACCGGGATCCAGCTTAAGAGATGGGTAAGCCAGCGGGGCGTAATGGTGATCATTTGGGGCACCGTGCGGGTTGCAATAGCCAATTGCCGGGCCGCCACATCGCCAAGGGCGGTCTGTTTTCTTGTTGCTTCAACCATAAGTATTGATTTTTAGGAAGAAAAAATTAGATGGGTGATCAATGAATGAATAACAGATAAAACCTATATTATTTATTTCCTACCTGTTTAGTGGAATATTACATCCTAAGGATGGCCTGGCTGTTCCCTAAGATAGTACTTTTTAATTAGTCCACCATTTTTACATACTTATAATTTAAAACACAAAGGGCATGCGCCCTTAAGCACATGCCCTTCCAGGAAAATTTATACGAACTGTTATTTTACGAATACCACTGTGCTGGGGTTAACCGCAGGCGTGGTAGAGAATGAAAATTTGATCTTACCGTTTTTATCAAAGCAAAATACTTCGCCTGAAGTTTTGTAATCCTTTGCATCGGTAATGTAAACATCGTCGTTGTCGGGATTAACATTCACATTATAGGGATTAACTATTACAGTGCCATCTGTAACAAAGTTGGGGCTCTGCTGTGAAAAATCGGTGGTGCTTAATTTCCGTACTGTTTTCACGCCTTCGTAACTGCTGGCTGCATACAGCGCGCCGTTATAGTATTTAATGCGGCCTACCGAGGTGTCAGCCACTTTCAACACTGAATTGCTGGCGGTGCTTACCTTAACCAGTCTTGCCCCTAAAGTGCCCGTATTATAATCAGGACCGCACGTGATGTACAAATTTCCTGCTTCGTCTGCAGTCATATAACCGGGATTGTAACCTACGGTTATTTTACGGGTTTCGGTCATGGTGTTCAGGTTGATCTCTGAAACGGTTGAATCGTTCACCGTATTCAACGCTCCTGAATTAACAACATACAATTTATCACCAATGATGGCCATTTGCTCCAGATTGGTTTTCCCCAGGTTAATATCCTGTTCAATGGTTAAGCCAGTGGTGTCAATAACGGCCACCTTACCATCCCAGTCAGACACCAGTATTTTAGATTTGTAAGGTATCACATAACGGGGCTGGCGGGGCGCGCCATCAGATTTTAAAAAATCTATATTTTTAATTTTTAAGCCAGTGTGTGCATCCACTACAGTCACTACACTCGACACATTCATTACGATGTACATTTTACCTCCATAGATCACCATATCGTTACCCGTATCACCCAGGCCGGTACCAGCATTTGTATTGGCAAATAAGTCGGTACTGGCAGTTTGGGTACTGAAACTATAATACGAAAGCATGCTGTTATTTTTATTCGCCAGGCCTTCGCACAATACCAATACACCGGGAGTAATCTTTGGCGCCTGTGTGTCGTCCTTATCTTTTTTACAAGACGCCAAACCTGCTACCAAAAGGGTTACTAATAAAATGATCCTGTTCTGATTCATGTTGGTTAATTATAAATTATTAAAAAGCAAACTTATTTTCCATGACCTGCCCGGCATAGGGAAAAACCGTACCACATCATACTTTTGATCGGTCAGGTTATTGAGCTCGCCTTTTACCTGCAGGGCATATTGTTTTATATTGAACCGGCGGGAAACAAATACGTCATGTATTCCCCAACCTTCTATCTGGTTATGTGGATTGTTTTCACCCAGATCGTACCGGATACCGGAAAACAACAGGCTGTAGCCGGCAGTCCATTGCCGGTAATTGACACTGGCCAATGCGGAACCGGAGTGATCGGGAGTATACAGGATCCTGTTCTTATAGGTTACACTTGTTGGGTCAGTAACATCCAGCGCATGTTGAAAGGTATAGTTCAACCGGGTGAACCAGTTTACCTGTTCACTGAATGCACCATCTATTTCAGCTGTTACATCTACGCCTTTAATGCTTACTTTACCCAGGTTCAACATCGTCCAGCCAAACAGCGTTTTGCCGGGCACCGCCACTATTTTATCCCTGATTGAATTGTAATAGGCATCGGCACTTAGCTGCAGGTGTTTCACCACACCCTTCATGGCTGTTGCATACACGACGCCGATATTATATTGCCGCGCATATTCGGGATGCAGGGAAGTATTACCAATAAGCCGGTAATACAGGTCGTCGAAACTGGGCATCCGGAATACATGTTTGTAAAACAGGCGCAACATAAAGGGACTGTGTGCCGTTAGCTTCCCATTGAATGCAAATGATGGCGTAAGCTTATTGATGGTACTGGCAGCCGGCCCTGTTTTCACCTCGTCGTTGATAGTAGTAAGCAAAGCGGACCCATTCAATTGCCAAAGGGGTCGGGTATAATTTAACGCCATGCTGTTCCAAAAGCTCTTGCGCTCGGGGTACACAAAACCCACCACATTGGCATTCAGCTTTGAATAAGCCGCATCTGAAGAGGCCGATACGGTCAAATGCTCCAGTACAATTTGGCTAACGGCTGCACTGAGGTAGTATTCGTATTGGGTATACCGGTTATCGAGCCCGCCACTGTTGTTCTGGTAATCGGGATCCCGGTACCTGGTATAACTGCGGGTGGCCTTTGCTGATATCAGCAGGCCGGTGTTGTTATGATTAAAGAATTTACGGTAGCGGCTTTGTACATAATAATCCTCGTTCCACAGGTGTTGTACCGACCGTTCATTATAAAATGTTACGGCGCCTGGCAATCCACGGCTGCTGTTATACCCCGACAACTTTACCTGCCAGGTAGCACTGTCGGCGAATTGTTTCAGCATATTTATTTCTCCCTGGAATGATTGTACATCGGTATTCTTCCGTTTGGTATTCAGGGAGGAACTGCCATTATCTACATAATAGGGATAATTACCTTTTGAGAACACCCCTTCGGCATTTATGCCAAGTGCCATCTGTTTGGGCAACGCGAGGTTTATTCCGGCGGATGGTTGCCATAACCCAAAGGAGCCTGCTCTTAAACCGGCCTGCCAACGATTCCGTTGTAAAGCTTCCGTAGAAAAAGAGAGGGTATTGATAGAGAGCACAGCCGCAGCCGCATAGGCCCGGGCCGGTTGTAACACGGTTTGTGCATTCGCCTGTTGCAGATCGATGCTTTGCACAAAGGTTACGCTGTACTTGCTCAGATCTATCTGCCCGGTTTGCGCATCAGACACCGGAATGCCATCGTAATTGATGCCGGTATGTTGTGCGCCCAGGCTTCTTACCGAAATGGTTTTAAGACCGCCTACGCCACCATAATCTTTTACCAGAACACCGGAAAAGAAACGGGCCGCATCACCCACCGAGGGTGCATTGATCTGTTGCAGCGTTTGGCGGTTTAAAGACTGGGCCGGTGTTATCGCGGTGAATGGTTGCTTCTTTTTTTGAGACCCAACAGTCACCTTTTCCAGGGTTATTACACTGTCTTTTTGTTGTGCAACAAGCGCAGCCGGCAATAAAAGCCCCACGCCAAGGAAAGCAGATATAATTAAAGCTGTCTTCAATTAATTTTTGTTTTGGCTGCACACCATGGAACAAACTGTAAAAACAACAAATGGAGAGGCAACAGCAGGCCTTTAATTGTTTTCACCAGCTTCTTCCACGAAAGCCGATAAATAAGCTTGAAATGGCAGGTCTTCTGGCTCGTTTCATTTGTTCAACACCTTCCCTCCCGATACTTCGGGAAGTGGCTGTAGATTGAACTCTTGTGAATGATCATCATTCACGAAACTTACAGCTGCGGGACAGCCCCGGACTTACACCGGGTTCCCTTTTAATCCCTCCCGAACTGGCCGGAAGAGAACCATAACACGCGCAAATGTAGGGGAAAAATAGAATATGTGGGGGAGGAATGATGAAGTAAGAGGTAAGATGGAGGAGGTAGGAAGTAAGAGATAGGAATTTGCGAAGCTCGCGAACCGCTTACTTCCTATTTCTTACCTCCTGCTTCGTACCTCATACATCTTACTTCCTGCTTCAGATTATTTCGAAACGCGTACTTCAAACCTGTCTTTCAAACAGGTATAGGGATCAACTACTTCGTACACCGTTTTTGCAGCGGTTGGTTTTACGATAATAGAGCGGGTGGCATCTTTCCCTTTGTTCCATTTATACGTACCGATAAAAGAGGCGGTGAGGGTGGCCGCCTGGCCTTTTTTAATGGTGATCACCTGGTCACGGTTCACATCCTTCATCATTACAAAATGGTCCCTGATTTGTCCGTCGGAACAGATCCATTTCAACTCCAGGCGGTTTTCATTGACCTCGATCATGGACGCACCGCCCAACTCGTTATAAGAATAATACATGGCATCGTGCGGATAGGTAGCCTGTCTGCTGCCCATGGCGCCGGCAGAACCGGTTACCACATACACCGTGCCTTTGTTGGCTGAATCTTTTATATATGGACAGGAATTTTCACTGCCATCGTATAAGGCGGTTGAAGAGCTCAGGTTATGTTCTGCTGCGTTGAAAGTAGCTTCCATTCCATAATGGCCGTTCATTAACCGCGATCTTTCATACAAATGGCTGTGGCCACAAACGATGAGGTCAACCCCATACCGTTCCAGGATGCGGATAAAGTTCTCTCTTATTTTTACCAGCTCCGTTTCGTGATCGGAGTTATGCGAACCCATAGTGTATGGCGGATGGTGCCAGTACGCCACTACCCATCCTCTTTTGGTATTGTGAAATGCTTCCAGGTCTTTTTTTATCCACTGTACCTGGGCGCCCAGCGTATCGTACAGGCGGGTTTCCTTGTCTTCCTTGCCATAAGAATCGATTGACAGGAAGTGCACATTACCAATATCAAATGAATAAAAGGCCTGGGTGCCGGAAGCTACGCCCCCGCACTCCCCTTTGGTGGGCATGGAGAAATTCTGGTAATAAGCAATATCATGTGTGGCCTGCGCGGTTGCTTTATACTGATAAAAATCATTGTAGTCATGGTTACCGGGCGCTGGGAATAAAGGATATTTCTTCAGCAGGTTGTCTTTGTAAATATTGAAGAACTTCTCCTGGAATTCCGGGTCCTGGCCAGAGGTGTAAGCATTATCGCCTAACAGGATCCAGGCATCCATGGGTTTATCGGCCAGGTATTTTATCACCTGGTCGCGCACCGAACGCTGGTTTACGGAGTTGTTGCCACAGTCGCCAAATACGCCGATGCGGTAACTGCCTTCAGCACCGGGAGGCGGCAGGGTTACAAAATAATTATCGCTTCCTTTTTGCAACGTATCGCCGGGACCACCGCCAATGGCATAATAGTATTTAGTACGCGGTGAAAGACCGGTTATGGTAACCTTATGCTCAAAGGTAAGGGCCGGATCCTCTGCCAGGCCTTTTAGTTCTTTTTCATCGGGACTATAATTTACCACGCTTCTTTGTAATGCATCGGTACGCCAGCGTATAACAATACTGGTACTGCTGGCCACCTGTAAATAGGGACCACGGATCAAATGCGCCTGTACATCAGGCTTTCTTTGCGCGCTGCTGATAAATGGCAACAGCAGGCCAGCTACTGCCATCCCGGCTATTAATTTCCTTTTCAATTGAGTTGTTGATTTATTACTAATGGCCGCAAAGAAACAATTCGTATGTTATGTCTATATTAACCCCTCTTTGATCGCTTTTAAATAGGATTTGTTATTCGACTTTTTAATCACAATTTCATGGCACTGGTTGAACCGGGCAAACGCCTTCAACACATCCGTAAATGCCTCAAGCATGGCCTTAGTGAGCTTTACCTGTTCAAAGTGGAGATTGTGTACGATCAATTGCCCCTGTTTGCGATCTGCTTTTGAATCCATCCGGGCCACAAAGCGATCGCCTATTAAAATGGGCAGCGAGAAATAACCGTATTTCCTTTTGGGGGCCGGTAAAAAGCATTCTATCTGGTAATCGAAATCGAAGAAATCTTTCAGGCGGTGCCTGAACACATTCAACGAATCGAATGGCGACAGGATAAAGGCATCGCCGGTCAATTTGAGCTTTTTGTTTTTATAGGCGGGCAACATATAGAGCGGCCCTTTCAATCCTTCTACCGCCACCTGCAGTATTTCTTCCTCCGCAACCATTTTCTCCAATTCCTTTTTTACCAGGTTGTCTTTTACATAATGCGCCCGCCAGGCCATTTCTTTGGCATAGGCCACCCCCATACTTTGCAAACAACGCCTGATCACCTGCCGCGCAAATTCTTCGGGTGTTGGCATGCTGGTATCTACATCGGCATGAATGATATTCCGGGGCAGGTCATACTGTTTATGGAAATCTTTTTTGCGCGTAACCATCAACTGGCCACTCATGTACAATCGTTCGAGTGCCACCTTTGAAGGACGCCAGTCCCACCACCCTGAACTGGCCACCTGGCGGTCATTATCAAAATCCTTTACGCCCAGTGGGCCATCTCGTCCTATTCTGTCGAGCACCTGTTTCATCAGGTTGATCTCGGGTTGTTCCAATGGATATCGTTTAGCAAAACTTTCTTTTATGGGCAGTGAAAAACGGAAATCATGCATGGGCATATAACCTGCATCACAGGTGAAGTATTCAAACACCCGTCCATCGTGTTGCAGTTCTTCAAGCCATTCGGGTTTATAATCGGGCACGCGGGCAAAAATGGCATGGTGATGCGCCCGTTCCACCACATAGTTGGTATCGAGCTGAACAAAACCCAAATGATCGATGAGTTTATACACGGCTTCGCGCCCTTTTCCAAACTGCGCACGTTTGGCCAGTCCGGCCGCATGGAGAATGATTGTTCTTGCCTGTTCTTTGGTAAGGATGAGCTGGTTCATATGTAGTCAATAAAGTTAATAAAAATCCCGACGGGTACCCGTCGGGAAGTCAAACTGCAGATCTTGCATGAACCAAAACTATTTCACTGTCAGAATTTTTTCCATACGAATGTCCACGGAGGAACTGCCCAGCATGAGCTTAAATTCACCTGGTTCCACTACCCGTTTCATCTGGCGGTTCCAAAGCGACAGGTCATCTGCTGTAAGGGGAAGCTGCACCACCTTTTTCTCGCCCGGCTTCAGGCTTACCCGTTGAAAACCTCTTAAACTCATAGCCGGCGTAGTTACACTGCTTACCAGGTCGCGGAGATACAGTTGCACTACTTCTGTACCTTCCACAGTACCGGTGTTCTTTACTGCAATGGATACCGTAGTTTTTCCATTCACCGGGATCTGTGCGGGCGACAACTGCAGATCGGTATACTCGAAACTGGTATAACTCAACCCATGTCCAAACGGATATAAGGGCGTATTTTTTTCATCTACATAGTTATATCGTGAGGTGGGTTTGTGGTTATAATAAATGGGAATTTGTCCTACGCTGCGTGGAAAGGTCATAGGCAATTTGCCGGATGGGTTTACCGTACCCAGCAACACATCGGCGATGGCGGTTCCTGCTGTTTCACCCAGGAACCAGGTTTCCAGCACGGCAGGTACGTGTTCCGCCACCCAGTTGATGCAAAGCGGCCGGCCATTTTTCAATACAGCCACTACAGGTTTGCCGGTTTCTACAATAGCTTTTACCAGGTTTACCTGCGCTTCGCTAAGATCGAGGTGGGCGCGGTCTTTCCCCTCGCCTACTTCTTTTACATTTTCACCGATCACTACAATGGCCAGGTCTGAAGCCTTCGCCAGCTCAACGGCTTTTTGTTTGGCCTCCTCAGTAAGGGTATTGCCTTCGTAGCCTTTTTCATATTGTATTTGAAAGCGGTTATCGGCGCGTTGTTTCAATCCATCCAGCACGGAAATAGCTTTACCATCCCGGTTCGAATAACCACCGAGGTAAGTACTGGTTGCCAGTTCGCCAATAACAGCGAGGGAGCGTACGCCCGATCTTACCGGCAGCAACCCATTGTCATTCTTCAACAAACAAATGCTTTCCTGCGCAGCCTGCAAAGCAAGGTCCTGGTGCGTTTGGGAATGGAATACGCGATCGGCCAACGACGTATCGGTATATGGTTTATCAAAAAGTCCCAATAAAAATTTCACCCGTAATACTTCCCGTACGGCCCGGTTCAATACTTCTATGGGCAGTTGTTTATTGTTTACGGCCTGCTTCATGGCATCCAGAAAAACAGCATGGCCAAAGTCGTAGAACTGCATATTCATACCGGCCCTGAAGGTTTGCGCCAGTGCATCGGATATACTGCCGGCAATGGTATGGTTCTCCAAACTCATTCTGATAGCGCCGAGATCGGATAACACAAAGCCTTTAAAACCCCACTCGCTGCGCAGCACGTCTGTGAGCAGCCATTTATTATCTACACAGGGAACACCGTCAATTTCACTATAGGCTGCCATCATGCCCATGGCGCCACCCTCGCGGATTGCCTTCTCAAAAACATACAGGAAAGAAGAACGGGCTTCGCGCTCGCCGATGTTAACAGGCGCCGTATTGCTACCGGCTTCAGGAATGCCATGTACGGCAAAATGTTTGGGTTCCGCAATTACAGCATCGGGTTTACTGAGGTCATTACCCTGCATGCCTTTTATAATGGCCACCCCATTGGCGGCATCGAGATAGGGATCTTCGCCATAGGTTTCTTCTACGCGGCCCCAGCGTGCATCACGGGGTAAACAAAGCACAGGTCCCAGGATCATATCGATGCCATGCGCCCGGCTTTCGGTTGCAATGGCATGACCGATCTTATGGATCAACGCCGTATCAAAGGCTGAGGACATTGCTATAGGTGTGGGAAAAGAAGTGCTGCCAAACTTTTCATACCCATGCAGCCCTTCTTCAATAAATAAAACGGGGATGCCCAGCCTGGTATTTTTTATAGTATACTCCTGGATCCTGTTTGCCAGGTCTGCTGTTATGGGGTAGAAATCGTGCACAGAGCCGATACCGGTTTTTCCAATATATTTTACCACAGAGTCTTCGGAATATACCGTGGCTTCGTGCCCCCCTTTCATATCAGTTATTTCTTTACCCCAGAACATATCCAGTTGCATGATCTTTTCATCGAGGGTCATTCGTGCCAGCAGGTCGTTCACCCGGGCATCTACAGGTAAGGAGGCGTTTTGATAAGGATATTTTACCGGTGGCTGTTGATCGAACGCACAGCACACCAATAACAACAGGCATTGAATCGTTTTCATTTTCATATCTATGAATATAGGCTTTTTATGGTTTCGGAACCGTTACCTGTACCGGTATTTGCTTCCTGAGCATTTTGGCTGCCATACCGGTGAGGTATAAGTAATAATCTTCCCGTACATCTTTCTCAAACGTCACGAAATTGCTGAGCCCCACCGGTGGGTTTTTAGATATTTTAAAGATAGCGGTGCCTTCATCCACTTCATCGAACATGGCTACATACAACATTCCGGCACCGCTCTGAATTGCTCCAATGATCTGTTTCCAGTAAAACTGTCCCCTGTTGCGTGGCGTTTGGTTCATGGGACTTTGATTGTACATGTTGTGCCAGCTGAAGCCGGGGAAAATGGTAGGCACATAATCTACGTGGTGTTGCTGGCACCAGGCTATGTCGTCTTTGATCAGTTGTGGAAATGACGAATAGCTTTCTTCGTTATACCGGCCTACGAACCAGGGATGGATAATATCCACCTGCTGCAACAAGGTATGCAGGGCGGAATCTTTTTCCGTATCCCGGCCCAACTCACGCCAATACGTAGGCACGCCTAACAGAATGGAACAGCCGCCATATTCCTTATCGTTCTTTAAGAAGTTGACTATCTTTTCCACCTCTTTCAATCCATATGCCCGGTGGTCGTTAAAGCCAACACCCCACAGGGCCACCAGCGGTTTACCATTGTGGTATAAATATGGTTGTTTATTACCGCGGGTAGTTAAACGCAGGCTGTCTACCAGGTGTTTCCAGTCGTTCATCACCATTTCCTCATCGCCGGGTCTCATGCCACTGAAATCATACATTACTGCAACAGCGCGGTGGTATTTTTCGGCAGCATTCAGTGCATTGCTTAACACGGTATTGTTATGGTGCAGGCTGTTCTGACTTTTTATATTGGTCACGAACCGTTGTACAAATACCCCATCCACGCCATATTGCTGCATCCATTTAAAATGCAGGTCAACACTGCTGGCGTCGTAGGAACTGAAGACATAAGCCACACTGCTATCGGCATGTTGAAAAGGTGTTTTATACGTCTTCCTGTATTCGCTTACATCGGGCCATAGGTCTATTTTAGCATCACCTGGTTGAAACTTTCCATGGTTAGCATAATGAAACCAGCCCCGGTTCGCCCCATCTTCCGGTGCATTGAACCAACCCTGATAGCCGGCCATTACCAGGCCTTTGTAAGAAGGAAAGTCTGATTTTTTACTGTGTTTTGTTTGAGAATAAGCACCTATACAATGAAGGCTTATTAGTAGTAAGACAAGCTTCTGTAACATGAACTATATTTTGTTCAGGGTTGAAAGTTTAAAGTTCAAAGTATTAAGTTGAAAGTTTTATGTTCAAGGTTTAAAGTTCGCCATATTGCGAGGGCTTTCAACTTTAAACCTTAAACTTTCAACTATCATCATTCTGTCCCCCACTCCTTATTCGGCTTCGGTCCCATTTCCAGCTCCAGCGTGCCGCCGGCCATGAGTTGTTCATGGGTGAACCAGGGTTTGGTAAGTGGCTGTCCATTGAATTTGGCGCTTTGAATGTACTTGTTCACCACCGAACAATTCCTTGCGTTTACGTGAAACTGTTTGCCGCCGGGCAGGTCGATGCTGACCTTTTCAAATAAGGGGCTGCCAATGGTATATACCGGCAAACCGGGAGTAACGGGATAAAAACCCATGGAAGAGAACACCACAAAAGCCGACATACCCCCGCCATCTTCATCACCGGGAATGCCAAAGATGTTGTCTTTAAACCATACATCGAGCAAAAAGCGAATGCGCTTCTGCGTTTTCCAGGGGCTGTTGGTGAAGTTATACAAATAGGGAATGTGGAAGCTCGGCTCATTACCCATGCTATACTGACCAACCAGCGCCGTAGCGTCTGGGAATTTTGCCCAGAACTCGTACTTGCTTCTATCCAATCCTTCATGAAACAACTGGTCGAGCTTTTGTTCAAAATTGTCTTTGCCGTTCATCAGCGATACCAGTCCTTTTAAATCATGCTGCACCTGCCACAGGTACGTCCAGCCATTGTTCTCATCATAATAATCACGGCCGCCCATACCGCCGTCGAACTTGGGGTCTATTTGTACCCATTGGCCTTTGTCGTCTTTTGGCAGGAAGAGGCCACGGGTAGGGTTCCATAAATTTTTATAGTTCACCGCATGGGCGTTGAAGATTTTATAGTCGTCGCTCCTGCCCAGCTCTTTGGCCAGTTCACCTACTGCCCAGTCGTCGTAACTGCCGGCGAGGGTAACGGCTACGGCCTGCCGCTTTTCAAAAGGATGCACGGTCGTATTGGTTTCCGTAGCGCCTTTTTGCAGGGCAGGAAAATAACCATTGGTATGATAGTATTCGTCCAATGGCGTGGCGGGGCCATTGCGCCAGGGGATCATGGTGGCCTGGGTGGCATTTTTCTTCATGCCTGCATAAGCTTCCTGCACATCAAAATGCCGCAGCCCCTTGCGATATCCATCGAGGATCATCACGGAAGAATGGAACCCGTTCATACAGGCATGATCACCAAACAACACCGGGAAGGTAGGCATCCAGCCGCCCTGCTGGTACATGGTGACATAAGAATTAAGGATGTCTTCTTCCATGGAAGGGTTTAACACCGCCCGCAAAGGATGTTGTGCCAGGTAGGTATCCCAGGTCCAGTCATCGACATAAAAAGGGCGATTGTTTTCAATAGTATGCACTCTGTTATCGAAGCCACTGTAGTATTTTCCCTCTTCGGTAATATCAACCAGTCGTTCATAACAGCGGTACAGTGCGGTATAAAAAGAACGTTTCTGGGCATCGGTACCGCCAGCCACCTGGATCTGTCCAATGACTTTGTTCCAGCTGTTCTCAGCCAGTTGCTGTACCTGTTCAAAACTGGCATTGGCCAGTTCGCTGGTAAAATTCCTTTTCGCCTGTTCGGCACTGATATAAGAGATGGCGTATTTAAATTCGATCACTGCAGGCGCGCTGGCGGAAAAGGCAGCCCAGGCTTTTATGTCCTTGCCACTTACACTTCGTGCCGTTTGCAGCGCCCCACCTTTTACGGTTCCGCCAGTAACATCGGCATTGAACTGCCCATATACATACACTTTTATATTACCGTGGTAAGTTTCCATACCCGTGAACTCGCGGGGCGACGTGAAGTTGAATTCACTCTCACCATTATTATATGGTGAGAACAAAAGGTTTTTGGCAGAATTGGCGGGAAAGGTAAACCGGTAATACCCTGCTTTTTTGCCGGGTGTAAACTCAACGGTGATGTTGTCATTCACCAGCCAGGTACTGTAATACCAGGGTCTGGTAACCTCCAGGTCATGGTCATATAACATAGTTTCTTTCCAACTGGCCAGTACTGGTTGTTTGACGGTGGGTTTAAGGGCGAAGACTTCGCCCAACCGGTGCGATACAATGTTCAATGGAAAACTGGCAATCTGATCGTCGATGTAATCGGTCCGCTGCGGATGCATGCGGATCATCTGGTTGGGTTGCTGCACTGTTGGGCGGGTTGGTTGCAACAATGTGCCCACATTCCCAATACGCGGATCAACATACCGGGTATTGTTTTCCGGGACTGAAATACCGGTTGAGGAGGCGGAGCTTTGCGCCCGGCTGATCAATGCAGCTACCTGTAATAATAAAAATAGTACTATACGTTTCATTCAATAAATCTATCCCTGCGCGTATAATAAAGTCTTAATAAACCATTAACAGCCTCCATTTCAGTTATTAAGTGGGTCATTTTTATGCAATTGGTGTTTTTGGGCCGCCTGCCTCCGCGCATTAATTCACAAATGTGAACGAACCAGCCCTGGCTCCGGGAGTAGTTTTGTATCCGTAAATCGATCAGCCATGAAAGCATTCCATAAAACATTACTGATAATATTAATGACAGGGGCGGCTTCAGCCAGCTATAGCCAGGAAGCCCAACCCCGGATTTTAACCCTGGCCCATGCCTTTGAGCTGGCCGCACAAAACAGCGAACAGTTAAAAATAGCGGCGAAAAATACGGAACTGGCCCATCAAAAAATCGACATCGCCAAACTGGGCCACCTGCCCAATATAGCCACCGCCCTCAATTATGGGTATTTAAGCAATTCACAAATATGGGAACCTTCGTTCGACAAACACAGAACGGCACCCGTTCCGCACAACCTGACCCAGTTTTCAGTGCAGGCATCGGAAACCATTTTCCGGGGCGGTGAGGTTGCCAACAATATAAAAAAGGCCAGCCTTGAAGAACAGGTTGCCTTGTTGAATCAGGACAAAAACGGAGAAGACATAAAATTCCTGGTGGCTGCCAAATACCTGGATATTTATAAACTCATCCACCAACGCCGGGTATTCGAGAACAATACCAAACTGGCGCAGGAGCGACTGAAAAATATCCTCACCCTGCAAAAGCAGGGACTGGTGACCAACAATGATGTGTTGCGCACCCAACTCATCATCTCCGATCTTGAACTGGCCATCCGTAAAACAGATGACAATATCAATATTCTTACGCAACAGCTGAATGTGGTACTGGGACTTGGGTTGAATGAACAACTGGTACCCGATTCTACCCTGTTAACCCTTCCTTTTAAAAATGTGACCATTACCCAACTGATGGCAACAAGCTATGCCAATAACAAAGACCTGAAAACGGCAGCTAAGGAAATTGAAATTGCGAAAACCAATCTGAAGATCATCAGTGCCGACCGGTATCCCGAGGTGAGCCTTTTTACCAGCAACAATTTTCAACGGCCTTATACCAACAGCCTCCCGGCCATGGATATCTATTATAATATCTGGCTTGCCGGTGTAAGCATCAAGTACAACCTGTCTTCTATTTACCAAAGCCCCAGGAAAGTAAAAGCAGGCAAAATACAGGTAGAACAAACCGTTGCCAAAGAAACCCTGCAAAAACAAAATGTAGAATTATCGGTAAACGCCGCATTTATAAAATACAAAGAAGCAAAAGATGAACTGACCACTTATACTGATGACCTGAAATCGGCCGAAGAGAATTACCGCATTGTAGAAAAAAAGTATTTCAACCAGCTGGCCCTGCTTACCGACATCATCGATGCGGCCAATACAAAAATTGAAGCAGAACTTAAAGTAAGCAATGCACAGATCAATATGGTATACACACATTACCAGTTACAAAAATCAATCGGGTTATTATAATACACTCAACTCACTTATATGAAACACAACCTGCACAAAAACAAAAAAATGATCGTGCTCAACGGTTTGTTGATCGCGGTAGCCCTGGTTTTTATCGCCTGGGGCACAAACACCTATTTTCACCTGAACAGCGATCTGTATACCAACGACGCGCAGATCGAAGAATACATCAACCCGGTTAATACGCGCATTCCCGGTTATATAAAGGAGGTTCGGTTTACCGAGCATCAGCATGTAAAAAAAGGCGATACACTGGTGTTGATAGATGACCGGGAATACAACATTCAGGTGGAACAGGCCGAAGCAGCGTACCTGGCAGCCAATGCCTCAAAAAATGTAACAGCAAGTAACGTCAATACAGTAGAAAGCGGGCTGCGCATCAGCGATGCCAACATAGCAGCTGCCAAGGCCCGGTTGTGGAATGCGGAAAAACAATTCCACCGCTATGAGAACCTGTTGACCGAAGGCGCTGCCACCCAACAACAATTTGACCAGGTAAAATCCGAGTACGATGCATTGGCGGCCCAAACCAAAGCATTACTGCAACAACGCACCACTACCGGTCTTTCCGCTGCTGAGGCTTCGCAGAAGATCCCGGTCAATAATGCCGATATCAAACGCACACATGCTTTACTGGAATACGCCAAACTGAACTTATCCTACACAGTTATTACTGCACCCTATGATGGCGTTACCGGTCGTCGTACCATCCAGGAAGGACAATTGTTACAGGCCGGACAAACATTGCTATCCTATGTACGAAACGGCAGCAGCTGGGTGGTGGCCAATTACAAGGAAACACAAATAGCCCGGCTTTCCATTGGACAAAAAGTAAAAATGCGGGTGGATGGTTTTAGTGGGCAGGAACTGGATGGTGTGGTATCTGCGATCGCCGAAGCAACGGGCTCCCGGTTCTCCGCCATACCCACCGATAATTCAACCGGCAACTTTATAAAAGTGCAACAACGCATACCCGTGCGAATTGAGTTTGTAAAAAATGACACCAATGCGGAGTTACTAAAACACTTCCGCGCAGGAATGAATGTTGAAGTTCGCATCGCTCATTAAAATAATTACAACATGGAAATCAAACCACTTTTTTATACCTGGGTACCTACCTACCTTAAGAATGCTGTTTTAACACTGCTGACGTTTGTAGCGCTTTGTATAAATGGTGTATTTACCGGAATAACCATTGATATGTACAGTGACCTGGGGGTATATGCAGAACCATATACCATGGCCGGCAACGCCCTGTTTATCGGCATGGGTACCAGTATAATCTTTATGATAAGGCTTTTAGGCAGGCTGCCCATTAAAACCCTGGTACTTACCGGTCTTATTATGCAGCTGTTGACGAACTGGGTTTGTGCCGCTACCAGCAGTCCCGGTATAACAGTAGCGGCTACTTTTGTATTAGGCTTCACCAAAATATTTACCGTGGGTCCGATCTATCTGGCCTGGTTAGGCATCTGGAGCAAAAAAATGGAAACCGCCCGGTTATATCCTTTCTTTTATTTTATGGTGCTAGCCGGTTTGTATTTCATTACCTGGTTTACCGCTTACCTCACCAACATGTACTCCTGGAGATATGCATATTACGCTATGTTTATCCTGATTGCGATCAGCATTATTCTGGCGGTCTTCTTTATTGAACACCATCCGTTGAGAAGGAAGATCCCCTTGTACCAACTGGACCTTACAGGTTTGTTGCTGTTGATCACTGCCTTAATGCTGATCAACTATGTGGCCGTGTATGGCAAGGTGGAAGACTGGTTCAACTCAGCAGCCATTATTACTGCGTGTTTTGGTGCCGTGATCGCCCTTTTGTTGTTTATCAAACGAGAGCTGATCCAGAAACGCCCTTTGTTGAATTTGCACCTGTTCAAAAAAACCAATTTCAGTCTGGGGCTTGTACTGCTTATCCTGTTAAGTGTATTTACACCCGCTACGTTTCAGGCCGCCTATTCAGGCAGTGTGTTGCGTTTTGAATCTATCAGGAATGCAGAATTGAACCTGTACCTGATCCCCGGCATCATTGTGGGCTGTTTTATAGCCTTTTTCTGGTACCGCAATAAATACAACGGTCAGTTGCTCATCATCATAGGTTTTGCCGCCATGGTTGCCTACCACATCCTGATGTATGGCTATTTTGTGAATGACCTGAGCCTGGTTGATTTTTGGCTGCCCTCCCTGGTTAAAGGATTTGGACTGGCACTGCTGTATATTTCCATTGGTTTGTATACAACCGCGGGGGTCCCCATTCCCCATGTGCTGAAAATTGTAGGGGTGATTGTGCTGGTACGTTCTTTTCTGGCGCCGGGTATTATCTCCGGGCTGTACAGCTATTTTTTATATGCGGCAAAAACCAGGCATTTGTCAAAGCTGGCCACGCATATAGACGCCAATGAACCCCAGGTATTTGCTCAGGGCAATATTGCCCGATTCTACCAAAACATTCAACAGCAGGCGAGTTTAACCGCGTTAAAGGAAATCTCAGGAACTATCATTATTTTTGGTTTATCGGTTATTACAATATTGATGGTAATACATATTTACCGAAAGACAAACCTAACTGCATTACATGATACCGGTAGAAACTTGTGAACCTTTTTTTAATTACATGCGAAAGTTTGTAGAACTCGATACCGATACCATGCAGTTAATAGCCGATCATACCAGCGAAGTAACGCTGCCTGAAAAACACCTGCTGCTGCTGGAAGGCAACCCCTGCGACAAGATCTATTTCATTGTATCAGGGTTGGGCCGTTCCTACTATACCGACTTCTCAGGCAAAACCATTACCTGGAACTTTTATTTCAATACACAGGAAAGCGTTAGTAAAAACCTGTTTGCTACCGATTACCGGGCATTTCTCAGCAACACCGTTTCTTCTATCGCCGTTGAGGCATTGACTGAAATACATGCCTTCCTGTTCACGAAAAAGGAAGTGCACTATTTAACAGAAAAATCATTTACCTATGAACGTTGGTTACGGAAACTAAATGAAACTGCCTTCATGAATATGTACGACAGGGCCTTTACCCTGCTTACTATGGCAGCTGCAGACCGGTATGAAAAATTAGTAAAAGAGGAATCGCATTTATTGCAAATGTTCTCCAACTATTATATAGCTTCCTATCTGGGTATTGCGCCCCAAAGCCTGAGCCGGATCAGAAGTCAGCATTAATTCTCCCTTTTTCTTTATTCACAAATGTGAACGGTTTTACTCCCCTGCTATACGAACTTTGACCTATCAAACGAACAGAGAGCATGAAAAGAGCAGTGACAATAGAACATGTGAGCTTTGAGATAAAAAGCAACTTCGATCGATTTACCAATCAGTTTGAAAAAGAACTGGGCATATTAATGCCGGCCGCGCTTCGTTCATTGGGAGCAGCCCCCGCCTCTATGGCCGGCCATCTAAACAGTACCGGTGATGACAGCAGCCTGATGATCTACAGTATTATGTCACAGGAAGATTTGCCTCAAAAAGTACATTATAGAAATGCAAAACAATACCAGCTCGGTAATCCGGAAATAATGGGCAGAATGATAGGCAACCATATCGGGGCCGGACTGTATGTACCCATTCACCTGCTGGTTTATGAAAACGAGCAAAAGAAAGTGATCGTTGAATACGACCTGCTTTCATCCCTCTGCGCCCAATTCAACAATACCACCCTTCTTGCAGATTCCATTTACCTCGAAAACAATCTTGCCAGCCTTATTCAAAAGGCTGATGAGGCCAGGGATAGTTAATCATTTTTTTTGACCATAAATATACCGATCGGTATAAATCTATTTTAATAACAATCTAAAATTTAGAAAAATGTCAACAACAACAAACCAATCAAGCAAAGTTTATTACACTGCTCACACGCACACAACCGGTGGTCGTGAAGGTGCTTCAAAAAGTTCTGATGGTAACCTGGACGTTAAATTGTCAATGCCCGGTTCAAACAAACCCGGTACCAATCCTGAACAATTATTTGCTGCCGGCTGGTCTGCCTGTTTTGAAGGCGCCATGGCGAAAGCTGCCCAAAAACTGAAAGTACGTCTTCCCGAAAGCCTGTTCATCGATGCAGAGATCGATCTGCTGGTAGACGATGGAAACTTCACCTTAGCTGCCCGCATGGACATCAGCTTACCTGGCGTTGACAGAGAAGTTGCGTTGCAGATAATAGAGATCGCACACAACATTTGTCCGTATTCAAAGGCCATTAAAGGCAATGTGCCTGTTCAGTTCAACCTGGTTTAATTTAATGGTCGCCAGGCTTTCCGGAAAGCCTGGTGATCATTTACCTTTGCATCATTCTACCCGCCGCACCCCGCCTGTCTGCTACCCGATATCTACCTTAAAGAGACACATAACCATTCAAATTTTCACATAATGAAAAACAGTCAAAACAATATTGTTAAAGCAGCCGCCGTGCAAATAAGCCCGGTGCTCTACAGCCGCGAAGGCACTACGCAAAAAGTAGTTGATAAGATCCGTGAGTTAGGAAAACAAGGCGTACAATTCGCTACCTTCCCCGAAACCATCATTCCCTACTACCCTTATTTTTCATTCGTTCAAACACCTTATGCGCAATTGGCCGGCAATGAGTTTTTAAAATTGCTCGATCAGGCAGTAACCGTTCCTTCCGCCACTACCGATGCCATTGCAGAAGCGGCTAAAGATGCCGGCATGGTTGTATCGATAGGTGTAAATGAACGGGATGGCAGCACTATTTATAATACGCAATTGTTATTTGATGCCGATGGCACCCTGTTGCAACGCCGCCGCAAAACAACACCTACCTATTCTGAACGTATGGTTTGGGGACAGGGCGATGGTTCGGGGTTACGGGCCGTCGACAGTACGGTGGGACGTATAGGCCAGCTTGCCTGCTGGGAACATTACAATCCACTGGCACGTTATGCCATGATAACCGAGGGGGAACAGATCCACTCTGCGATGTATCCCGGTTCTATTTTTGGCGATCTGTTTGCTCAACAAACCGAGATAAGCGTACGCATGCATGCCCTGGAATCGGCCAGTTTTGTAGTGTGTGCCAGCGCCTGGCTGGATGCAGATCAGCAGGCACAGATCATGAAGGACACCGGTACACCTATAGGCCCCATTTCGGGTGGTACTTTTACCGCCATCATTGCCCCTAATGGTACTATAATAGGCGAACCCCTTAAAAGCGGGGAAGGTGTTGTTATTGCAGAACTCGATTTCACGATGATCGACAGACGCAAACAAACCATGGATGCCCGTGGTCACTACAGCCGGCCTGAACTACTGAGTTTATTAATTGACCGCACCCCCACCTCCCATGTGCATGACCGCAGAATACCAAGCCCCGCCCCCACTGCACAACCTGCAGAAGACCTGATCAACTCCCTTATTAATATTTAACCATGGTAGCCATCATGACATCGATAGAAATAACAATTCGCCGGATCAGTATAATCTCTCATCGCCCGTTCGGGGAGGTAATACAAAAACTGGAACGTGCAGTTGGCCATCCGGAGATGCAAGCCTTTCACCAGGGAATTTTGCAAGCCAAAAACAACACTGAACTCGAACGAATGGTGCAGGAAGCAACCGGCCCCGATGGACTGATGGAGTTTTATCGCTTCGATTCGGGTGAGGTATTACGTAAGTGGCAGCATGATGAACAACCCCACCTTATGCGCTTCCTGATCGGCAACCCGGTGATCATGCGCAGCATGGCTAAATCAGTACCCGACGCAGCGGCCTATGCCCCTGTTACCATCCTGGTACATCAGCGGGAAGATGGGGTGTATTTGTCGTACGATTTAATGGAAAGCCTGTTGGCACCTTATGGGGATGAACCGGCCCTGGCTTTTGCAAAGGACCTTGATATAAAAGTGACACAGCTGTTAGAGAAAGTGGCGAAGTAGGAAGTAGGAAGTAGGAAGTAGGAAGTAGGAAGTAGGAAGCTCGCGATTTTGTTACCTCTTACTTCTTACCTCTTCTAAAATACCAAGACCTGTCAGGAGCAATTAAACCTAATAAATACGCAGGCTCAAGTGATGCACCTTACAGGTCTTGGTTATGGTTTTATCCAGATGGCCTGGCCGCCGGAAGGAAGCAGTTTAACTTCCAGTATAGTAGCGACGGTTATCTTTTTTTCTGTAACCTTTACTTTGGTAGCGGTAGTCACCGCGGCATCGTCTGAATAGACCCGGGCAGTAAAGGTTTTGCCTTTGGGCAGAAAACTGCAATCGATCTTTACAGTACGCTCCTGGTTATTGGTAATGGCGCCTACAAACCATTCGTTGCCCTTGCGTCGCGCTGTGGTAATACACTCGCCGGGTGTTCCCTGAAGCACATGGGTCTCATCCCAGGTAGTGGGAATATGATCCCAGAATTCCAGTTCCGGTTCGTTGTGACTCATGGCCGGCTTATCGTACCAGAAAAGTGTTTGTATAGGACTGTAATATATGGCAGCCAATGCCAGTTGGTGCGCATGTGTTGTTTTAATGCGTTTATCGTAATAGCAAATAGTATAATCGGCTGCGCCGGCTATATACCGTGTAAATGGCAGGATGGTGTTATGCCTAGCATCGGGCATTTCTTCATTGCCACGAATGCCCTCGGCCGTCATCAGATTGGGCCAGGTGCGTTGTTCACCGGTTGGCCGCCAGTCGTCGTGAATATTCACCATAATGTTGTTGCCGGCTGCCTTCCGGATCATTTCTTCTATCCAGGTTGTCCAGCGGTGTGAACCAGCCTGTACAAAACCAAACTTCACGCCTTTTACCCCCCATTTATGATAGACCCGAAACAAGGAATCGGACTGCGTATAGATGCCCTGTAAATTCACATACAACCAAATGCCAATGCCATGTTCTTTGCCGTATTGAATAATACCAGGCAGGTCAAAATCAGGAATGGCTACTTTGGTGGCATCGGATGAAAAACTAAATGCGGGGCCATACCATTTCCAGTCGAACAGGATGTATTGCAAATGGTGTTTGGCTGCAAAGTCGATGTTCGCTTTTGCCTCGGCTGTTGTTTGGGTCATTACCCGCATGATCTTACCGGGCCGGATCCAGCGCTGGTCCCTGATCTTTGATGGTTCATTCAGGTTTAAGATCAGGTGGTTGTTTACGATCAGGTCGCCGGGTTTTTCTGCCACCATGATCACGCGCCAGGGCGTACCCACCGGTGAGATCAAATCGGCCGGGCTATACATACTGGTAAGAATGGTATTGGGGTTTGCCGGGTTCACCTTGTATTTGGTGCGTGCATAATCTGTAAGACCGGCCTCAGCCAGACAAGCATACAACCCACCCGGCAATTGCAGGGTAAGGGGCCGTTCGCTTTCATCGGGCCAGTTATTTAAAGCCAGTAATTTATACGGTGCCTGTGCCCAGGAAGCGTGCCAGGCCAAGGTACCTTCGGGTAAACTAAAGGCAGTGTTCTCTTGTATGATCCTGTAGTAAGTTCCCTTGGGGTTCTCAGGAAAGAAATATCGAATGGCGGCGCCTTCATTATACACCCTGATCTCTACACGTAGGGTATAGATCGGATTGTCATCTTTCACTGTTTCTATGACAACCGCGTTGTAATTGTCCCGGATCTGGCTTTGTTCGCCATAGACCGGTTGCCAGGTTGTATCTTTTGAGGCAGGATGAATGCCCGTTACTTTCAGGTTCTCGCACCACTTCGCATGTTTATCTACCGGCAGCGCCATGGCGCGTTCACTTAGGCTATTATCGAGTTGAATGTCGAGGGCAGATTCACCGATCACGGGTTGGTTCTTATAACTTAACTGGTAATACATTTCTCTTTTACCAGCTGCCAGTTGTTTCTGGTAAAATTGTACTGTAATACTTTTATCGGGCGACTGTACACTTGTTCTGGTTGCATCGAGTATTGTTTGTGCCGGACTACTGTCACTGATTTTGGTACTATCATGCAGGGTGTGGGTTGTTTTTGTTAACTGGGTAATGCAATAATCAAGTGCATTGCTGGTCCCCTTCGGCTCACTGGTTTTACAACCGGCAACTAGCAGTACAACGGCCATACTCGCTCCTGTTATACCTCTGAGAATCTTCATGACAAGTGTTCGTTAAAAAAAGCCAGGGAAGAGGCTAGTCTTCCCTGGCTATTAGTTTTAGTGTTTAATAATTTGTTTTGTTGTTATAGTTTTTCCATTGCGCACTTCCACCTGGTAAATACCGGTTGAAAGAGATTGCAGGGAAATTGTCTGGGTAGCAGTAGTGAGCCTTTGCGTAAGTAACAGTTCGCCTCTGAGGCTATACACTCTTACCATCGCGTCAGGTGCTACTGAACCTACCTGGATGTTGAAATGATCTGTTGCCGGATTCGGGTACAGAACGATCTTATCAGCAGCAGCATTGAGGTTATCAATTACATCTGCAGGGGTATTGGCCGCTACACGCAATTGTTGCGCACCAGCTGGCTCAGTACCAAAGATCAATTGTCCTTTGTAATACACGGTCATGTGATCATTCACTGCTAACTGGTTAGCAGGTGCTTTGTATGAATAGTCATTCGAGAAATCGAAATTAGACCAGTCAGATTTTGCAATGCGGTATTGGATATTACCGGTATTGCCTGCAGGGTACAGGTTACCCATGGTTGGCTTAATCTTGATCTCGAAATATTTATCAGCACCATTTTTTACAGGACTTACTGTATTGAAGCTGGTGAGCACATTGCTGTTACCGATCTTGGCGTAATCCACCCATGAATTCAGGGCAGAATTGCCATCGGCGGTGAACCAGTAACGAACACTCAGGTCGCCATAAGCTACGGGCACATTGCCTTCGTTGTTGATGGATACAAAAGTGCTGATGCTGTTTTTACCACCATTTTGTGTTTGTGAATAAACCTTCACTTTCACTTCAGGTGTAACAGCTACTGGTTCAACGCCCCATACCAGGATACCATTGCGATACAAGGTAATGTGGTCATTGTTTGTGTACGTTTTGTTCTTCGCATATGAATAGTCATCGGCTTCGTTGAAGTTTGACCAGTCGGTATTTGCAAAACGAGACTGAATAACACCGGAATTGCCACCTGCTACCAGGTTACCGGCTGTTTTATCGAAGCTGTATTCGATGTAACCATATGCACCGGCACGTGGTTGATCGAGCTGTACATATTTGGCTTTCACTTTGCTATTACCCAGTTGAGCATAGTCGATGTAGGTATTGATACCTGCATAGTTCTCAGCAGTAAACCAGTAACGCGCAGTCAGCTCGCCATAAGCTACACTTGCTTTACCCTTATTCACCAGTTGCAAATATGGGTTGATACTGTTGTTGGTAGCTTGTCCGTTGTCACCATCCTGTGACTGTACAGCAATACCCAATGGAGCAATGGTCAACGTACGTACAACAGGCGTTGCAGCCAGATAGGTTGAGTCACCTGCCTGAGAAGCTGTAATTGTCACAGCGCCATCACGTTTGATCGTCAATACGCCATTGTTGATGACAGCGATAGTTGTATCAGAAACAGTATAGCTAACCGGCAAACCTGAGCTTGCAGTAGCCTTCAGTGCAATTGTTGCTACATCACCCACAGTAACAGCAGACAGGGCATTGAAAGTGATGCTTTGCGTCTTCTTGTTAATGGTTAATGTATTTGAAACTGATGCAGCAGACAGGTAAGTATCATCACCCGCTTGTGAGGCAGTGATAATTACGGTACCAGCGCGTAAAGGGGTTATTACACCATTCAGGATCGTAGCGATCGTAGAATCAGAAACGGTATAGCTAACAGCCAGGCCAGAAGTAGCAGTCGCATTCAGTACAATAGGATTGTCACCCAGGGTAACATCGGCCAGTGCATCGAAAGTGATGCTTTGTGCCTTCTTATTTATAGTCAATGTACGCGAAACAGCTGCAGCAGGGAGGTAAGCCGAATCACCAGCCTGTGAAGCTGTGATGGTTACTGTACCAGCGCGTACAGGTGTTACTACGTTATTCGCCAAAGTAGCGATGGCAGTATCAGAAATCGCATAGCTAACCGGCAGGTTTGACGTGGCGGTAGCATTCAGTACAATCGGGGTGTTATCGCCCAATGTAACGGCAGCCAGTGAATCGAAGCTGATGGTTTGCTGAACATGTGGTAACGTGTTCTGCAGCTCTTCTAACGTTTTCACTGTTTTTACCCACTCAATTTCATAGCTTGTTTCACCAGAAGAGATATCAGCTACTTTAAACTGGAAGGTAGTCAATGTGGTAGCTCTGTCCGTAGGCAGTTTAGTACCAGCAGCACCAAAACCACCTTTGGTCAAATCATAATAATAAATATCATCACCTACTTTACCGGTCCACTTATTGGAAGTATTGCCAAATGAACCCAGGTTGGTATCGAAAGTGATATTCGCTACCTGTGGTTTTTTGAAGCGGATTGCTACGATGGGATAATTGTTTGGTAACAATTTAGCACCGGCAGTCCTCTTCACATCACCACGGCCTTTTGCATTTGTTTGGGTAACCAGGGTTACCACCAGCTTACCATTCTGAACGGTTGCTACGGAACCACTGGTTGCAGCAGCCCAGCCATCGTTTGTACCAATGAAGTTATCATCGATCAAACCAGAAATGGTATCAACCGGCAGTTTAACAACCAGTGTACGGGCAACAGGTGTTGCAGGCAGGAAAGCGGTATCACCAGCTTGTGAAGCCGTAATGATCGCTGTACCTTCTTTTTTAACATTTACTCTATTGTTTACAATAGTAGCAATGGTAGTATCGGAAATGGTATAACTAACAGGCAGGCCTGAGCTGGCTTTGGCATTCAGTATAATTGTTGTGGTATCACCCAATGTAACGGCAGCCAGTGAATCGAATGTAATGGTCTGTGATTTGGTCGGAGTTGTTACTTCCACCAGATCAGCCACTGTTTTCACTGTTTTAACCCATTCAATCGCATAGCTGGTTTCACCAGAGGTGATGTCGGCTACTTTAAACTGGAAGGTAGTGAGCTTGGTAGCCACATCTTTTGGCAGCATGGTTGGCGTTGCGCCAAAACCGCCTTTGGTAAGGTCATAATAATAAATATCATCACCTACTTTACCAGTCCATTTATTGGCAGCATTTCCAAAAGAACCCAGGTTGGTATCGAAAGTGAAACTTCCGGCCGCTGGTTTTTTGAGTTTGATGGCAAAAATGGGATAGTTACCAGGTTGCAGGGTAGCGCCCGCTGTTCTCTTAACATCCCCGCGTCCTCTACCGTTCGACTGGGTAACCAATGTAATGTTCAGTTTGCCATCCTGTACGGTAGCTACTGAACTGGCAGTTGCTGCCGCCCAGCCATCTGCTGTTGAGGTAAAGTTATCGTTGATCAACCCAATTGTGGTATCAACAGGTGTATTACCACTTGGATAATCGGGCACGGTGCTCTGATAGAAGAACAGAGAGCCATAGCCAGTACCATCTGCACCTGCAGGAGCACTTTCAGGACCTGTAGCCTGCATCACCTGCAGCGTCCAGGGCATTTGCAAACCTTTTTGAGCAACGTAATGGTTATACGCTATTTCAAAGATGGGTCTGAACTGGCCACGGGCAGTAGCAGAGATTGCCTCGGGGGTATAATCAGTGTAATTTTTTTCGCAATAGTCGTAAGCTGTTTGGTAA
Organism: Niastella yeongjuensis; assembly: GCF_900110245.1. Taxonomy (GTDB): domain Bacteria; phylum Bacteroidota; class Bacteroidia; order Chitinophagales; family Chitinophagaceae; genus Niastella; species Niastella yeongjuensis. The sequence goes on from NZ_FOCZ01000020.1 coordinate 95,007, forward strand.
TCAACATTATTTCCCAGGTTATATTTCGCAGCATACTCATAGCCGCGCATAATAGCATTACCTGAGGCAGAGTACAGGTCAACACCCTGTTTACCGGCCATTTCAGCCAGTTCAGACAGTGAGCCCAATGCCAGCAATACGTGTCCCTGGTCGCGGTTGCTCTCCTGCAACTGACCGGCGGCAGTTATTACATAATTGTCGATGCTGCCATTGCCTTCACCATGGTAGAAGTAAGTTACCACCCGGTTGAACATCTCGGTATCATTGTTGTAAACGGCAATAGCCATCAACGCTTTCATACAAATGATGTCCCAGTTACCGTGTGAACAGGGTGAGAAGTTTTCCAATACAGGATAGAAAACATTTTTCAGCATGGTTCCGGCCTGCTGTTGTTTGTCAACCGGCCATGCGGGATAAGTAGAGCGCATGATCTCGGCGGCATTGGCCAGCATACAACCATACAAACCGTTCAATGCGGCATCTACGCCAACAATAGCGGTAGTGGTAGCTGCATACGCATCGATGATCTCTACAGATTTTTTGGCATGCGCCTCATCGCCGGTGATGTTATACATCAGGGCATTGTAATACGCTGCCAGGAAATCGGCTTCCACGCCATTTTTAACAGTTCCACCATTTACACCATTCACGGTAATGGTAGCGTCGCGGGTAAGCTGCGCATAAGGTCCTGCCATATCATAGGTGGCAGAAGAGCGCGATGAAGCTGCCAGCAACTGATAGCTTGCATAAGGACGGCCGAACTTGTTGGCCACCTGGCTTTTCATTCTTGCCAGGTCAGCTACACTGTGTAACAAACCGGGGTGAGCAAAAGCTCCCTGAAAACTGAAGGAGTCCGGGTTGTTAACGCCTACAGACGCCCGCAATTCATCTACCGACGCAAAGGTCTTCACCCAGTCAACCTCATACTGAATATCATTCGCAGCTACTTCTGTAGACGTTAATACCACGTCGGCAATTTTAAACTGAAATGAAGTGAGGTTGGTGCTGCTACTTACCAGTGCAGTAGTACCGAGGGTACCTTTTGACAGGTCCCAGTAATACACATTACCAGAAGCAGAAGCAATTTTGGTAGCGTTGTTGTTGGAACCATTGAACGACCCCAGGTTGGTGTCGAAGAAATAGTTACAACGGGGTGGCTTGTTGAACTTGATAGCCACAATTGGATAAGCGCTGGCATTAAACGTGGTGCCGCCTACCTTTTGAAAATCGCCGCGGTATTTACCACCAGATTGTGCGGCCAATGTTACCACAAACTTGCCATTTACAATCTGACCGGTTGAACCGGCGGTAGCAGCTTTCCAGTTGTTGGTGCTGCCGGTTGAGAAATCATCATTCAACAATCCGGTCTGGGCCATAGATTGTTGCATAAACAAAGTGAGCACAAACAACACGCTTGTCGCTCCAAACTTCATGACTGCGGATCGCAGCCACTTTTGCTTCAAAAGAAGCACATTACTCATAACGGTAATTCTCATGCTTAGGGACTTTTGATATTTCACGGGATTATGAAATCGCAATCAATAGGGGTTTACACCGGGCCTTGCGTTTCTTTCACTCTCCGTGAATATCATTTCACAAGGCGCCGTTATTGGTTATGGTAGTTATTTGATAGTCCTTTTATCTGTACCGCTACTCCCCCCGATGCCAGCAAAGGGAATGTCAGGATCACCTGCTGGTTGTCACGCATGGCCTTGCCTGGTTTTATCCACCCCGTTTCTTTGTTACTCGTTCCACCTTCGGCAATAACAGCATATATACTGTCCGCCGAGATGGTGGTAAGGGGTAATTCACAATTAAATTTTATTTCAGAAACTGGTACTTTATTATACAGCCCTTCATGGCCGTATTCTTCCCACACTACGGTACCCGGTTTAAATTGCTTTATCATGAAGGGAGCTAGTTATTTGTCACGGATACATTGTCGATCTGTACAGTAGTACTGCTACGCATGCCAGATGCCACCGGTATACCAACCAATATTTCTTTATCAAGTAGAAGGTTTATGCTTCCTATAGGCGTCCAGTTATTACCATCGTAAGAACCAAAGGCAGTAAAAGTGGAGCCCTTTCTTTGCAAACATACCCAGCAATAACCAGTCAGGCGGCCATGGCTTACAGCGGGCTCCACCAATGGTTGTCCAGTGGCACCAACGGTTGTTACCCCGCCTTCTTTAGCGCGACTCATTAAACGCAAATGCCAGGCAGGAGCTTCCACTGAATTTGTTTTACCCGGGTACAACATCAGCGAAGCATACGCGGCATCAGGCGCAATCGCTTCGCGCATCATCAATCCCATGCTGGAAAACTGCGAACTGGGTTCAGGATTAATACGGGCAGTAATAGCCCCATCACCATTCAATGATTGGAAAACAAATAAACAGGAATCCTGGGTATTGCCTAATCCACTCCCCAAAGCTTCTATGCTAAATCCATTACCATCGAAGTTTGCTTTGTTCATCGCTGAATTGCCGCCAATTGCCTGTTGTTGCCAGTTAAGGGGCACGCCGGCAGCGACACTCACCGCCAATGTATTGGGGCTTTCGCCTTTCGCACTGGTTGCAGTGAGGGTATAGTAATAAACAACACCCGGACTTACCTGTTTGTCGATATAGCCGCAGTTGAAAATACCTTTTGCAATGGTCGTATAAGGACCGTCACTTTTTGTGGCACGTTTTACCGAATAGGTTTCCGCACCAAGTGTCGCTATCCAGCTCAGTGTTATTTGTTGGTTGGAACCGGAAGCAATAATACCACCCGGTGCTGCCCGCGGATTGTGCACCGTCGCCGAACCGGCTGGCCTTGTATATAGCAGGGTGCCATAGCCCGGGTGATCGGCACTGGGTTTACCGGGCCCTTCGGGTCGTATTTTTTCTGCTGCCTGTTTTGTAAAGGGCGCAGTCAATCCCATCCGGTTCACATAATGATTGTAGATCTGTTCGTATACCGCCCGCAAGTCGCCCCGTGCTTTTGTAGCTGGTTTGAATTGTTCATACTTCCCGGTGCGATCGAGCACATGCGCAAAAGGCACATCATTACCGAGGTTGTATTTCGCGATGTACTCAAATCCTTTTAACAGGCGGTTATTGTCATAACCATACAGGTCTAACCCCTGGTGCCAGGCCATTTCACAACAATCGCCTAACAAGGCAATACCTAATTGGGCATGCCCCTGGTCACGGCCGGATTCCTGTATCTGTCCGGTTTCGCCGATTATATAATTCGTGATCCGGCCATTGCCACAGCCGTTCACATAATATCGCAAAGCCCGTTCGTAGATGGCCTGGTCATTACAAAAGATGCCAATGGCCATTACGGTTTTTATCGCTGCTGCATCCCAGTTGCCATTGGCAAAGGGCGCAAAGTCTTTCAACACAGGATAGATCACTTCTTTAAAATGATTTTCCGTTTGTTGAATAGCCTCACCTGACCAGCCGGCATTTGTATAACGAATGATCTCCGCCGCATTTACCATTTTGAAAGGGCCTAAGCCAGCCATTAACACCGCATCACGACCGGTAATAGACTTCAGCGTAGCCGACCAGGCATTGATAATTTTGATAGCCACATCTGCATACTTTTTCTCACCGGTGATCACCCACATAATGGCATGTTGATAGGCGGCATTGGCGTCATTGTCGTACGTGGCTTGCCCTACGGTTGGGTTACGCCCCACCATGGCCATAGGTCCCTGCATTTTATACTTAGCCTGCGAAGCCGGGTTCTGCATAAATACCTGGTAGCCGGAATAAATAGGTTCCTGCTTTTCAGCCACCGCGGTCTTCATTCGATCCAGGTCTTCCCGGCTTTGCAATAAACCGGGATGGTTGAATATTTGGGCATGTATCAAACACGGGAACAACGTCAAAATGATGATTACAAAATGCTTCATATTATAATTTAAATAGTTTCAAGCCATAGGCCAGGCAGGCACAGGCGAAGCCAGTTTAATCGGTTGTCAATTTTATTCATAATGGCTGTTTTAAAAATGCACTAGCAATCTTTTTATAATTGGCAATTGAATAGTTTCATAGGACCAGGCATAGAAAAGCCATTCAGACCAGTCTCGTTAGGTTGACCTGTTACTCTTCTGTCGTAAAACTTCAATGATCTAAAATGCGGGGAGTAATTGTTGTAACAGTTTCATGTTGGCAAGTTTAGGTTTGAGAAGATCAATCGTTACAGGGCAGTTGCCTTAACGACTGCAAAATACAGGGAGAAATCAGGAGTTTAGGGAGGGGTAAAAGCCGGAAAAGGGGGGTGTGGAAGCCATTTTATCAGTTTTACCCCCTCATTTCTCATTCTTAATCTTTACAACAAACTGATTTCCGAACGTTTTCCGGTACTTCTTTATATAGTCTGAAGGGTTCATGCCAAACACCTTATTGAATTCGGCGCGGAAGAATTTGATGTCGTTAATGCCGACCCGTAACGCCGTTTCGCTTACATTATAATTTGTATTAATAAACAATTCGGCTGCCTTGCGCAACCGGATGAACCGGATAAAAGATTTAATGGACAGGCCCGATACCGATTTTACTTTCCGGAACAGGTTGGAACGGCTCATGCCGATTTCGGCCAGCAGCACCTTCAGGTTAAAGTTGTCGTCGTCGAGGTGGCTTTCCACGATGGCGATACAACGCTCCAGGAATACCTTATACTCCTGCGACACCTTCTGATCGGTATGGTTCAGCGTGATGGCATTAAAGAAATAATGCTGCAGCACGGTGCGCGTCTTCAGCAGACTGGCCACCCGGGCTACCAGGATGTCTTTATCAAAAGGTTTGGTGATGTAATCATCGGCGCCGCCTTCCACGCCTTTCAGCCGCACTTCGGCCGACGTACTGGCGGTAAGCAAGATCACGGGAATGTGTTGCAGGGCGGCCTCCTCCTTGATCTTTTTACACAGATCGATGCCGCTCATGCCCTGCATCTGAACGTCGGTAATCACCAGATCGGGCAGGTGTTTGTGCGCCAGGCTCAGGCCATCTTCCCCGTCTGAGGCCAGTAACACCTGGTAAGTATTTCTAAACAACCCAAACAGGTACTGGAGGATCTGTTCGTCGTCATCTATCAACAGGATCGATTTCTTTTCCGTTACCACGGCTTCCAAAGGTTCGCCCGCTGACTCCCCGGTTTCCAAAGTGGACTCAGTCACATCATCCAGTGCCAGTTCTTCCAGTAATACGGGTTGAACCGGCCCTTCATCCAGGAGCACTTCATCGCCCCAATGCTGAAAACCCTTGAGCAGACTGAGCGTAAAAGTGGTCCCTTCACCCGGCTTGCTTTCAAAACTGATCTGTCCTTTGTGCTGGGCAGTCAGGTGTTTTACCAGGTACAACCCAATGCCGAAACCCTTTTGGGCAGTGATGGCCTGACCGGAAGCCCGGTAGAATTTCTCGAACAACTGATCACCGGTCTCCTTATCGAAACCAATGCCTGTATCCTGCACATGAAATATTACTTCGTTATCTGATTCGCGCACCTGTAAAACTATACGGCCGTTTTCCGGGGTATACTTCACTGCGTTCGACAGCAGGTTATACAGGATGATACCCAGCTTTTCACGATCGGCATATACCTCTGGGTGTTGAACCGGGCAATCAAATTCGTAGTGGATCTTTTTTGCTTTGGCCTGCTGTACAAAACACAAATAGATATCATTCGCCAGTGCATACACGTCCTGTTTTGCCGGTCTGATGGTATCCATCCCGCTTTCTGCCTTGCGGAACAACAACAACTGATCTACCAGGCTCAGCATGCGGCGGGCGTTCCGGTATACGGTTTGTAATTCGCCATCTGGTTTTTCGGGCGGTTCCTGCTGGCGGCCCAGCACATCTTTTAGCGGATTGATGATGAGGGTAAGCGGTGTTCTGAACTCATGTGAAATATTGGTAAAGAAAGTGAGTTTGTTTTCATTGATGGTGCGTTCGCGTTCATTGAGCACCTGTTCCTTTTCCCGTTCGGCCCTTTCTCTTTCCAATTCCGACTTTTTATTTTCGGCATCGAGGTGCGCAATGGCCACTTCATATTTCAGGCGGGTCTGCCTGGAGCGGTACCACCACCAGGCATAAAATAAAGAAGCAATAGCGCAGCCATACAATAAATAGGCTAACCAGGTCCGGTACCAGGGTGGCAGCACCGTAATGCGCAGCATCACTTCTTCCTTATTCCAAACACCGTTTACATCGGTGCTTTTTACCCGAAACACATAACTGCCTTCATTCAGGTGTGTATAGTTGGCGGTGCGCAGATCACCCGCATAGTTCCAGCCCCTGTCCCACCCTTCCAGATAATAGGCATAGGAGATCTTTCCAGGCGTGGCATATTCCGGGGCTACGTAGTTGAACGAAAAAACCGCTTTATTGTAAGGCACGCGCATTTTATCGGTATAGGGTACCGATTGATTATCTACCATTATACCGGTTAAATATACAGGTGAGGGATGCGGTGTCTGGCTTATGCTTTCCGGATGAAAAATATTGAACCCTTTTATCCCGCCGAACAACAACTCGCCTGAGCGAAGCGCCAATGAAGAATTAGGATTGAACTGGTTGCTTTGCAACCCATCGCCCTGGTAGTAATTATGAAATATTTTGGTGGCCAGCGTAAAACACGACAGGCCATTAAAGGTGCTCATCCACAAATTTTCTTTCCCATCTTCCTGCATGTTCAACACCGCATTGTTACACAGCCCTTCAGCCGTAGTATACCGGGCAGTAATTTTTCCCTGGACCCGATCGAACGATACCAGGCCGCCGCCCTCTGTGCCCAGCCAAAAATTACCCGCCTTATCTTCCACAATACTGCGAACACTTTTACCGATGTTGTAAAAAGTATGTTGTTTGTTGATGCGGTCAATCTTTATAAGCTGGGTCAGGTTACCGCCCCACAACACACCGTTTCGGTCTTCTTTTAAAGAAAACAATTCCGACAGGTTATCGAAATACTCAAAGCGGTCAGTTGTTTTATTGAAACGATACAAGGCCCCTTTTATACCGCCTTCCTGCAACGTAGAAACCCACAGGGTTCCTTCCCTGTCAACACACAACTGGTACACCATCTTGTTTTCGGCATTGTTGTATAGCGGATTGAAACATTTGTACCGGCGGAAGCTTTGTGTCTGTTGACTGTATTGGTTCATGCCGCCCCAATAGGTGCCGATCCATACGGCCCCTGCATGATCAGCAGCAATGCTGGTGATGAAATTATTGCTGATGGAGGATGCCTTACCGGGATCATTGGTGAAATTGGTAAAGGTGCCCTGCTTTCTATCCCACCGGCTCACCCCGCCAAACTCTGACCCGATCCAGATCCTGCCATCATTTGTTTCATAAAAAGCCGATACATAGCCATTCACCAGGCTGTTACTATTAAGGGGGTCGTGCGCAATAGTCGTAAAACGGCTTTTTTGTCCGTCAATGAGATTGATGCCGCCCCGTTGCGAGCCCAGCCATACGCGGCCTTCGCGGTCAACAAAAACGGTATTGAAGTTCTCATTGCTCAAACTGTTTACCCGGCCATCAGCCACCAGGTGCGTCAACTGCCGGGTAGCCGGGTCGAATACTTTTACGCCATTGTCCTTGGTCACCATCCATAAGCGGTGTTGGTGATCGAGCGCAAAATCAGCTACTTTATCGGTTGCCAATTGCGGATCATACTGATTGAGCGCACGGGTATAGGTATTCGTTCCTATATCGTAGGTATAAATGCCATTGTTAGTGCCTACCCATAACTGATCGCCATCGGGGAAAATTCTAAAGGAAGCTTTCAATGTTTCATTCACCAGCTGCAATTGCAGGGTGTTGGAATTGAACAAACAAAGCCCACGACCAACAACAAACACCCAAACTCTTTTTTTATCATCGATGCGTATACAGGCGGCGGAATAATTGGCCGTACTAACGCCATTGGCCACCAGTGGAACCTGCACCGCTGTCTTATTTCGATACACCAACAACCCATCGGTTAAACTGGCGATCAGCATGGTGCCATCAACTGTTCGTTTCAGGTCTTTCGTTTCCGTAGTGAGCGTACGGGCCGCCTTCTCCGCATAGGGGAAAAACTGAAGCCGGGTAAATTTACCGGTAGCTGGCTGATAAATACTGAGGCCCGTGTTGGTGCCGATCCATACATTACCGGAAGCGTCTTCCTGGATGGCATGGATGCTGTTATCTACCAGCGAACTGGTATCGTTAAACCGGTTGCGGAATACCTTGAATTCATAACCATCGTAGCGGTTCAGCCCATCGTAGGTACCAAACCAGATAAAACCCTTCCGGTCCTGGTAAATAGCACGGATGGTATTATTCGAAAGCCCATGTTCAATGCCCAGATATGATAATGGCGGATTTCCGGTTGCAAAACCAAAACGGGGGTAAAATATCGCTACAAATACAATCAGGATACACTTTAAAACAGCCTTCAGCATGAAGCAAACTACAGAAAAATACCGAAATATTATATGCCGCTCAATCCAGCCTGATCTTTTTGATCAGGGGCTTCCTGAGTTGGCCGGGATTGAGGATAGTGCCATCTGGCTGCAACTGACTCACCTGACTGATGGCGATAAAATAAAATTCGTTGTTTACAATGGCGCCGGTAGTTGGCTCCACATAATCCGGATGGAAAGATTCCAGCACCTGGATGCGTGCTACCTGCTGCCCAGATTCGTTTAAATACAGGCGTACGATCCGGTCTTTATCACTGCCGGTACCCTGGATACCAATAAGGGAATGGTTATAAAAATACAAACCATCAATATAGTTCAGGAAACCGGGTTCAACTGTTGTCAGTGCAGTCAGTGCATTTGTTTGCAGATCGATGCTGGTAATGCCTGTTCGGTCGGCTACATAAAGCATATTCCTTTTTTCATCGAAGGCAATGCCGTTGGGGTAAATAAAATCGTGGGCAACCAGCGGCGTAATATGCCCTTCTGTTAAACTTAGTTTATACACTTTTCCTGCTTTGCTGTCGGTAAAATAGATAGTATTGTTCGGAGCAATGACCAGGTCATTAAACAGGTGTTCGGTGCTTTTATTGTCGAGCACATATTTTTTGATCAACCGGCCCGTGTTCAAATCAAACCCAAAAATACCCGAGTAACCGTTGTGGCGGGCGTTTTCCGAAGCACTACACACCCAGATGCTTTTCCCATCAGCGCTTATCTTCATCCCCAGTACCATCCAGATCCTGTTTTGTCCCGGTAAAATGAAGTCTTTTTGCCGGTTGTTCTCATATGCAACAATTTTGCGCTGGGCCAGGCTGCTTATAAAAAACCGTTTTCCATCAGCCGTTGCCGTGAGGCCTTCGGGTATCATGCGAACATCATCGAGTACAAATGCATTTTCACTACCCAGCACCGGTTTGGCGTTACGGGCAAATTGTTCAACGAGGGAACCATAGGCGGTTGTTCCTTTTAGCTTATCCAGTTTCAGGTTGGAGGTAATATCATAAGGAAGGCCTTTGCCGGCCAGTTCCTGCAGCAGCCCCAAACTTTTATTGACGCTATCTGCCTGGCAGTAACATTCTGCTACTTTATATAAAATCGAGGGATAGCGAACCATCTGTAATAATTGATTGCCCTTTTCAATACAATCGTTGTAATCTTCTTTTGTAAGCGCCTGCTGGAACTGCTCATAATTTATTTTGAAAGTTTGGGCAAGGCCAGGCAATGACAAAACAATCAGCAGCATGATGATGAGTGCTTTCATGACAGGTTATGGTTGATCGTCTATAAATTTACCATTCCCTGTAAGAAGGCCCAAATCAATTCTGCAAGCGGTATTCAACGGGCGACATACCGGTCTTTTGTTTAAACAACCGGGTAAAGTGCTGGGGATATTTAAAGCCCAGTTCGTATGCAATATCGGTTATTGACTTATCGATGTCGAAGATCTTTTCCTTGGCAATATGGATCAACTTTTCCTGCACAAACTCCTGGGCAGATCTGCCGGTCTCCTTTTTGATGAGATCGCCGAAATAGTTGGGTGACAAATTCAATTCACTGGCGCACCAGGCTACCGAGGGCAGGCCAATGGTCTGTGGCTTATCTGTATGAAAATAGCCGTTCAACAGTTCCTCGAACTTTTCCAGAAACCCTTGGTTTGCGTTGTCCCGGGTAATGAATTGCCGGTCGTAAAACCGCACACAATAGTTCAGCAACAATTCTATGTTCGAGACGATCAGCATTTTACTGTGTTTGTCGACTGCCTGCTCCAGCTCATATTGAATTTTGGCAAAACTTTCCAGGATCACTTTTCTTTCCCTTTCTGATAAATGCAATGCCTCGTTGGCCTGATATCCAAAGAAACTATACTCCTGGATGTGCTTCCCTAAGGTGGTGCCATGTATAAAATCTTCATGGAATACCAGTACATGCCCTTTAGGTTGAATCAGCACGCCATTGCTATCCACACCCGCTACCTGGCCCGGCGCAAAGAAAACCAGGGTTCCCTGCTGGTAATCATATTTATGGCGGCCATAGCGCATGTCGCCGCATTTAACATCTTTTATGAAGAGGGTATAAAAGCCATAGTACGTGGGCGCGCCCAGGCGCGGATCGGCTTTCGACAGATCTACCACACTTACAAGCGGGTGTAATGTTTCATTGTTATTGAATGCGTTATACTCACTTATGGTTTCAAATCGCCTCGTAACCTCCATTTGTTTATAATTTAACGGGAACAAATTTACCACTTTATTCGTCAGTTACCAGCCGGTGGGCAGGCATCAGGAATAATGGTATATAAACCAGTAATCTGTATACAAAACAAACAGGCCGGTGGTTGGAACTTTGCATCATCAAACAAAAAGTTATGCAAAAAAGAACGTTAGGAAAAAGTGGGCTGGAAGTATCCGCATTGGGCCTGGGTTGTATGGGCCTGAGTTATGCGTACGGCCCCGCCACAGAAAAACAGGAAGCCATTAAACTGATCAGAAAAGCTTATGAGCTTGGGGTCACGTTTTTTGATACGGCTGAGGCATACGGGCCTTTTGAAAATGAAATACTGCTGGGCGAAGCATTGCAACCATTCCGCAAGGAAGTAGTAATAGCCACCAAATTCGGATTTGTAGATGGTATACCAACAAACGGGCCAGACAGCCGTCCGGAAACGATCCGGGCATTTACTGAAGCCTCGTTGAAACGGTTAAAAACAGAGGTAATTGATCTGTTGTACCAGCACCGGATCGATCCCAATGTACCTATTGAAGACGTAGCAGGCACCGTAAAGGAGTTGATCAAAGAAGGAAAAGTAAAACATTTCGGGATGTCGGAAGCAGGTGTTCAAAGCATTCGCCGGGCGCACGCCGTACAGCCGCTTGCTGCGTTGCAAAGTGAATACTCGCTCTGGTGGCGCGAACCAGAACAGGAAGTCCTGCCTACACTGGAAGAGCTGGGAATTGGTTTTGTGCCTTACAGTCCGTTGGGTAAAGGTTTCTTAACCGGAAAGATAGATGCACATACCACCTTCGGAGATAACGATTTCCGCAGCAAAGTCCCCCGCTTTACCGAAGAGAACCGCAAAGCCAACCAGGCATTGGTTGATGTACTGGCGCAAATTGCAAAGGGATTGTATGCCACCAATGCACAAATTGCACTGGCGTGGTTATTAGCACAAAAGCCGTGGATCGCTCCAATCCCCGGTACTACCAAACTGAATCGCCTGGAAGAGAACATGAATGCTGCCGCTATCACGCTAAGCACCGGCGATTTGAATAAGATAAATGAAGCGGTCGATAAGATCACCATACAGGGAGCAAGGTATCCTGAGCAAATGCAAAAAATGATCAACCGCTAAAGGGCAGAAGGCAGAGGCAGAACCTTATTTACAGCCAGGCAGCTCCGTTATCAATACCACATCTGTAAACGCCTATACGCCCGGTGGAATGCCTACTATAGAACTTCTTTATATAATAACGCAGTCCCGACGATTAAGCCGGGATTGTGTTATTTAAATACGGCAGTTTCTGCAAAATGATACGGTTTATTAAAGTGCTTGCACAACGCCATCCCCACTGCCATTCTTAACTGCCCGGTCCTGTTTTCCGGAACAGGGCTTAACAGGATCCAACTTTCCTGATCCACAAAAACATGATTTCCGTATAACTTTTGTTCCAGTGCGCCATTCATGACGGTGATGTGGTATTCTTTATGATCGTTTTTGTCTTTAATGCGGGCCAATGCGAAATACGTTTTGCCCTTATACTCAAATTCAATAGACACTATATCTTCCATACGCTTCAATTTTCTGTTTTTATTGAGAATATGATACATGCAATAACGATTCATCTGTCTGGTTACAGATGACAAAGCCTGCCTGGCTGTTACTTTTAACCATTATGTATTTCTGCTAAAATAGGCTGCGGAGGGAGAACATTGGATCAATTCAAAAAAATTATGCCTGTATCACAAATATAATCAAAGTGGCCTACATATTTGTTTTTTATTTATTGCATTGCATTAACTTAGTATGGTTTGTTTCCCGTGGCACAGGCATGTTAAAAGTTATTTGATGAATCCAAGATGAGGATTGAATAATTATCAAAAACTACACATTATGATCGAGATGTTTTTTGTTGGAATACTGGTGATTGTAGCGATAATTGTTTTTATCATTATAACAATCATCAAAAAAAGTAAGGGGGAACACATCGGTGAAGACGGAATTCACGACCGATAGCCCAACCAGCTGCCGTTGTGTTTTAGGGAAGCCCTTTCAATGTTTTGGAATTATGTAATAAAATAATGGAGCGGCCTTCGGCTATAAGCGTATCACCCGCATTATGTGTTGCACCTTCCAAAGTGATCGTATCATGTACAGTGTTGATCACTTCGGTCCAGCATTCCGCATAATTAGCCGGCGGCAATTTAAAGGCAACCGGTTCGGCCGTACAATTAAAGATCACATAAAAATTATCATCGGTGATCTTCTCTCCTTTCGGACCGGTCATATCCAGGTCTGCGCCATTCAGGTAAATGCCCAACAGGCGTGCCACATCTTTTGTATAATTATCATCCTTTAATTCTTTACCATCGGGTAAGAACCACTCGATGTCTTTCAGGTTCATCTCTTTTATCAGATGCCCCCTGAACCAGCGGCGGCGGCAGAATACCGGGTGGTTCCGGCGCCAGTGTATCAACTGCCGGGTAAATTCTAACAGTCCGGTATCGGCTTTTTTCCAGTCGATCCAGGAAATTTCATTATCCTGGCAATAGGTATTGTTGTTCCCGTTCTTAGTGCGGCTGATTTCATCACCACTTAAGAGCATGGGTACCCCTTGCGACAATAACAAGGTAGTAAGCAGGTTTCTTTTCTGCCGTTCCCGTAACGTGTTGATGCCGGCATCATCTGTTGGCCCTTCTGCGCCACAATTCCACGAATGGTTTTGCTGGTCGCCGTCCTTGTTGTCTTCGCCATTGGCTTCGTTGTGCTTTTCATTATAAGAAACCAGGTCATTGAGGGTAAAGCCATCATGTGCGGTAATGAAATTGATGCTGGCTGTTGGCGACCGGTAATCGCTTTTATACAGATCGGCGCTGCCGGTAAAACGTTCGGCAAATTCAGTCAGCATACTGTCGCCGCCACGCCAGTAGTCGCGCATGCAATCGCGGTACTTTCCATTCCATTCGGCCCAGCCGGGCGGAAATTTCCCTACCTGGTAACCACCCTCGCCTACATCCCATGGTTCGGCTATCAGTTTTGCCTGGGAGATCACCGGGTCCTGGTAAATAATTTCAAAGAAGGCGCTCAGGCGGTTTACATCATGCAGCTCACGGGCAAGGGTGGCTGCCAGATCGAACCGGAACCCATCTACGTGCATGTCGTTGACCCAGTAACGCAGGCTGTCCATGATCAGGCGCAGCACGCCGGGCAAATAAGCATTCAGCGTATTGCCGGTGCCGGTATAGTCCATATAATAACGCTTGTCTTCTGCAAGCCGGTAATAGGCTTCATTGTCGATTCCCTTAAAGGACAGTGTGGGACCCATATGATTACCCTCAGCTGTATGATTGTACACTACATCGAGGATCACTTCAATGCCGGCCTTGTGCAATTCCTTTACCATATTTTTAAATTCCGTTACCTGCTCCCCTTTTACGCCGCTGGACGAGTAACGCACATCCGGCGCAAAAAAACCTATGGTATTATAGCCCCAGAAATTGGTTAACCCTTTTTCAACCAGGTGGCGGTCGGCCACAAAATGATGAACGGGCATTATTTCAATAGCCGTAATACCCAGTCTTTTAAAATAATCTATGGTAGCCGGGTGCGCCAGGCCTGCATACGTACCACGCAATTTTTCCGGCACATCGGGGTTTAGCTCCGTGAATTCTTTTACATGCACTTCATAGATCACCGACTGGTCGTATGGGATCTTGGGCTGTTGCACGTTTTCCCAATCAAACTCCGAATCTACAACCACCGACAGCGGCATATAAGGCGCACTATCGGTACCATTCAGGCTAAGGTCATCCTGCCCCATCCGGTAACTAAACACACTGTCGTGCCAGTCGATGGTGCCCGATATTGCCTTGGCGTAAGGATCGAGCAACAGTTTATTGGGATTAAATCGTTTGCCTTCATTGGGTTCATAGGGTCCGTTTACGCGGTACCCATATAACTGCCCGGGTTTCAGATCAGCTATGTACACATGCCAAATGTGGTGTTCTCGTTCCTTGAGTTTTATTTTTACGAACTCAGTCTTACTATCCAGGTCTTCGAACAGGCACAATTCCACTTCTTCTGCATGTTCGCTGTAAATAGAAAAATTAACCCCTTTGCCATCATACATTGATCCCAATGGGAAGGCCTTTCCAGGATAAATGCCTGAAAACACACGTTCAAGGGAAGGCTTCATCCCTATCTTATTTTCTGCAATCATAAATAGAAATAATTAAACTTCTCCGGTGAGCAATAGAACCGGGAAATTGCTGAATAAGTTATGTATTGGTAAATCGCCTGCTGTGTCAACCATTTCCCCGGTAAAATTATTTTGCCATTTTACCGGCGCATTGGCTGGCAGGGTTATAGAACAATTGTTATAGGTTTCTTTCCCCGAAACCGGAGCTATTACCAGCACCCATTCTTTTTTATAATGGCGGGCGTAGGCAATAATTCCACAACCATTGGTTGCATATACCGGTATATACTCGCCATGCAAAAAGACTGCCGCCAGTTGCCGCCGGCATTGCAGGGCTTTTAGAGTCACATAAAATTTTTCAAGGCCTTCGTCTCTTTTCGTAGTGACATACTTCAAGACTTCCTCAAAGCCTTTTAAATCCTTCTCCCTGAGTTCCATTACATATTGTTTATATACATCAAAATCAACTGGTCTGCGATTATCCGGGTCCACATAACTGGTGTTCCAGCCTTCACTGCCCTGGTAAATATCAGACACCCCCGGCGCGGTGATCTTTACCAGGGTTTGGGTGAGCGACAACAATTGCGCATGGGCTACTATCTTTTTAACGAACGGCAGGAAGTTTTTTAGAAAATCATGCCGGGGCGACAGGAGCTTTTCAATAAACAGACAGCCAGCCTCTTCATATTGACTGTTGGGCTGTTGCCAGTTGGTAAACAGTTTTGCTTCCCGGATAGATTTTATATAATACGCTTTCAATCGCTCTGTATATTCCGGTGTTACCTGCTCATCGGTGGGAAAACCAGCAATCAATGATTGATAAATAAAGTATTCATCTTCCAGCGCCGGGCCTGGCGCATTGATCATCCGCCAGTGTTCCACCGCCTGCTGCCATTCCTCAGCAAACCAGGTAAGCGCATGCACGCGCAGGCGGCCATCTTCCCCACGTTTGGTATCGTGGGTAGATGTTGCATTTATAGAAAAGGGGAACTGTTGCTGCCGCTGTTCCATCCAATGATGAAAGTTCTGTACTGCATAGGCTTCTTTGTTGGGTGTATCTCCCACTTCGTTGTGCCCTAACAGGGCATTGTAAACGTAAAAACTAGTATCCTCCACGCCTTTAGCCATAAGCGGACCGGTAAACTGCATCAGCCGTTTTTGAAATTCCAGCCGGCGTAAATTAACAGCCGTATCATTTTCATCGAAGTCCCAAATGGTTTGTAACAACTGCAAAAGCTCCCGCCATTCAGATCCCCTTGTGATCGCTTCCTGAATGGTTTGGTCAATTATTTGCAGCGCCTTACTATCAGGCGCTTCTTCCCCGGGGTATAACCGGTACACGGGCATACAGCACATCAACAATGCCAGTGCCTGTTTCACTTCCTCCGGCTTAACCGTTGCAGGAACCAGTTGCAATGTATATAACAGCCGCACCAGGTTGTTCCATTCCCCTACCATATAAGTTTCCAGGAAATGGCGTTTCTTTTCAAAAACGATGGTCTTATAATCCGGCGTTGCCGGGAAAAGCGTTTGATAATAGTATTTCAACTGACGGGCACCTTCCGTATTGGTCAGTAACCAGCTGATCTGTGCCGTAAATTCATAACCCGTAGTACCCTGTACCGGCCAGTTGGCGGGTAGTTGTTCGTGCTGTTCCAGGATCTTTTCAACCACCACATAACAATCATCGCCAAAGAATTGCCGCACCCGGTTTAAATATTCAAGCGGTTTCTCCAACCCGTCTATATGATCAATGCGTACGCCCTGCACCAGTTTTTGCCGGTACAGGTTGTGCAATAACTGATGGTATTCGTAAAATACTTCTTCATTGGCAATGTTCACAGCAATCAGTTCATTCACGGCAAAGAACCGCCGGTAATTGATCACCTGGTTGGCATCCCGCCAGTAGCAAAGCTGGTAACATTGTTGCTGCAACAGGTTTTGCAGCACCCGGGCATCGCTGTTTATTACTTCCAGCAGTTTCCGCACTTCCGTTACCGCCTGTTCACTGGCCAAAAAGGTTTGCACCAGCCCGGTCTTTATTTCGCGCCACGACGATAAGGGCCAACCCTGCGCAGCTTCCTTCCGCAGTTGTTGTATCAATTGCACCACGTCTGGCTGATGCAACAGGGCTAACAAAGGCTCATAGGCGCTGATGGAAAGCGGGTAAATGGTTTCACCATATTTTACTACAAAACCTTCGGAGAGAAGAGCTATTTTAATTTCCCGCTGTTGTAAGCATTCGGGCAGTGGTTTTCCCAGGAAGGGCACCATCACCTTCCCGTTCAGCATGGGGTCGGGATGGTTCCAGTCTATATCGAACCATTTGTAATAGAGAGAATATTCACCCCGCTCCAGCACATCGGCCAGGCGAAAGTTGCTCATACCAAAGACCATATGATTAGGCACCACATCCTGCAGCCAGGTCATGTCTTTTTGCCGTAATTCAATATTGATCCGCTGCAACTGGTCCATTGTACCAATTTCAGGGTTCAATGTATAGGGATCCCCCACATCATAGCCATGCGTACTGCCAGCCGGAGCTGTAAAAAACGGGCTGGCATATATGGTGGTTATGCCCAGCTCATGCAAATAGTTTATGATCTTTTCTACATCGTTGAAGTTAAAGGAGGCATTCAACTGTAACCGGTAGGTAGATACAGGTATTATCATAAAACCACTCTCTTTATTATTTATTTATTCTTCCACCCTTGTTGGAATTTCGAAAACAAGTGCAGAGAACGGATTTATCAAAAAGGGTTGTTCGGGTTGCACCACTGCCGGCGCCAGGCTGCCCGGGCCATTCCATGCTACATCGGAGGTATCGAATAGTTTGGTACAGGCTTTTTCGAACTGAATACTTTCGGGTTCTTTGCCCAGGTTCAAACAAATGATCAGTGCAGCTGCATTGCCATGCCGTTCAAAATGCAGGATATTTTTTTGAATACGGATGTTGCGTACCGCATCATCGCGCCGGAAGTTTTGCAAAGCCGGTTGTTCCTTACGAAAAGCGATCAGGTACTTGTAGAACCGGAGCAAACCCGGCACTTCATCTATTTGCCAGCTTAATTTCGACTGGTTAAAAATCGCTTCCTCCTGCGGATTGGGCACCTTGCCTTCCCAGTTAAACACAGCAAACTCCCTGCGGCGGCCTTCACATAACTGTTCTATTAGTACTTTATCGGTATGACTGGTAAAATACAGAAAGGGGTTCTTTTCGCCATATTCCTCGCCCATGAACAACAACGGTACATGGGGTGACAGCATAAGCGTGGCCGCAGCTGTTTTCAACGCTTCAGCATCCAACACGGTACTAAGCCGGTCGCCTAACAGGCGGTTGCCCACCTGGTCGTGGTTCTGCACAAAGGCTATGAACTGATTGTACCCGGTATTCACAGGCATTTTACCAAAGCACCGTTTGCGGTGTTTGGAGAACTGCCCGGTATACACATAGGAATTTTGCAGGGATCGGGCCAGGTCTTCGAGCGGACCAAAATCTTCATAATACCCCGTTTGCTCACCGGTAATAGCGGCATGCAGGGCGTGGTGAAACTCATCCACCCATTGCGCATCCATGCCATAACCACCTTGTGCAACCGGGGAGATATAGCGGGGATTGTTCAGATCAAATTCTGCTATCAGGAGCTTTCTTCTTTGTACGCGTTGCTCCAGCAACCTTACCTGCGAAGTCAGTTCTTCCATAATATGCAAAGCACTGCTGTCGAAGATGGCATGCACCGCATCGAGCCGCAGGCCATCTATCCGAAACTCATCGAGCCACATCAGGGCGTTCTGAATAAAATAATTGCGAACACCATCGCACCACGCACCGTCGAAGTTTACAGCACCGCCCCAGAATAATTTATATTTATCGGTGAAATAAGGCGCGAAATTCGGCAGGTAATTCCCCTCCGGACCAGCATGGTTATACACTACATCCAGGATAACGGCAATGCCCCATTGATGAGCGGCATTTACCAGTTGTTTCAGATCGGCCGCCGTGCCATACTCATTATGAATAGCAAAAGGGAATACGCCATCGTACCCCCAGTTATGATGCCCGGGAAACTGGGCTATGGGCATCAGTTCGATGGCTGTTATACCCAGTATCTGGAGGTGATCGAGTTTTGAGATAATGCCCTGGAAAGTACCGGATTGGGTAAAAGCGCCCGTATGCAATTCATACAGGATCATCTCGGCCGGTTCTATGCCTTGCCAGTCGTTATCTGTCCAATCGAAAGAAGGATCAACAATTGCGGAGGGACCATGAACACCTTCGGGTTGCCAGCGGGAGGCCGGGTCAGGACGTTGCAGTTCGTTATCGAGCTTATACCAGTATTGCATCCCCGGTGTTACCTGGCCTATAGTGACCGTCCAATAACCCATTTCACCTTTTTCCATGGGCCAGGGCAATTGAGGCGAAGCTGCTAAAACCACCTGCACAGCATTGCATTCAGGCGCCCAGACAGTAAAGGTGCATTGGCCATTTTTTGTGGGCGCAGGGCCGATAGAGATATAGGTAGTATACAAGGTTGTATTTTCGGTAAATCGTTGAAAAATATATGCCACTACTCTTCCTGCAGATCGATCTTTTTCAGGTCCATGTTCGCAGGGCCATTCAACATCTCGCCATCAATGGAATACCGGGCACCATGACAGGGGCAATCCCAGGATAACTCGGCCGCATTCCAGGCCACGCTGCATTTTAAATGCGTGCACGTAGGGTTCAGCACATGCAGGCTTCCTTCCGGATCTTTATACAGGGCAATTTTATGTTTTTCAAACACTACTACTTTTCCTTCACCATGCGCCAGTTCAGACAGGGATTCCAAATGGCTTCGGGCTACAAGCCCGCTTACCAGGTTCTTTACCACATCGGCATTTTCCTTTATTAAATTCGTAAAACCTGCTATCGGTTTTATTCTGTTGGGATCGAACAACTCTTTATATGTACTGGCTCCGGTAAGAATAAGATCTGATAAAAGTATGGTAGCCACCTGGCTGTACACCATCCCATTGCCACCATATCCAGTGGCTACATACACATTAGGTCTGGCGCCTGGCAACTCGCCGATATAAGGCAGTCCATCAGCCGGTTCATAATATTGCGAAGACCACTTATGTGTAATACTTTCTACATTGAAGTACTTTCTTACATTCGCCAGCAACCGGTTGAAACAAGCTTCGGTATTGTCTTCATGACCTGTTTTATGGTCTTCACCGCCAACAATAAAATAGGGCTCCCCCTCTATTACCTGCGTTCTGTAATAACGATAAGGATCATACATATCATAACACAATTCAGCGGGATAGTTATCAAGTGGTAATTTTACAGCCATTGCATATGACCGGTAGGGTGCGCAGCGTAAATGCAACACATTTACACCCGGTGGAATATGGGTGGCATACACCAATGTATTGGTTACATAAGTATAATCATCTTCAGTTTGCACTTCTATAATTTCTTCACCGGTCACTTCATCTGTTCTATGGTTATGATTAACAACCACCGTTTGTTCTACAATATGACCACCTGCATCCATATAGTTTTTTGCCAGTTCGTATACATATTTAACCGGACTGAACTTTGCCTGAGCAGGAATTTCAATAGCTTTTGTAAAGGGAATATTTACCGGGATGGTACCGGTGTAATGAACAGGCACGCTTACTTTTTCGCAGGCCTCCACTATCTCCTGTAATTCTTTTTGCTGATCGTCGTTTTCCGCAAATAGATAAGCAGCCGTTCTTTCAAAACCGCATTCGATCTGGTATTGTTCAATATTTCTTTCTATGTTATGAATGGCTTCTTTTACGCCTTTCGCCACCAGTTTTGCCGGTTCTTCACCAAAGTTTTTAATAATGGTACTATAAGGCGTATCGAGCAAGGTATTGAGATGGGCTGTTGTGCCGCCGGTAGTGCCAAAACAACAATTATGGGCTTCCAGCACCAGGCATTGCAATCCTGCATTCTGTAACCGGTGGGCCAGGCTTATGCCGGTGATGCCGCCGCCAACAATGATCACATCGTATTTGGCGGCCAGGGCAGTATTGGTAACTTCCAGCGGTTCTACCGTTTGTTGCCATAAACTGGGCAATGCACCATCTCTTTTGATCATAATGGATAATATTAAGAGATAGGGAGTAGGAAGTAAGATGTAGGAAGATCTTGCAATACATACCTCATACCTCTTACCTCCTATTTCGATTTTTATTTAATACTAACGGCTGGTTGATTTCTTCCTCGTTGTTCTTTTTCTGCTGGTTGCTCTTTTCTTACCAGGTGCTTTCTTTTTGGCAGTAGCTCTTTTCGTCGGCGCACTTCTTTTAGCGGAACTTTTTTTAGATGCCGATTTCTTTTTGGGCACTTTGGCGCCTTCTTCGCGGGCTTCAGACAAACCGATGGCAATGGCCTGTTTAGGGCTTGTTACCTTTCTGCCGCTTCGGCCACTCTTTAATTTTCCCTCTTTCATTTCGTGCATGGCCCTTCCTACTTTTTTACCTGCACCTCTTGAATATTTAGCCATAAAAAATAATTTAAAGGATTAATAATTATTATCATCCTTCAATTTCATTACCAGTATATAGTGTAGATGATTGTCTACAGGCAATGTTTTTGTGACTTCTGGAATTATGGAACTTTTTGACAAAAACCTGCTTATAAAAATCGGCAAATACCTGAAGCGTAAAGAAGAAACGATTGCCGTTGCAGAAAGCGTTACTTCAGGTTTGCTGCAATATGCTTTCTCTAACATTCCCGACGCTACCGATTTCTTTCAGGGTGGACTTACGGCTTATAATGTTGCACAAAAATTTAAACACCTGCAGGTTGAACCGATCCATGCGCTGGCCGTTAACTGTGTTTCACCATTGGTGGCCGAACAAATGGCGCTTCAAGTTTGCCACATCTTTGGTGCGCATTGGGGCATTGGCATAACAGGCTATGCCACACTGGTACCGGAATCGGGCAACAAACTGTTTGCTTACTTTGCTATTACGTATAAAGAAAAAATCATTTTAAAAGGAAAACTGCGCAGCACTGCAGAAACCCCGTCCGGGGTTCAATTGTATTATACGCAAACTTTATTACAAAAGCTGGCCACTGTTATGAAGTGATCATTCTTCTGTTTCACTATAAGGCGTATCAACCGGTTTTGACTGGGAGGAACCTTTCTGCCGCAGGTAAATGGATAATACAATAATGGCGAATACCGATAGAAATTCGCTTTGCCAGTTCTGGAATGACTCGAACCAGAAACGGGTACTTCCTATATAACGGCCAAACGTCCACAAGGGCAAAACTTTCTGCGCCAGCTGTTCATTTTCGTCTTTATAACTGCCATATAAATGCAGCATAAAGGAAATCAAAAAGAGCAACAACAGAGCAATAGTGAGGGAATGTTTATAGACAGCCAACACCCAGCCGCCCCTGCGTACCGGCCAGGGCGCCCCTTCCCTCCTGGGGTCTGGTTCGCGGTCAACCTCTTCCCCTTCTTCAAACTTCTTTGATTCGGAGGAGCCTTTTTGATACAGCCAGATGGTAAACACTACGAAAAAAGCCATTTGTAAAAACTCGCTTTCCCAGTTTTCGAATGTAGATTCAAGAAAGTGCCCGGAAGTTAAATATTTTGATAAGGTAACCGTTGGCTGTCCCTCCTCCTGTTGTTCTTTATTATACTCTACGATGCCGGTAAAGATCTGTCCCGACAGGGTTACTACAAAAAGCAGGAAGAACACAATGGATAAACTATTGTTATGAATGAACTTCCGCATAAAACAGGGTTTAATTTAACTAAAAGAGTCCCGATAATACCGCCGGGACTCAACAATCCAATAATGCTCATCAGTAAAAAAAAATTATGCTGGTTATTATTCTTCCTCCTCCTCCTCTTCTTCGCCTTCTTCCTCTTGCTCAGCTTCCCAGTTAATACCGCCTTCAGCAATGCCGGTCAATGTTTGATCGGTTTGCTTTTCTTCTTCCAGTATTTGCTGCAGTAACTGGGCCACCTCATCTTCGCCCATGGTTTTTGCCAGCGTAACCAGCGTACCATAGGTAGCGATCTCATAGTGTTCTACTTTTTGCGCTGCAGCAATAATACCGGCATCACGGGTCATAGAGCCTTTTTCGGTTTCTTCCAGAATGCTCTCCCCTTCTTTTACCAGCCCTTCCATGGCTTCACATTTTTTAGCCTGGGCTTTTTTACCCATTATTTGAAAGGCTTCTTCAATGCGTGACACATGCTCCTGGGTTTGACTCAGGTGTTCTTCAATAGCTGCTTTCAATTCCTGGGTGGTCGCTGCCTTTTGCAGTTTAGGCAAGGTTTTGGTGAGCCGTTTTTCGGCCCAGTAAATATCTTTAAGCGATTCCATAAAAAATTCCTGGAGCTGGGTATTTCCTTTTGCGGTGGCTGCTAAGGCAGTTTTCTTTTTTGTGCTGCGTGACTTAGTTGTTGCAGGCATATTCGTTAGGTTTTACAGTTTATAAATAATAAGAACCAATACAAAATGTTGTGCCTGCGCGTATTTGATGAAACCGCGCTGACCTTCCCAACATGCGGGCATTATTTCCCCAGGCATGGTACAGATATTTCAGCTGTCATTAAAACATTATCCATATGACTGAAGAAGATAAGATATTCAACATTTCATTCGAAGCTGATGGAACAAAGTATACCGGTTGGGTAAACCCATCGGATAAGTTCAACGACGATGGCTTTCCGGTTTCGTTTCATGTTGTTTTGAATGATGCTTCATTTGGCCATGTATCTCATAACAACGGTGAATGGACAGTTAATGAAGACCGGCCTGAAGGCCTTATTGAAAAGGTAGGCAAAGCCATTGAAAAGAAGTATGCCGTATAAAAATAGGGCAAAAGGCAGGGGGCAGAAGGCAGAGATCTTTGCGCTCTGCCCTCTGCCCCCTGGCCATTATACTTTATAGAAATTAACCTAACTGCATTCCCTGGGCCTTCAGGTGCTGGAACAACAGCAAGGTGATCGCGCTCTTCGCTTCCCCTGCCTTAGTGATATCAACACACCAGAAATATACGGTAAGATCGAAACCATTATCGCTTACTTTGGTGAATAGTACGGAAGGTTCGCGGTTCTCATAAACAAAGCCGGAGGCGAGAATGGCTTTTTTAACCGTGCTTGTTACTACTTCCATATCATTGTTACCGGTAACGCTCAGGTCAAGTTGAATGCGTTGCTGGTTATTGCTCAGTGTCCAGTTTACAATCTGTTGTGATAATACGTCGCCATTCGGAATGATCACTTCGGCCCCATCGCCGGTCATGAGGGTGCTGGAACGCAGACCAATTTCCCGCACACGGCCCTGTTTATCGCCAATTTCCACCACATCGCCAATTTGTAGCGGGCGGTCGAAGATGAGAATGATGCCCGACACGAAATTGTTCACAATATTCTGCAAACCTAAACCGATACCAACACCCAGCGCGCCTAATACGATGGTGATCTTATCAACCGGAACACCCGAAGCAGCCACAGCCAGCAGGTAACCTACGCATAATAAAATAAGCCGGGCTATCAATAAACGGGAACGTTGTCCTTTGTTATGCAGTTCATCCTCATCTGCAGTACCGGTATCGCCAAAAAAGAAACCTACATATTTCTGCAGCAGGTGCGCCAGCCAGATTATAAAGAAAAACAACAGCACGCCACCCAATGTAAATTCAGCGCTGCCAATGCTGCGTGGAGCGGTTAAAAACGAACCCAGCCACTCGGTTACCGACGTGTAGATATTCAGGTTGGTGGTGAATACGATCAGCCACAACACTACCGTAAGGAACAAAACCGGCCTGCGGAAACCCGAAAGTACAGGCTGGTAGTTCAGTCGGGTTTGCACATTACGGCGCAACCGGCTGGCAACAATTTGTTGCAAAATAGCTTCCATACATATTTTGCTGAACACGGCCAAACCAATGGCCTGCGTAAACGCAAAGATGGCAGCGCTGCCCAGGATCTGGGCCAGCGAAACCCGGCCGGCCATATTACACAATACACTCACCAGGTTCAGGATGTTATGCAGGTTGATCACAAACTTCAGGAAGCTGCGCATGGGCAGGTTCTGTTGTATTTGTGAAAGGAACAACATACCAAACACTACTGACAAAATATTCAGTAAGATCAACCAGGTGCGTTGACCCAGGCCGGGATCGGCCATATGATGGGTGAATGAAAAACAGATGTACAGTATTACCATGGCTATCCAGTACAGGAACAGCCGGCGTGGCCATTTTTTCCAGCAGATGACGGTGAGAATCACCAGCATCAAAAACTGCATGGATTCAATATATACAGAGGGCGCATGCAGATCGAACAACGGGGCTACGGCAAACATCATGATAAAGGAAGCCACGATATAATTATGCGGCAGGTATTCGAATTCCAGGTAGCTGAGATTGTCCATCGCATTGACGCGCTTCAGCGTTCTGATGTTGCGATACAACCAGATAAAGAACAACAGGCCAATCAACAGCAGGAACAACCTTTTTTGACCACTGTCCTTGAAATAATAATGTAAGGCCTTTTTCTCACCATCAACCGCCTTGCCCAATGAACTACGGGCGCTGTTGGAAAGGCTTACGGTATCTTTCTCCCACAGGTAATTGTATTCCTTGCCAAAAATGCGGGCGGTAGAGGTATTTAATAAAGTACTTACTTTTTCCAGCAGTTGGGCAGCTGTAATGGAATTGGAGGATACATGCGTTTGCAACAGGTTAACCGCTGCCAGGGCGCCGCGCAATTTTTGGGTAGAACTGCCGAACAGCTCGCGCATGCCTTTTAATTGCGGCTGAAACTGCACCCGTAACGCCGAATCGCGCCACATTTGTCGCATCACGGTGTCACCCACCAGGGTTTTTGTGCTGTTACGCAGATCAACCAGTTTGCCCTCGGTGCTATCCAGCATTTCACGGTCTTCTTTGCAACTGGTCTGAATATTCAGCAACAGGGTCCTGAACACCTGCAGGTTGCGCAGGTTCAGTGCGGCGCTGTTGTTGAGCACATTGTCTTTTAATACGGCCAGCATGGAATCCGTATCGGCCAGTCTCGATTTGATCAGTTTTACCGGCAGACCCAGTTCGCTTTTATTCCTGACATTATTCAGGATCAGGTAAGTTTTTTCTATCTGTAATTGAAAATCACTGGTGGTCAGTTTGGCAGAGTCCGCAAACAGGGAATTGAGCGGATTATTCCTTTTAAACCGGCTGGTATCTTTGGGGATTGAATCGGTTCCAGTAAACCTCCGGCTTGAATCTGTATAGGGTGTACGGGGGGAATGTTGCGCCCAGGCGGGGCACGCTAACAACAGGCTAATGATCAGGACGGCCAAACGGCCAGACGGCATTCTCATGAATACTAGATTTTGAGCTGCTAAACTATAAAAACTAGGCTGAAAATTCTAACGATTTTATCAGAAGCGCCTGAGGGTTATTTAATTATTTCTAAAAGAAAATTGTGCCGGCAGGCAAACTTCAAATAAGAGGAAAATATTCTACACCATAACAGGTATGGCTCTGAAAAGAACCGGTTTTATATTTGCAAACCTTAACAAGCTATGGGAAAGAATAAAGTAAATATAGTTATGGCGGATGATGATGTTGAAGACATCGAGTTAATAGAAGAGGCAATCCTGAATATTGAACCGGCAGCAACTCTGCATAAGTTCCATAATGGCCATTCTGCCATAGAATACCTGCATTCCGCACCCGATGATGACCTCCCCTGCCTCATTATCCTGGATTATAATATGCCTGAACTGAAAGGTTCGGAGGTTTTATCTTTCATGAAATCTAAAAAGCGGTACGACACGATCCCTAAAGTGGTACTAAGCACCTCTAACGCTTACATGCATCAGCACGAATGCATGAACAACGGCGCATCCGCCTATATTGTTAAGCCAGATAATATGAAAGAATTAAACGGCCTGGCAAAAAAGTTGTTGATGTACTGTAATGGTACCGCTTAATTCTTCGGCAAATAAATAGTAAAACAGGCGCCCTTGTCAGGTTCACCTGTTGCCACGATAGCCCCCTTATAATTCTGAACAATTTTTTTCACAATTGACAACCCGATGCCTGACCCTTTTGTATTGGTCGAATTATTAAGGCGTTGAAAGATCTCAAAGACCCGCACAGCATAGGCCTGCTCGAAACCAATTCCGTTATCAACAACCGAGATCTTGTAATATTGCCTGTTATTCTCCAGGTTGGGTGCTTTAATATCAATCCCATTTACCAACTTGCAGCTTATTTTTATTACCACATTACGGTCGGGGTGCTTATATTTAACGGCGTTGTTGATCAGGTTAAAGAACAGTTGTTTCAACTGGAAAGGCACTCCCGGTACCACAGGTAACTTTTCAGCTATGATCTCTCCCTTCTCCTCGCCGAATTCCTCATTATGCGAATGGATTATTTCCTCGACAATGGTGTTCAGATCTACCTGTTCAAAATTATCCGCATTAACGGTCGAACGGGAATAGATCAACAGGTCTTCGATCAGGGTCTTCATTCGTTCAGCCGCTTTAAGCGACCGGTTTATATAATCCTTTGACTTGCTATCTAACTGATTGCCTGGTTGATCAGCTATATAGTTAATATACAGATTGATCTTACGTAAAGGTTCTTTCAGATCATGTGAAGCTGCGTAAACAAATTGTTCCAGTTCTTTATTCTGAAACTCCAGCTTTCGCAGGTAATCTTTCAGCTGGTCTTCAGCCAGCTTTCTTTCTGTCAGGTCGCGGGTCACTTTGGTAAACCCGATTATGTGGCCTTCATTGTCGTGTATAGCAGTCAATACAATACTACCCCAAAAAACACTGCCGTCTTTTCTTTTTCGCCAACCTTCATGCAAAGCCTTACCGGCATCTTTTGCCAGCCGCAGCAATTGCAGGGGCAAGCCTTTTCTCCGGTCTTCAGGCAGATAAAATTCCTGGAAGTTCTTGCCTACAATTTCTTCTTCTTTATAACCTTTTATTTTTTCGGCGCCTTTATTCCAGTTTATGATCGTGCCTTCCCTGTCCAGCATCAGGATAGCATAGTCTTCTACTTCTTCTACCATCTTATGGTACCGTTCTTCGCTTTTTTTTAATTCTTCCGTCCTCATCATCAGGTCACTGGTTTTCTTTTCCACTAACTTCTCCAGGGAAGCGGCCAGTTCACGTAATTTTTCCTCGCGGATCCTTTGGGTTAGTTCCTCTTCCGTTTCCTTTCGATGGGTTATGTCGTAAAAACAATTGATGGCGCCTACCTGTTTTCCAGCTCCATCAACAACCGGAGCAATATCCACCCGAATATAAAGGCGGGTGTGGTCTGGTCGCTCAAGAATGAATTCAAGGTCCAATTTAGGTAACCCGTCTTTCAAACATTCGGCAATAGGACTTTGATCATGCGGCAACCAGGTACCGTCAGGCTGATACAACTTATATCCACCACTAAAACGTTCATTCAGGTCACCCAATGAAGGCCGTCTTCCCCACAACTGTACAGCCTGTTCATTGTATCTTTGGATAACGCCATTCATATCGAACACACTTACCGCCGTTGGCATACTGTTTAGAATTTGACTGTCTCCCAAAAAGCCGGTTTCATGTTCAGAAATCCCCTGTTGTTGTTTCATTCAAAAAATATTAGGGTTATATAAAATTACCAAAACCACCTCCGATACACTTGAAATAACCATGCTATAAAGTGCACTGTGACTAATATGTTGGCATAGTTTTTATAGTTTCGAGGAAACCGCAAAATAGCCATTCAGGCTCCTTATGCCCTCCCTGAGCCAATTAGTTAACACAAATGAGCCAGATACAACAGGCCTGCCGGATGTAATTAATTATCTTTATAATATGAAATACAACCGGGTCCCATCTGAATTAATATCAGGGCCATTTTTCAACCGGGCGCTTACCATAAATGGGCTTTCTGTAGTGGAATCCTGTGCGCATATTATCCGCACGCAGGGCGCCATGCTGCTGGAAGAACATTTGTTGTTGTATGTGCGGAGCGGACAAAACGTGATCACCCACGGCAAAGCCACGTATGTAGTGAAGCAACATGAAATGCTGCTGATGAAAAAAAATACCCTGATGCAGTACGACAAAACCGGCCAGTACGACAGTGTGCTTTTCTTTTTAAAAGATGAATTCCTGCTTGATTTTATTCGCATTGCCAACATAAAAGACACAACCACCAAAGAATCGGCAGCCATTTCACCCAAACCGGTGACCGAACGCATGCAGAAATTTATTGAAAGTGTAGTGCCTTATTTCAGCGAACCGGAAAATGTAGATGAAGGATTGCTGCGAATAAAAATGCTGGAATTATTGTACGATGTGGCAGCCACGGATAAAAACCTGTTACAACAATTGCTGCAAATGAAACACCCGGTAAAATCGGAGCTCACAGCCATTGTGGAAGAAAACTTCACCAACCCCATCACCATTGAACAACTGGCTTACCTGTCAGGCCGAAGCCTGGCCAGTTTTAAACGCGATTTTAACACCATTTACAACATCCCGCCTTCCGACTGGATACGAATAAAACGGCTGAACAAAGCAAAAGAAGCACTTGAAAACACCGACCTGTCTGTACTGGACATCTGTTATATGGTAGGGTTTGAAAACCCTTCTCATTTCTCCCGCATTTTTAAGGAACATTTCGGTTATCCGCCCAGTGCAGTGCGGCAACCGGGAATAAATGAGCCAGACAGTAATAAAAACTGAGCTAACAGGCAAAGCCTCATAAAAGAGACGGTACGAACTTCGTATCGTCTCTTTTATTTACAGACATTAAACAAGTTATACAATGGCGTTAGTACAAGCGTGGGCGGCCCAAACCGCACACGGAAAACTGGAACCTTTTCAATATGAGCCTGGTCCCTTAGGCCCTGAGGAAGTAGATATAGCAGTGGAATATTGCGGCATTTGTCATTCAGACCTCTCCATGTTGCACAACGATTGGGGCATTACTACTTATCCGTTTGTTCCCGGGCACGAAGCCATTGGGAAAGTGGTAGCACTGGGTGAGGTAGCCAAAGAAAAAGGGTTGACCATTGGCCAGCGTGTGGGAGTGGGCTGGAACAAATCGGCCTGTTTGCATTGTGAACATTGTTTGAAGGGAGCCTATGAGTTGTGTACCACGGGCAAAGCCACCATCGTGGGCCATCATGGCGCCTTTGCCAACCGGGTACGCAGTCATTGGGTGTGGGCAGTGCCTATACCGGCCGGGGTTGATGCGGCGGCTGCAGGTCCCCTGCTGTGTGGTGGTATTACGGTATTTGCGCCCCTGCTCGACGGGCATGTGTTACCTACTCATAAAGTGGGCGTTTTTGGCATTGGCGGACTGGGTCACATGGCCATCAAATTCCTGAAAGCCTGGGGTTGCGAAATAACAGCATTCACTTCCAGCAACAGTAAGTTCGAAGAAGCCCGTTCGTTCGGGGCAACACACACGGCCAGCAGTACCGATTCGGAAGCAATGAAAAAGCTGGCCGGCAGCCTGGATTTTATAATGATCACGGCCAATGCCACCCTTGATTGGGACAGCATCATTGCCTTATTAAAACCGGGCGGCAAACTGCATATTGTGGGTGCGGTGCTGGAACCTATTCCGGTACGGGTAATGTCGCTGCTGGCTGGTAAAAAATCAATTTCCTCCTCCCCCGCCGGCAGCCGCATACAAACCGATCAGATGCTTCAATTTGCAGCGCAACACAACATTGCACCGATGGTGGAATATTTTCCCATGAGCCGCATAAATGAAGCCATGGCGCACCTGGAAGCAGGAAAAGCCCGGTACCGGATCGTGCTGAAAACCGATCTTAACTGATGAAAACTGCATTAAAAGCCCCCGGCCTATCCGTCAGGGGCTTTTAACTATCCGTAAAAGGACTTATCTTTATGGAGATGAAACGGATAATTCTTTTTGCCGCGATACTGATCTCCGCTGTAGCAGTGAAAGCACAGGTACCAATGGGCTTTGGCTCTTTGAACCAGCCCTTCTTCAGGCATTATGGCCAGGTGGCCGATTCCAATACGCATCAAAAGAAATGGTTCCTTTCAAAATATGGGGCTATTTCGGCCGGTTATACATTTTTCAGAGGCGGCGGCGGACCGTTCTTGTCAGCGCCCATGGGTCTGCAGATTAACCGGCAGTTAACAAATAATGTCTACGCTTTTGCCGGTGTTAATGTGGCCCCGACCATCTTCAATTTCAACAGTCCTTACAATCAATCTTTCAATAAGACCAGTAGCTTTATGAATAACAGCCGGTTTGGCGCTTATTCATCGGCTTATATGGGTGTGATGTATGTGAATGACGAAAGAACATTTTCTATTAGCGGCAGCATTGGCATCAGCCACTATTACGGCGGCCAGTCACCTTTCTACACCCCGAACACCCCTACCATCAAGAATTCTCACCAACAGTAAAAGAGATTACAGGCAGTAATTATCTGTAATACATGTGATCCCGCGGACGCGGTTTGTTCACTTCTATCTTTTTACCGTCGAAGTTGTATACATCGTAGTCATACCGGTCATTAAACTTCGGATGCCCGTTTTGTACAAACACATAATCCTTTATTCGGAACCAGCTGGTCATGATGGTATCGTAGGCTATAGGCGTAATTAACCGGTTTTTATTGAACACACCTACTTGTCCCCCCCGCACTTCCCAGCCTTCCTCCTGGTAATCGTGGTTATAAAACACCGTTCCCCCCTTGTTTACCATCCAAAGGGTATCACCTACTTCCTGCACCCAGTCGTATTCAATAGGCACTATAATGTTGTTGTTGGCATCCACCACGCCCCATTTAACTCCTTCGGCTATTAAATGACCGGTATCGTCATTTACATAAAAGGAGAAGTTGCCCAGTGCAACTTTGAAGTAATCCGGATTTACAAAACCATCTACAAACGCATATTCATTGGGAATTTTGGTAGTACCATCGGCATAAATGATGCCCCAGATCCCCGTAAACGCGCACATGTCCTCGTCGTAATCATCAAATTCGGTTGCCACGCTTTGCCGGATCGCCTTAAACAAACCAGGCTCACCCTCGCCGCCTCCATACGTATTACTGGTAGCCCGGAAGATGTTGTCGTAGGGCAATGCATGTAATTCACTGGTGGGAAAATGAAAAGAGAAATACCGGTTAGTCAGGTCCTGTACTATTACCCGGTCGTTTTTAACGGTGGTAAAAATGAATTTGTATTTAAAATCGAGCAGCACCATTTCGTTGGTGTCGATGATGCCATAACCTGCTCCTTTTTGTGCTTTGTACAGGTTGCCCTGCAGATTGTATAACGACACATAAGCGGGTGTAATAATGGTTTCCCCTTTATTATCCAGCAGTCCCATACTATCGCTCTTCAGCACCAGTAACCGGCCACTATCGTCTATCCGTACTGATGTGACCCCGGATACACTTGCTTTCAACTGGCCGTTCAAATCAAAAAAATAAAAACTATTTCCATCAACCTGCCAGGTATCATCGGTATAAGCCACCGCTTCCAGGTAATTCAGCACGCGGTTAAAACCGAGCAAGTCGTAAACCGGTTCCACCAATATGTTATATCCGCCGTCAAGGGTTCGTTTTAACACGCCCCATTTTCCGTCACTATTTTTGTAAATGGTGATCGAATCATACACCTCTTCGCTGTATTCAACCGCGTAAGTGATAACGACAGCTGGTGGCAACCCGTTATGTTTCATGGATTAGAATTTTAAAATGTCGGCCGAAGCAACGATGCCGATGGGTAAAGGTACACTTAGTTACTTATTTCGATCGTAAGTAAGTGCAAGCTTTAGATAATCATCCAGGAAACTACGGGGTAACCCGAAAGGTTCCTCGTCATTTCCTTCACAGATAGTCACGTCGATTTCCTTACCCCTATAAAACAGTATCCTGCGGCCGTTATAGTCCTGGTCGAGGTGCGTTAAAATAGCATCTGCGTTCCTGGAAAAATCGATCATCCATTTTTTAACTGCCGGTGATTTCTCCATGGCAATGCTCATATCGGTAGTTACGGCCACAAACTGGAACACAAACACCTCCTGATCCTTTAACCAGATTATTTTTGATTCATAATTCCCATAGCGCATTTTACCGTTTCCCAGATAGGCGCTTTCAAAGCTTTCTTTAAAGTCTTCCAGGTATTCCAAACCGCGGTTAAATTTCATCCAGCCGGTAGCCAGTGAAGTGAGTAAGTCGGGATCAATATCGAAGATCAGACTGGTGATAAAATGTAAAACGTCAAAATCCTTCACTATTTCATGCCTGTCGAGGTAACTGCTTCTATGGTCATTTAGTTTGAACCCACTACCGCGTAAACTGGTTTCTTTACTATCGATGATCAACTGCAATGGGGCCTCCGCACCCGCCTCGGAGTTTTCATTCAACCAATGGAGGCAATCGGTGATTTTTTCTTTTTTTATGTAGGATATGATTGAATTGTTTTGTCCCATTATGATTTTTTAAAACGCGTTCTCTATAATGGTGGCTAAATTATAAAAGGCCGGCGTGATAAAAAGTTTAAAAAAAATGGCCGCAAAAGTTTGTAATTAAAAAAGGAACCTTACATTTGCAACCCCAATGATAATCAAGGGAGTTTAGCTCAGTTGGTTCAGAGCATCTGCCTTACAAGCAGAGGGTCGGCGGTTCGAGCCCGTCAACTCCCACAAAGGTCGAAATCCATTACACACAAGGGTTTCGGCCTTTTTTCATTCTCGCCTTTGCCTGACAGATGGTTTAAAAAAGTCACTAAATTTTAAACTCTGTCAAAATGATCTCCACCTTAAATGGGTGCTACCATTCCACCATCAAAGTGATTCCCAAAAACTGGCACACTACAAAAGCCAGCGTTAAGACCCCTTGGCGTATTTATTATCAGTTTCATGATCCAGCCATTCTTGATAACTGCAAAAACTTAATAGTTGAAGTACAGAGGTACAGAGGAAGCAAAGAGGTGCCAACGAGGAGGCATAGAGGTGTTACGGATCAGGTTGAAAAGAAACGGATGTTTCGGATCAAGTCAAATAGTTGGGGGATTAGGTTTTTACGCATAGATTTTCTGGAGCCTGAATAAGAAGAAGTTAATGTCTCTTACCCCTCTGGCAGAAGCCCTAAAAGATTTGATTTTTGCATTAAAAGATTCAGCCGAAGCATTGGTGCTTCTGTTATTAAAGTAATTCAAGATACTTGGGTGGTGTGTTTCGATGGATCTATAAACGGTCCTAAAAGATTCAATACCCGCTTCTTCTATTTCATTGAACCATAAAGCCAGTTTTTTAAACGCCTCTTCTTTGCACTTGCAGGAGTTGAAGATGATAGTCAGTCTC
>NZ_FOCZ01000032.1 GCF_900110245.1 Niastella yeongjuensis
TGTATAATCCGATCCATCCTGACCACCTGTACCGATGATGCTGACCACTTGTTCCGGCCATGCTGACCACCCCTTCTCTAAGTAAGTTGATTTGATTATTCCGGTGATGTTGACCACCTATTTGTTGGTTTGTTCCGGATCATTCCGGTGATGCTGACCACCCTGGTGCACAAAGTTGCCAGATGTCATTCCGGCAATGTTGACCACCATCGTGACTTTACGCGTCTGCCATTCCGGCGATGCTGACCACTTCAGGCGCTTTTTCTGTAATCGTTTTGCTTTGCAGCTTTTTGAACATCAACTGCAAAGAATGGCTGGAAAAACGATTACGATGAGTATATTAAAACAGATTATCAGGCTTCGTAGCAACGGCGTAGCATTGCAAACCATTGCCAAAGCGGTTAATACTTCACGCAATACCGTTAAAAAATATCTGAGGCTTATCGAGGTCAAAGGCGTAGGCTACGATGAACTGCTGCAGATGGAAGATGCCGCACTCGATGGCTTTTTACAGGATCCTGATCCAGCCGATCAGGCACGTCTGGAATCACTTACTCGTTTATTCCCATACTTTGAAAAAGAATTATCCCGCACTGGCGTTACCCGTTGGGTACTTTGGGGCGAGTATAAAGGACAGCATCCAGATGGATACAGCTATTCCCAGTTTTGCGATCATCTTAGGCAATGGAAACGCAGTCATTCTGCTACGATGCATTTTGAGCACGAACCCGCCGATAAGCTTTTTATTGATTTTACCGGCAAGAAACTGGCTATTGTTGACCCTCAAACAGGAGAAGTATCCCAGGTTGAGATATACGTGGCTATACTTGGCTATAGCCAACTTACTTTTATTCTAGCCATACCTTCACAACAGAAAGAGAACTTCATCTATGCCACTGAAGAAGCTTTTTATTTTTTTGGTGGCGTTCCAAAGGCATTGGTACCCGATAATCTGAAAAGTGCTGTACAAACAGCTGACAAATATGAAGCGGAAGTGAACCCTGACTTTCTGGACTTTGCCAATCATTACGGCACAACCGTGCTGCCTGCCAGAAGCTATAAGCCCCGCGATAAAGCGCTTGTTGAAAGAGCCGTAAACATCGCCTACTCCCGCATTTTTGCACCTTTACGCAACCAGGTCTTCTACAGCCTCGCTTCCCTCAATCAGGCCATTAGTGATTTACTCGCTGTTCATAATCAGCGGTGCTTCCAGCAACGTCCCATAAGCCGTCGTCAGCTTTTTGAGCAGGATGAAAAGCACCTGCTGACTCCTCTTGCTGCCGAACGCTACGAGATCAAGCAGTTCAAAGAAGTAACGGTCATGAAGACCGGCCACATCCAGCTCTTTGAAGATAAACACTATTACAGTGTTCCATATCGCTTTATAGGTCGAAAGGTTAAAGTAATTTACTCGGCTTCACAGGTATCCATTTTTTACAATAAGGAGCGTATTGCATATCACAGGCGAAGTTTTAAGCAATATGGATACTCGACCATCAAAGAACATCTATCTACCACACACCAGTTCGTTACTGAATGGAACCCTGATAAATTTATCAGTTGGGCGGGGGCTATCGCCCCTGTGGTGAAGGATTATATCACTCGCATTCTGGAATCAGCCACCTATCCTGAGCAGGCGTATAAAAGCTGTGTCGGTATTCTGTCTTACGAGAAAAAGGTTGGCAGAGACCGGCTCATTAAAGCAGTGGAACGCGCCACCTTCTATACGGCTTACAACTA
The DNA here is from genome assembly GCF_900110245.1 of Niastella yeongjuensis. Classification (GTDB taxonomy): domain Bacteria; phylum Bacteroidota; class Bacteroidia; order Chitinophagales; family Chitinophagaceae; genus Niastella; species Niastella yeongjuensis. Next base: position 1,741 of record NZ_FOCZ01000032.1, read on the forward strand.
CACTATCATAAGGAAGATCCTGCAAGGTGGACTGGATCAACTTGCCCCAGCAGATGAAAGCCATCCGTCATCACCCCTTCCGCAACATGACAATATCCGTGGTCCTGAGTCTTATCAATAAATATTATCCATCACATAAAACAACATTACTATGAGCAGTACAATCCAAAACAAAATGTCCCACATGAAACTCCTCGGCATGCTTCGCATGTATCAGACGATGCTTGACAGCCGTCAGCACCACGATCTTACTCACGATGAGTTTATCAATACCCTCATTCAATCAGAATGGGAGGATCGGGAAAATAAAAAAATTAACCGGCATCTGCGATTGGCAAAGTTCCGCTATGGAGCCAGCGTGGAGGAGATCAACTTTACGGCCAGCCGGGGGCTGGATAAAACACAGGTGCTTCGCCTAGCTGAGGGTAGCTTCATTCAAAACAAGGAAAATATCTTAATCACAGGCGCTACCGGAGTAGGCAAAAGTTACCTGGCATCGGCATTAGGCCACCAGGCTTGCCAGCTTGGCTATCGCACCCTTTACTTCAACGCTCAAAAACTGTTTACCAAATTAAAAATGCTGAAGGCCGATGGCTCCTACACGCGTGAGATCGGCAAAATTGAAAAATATGATCTACTCATCCTGGATGATTTTGGATTACAACCACTAGACAACACCGCCAGAATGATCTTATTGGAGATTATTGAAGACAGGCATGGCCGAAAGGCTACCATCATCAGTTCACAATTACCAGTAGCTAAATGGTATGAAGTAATAGGTGATAGCACCGTGGCTGACGCCATACTGGATAGAATGGTACATGCCGCCCATCGGTTAGAATTAAAAGGAGAATCCTTAAGAAAGAAATAGAATCCTATTTTTGTAAACCAGCTCTTTAAATTATTACAGAAACTGCCCCAATCGGCTTACTTCTAAGGGGTGGTCAGCATCACCGGATTGGTGGTCAACATCGCCGGATTTTACA
>NZ_FOCZ01000006.1:0-33514 GCF_900110245.1 Niastella yeongjuensis
TCCTGGATGATTTTGGATTACAACCACTAGACAACACCGCCAGAATGATCTTATTGGAGATTATTGAAGACAGGCATGGCCGAAAGGCTACCATCATCAGTTCACAATTACCAGTAGCTAAATGGTATGAAGTAATAGGTGATAGCACCGTGGCTGACGCCATACTGGATAGAATGGTACATGCCGCCCATCGGTTAGAATTAAAAGGAGAATCCTTAAGAAAGAAATAGAATCCTATTTTTGTAAACCAGCTCTTTAAATTATTACAGAAACTGCCCCAATCGGCTTACTTCTAAGGGGTGGTCAGCATCACCGGATTGGTGGTCAACATCGCCGGATTTTACACCATAACGATCAAAGTGATGTTCAGGGTCTCGCTGCGCAAGATTTTTCACATGATTTTCCAGGTGTTTCAAATAGGTGTCAAACAGTTGACTATTCTCGGTTAAATAATTTAAGGTCCTTGCGACTGCATAGCAATGTGGCAAAAACTTTTCATTCAGAAATTCCGTCAGTATTTCCATTGTCGTCACCACGTCATTTGCGTTACTGCTCATGTTGGTCAATCGTAATAAATGGATGAGTTGATCTGCGTCATCGTTGACCAGTGCTTGAAAAACCAATGCATGAATAGTTTTTGAACTTTCTGGCGCAAGAGTAAAACGGGTGTTTCGTTCTTCGAGTACTGTCAGTAATAATTCTGCAGATTGAAAATCCAGTATCCAACCATTTTGGATGTACAGAATCACAAAATCTAACAAAACTCGTTTGTCAATGATCGCAGATTGCGAGGAGAGGAAATGGCTAATGGGCGTAAAGTTCCGGCGGCTTTCAGGGACACTTGGAATGCGCGAATATTGAAGAATTTTTTGGGCGACGGTGTTGATTTGAGTTGCAGATAGTCCTATGTTTTGACAGAGGACTACGTATACATCCAGCATGCGATTCATTTGTTCACGGAAATATTGTGGCCCCTGATTGAGGAATTCACTGGCTGGATAGTCTGCCACTTCATCTATCAACCTCAAAAGACAATCAATAAAATCATTGCTGTCCGTATCGTGATGTGGAATATTGGTTAGTTTATATTCGGTAATCAAATTTTGAACACCTTGGTTGTCGCCATAGCGGACGATCAAGAACAAGTGTTGCACATATAGAGATATCTTATCGTTTCCTTTCTTCTGGTCCAGCGCAAGTATCTGAAATATCCCTTCCTGGAATGCTTGGTAAATGCTGTTGAACTCAGCAAGCTGATCGCCCACGATGCGGTTGACGGACAAGAATCGCCAAATGGAATTGAATTTCTCAAAAAACGTATGATAGCGGTGGAATGGTATCGTTCTTTTATTGCGAAGTGCCTTTCGCATTTGTTGACTATCTTGCAGAATTGCCAAAGATGACTCATCATAAATAGAGCCGTTGTTAAGCCACCGGGCTATCTCCTGATCTGCCATCGGCATTACATGAATCGTGTCTTCAATATCGAACGCATCCACCTTTTCAAGGGGGTCGGGAAACTCGTTACCGAACTTGGTATGATTGTGTTGTTGTTTGAGGAGACGGATGTTATACTGGCAGATAAAGACACGAACATAATTATTTTCGGCTTTAGCCTGTTCAATGGCTTTCAGCAAAATATTGATGGATGTCCGATACTCTGATAGTTCATAAGCTGCATAAGCCTGATCCATCTTATCTTTTAGTTCATCGTGCTGTATCATTAAATCTTTACGAATGTTACTGTATTCCTGGTTATTCCATTTACAAGCGTAACAGGTGCAGGTTGGGGCAGGCGGAATAAATGGCAGGACAAACTCGCCGTGCTTTACATGAATGATTTTGTGAATTCCGCAAGTACGGAACCAGCCCAACACATCGCTTATTTTTTGTTGGTTATTTTCAATATTAGCCAAGTCATGAGTCGATACATATTGTCCATTGTCGATGGACAGAGATTGCAGAAAACTAAATAGTTCATCATTATTGGTTGCGAATGCATTGGCTACAGGATATTCCAGCGAATATTTGCCAATGACGAATGGATATTGATTGACAATAAAACTTTTCGGCAAAAACGACCAGTCTTTTAGCCGAACCGAGAGGTATTGGAATAGCTGGTCAAGGATAGGTAGTTTATTGTCCACACTGATAGTTGGTTTGACCAGTTTTTCTTTCGGTGCTGAGGGCTGTTTTAAGGTCAAACCAGCTTGTTTCAAGAAATCAACCGCTTTGTATGGTGATATGAAAAAGTGTACAACTATGTCGGGATAGAGCTTTTGTATATTTAGATGTAGTTCGCCTTCTTTGTCTTTTGAGGCAAACTCCTTAATATTTTCGGAGACGAATGTAAATTCCTTGATACCATTCCGTTTTGCGTATTCCAGACAGGTGAAAATTATTTTTGCATCCTTTTCATTTTGTTTGACCGTGGAGTGAAAGAATGGTGGTGCTTTTTGTTCCTTCAGATCATCAATGAGCAAAATAACGTTGTGGTATCGTTCAAGCGTTGGACTGGAGACAACAATAGTATCTAATTTTTCGACTTGTCTGAGTATGCGCTTTTCGCCGATTGTAAGATCCTTTTCTGCATCAAAAATGTTTAAGTTTTCACTTAACTCCCGCTCTTTTCGATGAGTTCTTTTCCTTCTTTGGATGGCCTCCATTTTCTTTTTTTTGTGATCTTCCCATTCAGATTTCAGTACGGTAGGGGCCAAAAACTGTAATTGACCACTGGTTATGAACTGGTGTAGAGGGTCTAAAGACCAGTCATCGGCAGTGTCATTGATGAGCTTTTCGAGGATACAGGTATCTATTACTATATACATCATGATCGGTCACGGCATTTGAGGTCAGGAACTATAATTATCTATGAAGTGAAAATATAAGATGGAATGTCCGAAAAAAAGTCAGCAAACGTCAGTCTTCAATCTTCAACACTAGTGTTCTGTCAATATTGGCTGCCAATACAAGTGTGCCTATTACGCATTCTACGTTTTCTCAACCTCTCCAAACTCATCTGGGTTCACATTCAAAATAGCATCACTTAGCTCCTCAATAATCTCAAGCAGTCCTTCGGAAGCTCCATCAAAGTTGTAAGCAAGCGCCAAAAGATCACGCAGGTACATTGCAATAAGAAGGATTCCCAGATTAATCTTGTTTGCCTTATGATTGTCTGATATTCTATTTGATAGACCAGTAAAATGGCTGAGGTGGTCGTATTTTGAATAAAATGAATACAGATTGTAAATGGCGTCAGTAGGTTCTGTTCCTCCAGTGATATGTTCTTTGGCTATTCTGTTTAGGTTCAGTTTATATTCTTGCCGTATTTTGGGACGTTCAGCTGATAAGTCAAAGGCCCTTGAAAATGGTTGAACAAACCGGGCAGCAGTGTCGGCTTTTTGTTCTGAAGACATGGTTTGAGACCTATATATTTCTTCTACAAAGAAATTCGTCGCGTCGTTTAAAACCGCAAGGCAATACTCTTTAAGTTCAGAATAAACCGCATCCTGGTTGGTATTGTCCAGTTGACTAGCTATACTCTTTGCTTTCATGTGGAGTATACCATCCATTAGCAAGGATCTTAGAAGGATACCGAGTGGCATCTCCATATCAGGATTATCCCTCAATGAGGGGTAGAGATGGAGAATGCCCTGAATCACTTTTTCAACCTTGTCAACTCCACAGAAAATATATCGGATGCATTCATCTTGCTGCCTGTTGGTCAGAAAAGGATGAGCTCCAACCCCCGCTTTAAATATGGCCAAGATTAAGTCCATCATATAGCAATAACTTTTGAGTAATTAATTTATGTTTCATTATCCTCCTCAATGAGCCCAGGCTCATAAAAATCGAAAAAGTTCTGTATAGCGGGTATATACTTTGAAAAATCAGTATTATAAAGATCATTGGAGAGTTTCTGGTAATCAGTAAGGTTTTCTGCCTTCACTTTTTTCAGATGGGTCAGCCTGTTTCGTAATGTCTTTAACTCCAAAATAAGTTTCCATGCATCTGGATTTGCAGCCGGAAAGTCTTTACCGGTTACTTGGGGAAGTACAGTTTGTATTTTAATATCGAGGGAAATGTATTCTAATTTGTTCTTTCTTTTTTCATTACCATCAATCACTACTGTAAAATCTTCCGGTAGCAATTGATTATAAAAGGCTTCAACTGCGCCCAGCAGGTGGACAACACCACTACTGGCAGCTTCAAAGTAGTCCACGAAAATATGATACTTTCTTATAAAGTCTGATGTTGGACATTCTTCAAATGATTTTTTGGTTACCTGAGATAATTCAATCTTCTTTAGAGCCAAGTTGAAGTATATCAATACAGGATTGATCTCTGGGAAAGCAAAGTGTTTTCCCGTATCATTTGAAGTCCCCGCTTGCATTAGTACAACTGGCCCGTCTTTTTTCTTTAACCCAACGAATGCGCCTGGAATCTTACTTACTTCTTCCAGTATTTTTTGTTGAATATCCTCCAGTTGCTCTGGGGACGATACTGGAACATTTACTTCCTTTCTGGTGGTAGTAGGTATTCTGTTCTCATCAAATGCTTTGAGCGTTTTAATTTTTATCTTTCTAAGCACAGGTTTATGTTTTCTTTTTAATATGCTATTACTTTGTTGCAATCTGCATAATCAGGCTTTTAATAACCGGGAATAAGCCGTCATACAAAATCTTTTTCTCTTCCTGCAAGCCATACAATAATATAATTGCTTCATCGCAGGAGAAAGTTTTTATCGAAGGTCATGCTTCTATTCATTAGTTATCTCCGATACCATATAACCTTTGTGATTATGTAGTAGAGAAGAGAATTGATGGCCTTCCTCGCACTCAAACTCCAAAACAACACCTAACCTGTCTTCTGATTGCACAGGTGTAATCTTCATAAGGTGTACATACTCAAATTGGCAAACTGGGCAATGAAGTATAGTTTGATTTTCGTCGCACCACTGAGTTTTTCGAAAGTTCATAAAATTTATATTTTAACTTTATAAAAGATTAACGCTAACCATAAATTTTTGCAACAATTTAACGAGTTCCAAATACTTCTGTTGTATCTAGGTCATCTCTTTCAGATTCTTCAAAGACCTGCCTTGATACATTATTAACTGTGAAATCATACCTCAAAGCATTTATACCATGAACAGTAATAGACCTTGGATCTATCTTTAAGGCATGAGGGATAACTGAATTTCTAACCGGAGTTCGTGCATTTTTAGGATGAGTGATAGAGACAGAATACTCCTGGTAATAATCTTCATCCTCGTAAAGTAAATTACCACTGACCTTTGAACCTACTGGTAAAATGATTTTTTCGACACTGCAAGCATGACTAAACAATGTGATATTCATCTCCTTCATTCCAGACTGTACTGATGGAAAACGAATGCCATCAAGTCCAATTGTTTGCGATAGAAATTCTGCAACTCGCTGGGTAGGGCAATACTCTGATACTTCATCACCAGGCATAACGGGGTAAGAAATCAGGGTGGACAACTTTCTTAGAAAGTCTGTTCTAATCCTTTTGGGCAACTCATCCGGGTCAAAAATACTGCCTGCATTATCAACTGATTTAAGTAAAGAAAGATCCAAGATTTTAAGCTGCCGTATAATTTCAAATTCAGCGACAGCAACCTTGCTTCCAACGGGTGGCCGCACTTCATTGATTACAACTTCCCTGCTTTCAGCACCATAAAAAACTGGTACGCCTTCTTTATTCATTCTACCTGGCTTAGCTTTATGTGGTGGTGGCGGACAAAGTTCGCTATCCGGATATTTAAAAGCTTTTAGTAAATCCTCATCAGTATAAAAACACCTAGCTCTATATAATTTATTAATAGCCTTACCAGGTCCAATTTCAACAATTGGCGATTTATTATTCCTGGTTTTCAGCTCGTAAACCCCGGTAAATATTTCGGAAAGGATTTTATCTAGGGCCGCCTTCGATCCAGGTTTAAAACTCTTAGAAAGCTCCTTAAATTCCACCCATTTTTTGTGGAAGCTTTCATCGTTAAGCGGTTTTAAAATATACATAGAACCTGATGCAAATTCGTTCTCAATACCTATTGCAGAGGTATCAAAATCTTCATGCTCAATTTCCAAGATAGCCTGTATATCCTTAGCCACTTCTTCCTCAACACCTGCAGCATCTGCAATAACATCGACTATATCATCTCCATCTCTGAACCAGTACTTATGTGGATTATAGTAATCACCTGGTTCATCTGGTGTTCTATCATAATAATCCTGAAAAGCATCCTTAACTTTTTCTGATAAAAATCCTAAAGTTCCTGCTGCCTGTATTTTTCCACAATAATCGCATTTACTCCTTTTCCCTTTCCCTAATAATACCTTTAAAAAAGATTCCCCTACACATTTGTAACACAGCTTCTTATATTTCAATTCATCAATATCCTTAGGATAGTCATTTGGAACCATAATCAGCTATTTTGGTTGTATAAAGGTACATTTTGCGTTATATATACGCAAAATTATTTTTCATTATTTATTTCTTTTTTACATCATTAAGCCAAGACGGAATATAATAACATGCACGTAACTGTTTATATCAAATGAAAACTAATTAGTAACGGTTAAGATAGCTTTATAAATCTTATAATAGAAAGCAGATCGATTGAAATGTCATTAATCAATTCTCGCGTTATAAAAAAATGAAAATTTATTCGCTAATTTATTTAGACTAAAGATAATAGCACACTACGTATTTTCCCTAATCGATACAAAATTTAAACAATGATAATCATTATGTTATAAGTTTTTCGATTAGTATTTTTACCATACAATCCACATCATGTGGAAAGCTTTTTTGGCAAATTATTCATTATAAAAGATAAATTTGAGTAAGTAGGTTAGTAGCGAGTTCGTTAGAGCGATGATCTTGGTTAAGGAATAACGTTACCTCAATTCTAAGTTCAAATCGCTTAATCATGGATAAGAACTGCTTGCAATTATCAGTTCTCAAGAAGTTGCCTCTAACTTTTCTTTTTATTTAACCATTAAAAAACGTTTTATGGGTTCAGGTAGAGACAACCGAAAAAAAGGTGATAGCCCTATTATCAGAAGGCCTAAATTTATTATAACATCCGTTGACGTTAATAGTGTCAATCCTAGTGTTGCGGAAACTGTCGCCGACGTATGCCCAATTTCTTTTGATGTAAGACTTATAAATTCCGCCTTAACAAAGAAAGGAGTAAGGGTTCATCTGGATATAAAGGATAACAGCTGTGTCATTAAAATTGGTAATACTGAAGTTGGTGTACTTAATCGCCAGCGTTCAGAAACGATCACTAAATGTAAAAACCTTGGAGTCCATTACAGTGGTGAAATTGTCTTAAAACAAGATAAGATATATGCGAGGTTTGAAAGACACTTATAATAACATTTCGCTCTTTGGACAAGATTGTGATGTTGCTTCTGGGAATTTTCTTCCATTCATTGAGCCAATTGAAGCTAAAGGAGTTTCGGTTTCATGCAATAACCCCTTTCGCAAAAATATTGTAACCTGCAAAGATGAGGTCCGGCATGAATTTATTGAGGAAGTCAACGGCTTGGATTTTAATGTGAAATTATTATCTACGAAGCTTGATCTGCCTCCTTACATACCTGTGCTTGATAAAGTTTCCACGCATTTTGAGATTTCACATCACATCTTTCCCGTTGTAGGTTTCACGTTAAGAGATTTGTTAGTACAGAGCATAAAGGAATCCGCAGGGGCACTGCACGAGCAAAGGGATATTCAGTTTTGCCCATCAATCTTGCATAATGGTGCTTTTAAAAACAAACGAGTTATATTATTTCTCTCAGGTCCAGATACATTGATTGAATGGGTATGGTGGAATAGGGTTGAGTGTCAGCTTTTTTCTTCTTTAAGTAATTATAGATTTTTTGCGGCAACAGGTTTTAACTTTTCAGTAATAGGTGGCGAATGCGCATTCGCACAGGTGTTGAATCAAAAACGCAGCCTTTTTTCTGCTAATTTGTTGGAACAAAATGGAATTGTTGCAATACCACATGTCTATGCTATAAATCCTGTTCAGATCACAAGATGGATTAAATGGTTCTTAAAAAATCCAAATATTAGATACTTTACAATTAATTGCCAACTGCAAAAACGACAAAACGATATTGACCAAATAATAAAAGTTGTAAATGAAATTTTATTACAACTACCACGAATTGAAGTAATACTCCAAGGATTTCCGCTTCCACAAATTTATAAATTTGGAATAAATTTAAGTCGAGTTCACTTTGCAGATTCAGTTTCCGCAAAATATGCCCAAAGTCGTAAAAAAATTATCGCTAACCCAGGTAAGAATCAGTGGAGATACCAAGATAATTGTATAGAAAGCATTCCAGAAATAATGATACACAATCTAAATACCAGGCTCCTATTTATAGAAAATATGAAAAGGCTAATGATTAATGCCTCTACTGGTCCCTGAGACACCCGATAATGAAAGGGTATAGATTTTATTAGCGATGGCTTGTAAGGAAGTTCCCGGTAGTGGAATAATTACGTCCCAAAATACAACCGTTTTCTTACTCAGGAGGAACTTAGAAACAAAGGGAACATCAAATACAGCCATTTTGTTTTGAAATATTATTATATATTCGTTCTTCGCTAACGCCAACCAAATCAGACAAGACTCCCGTTGCTAAGCGTCTGTTACACCAGGACATGCAATCATTTTTTGTTCTTAGTGTATATTTTATCAATACCAATAATTTTTCTGAATGTTAATTGAGTCGATTGTAATTAAGAATTTCAAATGTTATACAAACTTTGAATTAAAGTTTAATGAAGACCTCAATATGCTGGTTGGCAATAACGAAGCGGGCAAATCCACAATCCTTGAAGCTATACAGCTTGGGCTAACCGGCCTGTATAACTATAGAAATATACAGACTGAAATTTCCCCATATTTGTTTAATCTTCATGTCGTTCAGCAATACGTTGCAAACATCAAAGCTGGCAAACGTGTAGATCTCCCTGAAATTTGTATTGAACTCTACCTGCAAGAGTGTGCCGAAACTGCCGGGTTCAAAGGTATTAATAACTCAAAGCGGCAAAATACAACGGGTGTTAAAATGCTCATTGCTTATGATAAGGGGTATGATCTGGAATATCAAAAGTTCCTGGCAGAGCCCACAAACATTACAACGATACCGACTGAGTATTTCAGCGCCCAATGGCTGAGTTTTGCAGGGAATCTATTATCGAGTCATTCATTTCCGATCAAGACCATGTTCATTGATACTGCTAGTATTCGGTTACAATCGGGTAACGACTATTACCTGCAATCCGTTATACGCAACGTTCTGGAGCCTGAGGAACGGGCTGGGCTTAGTTTAGCACATCGACTCCTTAAAGGGGAGTTTGCTCAACAACCTTATATCAGGGATATCAATGATAAAATGCAGGGCGGAAGCAGATATCTAAAGGAAAAGTCAGTTTCATTGTCGGTGGACATTAGTCAAAAGTACGGATGGGAAGGCCTGTTAACTACTTATGTGGACGAAATCCCTTTTCATCATATCGGGAAGGGGAAACAAAACATCATAAAAATCATGCTTGCACTGCATACTAGTGGCAAGCAATGCACAGTCATTTTACTGGAGGAGCCAGAGAACCACCAGTCGTTCTCCAATCTGCATAGGCTGATGCAGTATATCAGCCAAGAGTGTAATAGCAAGCAAATCATTTTGACGACCCATAGCCCTTACATTTTAAACAAAATGGGCCTGCAAAAGGCCATACTGCTGAATTTTACGAGTGGTCAAGGATATAGCACCACATTTGCCACACTGAAGAAAGATACGATAGTATACTTCCAGAAATTGCCCGGTTACGACACTTTGCGCTTCCTCTTAGCAGACAAATGTATCCTGGTAGAAGGTCCATCGGACGAACTACTCCTTCAGCGGCTATACCTTGACAAGCACAAGCGACTTCCGATTGAAGATGGCATCGATATCCAGAGTGTGCGTGGGCTTTCATTTTTACGATTCCTGGAACTGGCAGAGCCTCTAAAAAAGGACATTACGGTCGTAACGGACAATGATGGCGACTATCAAAAATTGACGACGGTCAAATACAAAGCTTACATTGGTAATACCAACTTCAAACTGTGTTGTTCAAACAATAACAGCTTGCCCTCTCTTGAACAACAGTTTTTAGCGGTAAACAACCTAGCGACAATGCAAACTCTCTTTGGGACCAATTACGCTACACAGGGTGAAGTATTACATTATATGCAGACTAACAAAACTGATTGGGCCTTGTCTGTTTTTGAATCCTCCACATCTATTGTATATCCGCAATACTTCCATAATGCCTTCCAATAACGTCATACTTGCAGCAGCCGGGTCACGTAAGACCACGAGCGTGGTCAATATGTCGATGGCAAACCCAACAAAAAGAATCTTGGTCTTGACCTATACCATCGAGAATTTGGACACAATCCGCTCCTATTTTATCAGGGACTATGGCATGGTTCCTCCACATATAACCTTGCAAAGTTGGTATTCGTTTTTACTCCAAGATGGAGCAAGACCGTATCAAAGATTAGTATATCCTGATATGCGTATAGAAAGTATCCTTTTTGCAGAGCGGAAGCTGAGCTTCCATCCTTCTAAAAGTAAACCCAAAACGTACTATATTGCTAAGGGTAATCTAATTTACAAAGATCACCTGTCCGAGTTTGTCCATCAAGTCAACGAAAAAGGTACTGGGTGCGTAATTGAGCGCCTGGAGGGTATTTATGATGCGATCTTCATTGATGAGATACAAGACATGAGTGGCTACGATTGGGAACTGATTGAAGCACTGATGCAATCAAAAATTGAGATATGTTGCGTGGGCGATCCCCGGCAGGCAACCTATTCAACCAGTAATAGTCAAAAAAATTCGAAGTTTAAAGGTGGGAGATGCGAAGGGATATTTCGGAATTGGGAACAAAATGGCATCTGCTCAATCCAAGAAATGACTGACTGCTTCCGATCCAATCAGCAGATATGTGATCATGCTGATAGGATTTTTCCGAATTACAAACCCACAACCTCAAAGTTTTTTGATATGACGCCACATGATGGAGTGTACAAACTAAAAGCTAGTGAGGTATTAGAATATTATTCGCAGTACCGTCCCATAGTATTACGCAATCGAATCGACAGTGATACTATGAATCTGGATGGATTCAATATTGGCGTCAGTAAAGGAAAAACTTTTGACAGAGTGATGATTTTTCCTACCCAACCCATGCTGCAATACCTTATGGATGGTAATCTCACTAACCTGAAAAATCAATCGAAAGCAGGTATGTACGTTGCTATTACGCGTGCGCGATATAGCGTGGCATATGTAGTGAAGGATGCCAAAATGTATAACAAAATTAATCTCCCCGGCTATCGAGAAGTAGAATCATCCGTTCTATAATATCCGCAAACTTATCGGTCACTTTTCACGAACCACAGTCTTTTTGAAACCTATCCATCCTAATACTATGTGTGCAAATGAAAGTCGTTAGTAATCGCTTGGAAACTTTTAAGAAAATTACTGCCCTGCATTTTTTTTGCAGCATAAACTTCAAATGACAAGTTTTTATTTAAAAATAGCACCGGATTACCTTCTGCTTTTCTATAGGTTTTATTTAGTTCTGAAACCTTATTGTTATATCCAGTAATAAGCTCAAGCAGCAATTTGTGATTTTGCCGCAATTCTGCATAGTAACGAAGAAAAAACGATAAATTGATGGCAACTATGGGTTGAATCTTTTTAAAAAAGTTTTTTTCTGGTTCTATTTCCTTTAAAAAGGATTCATTAATGTATGAATTAATACCACTCATATCCATCACGTCATCCGTATAGATCAATACAGGAAAAAGCGAAAGACGCTTTTTTTTACTCTTGTCCTTGATAAGACAATCTAACTTGTCAGTCATAGCCAGCTCCTTGATTTGTTTCGCTAATTGATATACACCCTTGTTCTTTTGTTTTGGGGATATTTTCTGTTTGCAAAATTCTTCGTTCACAAACTTTTTGAAAGCCTCTACATCGATATCTTCTAAAGGATTAAAATGAATCGATGCACTTTTTACTTCAATCAGTAAGATATCCTTTTGATTACGAACAACGGCAAAATCCGGTAATGGTGAATTATCTTCAGTCGTAAACAAGGAATAGTTTTTTGAATTGAATATTTTCTGAAGTAAGCCATTCACAATGTATTCTTCATAATACTTTTTTCCCAACATTGCTTTGAAATCTTCAAATTTTGGAAATGCTACGCCCTTGTTGAGTGAAGAATGCTGGTAAAGTTGAAAAGGTAGGCCAATATCTATCACGTACCGTATATAATGTGGATCAATGATGGCAGCAGTTTCCTTTGTGATAAAGTAGAATGGATGCGTCATTAATTCTCCATGCACATTTCCTTTAATTTTTTTATCAATCAGCCGCTCTTCTGGAATACTAAATTGACTGATGATCTGATGCTGTTCGGAGGAAGGGGTAATAACATGTTTTATTTGATCATTCTGATCACCTTGAATTATTGCCTCTATAATTTGAATGAAAAATATTATATAATTGTAGTAAGCCGGTATACCAAAATGTTCGCAGAATTCTCTTAAATAATCACTGCCAGAAGGTAAAACATCCATCAAAAATTTGTAAAGAAAAAAAGTCTTTAACGGAGCGATTCCAATAAGGTCACTATGGCTCCGCATATATTCCTGTTGCGATAATCCTAAATGCCAGATAGCCTCATAAGTTGCCAAGTCCATATCCGGGGGATGACTGTCATAGTATTGGTTATTATATATCAATATCGTATCAAACACACTCTCCTGGAATTCGCCAATGTTAATGGGTGCATCGTTATCTGTTCTTGGCACAAAATGCAGGAGACAGTTAGCAATTAAACGTGATAAAACAGGGGCCGTAAAGAATGCAATATTTTTTTCACGAGATTGGACTATAAAGGATGCAATTTGCTTCCGTTTCTGCTCTCCAATATTCGGGAAACAAGCAGTCAGAATAGCGAGCTGATTAACCCTTGTGTCTTGCCCTTCGTTAAACAGAAGGCTATTTATCTTAGAAAGCGATAACAGCAATAGATCGCTTGGGTACTTTTCCAATAAACTGAAATCATGCTCTTGTGGTAAACGACTAGAGTAAAATTCCTTGAAACCGACTACTGCAAATAGCTTCATGTGGGATAGATATTTGGGATTGATAGACTGTTTCGAGAACCAATTGTTTCAATAAATGAAAAAAGCCACCTAGGTGGCTCACTTATATTAATAGGATTTTCTTTACTTCTTCTTTTTCTCTTCCAACATCCTTTCCAGCAGTGCGTTTTTTTCACGCTCTGATTTTAACAAGGCTTCATACAACTTTTCATTCTTTTCAACCACTTCAACATACTTATCAATGGGATTAAAAGTAGGATAATACATGAATAATGAATTCCCATTGGCATTATCGTTGTTGTTAACAGTGTTGGCAACTATATTAATAACTCCCTCTTCATTAAAATTCTTTATTGCCTCCACAGGTACTTTCAACACTTCAGCGATTTTCTCTAATGTTTCTGGATCGATGATTTCTTTTGCTTCCAACGAAGAAACACTTTGCTGACTAATATTGAGCGCATCAGCCAGCGTTTCCTGCTTTACCTGTAATATTTCCCGTATACGTTTTACGGCCCGTCCTTGATGTACTTTTTCAGGCATAGGTGTAGTTATCATGGTTCAAATATATGGAATTTATGGTATTGGTATTATACCGTTATATCCCTTGTAAAATACAGTAAAATATTGGTATTCCACAGGTTAAATTGGTTCGGTACGGCACTAGCACCTCCTAATTTGCCATCCAACCAAGATAAAAGCTGTACCCTGCGATGAGTCATATGCTTTTATTTTTAATACCAAACCTTTTAACCTCCATGCAAACGACATTTGACAACCTACCTCCACACCTGGTAACCCTATTAGCCGAGCTTACACAGAAAATTGCCGGGGCCATCCAACCTGAAAAAATCCTTTGTTATGGTTACCGCGCCTCCCCTCACAACGATTGGAGCTGTTTTACTGAAGACAGCCCCCACCAAGAAACAATCAGGGCCACCTTTGATCTTTTAGTTATCACCAATAACAATAATAACCTGGCCGACCATGAATTGCTACAAAAAATTAACCATTTGGCGGAACCCCTGGATTGCGAAGTCACTGCAATTGTACAATCTCTTGATTCTGTAAATGACTTAATAGTCAAAAACAGCCGCTTTTTGACCACCCTTTATCATAAAGCCGTGCTGGTATATAACGCCAGCAATAGCGATATAATAGCCCCTCCGGCGGCAATATCTCATGAAGAAGCAACAAGAAAAATAGAAACTGTCTGGAACAACTGTTACCAAACAGCGGAACGATTTTATAAAACTGCCTGCTTTTGTCTGGAAAACGACTGGAATGAAAAAGCCTTATTTGATTTACACCAGGCCACTCAACATACTTGTATGGCCCTTTTACGGGTATATACCGGTTACCGCTCTACTACGCACAACCTTTTCCGCTTATTTGCCCTTATTGAGAATTTTTCCTTTGTTCCTTCCTCCATATTTCCCTGTATCACATCAGAGGAAATTACGCTACTTAACCAGCTCAACAAAGCCTATTCTGATGCCCGCTATAAAGAAAACTATACTGTGCCAACTGAAACGGCTATCCTTTTAAAGAAAAGAGTGAAACAATTATTGCTTGTTGCCAAAGAATTATACGACAAGAAAGTAACGGCTTTGCAGAGTAACAGACCTACCACATTTCCCCTAACAGCAACCGACGCAATAGCCTAAAACCCTAATTTATATGAAACCGACCAAAGATTATTTGGAAACCTCCTTATGGTATAAAGAACCCATAAGCGACCCCAACCAGATTTTCGCAGAATTTTTCACCGCAGCGGCTCTTAAAGATTACCGAAAGCGCATTAAGGAAGTATTGAAAGCCGCTTTTGGAAAACATATATGGCCAAAAGAAAGCCCAGGTGCCCTGTTATATTACTTTAAAATGATAGAATCTGTTATCAATGCTGCCTGGCTGATAAATAAGGATAACAAAACATCGCCACTTATTATTAACTACGAAGATTCATTTAACCCCAATCTTTTTTGTAGTTGGCATGCGGATTCTACCCAATGGGACTTTTTTCCCAGGGTTCTGTCTTTTAAAGAATATGTCGATCCGTATATAGTTTTCAAGCGCTTCTTTAAATACCTGGCTTTGCCTGCATGGAAAGTGGAACTGCAAGATCTACTTGAATACGCTTTGGTTGAAACGAGTTTGCACGAAGCAGGTATAAAAAAAGATATGCTATCACTTTATTTTCAGCTTTCCAAGTTGATAGAAGCAGCCCACCTGATTGATGTCAGGGAAAACAACCACATTGGGGGTAACCCAAAGAACAGAATCAAGACTACCCGCTAATACCCTCCAAACAAATCAACCTGTCAATCATATTGAGTTCCCAGGTTAAAAATTTCATCAACCTAACTTTCTAATTATGAGCATAAACATTCAAATAAAAATAGCTATCGTAGACGATCATGACCTTATTCGTAAATGCCTTCAGGAATTGCTGCACCTTTGGGATTATACGGTAATTTCCCATGCTGCTAACGGCAAAATTTTCATGGATCTACTTGTAAAAGGGATCATACCGGATATTTGCATTTTAGATATGCACATGCCGGAAATGGATGGTTATGAAACCATCAAAGTCGTAAAGGGAAAATGGCCGGAAATCAAAATCATTGCTTACTCTATGGATTTTGTAGATCCACATACTAGGGAACCTGAAGGCGCAGACGCCCGGATTTCTAAATCCTCGCCACACGAGAAACTAAAAGAGACCCTATTCCTGTTAAGCACCCAAATAGTCCTGGAAGAAAAATAGCCTGTCTGTCTATTTTCGGGTTACTTCTTCAAGGGTGTATAGGTATTTCAGTGTTAACTTAAAACCTGTATAGCTATTTTAGGGCGAGGCACCCATCCCAACCGCATGGTTTCACATGGTTACCTCATGACAACCACATGCCAATCGCATAGGGTACAGCATTCATATCATATCCTGGTTAAACACTTTTGTCATGACAATTCGATATTTTTTTTACTCTTTGCTAATTTGACATTGGGTGGTGGGAAGTTTTTTCTTCCCACTTTTTCTCACTTATATCCGATTAGGATCGAATTGATACGAATAGGCTCAATTTGATTCAGGGAAAAGAAACGGACATAATTTTCGGTTTGGCATTTGATGCATATAGGGTAATTAATATCTATTCCTATGAGTAAAATAACTACCGAAAGGTATGATCCCGTTCGTATTGAACGCATCCGGCATTTCCTGGAATCCAACACTGAAAAAGGTAAACCTAAGTTTTATGAAATCTTTGTCGATAACCTTAAAGCAGTTGACAAAACCGATGACATCGGGTGTTTTGATGAATACAAAATGTATATGGATGAAAACACCCAAATGATTAAAATACTTATCTATACGTCCACCGAGAACTGCCCCCGTAATGATAAGTTTATCTTCTCTGTACATAATGCCCAGGAAGAAAAAAGGCAGGAGCAACTTAACGGCATTGAAATTCAAAGTAAGATCGATACAGCCATTCAGCAGGAACGGGAGCGCAACCTGGTATTGCAATTACAAAAGGAGTTGGATGAAACCAAAGAAAAACTCCAGGATGCCGAAGAATATGCCGATGCCCTTGAGGAAAAACTAGAAAGCCACCAACAGGAATTTCAACAGTTTAAAGCAAAACGGGTAGGGCTTACTGAAATGAATACGGGTCGGCTGGTGGGTTACGTTACTGATTACTTTATTAAAAGCTATCCTTCCCTTGTCCATAAGGTTCCTATGCTTTCCACATTATCAGGTTTTCTAACGGAGGAAAATGCCTTGCCGGAACAATTTGATGGTATACCCCCGGTCCCCTCTGAATCTACTGTCAGCTTTAGTAAGCAAACCACCGACAAAACAGCCTCCAAACAATCAGATAGCGATATAGACATTAAACTTGCTTTTATAAAAGAAATGGAAGACGCTTTCCCTGAAGATCAATTGCAGCAAGTATTTGATATTATTAAAGCTATGGCCGCACATCCCGACCAGGTAAGTGCGGTCCATGCATTTTTCTATCAGTCAAAAACAAAATAACCTCCTATGCAAAAATATCGCTTTACAATCGAAGTGCCCGCCAATACGGAAGCGGAAGCTCAGGCAAAGCTTAATCTGTTGCTTGAACTGGGTGCCTTCTTTAAAGAATTTGATCCCAGTCACCTGACCAGATCGGCTATTGTCTATTTACTGCACTACTATGCAAATAAATACTGCTCTGATCCTAACAGTTTTATAAAGAAGTAACATTAAAATCTTATTCTATGAAAACCATAAATCCTCTCTTAAACGACATTGATGCCTGTATAGCCTATGCTCATAAAATCAATCCTAAAAAGCAGCCCTTAACTATTGAAAAATTGCGCAGCTTTCCAGGATGCGAACATTATAGTGATGAAGAAGCAGCCGTAATAATACAATCCTTTCAACAACTCACAAGTATTGCATTTGAAACAATTACTTATGGACAAAGCTCTTGTAGTTCTGAATCCGAAGCTGTATATTTAGAAAATACTGACAAACTACCACAAATAACCGAACCTAATCGAAAAGCAGCATGAAACCAAACTTTGATATGTTTCACCAATGGTCAAAAAAGCCACGGGTTACATATGTAAAAACCTCCAATGAAAAAATAGCTGTAGTCTATACCCGCGTATCTTCCAAAGAACAGTATGATACAAACCTTAGCTTGGACTGGCAAAAGAAGGCTATTGATGAATTTGCGCTACGAAGTGATATTAGAACCGCCGCCTATTTTGGAGGAACTTATGAAAGCGCCAAAACGGATGGCCGAAAGGAGTTCCAGCGTATGCTGGACTATATTAAAAAGAACAAAGACACAGTAACCCATGTACTGGTGTATCTGCTCGATAGATTCAGCCGGTCAGGGGATGGCGCCATGCGGTTATCCAAAGAACTACGCGAAAAGTACGGAGTAACTATTGTTGCAGTTACCCAACCCATTGATACCAGCAATCCAGGTGGGGTATTTCAGCAGAACCTGCAATTCCTGTTTAGTCAGTATGATAATGAGTTAAGAAGGCAGCGGGCAATGGCTGGGATAAAAGAACATTTGGAGCAAGGAATCTGGTGTAAGAAACCGCCAATGGGATATACAGCTATTAAGGAGGGCAAAGAGCGCAAGATCATAGTTGATGAAACGGGGAAGAAATTACGCAAGGCATTTCGCTGGAAAGCAGAAGGCATAAAAAACGATGAGATCCTACAGCGGTTAAAAGCGATGGGAGTGCAGATCTATAAGCAGAAATTAAGCATGATATTTTCCAACCCATTTTATTGTGGCATCATAGCCGATAAAATGTTAAATGGAAATTTAGTAGAAGGCTCCCATGAAAAAATGATACCACCTGAAGTGTTTTTGCAGATACACAAGGTCAGAGCAGCAGCAAAAGGGAAATATGGCGTAACTCATAAAAAGGAAAACGAGCAGTATCCTTTAAAACTTTTCATGAAATGCGATAAGTGCGGCATCGGTTATACGGGCTATGTTGTAAAGAAAAAGAACAAGACAAACAACAAGGTGCATGAGTTCCACTATTACAAATGCCGCTCACAGGGTTGTAATTGTAACCAAAGAACCTCTGAGGTTAACCAGGAGTTTGTATACTTTTTAAAGGACTATACTTTGCAGCCCCAATTAGTAGCTCCATTACTATACCATATGGACGCTGCTTTTGATAAACACTACGAGGTGGCTTTAGAACAACAAAAAATGTACAAAGCCAAATTGGCAGATATAGAGAAAAGTTCTGAAGAGTTGGAGGATGACTTTTATTTGTATAAGAAGGTTCCTGAAGATGTGTATATCCGGTTACGAACAAAGCTGGCGAAGGAAAAGGCGGATATAGCGGAAGTTTTATCAACGCTTGACGTAGAAAATTCTAACCTGAAAACATACTTCCGTGAAGGCATAACTATTTCCACACAACTCGCTACCAGTTGGTATTCCAGCCCGATACCTGTAAAGGAGAAATTACAAAAGTTTATTTTTCCTGAAGGAGTCACCTATAATCGCGAAAAAGGAACATTTCTAACCTCCAAAGTAAATACACTCTTTGAGCCAATTGCGCGACTGAACAGCATTACAGACGATGATAAAAACAAACAAGGCAGCATTTCTGCTGCCTTGTCCAATTGGGTCGGGAGGACTGGATTCGAACTTCCTTATAATAAATTGAATGTCAATATCTATAAATCAAAAAATATTAAAACTCACCGTTTAACTCATTGGGAATATATGTGAAGACCTTATTCAAATTAGTCAAGTCGTATCAATTTTAATCATTGACTTTTCGATTAACCGACGATTTACATTTTATTCCCTACCGTGCTTTACTTTGAATTGTTACTTCTATCTTTTTGACTAGCTTTTTGTATAGCATCAAGCCAATCTGCCCAATATGCGCTATCAGCAGGTATATCATCTTCAAGTAATCGCATAGATCCTTAAATACCGCCCAAAGAATCATCATTCGTAAGTTCGTAAAGATGCTCAAGGAAAAAAAATAGCCAGATATGCTTCCTTTTGACTTAATTGAATATCACTCATTTTTTTTTAGCGGTTTATCCCTGTTGGACATTTGTTCCTATGCCTACGCCAGTACTCTTAACATATAATTGCGCGAATGATACGGTTTGTTATGGTCAATTGTCATTTATCCTGGTAAATGGCTTTTCCTTTTCGCCGTCATAAAAGGTAATGGTCTTGTGTAATAATTCAGTGAAGTTAAAGATGTCGTCCAGGCTTGCTATTTCGTTCTTAATTTCCTTTTTCTGTTCATCAAATATACCAATATACTTTTTGGATCCATTTAAATAGAGTCTGCAAATGGTCTTTCGGTTATTGTCGTCTAATAAAATAGCAAAATAAGACTGGGCGTCCCTATAAACTATCCGATTGGGTTTTATTTTCTGGCGCATTATAGTTTTTACAATCATAAATCCTTCTAACTCTGCCTCTGTAGTTTCTATGCGAACCTCTTTTGCATCCAATTGGTTATTTGTGGGTTCTGCCTCTACGGTTTTCTGTTCATCGTTTTCCTTTTTAAGGGCTGACTTTAATCTTTCAGTTATGAGATCATTTATGTATTGCTGAATTGATCTTTTTGTCAATCCCGAAAACTGATCCATCAATCGGGACGTTAAAACACCATTGTAGATCTGTTTTGCAAAATGCCTTACAAAACCATCTGATGGATTTTGAAACTCCATGTTTATAAGCACTTTCAGTTCATTCATGTATTTGAGTTCGCTGGCAGTATTTTGTATGCTTCCTACGTCGAAATATGATTTATGGAATTTCTTCAGTTCCTCGACCTGATTATCTTTAATATCAGTAACGTTAAATTCAAAGAATGGTTTATCATCCATTTTATTGGGCACAACCAGGTCGGTATAGAATCTATAAATGATACCGTTTGACAATAAGCCAAATTTTGCCGGCGTGGTATGGAAATAACGGAAAAGCTGAGAGTTGTGTGGGTCGAGGCTTTCACCCCAGTGTTTACATTCAATAAGGATGCAGGGCTCACCATCTTTCATAATGGCGTAGTCAACCTTTTCGCCTTTTTTGATGCCAATGTCCGCAACAAATTCAGGCATTACTTCAAAAGGATTAAATACGTCATAACCCAATGCCTTTATAAATGGCATAATAAAAGCATTTTTGGTAGCTTCTTCGGTTTGGATCTGGTCTTTCAATTTTTCAACTCTATCTCCAAATAGTTTTATTTCATCTTTGAAATCCATAGGTGATACATTTAGGGGTTTGAATAAATATAATTCTGTCCAGTTGGATTTCGAGATTACAAACAATTGGCCTTTAAAAAAAAGGTGTTTTTCACGTATTTTATTTGGAATATTTCACCCTAATACATTATACACTTTCGTTGGCGTATGGCCGTAGAATCTTTTAAATGCGGTAGTAAAGGCGCGTGTTTTTGTATAATTCAGTTCATGCGCCACATCTTTCAGGTCCTTGCCCAAATCGAAGAGCGTTCGGCCGCGTTCCATCCTTATGCGCAGTTTGTACTCGCGGATGGATTCGCCAAATAATTTCCTGAACCCCTGTTGTAATACATTCCGGCTTACGCCCATTTGCAAAGAAAGTTTGTGGGCCGGGTCTCCATTAGCGCAATGTTCATCGAGCAATTCTTTATAACAGGTCACTGCCTGCAATACATGCCGTTTGAATAGCTTTTCAGTCTTCATCTTATTTGGTTTACTGGTAAACGATATTGATCAGCCTTGCTAACCAGCTTCGGTAAAGAAGTGGCTTTGTGTATAATCCAGGAACTGCAGCGGGCTGGTAAATACCATGCCCAGTTCATGTTCCCGGTCGTAATCATCGCGTACGATCATCTTATTGTTTTCCGTTAAACGGAAATACAATGCATACAATATGATCTTTACCACAATAGTACAGTAGATCTCGGCCTTGCCCTTCCGGTACAGGGCCCATAATTTGTTCGGGGTCATTGTTATCAATGCGCGGGTGCCGGAGAATTGAAAATCGTCTACAAACGTATTGAATGGCTGGCTGGGGTATATTAAACCGAAATCTGCATAGGGCTCCGGGGGCGGGGTAATAGGGCTTACTACAAATACACTGTCATCCATATTCATAATAAATTCGATGCCCTGGGGGTTGTCGTAGATGCCTAAATGATCATCTAAGAATGTGTAGATATGTTTGCCGGCTCGCGTCATACCGGGGAAAGGTTTAGTGTATTGTCAATGTTTTTTTGAATAGTTGGTGATATAATTGATAAAATCGGCCGGCTTTTCCAGTTTCTTGCGAGCTACCCAGCTTAGGTCCTCGTCTTCATCTTTTACATGGATGCGGCCTTCCTTTTTTCGGAAAACCAGTTCCCAGCAGCATTCGCCATTGTCGTACAATACGCTTAAAAAAGCAGCGCCCTGGTGATAAAGGTCTAATAACAGGTGCGGACTGGCAAAATGCAGCTGTTCAACAGTGGTAATGCCACTGAGTTTACTGAACTCTTCAATAGTGCTGTCTTCGATGCAGATCTCTATAACATAACCCGTGTCGAGAAGAATGCCGGGATAATGGGCGGTAATGTTGAAGGCGCCGTCTTCAAGCAGATCGCTTTGTACGCCAAACGGGTTGGTGTAATAACCCAGGTTGCTTTTCAGAAAGCTGGCTATGGGGTGTTCAGCTGGTTTTTTTTTGGCCGGTTTCATATGCAATGGTTTAATGGTATCCAACTGGTACGGAGGCGTGGTGTTGCAATATGACCTGTTTGTTAGCGTTATACTATCTTCGTCGTGTTTTCCAGTCTGACGGGCTTTGTCCGTAATACTTCCTAAAAGCGTTGCAGAATGCACTTATAGATGAATACCGCAGCGTTATTGATACTTCCTTGATCGATGAGCCGTTGGTTAAAAGGTATTTTGCATGTGCCATCCGCATTCTTAACTTGTATTGTCCAATGCTAGTGCCGTACTTGTTCTTGAATGCTTCCTGCAATACATTACGGCTGATGCCGGCTTCGCTGGCCAGCGTAGCTGTGCTGATGCCGTTGGTGGGGTTGTCGTCTATGATTTTTTTAACCCCCCTCACCGCATCCATTATTTCCCTTCGGTAATATCTGTTATATTTGGCCATGCCGCCTTTTTAAATGAATGGTGCGGATAAGTGTCATTCCGTCTACTGTTTTTTTGCGTCCGCGGCCACCTTCATTTAGAACTGCGTTGCTTTCTATTGTTTTTAACAGGTGAAACAAAGTAGCAGCCGGGTAGTAACCTGCTACTTCAGCAATACAATCAATGACATAGATAGGGCGCTACAAATCTTCCCGCTCTTAGGGCCGGGTGTCGGTTTCAACTTTCCTACTGCAAATTACTGAGCCCGTTATTATTTTAAGAATCAATCAGTTCATGTTTTGCACTTTTGATTTTCAATATTCGCCGTTTTGGCAAAATCCAAAATAAAGGCGGATTTTTATCCTACTTGTTTACAGGGTAAATAAATGAGTCCCTTTTGAAAGAAAGCAGTTTATATATGGAGATACAACTGGTATGTTCACCTTTATTCAAAAGAAAAATATTTTTTTTCTTTTTTAAAAATGATAAAATGATGACTTCAGGGGCAATGGGAGTGGGGGAAACCTGTATGTTATTAGTTCTTAGGATAATATAAAGGTGTTTGGGTATTGCAGAAACCGATGAAATTGTTGACCTGTATCAACTTGCTGGGTTATTCTACAAATTCAAACAGAATTCGAACAGATTCTGGCCCTTCCTTTATTACTTTTGTGCCCTTCCTTAGGGATATCTATATTTTTTATTAAAAAGTGATCAGGCCGGTTACAAAACGAACCCCGGCGTTTACTATTAATATGATAAAAGGCAGTACGTATTCCGATGTGGAGTTATTAGCCGCCATCGGAAGAAGGGATCAGTTGAACAACGCCATTTATTTCATTTATCAGCAGTATTCACAAACGATCCAGTCTTTTATACTGGCCAACAGCGGCATGCCCGCTGATGCGGAGGATATTTTTCAGGAAACGGTGGTCATCTTCATCGACCTGGTAAAAAAGAATAAGTTCCGCGGTGAAGCCAGTGTGAAAACTTTTTTAACTGCCATTGCCCGTAACCTGTGGTTAAATGAAATGAAGAAAAGAGAACGGAGCGAAATCAGGGAAAAAGCGTTTGAGAATGAACGCGATCTTACCGAACTGGATATCAGTCAGCACATGGCAAACCAGGAAGTGAAACAACAGTTCCTGGAAGTGCTGGGAAAACTGGGCGAGAACTGCAAAAAGCTGCTCACCCTGGTTTACTATGAGAATATGTCAATGAAAGACATTGTGCATCACCTGCCTTACGAAAATGAACAGGTGGTGCGAAATAAAAAATATAAATGCCTGCAATCACTCACGGCAATGATAAAAGAAAACCCGTTGATTGCACGGCTTGTTAACAAACAGTGATGTTATTTTTATGGAAGACCGCAACGAACATTTACTGATCAATTACTTCGACAGAACCCTGGAAGAAAGGGAAATGCGCGAAGTAGAAGAACTGATCCATACCGATCTGGAAGTGCGTAAGCAATGGCAATACCTGCAACTGGCTGTTGAAGCGGTGGAATATGCGGCCCTGTACGACCAGGTGGCTGCTGTGCGGGAAAATTTCAGGACCATACAACCGGTTGATGTATTACAATCGTCTGGTAATAAAAATGTACGCGTATTCATGCGGCCATTCATGCGGGTTGCTGCGGCCGTTTTGGCATTGATCGTTGGTACGGTTGCCTATAAATATTTTTCGGTGAGTGCAACACACGTGTATCAAAAAACGTTTATTGCGTATTCGCTTACCACCACCAGAGGGCAGGCAGCCATCACCGATATAGAACAGGCTTACCGTATCCAGAACTGGAACGGAGTAATTGCCGCCGCTAACAAGTCTACCTTAACTGATAATAAAGCCTTATTCCTGGCCGCTATGGCCAACCTGCAGTTACAGCAATATGCAGCAGCAAACAAGTTGTTTGAACAGGTATTGAGTAACAATTCCCAAACGGGTGATGATTATTTTCAGGACGAAGCCCAGTTTTACCTGGCAATGAGTAACCTGGCCGATAACCATTCCGTAAAGGCTATTGCCTTGTTGCAACAAATACGGGCTGATAAAAACCATTTGTATCACCAACAGGCGATGCAAATAGGAAAGATGGATCTTCAATTATTGAAAATCAAGGCGAACCGCTAAACTGAAAAAATTTTAAAAAAAGTTCGATTACGCGGTTACATTTCTTTCTACAGCTTTTACTAATTAATAGAACCAGCTCTTTTAAATAAGTCTTTTCATTCGTTAAGATCTGAATCATAATATCGGAAACCTGATCTCCGCCAGCTGGCGGATGAGACAGAGAAACCTGGATGGTTCCATCTTAACGGATTATCCCTACGCATTCGTGAGGATCTGAATCATAATATCGGAAACCTGGGTCCGCTTCGGCGGTTCAACAGAGAAACCTGGATGGTTCCATCTTCACGGATTATGCCTCGAATTCGTGAGGAAACGATCATAATATCGGAAACCTGAGTAGTACATTTGATATTACGACAGAGAAACCTGGATGGTTCTTTCTTCACGAATTATTTTACGTTCTTTCGTGACGATCTATATCGGGCACGATGTAGTCACATACTATATATTTAAGTTTTTTCGCTTAAAGCCAGCAGTCGAATGCGCTTATTCGCGTTCAATTGCCCTATGCACTAAGCTTTTGCTTTCGCAGTTGGTACAAAGCGCCCCCTAAACTCTAAATATATCGGCATCACTGGGGATGCCCTGGTATGGACCTGATTTGCACACAATGATTGAGTTTTCGGTAATCGGGCTGACTTGGTTGGTAGCCCGGTTACCTTTTTATGCTAAACGCAGGCAGAGGGCAGAAGGCAGAAATTAATTCCCGAATGTTGAATTTCCCGATAGCTATTCGGGATACTTAATTTTCGGAATACCTGCTTTAAGCTTTAAGCCTTAAGTATGCAATTCAAAGATTAAAGCCGCTCTTTATAAATGAATTCCCTACCTGGTAGGAGTAACTTCTAAAAGTCGACGTTGACCTCAAAGGATAACGCAGAACCTGCATTAGTCCGGAGTACACACATCAGAGCAATTTTTTAATCCGTATTTCTGTGTCAACTACGTCGACTTTTTTCTTCTTTTAATGTAATAGATCATACCTGACAAGACTGCCACCACTGCGCCAGTAACAAGCAACCACCGAAACCAGGTAACCGCTTGCACCAACGGCTGGTTATCCCCTGTGAGAATTAAATGGGCCCAATAGTTGGGCGTTTTGTACAAAGCATTGCTATGCAGGTAATCGAGTTTTGCCTGTCGCAATGCTTTCGCTTTTGTAAAGCCCTTTTGTAAATAGAGTTGAAATTGATGTAGTATTGCTGCGGTTGCCGCATCATCGGCCTTCCATAAACTGTTCACCATACTGGCACAGCCGGCATAGGCAAAACCGCGTGTAAGACTCAGCACGCCTTCGCTGTTTACCAGTTGTCCATGCCCCGTTTCACAGGCGCTGATGATAACCAGTTGTGTTCCTTCCATATTCAACCCATACAATTCTTCCAGGTACAACGCATCCTGCGTGGGCTGCGGGCTTTGGGGATAGAAGGCTATAAACGAAGCCGCACTGTTGCCGGTATCGGCAATGGCATGCGTGGCCAAATGCACTACCGGGTATTGTTGCAGGTGATGCAGGAACTGCTCCTTGGTGGCCTGCTGATTGGTGAACGCCAGTCCGGGCAGGTGGGCGATCTCTTCTGCAGAAGCCGGCAATTGCTGCATGAATGTATATTCCGGATGCGGAAACGGTTTACCGGCCTCGGCAAAGGGCGCAAACGCCAGCGTTTGTATAACGGTGCTGGCTGATTGCTTCCGGGCCGCCTGCGCTATAATAAACCGGGAAGAAAACTGATAACTGATCTCGGTTGTTTCCAGCAACGTTTGGGGCTCGTCACCCGCTTCTGCCGGTAAAGATTCAAACGGCAGGTAGTATAATATGTTATCGGGTATAATGGTCCATTCGGTGGCGCCTGCAGTTAATGCCTGCAGCGGTTGTACCAATTGCCGGTACAATTGCCGGCCCCAGGGTGCCCCTTTGAAACGGCGGCCGCTTTCGGGATTTTGTAGGGCCGTCAGCCAATGGGTTATAGCTTGTTGTATGGTACTGAAAGAATCGATGCGCGTTTGTTTAAAACCGGAGCGGGTTATAACAAACACGTTCAGGGTATTCCCCGTTGCATAAAAACTGATCACCGCCTGTTGGCGGCCCAGGTATTGTTGCAGCGAATCGGGCCGGGGATAGGTTTCCTGGTACTTGAGCTGATAGTACAAACTGTTTTGCTGCAGGGCATGCTGCACCTGCGCCAGCTGAATTTCAAACCCCGCTTTTTCATTGGCCAGTGTAACCAGCGCGGCACTGTCCTGCGTTTGATCGCTCCGGATACTTAAACGGGCCAGGTTGTATTTGATATTTCTTTCCTGTTGTACCAGCCCGGCATCTATGCCCGGCAATTTGCGGAAGCCCTTTTCTGTTACCCCGCTGTACATCACCGAGGCTTTGTTGCGTTCTGCCATTACAAAGGCCTGCTGCGCATATCCCTTATTGGGATGTAATGCGTGTAACTGTAAACATACCGTTACCGCGTTTTGATACACCTGCTGGTTGTTGTTCTTCAGGAATAATTTGGCTTCGTCGGTATCATAACTTTTTTCGATGAACCGTAACAGGGCGATGGCGCTGTTGTAGGTATCCAGCGCTGTTTGCAGATGGGCCTCGCTATGGGTGGTTTTATATAATGTTTCGAATGTGGTGGCTTTTTTAAACAGCGCATCGAAGAGGCGGTACGAAGTGAACGTGCCGGTGAACTGCGCCGGGTTCGCCCGTACATTGGTATTGTTGAAATGACCGCTAAAGACAATGATGGCCTGTTGCAGGCTTTGTAATGCGGCATCGTATTGTTGTTGCTGAATAAGCCAGTCGCCCCGGTACAAATGGTACATGCCTGTATAGGTGCTGTTGGGGGCTGCTTTGTTGGGTGAATTGGATTGCGCAAACCGCTTCAGGTAATAATCCGTTGAATCAGGATGCTGCAACAGCAAATGCGTATGCGCCAGCTCGTTGAACACCCGGGGCAGTGTGTTGGTATTTACCCGGTGAAACCAGCCGAGGGCCTGCTGGTAATTGCCCATGGCTTTGTAGGCCAGTCCCATGTTTAAAAAGATCTGGCTGGTAAATGCTTTTTGCGAATAAATGGTTTTATAGATGGCAATGGCCTGCTGATATTGACCCAGTTTATAAGAGGCTGCCGCCACATTGTTCTCGATGTTCACCACCCAGGTAGCGTCTTTGGCCGGTTTTTTATTGATGATGGCCAGGGCCTGGGTGAAATAATTACGGCTTTGCAGGTAATTGCCATTCTCATAATACAGCACGCCGAGGTCATTGTACAGGCGTTCTCTCTCGGGGATGCGGGTAAAGCGTTGCGCCAGGGCTTCGGCCTGCAATAAAAAATAACTGGCAGAATCGAAATTGTTCAGGTGGTAATAAGCCGAACCGGTATGCTGGGCTACTTCGTATAAGAGGGAATCGCTCCATTGCGGGTGCTGTTGTTTTATGCGTTGTGCCTGTAAATAAGACCGGATGGCGGATGCATAACTGGTTTGTACATCCAGCAAAATACCGGTGTTCAAATGGGCATGGAAGAGCAACGAATCGGCAGCAGCGCCGTTTTTTCCCCCCAGTGCAATTACCTCCCGGTAGGCCGCCAGCGCCAGGCTGTCGGTAGCATCGGTGGGGTTGGGTAAATGAAACAGGTGATCGGCCTTTTTGTACCACGCCACTAAAGTGGGCGGGGGATGAGGCTGGTCACCGGTATTGTACGCGCAAATCAACCAGGT
Source organism: Niastella yeongjuensis (assembly GCF_900110245.1). Lineage (GTDB taxonomy): Bacteria > Bacteroidota > Bacteroidia > Chitinophagales > Chitinophagaceae > Niastella > Niastella yeongjuensis. The sequence goes on from NZ_FOCZ01000006.1 coordinate 28,702, forward strand.
AGCCAGCAGCAGCCAGCCTTTCCATACAATGTCCCTAAATAATGCCTTCACCAAAGTTACCATGGTTAGGCGAAGATAGTGGTGTTTGGGTATATAGTAACCGTTATCTGGCGAGACCGGCAATGATCAATAAGGGTGGCCGGGGTTTGCCATTTACGATGTGGTAACCCAACATGTCCTCACGCTTGAATTCAACCTCATTTTGTAAGTCGAAGGGAATGTTGGTTGCCTTGTCGAAATACACCACTTTCACAGAGATCTGTTGTTGCGCTTTTTTACTGTTATCATTAAGCGAGTATAAGATCTTTATTGTTTTGGAGTCGCCGTTCTTTACATTAGGACCGAACAGTCCGTCGGCAAGTGATTTCTTCAGGTTGATATAGCCGTTCTTGGTGCGCACCCGCAATTTCTGGTCATTGGCTTTTGAACCGGGCACGTCGTCATCGAACGAACACTTGTTGTTGCCGTTGCCATTATTGCCGGGATAATCGGTATCGTCGCTTCCATCACAAACAGGGGCAGTGAGCGGATTGGCGTTAAAGACAGGTCTGGCCAGCGTGTCGTTGTTGCCGATAATATAAACGCTGTCCATGTAGGTGATACCACCCAAAATCAACTGCCTTACGCAGGTATCGCGGGTGCCATCTTTTACAAAACCAACCAGGTATCGTACGCCGGTTTCACTTTTTGAAACATTGATAACACCGGTTTTTTTATTAAGGCTGAGTCCTTCAGGCCAGGAGAGATAGGTTCCGGCGATTCCCTTATTGTTGACGGGACTAACCGTATATTGTCCGTTTACAGGTTGCAGGTAAATTATGCTGTCCCCATAATCAGGCCCATTGGGACATTGATTGGGGGCATTTAGTAAAACATTGCCATTGATGGGTGAATCCACCAGTGGATCGGTAGGCTTTTCAGCATTAGTTTCTGACCGATTCGCTTTGTTGCAGGCAACAAAATCAAGTAATACTAAAAACGATGACAATAACAGTAGACAAGTGCACAGTCTGCTTTTCATGTATGTTTCGGTTTTTACGCGGGAATCTAATCAGACAAGGTTGGTTGGCACTAGTGTTCACCGCTTTTCAAACGGATATGGATAAGCAAATATTCGATTTTTGAATTATACTACACGAATATTTATTAGACACCTATTTATTCAGTTGGTTATCATGCGCTAAGGCTTAATGGTTTTCACTTAAATTTCATTTGGAAACGATAGGATTGCTGACAAGAACAAGCACATGATCCGTTGCCAATAATAGACGTAAACCAGGGAATCAAAGTTGTCACGTTACTACTGCAATTTCTATTCCTGGAGGTATAGATAATAATCTTTGAGCAAAGTTGCAAACTCCGGGGTGTAAGCGCGGTCAATTTGTTGAATTGTCAGGTCTGCTGTGGTTGCCGTATCGACTTTATTACGCGTGTAATGCAAAATTGTCCGAAAGGGTGGGTGTTTGGGCGATTGTTTTACGATCAGTTTTTCGGCAAGGGAAAACTGGTGCTGGCCGGCCAGTTTATTGAAATATTCCCAGCGGTGGAAAGGCAGCAGAATACCGAATTCGCCCTGCGGTTGCAGGTTGCCGGCAATAACCGGCAGCAATTCATCGAGCGTAAGCTGGGTGCTGTGTTTGGCTATTTGTTCGCGGTTGTTGGCCGAAAGCCAGTCGGATTCAAAAAAGGGTGGATTGGAAATGATGAAATCGTATCGATGCGGGAATTGAAAACTGCGGACATCGCCCTGGAATACCTGCAGGCGTTCCTGCCAGTCGTTTTGGGTGGTGTTTTCCTGTAATTGCTGATAGGCGTCGCCGTCAATTTCAATGCCGTGGATCGCGGCCTGGGAGCGTTGTGCGAGCATCATCATCAACAACCCGGTTCCTGCCCCAATATCGAGTACCCGGGCGTGCTGCGCTATTTTGTTCGAAAACCACGCACCAAGAATACAGGCATCGGTGCACACTTTCATGGCGCACTTATCCTGGTTTATTGTGAATTGTTTGAATTTAAAGTAGGTGTTTGGCATTGGGGCTTTTAGTTCAAATTGTACACAAGACCTGTAAGGTAAACTGCGGAGATTTGTCAATTTAGTTGGCCAAAGTGTACCTGACAGGTCGATTTTCTATAAGAGCTGTCAGGATCGCTTATCTGTCCGCGGGTTCAGTACCCGATGGCGAACCTTACAGGTCTTACCATTCGGCTCTGGCAGTAGGGCTAACCCCCAGATCAACAAAATCCCCTTCGAGGTACTTGTAATAGGCTGTCATGGCAATCATAGCGGCATTATCGGTACAGTATTGAAAGGCGGGGATGAAGGTGCGCCAGTTGTGTTTCTGTCCCATTTCAGTAAGCGCTTTGCGCAGGCCGCTGTTGGCACTTACGCCGCCGGCTATACAGATCTGATCGATGCCGGTAGTGGCAGCTGCCGCTTTTACCTTGTTCAGCAAAATGCTGATGATGCGGTGCTGGATAGACGCGCAGATATCGGCCAGGTTCTCTTCTATAAATTTGGGATTGCTTGCGGTGTTCTCCTGTAGAAAATACAGGATGGCGGTTTTCAATCCACTAAAGCTGAAATTCAAACCGGGGATCTGCGGTTCAGGAAATTTGAACCGGTTGGGATTACCCGTTTGGGCATATTTATCAATGAGCGGTCCGCCCGGGTAGGGCAGTCCCAGTAATTTGGCTGATTTATCAAAGGCTTCACCGGCGGCATCGTCCATGGTTTCGCCGATCACTTTCAGCGAAAGGGGCGATTCGCACAGTACGATCTGGGTATGGCCACCACTCACCGTAAGACATAAAAAAGGAAATTCCGGCCTGGGATCTTCAATGAGGTTGGCCAGCACATGCGCCTGCATATGGTGCACGGCTATGAGGGGTACATTCAGCGCCAGCGCCAGCGATTTGGCGAATTGAGCGCCTACCAGCAGGGAACCGATCAGTCCGGGCGCCTGCGTAAAGGCAATGGCGTGTACGCTTTGTAACAAGGTATGAATGGCCGCTTCATCGGTAGGTTCGCCGCTTTGCTGACAGGCTTTTTGTAAAGCGGCATACACAACCGGCACAATGTTTTGCATATGCGCGCGCGACGCCAGCTCAGGCACTACACCGCCATATTGTTCATGCACGGTTTGATTGGCAATAAAATTCGAAAGAATTTCGCCGTCGCGGCAAACAGCGGCGGCGGTTTCATCGCATGATGATTCGATTGCTAAGATTGTAATACTCACGGGGGCGAAGATAATGAAAGGCAGTTAAAAGGCAGTAGGCAGAAGGCAGAGGGCAGAGGGCAGAAGGCAGAAGGCAGAGGGCAGAGGGCAGAGGGCAGAGGGCAGAAGGCAGAAAGAATACACCTCTGCGCGGAATTCAGAACTTAAAACTTTGAACTTTCAACTTTCAACTTTAAACCTGTTACTTATAACTACTTGCTCCTGATAGCGACTACGGGATCCATTTTAGCTGCAATAGAAGCGGGTATTATTCCCGCCAGTACGCCTACCACAATACAAATGGAAATAGCCAGTATAAGAATGCCGGGGGCAATGACTACGGCAAAACCAAAGATGGCTTTGGATGCGAGGGTGAGCAGGAAGACTATAGTTAAACCGAGTAATCCGCCCATGATGCACAGGAATGCGCTTTCGAGCAGGAATTCGGTAAGGATAACGCTGCGTTTGGCACCGATGGCTTTTTTCAGACCGATCTGGGAAGTGCGTTCGCGCACGGTCACAAACATGATATTGGCCACGCCGAACATACCCACGATCAAAGAAAGAATGGCAATGGACCAGCCGCCCTTATTGATGCCACTGAAGATCTCGCTGGCAAAACTGCTGAAGGCATCGATATCATTCAGGGCGAAATCATCTTCCTGGGTGGGTTTCAGTTTGCGAACGGAACGCATGGCGCCGGTGAGCTCATCACGAAGCTGCTCCATAGGTACAGTGGATCTGCCCTGCACCATAATGATGGGATTGCTGTTCTTTTCACGAACCATTTGTTTCATAAATCCCTGCGGCATCAGCACGCAGTTGTCGTATTCCCAGCCGTTCACTATACTTTTACCCTGTTTTTTGATCAGTCCGATCACCAGGGCGCGTTTGCCTTCTTTTAAAATGAGGGTATTGCCTACGGCTTTTTCGGCTTTGCCAAAAAGTGTTTCGGCAACGGTATATCCTATTACTACCACATTGGCGGCAAAGTCGTAATCGGCGGGTTGCAGGTAGCGGCCCAGTTCAATTTCTACGGGTTGAATATTTACAAATTCCTCGGTGATGCCATAATAATTTACATTATTGATGACGTCGTTTTCGAAACCTACATAACTATTGGTACTGATGTTGAAAGCCACACTGGAGGCGGCAGGCACTTTATGTTTCAGGATCAGCATTTCGTCGTAGCTGGGGGAAGGGCGTTTCATATATCGCCACCAGGGATAGTCGGGACCACCGGCGTACACCCATTTATCGATGTACACGGTATTGGTGCCAAGCGCCTGAATGTCTTTTTGTACTTGTTTTTCGAGGCTGTCAACCGTAGCCAGTACGCTGATAATACAAAAAATACCAAAGGCCACCCCGGTCAGTGACAACAAGGTGCGTACTTTATGGGATTTAAATTCCTGCCAGGTTAGGTTGAGGCTACTGCCCAGAATTTCAAGGACTCGGCGCATAATCAAATGTAATATGAATCACCTGATTTTAAAAGTGGCTGTGTGTTAAGTGGAAGGGGGCAGAGGGCAGAAGGCAGAGGGCAGAGATGAAAGGCAATAGGGAAGGGGGCAGAGGGCAGAAGGCAGAGGGCA
>NZ_FOCZ01000006.1:33529-62993 GCF_900110245.1 Niastella yeongjuensis
GGGCAGAGGGCAGAAGGCAGAGGGCAAAGATGAAAGGCAATAGGGAAAGGGCAGAGGGCAGAGGGCAGAAGGCAGAGAGAATACAGTTTAAAGTTTAAAGTTTTTAAGTTGAACGCTGAACACTATTAAGTTGAAAGCTAATACAGCTTAAAGCTGCAGACAATTCAGTCGTCGAATTTGGGTTTTCCTCTCTGCCTTCTGCCTTCTGCCCTCTGCCCTTTAAAACAAGGTTACCGTCCAGGAACGGGAAAACGACTCGTCAGCTACGAGCTTATTTACTCCCTCTTTGTCTTGTAACTGCTGGTTGGTGGCAACACTGTCTGCAATACCACACCAGGGTTCTACACAAACAAAATCGGCGTTTTTGGCGGCCCAGATCCCGAGGAACGGAAAACCCGGATAATCGAACCGGAAGCCATGTGGTGTTTTACCCGAACCTAAGGTGACAATCGTTGAGCTCATGCCTTTCAGCACCAGCGCATCTTTCTGAAACAGGTCTTTGGTAAGATTAAGCCGGTTGCTGTTTTGTAACAACGGGAGCGGTGTTTGTTCTATCAGTCCATCAGGAGAAATGGGCCAGCGCGGAGCTGTTTCTGCCTGGTTAAATTGTAAATAATAGTCGGTGTAGTCGGTACCGGGCACCAGGGGTATTTTAAAGGCGGGGTGAGCGCCTACGGAAAAGTACATATCTGCATCGCCGGTATTCACCACTTCATAAGCAACAGCCAGGGAATTATCTACCAGCGAATATTTGATGCGAAACTCAAACGCAAAGGGATATACGGTGGCGGTTTCCGCATCGTTCCGTAATAAAAAGGTGATGGTATCAGCCGACTGGCTTTCTACCGCAAACTGTTTGTCGCGGGCAAAACCATGACGTGGTAACTGGTAGGCTTGTCCGTTGTAGTAATACGTATTGTTTTTTAACGAGCCTACAATGGGAAACAACACCGGTGAGTGTTTGCCCCAAACCGCCGGATCGCCGCCCCACATATAATCCAGCTGATGTTCTTTATGGATCAATTGGGTGAGCTCAGCGCCTTTGGCATTGATAACGGCTTTTATCTGGTTGTTTTCGATGGTAAACATGCTGGAAAGATAGTAGTTTAGTTGATCAGTTAACAAGTTAACCCGTTAAAAGGTTAGGTTTTATATCTGCCATTTTTAATATCTTCAATAGATGGATACCCTGGATATCGTAATTAAGCTTTTGATTGCTGTTTTGATCGGCGCTATAATCGGCGCAGAACGGGAATACCATAATAAATCAGCCGGGTTACGCACCCTGATGCTGATCTGTTTGGGGGCTACCCTGTTCACCATTTTTTCCATGGAGATCGGCGAGCGTACATCGCCCGATCGTATTGCCAGTAACATTGTGACCGGGATTGGTTTTGTGGGCGCAGGGGTAATTTTTATGGGTGGAACCGGCATCAACGGCGTTACCACGGCGGCCACCATTTGGGCAACGGCTGCCCTGGGAATTGGGGTAGGGGCCGGCCATGAATACATCGCCCTTGGGGGCAGTATTTTGCTGGTAGGCATTTTACAATCGTTCAAAATTATTGAAGCAAAGATCGATCAGATCAACCGCGTTAACCTTTACGAAATCACCTGCGCCTACCACGACAAAGTTTTTGAACATTACGAAGACCTGATGAAACGATACCACCTCAAATACAAACGGGGTAAGCTATGCCGCGAAAATCAAACCTGTAAGGCCACCTGGGAAGCCGGCGGCAGCCGCAAAAACCACGATGCGTTTATTAACCATGTGTTGAATGATAAAGCGGTGCAGAAGTTTGAATTTTGAGAAAGGGCAGAAGGCAGAGGGCAGTAGGCAGAAATGAAAAGCCAAATTCGTCGACTGTATTTGCATTCCGTCTTTAGCTTCCCACTTTAAACTTTCAACTTTAAACTGTATTATGTCTGCCGTCTGCCGTTTGCCGTCTGCCTGCTTTTGGTTAACTTTGCGTCCATTTTAGAGGTGGAAAACTGCCTCCTGACAGATTATAACACAATGAAATACAACAACGAAATTCATAAACGACGCACTTTTGCTATTATCTCGCACCCTGACGCCGGTAAAACTACCCTTACCGAGAAATTCCTGCTGTTTGGGGGCGCCATTCAAACGGCCGGAGCGGTAAAAAGCAACAAGATCAAAAAACACGCTACCAGCGACTTTATGGAAATTGAGCGCCAGAGAGGTATCTCGGTAGCTACGTCGGTAATGAGTTTTGAATATAAAAATATTCTCATCAATCTGCTCGATACCCCTGGTCACAAGGACTTTGCGGAAGATACTTACCGCACCCTTACGGCCGTGGACAGCGTTATCCTGGTGGTTGACAGCGTGAACGGGGTAGAAGATCAAACCCGCCGCCTGATGGAAGTGTGCCGCATGCGCGATACCCCGGTGATCGTGTTCATCAACAAAATGGACCGCGATGGTAAAAACCGGTTCGACCTGCTGGAAGAAATAGAAAACGAATTAAAGATCTCCCTGCACCCCATGACCCTGCCCATCAACAGTGGTAAGGATTTTAAAGGGGTGTACAACCTTTACGATAAAAACCTGTTGTTGTTCACCGCCAATACCAAGGCTATTGCCGATGACGACGATACGGTTAGTATTTCGGATCTCAGTCTACCCGTACTGGATGAAAAGCTGGGCGAAAAAGACGCTGCCATCCTGCGCGAAGATGCAGAGCTGGTGGATGGCGTGTACGGCGAACTGAACACCACCGATTACCTGAACGGAAAAGTGGCACCCGTTTTCTTCGGTTCTGCCATCAACAACTTTGGTGTACGGGAAATGCTGGATACTTTTATCCGCATTGCCCCAATACCCCGTCCGCGTGCTACCTCAGTACGGGAAGTTCCGCCCACAGAAGATAAATTCTCTGGTTTTATATTTAAGATCCACGCCAACCTCGATCCCAAGCACCGCGACCGGATCGCCTTTTTACGGGTGTGCAGTGGCAGGTTCGAACGCAACAAATATTTTCACCATGTGCGGCTCGATAAAGATGTTCGTTTCAGCAACCCCTACACCTTCATGGCTCGTGATAAAGACGTGATCGAAGAAGCTTTTGCCGGTGATGTGGTGGGTTTGTTCGATACGGGTAACTTCAAAATTGGTGATACGCTTACCGAGGGCGAAGATTTCTTCTATACCGGTATTCCTTCTTTCTCCCCTGAAATATTTAAAGAGGTGATCAATAAAGACCCAATGAAAACCAAGCAATTGGAGAAAGGTCTTTTACAGCTTACCGATGAGGGGGTGGCCCAGCTGTTCACCCAGTTTGGTGGTAATAAAAAGATCATTGGCTGTGTGGGCGACCTGCAGTTTGAGGTTATCCAGTACCGCCTGTTGCAGGAGTATGGTGCTTCGTGCGAATTCAGAACAATGCCATATTACAAAGCCTGCTGGATCACCAGTGCCGACCCCAAAAAGCTGGATGATTTCACCCGCTTTAAATCGAACAATATTGCTACCGATAAAGACGGCCACCTGGTGTACCTGGCGCAAAGCGAATGGTTCCTGAATACCGAACGCAGCAACAACCCGGATATCGAGTTCCACTTTACCAGTGAGATCCATAAGGAGACGGTATAAAGTTTGTAAGTTATTGGGTTCATAGGTTATTGGTTCTTAAGTTTACGAAAGAACTCAATAACCTTCAACTTAATAACCGATGATCATTTTCGAAACAGATCGTTTAATAATCAGGCGCTATACCTTAGAAGATGAGGAAAACTTCTTTCGCCTGAATGGTGACCCCGAGTTGATGCGGTATATCCGCGAAGCCCGGGACCGAAAAGAATGTAGCCTGTTCTTAAGGCGGAACATTGTGTATTATGAGCAGCATCCGTTAATGGGCCGCTGGGCCATGGATGAAAAAGCAACCGGTGCTTTTATTGGCTCTTTTGCCATTATTCCTGTTGAAAGCGCCGACTTCCATCGGAACCACGAAATACAATTAGGCTATGCGTTGTTGAAGGCTTACTGGGGCAAAGGATATGCTACCGAAAGCACCCTGGCCGGCAAACAGTATGCTTTTGAGGTGATGAAGCTGGCGCAAATTGTAGCCATCACCGAAACTGAAAATACCGCTTCGCAAAAAGTACTGCTGCGATGCGGGTTCCAGCAACAGCCCAATTTTCAGGAAGGCAATAAAACGCTCTGTTATTTTACCGACCGCAATCCCAATGTAGTACATACAGAAAGGCTTCATTTATTTCCACTTACCATCCCGCAATTAGAGTTATACTGTAAGGGCAATGACGAACTGGAACGTGTCCTGAACCTGATGCCCTTTGGCCGTAATATGTTGCCCCAGGTACATGATACGGTAATGAAGGTAACGCTGCCTGCTATGCGGAAAGCTGCCGAACAGGATTATCTTTTCTTCACGTTCTGGCTGGTAGTCGATAAACTAAGCCGCACCATCGTAGCGGAGATCGGGTTTAAAGGTCCGCCGGCTATTGACGGTTGTGTGGAAATAGGTTATGGCACCATGCAGCCGATGCAGAACAAAGGTTATATGACTGAAGCCGTTAATGGCCTGCTGCAATGGACTTTCCAGCGTGAAGATATTACTACTGTACTGGCGGAAACCTATGCGGGTAACAAGGCGAGTATGCGGGTGTTGGAGAAGAATCACTTCACCCAGTTTAATCAGAAAGGGGATATGTTGTGGTGGAGAAAGCAAGTTGACGTGTTAACCGGTTAATTGGTTAACACGTCAACTGGTTAACTATTTAAAACTCCGGATTCACGCCGGTATAATTCTGCGGGGTAATTTTCTTCAATTCTTTTTTAATAGAAGCAGACACTTTCAGTCCGTCGATGAATTCATGAATGCTTTCCTGGTTAATACCGTTCTTGCCACGGGTGAGTTCTTTTAGCGCTTCGTATGGTTGCGGATAGTTTTCGCGGCGGAGGATGGTTTGAATGCCTTCGGCCACTACTGCCCAGTTGTCTTCCAGGTCGGCATTGAGCGCGTTGGAGTTCAACACCAGTTTACTCAATCCCTTTTCAATTGATTTTATAGCAAGAATGATGTGTGCGAACGGAACGCCGATGTTGCGCAAAACGGTTGAATCGGTTAAATCGCGTTGCAGGCGGCTCACTGGTAATTTAGCGGCCAGGTGTTCCAGCAACGCATTGGCGATTCCAAGATTGCCTTCGGCATTTTCGAAATCGATGGGGTTCACTTTATGCGGCATGGCGCTGGAGCCTATTTCGCCCTTCAACGTACGCTGTTTAAAGTATTCCATGGAAATATAGGTCCAGATGTCGCGGCAAAGATCGATGAGGATGTTGTTGATGCGTTTCATGGCATCAAAATGCGCGGCCAGGTTATCGTAGTGTTCAATCTGGGTGGTGAACTGCTGGCGTTGCAGTCCCAGTACGCCTTCTACAAATTCATTCCCGAAGGTTACCCAGTCTTTATCGGGGAATGCTACCGCATGGGCGTTAAAGTTACCGGTAGCACCGCCAAACTTGGCGGTAACGGGCACCTGGATAACCTGCTCTACCTGGTTGCCGATGCGTTCTACGAACACCATGATCTCTTTGCCCAACCGGGTTGGACTGGCGGGCTGACCGTGGGTATGGGCCAGCATGGGTACCTCTTTCCAATCGGTAGCCAGTATTTCCAGCTGGCGGTTGAAGTTCAACACGGCCGGGAGGTATTCAATTTCGATGGCCTGTTTCCACGAAAGCGGAATGGCGGTATTATTGATATCCTGCGAGGTAAGGCCAAAATGCACCCATTCCTGGATGGCTTCGGCGTCCATGGCAGCCATTTTTTCTTTTAGAAAGTATTCCACGGCTTTTACGTCGTGGTTGGTGATCTTTTCGGTGTCCTTTATTTTCAGGGCATCTTCAACGGAAAAGTTATCACAAACCTCCTGCAGGGCTTTTTTCTGCGCCGCGGTGAGCGAAAAGAATTTTTTATCAGCCAGGAACCGCACATACTCAACCTCTACCAGTACGCGGTATTTAATTAATGCAAATTCAGAGAAATATTCATCAAGATGTTGAACCTGATGACGATAGCGTCCGTCAATAGGAGAGATGGCCGTAAGTGCTTTTAGTTCCATGAACAATTGTTGTTTATTACAATACGTCGAGTACCTTTGTGCCCGCAAAATTAAATCAATTGAATAAGATTAAGGTTGGAATTGTTAATTATCTCAATACGAAGCCTTTAATATTTGGAATTCAGCGCGCGCCCGTGGTAGATCAACTGTTACTGATCGAGGATTATCCATCTAATATCGCCCGTATGCTGGTAGAAGGGACAATTGATGTGGGCCTGGTTCCCGTGGCGGTGATCCCGCACATGAAAGAACACCATATTATTACCGATTACTGTATTGGTTGTGAAGGTCCGGTGGCGTCTGTAGCTATTTTTAGTGAAGTTCCGATGGAGAAGATCGAAAAAGTACTGCTTGATTACCAAAGCCGTACGTCTGTGGCCCTGGCCAAAGTGCTGTTGCGTAAATTCTGGAAAAAGGATGTAGAACTGATAGATACCAGGGAAGATTACCGGGCTCAAATAAAAGGTACTACCGCCGGCGTGGTGATTGGCGACCGCGGATTACAGCAAAGAAAGGTATCTCCTTATATTTATGACCTCGGCGAAGCCTGGATAGAAATGACCGGCTTACCTTTTGTGTTTGCCGCCTGGGTAAGCAACAAACAATTGCCACCTGATTTTATTGAAGCCTTCAATGAGGCCAATAAACTGGGATTGCAACATGTAGAAGAAACTGTAGCCGAGAACCCTTACCCGGTTTTTGATCTGCACAAATATTACACCGAGCATATCAGTTATGAACTAACGCCTAATAAAAGAAAGGGGCTGGAGAAGTTCCTTGATTTTCTCACAGCACCCACCGTTCAATAACTACCTGATCAACATAATTACACCAGTGCGTTTTATGGGGCCGCAATAAGTTTTGGCTTTTATAACATAAGCATAGCCATCGGCTGGTTGCGGTTCGCCCCTGAAACGGCCATCCCAGCAAACGCCTGGTCTGTTGGTGGTAAATACCCGTTGGCCCCAACGGTTGAAGATTGAGAATTCTTCCATTTGTACACCGCCCCAGCTTTTTACGCCCAGGCAATCGTTTCTGCCATCTCCATTGGGTGTAAACGCATTGGGTACTTCGAACGATATTTTACCGGTTGCCGTAACATACACGGTTACACTATCACTGGTGGAGCAACCAAATTTATTGGTACCTGTCACTACATAAGTAATCGTGGTATCGGTAGTGGTAACCGGGTTCGGCATTTCAGGATGATCGAGGCGGCTGGTGGGGAACCACCGGTACACGCTCCCAACTGAACCCGTTGCACTCAATTTAGCCGAATGTACCAGGCAATCGAGGTCATTGGTTTTTTCTGCTGTAACGGCAGGGGCCGGGTTTACCAGCACCTGTACCGCAATGGTAGTATCATGGTTACAATTACTTTCCTTTATATAAACATTGTACAGCATGCTGGTATCGGGTTTGGCAATTGGCGTTGCGCTGTTGGCATTGTCAAGGAACGTGGCTGGGTTCCACACATACGTATCGCCGCCCGTAGCCTGCAAGGCGATGGGTTTACCCTGGCAAATGGCGCCGTTTGTGCCAGCTGCGGCAAATTGTATGGTCCTGAACAACACATGTACTGAATCGCTGTAGATACAATTGTTGACATCGGTTACCTGCACCTGGTAGGTGGTGTTCTGGCTGGGTGTTGCTATGGGATTGGCAAGGGCCGGATCGTTTAGGGTAGCCGCGGGCGTCCAGGCAAATGAGGTAAGTGCATTGTTGGCCGACAGCTGAACTGCTGTATTGGGGCAAGCCAGTATATCGTGGTTGCTGATGATCGTTGGCACCAAAAACAGGTTTATCTGCACGGTGTCTTTTGCCGAACAGCCGTTTATGTTGGTGCCTGTTACAATATATGCCGTAGGTACATTTGGTGTGGCAACCGGATTGCTGATGGCAGCATCGGATAACCCTGTTGTGGGCGTCCACGACCAGGTAACTGCGCCGCTTGCAGTCAGCGGCACCGGCGAAGAGGTACAAACAATCGTATCGTTTATCGTTTTTACAAAAGGGGTATCGATGCTGATGGTTACGCCTTCCCGCTGTACAGTTACCGGTGCAAAGGAAAGATCATCGAGCGCAAAATCATTGCCGGCCTGCGTATTATGCTGGTTTACGATGGCGATATCAGCACTGGTATTATTGCCTGAATTCCACACAATATAATGTTGATTCCAACCACAGGCCGTAAGGCCGGGTTGAAAAATGTTGCCTGCAGGCAACCCGTTTATAGAAAACTGCAGCTGTGGTGAATTGCTGCTGCCTGCATTGGGGTTTGTACCCTGCACCCAGGCACTAAATGCATAATTGGTATTGGGCTGAACAGGAATTGACTGTGACCACATCTTTTCATTTACCTGCGCGTTTCCGTGTACGATCAACATATTTCCGCTGCCGCCGGTATGTTCCTGGCAACCGGCCAGTAAAGGGTTCCATGCCTGCGCATTAGGGCCCACTGTATATTCTCCGCTGCCGGTGTTTTGCGTGGTATACTTATAGCTGCTGCCAATATTGTTATTGCCATTGCTGAAGTCGCCGTTGATAACGAGGTTATTGCCTGGTACTTCGGCTGTATAATAATAGGTGATCTTTTCCGGAGTTGTCGTTATCGGAGCGGGTATAGTCGGATCACTAAGATAAGTGGCAGGCGACCAGCAGGAACTGAGTGCGGGATAAGCACGCAGCTGTGCGGATGTGTTAAAACAAATAGTAGTATCAGGCGTAAAAATGATATCGTTATTGACCAGGTTTACAGCGATGATCTTGGTGATCGTGTCTTTACAGCCATTTACTTCTATGCCCATCTTAACGGTATAGTTTCCGAAAGCAGGATACCTGTATGAAGGACTGAGGTTTCCGGTAATGGAATTGCCGTCCCCAAAGCTCCAGTATGGGTTGGTGAGGTTATTGCCGTTACTTATCAACTGAACAGCGAGCGGATCGCAAACATCCTGTTTAAAAAAGAAGTCGGCAAAGCCGGTCAGTTTTTGGGTGAGCGTGATCGTATCTGACATTACGCAGCCGTTGGCGCCAGTGACCTTTACGTAATATTTCCCAAAACTGTTGGCGGTAAAGGTCCGGAAGGCAGAACCATCCTGCCATAAATAAGCAGCGCCTGTATTGCCTGCATCCAATACCAGGTTGTTCAGCTGGCAGGTAATAATATCCGGGCCCAGGTTTACAGCTGGTGCGGGTAAATAAGATACGATGATGCTATCCCGGTTGGTACAGCCAAACCGGTCTGTTTGCACCCAGTATGTACCGCTTGTATTTACGATTATTGAATCGGTGGAACCACCGGTATTCCAGGTATATTTCGCGTTTTTTACACCGGTGCCGATCTTAATATTATCACCATTACATATAGCAACTGTTTTTGCAGGGGTATGTACCAGCGGTGGCAATACCACTACCTGTTTGCATAAACTTGTTTGTGTTGGCAAACCATCATCAATGGTGAGGTTGATATTATAGGTGCCGGGTGTTGAATAACTAACAGGCAGGGGATCTTGCAGGGTAGAACTTGAAATACTTGCATTGGTACAACCCGCAAAGCGTAACCGGGAAATGGTATTGTTGGCCGCATTGGTAATAAAGGCATAGACCTCATCATTTGCGCGGAACAACCGGGATATGGAATGGGGAAAGCTGTAATTGCCGGTATTGCCAAGCGAGGTGATCGTTGGGGCCGAGGTGAGGTCATTGTTGAAGTCCAGCCGCAGCAGATCATAGTAACTGGGATTGCCATTGACGGCAAATCCGATGATCTGGCCACAGAACTTCATAATGATGAAGTCGCGCGGATGGTGTAACTGGCCACCGGGATTACCCAGGTTTACACCCGTTGGCGTATTCAACAGCGAGTTACCAAAGTCGAGTCGGGTTATGGAAGAATTGGTACCTATTTGCCGGTTATCACCTCCATTTGAAATGAATACGCGCCAAAAGCCATTGTCGTTTATGGCATAAATACCGGTAGGGTATTGCAATCCGCCAATATTACCCAGGTTTACTGCTGTAGGGGTATTGTTGAAGCTATTGGTAAAATCGAACCGGGTGATGGTATTATTTTCTGAATTGAGGGTAAAGCCATACCAGTTGTTCCCTTCTTTAAATACATGCAGGTCTATCGGCTGTTCTATGTTGCCGATATTTCCCCAGTTGGTAGCCTGACCTGGGCTGGTGATACTGGCGCCAAAATCGATCTTTACGATCCTGGGCTGTGTACCGGCAATGGTAGTTCCGCCTACTATTATGGCATACCAGTTTCCTTCATTCTGTACCACCTGTATGCCCTCAATGGCAGAACTGGCTTCTAATATACCGCCATAGTTGCCCAGGTCTACGGCCGTGGGCGTATTGAGCAGGCTGCTGCCGAAATCGAGCCGCACTAAATGTCCTGAACCGTGATTGGATACAAATGCATAGTAATTGTTGTTTGTATACACATAATCCATGAACACTGGCACCGACAGGTTACCCGGATTGCCTATATTGAATGCGTCTGGTGGTGTATTGATGTTGCCTACACAAAAGTTCCAGTAATAAGTGGATGCATTTAATGAGGTGTTGGTAATGTTTACCGGTGTGTTCATACATACTGTATCGGGTGTGGTAAACTGTATCGTTACCTGAGAAAACGCATGCTCAAAAAGTAAGCTGGGTATAATTGCAAAAAGGAAAAATTTCATTTAGGGGGATTAATCACATCACAAACGCCTCACATACAGGTAAATTGTAAAAGCTGCGCGGGATGAAAAGCTGCGCGGGCGGGGCTTAACACACCTATTGCCCAAATCAACACGGTTATCACCCCTTTCTGCACGTTTATTCAGTGTTGTTGTATAAATAAAAAAAAGTATCTATTTTGGCGAATATTAAAATGTAATTCAAGACTATGAAAATCGTTGCCTGGTGTTTAACTGCACTTGTTGTTGTTGTGACCCTTACTACGGCTTGTAAAAAAGACCCCAAACCTTCTGACCCGGTAGTTATTCATGACACACTGACCGTAAAAGATACGGTTGTTGTAAACCCACCCCCCAGCTGCACACCAAACCTTACTAAAGGCCTGCTGGCTTATTATCCTTTTAACGGGAATTTTAATGATGAAAGCGGCAATGGCAATACTGCTACTGCAAAGAATGGAGTATTGCTTACATCCGATTATAAAGGCAAAGCGAACAGTTGCGCCGGATTCGACGGTGTAGACGATGTCCTGGTTGTGCCCGGTACCAAATTGAATTCAGATACTTTTACGGTTTCATTTCAGGTGTTGGCTAATTCAACCAATCGTTTCTATGGAATGATAAACCGCGTGAACTATGAAACTGGTTTAGGCGCTGTTTTTGCCATCCATCATAGATTCATTACAGATACGATGATCACTTTCAGTACACCCAAGCCCACTGAAGACTGCTCAACGATTTCTGGTCCAGATCCAGCTCATTTGGGATATTCAAGAGGTTCTATAAAAGCAGGCAAGTGGTATAATATTGTTTGTTCTTTTGCTGGCGGCGTACAGAAAATATATGTTAATGGTGTGCTTGAGTCTGTAGCAACCAAAGCGTGGACTACCGCAAAAAAATGTAACAATGCCGACCTTACAATTGGTGGCTGGTGGAAAGGTGATGCTGCTTCCATCGATGGAAAGATCGATGAGGTTCGGTTTTATAACAGAGCACTGAGCTGGTGTGAGATCAGCACGCTGGCCGAAGGTTTTAAACAGTAAATAAGCCTGCGGGCAGTCAAATAATAAAAGGGCGTCTCAAAATAAGAGACGCCCTTTTTTATGTAATGTGTTTTGCGTGTTTCGGAGGTAGTTATACGCTGAAGATAGCCAATACATTCCGTCCTGCAATCCAGGGCGATGCGGCCCATAAAAACGGTTTATAAACCTGCCGGGGAACCGAAAGCATCAATTTTCCCAGTAACGGATTCTTTTCCTTTACATGCTTTGCCTGTACATTGTACCATACTTTATATTCAAGTAATGGCTCTGTTTTAAGATAAACTGTATTGAGGCCAAAGAACCTGCCCACGTTTGTAAAAGCTTCCTTATCCCAAATTCCGGCATGGTGCGGCGGAAGGTTCAGGGTGTGATAGAGATCGTGCCTGTGCAAATAAGGATTGTTATAAGGTACAGCTATAATGATCTTACCACCTGGCTTCAAACACCGTTTCGCTGATTCAAAATAATCCTTCACATCGGCAATATGTTCCAGCACCTGGAAAGAGCATACGGCATCGTATTTTCCTTCATGCGTTACTGAATGTTCATGCAAAAATTCATCGTGTACAGTAAAGCCCTGTTGCCGGGCTTCTGCAATGGCAACTTTATTCATTTCAAGACCCGTGCACACGGCGCCTTTATTTCGGATCATATTCATGAAGTACCCGGTTGCGCAACCCACTTCCAGTATACTTTCCCCGGTATTGATGTGCTTAAGCGCCTCCAAATGCTCCCATTTATCCGTGGGATAATAATGTTTCATGCTCTTTTGCAGATCCTCATAAAAAGGACCGTCGCCGAAAACACTGAATGGGAAATAATACCGGTAGCCTGTCTGGTTACACCTACGGATCTCAATTTTATCCAGGCCCTTAAAGAAACGTCTTATATCAGTATCAATTTCTTCATATAATTTTATAACCTTGTCTACCTCGATTTCCGTGATCAATTCTGTACCGGCTTTTCCGGTAACCGGGCTTATCTCCTTTGATGCATTCATACTTTATATTCCTTGGATGTTTGCTATAAAACGTCTACAGGCCTTATTAAGGGGGCGTAAAAATAATCTTTATAGCACAAATCCCGAACTTTTTCTGGCGCCGCCGAAGCTTTAGCGAATGAGCGCTTTTTACCTGAGAATCAGCTGCTTGCGCCCTAAGCTCCCCAACCATGTTTTATTTTACAAGCCACTAATTATCATGTAAATAGCTGTATTTTTGCGACCTTATAAGTTGAAAACCGCTTAAAACAAGATAGCAGTATGTTTAACGCCTTAAAAAGAATGTTGGGTTCAGCTGAGGTTACCACCAAACCGGCTGTTGAATTTCCCGAACAGGAAATGAACGAACTGAAAAAGATGAACCGGTTGTCCCTGGCACTGGTCAAAGACTGGATCGATGAGGAGGCCATGAAAACATCCTGTTTTAAATACGGGGTGCCTGATTTTATCAAATCTGACCTGAATAAGGATATCGGTTCCGACCTTACCTACACCGACCTGATGGTGTACCTGTCGCACAAGCACTTTAAAAAGTTAAATTACCTGGAGATCGGTGTATCTGTTGGTAAGAACTTTTTCCAGATGCTGAATGCACATACCACCGGCCGGTTTACGGGGTACGATATTGAAGAAATAAACCCCCGTCTGCAGCAATTGCTTGAATACCGGGGCAAACAGGAGTGGGATACCCTGCCTAAGTCTATCAAAAAGAACAGATCCTCTATGAGTGCCTATGACTACAAGGGTATGGAGGTGCGTTATTTAAGCGCTGATGTGTGGGATGAAAAAAGTTGGGCCAAATTACAGGGCGAGAAATTCAATCTGGTCTTTTCCGATGCCCTGCACACCCCGCAGGCGATCCTGTTCGAATTTGAAATGCTGGTGAAATATGACCTGCTCGACGATCAATTCATTATTGTGTGGGACGACCTGGTAGGCAAAATGAAAAACAGTTTCTTTAAGATCATTCGCAAATATGATAAGGTTTACCAGATAAAGGATATTTATTTCCTGAATGTAAATGGATGGATTGGCCAGCATGAAATTCCCCATTCGGTTGGAATGATCTCAAATTTCAATTGTTAGTATGCGGGTGGTGCTGACAAACCTTTCCAATGAACTGTTCCTGGAAAGCAGGCTTCGGCTGAATGCTTCGGCCCGGCAGTTCGGGATACCGGAGGTGAATAGTTATGATATCGGGGCAATCAGGTCAACTCCTTTTTACGCAGCTAACAAAGCGGTTCTGGACAATCCCAGAGGCCTGGGGTACTGGTTATGGAAACCCTATATTATTTTGGAAACCATGAATCGCGTCGAGGAGGGCGATATTGTGGTATACAGCGACAGCGGCATCGAGTTCACTGCTCCCCTTGACCCGTTAATAGAGCTCTGTGTGCAAAAAGAACCGGTGGTGCTGTTTGCCAATGGCAACCTGCGCAACTCAATGTGGACGAAAAGGGATTGTTTTATTTTAATGAACCTGGATCGTAAAAAATACTGGCGGGGCATTCAATGCGATGGTTCATTTGCGTTATTCAGAAAATCGCGGGAAACTATACAGTTCCTGAACGAGTTTCTTACATACTGCTGCGATGAAAGGATCATAAGTGATATGCCCAACACCATGGGCAAAAAGAACCTGCCCGACTTTATTGAACATCGCCACGATCAGTCGATTTTGTCGTTACTGGCCTGCCACTACCAGTTACCTTATTACAGAATTCCGACACAGTACGGAAATCATTATAAAATGCCTGCCTGGCGGGTGCCTGGTGAATTTAACCAGGTTAACCAGTACCTGAACCGGCCTGTTGACTTTTATGCCGCAGCGCCTTTTGTAAATTCCCCTTACGGCCAGTTGCTCGATCACCACCGCCTTAAAAAGGGGCCTGCGGCTAAAGCGGTAAAAAGCGGTGTGTTCGCGAATTTGCCGGTGCGCATAAAAAGAAAAGTATACCATAGCTGGGTTTGGATCGACGAGCATTTATTAAACGGATAAACCATAAAGCAGCATATGCAATCGCCCCTGATCACGATCATCATTCCTTCATTTAATGCCTCGGCCTTTATCAAAGGTGCGTTGAACAGCCTGCTGCAGCAAAGCTTTACGGCTTTTGAAGTGCTGGTGATGGATGGCATTTCAAAAGACAATACGGTAGCTATTGTGCAGGATATTGCCAGTCGCGATAACAGGGTGCGTATTAGCTCAGAAAAAGATGCCGGCATTTATGATGCCATGAACAAAGGCGTACGATTGGCAGCGGGGGAGTGGTTGTATTTTCTGGGTGCAGATGATGCCCTGTACGATGCCACTGTGCTGGAAAAGGTTGCTGCCGTACTAACGGAAACCGATGCTGATCTGGTTTATGGCAATGTGTTAATGTCCAATTTGAACCACTGGTACGACGGGCCATTCGATTATGATAAATTATTACGTAAGAATATTTCGCACCAGGCTATTTTCTATAAGCGGAAACTGTTTTCCCTGGTAGAAAGTTATGACCTGGCCTATAAAACGCATGCTGATTGGGCATTCAACATCAATTGTTTCAATCAGCCTGCTGTTAAAAGCCAGTACATGAATGTGCTGGTTGCCAACTTTTCGGTTGGGGGAGCCAGTTCCCAACACGATGTGCCGTTTTTGCGGGAGTTTTTATTACCGGCACGGTTAGCCTGGTTGCAACAAACAGGAACCGCATCTTTGAAGCAGTTGCAGAGGTACGACGAGTGGTGGCGGCTGTTTCGGAATGCCGGCATTAGAACGGATGTGCAGTTCGCCATGTATAGCCAGGGCATGCGTGCACCTCGTGTGCTGGTAAACATGTATAAATGGCAGGCCCGGATATCACCGGCTTTGCTGAAAAAAGGACCACTCTCAAAAGGCTTTATGTTGCTCAATTACATCATTAACCGCATTGCGATCAAATAACAACCATGCCCGGGCTCAGTGTCATCATAGTAAATTATAAAACGCCGCAATTACTGACTGATTGCCTGGCTACTTTTTTTTCCGGTCAAAACCAGGAAAACCTGGAGGTTATTGTGGTAGACAATGCCTCTGGCGATAACAGCCAGGAAATAGTTACCCGGGCCTTTCCCCGGGTGAAGTGGGTACAAATGTCTTACAACGCAGGTTTTGCCCGCGCCAATAATGAGGGCATCCGCCAGTCGACCAGTGACGTGGTACTGCTGTTGAATTCCGACACGCTGAACCAGCACAATGCCATTGAACAGTGTTACCGGCAGTTCATCACTTCCGACTACGTGGCCTGCGGCGTTCAGTTGCTGAATACCGACCGCAGTCCGCAGATCTCGGGCAATTTCTTTATGAAGGGCGGACTGAATTACCTATTGCCCCTGCCTTACCTGGGCAGTTTTATAAAATGGCTGGGCAATGTGGTAAAGGTTGAAAAACCCAATGTGCCCGATTCGAGTGCGCTGGTTGAAGTGGACTGGATCAATGGGGCCTTTTTAATGGTAAAAAAGACGGCCATTGAAAAGGCAGGGTTACTGGATGAGGATTTCTTTTTGTATGCCGAAGAAGCCGAATGGTGCAGCCGGTTACGTAAAACCGGTAAACTTTGCATCTACGGACAGTATAAAGTAATACACCTGCAGGGAGAATCGGCCAATGAAGCCTTTGGTTCTTCCGGAAAGGGATATTATAACCTCTACGACCGCAAGGGGTTTCAGATCATGCTCTCGAACTTTCTGCGCATACGCAAACAATTTGGGGTGGGCTGGTATCTGGTACAACTGGCTTTTTATTTGTTTGCCATTCCCGTGTTTTTTATCGCCAGCTTTTTTGGGAACGCGATTCGTTTGCGCAACCCGTTTGCTGATTTTGGCATGGCCGCACAGTTTGCCGGCAATGTAGGCCGGCTGCTCGGTTTCACGCCCAGGATATTGTCAAATAAGCCTTATTTTTATAAGGTATTATGAGAAGGTTATCCGCCATTTTTTGTACCCTGTTCCCCCTTATATGTTTTGCCCAGGAATATGGTTATACCCGCTATGACAGTAAGGATGGACTGGCCAGTTCCACCGTATATTGCATGACGCAGGATGCCGACGGTTTTATGTGGTTTGGTACGGAAACGGGTTTGAACCGGTTCGATGGCACGCATTTCAGGAACTTTACCCAGGAAGACGGCCTGCCCGATAATGAGATTATACAACTGTTCACTGACTCCAAAGGACGCGTTTGGATCTCGCCCTTTAAAAAGACAATCTGTTATTATTATAAGGGTAAGATCTACAACCAGGAAAACGATACGCTGTTAAGCCGTATACAAATTGATAAGAATGTGATGCGGTTTGCAGAAGATGACCAGGGCAATGTACTGTTGATGGAGACCAATCAGCTACATTTAATTGCGGCTACTGGCGAAGTGTCTTTAATCAAAACTATTCAGGGCAAACCCATCAGTTATTTGTCGACCATTGGCCGTAACCCGGCAGGCGGGTTCTGGGTTCTGGATTCCAACAACCTTTATGAATATAGCAATCGCCTGTTCAATCTGGAGAAAAAGCTGGATTATAAATTTATACATCTAACCTATGTGGCCCTGAGCGGGCAGTTGACAGGCATACGCAATGACCAGTGGAGGACTACCCTGCATTCTGCGGCAACAGGCAGGACCATTCAGGTGCCGACCCTCATCAACCTGATCAACATTACAATCCTGGATGAAGCCCATGTAAGCATTAATTCCTCCATGGGTGCCATGGTTTATAATTTAAATTACCGGGACAGTGTGCAACATTTTCTGCCGGGTGCCCGTGTTTGTGGCACTTATAAAGACAGAGAGGGGAGTTTGTGGTTCTCTACATTAGGTCAGGGGGTTTACCGGTTAAATTCTGCCTACGTTTTAAACACCAAATTCCGGGACTATAATACCAGTCACCAGGTACTCTCGATTGTGCGTGATGGTGGTAATTCCGTTGTGGTTGGCAGCGACATGAATGTGCTTCACTGGCTGAATGTGGCATCCGGAAAGGAAGAAAGAAGAACTACATTTCATTTAATCGGGCCTACACATCCGATAGTTACTTTGTATAAAAACCCCGCGGGATCCATTTTGGGCGGCACATCTGCAGGCATATTCGAATTTTCGCCTCGTTTTAAACTGTTATCACAGTTCCCTTATACCAATGTTAAAAATTTTTTCCCTTATAAAAATGATCTGCTGGTAGTCACTGACCGGAATGTTTTTCGTATCAACCAGCTTTCCCTGAACATAAGAGATACCATTTGGCACGACCGGGCTACTGCTTCCTTTGCCGTGAACGATACCTTTTATATTGGTACCCTTAACGGTTTGTACCGGCTGCTGCCCAATGGTGAAAAACAGTTCCTGGGCGGTCCGTATGCCCCTTTTAAATCGCGCATAGCCGCCATTACCCGCGATACCAACAACGTACTCTGGATCGCTACATTTGGCGATGGCCTTATCGCATTCCGGAATGAAAAAATAATTGCCCACCTTAAACAGCAATTGACCAGCAATATTTGCCGTTCTGTTTTTTTACAGGATAGCGTCCTTTGGGTGGGTACAAATAGAGGACTGAATAAAATAAACATCAACGATACTACTTACCCCGTTAAAAAATATACAACCGGTGATGGGTTGGTTTCCGATATCATTAATGTTGTGTACGTTGATAATAGCAAGGTGTTTGTAGGGACACCGGAAGGCATTACCTGTTTTGATGAAGGGAAAATAGCCAGCCAGTCGCGCTGCGATCTGCGGTTTGTAAATATTTCAATCGGAGGGGAGGCTTATTACCCTGATATGGCGCCGGTCATTATTCCACATAAAAAGAATAGCATTCAGTTTAATTTCGTCGGCATTTCCTATAAATCATCTGGCGATATCCGCTACCGCTACCGGTTACTCGGTCTTGATACTACCTGGTACGAAACGCGCGAAACCCTTTTGAACTTTCCGGCCCTGGCATCCGGCGATTATGAATTACAGATCCAGGCAATCAATAAATTCGATGTACACAGCCAGCTGCTGGCAACGCGGTTTACCGTAGAAAAGCTGTTGTATGAAAAAACATGGTTCAAGGTACTGGCAGGGGTGTTATTCCTGGCCCTTACGGTTTTACTGGTATTGTTGATCATCCGGCGTATCCGGCGCAGGGAGCAGGAGAAAACGGCTGTCAGCCGCCGCATCGCCGATTTGGAGCAGCTGTCGCGCAAGGCGCAAATGAACCCGCATTTTATTTTTAACAGCCTGAACTCCATACAACAATATGTAATGGATTCAGACCTCACCGGGGCCAATAAATTTATTTCCGGGTTCTCGCGGCTCATCAGGCAAACACTTGATTTTTCGTCCAAACCCGACATCAGCCTCGAAGACGAACTGGACTATTTAACCAACTACCTGGAGATAGAAAAGACCCGGTTGGAGAATGCTTTTTCCTGGTCGGTTTCCATGGATGAGGCCGTTGACCCCACTGCTTACTTCATTCCGCCCATGATCTTACAACCCTTTGTGGAAAACAGTGTGCGGCATGGATTGCGTTACCGCCGGGATAAAAACGGAATAATAACGATTACGGTAAAACGCACAGGTGATCACCTGGTTTGTATACTGGAAGACAATGGCATTGGCCGGAAAGCCGCTATGCGGTATAAAAGTATTTCGCCCATCAATTACCAGTCGAAAGGATTGTCCCTTACGGCCGACCGGATGGCGATGTACAACCAGGTACACGTGCAGAAGATCACCATGCAAATAGATGACCTGGAAGACGATGCGGGTAATGCATTGGGTACCAGGGTAACCATAAATTTCCCTGTTGTTTAATCTGGTATATTATGAACAGTAGATTGTTCCTTGTTTTATTGTTATTATGTCCGTTTTTCCTGTGGAGCCAGGAATACGGGTATACGCACTATGACAGCAAGGATGGGCTGGCAAGTTCCACGGTGTATTGCATGACGCAGGATACCCAGGGATTTATGTGGTTTGGTACAGAAGCTGGGTTAACCCGTTTTGACGGCACCCATTTCAGGACCTTTACGCTCGATGACGGGTTGCCCGATAATGAGGTGATACAATTATTCGCCGATTCAAAAGGACGTGTCTGGATAGCGCCGTTCAAAAAATCGATCTGTTATTACTACAAGGGAAAGTTTTATACTTCGGAAAATGATACCCTGTTACAGCGTATCAAGGTCGTCAATTATGTAATGCGTTTTGCAGAGAATGATCACGGCGATGTGTTGTTGATGGAGATCAACAAGCTTCACCTGGTAACCGCTAAAAATGACATATACACAATAAACGACATCCATGGCGAGCCTTTAAAAAATCTGTCTACTGTTGGCCGCAATCCCGCCGGTGGTTTTTGGATAATAGAACAAAACAAGTTGTATGAGTTCAACAACCGCCTGTTCACCCAGGAAAAAGTGCTGGATTATTGGTCGGGATATGTGGCATATGCCGCCGTTAATGAAAATGTGATAGCGCTTCGTAACAGTTTTACGCAAAACTCACTGCAATCTATGAGTACCGGGAAAATCATCCGGGTGCCTGCTTTGCAGCAACAGATCAATTTTTCCATTATTGACGAAAACCAGGTAAGTATCAACTCCCCCTGGGGCGCGTTGGTGTATAATATCAATGGCCCCGATAGTGTGTTGCACTTTCTGCCAGGGGTACGGGTTACCGGTATGCAAAAGGACCAGGAAGGGAACCTGTGGTTTACTTCCATGGGGCAGGGGATTTACCGGTTGAATTCCGCCTTTGTTTTAAATACCAAATTTCAGGATTATAATATCAGTCAACAGGTATTGTCATTTGTCAGGGATGGTAATTCCATTGTAGTGGGCAGCGACAAAAATGTTATTCACTGGCTGGATGCGAACACCGGGAAACCGGGCCGTAAATTGGGGGTAGATACCATGGGAATAAACCAAAGTGTGGTAGCCCTGTATAAAAATGCAGCCGGCAATCTGATTGGCGGAACGGCTACCGGTATTTTACAGTATGTACCCCGGATAAAATGGTATGATCCGCTCGCTCATGTTACCGTAAAAGGGTTTTACCCGTATAAGAAAGACCTGGTGGTGATCACCGACCGGAATATCTTTCGCATAGACCAGCTTACCCTTGCCATAAAAGACACCATTTGGCAGGAACGGGCCACCACTGTTTATGCCGTAAATGATACATTCTATATTGGCACCCTGAATGGTTTATACCGGCTGCTGCCCAATGGCGATAAACAATGGCTGGGCGACCGGTATGCACCTTTTAAATTGCGCATTGCCGCTATAACCCGCGATGCCAAACAGGTAATGTGGGTGGCTACTTTCGGCGGCGGCCTGGTTGCTTTCAAAGACGAGAAAATAATAGCCCATATAAAACAGGAACGGGGGCTGGCCAGTAACATTTGCCGCACTTTATTTTTACAGGATAATGACCTGTGGGTTGGCACCAATAAGGGGTTGAATAAAATACGCATCGATGATACCACGTACCCGTTGAAAAAGTACACTACCGGCGATGGGCTGGTTTCCGACATCATCAATGTAGTGTATGTGTATAATAAAAAAGTGTTTGTAGGCACCCCTGATGGCGTTACCTTTTTTGATGAAGCCAAAATAGCCAGCGAATCGCGCTGCGACCTGCGGTTTATCGATATTTCTGTAGGGGGCAAGACTTATTACCCCGATCTGGCGCCGGTTGTTATTCCACATAAGAAGAACAACCTGCAGTTCGATTATGTAGGTATTTCCTATAAATCAACCGGCGACATCCGCTACCGGTATCGGTTACTGGGGCTTGATAGTACCTGGTATGAAACAAGGGAATCCTTTTTAAGCTTTCCGGCCCTGCCTTCCGGTGACTATGAATTACAGATCCAGGCCATCAATAAATTCGATGTACACAGCCAGTTGCTGGTGGCCCGTTTTACCGTGGAGAAACTGTTGTATGAAAATACCTGGTTCAGGATATTGGCAGGGCTGCTGTTCCTAGCCATAACCGTTTTGGTGGTATTGTTGATAATACGTCGTATCAGGCGGCGGGAACAGGAAAAAACAGCCATCAATCGCCGCATTGCCGAACTGGAGCAATTGTCGCGCAAGGCGCAAATGAATCCCCACTTTATTTTTAACAGCCTGAACTCCATTCAGCAATATGTAATGGATTCTGACCTGGCAGGCGCCAATAAATTCATTTCCGGGTTCTCGCGGCTCATCAGGCAAACGCTTGATTTTTCTTCCAGGCCCGATATCAGCCTGGAAGAAGAGCTGGATTACCTGACCAACTACCTGGAAATAGAGAAAACCCGGTTAGAACATGCATTCAGCTGGTCGGTTTCTATAAACGATGCCGTTGACCCGGCGGCCTATTATATTCCGCCCATGATCTTACAACCGTTTGTGGAGAACAGCGTGCGGCATGGGTTGCGATATCTCAGAGACAAAAACGGCAAGGTAACGATTATCGTAAAACGCGCAGGCAACCACCTGGTTTGTATGGTGGAAGACAATGGCATTGGCCGGAAGGCGGCCATGCGCTATAAAAGCATTTCACCCATCAATTACCAGTCGAAGGGATTGTCCCTTACCGCCGACCGGATAGCGATGTATAACCAGGTAAACGTACAACAGATCACCATGCAAATAGACGACCTGGAAGATGAAGCGGGTAATGCCTTAGGCACCCGGGTAACTATCAATTTTCCAGTGGTATAAATTGAAATATCTTTTTGAAGCTATGAACTGCAGATTGCTATTTGTTTTACTGGTTTTTTGTCCGCTGTTCCTTTTAAGCCAGGAGTACAGTTATACCCATTATGACAGCCGTGATGGTCTTGGCAGTTCCACCGTGTATTGCATGACGCAGGACAGGGAGGGATTTTTATGGTTTGGGACCGAAACCGGCGTAACCCGCTTCGATGGTACACATTTCAGAAGTTTTACGAAGGAAGACGGGTTGCCCGATAACGACATCATTCAGGTGTTTGCCGATTCAAAAGGGCGGGTATGGCTGGCGCCATTCAAAAAAACGGTCTGCTATTATTATAAAGGGGTTATTCATAACAGGACCAATGATTCTTTGTTACAAAAATTGCGCATTCAGGATAATGTGGTACGGTTTGCAGAAGACGGAGCCGGTAATATTTTATTACAGGAAGTTACCCGGATGCATTTGATACAAACAAATGGGCAAATAACCACATTCGCCAACAACGGCAGCCGGCCATGGAGTTTTGTATCCCAAATCGGCAGCCGCAGCGCAGGCGGTTTTTGGGTAATGGAAGATGGTAACATCTATATACTCCATAATAACCAGTTTACTTTATGGAAAACGGTGCCTTACGTGTATGATCATATTCATTTTGCGTTTGCCAATATGATCCAGGATAAGCTCTTTTACAGAAGCAGCCCTGATGAGGTAAATATATTATCGCTTAACGACCTCAGGCGGATTTCCTGCGCTTCAAACCAGAAGTATGAGGTTATCAACAGCGCAGCGATCGATAGCCGGTATGCCGCTTCGTGTACGCTGGAAGGCGCCTTTGTATATGATGCCAATTATCCCGACAGTATTCAGCGTCACCTTACCGGCATAGCGGTAAGTAATATGTTCAAAGATTCAGAGGGCAGCTGGTGGTTCACTACCATGGGAAAAGGCGTATACCGCCTCAATTCCCCGGTGGTACTGAATGCGCAACTGGCCGAAAAAAGACAGGTGCAGGTGCAATCCTGGATGGGAGAGGTGCCGGCAAGTAAAGAGCTGAAACAAGCCATCAATACTTTTAACCTGGTCCGTAAATATGCTTCCCCGAATGGAAAATGGGAAGCGCAATCGCAAACGCCATTTACCTGGTTCAATCACCTTCCCATTTTCAACCTTATTACGCTAAAGGACAACACCGTATTATTAGGGACCAAGTTCTTTTTGCAAAGACTAACGCCCGACCTGAACAGTATGATAGCTACCTTTTATCCTATTACTGTAAAGGCAATGTGCGCACACCGGAATTCCATTATTGTAACTTCACAGAGTTGTGTGGTCACCCTGGACCAGCAGACGTTAAAAGTGCAGGATACACTGTTACCTGAGCGGGCCACCTGTGTATTCTCCAACAATGATACGGTTTATATTGGCACCCTGAATGGTCTTTACCAGTTGTTGCCCGATAAAAGACTGGTTAACCTGGGTGAAAAGATGAGATCGTTGCAGGGCCGCATAACAGATGTGAAGGAAGATGCCAATTATGTTGTTTGGGTAGCTACTGCCGGGGATGGACTGGTGGGCTACCGGAACGGTGAACAGGTCAGGAATTTTTCCAGGCATAATGGGTTATCGAGTAATATTTGTCGCACGCTTTTTTATGAGAATGGCATTTTATGGGTGGGTACCGATAAAGGCGTAACCCGGATAAACGTGCTGCAGCCGGGGTTTCTCACTCAAAAGTATACCACCAGCGATGGGTTG
The DNA here is from genome assembly GCF_900110245.1 of Niastella yeongjuensis. Lineage (GTDB taxonomy): Bacteria > Bacteroidota > Bacteroidia > Chitinophagales > Chitinophagaceae > Niastella > Niastella yeongjuensis. Next base: position 57,849 of record NZ_FOCZ01000006.1, read on the forward strand.
TCGTCAGACATCATCGATGCGATCTATGTTACCAATAAAAAGGTATTTGTTGGAACGCCGGAAGGCATGACCTTTTTCGATGAAGAAAAAATGACCAGTCATTCGCGTTGCGATCTGCGGTTTACCGATATTACTATTAGCGGCAAAATTTATTATGCGGCTGATGCCCCGGTGCTGATACCCCATGCAAAGAACAATATTCAATTCAATTACGTGGGCATTTCGTACCGGTCGTGCGGCGATATCCTTTATCGTTACCGCTTACTGGGGCTCGATAGTGTGTGGCGCGAAACGCGGGGGACCTTTTTGAGCTATCCCGCCTTACCGTCGGGCGATTACCAGTTGCAGTTACAGGCCATCAATAAATTCGATATAAACAGCCAGGTGCTTACAGCTGGCTTCACTATTGAGAAGCTTTTGTACGAAAAGACCTGGTTCAAACTGCTGATCGTTTTGCTTTCGATGACCCTCACCAGTTTGGTAATGTGGCTGATCATAAGGCGCATCCGCAGAAGGGAGCAGGAGAAAACTTCCTTTGTAAAACGTATTAATGAACTGGAGCAATTGTCGCGCAAGGCGCAGATGAACCCGCACTTTATTTTCAACAGCCTGAACTCTATTCAGCAGTATGTGATGGACGCTGATGTAACGGGCGCCAATAAATTTATATCCGGGTTCTCGCGGCTTATCAGGCAAACACTTGACTTCTCTTCCCGCCCCGAAATAAGCCTGGAGGAAGAGCTGGATTACCTGACCAACTACCTTGACCTGGAGAAAACCCGGCTGGAAAATGCGTTCAACTGGTCGGTTTATGTCGACAAAACCGTACACCCGGCAGAGTATTACATTCCACCCATGATCCTGCAACCATTTGTGGAGAACAGTGTACGGCATGGCCTGCGTTTCCGCCGCGACAAAAACGGCAAGGTGACCATTACCGTGAAAAGGGAAAAGGAACACCTGATATGTATACTGCAGGATAATGGCATTGGCAGAAAGGCTGCCAGGCAGTATAAAAGCATTTCTCCCATCAATTATCAATCGAAGGGGTTATCTTTAACTGCCGACCGGATTGAGATGTTCAACCGGGAGCATGAGCAAAAAATTACCATGCATATCGACGATCTGGAAGATGAAAATGGCAATGCATTGGGAACAAGGGTAACAATAAGTTTCCCGGTTATTTGATTCCATATCCTTATTTTACAGGGCTTATGAATTGTAGGTTACTGCTGGTCTTATTCCTTCCTATTACTCCTTTGTTTCTGTACAGCCAGGAGTTCAGCTATTCCCGGTACGACAGCAGGGATGGACTTGCCGGCTCCACAGTATACTGCATGACCCAGGATGCAGAAGGCTTTTTATGGTTTGGGACTGAAACGGGATTAACGCGTTTCGATGGTACACATTATAAAAACTTTACACTGGAAGACGGGCTGCCCGATAACGAGATCATTCAATTGTTTGGCGACTCCAAAGGCCGCGTATGGATCTCTCCCTTCAGAAGGGCGGTAGCTTTTTATTATAAGGGTAAAATTCACACCAGTGAAAACGACTCGCTGTTGAAAAAGCTGAACATCCAGGATAACATAGTCAGGTATGCGGAAGACAGCGCAGGGAATGTATTGTTGCAGGAAGTAACCCGGCTGCATTTGATAACGCCGGCCGGCGACATATACACCTTTACCAGCTTTGCCGGCCAGCCGCTGGGGTATATTTCATTGGTGGCAGGCCGTAAGGAAGGTGGTTTTTGGGTGTTGCAGGATAACCATCTGCTTATTCTGGAACAAAACCGGTTTACGTTTTATAAAACCATCGTGTACAATGTTAAACATTTTAATTATGCGGCATATTCCAATGGAACGTTGCTGTTCAGGCGCAATGAAAATGAACTTTCCTACCTTACCCTGAACGATAACAGGCTGCTTAATTATCCATACAGTGTCAAATACAAACACATCAACTTCGACGTTATCGATGGCCAGTACCTGGTGACCTGTACCCGCTTAGGGGCATGGGTATACAATATAAACAACCCCAACAGTGTGTTGCATCATTTACCGGGTATTACCGTGTCGAACGTATTTAAAGACCGGTCTGGCAACTGGTGGTTCTGTACATTAGGCAATGGCGTGTACCGGTTAAACTCCACCGAAGTAAAAAATATTCATTTTAAGTCAGACAGGCAGCAGGACAATCAGGCAGTATCTGTTTTACAATATAAGAACTGGATGCTGGCCGCTACCACCCAGGGTGAAATGTATAAGCTCTCCGCTGAAACCGGAAAACAGGAAGGCCGCATCCCTTTCCATCTTAAGGGGCCGGTGCCCGATCCCTTACTGATAAAAAGTACGCTGGGTGATGACCGGGTTTACCTGGCCACCAAACATTATATCATCAAGCTAACGGAAGATCTCACCAGCTTTACACACCTGCTGAATTTTATATCTGTGAAAGCCCTGTGTACGTATGGCAAAACGTTTTTGATCGCTACGGAAAAGAACGTGTTGCAGGTTGACCAGGAACGTTTACAGATCCTCGATACTGTTTGGCGCGAACGCGCCACCAGCCTGTTTGCAGACAAAGATTCCATTTATATCGGCACCCTGAACGGATTGTACAAATTGACCCCCGGTAAACAGGCGTTGTACCTGGGCAGTGAAGTGCGTGCACTCAGTGGCCGCATTGCCGACATATGCAAAGACGATAACCAGGTTTTATGGGTAGGTACGGCGGGGGATGGGTTAATAGCCTGGAAAAACAACCAGCTGATCAAACACTTTACCCGAAAAGACGGGCTGTCTAGCAACATTTGCCGGCGGCTTTTTTATGAGCATGGCAAATTGTGGGTGGGCACTGAAAAAGGATTGAATAAAATACGGGTGTTACTGCCGGGTTACCCCATTGAAAAGTACACCACCAGTGACGGGCTTTCGTCGGACATCATAAACGCGGTGTATGCCAATAGCAGAAAAGTGTTTGTGGCCACTCCTGAAGGCGTTACTTTTTTTGATGAGGAAAAAATAGGCGGCCAGTCGCGCTGTGACCTGCGGGTCATCGATGTAACCATCGGCAACAAAACCTTTCATCCCAGCGAGGCGCCTGTATCGATACCGCATGCGGAAAATAATATTCAGCTTAACTATGTAGGCATCTCTTACAAATCGGGCGGTGATATCCGTTACCGGTACCGATTATTGGGCCTCGACAGCACCTGGCACGACACAAGGGAAACATTTCTCAACTATCCCGCCCTGCCATCAGGGGATTACAAGCTACAGCTGCAGGCCACCAATAAATTCGATATCAGCAGTCCGGTCGTTACCACCGGTTTTACCATCGAGAAACTGTTGTACGAGGAAAGCTGGTTTAAAGTGTTGATCTCACTTTTATTTTTAGCGGTTACCGGTGTAATAGTTTTGCTTATTGTTCGACGAATAAGGAAACGGGAACAGGAAAAAACAGCTACCAGCAAACGGATCAATGAGCTGGAGCAATTGTCGCGCAAGGCCCAGATGAACCCGCATTTTATTTTTAATAGTTTAAACTCCATACAGCAGTATGTAATGGAAGCCGACCTGGCGGGCGCCAATAAGTTCATTGCCGGGTTCTCCCGGTTGATCAGGCAAACGCTTGATTTTTCTTCCAAACCGGAGATTGGTCTGGATGAAGAGCTGGATTACCTGACCAATTACCTGGAAATAGAAAAGACACGTTTGGAAGACGCTTTTTCCTGGGTGGTGAATATAGAAAAAGGGGTTGATCCGGCCGTTTATTATATTCCCCCTATGATCCTGCAGCCATTCGTGGAGAACAGCGTACGCCATGGGCTGCGTTTTCGCCGGGATAAAAACGGGGTAGTGACTATTACTGTAAAGCGTGAACATGGGCATCTTGTATGCATTTTGGAAGATAATGGCATCGGAAGAAAGGCGGCCATGCAGTATAAAAGCATTTCGCCCATTAATTATCAGTCTAAGGGTTTATCTTTAACTGCCGACCGGATAGAGATGTTTAACCGGGAGCATGAGCAGAAGATCTATATGCAGATCGATGACCTGGAAGACAATTTTCACAATTCCTTGGGGACAAGGGTGACAATCTATTTTCCTGTTATTTAATATATTCATTTTCTTTGCTGTATGATTAATGCGTTAATTGTAGACGACGAACCAAAAAACATCCGAATCCTGAATGGACTGCTGAACGAAAGCTGCCCCGACGTACGTATAATCGGGGAAGCGGTGAGTGCTGAAACTGCCATTCCATTGATTGCTGAAACGCAACCTGACCTGGTATTTCTGGATATCGAAATGCCACATGGGAATGCTTTTGACCTGCTGGACAAAATCATGCCCATTGAATTTGAAATTATTTTTATTACTGCCTTCGATGCCTACACGCTGAAGGCTTTTAAATACAGTGCGCTCGATTACCTGTTGAAACCCGTGAGCATCGATGAACTGAAAACTGCGGTTCAAAAGGCCAAGGACCGCATCCGGTTCAAGAACATAAACGTACAGTTGCAGAACCTGATGTTCAACATCAATAAACCCAATTCCTCGCTACAGAAAATTGCCCTGCCTAATAACGATGGTCTCGTTTTTATTCAACTGGCGGAAATCATCCGTTTTGAAGCCAGGGGCGGCTATACCTACGTGTATGCCACGGATAACCAGAAATACGTATCGTCGCGCATTATCAAAGAATACGAGGAAATATTACCGGCCGATCTGTTCTTTCGCATCCATAACTCACACATCATAAACCTGAACTTTGTGAAGAAATACCATAAGGGACGGGGCGGGTTGATTGAGATGAGTGATAACGCCCTGATTGAAGTGGCTACACGGAGGAAGGATGAGTTTTTGGGCAAGTTTGGGTATAAGTAAGGCAGAGGGCAGAGGGCAGAAGGCAGAAGGCAGAAGGCAGAAGGCAGAAGGCAGAAGGCAGAAGGCAGAAGGCAGAAGGCAGAAGAATTTGGGAGATGCAAGATAATAAAGTATTCTCAAAGCTCGCGAGCCCACTCACTACTCACCACTCACTACTCACCACTCACTACTCACTACTCACAACTCACCACTCACAACTCACTACTCACTACTCACTACTCGCAATATCAGTACCAAAGACGTGCTTCTACTT
>NZ_FOCZ01000006.1:63003-590434 GCF_900110245.1 Niastella yeongjuensis
CAGGTCTATCACCTCTGGAAAAACGCTACCAACAAACTTCCCGGACAAATGCGCCGCATTTACTCCATGAAAAATGAAGAACAGCTTTCTGTTAAAGAGATCGCTTCAGAACTGCAGCTGAGTGAACAAACCGTAAAGAACCAATTGCACACCGCCGGACAACGGATAGTTAAAATGTTGCGGCAGGTGCAGATCTTCTTTTAGGCAGAAGGCAGAAGGCAGAAGGCAGAAGGCAGAAGGCAGAAGGCAGAAGGCAGAAGGCAGAAGGCAGAAGGCAGAGAATTTCGGGCGGCGCAAGATAGGACAGAATTCCCGAATGTCGGGAGCCCACTCACTACTCACTACTCACTACTCACTACTCACAATATGACCAAATTGTTAACTCCCGTTTTTTTCTAATTTCCCTCTAGTACCAGTTTATTTCTTTAACCGTCTATTAACAAAAGCTATTTTTTGCATGCCCCGTAAATCAAGGCACAATAAGAAGAATATCAGTAATCAGGATGAGCAATGGCAACAGGCATGGCAATCGCCCGATCAAATGGGCATGCAGAAAAAGCAGATTTTGCTGAACAGCATCAATGACCGGATCGACAACCGCCGTCGCCAGAAAAAGCAATTGTTCTTTATTGGAATGAGTGCAGCAGCTGCCATAGTGATGGCGATCTTTTTCAAAATGCCGGGTATCGATGCTACCGGAAACGCCAATGCGTGGCAGGAACTGGCCAGCGCCGACAGCGCAAAAAAGATCCAGTTGGAAGACGGATCGGTAGTATGGCTGGCCCCCTATTCAACAGTAAAGGTATATGCGGATTTTACCAAAAAACGCAGCACCATACTGGCAAAAGGATCTGCCTTTTTTAGTGTGGCCAAAGATGCGGAACACCCCTTTACCATTGGGGTTAACCAGCAAATGGTCACTGTTGTAGGAACTGCCTTCACCATTAATAAACTGGACTCGGTTGATCTGCAACTGACCGTTAAAGAAGGTAAGGTGGCATTGAACAATCCCAGCGGCAATTTACTGTTAACAGCCGGTCAGCAGGTTATTACCTCACAGGCAAAAACAGGTGTGGTGGAAATAACGGAGCCGGGCGCGGCAGACTGGTGGTTACAACAACAGATGCGGTTACAAAATATCAGATTGGAAGAATTGATCAATCGCATTGAAAAATATTACCAGGTTAAGCTGATGTACGGCACTATCGACAAGAATAAAAAGGTAACGCTTACCTGGGACCTAACGATTTCATTGCAGGATAACTTAACGGTGCTGAACACATTGACTGGTCTAAATATCCACTAAACATTCCTTATCGTTTCCGACAGGTTTATTTTTCTGCTGAAAGGCGGACAGGCATTGTATTGTTTTTAATGTAACAGAAAATTATGGACTACGCTAAACTAAGAAAAACATTCACCGCGCTTGCAGTAATACTGATGACAGGACTCATCCACCTGCATGCGCAAACGGCTCAAATGCACTACCGGCATGCTGCCGGTAATTTGGCTGCAATTGCTGAAGAATTTGGCCGTGTATTTAAAGTAAAACTGGCTTATGCAACTGATGAACTGACCGCAGTAAAGGTGCCCGGCGCTTCCTATGAAGCAGGCAGTGTGGGTGAGTTATTGAATAAAGTATTGGAACCGGGTGGCTTTGTGGCAACCGCCAGTGGCAACAGCTGGGTGATCAAAAAAAGCGATGCACCCCCAAAGGCGCCTACCATGGTTTTGAAAGGTATGATCACCGAAGGCGGCATTCCCCTTCCCGGTGCTACCGTAATTATTAAACAGGACGGACAAAAGAATGTGATAGCCATTGCCGATGACATGGGCCGTTTTTCCAAAACCCTGTCGGTGATATCAGACGGATCGGTTGAGATCACGGCTGTAGGCTATCTGCCGTTGAGAAAGAAATTCGCTGCCGAAGCGCAACAAACATTGAATATTGTGCTGCAGAAGGATGATCAACAGATGCAGAATGTGGTGGTGACAGCATTAGGTATCAAAAAATCAGAAAGATCACTGGGGTATGCGCTTACAAAAGTAGACAGTACGCAGCTTACGCAAGCCACCAGTTTAAACTGGACGGATGCGCTTTCCGGTAAAGTAGCCGGTTTGAACCTTATCCGTTCCGGTGCCGGCCCCGCTGCTTCGAGCAAGATCATTCTCCGGGGCGAAAACAACCTTACCGGCGATAATGAAGCCCTGATAGTAGTGGATGGTGTGGTGATCAACAACAGTAGTGGTAAACGTTATTCCAACAGCAGCGATGCGGTGTATCAAACCAATGCCGACAACCTGCCGGCTGACTATGGCAGCACCCTGAATGATCTTAACCCCCAGGATATTGAAAGTGTATCTGTACTGAAAGGACCTGCTGCAGCTGCCTTGTATGGCCAGCGTGCGGCTAACGGTGCAGTTATTATCACTACCAAATCTGCTACCCAAAAGAAGAAAGGACATTTCAGCGTTCGCTATACCAGCAACGGGAACATAGAAGAGTTAAACAGAAAGCTTGACCGGCAATATGAATATGGCCTTGGTTTGGATGGACAAACAGATTATAGTTTCTCAAAATCTACCAATAGTTCATCCAGTTCTGCATACGGACCAAAATTCGATGGACAACTGTTTTACCAGTATGATCCTGTTACCCAGATACAAGGGAAAACCCCCACTCCATGGAGAGCCTACGATAATATCGATGATTTTTGGGACAGAGGTCGGGACCTCAAAAACAACGTGAGTATAGATGGCAGACTGGGTTCAACCGGAATGCGTATTAACCTTGGTACAGAGAACGACCACTGGATTGTGCCCAATACCGGTTTCGTACGTAAAAACATAGGGTTGAGTACCAATACAGACATCACCAAAAAATTAAAGCTTTCTACCAAAATAAACTACGGCTTTAGAAACAGTGATAACCTGCCTGCTGCCGGATATGGAAACCAGTCTTTGATGTACTGGTATATTTTCTGGCAGCCCAATGCCGATTATAACTGGCTGAGAAATTACTGGATGGGTGCTCCGGGCAGTGCATACAGCAGCGATAGTATGTATCGCAGGATCAGATATCCTTTCTCTTCTTATCCCGAAAACCCCTTTGCGATCGTAAATGAGTTCCTGAACAAAACAAGAAGAAACAACGTAACCGGTAACGTAACCCTGAACTACCAGGTTACCAAAGACCTGAGCGTTATGCTGCGCGGCAGCCTTGACTGGATGAACGATAAACGTGAGCAGGACAGGCCTTTTGATGCCGGTTCACGCCTGCCAAGAGGTTCTATAAGAAGACAGAACATTTACAGCCAGGAAAAGAGTTACGACGTAATGGCAAAATATGTCAGAGATCTCAATCCGGACATAAAGTTGGGTGTAACCCTTGGAGGCAGCCAGCTGAAGAATAAATATGACAAATTTGATGTAAGGAACGATGGTTTACACCTGCCGGGCATATATACCATGGAGAATAGTGAGTATGGGCTTACTTATTTCCCCGATACCAGCCGTTATGCAATAAATAGTATGTACGGCATTATCAACCTGAGTTATAAAAATTATCTGTTTGCTGAAATTACCGGCCGGCAGGACTGGAACAGTGTACTGGCCACTAAGGACAGAACGGATAATGTAGGATTTTTCTATCCTTCTATTAATACCGGTTTTGTACTGTCGGAAGTAGCCAAACTCCCTGCTGTTATCAACTATGCCAAGATCAGGGCCTCGTTTGCCCAGGTAGGTAGCGGTGGTACTACACCGTACAGAACGGCTTACACCTACCATGTTGCGGTAAACGGCGGTATTTATCCGGATAGTGCATTGGCCAGCCCTACCATATTGCCCAACCCCAATTTAAAACCATTGCTTACTTCCACATTTGAGTTGGGTACGGAAGTTCAGTTTTTCAATGGCAGAATAAGTTTGGACGTGACGGGGTATTTGGGAAAAACCAGCAACCAGATCCTGACAAGAACCGTGGATGCTTCATCTGGCTACCCTTATACAATTATCAATGCGGGAACTGTACGAAACGGCGGTTTGGAAGTAAGTGTTAATGCCAAACCCATTGCAACCGCTAATGGATTTAACTGGGGCGTTTATTCAACTTTCTCTTTCAACAAGAACAAGATCCTGTCAATGCCGGATAGTTCGGTATTGCTGCGGGCAGGTAATATAGCCAATGGTCAGATTGTGGCTGCTGTAGGCGGCAGCATGGGTGATTTATATGGTTTGGGTTACCAGCGTAGCCCGGATGGACAAGTGGTGTATGATGCTGCCAGCGGCGTACCGCTGATCACACCAAATATCATTAAGCTCGGTAACACGATCCCTAAATTCAAATTCAGTCTTGGTAATAATTTCCGCTATAAGAATTTTAGTTTAAACGTGCTGTTCGATGCGCAGAAGGGTGCCAAGGCTTACTCGCTTACCCATTACAAAATGGCAGAGCAGGGCAAATTGAAAAGTACAATACCGGGCCGGTACAATGGTATTATTGGCAACGGCGTGGTACAAAATCCTGATGGAAGCTACCGTAAAAATGATGTGGTGGCCTATGATATCGATCAATACTATCAGCACAGCATGGGTAGCTTCAATGCAGAAGGAAGCACGTTTAGTACGGATTTTATAAAATTCCGCGAAGCCAGTTTAACCTACTCGCTCAGGCAGCCATTCCTCAAAAAATTAGGATTATCGGCTGCAAGCATTGGTGTTTACGGGCGCGACCTGTTCATCTGGACACCCTGGCCAATATTCGATCCTGAGTTTGGTACTATACAGGGATCAGATATTGTAACGGGTTTTGAAACAGCACAGTTTCCTTCAACCCGCACTATGGGTTTCCTGTTGTCAATCGGGTTTTAATTATTGTGTAAAAGAGATGATCAACAATAAAAGATTAAACGGATGAGAAAGCAATTATTTATAGCATGTCTGGTTTTGATGGCTGTGCCAGCACTCTATTCATGCAAGAAGGGTTTTCAGGACCTGAACGTAGATCCTATCAATATTATCAGCACTTCTCCAAGCAGGTTACTCGCGCCCGCACTGGTAAACTCCGTGTGGCCCGGTATGAACAAGAACAGGAGCTTTACCAATGAATTGATGCAGGTAACCGTGGCCCAAAGTGATGGGGACGCTACCATATTCAGATACGCTTTCAGGGCCAACGTATCGGATTATTTATGGAATGCCTGGTACGGGCAACTGACCAACTTTAAACAGGTAGACAGTCTGGGACGCGGCGGTGAACACGCAAAAGTAGACTCTGCCAATGCCACTTATCAGGGTATTGGAAAAGTATGCAAAGTATGGCTGTTTTCGAACCTGACGGATGGTTATGGCGATATTCCTTACTTCCATGCGCTGGAAGGTGATCAGCAAAATGTAGTTGCGGCTTTCGACAGGCAGAAAGACATTTACCTGGATATGTTTGACAGGTTGGAAGAAGCCAATACCCTGCTTGCCAAAGGCGATGTAATTGTGCCAAGCAGCGATCCTGTATACCAGGGAAATGTTGATAAATGGAGGAGATTTTCCAATTCATTGTACCTGCGCCTTTTGTTGCGTATTTCCGGTAAAGCAGATGTACAACAACAATGTATTGCTAAAATAAAACAGATAGTAGAGAACCCCACTCAGTATCCAATTTTTCAAACCAATGCAGACTGCGCCCGGTTACTTTGGAGCGGAGGTACCAGTACTACCGATCCTTATACCAATCCTTATGTGATCAATGTGCGTACGTCTGATTTTAAAGGTCCGGCTATTTGCAGTTTCTTTTTAGACCATCTGGTTTCGTGGAGTGACCCTCGTTATGTTTCAGCCAGTCCGTATGGTACTGGTAGTATTGGCGCTTTTGGTATTGCCCAGGCCAGCGGCGGCGGATGGGTTGGTGTAGAAAGTGGTTATGCAACAGGTCATGGGGTAACTAAAGGTTGTTATTTTCAAAGCTATGATGCTTCCTCAGGTGGTGGTACCGCGTCGCTGCAGCAAAGTAAGATAACCGGCATCATGATGCAAACTGCTGAAGTAAAGTTTATACTGGCGGAAGCGGCGTTAAAGGGATGGATTGGTACTGCCGGCGATACAAAAAAATACTGGTACCAGGGCATGGCATCTGCCATCAATTATTGGGTAGCTGCTTTCCCCGAAGATACTGCTGCAAGCCAGTTTAAGACGCACGTTTCAAATCTTGCCAATGTCAGTGAAAACTGGGATGAATCGCTTACTGTTGAAGGGAAAATGGAATTGATCCACCTGCAGAAATACTATGCCCTGTTTTTGACCGATCTGCAACAATGGTACGAATACAGGCGCACAGGACATCCTGTTTTACCAAAAGGACAGGGCTTGTCGAACGGAGGCGTAATGCCTGCACGTATGGTATATCCTGTATATATACAGGCTGCCAACCCCGTAAACTATAAAGCTGCAGTGGTAGCACAAGGGAACGATGAAATATCTACTAATGTATGGTGGCAGCAGCCTTAATTGTGTCAAATAAAAAAATATCAAGATGAAATTTTCAATAAAGCTTTTATTAATAATCAGCATAGCTGTTGTAACAGGCAGTTGTAAGAAGGATACCTACAAAGATTATCCGGGAGGGGTGCCTTACGATGTGATCTCTATTCTGGATGTTCGCCCGCTTTATAAAGGTAAAGATGTAACACTTACCAAAGAGAATATGTATGGTGGTATTAAACTGAATGCAGTCGTTATATCTGACCATACAGCGGGCAATTTACCCAAAAATTTGCTGGTGGTGCAGGATATGCGCCGGGTGCAAACGCTGCGCGGTATTTCTATAGACCTGGGTGATGCTGCTGCCAAATACCATCCGGGCGACTCGGTAGTGATCGTTGTTGCCGGTAAAACCTTAACCCGTAAAAATGGTATTTTGACTATTACGGGCGTAACAGAAGCTGACATTACCAATGCGGGTAAAGGAACGGTTGGTATAAATGCAATAAATTCAGCACAGCTGCAAACCAATTATTATGACTATGAGAGCTCGCTTTGCATCCTTAATAAATCAAGTTTCTATCCAATTCCCAAACCCGGAGAAACGATCAGTGGCGCTAAAGTGGTCAATGATGGTTTCGGGAACTTTATTCTTAATACAGATCCGGGCGTAAGTTATGCCAATGATACTCCTTATACGCTGGCGGCTTATGTAGGCATTCCTTTTGGTAAACCGGATAGTACTGTGGAGTTGAAAACAAGAAACGCATATGATATCATAGATATGGGGTCTTCTGAACAGGACCTGCTTATCTCCGGTTATCAAAGCGATCCCAAAGGCGGAGACGGCAGTTATGAATATGTGCAAATGCTGGCTACTAAAGATATAGACTTTGCAGTTACGCCTTACAGTATTGTGTTCTGTAATAACGCAGGTACTGCCAGTTCTGCTACCCCACTCGACGCCGGCTGGGCAACAGGCGGACAGCGTACCATTAAATGGAACATTACATCGAGCAGCGTAAAAAAAGGACAATTCTTTTATTTTGGTTTCCAGGGCAAAAAGATCAATGGTTCTGCAGGTACTGCTTCATTCTCGGGGCCAAGCTGGTATCAAAAGAACTTTCTTACCAGCGGTAACAATGCAGTTACAGGCGCCGTTAACCTGCCCAATCTTGGCGATGGCGGACTGGCGCATCCAAGTGAGTTTGGTACATCGGGCCCCTGGGCTAATAGCGGAAACACCTGTGGTGTAGCCATCTTTAAAGGAACTACTATCAGCGCAGCATCGGTGCCCGAAGATGTATTGTTTATGGCTACCGGTGGAGGCGCCGCCGTGTACGATCCGAAGAAAACGCCCATTTTAGGTTACCGGATCTGTAATAACGACTGGTACTCTATGAACTCCGTAGCTATAGATTCAGTTACTTATAAGCCTGTTATAGTCCCTTGTCAGCAATTCCAGGCCCTTGGCAATACTACCAGTACTGCTTATCCATTTAATGACGCACACCCGAATAATGGTAAAGATGCTTCCGATGCCGGCCTGTATAGCATGATGGGTGGTGTTTATAATATTACCCTTCGCAGATGGACAACCGCCCGTAAACAGGTAATAGTAGAATTGATTCAAACTACTGCTACTATCGACACACTGGAAAAACATCCCAGCGTAACGAAACTGGTTGACTAAAATATTTTCTGGGCGATTCCCCCCGGGTGGGTCCGTTATGCGGGCTCACCCTTTTTTTATTAATTGGCCTTTAACACTCCTTTAGTAAACAACTGTTCTCCTTAGCCATCTATTATACAAACAAAACAATGGAGGAAACAGTATATGAAACAGATTTTTACCTTTATCGCCGTATTATTTAGTGTTACTACTTTTGCTGCTCCTGCCCCTAAGACCGCTAAAATTTCAATCTCAAATAGTGATCGTTCTATGATGCAGGTGAAGATAGATGGGAAGATGTATAACCTGAACAATACCTTTGTGATGGATAATATTCGTACCGGTAATCACTCCATCACTATATATAAAACTGAAAACGCAGGTTTCAGAAAAAAGACCGCAGTGATCTATAACAGTTCTATGTATGTTTCACCTGCCCAGTTGATCAATATCGATATCAATCGTACTGGTAAAGTGGTGGTTAAAACTACTACCGATAAATACGATAGAGATAACAGAAATGACTGGAATGACCGAAACGACCGGAACGATAGAAACGATCATTACGGAAGACACTAGAATAGAGCGGTGCCACGGTTCAAAACCAATAATATAGCGGTGCCCCGGTTCAAAACCGTGGCACCGCTATATTATTGCTCCGTTACCGGGAAAGGCCCGTCAATAAATTTTTCTGTATGATAGCCTTTGGCGCCAATCTGTACCGCCAGTGAACTGCGCAGTTCATTAGATGTTTGTAAATGCTGCATCAGATACCGGAAATCGTATTTCGGTTGCCAGCCCAGTTCCTTACGGGCTTTTTCATTTACATATACCCGGTCAATTGCGGGGAACATTTTCCAGCCGCGTTGTTCGTAAACAGGAATATATTCCGGTACCAGTCGTTTTACAACATCATTGGCCTGTACCCGCAGGTCCCACAGATCGGATTGCACAAACGGCGTGGTAGCGCTGATGATATAAGAACCAAAACCAATTGTGCGTGCACGTCCGGCTGCGGCCAGGTGGGCGCTCACCACATCTTCAATTTCTACCCGGCGATACAGGAATTCATTTGCTTTAAGGTTGGTGTCGGGGTAAATGGACCGCATTTTCCGATTGTCATCTTCCTCGGGAAAGAAGCGGGAAGTGCGCAATACCAAACAGGGCAATCCGGCATTACGGAAGTACAACTGACACAGGTTTTCTGCCGCTGCTTTGGTGACGCCGTAAATGTTTTTCGGCACTGGCATAACCTCTTCTGTTATCCAGGCTGCGGGTGCCCCTACCGGTGGTACCAGGGCATCGCCAAAAACACTGGTGGTACTGGTAAAAATAAAGGCCTCCACCCCTGCCGCTACGGCTTCCTGTAACAAATTAAGCGTGCCGGTAATATTGGTATCTATAAATTGTTGGGGACTGTGTGTTACAACATGTGGTTTGTGCAGCGTGGCGGTATGGAACACCTGTTGTACACCCTGCATACATTGTTGTACAAATGTACGATCGGTTATAGTTCCGGTATGGGTGGTGTATGGTGTAGGGAGTATATCGATGCCAACTACCTCATGGTTCATCTCCCGAAATGTGCGCACAAGTGCCTCGCCCAAATGTCCTGCACTGCCGGTGACCAGTACTTTCATATGTTTTGCATTGAATCGTTAGAAATAAAATCCATTTTGTTTCCCGACTTTCAGCCCCCCACGGCTGGGGGAGGTTCAGGTATCAATAAGCTTATTTAATCTTCTTTCACATACTTATAAACGTTCTTTTTATAGGCATTCAAATCTTCCAGGGTTGAAATTTCTTCAAACCGGTAAGCGGTTCCATTGGTGTTTTGTCTTACCAGCGCCACTACTTCACCGCCTACTACCGCGCTTTGCGCTTTGCGAAAAATGGCATCCAGCGACTGTCTGTCGTTCAACATCTGGTATTCTTCTATCTGAGCAACATTTATAATATAATCTGCCATTGTAATTGGTAATGTGAATGTTAGTTATAATAGAGCGAAGATAGATCAAATTAAGAAGTACTCATACTTCGTACCAATTGCCTTGCGCACTAATTGCGGTTTTTGTTTTTACTTTGCCGTTCAAACTTACATCAGCAAAAGACACATGATAAAGATTGTAGTAACAGACGGCTATACATTGAACCCTGGCGATTTAAGCTGGAAACAGATAGAAGCATTGGGCGAGTTAAAGGTATATGACAGAACAAAACCGGAGGAGATCGTTGACCATTGTCGCGATGCCCAGGTCGTTCTTACCAATAAAGTACCTTTTAGTGAAGCTACGCTGGCGCAATTGCCGCAATTAAAAATGATCGGCGTTACGGCTACTGGTTATAATATTATCGATGTGGTGGCTGCTGCAAAAAAAGGCATTGTGGTTAGTAATGTACCAGCGTATGGTACAGCCTCCGTAGCGCAACACACCATTGCTTTGTTGTTGGAGCTTACCAATCAGGTGGGCAAACATGCCGCTTCGGTGGCAGCCGGTGACTGGGCAAAGTCGGCTGATTTTAGTTACACGGTGGCACCCCTAACCGAACTGGCGGGCAAAACGATGGGTATTGTTGGCTGGGGAAACATCGGTCAGCAAACCGCGCGCATTGCCCAGGCGTTGGGAATGGAGCTGCTTTATTATACCCCTTCCAAAAAGGAAAATGCATTTGCCGAATGGGCACCCCTGCCTGAATTATTTGCCAAGGCTGATTATGTGTCATTGCACTGTCCCCTGAAACCGGATAATATGGGTTTTGTAAATAATGATCTACTCAAGGTAATGAAACCCGGTGCCTGTATAATTAATACATCCCGTGGACAGCTGATCAATGAACAACACCTGGCCGATGCCCTGAATGAGGGCCGTATTGCCGGGGCCGCCCTGGATGTATTGTCGGTTGAGCCGCCTTCGGCCGGAAATCCCCTGCTTTCAGCCAAAAACTGTATCCTCACCCCACATATTGCCTGGATCAGCAAGGAAGCCCGTGAGCGGGTAATGGCTACTACGGTGGCTAATGTGGCCGGGTATTTAAATAACAAACCGGTACATGTGGTGAGCTAGGAAGGGCCTGCCTACGCCAAGGCTCCGGCGGGCGAAGCAGAGAACAAATGGCGGGAACTAAGGAACTGAGAACTAACAACTAAGAACTTAAAACAGAAATCCTTATCTTCGCTCAACTTTTTGAGAATGAAGATTCTAATTCAACAGGTTACAATTACTGACCCATCATCCCCATTTAACGGTACCAAGCAGGATATCCTTATTGAATCAGGAGTTATCAGGGATATTCAACCTGCTATTTCAGTGGAAGCAGATAAAGTGATCACAGGCAACCAGTTGCATTTATCGCCAGGCTGGGTAGATGTGTTTGCCCATTTTGCCGATCCCGGTTATGAATTTAAGGAAACACTGGAAACGGGTGCCCGTGCTGCTGCGGCAGGCGGTTACACCGATGTTTTCGTAATTCCCAATACCAAACCGGTGGTCGACAGCAAAACGCAGGCAGAATACATCAGCCAGAAGTCGAGATCGCTGCCGGTTACGGTTCACCCCATTGGCGCGATATCAAAAGGCGCCGAAGGAAAAGACCTGGCCGAAATGTACGATATGCGCAGTAGTGGCGCCGTTGCTTTCAGCGATGGCCTGAACCCGATCCAGTCTGCCGGTTTACTGCTGAAAGCGTTGCAATACGTAAAAGCCTTCGACGGTACTGTAATACAAATACCCGACGATAAAAGTATAGGCGCCAACGGTCTTATGCATGAAGGGATTGTTTCAACCCGGTTAGGTTTACCCGGCAAACCCATGATGGCTGAGGAACTACAGGTGGCCCGCGATATAAAACTGGTGCGTTATGCCGATTCAAAACTGCATTTCACCGGGGTAACCGCGCCCAAATCGCTCGAATACATTCGCCGCGCCAAAGACGCGGGACTGGCGGTAACCTGCTCGGTTACGCCTTACCACCTCTTTTTCAGTGATGAAGATTTACTGGAATACGATACCAATCTAAAAGTGTATCCTCCCCTGCGTACGAAAAGTGATGTGGAGATCCTGCGCCAGGCTGTGCTCGATGGCACCGTCGACTGCATAGCTACGCACCACCTGCCACATGAATACGACAGCAAGGTGCTGGAATTTGAATACGCCAAATATGGCATGACCGGTTTGGAAACATCGTACAGCGCCGTTAAAACGGCATTGCCCGGTATCACCGAAAGCCGGTGGGTTGAGTTGGTGAGTATTAATCCCAGGAAGATCTTTGGCCTGGAATGCCCGGTTGTTAAAAAAGACGCAACAGCCTGCTTTACGCTGTTTGACCCTGGGGTGCCGGTAACTTTTACCACGGCATCTTTCCGGTCGATGTCGAAAAATTCAGCCTTTATAAACAGAGCTTTGCAGGGAGCAGTGAAAGGCATCATCAACAAAGAGACCTTATTACTAAATTAATACCATCATTTTATGTCAACTGAACCCTCGGGCAAAAGTGCGAGCTTGCTATATGGTTTGCTATATGGCGCTGCAAGTATTGCCTTCACGGTTTTTTTATATTTAGGCGGGGTTAAAACCTTTATGAGCCCGGTTGCCCGTTTAGGTATTATCGTTCCCATTGCTTTTGCCGTGCTAACCGCCTGGCAACAGAAGAAAATTCAGGGCGGTTACCTGGAGTTTTCCGAAGCATTGAAGACTATTTTCAAAGCCATGGTAATAGGCCTTGCCCTGTCAATGGTTTTTGAATATATTTTATTTAACTACATTGACGTGGCTTTTAATCAGGCATTGATGCAGGCTACTTCTGAAGAAATGGAGCGGAGTTTGAAGGGACAGATGTCGCAGGAAAAAATTGATGACCTGGTAGAAAAAATTGGAACTGTTGATCAACACTCGTTCAAAATACAGGCGTTGACCTTTGCCATCAGGTGTATCCTGCATTTTGTGCTGGCATTGATCGTTTCCGCCATTATGAAAAAGAAACGACCTATGTTTGAAAATTCTTTTAACCAATAGACTATGGATATATCCATTGTAGTTCCTTTATTGAATGAAGAAGAATCCCTGCCGGAATTGTGTGCGTGGATTGAGCGGGTAGTTACTGCCAATAATTTCACCTATGAAATTATTATGATCGACGATGGCAGTACCGATACCTCCTGGGAGGTAATAGAACAACTACGTGTAAAAAATCCTCATATAAAAGGGATCCGGTTTCAGCGTAATTATGGCAAGTCTGCCGCGTTGAACGAAGGGTTTAAAGCAGCTATGGGTAAAGTGGTGATCACCATGGATGCCGATATGCAGGACAGTCCCGATGAAATACCCGGATTGTACAAAATGATCGTTGAAGACAAATTTGACCTGGTTAGCGGCTGGAAGAAGAAACGCTTCGACAATACCATCACCAAAAATATTCCAAGTAAATTCTTTAACTGGGCTACCCGGCGGATGTCGAAGATCCAGTTGCACGATTTTAATTGCGGGTTAAAAGCCTATAGGCATAAAGTTATAAAAAGCATTGAAGTGTATGGCGAAATGCATCGCTATATACCGGTGCTGGCAAAATGGGCCGGCTTTAATAAGATCGGCGAAAAAGTAGTGGAGCACCGCAAACGCAAATACGGCACCACCAAATTTGGCTGGGAACGGTTTGTAAACGGCTTTCTTGACCTGGCTTCCATAACATTTGTAGGCAAATACGGCAAAAGACCCATGCACTTCTTTGGTCTGTTCGGTTCAGCTGTATTGTTATCAGGTTTGCTGATGATCGTATATCTGATTGCCTCCAAGATCATTGAACCGGAATATGCACTAACCAACCGGCCGGTGTTTTATATATCATTAACATTGATGGTAATTGGTACGCTGTTATTCATTGCCGGATTTTTAGGCGAGCTGATTGCCCGCAATTCGGCTGGCCGTAACCATTATTTGATAGAGAAGAAATTGGGGGTGGAGTAATATGGCTCACAAAACGATTGTTATTATTGGACCCGGGCATCCGCTGCGGGGCGGGTTAGCCACCTTTAACCAGCGGCTATGTAAACAATTTATTGATGAAGGCCATACGTGTTGCATCTATTCATTTTCGCTGCAATACCCTTCTTTCTTATTTCCCGGCACCACGCAGTATTCAACAGACCCTGCACCAACGGACCTTGATATATATCCGGTGATCAATTCTGTTCATCCTTTAAACTGGGTGCAGGTAGGCAATGCCTTACAAAGGATCCGGCCCGATGTTATAGTGGTCCGGTTCTGGATCCCCTTTATGGGTCCGGCATTGGGTTCCATATTACGAAGAGTAAAAAAGAATAAACATACCCGCATTGTCGCCATTGCCGATAATGTAATTCCCCACGAAAAAAGACCTTTCGATACCCCTTTTACGCGGTATTTTCTAAAAAGCTGCGATGCTTTTATCACCATGAGTGAAAAAGTAATGAATGATCTGCGCACGTTTGAAAAAACAAAACCAGCCCAACAGGTAACACATCCGTTATACGATAATTTTGGAGAACCGATCTCCAAAGAAGAAGCCCGGAAAAAACTGGGGCTGGATCCCAATGAGCGAATCATGCTGTTTTTTGGCTTTATCAGAAAGTACAAAGGACTTGATATTTTGTTCGAGGCCATGAACCTGCTAAAAGAACAACCTGTAAAATTATTGGTAGCCGGTGAATTTTATGAAGGTGAAAAAGAGTACCGGGAACAAATAGAACGTTTAGGCATTAAAGACAGCCTGATCCTGCGTACCGATTTCATTCCGGACAGTGAAGTGAAATATTACTTCTGTGCGGCAGATGCGGTGATACAACCTTATCGCAATGCCACCCAGAGTGGAGTTACGCCCCTGGCCTATCATTTCGAAAAGCCCATGGTGGTTACCAATGTAGGCAACCTTCCCATTCAGGTGCCACATGAGCGGGTTGGACTGGTATGCGAACCCGAACCAGCCTCGCTGGCGGCCGCTATTACCCGCTATTTTGAACTTGGAGAACAGCATTTTATACCGCATCTTCGCAGCGAAAAGGAGAAATATTCCTGGCATAATCTAGTTAAGACTATCCTGGAAATATGAAAATTAGCCTGATTGCTAATCTGATTTTAACATCCTATTAAATGATCTATAGAAGCAAAGCACCCTTACGGATTGGTTTGGCAGGTGGCGGCACCGATGTTAGCCCCTACAGTGACCTGTATGGCGGGGCCATCCTCAATGCTACGGTGTCGTTGAATGCTTACGCCAATATTGAGCCTGTTTCGGAGAAAAAGATCCAGCTGCAGGCCCTTGACAGGCATGAAGTGCAGGAATATGACTGGTGTACCGAACTGCCCATCGATGGCAAACTCGATCTGTTAAAAGGCGTATACAACCGCATTCAACAACAATTCGGCATGCCCGAAACCGGGTTTAGACTGTCTACATTTGTAGATGCACCCGCAGGTTCGGGTTTAGGTACCTCCTCTACCCTGGTGGTAGCCATTGTGGGCGCATTTGCAGAAATGCTGCGGTTGCCGCTGGGTGAATACGATATAGCCCATCTTGCTTATGAAATTGAGCGCAACGACCTGAAAATGGCAGGTGGTAAACAAGACCAGTATGCTGCTACTTTTGGCGGTGTGAACTATATGGAGTTTTATGGAGACAATGTGGTGGTAAACCCATTGCGTATTAAACAGCAGTATTTGTTCGAACTGGAAAACAACCTGGTGTTGTATTATACGGCTACCAGTCGCGAATCGGCAAAGATCATTGAAAAGCAAAGCCAGAACGTGGTATCGAAAAAAGAAAAACCCATAGATGCCATGCACCAGCTCAAACGCCAGGCGCAATTAATGAAAGAAGCCCTGTTAAAAGGCCGTTTGCATGAAATTGGCGAGATTCTTGACTTTGGGTTCCAGCAAAAAAAGCAAATGGCTGAAGGGATTTCCAATACGCTGATGGATGAAATTTATGAAGCCGCTAAAAAAGCGGGCGCTACCGGTGGTAAGATCTCCGGCGCCGGCGGTGGTGGTTTTATGACTTTCTATTGCCCTGCCAATACCAAGTACAGCGTAATTGAGAAATTGAACGAATTTGGTGGGTTTGTAAGGAATTATCAGTTTGTTGACCATGGGTTAACCAGTTGGACCATCTAAATCCTAATATAAAAAATAAGAACCTATGAATAATAAGATTGCGGACATTATAAAAGCATCTATCAGTACCAAAGAAAGTATTTTGAAGGACCCGGTTTTGCTGGGTACTATCGATGAGCTGGCAAACATCATTACCAGTGCCCTGCGCAATGGTAATCGCATATATTTCTGTGGAAATGGAGGTAGTGCTGCCGATGCGCAACACCTGGCTGCCGAGTTCTCTGGCCGCTTTTATACGGATCGGGAGGCATTGCCTGCAGAAGCATTGCATTGCAACACTTCGTATTTAACAGCGGTGGCCAACGACTACAGCTTCGATGTTGTATATGCCCGTTTAATAAAAGGGATCGGTTTAAAAGGCGATGTACTGGTAGGTTTATCAACCTCCGGTAACTCAGGAAATATTTTAAAAGCGTTTGAAGCTGCCCGCGAAAAAGGCATTATAACTGCAGGCTTTACCGGTGAAACAGGCGGAAAAATGAAACCGCTTAGTGATTACCTGGTGAATGTTCCCTCAACAGATACCCCTCGCATTCAGGAAAGTCATATTATGCTGGGTCATATTATTTGTCAGCTGGTGGAAGAACAGTATTTCGGAAAATAAAGCAATATGATCAAAGAATGTATCATTCTCGCCGGTGGATTGGGCACACGCCTGCGCGGCGCGGTTCCCGATCTGCCGAAATGTATGGCACCCGTAGCCGGCAAGCCTTTCCTGGCGCATGTTATCGGTTATTTCCGGAACCAGGGTGTTGAAAAATTCATCTTTTCCCTGGGCTATAAACATGAAGTGATACAGGATTACCTGGAAGCCGAATACCCCGCTTTACATAAACAATATGTAATTGAAAAAGATCCCCTGGGTACCGGTGGCGCCATTCAACTGGCCTGCCGGCAGGCTTCAGAAAAAAATGTGCTGATCCTGAATGGAGATACGCTGTTCTCCATTCAATTACCGGCCCTCACTGCCATTCATGAGCAACGGAAAGCCCATTGTACTTTAGCCTTAAAGCCAATGCAGCATTTCGATCGCTATGGAGTGGTTGAAATGGCCGACAATGGTGCCATAAAAAGCTTTAAGGAAAAGCAGTTTTATGAAAGCGGATTGATCAATGGCGGTATTTATGCATTACAGGTAGAACCGTTTTTGAAAGAAGGCTTACCTGAGATCTTTTCTTTTGAAAAAGATTACCTGGAAAAATTATACAAGGTACGACCCATGTATGGCGTTGTACAGGACGAATACTTTATTGACATCGGCATACCCGAAGATTTTGAAAAAGCAAACCGCGAACTGGTAAATTCCGGTAAGTAATAACCCAACGTAATGTTAGACCTTAAAAAGATTGACAGATCCTGGACTTTATTTCTCGATCGTGATGGTGTAATAAATATTGAGAAGTACCAGGATTATGTGTATACCTACGATGAGTTTATTTTTTATGAAGGCGTACAGGATGCAATAAAGGCATTGTCAGCATTGTTTGGCCTGGTAATATTGACCACCAACCAGCGTGGCGTTGGCCGTGGACTGATGACTGAAGCTGCGCTGCAGGATATTCATACCCAAATGACCCGCGATATAGTGGGCACAGGCGGCCGCATAGATCACATTTATTACTGTGTAGCCAATGACCCATATGACCCCAATCGCAAGCCCAATCCCGGAATGATTTACCAGGCTAAAAAGGATTTTCCGGCCATTGACCTGCAAAAATCATTGATAGTGGGGAACAATATGAGCGATATGGAATTTGGCCGGAACGGTGGCATTCATACCGTATTTGTAAAGACCACCCACCCCGATCAGGCAATACCCCACCCTGCTATTGACCTGGCATTTAATTCATTACCCGATTTTGCAAAAGCTTTACCCGTTAAATAAAATTTTACCAACCCTTTCACGTTCCTGTTGGGGAAACCCGGTGGGTATGGTTGTAATTTTGCAAAGACCACCCCGGTTCACGTTGAATTAAATATATGAATTACCGTTATACTAAATATTTTGTTAGCATTTTGCTGTTAATGGGCCTGATGGGCATTGTGCCGGCATTTGCCCAACAGAAAATAGCTGCTGCCGATACCAAAGAGTTGCTGAAAAAAGAAGATACGCTACAAAAGTTGTCTGCGAATATGGTGTTCAGTGAGCAGGCCGCTGATCGTTTTCGGTCAGACAGCGTGTTTACCCGCACCTTTGTAAGGGCGTTGAAAATAAAGAACTCGTTCTATTTCCCCTTCGATTCATTGAATATCTCAAAGCTATATTCTCCTGATAGTAGCTTTCGCATCTTTACCTGGCAGCTGAAAAAGGATGAGTATGTGTATTTGCAGAAAGGCGCCATTCAAATGAATTTGCCGGATGGTTCACTGAAATTATTTCCGCTGTTCGATTATTCCATGTTTACCGCCAAACCACTGGATAGTGTACGTACCCGTAATAACTGGATAGGTGCCATCTACTACAAGATCATTGCCAAAGAATACAACGGCGTGAAATATTACACCTTGCTGGGCTTTGATGATTTTAGTGTAAACAGCAACCGCAAATGGATGGAGGTGATGCATTTCAACGAACGTGGGGAACCGGTTTTTGGTGGCTCCATGATCTCGTTTAAAGAAGATTCGGTTAAGAAACCCGTTCAGAACCGCTTCAATATTGAATACAAAAAAGAAGCAAAGACCTTCTTTAATTATGATCCGGATAAAGACATGATCGTATTTGATCACCTGATCTCGGAAAGCAATGAGCCGGAAAGAAAATCTACTTATATCCCCGATGGTGATTTTGAAGCTTTCAAATGGCAAAATGGCCAATGGGTACACGTACCCCGCCTCGACTTTGAATTTAAACTGAAAGATGGTGATTTCCCAACCCAGTCAGCCATTTTAGATGACGCCGGTAATGCCAATGAACAGCGATTGGAAGAAGCATCCCGCAGGAATATGGAAAAGGGCGCCGGGGGAAATGCTTCGCCAGCAACGGCACCTAAAAAAGCCACAGCGCCTAAAAAGAAAGGATAACCATTAACTGAGCAATTTATTCTTAGCTTTTATATACTCTTCTTCGGAGATAATGCCCTGTTGTTTTAACTGGTGCAGTTTCTCCAGTTCAGAAGCTATGCCCCCACTGGTTGAACCAGACGAGTATTTAACCTCTCCGGCCTGAATTCCCATGGCTGTAGCCATATGCTGGGCCTGGTTGGCCAGTTGAATGTTCTTGTATTCGGCCTGTGCCAGTGTGATGGTATCTTTCAGGCGTTTAGGGCCATGTACATTGTAATAATCAGTAGCGCCGATCTCTGCAGCTGTTTGTATTTCAACGTGCCCAAAATTCAGGATACGGCCCCAGACCGATTGGTCGTACGAGACGTTATTTATCTTTTCGAGCGGGCTTTCCTTGGCAAAATGGTTCAGCAAACCGGCTTCATCAATAACCCGGAAGTTGGTGACCACCCAGATATTCACTTTCCAGGAAAAGTATACTATTAAGTAATAAAGGGAGCCTATGACGGCGGTTATCCAGCCCCAATTGTCTAAAAAGCCAATAAGAAAAGCACCTACCCAACCGGCTAATGCTATAATTACCGGAAGAATGAGTTTAACCCAACTGGTATGGGTAACCAGTAAGATCTGTTCGCCTTTTTGAAGAGGTGTACGCATAATGTAAGTTAGAAACAATAAACATTGAAAAATACAGACTGGCCAAACATGGGAAAAATATTTTGAATATAGGAAAAAGAATGTATATTTATGTTGGATCAGTCTGCGGATTGGACCGTCCCGGTAGTCATCGCTACCGGTCTTTTTATTTTATAAAGGTGCCTAACGATACTCTTCGACGGTTTATTGATTACCCGGCAGTAGTTAAAAAAACAATTTGAATACAGGGAAAAAGATGTATATTCGTATTGGCTCAGGCTGCGGCGTGGACCATACCGGTGGTGACGACTACCGGGTTTTTTATTTTATATAGGTACCAATTCGCTTATAGTCTACCCAAATTTCTGCTTTTTTAAATTTCCTATGCTCTTTAAATCGAGCTTGAATATTTACTTCTACAAATTTGATATTAACTTCTTTGGAAAAAAAGATAATTAATGAATCAGCTTGTTCCTGTCCTTTTCTAATTCTAGTATCTATATTAAGAAATTTATAAGGCCACTTTGGCGATTCCACTTCCCAGTATTCCCCATTAATCCTGATAGTCTAAGTTAACATAGTTCCAATAATTTTAAATTATTGGAATCCCCCTGTGTTACCTATAGCAGTCTCATAGGTTACGATTCCTCCCCCCCCCCCGATATTACGATTATTTCATATAATAAAAAAGCCCCGATAGTAAAATCGGGGCTGAAATTCGTTTATCTGTTAAGGTTGCCGATCAATCATCGAGCTTCAATACAGCCAGGAAGGCTTCCTGTGGTACCTCTACGCTACCGATCTGGCGCATACGCTTCTTACCTTCTTTCTGTTTCTCCAACAGTTTACGTTTACGGCTGATGTCACCACCATAACATTTGGCGGTAACGTCTTTACGCATGGCGCTGATGGTTTCGCGGGCCAGTACTTTGGCACCAACGGCGGCCTGTATGGCTATCTGGAATTGCTGACGGGGCAATAATTCTTTCAGTTTTTCACAAAGCTTACGACCGAAATCCTGGGAGCGGCCACGGTGGATCAATGCACTCAGGGCATCCACTTTGTCGCCATTCAACAGGATATCCATCTTCACGATATCGCTTTCGCGGTAGCCGATAGGATGGTAATCGAATGAAGCATATCCACGGGTCTGGCTCTTCAATTTATCGTAGAAGTCAAAAACGATCTCTGTCAGGGGCATTTCGAACTGCAGCTCCACGCGGGTGGTGGTCAGGTAGCTTTGGTTCATCAGGATACCCCGTTTGCCCAGGCAAAGCGTCATGATATTACCGATGTACTCGGGTTTGGTAATGATCTGGGCTTTGATGTATGGTTCTTCTATCCTGTCTGTTTTTACAGGATCAGGGAATTCTGTCGGGTTGTTCACAATAACCTTTGCACCGTTTGTAGTGTAAGCAATAAAGCTTACGTTAGGAACGGTGGTGATCACGGTTTGGTTAAACTCACGTTCCAGCCTTTCCTGGATGATCTCCATGTGCAACATTCCCAGGAAACCGCATCGGAAACCGAAGCCGAGGGCCTGTGAGGTTTCCAGTTCATAAGTAAGGGAAGCGTCGTTCAACTGCAGTTTGTCCATGCAGTCACGCAATTCCTCAAAATCATCTGTATTTACCGGAAAGATCCCGGCGAATACCATTGGTTTCACTTCCTGGAAACCTTTGATCATTTCCTGGGTAGGATTATTTTTGAGGGTAATGGTATCACCCACTTTTACTTCTTTTGCATTTTTGATACCGGTAATGAGGTATCCTACATCGCCTGCACCAACTTCCTTTTTTTCTGTCATCTTCAATTTGAGGATACCCACTTCAGCGGCCTCATAATCAGCGTCGGTAGACACAAATTTTACGATATCGCTTTTGCGGATGGTGCCATTCAATACCCGGAAGTACACGATAATACCACGGAAAGAGTTGAACACGCTATCGAAGATAAGCGCCTGTAAAGGCTTTGCCGGATCGCCTTCGGGGGCAGGTATGCGTTCTACAATGGCTTGCAAAATGCCTTCAATACCAATACCGGTACGTCCGCTGGCCAGCAGGATGTCTTCCGGTTTGCACCCGATCAGTTCAATGATCTGGTCTTTTACCTCATCGATCATAGCGCCATCCATATCAATTTTATTGATTACGGGGATGATCTCCAGGTCGTTATCGATAGCGAGGTACAGGTTGCTGATCGTTTGGGCCTGAATACCCTGGGTGGCGTCAACCAGCAGCAGGGCACCTTCACAGGCGGCCAGTGCGCGGCTAACTTCGTAGCTGAAATCTACGTGACCGGGCGTATCAATCAGGTTCAGGATATACTCCTGACCATCAGTATGTTTATAATTGATCTGAATGGCATGGCTCTTAATAGTGATCCCTTTTTCCCTTTCCAGGTCCATATCATCCAGTACCTGGTCCATCATTTCCCGTTCACTGATCGTGTTGGTGGTTTGTAACAGTCTGTCTGCCAGGGTACTTTTACCGTGGTCGATATGGGCGATAATGCAAAAATTGCGGATATTCTTCATTAAGTCGATTGTCTCCTTTAAATACCCGCAAAAGTAACTGATTTTAGTGGGATTACAGAGAGAAAGTCGGGTGATTTCACGTTAAGGTTTTAGCCCTTCCCTACATTTGCATATGGATTCCCTGCGACCTTTACTCACTTCCTACGCATATAACATCCTCGGCTCCTACGAGGATGCGAAAGACATTGTACAGGATGTTTTATTGGAGATGATCAATCGTACAGGTGCTGATATTCAGAATGAAAAGGCGTATTTGACCCGGTCGGTGATCAACCGCGCCATCAATGCGCGTAACCGCTTACAAAAGATGCAATCAGGGTATCCCGGCAGTTGGTTGCCTGAACCGGTGGCTGCTGAAACTGCCGATGGCGACCTGAACCGGAAAGACATTCTCTCCTACTCCCTGATGGTTCTGCTTGAAAGGCTGGACGCCAAACAGCGGGCTGTTTTTATATTAAAAGAAGCATTCAATTACGAGCATGAGGAGAT
The DNA here is from genome assembly GCF_900110245.1 of Niastella yeongjuensis. Taxonomy (GTDB): domain Bacteria; phylum Bacteroidota; class Bacteroidia; order Chitinophagales; family Chitinophagaceae; genus Niastella; species Niastella yeongjuensis. Next base: position 85,955 of record NZ_FOCZ01000006.1, read on the forward strand.
TGCCGAAGTACTGGACATCAGCGTTGAAAATTCAAGAAAAATACTGAGTCGTGCCCGGGCAATCCTTCATAACGAGCCTATAAGCGAAGTGGTAAAAGTGCCGGCAGATTTCCTCGATAAGTACATGGAGGTCATTCACAGCCGGGATATTAAAAAGCTGGAACAACTGCTGAGCGATGATGTGCTGGTAGTTGCCGATGGTGGCGGCAAGGTCAGGGCTGCTATTAAACCGCTGGAGGGTATTGAAAGCGCGGCCGCATACATGTATGCGATGTATACTAAATACTACGATGTCCGACATATTGTACAGGGAAAGGTAAACCACGACCCTGCCCTGTTCTATTATGTGGATGGACAGCTCACGAATTGCCAGATCTTTGAATGGCAGGATGGAAAAATAAGACGGGTTTACTTTGTACGCAATCCCGATAAGTTGATTGCCCTGAGTAAGGAAAAAAATGACTTATAGAAGTTAAAAAGCAGGAAGTAAGAAATTGGGTCTTCCCTAACCTCCTGCTTCCTGCATTGTTCCTATGCAGCCGGATTCCTGAGCGACCAGCCATGTAACTTCAGTTCCAGAACGCCTGCATTATCTTTGCTGCCCTCTTCTTTTGTCAAAATGTCTTTATTTGATATTATATAGGTTTGTACCAAAAAGGTACCTACAAATCCAATGATTATACCGCCTATAATACCCACTACACCCCAGATACCCCAAATGGCGAACGTGAGGATTACAAAAGCTACTGCAGTAATCCAGGCAATTAATGATGCCCGGGAGGATGCATTGTCATGTATTGACCTGCAACTTGCGCATCGTGAAATTCCTACACCGACCTGTTGGTACTTGACGTAACTGTAAACAATCAAATAGGTGCTGTCTTTTGTTTTAAACATCGGGATATAATGGTTGTCGTCCATACTGGTGGAGTTTCCCGTTTTACAAAAATTACATTTTGTATCAGTCGGTTCCAGTCTTACCTCTTCTTCGTTATAATTAAACATGTATTGATATTGGTTGGTTTAATTGGGTATTACGCCGTTGGCTGGGTGAACGACCAGCCGTGTATAATTAAATCCTGCACTGCTTCGTTTTGTTTTGCGCCATCTAATTTTGTATATATTCCTTTATCTTTTATCATTTTATTGGTAAGCAATATCGTACCTCCAGCGCCAAGGAACAATCCGGGAAAAATGCCGAAGATGCCCCAAATGCCCCAGATGGCGAAAATCGATATTATTATTGCTATTGCTACCGCCCAGGAAATTTGTGCTGCCCGGCCGGCAGCCAGCACGTGTATGTTTTTGCAATCCCTGCATCTTGGAACACCTACCGGGATCTTGCTGTATTTTACGGATCGGTAAACGATCACGTTCGTTCTGTCATTCTCTTTGAACATCGGTATGAAATAGTTGTCTTCCATGCTGGTGGAATGGCCCGTTTCACAATATTGACATTTCGTGATGGTTGGTTCCAGCCGTTTTTTTTGTTTGTTGAAAATATACATAGGGTTAATTGGTTTGGTTGTTTGCTGGCTGGCTTAAGCAGTTGGCTGGGAAAACGACCAACCATTTATAACCAGGTCCTGCACCGCATCATTGTGATGGGCGCCGGTTAATTTTGAAAGAATTCCGTATCTATTAACTATTTTAACCTGCAACTTGTCTACCATTATAGTTCCTGTCATAAAGCCTGCAAATAGCCCGATCATAAGACCTATAAAAATGCCTCCCACGCCACCTGCAGATCCTATAAGAAAACTCACTGCCACGATGGCCAAAGCTGTGCCCCAGGCAATGAAGGCTGCTTTGCGGTGAGCTGCATCATGGATCTCCTTGCAGCTTCTGCATCTTGGAATGCCTACCGGTATTTTACTGTACTTTACCGACCGATAAACAAGTACATTCGTTCTGTCATTTTCTTTAAACAAGGGTATGAAATAATTGTCTTCCATACTGGTTGAATTTTCTCTTCTGCAATACTGACATTTCGTAGTTGTGGGTTCCAGTCTTTTTGTTGCTTGATTGAAATTGTACATAGTTTAATCTTCTACTTTGGCGTATACTGTTTTGGAAATAATATAATAGATAATAAAGGCCGGAACTGCTGCAATAAATATAGGGATCAGCATTTCGATCCTGATAAAACTTGTTCTACCTGAAAAATAAAAATTATAGGCAAACGGAAATACAATAGGCATTATAATGCTCCCCAAGACACCGGCTATAGGTTTGGTCTTAAATGCAAAATACCCTGTTATGCCTGAAGCCGCAATGGCAACAATATACCAGAGGGGCGATGTAATGTCGAATAATGGCCCTATTACTGATATCATCATAATAAGAATGGTAAGACCCTTACGGGCTTCTTCGCTGTTATTTCGGTTCACTACCCTGTTAAACACTTCTGTTTTGTACTCTTTGAACTCAGCTACGATCAACGCTTTTGCTTCTTCAGGCTCATAACCTTCAGCTACCAGTTTTAAAATTGCAGCTTCTGCTGAAAAACCGCCTTGGGTAAATGATTGTCTTAGTTCGTCTTTTTGTTGTGGGGTAAGGGTACGGGTTCGGCTCATTTATTGAGTGGTATTTGGTTGTTTCATATTGGAATGGATCCTTATGTATCCTATGCGTCAACAAGAAACAAATAATTAATTGAAGTTGCAAGCTTGCGCATCCCTAACCTTTTCCCTGTTGCGAAAGCGGATTTCCCTTTTTTGCAACCCCTACAGAATGGACGGAACTACTTTTGCTTTCACAAACGCATTATCAGGGCCATATTCACTCATAATTAAATCATTAATGCCTTATGTGTTCATACCAGACCTTGTTTCATAATGACGATTGCGGTTATGTGATCCTGTGCCGCGGCTGCGACTCTATACAAGTGGCTTTTGGTAATTTATTACTAACCTGGAACCGGCCTGATTTTTATGATTTCTTTCAATTTATAAAGCGGATGTTCAACGAAACACCCATTGATGCCGCCGCATTCAATAGGAAAATAGTAGCCATTCCCATTCCCTGCGAAGGGGTGCGCATTTTATTGAGCACCCGCGAGCTGCAACAACTGCATCATATGCTTGATATGGCAGAAACCGAATTGCAGTCGCAAGAGTTGATGAGCCTGCTGAGTGGCGATTAACAATAGTTACGGTAACCTATAAATGACACCCTTTATTTATGCTGTACTAACCCATACCGATAAGTATATGTGCTTATCGTTTTCAGGTGTTAATAATCAATTAGTAGAAGCTGGTTGGCCAAAACTTGGAAAGGGGTGCGCCGGCGGTGTATTTTTACATCGTTATAACAGTAGCACGTAGACCTTAAAAGACCTGAAATAATCGCAATTAAATCCTGACCTGTTAAGGCCTGATTTTACAGCAACCCTGGTAGCCCTGATTTGTAGTGTATCTAAAAATCCGTAGAAAAACTGAACCGTACCCGAATCCAGGTACTCTTTGAAACAGTAACCCGTAAATCCGTATTTCGTACCCATCCTTCAGACTGAATTTGTAGCGAAATCCAATTTAATGAAAGACCCCGTTCAATGATCCTTTTGGAAACCATCCAAAGAGATTGATCCTCCCGGTGCCGGCTAAGCCGGGATCAGGGGGATTTTTTTATTGTTTCGGATTATTTATTTGTTATATTCAAGGTGGAATCCTTAACTTCGGTTTCAGGTAAGTGATATACCTATAGCCACTCCTCCAATCGGTGTATTTTCGGTAAAGCTTCTGGATAGTTATTTTATTTCAAAAATATATGGTGTGAAAACAGCACTAAACTGGTTATTGTTATAAGGAATAAACAATAAGTCGGCACGCACATGGGAGCATAGCTTCCGGCGACACGCCCTGTTTTTGCGCAGGGCGTGTTTTATTAATACTACTCCCCTTCAACAGTATACGCAGTGATAGCAACATCCGGTTGATTCAGGCTTAAAGAGAAACTGGTAATGACATCGTTTTGGGTAAGGCGAAAATAATATTTGTCTTCTTTAACACCCCTGAATTCAAGGGAACCTGTTCCTTTGAATTCCAACGTCTGAAGGTGATTTTCATTGGTGAATAACAAAACCGTAGTGTTATTGGTAGTGAGGGATCCCATAGAGAATAGCGCATTCCCTACCCTGTAATGTTTTAAGGTGACCCGGTATTTTTTATCCCTGAAATGGATCAGTGAATCTGCTGCGAGTGCAAGACTGGGTGCTGATACCTTTCCGGATTTAAAAAGATCATTGCGGGTATATTTGAAGGAAGCCTGCCCGATACCATTAAAAAAAGTACCGGACTGCGCGGCTCCGGTCGCGGCTGATCCCATAGGAATGGGATTTGAATCAATTTCCGACTTACAGCCAATTGTAGCCAGATAGATCGTGCCTGTAAATAGTAACAATTTTATAGGTGAGTTCATGCGCATTCCCTTTTATGCTTACACCGGTAAATTACAAAAATGGTTCGGTTATTTTTATTCCCAGCCCCGGGGTTTCACTCACCGTTACCTTTCCATGCTCAAACTGTAACCCGGTAGCAATATCTTCGGCCAGTAACAACGGCCCGTCCATATCTACATAATCGAGGAGTGGATTCAGGTGGGCAATGGCAGCAGAACCAACAGTACTTTCATTCATACTGCCTACCATTACTTTCATATCCAGCTCGCGGGCCTGTTTTATCATGCGGCGGGCGGGGGTAATGCCGCTGCACTTGGTAAGCTTGATGTTAATACCATGAAAATGGCCATGGCATTTTTGTACGTCCGATTCCAGCACGCAGCTTTCATCGGCTATTAATGGTAAGGGAGATTCCTTGTGTAACCGTTTCATGCCTTCCCAATCGTCCCTGGCCAGTGGTTGCTCTACAAATTCAACGCCCAGCTCTTTCAGGGCTGGTAGTTTTTCCAGGGCCTCGGTAACCGTCCAGGCTGCATTGGCATCAACGCGCAGGATGGCATCGGTATGTTTGCGTAAGGCAGTCACTATTTCAATATCCTGGTCGGTGCCCAGTTTGATCTTGTAAATGGGCCAGGGTTTCTCCTGCATTTTCGCCACCATTTTATCGATGGTATCAATGCCAATGGTATAATCGGTGGCTGGCCCATGTTGAGCGTCCAGTCCCCATAATTTATGCAGGGGTTGGTTGCGGATCTTTCCGTACATATCCCAGGCGGCTATATCCAGTGCGCACACCAGGAAGTTATTTTGCGGGTATAAATGATGCAGGTAGTGCCAGTAACGTTCGGGATCGGTAAACGCGAATTTTTCTACAAATTGCTTCTTCTGTTCCAGGTCGGCTACCATTTTTTCAACGGGAATATTGTAATACGTGATCGCCGGTGCTTCGCCATACCCAACCGCACCTCTGTTTTCGAGCTGAACGATCAACGAGGGCTGATGGGTTTTGGTTCCTTTTGAAATGGTAAAAGGGTACCTGAAGGGTAAATTGATTGTCTTGTACGCTACTTTCATCGTGAATGGTGAATGGGCAATAATTTTATACTTTGATCAACTTGTTAACTTTTCAGCCTGTCAACTTATTTCTTATCTGCCAGAATCCTTTACATACTCTTCCAGTTCTGCATTGAATTCTTTCTCTTTTATTAGATCTTCCAATGTTACATGCATTCTGTACCGCCAGTAATATTTGGGTATGGCTGGTACGTTTATGCGTTCTTCCTGCGGGTTTTCGCGGCGCAGGGTTTCATTCATGCCTAACAGGTCCTGCAACTGAAATGTGGCCCACATAGCGGGCGATTGCAGGTGCTGTATCACAATGGCCTTGTTGATCCATGCTTCGCAGGTCGCCGGCGCTTCGCCCCATTGCCCCAGCACCGTATTAAAGAACCGTTGCGTTTTTGTGCGGTCTTCTTCCCACCAGCCTCGTATAGTGCTCATATCGTGCGTTGAGGGGGTTACCACCGATAAATACGGCGCCTGTGCCGGATGGAAGAATTCACTATGAATATCTTTGGGCATCCGTTGTATTTCCAGGCTCACAATGCCCAACTGTTTCATCACAACCGGAACGCATTTGGGTACCATACCCAGGTCTTCCCCGCAAACAAGCATGTTGGTCGACCGCTTCAGCGCCGGCAATTTACGTAACCCTTCCTGCATCCAAAAATGTTCCTGCCGCTGGTAAAAGTAATTTATATAAAGTTCCTTCAGTTTATCCTGCACATAACCTTCCAGGTGTTTGAAAGAAGTGGTGTTCTCCATACTGATCCGGAAATGGAATTCTCTTCCGTTCGATCCTGGTTGTTCAAACAAAATCACATTCGATATCAGATCGTACAACCCCTGCCGCAAGTGCTGGTTTTCTTCACTGCGTTCGAGGCCATCAAAATGTGTTTCCACCTGACGCTGCGTGGCAAATTCCGGCTTCAACGTGTACTGGTTGCCGACAGTATCCAGGTAAGGGGAGAACTTTTCTTTATTAGGGCCAAACATTTCCCATAACACTGTATCGTTGATGAATGGCTGGCAATACCTTACCGGACTGAACCAGATACCACGTTGTTCCAGCTCTTCTACATGAACAGGCAATGCAGGCACAAAAAAGCCCATAATGCCCTCTACAGCGTGTACGGGGATACTCCAGATACGGAAGAACCCAAGTATATGATCGATGCGAAAAGCATCGAAGTAATTGCTCATTTGTACAAACCGCTGGTGCCACCATTCATATCCGTCGGTAGCCATACGGTCCCAGTTATACGTAGGAAAACCCCAGTTCTGTCCGCGTACTGCAAAGTCATCTGGCGGAGCACCGGCCTGCATTTCCATGTGGTATAATTCCGGTTCAACCCAGGCATCGCTGCCATAACGGTACACGCCAATTGCTATATCCCCTTTCAGTATAACACCATTCTTATGCGCATAGGCAGCTGCCTCCTGTAACTGAGTGTGCAAATGGTATTGGGTAAAGTAATGAATAGCCACCTCGTCGTACTGTTTGCTTTTGGGTGAGGCCAGCTTTAAAATGGCTTCTTTATTGTAGATCGTATTCGTCTTCCATTGATTAAAATCGGCTGTTCCATTGCGGTCGCGCAGGCTGCAGAAAACCGCATAAGGCACCAGCCAGTGTTCGTTCTGGTAAAAGAACTTGGCGAAATCGGGGTCTTTTAACCACTCTTCTTTTTGCACCATGTACAACTCTTTTATGGCAGCCTGCTTTACATGCATCACAGCTTCGTAATCTACTTCGGACAGCTCGTTCAGTTGTACCTGCTTTTTCCTGAGCGGTTTTATGAGGTCGGCAAACTTTTTACCGGCCACTTTACTAATGTTTAAGTAAAGCGGATGCAGGGCAAAGGCCGATATAGCGGCGTAGGGATAGGAATCAACCCAGCTATGGGTGGCGGTGGTGTCATTTACCGGCAATATCTGGATCATCATCATACCGGTTTTTACGGCCCAGTCAACCAGTAATTTCAGATCGGTGAATTCACCGGTGCCAAATGAGTTCTTGCTGCGTAAGCTGAATACCGGAAGCACCACTCCTGCACCTCTCCAGGTTGCATTGGGCAGCCGTACAAAACCATCGTGCAATATGGTGAGCGTATTTACCAGGGCATCGCCATGCAGCCAGCGGTTCTCCCCCGTTTCGAACCTTACAAAGCTTTTGCTTTTTAAATTGTAGATCCCGTATTTGTATTGAATGGGGAACGATTCTTTGGGAAGATTTAGTTTAACCGTCCACCAGTTGTTTTCGCGGTGCAGCAATACCGGGTCTTCCTGGTCCCAGTCGGCCAGCACTTTGTTGCTGCCCAGCAGGCACACTACTTCATTTTTTTCCAGCAGCGGTGCTTTTACTTTAAAATAGTGGGTGGCATTTTTTACTGCTTTGGCCTTCGTACGGGTTTCATGCTCTTTGAGCAGAATTTCCTGGAAGGGATCGGTATAGAAGGCATTTTCAAATTCCCCGGCAGCGTTCCAGGTATCCATTACCCTGATCTCCTGCATGGGCTTTTTTGAGATGTCGATCGTTTTATGATCGTCCCATTCCTGCACCTGGAAGCCGTCGATGCCCTTATATATGTAACTGTAATGAATGACGTCCGTTTGGGGATTGTTAATGGTTACTGTGCCCGTCCACAGGTCGTGACTAAGCCAGGTTAAAGGGTGCGCCTTTTCAAGATCGTTATTTCCAAGCTCATCGGTATTGCCGGTTACTGAAATGGATTCGCCGGGCCGGGTATAAAATCTTATATAAAAATGGATAGTCATAATAGTGTTTTTAATGACATGCAACCGCTTTTTTTTAAAAGTGGGTAAAGCCTGATAACATGTTCATGCTCAATGTAAAATTAAAGCAAGCGTTCAATAAAATACCATTAAGAAATTAATGGTCCGGGAAATTTCAGGACAAATCAGCGAGCCACAACCGGGAGGTTTGAGATTTGAAAGATAGTAAAAAATACACACCCATTTCCTTTTTCAAAACTTTCGCACTACTTTTGCATCAAAATTTTACCAATATGGCTAATGGTTCTTCAAAATTTTTGTACTGGATCCTGTTCCTGGCATCAACTGCGGCGTTTCTTTTTGCAATTGCAACACATTTTGAATATTTGACGTTGATCCTGCCTTTCGTTTGTACTTTCTTTGTAAAGGCTTTGGACATTATCTAATTTTACGAGACTATTATATAAAAGAAATGCCCCCGGCTCAACCGGGGGCATTTTTTGTTAAGTATGTTTCGATTCTTACTGAACGGCTCCGACAACCTGCGTTTCGGGCTTTTCAATAAAAATGGTCTGTTTTAGTTTCACACTCACGGTTTGGTCGTGCTTAACGGCCGGTGTCCATTGCGGCATGTTCTCAAATGCTTCAATCAGGTGATCGTTCAGATCGTCATTGCCGCCTTTAATAACGTTGGCGTAGATCACTTTTCCTTCTTTATTGATCACAAATTCAACCATGGCAAAGGTTTTCTGCTGCTGGCCCAGGTAGGGCGCCATGTCTTTGCTCAGTTTATCAATAAAGGCCTGGAATTTATCATTGCCGCCGGGGAAAACCGGTAAGCGTTCTACCACATTGGAGATCTCATCCTGGTTATAGGTTTTGAGTGGGCGGCGTTCTTTTTTTACCACTGGTTCCGGCTCTTTATCCTTAGGTATAATACCATCTATTACATACTCCCCTTTTTTCGATACCATGATCACCGGCAGCTTGCGGGTTTTTTCAAAATAGGTGTAGGCATGTTTCAACTCATCGACCAGCGGTACGTATTCCGGAAAATCCTTTACATATTTCTTCAGGTATTCGCTGCTGCGGGGATTGTCAAAACGGATGGGGAAAATATGCACCGGAATAAAATCCTGCCCTTCGCTTTTGGCGTGTGCGGCCAGAATATACAATTCCTCTATTTGTTCATTATTAACGGGAATGCAACCGGTGGTAACGCACTTACCATGAATATAAATATCGCCACCCGGCATCAGGGAATCGCTCAGTATCCGGTCGCTGGCATTGGGGTAATTCAAGCCAAGCGACAGGTAATAATTACTTTTGGGGTTAAACTCATTGATATAATAAAAGCCTTCGGGTACCTGGTAATCGCCCTGCATGCGTTTGGGGCCCAGCGAGCCGGCCATAGCGCATACGCGATAGGTTTTAAACAGGGCGAATTGATCGTTCAGTTCCTGTTTTACCCAAACTTCTATCTGGCTGTCGTATTTAAAGGAGCGAATGTAAATGTAGCGGGCGGGCCAGGCTAAACGCTTCTCCTCAAACTGCTTCATCAAGGTGTCTTCCTTCTTTTTGATCGCATCATTGATGCGCGGGAAGCTACGTTGGTAATCTATGAAATTAATACTGGCAACTGTTGCGGTTTGCGCGGAAGCTGTTTTTACAAGGCTTATGGCCCCCAGTAATAATATGTAAGCGTATCTCATGTAAGTTAACTGGGATAATAACGTTAAATAGGTTATGATTATTTACTACACTATCGTCAATCGGTGTTAAAATTAATACAAACGAGCGTGCAACGAGCACCTGGGCTTATGCACAATGTGGAAAATACATGTTCTGGTGTATGCCACCATAATTGTTCCATATGTAGCTAAATTATAATTTAGCACCTATGACCGTTCATTCTCAGGTGATTCAACAAAGAATTGTGGTTTATGTTTATTTAACTACCAAGGGGAAAAATAAAGGATACAAATTTTCCATAAAATTGAAGGCCCGGAGAAAAGATGTTTGTTACCCCATCTTTTTCCAGGCCTTCCAAACAGGCAGATTCTCTCAATAATTATTATAAGTTCCCTCTCAGTTCCTGTTCCCGCTCTATGGCTTCGAACAGGGCTTTGAAGTTTCCTTTTCCGAAACTTTTGGCGCCTTTGCGCTGAATGATCTCAAAAAACAACGTGGGCCGGTCTTCAACGGGGCGCGTAAAGATCTGCAGCAGGTACCCTTCATCATCCCGATCAACCAGGATGCCCAGTTCTTTTAAGGGTTGCAGGTCTTCATCGATATGCCCTACCCTGTCGAGCAGTTCATCGTAATAGCTTGTAGGTATGGTGAGAAATTCAACGCCCCTGTCTCGTAAGGTAGTGACTGTTTCTACAATGTTATTGGTGGCAAGCGCTACGTGCTGACAGCCTTCGCCATCATAAAAATCCAGGTATTCTTCCACCTGTGATTTTTTACGGCCTTCCGCGGGTTCGTTGATAGGGAATTTTACAAACCCGTTGCCATTGCTCATTACCTTACTCATCAGGGCCGAATATTCCGTAGAAATATCATTATCGTCAAAGCTCAGGATGTTGCGGAAGCCCAGCACTTCTTCATAAAAACTAACCCATTTATTCATTTGTCCCCAGCCTACATTGCCCACGCAATGGTCAACGTATTGCAAACCGGTATCGGTTGGGTTGTATACTGTTTTCCATTCTTTATAACCGGGCATAAAGGCGCCGGTGTAATTCTTTCTTTCTACAAACAGGTGAATGGTTTCGCCATAGGTATGAATACCGCTTAATACCACTTCGCCGTGGTCGTCTTTAAGGCGGGTTGGTTCCATATAACTTTTACCACCGCGTTTGGTGGTTTCTTCCCAGGCGTTGGTAGCGTCCTGTACACGCAGGGCCAGTACTTTTACGCCATCGCCATGTTTGTAAATATGATCGGCCATGGGGTTGCCGGAACGCAAAGGCGTAGTTAACACAAACGTGAGTTTGTTTTGGCGTATCACATAACTGACGCGGTCTTTTACGCCGGTTTCGGGGCCGGAATAGGCTAATGATTGAAAGCCGAATGCAGTTTTATAAAAATGGGCAGCCTGTTTAGCATTGCCAACATAAAACTCCACATAATCGGTTCCTTCGAGGGGAAGAAAATCGGTAGCTGTATCGGGTGCAGCCGCCATTAATGTCTTTGACATACTATTATAGTTTAGATGGTATTCAGGAAATAACGCAATCAGTCAATTAATAAATAACTGGCAGCAGGAAATTGATTGTACGGGAGGGGAAATACTACAAATGACTGTCCATAGCCAATGCTTCCATCAGCAGAAAATAGCCCATGCGCTTGTCGTTAAAAACCTTATGTGCGTAGTCGGGTTGCATGTTTACCCGACAAAGATAGAAAAATTGATGAAAGTGCATAAAAATCAAATTAGTAGATGCTTTTAGGCCTCCCCGCTGACTTCCTTATCTTTGCCGCTTAATTAAACACGAACCATGCAAAAAATCGGAATCCTTGGCGGCGGACAATTAGGCAGAATGCTTTTACAGGCCGCGGCCAATTATCCTGTTGAAACCTTTATTCTGGAAAACGATGAGCAATGCCCCGCAGCACATTTGTGCCACCATTTTGTAAAAGGCGATATTCGCAATTTTGATGATGTGTACAATTTCGGTAAAGGCCTGGATGCCATAACCATTGAGATTGAATCTGTGAATGAAGATGCCCTGGAAAAACTGGAACAGGAAGGCGTACGGGTATACCCCAAACCTTCAGCCCTCCGCACTATAAAAAACAAGATCCTGCAAAAGGAGTTCTATAAAGAACAACAAATACCTTCCCCGGCATTTGTGGTTACGAAAAACCTGGCCGAACTGAGAGCCCAGGCCGGTTTTTTACCCGCTGTACATAAAGTAGGCGTAGGTGGTTATGATGGCCGCGGCGTACAACTGTTAAACTCACCTGCAGACCTGGATAAGGGTTTTGATGCACCTGCCGTGCTGGAAAAAATGGTAACCATTCACCGCGAGATCTCCATGATCATTGCCGTTAATGATAAAGGCGAAAACGTATTATACCCACCCGTTGATATGGTAGTAGACCCACGGTTGAACCTGCTCGATTATCAGATCAGTCCGGCGGAAATAATTGAGAAAACATTGTGGAAGCTGGAAGCCATTGCGCTGGCGGTTGTAAAAGGACTGAAAAGCCCGGGTATTTTTGCCGTTGAATTGTTTGTCGATAAAGGCGGTGATGTATTTGTTAATGAAACTGCTCCCCGCGTTCATAACAGTGGTCATCATACTATAGAAGCTAATTACAGTTCGCAATTCGATATGTTGTGGCGGGTGATGTTACAATATCCATTAGGCAATACCGATGCTATTTTGCCAGCTGCTATTGTAAACCTGGTAGGTGCCGAAGGTTTTGAAGGCGAAGCCAAATACCAGGGGCTGGAAGAAGTGCTGGCCATGGATAATGTATTTGTTCACCTGTATGGTAAAAAACAAACCAAGCCTGGCCGCAAGATGGGACACATAACTATCGTCAGTAGGGACAAACAGGATTTGACGTATAAAGCGAACAGGATTAAAAACATATTAAAAGTAGTTAGTTAACCCCCGTTCTGCCTGCCGTTCATCTCTTTTTAATATACAACCTTAGGTAAAACATTAATTTTGCGGGCGATATGCTAGCGTAAACGCGAATCGGAACTGTGAAAAAGTTTATATAGAAAATCATATTATACGAATTGCAACTCTTTCACGTTTCTTTCCGACTTAGTCGGGACCGATTCACGACTTAAACTTATAACAACTCAGATGAACCGTAACAGCAGGATTGTAATTGGATTTATTCTGTCCTTCATTTTTATTTCCTGTAAAAGCGAGAAAAAAGATGATGCCCCCAAAGCCGGCGGTAAGGCCGGAGGTGGCAATCGCCCCGTACAGGCTGAAGCATTTATTGTAAGATCGAAACCCCTTAGTGAAAACCTGGAGATCCCCGGAACGCTGTTGCCTTTTGAAGTAACAGAGATCCGACCTGAAATATCTGGCCGCGTAGTTGCATTGAATATTCCGGAAGGAAGTTTTGTGCAAAAAGGTGCGTTGCTGGTTAAGTTGTTCGATGGCGACCTGCAGGCACAGCAAAAGAAATTACAGGTGCAATTGCAGATCGCTCAAAAAACCGCTGAACGCCAGAAGGAATTGTTGAGTATCAATGGTATCAGTCAGCAGGAATACGACCTCAGCGAATTACAGGTAAGCAATTTAAAAGCTGATATCGATCTTAACCAGGTAAGCATCAGCAAAACAGAGATCAGGGCGCCTTTTACCGGTCGTATCGGTTTAAGAAATATCAGTAATGGCGCTTACATCAGTCCCACTACCCTTGTTACTACCATCAGCCAGGTTAATCAATTAAAAATGGAATTCACCGTACCGGAAAAATACAGTGAAACCATGCATAAAGGCCGTCAGGTGAGCTTTACCATAGCAGGCACCGATCAAAAGTTCAACGCGTCTGTACTGGCTACCGAATCTAATATTGAAGCTACTACCCGTACGCTGAAAGTAAGAACGGTGGTACAGGGTGTGCACAAGTTACTGGTGCCCGGTGCTTTCGCCAAAGTAGCCTTGCAATTAGGAAAGAACGACCATTCACTGATCGTTCCTTCACAAGCAGTAATTCCTCAGGCACGTAATAAGAGTGTGATCGTTTATAAAGGCGGCAAACCCAACTTTCAGGTGGTTACTACCGGTATTCGCGATTCATCGTATGTACAGGTGTTAGACGGCGTTAAGGAAGGCGATACAGTTATCACCACAGGCTTATTAGCTATCCGTCCTGAGAGCAAAATCAAAATTGTTAAAGTACAATAAGCGATATTAACAGATGAATATTTCGGAACTGAGTTTGCGGCGACCGGTATTGGCAACGGTACTGAACATCCTGATCGTGTTGTTCGGGATAATCGGTTTTACCTTCCTGGGCGTTCGTGACTATCCCGCCATTGATCCGCCCAACGTAAGTGTGCGAACAAGTTATCCCGGCGCCAATGCAGACATTATAGAATCACAAATAACTGAACCACTCGAAAAATCCATCAATGGTATTGCGGGTGTAAAAAACGTTACCTCCACCAACAGTCAGGGCGTAAGCAGCATCAACGTAGAGTTTGATCTGAGCATTGACCTGGAAGCTGCCGCCAATGACGTGCGCGATAAAGTTTCCCAGGCAACGCGTTCTTTGCCTACCGACCTTCCGGCCCCGCCTGTAGTGTCGAAGGCCGACGCGAGCTCTGATGCCATCATCTCCATGACGGTACAAAGTAATACGCGTAACCAGCTGGAGGTAACCGAATATGCGAACAACGTACTGGTGGAAAGGTTACAAACCATTCCCGGTGTAAGTGCTATTCAAATATGGGGGGAGAAAAGATATGCCATGCGTATCTGGTTCAATCCCGCCAAACTGAGTGCTTACGGATTAACGCCCGGCGACGTACAGGATGCGATCTCACGCGAGAACGTGGAGCTGCCTTCCGGTAAGATCTCTGGTAATAAAACCGAATTAACTGTACGCACTTTCGGTCGTTTAACTACCGAAGAAGATTTCAATAATGTTATTGTAAAGAATGTGAATGGCAGCGACATCCGGTTAAAGGATGTGGCGGAAGCGGTGCTGGGTCCCGAGAATGAAGAAACTGTATTGAAGGAAAGCCGTATTCCCATGATCGCACTGGCCCTGGTACCTCAACCAGGTTCCAACTATGTAGCTATTTCGGATGAGTTTTATAAGCGTCTTGGTCAACTGGAAAAGGAAATGCCCAGCGATATTAAGTTGGGTATTGCGCTCGACCAAACCAAATTCATCAAGCGTTCCATTACAGAGGTGGAAGAAACCCTGATCGTATCACTGATTTTGGTGGTACTGATCATTTACCTGTTCTTCCGCAGCTGGATGATTGCTTTCCGTCCATTGATCGACATTCCGGTATCCCTGATTGGTGCCTTCTTTATCATGTATGTCTGCGGCTTTACGGTGAACGTGTTGTCGCTGCTGGGTATTGTACTGGCAACCGGTCTGGTGGTAGATGATGGTATTGTGGTAACCGAAAACATCTTTAAAAAGATGGAAGAAGGGATGAACAAATACCAGGCTGCCCGTGAAGGATCAAAGGAAATTTACTTTGCGGTTATTGCCACCTCCATTACGCTGGCGATCATCTTTTTACCCATCATCTTCTTACAGGGTTTCGTAGGCCGCCTGTTCCGCGAATTTGGTATTGTGGTAGCAGGTGCGGTATTGATCTCTGCCGTGGTATCGCTTACGCTTACCCCGGTACTGAACGTGAAGCTTACCCGGGATGTACATAAACACAGTTGGTTCTATCATAAGACCGAACCTTTCTTTCAGTGGATGGAGAGAAGTTATTTTAATTCGCTGAAATGGTTTATGCGCATACGCTGGACGGCCTGGCTTATTGTGGCAGGTTGTTTCTGCATCATCTATTTTATCGGTGGCAGCCTGCAATCCGAGCTGGCTCCGATGGAAGACCGCAGCCAGTTCCGTTTACAGGTTACAGCTCCGGAAGGTACCTCGTATGATTATATGGATACCTACATTGACCGGTTGTCGCAATTGGTGATGGACTCTGTACCAGAAGCTCAAACCGTTCTTAGTATGGTGGCTCCCGGGTTCAGTGGTTCCGGTGCTACCAATACCGGTAACGTACGTACCACGCTGAACGATCCCGAAGAACGTGGACGCTCACAACAGAAGATCGTTGATATTATCAACCGCAACCTGAATAAGTTCTCTGATGGTAAAGCATTTGCCATTCAGGAGCAAACCATTTCGGTAAACCGCCGCGCCGGCTTACCCGTGCAGTTTGTTATTCAAAACAATGACTTTGACAAAATAGCCGAGGTACTGCCCAAGTTCCTGGAAGAGGCAAACAAGAACCCTGCTTTCCAGGGCGTGGATGTGGACCTGAAATTCAATAAACCCGAGGTTAACATTGAAGTAGACCGCATAAAAGCCAGTCAGTTGGGAGTAAGTGTGGCCGATGTGTCGCAAACCCTGCAACTGGCCCTTAGTAACCTGCAGATGGGGTATTTTTACCGTTCCGGTAAACAGTACTCTGTTATTGGCCAGGTGGCGCGGAACGACCGCGACGACCCTACCGACCTGAAGAATATTTATGTGCGCAATAACCGAAATGAGATTATTTCGCTGGATAACCTGGTTACCATGCGCGAGGCTACAACCCCACCTACGCTGTACCATTTTAACCGGTATAAATCGGCTACGGTTTCCGCAGGTGTAGCGCCAGGACATACCCTGGGTGAAGGCATCCAGGTAATGCAGGGCATTGCTAAAAAGTTACTGGATGAGTCTTTCGCCACCTCGCTTTCAGGTCCCAGCCGCGACTTTGCTGAAAGTTCCGGAGGTACTTCCTTCGCCTTAATTCTGGCAATTGGACTTATTTTTCTGGTACTGGCAGCGCAGTTTGAGAGCTTTATCGATCCCATCATCATCATTATTACGGTACCAATGGCCTTTGCGGGCGCCTTGCTCAGTTTGTGGATGTTTGACCAAACCATCAATATTTTCTCGCAGATTGGCATGATTATGTTGATTGGTCTGGTAACCAAAAACGGTATCCTGATCGTGGAGTTTGCCAACCAGAAACAACATGCTGGTTTGCATAAACGGGATGCGGTAATTGAATCAGCCAGTGCACGCTTACGCCCCATCCTGATGACGAGCCTGGCCATGGCCCTGGGTGCCTTGCCGCTGGCGTTATCGCTGGGAGCAGCCTCCACCAGCCGTATACCATTGGGTATTGTAATTGTGGGTGGTATTATGTTCTCGCTGATTTTAACGTTGTATGTAGTACCAGCCGTTTACTCATTCCTGTCGCGGCCAAAACACAAAAGCGAAATGGAACTGATGGATGATAAAGAAGGCCACAGAGCTTAAAATACAGGTTACAGGTTTCAAGTTCTCCGGACTTATCGGGGTAACCTGGAACCTGTACCATTTTCAAGATTAACAAACAGTTTCTTCATATATGAAATATGTTTCAATATTAGTTATCGGGTTGTTTAGTTCCGTACTCGTTAACGCACAACAGCAGCTTACCTTACAGGATGCTATCACGGCTGCTTTGAAGAACAACTACGACATCTTACTGAGCCGTAACGACTCCACCTCCTATGCACTGGACCGTTATTATTCATTCGGCGCCTTTATGCCGCAGTTGAATGCAACGGCTTCCACGGTTTGGAATACCAATAATCAACAATTGAAGTTTGCCAGCCGCGTAAATGGTAAAGACAGTTTGATCACCCGCAATGGCGTACGCACTTCCAACCTGAACTATGGTGTAAACCTGAACTGGACCCTGTTCGATGGGTTGAAAATGTTTGCTACCCGGGAAAGGTTGATGGAACAGGAAGCGCTGGGCGCCCTGAACCTGAAAGCACAGGTAGTAAACAGTGTGGCGGCGGTGATCAATAGTTATTATGGCATTGTTCGCCAGAAAGAATTACTGCGAGCGCTCCAGAACCAGGATACCGTGTATGTGGAACGGATACAACTGGCCGACAAGAAATTATCAGTAGGATTGGGCAGTAAACCCGAACTGCTGCAGGCAAAGGTTGACTTCAATGCGCAAAGAACCCTTCAGTTAACACAGCAATCAATACTGGCCCAATTGCGTGATCAGTTAAACCAGTTGATCGGTTTTAAACAAGGCTCTGTATACGAGGTAGAAGACAGCATACCGCTGAACACCACATTACAGTATGGTGAGTTTGCCCAGAAATTTGAAGAATCGAGCCCGCTGTTGCTGGCTGCTAAAAAGGGCATCGATGTAGCTAACCTGAGCGTAAAGGAACAAAAAGCGGGCATGTGGCCTACCCTTTCTTTCAATTCAGCCTACAACTTTGCCAAAACAAATAACAGCGTGGTGGTAAACCAGAACCAGCCGTTCTATAACCAGAACACAGGGTTTAACTACGGTTTTGGGTTGAACGTTCCCATCTTGAACGGCTTCAATACCCGTCGCCTTATTAAACAGGCGCAATTGAATGTGCAGTACCAGCAGGTGAATTACGAAAAACAACGCTCGCTGATCGATGTAGGCATCAGCAATTCTTTCAAGGATTATGAATTGCAGAAAAAACTGCTCGATGTAGAATACGACAACATTTTACTGGCCGATGAGAACGTGAATATTGCCCTGCAACGGTTAAAACAAGGGGTAACTACTTCCCTTGAATTACGGGAGGCGCAAAAAAGTCAGCAGGACGCTTATATTCGCCTGATCACCGCCAAGTACAATACCAAAATGGCCGAAACGGAATTGTTACGATTGAAAGGCGATATTTTGAAATAGATACAAACACGGACCAATATTCCATAAACAACCTTTTGATATTTGCCGTCCTTTGCGGGTGCGCAAATATTTTCTTTTCTTTGCCATATAACTTACTCTTAATATGGATCCAAAGGTTGGAATAATTATGGGCAGCGATAGCGATCTGCCGGTTATGCAGGCAGCAGCAGAGGTATTGAAGGGCCTTGATATTGCATTTGAATTAACGGTGGTAAGCGCGCATCGTACGCCTATGCGGATGGTGGAATATGCTACAAAGGCCCGCGAACGGGGGTTAAAAGTGATCATAGCCGGAGCAGGCGGGGCAGCCCACTTGCCAGGTATGGTAGCATCGCTTACCCCCTTACCGGTGATCGGCGTTCCTATTAAATCTTCCAATTCAATAGACGGCTGGGATTCTGTATTATCCATTTTACAAATGCCAAATGGCATACCAGTTGCAACAGTGGCGCTAAATGCTGCTAAAAACGCCGGGATCCTGGCGGCCTCGATAATTGGTTCTTTTGATGAACATATTGGGGATCAGGTAGCTGCCTACAAAAAGAAACTGGAAGAAGAGGTATTGGTAAAGATTGAAAATCTAAAAAAACAAGGGTGGGAAAACAAATTTGATTAGGCAAATATATTTCATCCTTGTAATTTGCGCGCGGTATGAAACTCAAATTGCTCGACTACAGAGAAGTTCCGGATTTGCCCGTTGGCTCAAATGTTGAATTTTTTAATGACACCCTGTACCTGGTTGATGATGACGCCAGTGACCTTGTCACCCTTAAAAAGTGGCAGGTGCAGGCAAAGCATCGGTTACTGGGCTATGATGATCCCAAAATCCTGCCAGGAACAAAATCCGACTTTGAAGCAACGACCATTGTAGTGGTGAATAGCATTCCCCGCCTGCTGGTAATGGGTTTCGATATAAAAGACCAACACCACAAAGCCATCCTCGTTAACCTGGATGATCTCACCAAGGAAGAATACGACATTTCCGTTTTTTATAACCGATTGAAAGAAACCGTAGGCGTCATCAATATTGAGTCTGCCGCCATTGTGCTGGGTAAACTCATTTTGTGTAACCGCGATCATAAATCGGCTCCCGAAAAACATATCATTGTTACCGATGCTGATTTTTGGAAAAACCAGGCCAATGCCGAGATCACTACGGTAAGTTTTGATCTGCCACAAACCCCCAAACAGGTGGTTGGACTGTCTGGCCTCGCCTATTCGTATAAAAACGATTGGCTGATAGTAAGCCTGCTTTCAGAAAGTGCTGATAAGGATCATCAAACTACTGGTGATAGTTACCTGGCCGTTATTGAAAACGCATCCCGCAAGGTGGTGCGTAAAAAAATGAAAGTAAACTCCCTGTTTCATTTAAATGAAGCCAACAACAGTTTTACCGGTTTCAATATGCAGTCGGTTTGTATTCGTGCCGATAAATCGCGGCGGGTGAAATTATACCTGTTGGCCGATAATAAAACAGCGGGTAAGAATGGTATCTTCTCCGTTCGCATAAAAGAATAACTGATCTTATTTCAAATACAAAGGGTCCCGACTAACCATCGGGACCCTTTTTTTATTTCTCTTCGAGAATAATAAACTCCTGTTCTAACGTGGGTGAGTGTTCGTATACTTTTTGAATAAACTCCCTCCCCCACAACGCATACCAGGGCATAAAATTATCAACCCGCTCCTGTAACCCGTTACGCGGGAAGATGGCAGTGCGAATGGCCTGGATCTGCCGTTGTTCGGCTTCGTATTTCTTTTTTTCGGCCCGCAATAATTTCTTCTCCAGTTCCTGCAACGGCTTTAGTGTACGTGCCTGTAAGGCTTCCACGTGTTGGGTCAACGATTGATCGATGGCCGCCGCTTTATTTTTTAACTGCTCATATACGTTCATGGCAGCTTCCAGTTCCTGTTTTAGTTTCAATTCACCGTTCTTATGACGCGATACCAATTGCGTAAGTAACTGCTGTTCTGATTGAAAAAAGTCTTTCGATTGCAAACCCAGTTTGTGGATCTTTTCCTGCCACTTTTTTTCTACAATCAAAAACGAGTTACGCAGAACCAGCATCGGGAATGGCACATTGTAATGATCGAACAGGCCTTTTAACTCCAGCCAGTAAGCTGTTTCGCCACCACCACCAATAAACGCAATATTGGGAAGCACCGTTTCCTGGTACAAACCGCGTAAGATCACGTTTGGACTGAACCGTTCCGGGTGATCGTGTAGTTCGGCGAGTATTTCTTCTTCCGAAAAATGAATGGCGGTATTTCTTACTTCGTAGCGGCCATTCTTTACTTCAATCAACTCGCGGATATTATCCTTCAGGTAAAACAGATTGATATCCCGCGGTGAGGCCTGTACTTTATGTTCCAGCGATAGCTGTTTAATGGTATTGCCTACAATCCCGGCAGGTTTTTGCTGCAACAGGTCTTCGCGGAAAACCGGTTCCATCACCTTTTTCAGGTTTGCATTATCGGGCAGTATCACTATCAAACCATAGTCTGCAAATAAGGCATCTATCAGTTTGAAGGTGGCTATCTGTATATCGGGGCTTTCCAAATAAGCTTCGCGCAGCAGTTGTATCAATTCTTTGCCATGGGGCTGAACCGATAATTCGCCATCTATGCGATGGATCAGTTTATCGAGCCCCTTGGTGGTCATGCGACCGACTGCCCCGGTTTGTTTGGTGTCCCACACCAGTTTCTCGTCGCCCAGGTAAACATGGCCCAGTTCATCGAGGTCAGCATCTTCGCTGCCCATCCAGAACACCGGCACAAAATGTTTATCGGGAAATTCCTTTTTTAACCGGTCGGCCAGCTTTATAACATGCACTATTTTATAAATAAAATACAGGTGGCCGGTAAAAATAGCCGGCTGGTGTGCAGTGGTAATGGTGAACGTGTTGGGCTGCAGCAGTTGTTGAATGTTTTGCTGTACCCGGGTAGAAGTGTTCACTCCTGCGTATTGCTGCTGTAATTCCTTCACCAGTAAGTTACGGTCGGGTTGCACAGATTGCCGGGCCTGTATGGCGGCTTTTATCCCTTCCATAGATACTGGATGCTTGTAAAAAGGCTGTAATGAAGGCGACTGGTTCAAATAATCCAGGATGATCCTCGAAAAATAACCGGTCTGCCCTACTGATAAATTGGTAGAAGTACAATCCATAATTAAGCGAATGCGAACATAAAAGTACTATCAACGGCACGTTTGCCATAACTGATCGTCAATTTTAACGTTCCATTGCTACTTTAGTTCATATGCCACTATTTTATTTTTAAAGAAAGTGGGTACATATACGATCCTGTTTTTGGCGTCGTACCCGAGATCGGCGGTGTTCGATTTTTGCTCACGGGTATCGAGCAGCAGCTGTTTGGTGCCGTCCCCTTTTACATAATACACGGTACCAATCCAGCAGCTTACAATATAATCTTTACCGCTAACATGTTCCAGGCCATCGGTACTGGTTTCCATGCCATCGGCCAGTTTGGTCAGCGATTTGTCTTTTTCCACTTTATTTAAAGACCCGGCATCCAGAATGTACAGGTCGTTGCCTTCTATTAACACGCCATTAGGACCTTTCAGGTTCTCCAGCCAGGTGGTTACCTGCCCGTTTTCGATGCGGTGCACTTTTTTAGTTTTCGAATCCGATACATACACCACGCCTTTATTATCAACAGTAAGGTCGTTCAGGCCTTCGGCGCCTGCTACCGGTATAACCTGGGCAAGTACACCTTTTTTGATATCAATCACACCCACTTTGTCAACGTCGGCTACATACAGATTGTTTTTATATAAACCCATTCCTTTGGGCGCATTGAAACCACTTACCCAGTCAACGGTAATGATCTTGCCATCGAGTCCTACTTTTCCAACAGAACCTTTATTGTCTTTTTCCCAGGGTTGTCCATCTATGTTGGTAACATATAAAACCTTATTTTCTGCATCGTATAATACCGATTCAGGGACCTTCAACAGGGTATCAGTCTCCCATTTTTTTACGAGCTGGTGTTCCTGTGAAAAGGCAACTGTGCCAGCCGCCATAAGGATAGAAAAGGCAATGGCCGATTTTTTCATATGTGTTGTTTTTTGACGGGTATAAAGGTGCGATTATATTTTATCTTTCCCGATAGTCTTTGAAAGGGTTTTTCAACAATTCTGTAAAATACATAGGCTGAAATTACCGATAATATATAGCCGGCTATAATCAGTACAGTTACCTGGTACCCGGCTTTATATTTATACGACAATACATTGATCAACGATTTGCCGGTTAAGGGGTGCAGCAGGTACAGCGAGTAAGAGATCTTTCCCAGGAATTCAAAAACACTATTGGTAACGTAAGGAAAGAAATTAATGACCAGAATGGTTAATAAGGCGGTTATACTCCGGCTCATGGGCGATGTCATTATTCCCACGGCTATGCAAAGCAGCGTCAGTATAAAATATTCCCTGCTTTCAATAAGATCAGTTTTCCATAATGCGTATAGTATGCCAACCAGAAATACAGGGGCATATACCGGAATAAACAAATAGGTCGACAACAGAAACGGAGCCCCTAAAAAAATTAAGTAAAAGCAATACCGGTAAATTTTATTGCCACCCGATACGAAAGGCAACAGCAGTGACAAAATCAGATAGTATTGAAACTCCACGCCCAGGGTCCAGAAGTGTTTTAAGATCCATTCCCCATTAAAGAACGGTACTAAATAGCCCAAATGAAGCAGGACGTTTTTTAGTGACAGGGGCACCTCCAATGCCACTGAAGTAGGCGCCAGTTTCCTTACCTGGAAATAAATAAGCGCCAATACAATGGTGGCCAGATAGGGCGGTTCTAACCGCACCGTCCGTTTCATCATAAACGTTCCCCAGTTGCGATACCCGTATGCGTTCCGGATCATGGAAAGCGGGATCACAACGCCTGAGATGACAAAGAAGATATAAACACCGAGCTTGCCATAATCGAAAAAATCCCTGACCTCAGTATTGTGGATATAGCCGGCAGGTACAACGAAGTGAAAAATGCAAACCATCGATGCCGCAAGTCCGCGTAAACCATTTATAACCGGAATACTTTTAGAGGTTAGATCAGCCTTTACCTGCACTGCAACAATTTGCCCTAAATATAGGGCATAAGTGACTGAGTTCATAGGTTCTTCCCAACCTACGAACCTAAATAACCTAAAAACTTAATAACTGATTAACTATTAGAATCTTTCAGGACTAAAAGCCCCTACATCAAGTGAAGTCTTCTTTTTACCAACCAGCTCTTCTACCAATTTTCCCGTTGCGGCAGCCAGTGATACGCCCAGCATGGCGTGACCACCCGCAATAATCAGGTTGGTATATTTACTATGATGGCCAATATAGGGAAGTCCGTCGGGAGTGAGCGGACGTAACCCATACCAGATCTTTTCTTTGGGCATCATGTTTAATTGCAGATCGGGATAATAGGCTTTAGCGCCGTTATAAATAGCCTGGGCGCGCTTTTCCAGTACGGGTGAATTCAGCCCGCTTATTTCCATGGTGCCGCCCATGCGCAGGTCTGCGCCCATTGGCGTCATAGCCACTCTTTTATCTACCAGTATAGCCGGGTAACGCAGGTTGCGGGGCACATTCTCATACGTCATGCTATAGCCTTTCCCAGCCTGCAACAACAGGGATATGCCCAGCTTATCACTTACAACCGGCAACCAGCTTCCGCTGGCCAGTACCAGCTGCGAACATTCGAATTTGCCCTGGTTGGTGATAACAGCCGAAACGGTATTGCCTTTTTTCTCAAAACCGGTTACGATGGTGTTCAGTTGTAGTTTTACGCCCACTTTTTGCAAATGGGTCTTCAGGGTGCGCATAAAATCACCGGGGTGCAAGTGGCAGTCGATGGGATATAACACGCCTCCCTTTACATCCACCTGTACATCGGGTTCCATGGCCTGTACTTCCTGTGCGTTCAGGATCTTTGTTTCTATGTTAAGACCGGCCGCTTCTTTGGCCAGTTCTATTTCATGCTTTTCTGTGGCGGCTGATTTATACAACATAAAACACCCCACTTCCTGCATGCGGAAGTGGTTGCCGAGATCGTGCATAATATCACTTGTTAATGCCCGGCTAAGGTGCAGGATATCGTTTAATGGCGGTACGTTCTGTTTTACGGTTTGGGCGTTTGCCTGTTTCCAGAAGGTCATTAACCATTTGATGAGATCGAGGTTGAGGCGGGGCTTTATATAAAACGGACTGGTTGAGCTGAGCATCCAACGCAAACCCTGGGCTACTATGCCGGGTGATGCTAGCGGTACAAAATGGCTGGGCGATACATAACCGGCATTGCCAAAAGAGGTACCATCGGTAATGTCCCCCTTTTCAATAACCGTAATTTCATAACCTTCTTTTTGCAAGTAATAAGCACTGCAGAGGCCAATAACGCCACCGCCAATGATTGTAACCTGTTTACTCATGTGATGTGTTTTTTAAAGAACCTGAAACCCATATGCATACGGATCATCCTCCGGATCGATAGTGATGGTATTGTAACCATACACTTTAGCCCAACCTTCAATGCTGGGGCGAATGGCCGGCTTTCCGGCTACCGTTGTTTCTTCCTCAATACGGCCCACAAATTGCGATCCGATAATACTTTCATGCACAAAGGCATCGCCCTTTTTTAATTTTCCCTTGGCATACCACTGGGCCATGCGCGCTGAGGTACCGGTTCCGCAGGGTGACCGGTCGATGGCTTTATCGCCATAAAACACTGCGTTGCGGGCGGTAGCGTTTTGATCTATTACAGCACCTGTCCATAAAATATGCGAACAACCGTTGATGGTCGGGTTCTCCGGATGCACAAACTGGTATTGCGCGTTTATTTGTTTACGTAATGTACGCGCCCAGGCAATCAGCTGATCGGCGCCATAATGTTCCAGTCCTTTGAAATTGGGCTGTACATCTACAATGGCATAAAAGTTTCCGCCATAAGCTACATCTATGGTCAACTCACCCAGATCAGGCGAGGTTATCTGTAACTCTTCAGCCGCCAGGTACGCCGGCACATTGGTGAGCTTTACGCTTGTTACCTTTTTGCCTTCCTGTTTATAGTTGATCATTACCAGTCCGGCCGGTGTCTCCAGCCGAACCGTGCCTGGTATTTTGGGTACTATCAAACCTTCTTCAATGGCAATGGTAATGGTGCCAATAGTACCATGACCACACATGGGTAAACAACCGCTTGTTTCAATGAACAATACTGCCATATCATGCTGCGGATCGTGCGCCGGATACAAAATACTTCCACTCATCATATCATGGCCGCGGGGTTCAAACATCAGTCCTTTACGGATCCAGTCATATTCTTTCAGGAAATGCTGGCGTTTTTCACTCATGTTCTTTCCCTCCAGTACAGGACCGCCACCGGCTACCAGGCGTACCGGGTTGCCGCAAGTATGTGCATCGATGCAGAAAAAGGTTTTTTTCATGAATCGCGGGTAAAGTAGTAAAAAATTATAGACGGGAATAATTAACTATGCCGCAGAAAACAGCATTGTGAGTAGTGAATTGTGAGTTGTGAGTATGCACGCCAAAATTCAAGTATTCCGAACAATCGCGAACCCACTCACTACTCACCACTGACAACTCACCTTTCGCTTATTTAGATCTTGTCTTTCGTTAACACGTCATTAACCGTTCTCCATATTCCTAACGGATTCCCATTCTTCAACTCATCCGGCAACAGACTATCTGACCAGTTTTGATAGGCCATGGGACGGGCAAATCGTTTAATACCATCAGCCCCAACCGAAGTAAAACGCGAATCGGTAGTGGCCGGGAATGGTCCGCCATGGTGCATGCTTAAACATACTTCCACCCCGGTAGGTACGCCATTTACAATAAAGCGGCCGCAGATGTTTTTTACAGCTTCTACCAGGTCATCATTGTTAATGATGTCGTTGTCGGTGGCCATCAGTGTAGCGGTCAGTTGTCCTTCGAGGTGACGAACCACTTCCAGCAATTCATTCAGGTCTTTGCAACGAATCACTAATGAATAAGGACCAAACACTTCCTGGTGTAAAACCGGATTGTTGAGGAAGGCTTCGCCGGTGGCAGAGGCAATGGTGGGCACGCCCTGGTTGGCGGCCGGCTGTGTATTGCTTTCTGCTATGGTTTGTACCTGTGCCTGTGCCAGGGCCTTGTTTTTGTTTTCCAGGTAATTTTTTGCAATACCGGGGTGCAGCATGGTACCCGGGTTCACTGCTTTTATTTCACTACCTAATGTGTCTATGAATTGTTGCAGATCGTCGCCATCGATCCCGAAGATCAAACCCGGATTGGTACAGAATTGACCAACCCCCAGCGTAATAGAGCCGGCATATTGTTTGGCCACTTCCACGGCCGACTGCTTCAATTTTTCAGGGAACAGGAACACTGGGTTCACACTTCCCATTTCAGAGAACACCGGTATGGGTTCCTTGCGTTGGTTAGCCCAGTCGAACAGGGCCTTACCGCCTAAATACGAACCGGTAAAACCAACCGCTTTTGTATGGGGGTGGGTTACCAGGGCTTTGCCTACTTCCTGGGAAGCGCCATGTACATGCGCAAATACCCCGTTGGGCATATTGCATTTGGCGGCGGCTTTTAAAATGGCCTGCGCTACCATTTCAGATGTTTGAGCATGGGCCGGGTGTGCTTTTACAATGACCGGACAACCGGCTGCCAGGGCACAGGCCGTATCGCCACCAGCCGTTGAATAAGCGAATGGGAAATTACTGGCCCCAAATACCACAACAGGACCCAGGGGGATCAGCATTTTGCGTATATCGGGTTTGGGGGGTGTTTTGGTGGAATTGGCTGTATCGATCCTTGCCTCCAGCCACTCTCCTCTTTCGCAGGCATCGGCATAACTGGTTAGTTGAAACATGGTGCGGGCCCGTTCACCACGAAGCCGGGCTTCGGGCAGGTTGCTTTCCCGCATGGCGGTTTGAATCAGTTCATCGCCTGCATTTTCCAGCTCCGCAGCAATGCTGCGCATGAATTGGGCGCGGTCTTTTAACGAATACTTCCGGTATTGGTGAAAAGCCTGCCATGAGGTATTCAAAACCTGGTCAATTTCCTGTGAAGTTGCATCTTTAAACATAGGTCAATGTTTTTACCGTTGTATTGGGTAACAAAGGTATTATACATTCCGTTAACCGATATACCTGCGTGAAATATTGAGGATTATTTGATAATAATGGTTAAGTGGTTGTTTCTGTGGGGAAAATCTGGGTTCTTTGACCGCCTACGCCGAGGCTTCCGCGGCCAGGGCCGGATCTAACAGGAAAGAAAGTTGGTCCTTTCTTTCGCTGTTATTTACCTCCGGTAAATGCTGCAACGCAGCATTAGAATAATCAGAACCTAAACCCTCGTGTTGAGAGTTGCTACCATTAACCTGTTTCAAATTTACCGGCAATTAGATGATTTTGTACACATTCTCAGCCTGTTTATTAGATTTTTTTATTACTGGTATGTTGTTTTTATTTAATTAATTAGGAATGCAAACAATATTTAGCACGTATGTAAAGAAAGAAGCAGGCACAAGAGGTTGTGTGCCTGCCAGAGTGGATAATAATCAGTAAATTTTGTCGCACTACCTAATTATCCACGATGCGTATAGCCCCGATCGCTCAGTGCTATCCACATCTGCCATTGCCTCCGTTGAGCCAATTTATTATTAAGCCGACTGATGAATGTTTTGTTGGAAAGAATGATAAGGAGTAAACGATGTTGTCAATGAAAAAAAATGACAATATCATCGACACAAAGGTATTGTTTGCAGAAGGGGCTGGCAATACAACTTTGTGGTAATTGATTTTATGACTAACGTATAAATAAATACGCTGTTCGTTTATAGCGAACAGCGTATTTATTTATAGGTAAAAATCTTATTATATAGGGATATTATTCAACTACTTCCCCTTCCAGATCGAAATCGTATGCTTTGGTGATCGTTACATTTACGAATTCGCCGATAGGTAATTTTTTGCTGCTGTTAACGATCACTTCATTGTCTACCTCCACACTGTCAAATTCTGTACGGCCCAGGTAACGGCCCGATTCTTTTTTATCGATCA
This sequence comes from Niastella yeongjuensis, assembly GCF_900110245.1. Lineage (GTDB taxonomy): Bacteria > Bacteroidota > Bacteroidia > Chitinophagales > Chitinophagaceae > Niastella > Niastella yeongjuensis. Next base: position 114,658 of record NZ_FOCZ01000006.1, read on the forward strand.
GCGTTTTGAAAGTTTTACCGATCTTTTCCTGGTTCTTTTCAAAATTGATCTCCTGCTGCACTTCCATGATCTCCTGTGCACGGGCTTCTTTTTCTTCGTGTGGAATATTGTCTTCCAGATCGTAGGCGGTGGTATTCTCTTCATGTGAGTAAGTGAAGATACCGGCGCGGTCGAAGCGGTGTTGTTGCAGGAATGATTTTAACGATTCCACATCCTCTCTTGTTTCCCCGGGGAAACCGGCAATCAGCGTGGTACGTAAGCCAATACCCGGAACTTTTTCACGAATAGCACTGATGAGCTCATTCATTTCTGACTGGGTGATCTGGCGCTTCATAGCCTTCAGCATATTGTCACTGGCGTGTTGCAGCGGCATATCCAGGTAATTACAAATATTATCCCGTTCGCGCATTACATCCAGGACGTCTAAAGGAAATTTAGAAGGATACGCATAATGCAGCCTGATCCATTCCAGTCCTTTTACATCAGCCAGACGGTTCATTAAATCGCCCAGCATCCGTTTTTTGTATATGTCCAAACCGTAATAGGTCAGTTCCTGGGCAATCAGCATTACTTCTTTCACGCCTTTCTTTACCAGGCCTTCCGCTTCTTTTACCAGGTCTTCAATTGACCGGCTTACGTGTTGTCCGCGCATCAACGGAATAGCGCAAAAGGAGCAGGTGCGGTTGCAACCTTCCGATATTTTCAAATAGGCATAGTGCTGAGGCGTTGCCAGTAAGCGTTCGCCCAACAATTCTGCTTTATAATCAGCTTCAAATGCTTTCAGGATCAGGGGTAATTCCATGGTACCGAAATAGGCATCCACTTCAGGGATCTCCTGTTCCAGGTTATTCTTGTAGCGCTCGCTCAAACAACCTGTCACATACACTTTGTCGAGTTTACCGCGGCGCTTGAGTTCTACCTGGTCAAGAATGGTATTGATAGATTCCTCTTTGGCCTTATCTATAAAGCCACAGGTATTTACAATTACAATATTGTGATCAGATTTTTCATTCTCATGTATCACATTGATATCATTCGCCTGCAACTGGCCACTCAATACTTCACTGTCTACCATGTTCTTGCTGCAACCCAGGGTAATGATATTTACCTTGTCTTTTTTATGGGATCTAACTTTCATATAAGGGCGCAAAGGTACTGTAAAAAGCTGCAAGCTACAAGCTTCTGATACCCTGCATGTGGCCTAACAATTGTTAATGCCTTTGTGTTTTAGGTGTTTAGCCGTAATATTGCGGTTCTTTTACAAAAAAGAATTGAGAATTAATTATTTAGAATCTTATCCAGCTATGCGAGTTTGGCATAGTTTTTTAAAATTGTATTAGACCAAACATTGGAATATTTATGAAAAAAATCGTAGTTGTACTAGGTTTACTGGCACTGTTTACGGTAAATCGTACCCAAGCCCAGGCGTTAGGCTCTGATTATCGCACCGCTGTAGGTGTAAAGTTCTGGCCTGGTGCTTTAACAATTAAACATTTTATTAAAGATGACGCAGCTCTGGAAGGTTTGCTCAACTTCTGGAACCACGGTTTCCGTTTTACCGGATTGTATGAGTTTCATGGTGATATCAATGGCGCCCCTGGTTTAAAATGGTATGTAGGACCCGGTGCTCACATTGGCTGGTACAATGATTACTACTATCGCGATAGAGATCATTATTATGATAAAGGATCAGCCTCTTTGGGTGTTGATGGCGTATTAGGTTTGGATTATAAGATCAAAGGCGCTCCTATAGCATTGAGCCTTGACGTAAATCCTTACCTGGAAATCCTCCACGGTGCATACGTTGACGTATGGGGTGGCTTAGGTATTAAGTTCGCATTCTAAGGAAGAATCATATTATAAAAAAGCGCCCCGATATGATCGGGGCGCTTTTTTTATTTTGAAGTTGTTCTTAGTTGCCTAATTTGAAAAGACTGTCCACAAATTCATGTTTATCGAATACCAGCAGATCTTCCATCTTCTCTCCCACGCCTATAAATTTCACTGGTATTTTAAACTGGTTGGCAATGGCCAGCACTACCCCACCTTTGGCGGTTCCATCTAATTTCGTAATGGTAAGGGCCGATACATCGGTAGTGGCGGTAAAGTGTTTCGCCTGCTCCAGGGCGTTTTGTCCTGTTGAACCGTCGAGCACCAGCATAACTTCATGCGGTGCTTCAGGGATCTGTTTCTGAACAACCCGGCGAATTTTTCCTAATTCATCCATCAGGTGAGCTTTGTTGTGCAAACGACCGGCTGTATCGATGATGATCACATCAACGCCTTTGGCTAATCCGCTTTGTACGGTATCGAAGGCAACGGAAGCCGGGTCTGAACCCATGGCCTGTTTTACGATGGGAACACCTACGCGTTCGCTCCAGATGGTTAACTGATCAACCGCGGCTGCGCGAAAGGTATCAGCGGCACCCAGCAAAACTGATTTACCAGCTTTTTTAAAGTTATAGGCCAGCTTGCCAATCGTAGTGGTTTTGCCCACCCCGTTTACGCCTACCACCAATATCACAAATGGTTTGGCGGGCAGTTCGCTGCCGAAATTATAGCTGTTATTTTCCGGTGCATCTACCAATACGGCCTCAATTTCCTGTTGCAATAACTTGTTCAGCTCATTGGTAGTGAGATATTTATCTTTTGCTACGCGCTCTTCTATCCGCTCAATGATCTTCACTGTGGTGTCAATGCCTACATCGGCGCTCACCAGGGCATCTTCGAGGTTATCGAGTACCTCTTCGTCTACGGTACTTTTACCGGCAATGGCTTTGGTGATCTTTGATAGAAATCCCTCTTTTGTTTTCTGTAATCCCTGATCGAGCGATTCCTTTTCTTTTTTGCCAAACAACTTCCCGAAAAAACTCATGTTCCTGATTTTAAAGACTAAAGATAACGATGTAATCGTGAAACCCGAACATCAAATAGGAAAGCATCATTATTGGGTGTTTCACTTCAGTGAACGCAAAAAAGCTCCGACAATAGATCGGAGCTTTTGATAAGATACTTCCTTACCCAAATTATTTACCGGCTAAGAAATCCTTAACCTTGTCTTTGTGTACGATATTCTCTTTGAAAGTATATGCACCAGTCTTCTCACTGCGTACAGCACGAATTACTTTCGTCCAGTTCTTTGCTTCAGCGGCTGCCTTAGCATCTTTGGTTTTCGCGTTCTTTGAAGCTGCTTTTGCCATGACTCTAAATTGATAATGTGATAATTAGCAAATTCCAAAATTAATACAAGCTGCGTTTAGCAATTGCACAATGGCAAATTTGCTAATTGTCAACCTTACTTAATTTCTTTATGAACCGTTACCTTTTTCAGGATCGGGTTGTATTTCTTCAGCTCCAGACGTTCTGGAGTGTTCTTTTTGTTCTTATTAGAAATATACCGGCTGGTACCAGGCAGGCCGCTGTTTTTGTGCTCAGTACATTCCAGGATTACCTGAACACGGTTACCTTTCTTTGCCATTGTTATAACGCTTTAAAAGTTAATTAGATTTTTTCACCCCTTGCACGCAGTTCTTTCACTACGGGCAATAAACCTCTTTTGTTAATTGTACGAATACCTTCAGTTGATAACTTGAGGGTGATCCATTTATCTTCTTCGGCCAGGTAAAAACGCTTAGTTTGCAAATTCGGTAAAAACCTACGTTTGCTCTTAATATTGGAATGCGATACTTTGTGTCCTGTTACGGGAACTTTACCTGTCACCAAACATACTCTTGACATGACGCATAAAATTTAGGACGGCAAAGGTCGGAAAATCTAGGTAATTCACAAACTAATACCAAACTTTTTTTAGCCACTTTTCAACATCTGTGGATATTATGGGTTTGGAAATGTGTAAAACAGGCGAAAATGGGCAGTTATTCACATTTTTCGGGCCGCTCTGGCATCACTAATGACAAATCAGTCCCACCAAAGTTCGGTCTCCATGGCTAATCCATAAATTAAATTGCCGACAAAACTTCCTCATTCGGGTTCGTATTGGGTTGGTACGGGTGTTTTGGTAAGTATGATAGGCTTTTTGATACTTTCTGGCCAACCGATTTAATAATTACTTAATTTAATTTTAATTTACGCCTTCTCACCTTTGGCAGAACTTCTTCATACCCAGTTGTATGAAGGCATGATCCGGGCACAGAAATGGAAACTGTTTCTTTAACCTTAAAAAAGGAGTATCACGGTGAATTCTGCCAATACAAATTTGAGCACACAGATGAAACGAAAGACAATCGCCAGGGACATTAGCTGGTTATCTTTTAATGCCCGTGTATTGCAGGAAGCCGCCGATCCCAGTGTACCATTACGGGAACGGGTAAAGTTTTTAGGCATCTTCTCCAATAACCTCGATGAGTTCTTCCGGGTTCGGGTGGCTACCCTTAAACGCATGACCGAAGTGGGTAAAAAGAACATGCACATGGAGGTGGCGCCCAACAAGATCCTCGACGAAATACAACAGATCGTGCTTGACCAGCAAAGCCAGTTCAACCGTATATGGGAAGGCATAAATAAAGAACTGGAAAAGGAAAAGATCTTCCTGGTTTCCGAAAAAGGCCTTAATAAAGAGCAGCAAAAGTTTGTTCATACTTTTTTTGAGGAAGATGTGCGCATGAATACCATTCCGCTGATGGTGGAAAGTATTCCGCATTTCCCCTACCTCCGCGAAAAGTCACTTTACCTGGGCGTGGTGCTATCGCGGAAAGACGGCAGCATGAAACGCAAATATGCCATCATTGAAATCCCTGCCAAATCCATCGGCCGGTTTAAAATATTACCATCGCCGCAAGGGCAACACCATATTATATTATTGGAAGATGTGATCCGGTTTAACCTGAAAAGCATTTTCTCCTATTTCGGGTACGACCGTTTTGAGTCGTGGGTATTTAAAATAACCAAGGACGCCGAAATAGATATGGACAGCGACATTTCAACCACCCTTATTCAAAAAATTGAAAAGGGCGTACGAAACCGTCGCAAGGGCAAACCAGTGCGGTTTGTATTTGACAAGCAAATGGATGCTGGTCTGCTCGATTACCTGATCCGGAAACTGAACCTGTCGCGCAAGGACAGTCTGATCCCCGGCGGCCGCATCCATAACTTCAGGCATTTTATGGATTTTCCGGATGTATTTGAAAAGAAGGGGCACCGGAAAAAGCCATTTATGCACCCGATGCTGAAAAATGCACCCCGGGTAACGGATGTGGTGCTGTATACAGACATCATGCTGAATTACCCCTACCACTCCTTCAACCCTGTAATTGAGCTGCTTCGTGAAGCGGCCATTGACCCCGATGTTACGGCTATTAAAATAACGGCCTACCGGCTGGCCACCAATTCAAAAATAGTGAACGCCCTTATCAATGCCGTGCGAAACGGCAAACAGGTAACGGTGATGCTGGAACTGCGGGCCCGGTTCGACGAGGAGGCCAACCTGGAGTGGAAAGTGCGACTGGAAGAAGAAGGCGTTAAAGTACTGATCAGCATTTCCGACATGAAGGTGCATGCCAAAGCCTGCCTTATAAAAAAGCGGGTGCTTAATCACACCATTCATTACGGTTTTATCAGTACCGGTAACCTGAATGAAAAAACGGCCAATTTCTACGGTGATCATTGTTTGTTAACGAGCGACCGGCATATTATGGCCGACGTGAACCGCATCTTTAACTTCCTGGAATCGCCCAAGACTGGTATGCGCTTCCTGAAGGCGTGTAAAACGATCATCCCCTGCCCCACCGATCTGCGCAAGGAATTGCTGAAACTGATAGGCCGGGAAATAAAATTCGCCAAAGAAGGAAAGCCGGCTGAGATCATTTTAAAAATGAACTCGCTGAGCGATGAAGCGCTTATTGAAAAACTGTATGAGGCAGCCCGGGCGGGTGTTGAATTGAAACTCATCATCAGGGGTATCTTCTGTATGTATTCAGAAAGCACCAAATTCGTAAAACCCGTAAAGGCTATTAGTATAATCGACGAGTACCTTGAACATGCCCGGGTGTTTATTTTTCACAATAATGGCAATGAAAAGGCATTTATTTCGTCTGCCGACTGGATGGTACGCAATCTTGATCACCGTGTTGAGGCAACCTGTCCTATCTTTGACGAGAATATTAAAAAAGTGTTGAAAAATATCCTGGAAATACAACTTAGTGATAATGTAAAAGCCAGAATTTTGGATAACGAATTAAGTAACCGGTATGTGCGGGACCGGAAGATAAAAAAGGTACGGTCACAGGTGGAGATATATAATTACTTACATCAAAAAAGCAATGGAATACCCGATTCATCCAATGCAGAGGTTTCAGAAATTGTAGCAGTGGGTGAAAAATCGGCGGTATAAAACGACACATGAAACTGGCGGCCATAGATATCGGAAGTAATGCGGCACGATTGCTGATTTCGGAAGTTATTCTTTCCAGTAACAGAAGACCTCAATTTCAAAAGGTGAACCTGGTACGGGTGCCTTTACGGTTGGGCTTCGATGTATTTGACCAGGGGAAGATCTCGGAAGAAAAAGAAGACATGATCCTGAACACTATCAAGGCTTATAAGCTGTTGATAGATGCCTATGGGGTAAAACATTGTAAAGCTGCTGCCACTTCGGCCATGCGCCATGCATCTAATGCAATAGCTATCCTGGAACGGGTTAAGAAGGAAACGGGCATTCCCATTGAGGTGATCACCGGTGATGCAGAGGCTTCCCTTATTTACGAAAATCATATTGCAGAAAATCTCGATAAAAATCACACCTACTTATATATAGATGTAGGTGGCGGCAGTACCGAACTGACCTTTTTTGCCAATGGCCGGCTTATCTTCAAACGGTCTTTTGATATTGGCACTATTCGCCTGCTGAAAAACCAGGTTGATGATTATTTATGGAGTGAAATGAAAGATTTTGTGAAGCGCGAAACCAAGCCCTATCACGATATTATGGCCATTGGCAGCGGTGGCAACATCAATAAGATATTTTCCCTCTCCAAACGAAAAGAAGGCAAATCCCTGCCTTTGCAGCTGTTGAAGGATTATTATAAAGAATTCAGCAGTTTTTCTGTCGCCGACAGAATACGCATTTACAAATTACGGGAAGACCGGGCCGATGTGATCGTTCCTGCCCTGTTCATTTATGTAAATGTGATGCGCTGGGCCGGTATTGAAGAAATTTATGTGCCCAAAATTGGGTTGGCCGACGGACTTATTCAACATTTATATGACGAGTTGAAGGAAAAGGGGAAAGTCATTTTCAGTTAACAGGTTGACGGGTTAATTGGCTAACCTGTCAACTTGTTAACCCTGCTGCCCCTGTCAACCTGCTCATTTCTAGAAGTTTATCCCAAACTTTTACAATTCTCCCTTTTACAAACGTAATTTCTCATTTCAAATTCCCTACCTTAGCAGGCGCTAATAACTGCGTGGAGCATTAAATGTGTTTTATTCTAATGCAGAGCCATATTCCCTCCCGCCCATACACACACAGTAAAAACTCCCAGGTATGTCGGTACACGCTAACAAGGAAGTAAAAAAAGTAACGACCCATACGTTACAAAAAATGAAGTCTGTTGGAGAAAAGATCTCCATGATAACAGCTTACGATTATTCTTTTGCCCGGTTGTTTGATGAAGCCGGTATTGATGTAATACTGGTAGGCGACTCTGCTTCCAATGTAATGGCAGGGCATGAAACTACCTTACCTATTACGCTCGATCAGATGATCTACCATGCATCTTCGGTTATTCGCGGTATTAACCGTTGTTTTGTAGTGGTTGATCTGCCGTTTGGTACTTACCAGGCCAACTCCAAGGAAGCACTGGCTTCAGCCATCCGCATCATGAAGGAAACGGGTGCTCATGCCGTTAAACTGGAAGGCGGTGAAGAAGTGCTGGAATCGGTAAAACGCATTGTGGCTGCCGGTATCCCGGTAATGGGCCACCTGGGTTTAACACCCCAGTCAATTTATAAATTTGGTACCTATACCGTACGGGCACGCGAAGAAGCCGAAGCGAACAAACTGCGTGCAGATGCCAAATTATTAGAGGAAGCAGGCTGTTTTGGCGTTGTGCTGGAGAAGATCCCGGCGCAACTGGCCAGGGAAGTATCAGAATCGCTCATAATACCCACTATTGGTATTGGCGCTGGTATGCATTGTGATGGCCAGGTGCTGGTAATGCACGATATGCTGGGCATTAATACCGAGTTTAAGCCCCGGTTTTTACGGCAATACCTGAACCTGTACGAACAGATCATTGGCGCCGTAAAGAACTATGTGCATGATGTGAAGGCTAAGGACTTCCCTAATGATAAAGAACAATATTAGAGCTAATCAGTTGACAAGTTAATCCGTTAACAGGTTAGCTTGTCAACTCTCTCTTATCTCGCTATTATATCCGCATTCAATACTTCGTACGTAAGCAGCTTATCCCGCGTTCTTTTCAATTACTGTAACAGCTGTTGTTCTGCCTATTACTTCGATCTTATTATAGAATAACTTATCGTTAAATATACATGTATAGTGTGCGTGTTTTTACGAGCGGGTGTTTGTTAACAAAAGGCTGGGACCTTATTAAAAAAAAGAAGCCCTATGTAGAAACACGGGGCTCAAACGATTGCTTGCCATATGAAAGTGCAAATGTAAGGTTAATAGTTTTACAGTTGTATTTCCTTAATGTTAAATATTGTTAAGAATAAGTGTTTTTAAAACATTTGTGAGTCTGGGTGCTGGTTTCACGATAATCATTGTCTGGTATATTACCCAGATACCATGTTATTCCCGGTTCGCTCTTCGTTGTTTAAACTCTTCTTTCATTTCTTTTTGCTGTTCCTTGTAGATCTTAAACTGCTCTTTTGTTAATACATCCTTCATTTGCCTGTTTCTGGTATCATTTAACGACTTGAGTTTATTGCGCTTGACCATTTTGGGCTCATTCGATTTCTTTAATTCAGTGACTCCTTCAAACCAGGTGGTGTTGATGGCATCTACTTTTTTTGATTGGTCTTCAGATAAATTCAATTTTTGTTTTAGCTCCTGGTATTTGGCTTTTGCTTCCGTCTTTTGTTCTTCTGACATCTTTGATTGAGCTGAGACATTAGTTGCCAGTATTACCAATACCAGCATAGCAGTGATTTTAATGATCCTTTTCATATTTTTAGTTTCCATTTTAATACAAAGTACACCATGCGTATAGCATAGATCAGGTTATGTATCTTAAGCTGACATATTTAACTGTAAAATGACCGATTCAACACTTCAGCCTGCCATCCATTCGCGAAACTTACCGGCCTTTGCTTTACTTACCAGAACGGGTTCTTCGGGGTTGGGTAGCAAATGGAGGCAAAACCGTCCATTGAAGTAATGTTCGATTTCCTTAATGGCTTTACGGCTTACCAGGAACTGTCTGTTGGCCCGGTAAAATGCTTCGGGGCACAATTCATCTGTTAATTCATCCAGGCTTTCTTCGAGCAGCCAGTGCTTTTTATCGAATGTAATGCCGCGTACGACCCCACCCTTTATTTCAAAAAAGGCAAATGCATCAGCCTGAACCGGAATAAGGCGGTCTTTATGTGGGATAAGGAAATGGCGTTTATAACTGCTTGCTTTTGTTATTTCACGGGTTATTAATTGTAATTGTTGTTCAGGAACCACCGGCTGATTGCGGGTAGTAAGACGTTGAAACTTGTCAAGCGCTTGCTGTAATTTTTCCTTTCGTACCGGTTTTAATAAATAATCGATGCTGTTCACTTCAAAGGCCTTAATGGCATATTGATCATAAGCGGTAGTAAAGATCACCGGAACATCGATCTTACACTGTTGAAATATGGCAAAGCAGGGACCATCGGCCAGATGGATATCGAGGAAGATGAGATCAACCAGGGGTTGGGTGCTCAGCCAGGCTACCGATTCTTCCACCGTATCAATAACTGCTGCTACATGGGCGGCTGGTATAATGTCGGGCAACAAATTATTTATTTGTTGCACGGCATTTTCTTCATCTTCAATAATTGCAATTTTCATATCTGGTTCATTAAAGGAATGGTTACTGAAAAGCTGCTTTCGGTTTGTTGAATGATCAATGAGTGATTTGACAGATACTGGCATCGCTGGTTTAAATTCTGAAGCCCCACTCCGGTTGAAGGTTCCGGCCGATGTCGCTGTTGCCGGTTATTTGTTACTACCAATTCTGCGGCCTCATTGTTAAAGATGCGAATATGCAATGGTTTGTTATGCGAGGCTATATTGTGCTTTACCGCATTTTCCACTAAGATCTGTAAAGCCATAGGTGGAATGCGGTATTGTTTACTGGCAGGTATAACCTGTACTTCAATCTGCATTTTATTTCCATACCTGCCTTTCAGCACTTCGGTATAAGCGGCAATGAATTGTAGTTCTTCCTGTAGTGGTATTGAATTCAACTCATGACTTTTTAAAGCATAACGATATACGTCAGACATGTTATTCACGAAGTCTACTGCTGCCTGTTGGTTAGTTGTGATCAATGCATTGATGGTGTTTAGTGAGTTGAATAAGAAGTGTGGGTTTACCTGGTTCTTCAGTACTTCATATTTAGTTTCGGCATTTGCTTTTAATAAAGAAGCATTCGTTAAGCGCATTTGGTAATTATATAAAAGCAGCCGAAAGACCTGCGCAAACAATATGGTGAGTATAACAGTGATCACCATGTTAATATTGAAAAGGAATTTAAATAGCGGTGCATTTGTTCGGGGAGAAAATAAAAATACGTGAAAGCGAAACAGCAATGTGTTGAGGATAAAAAAAGTAAGGATACTTATTAAGGTGCGTTGCCAAAATCTGTTATAGTTTATGGTTATAAAACCAATTTTTCCTGTGTGCGTTTGCAAGTGTATAATAAAATACACAATGGAAGTAAGAAATATGTAAAGCGCTCTTAATGAAAGCTCAGTTACATTGGTTTCCACTGAATATCTTCCAGGTGTTAACCGTTGCCATAGTAATAAGCGGGGCAATGAAATTAAAACGGTAATGGCCAGTGAAGTGAGCAGTACCAGGTTTATACGTGATGATACAATATATTTTGGATTGGCAGTCATAGCGGGTTCATTGTACATAGACTACCGGCCAGCTACAATGTTTATTGGCTGGCATAATATTTTTAAATTAACAAAATACTAGTCTGAGGTTAGGTGAAAAATACGCAATTTGGATGTCGCATTTGACAGTAAAGTGCAGAAAACCCTGACATGATACACTTAACACAGCTGATTTATATAAAAGAAGGACAGGAAGAAGCCTTTTTTGAGTTTGAGAAAATGGTTCTTCCGCTTTTGTGGAAATATAACGGACAACTTCTTTTACGAATTCGGCCAACAAGTAGTACATTTGTAGATAGTTCAATTGAACCGCCATTCGAAATCCACCTGGTAGCTTTTGAAAATGAGCAGGGTCTTGAGCAGTATCAACAGGACGAAACGCGAAAAAGCTATCTACATCTTAAAGAACAATCTGTAAAATCTGTTGTTCTGATAAAAGGTTCACAGGTCTGATAAATCCAGTTTATTCTATCTACATTTTTTTTATTAACCGGGTAATCCAACGGTGCGCGTGTAAGGAATGTCAAATTTGGAAAAACCTGTCCAATTATGGGACGGTAATTACTGATATGCCTGCACTAATTCATTAAGAATCATTCATCAGGAATATGGTATGGCAATTGGGTATTTTACATAACTACTCAATACGCTTTAGTGTATAATCTATACCGAGTTTTCTATTTATAATATAAAACGGATACTATGAATTCTAATTTACCCGGTAAATTGTTAAAGAGGAAATTGATGGAATTAAACAGCGCTTTGTTTTTTGCTGAAAATGACTCTTTGTTCAAATTACCGAATCACCTGGTTACTGAAATGGAGCTGAACGATGATGGGGATGAGATCAGGTTTGCTATCCCTAAACCCGCCCAGGATCTTGAAGCATTTGACAAGGAATTCCCCGTTCGCATGGAGTTTTTCAAAAAGGGAATTGCCTATCGCCTGAGAATTCAGGGTAAAGGGTTTATCATTGAAGATGCTGCCGCACTGGATAATTGGTTGAGCGCTTCCCCTACCCGCCAGGAAAAAGCAAAGAATGAACCGATGATCATGGTGAAAGTAGTGGTGAAGTATGTTGATTACACTGGTAATATCAACAGTTCATTCCCAAGCAAACTGAAAATGGCAGGTATGCAAATTTTTGATTCGCTGTTCTCGCATAAAGGAGCAACAGTTTCCGTTTAAACATTGATTAAATAGTTATAACAATCCTCCTCCGGCTGAGCTGTGAGGAGGATTGTCGTTTTAGGGCGTTTCAGACGCTTCAGAAGCGGATGGTAAAATAGTACTACCTTTATAAGGCTCTTTCTTTATTAATCTAAATTTTGCCATATGAACCTCCTACAACGACTTGAGTTTTGGGGTGACAGGCACCATCCCAAATGGGCAGACATCTTACGCTGCGCCCTTGGCCTCTTTCTGGTATACAAAGGGATTGAATTTCTCGAGAACATGAGTGGTATGATCGGCCGTATGGGCTCCTTCCTGCCAAACAGCTATTTTTCTTTAAGCTTATTAGGGCACTATATTGTTTTTGCGCACCTGGTTGGCGGACTTATGCTGGCAGTGGGTTTACTTACCCGCGCTGCCTGTATCATGCAGATACCTATTTTACTCGGTGCCATTTTCTTTATAAACCAGTCTATGTTCCGGCCGTTTCAGGAAATGACTGTTACCTTAATTTGTTTAGCCGGTCTTATTTATTTTCTGATAGCTGGTAATGGGCCCTGGTCGGTTGACAAATATTTTGATGAGAAGAAAAAGATAGAGAGGTAGGTTATGAATATTCGTCCAGCTGGTCTTCCACCCAGTTATCGAATGATTTATCATAAACGTTCACTATGTCATCGCCTGTTCGGGGAATGGCAACGTTAAAGGTTCTTTGAACCCATTCCCTGAAGCGGGGATTAATGGTGTCGGGATCGTATCCCTCGTTTTCTTCGGGCGGCAGGCTGAGGTCGCAAAAACCGATTTCGTCGTAACCAATAGAAAGCAGACGAAGAAAGTCGGTAAAATTATTGGCCAATATCAATCGCTCACCCCCTTCAGAGCCCATATGAACGACTTTATAAGTATGGTTGGCATCGTCGCGCCAGAGTGCATACATTGATCCATCTGCGCTTTTACCAAAAATGCCAAAGTAGTCGTTCACATCATTGAAGCCCATCCAATAGGTGATGGCTTCCTTGTCGTCATTGGAAAAGATCCTGAAATAGCCGCTGATGGGAAAACCATTTGCATCTGCCCAATCACATAACTGTTCCAGTTCTAAAGGAAAAGGAAACCCCTCAGGGAATCCTCTTCTTACTTTATCTTTTAAAGCGATTTCAGTACTCATAGTTATACTACATCAAGGAAGGTTTCCAGTTCAGTGATCATTTCTTTTGAATAGAACCACAATTCCCTTTTGGTGAGGTCTTTCTTTTTAAAGCTCATCAGGATCATTCCTATTTCCTGTATGTGGATGTAATCTTTTTTGGTTTCATACTTAAAACCTCTCAGGAGGGCGTCAATGTCTTTAGCATTGAAAATATCAATATCATTGAAGAACACGCCTTCCTGGTAATGCATTTCAAAGGTTACCAGAATGTCTTTGTTGAACACGTAATTGATTTTGTCACCAAAGATCTTCGTCTCTTTGAGGTATTTATCGGTTTCTGTACTCTCGTGAATATTAACCATCTCCTGCACCTTTTTCAGTGGCAATCCGAATTCGATATCGTCGAGTCCTTTGAAGGGTTTGATAACTTTTTTCATCTGTTATTTACATTTAGCTTTCAATCTTGTTTTATCTGCTTTTGTGATCAGGCCCAGTTTATAGGCATGTCCTATACCTTCCCTTAATCCTCTTTTGTACTTTCTTCCGAAGTTATGCATTATATCGTCAATGTCCATTTCCATAGCAGCTGACCAGTTACCCGCACGAATATGCCGGTTTTGTCTTAGCCGCCAGGCAGCAGCACCGTGACCAGAACCACAACTGGCTGTAAGCCGGTGATCAGCATAAGTCATCCATACAGTAGGCGCTGACCCATGACCGGGCAGGCTGGGTGTGGTCCTTCGTAAATTCTTATAAGAAGCCCATGCCGGAAAGTGATTCACCTCGCCACCGGTATTGTATTTTCTTACCCGGTAATAGGATCCACCCTTGATCAATCCAAACACGTCAACCCAGAAATTCACATCGGGCACATACGCATAAAAATTAGCACCTGCATGTAACCCAACAGGGTCCTCGCTGATGTAAAGGCCTTCTTCCGGGCTATAATACCTGAACCGGTTGTAATACAAACCCGTTTCTACATCTTCATACTGTCCCTGATACCGGAAAGGTATAAAATTTTTGTTTCCGATCAACGTTTTGGCCCGCCCGTAAATATCCATTACCCCTTCCCATATTTTTTCCCCCTTTTCATTATAGGCTACTGCAGGCGTTCCCAGAAAATCGCTGATGATGCTGTATGTTTCCCCGTCTTCAATTTTTGCACAGGGCACAAATCCTTCGTGTTCGTATACCCAGGTAATTCCTTTTACGCCGGCTGTATGGAGCGGGTTGGGTTCTTCTTTATCATAGAGTATATCACCCCATTCATTTACTACAGCTATTGGCTTTTCCTGTTCATTGTAGGTCCACTCCTGAATCGCCACTTCATCATCCCATAACCAGCGTGTAATTTTTCCATCAAAGGTTTTGGATATACGCCTGCCCAGTGCATCATAGGTAAATGTGACGGCCTTTTTATCCGCACGAATCACCCTTTTCAATAGGCCGGCGGCATCCCATTCATAGGTGGTTTTTTGTTGGGTTGCTTTTTCTGTTTTACTTATCAGGTTGCCTTCTTCATCGTATTTATATAGATACTTTTCGCTTTCCTGCAGGGCGCCGGCAGCGTTGTACTTACGGTCAGTTTTTGCGGCGGTTTCATAAATATTACCAGTGTCATCAACTGCCCGATGCTGCTTCTGGCTATCTGCGTATTGGGCAAAGATGAGGTTGCCGGCCGCATCCTGTTTAAAACTGGTGTTGGCTTGTGCCATGGCATCAAAAATACCGGTAAGCCGCTCATCGGCTACCCAGGTATATTTTTTCCAACGCTGTACTACACCCCGTCTGCTTACTTTATGTTCATTCGGTCTGCCAGACTGGTCATACTTCCATTCACTGATCAAATCGCCGGGCAATATTCTTTCCAGTTCATTGCCTGTTTGATTGTATTTCATTTGTGCCTGCCATTGTGCGGGAGCTCCGCCATTCGAAGTAACAGCCGCCTGCATTCGGGTGGGCAGCCCAACGTTGTTCAGGTCGAATTGGATGTTGGCGCCCAGGCTTGTGTATACCCGGGTTCTATTACCCAGTGTATTGAACTCGCTGAATACTTTATAACCATCCTGTTCTTCTATTACCAGTTGATCCTGTTTGTTCCTGGTAAATCGAATGTTGCAATGTTCATTACTTGCTTCCTTTAATTCTCCATTGGGTTCGTACGCATACAGGCACCAGCTTCCATCATAATAGTCTGCCCGGGTTATGCGGCTGTTGGCATCGTATTCGTATTTTGTATAACGGTCGCCCGGACGGTTCACCCTGATCACTTTACCGGTAGTATCCCGATCGTATTGCCGGTGTAAGCCATCAAAACCTTTTTCGGCAATCACTTCGCCCCGTTTATTGTAATCGAAAATATAGCGCCGGCCTGCCTCGTTTACAACAGCCTGCAACTGTTCTTCTGTATCGTACAAAAAACTCAGTTCCTTATTTTGCTCAATGCGTTTTTTGACATTACCGAGCGCGGTGTATTCATACTGTACGGTGCCATGGTTATCAGTCTCACGAATTACTTCGTCATACGCATTATATTCTCTTTTTATCAGCTTGCCATTTGGCAGGTTAATGGTGCGTATGCGGTTAAGGGCATCGTATTCAAGGAAACGTACTTCACCTGCAGCATTACTGGTTTGTATACAACGGCCCAGAGCGTCATACTTCCAGGTGGCGGTGGTGCCATCGGGCAATTGTATGGCGGCCAGGTTCTCATCTTCGTCATACCTCAATAATGTTTTGGTGCTGCCTTTTTGAACAATAGCCTCCATTTGTCCGTCAACATTGTACTCATAGGCTAATGTAAGCCCGTTAGAGCGATTGATGAAGGTCAGGCGCCGCATAACATCGTAACCATAGGTTTCACTATTGCCATTGGGAAATATCACAAGCTCAATCTGGTTGTGATCGTTATAATGGTACTGGATAACGGAGCCATCGGGGTCCATCTGTTCTTTCAGCCTGTATTTCTCGTCATAGGCATAACCGGTAATATTACCGGCCTCGTCTATCTCCCGGTAAATGTCAAAGTCTTCGGTATATTCTGTGTACCGGCTATTGCCGTAGTGATCGGTTTCCTGAACACATAAATTATTTTCATCGAAATGATAAGTGGTGGTTTCCCCCAGTGAATTGGTAACCAGGTTATAACCTTTGTAATATTCAATAAACCCTTCCAGAATACCGCCGTCACCCCAGGTATGTACGCACCGTTGTTTGGTATCGTATTCCCAATAGAAGCTTTGACCGTTGCGATCGGTCTTTTTCGCCATCAGATGGTCCTGGTATTCGATGGTTAACAGCTGGTTCAGCGCATCGCTGACAGAGATCAAATCTCCCTCATCGTTATATTCATAGCTCACCAGCTTCTGTTGCGTAGCGCGATGGTTTACCTCAACGGAGTTGATGCGGTGCTTTTTATCCAACTGTAAAAGCAGTTGCCGGCCGGCGGAATCTGTTATGGCTGAGATGTATCCGCCGGTGTAATGCAACTGTATGCGATTGCCGCTGTAGTTTTCAATAAACGACAACTGCCAGCTTTGTGACTGTTGCTGATGATTGAAATGATAATACAGGGACTGGTCATAATCTTCCAGTAAAAAATGACCATTTTGTTTACGGCGGAGCAATATTTTTTCCTGCGGATGATAATAGGTTTCTCCATAATACAGCAAAGGGAATACAACCAGGCGGCCATCTTCCATGGTTACCGACAAACAGCCTTCTTCCGGCCACAGCTGTATACAACGATCATAACAAAGATGTACGCCATGGCCCAGCTGGCCCTGAATAGCTGAATCGCTGTCCCAGTTGCGTGTCCACTTTAAAGGAATAGGACCAGGCAATTCAAAATCGGTGTATTCATAATTTACCCGGCCAGTGATCAGGTCTACCGGTTCAAAACCCATTTTACACAACATATTACCGAGCTTTTTGGTAGAGGGGAATTTCTTCAGCACCTTATGATTGAGTACTTTCAGCAACTTACCGCCCAGTTTACCAAATATTTTCAGCAGGGAACCAAAGGCAAAGGCTTTTAATAAAGCCATCAGGCTGAAATTCGGTACCAGTGGACCACCCACCATTACCGGTTTACCCCATTGCAGGGGAATACAAAATGAGGTGGGAAGATAGAGTGAAGGAATGGGGATGAATTTTTTCCCCGGGCGGAATGACAAGGGTATACCAATATCGTTACACGTCATCAGCATATACCCTGCCCCACTCATTGGAGCACCATCAACCGATACAGTTTTACTGCCAAAGAAGTTCTGGCTGTCGTGCCCGATGATGGGCATCAGTGAAAACCCGATGCCGAAGGGAATATGTACAAACGTGATGATCATACCGCCTGTATCGGTATTGCCACGCGGCACGTGATTTACTTTTACGGTAGCGCCAATAAAGGGAAGATAATCGAATGGATCTATTACCAGACCTATATATGGGTGAGGAAGCGGAATAAACGGTATGGGGGTGTTCACAAAGTGAATATCGATCCCTATTACCGGTTTCAGGTGCGTGTTGGCTACGTACATAGAAAAAGTTTCTTGTTTCTATTTACTGATTGCTGTTTTCAGAGATGTTGGCGGCCGGTTCTATTACATGCTGAAATAACGTTCGTACGGAATTGGTACCGTACTTAATTTCATTAGATGCAAAAGGAAGCAGTTGCCGCAAGATGGATTTTACGTCTACGCTTTTCGATTCGCAGAACCGTACCAGGTCGCCGAAATAAACCATTTCATCCCGGGCATCAGATCCCAGGTTTCTGGCTTCAAACAATAACAGGCTTAGCACTAAATATTCATGGCTGCCGCTTTGTATATTTTCTTCCAGTTCATCGAAGGTGGGAGTAATGTAATTTTTCAATCGGTTGGTATCATTCAATATGGCGTCTATTGCCTGCAGGTCTTTAAATGAATTTTCGGCCAGCGATTCCCCTATCGTTCGGCGGATATAGGTCAGTTCCGGCGCTATCTTTTTCCGGTATTCCGATTCAATGGCGCGTATTTCTTCTACCCAGTTGTCTTTGGTAAAGTCGATACGGTTTTCTTTTGCCCGCAATTCATCCACATACTTGAGTGTTATCTCCTCATCTATCATTTCAATTTTCGACCTAAGAGAACTCATGTTTTCCATACTGCTGATTTTAAGGATAATGTTTACTGGTTTATTGATGTGGTTTTTATGAAACCATTATTTCTCCTTTGTTGGCCTCCCTTATCTTCTTCCTGGTATAATTATGTTTCAGTTCTTCAATACTTTTTTGCCAGTCATCACCATACGCACCGGTCATTTTCGCAGACACTTCCGCTGCAAGACTGTCTTCCTCCCGCTGTTGTAGCTGCACATAATCATAAGCCATAAATGGATACTCCGAAGCCTGTATTTCTTCCTCCGTTAAACGATTGGTGAGTTGTAAGGCCTTTTTCGCTGCCTGTAGTTTTTCTTCGCGCCAGCCTTTGTAATCGGCAAATACCCAGGCTTTATAATAAGCAGAAACGGCCTGGGTGGTAAATTCAAATCCTACAGCTTCATCACCGGCTTTCATAAACCACTCCAGCGCTTCTTTTCTTTCTTTCTGGATCTGGCAATCGGCCCCTTTGTAAGTATAATATTGCAACAGCAGGGGTTTTAGTGATTCATTGCCACCGGCAATTTCCTGTTTACACAAACGGATGCCGGTATCCAGCAGGGTATTGATCATTTCATGGTCTTTAAAATTGAACAACATGCCGGCATAAGTGATGTAGGCTGTAGCGAGTAAACTTTTATCTCCGGTCTTTTTGCCGCTTTCAATAGCTTTTGCTCCCCATTCATTAAGCAGGGATTTGTTCTTTTTGTTGGTGGCCTCGCCCATTTCAAACATACATTTTCTAAAAAATGCATAGGGGTCAGTGGCCGCGCCTGCCGTAGCAATTTGCCTGATGGCGTCCTGCATCCGCAGATCGTGTTTCAACGTTACCGAATGATCGGAATAGTTTTCAAACACCTCGCCCCAAAAGTTTTCCTGCACATGATCAAATACCAGCAGTTGTATGCCCGGGTGTTTGGGTTGTTCCATCCACCGTTGCATCCAAAGCAGGAATTGCTGCGGGCTGCTCATTTGTTTGGGCAATAATCCAAGCACAAACAACGCATCCGGTTGTCCGCTAAAGTCTCTGTAAGATTGGATCATTGCAGGCAACAACTGGTCACAGGCAGCATAGTCGTTTTCGGTTACGGCCTTTCTGAAGGGTGTAACATCCCAAACACCTTTACCAGCTTTTGCCAGCAGCTGTTGATTTTGATCGTCGTCATATTCATGCAACCAGTTTTGTAAGAGGGCATGACTGTAAGTATTTGCCTGGTTGGAATGGGTATAAAAGAATACAAACAGGTTGTCGATTTTTCCGTATGGGGAAGCTTCCAGCCGGCAAAACCCTTCGTACATACGATGTTCTTCCGGTTTCAGCATCCAGCGGATAAGCTGGTGATGAGGCTGGACGTTCTTTTTCCAAACCTGCACCATCTCGTCTATTCTGACAGTAATTGGGTTATGTTCATTCATAGTTAAGGTCGCTTAGTTTTCAGAGTCATATCATGTGAAAAGCCTTTATCAGCAATTCAGCTTCACCTGTCCGCCGGCAATGGAGGTAGTCACTGCGCCATTGGCTTCTATTGTGCCTTCTGAATCCAGCGCCAGTTTTCTTCCGCCATACACTTCTACCTGCTTCTTGCCACCAATGGAGACTTTATTTTCGGAACCTACATTCACTTCTTTTGCAGACATCACATTGTTTTCATTTTTGCCGAACAGCGTTGACGTTTCAGATAATTGTCCATCGAACTTCTTAGAGGTCATGGTTATTTCATCTTCCGCCACCATGGTAATCTTTTTGGTCTTTAATGTGATCTCGTCGGTAGCATCGATCAAAACCGTTTTATTGGATTTAACCGTTATATTGCCGGCCCCGTCGATAAGCATACTGTTGCCGTCTTTATCTTCCACAAACACACTGCCGTCTTTGTCGTTCATAATTACTTTATTGCCGCTGCGGGTTTGCAGGGCTTTTACATCATTGGCGCTGTTGCTGTAGGTATTGCTGGCTTTGCCATGGTACACAGTGCCGATGATATATGGTTTTATTGGGCTGTCGCCTTCAAAACCTACAATAACTTCTTCGCCTACTTCGGGAATAAAGAACATACCCTTGCCACCGCCGCCATGCGGACTGGTAACGCGGATCCAGGGTGTTTTTTCCGTCCCATTCATCCAATGGAATTTAACACGTACCCGTCCCAATCCTTTAGGATCGTGGTTATCGGTTACCATGGCGCTTTGTGTTTCGGAATGCGGCATGGAGCCTGCTTTCACCGGTGGTAATTTTATAGTAGAAGGAACTGCGGTAAAGTCGTTGTTGTAATTCCCTTGTCCGTCGAAATAATGGCTAATGGAAAGAACGGTGTATTCACCATAACTTTCGCCTGCCATGTTATAAAGATTGTTTCCCTGTATATTTATGTTGCCCCCAATTTTAACACCCGGATGTGCACTGCTGCCTGAGAAGCGAACCGTATTACTGCTTTGCATGGCCATGCGGATATTGATGGCATCATCCAGTTGTTTTTTATTACTCACAAACTGGTTGTTCCACACTTTGGGCTGGGTGGCGTATACGTTGTTACTTGCCTGAAATACATGACGGCCCAGATCATTAAGACCGGCTTTGCTTTCAATGCTTTGCGGTGTGCTGGTATATACATCGTGATTCAGGTAATCGTAAGCCATCATTTGGCTGTTGGCAGGTTGTACCTGTAACGCCATACTAAACCGGCTGATATTGCTGCCAAATGTCAGGGCAGTTGCTTCTGACGCTTTAGGCGCGCCTATTTGTAACTGGTTGCCATCGTAGTACAACCATTCGCCATAACTGGAGCAAAGAAAATTGAGGAACTGCCAGGCAGTTTGTTTGTATTGCACAGTATAGGCCAGTGTTTCAGGATACGATGGGGAAACCTGCGCCTGCAGTAAATCTTGCGGAAAATGTTTCAGTACATCCTGTGCAATGTTCTTGATCGCTTTTTTCTCCCAGCTTTTGCAGTGCGGGCCGTTGTCAAGTACAATGGTGGGACTGGTTCCGGAGATGATAATGTTACCGGTGTGACCGCTGAACCGGTCGGCTTCTACCTGCATTACGATGCCCCTGAATTGTAAGCCGCTTCCGGTTGTGGGGGTGCTGAAAGATGCCTGTAAAACACCTCCTATCAGGTTACGGGAGGATTGCAGCATACCGCCTTCCAATCCTTCCAGCGATTCTGCGGGACATACCAGGCGGAAGTAATGGTGATCGAAAATATTTTGGGTTAGCTGAAAAGAGGTAATTTGTTTAATAGGAGTACCGGCAATGGTTATATTGCTACTAATTAGTTGGGCCATAAAAAATGTTATGTCGTTTATGGTTATTGATTCCGTAAATGGTCGGTTAGTCGGGAATTACTGCGGCCAGTTGTTTTTGAATTTTGATTCATTCAGTTTTACTTCTTTGGCACTGAGCGTTATTTGCACCCGCATCGGACTGTCACTGTTGTGATCATAGGTTTCGTAATAATCAACACAGTGTGCATCGTTGAACTGCAGGCTTTTTAGTTTACTCATGTTATCGCGACGATAAAAAGTAATTGTACCGCTTTTTGTTTGGGTTGGACTTATCATCCAGTCGAACAAAGCAGTTTCACCATTGCTTTCTACGACCAGCGTAACAGCGCCGCCTTGTGGAATGGCAGTTGGTTTGCCGGTACCGTCGGTTGCCTGCGTAAAACGGTAAGCACAATGCAGGATGTTCATCTCTTCGCCATCCAACTTTAGTTTTGCTATAAATGACATGGAATAATGATTAGTGTTTTAGGATGATCACATGGTGTTTATTAAAAGGAGCCATTCACCCCGATTGCTCCGGAATGAATGGCGGACCCTTTACTCACTACTGATGATACTTTTGATTATACCCACTCATTTTCATGTTTACCGCTGCCCAGTTCAATTGATTTGGCGCTCAGCGTGAAGCTTTCAGTTAATGGGCTGGTGTCTGCCCCGTCGAAGTTTTCGCGGTACTCAACCAGGTATGCTTCACCGAATTTCAATTCTTTCAGCGTAGCGTTGTCATCGCGTTTGATGAAAACGATAGAGCCATCTTTACGCTCGAAGTTGTTTGTCATCCACTCCAGGAAAGTGGTGTCGCCAGTAGACTCTATTGTCAGCTGGATCTTGCCGCCACGGGTGATAGATGAAGGACGACCAGTTGCATCTGTCTCCTGTTTCAATTGATAGTTACATGCCAGGACATTAACTTCCTTGCCAGCCACTTTAAGTTTTGCCTTAAATGACATAATTAATGGTTTTGAATGATTAAAAAATAATGGTATATAGACCAATTTATAAAAAACGATCCCTGTTGGCCCACTTAAGCGGGCCAATAAATACTAACAGTTAATGTTGCCGGATCTTCTGGTGTTATACAATGGAGCAAAAGACTCCTGTCAGCGTTATGGGTTAATAACACTGTTGACGAATACTACAGTTAGGTTGCCGTTTGGGGATGGTGTAGATATGGATTTTAGATGGCAAGCATGAGCGTCTATTTATCCTGCTCGTATTTAGAAGACCAATCCACTTCAGAATCGTCTCCTTTTTGCCCTTCCAACTTGATCATGAAAGTTTTTGCGGGGAAATACGGTTTCAGATGAATGTCGAGGTAAATGCGGTCTTTTTGATTTGGATCCTGTTCAAACCGCTTGATAGTAAAGTTTTCAATCAATTTATTGGGTCCGGTAATACCGTCGAGGAACTTCACGATCTGGCCGTTCAGTTCTTTACGGGTGCTTGCATTGAAGTTCTCAAAAGCGCGACGGTTTAAAAAGTCCATCATCACTTTGGTTACATAATCAAATACCCGCACCACTGAATATGTCTGTAAACCCAGGTTGTCGCCATTGAATAATGTTTTGGCAGAGAAGGCCATCACCTTGCCATATTCTTTTACCATTGGGATCAACCCCAATTTTTCCAGACTGGCAATTTCGCTTTTCTTCAGGTCGAACCGAACGCCATCTACTTCATTGATGCCACCAAATTTTTTACCGGCTGTAACCTGCGACATCAGGGTGTTGTAGATCTTTCCGGCGAGTGCGCTCGATGGTGGTATCAGCAGGTCTTCTTCTTCGCCAATTTCTGCAAAACGACCGCGGCCAACCAGCCAGTTACAAGCCATGATCACGTTGGAACGATAAGGATCGCCACCAGTAAGGTTAGCGGCTTCAAACAATTCCATTACATCGTCTGGTGAATCCAGGTCTTCAAAATCGGTCACCAGCATCACCTTGTTTTCGTAAGCGATCTTTGCCCATTTCTCTACCACTTTGTTGCTGCCAAGGTAACCGGGCAGTATGAGTAAGCTATAATTGTTGCGCAGATCGAGGCGGTCGTAGTTATCGGTCAGTTCATTATGGATGGCATCGATGAAACGCGTATTGTCCAGATCTCTTACCTGATCCGGGTCAGCATTGATCACCGATACATTTTTTACTTTGAGGCTTTCTGTATTCTTGAAGAAAAGGGCTACAGAGCGATATGATCTTTCGAGCTGCCCGGTTTCTTTTACGGCTTCTTTCAGGTTCTTTCTCAGCACCTGACCCGCAATTTCTGAGCGCTCGTTACAGGTTTGGATCATCTCTGCAGGCTCATCGGAAGTTTGCAGTATATCCAGCCACAGCTTCAGCGTTTTTTTAAGCGCAGTACGTTCGTCTTTTTTGCTGTTCTCTTCGAGGAAGATCTTTTTCCTTGCTTTTCTTTCGGGATTGATATTTTGTACAGCGTCTATAGCTGACTCCAACAAATCGAAACCGCCGAATTTAGCAAGCCCCTGCACACTGTTTTCCAGTTGTTCAACCGGTTGGAGTGCCAGCGATTTTTCTTCTTTAAGCGCCGTTTGCTGGGCGGGTTTAATGGATTCAGAACTCATGGTTACAAATTAATGGTAAAGGAAAAATTAAATAGTATGGATGTTACCTGGCTGAGTCAAGTTCCTGTATAAGTGACTGCAAAGCTTTTATAATGTGCTCTTTTGTTTCCGGATTGGCGAGTGCCTGTTTCAGCAGCTTATTGGTCTTCAACTGCTTTATTATTTTCTGGTATTGCAATTGCTGCATGTTCACATCCCCCAGGTACTCACTTTGGGCAATAATGCCTTTGGCGCCAAAATCTGACAGCCCTTTAAAGTGAAGTGTTTCCCGGCGCATGCCGCCGTCTTCTGTTTCAAAGGTCATATCAACTTTGGGTTTGAAGTGTTCAAACACCTCGTCGATACTTGTTAAGCCTTCTGTGATAACAGGTTTAACTGGTGGGTCATGTGTGAGTTTTTCGGCCAGTAATACCCGGTTTTGTGGGATGTCTGCAAAGGCTTCGAAGGCATCTTGTTTTACTTCCGTGCCGCCAATTCCGTATGGCTCAATGCTCATGATAGATATTTTAGGTTTTCAGATTAAGACCCGCTTTCAGCGATGATTAGTCGAATTAATTTACGAACAAAGTGGTTTGACGGATTGGATATCAGAAGAAAAAGTCCCGAGTCGATTTTACAAATTTCATTCCTAAATATTAATACGCCAGCACTAATTGTCAAAAATCCCCAGTAACCACATCGTAAAAATACTCAGCGAACTTGTTTTTAATCTGCCCTTAATATGGACTATTAAATTTACATATTTCCGTTAGTCAATCGGACAATTCATATAGAATTAATGTTGCACCGTGACTAACTCTGACATTTACATGTCTGTTATAGTTATAACACATGAGTCGCGCTATTCCATAAGAAATTACCATTTTCATCTGCATCTAATTTTAATAACGAAGTACCGCCCGCTCCTGCTTCACCACTTATGATCTTTCGCGACAGAGGCCGGCGCAGGTTATTACGAACAACACCTGCCAATGGCCGCGCCCCATATTGGGGTGCAAACCCTAACGCTGCTAATTGTTTTTTAGCCGCATCGGTTAGTTGTAAGGTTATACCTTGTTTTTCGAGTGAATCGTATAACCCCTTCAATTGAATGTTAAGAATGCGTTCAACCATTTCACTGGTCATCGGTGCAAACGGGCAGATCTCCGTTAACCGGCCTAAGAACTCGGGCCGGAAATAATTGCTCATGATCTCCATTAACCGGGTACCTGAAGGCACCTCTTTTTTGTTGAATGAGTCCACCACATACTGGCTGCCGATGTTGGAAGTAAAAATGATAAGCGCATTGGAGAAATCTCCCTCCTTCCCCAACTTATCGTGCAGCTTGCCTTCATCCATGATCTGTAAAAAAATATCAAAGACCGATTGGTGCGCCTTTTCAATTTCATCGAACAACACTACCGAATAGGGTTGCTGCCTGATCTTGTTAATAAGCAATCCGCCTTCTTCATAACCCACATATCCCGGCGGTGCTCCTATTAATAAGGCGGCGCTGTGTTCTTCTTTAAACTCCGACATATCGAACCGGATCATCGAGCTTTCATCCTGGAACAGGAAATCGGCCAGTGCTTTGGCTAATTCTGTTTTACCCGTACCCGTTGGCCCCAGGAAAAAGAAGGAACCTATTGGCTGACCAGCTTTACCCAAACCGGCTCTTGACTCCAGAATGGCTTCACTGACAGAGCGAATGGCATGGTCCTGCCCTACTACCCGTTGCTTCAGGATCTCTTCCATTTTCAACAGCCGCTCTTTTTCCTGCGCCTGCACTTTCCCTATGGGAATACCTGTTTTATGCGCTACTATAGCAGCTACGTCTGATTGATTAAGCATCAACCGCTCATCGGTTGCCATTTGAGACAACGCCACGTAAGCGTGGTTTAAATAGTTTATAATTTCACCGGCATCTTTCATTTGTATTGGATCAGTTTCAGCTTCAACCGCGGCCCATAAAATAGGACTGATCTTATTGCGCAATTGACTATAATGCCATTTCCAGTCATCGATAGTAACTGAGTCTTTTTGCATAGCATCAAACACCAACTTCATGTCTGCCACTACCTGTTTGCCAGTATCCCTTACCAGGCGAAGCGCTGCCATGGCGTGATCGGCCAGGTCTATAGCCGCATCGGGCAACCGGCGGTCTTTTACATAACGTTTCGCCAGCCGGATGGCATCCTGCAGGGTGTCATCTTCTATTGATATCGCATGGTGTTTGCTGTAATGCGGCATAATCGTTTGCATCATGCGAAAGGTAGTGGCCACGTCGGGTTCTTCTACCTGTATTACATCAAAGCGCCGGGCAAATGCTTCATCCTTTTCAATGTGCTTTCGGTATTCCTCCAAGGTGGTAGCTCCTATAACGGTGAGCTCACCACGGGCCAGTTCTGGCTTTAATAAATTGGCAGCGCCGGCCATAGCACCCTGTTTATCCATCAGTACGTGCATTTCGTCGATAAACAGGATGGCTTTGTCAAATTGTTTTACTTCCTGAATAATGTTCTTCAACCGCTCTTCTACTTCTCCCTTGTACGAGGCGCCGGCGGCGAGGGCGCCATTGTCCAGTTCAAATACCTGGGCATGCTCCAGGAAACGCGGCACTTTCTTTTCTTCAATAGCCAGCGTAAATCCGTCTACCAATGCCGATTTACCAACACCGGGTTCGCCAATGATCAGCACATTTGGTTTCGACCGGCGGCCCAGTATTTCGGCCATCGCCCTGATCTCTTTATCGCGACCGGTAATCGGATCGATCCTTCCGGCTTTGGCACGTTCGTTTTTATGGGTGCAATATTTTAACAGCGCCTGGTGATTGGCAGGCTTTGCAGTGCCATTGGTATTACCAATACCTGTTATTTTATTAAGGGTGTTATCGGCAATGGATTGCAGCAACAACTCCTGCCGTTGTATGGGGAATGTTTTTAACTGTTCATAACTGAACCCAACACCTGGTGTGCTTAAGGCGGCCAGTACGTGCAGGTTTTCCAATTCGTCACTGCCTGTCATTACCCGTATGGTGTCGGCTTCTTCCATGACTGCTTTTACCGGTTCATCTGCGGTAAGGGTATCATCGAGGCGGGTTGCTTTGGGCAATGACTCCATACGTACCTCAGCCCACTCTTCCAGGTAATAAATGTCTTTATCCAGTTGTTTTAACAACGATTGCAGTCCGGCGTCTTTATGCAGCAATGCTTTTAGTAAATGTGGCGGGGCAATATGCGGGTGCATATTCTCCCGGGCAATAGCCTGGGCTATATGGTTCATTTTTTTGAATGAATCAGATATGGGGGTGCCTAATAGTGTTTCTGTCATTGATTAATGGTTTAAAATATTCCCAGGAAGCCTTGCTTCATTTTCAGACTTACATTTAACCCAATGAGACAATTGGTTTCACTGCTTTTTATTTGTTGTACGTTCAGTTGTTTTATCTTTTTATCATTCTTGATGGAACTGAGTTTTGTACAGAATTGGTTAAAGGTGATCTCGGTCCCATTCAGGCTAACCGGTACATTCAGGTTGTTACAGAAATATTGGGAGAAGTTTTCGGCGGTTAAATAGTTGTTCACCACACCGCGCAATTTGCTTTCAAGATCCTGTTTGCTGATGTTTACGCCCTGTGGTTTGGGCGGCTCCGTAATTGCAGGTTGTGGACGGCTTTGTTCTTCCAGTGTAGGCGTTTGTGGTTTGGCCGGTACTATTACAAAGGAAGGCCCGGAAGAACGTGCTGGCGTGCGGGCATTTGACCGCGAGGGTGCCACTGTTTTATCGTTCACATACACTTTACAAACCCCGAGTTGTTTGGGATCGTTGTTCAATACCAGGGAAATGGTTTTTAATCCCGGAGTTTTATATACATAACTGGCGGTGGAGGCGGTAGCGTCAATCACAGCGGTTTCGCCAAAACGCCATTCCCAGCTATGAGCGCCGGGTGTAGTGTCCTGAAAGGTTACTGCTTTGCCCACTTCAGCCTGCTGCGGACAAATAAACCGGGGCTGCAACAGTGGATTTTCAAGTTTGGGCGCCCGGGTAATATAAACAGTTTTGTATTCGGTACAGGTTCCGTTAACGGTTAAAGCTACCGTGTATTCGCCAGGCAGGTTGTAAGCATGCACTACCGAGCTGATATTGGTCTGACTGTTCTCATTATCGCCAAAATCCCACTGAAACTCTTTGGCGTACAAGGCGTCGGTCTCAAAATGAATAGGTTCGTCAGTGCGGTAGAAGTTCGCTTTTGCTTTTATATGAAAATCGAAACAATGTTCATAATTCTTGTATTTAAACCCGGTGATCACCAAACCCAGCAAAGCCGTAATGATCATTGTAAGAATGACCCTTTCGTCGAGATATGCCAGCTGTATTTTTTTATTTTCCATACTTTTACATTATTCTGTTAACTATGAATCGAATGCACACATTTCAATATAGTTTTCCTATTTTCCGGCTCACTGTGGTGGCCTGCTTTTCACTGGTGGTTTTACTGGCTTCCTGCTCCAGCTCGCGTAAATCGACCAATCAGTATCAGACCATAGTGGTAAAGCCAGCTGACCACTCTCTGGCGCCCACCAATGAACTTACCGAAAGCGAAATGTTTATTAAATACGGTGCTTACCTGAAAGTCGATCCCGACAGTCTTTCCAACTATACTTTGTACGCTTTCATCGATAAATGGATGAAAACGCCTTACAAATACGGTGGAAACGATGAAAAAGGCATCGATTGTTCCGGTTTTATTCAACGCCTGTTGAATGACGTGTACAACATCCAGGTCCCACGCACCTCTTCGCAACAGTTCTTTACAAAAAATGTGGAGCCTTTTCATGGTAAAAATTTTTTTTCCGAAGGCGACCTGGTTTTCTTTTGTACAGTTCCCGGTCAAACGATCTCACATGTTGGCATGTATTTGCAAAACCGGTACTTTATCAACGCCTCTACTTCCAGTGGAGTGAGTATTGCCAGCCTCGATGATCCCTACTGGAAAAAACGTTTTGTTTCCGCAGGAAGAGTGAGGATCGTTACCAAACCGGCAGCTGTTACCACCACAAAACCTGCAACAACCACTAAAACTTCATCCGCAAAGAGTAGTAAACCGTAAAAAGGAGTACGGCCCAAGGCCAAAGAACTTAAAACTTAAAACCCTCCCGCAGTACTTGCCCTTCTCAACAGATCGATATCGCGGCGGGCCTGGTCCAGATCGCGCTGGGTTTGTTCAAATCTGCCTTTGTAATCTTCCAGTTGTTTGGGAAGATCACCCATACTCACTACTTTGTTGGTAGCATCCTGGTAACGCAGGTACAGATCGAGCACGTTCTTATTCATGCGACTGTACATGCTGCTGTCCTTATACTGCAGATCGGTTAGCTCACGCAGTTTGGCGGCTATCTGCTGGTTCAGGTACATGCTGTTTACCCCCGGTTGTTTTAATGAATCGATCAGGATCTTAGCCTGGTCCATGCTGCTTACAAATTTCTCCTGGGCAATGCTTTGGTTGCGGTAGCGGGTAACCTGTTCGCGCAATACATCGTTTTCCTTGTAAGGAATGCGTATATCGAAATAAATGGCTCCTACTATCAGCCAAACAGCAATGATGAAAAAGAACAAGAACTTTAAAAATGCGCGATTCCTTTCCTTATGGTTTAATACGCTGGGCATTTTTTATTGGTTTATTGATTGATGGTTCGTTGATTAATCTGCCAGGAAACTTCTTCTTTTCTTTACCGGCGTAGCCTCGGTTTGCGGCAACAATACTTGCTCCTTCACAAAAATGCCGGTCTCTTTCTTTTTGCCGATGTATTCCAGCCGCGACAGGTTGTTGAATAAGGATGAAATGATCTGGGTGAACTGTAATACTTTGTCCAGCGCATCATTGATGTCGAGGTGGTTGTACTGGTAACTGCACAGGCTGGTGATGGATGATTCCAGTTCACCCTGGCTTACGCCACACCATTCGGTACAATAGCTGATCAGTTCGTCTTTACTGGTGCCTGTATAGAAGTCCATGGTGTTTTTTATCAGGCGCGCCATGCCGGTTACAGCGGTTATCATAAATACCGGTGGCTGGTAGAGGTAAGATAATTTGAAATTGCTGTATTGGGTGGCGGTGAACTGGGTCAGGTTCTCACTGATCTTGTAAATGGCATCAGCCAGTTCGTTCTGTTGTTTTTTTTGTAAGATCTTTTGAATGATCTGCAGCGCATACAATTCCATTTGGCCAAAGAACTGTTCCAGACCGGCATGTACTTCCAGCAATTCATAATGACTGTTTACCGCTGTACAGGGTGGAATATAATTCTCCACCAACCGAACCGCCTGGTCTTCTACCATCACCTTCCCTACCGGCACCTGAAATTCACCCAGTGAAAGCGCGCTGGTTTCATTGGCTGGCAATAAGGTAAGGGAATATCCCGGCATGGTGTATGGCATGCGTGGTGGTGTCTCTTTGGGATCGGCAGTTCCAAAAGGTACCCGCTTATACGGATCGATGCTTAATACAACATAGTAAAAAGCAGACCGGTCTTTCAACTCACTGAAGGGTACCTGCAATCCGGGAATACCTGCCGATAACTGCTGACCCGTAAGCGCAGTATCAGTGTCGAATTCCATTACATACCCGCCGCGGGAAATAGCGCGGGCCCGTTGTATACGCAGGTGTACGGTTTGCTCATTATCGAGCGATAAGAATAATTTCGCCGAGGTATGATGCCGGTCAAATACCGGTAATAATCCATAATTGTGTTCGTTTAAAAAACTGCTAACGGTATGGGCCTGCCGGTAAGTGAATGCATTGTCCTGGGCAATAAAATGGGTTTTGTTGATCTTCATCCCATCTACCCAGTTTACCGGTAAGTATTCAGTTGTTGACTGCATGCTTGATTAGTTTAGTATGTTCTATCCTCAGTTTTCAATAATGCGGCTGCATACGATAACATCATTTTCCCTGATGCGATTCAGGTAAATGGTTTTATCTGCATCCATATAAGTGGTCAATATGGTATACCATTTTGGCTTTTTGTAAAACATCCAGCCGTGTGGTTTGCCTATGCCGCTTGAGTAAAGTATCTGTCCCTGCGGGTGTCGTTCATTGTAATCGTTTATGAAATAATAGAACAGTTCACCCAGCTCCATATCTACAGGGGCTTTTGCCCTGAAGTTGGTGAAGTATGTGTCTTGTCCGTTCTTTTGAAATTCAAAACTGATGAGCAGCATATTTCTCAGTTTGCTTTCTTCCGGGTCCTCCATAGGTTCGTGTACCGGGTAATACCATTGATTCAATATTTTGGGTGGAATGGCCAGGGCGGTTAAGAAGGTATGCCATACAAATAAGGGAATAATGAAAAACAGGGTCGACCACATCATGGCGATCTCCAACCCTTCCCGGTTTACCCACCGGTAGGCGAGTATAAAACAAATGGCCCCGGCCAGGGCGATCAGGAGCGTAAAAATGAGATCAGGTAAAAAAGATTGTTTGTCTCTCCCCCAATCCATTTTTCGTTGCATCATATAAATGTGCAAACCGCCATACAGCAGGAATAATACCTGGAAGAATATAAAGTACCTGTTGTAGTTGGAAAATACGCCGCCGGCAATGAATAAACCAGTCAATGCAAATACCGCCACAGCAATCAACAGATACCAGAGAGCTCTTTTGCTGAATGGTTTAAAACTGTTACGTATTTTTTGGGCGAATATGCCTATGATGGCTCCAAAGCTGATCAGGCCTATACCCAGGTACAATAACAATCTGTTAAGTTCGGGTGTCATCATATTATAAGGTTCAATTTTTTATGGTTACTAAATAGCCGAGAAACCAAGAATGGGGCTTTCGTCAGCATTCAGTTCTACTAAAGCACGGGTACGATCAACTTCTACATTTATAATAATATCGGCTTCTGCCGGTGCGAAATAATTATTGAATACCTGCAGCAACAGCTCATTGTCGCCGCCTGTTACATAGTCAACGGGTTTCGATTGTTGTAGGGGTCCAATATTGTATTGCAAACATGGATAGTCCTCTGAAAAGGTTTGTCCGCATACAAAATCATTACCCAGTTCACCCAAACCCAGGCTATTGTCTTTACCGGGCGCAGTGCAGCCTGCCGGAGGGATTAATTCGATTGTTACCTTTTCCTGTAACAGGATCTCCAGACAGTTTTGCATCAGTTCCCGGTCACCGGCAATAGCATGTGCATAAGGCAACAGCAATACCAGCAACATGGCCGAGGTTTTATTCAGCGCTTCCGGAAACTCCCAGAAGGTGAAGAAATAATCGTTCAGCAGGCCATTGTCCATGCCGGCCAGCAGGTTCTCTTCTTCCTGTTCCAGCAGTACCCGTTGTCTGAACAAACTATTCTCGATGGGTTGAAAGAACTTACGGGCAGCCAGTTCCTTCTTGCGGTCTATTCGGCTTTGGGCTGCCAGTTCGGTAGCTGAGTTTGATTTGGTACCCGTATGCGACTGGTGAAAAAGCCCTTCGGGTACCAGGTCGTATAAACCACTGCGTGATAACCGAAGCTGTAATAATTGGTGCAGCCAGGCATCGTCGATCTTATTGATGGCATATACATCCGCCCGGTATTCCCGGTAAAAACGGCCATCGTGCAACACAACAAAATCATCGGGGTGTACATTGTTTTGCAATGCGTGATTGGCCATCACCTCCGCTTTTATATCGTGCAGGTTGCCCGACAGCTCGTTAAAGAATTTTTCTATAGCGTCTTGTCTTGTCATTGTTAAAGATGTATTCGTACTCACTACTCACTGCTCACTGCTCTCAACTCACGATTTAATTCTCCTGTTCAATAAACACTCTAAATGGAGTCAGTCCGGCTGATTTTGAAGAAAGCTTCAGTACTAAACTATCCTTCCAGTATGGAAGCTGGTTTTTCTCCTGCGCATCCATATAATCTTTCCGGTTCAGTTTAATGGTAACGTCAATGGTGCGGGTAAACCCCTGCGATACCTGCCGGGGAACCATCACGCCTTTTGTTACCTCTATATGTTTGGCCAAATTGCCCAGTTGCAGGCGGCAAAAGATCCTTATGTCTTCCAGACTGATCAGCCTGTCACGCGATAATAGCGCCGATTTATACGCTGTAATGCTTTCTGAAGCACTCAGGCGGTTACGGCCGCCAATGGTGGTGGTGATCAGTGTACAGTTGGTATTATACAAACTGTTTGTTTTATACGATTGCAGTGGGGTACCTGCTTTTATATCATTTCCCTGTTCCCCGGCGGTACTCCAGTAGGATATAGTCAGGTTGTTCAACCGGGCATTTTTTTCTTTTCTCACCACCAGGAAAGGCGTGTATTCGCGGTTGAGTTCGCGGGTGATCATTTGTTGTTCCAGTTTGTAAATGATCGTTTGCAACTGTTTCAGTTCGCCTGAAAGAAAATCCCGGCCCAATACAGAAAACGCAGCACTTTCATCACTCAACAGCTGTACAATGTTGTCGATGATCATGGTGGCGTCGCGTTCATCAAAACGCCCTATTCCACCCTGCCGCAGGATCACCGATAACTTTTCCTGTGCATTTTTCTCCAATGCACGGAGATTATATATATGCCCATCCTGGTCTGAGATCTCATTCAGATCAAAGAAGATGTCGTTTGAATACAGAGGTACAATATTCAGGATGTCGTGCATGTGGTGCAGGGTTTCATGCAGCCTGCCATTGATAACGGGAAAACAGTTGATATGACAGAGTACATCCTGTAGTACCGACGTAGCAACGTTTTCAGGGAATTGAATTTTCAGCCAGTGGATGTTATCGGCCTGTAAAGTTTGCAATTCCTTTTTGTCAAATGCCTGTTGTAATTCAGGCGGCCAGCCTTCGTGCGTTGCAGCTGTTTTGCTGCGATGGCGAATGGTAATGAATTTGGGTTTGTAATAAGCGTTTACAAACTCTTTTAGTTTCCAGCTGGCAGTATTTTTTCTGATTAACAATTGCTCGATATCCAGGTGTTCACCACTGATGTTTTCCTGGTTATACCCGGCCACTACCTCCATTTCCT
Source organism: Niastella yeongjuensis (assembly GCF_900110245.1). GTDB lineage: Bacteria > Bacteroidota > Bacteroidia > Chitinophagales > Chitinophagaceae > Niastella > Niastella yeongjuensis. The sequence goes on from NZ_FOCZ01000006.1 coordinate 149,062, forward strand.
GGGCGCCATAAAACCAGCGGGCATCGGCCAGGTTTTTATAGAACAATTCTTTGTTTACTTCATTCCTGATCTCAAAGTAGTATTGTGTATTGTGCAGCTTTATCTGATGACCGGTAAGACCGATCCACAACACCCGTTGCTCAAGTTCTTTGCCGGGCAAACAATGAGTGATCACCTCTTTCGAGATCATCTCCCGATACCGGAATAACTGATGGCCGGTAGCGAGATAAGTAACAGCTGCAGTATTTAATTGAAAGTTACCCGTGGGTGTAAAATAGAAATCCCTGTAGCCGGAGGCGCCTGCAATGTCCTCATACTGTCCGCCTCTTTTTTGTGAACTGTAGAACTGATCGTTTCCCTTCAGCCAGGCTGTTTCATCAATTGACCGCGCGTGTAAAATGCCATGAGCCGGCAATGGGCCACACAACACTTCCGGCGACAACAACTGCACCATCCGTTCCAGCAAACGGGCACGCGAAGCATGGATCTCATTAGAGATCTTTTCCAGTTCCAGGGCAGTGGCTGCAAACAGCACATTCACCAGCGGGTCGAAAGATGATTCGGTTTCATCTTCCGGATACCCCCACAGGCGCGCAGCCGTTTTCATCATCCGGTTCTTTATTTGTTCCCGATTTTCCATTGTATAATAACTATGTTACTGGTTAAAGTATCTAACCAGGGGTGCTAGTGATCAGGGCCTGTATCAACAATTAACTATATGATAACGGGCTCACAAAAAAGCTGTCGCGGAAAGTAATGTCTTCGCTGGTAGCCGTGAGTCGGGCGGTAATATTAATATCGAGGCGTTTCTTTACGCGTCGTTCTGTGGTAAGTGCGTTTACTTCTTCCTGTTTAACCAATACATCTACCTTAATGGCATCCAGTCTTTTTTCATGTTTGCGAATGGCCTGTATCAGCGATTCTTTCATCCATTCCTGTTGCCGGGTGCGGGCTGTAAGATTATCGAAATCATGGTCCCAGATGGAATTACCAAAGTCAACATCACTCTGCATTTCACCAAACGCGGTGGTAATGATCAGGTGCAGGTGATGGCCTACCGATTGTTTTAAGGTACAACCAGGATGCTCTTTCTTTTGCATCAATAATTCAGGATCCAATGGTAACGTATAATACTTTAGCCGCATGATCTTAAAGATTAATGTATCGGGTGTACGATTCAACGCAACCAGGGAAGCGTGTCAAAAGGGGAATGTCTTGATCATGCTCTCAGTGCAGCAAAACGAAATTAGGACAAAAAAATATTCAATGCACAAAATATTTATAACCAATTTACGTGCCGGTTGAATATTCAGATGTTTAAATTAAAATAATTTTCTGAAATTGGTGTAAAATTTGTTGCCAGTCAGGGGTTGACGTTATAACCCTCGTTGGTCACGTCACTACCCTTTTCCCGGAATACCCAATCACCATTAATCAAACCTTTCTCATGAATAACAAATATATCGTAGTTGGTATAGATGGCACAGGCTCCCGTGAATGGATGTACAAAGATGGAAGCAACAGCAGCACTTATAAGTTTATTCGCGATGTTCATTATGGCGCTATGGATATTGACCGGCGCTGGTATAACGGCCCCTCCAATGTAATTACCGGCACCGATACCGAACCCATTCTACAGGAAGCACTCGATTTTATTTATCAACGCATTAATTCGCTTTTCCCTGCTATTCGCAGCCAGGCCATCAAACCCCTGGAGATGTTTGATGTAAACAGCTGTATGCAGAACCAGGAACGCACTACCCAGAACTATATGGCCAGCCGTGGCTATTCAGTGTCTTACCGCAAACCGGTAGCCGTTACGCAGAACATGCTTGCGCATCAACCGCTGACTACCGATGATGTACGCGTAGTGTTGATCGGTCACAGCCGTGGCGGCCTGGCCGTAACTGCTTTGGCCAGAATGTTAAGTCCGCTTGTTCGCGTGTATTTTATGGGCTTGTACGATTCTGTTGACCGCGAAGGTTGCCTGGATGGCATGAATGTAGAGAATGTAAAATTCGTGGCGCATGCGCGTCGTCATCCAGATGTGAAATCCCGCACTTATTTTGGCAATACCTCACTCAAATACATTGGTGTTGATCATGCCGAAGAACGTTTCTTTTATACTTCGCATGGCGGCATAGGCGGCTCATTTGTAACTAAAGCAAATGAAGTGTCTATGTTTGGCGACTCTTCCTGTTTGCCTGTCATTGACGTACAAACGGAAGAAGGTCCCCTGCAACTGATCAATAACCCCGCCCTGGTAAAACAATTCGGAAAAAAAATGGACCAGGTGTGTGCAGATGGCAGTTCGGAGGCTGATTTATTTATTAGGACACAAGCGAAAAAGTATGGGATACCCGTTAGCTGATTGGCGGTCGCCGGTCGCCTGTTTCCGGTTACCGGGAAAAACAAAAAAAAGTCAGTTGTATGCAATATAAGCCCGGCAACCGGTAACTGGTAACCAGTAATATGATCAGGTTCGCAGGTTATTGGGTTTAAAAACTCAATAACCCAATAACTTACAAACCTGATAACCTACGAACTTAATAACCTATGAACTAAAAAACTAAACTGTTAAATTCAATTTAAACTCGTTAATCAAATTCCTCTTTCCTGGCAGAAGGCTGTATTTTAAGGGCATAACCCTAACACCTGCATGAGCCGAGCCATACTATTGCTTTTCTTCATTACTCTCTTCTATTCCTATACGTTAGGACAATCGTATAAAGTTCATGGAAAAATAACAAACACCCGGCTGGAACCGCTGGCATTTGCTTCCGTTCAGGTAAAGGAATGGAAACACGGCGTGGTTACCAAAGAAAATGGCACGTACGAATTGCAGTTAGAACCAGGCAAATACGACCTGGTAGTTAGCATGATCGGGTACAAGACCCAGGTGATCACCATCATTATTCAAAAAGCGGATTATATACAGAATATTATCATGGAAGTAGATAACTCCAGGGGGCTTTCTGAAGTGGTGGTAAAAGGAAAATCGCGCGACCGGTCAGAAGAGATCATCCGAAATGTGATCCGACGGAAAGATACCATCCAGTCCGCTGCAGGCCCCTACTCCTGTATGGTGTACATAAAAGCCGTCCAGGAAGATTCATTAAAGATAAAGGGAAAGAAAAAGCCGGTAAAGAATGACACCCTGCCGGTAATTCCCACAAATACCAATCCGGATCTGGATAGAATGGCCATGGCTGAAATTGTATTGCAGCTCGATCGATCGCCCCAGGGCAGTAAGGAAGAACGACTGGGTGTAACCCGTCGCGGCAATACAACGGGATTGTTTTATTTATCGACTACACAGGGCGATTTCAATTTCTATAACAACCTCATCAAAACACGCTCGTTGTCGGAAACACCTTTTCTTTCACCAGTCAGTTACAGCGGGCTGCTTGCCTACCGGTTCAGGTTGATCCGGACCGAACACCAGGGTACCCGCAAATTATTTGTGATCAGTGTAAAGCCACGACAGGTAAGTAATGCCACTGTAGAAGGCGAAATAACCATCGCCGATAGTTTATGGGTGATCACGCATACGCAATTGAAATTTCCCACGTATCATTTGCCGGAATACGATTACTTTGAGGTAAACCAACAGTATGAGTTAGTAAAAGATACCGCATGGATGATCACCCGGCAACAGTTTACCTATTATTCAAAAAGCAATAAGGCAACGAAATCTGGTGTAACGGTAGCCACCTATACGAATTTTGAACTGCATAAACAGTTCGATAAAAAACATTTCGGAGTGGAAGTAAGCGCCACTGCCCAGGAAGCCTATGAAAAAGACAGCACCTTCTGGCAGGCCAACAGAACGGAACCCCTCACGGAAAAAGAAGTACGCTTTATTCAGTATAAAGACAGTATTTACCGCGCCATTCATACCAGGGAATACCTCGATTCACTTGACCGGGTGACCAATAATCTAACCTGGAAAAAATGGCTTTGGAGTGGTCAGCAGTTCAATAACCATGAAAAGGAACGGCACTGGATGTTACCACCCCTTCCCGGTTTGTACCAGCCGCTTCAATATGGCGGTACACGCATAATGGCCATGGTCTTTTACAGTAAGCGATTTCCTTCGCGCAGAGGTATTTGGATAGATCCCAACCTCAGTTATGGCATCCGCAACCACGATATCAACGGCAGCCTGAGGGTAAGATATTTGTACAATCCCTTTAACCGGGGTATACTAAGAGTTAGTGCCGGCCGCGAGTTCAAACTCATCTTTCAGGGCGATGCCTGGATCAATCAGCTCAAACGCAGCAGTGTATATTTGGAGAATGGGTTGGGCATTGGCCATGAAGTAGAGCTGGTAAATGGCTTATTCTTATACACCGACCTGGAGTTTGCTTTTCGCCGCTCGGTGAGTGATTATAAAACCAATTCGCAGGTGGATAGTTTATTCGGCGACATCGATCTGCTGGCTAATAACAAGGCGGTGGATTTTGAACCCTACAATGCTACATATGGAAAGATCAGGCTGGCATATACGCCCCGGCAACGGTATATCAGGGAACCACGGGAAAAGATCATTCTCGGTTCTGCCTGGCCAACCTTTTATGTTTCCCTGCGCAAAGGTATTCCCGGCCTCATGGGGAGCAAAGTGAATTTCGATTACCTGGAGTTTGGGCTGGAACAGGAATTAAAACTCGGACTGGCAGGCATCTCGAACTACAGCGTACGTACCGGTAGTTTCTTTAATACAAAAGACCTGCGGCTGATTGATTATAAATACCAGCGCCGGGGCGATCCGCTGCTCTTTATGAACCCACAGGAAGCGTTTCAGTCCCTGGATTCTACCTTCCCCGTTTTCAAACGGTTTTACCAGGGCCATTACCTGCATCAGTTCAATGGTGCCCTGATCAATAAAATTCCCCTGCTGAAAAAATTACAGTTACGCGAAGTGGCGGGTGGCGGCTTTTTGATAGCACCTGAACGCTCCTTGCGCTATGTAGAAACCTTTGCAGGCATTGAGCGGGTTTTCAAATGGCCGTTTAACCCCCTCAGTAAATTCAAGCTCGGCGTGTATGTGGTAGGTTCCGCAGCCAATAAATTCAATAACCCCGTACATTTTAAAATAGGCATCACTTCCTGGGACAGGAGGAATGGAAAATGGTTTTGAAGATATAGTATTTACATTTGCAGGGTAATACTAATAAACATGCCTTTAGTCAAGCAAGTAAATCCTGTACCTAAGTTAAACGACGACACCGGTTTTAGTAATACCGGCGTAATAAACGGCAGCCGGTTTATAAACAAAGACGGAACCTTCAACCTGCATAAAAGAGGACCTTTCTGGGAACGCTTCAGCATTTTCTATACCATGATCAATCTGCCGCTGTGGCAATTCATCTGTGTCCTCGTGCTTTTCTTTTTTAGTATCAACCTGGTGTATACCGGTATTTACTGGTTGATAGGCGCCGGCCAGTTCACAGGTTTTCTTTCTACCACCCCCGGGAACACTTTTAAAGAACTGTATTTTTTCAGTACGGAAACATTTACAACAGTAGGTTATGGCCGGGTTAACCCTATAGGCGACCTGGCCAACCTGGTGGCAGCTGTAGAGGCTATGAGCGGCTTTTTATCGTTCGCTTTGGCAACCGGTCTTATTTATGGTCGTTTTGCCCGTCCGCGCGCACACGTGGCTTTTAGTAACGAGGCATTAATAGCGCCCTTTAAAGATATAACAGCCTTAATGTTCCGGTTTGTGTGTTTCAAACAACACCACGCACTCTCCGATGTAACCGTTCAGGTAAACCTGGCCATGATGGTCAATGAAAATGGCGAACCGAGGTACCGGTATTATACCCTGAACCTGGAACGCAGTAAAATTGAAAGCATGCCCATGAACTGGACAGTGGTACACCCCATCGATGACCAAAGCCCCCTGGCTGGCTTTACCAGCGAAGACCTGGCCGCAAATGATGTGGAGATCTATGTCCTGATCCGCGGTTTCAATGACGTATATGGCAATACCGTGCAGCAGCGAACCTCTTATACTTACCATGAAATCCTTTATAACCGCAAATTCATTCCCATGTATCATGAAACCGCCAATGGCACCGTGCTTGAATTGAACAAACTCAGCAAACATGAAGCAGTTAAAAGTTCATAGTTTTAAGTTGAAAGTTTTAAGTTATTGGGTTACGGGGCTCTGGTCAGGTTGAGCATTCCGCGTCGCGGCCTTTCTGTCTTCTGCCCTCTGCCTTCTGCCTTTTGTATTCCTGGCAAATTTCTTGCTTACCTGTAGAAACCTAACCGTACAAAACAATGATAAACCCGGAAGCCATCGCGCTCGCTAAAATATTGTGGAATTATCATCAGTTACACCATACACTGGAACCGGCTGATTGTATTCTCGTACTGGGCAGTATGGACACCCGCACCGCCGAACGGGGTGCTGATGTGTACCTGCAGGGGTATGCTCCCATTATCATTTTCTCCGGCGGCCTGGGAAAAATCACCAAAGATATGTGGGCAGAAACGGAAGCCGATCTGTTTGCCACTATTGCCCTCGACAGGGGCGTACCGCGCGAAGCCATCTTTATTGAAAATAAAAGCACCAATACGGGCGAAAATATTCTGTTCACACAACAGTTGCTGCAGGAGAAAAACCTGAATCTCGACAGCTTTATAGTGGTACAGAAGCCCTATATGGAACGCCGCAGTTATGCTACGTTCAAAAAACACTGGCCCGATAAAAAACTACTGGTCACTTCTCCCCGCCTTTCATTTGAAGAATATCCCACCAACGATATATCTATAGAAAAGCTCATCAATATGATGGTGGGCGATCTGCAACGGATAAAATTGTATCCTGAAAAAGGTTTCCAGATCTATCAGGAAATTCCGGTTGAAGTATGGACGGCTTACGAAGAGTTAGTTAAAATGGGCTTTGATAAACAGCTCATGAAATAAGGAAGTGCCTTTAAGCTGATACGTTAACAAGTTGAAAAGTTAACAAGTTAAAAAGTTAACAGGGAAAACCCGACGGCTGCGTACCAGCCTTGTCAACCCGTCAACCTGTTAACCTGTTAACTTCCCGACGGCTGCGTACCAGCCTTGTCAACCCGTCAACCTGTTAACCTGTTAACTTCCCGACGGCCGCGTACCAGCCTTGTCAACCCGTCAACTTGTTAACCTGTTAACTCCTACTCAAACACCACCGTCTTATTCCTATATACCAAAACCCTGTCCTCAAACACCAGATGCAGCGCTTTCGCCAGCACCGCTGTTTCAATCTCTTTACCAGCCTTCATCATATCGCCTGCGGTGTGTGAGTGCGTCACCGGAATGATCTGTTGCGCGATAATAGGCCCTTCATCGAGCTCGTTGGTAACAAAATGGGCCGTAGCTCCAATCAGCTTCACCCCGCGCTCAAAAGCCTGTCGGTAAGGACTGGCACCTACAAAGGCCGGCAGAAAGGAATGATGTATGTTGATGATCCGTCCGGTATACCTGGCCACAAACTCCGGCGATAAAATACGCATGAACTTGGCCAGGATAATATAATCAGGGGCATGCTTGTCAATCAAACTGCTTACCTGTGCTTCAAAATCAGCTTTATCTTTTTGGTCGTGCGATACCAGGTAAAACGGAATATCGAACCGCTGACAGATATTCTCCAACGTATCGTGATTCCCAATCACACATTGCACCTGGGCACCCAGGGTTTTAAAATAATGACGGATAAGAATATCACCCAGGCAATGGTATTCTTTGGTTACCAGTACCACTACTTTTTTCTCCGGCAAAGGGTTCACTTTTATTACTGCATCGGCCGGTAATACCTGTTTCAGCCTGGCCTCCAGCGCCTGTGAATCGGCATCCTCTTCCAAATGTACCCTGATAAAAAAGCGGTTCTCTATCTTGTCAACGTGCTCCCGTAACGAAACAATATTCAATTGTTCCTTAGCCAGCACACCTGTAATGCCGGCCACCAATCCAACCTGGTCTTTACATTGAATTACAACAATCATACAAAATCAATATGTTAGCAAGATAATGATTTTTTTGCAGGGATGCCCTTTACAGATACTTGCTAAACCGATACAATTGGCATGCAATTGTTTTCTGGACACTAATTTTTCAGGGCCATTTTTTTTAAGCAAAAACTCTTATTACGGCTTATATTAAATCGACTACATTCTTGTCATTTTTACTATTGAAAGGCGCAATTGAATGAAAATGGCGCCAACTTTGCAACGTCGTACTGAATGAAAGCAAATTGATAGATGTCCGGTCCTGTAAGAACTGTAGCCTGGTAAAACAGGCACCATGTTTGTTGAATAGTGCAAATACCTTTTTTGAAAACGAAAATATCCATATGATGAACACTATCAGAAAATTCCTCAAAGATGTATCAAACATCTTTTCATCCGTACCAGAAATAAGAAAACAAATACTCCGTGCTATTGCTCCAAAAAGCGTACTGAAATTTAGCTACGCGCGGTCAGTAAAAATCTCAACTACACAGCTTGAACGAAGAACAGTCATCGCCTCAAAAAGCGGTCTGTTTTAATCTGTTCTTCAGGGTTCATTATCTGAGTGAATAAGTAATTATTTGCAATGCAGTCAATGTGACAATCTGTAAATAGTACTATTCGCATCAGCACAAAATTTTTACATGCAGCAGAATGCGGCATGAAGGATATGTTATGCATCACAGGTAAAAAAAACGCACCTGTGATGTATGCGGGGGAGAATTGTGCCGTAAGCAAGACGTTACCGGCAATTGAAAACACTTTTTTAAAATCTAGAAATTAACAACGTAAAAATGAAAACAACGATGCACAAAAGAGGTAATTGGTTCCGTAGAAATCAGCGCGTGCTGTCTGTTTCCCTGGTATTAGCAACATTGGCTGCTTGTCAAAAAAACGTTGACAGGCCGGTAGATCCTACTGCAAATGCAAACGATGAAGCCGTGTCAACAGAGTCAACATCAGGCGGAAATATAATCTGGTCTGAAAATGCAGATGGCAGCAGCTTTTTAAATTCCCTGTGTACTATTCAAACTGCTACTTCCTATGGTATTACTCAGTCTACAACCCATGCTTTCAGCGGCACCAAATCAGCTCGTTTCGAGTTAAGAGATACCGACCCTGAAAGTCACAGTGGTACAAGGGCTGAAATATCTTTCCCAACGCCTACTACTAACAACTTCTGGTATTCTTATTCGTTATATATGCCCAGCGCTCAGTATAAAGATGAAGCTGCTGATGAAGTTATCAGCCAGTGGCATGGTGGCGGTGGCATCACCCCGGCTATTTCTATTCGTGTAACAAATGGCCGTCTGGTTATGAGAACACCAGATAACGCTAAGACTGACCTTGGCACAATTGAAAAAGACAGATGGCATACTTATGTATATCATATCATTCACTCATCAGGTTCTGATGGTTTGATCGAGATCTGGAAAGATGGTCAAAAACTGGTAAGCCGTAAAGGTGCCAGCATGTACAAAATCACTGGCGATTTCCACCTTCCTAACTGGAAAATGGGTATCTACAAATCAGACTGGAATGGTACAAAAACCACTTCAACTAATCTGAGAGTGTTGTATTTCGATGATATTAAATATGGCAGCGCAAATGAAACTTACAACGCAATGTTGCCTGTAAGTACCACTGCAAAATAATGTAGAGATTATTTAGATGGGATATAAAAGGTCGTCCGGTTAATCTGGACGACCTTTTTTTTATGGTGCATGTGCGCTGCATTAGAAATTGGCCGACAAACTGATGTAGTAATAACCGCCGTTCATTCCAAACTGGGTAGCATTACGGCTGTATTGAAAACGTCCATCGGAAGTATTTCCGTAATAAATATTCGATTTATCACCATTGCCATCCTGAAACCATTTTAGTTTATCAGGATATACATCAAATAAATTATTGGCGCCGATAGTTACCCGCACCTGAGGTATAATACTGTAACTGATACTGGCGTCGGTTACTACTTTGGGGTCATAGGTCTCATCGAGCCGTGGATCGGCATTCCAGGAAGATACTTTACCAAAACGCGTTGCCCGCACCAGCAACCCTATTTTTTTATACTGGTAATTGGCCGACAACGATACTTTATTCTTTGGATTGGCCAGCTCTACACGCGATTGTTCGGCCCGGTCAAAATAAAAGTAATTGCCAAGGGAGTCCGGCACTGCAGGGATCTTCTCCGTGCCCTTTACCTTTTTAATTTTTGTTTCATTGAAGTTTGCTGCCAGGGTAATGTCGAGATTGCCTTTGCCCAGCTGCGGACTAACAGAAAAGATAATATCGATCCCCTGCGTTTTGGTATCTACAAAATTGCTGAACGCCTGTACCACCTGCACGTCGGCGCCGATACCGGCATTGTTCAACACCTGGTCTACTATGGAAGTACCGGCCGCCGTTCTCCTGAATGGACCTGCCAGTAAGATCCGGTTTTTAATATCGATGCGATAGGCATCGATGGTAAGGGAAGTATTATGCCCCGGCTTGGCAGTGATGCCCAAACTATAGTTTACAGAAGTTTCTTCTTTCAGATCAGGAATACCAAGGGCTTTGGCAATGGGGTCGCTGTTGCGTACCGTTAACGTATTGCTGGGCGACAATGTTCCATTTACGAGCTGGAACTGGGTGCTGGTATTGTTAAAGAAATACTGGTGAATGGAAGGTGCTCTAAAGCCATTGCTGATGGCTCCGCGAATAGATAAGGCATCGAGTAGTTTATACCGCATGGCCAGCTTACCGGCTAAGGCATTGCCAAAATCACTGTAATGTTCAAACCGGCCGGCTACATTCACCAGGAATTTTTCTGTTATATCCGATTCCACATCCACATAAGTGCTGAACACACTGCGGTTTTCATTGACCGCATTGGCGGGCTGGTAACCCGGGAAAACCTGGGCGCCACCGGCTTTGCCACCATTGGGGTCATAGTTCTTCCACGATTCTTCCTGCCCGGGTGTTATTTTGAAGAAATCAAGGCGCATTTCTGCGCCAAGGGCTACGTTAAACGACGACAGGTTCATTTTTGAACCCAGGTCTTTTGAGAAATCTACATTGGTGGTGCTTTGCTGAAAACCCAGTTTGCCGCAATAAAAGGAGGTAGGAGTTGTCGTGCCCATGCTGGCATTGTTTGAATTGGTTACATCGAAACGAAACTGGTTGCCGCCATATGTAGAACTTACATCCCAGTTCCAGGCGCTGGCAGTTTTACCTTTAAAGCCGGCCATTACCGACCGGTCGTTGATCTCGGAACCAATATAGGGCAGAAAACCACGAGGAAACAATTGTGCCACTACCTGGGTGGTTTGTTTGGGATACCGGTAAAACCCAGCCGCTTTTCCTTTGCGGTAACTGTACATACCCATTGCATAGAATTTGCTTTTGTCAGAAATGGGCAGTTCCAGGTTGGCCTCACCATATGCATTCAGTTGTTTTGAATTGCCGATATACATATTGTTCTTTCTGTTCCAGCCGCCGTTTTGGGCAATCAGTAGCTCGTCCTGGGTAACATTGGCATTATAAACAGTGCCCAGGTAATCACCGGCGCGGTTGGTGGGCTGGCGATGGCGTACCTCGCCGGTAAGGTTTAATACACCGCCTTTTTTACCCAGCTTGAATCCTTCGTTTATACCTACTTGTAAATTGGCGCCATCGCCGGCATATTGTGCACCGGAATGTGCAAACACCTGTGTGCCGGTTTTCTTTTTCAGTACCACATTGATAACGCCGGCAATGGCATCAGAGCCGTATTGGGAAGCAGCGCCATCACGCAATACTTCTATGCGTTCGATGCTGCTGGCGGGAATGGCATTCATATCGGTGCCAACAGACCCCTTGCCTACCGTACCGTTTATATTGACCAGGGCTGTATTATAACGGCGTTTACCATTTACCAACACCAGCACCTGGTCGGGGCCTAAACCCCGTAAACTGGCAGGGTCAATATGATCGGTACCATCGGCAATAGTTTGTCGGTTCGAAACAAAACTGGGGGCGGTATATTGGATCTGTTGGGCAGGTTCTATTTGTCCGGTTGCCAGCAGGTCTTTGGATGAAATTACATCAACCGGAACGGGTGACTCCACATTGGTTCTTGGCCGTAAGGAACGCGAGCCAATTACTACCGTGGTTAATTCGGCCACTGTTTCTTCGAGTCTTATGGTTAACTCATGCTGGCCGCCTATTGTTATTTCCTGGCTTTTAAAACCAATGTTGGAAATAACCAGTACATCACCATCTTCGGCATTGATGGTAAAAACGCCATTGGCATTGGTAGCCGTGCCACCGGGTTTATTTTTTACTACAATACTTACACCCGATAAGGGTTCTCCTTTTGTATTGGTTATTTTACCGGTAATGGGAACGGGTGATAAGTTGGGAGTGGCATGTCCTATAACAACGAAAAGCACGGCCAGCAGCAGTTGTGCGGCAGCATGCTTTGTGGCATGGAACAGGAAGGTTTTTTTCATTGCTTAAGTGTTATTGATTAATCGTAGATGAGGCAGGGTGTGCGGGGTAAATAGCCTTCTCCTACTCCTAAAAATGCTTACCTATAGTGCCCTTACTGGACAGAAAAGGCAGTACAAGCAAGCCACTGTTAAAAACCTTCTATAATAGATCAAGAAAGGCCAATTAGAAAGTGAAACCAAATATGTAAAATGAATCCGGGAGCCGGCTATGCCGGGGTTATATCCTGGTCATTGGGCGAAACCCGGGAGCGACTCGGCCTTCATCCCTGCATTTATGAGCGGGTGTTTTTACTGACCCTCCTGCAAATATCTTTCACCACATTCATAAACGCTTCCGGCAACCCGGATCATCATTCTATAGCCAAATGTTGTAAAAGCTCGTCAGAAGAAGTAGTGCGGTACTATGGCCGTTTAGCTTTGTTTTCAAAAGGTGCTTTGAGGGCTAATCATAGAGCTCCAAAGAAATAATTTTGTACCGCAGCTACTGCCTGCTGACTATGTATGTATTGAAAACCGTCCTTGTCAAATATCTATATGCAATATACGAAGATTAATTTCTTGTATTTGCACAATTTCAAATCTTTTATTCACAAAATAACATGTGCCATACTGTTATAGTTATATAAAGAACTGATTTGCCATTATTGCATGGCAATACAGGCGTCTCAGGGTGGTGTTCACCCTGTGCTGTTGTTTTCATATCGTCATTGCCGGTTTATCCATGAAGCCCGTTCCGCCATTCGGTGGGCGATTTGCTGTATATTTTTTTAAACATGGTACTGAAACTCCCCATGCTTTTGTATCCTACCAGTACAGATATCTCTTTTACACTTTTCTCAGTTTGCTCCAACAACTCCTTTGCTTTCTCCATTCTTAATAATATCCGGTAATCATCTATGCTAACCCCAAACAGCTGTTTAAATCCAAATTGCAATTTGGTACGGTTGAGTTGGGTTTGTTGACTTAGATCATTGATGGTAATATGATAACGCCTGTTTTTTGTTAATAAATCTTTTGCGAGCCTGATCCTTTCAATGTCCTCTTTTTTCAATTTCATAAGAAAAGGTTTATAACAAATAACAAAAGTAGTTGACATGAACTCTTTACTTACTGCTCACGTAAATAAAGGGCAGGTTTCAGCAAGTGGTACGCGACTTGCTGAAATCACCTGGATTACTGTGTTGCTATTAAACAATAATTAACTGTATGGCATCTACTGTATACCGGTAGACCCATGATTGAAACCCTGGAGTTGTTGCTATCCGTTTTATTGCGTGTTCATTGAGACGGGCTATCTGCTATCGATCACTTTTATTGTTGAGTTGTCACCTTCGTGATGAAAGAAACCACTCCGGTACATATTCAGTGCTCCGTTTGCACACACGGTACCAGCCCAGCCAGCTTACCTGCTTGCAGGCTGTTCCTCCGGGAGGCAGATTGAACAGTTTTTTTGAAATGTTTCTTTTGTACGGATTGACTGAATCTGAAAAGTATGTGAAGGCACACCAAAGATGCCCGTAGGCATATGAGATAATTAAAAGAGATAAAAAGAAAAGAAGTGGCGTAAATAGTTGAATCCGGTCCATCAGATAAGGTTTGTGCATCGGCTACATTACTCGTCTCACCATTTCTTTCTCACGTCGCTGATTAGTGTTGCCGAAACAAAGATAGGAGGTCTTTTTGACTATTTATTTTCAAAATAAAATATTTAGACACCGTTAGTGAATTACTATACAGGTTAACCATTAATGATAGATCGGTGCCGCCGCTGTTATTACCGCATTATAAACTATTTCTTAAGAAATTATCATTTATGGGTTTCTGTTATATATTCCGGAAATAAATATTGATAGATGGTAAAGGTGAGTTGGTTAGTTGACAGGTTGATAAGTTAACAGGTTAATAAGTTAACAAGTTGACAAGTTAACGAGAAAGAAATAGGTAAGGCGAAATAAAGGAGGGAGTTGATGGGGTTGATTGGGTTAATGGAGCTGATAAGGGAAAAGTAAAACCTCAAAATAGAGTCTAAGAAGCTAAGCGGACTGAGTTTTATTACGAGGTCGCATTTCTCCCCCTCCACCGGAGGGGGCTGGGGGGAGGCCGGCCAAAAAAAAGTCGCTCCGGTGAAGAAGCGACTTGCTGTGATTATTTAAAACTAATTAATTCTGGATTGGTCGGAAATAGAAACCCTCTTCATTTAAAATATGAGAAGCGGGTACAAAACTCATCAATGACTGGCGTACCATATCCTCTGCTGCCATTTGATAACGAGTTCCTACTTCTGGATTCTTAACGGCAAATTTCCAACTCTGAATCTTCAGTAGGGCAATCTTGCTGGCATGGGCAATATGATATTCCAATATCATGAATTTCTCGGCCAGGTAATCCGTTTCATTTTGGATGTATGGGGTCATAGGGTAATGTGATTATAGGCTTTTTCAAAAATAATGGACATCTGTTTAACGAATTTTGATACGTAAAATTGCGTGAATAAAACATAAATTCTGCAGCCCGTAAACCAATTTTTTCGCAAATAAGGGTTTATCTATACCATCCTATACTAATATTTTAAATAAAAAGGCTGTTCTTTGAATATTATTCAATAACTCATACATAATGTTGTATAATATTCAATAATACACCATTTAAAGTGTTGGTATTACAATAATACGGGTAACTTGGTAAAAATCATAGCGTTGCTAAAAATATAGCTTTAAGCGCTGAGCCATAAGTTGTAAGCCGACAAGGCCAGGTTGTACCACCTCGCCCCTACAACTCCTTTCAACAAACCGCGCAGTGGTGTATTGCTTAAGGCTTACTGCTTACAGCTTAAAGCTGTTTTCTGCCTCATATAAAAAAGAGATTGCAAATAATTGGTAAGGATTGCTAAAACTTTACATTTATGATTCTAAACCAACGATTCTTCATTTATAAAACTTACTTCTCTAATGGGAGATCTTCAGGTGAAAAAAAATGCCAAGCAATACGATGCTATCATCGTAGGCTCTGGTGCCGGTGGCGGCATGGCTGCTTACGTGCTGTCACATGCTGGTTTGAAAGTTTGTTTGATTGAAGCCGGACCAATGTATGATCCGAGGAAAAATGTTACCCAGTTCAAAAATCCATGGGACTCTCCCCGTCGTGGCGCCAGCACCAAATTCAGACCATTTGGTGATTTCGATGCCTGCTACTGGGGTTGGGAGATTGATGGTGAACCCTATACTCACGCCGACAATACCAAATGGGAATGGTGGCGCGCCCGCATGATCGGCGGCCGTACCAATCACTGGGGCCGTATCTCCCTGCGTTTCGGCCCTAAAGACTTTAAACGCCGCAGTATCGATGGCATGGGCGACGACTGGCCGATTGGTTATGACGACGTAAAACCTTTCTATGATAAAGTTGACCGGCTCATTGGTGTATTTGGCAGTAATGAAGGCCTGGAAAATGACCCCGATGGTATCTTCCTGCCTCCCCCCAAACCCCGTTTGCACGAGCTGATGATCAAAAAAGCAGCTACCGGCATCGGCGTTCCGGTGATCCCTTCCCGCCTTTCCATTCTGACCAAAAAGCTCAATGACTCCCGCGGGGAATGTATCTTTTGCGGTCAGTGTAACCGGGCCTGCTCTGTAGCATATGCCGATTTCTCCTCATCTTCCGTACTGGTAAAACCTGCTATGGAAACCGGTAATGTAGATGTGATCACCAACGCCATGGCGCGGGAAGTGCTCACCAATACAGAAGGATTGGCTACAGGTGTGTCATATGTAAATAAAATGGACCTGCAGGAATACCAGGTTATGGGCCGCACAGTGATCCTGGCTGCCAGCGCCTGCGAATCGGCGCGTTTGCTGCTGAACTCAAAATCGGCCCGCTTCCCTAACGGACTGGCCAACAGCAGTGATGTGGTAGGTAAATACCTGCACGACTCTACAGGCGCCGATATGGGTGGTGTAATCCCTGAACTGTTCGATCGCAAACGTTATAATGAAGACGGCGTAGGCGGTGCACATATATATTCACCCTGGTGGGGCGATAACAAAAAACTCGATTTCCCCCGTGGTTATCATATTGAATACTGGGGTGGTTTTGGCCAGCCTGCTTATGGCTTTGGCGGTGGTATCCAGAATATGAATGGCAAGTTCCAGGTAAAAGGACAACAAAAAGAAGCCGGTGGTTATGGTAAATCATTAAAAGAAGATTACCGGTACTTTTATGGTGCCCGCGTGGGTATGGCCGGTCGTGGGGAAGCCCTTGCTGTTCGCGAAAACAAGTGTGAAATAGATCCGAAGGTGGTTGATAAATATGGTATCCCTGTTTTACGTTTCGATGTAAAACCGCACGAATACGATATCAAACAGGCCAAACACATGAAGGAAACCTTCAAGGAGATCATGCATGAAATGGGCGCTGTTATTACCTATGGTGATAACGACGGTCCTGAAAATAATTATGGCCTGCATGCACCCGGTAACATCATTCACGAAGCCGGTACCGTTCGTATGGGCAGCGATCCTAAAAACTCTGTGTTGAACAAATACAACCAGGCCCATGATGTAAAGAACCTGTTCTGTGTAGATGGCGGCCCATTTGTTTCCCAGGCCGATAAAAACATCACCTGGACCATCCTGGCGCTTTCAATGCGTGCTTCGGAATATATTATAGACGAAATGAAGAAGAGGAATATATAATTCCGTGGCAACAAAACCTATAACTAAGAACTTAGAACAAAAAACTAAGAACTAATGGACAGAAGAAAATCCTTAAAAGCGATAGCAGTAGGCACCCTGTCGGCCGGTATCTTGCTGGATGCCTGCAAAACAGATAATAAAAAAGAAGCCGCCAAAAGCGCAGAGGCTTCCGGCGAATTTACCTTAGACCGTGCCGTAGAAGAACAGGAACGGGAAAAGGAAATAACGTCAAAAACGTTTTTCACGCCACATGAAATGGCCACCATCACCGTGCTGGCTGATATCATCATCCCTAAAGATGAAGTAAGCGGCAGTGCATCTGATGCTAAAGTGCCTGATTTTATCGAATACATTGTAAAGGATAAACCCGAAAACCAGATCCCTATGCGGGGTGGTTTGCGCTGGCTGGATGTACAGTGCCTGAAGCGTTTCAATAAATCATTTGTAGATGGTACTGAAAAGGAACGCATGGCAATGGTAGATGAAATTGCGTGGCCCAATAAAGCCAAACCCGACATGGCGCAGGGCGTTGCCTTCTTTAACCTCATGCGCGATTTAACCGCTTCCGGTTTTTATACCAGCGAGATCGGTGTAAAAGACCTTGGTTATGCCGGTAATACACCTAATAAATGGAATGGTGTGCCCGATGAGGTGCTGAAACAATATGGACTGGCATACACGGAGAAAGAAATGAAGGAGTGCGCTAAATACTGATATCAGCAGTAGGAAGTAAGAAATAGAAATTAAGAAATAAGAAAAGTCCGCAAGTTGTGTTACTACACAATTTGCGGACTTTGTATTTAAACCTTAAACTTAAAACTTTGAACTTTAAACTTGAAACTTTGAACTATTTAACCGGAATAAAAATATAAAACGTAGCCCCCGCCCCTACTTCACTTTCTGCCCGTATAAATCCATGATGGTTCTCTACTATTTTCTTACAAATAGCCAGGCCAATACCCGAACCGGTATATTCATTGCGGCCATGCAGCCGTTGGAATAATTCAAATATTTTCTCGGCATACTCCTGCTCAAACCCAATTCCATTGTCATTTATGGTAAAACGGAAATAGTCCTTGCCCGGGATGGCCCCTTTTTCATGCAGCTGCCTTGCTTTTACATAAGCTGAGGTGATTTCAATTACAGGTGTAACGTCCTCACGCGAATACTTCAGTGAATTGCTGATCAGGTTTGACAGCAATTGCCTGAACTGAAAGGGAATGATGGTCATGGTAGGCAGGTGCGCGGAGATGATGGTGGCTTTTTTTTCATCGATGCGGTGTGCCAGTTCTTTTTTTACTTCATCGAGCAGGGCGTTCAGGTCGGTCGATTCAAAATTCTTACGGGCGGTAGTGGTACGGGAGAACTCCAGCAAGGAGTCGATGAGGTTTTGCATACGTACCGCTGCTTTCACCATCCGGTCGAAGTAATCTTTGCTGGTATCGCTTAAGTTAGCCACATCACGGGCCTGTATCAGATTGCCAAAGGCCTGGATCTTGCGCAGCGGTTCCTGCAGGTCATGGCTGGCCACATAACTAAACGACGACAACTCACTGTTACTGCGTTCCAGCTCCCGGTTCTTTTGTTCCAGTTGTTCGGCATACATTTTCAACTGGTCTTCGGTCAGTTTTTGTTTGGTGAGATCACGGGTTACTTTTGAAAAACCGATGATGTCGTTTTTATCATTGTGCAGGGCAGTAAGCACGGTATAAGCCCAAAAGGTAGAACCATCCTTACGTACCCGTAAACCTTCAAAAGTTGACTTACCGTCCTGTTTAGCTTCTTCTAACAGCTTTTCCGCCAGGCCATGCTGCTGGTCGCTATAGGTATAAAAAAGCCGGAAGTGCATCCCGATGATTTCGTCAGCGGTATATCCTTTTATTTTCTCCGCCCCTTTATTCCAGTTTTCTATATAGCCATCTTTGCTCAGCAGAATAATGGAGTAATCTTCCACCTCGTTGGTCATGCGCAAATAGCGTTCTTCACTCTGGCGTAATTCTTCATGCCGCAGTTCCAGCTGTTGATTGATCTCTTTTAATTCGCGGGTTGTTTCTTCCAGCGCGTTGTTCTTGTGTGAAATTTCATGCGTGCGTTCGGCTACCCTGTTCTCCAGGTCGAGGTGAATGTTTTTCACTTCATCGATATCTGTACAGGTGCCAAACCATTTGATGATCTGTCCATCGTCGTTTTTGATGGGGCGGGCCCGCACCAGGAACCACCGGTACCCGGCTACCGGATATTTTACAAAGAAACGGAATTCAATTTCCAGCTGTTCTCCTGTTCGTACAACATCATGCCACGACTCTAAACACCGTTCCCGGTCATCGGGATGAACATGCACCAGGAAGCTTTCATCGCCAAACCGTTCCTCATCACTGATCAGCAGGTACCATTGTTTGTTGTAGTAATCAACATAACCATCGGCATTGGCCGTCCAAACGATCTGTGGCATGGAATCGGCCAGCTGGCGGAACCTTACTTCGCTTTCGCGCACGGCGTCTTCAGCCAGTTTGCGGTTGTCGATATCTACTACAGAACCGATGAACCCTTCAAATACGCCTTTGTTGTCGAACATGGGCGAACCGGAATCGAGGATCCAGCGGTAATTGCCATCGGCACCCTGGATGCGGTATTCGAAGTTAAAAGGCACCTGGTGCGCATTGGCTTCAGCAAAACAGGTTGTCATCAATTCCAGATCATCGGGGTGCACTACGGAAAGCCAGCGTTGCCCCAGGGTGTTTTCAGGCGGCTGACCGGTATAATCGTACCACTTCTGGTTTACATAGGTACAACTGCCGTCAGGACGGGTGATCCACAACATAACGGGCACTGTGTCTGCCAGGCGACGGAAATAATGCTCGCTGTTTTCCATGCGCTTTCTTTCCAGCACAATATCGGTCACCTCACGGCCTACCAGCATAATGCCGCTGCAAATGCCGCCCGGTTCCAGCAGTGGGTAAAAAAGCAGATTGAAATAAGCCGTTACGTGTCCGCCATTTCTTTCTATACGGAGGGGCATCCCGTTTTCGATGTGGGGCGTTCTGCTTTGCACCACTTGGTTGATCAGTTCCTCGGCCCGTTGCCCTTTCAGGTCCGGGTTCACTTCAAAAAGCGACCGGCCGGTCACTTCGCTGATATCTTTACTGGTGATCTGTAAAAAGGAGTGATTGGCGAGCTCGATGCGGTAATCGGGCATCCGCAGCGTTAAAATGCCTATAGGCAGCTGTAATAAGATCTCGTAGATCTTTTTTTGCGTGGCCTGTTGAATGGCTACGTTTTCGGTGGCGGTGACCAGCATACCCCCGGTTTTGCCGGTTGACAATGGAATGGGTATACAGGAAAACGTAAAACTCACCGGTTCGGAATGGTTTTGCCGGTTTATAAAAAGCTGTATGTCCGGAATGGTCAGGGAACCGCCCTGCATTACCTGGTCAAAGGCTGGTCCCAGTTTGTGCCAGTTGCCGGCAAATACCTGTTGCAGCGACAACCCGCTTGCTTCCCCGCGCGACAGGCCTATAAGCGGTTGACAGGCGTCGTTATAGTACAGCACTCCCGAAGTTCCCCAGGCCAGGAACATAGGAACATGTGATTGGCTAATAATGTTGAATACAAACTCCTTTTTATCCAGGACATTCACCTCCATACAATACTGATAATTTGAACACTGGTTGTGCCTGTTAAAAATATTTGATATTCACGACTTCGAATGAAATTTTTAGGTGAACGTGCATAGTTTACCGGGTATTAAGAAGAATAGCCACCCGTAGGTAGCTATTCTTTATGCTAGGGCCAGTTGGTTCTTTGTTTACACTAATTCCTCCTTCGCCGTCTTCGAATAATCATCTATCAACCGGCGTTGTTCCTCAAAAGGCACCGGAACATAGTCAAAAAACTTCATGGTGAATTTAGCGCGTCCCTGCGTAATGGAACGAAGCGAGGAAGAATACCCGTCCATTTCGGCCAGCGGCACCTTGGCGATCACTTTCTGAAAATGGCCCTGGGTGTCGATGCCCTCTACTACGGCCCGGCGGCTTTGCAGGTCGCCCATAACGGCACCGGTAAGATCATCGGGGCACAACACATCTACCTGGTACACCGGTTCCAGTATCTGTGGGTCTGCCTGCTGGAAAGCCTGTTTAAAGGCCATTAAACCGGCTATCTTGAAGGAAATGTCATTACTGTCCACCGGGTGCATTTTGCCGTCATAAACCGATACCCGCACATCACGAACATATGACCCGGTTAACGGGCCTGTTTGCATTTTTTCCATAACACCTTTTAAGATCGAGGGTTGAAAGCGCGTGTCTATCGCGCCGCCCACAATACAGTTAAAATAAACCAGTTTACCGCCCCAGTCCAGTTCATGCACATCCCGGCCACGAACGTTCAGCCCATTGGGGTCGGGCATGCCATCGTACCAGGGCTCAATGCGTAAGAAAACTTCTCCAAACTGACCGGCGCCCCCACTCTGCTTTTTATGCCGGTAATTGGCCTCGGCCATCCGGCGAATGGTTTCGCGGTAAGGAATGCGGGGTTTGATGAATTTTACGTCAACTTTATGCAGGTGTTCTATTTTCCATTTTGCCACTGCCAAATGCATATCGCCCTGGCAATGGAGGAGCGTTTGTTTTAATTCCTGGGAAACTTCCACAATCAGGGTGGGATCTTCTTCCCGCAGCTGGTGCAATGCCTGCGATAGTTTTTCCTCTTCCCCTTTTTTCAGGGTTTCGATGGCCACCGTCATATTGGGCGGCGGAAATTCAATGGGTTGCAGTTCATAATTTCTTCCCCTTACATGAAGGGTATTATTAACGTGTGTGTTCTTTAATTTCAGGGTGGCGCCAATATCACCTGCAACCAGTTCGGTAGTATTGGTGCGTTTATTCCCTTCTGCCAAAAACAGCTGGTTTATTTTTTCCGTAACGCCGGTTGACTCATTTTCCAGCTCCATACCACTTTGCACGGTACCGGAATATACTTTAAAGAACGACATTTCGCCTACATGCGGTTCGCTGATGGTTTTAAAAACAAAAATGCAGGCCGGACCGCTGGCCTCACAGGGCAATGATTGTCCGTTCCGGGTGGTCTGTGGCGGCATTTCATTGGCACTGGGACAAACATTATCAATGAAGCCCATCAACCGGCCACTGCCCATATTCCGTTCGGCCGAGAGGCAGAATAAGGGAAAGATGTCGTGGTTGATCATCGCCTTTTTCAGGCCGTTCTTCATTTCATCTTCATCCAGCTCGCCCTTGTCGAAGTATTTTTCCATCATGGATTCATCATTGCTGGCCACCGCCTCTATCAGTTCTTTGTGTAATTCGTCGGCCCGGGCGCGTTCATCATCTGGTATAGGCAGTTTCTCGGGTTTGCCGCCGGTGTCTTTAAATTTATACATCGTCATGCGCAGCACGTCGATGATCTCATGAAAGCCGGCGCCCTGTTGCCGGGGATATTGCACTACAACCACTTTAGCGCCAAAGTGGGCTTTTGCTTCGCGAACGGTTCTGTCGAAATCCGCATTGTCTTCGTCGATCTTATTAACGGCGAAGATCATAGGCGTTTTAAACTGCTCGGTATAATCCCAGATGATATCGGTGCCTACTTCAACGCCCATAACGGCATTGAGCAACATTACACCGGTATCGGCTACCCGCAGGGCGGAGATCACTTCACCCACAAAATCGTCGTAACCGGGTGTATCTATGAGGTTGATCTTGTAACCCCGCCATTTGGTATGCATTAATTTGGAGAAGATGGAATTACCACGTTCCTGTTCCAGTTCATGGTAATCACCGATGGTATTTTTTTCGGCAATGGTGCCGCGGCGGGTAATAAGGCCTGCTTCAAATAGCATGCACTCCGCCAATGTGGTCTTACCGCAGCCGGCATGGCCCAGCAAGACTACATTTTTTACGTGTGAGGTATCAAATTCAGCCATAGCAAACAATTTTTTAAAGTGAAGAATAGATAGGGATGCGGCTGATATAGGGAGGATAATGTCAATTGCCATAAGCATTTGACATGAGGGGTGCTTACGAAATCCGAAGTATGAAGTAAGAAGTATGAAATTCGAATTAAGAAGTATGAAGAGGCTGAAATTTCAGCACTCATGAGAATTATTCAAAATGCTCAAAATTGGCGAGCTTCTTACTTCCTGCTTCCTACCTCCTACTTCTTACTTCCGGCTTCTACCGTTTAAAAACTTAAAAGTCTGCTGATGTAACAAAAGCAGACATTCATTCATGGCTAACCTATATGATTGGCAAAATGCGAAAACTCCTGTTTAACTTCCGTCAGGGTGCTTTCCAACTGCTGATAATCGTTGTAAAGTCTTTCGTGGTCGGTGGTGGTATCGTCTGTCAGGTTCCCGTTGTTTGTTTCAGCCATTTCGTCGTGAAGCTTACGGTCGTGGAGTTTGATGGCTTGCTTGAGGTCGTGAATGTTAATAAGCTGAATGTGGAACTGATTGTCGAGGTGCTCTATCTCCAGAAGTACGTCTCTGTTTGTTTGATGTCCTGCAAGGTCCTGGAGACGGATTTTTAATTGACCGAACTCATCTCGGTAAGAACGCAATGTCTCCCGCCAGGCATTGCATTCTCTTGACAGCTGTGCGATATCTGTTGTTACCATGGGAGAAAATTTATAAATGAAGAAATATAAAGAGCTTCTTAAGTTGGAAGTAAGGCTTAATGTGGTGCGTTGTGAGTAGTTAATCTAATTTAAGAAACATTTGTCGGAAAAACAGGATAAATAAGATAAAAATTATAAACCTTTCGTTAATAAATAATGCTTTATATATGTGATCAATGTTAGGTCTATGATTGAATCGAATATGTACAAAAAATTGTAAGTCATCTACTTGCTTGTTATCAACAGGCCTTTACGGTTCCCGTTAATTCTCTAAATTTGCCGCAATGATCAGTCAGCAATCGATACAGCAGATACTTAGCCGCATAGACATTATTGAAATCGTAGGCAGCTTTATAAAATTAAAAAAACGAGGCGCCAACTACCTGGGGCTTTGTCCGTTCCATGGCGAAAAATCACCTTCCTTTACCGTTTCACCCGCCAAGGAAATTTATAAATGTTTTGGCTGTGGCCGCAGTGGCAATACCATCAGCTTCATTATGGAGCATGAGAAATATTCTTATGTGGAAGCATTGCGCTGGCTCGCCGCCAAATACAATGTTGAGGTAGAAGAAACACAGATGAGCCCCGAAAGGCTGGCGCAACAACAAACCGCCGACAGCTTATTTATCCTGAATGGTTTTGCCCAGAAATATTTTTCCCAGAACCTGATGGAAAGCGAAGAAGGCCAGGCCATCGGTTTAAGCTATTTGAAAGAACGCGGTTTTCGTGAAGAGATCATGAACCGCTTTCAGCTGGGTTATTGCCTCGCCACCCGCGATTCATTTTCACAAACCGCCCTGGCGGCACATTACAGCCTGGAGTATTTACAAAAAAGCGGTCTGGTAGTGGTGCGCGATGAAAAACCGTTCGACAACTACCGCGGCCGTATCATATTCCCCGTGCACAACCAATCCGGTAAGGTGATCGGTTTTGGCGCCCGTATTATTGGTAAAAACGACAAAGCGCCCAAGTACATCAATACACCGGAGAACGAAGTATACATCAAAAGCAAGATCCTGTACGGTACTTATTTTGCCCGGCAGGCCATCGATAAATTCGATGAATGTTTACTGGTGGAAGGGTATACCGATGTGGTGTCCCTGCATCAGGCCGGTATCGAGAACGTAGTGGCCTCGGGCGGTACATCCTTAACTATGGACCAGCTGCGGCTTATAAAGAAATACACCAAAAACCTGACTATCATTTACGATGGTGATTCGGCCGGGGTAAAAGCCGCGCTGCGTGGTTTGGATATGGCGCTGGAAGAAGGACTGAACGTAAAACTGGTGCTGATCCCCGATAAAGAAGACCCGGATAGCTACGTAAATAAAATAGGCGCCACCGCTTTCCGCGAGTTCATCGACCAAAATAAAAAAGACTTCATCCTGTTCCAGCTGGAAGTGCAAATGAAAGATGTGGGCAACGACTCGGCCAAAAAAGCTGGCCTCGTAAACCAGGTGGCTGAAACGATTGCCAAAATCAACAAGCTGGAAGATTTTACCAAACAGCAGGATTACATAAAACAATGCGCTGAATTACTGAAGATTGAAGAAGGTGGTTTGGTAAACCTGGTGAACAAACACATTCGCGAAAAACTGGCCAAGGAAGAAGCCAAACAGGCTGCCGCCCAGGGCATCGATCCTACACAGTTTTATGATGATAATGCCATGCGTGGGGAAGAATCAGGTTACAGTGAAGATACCTTTAACCTGATCTTCAAAGATGAATTACAGGAAAAACAATTGATCAGGGTGCTGCTGGAACATGGCGCCAAAGAATGGGACCGTACCCAGAAGATTGCGCAATATATCCTGGAACAGGATATTGTGGAAGAAATGATCGAGAACCAAACGGTGGTGAAGGTGCTGCACATGTACCGCGATATGCTGGCCGAAAATCACGAACCTACCGATAAAGATTTTGTATTCTCTCAGGAAAATGATGTGAGTACTTTGGTGGTGTCTATTCTCAACACGCCGTACGAATTGAGTGCGCACTGGGAAGCCGAGAAACAGGTATTCTCTGTATTGGAACAAGGTTTCAGGAAGTATATGAACATCGAATACAAACACAAAGCCATAATGAAGGAAGAAAAAGGCTTTAAGGATGATGTGATTTCCACGATCCAGTTCCTGAAACTAAAAAAGATAAAACAGCTGATGGAGCAAAACCAGGCTGACCTGGAAACCAATAATACCTACGAACGATTATTGGAGCTGTTGCCGCCACATATGCATATTAAAGACATGGAGATAGAGCTGGCAAAGATGACAGGCATTGTAATTAAAAAGCAGTAACTAATGAGCATCTTCTCTTGCAGCCTCCCCCAAACGAATAAACCCCGATGAGGAGTTGATCCTATCGGGGTTTAATAATTTAAATAAATTAGCTGTCGTGATGAGACAGTTACATGCTGTTGAAATAATGCACGGGAAATTAGTCTACCATTGCAGGGGCAGGAGCAGTAACCACTCTTTTTCTGCCACCAGCTTTAACTTGAGCTACAGCCTTGTCGAACCGAACGGCGGTCCATACATGGTCTAAAGCCACTTCTTCAGAACTATCAAAACCGGCGTTTCTTACGCCATCCCAGCTGCAACCTCTGTTCAGGTCAGTAGCTATTTTGGATGTGCTTTTTGGATAAGCAATCCAGAATTTACCGCCTTCCTTGAGGCAGGGAAGTACATCCCTTAAAATACCGTTTAACTGATTTTCGTTTACTGCAAACACCAATGCAAAGTCGATCTTTCGGGTTTTTAACAGTGGTGTTACATTTTTGGCAAACGATAATTTGACAAATTGCTTCTCAATTGAGGAAGGTAAACCCTGAATCAAAACGTTTTTCTCTTCCGCTAATTGAAGCTTTTCTAACAAATTTTGCGACATGCCGAAGGTTTTTGTAATAAGCTTTTCAGGTTATAAAAAATAGACGGGATTGCAAAGTTATGAAAAGATATGCACGTGGGAAAAAATTATTTAACGATCATGCAACGTTTTGTTCATTTTGTATTATAAGCCAGTAAGCATCAGCCTGTAAGCATATAGTAAAATTTTGTTAAACCAGCTCCGGGCAAGGCTTTCACCACTTGATATAGTAGATTATGAATATGTGTCGGCGTGACAAATCCTGTGAGTAGTGAGTAGTCAGTAGTGAGTAGTCAGTAGTGAGTTGGTTCACTATTCTTATTGACCTCCGTCAATTGGAAAGTTCTTGTGAGTGGTGAGTAGTGAGTAGTGAGTGGGTTCACGAAATTTTGGAATTCGAAATAATAGCGGGCGCGCTCAACTTTGTAAACCCACCCCTACCCCTCCCGGGAGGGGATCCTTAAAACAAGCATCCCGCTAATTGACGGAGGTCAATTAGAATAGTAAACCCACTCACTACTCACTACTCACCATTGCACCTTCCTAAAACGATTTGCCTCATCCCCTGCCGATTCGTTTTCCGCCGTTAATAGCCACTTTTGGCGGTTTTTGCCCGTCCAGGCGGTTTGCAGCACAGCTGCCCCATTATTGGCCGAACCGGCAAACACGTCCACCACTTTCTCACTCGCTTTGTTTACCAGCCGTAATTCCTTATTACTACCTGCTTCGAGTAACCGCCAGAGTTGGTTATCGTTTTCTTTGGCTGTTTTTAAAAGCAGCTGCACATTATCTTTTGATCCGCCGGGTACTTCCAGTGCACGACCGCTTACCAGGCTGGTGATCTTGTACCAGCCATCACCTGCGTACTCAAAACGCCAGCGCTGACAGGCCTTTCCGGCCCAGGTGCCCTGCGTTACAACAGCCAGTGATTTACCCGAACAATCGCGCGTGTTCATTACCTTATTACTGTTCACATTGGTAATGCGGTAAACGCCATTTTCGATGGTGATGAAGTTTATGCCCCTTTCAACATCCGCCGTATGTTTTTCCGATTGTAATTGTTGTAATAAAGGCGCCGGAAATAGTTGGTCCATTTGTACATTTACCGGCGCTCTTTTCAGCGAAGGGGTATTGATCCCCTTTTGTAGCTGATCATATATCTCATATTTGAACAGGGCCAGGGCATAGTGACTATTGTCAGTACTATCATCGGGAACAGCCGCCAGTTTATTCAGCATCTCCGCAAATCCTTCTGCGCTGATGCGACCATCCAGTTGTTTAAAACTGGCTTCCCGGCTCAGGAATTTGGCAACAGACAGTATCTGTAACCGAACATCTTTATTGTATTGATCAGGTGTGATGCCGCTGCTGTTGCAAACCAGCTGCAGGTTGTTTTTATAATGGCCGTTGTTATTTGCTATCAGGGCAAACAGCCCATAGCGTTGCGGTTTACCGGCACTGTTATCGACGTCGCTGGGCGAAGGTTGCAGGTTCTTAAAATGTGAGGCCGCGTAAGCCGTAGCTTCCAGCAACCCACGTGGCACATTCGGGTACCGCCAGTAAGCTTCTTCAAAATAAGATTCCAAACCTAGAATAGTTTGTGCCTTTAGGTTAAGGTGCCACAATATTCCCACGGCAATCAGGACAAGCAATTTTCTCTTTCGCATATTTATCCGGGTTAAATGAAAAGATATTTTCGTGACGAAATAATCACGAATAGGTAGTGGATTTAACACGGTCCTGCTATACTAAACAACCGGAGTGGGAAGAAACCGGAAATGGCGAGTGGGTTGGCCTTAACCACGCTACCGCATAATAGCATTTTTAGGGAGATGGGGTGCTTTTTACACGCAGTATAAAAACAAGCTATGTGCCACTTTTACGATGGAGATCATAAAAATCGTTAATGCCAGCACTGGTTATACACATTTGTTCGGTTATTACGGTAGCTTATCGTAATAATACTTCAAAATCATTGGGTGCGCAGACTTTTAACGGGATTCTTACTTCATCACCAAAACAGAAAAAGGCTGCCCCTAATGAGACAGCCTTTCCAAATATCATTGATCAACTATTTACTACTTCACTGGCTTATAATACTGCATTGCTTCAGGCATCAATTCCTTCAGCTTTTCAATACGGGTATCTTCTGCCGGGTGGGTACTTAAGATCTGTGGAGGTGCAGCGCCACCGGAAGCGGCCTTCATTCTTTCCCATAAAGGAATTGCTTCCTGTGGGTTATAACCGGCCATGGCGGCAAAGATCAATCCATAATGGTCGGCTTCCAGCTCCTGTTTGCGGGAGAAAGGCAACAACGCACCAACGTTTGAACCAATCCCATAAGCGCTCATGAAGATGTTCTGGGCAGCAGCGCTTTTATTGGCAATGGCCACCTGTAAAGCCTGTTGTCCTATACCTGCCACGGCCTGCTGGCTCATCCGCTCGTTACCGTGGTGCGCCAGTGCGTGCGCAATTTCATGGCCCAATACCACCGCCAGCGCGGCTTCGTTCTGACTAATAGGCAATAAACCGGTATACACTACTATTTTACCACCGGGCATACACCAGGCGTTTACTTCTTTGGAGTCAACCAGGTTGTATTCCCATTTATAGCCTTCCAGTTCCTGTGTAAGGCCTTTTTGGGTATAATATTGATTGATGGCATTGGTAAGCCTGGTGCCTACCCTGCGCACCATTTCAGCATCTTTATTGGCGCTGGTGCTTACCACCTTGTTCTCAGTTAAAAACTGGGTGTATTGCTGGGCTGCCATTGATTGAATATCCGTTTCATTGTAAAGGGACAATTGGCTCCTGCCCGTGATCGCATTCTGGGAGCAGGATGTTATTCCTGTTGCCACAACAGCAGCCATAATTGCTTTGTGCATGACTTGTTTCATTTCTTGGGTGTTTACTTCAGTTTAATTAAACAATCCTTATACCAACCTGAGCAACAAACTTATAAAATGAACGCATCACCATCAAATTAAGTAATAGACACATGTGGGAATAAATTACCACATAGGCCCTCCTTCGCTAATGCTTCGGCGGGCGAAGCAAAGGGCAGAGATTAACCCTGCCCTTTACTAGTAATATTTTTAAGTTGAATAAATTTCGCGAGGTGGTATTTCTCCCCCTTCCGCCAGCTGGCGGAGCCGGGGGGAGGCTTATTGTCTTCTTCTGCGTTCTTTACGACGGTCGCGATATTTTAAGATGGGAACTTTGCTTTCACTGCCGCGTAATAAACGGGTGATGTTCTTTTGGTGTGTCAACAATACCAGCAGCGCTACCGCAATGGCAAAACCGCGGTATAAAAGTTCTTTTTCGTTGAAGATAACCAGAATGAAGACAGCAAAAGCTACACTGGCTAATATAGAACTAAGAGATACAAAACGTGTCAGATACAATACCAACAGAAAAATGCCTACACATAAAACCGCTACTACGGGTTGAATGGCGAGGATCATTCCAAACAAAGTGGCAACCCCTTTCCCACCCCTGAAATCGGCCCAGATCGGGAAAATATGACCCAGAACGGCAGCCAGACCTAATCCAACCATAAAGTTGGTACGTTCCAATTCGCTTGCTGCACCCATATAATGAGGAAGTAAAATGTACAAACTGGTGGCGGCCACTCCTTTAAGCATGTCAATAATCATGACAAAAGTGCCCCATTTGGAGCCTAAGACCCGAAAAGTATTGGTAGCACCGGCATTTCCACTGCCGTAATCACGGATATCGATTCCAAAAAAAGCTTTACTAACCCAAACAGCTGTTGGAATAGAGCCGATCAAATATGCTATTACAATGAGTAAAGCCTCTTTCATTGAATAGTTGGTTGAAAGTTAGATGACGAAAATATGGAAAAAAAGTTAATTAATTGATAACTATGAGGTTCTTGTGGTTATTATTTTTTAAACAGTAAACACATCCAATCTCCTCTCATTTTACAATCAACAACTGATAATCCATTGTTTGTTGCAGACTTCTCGATATCGGGTCTGTCCCCGCCTAAAAGCCCACTCATTATTACAACGCCGCCCAATGTTAAATGTTGTTTAATTCCAGCCATATTTGCAATAAGCACATGTTTATTGATATTTGCTAAAATAATGTCGAATTCTGTTGACATTTGTAAGTAATCTGCCTGGGAAAGCGCAATGTTCGAACAGTGATTAAGCGCAATGTTCTCCTGCGCATTATTGATACTCCATTCATCGTTGTCGATGGCCGTAACAGAAGCGGCGCCCAGTTTCTCTGCCAATATCGCCAGCACTCCGGTGCCCGTTCCAAAGTCAAGCACTTTTTTACCGGCAAAGGATAGCTGCTGCATGTTTTGGATCATCAAATGTGTAGTAGCATGGTGCCCGGTGCCGAAACTCATTTTAGGCGTAATGATTATTTCGTGCTGTACATTTTTTAATGGTTCATGAAAATGCGCCCTTATGCCGCAAAAACCATCGATGATAACGGGTTGAAAGTTCTGCTCCCATTCTGCATTCCAGTTACGGGGCGCAATCACTTCTTTGGTAATGACGGTATCGGTGCCTGCTGTTAAATTGTAGGTGTCGGTTTCGTGGTATTGGTCTTCGGGTATGTATGCGGAGATATAATTAAACCCTTCTTCAAATCCTTCAAAACCCAGTTCATTTAATTGAGCTACCAGTATTTCCTGTTGTTCTTTTGATACCGGTTGAAATTTGATATGAATATAGTTCTGCATGTAGTTGAAAAAGTTGACTGGTTAACTAAAAAAGAGGGTCTGTAATTGTAGCTACAGACCCTCTTTTAATAGTATAAACTAAAAAATCTTATGCTGGATTTTCCGGACGCTTACCTTCTGGTTTTGGCATCAGGATCTTGCGGCTCAGTTTAAACTTACCGGTTTTGTGATCGATACCGATGAGTTTTACTTTTACCACATCGCCTTCTTTCAGCACGCCTTCCATAGTTTCCAAACGTTTCCAGCTGATTTCACTGATGTGCAACAAACCTTGTTTGCCAGGTAAGAATTCAACGAATGCGCCGAATTCTTTGATGCCTTTAACAGTGGCTTCGTATACTGAACCTACTTCAGGCACAGCAACGATACCTTTGATCCAGGCAACGGCTTTTTCCAAACCTTCTTTGGCCGGACTAAACACGCTAACCTCACCATAGTTACCAACTTCTTCGATGTTGATGGTAGTACCGGTTTCGCGTTGAATTTCCTGAATGATCTTACCCTGGGGCCCGATCACTGCGCCAATGAATTCTTTGTCGATGAACAGTTTCTCCATTCTTGGAGCGTGTGGTTTCACCTCAGAACGGGCTTCTGCGGTACACTCATACATCGCATCCAAAATGTGTAAACGGCCTTTGCGGGCTTGCTCCAGTGCTTCGCGCATAGTGCTCATCGCCAAACCGTCTATTTTGATATCCATTTGTACACCGCAAATACCATCGCGGGTACCGGTTACTTTAAAGTCCATATCGCCCAGGTGATCTTCATCACCGAGGATGTCGGTAAGGATGGCGTATTTACCATCAGAGCCGCGGGTAATTAAACCCATGGCCACACCACCTACGTGTTTAGGAAATGGCACACCTGCATCCATTAATGCCAGTGAACCGGCACAAACGGTAGCCATCGATGAAGAACCATTCGACTCCAGGATATCACTTACAATACGTACGGTGTAAGGATATTCGTTGCCCGGCATCATCTTTTTCAGCGAACGCATGGCCAGGTTACCGTGACCAACTTCGCGGCGGCCTGGGGCACGCATCATTTTCACTTCCCCGGTTGAGAACGGAGGGAAGTTATAGTGTAAAATGAATTTGGTGTAATCGGAAACAGCAGCGCTTTCTACCAGCAGCTCATCTAAAGGCGTACCTAAAGTAACGGTTGTCAGTGATTGCGTTTCACCACGGGTGAACAGGGCTGAACCGTGGGGAGAAGGAAGAATATCGATCTCCATGTTCAACGGACGAACCTGGTCGAGCTGGCGGCCATCGAGGCGGATACGATCGTCAAGGATCATATTACGCACCACTTCCCATTGCAGGTCGTCGAAATATTTTTTAGCCAGTTTTTTCACGTCGTCTTCGGCTTCTTCGCCCAGGCTGGTGATCAACTCGTCTTTCAACGTATCGATGGCATCAGACCGGTCGTGTTTAGCAGAAGCAGAACGGGAGATCTGGTAAATTTTATCTTTTGCAAAATCAGCCACTTTTTGTTGCAGCTCGGGGTTTTGCACTGGTTTGGTGTAATCGCGTTTGCCGGCAACACCCTTTTTCGCACGCAGTTCTTCCTGCGCTTTAATTTGCAGGCGAATCGCTTCGTGTGCAATTTCCAGGGCTTTCACCATGTCTTCTTCACTGCACTCATCTGCTTCCCCTTCCACCATCATCAGGTTCTTGTCGGTAGCACCAATGATGAAATCCAGATCGGCCTTAGCCAGTTCTGTACGGCTGGGGTTTACGATAAATTGACCATCAACACGGCCAATACGAACTTCAGAAATGATTTCCTTGATGGGAACATCAGAAACAGCCAGGGCTGCTGATGCGGCCAAACAGGCCAGCGCATCGGGCATCACTTCTTTATCGCTTGAAACAAGCGTTATAAGTACCTGAACATCACACAGGTAATCTTCAGGGAACAATGGGCGCAACGCACGGTCGATCAACCGGCTAACCAGTACTTCATAATCGCTCAGTTTACCTTCGCGTTTGAAGAATGAACCGGGGATACGGCCTGCAGCCGCAAATTTTTCGTTGTAATCTACTACCAGTGGGAAGAAACTTTGTCCTTCTTTGGGCTCTTTATTGGCAACAACAGTAGCCAGGATAATACAATTGCCCTGGCGAACCGTAACGGCTCCGTCGGCCTGACGGGCCAGGCGGCCGGTTTCAATAGAAACCTCGCGTCCGCCCCCTATATCAAAAGTTACGCTAATTGGTTGAGAGAGCATAGTCTAAAATGTAGTTTAGTGGCCACTATCACATCCGCAAGTAGGTGGGAATTAAAGCGGAAGGTAATCAGCAACCGGTTATTAAAGCAACATGGTCTGAAAAAGTATAGTAAAAACAACTATTCCCAACCGAAAAAACAGTTGGGAATAGTTTGTTATTATAATATACACTTATTTTCTGATACCAAGTTTTTCAATTAAAGCACGGTAACCCTGCAGGTTGTGTTTGCTCAGGTAAGTGAGCAGGCGTTTACGTTTACCCACCATTTGCATCAAACCACGGTGAGTAGAGAAATCCTTTTTGTTTTGTTGCAGGTGTGCAGAAATGCTGTTGATACGCTCTGTAATCAAAGCAATTTGACCTTCAGTGGAGCCAGTGTTTGTTGCAGCACCACCATATTGAGCAAATACGTTTGAAATCTTCTCTTTTGTTAAATAAGGCATCTCAATTTTTTTAAAAACATCCAAAAATTATCTTCTTAATTTGGCGGCAAAGGTATATAATAAATTCTAATTGAGTGGATAGTATGGGGAAATTTTTTTTGCCAAAAGAACTATTTTTGACGCGCAACCGTTACCGGTTACCAGTTTCCGGTTTCCGGGTGTAATATTACGGGTTTTCCCGGTAACTGGCACCCGGCAACCGGTAACTCATATAATTAATTGACTTAGAACGGCATATACCCCAGCTACCCATGAAGAAACTTGTTTTCGCGGTAACCAATGACTTAAACTACGACCAAAGGATGATCCGTATCTGTACATCCCTGGCCGAAGCCGGTTATGCCATAACCCTCATAGGCCGGCGCTGGTCGGCCTCCCCTGCCCTGGTACCCCGCCCTTTTCAGCAAAAAAGATTGAGCTGCTTTTTTCGCACCGGTAAATTGAGCTACGTCGAATACAACCTGCGCCTGTTTTTTTACTTATTGTTTAAAAAAGCCGATGCCGTTTGCGCCATCGACCTCGATACCATTCTCCCCTTTTATTTTATTTCCAAACTAAAACGCATTCCCCGCGTTTATGATGCCCATGAGCTGTTTTGCGAAATGAAGGAGGTGGTTACCCGCCCGCGGGTATATAAAATGTGGAAATGGATAGAACGGTTTACCGTGCCCCATTTTACAAAGGGATATACCGTAAACGATGCGATAGCCGCAGAGTTTTACCGCATGTACCAGGTATCATATGAAGTGGTGCGCAACGTACCGGTATTACATCCCATTACCATACCCGATAAACCGGAAAAATACATATTATACCAGGGTGCCGTAAATGAAGGCCGCAGTTTTGAAACGCTGATCCCGGCTATGAAATACGTAAACGCCCGGCTGGTGATCTGTGGCGATGGAAACTTTATGCAAACAGCCCGGCAGCTGGTAAAAGAACATGGCCTAACCGATAAAGTGATCTTTAAAGGCCGGATACTGCCGGCAGCACTCAGGGAGTACACCCGGCAGGCCTGGGTGGGAGTTACGCTGTTTGAAAACAATGGCATGAATAACTACCATTCCCTCGGCAATCGGTTCTTTGATTATATACATGCCGCATTGCCACAATTGTGTGTGGATTACCCGGCTTATAAAGAAATAAACAATAAGTACAATATTGCTGTTTTAACTAGTGACCTGCGGTCGGAATCACTGGCCGGGCGGTTAAATGAACTATTGAATAACAAAAATTTATACTACCAATTGCAACAAAATTGCTTACAGGCACGCGAGGCCATCAACTGGCAGCAGGAAGAAAAAAAGTTATTAGCGTTCTATAAAAATATTTTCTAGCCAGTGGAAAAACACTTACATATCATTTGTTTCGACGTACCCTACCCGGTTGATCATGGTGGCTATTTTGACCTGTTCTATAAACTGGTAGCACTGCATCAGCAGGGAATCCGTATCCATTTACATTGTTTTGAACACAAACGGCCACAGCAGTCCGAACTGGAACAATATTGCGTGGAAGTAAATTACTATCCACGCCAGTGCGGCCACAAAGGCTTTTCGCATAAACTACCCTACATAGTTTCTTCCCGTACCAATGCCACTCTCGAAGACCGGTTATTAAAGGACAGTCATCCTATTTTACTGGAAGGCGTACAGTGTACGTACCTGTTACACGACGAGCGGTTCAACAACCGCAAAATGATCTTACGGCTGTTCAATGTAGAGTACAAGTATTATAAACAGTTATTCCATTCCAGCAACTCCCTGTTCCATAAAATGTATTACCTGAACGAAAGCAGGCTGTTGAAACGGTATGAAGAAAGCATCGCCAACAAAAGTCTGATCCTCACCCTGAGTGATCAGGACACCAATACTTACCGTAAGGAATTTGGCGCCAAACAGGTAGCTACCCTGCCGGTGTTTTTGCCCTATACACAAATTTCGGCCCCCGAAGGCGTGGGTTGTTTTTGTTTGTACCATGGAAACCTCTCCGTGCCGGAAAACGAGGCCGCAGCCATCTGGTTAATGAAAAAAGTGTTTAACGACCTGCGGATCCCATTGGTAATTGCCGGTAAGTCTCCTTCATCCCGCTTGCAACGTATTGCCGGCAAAACAAAGAATGCCTGCGTGGTGGCCGACCCGTCTGAACAGGAAATGCAGGACATGATCGGGAAAGCGCAGATAAACATCCTCCCCTCATTTAACGTAACTGGTGTAAAGCTGAAATTATTGAACGCACTGTTCAATGGCCGGCATTGCCTGGTAAATGAAGCCACCGTGCAAAGCACCGGGTTGGAACCGGCGTGTCATATCGGGACGAATGCCACGGCATTTAAAAGCCAGATTGTACAATTGTACCGGCAGCCGTTTGCAGAAGAAGAAATCCGTTTGCGGAAGTCATTACTGCTTTCCACATTCGATAATAAGCAAAACGCCCAGCGTCTTATTCAATGGATATTTTAGCGTTGTCTATAACCCGGCCTCTTTCGGTACGAACCGTACGGGCTGGGTATTTATTGATCACGATGTAATCGTGGGTAGCCATTACGATGGCAGTACCGTAATCGCGCGAGATATGAAACAGCAGCTGCATGATCTCATCGGAAGTTTCGGGATCGAGGTTCCCGGTGGGCTCATCGGCCAAAATCAGTTTGGGCGAATTGAGCAGGGCGCGGGCAATATCGATACGTTGTTGTTCGCCGCCGCTTAACTCAAAAGGCATTTTAAACCCTTTGGCTTTCAGGCCAACTTTATCCAGTACGTCGATGATCTTTTCATCCATCAGCTTTTCGTCCTTCCAGCCGGTGGCCCGAAGTACAAAACGCAGGTTGTCGTTTACATTACGGTCGGTAAGCAGTTGGAAATCCTGGAAAACCACCCCCAGGTTACGACGCAGGAACGGTACCTTTTTCCAGTCCATATCACGCAGGTTAAAACCAACCACGGTGCCATCCCCTTCTTTGAGGCGAAGATCGCCATACATGGTTTTTAACAGGCTGCTTTTGCCGGTGCCGGTTTTACCAACCAGGTACACAAATTCACCCTTTTGAACCCTGAAGTTCACATCCTGTAAAACCAGGTTATTTCCCTGATAGATATTTACGTGCTGTAGGTCAATGATGTTCTCCTGCATACTGATCCATTATATTGAAACAAAAGTAAGTAATTATGATCAGTTTATGACAGGCATTTGCCAGAATGACCTGTCAGGTGCATCGTTTGAGCTTGCCTTAACAGTGTGTTGATTTGCACCTGACAGGTCGTGTTTAAAGCGAAGGGAACAAAACCTGTCAGGGCCGCATTAGCCACCTGATTTTCAAAACTCAGATGGCGGACCTTACAGGTCTTGCCTGGCATCCGGTAACTGGTATTTTTCCGCATCGCGTAACCCGTTTTCCTGATCCGGCACAAGCCAGTGGCCGATCTTTCTTTGTTTTGCAAAAAATTCCTTACAGTGAACCGACTAACCACCCTGGCTCTTGTCATACTATTAATTAATAACCAACTGACTGCCCAAACGGCCAACCTGGCCGCCCCCGCAGCCAACACCACCGAAACGCCCGTGGAAAAAGAAACGGGCATCGTAAAAGGGACCATTCAAACCACTGATAACCAACCCGCCGCCTATGTTACCGTTACCCTGAAAGATGCGGGCCGGGCCACTTTTACCGACGAATATGGTACCTACTCTTTAAAAAACATAAAACCCGGTCAGTACGTCCTGAAGGTGACCATGGCCGGTTTGCAATCGAAAGAAGAAACGATTGTAGTAAAAGCCAACGAAACCACGGTGTTGGATTTTAAGCTGGCCGAAGACCGCAAACAACTGGAAGAAATTGTGGTTACCCAGCACAAGACTTTAAACGATCAGCCGGTCAATGTGGGCAAGATCAGTTTGAACCCGATGGATGTGCCCCAGGCGCTGAGCGTAATCGGCCAGGGCCAGATCCGCGAACAACAGGCATTAAAATTGAGCGATGTGATCAGGAACGTAAACGGTGTTTACCTCACTACAACACGCGGTAATGTGCAGGAAAGCTTTGGTGCCCGTGGATATGCCCTGGGCAGCACCAACCTGTTTAAAAACGGTTTCCGCATCAACTCCGGCGTGATCCCCGAAATGAGCTCGCTCGAAAAAGTAGAAGTGTTGAAAGGAAGCGGCGCCATCCTGTACGGACAGGTAGCACCAGGCGGCGTAGTGAATATGGTCACCAAACAACCCAAATTCAACTTCGGCGGTGAAGTATCGCTGGGAGCTGGTAGTTATGGTTTAATTAAACCCGCTTTCGATGTATACGGCCCCATTTCGAAATCAATTGCCTATCGCATTAATGGCACTTATATGAAGGCCAACAGCTTCCGCGACCAGGTAAGCTCCGAGCGGTACTACGTAAATCCTTCGCTGTTGTTCAAACTGGGCAAACGTACCGAGCTGATTGCTGAAGGCGATTATCTGAACGATAACTTCACCCCTGATTTTGGCATCGGTTCACTCGATGGCAAACAAATACCCAATGTGGGCCGTTCTACCTTTTTTGGTACGCCCTGGCAATACAATAAAACCCAGCAAACCACTACTACCCTTACGGTAAGGCACCAGCTGTCTACTAACTGGAAACTCAACGCTTCCTTCTCTGACCAGTATTACAAAAGAGATTATTATTCCGTAGAACGTGTACAGGCCGATGCTACCGGCAAATGGGCCAGACCGCTGGGCAGGATCAATTCAAACGAAAAGTTTTATGCAGGTCAAATAAACCTGATCGGCAAGTTCAATACAGCGAAACTGGAGCACAATTTGCTTACAGGTATAGATGCAGACCGCACGGAAACTTACAATAAGGACTATGACATTAATGGTAAAACGTACGACACCATTAACATCCTGGATGCCTCACAATACAAACAACGTACTGATATACCTGAAGCAAACGGCATTAGGGAAAGACTGGCACCGGTAAACCGCTTCGGCGGGTATGTGCAGGACCTGATAAAGTTGTCTGACAAATTCAATGTACTGGCTGGCGTAAGATGGGCGTATGTAGAAACCCGCGGTATTGATTCTACCAGTCTTACCGACGGTAAAAAAACAACCGGCGCTACCCGGTACGACAATGCATTCTCACCGCGCTTCGGCCTGGTGTATAAACCCTTCCAGACCACATCCTTTTTTGTAAGTTATTCCAATTCGTTCACTACCAATACCGGCCAGGACCTGGATGGCAAGGCCATAAAACCTTCCATTATAGATCAATACGAAGTGGGGGTTAAAAACCAGTTCCTGAATGGATTGTTATCAACTAACGTTACGCTGTACCGTATTATAAACAATAACCTGGCGCAGATGGCTTCTAACTTAAGAGACGGGTCTATAAATGTGAACCCCAACATCAAACTGCTGAGTGGCGAAACCACCAGCGATGGTGTGGAAGTAGACGTGGCCGCCTCTCCCATTCCCGGACTGAACATCACCGCCGGTTATAGCTACAACTACATGCGGTATACCAAAACCGATACCACCGTGGGCAGCTTTAAAACCGGCGAACGCCTGGTAAACAACCCGGCGCACACAGCCAACGGAAGCATTTTCTATACGTTTGGCAATGGCCGCCTCGAAGGTTTCAAAATAGGCACCACTATCGTATACCTGGGCAAACGTTTTGGCGGCTGGAACACCGATGTAACAAAAACCAGCCCCGTTACCTATCGCGACCGCCTGATTGCGGTAAGTGGGTATACCACAATCGATATAACAGCCGGTTATACGTTTAGAAAGAAAATTTCATTACTGGCCAAGGTTTCTAACCTTACCAACACCTATAACGTTAGTGTACACGAAAATTACAGCGTGAATCCTATTCCGCCTACGCAATTCGTTGCTACACTGAGCTATAAGTTCTAACACTCCAGAGGTCAAGTATAAAGTGTGGCCCTGACTACCGCTTAAACGGTATGTCAGGGTCTTTTTTTTGCCTATTAAAAGCCCTGTTAAAAGCATCTCACATTCAGGCCACTGTAATAGATATCCCATAGATATTCCATAGATGTTCTGAAGATGAGTTATAGATATCTCACCTCTTTTTACAGGCGGAATATCTCTGGAACAAAATAAAGTGGCCTATAAGTTGCTGTTATATTATGAAGGAAGTTCCCACAGCTTCTTCCTATTAATTAACTATTAAAACCTTATGTATGGCTACACTTATCAGTACTCTTCAGATCACCGGCACCCTGGACAACCTGAGCTATTACAAAATGCGTGGGTCTGACAAGATCATCGTTCGCAGAAAAGGCGGTCCTTCTAAGAACCAGGTAAAGAATTCAGATCAATTTGAACAAACGCGGCTCAATAACAAGGAATTTGGCGGAAGGTCCATGACTGCAAAACAGATTAAATCATCCATGTTTCCGATGCGTTATCTGGCAGATCATAATATTATAGGACCACTCAATGCTTTATTAAAACCTATTCAGGAACTGGATACCGTTAGTGAAAAGGGGGAAAGAGAGGTTCGAATTACCAGGTATCCAAAGCTCCTGGAAGGGTTTCAACTGAACCGCCGTTCGATGCTTGAATCTATTGTAAGAACACCGGTTAAATATAATATACAGAATCAACAAGTGATTGTTGAAATACCAGAGCTGATCCCAGGTATTAACTTTTTGCCACCAGACAATTATCCTTTTTACCAGTTTATTGCTATAACAAGTATGGTGCCTGACGTTATGTATAATGAAACGCTAAAGAAAAAGTACGAGCCTGTAGGCGAACCTTATACAGCTTTTACCGACACGGACTGGTTACCGGTAAACAACCGTGCAGCAGCTACACAACTCATCATAGATGTGCCTGGAGAAAAGCGTGATGGCTATACCAGGCTGGTTACGCTGGGCATATCCGTAGGTACCCAAATTGGCACCTATATTGAACCCGTAAAATATGTAGGTGCAGCGCGGATAATTGGGGCTGAATAAGCATTTGAGCAGTGAGATAGGCATATTTTCTGTATCATTGACAAATGTTTGACTTCAGACTAAAAGTATTTTACACCGTTGCACGCAGATTGAATTTCACCAAAGCGGCGGAAGAATTGTTTATTACCCAGCCGGCGGTAACCAAACACATTCATGAAATTGAGTCTTATTATAAAACCCAGTTGTTTGAGCGGAACGGTACCAGGATAAAGTTAACACCGGCTGGTGCCGTTCTGCTTGAACATGCTGAACAGCTATTTACCATATACAGGAATATAGAGTTTGACCTGGCTGCCATGAATGAACATGTGCAGGGTACCATTCGCCTGGGCGCTAGTACTACCGTGGCGCAATATGTATTGCCTAAATACCTGGCCCTGTTCAAACAAAAATTTCCCGACATCAACATTGCCTTAACGGCCAGCAATACAGAACATATTGAAAATGCCCTTACTGCCAATAAGATCGACTTTGGTATTATTGAAGGACAATCGAAACGTCCGCAGCTTAAATACACCAGCTTTCTGAAAGATGAAATGGTACTGTGTACCCGCACGGGCAACCCGGCCATTAAAAAGCAAACCATTTCTCTGTCTGCCTTAAAGGAACTGCCCTTGCTGATGCGTGAGCAGGGTTCCGGTTCGCAGGAAGTGATTGCTGCCGCTTTAAAAAAAGCAGGTATAAAGATCGCCCAGTTAAATATTGAGATGGTGCTGGAAAGTACGGAAAGCATCAAATCGTACCTGGGTAATTCAGACAGTTTTGCTTTCCTATCCGTGCACTCCATTCTGAAAGAATTAAAAAGCAATGAGCTGGCCATTATCGATATCAAAGAACTGGCTATAGAACGGTATTTTTACTTCGTAAAACAACAGGGCGACAACCAGCCGCTGCCAGAGCTGTTTATGAAATTCATTACTTCTAATAACTTAAAGTTATAAGACATTACATCTAGTCATTTCCCGGCCAGCAGATAGTTATTGACCTTTGTTCTGCAAATAACTAGCAGAACAATGGAAACAGATAATGTGACCCCGCAGCGAAAAAGAACTTTTTTAGACAGAACGATCAGCACCCGCGAACTGATCTTTTTACTGGCCCTGGTATTTTGTGTATCCCCGCTTATTTCTCCGCCGGTGGCTTTATTGCTGGGTTTGGTGATTGCCCAGTTTATCGGCCACCCCTACCTGCATTTGAACCATAAAGCTACTCATATTTTACTACAGGCCTCCGTTGTTGGGTTGGGTTTCAACATGAACGTAACAACAGCCCTTCATGCCGGAAAAGATGGGCTGTGGCTTACTGTGGGCTCTATTATTGGCACGCTGATCCTTGGCACTCTTATCGGCCGGCTTTTCAGGATCAATAAAAAAACAGCTTATCTTATTGCAGCCGGGACGGCCATTTGCGGCGGCAGTGCTATTGCAGCCATTTCACCGGTGATAAAAGCAGAAGAAAAACAAATAAGTGTGTCGCTGGGCACCATCTTTATTTTAAACGCCAGTGCCCTGGTTTTGTTTCCCATGGTAGGGCATTATTTACAGCTCGATCAAACCCGGTTTGGACTTTGGAGCGCTTTGGCCATCCACGATACCAGTTCTGTGGTAGGCGCCGCCAGTAAATATGGCAACGAAGCCCTGGAAATAGCCACTACGGTAAAACTGGTACGGGCCTTATGGATCATTCCTGTAGCGTTTCTCAGTACGCTGATCTTTAGAAACAAAGGCGCTAAGATCAAGATCCCTTATTTTATCGGGTTGTTTGTGGTGGCCATCTGTTTAAATACCTATGTGCCGGGCATACAGCCGTTCAGTAATACCATTGTACATATATCAAAAGGCGCGCTTACTGTTACGCTTTTTCTTATTGGATGCGGGTTGTCGGGCAAAACGGTTATGTCGGTAGGCTGGAAACCTGTGTTACAGGGATTATTATTGTGGCTGATCGTTTCTGTAGGGACGCTGGTAGCGATAATATATGGAAGTTAATCTATAATTGTAATTTGTATCCACATTAAGTAATAACAATGAATTATCAATTGCCCTATTTTGGTCAAATTAACACCGCTGAACTGGAAGATTATTACCAGTCGGAAGTCGAAT
The DNA here is from genome assembly GCF_900110245.1 of Niastella yeongjuensis. Taxonomy (GTDB): domain Bacteria; phylum Bacteroidota; class Bacteroidia; order Chitinophagales; family Chitinophagaceae; genus Niastella; species Niastella yeongjuensis. Next base: position 192,199 of record NZ_FOCZ01000006.1, read on the forward strand.
TAGATGGCCAGGACGTGAGTATTTACCTCAGCTTTGAAGGCGATACGGTTGATGAGCGCACTACTGAAAAGATCATTTTCTTTCTGAATAACCTGATTGTGTATGCAGCTCAAAACAGCACATTGATAAAAAGTGATTTTGAGAATGCAGGAGATGCGGCTGAGTACATACAATATTTTTCAAAACAAATATCAAAGAAGCTGTTGGGCGAAGTTATTGACCCCAATGATGGCAGACCAATTGAGTTGCAATTGCTGGAAAAAGTAGAGTTGATGGAGATCTGTCTGTTCCCCGACAGCGAAGACCCTTTTGCGCAATTTGATTACTATATTAAACTGACTGAATTGCATTCGCAACTGCTGGTAGTTCGATTAAATGAATTGGGCGAGTTGGTGCATATTGCGTGGGAAAGTTGACCAGAAATAACAATTTCAAGGTTTTTTGTTCTGGTCGGGGCCGGCTGGACAAATGTCGAACCTGCTGTTAAGCGATTTGTTGGAAATTCAGGATTTTACACATAATTTAAATGCTCAAAGCTGAAGGCTTTGATTTTTGAACAATATATTTATTCTCATGATGGTTTTTTTGCCACTGTTTTCAATGACCTGTATTTTATTTCCAACACAGGTATTGTTAAACCCATATATCATACCTATGGTTTTTTTCTATCGTTAAATCCTGTCAATGATAAATTATTGGCGGCAACACAGGATTCTGTAGAGTTGATTTCTAAAAGTGGGCAAAGTCTGTCTGTCTTTCAGTTTCCTTTGACTTCCAGTAATGGATGGATACCTTCAACAGATGGATTACATTACAATGCAATAGCTGAAGATAGCATTAGCGCGCTTGAGGCTACAGAAAAAAATGGCATAAGTTTAAATAGATACGCACCGGTTGCAGACATGAAAACAGTTAAGGAACCATTTGTATCTTATGTTTCCGATAAGTATTTTGTTGTCATTCCTTATGTCGCCAGAAATGTAATATATTTAGTTTCGAAAAATGATTTCCCTAATCAGGTTTATAAATCTTTTTCGATAAAAGGATGTAAGCCCAGCGATAAGCAATTCGAAATGGAGGAGGGAGTCCCCCAATTTAGAACAGCTTATGATGGGGGACGATTTTTTGTAGCGGCCATTGCGAGCGGACATTTGAGAATATTTTCATTTACCCCATAGGTATATTAACTTAATATCCCAGCAAAGGCCGTCTTATGAGACGGCCTTTTTTCGTTTACAGCTAACATTGATCGATAATCAAATGAAAAAACACGAATACCTCGATTTGAAAATGGGTATCATTGATCAATATTCAATGGTTATAAAAAGGAATGACCTGGGGAATTGGAAGAATCTGGGGTGGCTGACCTATACCGAAGTTGGTTTGCCAGAAGGGGACGAAGAAGCCGACCTGGTTTATGGTGAGATGGACGAAGATGAAACGCTGATTTTTAACAAGCCAATTTTGTTAAGAGACACGCCAGTTCACCAGGTAATTGGACTTAAAGTCAAAGATGTTGTAACCTATTTAGGAACGTATGGAATGGGGGGACCCGGATTTTTCGGTCTGCTACTTAGTAATGCTGAATTTTTAACCTATGCGGTTTGGGGAGCGGGGAATTATGTTATCATCAATGACCGGGTTGTTGAGTGTAGTACGGATTTATATAAAAAAACCAGACCCTGGATGTCTAACTTCGGCGGTAACGAAACCTGGGACGACCTGACAACGTATATTTCAGGAAGTGTAATTGAAAATATCACATTAACAACAGACGCTTGCACTTTGAGTCTAAACAAATCCGGCGAAAGAATAGAAGTGAATTTTGTAAAAAACGATATCCGGTTACCCCGGAGGGCTGGGCGTAAACGAAATGCCTATAAAAAGGGGGTAATTTCGGACTATATAGTTTTTCAACACGAATATGGAACGCTCATTGTTTGAGTATTCTCAATAAGCTATTTACGGGTTCTTTTGCGAGGATGTTTCTTTTGATGGATAACAGAATTAACAAAAACAATCTTTTTCTTCTTATATAGCTTATAAACTATAATATAGGGAAATATTTCTATTGCAGCTTCTCTGTAGCCACTTTTGGTTTTCTGGCTAAATGCTTCAGGGTTCTTTGCTATTTGTTCTAATTTGACTCTAACCATTTTTAGAAATCGATCACCTAAGCCTCCTTTAGCATTCTCATAAAAGGTATATGCTTCCTGATAATCGCCGGCAACTTCTTCATGGAAATCTAATCTAAAACTCATCGTTTAGAGTTTCCTTTGGATTTATGCCCCTTTCTTACTTTGGCTTCCAATTCGTCTAATGTAAGCACCTTTGCTTTTCCACTTTCATATTCAGCAGTTCTACGGTCTAATTCAGCAATAAATGCGGCATCTCCCCATATTTCACTCTCCTGCTCTTCAGCAAATGTCTTTACAACCGTCAAAACCGCTTTTTTTTGCCTATCATTAAGCTGAACCAGGTAATCATTAATTTGCTTGTCTATTTTAGTTGCAGCATTCATAAATACATTTACTTTTAACAAATTTACTATATTTTATTGATTTCCAAAAGGAGGATGTTCCCTTAACTTAACAAGAGATACTGATCTGCTGATGATAAACTTGTGTAAAACCGTTAGAATAAAAAAGCCGCCCCAAAATTAATTCCGGGACGGCCGTTGTTTTTATGACTACTCCTTATTTCTTTATGATTGTTGCTACATTTCCATCTACAGTTTTTAAATAGTACATACCGGCAGGGTAATTCGCCAGATTAATGGTAAAAGCTGTTGCCGTAATAGTAATTGACTGCATTCTTTTTCCGTTTACATCATATAGCGTTGCTTTCGTGTTCAATAAATTACTGCCTGTTGTTACTGTAACAAGCTCTTCTGCCGGGTTAGGGAACACTGTAACCATATTGACAACCTCGCTCATGAGCTTTATAACCGGCGACCAGGTAAACCGGCCATTGATATCGATTTGCTTGAGGCGGTAAAAACCGGTGCCCGACAACTTTTGCGATTCTATAAATGTATATGTATGTGTGCCGTCCCCTGCAGAAAACACATAACCAATAGGGTTGAACGTTACGCCATCCTTACTCTTTTCTACCTGGTAATTTTGAACCTGGTGTTCGTCTACCTGCCAGGTGATACGGGCCGTATTATCATTTGTTAAGTACCCTTTTACCGACAGCCAGTTTAATGGCAATGGCGAGCTGGATAAATAATAGGCGGTTTGGGAAGCTTCTACACTATTACGGGCAGTGGCAGACAGCACCGCATCAAGGAGGATTATCTCCGGTGTCCATAAATTGCCAGAACTGGCCAAATCGTTCCGGTTGCCGATCCTGATCGCATTGCCGCCATCGGAAAAAGCGGTTACAGTTTGCGTACCTGTTTCAACGCTATTTGCATAAGTAAAATAAGTGCCTGTAGTCGGGATAACAAAACTATAGACCGATTCGGGCGTCAGGGCATTCACATCACCTCTTGGTGTAGCGGCACCGGGTTGTAACAGGTTAAATGCGGTGGTGATCGCACTACCTACAGTAAACTGCCCGCTGTTATTAGTAAAATCAAAGGGGCCGGGATAGTTTAAGTTTTGGCCGGTTGAGTAGCCTGTTTTTGTAATAAATGCGGAGGATACTGTGCTATTACCCAAGGCCACCCCAACCATGGATGCGCCATTGGTAAAGATCGTTTGCCTGGCAGTTGCCAGATTAGCAGCACCAAAATAAATGGCAGGCCGGTTGTTTATTCGTTCTACAACACCTGCTTTTACAATATAGGGCTGACTGGTGGCAGTAGTTTGTACAGCATTCAATGCATTACCGCTTTGATCGTACCACTGCGTTACATATCCATCACCGGCGCCCACGAATGTTTTTAAGGCGGTGGTATCCAGGTCGCCCCTGGTGGTAAATCCAATATCCTGTATGGCATCATCGCTACTGCGGCGTACCGTGATGGCATAACCGGTATAAGTACTGCTTAATAACCGCAATGACCAGGCGGGCGCCGCGGTAGCATAAGCAGCAGTAAGGTCCACTTTATCCAGGATATTCAATGATGATTTAACAAAAAAGCCACCGAAACCTGTTGTTTTAAACGTCACTTCCCAACGGCTGTTGGCACTGTTCCAGATTATATTGGCATCGTCGGGATCAATGATTGTTACAGCACCACTATAAGAACCCGGTAAGCCATCGCTGCTGGTGCCGCTTCGTTTTTCTATGCGTAAATTCCTTTTATTATTGGCTGCATCAGTAGCATCGAGGGGCAGCTTTTGCGGATTTACGAGGTTGTAATCGGTAAAATCCTGTTGGGTAAAATATAAGGTTACCCTGCCTGTTGCGGTAGTCGCATTGGTAACAGGGTTTATTTCAAAATGGCGTTTTACATAACCAGCAGGTGATGCAAGAGTTGGCCATACTTTGGCGGTGGTAGTACCCGTTATGGCAGTATTGCCGCCTGTTTGTACTACACTGGCTATAAGTTCACAATTAGCATTGTAAATGGTAAAGCCGGTTTGTGTTTGTGTACTGCTGTTGTTGTTCGAAGTTAAATTAAAGCTGGAAGGGAGTGTTTGTTTTGGTCCTGTATATACATTGGCCGTACCGCCATCGCCGAGTTGTCCGTAGGTATCAAATCCCCAGGCAAACACGCGGCCATCAGATTTTACCTGGATAAAATGACCAGATCCTGACCCTACCAGGGCCCAATTGGCGGTACCTATTTGAATGGGGGTTGCTTTGGCAACCCTGGTTCCATCGGCCAATTGTCCATAGCTGTTATCACCCCAGGCCCACCGGGTGCCGTCCTTTTTTATAGCCAGGTCAGTACCACCGCTGGCAATCGCCGATTCCCAATCGGTGGCGGTGCCCACCTGAGTGGGCGTTAGCAGCATCGTAACAACACCTCCCCAGTTCCAGATGGTACCATCACTTTGTAAGGCTACACAATGACTGGACCCTGCGGTTATAGAAGCCCAATTGCTGGCAGTGCCTATTTGAGCAGGCAGAGCTCTTTTGGTAGTTGTGCCATCTCCCAGTTGTCCATTGCTGTTACTTCCCCAGCCCCAGATGGTACCATCGTTTTTTAAGGCTACACTAAAATACCAGCCGGCAGATACCGACACCCAGTTATTGGCAGTACCCACCTGGGTTGGATTAACGAGCAATTTGTTTGGACTTGTGCCCGTACCCAGTTCCCCGTCAAGATTTTCTCCCCACGCCCACAGGGTGCCGTCGCTTTTTATACCCAGACTGAATACGTTTCCGGCAGTTACCGAAACCCAGTTGTTATCGGTCCCTATTTGAGTGGGCGTATTTTTTGAGGTCAATGAATTAATACCCAATTGTCCGGAGGAATTATCCCCCCAGGCCCATAAGGTACCATCGCTTTTTATACCCAAACTATAGGTCCAGCCGGCAGCAACCGATGCCCAATCGGCTGCCGTTCCTATTTGAATGGGAGTAGAACTATTCGTATTGGTACCATTGCCTAATTCTCCATACAGATTGTAGCCCCATGCCCATAGGGTACCATCGTTTTTTATACCCAGGGAATGCCAGCTTGTACCACTGGCGGCTAATTTGGTAAACCAGGTGCATTGAGCATGGGCCATTGAATGAAAAGAAAGGGTAAGCAGCAGGATCAGCGCTGCTTGTAACAGTTTTGAGCGCATAAGACGATTTTGCTGCAAAACAATTCAGAACCAGTCCTACTGCCTAAAAATGAGCGTAGATAAAGTATGGACAAGAATTATAAGGAATTGGTATTCAATGTTAATTATTATGATTACGCATCCACTGTCACAATTCAGACACTTCCTGTATCGGAATCGGACAGTCATCGGCGTAATGTCATATATAAACTATTAATTATTAATCTGGTTTCAACCCGGTACTTTATTTGTTCGATCTTTCCGGCTCCCTTAACCTAAATGATTGCTATGTTTAAAAATTATTGGATGGTTGCGTGGCGTACCCTCGTTCGCAATAGAGTTTATAGTATCGTCAATGTACTGGGTCTGGCATTCGGCATTTGTGCCTGTTTGGTTATTTTTCTGATTAACCGGTACGAATATAGTTTTGATACCTTTCATCCGGACCATGACCGCATCTTTTGCGTGGACTACGGGGCACTGGCAAAAGAAGCTCATTATAGAATGGTACCTCTCCCCATGCCGGCCGCCATGCGCCGGGAGATAACCGGCCTTCAAACAGTGGCTGCTTTTTATAACTATTCGGCCGATGTGACGGTACCAGGTAACCGGAATGAAGCACCGCAGCAATTCAACGACGACGGCAGCCTCGTTATCGCGGAACCACAATATTTCGACATCTTTCAATACCAGTGGTTAAGCGGAAATGCCGCAACGTCCCTGAGCCTGCCTAATTCCGTAGTGCTTACTGCGGAAAAGGCCAGAAAATACTTCGGCAATCTTGAGCCGGACAAGGTCATTGGCCGCACCATCTTTTACCAGGATTCGCTGATGGTGCGGGTAACAGGTGTTGTTGCTGATGTTGCAGGTAACACGGATCTTAATTTTAGCCAATGGATCTCATATGCTACGATCCCCTTAAGTTGGCTGAATCGTAAGATAAAATTAGATGACTGGAATAAAATAGACGGTTCCAGCCAGATGATGGTCAAACTGGCAGCCGGCGTAACGCCCTCGCAGATCGATACGCAATTGGATGCCCTGATTAAACAACACTTAGGCAAAAGAACGGAGTTCAGTGCCATTTTGAAACCCTTATGGGTCATCCATTTTTATGAGCATTATGGAGGTTGGGTGGTTAGAAAGGCCAATATGGGGGTTTTGAAAGTGTTGCTGGCCGCGGCCCTTTTTATCCTTATTCTTGCCATCATCAATTTTGTCAATTTATCTACCGCGCAATCCATGCGGAGAGCGAGAGAGATCGGCGTTCGAAAGGTGCTGGGCGGCAGTAAGTCGGGCATTGCGGTTCAATTTTTTACCGAAACCCTGTTGGTGACAATAGGAGCTGCGGTGCTTGCAGTGTTGATGATAAGGCCGGTATTCCTCCTGTTTGCCGATTTGATACCAGCGGGTGTCCATTTCCGGATGGATGGGGGTACGTTGTTGTTTTTGTTATTGGTTGTTGCGGCGACTACCGGTCTGGCGGGGTTTTATCCTGCGAAAGTGCTGGGAAGATATCTACCTACAGTGACCCTGAAAGGGATCGCGGCAGTGCCAGATGGCGGAAAAGGGGAACTGCGCAAAGGATTGATCGTCTTTCAATTTATCATCTCCCTGTTATTTATCATCATGTCCTTCGTTATGGGTTCGCAGATGCGGTATATCCTGCATAAAAACGTAGGCATCAAAACGGATGCGATCATTACGATCACTTTTCCGCTCAACCAGGGTCGTGGCGGAATAACTATGAATCCGTCAGGAACGAAGCGGGAGCCTTCCCCGATACCGGGTAAGATGGCGATACTGGCTGATAAGATCAGGCAGCATACCGGCGTAGTGCAGGTGATCAAAGAGGGAGCGCCGCCAGTTGGTTTTATGCGTCGGAGCTTTTTCGGCTTCGCGCTGAAAAACAGTTATGAGGAGATGGAGGTATCCTTGCATTATAGCAACGAAGCATATGTTCCTTTTTATGGACTGAAGCTGATCGCGGGGCGAAACCTGCTCCCAGGCGACAGCAGCAGGGAAGTGCTGATCAGTGAGCAATGTGCCCATGCATTGGGTTTTGCCGATGTAAGCAAGGCCATTGGCCGGGAGGTACTCGTAGGGGATAATGTAGCCTGTCCCGTAGCCGGTGTGGTAACCGATTTTTATGATCGCTCTTTTCATCGTGCGGCCAGGCCGATCATCATCCGTCACGATATCGAGCAGGAGACGGTCCTTGGGGTGAAGATCGCCGCTCAACAGATGACCGCCGGTGAATTGAAGACCCTCATTGGCCATTTTGAAAAGGACTGGAAGGCTGTCTTCCCCGGGAAGCCGTTTGAGTATTCCTTCCTGGACGAGATTGTCGCCGGAATGTATGCAGACGATCTCAGGGCCGAAAGGGTGATCAATGTGGCGATGTACATAACTGTCCTTATCTCTTGTTTAGGCCTGCTCGGTCTTACCATTTTGTCTACGGAAAGAAGAGGCCGGGAAATCGGCATTCGGAAGGTGTTAGGAGCTACGGTGCAGAATATTATGGTGATGCTTTGTAAGGAGATCGTTCGGCTGATCGTGCTCGCATTGTTGATCGTTACACCGCTGGCTTCGTTCCTGATGTATAACTGGCTGGAAAATTATGCCTACCGTTCGCCATTGAGTATTCTGATGTTTATTGCTGCTGGCGCTGCGGCCATTGGAATAGGATTGCTTACCGTGGGTTTACAGGCGATGAAGGCGGCCATGGCCAATCCGGTGAAATCATTGCGTACTGAATGACCTTCATTACATACTATAAGTAAAGAAAAAAGGCGGACTGATAACAGACCGCCTTTTTAAATATCTTGCTACTACCCTACTTCTTCATTTTCACTTTGCCCATAGTATATTGTAAACCGCCCCATAAATGTTGCAGGTACAAAGGATCGGCAAAGGATTCGTCGGTATGCCCCAATTCGGTGTAAAAGGCACGGCCGCCTTCGAAGTTGTGGTACCAGGCCATCGGGTGACTGGCGCCGTTGCTTCCACCCTGGTAAGAACTTTCGTCGATGGATACCAGCACATGCAGATCGGGCTGAATGTCTTTGAAATTATACCACTCGTCGGTACGTTTCCAGGGACGGGGTAAATGTTTGGTGGCAATGTTGTTGCTGTCGTTTATGATCAGCACCGCTTCCTGGATCTTGGGATGTTTTATAAAGTAAGCACCTACCAGTTTACCATACCAGGGCCAGCCGTATTCGGTATCGGTAGCCGCATGTACGCCCAGAAAACCACCGCCGGCCTTGATGTATTGCTGAAAAGCATTTTGCTGCTCCTCATTCAATACATCGCCCGTGGTGCTTAAGAAAACAATAGTAGTATACTGCTTCAGGTTGGCGTATACAAACTTTGTGGAATCGGTAGTGGTATCTACCTCAAAATGATATTTCAAGCCCAATTCCTGAATGGCTTTGATACCTGCATCGATGGATTTGTGGTGATAACCGGCTGTTTTTGAAAATACCAGTATTTTGTCTTTTGCCAGGGAAACAATGGTGAAGGATAACAAACAGAATGCGGTCAATACAAATTTCATGCGGGCAGGCGCTATCGTTTTCTTCATGTTGTAATTAATTTATAGCATATGAATGCAATAATAGAAAGATACAAAGAAGATGCTAATGGTGTTGGAAAAGTTGCATGAACAGTAAGTTACCGGTTACCAGTTTCCGGATTCCGGGACCTGGTAACCGGTAACCGGCAACAGTTATCTATTCGTTTGCGAAGTGTAAGTGCTTTCAAAAATTTTATCCGCATTGCCTGCCTCAAAACCTTCCCGGCGATGGATCCGTTGGATCTGGTCTTTAGGCAAATGTGCAAATTGCGGCAATACGCGTCTTTCAGCAAATTCTATATAAGAACCTGAAATGGCGTGTACTTCGCCCCCGGCAAACTCCGCATCGATCATTTCGGCCACAGTAGAGCTTTGTAATAAACCGCCATCGGGACTGGTCTTAATTTTGCCGCCGGCATTGTTCAGTTTAAACCCATTGCGCTCCAGAAACTCGTTGAATTGGACAATGGTATTATAGCCATCTTTCAGGTTATGTACGCTGATGGTAAAATGGTTAAGGTAATAGCGGTTGTAAATAACCCAGGCTGCATATTCGCTTTGGGCTGCCAGGGTTTGAAAATCGGCCCAGGTGGGCAGCCGCCACAAACCACTGTGCAGGAACTGGTCTACCGCACCCGCATCATCGAGGTTCAAGGTAGAAACAGGATCGGCTGTTACCTCATTGGTATAACTGGTGATGATCTGTTGCGCTTCGGGCGACAGGTCTTTCACGCGCAATTCACTAATAAAAATCCGGGGGTATTGCGGTGATGGCGGTGCATACCAGTATGCGTCGAGCTTCTTTTCGGGGAAATGATAGAAGTCCCTTTTTACGTAACCGTACTGCAAAAAGATCTTCTCCAACGACTGTACGCCAAGCTGTGGCACACCCATAGTGCGAAACGCAATATGGTCATTTTCAATATTATCCGGCTGTTGTATGATATTTTCCTTTATCATAGCATCGATGATCGCCGATACATCGGGTACGCGTTGTTTGTAGCGGGACATGAGGCCGTTCAGAACTTTATCGAGAATTGTGGACATAATAGAAAATTCATTTAATAATTACTGATTGCAGGTTACCAGTTACTATACACAGATTACTTATTGTTTTTTTCCGTACAAAGACCCATTCTTAGTCTTCAGGAACTTTTCGAAAGGTATCTCTTCCTGCTTTATAAATCCTTTTTGGGGCAGTTCTTTATTGGCGACCATTTCCACCACGGCGGCTACGGAGGCGGCTGTTGTCCACGAGATGGCGCGCCATTCTTTTCCATTGATGGTAATGGGATGGTATGCCTGATAGAATTCTTCGCGGGCCAGTTCCTGCCCTTTCCAGCCTTCCACTACGGCATATACATACACCACATCTTCCCGTACCGGGGGTTTCGCTTCTGTTAGTATTTGTTCAGTTAACTCGCGCTTATCTTTGAGGATCAGCTCATATAATAAAAAGCGCATCAGCTTTGCGTGGCCCGGGTAGCGGATGGTTTTGTAATTCAGGGTATCAACCTTTCCTTCCAGGGTTTCACACAAAGTACCCAAACCACCGCTCGTGCTGAAGGCTTCAAACTCCTGTCCTTCTATATTGATATGTTCTATGCCATCTAATGAGGGTACCATTTTTCGGGCACCGTTATGAATTACCTCCGCATCGTTGATGTATTCGTTGATCACCCCGGCCGGCGACCAGGTGAAAGAGTACGCCATCAACCCGTTAGGATAACGGGGCAGGGCACCTACCCGTAACTCCACATCGCGCAATTTGGTGAACCGGTGACAAAGATCGGCTCCAACAATACCAATAAAACCGGGTGCCAGTCCGCATTGCGGCGCCATGACTCCTTTGGAGGTTTCAGCCATTTTACGGATAGCGCTGGTAGTGGGCACATCTTCCGTGAGATCGAAATAATGAATACCGGTTTTGAAAGCAGCCTCGGCCACCGGCAAATTCAGGTTATAGGGTAAACAAGACACTACAGCATCCTGTTTTGATAATATATCTTCTAAAAATTTAGCATCGGTAATGTTTCCTGTGACTACTTTAAATGGTACGTCGGCAGGGGCCTTTTGATCAATTCCGGTAACAGTAAAAATATCGTTCAGCAAGGTGGCTACCAGTGAACCCACCTTGCCCAGTCCGACAACGGCAATATGTTTCATAATTTATTTTGATTGAGAAAGTAAACAATAAGATGTGTGTAGAAGACGCGGCAAATACTATGGCACGTTGGCGCAGGCGCTTCTCAGGAAGGCGAGGTATGAGTAGAATATTTTTACGCTGTAGTTCACTATGCGAATGTATTAAAAAAACGCTAAACGAAAAATAGGATACAGCTATAAGCCTCAAGCTGTAAGCTGTAAGCGAATACATATTTATGCAGCATTTTGCTGCCGCGAAAGCTTATAACCTCCAGCATATAGCATATGGACGCAATTGTCTGCGCGATGTCTTAAAGCTTAGGGCTTACAGCTTATAGTTGCTTTTAGTTAAACGTATAGGCATCCAGAGCCGATAATACTTTTTCAAGGGTAAGCTCCCCGCCCCACGCTGAATCTTTGTACTTTTTATAAAGCATGGTTGCCAGCTCCTGTTTTTTATAGGGCTGGCTGTTCTTTATAGTGGGCGGCGCTATTCTGGCTTCATCGAAGGTGGCCAGTTCAACGTGCGTGGCAAACCAGGTGGTATACAAACGGGGAATGGCCAAACCGAGGATCATGCCGGGCAAACCGGCAAAGAATTCAGGACCGCCCTGCGGCACTATTTCCGGACAATAAAAAGCTACCACGTATACACTGTCGTGATAACGGCCAACTGCTTTGCGGCATTCAAAACCGGCGATCTTTCTCACTTCATTTTCCATTTTCCATTTTATGGGGTGCACACTGTCTTCCAGAAGAAATGCCTCAGTCATGAAACCCTGTTTTGAAACGATCTGCCGGGTATCGAGGTTGGTGTACAGGGTAGTTTCATTGATTGGCGATTTAGCCGTGCCTTTACGGGCAGGTGAATACAACAACTGGTTCCCCGAAAATACCAGGTCGCGGTAAACGATATCAAACTCAGGCATGGCGCCACTCCATTCCATTTCTGGGTGGCGGTCCATCAGCATTCTTTTATAATTCTTTTTTATTTCAAATTCAATTTTACCCCGGGTGATGAAGTCCTGCGCATGCATTGCTTCCGTTATCACCACGCCACAAATCAATAATATTAGCAGTTGTTTCATCCTTATTGTTTTAAGCTTTTTGAAAAATTCCAGGTCAGCGAAAGCAGCCAGTACCGTTTTATCACAAACCGGTTCGATTCGGAAACGTTGCTGCCGGTTACACTGCGGGTATAACCGGTGTTATTATTCAGGATATCGTTTGCAGCCAGCTGAATGACCGCCTGGTCGTTTCGCAGGAATTTCTTTCTTATAAAAGCATTCCATTGGATGGTATTGAAATGGGTGTTGAAGGATCCGTTCTTTGGCTGAAAGTTGAAGGTGCATTCATTGGCCAGCTCCATATGCCAGGGCAGATAATTGGTTGCGTTAATGGTGTGCGTATGGAACAGAGTACGGGTATTGGTACTGCCGGCAATGTCTGACCAGCCAATACTTTTATTTACATTTCCGCGGTATATCCAGTACATTACATTTTTCCATTCATGACTAAGCGTAAGGCCTGCATTCAAATTAAGATTTTCATTCTTTAATTTTTGATCGTTCTGAATAGTATAGCTGGCATTTTTATTCGCCCCCAAACTGACCGATGCATTCACATGATACTTTTTTAACATCCAGTTGTAAGCAGTATTTATGTTCAACGCCGGAATACTATTCATGTTTATATACCGGGTAGTGGTACGGTTTTGTGAATCGATAAGGATACTGGTGGTGATACTGTTACTGGTATAATTAACGCCGAAGTTTGTGGAGAGGAAGCTACCCTTCTTCATATTGGCACTAAAAAAGTTTACATTGGCATTGTGCTGGAAGGCAGGACGCAGATCAGGATTGCCCACCACTACATTCAATTTGTTGCTGCTTTTTTGTAAGGGCTGCAATTGATCGAGCGTTGGCTGTACCGTTTGTCCGTTATAATTTAACCCAACATTCAGGTTTGATTTGAGATTATAATAAAGCGTCATCTGGGGTGACAGATTTATAAAACGCCGGGTAGTTCGATTATGCAGGTCATTGTCTTCCTGGTTATAATGGGTAAACAAGGCCCTTCCTCCCAATGTAATGTTTATCTTTTTTTGTATAAATGCCAGCGTGGCGCCGGTAATGTGGGTAGTGGCGCCAAAGATGTAATTATTGCTGAGTGAATCCACGCGTTCGCTGAACTTTTCATTAGTCTTATTCAGCGTGCTGAACACATTGCTGGCAATATTATTTTTAAATCCGTATTCAACACCCATGCGCAATTTATTGCTCAGGGCGTCGGAATAGATCAAACGTCCTGCATAAGATTCGTTTTGGTTGTTGCTTTGTTGCAACTGATCGAGTGTATCGGCATTTTTGAATAAACCCGATGAAGGATCGTAATAATTGTTGGCTGAAAAATTATAGGCATCGCCCAGCGCGTTTTTGTATTCCTGCTGCAAGTTAAAGGAAAGGGTCCTCCCCTCCTTTCTGAATTTCCGCTGGTAACTGATGTTACTGCCAAAAGCTTTATTGGTACCGTTGCTTCGGGTGGTTTGTGCGGTATTGTTTACCAGGATATCTTTTTCATTGGTGGAACTGGTGAGATTGCTTTGGAAACTGTTGTTGTTGCCCAGGCTGCCATTGGCAGAAACTTTTACCGTGGAAAAGGAGTCTACTGCAAAAATAAAACTGCCGCTTCCCTTTTGCGTAAAGCTGTAGGAGTTGTCCTGGCTTTCATTTTTATTGGTAAAAGAAGTACCATCTACTAATACATTGGTAGAAGTGCCATTGCTCCACCCGGTTGCGTTTACCTGTTTAACGCGGTAATTGGTATTTAGTTTTTGTTTCCCCTCGTTCCATTTATCGGAATAATGGGCGCCACCCGATTGAACGGAAGGCAATCCACTCGCTGTATTTTCTCCGCCAAACCTGCTTCCTCCGCCCTGGACGCTGAAGCCGCCCACGCCATCATTGATGATCTCGTAGTCTTCTGTAACATACTGGTTAAGGTCGCCATAGTTAAGGTCCTGCTTACCGGTTTTTGACGACAGGCCAAAGAGCGAGATCTTACGGGCGCCATTGAACAAGGCGCCCATGGCTTCGTGCTGGTAGTAATCATCACCATTACTGCCGGTTGACAGCTTGCCAAAAACACCATTCTTCCGGTCTTTCTTCAGTTTCAGGTTTATGGTTTTGGTACGTTGTCCATCGTCGATACCCGTGAATTTGGCCCGTTCGCTTTTGTCGTCGAACACCTGTACTTTGTCAATAGCATCGGCTTGCAGATACCGGGAAGCGAATTTAGGGTCGGCAGAAAAGAACTCATCACCATCTACCAATATCTTTTGTACCTCCTTGCCCTGTGCAATGATCTTTCCATCTTTATCAATCAGGATACCCGGCAGGCGTTTCAGCATTTCTTCTACATTGGCGCCTGGTTTTACGGCAAAACTATCTGCATTATACTCCAGCGTGTCGCCACGCATACGTATTGCATAACCGGCCCGTACCACTACTTCCTGTAGCAGGTCGGCCTTGGAAACCATGGGAATGGTTTTCAGGTCTATAATAGAGGTGTCGGCGATGGTTAAGTCCTGCAGGTAATCGGCCATTTTGGGATAGGCAATCAGCAGCGTGTACCTGCCTGCCGGTATTTGAGTCAATTCAAAATAGCCGGATTCATTGGTGCGCACGGATCTGTACAGCGTTGTATCTGCCAGGTCAATGAGTGCAACAATTGAATTATGGAGGTCCTTTTTCTCAGTGGTGTCTATGATCCTGCCCCTGATCATATTAGACTTTTGGGCAAATGCTGGTATACAAAAAAAATAACATACTGCTATAAGCAGCCATGTTCTGGTGACCGGCCATACTGGGTACATAAGGGTTGCTGGGTTAACAAATCAAAAGTATGTTCTATACGCATGTTTTACAAACCCAGCGCCCTATAACTACCAGAAATAGTGTTTTATTAACTTATATTAAGATTATGTATGTGACACAGTAAGCTAGTCGTCATTGCCCCTGCTTTCAAAATAATTGAACACCGCTTTGTTGTTAGTAGGCGCTCCATTTGAGGTGGCATACATGGCATACATACAACCTACAAATCCGCCGGCGGTATGTGTGCTTAAAAAGCTGGCATCGATGCCTTCTTTAAATGCGCGCCAGCTGTTGCTGCCTTTTTCTGCATAGTAGAAGGAATAGGCATTGCCGTTGGTTTGTATTTTTAATTGAATCGGCTGCCGGCCATCTGACTGAATTTTTAACGTGCTCAGCAGTAAAGGTTCGCCCCCATTTTGACCAGGTCCTCTGTACAATTGCAACACAGGCTGGTTGTTGTCTACCGACTGGCACAGATAGAAATAATGGGTTTCGTTTTGAAAGACCAGCAAACCGGCTTTCTCCTGTGAACTGGCTGGTGTAAAGGTGAGCGCCGTAGACGCATACCCCCGCTGGTGCGCCTGGCGGTATCCAATAAATGCCGGATTTACCTTTTCGGCAATGGTAGCCGGTTTTAATTGTATGGTGAGCGTTCCGGTAAGACTGTTGACCTGATACCAGGGTTCACGTACGGTTCGCAGAAATTGGTAGCGGTAATTCAAAGCGGTGGTTTTGAAGTTATCCCGGAATAGAAAATCACTGCTGAATGGCAGGGGATTTTTAGCGGTAGCGCCGGTGATGCTTACTTTATCGGGTACCGGTTCATTAGCCGGCAGAATGATTGGCCAGTCTTCCTTCCACTGCACCGGGGCCATAAAAGTTTCGCGGCCCGTATTGTAATTGTCATCATTTACCGGACGGCAGCCCAGGAATACAGCGTACCAGCTGCCATCGGGGGCCGTTACCAGGTCTGCATGACCGGTTGAGGTCACTGATTTCTTTCTGTTTACATTCAGCTGCCGTTGGGTAAGGATCGGATTGCCTGCATATGGCTCATAAGGCCCTTCTGCTTTTTTACTTCTAAAGATCACTTCTGAATGATTGTACCCTGTGCCGCCTTCTGCGCACATTAAATAATAGCTTTTGTTGTATTTAAAAATATGCGGCCCTTCAATCCAAACCGGTTTTTGCGAAATATCGGAACCGCCGTTTACCAGGGTGATCTCCTCCCCTTTTGTTTGCAGGGTGGGGAGGTCTACTTCGTACATCCTGATGGTACGGTGGCCATCATATTGTGGTTTGTTTCCAGGTGCATAACTATTGTAAACGATGTAGGCTTTTCCGTTGTCATCAAAAAACAACGAAGGGTCGATGTCTTTTACATTCGGCAGGAAAACAGGATTGCTCCACGGGCCCCTGGGATTTTTTGCGGTAATGATAAAGTTGCCGCCATGGCTGGTGTTGGTACAGGTTATATAGAAAGTGCCCTTATAAAAACGGATGGTGGGTGCAAACAGTCCGCCCGACACATGGGTGCCGTCCAGGTTCAGTTGTTCGGGGCGGTCCATGGCAAAACCGATCTGTTCCCAATTGGCGAGATCGGTACTGTGGAAGATGGGCAATCCGGGATAATAGGCAAAAGTGGAATTAACCAGGTAATAATCATTACCGGCCCGGCAAATGGATGGATCGGGATAAAAACCGGCCAGGATGGGATTGTTTACTTTGGCTGTTTGTGCGGTGGAAAAATGGCTAATAAGGGACAGGCAGGCAATTGCTGCAAGAATCTTTAATTTTCTCATTGGTGCATCGTTTGTTGAAGGTACAGGTTGGGTGCTGTTAGTCAAATATACAAAAGATGGGAGAATGGGGTATAACTGGTATGGGACAGTATCCGCAATTTCATATTATTGCAAAATGATTAAAACAATAGATCCTACCGAAGTAAAAAACATCCTGGAACAGGAAATCCTGACTTCAAAATGGAATAAACCCTTCCGTTTTTTGCCAAAAGAATTATATGACTGGGCTTTACTATCTGAGTGTACAATAAGTGACAACAAAATTGAGAAATGGGAAGATTTCGAATTCGGCAGAATTGATTTTGATGAAAATGATTTTCGAGACCTGGTATTTAATAATGAGTATGCTGAATCTACAGAGGTGTTATTTATTTCTGGCGAATCTCTAAGTAAGGGAAAGGCCTTCAGCTTTAACCTGAGTGATTATGAACAATTCGTAACCTATTATGAAAATATAATCGTAATGAGTTTCTTTCAGCCTGATGATTATATTGTTTATTTAAGGGAGTACAAGGAAGTGAAAATCATTCGTCAGGATGGTAAGCTGGTAAAAATCAATAAAGTTGTAAGTGCCTAATTAAGACCCTATGAGCACCTATGTAATTGGAGATTTGCATGGACAATATCAATCCCTCAAGCACATGACAGAGGATCCAAAATCTTATAAGTGGACAAAAATAAAAAATGGCATTGGGTATGTTGCCATAGTAAACATTGAGGTGTTTCCAAATTTGGAGGGAACCAACGAAATAAATGAACATTATAACGGGATAGGCTTTACCAGTCAGGGCTACATTGAAGAAGTATCAGCAAAGGGCTATGACGATTGGAAGGCTGGAGCACGGTCTGGTTTGAAGTATGGATTTTCCTTAGTAGACAGGTATTCGACGGTACAAATAAATAAAATAGAAGGCCTGACTTCTGATACAAATCCTACGATTGTTGGATATACTATATTAAGAGCATTTTTAGACAGCATAAACCATGAGCTGGACAATGACCAAATCAGGAAACTGGAGGAATTTGTTTTATGCAGTTGGACAAAGCCAAATCATTTATTAATTCCCAATTTTTTCACCCTTTCCTTTGAAACCATAAGTATTCAATAAATAACAGTAAAAAGCAAATTATAATACGCTATTTGCCGTTAATATGGCCTGTTTTTTCGTAACTTACACTGAAAAGCGAATTATAATGCGTGATTTAATGGTCAAAATTGGAGACAGGATCCGGCAACGACGGGAATTATTAGGCCTGGTGCAGCCCAAACTTGCTGATTTATCGGGTGTTAATACACGCACAATCCAATTGGTTGAACAGGGAAAAGGAAATCCTTCGCTTGAAACGCTTCTCCGGTTGATTGAGCCGCTTGGATTGAATCTGGAACTTGTATTAAAAACTCCCTTCCAAAATAGTAATGTATGAGAGCGGCTCAAATATTTTACAATGGTCAGCTTGCAGGTATCTTATCTAAAGATGCAAGGATTTACCGTTTTGTATACGACAAAAACTATCTCACCACAGCCACACAACCAGTTAGTCTTACGTTGCCGCTCAGAGAAGCTCCTTATGAGAGTAATGTTCTATTCCCGGCATTCGTAAATGGATTAAGTGAGGGATCTAATAAAGCGATGCAGAACCGCTTATTAAAAATTGACGAAAATGATTATTTCGGTTTGTTACTCGCCACTGCCGGTGGTGATAGAATCGGCCCCCTTAGTATAAAAGAAATTCATGAGCCTACAGGAAATTAACTATTGCCCATCTACACTTCAACCGGGACATCATACATATAGTCCGGTTGCACAGCAAGCATTGTTTGGCAGCCGTTCAAAAAAGGTATCCCATGTCCTCCCTTTTGCTTCACCAGGAAAATACAATGAACAAAGCCGTGAATATAAGGAAAAACTTAAGCGTCTCAGCATAAGTGGTGTACAGGAAAAATACAGTCTGCGACTTCAGAAAAACAGTCTACTCCTTACCGATACAGAAGGATCGCATATTTTGAAACCAGTTCCGGCAGAGAGACTTATTATGGTCAACGATTTGCCTGCCAACGAACACGTAAGTATGTTGATTGCCCGCCAGGTAATGGGAATTAAAACTACTGCCTGTGGTATGATCTTCTTTGAAGATGGCTCCCCGGCCTACATCGCCCGCCGTTTTGATTACAAACCCGATGGTGTAAACAAATATCAATTGGAAGACTTTGCCACACTGCTTGAAAAAACGCCAGAGATAGAAGGAGAAAATTTTAAGTACAATGGATCCTATCTTGATATAGCCAGGTTAATTCAGCTATATGCTTCGGCGGTACCAGTTGTAATGCTTGAGTTTTTCCGGATTCTTGTATTCAACTATCTTATTGCAAATGGTGATGCCCATTTAAAAAATTTCTCCCTTATGGAAACTGAACAGGGCGACTATATTTTGTCACCAGCTTACGATCTCTTATGCACTGCGTTACATATAGACGATAGCCGGCTGGCGTTACATGGCGGACTATATGAAGGTGACTATAATGAAAAGTCTTATTTGAATTTTGGCACGTATACAAAGACCTCATTCATTGCATTTGCTGAATTGATTGGCATTAACCCAACCCTGGCGGGTAAGGTTGTAGATGAGGTAATGCAAGGCACGTTGAAAGCGATGGAGTTAGTGGAACGTAGCTTCTTAAGCAATGAGGCAAAAAAGAAGTATGTTGAGATAATGGGAGATCGGCATAGGTGCCTGAAATTAAAATAAGGAATATTTTCACTAAGGGCACAATACATTTCACATTCTGTCCGTCTTAACCGCGATTCTTATAAAGAAAAAGTTTCGATTCTATGGGATACTACATTTTTTCGTACGGCATCAACACTGTAGAAATACAAAAGGTATTTGGATCAAAAGATCAGGCAATATTGAATCAGGTTCAATCAGATAAAACTTTTAAGCACTACGAATCTGAAATAAATGGATCTTCAATCAGCCTTTCCAGCGCTTTAGTTGAAATTATTGAAGGCCGGCCAGTTAGCATTAAGAATGATGACGTCTTTGGCTATGCATTTCTGTGTATTTGTGCATCGTTAGGAAAAGAACTTCCATTTCATCAGGATATTAAACTTGGCAATGACACAAATTTGATAAATAAAATACTGTCTGATGATTTTGGCATTAAAGATTTTGATACAGAGCGGACACTATTCAGGAATAGCCATACTTTTCCAATTTCCAAGACACTTGACCCCGGTACCGGTGTCATAAAACAGGAAGAGCTAACAGCTATTAAAGACAAGCTGTCTTCTGTTCAAATCTCCGACGAAAAAATTCAGGAACTGGCCAGAATTCCGGATGATAGGGAATTCGGGTATGAAAATCTGCAGGGGCTAATTCTGAACATCAATTATTGTGTTGCCCATAACCTTGATTTGATCTCGTTTTGTCATTAACGAGGTTTAAATAATAAACCTGTCAGAACTGAGCACGATTAAGCGCCCAGCCCTATTTAAACTTTTCTTATTATATTCGTGTATTTAAATGCAATACAGTGACACAGGCGCAGAAATTAGAACAAATTGGGCATAATGCCATAATGAAGGTTCGATTGAATAAGTTAAAAAGAGGTAAACCTTTTATGATTAATTCACCGGATTTGCCTTCTTATCAATGCTATATGGAATATGCCGACGGAAAAATCACCATCGAACAAATAAACGAATCCGGCAATGATTTTAAAGCTATTCGCGAATTATCATTAGATGAGGCGGCTCAACTTCGGGTTGCATTAGGTCTAACACCCTTCCATGCCTGACCTTTATATAATTTCCGGATCAAACGGAGCTGATAAATCTACAATTGGCCAGGATTACGTTCCCGCACATGTTTTAGATGATTCCTCATTTTTTGATGGTGACAAGCTTTACATGCAAAAACATTTGGAGCTTTGGAAGTCAGGAACGCGAGTTGACAAGAAAATAAGAGAAGTAGCAAATGATTTTGTGGTAGAAACGTTCAGCCAATTGGTTGATAAAGCAATTGGCTCCAATAAGCATTTTGCATACGAGGGTCATTTTACAGAGGATAGTTCCTGGAATATACCCAGATTTTTTAAAAAAGACGGGTATACTGTGCATTTGATCTTCTTTGGCTTAAGCAACACGGACCAATCAGAACTTCGTGTGCTGGAGAGAGTTAAAGATGGAGGACATTTCGTTCCTCGTTTGATGATTGAAAATAACTTTTATGGAAATTTAAAACAGCTTGACCGGAACCTCAATCTTTTAGATTCTTTATTAGTTTTCGACACTTCTACTACTACGCCATTTCTTCTGGCCAAAATGATAAACTCCAAATTAGAGCTATTTGCATCAAAAGATAAACTTCCGGATTGGTTTATCAGTTACCTTCCGGAGGTTTTAAAAAGAGCAATATAAAAGCGGATCTCGCCTTAGTGAGACGATCCAAACCTGTCAGAACTGAGCACGATTAAGCGCCCAGCCCTAACAGGCGGTCTCTACTGATTTATTTTAGTTGCAGGCCGGTGAGGAATTCGTTAAAGGCCTCTTTTCTGTTATAATTGTCATCCCACAACAGCGGATAATCTTTTGTATGATACGGCGTGCGGTTGCGTAACCAGGAGTCTGCATCACCTACTCCCCAAATTGTGATACCGGCTCGTTGCGCCTCGGGCACATTGCGGAGATACGATTCCGCGACATACCTGTATTTGGCAGCCTGCTGCGGCAGCATAGTGGGCGACAATACAAAATTGGCCGTTTGCGGGTTCTGCTGGTCGCCGAGGTTTACACTGATATCCAGTTCGGTGATCTTTACCAATAGCCCCAGTTTGGCCATTTTCATCAATGCATTGTCGATGGCGGTATTCGACACCAGGTAGGTCATGTGAAACTGCAGCCCTACCCCGTCAATAGGAACGCCCTTTGCTTTTAACCGCGTTATAAGAGCAATAAGGCTGTCCATCTTCACATTATTGGTCTCATGGGCATAATCGTTCAAAAATAATTTGGCGGTGGGGTCGGCGGCACGCGCATACCGGAAAGCTTTTGCTATCATGCTATCCCCGTTCGTAAGTAATTTTTTGGAGCCATCCCGGTCGCCCAGGTAATCGCCCCAATAGAAAGCATCGCTAACGCTTGTGCCGCTTCTAACCACACCATTGTCATCAAAGGGTTCATTGATCACATCCCAGGCATGTACCCTGTCTTTATACCGCGTAACCATGCTGGTGATGAAATTCTTCAGCGTTGTATCTACCCGGAGTTGTAATTCGGAAAAATTAGTCTGAGCGGCCAGTGTTACGCTCACGCTGTCAACATAATAAGTATTGGGTGATGCCCCCATATCGAACAGGATCTGTTTGCTGGCTTCATTTGTTGTAAACGTCCATTCATAGGGTGCCCAACTTGTTGTTATGGGATAATCGTTTGAATACTGTGCGAATTGTTGACCGCCGCTGTTTGACAACCTGAACTTCCCTCCTGCGGTGGCTGCTTTAGCGTAAAAGCGCACCTTATAACCAGCTCCAATAGTAAGGGGCATGGGATTGCTCGCAATCTGTACCCTCCAGGCATCACTGGCAGTAACAGGCGCTGCTTTGAGGGAACGGGAGCCGCCATAGGTCTCATTTGTTCCACTACCAGCACTGATCAAAGCAGGGCCATTATAAACACTCCAGTTGGCAAAGGGTGCCGACCCGCTGCCTGCCACTTCAAAAGAGCCATCTGTGACCAGGTTGGGATTTGAGGGAACCGTTATCAGATCCCGTAAATAGTTGCCATTGTTGTTTTGGTACCAGCACAGTGTATGTCCGTGTACACTCATGCCTGCACCTGTAACTGCATTTACAAAGGCATCGGCCCTGTTAAAGTTTAACGCGCCATTGCCCTGAACGATAGCCCCATGTTTCATTACATACCCGGCGGTAGCATTGTCAAATTGTGCTTTAATAATATTGGTATAGTTGCCATTGGCCATGAAGGGATCATAATCTACGCCCACGCCTATTGGAAAGGTGGCGGCGTCTTTCAGCGACAATTCCAGATCGGGTTTAAGTACATCCGGATCGTTGTTGATCTTTTTATTACAACCGGTTAAATAAACAAGCGCTAACAGGCCGGGCAATATATTGATAAGTTTCATTGTTGTTTAGTTTGTGTTGTTCTAATAAGCAAACCGCACATTGTCAATATTCGCTTCCATCGGATTTAAGTGATAGTTCTGAAAAAAGAATTTCACTTTGGTGATTTTTACCGGGTCAGGGTTCTGCGTACCGCTGCCATAAAAATTGAATAATTGGGTTAAAGGGACCGCAACTGTATTCCAGCCGGTATTATTTATGGAAATATCTATGGCATAATTGGTAGCATCGACATCATTAGTGGTTTCCTGCACAATTACCTGCAGCACGGTAGCGGTTTTGCCATTGTTGTTTACATCGAATTTTAAGGTAGTGGCGGCTGTAGTAGAGGTCATGCCAAAAGTTTGATTGGCAGTACCAAGAACGGGTGTAGAAACCCCGGCATATGTTTTGGTCGCCGGCTGTTGTGGGATAATTTTTAAAAACCTGCCTGATATAGAATCAGGATCACTCCTGGTCATTGTTTTCGAAGTCATTTGACCGATCAGGTACCACCCATCACCATCTGCGGCAGGTCCGGCTCCATCAAAATCGGAAATCAGGAAGGCCCGCTCCCCTATTATAATATTGCCGGTGCTATACGTTGTACCGCCCCAGGTTACTACAGAAAGTAATCCGGAGGTGGCGCCTGCAGGCACTTTTACTTTCAGTTGGGTGCGGCTCGATGAATCCACTACAATGGCTTTTACATTACCGATATATACTCCATTGATATTTGTGAACATGGTACCTGTTATCGTCACTGTATCGCCTACCGGCGCGTTACCGGGGGTAAAGCTGTTGATCACTGGTGCAGGTTGTAATACCGTAAAGTCAACCATGGCGGTTTTACCTTCCCGGTTGGTAATGGCAATCTGCTGCGGCCCGAATTTAGGATTGGTGGGCACATTGGTAAAAATGGCAGACCCGGTATTGAACACAGAACTGAAGGAAGCGATAGCCGTATCGAATTTTATTGATACAATATCCTGCATATCGTTGCCGGAGATGGTAATAAAGGTTTCAGGCAATGCAGCAGCCGGGTTTACCGATAAATTGCCGGGTGTATGTACATCGTCTTTTTTGCAACCTGTATATAATGTAGTTGCCAGTATACAAAACACTGCACAACGCAACATCTGTATTTTCATTTGTTGGCCAGATTTTGTGTTTAATAATAAGGTACCGGAGTTTCTGCCAGTTTGGGATCGATGTCTATTTCCGATTGGGGCAACGGGAACAACAGCATGTTGGCAGTAACCGCAATTTTGTTGGATACAACGGCGCCTTCACCACACCAGCCTTCGAACATGCCTCTTTCGGTATTGGTCAATTTCTGCAGGGCTTTGTCCTGAGGCAGGCGAAGGATATCGTACCAGTACTGGCCTTCAAAGGCAAACTCCAGCCGTCTTTCGCGCAACAGGTCATCGGCTGTAATACTGGTTATTGGAATGCCGGCCAAACCGGCACGGGTCCTTACCCGTAAAAACTCAGCAATGGCAATGGGATCGCTGGTTGATGTATTGTTACCCATTACTGCTTCAACATAAGTAAGCAGTACATCGGCATAACGGATCATATAAGTGTTGATACCGGTTGACATACTATAAGCGCCACCGGTAGAAGCATTGTCTTCATAATTGCCCACTACGTATTTTTTAACATTAGCGCCTGTTCTTGATTTACAGGAGGGATAGAGATAACCGCCCCTTGCCTGTAATAATTCGGGATAGCGGTCATTTGCCCGCATATAAGTAGGCTTTCTACGCAGGTCACCTGCAATAGAATCACGTTGCAGATCAATGCTTGGTTTAAAGCTGCCCCAGCCATCGGTTCCGCCAGTGAGCTCCTGTCCATAAGCGGCGCAATAAGCCTGGGTAACATTGCCGGTACCATAAGCGCCATCGGCATTGCTGGCCGTCCATTGCAGGGCCCAGACCGATTCCATATTATTGTTATTGCGGGTGTAGAACAAGTCTTCAAACTTTTCCATTAACCCGTACCCGTACGTGCTTTCATTACTGATCAATTCCCAGGCCTTGGTTTTGGCACTGGCAAAATCATCAATAGTCAGATACACTTTTGCCAGCAGGGCCTTGGCTGCGCCGGCTGAAACGCGGCCAGGCGTAGCACCTTTAACAGGCAGCCTGGTTTCCGCCTGTTTCAGGTCATTGATGATGAACTTGTAAACATCCGAAACCATATGGCGGGGTAACTGGTAATTTACCTTGAAATTATTGGTATCGGTAACAATGGGCACTGCGCCATAATTTCTTACCAGGTAAAAATAAGCGGCGGCCCGCATAAAATAACATTCACCCATAGCTGTATTAACTGTACCTGCGTCCAGGCTAACTGCATGGGGGTTATTGGCCAGATTCATCATGATGGCATTGGTTTGCCCTACCACACTGTACAGGGAAGCCCAGCCTTTGTACAGGTATTCGTTCGACTGCGTTACATTCATGTTTTGAAACTGTACCATAGCAGGATTGGCATCGCCGGTAGAATTGCCGGAGTACACATCACCAATACTCATGCTATAGGTACAGTTAAAATTAAACCAGGGTGCGCCATATAGGGCCGCGGTAGCTGCCTGCACTTCTGCGGGCGTTTTGAAATAAGTTACTTCTGTATATTGTCCGGGTGGTGTTCCGTCGAAGAATGATTTTTTACAGGCAACCATAGCCGATACCGCCAGGGTCATCCCCATTATTCCTATTATATTTTTACATATTGGCTTCATCGTTTATAATATTTTGGCTGGTTCAGGATATTTTAAAACTCTAGGTTTATACCGCCGGTCACTGTTCTGGGAACCGGGTAACGGCCCAGATCGATCCCGTTCAGGAATACATTGCCATTTACCGGCCCTACTTCCGGATCATAACCGGAATAGTTGGTAAAGGTGTACAGGTTTTGTATGGAGATATAGGCCCGTATTCCTGTTATGGCTTTCACGCGCCGTTGCAATAACGGAGTGAAGTTGTAACCCAGCGTTATATTTTGTATACGCAGGTAGGAGCCATCTTCAATAAACCGGTTAGAGATCCCTGAGTTTTCGTTAGGGTCGCCATTCACATAGCGGGGCATGGACGTATTGGTATTCTCATACGTCCAGCGGTCTCTTACAGAGGCCATCTGGTTGCCGGCGGTGGCCGTCATACCTTCGCCCCATACGCGGGTATAGTTGAAAATATCATTTCCATAGGTACCGGTAAGGAAGATAGAGGCGTCGAAATTCGCGTACGAGAGGTTGTTGGTAAAACCAAAGGTGAATTTAGGGTTGGGGTTCCCGATGATCACCCGGTCATCGCCATCGATTGCACCGCTTTTATCCTGGTCCCTGAACTGAATATCGCCCAGATAAGTACCGTTCTTAGGATTCCTGTCGTTACCGGCCCGAATGGCGGCGGCATTCAGCTGATCTATATTCTGGAACAGTCCAACCGTTTCATACCCATAAAATAATCCTACGGGTTGCCCTACCAGTGTTTTAGTGATTGGCGGGTTACCATTCACCGAAAGGGTTTGTATAATGTTACTGGTTTGGCTGTTCAGTTCTTTTACCGTATTTCGGTAATGGGAGAAGATCAGGGTACTCTTCCAGTCTACTTTTGGATTCTTGCCAGAGTGGTAT
This sequence comes from Niastella yeongjuensis, assembly GCF_900110245.1. Classification (GTDB taxonomy): domain Bacteria; phylum Bacteroidota; class Bacteroidia; order Chitinophagales; family Chitinophagaceae; genus Niastella; species Niastella yeongjuensis. The sequence continues at coordinate 219,031 of NZ_FOCZ01000006.1, forward strand.
ACAAGGGAAATGTCGTAGCCCTTGTTTTGCATTTTACCATAGTTCACATAGGGGGCAGCCATTCCAAGGGTGCCGCTATTGGGTATACCGATTCCTGTAAACGCGGGGTAAGTGGCAGAGAACAGGAATTTGTCGGAAAGCTTGTTGTACAGATCGATGGTAACATCCCATCTGCGTGCAATACCCAGATCGATGCCCAGGTTGGTTTGCGCCTGGTGTTCCCAGGTTACATCGGGGTTTGCATAATTACTGATGTATTGCCCTAACCCGCTGCCAAAGGCCGATGAATTGATGAACACCGGGCTCAGGGCTGAACCGTATACATAGTTAGGTACATTCTGGTTGCCTATTTCGCCATACCCTACTCTTAACTTCAGGTGATTGACAGATGAAAATGATTTGAAAAACTCCTCATTCGAAATCGTCCAGGAAGCGGAGATACCGGGAAACCAGCCTATTTGTTTACCAGGCGCAAATTTGCTGGTACGGTCCCTTCTGATATTGGCGGTGAAAGAATAGCGGTTATCGAATGAATAAATGATCCGGCTGAAGTAAGACTCCTGCGTGCTTTGTCCCAGATTTTGGGTAGAACTGGCCGTTGATGGATCTCCCAGGTTCAGCGAATACAGGTCGTTGGAAACAAATTTCGACCGGGAAGCTGTTATACTGTTCGATTCATACTTCTGCGATTCCTGTCCCAGCATTACGGTGAGGTCATGTTCTTTTATTCTTTTTTGCCAGGTGAGTACATTACGCCAGTTCCAGAAAGTTGTTTTATTGGTTTGTACTTTATAACTGTTCAGGTTGTTGATACTGCGGCCCCAGGCAAACGTTGGCATCCAGGCATCGCTGTTGTTCCAGTTAAGATCACTGCCGAAATCGGAGCGGAAAGTGAAGTCTTTCAGGAATGTAGTTTGCACATACAGGTTGCTCTGCAGTTTGTTTTTATTAAGCAGGGTGTGCCAGGTTGTTGCCTGGGCAACCGGGTTACCGCCACTCACTGCACCCAGGCCTTCTATATCGCTTGGGCCGCCAAAGGTACCGTTGACATTATAGACAGGCACATCGGGTGACTGTTGAATAGCCATAGCAATCACATTTCCATAATTGTTATTGCTGTTGTTGGTCAATGTAATGGTTTGGCCGGTGCTGCTATAGCTGCCATTGATACCTAGTTTTAACCAGGGCTTTACCTGGTTATCGAGGTTGATGCGAATGGTTTTACGTTTTAATCCCGAGCCTATGATGGTGCCTTCCTGGTTAAAATAATTTCCGGAGATATAATAAGTAGTGCCCAGTTTACCACCCGACAATGCCAGCTGGTAGTTTTGAATGGCTGCAGATTTAAAGATCTCGCGTTGCCAGTCGGTGCCTGCCCCCAGCAGATCGGCATTGGCGAATTGGGGCGCCCGTTCTGTACCGGTGAAATCGGCAATACTGTTCTTGTAGGCGGCATAGCCTTTCAGGTCCATCAGATCGAGATACCTGCTAACCTTTGAAATGCCGTAATAGGCGTCGAAGGCTATTTTGCCATCGCCGGCTTTTCCTTTTTTGGTGGTGATGATGATTACGCCATTTGCGCCACGATTACCATAAATAGAAGTAGCGGAAGCATCTTTTAAAATGTCTACCGATAAAATGTCGTTGGGGTTTAAAAAGGCCAGGGCACTCATGTTGCTTTCACCATCGCCTACAAAAGAAATAGCGTCTTTGTTATTATTACCTTCCAGGGGTACGCCATCGATAACATACAAGGGCTCGGTGCCGCCGAATGTGCTGATACCGCGGATCTTTACCGATACACCACCGCCGGGCGCACCGGAGTTTTGGGTTACCGTTACACCCGAAGCTTTGCCTTGCAGCATTTGATCGATACCTGTTTGGGGCAGGTTCTTTAAGTCTTCGGCTTTTATAGATACAATGGAACTGTTTACGTCTTTCCGTTTCTGGGTACCGTAACCAATTACCACCACATCATCGAGGTTCACGATCTGTGCTTTCAGAATGATGAGGAAACGGGTTTCTTTGGCTATTACTATTTCCTGCTTTTCATAGCCTACTGCAGAAATGATCAATACTTTGTCTTCTTCTATTGTATTCAGTTCAAATACACCCTCCTTATTGGAGGTGGTGCCGCGGCTGGTACCTTTTATCTGGATATTGGCACTTACTACGGCATTTCCTTCTTCGGTCACAATCTTCCCGGTGATCTTTCCCGGCAGCATTACCGGCAATACTTCCTCTCCGGAATTATCCTCCAGGGCGTTGCCATCGCTGCCTGGCAACACGCCGGAAGCAGCAATGGTATTTAAAAAGATATACCCGTTCCTGTCTACTTCAAAACTAATGTGCAAAGGAGTTAGCACCAGGGAAAGAAAATCCGACAATGGTTTGTCTTTTACACTAATGGTGACACGGCGGTCACTCTGAATGATCTCCCGGCTGTACAGGAACCGGGCGCCGGTCATTTTACTCACCTCTTTCAGTACCGCTTTCAATTCTTTATTCGATACCGAAATAGTTACATTTTTGGCCGGGATCTCCTGGCCCGTGGTGACTTTGGCAAGGCTACAAAATGAGGTCAACAGCAGCAGTATCGGGATGGCAGACAGTTTCATAATACCCCCTGGCCTCCGCCAGCCGGCGGAGGAACCAGAGAGTGTGGCAAGTGATCGTAGCATAACAGTTAGTATTGGTTGCTAATAGGTTCAGCGTTCCAGGTTCAGGTTGCCGCGCCGGGGTGTATTTGCTTTCGGCTTTTCGGCTTACAGTGTAAAGCTGTTTTTTATTTACATCCTTTCGTACTGATCACCACAGTTCCATCAATCACTTCGTAAGTGGCATTTATGATCTTACAGATAATGCGCAGTTTTTCATAGAACGGTTCATTGCCCAATGAGGCGGAAATGGTGCAGGTTTTCAGCACTTCTTCATCAATCAGTACCGGCACGCCATAAGCAGTTTGTAAGCGACTGAATACTTCTGTGGCCGGGGTATCATCAAAATCGAAATTGTAAGTTGCCTGGTTGGGGATCACCGGTTTTTCCACCAGCGATTTATTCATCTGTGCATTTGAAATATCATACACCACCTGTTGGTTGGGCGTCACTACCATACCTTTTAAAGTAGCAGAGCCGGCATCGGTACTGGTAAAGTTCTCCCGCTTAAAAACCGATACTTTTCCTGTTTTTACTACTACGCTGGCTGTTTCGGCACTGCTCATGGCTTTTACATAAAAGCTGGTACCCAGTACTTTGGTTACTATTGTTTGTGTATATACAATGAATGGCCGCTCGGGATTACGGGTTATGCTGAAGAAGGCATTACCTTCGAGATATACTTCTCTTTTTCCCGATGAAAAATTAGCGGAATAGGTAAGCCGGCTGTTCTTTTCCAATACGACTTCACTTCCATCTGACAACACAATGTGTTGCTCACCATCTGAATTGTTATTGTAGTCAAAGCTTTTATGCTTTGCTTCCTGCATAAAGGCTTTATAAGCATTATTGGAGGCCAATGGGCGTGGCTTGTTGGTATAATACAAGTACACACACGCGATCATCAGCAATGAAGCGGCAATGCCCACCAGGTGCCGGGTGCGGAAAAAAGGGATACCTGTTGAACCCTGCTCCTTACCGTTGTCGTTTCTGTTCTCCAGGTATCCGTCGGGTTCTTCATCGTTGTATATTGCCGGGTTTAGGGATAATAGCTTTTGCTGAATAAGATCGGCTTCCCGGTTTATCTCCTGGTTAGTAAGTTGATGGTTGTTTTCCGTAAGCGTTTCTATAATAGCTTTGGCTGCAGCTACCCATTCCAGCCGGGCCGGGTTCTGTTCTATCCATTTACTCCAGAACACGGCGGCGGCTTCGTCTTTTTCAATGATCCATTTTCTGAACAATTCGTTGGCCAGTAAGTCATCTATGCTTTTGATATCCGGGTTTTTCATCTGGTTTTATACTCCCTGTAAAACCAATACACACCGATGAAGAATATCTACTGTACATTTTGAAAAATAATATCAATAAATCTTAAAACAGTTAATAATGAAAACTTTATGAAGAATGTGGTAAGTCTTGCAGGTATCATTCAGACCCTCCCCAATTTGTAAAGCAGTTTCGCATGAGACCTGATTGCCCCTACAAATGTCTTTTTCGAATTATAGGGAAGATCAAATTCTTTTGCAGTTTTTTCTACAATGCCCGAAATGGCTGGATAGTGGACATGGCAGATTGTAGGGAAAAGGTGGTGTTCTACCTGAAAATTCAGCCCTCCGATGAGCCAGGAGAACCATTTATTATTCATGGAAAAATTCATAGTTGTTTTCAATTGCAGTTCGGCCCAATGGTCTTTTAAGCGCCCCCCTTCATCTGGTAAAGGAAATTGTGTTTCCTCTACCACATGCGCAACCTGAAATACAACCGCCAGGCCAAATCCACAGATATAGTGAATTACTAAAAAGCCCAGTACCCAATTCAGAAAACTCATTTCCTTAATCAGGAAATATGGCAACAGCATATAGCCAAAGTAGGCAGCTTTTGAGAGTAAGATCACCAACAGCTCTTTATAAATATTAGTCTTGGCGCCTAACAGGTTCTTTTTATTGTAATGAAAGATCTGCTTAAAATCCTTTACTGTACACCAGTTTATTGTCATCAGTCCATAAAAGAACCAGGCATACAAATATTGTAACCGGTGAATGGGTCTTCTGGTTACATGCGGCTCAAACCGCAGGAATCCCGGCGTGTCAATGTCCTCATCATGATTGTGAACGTTTGTATAATTATGATGTATATGATTATGCTGTATGCGCCAGTTTAACGAATGTCCGCCTAACAGGTGCATCGAAAAATAACAGAGGACCGTATTTAAAAACTTATTCTTGCTAAAGCACCCATGATTCACATCATGCATTACACAAAGGCCAATGCCCGACATGGCAAACCCCATCACTACACATAACATCAGCCACACCCATTTACTATTAAAAGTATGGGTTGCCAAAAGTGTAAAAGCAAGAAAATAAAGCAGGAACATAAATAAGGTTTTTGTATACATGGTAACGTTTCCCTTCTTGCTTAACTGGTTATCGCGGAAATAACCATCTACCCTGCTTTTCAGCAGGGTGTAAAATGTGCTGTTCTTGTTATTAAACTTTAAGGCTTGCGGATGACTCATATTTAAAATTTACGGCAACTGTGAATTGGAATTGCGCGCAAAATTATATTGACTATAGTCATCGTTGTAGTCCACGGACGGAAAATGAAGTAGTCCACGATCTTTTTTACAGGTGACAGATCACCAGTAACAAAATAATAGAAATGGCCTGCGTGGGGTTGAAATAAATACCCGTGTGCTGGCGAAGTTTATTGAGTGCGTCGTTCAACAGATTGTACACCGACTGGCGGTTAAGTTGCATAATGTCGGCAATGTCGGCTGCGCTGGCATTGAGGTAGAAGCGCAAATATATGATCTCCTGCTGGCGCCTGGAGAGTTGCAGAATGCATTTCTTTATTCTTTCGGCCAGGACTGCTTTTTGTTCCTGCTGAATGATCTGTTCATCTGGCGTAGCGTTGGTGTCTTTCACTTCCAGAAAGCTGAGGCCATCTGTTGAACCGGCTTTTGTAAGTGCCCTTGCCAACCGGCGCCGCAAAGATTTCATGAGGTAATGTTCAACCGAGGCGGTTTCATTAATGGTATTCCGTTTATACCACAGGTATAGAAACAGATCCTGAATGCAATCCTTTACCAGGGCCGCATCGCGGGTAAATTTACAGCCGTATTGATAAAGTAAATTGTAATGCCTTTTTACGATGGCATCGAACGCGAGGTGATCGCCGGGCAGAAACTGTTTCCACAGCTCTTCACTGGTAAATTCCACGTATCTCATTATGGCAGCAGTCGTTGGTTGGGTTAAACAGGCAGTGTTCCGACACTAAAATAGGAAAAGATTTTTATTAACGTAAACGGATGCTGCTTTTTTTAACCCCATCCTGCCTAGAGGTCGTTTGGTTTTCTTTTCTTCAATTTATTGAAACAAATCCCTTCCATTGCCGGAAACTCTACTAACATGGGCTGCAACGTTTTCCAGTCAGTGAGCAATGTCTCACCGTCTTTGTTCAAACTGAACAATACTTCACCTGGTTTGAAATCCTGTGACCCATCTAGGTATTTATAGTAGGCTACCTCTACCTGTGATGAATCGCCCGATAAGGTAGTGAGTAATTTTATGTAAGTAGTTAATCCGGTAATTTCCAATGTGCCAAAGCAGGTATCGTGTTGTTGTGTAACAGACAACTCCCACTCCATGATCTTGTTGATGCCGGTAGCGGTGGGCACCGGTAGTTCGTGATAAGAATAATCGCCTACCCAGTCTGTACAATGAGCAAATGAATTACTCTTTGAACAGGAGGACAGTGTGAAACATAATAGCAATACGAATAATCTATTCATAAAATATGATGACTGAGCCAATAAAGACTTACTGGTTACATCCGCAGCGGCGGACAGGTTACAGGGTGAATTACTTACAGCTTTTCGCTTTCTTGTATCAAAGGTTATTAACCGGGATATTGATCATTTCGATGGTTACGGGCGAGGTGTATTACAAATGCTGATAAATTATAATAGGAGCATCGAACCGTTATGCATGGCAATTTCACCATTTATCCGCTATATAGAATTGATTTTTCGCTGTTGTGGATAAAATAGCAGACCAGCAGACCGATAGCATCGATTTTCAGCAAGTCTGCCAATCACGAATTATAACCTATATTTGCACGCAACATGTCGCTCTATATTGCATCGCTGAACTCGGGAAGTAATGGAAACTGTTATTATGTGGGCAACGGCCAGGAAGCCATCCTGGTGGATGCGGGCATCTCCTGCCGCGAAACTGAACGACGCATGGCCCGCATTGGCTTATCGATGCAAACAGTAAAAGCTATTTTTGTTTCACACGAACATACGGATCACATCAGCGGCATTCCGGTACTCGCTAAAAAATACCAGTTGCCGGTTTATATCACCGATGCTACTTTGTACAACGGAAACATCGATATAAAAAAGGAACAGGTTGTTGCTTTCAAACCGTATGAACCCGTTCAGATCGGCGGGCTGGCCATTCAGGCTTTTCCTAAATTTCATGATGCGGCTGAACCGCATAGTTTTATCGTGAACGGCAACAATGTGAACATCGGCATCTTCACAGACATTGGTTCGCCCTGCGATCATCTGGCCTTACATTTTAAACATTGTCATGCCGCCTTCCTGGAAGCGAATTATGATGAAGAAATGCTGGAGACAGGAAATTATCCACGGCATTTAAAGAATCGCATCCGCGGTGGTCATGGGCATCTTTCCAACAAACAGGCACTGGAAGTATTTACCAAACACCGGCCTTCTTATATGAGCCATCTCTTTTTGGCACACCTGTCAAGAGATAATAATTCTCCTCAGTTGGTTAAACAATTATTCAATGAACATGCGGGCAATACGCAGATCATTGTAGCTTCCCGATTCGAAGAAACGGCCGTTTATCAGGTAACGGCGGAACAAACCACAGATTCGATCTCCCTTCCTAAAAAAGAGAACTCTCCGTCACGCATCAAGCAGTCTTACACGCAATTGCGTTTATGGTGATAGGGCAGATAATTAGACAACTAATATATTTAGCATTTAGTAAAAATGTTTAATTTTATGTTTATGAAAGAATTAAAGATAACGAGTGATTTTTTCGATCAAAAAGTTACCTATAATTATAATAAGGAACTCGATAAGCTAAGAGGCAGGATACTGGCACCTAAAAAGCTGGAAGAAGCTAATAAGTTGCTCAGAAAGCTAAAAACGCCATTACCTAAATAGTTTTTCATATGGAAAAGAAAGTGATAAAAGTATATAGTGATTTATTTAAAAAGGAATGTACCCTAACTCATGACCCTGAACTTGAAAAATTTAAGGATATGTCATGGCCACCTAAAATAATGGAAGAAATAAACAAGGATCTTAAAAAGATCAAAAATTGGCCTAAGTAAAGTTTCATTTATGAATAAATCATTGCCACTGCCTAAGTGAGCAATTGCGGTTCATTAACCTGCTGCCCCCATTTGCGATCAATTCACTCCCAATTCTCACAGTCAATTTTACTTATATAATGCACTGATTTGCGCCTTGTTAATAGGATATTAAAACCTAAAAACTAATTGATCCAGAAGGGCATATACAGGCTAACTATTGTTATTTTTGCGGCAGGGACACATGAAGCAATTTTTGGTTACCATATTAGCCTTTGTTTATCTCACCAGTACGGTGGGTGCTACGCTGCGACTGGATTGTTGCCTGGAAAACCTGGTTGCAACGGGTTTTAGCGCAAACGAGCACTCCGGGATCTGGAGTACTGAAAACAAGGATTGCAAAGACGAGCACAATCAGGCGAAACAAGGCCACGAGCAAAAACATAACGATACTCATTTCCGGGTTGCGAAAAGCTGCCCTGCAACCTTAGCTTCTGATTTCCCCGCTTATTCGTTTCATGCCATTGCCACCATAACGGAAGCATATCCTATAAACAATGCGCCGCCACAACAGGCAGCTATACCTCTCTTTATACTTAATTGCGTTCACCGGATTTAATTCTCTTCTCCCCTACTGAATAGCATCACGCTGTTCCTGTTTTCATTTACTGTTGCCGATTCCTATAACCTGTTCCTGCGGCTTTATAGAATCACCATTAAAACATAAGATCATGAGAACGATATTTATGGCATTATCTTTTTTAGTAGCCGGAATAATGGTTAATGCACAAAGCGGGGTATATTTTACGTACGACGATTTTGAAAACAACCGGCTTACTTATGCCACCGATGAACCATCGGCCGATAACAAAATCAGGTTTAATGAATTTATTGCAAAGCCCTATTTAATTGTTAAACACAATGGCGAGAAGGTGCATGTGTTTAAAGATGAGATTTATGCCTATAAGAACAAGAAAGACGTTGTTCGCACCTGGAATTTCACCCCGTATTATTTCCTGGGAAAAGGACATATCTGGATCTATTACAGAGATGTGTACGTTTCTCAGCCAAAAGGAACACAACGGGTGCGGAAGTATTTCTATTCTACTTATGGAAAAGGAGAAATTCTGCCTTTAACGGTTCATAACCTGAAACGATCGTTCCCCAATAACGACCTGTTTCATATTTATCTGGATGCCCAATTCCGCAGTGATGCAGAATTGGCGCACTATGACAGGTATACCAATAAATATAAAGTGAATGACCTTTTAGAAAAAGCCAACACTGGCATTACTAAAAATTAAATCAGTGAAAAACCGGAGATAGATTGCACAGCTTGTACCGGTGCAATAATAAAAAGCCCCGACGATCCTAAGCTGTCGGGGCTTTTGTTATACTAAAAACTGGTATCATTTTGGAAAATTCGGATCAGCTTTTACTTCCATGATCTGTTGTGTATGCCGGTTACTATGTGCGCCTATAAATAACAATAACTGATAACTATCAGCGGAGCCAAAAGGCATGGTGGCAATATGCGCACGCAGGTCTTCATTGGTTGATTTTACATAGTCTATCAGTTTTTCCCGGTTCTTTTTAAAAGCATCCAGCGCCTCTTCTGTATTTTTCAAAGGAATATTTTCCGGCTGCAGCTTTTCAACGGTCTTAACTTTGTTACTGCGGTCTTCAATTTTTTGAACCAGTTGTTCATCGGTAAACTTTATTTCCGTTTTCTTTTCGGGGTTGGCTGGTTGTTTTAATGTGCCATCCACCATTTGCCACATCATTTCTTCGCTGGCGGCAATATGCTTTACACATTCTTCAACACTCCACCGGTCGGGTGCGGGTTTAAACGTCAATTGGGCCTCGGTCAAACCTTTTACCTGTTCAAAAACACCTTTTTCAGTGTCTTTAAGCAATTTGCTGGCATAATTCCTTTCCTTTTTGCTAATGGTGTTATCTGACACCAGAAAGGAAAGCATCAGTATGGACGATGCCAATAAGAACATTTTTTTCATATACAATCGTTTTATGGGTTAACAAAGCCAGGGTACTTGTTTAGCTTGTTTTTACAGAGCGGGACATTATAGGGAGGATTCAAAATTAATAAAATTTATAATAAGTAGTCTGAATTTTAAAAGGCTGGCAAAATAAGGCAGCCGGAACCTTTAGCTTATATTAACAATTTTGCATCGGCAATTAGCTTGTTAGTACAACCGAAAATTAGTGTTCACCATACAATTTAACTATGTACATTTTCACACGTTCTATTTAGTTATATTTGTATAGCCACCATATGAATTACAAGGTATTTGACGATGCGATACTTCTAAAACTACTCAAAGCCGGTGATGGATCTGCTTTGGAAGAGATTTATGCGCGTTATAGTGAAATGGTATTTCTGGCTGCATTGAAAAAGGTTAAAGCAAAAGCCATAGCCGAAGAACTGGTGCAAAACATTTTTATCAGTTTATGGGTGAAGCGGGAAACAGCCCAGATACAACAACTGCAGGCATATCTGCAATCGGCCGTTCGTTACCAGGTCATCGACTACATTCGTTCACAACTCATTCGCGAAAAATATTACCAGTCGGCCTCCGCGCAAATGACTGTGCAGGAAAATCTCTCAGAATCAAGGTTACTGTTGCATGAATTAACTATTGCCATTGATAATACCATCAAAAAACTGCCACAGAAAACACAGGAAATTTTCCGGTTAAGCCGGTATGAAAAACGTTCTGTCAAAGAGATCGCCCAATACATGAATCTTTCAGAAAAAGCCGTTGAATACCATGTAACGCAATCGCTTAAGTTTATGCGGTTGCATTTGAAAGATTTCATTATTGTTGAATTATTCCTGTTGAACCTTTGATGAAGGCAGAAACCCTTCACATGCTGTTACCGGTTACCAGTCTCCGGTTTCCGGGCTGATATAAAAGCATAATAAATATTTTCAACATTACTAAGATCCGGCTTTCCCGGTAACTGGTAACCGGCAACCGGTACCCTGCAACTTCTTTTAATTCTTTTTAGGGGTCCATCCCGCACATCCGACTTATAATTAAATCAGCACCAAACAAAACTACATGAATCGAAAGGCCTTTTATCATTTGCTGAAACGGTATGTAGAAAACGATTGCACTGAGGAGGAAAGAAAACTGGTTGAACAATGGTATGAATTATTGGGTGATGAGGAAGGCATTGACCCTACCCTGCCACCCGGTGAAATAAAAGAAACCCTGGAACGCCTTTGGCCGAAAATTCATCAACAAACCCTGCTTACAGAAAACAGGGAGCAGGCATCACCACCGGCGAAGTTCATACCAGTGTGGATACGCTGGTTGAGCGCCGCTGTGATTACGGGGAGCATTATTACAGCGGCCTGGTGGTACCTGGATAATAAAAGGCCTTATACAGCACCGCAGGAAAAAGAAATGGCCGGGCTGCACCAGGTCAGAAATGACAAGATCTCTACAGATACAGTGCACTTGCCCGATGGTTCACTGGTTATGCTGGAACCAAAGGCGCTGGTTCGTTATCACGATCAGTTTAAAGGACCTAAACGGGAAGTATACCTGGAAGGCAATGCTTTTTTTAAAGTGACCCGTAACCCCAAATCGCCTTTCTATGTATACAGTAAAAATATTGTGACCCAGGTATTGGGTACCAGCTTTTTTGTAAAGACGAACGCCCTCACCAAAAACATCGAGGTGTCTGTTCAAACGGGTAAAGTGGCTGTTTATGAAGCCGGCCGGGAAACCGTACAGGAAAGGAAAATCGAAGAATCGAGTGGTGTGATATTGAAACCTAACCAAAAGGTGATCTACAGCGGCATCGATCACCATTTCAGAACAACCCTGGTAGAAATACCATTGCCGGTACTGGCCAATAAGAACGCAGAAGAAAAAATAACGGAACTGAATTTTGTTTTTGATGAGGCGTCCATTGCGAAAGTCCTGAATTACCTGGAGCAGGCTTATCACATTGAAATGGTGATGGAGAATGAAAGTCTGGCGAAATGTTTGTTTACAGGTGATATAAAAGGACAAAATCTGTACGACCAACTGGAAATTATATGTGAGTCGGTGCAGGCCACCTATGAGATCCGCGGTACCCGCATTCTCATTAAAGGTTCCGGTTGCGAGTAACCAACAAGAGATCAGCATCACTATAATACCCAACCATTTTCAAACATCCAAAACGATTGTCGCATGAGAATAAAAACCTACATCACGTAAACCCGCTTCGGGTATTCCATTACCTGCATATTGTTTAATGAACGCCGGGGGCGTATGAATTTTCGATGAAAATCGGGAAACAGGGAATTTATTGCCTGTTCAGGCCCCCTTTTTACCACTGACCTCGTCTGTTCTGCCAGCCAGCGGAAACGGACGGATTAACCATTCACCTCAATTCTATTTATGAAACATCAACGATTGGTTACAATCATTTCTATTGCCATTCGGTTAATATTACTACCAACACTACTCATTGTTTACCTTGGCTCTTACGCGTATTACAACAATGCAGAAGCACAAGGCATCCTTGATAAAATAGTATCGGTCTCTGTAGAAAAAGGCCAGCTAAAAGATGTATTCAACGTGCTAAAAAATCAAACCGGGGCGCGTTTTGTATACAGTTCAAAGACCATAGAAGCCGGGCGCAAGGTTTCCATTAAAGCAAGTCAGAAAAAGCTGGGTGAGGTGCTGGAAGAACTGCTTGCCCCATTTGGGATCACCTTTAAATTAATTAAGGACCGGATTGTATTATACAAAACAGAACCGAATGCCTTTAATTATACAATCAATACAAATGAGTTAACCCTGCAATTATCAGCTGTTACGGCACTGGAAATTAAAGGCCAGGTATCAGATGATAAAGGTAATCCGCTGGCCGGCGTAAGCATTGTTGTAAAGGGCACGGCAACGGGTACCAACACAGATATGAATGGCAATTTTACCATTACCGTTCCGGAAGGGAAAACAATACTGGTTGTATCTTCTGTTGGTTTTCAAACGCAGGAAGTGAATGTTGCCGGAAAAACTTCACTGGCGATTGTTATGGTAACTGGTGTAGCCGGACAGCTAAGCGATATTGTAGTGGTTGGTTATGGCACGCAGAAGAAAGTAACGGTTACCGGTGCTGTAGCCCAGGTAAAGGGTGCAGAACTGGCAAAATCCCCTTCGGTAAATCTATCCAATGCATTAGCAGGCAGGTTGCCGGGGGTTACAGCAATTCAATCGAGTGGTGAGCCGGGGTATGACGGTTCAACCATCCGCATACGTGGTTCCAATACGCCCAACAACAGTGGCGCATTAATTGTTATTGACGGGGTTCCCGACAGAGCCGGTGGATTGGAACGACTGAACCCACAGGATATAGAAAGCATGTCGATATTGAAAGATGCAGCAGCAGCCATTTATGGTTCGCGTGCTGCAAATGGCGTTATACTTATCACCACCAAACGCGGCAAAAGCGGCAAGTCGCAATTGTCGTACGATTTCAATCAGGGCTGGGCTCAGCCAACCCGCATCCCGGAAATGTCTGATGCAATCGAATATGCGACCATTATCAATGAGCTTACGCTATTCGATGGTTTGCCGGCTGATCAATGGAGCGCAGGCTGGAATGCCTTTAAACAAAACGGCACCTATACCCGAACCGATAATGGCGTAAAGGTAGATGCCATTTACTCACCCACAGACATCAACAAATTCAGCAATGGCTCCGATCCCTGGGGTCATCCCAATACCGACTGGTTTGGTACTACACTAAAAACATGGTCGCCACAGTCGAGCCATAATGTGCAATTGTCTGGCGGTTCCGACAATACAAAATACCTCGCCTCCCTGGGTTATGAAAACCAGGATGGTTACTATAAGAATTCGGCCACCGGTTACAAGCAGTATGACATGCGGTTTAACCTGGACGCAAAGGTGAACAAATATGTAAATACCAGCCTTGGATTAACTGCCAGGGAAGAATCCCGGTTTTTCCCAACCGTAGGTGCCGGGCCAATATTCCGGATGCTTATGCGTGGTAAACCCACAGAACAGGAAGTATGGCCCAATGGTTTACCCGGGCCAGATATAGAGAACGGCCAAAACCCGATCGTGATCACCACCAATCAAACAGGTTACGATAAGGACTGGCGTGATTATTTTCAAACCAATGGCAGAATTGATCTGCAGGTACCGTTTGTAGAAGGATTGAAGATTGCAGGTTTTGCAGCCGTTGACAAATACTTTCGCCGTACCAAACGATGGGAAACACCCTGGTATCTGTACTTCTGGGATAAAAGCAGCTACGAAGCTGATGGGGTTACTCCCAAACTAACCAAATCGGTGCGTTCTACTTTTACCGATCCACGCCTGACCGAATCGCAGGAAAACCAATTGAATATAAACCTGTCGGGCTTTATCAATTATGACAGAACGTTTGGCGATCATACCCTGAACCTGATGGCTGCCGTTACCCGGGAAACGATAGATAATCAGAACTTCAATGCTTTCCGCCGCAATTATATTTCCACGGCACTTGATCAATTGTTTGCCGGTGGCGAGTCGCAGAAAGACAATAACGGAAGCGCCTATACCCGGGCAAGGTTAAGTTATTTTGGCCGGGCAAACTATAACTACAAGGAACGGTATATGGCCGAATTCCTGTGGCGTTATGATGGCTCCTACATGTTTCCGGAAAATGATCGCTTTGGGTTCTTTCCTGGTATATTGTTAGGCTGGCGTTTATCGGAAGAAAAATTCTTTAAGCCGGTAGCTTTCATCAATAACCTGAAACTACGCGCTTCCTGGGGACAAATGGGTAATGACAACATCCTATTTAATAACGTACTGCAGGAATACCGGTATCTGTCTACCTACGGTTTCAATACTTATATAGTGAATGGCAACCTGGTAAAAACGCTTACCGAAACAGGTTTGCCCAACCCCGGTTATACCTGGGAGGTGGCTAACAACGCCAACATTGGACTGGAGGGTTCCGCATTAAACAGCCGGCTTTCATTTGAACTGGATGTATTCAATAATATCCGCACCAAAATATTGATGCAGAACTCAGCTGTAACACCCGCTTCTGCCGGCATGACCCTGCCGCCCGAGAATTTGGGAAAAGTAAAGAACAGGGGATTTGAATTCAATATAGGGTACAGCGATCATTTTGGCGATTTCCAGTTCAGGGTGAGTGTAAATGGCGGCTATGCTAAAAATGAGGTGATCAACCTGCCAGAAACGCCGGGCTTAAAACCCTATCAGTATTCAAAGGGACATACGTTTGGAACCGATGGTGCTGCATTCCTGGTATATGAATACGATGGTGTTTTTGTTGACCAGGATGATATCAACAAAAACACCATCGATTATAGTGCCGCAACCAACAAGCTGCTTCCGGGTGACATGAAATTAAAAGATGTAAGCGGCGATGGCAAGATAGATGCCGATGACCGGGTGCGCCTCGAAAAGAACCGCGACCCCTGGTTTACCGGTGGTATGAATATAAATCTGCAATACAAGAATTTTGATTGTTCCATTTTAGTACAGGGTGCTACAGGCGGGTTACTTTTTATAGGGACCGAATCTGGCACCATAGGTAACTTTCTAAAATACTCATACGATCATCGCTGGACGGTGGAAAACCCCAGCGCTACGGATCCCCGTTTGGCCAACCGGGGCAATACTTATTTTAATGGCGGATCATTTGGTACCAATACCTATTGGTTAAGAAGTAGCAATTACCTGCGGTTAAAGAATATTGAATTCGGTTATAACCTGCCGGCAAAAATTGGCCAGAAGGCAGGTATTAACAATTTTCGATTATATGTAAATGGTATTAATCTGGTTACGCTGGATAAAATGAAAATCTGGGACCCGGAATCAACCAGCGGCAATGGACAATACTATCCACAATCAAGAATATTAAATGTAGGTGCCAGAGTATCCTTCTAACAATAAAATAATTAGTAGATGAAAAAGATCCTGTTTTGTGTTCTCCTCCTGGCGATAGCGGGAGCTTGCAAACGAGATTTCCTTAATACCAAACCGCTCGATAAAGTATCCTCAACAGATGCGTGGAAAGACGGTGCCCTGGCAGAATCATTTATCACCGGGATATATGCCGGTCTTGGGCAGGGCGGATTTGATGAGCAGATGCTGGCGGTGCTGTCAGACGAAGCTGTTTTTACCCATCCGGGGCGCGGCATCAATATCGTAAATGAAGGCACATTGAACCCATCGAATATAGGGTGGGTAAATGTAAACTATCGTTGGGGAAAGGATGCCAGCAATAATGATATGTATGCCAAGATCAGGCAGGCTAACCTGGCATTGGAGAATTTGCGCATAGCTACATTTGAAGATAAGACCCTCAACGACCGGTTACAGGGTGAAGCGCATTTTATGCGGGCTTTTTTTTATCAGCAGCTGATCCGTTATTACGGCGGGGTACCTATTATTGACAGGTCTTATGGTCTTGGTGAAGACTATAGTGTAACCCGTAATACATGGGAAGAGTGTGTCAATTTTGTACTCAGGGAATGTGATAGCGCCATCCTGTTGTTAAAAGGGAAAACAGTGGCTTTAGGAAGAGCCAGTGATTTGGCCGCCATGGCATTGAAATCGCGCATGTTGTTATACACTGCCAGCGACCTGCACGATATGCCCACCGCCAGGTCAAAATCAGCGGTAATCAGTGGTTATGCCAAGCCTGAATTACTGGGCTATACGGGTGGCGACCGCATTGCCCGGTGGACAGCCGCCAAGAACGCCGCTAAAGCACTGATGGATGCTAATCCATTAAAAGGATATAAGTTGAACCTCACAGCGCCGGTATCGGCCGCTGATGGCAAAAGGAATTACGTGTCACTGGCTATGGGTGGCGGTAGTAAAAGCGCTGACGTTGACAAAAGCGCGGAAAGCGAGATCCTGTTTGGCCGTTACTGGACAATCAACAAGGATGAAAGTTCCGGGATGTATGTTGGTTTGACCAACGGCCCCAATGGATATCATAACTGGGCGGGTAATACGCCGGTACAGCTATTGGTTGATGATTATGAAATGATGGATGGTACCCAATTCAGCTGGAGCAATCCCACGCAAAAAGCGCAGCCATACGCCAATCGCGATCCCCGTTTTTATGCTTCCATCCTGTATGACGGGGCCGACTGGAAACCACGTGATAAGATCTCGGGGAATGTTGATCCTGCCAATCAGATCCAAACCGGCAAATACGACCAGGGCGGCGGCGTATTTCTTCCGGGCCTCGATACCCGATCCAGTTCTATTGAAAACTGGAATGGCAGCTGGACCGGTTATTATGTTCGCAAGTTTACTGATCCCGACCCTGACCTTGTTGACAATACCACCCGGCAAACGATACCCTGGCCCTTCTTCCGCTATACCGAGGTTGTGATGAATTACATCGAAGCCTGTATAGAACTGGGTGAAGAATCCGAAGCCAGGACCTGGTTGAACAGAATCCGTTTTCGCGCAGGCATGCCGGCTGTTACCGAGACGGGAGCAGCGCTGAAGGAACGGTATCGTAATGAACGCAGGATTGAACTGGCTTATGAGGATCAGCGTTACCACGATTGCCGCCGCTGGATGATCGCCCCTGCTACCCTCGGCAGAAAGCTGGTATATATAGATGTTGTGGCAAGGTTGAAAGCAGGTGCCAGTTTTGCAGCACCTTACAAACACGATGAAACAAAATACAATTACACCTATACGCCACTGGAAGTGAATTCGCAGGAGGACCGGAAATGGGATGATAAAATGTATTACCGGCCAATACCACAGGATGAGATGAATACGAATCTGAAGCTGATCCAGAATCCCGGCTATAATTAGGAAGTAGGAATTTCATCTTGCTCAACAATCCAACGTATGACCTTTCAAAAAATACCATGCTTAATTGTTACCGGCATTTTCTTTCTCTCTGCCTGTAAACATAATAACGAAAAGCCGGCTGGCCATCCCCTGTTTACCCTGTTACCGGCCGACAGCACCAACATAACGTTCAATAATACCTTAACGGAAGGGATCAATACCAATGTATTGCTATACGAATACTTTTATAATGGCGGCGGAGTGGCTACCGGTGATGTGAATGGAGATGGACTGGTTGATATTTATTTCACTGCCAATATGAGTGATAACCTGCTATACCTCAATAAAGGAGCTATGCATTTTGAGGATATAACCGGTCTTGCCGGCACCAGCGGCAGACCAGGTCCCTGGAAAACCGGGGTTACCATGGCAGATGTAAATGGCGATGGGCGTTTGGATATTTACCTCTGTTATTCTGGCAAACTGCGTGGCGAAAAAAGGAGCAATGAACTGTACATCAATACCGGGAACGATCAGCAAGGGTATCCGCATTTCAGTGAACAGGCGATGCAATACGGTCTTGCCGATACAGGTTATAGTACCCAGGCTTATTTTTTTGATGCCGATCGCGATGGCGATCTCGATGCGTTGCTGTTGAATCACAATCCCAATTCACTGCCCATATTGGATGAAGCGAGTACTGCAGCCCTTTTTAAAAAAGAAGACCCGGCAATTGGCGTCCGATTGCTCCGTAACGACAAGAACTACTTTACTGATATAACTCATCAGGCCGGGATCAGCAGTTCTTCCTTAACCTATGGTTTGGGGGCCGGCATTGCCGACATCAATAGAGATGGCTGGCCCGACATCTACCTCTCGAACGACTATGCCGTGCCTGATTATCTGTACATCAACAATCATGATGGTACGTTCACCGATCAATTGCAAATCTGCCTGGGCCACAACAGCCAGTTCTCGATGGGCAACGACATCGCCGACATCAACAACGACGGGCGGCCTGATATTTACACATTGGACATGCTGCCCGAAGACAATCACCGGCAAAAGCTATTGTTTGCACCAGATAACTATGAAAAGTTCGAGTTGAACCTGCGATCTGGTTTTTACTACCAGTATATGCGAAATATGTTGCAGTTGAATATTGGCGGGGGACGGGGGGAAACTCCCGCCCCTTTATTTAGCGAGATCGGTCAGCTTGCGGGCATTTCCAATACCGACTGGAGCTGGGCACCCCTGCTGGCAGATTATAACAATGATGGCTGGAAGGACCTGATGGTGACCAATGGCTTTCTGCGCGATTATACTAACCTCGACTTCATAAAATATATGAACGACTATGTGCAAAGCAAAGGACGCCTGCAGCGGGAAGATGTGTTACAACTCGTTCATCAGATACCGGCTTCCAATGTGATCAATTACCTCTTTGCCAATAATAAGAACTGTACGTTCAGCAATGTATCTGCACAATGGGGCTTCAACAGAGCGTCCAATAGCAATGGCGCTGCCTATGCCGACCTCGATAATGATGGTGACCTGGACCTGATAATCAATAATATCAATCAACCGGCATACATTTATCGCAATGAGGCCCGTCAGCAAACCGGTTCTCATTATTTGCAGGTACAATTGCACGGGTTGCCCGGCAATACCCAGGGCATTGGCGCGAAATTGATTCTCTATAGCAAAGCCGGTCAACAGTACCTGGAGCAAATGCCCACGCGTGGATATCTATCAACCGTTTCGGGCATATTACACTTTGGATTAGGAACACAATCCACTATTGATTCTTTACAAATAATATGGCCACGCGGGAAACAACAACTGTTTAAAGGTATTGAAGCCGATCAGTTATTGGTAGTGGATGAAAAGGAAGCCAGCGAGATCTTCAAAATAAACTCGGCTTCCCCTACCCTGTTTACAGCAGTCAAAACGCCATTACAATTCAAATCGCCCGTAAATACTATCAACGATTTCAAACGGCAGCCATTGCTGGTAAGTCCATTGTCGTTTGCCGGCCCCTGTCTGGCAAAAGGCGATATGAATGGTGATGGATTGGAGGATGTTTACGCCGGTGGTGGCAGCGGACAGGCAGCGGTATTATACCTGCAACAGAAAGATGGACGGTTCCTGCCAAAGAGAGAACCAGCGTTTGAGTTGGACGCGTCTTGTGAAGATGCAGATGCCGTAATTGTCGATGTTAATGGCGATGGCTATAATGATCTTTATGTAGCCAGTGGTGGTTATCATAATTACCTGCCTAATGATCTATTGTTACAGGATCGTTTATACCTGAATGATGGCAAGGCAAATTTTGCAAAAAGCACCCAGGCGTTGCCTCCTATGCGGGTTAGTAAAAGCTGCGTACGGGTTTATGATTATAATAACGATGGATCACCTGATCTGTTTGTTGGCGGGCGCGTAATTCCGGGGCGCTATCCTGAAACACCGGAGAGTTTTCTGCTTATCAATGATGGTAAAGGGTATTTCGCCAACCAAATAACTACTATAGCGCCATCACTGGCAAAAGCCGGCATGATCACCGATGCAATATGGATAGACCTGAATAACGATGCAAAAAAAGACCTGGTAATTGTTGGGGAATGGATGCCGGTAACTGTATACATCAGCGTTGATCATCATTTACAGGATCAAACGAGCCATTACTTCAACACCAGTTATCGTGGTTGGTGGAATAAGATAGCAACCGGTGATTTTAATAAGGATGGCAAACCCGATCTCGTTATAGGAAATCTGGGTTTAAATACCCAATGCCGGGCCAGTGACATTGAACCCGCCAATCTTTATTATAAAGACTTCGACGACAATGGTGCTGTTGATCCTTTGTTTTGTTTTTACATCCAGGGCAAATCATATCCCTATTGCACCAGGGATGAATTGCTGGACCAGATCAGCCTGATGCGCACCCGCTTTACGGATTACAAAAGTTATGCAGACGCTGCCCTGCAACAGATCTTTACGCCGGAAGAATTAAAGGACGTGAACGATTTAGAGGCGAATTATCTGCAAACGGTCTTGTTTGAAAGCAGTGGCACCGGCAAATACGAGTTACGTGCATTGCCCATACAAACCCAGTATGCTCCTGTTTATACCATTACACCACTCGATTATGATAATGACGGCTATGAAGATCTTTTGCTGTGTGGCAATATGAACCGGGCAAGGTTACGTCCGGGTAAATACGATGCCAGTTATGGTCAGTTATTAAAGAATGATGG
Source organism: Niastella yeongjuensis (assembly GCF_900110245.1). GTDB lineage: Bacteria > Bacteroidota > Bacteroidia > Chitinophagales > Chitinophagaceae > Niastella > Niastella yeongjuensis. The sequence continues at coordinate 240,130 of NZ_FOCZ01000006.1, forward strand.
CAAGGGTGGGTTTACTTACATCGATCAGCAACGATCGGGCTTTTATATAAAAGGCGATGTACGCAGTGTACTTCCCATCAATAACCTGTTATTATTTGGCATCAATCAGCAACCCCTGCAAGCGTATGAAAAGAATAAATAAAACCATTTTCCTTATAACATGTCTCATGATTGAAATGACAGGCTGCACGTCACCTACTCCGCGGCACGCCGGGAATCAACCACCAGCATTAACAACAGCAGTCATAGGCCAGGTAATAACGCAAATGACGGAGGTGATGGTCCATGATATTACCAATCCACCGCTGGCTGCGCGTTTTTTTTCGTATGCCTGTCTGGCCGGTTATGAAGTGGTTGCGCAAAATAATTCCGCGTTTAAAAGCATGCATGGGTCGCTAAAGGATTATCCTGCGTTAAAGCAACCCGATACCATTCAACAATACGATGTGCGCTTAAGTGCCCTGTTGGCCATGTTGGCAACAGCGCAGAAAATGCAGCCTTCGGGTAAGTTGTTAGCTGTCTTTGAACAGCAATTACTTGACTCCTGCCGCCACCTTGGTTATACGGATGATGTTATCAACAATTCAAAGCGGTATGCCATGGCAGTTAGTAAGAAAATACTGGCTTATGCCAAAGCTGACCGTTATAACCTCATCAGTAATTACCCGAGGTATACGCCGCTTGACAAAGCAGGATGCTGGTATCCTACTCCTCCGGCTTTTTTACCTGCGGTAGAACCATATTTCAATACGGTACGAACGTTAGCATTGGATACCTGTATGCAATTTCCTGCACCACCGCCTGTGGCGTTTTCTACCGGAAAGAAGACTGCGTTTTACAAATTATTGCTGGCGAATTATACCGAGGGGCGAAAGGTGCCGGCAGAACACCGCATTATAGCCGCGTTTTGGGATTGTAACCCGTTTGCCATCCAGGACGATGGCCATTTGATCTTAAGCAGCAAGAAGATCTCTCCCGGTGCACATTGGCTGGGTATTACCGGTATTGCCTGTGAAAAAGCCGGTAAGGGTTTTGAAGAATCGATGCAAATTTATACCAGTGTAGCAGTAGGTTTGCTGGATGCTTTTATCTGTTGCTGGGATGAAAAATTCCGCAGCAACCGCATCCGTCCAGAAACAGCCATTCGCAAATACATCGATCCGCAATGGGTACCGGTGTTGCAAACCCCTCCTTTTCCCGAATACCTGAGCGGACATTCGGTTATTTCAGCCTGCTCGGCCACCATTCTCACCCATTTCTTTGGCAATAACTTTTCTTATACTGATAATGTAGAAGTTGCCTACGGTTTACCACCGCGTTCCTTCACCTCTTTTCAACAAGCGGCACAGGAGGCTGCCATCAGTCGTTTTTACGGCGGCATTCACTTTATGGATGCGATAGAGAATGGGTTGGTGGTGGGTGGAAAGGTAGGCCAATGGGTGATACAGAAGATGAATTTCAGGCCCTAAGAAATTGTTTCAGGCTGCAAGTTACAGGTTACAGGGAAAACAGCTTGCATTATAATCCTTGTAACCAGCAACCTGAAACTTGCAACGGCATTTTTATTTTACTTTACTGCCACCTTGATCACTACCTTCTTCACATACGCTGCTTTGTCGATCATAATATTGGGCATATGCAGATCGTGTGGAAAGAAAATAGCAAACATGCCTTGCTGTAGTACCGAAAAGAAGGATGGTTTCTCACCAAACAACATAAAATCTTTTTCGTTGTCATAAGCTTTGGAAGGTGTTTGTCCTTTCAGGAACTCATGCCCAACTCGTTCTGCTCCTGCCACGATGTATTGAATATCGATATACTTTTTATGCGATTCCATTTGCTCATTATCGGGGCTAACGGTATCGTATTCGTTTACGATGGCAAACAGGTTTTGACCGTCCAGTTCATACTTTCCTTTTTCTACTGTTGAAAAATCAGTCTGGGCCAGGTACTCAAAAGCTTTTTTAAACAAGGGGCCCTGGTTGTAATATAAAGGTGCGTTTGACAGCAAATCTATGATCATCTGATATAGTTATAATATTTAATGGAGGCCAAGATACTTAAAAACTTATAAATCAGCTTGTATAATATAACGTCATAATCTATCTTCGCATACGCATTACGTTTTTATTCCGTATTAATGGTATGAAAATCAAAATGTTGGCTATTGCACGTTAGTTAATACCAAAAACCCTTTGTAATCTTTTATTCTATGAAATTGAAACTACTTGTTCTGGGCTTACTGGCCGGAACCATGGCCCACGCACAACCTGTTTATAATTGGGCCAAATCTTTTGGCAGTACTGGTGATGAAAATGTCAATAAAATTGCCACAGATGCTGCCGGAAATGTTTATGTAATCGGATCGTTTTCTGGCACTGTTGATTTTGACCCGAGCCCTGTCGCACAAACCCTTGACGGTGGCAGCGAGGCTATTTTCATTGGTAAATACGATGCTTCAGGTAACCTGGCATGGGTAAAAAGTATAAACGGAACCAATGGGGGTTATGCAATAACAGCAGATGCAGCTGGTAACGTATATGCGAGTGGCCGGTTCAGTGGCACGGTAGATTTTGACCCCGGACCACTAGCCTACCCCTTAACAAGTTCAACAATCTATGATGACGTGTTCGTTTCGAAGTTAGATGTTTCGGGCAATTTTGTTTGGGCCAGGGCGATGGGCGGCCCCGGTTTTGATGTAACTGAATCTATTGCGGTGGACGCGAGCGGAAATGTATACACGACCGGGAGCTATGAGTCAAACCAGGGAGATTTCGACCCGGGTCCGGTAGAACAACTAATTACCGGAGGGCGAACCTTTATTTCAAAACTGGATGCATCCGGAAATTATGTTTGGGCTGCATCACTGGGTGCTGAGACTGCTTATTCCATTGCTGTGGACGCTTCTAATAATGTATATACCACCGGTTATTTTTCCAGTGCAACCGCAGATTTTGACCCGGGTCCGGGAACGTATAATTTACCTTACACAAGCAACTCTGATATGTTCATCTCCAAATTAGATGCATCAGGCAATTTTGTGTGGGCCAAAGGTATGGGCGGTACCGGTAATGATGGAGGTGACGCACTGGCATTAGACGCTTCAAATAATATCTATATTGGAGGCGGTTTCGAAGACCAATTCGATTTTGACCCGGGTACAGGCGTAACCACTTTAAGGAGCGAAGGTGCTGATGATATTTTTATTTCAAAATTCGATGATTCGGGGAATTTATTATGGGTTAAAAGTATGGGTAACACCCATGAAGGAGAAATTACTGACCTGGCTGTTGATGGATTGGGCAATGTGTATACCATGGGGTATTTTTATGGCACTGTTGATTTTGACCCGGGTTCAGGAACACATGAGTTAGTGTCTGCAGGCAATACCGGTGATATAGTTGTTTCCAAATTCGACCCCTCGGGCAATTATGTTTGGGCATATCAGCTGGGTAATGACACCGATGATGAAGTATATTGGAATATAGCGGTGAAAGGGGCTGATGATGTATTAGTTACCGGAACATTTTACAACACAGTCGATTTTGACCCGGGTGCAGGAGTGAACGAATTAACGTCTGAAGGTGATGGAGATGTGGTGATCGCTCACGTTGTACCAATTACATTGCCCCTTACGTTATTGCAATTCCAGGCTGTAAACAATGCCAAGGCAGTTCAGTTATCCTGGCAAACCACTCAGGAAGAAAATACGGCTTCCTTCTCCATTGAAAGAAGTGCGAACGGAAAAGACTTCACCACTATTGGTTCTGTGCCTGCCGCTAATACAGCTTTAAAAAACAATTATGCTTTCCCTGACGATCAACCGTTGACGGGTACCGGCTTTTACCGGTTAAAAATGATCGACCGTAACGGGAGATTTAATTACAGTGCTACGGTAACAGTAAGAAGAAATGAAAATGGCGTAGCCTTACTGCTGTCACCCAATCCGGTAAAAGATGTATTGTATGTTCAAGCCAAGGGCAGTGAGTCTGCAACCGTTCAGATCGCAGATGTAAATGGCCGGATCCTGCAACAGCAAAAAGTATCGCTTAATGGCAATACTTCGTTTTCTATAAGTGTTCAATCGCTGCCGGCAGGAAGTTATTATTTGATAGTAAAAGGAAAAGAAACAAAACAGGTACAGCAATTCCTGAAACAATAAATACAGCATACAAAAAAAAGAAAGACCTGCCGGTAACTCCGGCAGGTCTTTCTTTTTTTATCATCTAATTAAAAGAAGATCTGATATTGCAACACTACACTGTTCTTACGCGGGCCTGCTGCAACCGCATTGGCAACTAACTCATAAGTTGGCCGGTTCTGCCAGTCGAGCGTGAATTTTGATTTATGGCCATTCAGCAGGCAATTGATGCCGGCATTGTATACATTCATTTGTTTGCCCTCCAATCGGTCGAACTTGGCGCTGGTGAAGGAGAGGTAAGGCATAAAACGGCTCTTGCTGTTTAAAAATTTCTCCGGAAACAAATAACCAACCTGCGAATAAATCACCTTGCCGGTCCCAAACATGGGATAACTATTACCATGAGTTGGCCCTTGCAAAGGGATAGCATTTGGATCTATGGAGCCATTGGCCGGGTTCATTGACCCATTATACCGCATATAATTGGTGCCGTAGTTGGTGTTGAAAAAACCAGCATAAGCGGATATTGCATCCTGTTTGCTGCTCAATGGCATATCGAGAAAACTTTCTACTGCAAAATGTTTCATATCCTGGAAGATGGTATCAGTGCCTGCATTTTCCTGCCGCCACATGGCATCCTGCTGATAAATACCACCCACAGCGATATTGAAGATCTTTTTCTTTCCTAAATACGTCCCGGTCATATAAGGCGTAGTATGGTTCTCATGATCAAAGAACTGGTAAATAAGATAGGCTTGTGGTTGCAACTGATGTCCCACACCGGCAAAGCTGGCATTCTTGTTTAGCTGAAAGGTGGTTCCCGATGAAGTAATAGGAAAAGGATCGCTGAGCACAAACCGGTAATCGAATTTACCAACCTGACCACGGGCATAAATACTCAGTTTGCGACTGAATTGATCTATCTGGTCAACAGTAGATTGCACAAAAACAGGAACATCCATCGTCATGATGCTGCTTACACTGGGTTGTGAGAACCGCGACAGGCCATTGGCAATGGTAAGTCCGCCGCCAATTTTCAACTGGTTGCCCTTTGACACTTTGTATTCGCACAGGGCGTCGTGAAAAAAGGTGGCCAGTTTCCGGTTGTTTCCGGTATTGAACTGGCTGTTGAAATTGTTCATCCCAAACTGGAAATAGATAAATACATTATCGGTCAGCTGGCCAAACGCCTGAAAACGGGTGCGGCGTAAACCGATGTCAACTGAATTGTCTTTGGGCTTATTTTCAATGGTGGTGTACGGATTGTTTTCGTTGAACCGCACCCAGGTCTGGTTCATCACCGTAAATTGAAAATAATGACTGCCGTCTGCATTCAGGTTGAACTTTAAACCATCTTTATCAGGCGAAGGTGGTGGTGGAGGCACGGGCGTGGTAGTTGCCGCGTCCTGGTCCACTTGCGCCTGAACACACAGGGAGAGGAAAAGTAATAAAACAATAGATACTGATCTCATGGTCGTTTTCTTTAGGACAGCGAATATAGCAATGAGAATCTGTTCCGGCTATCCGAAAGAATTAAAAGACGTTAAGAATCAGTATTATTGGAGGTGATTAATGGAAAGTGCTTTTCAATAATGACAAACAATCGAGCCGCCCAATAGAGACCTGGGCATGGTCATTAGATGGCACAATCGCAAGAGGCGTAACAAATGTAACTAATATTTTTTGTAGATCATAATTTATTGATCCCGGTCAAAACTTCAAATAAAAAACCCGCCTCCCCGCATAGCGGGGCGACGGGCACTGACTGATAGCATTAATCTTGTTCTACTTAAAACACAAGATTATTTTGAAGACAAATCATGGCCAACTTTCAACTCAACCTTTTGAACATCGGTAGAATTGCGTCCTACCATACATTCAAAAATGCCATCTTCTACAACGAATTGCATATCGGCATTCCAGAAGGCGAGTTTGTTGGCATCAATGGTAAAGGAAACTTTTTTTGTTTGTCCGGGTTCAAGGGTAATGCGTGTAAAGTCTTTCAGCTCTTTTACCGGCCGGGTTACACTGCTTACTTTTTGATGAATATATAATTGTACAATTTCATCGCCTTTCACGTTACCGGTATTGGTTACATCTACCTCTACCGTTCCATACACCTTTTCTGATGGTTCAGAGGAAGTACCGCCCATTTTCTTAGGCGCCGCAGCTGCTAATTGCACGCGGGGCTTTGAATAACTGAAGGTGGTATAACTTAGCCCATAGCCAAATGGGAACAGGGGCGATTTTTCTTCTGTTACATAATTAAAGTACTGTGCACTGGGTTTGTGGTTATAAAAAACCGGTACCTGTCCGGTTGACCGGGGGTAGGTAATCGTTAATTTACCAGAAGGGTTCACATCACCAAACAGGATATTGGCGAAGGCATTACCCGCTTCTTCTCCCATAAACCATCCATCCACAATGGCAGTCACTTGTTGAGCGACGAAAGGAATGGCTAAAGGCCGGCCATGGGTTAAATAAACAATCACTGGTTTACCGGTGGCCAGCATGGCTTTTGCCAGGTCTTCCTGCTGACTTTGTAAACGCAGATCGGGCATATCGCCAAAGTGATTGGGTCCCCAGGTTTCGCGTGATAACTGTTCGTTCTCTCCGATGGCCAGCACTACCACATCGGCCTGTTGTGCTGTTTTAACGGCTTCGTCAATCAGTTGCGCATTTTCCGTTGCTGATGGGAAAATGATGGTATCTATATATTGATAGTTGTTCTGGCTGATGGTATCGCCATTGGTGGTAATGCGGCAGCCTTTTGCATACAAAACTTCTGCGCTTCCCTGTACTTTATTCTTTATCCCTTCCAGCAATGAAATGTTTTTGGAGGGCAGACCGGAATAATCACCGAGGTAATTGGTGGCAGCCATAGGCCCTATTACGGCGATCTTTTTATACTGATCTTTTTTCAATGGCAGCAGGTTGTTTGTATTCTTCAACAAAACCATCGATTCTTCGGCAACTTTCAAAGCCAGTGACCGGCCATCGGCCAACGCTGCATTCTGTTTCGCCTTCTCCAGGTCAATCGGTTGTTGCTGATCGAACAAACCCAGCCTGAATTTCAATTCCAGTATTCTGGCCACAGCACTGTCGAGTGCTTTGGGGCTGATCTTATTTTCTTTTACCAGCTCGCCCAGGTGGCGGTAATTAATACCATAAGGCAAATCGGTGGTTACCCCGGCATTGAACGCTTTGAGCGCAGCAGCCTTCTGGTCGGCAGCTATGAAATGTTTATTCCATAGCTGATCTATGCCAAACCAGTCGCTCACTACCACCCCATTATAATTCCATTCTTTGCGTAACACATCTTTCAACAACCATTTATTGGCGTGTGAGGGGATGCCATCGATTTCATTATAGGAAGCCATAATACCGGCGGGATTGGCGTTTTTTATGCACAGGCGAAAGGGTTCCATATGGGCTTCGCGTATAACCCGTAAAGAATAGTTGGCAGGTGCCTGGTTATCGCCCCCCTCCGATTGGCCATGACCAGAAAAATGTTTCAGGGTGGCGCCTACATGATCAGCAGCAATAGCACCATTATTACTACCCTGAAAACCCCTTACGATGGCGCTGCCGAGGGTTCCGCACAAATATGGGTCTTCGCCCAGGGTTTCACCGGTTCGGCCCCAGCGTGGGTCGCGGCAAACATCTACCACCGGCGCCAGTACCAGGCTGGTGCCCCGTACACGGGCCTGCTTAGCCGCATGGGTATATATCTTTTCCAGCAGCGCAGGATCCCAGGAACAGGCCAGGCCTATACCATGGGGGAAAACGTCTACCTCGCGTTGCACCAGTCCATGGTGTGCTTCATCAATAAAAATAATGGGAATACCCAGTCTGGTTTTGTGTACCATATAATCCTGTAACCTGTTTCGGGCGGCTATGGTAACTTCCATGGTTTCATCAAAGGCAGGGTTCATCATGCCCATCCCGTTTTTGAACAGGGAATCCAGCTTGGGCGTATTGTTGAACAGTTTATCGTCCAGTTTTGGCCGGCCGGCATGCATGGTTTGCAACTGGGCCACTTTTTCATCCAGCGTCATACGCAAAAGCAGGTCTGTAACCCGTTTGGCAGTGGGTGCTTTGGCGTCTTTGTAGACAGGTTGTTGTGCGTAGGAAAAGCTGATACAACAAATAAAAAAACAGACAAGCGTAGCAAATTTCATATTGAACAGTTGATTTTTTAGTAAACAAGTGTTCATGCCGCCTGTTATTTAGCAGGCAGTACATGCGGGTACTGTCATGAAATTTGGTTGGGAATTGCCTGGAAGAGGACCAAGGTAGGAAAAAAAGCCTGTTTGATGCCTGAAATTCATTAAAATATCTGCTTTTTTGTGGGCTTCCTTTGCAAATTTTTTAATGATAGGGTAACATTCAACGGTTTGTTCAACAGATATAGCCAGAATTTGATATTTTTTCATTTTTGACTACTCTATTAGAAAAAAATCACTTAAAGCCCTTATAATCTGACTATATTTCAAGAATTTTGCAACTTGATTTAAATTATATAAAATGAGCAAAACCCCCGCTGCATTATTCGACAAAGTATGGGATTCGCATGTGGTCAGGCATATAGAAGATGGCCCCGATGTGTTGTTTATTGACCGGCATTTTATTCATGAGGTAACCAGTCCCGTAGCATTTTTGGGTCTGGAAAGCCGGGGATTGAAAGTGATGTTCCCCGAAAAAACCTTTGCAACCGCCGATCATAATACCCCCACCATTAACCAGCATTTGCCGGTAGAGGATCCCCTGTCGGCCAACCAGCTGAAGGCCCTGGAAAGCAACTCGGCAAAATATGGTATTTCACACTGGGGACTGGGCAATCCTAAAAATGGTATTGTGCACGTTGTGGGTCCCGAAAACGGTATTACCCTTCCGGGTATGACCATCGTTTGCGGAGATTCGCATACTTCTACCCATGGTGCTTTTGGCGCAATCGCATTTGGCATTGGAACTTCTGAAGTTGAGATGGTACTCAGCAGCCAGTGTATTATGCAGCCACGCCCCAAGAAAATGCGTATTAATGTAAATGGCAAGCTTGGAAAAGGCATTGTGCCCAAAGACGTGGTACTGTACATCATTTCAAAGCTCACAGCCGCCGGCGCTACCGGTTATTTTGTTGAATTTGCCGGTGACGTGTTCGAGAACATGACCATGGAAGGCCGTATGACCGTTTGCAACATGAGTATTGAAATGGGTGCCCGCGGTGGTATGGTTGCTCCCGACGAAACCACTTTCAACTACATTAAAGGCCGTGAGAAAGCCCCCAAAGGTGAAGCCTGGGACAAAGCGCTGGCCTACTGGAAAACGCTGAAAACAGAAGAAGGTGCTTTCTTCGATAAAGAATACGAATTCAACGGCGCCGATATTGAACCCATGATCACCTATGGTACCAACCCTGGTATGGGCATCGGCATTACCAAACATATTCCTACTGCCGCGCAAATTGGCAGCAGCAAAGCGACTTACGATAAGTCGTTAGCCTATATGGATTTCCATGAGGATGATACCATGATCGGCAAAAAGATCGATTACGTATTCATCGGTAGCTGTACCAATGGCCGCATCGAGGATTTCCGTGCTTTTGCATCGGTGATCAAGGGCCGTAAAAAAGCAGATCATGTAACTGCCTGGATAGTTCCCGGTTCGCACATTGTTGAACAGCAGATCAAGGAGGAAGGCATCCTGGATATTTTGCTGGCAGCAGGTTTCCAGTTACGTCAACCTGGTTGTTCAGCCTGTTTGGCCATGAATGACGACAAGATCCCCGCCGGTAAGTATGCAGTGAGCACCAGCAACCGTAACTTCGAAGGCCGTCAGGGTCCTGGCGCCAGAACATTGTTGGCCAGCCCGCTGGTAGCAGCTGCGGCAGCGGTTACAGGTTTCGTAACCGATCCGCGCGAGTTGATCTAATCAAGAACTTAAAACTTTCAACTTAGAACTTAACAATGGCGTACGATAAATTCACTGTATTAAAGAGCACCGCGGTACCTATGCCTATCGAAAACGTAGATACCGATCAGATCATTCCGGCCCGTTTTTTAAAAGCTACCGAACGCAAGGGATTTGGTGATAACCTGTTCCGCGACTGGCGTTTTGAAAACGACGGTACCCCGAAAAAAGATTTCGTGCTGAACAACCCCATTTACACTGGTAAAATACTGGTAGGTGGTAAAAACTTTGGCAGCGGCAGCAGCCGTGAGCACGCAGCCTGGGCTATATACGATTATGGTTTCCGTTGCGTGGTGAGCAGCTTCTTTGCCGATATCTTCAAGAACAACTCCTTAAACATCGGCATTTTACCCGTACAGGTAAGTGAAGCATTCCTCGACAAGATCTTCAAAGCTATTGAAGCCAACCCCAAAACTGAACTGGAAGTAAACCTTCCTGAACAAAAGATCACTATTGTGGGTGACGGCGCTTCAGAATCATTTGAGATCAATGGCTACAAGAAGCACAATATGACGAATGGTTACGATGATATCGATTTCCTGCAAAGCCTGAAATCTGACATCAAAACTTTCTCTGAAAAAAGCATCTATTAGAAATTAAAAATAAAGAATGAGAAATGAAGATTTCATTTCTCATTTCTCATTTTCATATGCCTGGTGACCAGCGACACATAGAGATCATGGATACCACACTCCGCGACGGTGAACAAACCAGCGGTGTGTCGTTCTCCCCCACTGAAAAGCTAACGATTGCCCAGCTATTATTAACAGAGGTAAAAGTTGACCGCATAGAAATTGCTTCCGCCCGCGTAAGCGAAGGCGAATTTGAAGCGGTAAAAGCCATCACCAAATGGGCAAAAGCCAATGGCTTTTTGAACCAGGTAGAAGTGCTCACCTTTGTTGACGGCGATGTATCTATACAATGGATGCAGCAGGCCGGTGCCAAAGTAATGAACCTGCTTACCAAGGGCTCGCTGAATCACCTCACCCACCAGTTAAAGAAAAAACCTGAGCAGCACTTTGCAGAGATTACCGAAGTGGTAAAACTGGCCAGAAAAAAAGGAATTGAAGTCAATGTATACCTCGAAGACTGGAGCAATGGTATGCGCCATTCGAAAGAATATGTGTTTCAATACCTCGATTTCATTCAAAAGCTGCCGGTAAAACGTGTAATGCTGCCCGATACCCTGGGCATTCTCACCCCACCGGAGTCATTCGAATACATTTCCACTATTGTACAACGATATCCCGATACGCATTTCGACTTTCATGCACATAACGACTATGACCTGGGCACAGCGAATGTTCTGGAAGGCGTAAGAGCCGGCGCCCATGGCATACACCTTACCATCAATGGTATGGGCGAGAGAGCGGGTAATGCCCCTCTGGCCAGCGCCATAGCGGTATTGAACGACTTTATGCCGGAGGTAAAAACCTCGGTAGATGAAACCTCCCTGTACCGGGTTAGTAAACTGGTAGAAACCTTTTCGGGTTTCCGCATACCGGTTAACAAACCGGTGGTAGGAGAAAATGTGTTTACCCAAACAGCAGGTATCCACGCTGACGGCGACAAAAAGAACAAATTGTACTTCAGCGACCTGATGCCTGAGCGTTTTGGCCGTACACGGCGCTATGCCTTAGGAAAGACCAGTGGCAAGGCAAACATTGAAAACAACCTGGCTCAACTGGGTATTCAGCTGAGTGAACCCGATCTGAAAAAAGTTACCCAGCGTATTATTGAACTGGGCGACAAAAAAGAAGTGGTTACCCAGGCCGATCTGCCGTACATCATCTCTGATGTGATCGACAGTAAAAACATTGAAGAAAAAGTACGCATTGAAAATTACGTACTCACACATACAAAAGCCCTTCGTCCGTCGGCAACGCTGCAAATCTCTATCCAGGGGGAAATGCACGAAGAGCACGCCCAGGGCGATGGTCAATACGACGCCTTTATGAATGCGTTGAAAAAGGTATATAAAAAGTTGAAACAGGAACTACCTGTGTTAACCGATTATGCCGTGCGCATTCCACCCGGCGGTAAAACCGATGCTTTGTGCGAAACCGTTATCACCTGGAGTTTTAATGGCAAAGAATTTAAAACCCGTGGTCTCGATAGCGACCAGACGGTATCAGCCATCAAGGCCACTCAAAAAATGCTCAACCTTATATAGGCATTGTTACAGGTTCTTAAAACCACAAAAGTTCATTTTTATAGTAAAACAATCATTAAATCAAGCATGGCAAGCAAGCACATACTCATCGTTCCTGGCGACGGTATTGGACAGGAAGTAACTGCAGTTGGTAAAAAAGTGTTAGATAAGATCGCTGCAAAATTCGGACACACGTTTACATACGACGAAGCACTGATAGGCCATGTGGCCATTGAGGCAACCGGTAATCCCCTGCCCGATGAGTCGCTGGAGAAAATGCGCAAATCAGACGCTGTGTTGTTTGGCGCTGTAGGTCATCCTAAATACGACAACGATCCATCTGCAAAAGTACGTCCGGAGCAGGGATTGTTGAAAATGCGTAAGGAACTTGGTTTGTACGCCAACTTACGCCCTATTAAATTATTCGATGAGTTGTTGGGTGCTTCCAGCATTAAACCTGAAATATTAAAAGGCGCCGATATCCTGTTCTTCCGCGAACTGACTGGTGATATTTATTTTGGCGAGAAAGGCAGAAAGAACAATGGCGATACCGCTTACGACATAGCAGAATACAGCCGTTACGAAGTAGAGCGCATTGCTCGCAAAGCTTTTGAAGCAGCCCGCACCAGAAGAAAGAAACTGTGCTCTGTTGACAAAGCCAATGTAATTGAAACAAGCCGTTTGTGGCGTGAAGTAGTACAAAAAGTAGCAAAAGAATATCCAGATGTAGAAGTTGAACATCAGTTCGTTGATGCAACTGCTATGCTGCTGATTAAAGATCCCCGTCGTTTTGATGTGGTGGTAACTGCCAACCTGTTTGGCGACATCCTTACCGATGAGGCATCACAAATTGCCGGCTCTATGGGTATGCTGGCATCTGCCTCTGTTGGCGATGGTACTGGTGTATACGAACCCATTCACGGTTCAGCACATGACATTACCGGTAAAGGAGTTGCAAACCCGCTGGCGTCTATTTTATCAGCTGCCCTGTTGCTGGATATTTCATTTGGCATGAAAGCCGAATCAGAAGCAGTGATCAGTGCCGTTGATAAAGTATTGAAAGCTGGTTTCCGCACCCGGGATATTGCCGATGCGCAAACTCCTGCTGACAAGATTTTAGGTACAGACGCTATTGGCGCCGAAGTGCTGAAGTTTCTGTAATTGAAATATAATTTTATTGAAGTGGTCCACCAGTAGGCGGACCACTTTTTTTTGTACCCTGCTTACAGGTTTGTCACATTCACTGCTCTAGTTCCATATATCAGGTCAAGCGCTTTATCAACAGGCAGGTCGCCCGGTTCGCCTATGGGCGTTAAAGGCAATTTGCTGGTCTCTACCACCACATGATCGGGTGCCAGTCCCGTTGAGTAATTCCCATTTCCCAGCCCATCTGCAATTTTATAAACGATCGGCTCAATAAGCCATGCTACTTGCCGTGGACTGCGCTGGTCATCTATAGTAAAAGAGGCCTCGTCTTTTCCCACCGTTGTTTCACCAATCCGGATCACGGTTGTATAAGGCGCCAGGTTATGCGTTAATAATTCCGCGGCAGAAGCTGTTACAGGAGAAGTAAGAATAAACACCCTCGACAACCCCAGGTTTCGTGCCTGCAGATCGCTCATGTTTTTACCACTTACACTGGTAGAAAAAGCGATCGCCTGCTGGAAAGTCTGTCTTTGGGTTCCACCATGTCTGTTTCCACTATAGGTAATAAAAGTACTGGCCGGGTTAAAAGAAGTTGTAAGCATGGCAGCCAGTTTGGTAGCGGAAGCCACACTGCCGCCTGGATTATACCGTAAATCGATAATACATTCCGAAACGCCTTCGGTCTTTAGTTTTTGCATGCTTAGCAGCACAAGGGCATCGTCTTTTTCGGCACAAAGGTAATAGGCAAGAAAGCCGGTCTTTATACCATTCTTTTCAAATACTTTAGTAGCATGTACACTTTTTTGCGGAACGACAGCACTTTGAATCCCTATCCGGGCAGAGTCATTCAACGCCGAATGGTCGCTGTTAAATGTTACCAGTTGCAACATAGCGGCTGGTGCTTGTAACGCCTCTTTGATTGCCTGTTTATTTGCAGAAGTAATGGCCTGGTCATTCACTGCGCTGAAAAGCATCCCGCGTTTTAGTTTCCGGTTATCGGCATTACTTCCGGGCATCACACAGGTAATAACCCCCACGAGACTTAGCGCATCAAACGGATGAGTGGCCAGGGTATAATTAAAACCATATATCTCGGCGGAGGTTTTGGGCGCGCCTACAGTACTTCGGTTACTGATCCAGGAGAAGCGGTCTTTGGGCGACAACAGCCGTTTAAAGAACTCCTGGGTAGGAAGTGAATAATCAGGGTGTGCGGGCATTTCGGCGCTCCAGTAGTAATATAATTGCATACTGTCGTACACCCATTTATTTAGCTTGCCCAATGAGTCAGTGGGTTGCCAGGGAATGTCTTTTTTCGTACAGGCAGGCTCAGGGAGCAATGCCGTTGAAAGTAATATAAATGCAATTATTTTACCAATTGTCATATTAGCGTTCATATAGATTTATTCCCGGTTACAGAGCGGGGTTACACCTGCAGCTTTCTGCGCCTTTACTTTATTTTTATTTTTTTGTTAACTCCGAAATATTCATTTTTGTATCAGTTTTAAACAATTACTAAGCAAAGGGTATTCCACCTCCTCGTGGAATACCCTTTTGCGTTTACCCAGACAGCAAAAATGAAATGAAACAAAATGGTTTAAACAATTACTAAGTAAAGGATATTGCTTATCATTTCTATATTACTTCTTAATAAACGTTTTGCTTTGGCGCTCGCCATTCATATTGAATACTACCATATAATTGCCAGGGATCAGTTTGCTTACGTTTATGGTTGTTTGCACAGCACCTTTTTGAATATTTTGAGTGAACAACTGACGTCCATCGATGCCTGCCAATTGTACAGTAGCACCGGCTTCAGCCAGCGGGTGTTGCATTACCAGTTGGTTTTGAACCGGGTTAGGATATACGTTCAATTTAATAACACCTTTTACGGCCAGTACATCACTGGTGATTTTAGCGCCATCTTTACCCAGCAGTGTTACCCGATAAAATGTAGTCGTTTCCGAACGTTTATCGCTAAGCCGGTAAAAAGGTTTGGCGCCCTGTGTTTTTTGCGTACTGATAGGTTCAAATGAATTACCGCCATCGATTGATTTCTCCACTACATATTCACGGGCGTTCGATTCATCAGGCGTATTCCATTCCATAGTGATCAGATCTTCATTGGTAGCTTCACCATTCAACCACAGGTTGATAATGAACAGTTTTTTACCATCGATCACCAATACGTTATCCAAGCCACCACTGGTGTTTTTCGTATCAACAGGCGACCAGCCTAAAGAAGGCCATTTTCCGTTGAATGACAGGTACAAACGGTACAGGTTGTTATCGAGTGAACGTTGGGCTATATGCAGGATGCCGTTCGATAAATTGTTGGGAATAATAGTACCCCATGCTTTGTTTACGCCATTAACGCTGTCGGCATAAAATGGAGCATAACCGTTGGCTATGGTGTTTTCGGTACCATCACTCTCAACAAAGGTTCCAGTAACGGGACGACCTTGTGCCAATAGGTTATCATAAAGCAGAATAAATTGTTTTGGGCTGCCATTTCGTAATGGGGTACAACGAACACCGGTACCATTGGATGAATCAGAAGCGCTGCCAAAATTGATCACATTAACAGGATTGGGCGCCGCGATACGATGTTTTACAGTAATGCCACCGGCGCCATTATTCAATACCAAAAGGAAATAGACCTGTTTGCCGGGCGTAAAAGTTGAAGAGGAACCTGCCTCATTGGCGAACCAGCCAGTATAGGTACCGGTTGTGTCGGTAGTAAATTCACCATAACGGCCAGCCAGTCCCAGTGTAGCGGATGTAACACGTACAAAATTCCCGGTATCTTTTACGAAGATAATTGTGCCCTCGCCAATACCAGTGGTAGTAGGCGTGTTTGCAAAACGGTTAAAATAACGATAGGTGGCATTGGGAATTAAACCACTTACAGTCATGCGGCAAACAAAAGGCACTTTGCGATCATCACCTGCATTAAATGTACCTGAGCCCTGAACATATTGAGGAAAATGTACTTCACTAAGAGATTGGGCAAAAGAAGCTGCCGTTGAAAGAAGTACCGAAAGGAAGACGATAAATTTCAGTTTCATAAATCATTTTTAATGGTTGAATATTTTTCAGAAATTATCGGCGGGTTTAGGGAAACATCATAAATACCGGGCATCTCTTTTAACAGAGATACCCGGTGTATAAAAAATTACCTGTTTCATATAAGGGAAACAGAGCAGAATTAATTATTAATAGTCATATTTAGCCCAACCTGCTAACCAGTTGTTGGTAGCATCGAAGGCGCCACGGTAGCTTACAGACTGAATGAAGCCAGCCTCGCAGATACCAGAGAAGCAAGAGAAATCAGTTCCAGCTGTTACAGCCTGGCTGCCGGCAGCTGGTCTGTAATCAGGTGTAGATGCAAAAGGAGCATTTAAACCACTGGTGAAGATCAGGTCGGTTGCAGCATTTCCGCAGCCGGTAACAATTGGGAATCCTGCAGGAGTAACCACCGTAGTGAAAGCAGTGATCAAATTGTGGCTGAAGTTTTTATCAGTGTTAACTGACTCATGATTCAAACCAGTAGGGAAACCCATGAAGATAGAATTCTTCACATTGAATTTGCTGTTTCTGCGGAAATAAGCAGCATTCCATAAAGGAATAGCCTGTGTAGCAGTTTCCAGACCGATAACGGTCATATTGGAAATCTGCGGTTTTGTAATAGGTTGATCATTTGAACCAGTTGCATCGTTATCGCACTCGATACCATTAGGATTAGCAGAATAGCTCAGTTCTGCTCTCAGTTGAGAAACAGCGAACTGAACACTTCCTCTGTAACCGTTATCGAAATCGAACGCATCATCGTTTGGAGCCAGGGCATACAGGTGTTTTGCATTTACTGTTCCACCGAAGAATTCAAATGCATCATCAGCACCATACGCAGATTCGATGAAATCCAGTACAGTACCACAACCCACACCACCACAAGTTAAACCGTTCAGCTCGTTATCAGTAGCGATTGCAGCACCGGCATACTCAATACGTACGTATTGCAGATTACCTGAGTTGTCAGCATCATCGGAACCACCGTAATGTACGTCAACACCTGCAGGGATAGTAGGCAGATCGATACCTTCGATAGTAGGCTCTGTTTTATTTACAGTAGCTTTACCCAGCAATACGATGCCACCCCAGTCTCCAGGTTCCAGAGAAGGGTTGTTTGCATCGACGTGTGCAGAGAAAACGATAGGCTGATCAGGGTTACCTACAGCAAAAAGCTGAGAACCACGTGTTACTATCAATGCACTTGACTCTGCATTAGTTGCTTTTTTAATACCTTCAACGCGTGCACCTTCCTGAATAACCAAAGTAGCGCCATTGTTTACATACACTTTGCCATCCAACAACCACAAGGTATCGTTTGACAAAACGAGGTCTGAACTAACAATGCTGGGGATAGTTTTTTCAGGAAGAGCCAGCGCACCGGCTTGTGTGCCGCGGGCATTAAAGTTTTTATCAGCATTTTTTTTACAAGCTGAAGCAGCTAATGCAATAACTGCAACGCTCAGGATAAGTCTTTTCATGATTAATTTAAATTTGATTTTAAACAATTACTAGAAAACGTATATGAAACAGGTAATTCTTTGTTGATTTATATTGTCCGAAATTGGGGGGATTTTTAGGTTACGGATGATTTTCGGTTACTCATTCATTGTTTTGTAAATTTAGTTTGCAAAACACATATGTTTACACATATCCGTTATAGTTATTGGTTTGTTAATATTGCGGTTATCTATTCAGGTATATACACAACAATCCCGTTACATGCCAGCCGGACACATGTACAATTCCAGTCAACTGCATTTACAGCTGTAACTATCCAACAGTAAAATATTAACCAGGCCTTAGAAGGTCTTTAACAGTAGTCTCCAGTGTATTGCTGGTTAAAACCAGGCATTGGGGGGCCTGGAAACGGGTATTGCCGTGAAGTGAAAAATGTTTTCATAGGGAGAATTACTTCCCCGGTACAAAGCCGCTATTGATTAATTAAAACGCATCCTTGTCACATCAGGTTCTTCTTATCGATTACATCCGGTTATTTATCCAGTTCGAACAGCACTCCAAACCGCACAGTATTGCTCAATGGATTTCTACTCACCTTGTCTCCGGTAGGAACCAGGTACGAAAAATTAATCGTAGCCATATTGAACCGGATGCCGGCGCCGGCAGTAACGTACTGCCAGTTACCGTATGAATATGATTTGCTATTATAGCCAAGGCGGAGATACAGCTGCTCTTTAAAGGCATACTCAGCACCAAAGCCAAATTGCATGGCGTCGTTATCAAATGAGTTGAACCAGCCGCTTACCGAACTTTTGCTCCGGTAAGCAGGCATATCTTCTGGTGATTCAGGAACTTTTGGCACTAAT
The DNA here is from genome assembly GCF_900110245.1 of Niastella yeongjuensis. Taxonomy (GTDB): domain Bacteria; phylum Bacteroidota; class Bacteroidia; order Chitinophagales; family Chitinophagaceae; genus Niastella; species Niastella yeongjuensis. The sequence goes on from NZ_FOCZ01000006.1 coordinate 258,932, forward strand.
AATTTATCTGCCTGCAGGGCAAAAGTCACTTTGTTATCTTCATCCCATGCTTCGGTATAACTACCCCCCACGCTTAAGTTAGCGGGTAAAAAGTCTTTATTATCAGCATTCTCTGTATAGCCTATTTTGCCACCCAGGTTACTGAGCGAAACACCGGCGGTCCACCCTTTCCCGTTATCATCTACCCCGTTATAAAAAAAGCTTACGTCTGCAGCCACGGTATGGCCAGCTTTATAACTTGTGCCATTGATGTTGCCGGTGGCCAGTTTGGAGGAAATGTAACGTACTGCAGCCCCCATGCCTGTCTTTTCACTTAGCTTACGGGAATAACCCAGATCAAATGCCACTTCACGAGGAGATGCGGTTTGCAATTTGTTCCCATTATAATCCATAATGGGAATATCGCCGGCATTAAAATATCGCAAAGATGCCGATACGGCCTGCAATTCATCGAGCTGGTGAAAACCTGCCAGGGTGGCCAGGTACATATTATCGGCTATTTCTTTTAGCCAGGGCGTGTAAGTAGCGCCAATGGCAGTTTTATTTTTGGCGAATGGTATTTTAGCCTGGTTATAAAACACACTGTTTGCGTCGGGGCTCAGGGCTATACCTGCATCACCCATCCCCCCACTACGTGCATCAGGTGAAACACGCAAAAAAGGAACAGCTGTAGTAGTAATATTGATCGTACTACTGGCACCTTCCTGCGCCTTCAATTGTACAGCACTTGTAAGTAAAAGATACGCAGGCACAAACCGGAATATATAACGTTTCATCTAATATTTTTTGTTGAGTTTTGTAAATGAGGGCTTTCCTTCCGTTAATGGATCACAACTTTAGTTTTCAGCATTAATCCACTCCCAGCCACCCGAAGGTTGTAAATACCTGAGGCTATATTGCCAACAGCCACCCGGAAGGTGTTAAACCCTTTCCTTAATGAAACCGCCGTATTTACCAGCCTGGTACCATTCACATCAAAGAGTTGAATAGCAGATTTCACATCGTTTACTGAATATACATTTACCTGCAACAGGCCAGGTGCGCTGGTATACGCATTTACATTATCCTGTACATCTCCCTGGGCTGGCAAAATGGTGAGTACGCCATTCTGATACTGTATGGTATAATTGTTCGAGGTGGCGCCTTGCGCTATAAGCGGGTAAGATCCGGCTACGGACAAAGTAGTGGCCATCGTGGTCACTGTAGGCAAAGTAGTAAGCGCGCTGGCATCTTCATTCTTTGCAAATCCGGTATACATAATGGTGAAAGCAGGGTTCTCAGCGCCCTCATTTTTTGACTTATTATCGGGCCTGATGTTCAGGACACCCTTTAGTACGGTTAACGTACGGTCGACCGGAGTAGCAGGAGCACTTTGAAGATCACCTGCCTGGGCGGCCGTGATCACGGTAGTACCTGCGCCTGTTATATGTATTGAATCCCCGATAACAGTAGCCACAGCCGGATTGCTGCTTGTATAACTAACTGTCAATCCCGAACTGGCACTTGCGGCCGGTTTAAAATCAGCATCTCCATATTTCATTACCGGTAAGCTCTGGAATGTGATCTGTTGAGGAGGCAGTGATAAAATGAACAATGTTCCGTTCACAAAGGTGATATCGTAGTTATTTGAAGTGGCATCTTTCACCGTTATAACATAATTCCCCGCGGGAGAACCAATATCGGCGCTTGTACTTATTGTAGGCGGTATTAACAGATCCTGGCTGCTTTCGTTCTTTACAAATCCCGCATACGATATAGTTAAAGCGGGATTGGGCTGCCCAATTAAACGGGTTTTATCCACAGCAGTGATTTGCAAAGGCGCTTTGCGCACATTTAATGTCTGGATAACATCAGAAGCAGGATCAAACGTTGATTGATCACCATCCTGTTTTGCCGTTATGGTGGTTGTACCCGGGCCAACTATGTGTATAGTATTATTGACAATGGTGGCTACAGTAAGATCACTGCTTGTATAATAAACTGCAAATGTGGAACTGGCTGTTGCACCCGGATTGAAATCAGCATCGCCATACGTTTTGGTTGGCAATGCATTAAAAGTAATTGTCTGGGATTGTTTATTACCGATAACCGAAAGCTTTCCCTTTATATAGATAAAGTTATAATTGGGAGAACCGGCTCCGTTTACGTTAATATCATAAGGACCAACCGGAGAAGAAGCTGTAGCCGTAGTGGTGAGCTGTGGTTTCGGGTTAAGGCTGTTCTCATCATCATTATTTTTAAACCCGCCATAGGTCACGGTAAGCAGCGGCATAGCTGTTCCTTGTCTCCAGAACTTATCAACCGCGGTAATGGTTAAATCGGCCTTATTAACAGTTAACTGTTTTATTACATCTGCTGCGGCTCCATAGTTGTCATCTCCGGATTGACTGGCAGTGATATCGGCAGTACCTGCTCCCACAATATGTATAAAATGGCCATTCACAATGGTAGCCACACTGGGATTGCTGCTGGCATATGCAACGGTAAGGCCGGAACTGGCGGTGGCAGCCGCATCAAAATCGTTATCCCCATAGGTTGAAATCAGCGGGTTATTAAAAGTGATCTGTTGGTTTAATTTAACAGGTGCACCGGGGGCAAGTGTTACCACATTGCCATCCAGCACAATTACATTGCTTACCCCGCCATTCGTTGAAATGGTACTTACAGTACCTCCGCCTGACGCCGGCCACTGGCCATTTGAAGACGTTCTGCCAGCTACATCAACACCATCTAAACCAACTTGCACAATTTTTTGAATACCCTGCGTCAGATTATTGGGAATAATGGTACCCCACACCTTATCGATGTTTTCTACATCAGACACATAAAATGACGCATACCCTGCACTTGTAATCGACAGACCATCACTTTCTGTTACAGTAGCCGTCACCGGTCTGGTGGCAGCCACATCGTCATACAGCAGTATGAAATTTTTGGCGCTCCCACCGGCTGCCGGTGTACTGCGCAGGGCAGTACCATCAGTACCTGTTGTGCCAAAATCGATCACATTAATGGGACTGGTGGTATTAAGCCTGGTAGTAACAGTAAGGCCATTGGCCCCGTTATTTAGAGACAGTCTTATAAAAAGGTTATTACCGGGCGTAAATGTAGCACTGGTACCCGCATCACACGCAAACCAGCCGATATATGTTCCGGCAGCATCAGTTGTAAAATCTCCACATTGCGTAGCTATAGCGACATTGGGGCTGGTAAAGCGCTTAAACTCGCCTGTTGCTGGTTTTATAGCAATAAAATTACCTTCACCGGTAGCAGTCGCTGAGGAGTTGGCGTCAATGAACCGGGCGAAATAACGGTATGTTTTATTAATTTGAAGACCATCGATCTTAAGACGGCAGATAAATGGCACGCGCGCAGTGGTACCAGCATTGCTCCCCTGTGTAAATTTCGGCATCACCAATTCCGTAACCGTTTGGCTATATCCACTAACAGATAATAGTAACCCTATAAATATTGTATAATAAAATCTCATCTTATTTATTTTAGAAATTAATACAGTTTTTCACCAAGGATGCGGAGAGAATCTCCCGTACCCAACCCTTGCTTTCGAAACAGGTAAATATTAAAATCAGTCGTTTTTATATCCGAAAAATTCGCCACCTCCGCATACGCCATCGTTTTTCTTTTGCCATCTGTGCTGTAGAATTTCAATTGTACTTTTCTGGTGGAAGCGTTATAGGCGAGAAAATAACGGGAAAACTCATCTTTTTTCAGGTCAAAACTATCAGTCGCCACGTAAGCCCTCCCATCCGTATTGTTCAATACTACTACCTTCAACAAGTCAGGAAGTGCTGCGTGTGTGTAACGGATGGATACTTTTCCATAGCCGTCGGGTGGTAATGATTCATTTACCGGCGGACCGATCAGCACAAAGTTGGCTTCTGATGCTGGTTGATAAAATGTAATGGAGTTGACAAAACCTGATCTGTAATTGATCACTGTGTCAAACCAGGTCCGATTAGAAAATGCATCTACCAGCTGAATACGGTGTGCCGGATCATAATATTCCACATTAACGCTTTTTGTTCCATCCGGCGCAAACAGTGAATCTGTCAAAAGGGTTTCATTTGAAAGTACCTTTAATTGCAACGCATCGGTCGAAAATGTTTTAAACTCCAGGGTTGTATACCTGGGCTCCACAATAGATCGTTCGTTCCTTGAACAACCCGTCAGATATAAAAAAGCTATAACTATAATTAAATTTCGCATTTGGCTAATATTTTAATCCTGAAACAATCCTAAAACTTATAACTAATGCTGACACTCACACCCATTCCCTTTTTTACTTTATAATTCACCAGATCGAGCGACTCGTTCAATGCATCGCCCTTAGGATCTTCGTTGAACTTTGGTGAAGTGTCTATGCCGTGACTTTTATCGGTATTGGAATAAATAATAAAAGGCTGGTTCAGTATGTCGGAAAAGTTCAGTTTTATCTCCATTTTTTGTTTCATAGGCCGCACATTTAACTGCAGGTCTACCACATCTCTTGGATTTTCATATTGGATCAACGGATGAACGATGCCCCCGTTTACAATACGCCGGCCAATGCGGTTGTACCCCAGATTAAGGCCCCATGACTTTGCCTGATAATTCAACCCACCGTTGATGATATAGGGCGACAAACCCTGGATAGGCCGGTTCTGATCGTCTATGTAGCTGGTATCTTTTCCGGTAAAAGGGCTTTGCGTAACTTCCGCCTTCAATTCTCCCTTCAGCCAGGTATAATTGGCGCTAAAGAACAACCGCTGAAGCCAGAGACTGGCCGGATCGATAAATGATAATGATTTGCGGATGTCTACTTCAAATCCTTTTGCAGTGGCAGAATACAGGTTGCGGTATTCTACACGATTGGAGGTGGGTTCAATAAAATAAAAGCGCTCCACCGGTTTTTTAAAGTCTTTATAAAATACAGAGGCCGATAAAATTTCATCGCCCGTAGGATAATATTCAAAGCGAAGATCATAATTACTGATGTGTGATACTTCCAATCCCTTCTGCCCTACCACTTCGGCCAATTCTGTAAAATCATAGTATATTGTTGGTGAACGCTCAATAAAATCAGGCCGGGCCAGTGTTTTACTGTAAGCAGCCCGTATATTCATTTTGCTGTTAACACTGTATATTATATTTACCGAGGGCAACCAGTCTTTTTCATGATAAAGAGAATCATCAAACCTGGGACGACCGGTTGCTACATCGTAAAACACCGTTGACATATTCATTTTATTGTCTTCGTACCTGGCCCCGCCCGTTATCCTCAACTGGTGAATCGGCTTCAGATCCAGCATCACATATTTGCCCGTCAATGTTTGCTTTCCATTATATCGGTCGCCCAAACTGCTGGCCCGGGTACTGGCGGGTTGATACCACAGATCCCCCCGGCCAAAAGCATCCTGTTGTGTAATTTCATAATAAGGTAAACCCCGCGTTGAATTTTCATAAGGCGTAGTTCCCAATAACCGGAAGTTACCCGCATCAAAATCGGCTTTCCGCTCGCTGTAACTGTATCCAATTTTCAATAACTGGGTTTCATTGAACACCTTAAAGGGTAAGGAAAAATTCGCACCGGCATTTTTCTTTTTTTCCTTCAATTCCGAGGCGTACATACCACCCAGTAACAGCAAACGGTCGTTCAGGTTATACATATATGCCCCATCTATCGGCGGATCGAAATTTACCGGTCTGGCTGCTATAAAACGCGAATCAGGTTGTTCCCGGTTCAGTTGGGTATAATCTCCATACCAGTCCAGTTTCAGATTGGCTTTTGTAAACTTATGTTCTCCCTCCAGCCTGGTTTGCACCAGTTCATTTTCGAGGGTAATCTCTGAGGTACGACGGGCAGGATTCCACCCCTGACTTGAATAATTCCCGGTTCGATAATCGAACTGGTTACTATATCGTCTGTTATACAGGTTCTTCCAGGAAATACGGTGCCGGGTGGTTTTCCAGGCAGTATTGAACAAACCACCAATGGTAGTATTATACCGGTATTTTTCACCGTCAAAATCAAATTGACTACTTACCCGCGCATTTCCACCTTCAAAAAACTGTTCGTTTAAATAGGTAGCGGCGGCAACAAAACCAAGGGTACTTTTTTGGAACCGTTTATTGATACCTCCAGCCAGCTGATAATTTTGCACAGGCGTATAGGGATAGGTTTTGTATTGCCAGCGATTGGGTACCTGGCTGCCTATTCTCCTTATACCGGCGGTATCATTTCGAACCTGCATGGCATAAGCATCTACGGGATCCATCAATCTGCCGTCGCCGAACCATTTCCGGTTTTTATCTACAATACCGAATTTTGCCTTGTCGTCACGTTTATAACTCATCATTTCCTTTCCGGTACTGGCCGAATTAAAACCGGTACCAACGGATACCTGTAAAAAATTTTCAACAGGCACATCCCTTGTATTTACCTGTACTAAACCGCCGGTAAATTCACCCGGAAGATCAGGTGTGGCGGTTTTATTCACCACCACATTATCCAACAAGGCGCTGGGCACAATATCAAAACTGAAATTTCTTCTATTAGGTTCTGTACTGGGCAGGGAGGCACCATTGATCAATACGTTATTATAGCGATCACTTACCCCGCGTATAGTTACAAATTTGTCATTCTGCACTGTTATCCCACTCACCCGTTTCAACACCTGTGCCGTATTGTTATCGGGTGTGGCACGAATCTGTTCGGCACTAATGCCATTTGTCATGCTGGCATTGTTTTTCTGCGTCATCAGCAGGGAACGGGTACTCTCCTTACGGGCGCCGCTGGTTACCACTACAGCCTTCATTTGTTTGGAAGCAGCAGCAAGTACTACGTTCAGATCTGCAGTTTCACCTTCTTTTACCACCGCCTCAGTTACACGGCGGGACTGATATCCAACAAATGAAAACTGCAAAGTATAACTACCGGCAGGTAGTGACAACACATACTCCCCACTTACGGAAGTAGTGGTGGCTTTGGTGTTCGATTCAACCGATATCGATACACCAGGCATTACTTCATTATTCTCATTACGAACAACGCCAGTAAGTTTTCCTGGCTTAGCCTGGCTTGCCTGGTTAAGATCAAGTGCTGGTTTTGCATTAACCTTTACTGCAATGGTAGTTCCGAGTAAATTGAATTCAAGGTTGGCAAGGCGTTGCAGATTATCCAATGCATTGCCCAGCGATGTATTTTCGAAAACAAAAGATCTGATAGTGATCTTTTCGAGCTGTTCACGGGTATATGAAAAGGTGTAATTGCTTTGTTTATCCAATTCTTCAATAACCTGGGCAGCAGTCGTGTTCTTTAATTGAATGGAAATTTTTTCTTTTAGTGCGATAACCTGTCCAAATGAAAACAGGTGAAACGAAAATAAAAAGAGGACAGTTAGTATACCGGTTAGTTTGTTCATATCACAGTCTTGTTCTGAATGGCTTTATTTACAGTGTTAAAATCCAATTGTATTGTTGTTGCCTGCTACTTTTTCACAATAACAATCTTCTCCCCTACTCTTTTATACCGCAGGTCGTGTACAAAAAGAATATTGGTGAGCACCTGTGGCCAGGTACTGTTGCGGAAACTGGCCGTGATACGTTTGTGTTGCACCAGCGCCGGGTCGCAATCAATATGCACCTGGTACCTGTTTTCTACGCGCTCAATGGCTTCCTGCAAAGGCACCTCATTAAATACCAGGTATCCTTGAGTCCACAGGGACACATTGGCGGCAGCAACAGGCAACACTTCCCATGATTGGGTTTGCTTTGAGTATCGTACCATGTGGTCGGGAGAAAGCTCGGTGGTTTGATCGGTAGCAGTATCGTCCAATGCCACCTTACCATGTACCAGGGCAACCTTTACTTCCGATTCCTGTTCGTATGCTTCAATATTGAATGCTGTACCCAGTACGCGGGTGCGTAAACTGCCGGTTTCAACAATGAACGGGATTTTTTTATGAGTTGAACCAGGTTCCAGGGAAGGAACCACTTCAAAAAAACCTTCACCTGATAATTTCACCAGGCGTTTGGTGCGGTTGAATTGTTTGGGATCAAATTCAAGACGGGAATACATATTTAACCATACCTGCGACCCATCGGGCAACGTGATGCGTCTGATGCCGGCATGATTGTTCTCGATAACGGTGAGCAGTGGTGTAGTGCCATGACTGCCTGATGCGGCGGGTCGGATTACATACCATAATATAATAGCAGAGACGGCCAGTACCAGCCAGCTTGCTGCCACCAGCAAACGACGACGAACTGGTAATTTGTGACGCTCAGGTACAATACTGCGTTCATTCATCAACTGCTGATGCATACGGATTTTAACCGCATCCAGTTGTTCTGGCGACAGCATAGTTGATTCATCAGAAAGATCGAGCTGGTCTATCCATTGTTGTAGTAACTCGATTTCTTCGGGGGTGCATTCATTGTTCCTGAACCGTTGAAGTAATTCTTCAACTGGTAGGGGGCTTTGTTTCATACATCATAGTAATAACGCAGTTGGCAAATAGTACCATGCCGCGAATATTACCAAAATGTTAAGAGAAAGCCGGCGAGTAAAGGTGTTTTAAAACGTTCATATGGTGTAGTTCATGGCCTATGGTGGCCTTCAAAAATGCTTCAACGGGCAGTTCATACTTCCAGGCGGTACCGGTAAGTGCCAGTTGAGGTTTTGACAAAAAATTGATGAAGCTAATAGATGCATTTCTCACATATTCAAGATCAGTGATCAACTGGCTGACGGTGAGCTCATCAAAACGGCTGTTATCAACAAATGAATTCTGGTCGTAGCCCGGCAAAGGCGTTTTATCTTTTCTGCTGAACCGGAGGGTGCGGTAAGTCATGATGCGCTCATGATCTGTCATATGACCAATGATCTGTTTTATACTCCACTTATTGGGGGCGTACCGGTAAGCAGCCTGCTCGTCAGTAAGGGATTTCAGCAGGTTCAAATTTTCCTTTGAATTGAATAATTGGATATAATCTCTATCGCCTAATAATTCAATATAGTACGGGAATCCATCGATGATCGAGTATCTCATGTAGCCTATTTTATGGTAATATACTGAATAAGTTTACTGCAAACTGTTTTACAGCCCGACGCAGTCGTTTTGAAGCAATGTGAAGCTGATTTTTTACTGTTTGTCTGGAAAGTGACAAGTCGCCTGCTATTTCAGTAATGGTTTGGTCATGATAATAATTGCGGATAAAGATCCTTTTCATTTTATCAGGCATGTCGGTTATTTCCTTTTCAATAGCCTGCTGAATGGTTTCCTGTTCCTGCTCGTGCTGCATCAGCGCATAATTGGGATCGGCGACAGACTGATGGGTCAAAAACGTTTCCAGGTTTTTGTAATGTTTTTCCCGCAATCCTTTTGACCGGAAATAATTAAAGATTTTATTATACAAGCAGGCTACCAGGTATGATTTTACAGTAGTATCCTCAGTTAATTCAGGCATGCTGCGCCAGATGTCGGCAAAGAGATCATGTACCAGGTCGTACGCATCATCGGCCGACCCGGTTTTCTTACAGGCCAGCTTAAACAATAACTCCCAGTGCTGATGATACCATTCATTGAAGACAAGCTCATCAGTATTGGGGGACTGGGTTTTCGGCTTATTTGGTCGGTTCTGCCACATAACAATAACAGAGGGGTGCAAATTATACTAACGAATCAAAATACATTGTTATCAAAATATGAACACATACAAAATGATAATATTGACTGCAGGTTAATTGCAGTGCGAAATTTTATATTTCCACCAACTGAAAATGCAACCAAAAGAACAGGTAACAATTATTGTTCAAATTACTTTATCCATATTATTTATGTAGATTATACATTAATCGGAAGCGTAATATTGAAGCAACAGTAAAACAATCAATAATCGGGTTAACATGGTCGACTAACCGATAAAAACTTAACATTGGAAAACCAGTTTTCTTTGTAATTTTATAATAAGGTAATATGCAAATGAGGTTAAGGCCCTCCCGACACACCTTTTAACCTCCTTTACAATCCGGTTGGTGTTATTCTCAATACCGTTCCATCCCATTATGGAATGAACCGGCAGCTTTTATTTTCCGTGCCAGGTGAAACAACCTCAACCATAAATAATAAGTATTTAAGGTAGAAAGATTGTAGCAAAACATCCTGTCGTAAGGCGGGAATAATAACCTTATTCGTCAACATTAAGAACTGCAATGCTATGAAAAGAAGTAATGTGGCCACGGGTATCATTTGCACCTTGAACATTACCCTGTTTGTATATGCAGCTATTGCCAAATTGCTTGATTATTACAATTTTCAATTCGGACTAACAGAATCACCATTTATTGCGCCATTTGCCAATGTACTGGCCTGGGCTGTGCCGGCCAGTGAGTTGATCATAGCGGCATTATTGGTGATTCCAGCCACCCGTTTAGCTGGTTTGTATGCATCCTTTGTATTAATGTCGTTATTCACTATTTATATTGCGGCCATGCTGCTTTTCGGCAGTGACATTCCCTGTTCTTGTGGGGGTGTGCTGGAAGAAATGTCATGGGGCACGCATATTTTATTTAACTGCTTTTTTGTTGCCTTATCGGCCTGGGGCATTTACCTGCAGCGAAAGAGGCGACGAACGCCCACCAACTTACCTGCTTTAGCTTAATCATTTTATTTACCACTGTTAATCTTACCGGATCTCAAAAAAGGCCCTGTTACGTACAATGGCGTAGCATAAGAAATCGATTCCTTATCCCGTGGCGATTAACAACCGTCACATAAATCACCCGATATATGCAACGAGATATCATTGACCGGCTCTCGCGCCTGGATCACCTTATTCGTATCAAAGGCACAGGTACTCCAGCGCAATTAGCAGAGCGATTAAACCTATCTGAAAGAAGTATTTACGATTACATCAATTTCATGAAAGGATTGGGCTGCCCCATTAAATTCGACAGTTACCGGGAAAGCTATTTTTATGAGGAGGAAGGCTTTTTTGTGATTGCATTCTTTTCAAAAAATAAACTAAAGCCTTTCCTGGAAAATTATTCCATGGAGCTTAATGACTGATTAATGACAACGGCAAGATTTAATATTCCACTGCAGTTATACTGCAGTGGACCTGCCGAAATTTAATGCTGTAGTAACATTGGTACGTAAAGGAGCATAACCATTAAACTTTATCAAGATGAAATCCGCATCGGTAATAACCGTTTCACAGAGCTTGCCGGAAAGTGAGGCGAAAGGAAAAGTTATTAAAAAGGCGGGGAACCGCATAGGCTACAACTATATAATTATTAAAAGCCTGAAAGAAAGTCAGAAAAATGATGTTGTAAAATGCCTGTATATAAAAAGCCTTACCAATTTTGGGTTTTGTGTAATTAAAGAAGGTTCATATGGCGATAGTAAAGACAAGGAAGGCCGTGATATAAAAGACAGACTGATCTGGCAACAACAGCTACATGCTGAATTACAAGACAAAGTACGTATGCCCCGGCTACTGGGCCATTTTGAAGAAAATGGAAACTATTACCTCGTAATAGAACGAATAAAAGGAAAGCCGCTGTATAAAGCCTGCCGCGAAAAAAACGGAGACTTGCGTAATGGCCTGCTAACGGGAACACGCACAGGAATAACTTTCATTGATTATTTAATACAGATCATTGACCTATTGAACACCCTGCATAAACACCATGTTGTGCACCGGGATGCTACTTCCAACAATTTTATCATCATGCCTAATGGAAAAGTGGCGGTGATAGACATGGAATTAAGTTATTCTCTGCAACAACAGGCGCCGGCGCCCCCATTTCAGTTAGGAACTTATGGGTATATGTCGCCGGAGCAACTTAAAACAGAAACGCCTACGATCAAAGAGGATGTATTTTCTGCCGGCGCTGTGTTATTGCAGGTTTGGACAGGCATTTCTCCTACAAAATTAACAGACGCATCCCCCAATTCCCTGCCTGAAAAAGTTCACTTCTTCATCCCTGATAAAGCTGTTGCCGATATGGTTATTAGATGCCTGGACCCTGATGCAGCACAACGTCCGGTGTTATCAACACTATATGAGGTATTAGTAAAATACAAAGAAGATTTACGAATCAAAAAAAATCGGACGGTAACAAATCCATTGATTTTTTCAAAAGAACAAATTCAACAAACTATACAACAGGCAATTGGTACACTGGCATCGCCCCTGCTGGTTGATGAAATTAAAGGCTGGTTTTCAGAAAATATGAAAATAGAACCAGTGCGTGATAAAAGTAAGATCAACAAGGCCTGGTATGCCAGTTTTGGTAAAGGCGCCGCGGGAGTTCTATATCTGCTAAATGAAACAAAAAAAATGGGCTATAGTACCGAGTCTACAATACCATATATTCGGAAGTCGCTGGGTTTGATAGAAACAAAGTACATAAAACGAATTCAAACGGTATCTCCAAGTTTTCATTTTGGAGCATCCGGTATTGCAGCTACGTTGGCACTTTGCATACAAAGTGGGTTACTCGCCCCTGAACCTCATTTTCAAGACTGGATCAACCGTTTGTTGGACCGTGATAACCAGGAGCCCGGTTTTATGAATGGAATAGCAGGACAGGGCATGGCTTATTGGTTATGTCAGGATTTTTTATTACCGGATATACTAATTAAGCGATTATGCAGCTACGTTGACCAATTGTTACAAACCCAGCAAAAGGACGGCTCCTGGATCTACAAAGAAGTAAAAGGCAAACAAAAAAAGCGACAAGGATTTGCCAACGGAGTAGCCGGAAATATTTATTTTTTACTGGAATATGCAAAGCGTTATCAAAGCCCTAAAGCGAACGCTGCTGCAGAAGCCGGATTAGAATGGTTAATAAAACGGGCTGTTCACAAGGATGGAAAAATATTCTGGCGCAGCGACAAGAATAAAGAATTAATGCACTGGTGGAGCGAAGGCACGTCGGGAATCGCCCTCGCTTTTATAAAAGCTTATGAATGTTCGGATAACCCTACTGATAAGCAACGTTATAAACAATTTGCCACCGGTGCATTATTAAATCATCCCAAACAGGTATTAGACAACAATCTAAGCCAACTACAGGGACTTAGTGGCTTGGGGGAAATATACCTCGAGGCCTATAAAGTATTTCAGGATGCCGAGTGGATGGAAAGAGCCGACTGGATCGCCCAGGTATTTATGCATTTAAAAAAAGAACATCCGCAGCATGGGCCCTACTGGCTGGTACAACACGAAAGACAACCGACTCCGGATTTTATGACCGGAAACAGCGGGGTAATCCATTTTTTATTGAGATATTGTTATCCAAAGCAAATTGGTTTCCCCATGATGCCATAAGTTTATCATATTAGAAAATCAACGAATGAACTACGCCAAAGTCCTTGATGCCGCACTGACCCTGTTCCCTAAAAAGATCAGGGTAACTTGTATAGATGGTGTTACAGGCCAACAAATTGGAAAATATAAGATCCCGCTTAGCCAGGTACCACTGGCATTTAACAAACCAGTTACCACTACTATTGATGGACATGAATGGCGGATTATAAAAGCAGAACCGGTTAATCCAGATGATATTGCCATTTTTAAAAAACTTACCCTGCATGTACTTGATAAAGATCAATTGTCACAAACTTCATTTGGTTACCCGGTGCCTACGAGGCATGCCAGCATCCCTTTAACCACCCCCACTCCATTCTATCAGCAGTTTACTATTGAGTTGTCAGCAGATGACTGGCTGCAACAGGAATTTCTTCCTGTTCAATCTCTACCACTTATACAGGAAGAATTGGCGCTGATTGACCCCATATTATTAGCAGATAACGGTTTCAACCCCCTATTGGGCTACGAACACTTACACATCCGTAACCAAACGGCCCTGCTGGGTGCAAACATCCAGTTTGACGCATTTTGTGCGGCCCTTCAGGTGACTCAAAAGGGGAATATCCGGTTAGCCGGAGGAGATTATATAGAAAACGGCTTTGCCTTACGTACGGACAATTACGAATATTACGGCACAATTGAAAATAACCAAATTACCCATTTATCCCTAACTGCCTTTGACTGCATCGATGACGAGTTTTCGCAGGTGGCTACAAGCTGGGGCCTGGCGCTGGTAAACTGGTGCCAGGGCAATATAACAACGGTCTGAGACTCAAACTGCATTTTTATTTGCCTGATCTCAAAAATCCATTTAATTTACACGATCAGACCGGTAGTACTTCCAACTATTGGTACTTAAAAAGGTTTGTACACAATGCTCCGATTAGTAAGCCAACTGCCACTATTGGCTTAACCTTGCCCGAATGGCTGCATTAAGTCACTCGGGCTTAAAATGTATTAAACTGCATGGCTAAAAAGAAACGCATTGCTGGAAAAAGGACCGTTTTGGTAAAGAAAAAATCAGCAGCCCCCAAAAAGAAAGCAGCTGTTAAAAAGAAAAAATCTACAAAAAAATCATTCTCTAGCCCTAAGATTTCAACCCAACGGCTGGTAATACATACCAATGACATTACCAAGATCCTTGGCATAAACATTCGCACTGCACAGAGACTTTTACAGTCAATCCGCGAGTCATTGGGCCGGAACAAGAAAGATTATGTATCGATAAAAGAATTTGCTCTGTATGTACACCTTGGAGAAGAAGAGGTAAGACAAAATCTTAGCGAAACTTCGCTCAACTAAGATGTATACCCAATACAATTATTTGCTACAATAAATGTCGGATGATATTATCCGACATTTATTACGTTGTTTTATTCACTCTTTGCGATCTTTTGAGCTCTTTTCGTCTCAATTTCTTTCATTCGCTGCTTATATTCAGGAAAACCCGGCTGATTATAATAATCCTTTAACATTATTTGAGTGCTACTTTTCTTTAATTCTGTTTTTGTTTGATCATCTAAAATGGAAGCAAGCAGCCTCTCTCTTAACAAGCCCTTGTATCTTTTCTTTACATTTACGTAGTATAAATAATTTCTGAGGTCTTTTATCCCTAAACTATCTTTATTAAAATCAAAATCGAATTGCTGCCATACCTCTACCTTATTAAACTCACTGATGCAATATATATCGCCGTAATATTCAGACACATTTTGCAACCATTTATTTAAATAATTGTGTTGAGTGGAATCCCAAATTTCTTTTAAATCGGCCGCACTGATACAAGAAAGGGAATCCTTTCTACTAAAGGTTCGTAATGCACGAAATGTTTGAATCCGGTCAGACTCAGCCAAACTAACAATATTAGCCTTTAAATAATTATATTCAAAGTCTGTAAATTGGCTTTTACAAGAATCAAGAAAAGGAATTTGTACCGCCAATTTATCATCAAGGTATTTCTGCCAATCAAAATATTCTTTCGTTGCATAAATGCGACTGTTACTGTGTGTAGGAGGTGATTTCTTGCCAATTTTCTTTATCTCATTCCAGCAAATTTGTTTCCCTGCACCTCTTCCGGCAAACCTGAAATCTTCACCATCATAACTTATAGCCAAACTATCGCCCGGACTAACTATTGGCAATGAACCAAATCCAAAATTTATCTTTACAGGCTCATCTGTATGCAAAACCCATTTCACACCCTCCTCATTCAACATAGCACTTACCAATTGCCATTCCTTATTATCTTCTGTATTTTTTACGGAAACATAATTTAAATCCATCTTCTCTTTCAGTGCATAATTTTCAGGAAAGGGATGAACAATCTTAGGTGCTAATATTAAACGAATGACAATTTTACCCGTAGCGCCTGGTTTATTTTCTGTATTACACGAAAAGCACAACATTAAAGTAATACTGCAAAAAGCACCTCCTAAATAATTAATAATAGTTTTCATGATTTTATATTTCATGTTTAAGGATTATAAGACCTGCATCTTATAATACAATTTTTTCAGCTTTGTCATTTGTATATATCCGGTACAATCCTTTCCTGGTTATCAGCAATGCTTCGGAATTTTCAGTAGAATGATCAGTATCGGTGTTAATTACTTTACCGTTAAAATAGGTAGCTATTTTCTCTGAAATGGTATGACCTGTAATAATCTTTTTAACACCAAACTGATCTAAGGTAGCATCAATTACTTCTTCCTTCATTCCGGAATTATAATAACCTCTAAACCAGAAAGGCGAACATTCACTATTAAATACAATCTCTAACAAAGGGTCCCTAAATGAGTCATTTCCCTTTGTATAAAAAGGTCGTACCCGCTTATTAATTTCAGGAACTGATAAGTTCAGCTTCAATATATCTTCTGAAATTCCGCCATGAACAAACAGATACTCGCCTATCTTTTCTATAATGTTTTTTGTTCGAAGCCAATGCCACAATTCGTGATTACCTCCATACAGAGCAGCCTGAGGTCTTTTCGATTTCGTTTCTTCTGCATATTTTGGATGTACGTATCGCCAATCTCCATTTAGATTCATGATTTCATGATTCCCCAGAATAAAATGAACATATCCTCCATGTCTGCGCGCCTTTTCCTCTAATGAATAGATTAACCACAAACATTCGGCAACCTGCTCGCCTCTGTCAAAACAATCACCAAGTATAACCAAATGATTATCTGAAAATGTCCATTGCAGGTATTTATTAATAACTTTTCCTCGTACTAACAACTTACAAAATGTTTGAAAATTACCTTCAATATCCGAGATCACAAAAATCCTGTTTGAATGCTTGTAAACTGAAGGTTCATTTTCAACAGATTTTTTTAGCCTGAATGAAAAATACAGATCTGACTTATCAGCTCCGGGAATAGATATAGCTATTTTCGGATTTTTTATCATCGAGCAGGTTTTTCTATTTATTTACATTTCGATACCCTGAAAAAAACTCCCTTAAATCTTCCTTTACCGTTATAGGTATAGCCGCTACTCTTTTATAGGCTTTTTGATTATGCGTATAATAGAAAGTCGGCTTATCTGTATATAAATTGTATTTGTAAGCAGAATTTGCGCTATCCAGAATGACGTTATCAGATTCTGGTAAACCCGCATGTTCTTCTTTAAAATAACTTCCTATTATTTTCTTTCCTCCTATCGCAGAAATAACGACAAAGTGATTGGGCAACAACCGACTCTCATTTTTGATGATGCTGTCTATTGTCTTTTTTCTGCAAGCCGGGCAACTTGCCTGCACAGGCAGTACTAAAAACGCAAGCGAATCGTGCCTGGTGGCTTCCGGTACTCTGTTGTCTGTCAGCACGATCAGCTTTCTAAAAATGGAGTCTTGTGCAACAGCTTCTGTTATAAATTCAACGCTACTCCCTTTTTTAGCTTTTCCGCATGCCACCAACAGGATTGTCAATATAATCATTGTTGTTTTCATAAAAACAGTATAATTATTTTTTAGTCACCTGATTCTTATCAGGATATTCTCGATAATTCAATCTTATAAAATGCAGCGCATATTCATCTTTAGGATCTACTCTGGTATATAAACTCCCATCTTTTGTAAAAAAAACGGAACTAAAGGAAAAATCACCTTTCAACTCCGATTCACCAATAATTTTAAAGTTCTCGTCAAAAACTATTACACTTTGTCTTTTAATTCCTGCTTTGGCCATATATTCGTCCCTATTGATTTTTTGCCTGGCCAATCGTAAGTACCTTTTATGCAAAGGGTCGAAATAAATAGGTCCATACGAGTCTCTCATTCGAAACTCCTGATAAGCCTTGTCATTTTTTATAGCCTGTTCGGGAACAGCCTGAATGTCTTCGTGTTGAAAACGACTTTTCCCCTGGTAAGCAAAATGAATATCTCTCAGGTTGGTCTCGTATATATTAGTATCGGCAGGAAAGCTAAAAACAAAATTCCCCTTATTGTTAAAACAATAACTATAATTCAAAAAGTTATATCCATATAGCTTATGGAAATAGGTTTCGGATAATGAATAGTATTGGCGGTTGCCTGAATTCAGCAAGTCAAACGCATATAACAACTTCCAATTTTTCAAAGCAGGAAAAGACGTTTCTGTCACCCAGGGTCTAACCCCCATATACAAAGTAGTTCCCATTAATACGGCAGGCTGGGTATTTTCAAAACAAGCATATTGATCATTTCTTTTTTCAAACGCTATATCCTTTTTTAGCGTTCCGATACTATCATATAGGTAGAGCGACTTTTGATTTGTAATAAATATGCTATCAAAGTTTACAATATAGACCGATGCCTTATATATATTCTTTTCTTTAAACCACTTCTTAAGCTTAATTTTCTTTACCCTTACCTGGGTCGAAAAATTGTAAATATTAATAGATGAAGAACGACCGTCAAAAAATGACATATATTCAACTCCATGATCCTGAAAATAGTTAAACGATTTTATTTCGTTATATGAATTATCACTCAGCGTGAAACGCAAGCTATCACCTGGAATAAACTGAATATCTCTATAAGAAGGATCAATTTTTTTATAGGTACTTTTAACTGTCTCACGGGAAGCATCCTGACATTGGGCAAAAAACAGACATAAACCACATGTCAATATCTTCCAAAGTTGAACATATTTCATTTCCATTTTATTTTATACCAAATTAATAATCCCTGCTGCAGTGTAATTGCAGTTGAAATGACTTTTGACAAAAAAACGGTGCTTCATTTAGGAGTAAAAAGTAACTTTCTAATACCATAGGTATAAGAAAGTTACTTACAAGATTAATAATCCGGGAAACCAGCTACCGATAATTAAACAGCAGCACTTGTAGTATCAACGCTATTATTAGGATTAGACTGAGAAGTATTGCCAACTGTGTGGTTTGCACCTACAGAAGTACCATTATCATTGGTGAATGTAGCACCAACAGAAAGATGGCAAGAATATACTTCATCATCTACATCAGGTATGCATGAATTTACACCACCGCTACCTAATTCACCACTATTAGACTTTAAAGTGGCATTATTTGCAGAATTATCATCTGCAGCATCTTTTGACTTAGCGGGCAATACAGCTGCGGTCACTGCAGAGGCTGCCATTAATACTAAACCCAGAACAGACAGTTTCTTAAATGATACTTTTGTCATAAAATAATAGTTTTAAGCTTTAATAATTAATGATATTCGAATGGCCATTGAATTACCTTACGAAATTATTAATCGATACTGCAGTCTCCTTGCAGTTAAAAATAAAAAAGGACCGTATCAGTTCGATACAGTCCTTTTCTATATTAAATATTGAAAACACTAATCAGTCGAAAGGGCATCAGGCGTTTTTTCATAATCTTTGAACAACAAAATTCGCTCACCTTTACTATTGACCCTGTAGAACCGCATACCTTCTACCAGGAGGGCTTCACTTTTACCTTCGCTATGCTTTGTATCTGTATTAATTACCTTCTCATTGTAATGTACGCTAATCGTGTCTGCAACTATTGTATGTCCGGTAATTATATGTTTTACATTAAATTTTTCCAGCGTACTATCGATAACAAATCCCACCTCGTTTTTATTTTCATAATAAGTACGATACCAAAAGGGGCTCGTTGAATAATGCATAATAGTATTTACTTTTTCGTTGGCATTCAGCAGGTTGAACTCCGAATAATAAGGTCTTGCCAGCGTATTGATCTCAGTTACGTTATTTATAACCTGGTTTACTTTTCTGGAGATGCCACCATGAACGAATAACAGATCACCTATTTTTTCTATTACGTTCTTGGTTCTTAACCATCTGCCTAATTCACTTTGTGTATTGTATAGGTCTTTCAGGTTCATTCCTATTAACGTAGCATTGGTTTTGTATTTATCGACAACGTAAGCATATTCTCCCTGCATATTCATAATCTCATGATTGCCGAGAATAAAATGAACATAACCACCGGCAGCTTTTGCCTTTTGTTCCAATGAATAGATCAACCATAAGCACTCAGTCACCTGATTACCTCTGTCAAACATATCGCCACCAAATACCAAATGACCTTCACCGAAAACCCAGTTATAATCTTTATCTATTATTTTATTAGACATTAATAACTTTCTGAGTGCATCAAAATTACCCTCAATATCAGAAAGTACCAGTAACTTATCTGGCCTTTTAAATTCAGCCGGCTCAACCTGTAAGGCTGCTTTTAATGGTACATTGAAGGTTTTGTCCTCATCTGTATAAACCCGTAAAACAGAGGCGGTATCATTATGTAATTGCTTCCTGAGAAAACGACTTCCGTAAACGGCATAACTATATATGCCACCGTTTTGATGAAAAACATACGGACCGTCTTTCATTTCGGCTAGTTGCATTTGGAGAAATGAGATCATTTTCCGGCCATTATCAAGCCTTGGATCGATCTTCTTTTTGTCATATTTAATAAAAAGTCCGTCATGATCAACTACCTCCAATGAGGGATAGGCATCAATATAAAACTTTTTAACTATATCATGATCCTGACCTTTTTCTCCTGTATTTAATTGCACCCCGGCACCCGTGGTATATTTTTTCTGCGCTATGCTTTTTATCCACTGAGCTCTGTTTTTGTCGGTTGAGACACTTACAAATACAATATTTGTATCGCCTTTGAAAAACTCTTCAACATTTTTTAATACAGAGGCCATTCTTACACAACCGGTGCATCCTGTAAACCAAAAGTCGAATACAGCAATTTTTCCTTTTAGCTGTTTACTGGAAAAATCATTACCATAAATGTCAGTAAGTACAAATTCCTGCGTGTATCTGGTATTCCATTTTACCCTTTGGGCAATTTCATAATCCTTTACGATTTTCTTTGCCTCAGCATAACCTGGCTGAGAATAGTAATCAGCTAACGCCGCTTCCACTTTAGGTGTAAACCCAGCCTCATGTAAAATGCCTTTTGCAAAATAAAATGTATAGGCCATTAAAGCCTCTTTAATTATTCCTTTATATTTTAATTTGACCTTATTGTATATAGATATAAAAGGGTCTGCCGGATCTTTACCAAGTATGGCAGAATCCTCACTCGTATTGAAAAACTTACCCTTTTCTCTATAATCCTCATCATGAAGCATATCCCAAACATAATCAGGATCAAAAAGAAAAGAACGTTCATACCTCAACCATTTTGAACTGGTATTGTCCATGGTTGAATCATATATCCTGCAAAGATCTTCATTCGATAATCCATATTGATTTTTAGGCCCTACAATTGATGACCGTCGAATAGAATGAAATTTATGCAGCCTGATCTTTTCAATTTCGGTAAGTATGCTACCCTTTATTCTTTCATAAATCACCTTTGATAATTCATTTTTCTTACTTTCAATCAGATCCAGTGTCAATACAGTCTTTTTATTCAAAAATTCATTCCAGGACAGGTAATCATCCAAAGAAGATGCAGGCGATCTTTTAGGATCCGAAAGCGACTGGTACTCTTCAGATTTTTCCAATCTCCGATCTAATGATTCCAATTCTTTTAATAATAGGAATTTTTCTGCACCCCTACCCGAGATTGTGACCTCGTTAGCAACACGCTTTATACGAATGCTATCCCCTGGTTCGATATAATAGCCCCTGCTTGTTGACAACATATTCAACCCTATAACCTGGGGGGCCGGATAAAACAGCTCCCATTTCGCTATTCCATTATTTAACTGTTGTTTTAAAGCTTTGAACTGCACTCTGGGATATATAAAACGATCGAACATAAAAGGTCTGACCTGCATTTCTATACTTGAAGACATATCACCAGTGTCCTCAATTTCAACAATCACTCTTTCCTTGTTTTTGGAGACATCCTGCGAATAGATGCTTGCAGTATTAAGTAGCAAAACCAATAAGCATTTTAATTGCTTGGTATTCATTAAAAATAATTTGAGTTAGCAATTGGGGAAACCAAAATGATCAATAGCCATCGTTTTGTGACAAACGCATAAGGTTTACATCCTGTCCGGGAATAGGAGATATTGCCTTATTATCAGGAAATAATAACGTGGACTGATACCCCTGGAAGACATCTTGCCTTTGGACACCTAACTTCCATCGTTGCAGGTCAAACATACGTGTCCCTTCGAAACACAACTCTTTTCTTCGCTCTTTATATATTGAATCTAATAAAGCAGGACCTGTGGCCGTCACATCAGAAATTGTAGTATTGGCTCTTCTTCGGATTGCATTCAGAAACATCCTGGCATCATTTTCATTTCCTGTTCTCATAGAAGCTTCGGCAGCTATTAAAAACATTTCAGAAGATCTGAGCACCGGAGAATAATAATCCCCCTCTGCAACAGGAAACAACGCACCAGCCACGCTGGATGGAAATTTAACAACCTTTATCCGGGAACCAGTTGTGTCCTTAACCCAGTTTTTCCGAACATCATTTGAATTTTCTCTTAATATACTGGCTATATCGTTAGTAGCTACATGATAAAATGCTGACTTTAATGAATAGCCAAGGAAGCCTCCCACTGCAACCGGGGTAGCCTGAAACAATACTTCGGTTTGTTCCGGGCTTTTATTTTTGAATAAGTCGTTGGGGTAACCCGCGCTTATTGTCATTAATGGAACCTGATTCGCTACTTCAATGGAAAGTTTCTTTGCGTTTTCGAAGTCTCCCTGGAATAAATAAACCCTCGACAAAAGCCCTTTGACGGCCGGGCCACTAAAATAACGGCAATCTGTTGTGGTTGATGGCAAATTCGCCATCGCGTTGTTCAGGTCATCTATCATGTATTGATAAACTTCTGCTACCGTTTGCCGGGTATAGGGTTTTGTAATATCAGAGGTAGTAATATAAGGGACCCCAGGATGGGAGGCATCAGCCGTATAAGCATAACTTTGAGCAAAAAAATTAACCAGTCTGAAATGAACTAACGCCCTGATCGCATAAGCCTGCCCCTTGATTCCTGCTGCTTTATCCGGGTTTTCCTTTGCATACTTATCTACATCTTCGATCACAAAATTGCATGCACGCACAATTTGATATAAGTCTTTCCATGTTGAATTCATAGAAGTAGATGTATTAATATTTACCTCATCGAATTTTTGAGACCAGTTATATTGTAACAACAAAGGACTCGTGGCAGAGGAAGGCTTTAAGTTATCCGATACCAGCTCAGGGTAAGCCGCTGTATAATAAAACTCATGGCCTGTAGAGATCATCACATATATGCCATTCAAATAATCCTGCATGGAATTCAAATCTTTAACATAACTCTGCTTGTTAAGATTACTGTTATCTACAACATCCAAAAAACTTTTTTTGCAAGACAATGATAAAATTAATAAAAACAGTATACTGATTCGATATGCGCAAAATTTCATAATTGTTGTTTTTAATCTTAAACTAAAATGCTGCTAATTTTCACTTAGTTTAAAAGCTAACATTTAACCCAACAGTATAAGATCGTTGTTGTGGGTAAATGATACTACCGAAACCAGATGAACCGATATTCTCAGGGTCCTGTCCGGAATATTTTGTCCAGGTTGCCAAATTATGTCCCTGAATAAAAATTCTTGCAGAACTCAAATGCAATCTTTCAATTAATCCTCTTTGAAAGCTATATGCTAACGCCACATTAGCTAACCGGATAAAATCACCATCATACAAATACCGGGTTGAAGCATTTGTCCCTTCATCAAGGACAGTACCGGTACTGGTTATAGCCTGACCATTTAAGAGCCTGCGAGGATTAGCAGCAATGTCACCAGGTTTTTGCCAACGATCCAATGCACTTTTAGTCTGGTTCAGGTATGGATCATTATTATTGGCACTACCATCATTTTGCAAATTCGAATTGTAGTATATTTTTGAACCATATTGGTAATAAATTGCAGCCGAAAGCTCAATCCCTTTATATCCAAATGAATTCGTCACTGCACCAAACCCATCAGGCTGGGCTTTGCCCACTATTTCAGGTTTTGCAGCCATATAATTTTCGCTGAACTTACCAGTTGAATCCACCCACATCGGTCTTCCATTATCAGGATTTACACCAGCCCAGCGGCGCAAATAGAATGAATTATATTCAGAGCCAACCTCATTAACCAGGTTTGTTCCCGTTATGGTAGTTCTGGGATAGAAAGATTTTGTAAGTCTGTTTTGGTTCTTACTCCAGTTGAGGTTTATATTCCAACGAAAATCACCCTTTGCAATAATTTTTGAAGCCATTGATAATTCTATACCCTTATTTTTTATATCTCCAACATTGCCGGTAAAAAACTGGGTACCTGTTGCCAAAGGAGCATTAATATCATATGCAATTAAATTTTTAGTCTTCCTGGTATAGATGTCTGCAGTAATATTAATACGGTCTTTTAAGATCCTGAGCTCAAGACCTGCGTCCCAAACAAACGTCTGCTCCCATTTTATACTTGGGTTGCCGGGATTACCAGCTGCAGGATATACGGCCACCCCGTTTAAGTAATTTCGTAATTGAAGTGCATCAAAACGTAACATATCGGTAACCGCAGCTGAATTACCCGCAGGTCCCATGCTCCCCCTTACTTTTAGCAGATTCAACCACTTGTTCGTCCTTCTTAACAAGGGTTCATCGCTAATTATCCACCCACCACCGATTGACCAGTAGCTACCAAAGCGGTTGTTCTTTCCAAAATTGGAAGCGCCATCTGACCGAAGGCTTCCTGAAATATAGTACCGCTCAAACAATCCATAGTTTAACTGACTGAAATACGATAGCAACGTTTGTTTTGACGTGTTCCCTCCCGCAGCTGAGACCGTGCCTGTTAACAGCTGATCTGAATTTGGATTGGAGCTTAAATTTGTTCTTGTTATAGTAAGGTATTTACTGCTTGCAATTTGAGCTTCCTGTCCCACTAAAATATTCAGATCATGTATCCTGTTCCATGATTTATTGAATCGTAAGATATTTGTAGAAATAACATTGGCCGACCTGAATGGCTGTTCAGTAAGACTACCCATAGTAGTACCAATGCTTACCAGAGGATGCGCTTTTTGTTTTACTTCATTAAGCATAAAATCAACTCCCAAAGTGGAGCTAAATGCAAAATTCTTAAACCTTGCTTCTCCGTATAACTTGTTAATTCCTCTAAATGCTGTACTGTTATTAATATTTAAATCAGTCTGAGCAATAGGGGTAGGCGAAGCACTACCGCCGGTGCCTCCAAGTCCCCAATTGAATTTATAAAACAGATTACCAGACATATCCCGTATTGGATTCAGGGGCGATATGGCAATAACTTTTAAAAAATTATTAGTCCCTTCGCTGGCATATTGTTGTATGTTATAAGATAAACCTGTATTAATTCCCAGTTTCAGCCAGCTTGTTGGCCTATGCTCATAGTTAAAGCGAACGGATTTTCGATCATATCCGGTTTTAGGAGTTACTCCATCCTGCTTTGTATATTCCAGATTAATATAAAAGTTAGATCTTTCATTTCCGCCTGACATGGATATTTCATTCGAAACCGTAACAGCTGCCTTTTTAAAATATTCATCGACCCAGTTGGATGGCTCATAGAAACTGGTATCTCCGGGAGAATTTACTATTATGGGGAATTTTTTTCGAAGATCTGTTAAGATGGCAGCATCCTTTGAATATAAAGTGGGATTATTATTCCGGTACGCCTCAAACAACAACGCTAAGTACTCCTCCTGGCTTAACATTTTTATTTTCCCCTCAATAGCAGAAGAGACATCTGTTTGATGACGAAAATTAAATACTGTCTTTCCGGTTTTGCCTTTTTTGGTCGTTACCAATAATACCCCATTACTTGCTTTGGAACCGTACAGCGCTACCGCTGATGCATCTTTTAAAACCGAAATCGATTCAATGTCTGACGGATTCAACTGGGCCAATGGATTGGTTATTCTCAAAACAGAAGCGGAGGTGTTAGCCGGGGGATCCTGGGTAACCGGAATTCCATCTATAATAATCAGGGGATTTCTAAATGATTCTCCATTGGTGGGCTGCGCCCCTGTTGCTATGCCTCTCAATACAAAATTGGAAGGCGGCGCACCAGGTTGACCAGTCCCGCCAGTTACCAATAATCCAGGCACCAGCCCTTGTAAACTTTTATCAAAACTTCTATTCGGCAGATTCTGTATTTGCTCCCCTTTCACCACAGTTACGGCTGCTGTATTTCTTTTAACTGTTGTGGTATTATACGCCACTACAACCGCTTCATCGAGATTATCACTCTGCTGCGCCAAATCAATAGTAATAAACCCCTGCCCATTCAACCGCACCTCCCTCGCCTGATGACTCACACTACTTACCACCAAAACAGCATCCTCATCCACCTCTGAAAGCGTAAAGATGCCATCCTTGTCGGTACTGGCGCCGTTGTCGGTGCCTTTGATCATAATACTGGCGCCGGCAACAGGAATGTTGTTACTGGTTACTTTACCACGTACAGCAATGAGCTTGCCTTTGTTGGGGAGAGTGAAGGATACAGCAGTCGGGACAGGTGCAACTGGCTGCTGTTCGGGCCTTCTTTTTACAATGATCGTTTTATCTACTATGGCATAGCTTAATGGTTGATTGCGGAAGCAGGCGTCAAGCGCCTCCTGCAGACTTACATTCTGCAGATTAAGGGATACCTTAACAGCTCCCTGTAGCAATGTTTCGTTGTAAAAGAAGCGGTAACCGCTTTGTTTTTCGATACTTTGAAAGACTTTCTGAATGGGGGCGTTTTCATGCCGGATCGTAATACCACCCCAGTCGTCTTCAGCCTGCATGGTGGCCGGATTAAAAATCGTTAAAAAAACAAGAAATCCTGCAAATACCAATACAGGTTTGGTCAAAAGTTGACCGCTACGGATGCACCAGGTCCGTAATTTCATACATTTGCGTTTTAGGTTTGATAAATAGAAATGTTCTCAACAGTTTTTATTTAAAAATGACCCAACCAAACATGGCCGCCCCATCTCGAACATGGGACGGCTTTTTTATGGCTATTGATCAATTTTTCACAACTAGCGTACGGCCTTTCAGTTCAAACCTAACTTCGGAATATTCCAGGATCTTCAACAACTGACTCAAATTCACATTCCGTCCAATCTTCCCGCTGAATTTATCTTTGGGTTTTCCATCAGGATAGCTGACTTCTATATCGTACCACCGGGCTACCTGCCGCATCAGTGTGCTGATATCGGCACTTTGAAACAGGAACTCGCCATTCTTCCAGGCAACCACTTCTTCCATCGATGCATTTTCTTTTACCTGTATGTTATTTTGGTTCCTGTTTATCTGTGCCTGTTGGCCCGGTTTTAAAATGGCGGTTGATTGTTCTTTGGCGATCTTTACTTTCCCCTCCAGCAAGGTGGTTTTTATGGCAGCCTCATCATCATACGCATTGATATTAAAATGGGTTCCCAATACTTCCACCTCTGCCGGTCTTTTTTCGCCGGTAGCTGATTGTATTGTTACCTTAAACGGCTTGTGGGCATCTTTCGCAACTTCAAAATATCCTTCCCCGGTGATTGCAACTCTGCGTTCCTTACCAGCAAAGGCAGTGGGATATGTAATGGAAGAAGAGGCATTCAACCATACCCGCGTGCCATCTGGCAACTTTATCTGAAACTGTCCGCCTGCTGGTGTAGCGAGCGTATTATATGTTACGGTTGTTGCAGTTGTCGAAGATGAATAGCTCAATGTACCTTCCTGCTTTTCTATCTGTACAGCGCCCTGCTCGGCTAATAAACCATTATGTGCATTGTCAAGCACAATAGTTTTTCCGTCACTGAGCTTCAATATCGCTTTATTTCCTCCTGGCAACACATCATTGATAGTAGTTTGGGCCACCTGCGTGGCAGTGGTTGGCCTGGGTTTGTTTTGCAACCAGAAATATGCTACGGTGGTTAAAACAGCTGCGGTGGTCACTGCAACGGCCAGGTATCTGTACTTTCTTGTATGGTGTACAGGCAAAGGAATGACCGGTGTAGTTTCAACGGTAGCATTTTCAATTTTTTTCCATACAGCTTCCCTGGCGCTTTCTGCTTCATAATAAGTGATCAGTTCCTGGCGCAGCGTTTCATCGTGCGTCAGCTGTTGTAACAGATCACGGTTGATTTGACTTTCACCAGCCCATTGTTCCAGTTCAATCGTTTCCTCAACAGTCAGCTCTCCACGCCACTGTTTAATGATAAGGGATGCAATTCTTTTAACTACTAAATTCATTTCAATGGTTTAAATAATAGCCTGCCTTCCCAATGAAATCAGGCGTATCAGTTTCTTAATGTTGCAAGCAAATGGTGTAATGGCAATCGTAGTGTAGGAAAAGGTTAATCTATACACTTTCAGGATCAAGGTTGGAATCTGCGATGAATGTGTATGTAACCTAGAAACGATGGACTGTGAATTTGTACCAAAGTATTTTTTAGAAAATCCTCGAGATAACAATTCGGTAATATTGAATTGATTGTCAGGGCACTCGATGTTTAATAATTATCAATTTACACCGGTTTTATCCTTGTTTCTATTGATGAATATCAAAAGGGTTCACCAATTTATTAAGGAATATCAATAAAAGAAAAGTTTCATCATTTCCACTGGTACAAAAAAAAGTATCGATCGTATTACGTCGATACCCTTTACAATTTTATCCATTTATTTAAGACCCCTTCAGGAAATCATCATCAAAATAAACAACACAAACAATTCCATATTGTAATTCTCCAGCGCCAGCCTTAAGATCTTAATAGCACGGGCCTTTTGATTACGAACTGTTTGCTCGGTGAGGGATAACTGTTCTGCGATAGCTGCATTCTTCTTGCCTTCGAGCCAGGCCATTTTGAAGATGCGTTTGCATTGGGGGGGAAGGTTCTCGATTTCGCTGTGCAATTGTTTCAGAACCGCCGTTTTTATCTCGTCATTGAAAACAGGTGTAGTGTCTACTTGTTCCGTTAAAGTATATCCGAATGCCTGTTTGTTCACCGTTTGCCGTTGGCGGTAACGCAAATAATCCATACAGGCATTGCGGGCGGTAATATATAAGAAGGCCTTTATGTTCTCTTCGGTATTGAAATTGGCATGCAGTTTCCACAGCTTCACAAACGTTTCGGCGGTGATATCCTGCGCTTCTTCCCTATCCTCGATCAACTTTTTAATGAAGCTGTATAACCGGCTGTAGTGCATATTATACACCGCTGCAAAGGCTTCTTTGCTGCCCTGCTGAAAACCAACAATAATGTGGTAACCCGGAGTCTTCATGAACCAGTTCCGTTGAGAGTGGTTAGTTATTATTTACTGACAAACAATTGGGATAAGTTCTAAATCGTAGTAGTTGTTAATGGTAGCTATACAAGGCAAGGTTTGACGTGGTAAAAATAATCAAATTTAATATTGGCTTGTTTAAATAATTATTAACGCAGTAGTAGAACCGGTGCTCCCATATGTTATATACATTTTACAACATAACTATCCCTTTGTTATAGAATATCTATTAAAGCCATTTCTCCTTTAATGACCAATCATTAAACGAGCAGATTTATTGAAAAAATGTAAAACCAGCAGTAACAGATGTGAATAATTCTACTTCAACAATCCCTGTAATTTTGGGGCAGCCGGCATATTGGCAAACCAGCAACTGCCTAAAACCATTCCCGCCTGTTCAAAATAGGAATCATGTCGTGTGGGGCTGGCCGGTATTTGGCATACTGCCAGCGGCTCTTGTTTGTTGTGCTGATGGATGATTAATTTGGGCTGGTTATTATCTACAATATGGTAGTCAAAGATCTGCTTATTGATCTCCAGCCGGCCGGTATTGTTGTGGTTGTGGTGGGCAAACTTTCCCTGGTCAACACCGTACACATTTTTAAAGATAATCCGGCTGGCATTGCCATTTGATTCCATAAAGAATACCAAACGCTCTTCTTCATACGAAATCCGTACAGATTGCTGTTCCGGACTATATTTCATTACGGCTAATACCACTTCGTCATTCACCAAATGATATTCCTTGATCCCGGTTGAGGCGTTACTAATCAGGGTCCACTTCATGCAGTTAATTTAGATGGTCAAAATCGCCGCAAGGTAACTTTTACCGGGGCAGCACTATATTAAATCACTGTTACCAAATTTAAATCATATAATAATTATTCGGTACCGGTATTCGATTTTTGGTCAAAAACTTAACATTGGGAATATTACCGTTTTGTTATCTTTATATTAAGTCTTTAAAAACTATTCTTTCATGAGCACAACAAAAAAACAGCCCGAATCAGGGAAAGTATCGAAGAAAAAACTTTCTAAAGTTGTATTGGAAAAATTGAGCAGCAGCCTGACCGATTATCACATAAAAGATAAGAAGCTCGAAAACCGGTTAGAAAAGGTTAGTAAGCTGCTGGCCGGTGATATTAAGAAAGGCCTTAAAAAAGAAACACCTAAAAAAGACAAGTCAACCCGTCGTAAAAAGGCACAAAAGAAGGAAAAGATAGCTGTTCCTCAATAACTTACAAACCAGCTATTATTTCTTCCGCCAGTCCGAATGAGAGGGTCATTCCGGCCCCTCCCAGCCCATTAAAAATATAAACCCCAGGCTCGGGCGATTCAAACAGATGGCTTTCTCCATTGGTGAGTTTTGCATACACCCCATTCCAGGTGGCGGTAATGGTATTGCTTTTAAACCGGGCGAAGGTTTGTAAGTAATCAAGTATCAATTGATTAATATTTGCCTTATCAAACGGATCGGGCGATAACCCGTATTCATGGGAATCTCCTACCGTTAGTTCATACCGGCTGTTTTGCGATACCATTACATGCACTCCCCATCGTACGTGCTCTGGCAATTCCTGTTCGTACTGGCGACGCAATAATAACAAAGAAGACGCCCTGGCAAAACTTTTATAATGGATCAATGATAACCCGCCACATAATGAAGGGCCAATCTCCCATTTATCTGGCTGGGCCGCAAATCGCATCATCTGCAATTTGCACCGCGTAATGGGCATTTTCCCAAACACCTCCGGGTACAGGGTTTCAAAATCAGCGCCGCTGCATACAAAGATCAGGTCGGCGCTGTATTGCTCGTTTATCCCAACATACACGCCGTTGTCCGCAATATAACTAACACATTTGCCCCATTTGAATTCAATGCCATGCCGCTCCTGTAAATAAGAGGGTAGCCAGGCAATGGCTTCCCGGGGATCAACAATGGCTTCGTCGCTACTGAACAAACTACCCATTAATTGTTGCGGCACCACTGCGGGTGATCTTTCCAGCACCTGTTCGGGGGATAACAGGGTTACCGGTCTTTCTGTTTTGAACAATTCATACAACTCTTGTAACACCACCCATTCCTGTTGATTATAGGCCAGGTGCAGGCTACCGGTCTGATCACAATTAAATACACCGGTATTACTGATCTCCTGCCAGATGTTCCGGCTGCGAACAGCCCGCTCGTACCACTTCCCTTCCGGCTGCCCAATAGGCCAAATCATTCCAAAATTTCGTATAGAAGCGCCGGTTGCCTGTTGATTGCGTTCCAAAACGGTCACCGCATAACCTTTTATAGCCAGCGCACGCGCCATTGCCAGTCCTGTTATTCCTGCGCCAATTACAATTGCTGATGGTTTTACCATGAGTTGGTTTTTACAGTTGTGCAATCCTGTTTTTATCTTTATCCCTTTGGGTAAAATACAGCCAGGAATAAACGGTACCCGATAATCCAGCCATAGAAAAAATAACCACACATATGGGATAGAATTGCGTCCAGGTTAATTGCAAATGCAATACTTCTTTTGATAACATCACTGCTGAACTGCCCAGGTAACCCCAGGCGTCTACCACATAGATCAGAAATCCCACATTACCTGCTACTTTAAAAGCCGCAATCAGCCGTTCAAAAAATATACAATTAAAGGGAATGTATCCCATATACAAACCCAGTCCGGCCAGTTGCATCCACAACAAGCCATTAAGCATTCCTGTTATAAACAAGGCCGATGAAATACCAGCCAGTAAAAAACCTATGATCACTACTACGTGAACCAGTTTTAATGCGCGGATATTGCTGCGGACAAATACAAGCAGGCTCATTACCAGTAGTATCACCAGGGAAATAGTTGTTTCTGTTTGGGTGAAGATGGCGGGTTTTGATCCATAACCCAGTTCGCTGAAAATATTCACCATAAAATTGTCCCTTACATCCCGCATAATAGTCAGGAACAAATAGGCCAGGGTTACGGCTACAACCCCACTGCCAAATTGAACAAAGAACGCACGGCGTTCCTTACGCGTCATGGGTTGCCGCCTGGTTCTTTCCTGTACATCGCTTTCATCGGGCGCAGGTGTTCTTTCCAACAAATAAAAAAGACCAATCAGGGGTACTACAAACAAAAGTCCTGTTACAAATGCCAGCCATTGTTCGGGCACGTACCAGTCGTCACGCACCCACAGGGCTACCGAACGGGTAAAACCGCCGGCAAAAATGAAACTCACCGCCATTACGGCCCCTATAAAATCGGTGGCCCGCCTGCCTTCTACATAACTGAAAACAATGCCCCACATAAAGCCCAGCATAAAGCCATTTACAAACAAACAAAGCATGCCCCATGGAGCGGGCACCAGGCCAAAAACACCCAAACTCAGCCAGGCTGTTCCTATTAACAGGGCGCTTGTTTTCCAGCGCCCATAGCGTTTTAGTTCGGCTATGAACCGGATGCCAAAAAATTTACTCAGCATATATCCCAGGCCCTGGCTTATAATGAGCAGGGTCTGGTATTTTATACCGGCAAAACTCAGGTCATTGAAGGTGGCTACGGTAAATGGCTTTCGGTACGCATACACCGAAGTATACGCCAGAAACGCCACAACAGCCATCAGCACGGAAGTGCTGACCTGCTTTTTTGTATAAACTGGTGATAGCGTGATCATTTTTATAATAATGCGGGTAATTCAGCCAGACTATCGATAATATGATCTGGCTTGTACAACTCCAATTCCGGGCGGGTATAAGCCCCGGTAGTAACACTTATAACCAAACCGCAACCTGCGTTTCGCCCTTCTTCCACGTCTACCCTGGTATCTCCTACTTTTACCACCGCTTTGCTTTCTGTTATATGCAGTTGCTGCATGATGGCTTGCAGCATATATGGATGCGGGCGTCCTTCAGGCACTTCATCACTACAGATCACCACATCTATTATATCGGGTGTATTCCATTGCAGGCGTTTCAATACAGCATTGGTCACAGACCGCGTAAAACCGGTATTGAGGGCTATTTTTATACCCTGTTGTTTCAACTGCTGAAAAGTTTCCGCTGCGTATGGCAGGGGTTCCAGATCAGGAGCGCTTTTATACAGCTCGAGTATATTACGGATAAACGCTTCATGGATCTGTGCTATCAATTCCTCATTGCTGTCATCGGGTACCAGCATTTTAATAGCGTCTACCTTTCTGAATCCCATTACATGATTAACCGCATCAGCCGGTATATCCATATTGAATTCCCCGAAGGCATCGATAAACGCCCTGGCCACAAGACCAGTATCCCTTACGGTAGTACCAGCAATATCAAAGACTACTAATTGTATATTCATATTTCTTAAATAATGATGCATATGTTTTATACAGTGATCAAATGCCGTACAATCATCTCCCTGTACCTATCCAATTCCCCCACCTGCAGAAACTCCACCTTCGCTACATCATCCCAATGCCGCATTTGTACTATGAGATGAAAAAGCGGATGTTGTTCAAAGGCGAAGGCTTCATCTGTAAGCATGGGACCACCCTGGTATTCCAGTGTTTTCTTACTGGCTTCCGATAACTGTTCAAAATACAGCGGATCTTTCCAGGTGAGGTACCGTTTGGCTTCTACATGCGATTCAACCAACCGGGACAATCTTTTCGAAAAACCTTTCTCCCTTAAAAAATCAGCCCCTATTGCTTCATGGTCTTTGATGCCCCAGCCACCCATGGCATTGTGCTCCTGTGCAGCTACGCATATATGTCCTATGTCGTGCAGAAAGGCAGCCAATATTACCTCTTCCTCATAGCCCTCCTTTTCGGCCAACCGTGCAGCCTGTACCATGTGCTCCAGCTGTGTCACTTTCTCTCCGGCATATTCAGATCCGCCATATTGTTTATACAGCTGAATGATTTCGTTGGCAATATTGGTTGCCTGTATACTGTTCATACTGTTGTCTTTTAATAACAAAAACCAGAGACTCAGGATTTGAACCCCGAGTCCTGGATCTTTAGCCTTTGTGGTTTTATTTTATGATCCACATAACGCCGTTGATATCGTCATTACCGTTGAACTGACTTTGCAATGCTTTTGTATAATTGGTTGTATTCCCTGCCTTTTCTGGCGCCGGGTATTGAAAGCGCGTGGCTATACGGCCACTATTGCCGGTACCGGGCCCGGTTGTAAAATTGGGCACCCCCGTACGGCGATACGTGAAATACGATTCCAAACCTGAATGACGGAACAACGCCAGGTATTTCTGATTTAGGATCTGGGTGATACCAGCTGTGTTGTTACCGGCGTAAGTAACGGCAGTTTGCGCATAGTAGTTATTGAAGTTTACCGTAATAGCCGCTGTATCATATTTGGCATCTGACCCACCCGGACTGCCTGCTTTTATAAAGAGGGCATTGAATTTACCGGTTTCAGGGATGTTATAATAAGCCATGGAAGTTTTAATACCCGCTATATAATAATCTTCAGCAGAACCCTTGGCCCCTGCATTGGCCCAGCCCCGCGCAATGCCTTCCGCTATATTGAAACACATTTCTGCATATCCGATCTGGATCGAAGGTTCGCCCAAATAAGTTTGATAATAATGCCTGCGGTTAATAAGTGAATATTGCCCGCCATTGGCTTTTATATACATCGCACCCAGGTCTTCACCCGGACTGGCTCCCAAAAACGCACTGTAGCTGGTTGGACTATTACCAGACTTCACCAGGTCTGCAGCCGGCTCTGCGGTTACAAATACCCGTGGGTCCTGTAACTGGGTCAACAATCCTATGTAAGTACCAGAGGTGTTATAACGTGATCCATCGAACCCGAAGGTCCCGGGGTTCATTGGGTAATAATTGCCGGGGGCCACATAAACAAACTGCAGGTTATCCGAAGCGTCTGTCATTACAGGATACTTCGCATTATCCGAAAGAATGGTGGCAAACTGCTGTTTTACGTTAAGGTCTGCATCGTCGGTTCTTTTGCTTAAATGCAGCAACAGTCGGATCCGGTACGTATTTACCAGTTTTTGCCATTTTGATAGATCATTACCATAATAGAAATCCCTTTCCAGTGTATTATCATTCACTGCTATTAACTGGGCCAGTTCATTATTACAACTGTCAAGCCACAGCAATGATTGCTGGAAGATCTTTTTTTGCGACTCATAGTCAGGGGTAAAATTTGCCCTGCCCTGTAACGCATTTGTCATAGGCAGATCACCCATGGCCAGGCTCATTTTTGTAAAGAAATAAGCTTTGAAGAATTTAGCCAGCGTTGTGTATGGGTTCAAAGCTGCGGCACCTCCTTTCATGACTTCCTCTTCCATCTTTACCACATTCTTCAGTGTTGCGTAATAGTCATCACCCGCTCCGAAGTCGTAGCGATTGTTGCCATAATAATCATAATTACAGCAATAATACTGGCACCAGCGTTCTTTCATGGTGGAAGGGGCGTCGTACATATTGTACAAAATACCGTTCAACAACAGCGACGCCTGTACAGTAGCCGGCTTGTTATCGTTTTTGTTCATGTCGTTAAACGACTTCTTGCAAGCAGTAGCAGCCAGTACAGTTGCAAGTAACAAAGGGATATATAGCGTATATTTCATTATAGTTATGTTTTTATCAAGCAAGGGTATGTTTCAGGTTCCACGGTTCAGGTTCCTGGGCTCTCTAAAACCTGTAACCTGCAACTTGAAACTTGTAACTACTAAAATGCCAGGTTCAGGTTTACTCCATAACGACGGGTAGTGGGCGACTGCAAACCGGAAGCCCCTGTTGCATAATTGAATTGGTCCAGGTCTACGTCTTTGAACCGTTTGTCTTTATAGAAATAAATAAGGTTACGGCCAATGAGCGAAATGCTGGCCCGGTCAATGAATGATTTCTTTAACAGGCTTGTTGGCAGATCGTAGGTAAGTGTTACTTCGCGCAGCTTGGCAAATGTTTTGCTCATCAGGTTGGCTTCATCGATGCCATAGTACTTACTTACATAATCCTGCACATGAGTTACCGTTTTATTGTCGCTAAACTGCAGGTCTTTGTAGTTGAGGATGGCGCCATTGTTATCGAAGTTGATAGGCACCCCATTCGAAACCACCACTCCTTCCCCTACATATACACCCGGGAAGTTTTTATCACCGGAATGATCATTGTCTGCTTTACGGGCAACACCTAAAGCGCCCTGTACGGTTTCAATATTACGGCCGCCGCGCATGGTCTTGTTGTGTAAATAATCGGTAGTAACACCGCCTACACTTCCATCGAACTGAAAGCCCAGGGTAAACCCTTTATAACCAACCTTGTTGTAAATGCTCCACGCATAATCCGCATTCAGGTAACCGAGGAATTGATTCACGGGGTTTTGCAGTGGTTTACCGGCATCATCATTTATAATTTTTCCATCCGCTGTTTTTGCGAAGGCGGTTGTGTACAGTTTATCTACGCGATCGCCGGTTTTAAAATAGGTTTGATAGGTTGATTGTCCGGGTGGCAGCTCTTTGTATTTGTCCTGGAAGGTTGACCAGTTCACTGTTACATCCCAGAACAGGCCATTGGTCATTTTGAGCGGCGTCCCATTCAGTGACAATTCATACCCGCTTTTCTGGGTTGTAAGGGCATTCAGGTAATAATAATTGTAACCACTGGCTGTTGAGATCGGGTTGGCCAGAATACGCGGACCGTCTATATACTGAAAAGCGGTAGCGCTTGCCCCTAACCTGTTTTGCAACAGTTTAATGTCAAAGCCTTCTTCAAAATTCTTCCGGTTGAAAGTTTTAATGTTCGGGTCGTACAGGTTATTGGTATAAGCTGCGGCTGACTGGTTGTTGTAAGGCTTGTTGGTAGAATATACAGCGGCCAGTGAATAATCGGGTCCGCCGTAGGGAGACTGGTAATTACTACCATAACCCAGCACATAATCGTTCAGGGAATTACCAGAAGGGGTAGCACCCAGGGCCGAGATGGTAGAAAACGGTGTCATTCCAATTGTAGGCGAAGTAGCATCGCCATGCACGGTAGCAAACGAACCTCTTACTTTCAGGTAGGAGATCGCTGCTGGCAGGTTCATATAATCGGAGAGAACGGATGCTGCAGAAATGGCCGGATAAAAATAGCTATTGTGTTCTTTTGGCAATGCCGATGATTTATCTAAACGGCCGTTGATAGAAAGCGTGGCATATTTATCGAACGCCACATCCAGCGAATAATAAGCACTGTACACCCGCATATCTGAAGAGAAACTGCTGGCCTGTACGGGATTCAATGTGTTGCTGAAAGTATATACACCTGGCACCGTCATGTAATCGGTAGAGGTAAAGGTGGAGTTATATGTAAACGATCTTACATTGCTACCTACCAATCCCGACAGGTTCAGGAATTTGTTTACATTGTAATTATAGTGCAACAACAATTCCGTATTATTTTCAAACAGGTTGCGATGGTCTTCGCGATAATCACCCAGTGCCCCTTCCCGGCCGTATGGGTGGGCAGAGAATGGCATGCTTTCTGTTCTCAGCAAACCATAGGTAGTAGCCTGGGTACGGGCTGTTACATTCAGGTTGTTATTGATCTTGAAATTGGCCGACACATACCCGAACAGGTCATTCTTATAATGGCCACGTAACCATTCTTTCACCATGAACCAGGGATTGTGGTAACGCTGGTATTCAGCAAATACCGACTGCAGCCCCAGCTTCGATGGGTTCCAGATGGCTTTAATATCGGGCGATTCTACATCCCAGTCAGCCCCTGTCCAGATCCCAACGTTATAGATCAAACTGTTTGGGCCGTAATCCACGTCAGGGAAATTAGGGGTGTATTGCCTGTTATAATTTACATTGGCTTCAATTTTCAATCGGGGATTCACATTTACACCGGCATACACATTGAAATTCGTAATATTCAAACCCATGTTAGGGATAATACTTTGCTGGTAAGAATGCGACATCGAAAACCGTGCGTTGTAATTGTCGCCGGAAGTGCTCAAAGACACGTTGTTGGTAGATTGAAAACCGGTACGCAAAAAACGGCCAAGGTTGTTTACACCACGGGCGATCCAGGGCGTTGGTTTTATATGGCCCTTATAATCCTGGTCATGACCCCCAGGATAAGTAGTCGTATAGGTTTGATTAGGATCGTATTCGCCATCATACTGCGGTATCAGCTGGCCTTCAAAGCGAGGGCCCCATACATCATAGTCGTTGTCGTTTTTACCACCGCCTTTACCGTTGCCAAAGGCATACAAGGCATTCTCACCAGGCCCATATTCATCCTGTACACGTGGAAAGGCAAGAAAACCTTTATCGATAGAATTGGTTGAATTAACTTCTACTGTAAATCCTTTCTTTGCTTTAGTGCCTTTCTTCATGGTAATGAGAATGGCACCATACTGGGCCCGGCTGCCATACAACGCAGCGGCAGCTGGTCCTTTCAAAACGGTATAGGATTCAATATCATCGGGACTGATATTCCAGGTATCGGTACTGATAGGAATACCATCTACCACATACAAATTAATTTCATTACCCCGTAACAATACGGTTGGCTTGCGTAATAACTCGGCAGAAGGACCTACCGACAAGCCGGCTACTTTACCGGTTAAACCTGTGATCGGGTTCTGATCACGGGCCTTCACCAGGATATCGCCTTTCACTTCCTGTACGGCATAGCCGAGTTTTTTGATCTCTTTTTTTACCCCCAGGGCAGTTACTACCACTTCATCCAAACCCCTGGTAGTTTCGTTGAGTGTGATCGTTAGGTTGCTTTCACCGGTAATTTTGATTTGTTTGGCATCAAAACCAACGCCGCTGATCACAAGCAGGTCGCCTTCTTTTACCTGTAAGGTAAAGACGCCTTCTTCATTGCTGGAGGTTCCGGTATTGGACCCTTTTATAAGCACAGATGCACCGGAAATAGGTGCGTTATCCTTTGCGGATACCACCTTTCCGGTTATAGATCGCTGTGCCTGTACTAAAAAAGGAATGACTAGTAGCCAAAGGAATATCGTGGCTCTTTTAAAGGTTTGTAGCCCCATAAAACAGTTTTTTGTATTGACTAGTGTGCAGAATTTCTTCGACAACGAAAGTAGAAGGGTACTATAAAGGAAGTGTTAAAGCTATTTTAATAAAACATTAATTGTATACATATACTAAACATATGTATAGTATACATAAATACTACATATAGACATTAGTTGATGGGTTGATCGAGTGTGGCTTTTACATAAAAAAAGTGCCACTGTCTGTTACAGTGACACTTTTTAATGGAGTTAGTTAGTGTTTGTTTTAAGGAATCCCCTCCTGGGAGGGGCAGGGGTGGGTATATAATGTAAAAATCAAAAAAGATAAACTACCAACAAGGACGCGTCTGAGTTACCTATATTACGTAACCGATGCCGGGCGCGGCCATCGAAGAACAAGGTATCGCCGGCTTCCAGGGTGAATTTTTCTTTTTCGATCTCATACTCGATCTTTCCTTTTAATACATGTTTGCATTCAAAGGCATCGGTACGGATCATTTGTTTTCTTCCGGCTCCCTTTTTTAATTCCAGTAATACAAAATCTACCGCCTGGGTTATAAGGCTTTTTGTTAATATGCGTTTGTAGGAAAATCCTTTTACCGGTTCTTTCTCAAAGGCCTTTTCTTCGCCTTTGCGTATTATTAATACATGTCCGTTGGTAAAATGCTCATGCATATCGTCGAAGAAGGTTTTTATATCTTCATTCAACCCATGTATTAAATTAAACAAAACCGGTAAGGAAGGAACGGTACGGTTGTTTTCGATCTGGGAAATCAAACCTTTGGTAACGCCTGCCCTGTTGGCCAATTCTTCGAGCGTAATGTTTTTATCGGTGCGTTTTGATTTTATGTGCTGACCGATCAATAGAATTAAATCTTCGTGCATAGCTATACTTAATGAAAAACAATTTATGATATAC
The DNA here is from genome assembly GCF_900110245.1 of Niastella yeongjuensis. Lineage (GTDB taxonomy): Bacteria > Bacteroidota > Bacteroidia > Chitinophagales > Chitinophagaceae > Niastella > Niastella yeongjuensis. The sequence goes on from NZ_FOCZ01000006.1 coordinate 298,955, forward strand.
GAAAATAAGACGTGCAATTCAATTTATCCTTTTACTGGCACAGACGGTACCATGTTAAGCCATTGTTAAGAACAATGTTGAATGAACAATTATACCATCCAATCTTCCACGTATATGATCATACACATTTAATATAAGGGTAAAAGTTACATCATATGGGTCGATTACTTTCACAATTAAATTTTACCAGGAATGTATTTTTTTGACTGGCTCGACCATATAGACAAGATTGCTTTCACCTTCATTCACCGGGACATGAGCGCCCGCTGGCTCGACTTCTTCATGTTGTTGCTGCGCAATCAATACACCTGGATTCCCCTGTATATATTCATGCTTTACTGGGCCTTCCGGCTCGACAGGCCTACCGGGTTAAAATTTGTCTGTTTAACATTGTTAACTTTTGCCATTACTGATTTTACCAGCGGCACTATTCTTAAATATCATTTTGAACGGTTACGTCCCTGTTACGATGAGGACATGACTACCGTTATCCGTGGTATCATTGGTTGTGGTGGAAAATACTCTTTCCCTTCTTCACATGCTTCCAATCATTTTGGACTGGCAACATTCTGGTATCTTACTGTGCTGCATGTTAAGCAGCAAAAATGGCACTGGCTGTGGTTTTGGGCATTTGCCATCTGCTTCGCACAAGTATACGTGGGCAAACATTTTCCATTAGACATAGTAGGCGGCGCGGTATTGGGCATGGTGGCCGGTTTATGTGTCTTTAAATTATTTGAGGCCTGGGTTAAACGGGACTATGATAAGTATTTAAAAAATCCTTCCTTAAGTTTGCCCTAGGTTTTAATAATTTGTAAATAGTATGAGTTTGTCACCCTCTCCGGAGCAGCAAAAAAAGTCCGCATATCCTTTAGATACCTGGTTTACCTGGTTAACCATTATTGGCATTCTTGTTAATGCCAGTGGCTTATTATTACCTATTCTTGAACCGGATGGCGCTTTATATGCCACCATTGCCAAAAACATGGCGCAAAGCGGCGACTTTGTAAAGTTGATGATGGAAGGCAATGACTGGCTCGACAAACCCCATTTCCCCTTCTGGATAACGGCCATAAGTTTCAAGCTGTTTGGCATTAATTCATTTGCGTATAAATTACCCGGCTTGTTGTTCTGGATGGCGGGTATTTATTATACCTATGCGTTCGCCAATAAATTATACAATAAGCAAACGGCACAATGGGCCGTGCTTATTTATATTTCCGTTGAGCATTTGATCCTTTCCAATAACGATGTTCGGGCTGAACCATTTTTAACCGGATTAATGATCGGCGCCGCCTATTATTATTACCTGGCTTATCGCGATAACAAATTCAAAAATTATATAGCGGGTTCTTTATTACTGGCATTCGCCATAATGACCAAGGGCATCTTTATCGGCTGCATGGTGCTGGCGGGTTTTGTAATTGAATGGATCATTAAAAAAGACTGGAAACAATTCCTCAATTATCGCTGGTATGTAAGCCTGCTAATGGTGCTGGTGTTTATACTGCCCGAGTTGATCACGCTGTATCTTCAGTTTGACCAACATCCCGAAAAGCTGGTCTTTGGGCAACATAATGTATCGGGCGTCCGCTTCTTTTTCTGGGATAGCCAGTTCGGCCGCTTTTTTAACAACGGCCCAATTAAAGGTTCCGGTGATAAATTTTTCTTTTTTCATACGCTACTATGGGCTTTCCTGCCCTGGTCTATCATCCTATACCTGTTGGTGGGTTCAGCCCTGAAAAATTATAAAACCATCTTCTCAAAGGATGGGAATTATATTTGTAGTGGCATTTCCCTGGCCGGCTTCCTGGTATTCTCGATATCCCGTTTTCAGTTACCACATTATACCAATATCCTGTACCCGTTTTTTGCCATTGTAGTAGCCAACTGGCTGTTGAACCTGAAGCACAAGGGATTATTGAAAGCGATCACCTATAGCCAGAACACCTTGTATTACCTGCTTTTTGCAGCTTGTATCGGGTTGACATTTTTAGTGAACCTGCCTTACAAGATCCCGGCAATTGTTATGCTGGCGCTTTTGGCGTTTGCCATGGTGCGGTTTTTCTCAGGCAATTCCCTGCAGCATATATTGACCAGGTCATTTGGTGTAATAATGGTGGTAAACCTGTTTTTGAACGGGTTGTTTTATCCTACCCTGTTTCAATACCAATGTGGCAATGCAGTGGCGGCTTCGCTGAATGCACAGCGGCAGCAACATGTGTATATGTTCAATAATGTATCATCGGAATATGCCTTCCAGTTTTATTACAAAGGCACCATACATACCATAGATCCGCAGCAGCTGGATACCCTCAAAAACAATATTGTGGCCTATACTTCACAGGAAAAAGTAGATGCTTTAAAAAAGATGGGATACCAGGTGCGCGTAGTGGAGCAATTTTCGCATTTCCACATCAGCCAGATGACGGGCAAATTCCTGAATTACAAAAAGCGCGACCAGGTATTGGAGCATTATGTAATTGCCTCTATACAACCGTGGCACGGTTCACAAATACAAGCGCACCATTTTTCGCCAGTGGTAGGGCCGGTGGGCTTCATCGTCCCACACATACAGGGTGTGCTGAATAGCTTTGCTGGTAAGCACCGCGCTTAAATGCAGGTTGTTTTCATAAAAGGGATCTTCCTTGCCCACTACCATGCTGATAGCTAGTTTGCGGATCTTTTCCAGCAACGTCACATCGGTTAAATTGGGCATATACATACTGGGCATGTTGTAATAGATATGCTCATCGATATACCCATTGAACAGGTCGGGAAATGTTTGTGCAGACAAGGTAAGATCGTACCGGGCACTCATGGACACTACCTTATTAAAATATTCGGGGTACCTGAAGGCAATGTTCATAGCATGATACCCACCTAAACTACAGCCGGCCGCCGTGAGTGAAGTGAATTTAGGCCTGAACATGATGAGAGGCAATACTTCCTGCAAAATATAATGCTCGTACTGCAGGTGCCGGGCAATTTTTTCCCTGGGTTGAATGGGAGCATAAAAGCTTTCTATGTCAACACTGTCTACACAAAACAATTGCAGTTCCCCCTGCTCTATTTTATCGCGTAAGGCTTCTACAATTTTCCAGTTCTCATAATCATAAAAGCGAGCCGTGCGGGTGGGAAAAAAAAGCACTGATTCACCGGCATGACCGAAAACAAGCAGTTCCATGTGCCTGTATAAGGAGGGGCTAAACCACTTATAATACTTTCGCGTCATTACTTACTCAAATGACAGGTAATTTCAGCAAAAAGCTGTTACATGCCTGTTATGAAATTTTGAAGATTGTTGCAAAATGCTGCAGCAATACATCTTTCCAGATAAGATACCCCTTTCTGGTCAAATGCAGGCCATCTGCCTCATACAGATCTTTTACCGGCATTCCATTGGTATCCAGCATGTGATCGAACACGTCGAGGTAATAATATTTACCATTGTATTTTTCGATCTCAGCCCTGATCAGCTGATTGGCATACCGTACTGTTTTCTCCAGGTTCCAGCGGGTAATGCTGGGTTTTATGGAAATGTAGGTCATAGGCACATTGGGGAACCGTCTTTGCAAACAAGCCAGGAACTGGCAGAAGAAAATATATACTTCTTCGGCAGTGCGGCCATCACCCAAATCGTTTTCGCCGGCATAACAAACAATGTGATGGGGCGTATAAGGTTCCATGATGCGATCAAAGAACCAAACGCAGGCAGCCAGGGTGGAACCGCCAAAACCCAAATTAACAGGGTGAAGCGGTTTCAGGTCCTCGTACATATCTACCCATAATCTAATAGAGGAACTGCCATAAAAAATGGTTTCGGGTGTGTATGGTAAAGTTCCTTTTAATGCTTCCAGTTTTTTGACGTCGTTTTCGTACCAGGTCATGTGATTGAATTACTTATAACAATTTACCCCTTGGGGTACCGTAAATTTAGCGTCGAAATTACAGTAATTACTAATGTTATGGCACCTGTTCTCCACAATGTGCGTAACATACTGATAACGTTGCTGTAACATTCTGGTAGTACGCCCGGGATAAATTTGTCAAAAACCGTGAAGGGATTTATTCGTATATGTAAAGCCGATCCTGTATTCTGGAGTGTTTTGCTTATCGTACTTACCATAAGCGGAATCAGTCTTTCCATCTTTTCTTCCAGAGCAATTTTTTTTGGTCTTAATTCAATCCATACGCTATACCTGGATACTTTTTTTCAGAATTACACTTTATTGGGTGATGGCGTTTTCTCCATCGCCATTTTTTTAATTCTGCTGCTGGCCGAAAGATCTGCCCTGGCTATGCAGGTGATCACGGCCTACCTGTTTTCAGGCATTGTTTCCCAAATACTGAAACGGGCATTTCATGCACCCCGGCCGCATGCTATTATTTCAAATGCCGAGTACCCCTGGTTTGTTGAAGGCATCACCAATACCGGTATGACCAGTTTTCCATCGGGCCATACCACTTCTGTTTTTGCCCTGGCCACCATCCTTGCCCTGAACACTACCGATAAGCGGTTTTCACTTATTTACCTGGTCACAGCCATCATTACCGGGTATTCCCGCATTTACCTGGGACAACACTTCCTGGCCGATGTAACTGCCGGTGCTTTAATTGGAACCCTGTCGGGGTTGCTGGTATACTGGTATTTGCGCCAGGTGAAAGTGGAATGGGTAAGCGTGAGAAAAGAGTCCTATTCGATTTAAAATTAAATAAAGTTTCATGATCCTTACATTCCGTATGCCGTCTGAAAAGGTTCGAAAATGGTTGAAACTGTTAATCAAGATCGTTATCACGGCACTGTGCATTTGGTACATTTCTCATAAGATCGATCTCAAGAAATTGTCGGGAGTCCTTGTATTGGCCAATCCATTATGGATCCTATTGTCGATCGGCGCTTTTATGTTCTCCAAACTGTTGTCGTCTATCAGGTTGAATGTTTATTTCCGTAATATCGATATACACCTGCCAGAATGGACGAATATCCGGTTGTACTGGCTGGGCATGTTCTACAACCTGTTCCTGCCGGGTTCTATCAGCGGCGATGCGTATAAAGTAGTGCGGCTTACCAAAGAGTATAATGTAGCGTATAAAAAAACAACTGCTGCTGTATTGCTCGACCGCTTCAGCGGTTTACTGGCCCTGGGTCTGTTGCTGGGTATTTTCTGGTTCATTTCTTTTAAAGGTGGTTACTATAGTTACTGGTTGATGGCAGGGATCCTGTTAAGCATGCCGGTTTTCTATTTCCTGATTAAAATATTCTTTCCCTATTTCCTGCCGGGCTTCCTCCCCACTTTTGCCTGGGGACTTGCGGTACAGATCTTTCAGGTGGTTTGTATGTATTGCATTTTACAGGCGTTACATATCCATGCCCATACCGAACAGTACATGCTCATATTTTTAATTTCCTCGGTAGTGGCGGTATTACCTTTCACCATTGGCGGATTAGGCGCCCGGGAAGTTGTATTTTTGTGGGGCGCGCATATTTTTGGCCTGGATCATACCGTATCCGTAATGGCCAGCCTGCTGTTCTATGGCGCTACTGTAGCTTCTTCCCTACCCGGATTACCCTTTATTTTTATAGATCCTTTAAAAACCACGCCAAAACCTGCACCGCAACTGTATGCTACAACAATGGAATAATGCGCTCCTGCAATTACGCAACAACAAAATAACCTGGCTATTTATCATTGCTGCTGTTTTGTTATTTACCGGTATCGGTTCCACCCCCATGTATATTCTGGATGAAGCCCGTAATGCCCAGGCTGCCCGGGAAATGATGGACCGCCACGACTGGATAGTACCCACCTTCAATGGCGAACTGCGCGCACATAAACCGCCGCTGCATTATTATTTTATGCAGCTGGCCTACCATGTATTTGGGATGAACGCTTTTGCCGCCCGTTTTTTTTCCGCCTTGTTTGGCTGGTTAACTATATGGATTACCTGGTACTTTACCCGGCGCTTTGTAAGTTATGGCACCGCCATCTGGGCTGTAGCCGCCTTATTGGTAAGCACCCATTTTCTGTTCGAATTCCGCATGTCGGTTCCAGACCCCTACCTGATCTTTTTTATAACGGCCGGTATTCTCTGCTTTTATGCCTATGCACAGGAGCGAAAGCTAAAATGGCTGATCTGCTCGGCAGTAGCTGCCGCGCTGGCTACCCTGGCCAAGGGACCGGTAGCGCTGGCATTGCCCGGCGCCGTGCTGGTATGGTGGGCCCTTTCGCAAAAGAAATACGACCTGTTGTTCTCGTGGAAAATGATCCTGTATTTCGCCGTTATCGCTATTGTTGCCTTACCCTGGTATCTGCTTGTTCACCAGGCCACGAAGGGCGAGTTTACCCGCATATTTTTCTTTGAGCATAACATTAACCGTTTTGGCGAACCAATGGAAGGCCATGGCGGTTTGTTTATCATGGTGCCCCTGTTTGTGCTGCTGGGTCTTTTACCGGTTTCGGTATTCATAGGCGAACTGGTTAAAAAAACAAAATCGTTCCATACCAACCCGTTCATCAGAATGAGTATGTATGTAACCGTTGTATTCATTGTTTTTTTCAGTTTGTCGGGAACCAAACTGCCAAACTATCCCATGCCCTGTTACCCGTTTGTGGCCATCCTGCTGGGTTATTTCATCAATAAAGTAATTACCGGGCAAAACCAGGTAAAACAATATCCTTTATGGATATTGCTTACGCTGAATGTGCTGTTATTAGCGGCAGGCTGGATAGGCCTGGGGCTTGAAACTGCCACACAGGCATTTCGTGGCTGGGCCCTGTTGTTTATAATACCGGTGGCTACTGCAGCCGGCAGCTGTTGGTACTTTAAAAAAGAAGGCCTGAAAAAAGCCATGCATGTGATCATTGCCGGTTATTCGGTATTTAACCTGCTGTTCCTGGCCATTGGTTACCCGGCTGTTTACAAACATAACCCGGTAACGAAAACGGTGCCTCTGCTGCATGCCAATGAGCAGGTGTATTCGTATAAAATTTACAATCCGGCCTTTAACTTTTATTTGAATAAATCCATTCAGGTACTGGAAGATCCGGCAGCGGTAAGCCGCGTTTTAAGCGCCCATCCGCAAGCCATTATCATTTCCCGCGAAGGTCTTTTACCCGAACTGGAAACGGTTTCCTACAAGCTGCTGGCAAAAGAACGTGACCTGTTTGAAACAGCCACCACGGTTCTGATCAGCGGAAAATAAGCAATAAGTGTATGTACCTATAAAAAGGCCCCTGGTGTTCGTATCGGGGGCTTTGCTTTTTGGCCTGGTCTGTAAATGACCTGACAAGGACCTAACAAGGACATAACAGGGACCAGACAGGGACCTGAAAAGGAATTTTTCCCTGTTTGGTCCGGACAATGTCTGTGTTTGGTCCGGGGCATTTTGTACGCCTGACACATTGGAATAAGTATTCAGATGGCAACGTAATGGCGTCAGAATGGTAGTCTTATTGCCTGGGTATTGCACCTGGATAGGCCGGGGATTGCCTGGAATCCCTATGTACGCAAGGCAATACCCAGGCAATACTTAGGCAATGTTTAGGCAATACTTAGAGAATCCCCTACAGTCTTACGGGCATTCAGCCGGGTGATACGCTTTAAAAATAAAATTATACAAACACCTGTTTGCATCTAATTAAAAATTTTTTTATACTTGCATCGCAAAAACCTTTTTCTCCCCTAAGGTTCGTGTAATTCTTCCCGCTGAAAATGAATAGGCTTTTACATAGGCACATTCTTTCAGGAACTGTTCTTTTCCCCCTATACAGGTGTAATTTTAAAATAATGCCAATGCATATCACGAGTGATCTTCTTCACAGGTTAAATAACAATGAACCGGCGGCACATGCCGATCTGTTCAAAGCTGTATTCGCCGACCTAACGGTTTTCGTTTACCGGATGATCGATAATGAAGACGAATCGGAAGATATAGCCATCTCAGCTATTACAAGACTATTAGGTAAAAAGCTCACTTTCAATGCGATTGAGCAATTAAAAGCCTACCTCTATATTTCTGCCAGGAACGGCGCCCTGAATTATTTACGAGCGGCGCAAAAAGAAGATCCCTTCAGAAGACAGTTACAGGACGATCTGCCCATTGCCGAAGATCCGGGTATCAATAAGAAATATGAAATGGACCATTTGCGCAAACTGATAGAAGCAGGTTTGGGCAAGCTGGAAAAGCAATGTGCGGCCGTGATTCGATTAACCATGCAGAATATGCAACCCGACGAAATAGCTAAAACACTGAATATTAGTCCCAATCAGGTATATACGCAAAAGTCGAAAGGGATCTCCCGGTTACGGGAATTCATTGAGCAAAATGGTGGTAAGTACGGGATTCCCGTAGTAATTATCCTATTAATGATACTGTGTAAACTCTATTTTAGTTAGAAATAAAAAAATGTTGCGCAATTTCTTAATGTTCAGCTAGTGTTCGTTGTTTCATTATGTAGAGAAGAGAACACGCTGATTTTTAGGGGACAGCGAAGAATACCAAATTAAACCTTATTTCAAACAACCTTACAAATCGATTACAATGAAAGCACTATCTGAAAACATAACCCAACTAGCATTTGGGAAAAGCGATGATGTGCCTTTGACCAGCGAAGAACAGAAAATTTGTGAGGAGTGGACGTCGGGCAAAGCATCGGAACTCATGAAGGTAGATGCCGCCGATCCCCGCCTTTTAGAATTCGTTGGACTCTATGATAAACTGGAAAACAAAAAACAGGAAGTGTGGGAAAGCATCGAGGCAACGCATTCGCTGACCCAGTCTGCCCAACAGGAAATCCCAGTTATGCAGCTGCCAACAGCCAGGATCGGCAAACGCACCTGGATGCTCGCTGCAGCCGTTTTAACAGGCAGTATTGTGGGAGTGTACGCCCTTTACCAATTTATCAATAACGATAAGAACAGCGTTATACCGGCACAGAGTATGCCTGTTGCCCAAAGATCCATTGAACCCGGCAGAATACGCGCCGTATTAACGCTGGCAGATAACAGTCAAATTGATCTGGACACCCTGCCAACCGGTATAGTAGCCTACCAGGATCAAATGGAGATCACCAAACAGCAGGATAATCAGCTGGTATACAAAGTAGCTGACAATCATAAAACAGGTACCAGAGAAGGGAACAACAGCTTAACCACCCCATATGGCGGTGAATACAAGGTTACCCTGGCCGACGGATCAATGGTATGGTTAAATGCCGGTTCGTCACTGAAGTACCCAGCCGCATTCACCGGTACAGACCGGGTGGTTGAAATTACCGGCGAAGGTTATTTTGAAGTGGCCGAAGATAAAACAAAGCCATTCCACGTAATGGCCAATGGAACAGAGGTAAAAGTATTGGGGACCCATTTCAACGTAAAGGCATATGAAGCCGACAAACAGGTAACCACTACTCTGGTGTCTGGTTCAGTAGCCATCCAACATGGAACCCTGGCATCAAACATAAAACCAAACCAACAGGCGATCGTTACAGGGGATAATATCGCGATCAGTAATAGAAGCAAAAATGAAATGGCGCAGGTGCTGGCCTGGAAAAACGGCCTGATCAACCTGGAAGGCGAATCGGTGACAACCATTCTCCAACAAATAAAACGCTGGTACAATGTTGACACGCAAATAGAAGCTGGTACCCCTGAAACCACCTCCATTTTAACTGGTACCGTTGAAAGATCGCAACCGTTACCCAAAGTGCTGGAACTGTTAAATACCAACCTGAGTGTTCGGTTTACGCTTCAGGGTTATACGGTGGTAGCAAAAGCAAAAAAATAATTACCCATTAATACACAATAAAAAAAATATTTAAAATTCTTATAGTTAGGCTGTACTTCGCAGAGAATACCATTAGGTCCCATTAAACCACCTTTGAGATTAAGCATCAATAAGCTGAGTAGTTTGTGAAAGCTACTCAGCATTCCTATTTTTACACCATATCATAACCAACGAAATTCCCGCCTGCAGGCCTGAAAAAATTATTTCTGGCAACTGCGGGCGTTGTGTATTTACTTTACATCGGGAATAACTACTTGTATGTACATACGTTTACAAAAAAAAGAACTTTTAAAAAACCATCATTTTTATAACTTCATGACTGATATCTAACCAAACCAGTTATCAGTTACGCAGGCACAAACAGGCATAACATTTATTTTAATTCGTATCCGCCTGATTGTAATGCAGTAACCCTGGATTATAAATTGAACGTGTTTTTATCGGAAATAATACCGTATGAAAAAGATCCTTGGTTATTTGGTTATGGTATGTTGTATTAGTGCGGCAAGGGGGCAGGATAACAATCCTGTCGGATCGGTGCATTCCCTTGAAAAAGCATTAAAAGTATTAAAATCAAAAGGTGTGTTTAAAGAGGCTGTTTATGATCCCCGGATCATGAAATGGGCCAAACCCGTATATGTACGACTGTCACCCATAAATGACAGTATATTACCACGTATTTTTTCAGAGCAGCCTTTCTTAAAATATAGCATTATCGCTAACCGGCTGGCCATTCTCCAAAAAGAAAAAGAAGAAATCGTAAGCAGCCGGGAGCATTTCCAATCCCGCGTATATGGCATTGTGATGGGCGATTCGTCTAATCCACTTCCTGGCGCTACCGTACAATTACGATCTGGCAAGTACGCTGATGCTACTAAAGAGGACGGGGATTTTAACCTGACCTGGACCCTGGATGATACGTTGGAAGTCTCCTATGTAAATTACAAAACGGTTGTCATTCCCTGGAGAAATAGTTTTCGCCCGCTTATTATTCACATGGAATTGCAGGACCCCAACCTGGAAGTAGCGATCGTAAAGGGTTATTCAAACAGTGAAAAAAGCAATACAGCGGGCGTATCGTATGTGCGGCCCAGTGTTACGAATAATGGCGATGTGTTAAAGATCATTCAGGAAAATGTATCGGGCGTTTTAGCACCGCCCAGCAGTGGTTTATTTGGTACCACGCATAAATTTCAATTCCGCGGTCCTACTTCTATCGGGCCACAATCATTAACAAGTTACCGCCCCTCAAACAGTCCATTGTTTGTAGTAAATGGTATTCCCTGGGCCCCGTCCCTACGCCCGGTAAACCAGTTACCTACTATGGTTGGTACGCCTTCAGCACCGGGTGCTTCGGCAATAGGTTTTGATCCGTTTACCACCATGAACCCTTTGGATATTGAAAGCATTACGGTATTGAAAGATGCGGAAGCAACGGCTATTTATGGTGCGCGGGGTGGCAATGGCGTTATATTGATCACCACTAAAAAAGGCACTTCCAAAGCACCGCAGTTAACAGTATCGCTGTCATATGGCATAGGCCGTTCTCTCCCGGGTATGTCATTGATGAATACCTCCGAATACCTGGCCATGCGCCGCGAGGCATTTGCCAATGATAATATAATACCTACGGCTGCGAAAGCGCCGGATCTGTTATCGTGGGACACCACCAGGTACATAGATATGAATAAATTTCTATTGGGCGGTACTTCCAATAGCATGAATGAACATTTCTCCTTCTCACAAGGCGATTCATTGTTCCAGTTCTTATTAAATGGTGGGTACAGCAGCCAGACCGCTACCCTGCCTTCCAATATTTTTGGGAGACGCTGGTCACTAATGCCGGATTTTTATTACCGGTCAAAAAACAAGAAATTAAAAACGGGGATCTCGGCCTATCGCTCCACAACCGAAAACAAGTGGCTGACCGAAAACATTATGAACGCCACGTTACTGGCGCCCAATGCACCTGCCTTTACAGATAGTGTAGGGAACCTGGTATGGAAAGAAAAAGGCGCGTCGTTCAAAAACCCCTTAAGTTATTTTCAAAAGACTGATAATATTCAAACGACCAATACTTCTCTACATACCTATCTGCAATATAAATTGTTCAGAAAGCTGCGTTTTGAAACCTCGGTGGGTTATCAGGAGATCAAGGTAAGAGAAAAAAGTAAGTTACCAGCGTTAGCACAGAATCCGGAACAGGTTACCATCCGCTCTTATACAGAAGCAGCCAACAAGTTTACTACCTGGATGGTGGAACCGGGTTTACACTATACCGATTCACTTTGGCATCAAATACAGGTGCAGGCGGTATTAGGGGCATTCTGGTCGTCCCAGACAAACAACCTGTGGACAAATGTATATGACGGGTATACCGATGACGGGTTGCTGGGCATACCCTCAGCTGCAAAAACAGTGACCAATACGTCAGACAAGTCAAGGTATTTATTCCTTTCCACTTTTGGCCGGCTGAAACTCAACTTCAAGGATAAATATTTCCTTAGTTTAACCGCCCGACGCGACGGTTCCTCCCGATTTGGCCCCGCACACCGGTTTGCCAGTTTTGGGGCTGTTGGTGCCGGCTGGATCTTCTGGGAAAGAAACAATAAAGAAGGAGCCAACAGTTATGCCAAACTCAGGGCCAGTTATGGCTCTACTGGTAATGACCAAATCGGGGACTATGCCTATTTGAATACCTGGAATAAGGCAACACCTGCCTATCAGGGTTTATATGGGATATTCCCTACAGGCCTGGCCAACCCCTATTATCAATGGGAGGTGACACGAAAACTGGAAGGCGGCCTTGAGTTGCGGGTAAACGATATCTTTACCACTACTATTGCCGGGTACTATAACCGAAGCCGGAACCAGGTCATCACTTCTGTGTTACCGATTCAAACAGGGTTTTCAACATTGGTGTTGAATTTTCCAGCCATTGTCCAGAATACCGGTGTAGAAGCTGATGCTTCCGTAAGAAAGACCTGGGGTGCTTTTACATGGTCCGGCAAACTAACCCTGGCGGTGCCCCGAAACAAGCTGGTAAAGTTTGATAATCTGGACAACTCTAGCTATTCGAAGATTTTGATGATCGGGAAGCCATTAAATATTCTGATTGGTCCACATTATACAGGTGTTGATCCAGATAGCGGGCTGTACAGGATGGAAGACCCAAACGGCAAAACAGTTAGCAGGTTAGACCCCGATTTTTTCGGGGGTCTCCGGAATTCATTCCAGTTTAAACAATTTGAACTGAGCGCCTATTTTGAATTCCGCCGGCAGAAAGCACCTAATTATATAACCAATGTATATCGCTATTTGCCACCCGGGCAGGCCGGTGCCGAATTTTTTAGTAACCAGCCCACCGATTTGCTGGACCGCTGGCAGCAAAAAGGCGATGAAGCAGTTTGGCAAAAGGTAAGTACACAAACCACAGGTGCGGTTAAAAACGGGATTACCAACTGGCTAAACTCAGACGCCCAATTTGTAGACGCGTCATATATCCGGATGAAGGTGGCGCAACTGACTTATACCTTACCGGAAAAATTCTGCAGGCCAAAACATATAAAAGCAGCCAGTATATATACAAGTGCTGAGAATTTATTAACCATTACATCGTATAAAGGCGCTGATCCGGAATTACAAAATCCCTTCAGTTTGCCCTTACAAAAAACGTTTACCCTGGGTTTACAAATAACCTTATAAATTGTATAACATGCATCGGCTCAGGTTATTTTTTAAATGGAGTTTAGTAGTGCTATCTGTTGCAGGAACACTCCTGCTTACAGGTTGCAACAAATTGTTGGATGCAGGCTCACCCACCAATAAGGTGACCACGCCTCAGGTATATACCAGTGATTCCCTGGCTCAGGCGGCCCTGATCGGGATCTATTATAAAATAATGGAAGGCTTTAATGTATTTAATGGTTTTATGAGCCGTTATCCGGGACTTTCATGCGATGAATTAAGCAAGACCAGTGTATTGGTCGATGACAATCCTTTTTTGATCAACACATTGACAATAGACAATAATACAGTGGGAACAACATGGGCCAGCTCCTATTTTTATATTTACCAATGTAATGATGCAATAATAGGATTGACAGGAAATCATTCTATAACCCCGGCCCTCCGCGATCAACTGCTGGGTGAAGCATATTTCCTGAGAGCCTTCTCCTATTTTTATCTGGTAAATTTATATGGAGATGTCCCGCTCATTGCAACTACCGATTATACTAAAAACACAAACACGCCCAGAACACCTGTGAATGAGGTATACGACCAAATGATCGCAGACCTTGTTGAAGCACAGCATCTCCTGACCAATACTTATGCAGTTACACCCGATTTTCCCACAGCCCGGGTACGGGTGAACCGGCTGGCGGCAAAAGCGTTGCAGGCAAGAATATATTTGTACAGGGAACAATGGGCAGAGGCAGATGCTGCCGCCTCGGAAGTGATCGAGTCTGGTGTTTATCAATTAGAAAGCCTTCAGCAGGCATTCCTGTATAACAGCAAAGAAGCGATCCTGCAGTTTATGCCCGTTACTGCTGGCTTTAACACAGCCGAAGGAGGGTATTTTGTTCCGATCGTTCCTAATGGAAAGCCCTCTATTACATTGAGTGATTCGCTTTTAAAATATCTGGAACCAGATGATCTGCGCCAGGCATGGATAAGAACCGTGACGGTAAGTGGGAAGCAATACCGGTCGCCTTATAAATTCAAACAAAACACTGCCACTTCTCCGCGGGAAGAATACAATATGGTCCTGCGTTTGGCAGAACAATATTGTATTCGTGCGGAAGCCCGTGCCCGGTTAAATCGACTGCCGGAAGCGGTAAACGATTTAAATACGATCAGGAAAAGAGCGGGGTTACAAGATCTACCCACTATATCAACACAAGACCAGGTTTTGGCTGCTGTAGAACAGGAGTGTCGTATAGAGTTTTTTGCCGAATGGGGCCATCGCTGGTTCGATCTCAAACGCTGGCCGGCACGGGCAATAGACGGCAAAAAACGAATAGATGAGGTCATGAGCTCACTACGGCCCGATACCTGGAAACCTACAGCTGCCCTTTGGCCCATACCTGGAGTAGAGCGAATACGCAATCCCGCATTGACCCCAAACCCAGGATATGAGTAAAAGCTGATTAAAAACGGGGCAGGTCACTGTAAATAGTCTGGTATAACCAGGGTACTCCAATACCGTATTCAAATTCATTCAGCCCCGCATAAGGAAGATGAGAAAATTGAAATCCGCCAAACATGCTGCTCAATCTGGTGATCTCATAAAACACATCACAATACGTTCCGGTTGGATTGGTGAGATCGATGTCTGTAAACCACAGAAAGGGTGCATCTAACGCATAAGCCGCACTAAAAGGTTGAACGAACGCGTTGGTTTTTACAGCCACTCTAAGGCCGGGGCTATTATTAGCGCTGGCGGCATTGAACACACAGGCTAAAACGAACACTGCGATCATTTTTTTCATAACTGATCAGGTTTTTATGGTGTTAACAATAAAAGACAACTCTTTCTGAACGACAGGCTATAACACAAAACGCCCAACGCGAAACGCTACTGCGTTGCGTTAAGCATTCGGCAAAGTTACATATGGCAATACCGGTCATTTTTTTAGCTTAAAGGGAAGTAACCTGGTGGGAAGTATGTATCAGCTACAACTCAATTGGTACATCGTACAGAAAACCGAATCCCCCAAACAGATAACAGAACCCCATTAATATTAAACAACGCACTAATTAATTTGACAAAAAAACACGTCAAATTCGTGCCCCACATGAAAAGAACTCACAACATAAAACCCCTTGGCTAACAGTTGTTAATAAGTTTTTCATGGCCAGCCTGATCCTGCTTTATCATAGGTTACTGTTATGTGCTTACACGTGTAATTGATTTTTTATATTTGACACCTACAATAGTTTAACCATGCAACACCTCATTTTATTACATGGCGCCCTTGGCAGCGACAAACAGTTTCAATCACTCGTGCAAGAATTGGATGGTACATTCCAACTACACACATTTAACTTACATGGTCATGGTGGTCTACCGCTTCCCAGTCACACTTTCTCAATTGAATTATTCAGTGAACAGGTTGCAAGATACATTCAAGATATGAATATTGAAAAGGCAAATATCTTTGGTTATAGTATGGGTGGATATATTGCTATGTATTTGGCTAAGCAAATGCCCGATAAGATCAATAAAATCGTAACTCTCGCAACAAAATTTTATTGGGATGAGAAAACTGCGTCGAAAGAAGTGAAGCTGCTGGATAGTAAAATCATACAGGAAAAACTACCTGCTTTCGCCACCCAGTTACAACAACGCCATGCACCCGCTGACTGGGTAGCAATCCTCGATAAAACCACTGAATTGCTGCTCAACTTAGGTAAAAACAACACACTACAACTGGAAGATTACAATAGTATTACTACCCCTTCACTGGTGCTACTGGGTGATCGCGATAAAATGGTTACCCTGGAAGAAACGCTGGCAGTTTATAAACAATTACCAAACGCCCTATTTGGTGTACTACCCGGCACACCCCATATTTTCGAACAGGTAAATGTGTCGCTTTTGGCGTATCTGATAAAAGGGTTTATGAAATAAAAAAGCCCGATTCCCGGTCGGGAATCAGGCCATACTCAAGTTTTTACTAGAATCGTGGTAAGTCGCTGTAAATATTCTGGTATAACCAGGGAATGCCAATACCATATTCAAACTCAATCAGATTCCCATAAGGTAAATGGGAAAATGCAAATCCGCTAAACATGGCGCTCAACCTATTGATCTCATAAAACACGTCACAATACGTTCCGGTTGGATTGGTATAATCAGGATCAGTGAACCACAGAAAGGGTGTATCAAGGGCATAGGCCGCACTAAAAGGTTGAACGAACGCGTTGGTTTTTGCAGCGACGCGAATGCCAGGCATAATTTTAGCACTGGCGGCATTAAAAGCGCAGGCTAAAACGAACACTGCGATCATTTTTTTCATAATTCGACTAGGTTTTTGTGTAAAAAAATAACCTTGCTTTACACTAATTATGGGAGGCTTAACAGTGAGGAATAACTGCGATGAAGAGTCGTAAATCTACAAAATAATACTAAAAATAAAAAAGCCGGTTATTCCTGCGAATAACCAGCTTCCATATTTTCAAATCCCCTTTTATCCTACATTTCCGCTACTCCCACCATCCCGGTTCTGACTTTAGGCACATGTACCTTTAACGTACAGCCATGCCCTTTGGAGGAGATCACTTCCAGTTTGCCATCGAACAGCTCAATGCGGCTGAGGATGTTGCTGAGCCCCACTCCTTTCCTTCTTTCCGCGGGGTCAAAACCCTGGCCATCGTCCTGGATATTGAGATCGATAAAGTCATTCTTCTCAAACAGCTCGATGCTTACATTATGCGCCTGGGCATGTTTTATAATGTTATTGAACTGCTCCTGTACAATGCGGTACAGCGCCAGCTGCTGCTGCGGCGTAATATTACGCAGCTGTTCTTTTTCATACAGAAAGCTGATAGCAAATGGATTTACCAGCTGGATGTTTTCTATCAGGTCCTGTACAGAATCGACCAGGCCGTTTTTATCCATTACCGGTGGCACCAGCGATTTGGAGATCTTCCTGATCTCATTAATGGCCAGCTGCAGGTTGTTGATGCTGCGTTCGGTTAGTTCTTCCCGCAGATCTAATTCCGTCATAGAGGCCTCTATATAGGCTTTGGTTACCGCCAATATCTGGTTGATGTTATCGTGCAGTTCGCGGCCAATCTCGGCCCGTTCGCGCTCCTGGCTCTCAATAGAGGCCCTTACCAGTTTGCGCTGGTGCTCCAGTCGCTCACGGGCAATCTGCTCTGAATAATTGGTCAGCTGTTGTTCGGCTATTACCTTCTCTGTTATATCCTGACAGGTTCCAATAAAACGGTTTCCATTAACATCCTGGCGATGCGTCCCCCTGGCTTCTATGTATTTCTCCGTACCTGCCTGGCTGATGATACGGAACTGGACCACCTCCGTAGCGCTGGTCGCAACTGTCTTATCCCGGGCGGTATATACAAGGGGTTTATCTTCCGGGTGTACAAACTGCATAAAAACCTCAAACGACAATTTGGTATTAGGATCCAGATCGAGGATGCGGTACAATTCATCGGAACAGGAGATCATCTCCCCATCTTCGCCTAATTCCCAGCTGCCCATTTTTGAGATCCGCTGGGCTTCGGCCAGCTGTCGCTGGCTGTTGCGCAGATTCTGCTCAGTTTCCCGTTTCTCCCGCCGCTCACTGGCTTCCTGGATGGCCCGCCTTATTTTCGGTATTACCGTAAACAGCTTGTCTTTTATAGAATAATCAGTCACACCATTCTTGATCAACTCCACCGCATTTTCTTCCCCGATAGTACCCGATACGATAATAAAAGGCACATCGGGACAGATCTGCTGTTTGATGTGAAATGCAGAAATGCCATCAAATCCCGGCAATGAATAGTCGGACAGAATAACATCGGGGCAAAATTCAGCCAAAGCAGTGGTGTACTGTTCTTTGTTGCCAACAGTTTTGGGGGTAAAAGCCAGATCGCCTTTTCTTAATTCATACATCAACAATTCCAGATCATTCTCGTCGTGTTCGAGGATCAGCAAATTAATTGGTTTCACAGTAGCCATAACTTACAGTTGATAGGGTTGATTTAATATTAACCAGTAAAGACCCAGGGTGCTTACAGCCTTTACATATCCTTCAAATTCTACGGGTTTAACGATATAACTGTTTACACCAAGCGCATAACTTGCCATGATGTCTTTTTCCTCTTTCGACGAGCTTAACAAAACTACCGGGATCATATTTGTACGGTTGTCGGATTTCAACTTCCGGATCACTTCCAGTCCGTCTACCTTGGGCATTTTCAGGTCCAGGATGATCAACCGGGGCTGGTTGCCGGCATTACGGCTGAGGTACGGACCAGAACAGAAAACATAGTGCAACAATTCTTCACCATCCCTTAAATGGATAAGTGAGCTGGACAATCCATTTTTGGTGAGGGCCCGGATGGTTAGCTCGGCATCGTCGGCATTATCTTCACAAAGCACGATATCAACTTTACCAAGGTTCGCATTTTCAATCATAGAAACAGGGGTTATAGTTTACAGGTCATTATAGGTTCTGGGTAATGAAAAATAAAAAGTGGCGCCTTCATCGGGTTTTCCTTCCGCCCACACTTTTCCGCCATGTTTAACAATGATCCGCTGTACTATGGCCAACCCTACCCCGGTACCTTCAAACTCATCACTGCCATGCAACCGTTGAAATACGCCAAATAATTTATGCGCATACTGCATGTCGAAACCAGCCCCATTGTCTTTTACATAATACACCAGTTCATCATCCTTTTCTGCCGCACCCAGCTCAATAACGGGCCTTTCCTTTTTAGATGAATATTTGATGGCATTGGATATAAGGTTGATATACACCTGCGACAGCAACGACGGGTCGCCCTGGGTGCCTGGCAATGGATGCACCGTTATAGTGGTGTTGACCGGCGCAGCCTGCCTGAGATCAGCGATGATGGGTTCTACCAGTTTATTGAAATTGACGGGCACGCGGCTTATTTCCTTCCGGCCCATTCGGCTAAACGCCAGCAGGTCATCGATAAGGTTCCCCATTTTTGTAGCGTTCTTCCTGATCACGTTGAACATACGGGTGGCCTCTTCGTTAAACGACTGCGCATGATCGTCCTGGATCATTTGCGCATAACCATTGATGCTGCGCAACGGCGCCCGCAGATCGTGCGACACCGAATAGGAAAATGATTCCAGCTCTTTATTGGTCAGTTGTAACTGCGAAATATTTCTCTCCAGGTTTAAGTTCAGTTGTTTTATTTCAAAGTCGGCTTTCTTTTGACGGGTAATATCACGGCCGTTGGCAAACCACAAACTGTGCTTATGTACAATGTTCCAGCTAACATACCGGTGCTCGCCATTCTTGGTGAACATCAATACTTCAAATGAGAACGACGGCTGGTAAACGCAGGCCAGCTCTTTAACTTTCGCCTGGCCTTCTTCCGATAAATAATCCAACAGCGAAGCGTTTTTCATTTCCTGGGCAGAATAACCCAACAGCGGGAATGCTGCGTCATTTACTTCTTCAAACCGGTATGTTTCGGCATTGATGATACAAATAAGATCAGCGGAGTTATTGATGAGCAGGGCATAATTTTCCAGTGCCTGGTTCTTCTCTATCAGCTCGCGTTGCTGGCGGTGCAGTTGTAACAGCACCGATACCTTGGCTTCGGTAATATCCGGATTGAGCGGTTTATACAGGTAGTCGATGGCCCCTTCTTCAAATCCCTTCATCACAAACCGGTGCTCTTTTAACTCGGCGGTTACAAAAATGATAGGCGTTTCGCTGGTGCGTTTGTTCGATTTCAGGATCTGCGCCACCTCAAAGCCATCCATACCGGGCATTTGCACATCGAGGATGATCAGATCGATCTCCTGGCTCAGGGCCACCTTCAGCGCCTCATTACCATTGGTAGCACTGATGAGGTTACGCCCGGGCTGGCCCAGGATCTGTTCCAATGCATAGATATTGTTAACCTTATCATCTACGATCAAAATCTGGTCTTCAGGCTGTTTTACCATACTTCTTAATTTTTCATAGTGTCCAATAAAAATTGTCCGATCGCTTCAGGAGTTAACACCAGCTGCACAAAACCGGTGTTGATAGCAGCCTGCGGCATTTCCCGATAATCGGCAGTTTCCAGTGACTGGGCAATGGTGGTGCCGCCCATGGTCGCAATCTTTTTTATACCGTTTGATCCGTCTTTATTGGCCCCGGTAAGGATGATAGCCAGTAACCTTTCCTTATATACTTCAGCCGCTGTTTCGAACAACACATCTATCGAGGGACGGCTATAATTTACCGGCGCATCGCAACTTAGTGAAAAGGAACCATCGTTCTCTATTAATAAATGGTAATCGGGCGGTGCAAAATACACCGTGCCCGGCTGGATCATTTCCTTTTCGTCTGCCTGTTTGATCGTCACCTTGCATTTCTGCTGCAACACTTCTTCCAGTAAAGTGCGCTCGTCCTTCGACCGGTGCTGCACCACTATTATTGGAATGCCGAAATTGGCAGGCAATAACTTTAATATGCGGATCATAATATACAATCCGCCGGCCGAAGCACCAATCACAATAGCATCGTACTTTTTAAGGTCATGGTTCAATTGATAAGGTTATTTCGTTCGCATGAATATTTTTTCTTTCCTGTCTACTTCTTCAAAATACTTTTGTTTTTCTGAAAACAGCAACGATTCTTTATTGCCCAATCCTATAAAACCGAACGGACAAAGGCTTTCATAAAACAGGTTGATCACTTTGTTTTGCAGGCTCTGATTGAAATAAATGAGCACATTGCGACATAGGATCAGTTGAAACTCATTGAACGATCTGTCCATCGCCAGGTTATGCACCGAAAAGACAATGTTCTGACGCAGCGACTTATCCCACATCACCGAGTTATACTTTGCTTTATAATAATCGGAAAAGGAATTTTTACCTCCGGCTTTCAAATAATTTTCCGTATAAGTTTTCATATTACTGATGGAAGAAATGCCATCGCGTGCTTTCTGCAGCGCATCCTGGTTTATGTCGGTGGCATAGATCACGGTCCGTTCCAGTAATCCTTCCTCCCTGAACAGGATGGCCATCGAGTACACTTCTTCCCCGGTGCTGCAACCCGCTATCCATACTTTTATGAACGGGTAAGTAGCCAGCCGGCTGACCACATTTTTACGCAGGCTTTTGTAAAAAAGCGGATCGCGGTACATCTCAGTTACATTCACAGTGATCTCCTGGATAAAATGCTCAAATTCGGTTTCATCTTTCAATATCATTTTACCCAGGTCCTGCAAACTGGCGATCTTATTACTATCCATGAATGCGCTTATGCGGCGAATAACGGAGGCTTCTGCGTATTCGGTAAAATCGTACCCATACACAAACCTGACTGATTCCAGGAACTGTCTGTATTCCTCATTAGCGATCATTCATACTATTTTTAAGTATGGGCAAAAGGCAGAGGGCATAGGGCAGAAATTAAATACACGCTTGCTTCGACGGCTTTCGGCTGTTTTTGTCTGCCGTTTGCCTGCTGCCCTCTGCCCATTATTTATAAAGCCACACACGCATCAGCGACAGCAGCTGTTCTATGTTCACCGGTTTGGAAACATAATCGCTCATGCCGGCTTCCAGGCATTTCTCCCGGTCGCCTTTCATGGCTTTTGCCGTTAATGCAATGATGGGCAGTTTATTGAACTGGTTCATTTTACGAATGGCCATGGTTGCTTCGTACCCGTCCATTTCCGGCATCATGATGTCCATTAGCACGATGTCGATGCCGGGTTGTTTTTCCAGCATGTCGATGGCCACCCTGCCATTTTCCGCCACAAAACATTTCATCCCTTCTTCTTCCATCACATTGGTGAGGGAATAGATATTGCGCATATCGTCATCCACGATCAGCACTTTTTTATTTTTCAGCACTTCTTCCGTCCGGTGCAGTTTGCGAATGATCTGCTGTTTTTCCTTTGGCAGTTTCGCTTCCACCCGATGCAGGAACAAGGCCGTTTCATCTAACAGTCGTTCCTGCGAGTCGGTGGTTTTCAATACAACGGTATTGGCCAGTTTCTCCAGCTGCCGTGCTTCCTCCCTGCTCATATCCCGGCCGGTATATACAATGATGGGGATGCGGTTCAGCTGTTCGCTTTCCTTTATTTTTTCCATCAGTTCAAAACCGGTCATATCAGGCAATCCCAGGTCTATGATGATACAATCGAACCGTTCGTCCTGCAGGATGTTATACGCCTCCTGCCCGGTATGGGCAGCAATGGACCTGATATCGCCGTTGCCAATGAGTTCACGGATCGCTTTGTTCTGGGCCGGATCGTCTTCCACCACCAGCAGTTTTTTCAGCTTGCGGTTTATAAAATCCTGAATACGGTCAAAGGCGCCGTGAACAGCGTCGTGCGTGAGCGGTTTGCTGATAAAATCAAACGCGCCCAGTTCCAGCCCCTCTTTACGCCGGTCGTACCCCGACATGATCTGTACAGGGATGTGCCGTAGTTCCGGATCGTTTTTCAAAAGCTTCAGCACTTCGGAGCCGTCCAGTACCGGCAGCTTCATATCCAGTATTATCGCGTCTGGTCTATAATACCGCGCCAGACTTAACCCCGTATTACCGGCATGTGCTAAAATACCTTTATAGCCTTTATCGCGTGCAATATTCAGCAACACTTTCGCAAACACCACATCATCTTCAATGATCAGGATAGTTTTATCATTATCACTGAGCCGGTAACGATCGTCTTCCGCTTCCTGCGGGGGCAACGGTTCACGCGGCACCGGCTTGCGTATTTCTATGTTCTTTTCTCCTTTGGTCACGTTTGCCGCATCAAATTTCAACGGCAGGTAAAGCGTAAAAATGCTGCCTTTTCCCTCCTCACTTTCCAGGTGTATTTCCCCACCCAGGGCGCCGGCCAGTTCCCGGCTGATAGACAATCCCAATCCGGTTCCGCCAAACTTTCTTTTGGTGGAACCGTCGGCTTGCTGGAACGCTTCAAAAATAATACCCTGCTTGGTTTCGGGGATTCCAATACCCGTGTCGCTCACCGAGAATGCCACAATTTCCGGCAGCCGTCTCAATTTTTCGTTGCGCAACAGTGCCCCGGGCCGTTCAATATCAATGCGCAGCGCTATCTGTCCATCCCGTTCGGTAAACTTAAAAGCATTGGAAAGCAGGTTACGCAGGATCTGTTCCAGCCGTTGTTTATCGGTTTTCAATGGTGAGCGGAATTGCTCTTCATCACAAGAGATCTTGAATTCGATATGCTTGCTTTTCGCCACCTCGGTGAACAGTTGTTTAAGGTTGTTGATGAGTTCGCTTACCGGCACCTCATCGATCTCGATCTCAATTTTGCCGGCTTCCACTTTCGACAGGTCAAGTATTTAATTGATCAGCGTTAACAGGTCGGTACCGGAGTTGAAAATATTCGTGGCAAACTCGATATCTCGGGCAGATAATGATTTGCTTTTATTTTCTGTCAATAGCTGTGACAAGATCAGAATGCTGTTGAGCGGCGTACGCAACTCGTGCGACATATTTGCCAGGAACTCAGATTTGTATTTACTGGTAGATTCCAGTTCGCGGGCCTTGTTCTCTACATCCATTTTGGCCACTTCCATTTTTTCTTTTTGTTCTTCCAGCAGGTTGGCTTTTTCTTCCAGCTCCTCATTGGTTTGCTGTAACTCTTCCTGCTGCGCCCTTAGTTCAGCTTCAGAACGTTCCAGCATGCTGGTTTGCACATTCAATTGTTCATTGGTCTGTTTCAGTTCTTCCTGCTGGGCCTCCAGTTCTTCCGACTGGCGCTGGGTTTCTTCCAGCAATTCTTTTTGCAAGGCCCTTGCCTGTGACGAGTTGATGGCAACGCCTATGCTTTCTGAAACGAACTTTAACAACTGAAGATCGGGATCGGTGATCTCATGCACGGTGCCAATCTCAATTACACCCTTGACATCCGTATCAAAAAGGAAGGGATAAACCAGGATGTTTTTAGGAGTTACCTGACCCAGTCCGGAATTTACTTTTATATAATCCGCGGGAATATCGGCAAATATAATGGGCTTCTTTTCTTTGGCGGCCTGCCCTACCAGCCCTTCGCCCATTTGAATAACATTGGCATTTCCCTTCCGGAGCGACCAGGCATAACTGCCCGTCAGTTTCAACTGATCATGCTCCGCTACATAAATAGCGCCTACCTGAGCTTTAAAATAAGGCGTCAGCATATTGATCACTTCCCGGGCAAGTTCATCCACTGTCTTATCTCCTCTTAATATATTGTTCAATTCGGCAGCGCCTGTAAGCATCCAGGTACGCGCTGCATTTTCCTGCGACAGCTTTTGCAGGTTTTGTTTCATGTTCTTCAATGCCTTGCTTAACAGATCAGATTCGCTGCGCACTTTTATAACCGGCGTATAATCTCCATGCGCTATGGTGTCTGCCACCAGGGTGTATTCCTTCGACACTTCCACCAGGCGGTTAAACGAAGCGGCCAGTTTACCTATTTCATCTTTCGAAGTGACAGGTAGCGTGATGTCTGTTTCGCCCAACACAATGCGATCGGCCGCCGTTTTGATCACCATCAATGAATTTACGATAGAACGGATCACCAATATCAGCAGTATTATAATAAGTACGATCACCACCACTACCACGGTCACACTCCTAAGTACTGCACCCGAAACATCGGCCAGTTTTTCTTCAGCCAGTTGCCGCGTTTCCAGGGCAGACAGGTCTTCCTGTCCTTTTAGTTCATTCAAAAAAGTAGAGATGTTGATGCGCCATGTATTCACGGAAATGGCAGCCGCAGCTGATGGATTGGCAAATACAGAATCTATCAATGCTTTTGCTATTACAATAGCCGGATTGTTCATGCGGGTAGTAAATGCATTTTCCTGATCCGTGGTAGTGTTTCTATAGTACCGGTCAAGCTTTAATTCATATCTGCCTTTCAAACTGGCAAACTCTGCAAACTCCTGTCCCTGAAATCCTTTTTTCACAATGGCAATGTGCATGCGCATGCGCAACTGGGCTAAGAAACCAATGCCGTTCAATAAATAAAAATGCGCTTCGGTCAAATTCCTGATCTCCGGGTCGCGGGCACTTCGATAATTATTATTGACCTCATCTAAAAGATGGATAGTGACATTGGTATAGGCATTGGCCATGGTATCCACATCGATCTTAAACTGATTTACCCCGCCGCGGATGTTGCCGATGTTATTCAGAATGGCAAATTGTTTATCCTTATTCTGTTCTTTCAACAATTGGGTGAGCGCTGCAACGGCTTTATCAGTTTGCGTACGCTGGTTCATCATTTCAGATTTTTCTTCTTTACCGCCGCTGCTCACATACCCAATGGCATAACCGCGTTCTTCCTGTACGCTGTAAACGATGTCGGCTATCTTTTCAATTTCCGTTACATAGTCATGAACCCGGCGGAGGTTGTTCCGTTTTTCGATCTTATCGGAGATATCGGTGGCGAGAAAATACAGCAGGGCCGCCAGGGGAATGAGGGAAACGAGTAATAGTTTGTTCCTGATAGACAGGTTCTGGATTAACTTCATAGCAATAGTGATTAATCAGCAGCATTACGCTTGTAATTGCTGCGGGATATAGAAATTGCTACCAGAACAGACCTAACCCGGTTAATTTTTTACGCCGGTTATTGCTTCAATATACCGGCGTTGAGCCATTATCGTATCAGGAATCTTAAGTACTGTCGGAATCTTACAGGGGACATTTGTCCGTAACCTGTTGGACTGGTTGAAATTACGAAAAAAATACTAACCTATATCAATTATTAATTAGTTGATTGGTATCAATTTGAATTGGGCAGAAGGCAGAGATTAATACACATTTGCTTCGATGGCTTTCGGCTGTTCTTGTTCTTGTTTGTCGTCTGCCTTTAAACTCCCCTTCAGGTGGCTTGGGGGGTATAAAAAAGGCCTCCCGACTGATCGGGAGGCCTCTCTTTTTCTACATAAACCTAAACTTCAAATACAAGTTTTATGGTTTCGCCAGGGCGCATATTAACGCGAATGGTAGCGTTACTCGTATTTGAAACTTTATTATTTTTTTTGATCTGTACATTTTTAGCTGTTTTCGGTTTCCTGATCACGAATGTGCGGGCGTTTGTAGCTTTAATTGTCATTTCGCGTACCTGCCGGTCACTCCACGCAGCGCTTACTTCCGCCCCACCTCGCACGCACAAACCGGCAAACTGCCCTGCGTTCCATCCGCGTGGTAAAGCCGGCAATAATTCAATCGTGCTATCCACACTTTGCAGCAGCATTTCTGCTATGCCTGCCGTACCGCCGAAATTACCATCTATCTGGTAGGGCGGATGTGCGCAAAACAGGTTGGCATAACTGCCACCACCATTGGTAAAGTTCAATTTTCCTGTTGGGCGTACCGGTTTCAACAGCCTTTGCAAAATCAGGAAGGCATGATCGCCATCGTGTAACCGCGCCCACAAATTCATTTTCCACGCCAATGACCAGCCGGTGCCTTCATCGCCCCTGCCCTCCAGTGTTTTTCTGGCTGCTGCGGCCAGCTCCGGCGTATTCATATTGATCTCACTCGCGGGATACAAACCCCACAAATGAGACACGTGCCGGTGATGCGGCTCGGCTTCCTGGTATTCTTTCAGCCATTCCATCAAACGACCGTCCTTACCAATTTGATTGGGCGGTAATTGTACAATCGTTTTTTGCAAGGCTTGTTTAAATTCATCATCCACTTGCAAACGGTCACAGGCCGCTGCAGTAGCCGAAAATAAATAGCGAATGATCTGGTTGTCCATTGTTGGCCCTTCGCACACATTGGCCTTTCGGCCATCAGGTAATATAAAAGCATTTTCAGGCGAATTGGAAGGGGCTGTCACCAGCCAGCCATGCGTAGGTTCTTTTACCAGCGTACTCAGGTAAAAATCCGCGCTTCCTTTCAGGATCGGATACAATTTGCGTAAATATGCCGTATCCTGCGTATACTCATAATGGCTCCAAAGCATCTGGCACAACCAGGCCGAACCGGTATTGAAAGAACCCCAGGTATAATTCTCACCCGGTGAGGTAAACTGCCACAGATTGGTGAGCACAAATGCCACCCAGCCCTTTGCTTTATAATAAGCCTGAGCAGTTTTTTCGCCATTCGCTATCATGCCATTCACCAGGCCAAAAAACGGATCGTTCAACATCGGCAGATTCGTTACTTCCAACGGCCAGTGGTTCATTTGAATATTTATGTTCAGGTGATAATCACCATTCCAAACCGTTTGTACTGTATTGGACCATAAACCCTGCAGATTAGGTGGTAACAAACCTGCCCGGGCACTGCCAATCAACAAGTACCGGCCATACTGAAAATACAAGGCTGGCAATCCATTATCGGTTGAATCGCTCACAAAGGCTTCCAAACGTTTATCGGTAGGCAGATTGTCTTTGTTATTACCGGCAAGTGTTACTGAAGCACGTTGAAACAACTGCTGGTACTTTTTAATATGCGTTGCCTTTTGCTGTGTATAGTTTTTCTGCAAAGCATTCGCCAATAGTTTATCTACCTTGGCTGCATAAGCAGGCGCTTTGTAATTAGTGCCCGCTGAGATATAAATGATGGCTGAATTGGCGTTTTTTATTTGCAGACTGTTGTTAACGGCTGTAACGTGGCCGCCATTGGCCTGTACCTGTAACTTCACTTTATACAACATGCCTTTGCCATCTGTGCCATTGTTCAGTTGTCCGGTCATTAGAAGTGTAGTACCGGTAGCGCTGGTTTCAAACCGTTCAGGCCGGTTAAGGGTAAGCGTACAGTTTATTTTTTGCAGCTGGCTGGCCGATAGTTTTATGGCAATTACATCATCATCAAAACTGGTAAAGTATTCCCGGTTATAGGTGATGTTATTAATGGTAAAAGTGGTTGTAGCCAGGGCATTGTCGAGCGACAGCTCACGTTTGTAATTCACCGGTTTCAGAATGGCTGTATCGGTACCATATGCATACTGAATACCCAGGTTACCCAACAGCTGAAAAGAACCGTAGGGCTCGTCGGCGCTTTTTGCGCGTGCCGAACCAACTCCTTTGCAAATAAAATGACTGGCCATTACCTCCTGCGCTTCTACGTTCTTTTCTGCAAACAATAAATGCTGAATGGTATCCAGGTATTCATAAGCACCGGGCAGGTCAGCGTTTTGCGGCGCACCCGACCAAAGCGTAATATCATTTAAAACGATGTTCTCATTTACAATACCCCCATCGGGCATGGCACCCAACCGGCCATTGCCTAAGGGCACGCTGGCTTCCCAATAAGCAGCCGGCGCATCGTACCAAAGCCGTAGCGGATGTTGTTGAGCGTTTGTTTTTATTACCAGGAACAGGAGTAGTAGTAACGACAGGCATCGTGGCATTTAGTAAATTTTTCGGAAGATAGCAACAAAAGGGCAGAAGGCAGAGAGAGCCTCCCCCGGCCCCTCCGGTGGAGGGGAGAAATATAACCTCGCAATTATTTTTCAACCTTTAAATCGGTCAACCTCTTCTTACCTCTTACGTCTTACTTCCTTTATCGAAAAAGTCTCTTTGTAATCTCATATCAACTTGTCAACCCATCAACCTCCCAACCCTATCTCTGCCTTCTGCCCTCTGCCTTTTGCCTTTTCTCTCTGCCCTCTGCCCTCTGCCTTCTGCCCTTTTAAACTGCTTGAAAACAAAACCGCCCCCGTAATGTACCCAACGGTTGCAACCAGGCGGTTTGTTTTCGAAGCAATGATCCTTAGTCTTTCAGTCCCTCCAGGTAAAAGATGGCTACCCGTTACAAAGTTTATATTAGTTTAAAATTATCGGTGTCAATTCCTGAGAGTGTGAAAATAGCAGCAGTTTTTAATACGTATGGTATCGGTTTGTCTAAATGAGGGTATCAAAATGTTGCCGGGGACTGAAAAAAGTCTATTGGAATGGTATATTTTGTCAATTCTCACCCTTTCTGGCATCTGCCTGCCAGGCGGAAGGCAGTTTTCCAAACTCCACCTTGAAGTATTTGGAGAAATACTTGGGATTGTTAAACCCGGTTTCATAGGCTACTTCCGCAACAGTCATTTTCGATTTAGCAAGCAATTGCGCTGCCCGTTGCAACCGTACGCTCCGGATAAATTCTATGGGAGTTTTACCAGTCAATACAAACAGTCGTTTATATACAGCCGCCCGGCTCAGCAACAGGGCACGGCTTAATTCCTCTACCGAGAAATCGGCATTGGAGATGTTCTTCTCAACAATGGTCAGTGCGTCCTGTACAAATCGTTGATTCGGGCATTCGAGGTTTACATCTGTTGTTTTTACGGCTATCTGACTGGCAAAGCTTTGCTTCATGGATTGTTGCTGTTGCAACAGGTTCCTGATACGGCTTACCAGCAATTCAAAATTGAAAGGCTTCGTCATATAATCGGCGGCGCCGGTTTCAATACCCCGCAATTGTTGTTCTTCGCTGTTTTGTGCCGTTAATAATACAACGGGGATGTGTTTGGTGCGCGGGTCCTGCCTGATCTTTTTACACAGGTCCAGCCCATTCATTTCGGGCATATTGATATCGCTCACTACAATGTCAGGATGAACCGACAGCGTTTTCTGCCAGCCATCGCGGCCATTCACTGCTACGACAATATTGAAGCATTCGCGCAGGTTGTCTTTCAGGTAAAACAAAAAGTCATCATTGTCTTCTACCAATAAAACTGTCTGAACCGGGTTGGATGGAATTTTTGGGATGACTGAAATTTCGATTTCCGGGATTGTTGAGCTGACTGGGATAGCCTCAGATACTTCGGAAGGAATGATCTCTTTTACCGGTAATATTACGGTAAACACAGAGCCTTTACCTTCTTCGCTTTCCACATGGATAGACCCGCCCAGCAGGTTTACGAACTCTTTGGTGATGGCCAGTCCAATCCCACTGCCCTGGTTCATCATAGTTGCTGGTATTTCGTACTGAAAGAACCGTTCAAAGATCCTTTCCTGGCGGTTGCGAGGAATACCAATACCCGTGTCTTTTACATTTATTTCAAGCAGGGTTGTTTCCTGCTGCGGTACGCTGTTAATTTCCACAGACACGACTCCATGCTCGGCAGTAAATTTAAACGCATTGGAAAGCAGGTTGAAAATGATGCGTTCCAGTTTGTCGTGATCGAATTGTG
Organism: Niastella yeongjuensis; assembly: GCF_900110245.1. Lineage (GTDB taxonomy): Bacteria > Bacteroidota > Bacteroidia > Chitinophagales > Chitinophagaceae > Niastella > Niastella yeongjuensis. The sequence goes on from NZ_FOCZ01000006.1 coordinate 329,562, forward strand.
TGTACAGGCTTTTTAGTGCGCTGGTATAAGAAAAGCGAATGTGTTTTTTCTCTGCGATATCGGTAAATGAACCGGCCGAATCTTCAATAAATTGGATGATGTCGCCTTCGGTAGCATGCAGTTTTAATTCATGCACTTCCATTTTACGAAAATCGAGTAACTGATTTACCAGGTTCAACAGCCGGCGGGCGTTGCGATGTATCAGCTGGTATTGGGTTCGCTGCGCCGGTTCTGCGGCTGTTTTTATCATTCCTTCCAAGGGGGTAAGGATCAGCGATAACGGCGTTCGGAATTCATGGCTCACATTGGTAAAAAAGCGGGTCTTCATCAGGTCCAGCTCACGCATGCGGCTGGCTTCCTTTCGCTCCTGCTCCAATGCCATCCGCATTTTTGTTTGTTGAATTACGGCGCGACGGGCAAAATACAACACGGCCAAGGCAATCAATACATATAATACATAAGCCAGTGGTGATAACCAGAATGGCGGCAATACAATAATAGAAACGGCTACTGCCTGCTCTTTCCAGTGGCCCCGTTCATCAGACGCTTTTACATAAAAAGTGTATTTGCCCGGATCCAGGTTGGTATAGGTAGCACGGCGGGTGTTGCCATCGGTAAACAACCAGTTATCGTTAAACCCTTTCAACCGGTAGGCATACCTCGTTTTATGGCTATTGATATAACCCAGACCGGAAAATTCAATGGAAAAGATATTTTCATCGTACCGCAGGGTAATGGCATCTGTTTCAGAAATGGCTTTCTGCAAAATCACATGCCTGTTTATGGTATCGCCTGTTTCAATGGGTTGATTAAATACCTGAAAACCGGTTAACAGTACCTGCGGCGCAGTGGTGTTGATGGTGATCCGCGCCGGATCGAACAGGTTGAACCCATTGGGCCCGCCAAAAATAAGTTCACCACGCCTCGTTTTCAGGGCGGCATTTTCATTGAAGGCTATGCCCTGTAAGCCATCGATGCGGTCGTAATTGATACAGCCTATACAAATACCGGTATTTAATGATCCGAAACAACTGATGCGGCTGATGCCATTGAGGGTACTCACCCACAAGTCATGCGCATTGTCTTCCAGGATATTTAAAATAGTATTATCGGGCAACCCCTCTTCCGTTCTAAAAACCTGGAAGCTGTTGTTTTCCGGGTTGTATACATTCAATCCATCGCGGGTACCCACCCAGGTGTAACCGCGGCTGTCATTGTAAATAGAGATGATGTTATCGTTACTGAGTTTTGTTTCTCTGCCCAGTAATTGTGTAAAGGCCCCGGTTTGTTTATTGCGTACATCGATGCCATAGGAAGTCCCTACCCATAGATTCCCTTTTTTATCTTCCGTAATAGCAGCAATATAACCGGTATGCACAGAGTTTGGTGCCAGGGGTTTGTAATGAATGAACCGGTTGCTGGCGCGGTCGTATTTTTCCAACCCCGCTTCCAGGGTACCGATCCACAGCTCGTTATTACTGTCTTCATAAATTTCCCAAACCCGGTTATCACTTAAACTTGTGCTGTCTTTTGCAGCATGGCGGTGATGCGTAAAAGTTTTGCCGTCGTAGCTATCGAGCCCGCCGAAATAAGTACCGATCCATAATACACGGGCATGTTCAATAAACAAACTTACAATAACATCGTTGCAAAGACTGTTGTCATTAAGGGCGTTATGCCGGAATTGTTTATATGAATTAGCGTCGCGGTCGAAGTATAACAGGCCGCCTCCGTTGGTACCGATCCAGCAATTGCCTTTGTCGTCTTCTACAAATTCGTTCACATCATTAAAGGGCAAACTGTTTTTATTGGCTTCCTCGTGCCTGTATACAGGAAACTGTATGATGCCTTCGTGGTAATAATTGATCCCCTGTTTAAAGGTGCCTATCCAAATAACGCCCTGGTCATCTTTATACAGCTCCGTGAGGCTGTTCTGGGCCAGGCTGTTATTGTCGTTTGGGTTATTTTGTAACACTTGTACAGTATACCCTTTTTTATTCAGGATATTAAGCCCCCCGTGATCTGTCGCTATCCATAACAAACCCTTGTTGTCTTGTACCACACTCATCACAATATTACTGCTAAGGATGGCGGTACCTTCCGTATTGGCAATTTGGCGCAGGGTATTTTTTTGTGGATTTATCTGGTACAGGCCATTGATTACGCCGCTGCCAAATACCCACAGTTCATCCTGCGAATCGATGTACACCCGGTATAATAAATTAGCAACGCCTTGTTTTTGTTGCAGCATGTTGGTGCTGCTGCTTTTCTTTTTGGTAGTGGCATCAAACTGTTCAATCAAACCATTGCAATAGACTACCCAGATATTATTTTTTGAATCGGTTTTTACATCGGCAATGATATTGATCCGGGTGGTGGTTTGCGGAGTTAATGACAAGACCGGTTTATCGTTTTCATAATAGTAAACACCCTGGTCGCGGTACACAAACAAAAAGCCCTTGCCTGCCGGTATTACATCGGTTAGCCCATAAGCCGGCAGTTTCCGTTTTTGTAAATACCTGTCAACCTGACGATCAAAACGCTCCGTGGCGGGATCATAGATATTAAAGCCAATACGGGTGGCTATCCATAATTTATTATCGGGGCCAGTTGCAATTTTTGCAATGTAATCATCCGTAAGGGAGGTAGTATCTTTTATGCTGTGGCGGAAGGTTTTAAAACTGTATCCATCAAAACGGTTCAACCCGCTCATGGTGCCAAACCACATAAACCCTTTTTTACCTTTATAAATACAGTTGACCTGGTTATTGGAGAGGCCCTGGTTGAAATCGAGATGGGCAAAATGCCGCGATGTTGGTTGCTGCGCTACAAGCAGCAATACCAAACACATACAAGCAGGCAATAAAACCAGGGTTTTGGTCAACCATTTCAAATCAGGCAGCATACCAAAAGCAAGTATACTAAAAGTAACGCGGCATTAAAAGTAATTACATAGTTATATTTTATGACACGTGGTGCTGCAAAAAAAATGCATTATTATTGTCGTCACATTAATGCCATGAAACCAATATTATTTGTTCTTTTGACCTTAGTTATTTTTTCTGCCTGCCAGTCAGGTTCAACGGAAGAAAACGAAAACGTGGAAAATGCCGGCCCGGTTACCCCTGCTATCAAGTATGAAGAAGTCGACTATTTCCTGCACGACACCTCCCTGTTCACCGAAGGATTGTTGATTCACGATGGGCTGTTATTTGAAAGCACCGGTTCACCCGACAAAGGCAGAAAATCATTGATTGGCTACAACGACCTGAAAACAGGAGCCTTTATTAAAAAGGTAGAACTGCCACATGATTCTCTCTTCGGTGAAGGCATTGTATTTTTTAAGGACAAGCTATACCAACTTACCTATAAAAACCACATCGGGTTTATTTACGACGCACACTCTTATAGAAAAACGGGACAATTCCCCATTGCAAAAGAAGGCTGGGGACTCACTACAGATGGCGCCAGCATCATTATGAGCGATGGCACCGACACCTTAAACTATGTAGATGCCGATGGCTATACCATTCATAAGAAATTACCGGTAACGGAAAATGGCGCCAAACGCGACAGCTTAAATGAACTGGAGTATATTAAAGGTTATATCTACGCTAACATCTGGCTTACCAACAACATCGTAAAAATAGATCCGGCCAATGGGAAAGTGGTTGGCAAACTTGATCTGAGCACCCTGGCGTTCAAGGCAGCACTCACCACAGGTGGTGATGCACTGAATGGCATTGCGTATGATTCCACCACCAGTTATATCTATGTTACCGGAAAACTGTGGCCACACATACATCAGCTAAAAATGTCGCAATAGCCGGGCTGCAATAAGGGTTGTTATATTAAAACCAGGATTTATAGATATGGGTAACTGGCATTAAAATCATATTATAAAGAATCTGACACTGAACGCTTTCTGAGGCTTTTCCTGTTCTTTTGTGGACTTTTTTACCCGACTCCCATTGGTCTGCGGATTGCACATATGCATACTATGCTCAGCTATGAGATCACATGTAAAAAAAACTTACTCTAAGTTGTTTACATGCAAGGGAATTAAAGGAACGATTAATAAAACATTTTTTAACATAGGAATAGCTCGGATATGACTCAACCCCGTAGTTTCTTGCTCGTTGACGACGACATTGACGACATCATTATTTTTCAGGACACCTTAAAAAAGGTGGATGATAAAATTGGGTTTTTCTATGTCAACAATGGAAAAGATGCCATTGATCTGCTCACAGACAATGTACCTAATTTACCAAGTCTTATATTTTTAGACATCAATATGCCCCGCATGGATGGGAAGGAATGTTTGCAGATCCTGAAACAGGACGCCAGGCTTAAACACATCCCGGTGCTCATGTACACTACCTCCTCGCAATCAGCCGATATTGAAGAGACCATGATGCATGGCGCCATGGCTTTCATCACCAAACCCTGGGGAGTTAATGAACTTAAGAAACTATTATCAGTAATTGCACATACCCCGGTGGCAAAACTGCCTACTGCGTTGCAATCCTTGGAAAAAGAAATAAGCTGCTTTATAGTTTGTTAGTACATTTTTGACTAGTATTGGTATAGTATGATCCTTATTGTAGATGATAAATATGAAAACCTGTTCTCATTAAAAACATTACTGCAATTATACGCTTATGAAACCGATACCGCCGCTTCTGGCGAAGAAGCCCTGAAGAAGATCCTGAAGAACGAATACTCGGTTATTATACTCGATGTACAAATGCCCGATATGGACGGTTATGAAGTGGCAGAAGCCATTTCGGGTCTTAACAAAACCAGGGACATTCCCATCATATTCCTTTCTGCGGTCAATATCGACAAACGTTTTATTGCCAAAGGATATGATTCCGGCGGGGTTGATTACATCACCAAACCCTTCGATAACGATTTGCTGTTATTGAAAGTAAGAACATTTTACCGGCTCTCTCAACAGCGGAAAGAATTGAAAATGGTAGAAGAGGCCCTGCGGCGTGAAATTGATATGCGTAAAAAATCGCAGGCGGAAGTGGAAGAGATCAACTCCCTGCTTGAGTTTAAGGTAGAAGAAAGGACCAGGGACCTGACGCAACTGAACAAAGACCTGGAGAACCGCAATGCGGAACTGGCGCAATATGCGTATTTAGCCTCGCACGACCTGCAGGAACCGCTTCGTAAGATCATCACGTTTATAAAGATCATCGACGACAAATACCTGGCTGGCATTCCTGAAGCCAAACAGGAGATCACGAAAGTGATTACCTCCGCTGAAAGAATGCGGAACCTCATCAATGCACTCCTCAGCTACTCAAAGCTTTCGGCCGTTTCCTATTTTACCCCGGTGAACCTGAACGACATCATTAAAGATGCACTGGCCGACCTGGAACTGGCTGTAAAGGATAAACAGGCCATCATTCAGGTTACCACCCTGCCTGAAGTAGAGGGCATAGCTGCACAAATGCGGCAGTTATTTATGAACCTGTTGAGCAATGCCCTGAAGTTTTCGAAAACAACCATACAACCACAAATAAAAATATACTGTGAACCGGTTGACGAACTATCGCTGGAAGCCGCACCGGTTAAAACAGGCAGGTACGTCCGTATCCATTGCAGTGACAATGGCATTGGGCTCGACGAATCGTATATAGATAAAATATTTGTGATCTTTCAACGCTTACATGGCAGAACACAATATGAAGGAACAGGGATAGGACTTGCCATTGTAAAAAAGATCGTTGAAAAACACAATGGATTAATAGGGGTAAAAAGCCATGAGGGCGAAGGTGCCACCTTTACCATTGTACTTCCGCTAAAGCAAAGCAACAATACGAATTAACGTTTTAATTTATAAAACAGCTTTTTAAGATGAATGCATTCAAACGCAACCTCATCATTGGTTATGGCATTTCATTATTACTGCTGATCATAAGCGCCGTAGCGTCGTACCTCAGCATCAATAATTTACTGAACAGCGCCCAATGGGTGAATCATACAAATGCAGTAGGCAAAAAAGTGGAAGGCGTGATCTCCGTGCTGGTAGATGCCGAAACCGCCCAACGCGGCTACCTGCTCACCAACCAGGAAGAATTCCTTCAACCGTTTAATGGTTCCCGAGAAAGGGCCAACAACCTGTTGAGTGAATTAAAAACCCTTACTGCAGATAATTATCCCCAGCAACAGGATGGCGAGTTGTTGCGCATCCAGGCCAATGCCCGGTTAAGCTATTTAAATGAACTGATACTAAAGAAGCGCAAAGGCGAACTGATACCCGACAGTATGCTGTTGGCGGGTAAAGAACAAATGGATTACGCAAGGGAGATCGTTGATCGCATGCGCAACCGGGAAGAATCGCTGCTGAAAATAAGAACGCAATCCATGAACCGGTTCGCCGCCAGCACCCCTACCCTTATTTTAGTAGCCTGTGTGCTGGGCATTCTGGTTACTATCATTTCATTTTTGCGCGTATTGAATGATTTCCAAAAACGAACGGCCCTGCAACTGGAGTTACAGGAAAAAGATGAACAGATCTCGAGAAGACTGGAATTGATAGATGAGGTGGCTACCACAATCTCCGAAGGTAATTACGGCGTAAAAGTAGAAGACAAAGGCAGCGATGCACTCGCCAGCATTGCTATTTCATTAAATAAAATGACAGATGCCCTGCACATTTCTTTCACCCAGCTGAAAGACCAGCAATGGCTGCAAACCGGTATTGCGCAATTGAACGAGATCATGATCGGTAAAAAAGAAATGGAGCTGCTTACGTTCGATGTAATAGAATTTGTAACCAACTATACCGGTTCTGCCCAGGGCGCCTTTTACCTGCGAACAGATGAAAACCTCATACAACTGGTAGCCGGTGTAGCCATCAGCAATAAAGCCGCCAAAGCCAATATTAAGTTTGGCGAAGGCATAGCAGGCCGGTGCGCGCAATCAGGACAAGCCGTTCACCTTGAAAATATCCCCGAAACACAGGTCACCATCGACTATACGGGCGGATCTATTAAGCCGGCATCCATCCTGGCCATTCCCATTTTCTACGAAAACCGGTTAAAGGGTGTGCTTGAAATTACCACCCTGCAATCGTATCGCCCCATTATGTTAGATTTTATGCGGGAAGCCGGTTACAATATTGGTCTGGCAGTACACAGCGCCCGTGATCACCAGCGCTTACAGGAATTGCTAACCGAAACCCAGGCACAGTCGGAAGAACTACAGGCCCAGCATACCGAACTCGAAAACATCAATGCCGAACTGGAAGCCCAGGCCGAACGCCTGCAAACCAGTGAAGAAGAATTGCGGGTACAACAGGAAGAACTGCAACATGCCAATCACGAATTGGAAGAACGAAGCCAGTTGCTGGAAGAAAAAAATGAATTGATCGTAGAACGGAACCTGGAAATACAGGCCCGGGCCGAAGAACTGGCCATGAGCACCAGGTACAAATCAGAGTTTTTGGCCAATATGTCGCACGAGCTGCGCACGCCGTTGAACTCTATCCTGTTGCTGTCGCGTTTGCTCAACGAGAACCACACCAATAATTTAACAAACGACCAGATAGAATACGCCAATGTGATCCAAACCTCCGGTAAAGGATTGCTGACACTGATCGATGAGATCCTTGACCTGTCAAAGATAGAGGCCGGTAAAATGGAACTGGAATATACCGACGTTCGTATCACTGACCTGGTGAATGAACTGCAGGCTTTGTTTACACCACTGGCCGAAGAAAAAGGCGTTGCCTTTAAAGTGGAACAGGAAAGTGAATTACCCCTTACCATTGAAACCGACCGGTTGCGGCTAAACCAGATCTTACGCAACCTGATCTCCAACGCCATCAAGTTCACCAAAAAAGGATCGGTTGTTTTAAGTATAACGCAACAGGGAACCGAATGCAGGTTCTCCGTAAAAGACACCGGTATCGGTATTTCAAAAGAAAAACAAGCCATCATCTTTGAAGCCTTTCAACAGGCAGATGGAAGCACCCGCCGGCAATTTGGCGGCACCGGGCTGGGATTAAGCATCAGTCAGAAATTAGCCCAACTATTGAACGGTGACATTTCATTGACCAGTGCAGAAGGCGAAGGCAGTGAATTTATACTGGAACTGCCGATGACAAAAAGCGCTGCTGCAACAAAAATGCATTCCGTTGCAGTTGTCATACACAGGGAGCAAACCGACAAAACTGCCACGCCTGTTAGTGCTGGAGAGAACCAGTACATTTCACCGGTCATTCCTTCACCGGTTGAAGATGACCGCGATGCCATGACCTCTGGCGAGAAGTTGATCCTGATCATTGAAGACGATACCGCCTTTGCGCGCTCCCTGCTCGAATATACGCGCGCCAAAGGGTATAAAGGTATTGTGGCCGTACGTGGCGACGAAGGCATTGCCCTGGCCAAACAATATATGCCATCGGGGATCTTACTCGATCTGCAGCTGCCTGTTATGAGTGGCTGGCAGGTAATGGATGAACTGAAAGCAGATAATAGTACCCGCCATATACCCGTACACATTATGTCGGCCTACCAGATGAAAACCCAAAGTCTGTCGAAGGGCGCGGTTGATTTCATCAACAAACCCGTAGCTTTTGAAAAGCTGGGTGAAATGTTCTCGAAGATTGAACAGGCGTTGAACCGCCATCCCAAAAAAGTACTGATCGTTGAAGAAAACACACAACACGCCAAAGCACTGGCCTACTTCCTCAGCAATTACAATGTGGCCTCTGAAATTGAGAACACGGTTGAAGATGGTATAAAATCACTCACCCAGAAAGAAATAGATTGTGTGATCCTCGATATGGGCATACCCGCCCAACGCTCGTACGACACGCTGGATGAAGTGAAAAAAACAAGGGGCCTCGAAGATGTTCCCATTATCGTGTTCACCGGCAAAAACCTGTCGCAAAGCGAAGAGATAAAGATCAAGCAATATGCCGATTCCATTGTTGTAAAAACGGCGCACTCCTATCAACGCATTCTCGATGAAGTATCGTTGTTCCTGCACCTGGTAGAAGAAAACCAACAGGATACCCGCACCTTCAGACGCAATCGTAAAGTAGAGACCGGTGAAGTGTTGAAAGGGAAAACGGTGCTGGTAGTAGATGATGACGTGCGCAATATATTCTCGCTTTCGAAATCGCTGGAAAGTTATGGCATGCAGGTAGTTTCAGCCATCGATGGCAAGGAAGCACTAAAACAACTGGAAGGCGATGTAAAAATCGATATGGTGTTAATGGATATGATGATGCCTGAACTGGATGGTTATGAAACAACCAGGATACTGCGAAAAATGCCGCAATACCGCAACCTGCCGGTAATTGCCGTTACCGCCAAAGCCATGACGGGCGACAGGGAAAAATGTATTGCAGCCGGCGCTTCCGATTATATTACCAAACCCGTTGATGTTGATCAGTTGATCTCCCTGCTGCGGGTGTGGTTGTATCAATAAACAAAAAGACTATGATCAAGGAGGAAGAGCTGGACCTGCTGATAACAGAACTGTTTGAAAAATACGGGTACGATTTTACCAATTATGCCCGGGCCTCTTTTAAAAGAAGGGTAAACCGGGTAATGGTCATAGACCGTTTTCCCAGCTTTGCAGAACTGCTGTACAGGGTAAGGAACGATGCCGCCTATTGTAATCACATAGTGCAGGAGCTCACCGTGAATGTAACGGAAATGTTCAGGGACCCGTCGTTGTTTAAAATGATCAGGGAACAAATATTACCGGTGGTGGCTACCCATCCGTTCATTCGCATCTGGCATGCCGGCTGTTCAACCGGCGAAGAAGTGTATTCGATGGCCATTCTGCTGGAAGAAGCCAATCTGCTGCACAAATCGCGGCTATACGCAACCGACTTAAACCCCACTGTCATTGACAATATAAAACGGGGTATTTTTCCGCTGGCCCAAATGAAACAATATTCCGAAAATTACATTGCCAGTGGCGGCAAAAAAGACTTTTCAGATTACTATACCGCCAAATATGAATGGGCTAAATTTCACGACCGGTTAAAGGAAAAAATGGTGGTAGCCACGCACAACCTGGTATCTGACAGATCATTCAATGAGTTCCAGCTCATCCTTTGCCGGAACGTATTGATTTATTTTGACAGAACGCTGCAGAATAAAGTATTTAACCTGTTCGACAGCAGCCTGGAGAAACTGGGTTTTATTATATTAGGTTCCAAAGAAAACCTGCGATTCTCTACAGTGGCGCCCAAATACACCCAATGGTCGCCCAAAGAAAAAATATGGCGCAAAACAGCTGCCCAGGGATAAATCTGCCCCTTGTTTCCTGCGGAGAAATGGCGTAACATTGGGGCCAATTTCCAATAGTATGTATAAAATAGTGCTCTCTTTTCTTTTGATCAGTGTGATAGCCTGTAAACAGCAGTCATCAGTAGCAGACAAGATCAATTCCAACATACAGAATAGTAAAACAAACAAACACGTTCATATCCCCGGAACCCGCTTGTATATAGTTCCGCCGGCGAACTTTACGGTTTCCCAAACGCCAGCCGGTTTGCGCAATGGAGACCTGGCAGGAATAACTGTCACCGATCTGGTAAACGGGAATTACTACACCAACGCAGCCAGTTTTAATAAAGCCGGGTTTGTACAACGTGGAATAAAAACATACGATTTCCAGGAAATAAAAGTGAACGGGTATCCGGCCAAATACGTTTCCCTGCAGGGCGATGAAAAAGCCAGGATGTACTGGCTGGTATTTGGCGACAGCAGTTTTTCAACCATGGTTATGGGCGTTTATCCGGCCGGTGACCTAACCTCCGGAAAAGCGATCCTGGGTGCACTGAACACGATCTATTACGATAAAAACGAAAAGATAGACCCATTTGCCGCAGCAGCCTTTTCCCTGGATGATAGCCAGTCGAAATTCAAATTCTTCCAGTTCTCTACCAATATGTATGTGTATACTGTGGGCGGTAAGGATAACAAGAATGAACCCGATGCCCCGTTTTTAGTACTCACACAAATGCCAATAGAAAAAGGAATGAAAGCCAAAAATGTGGGCGACATGATGCTGAGCAAACTGGAAGGTTATGGGCTCACCCATACAGAAATAAAAAATGCCTCGGCTGAAAAGATCAATGGGTATGATGCCTACGAAGCAGAAGTGCATGGACAAATGCACAACAAACCCAGCATTATGTACCAGTGTGTAATAGCCAATGGTGACAATGTCATCAGCATGCAGGGTATAGCCAAAGACAACTTCGATGAAAATATAGCCGCCTTTAAAGCATTAGCACATACGATCAAGATCAAATAAGTTCAGCAACAGACGTGACAGGCTGTTTCTTCCGCCTCACCAGGTCAGCCAGCATGGAATTGTCAAGGAACACAAAGCCACCAATATCGTGCAGGCTTTTTAAAAAGCGTTCCAACGATCGCCATAATGAAAACTGGCTGAGTTCCCAGCTATGTCCCCATAAGTGAAAATAGTGATCTTCATTTTGGGTGTGGGAAATGTCATACAGGTAATTGAGAAAGTTTCTGCTCATAGCTTCCCAGTTGGAATCAAACAACTTCCACGCTGAGATATAACTTACGAATTTCAGTCGCTTCACATTATTCTTCAGGTAAGAAATATTGCTGTGGTTATACACCTGGCAGGTGGTAGGCAGAATTACAAAGTCCAGGACGTTCTTTACACCAGACATTGAATGAGTAAGCATTTCCACAGTTCGCATGGCGGTAAAACCAGCTTCGCGTTGCAAGGAAACATGCGCTGCACTAAAGCGCCCTGTGGGTGGACAAAAAGAGTGAATAGCTTTGCCCGTTACATCTTCCAGCCATTGTTTACAATCGAAGATCTCAGCACGGGCCTGCTTATACGATACCCGGGTTAAAATGGGATGGGTCATGGTATGTCCGCCCACTTCAATTAAACGGGAAAGCGTACGGATCTCACTTTCAGACAAACTCGCAGTGCAACACTCACATGATCGGGGAATATAAAACGTAGCTTTCACATTAAATTTGGCAAGCAGTTCTGCCAGCCGCAGATCGGCAATATGCCCATCGTCGAACGAACAGGTAAAATAGATTTTTCCCACTTGGTTGTTGATTAAATGATTATTGATGATCATATATAGCATAAGTTATGCCCAGTCACTTAGTCAACAAAGGGACGAACAATGGCGGCACATCATCTTATTTCAACAACATGGCACCCACGGCTAGCAGGGCCGGCAATGCCTGGATAAAGAAAATCTTTTTGGTGGCGGTAACCGCGCCATATACACCGGCGACAATTACGCAGGTAAGAAAGAAAACCGCCACGTTGGTACTCCACGATATGTCTGTTATAAAGAACGACCAGATGAGTCCCGCGGCCAGAAAGCCATTATACAAACCCTGGTTAGCAGCCAACACTTTGGTAGGCGCAAACAACTCCGGCTTCAGGGAGCCCTTAAATGCTTTTTTGCCCTTGGTTTCCCAGGCAAACATTTCCAGGTATAAAATATACAAATGCTCCAGGGCTACCAGGCCCACCAAAATGTTCGCTACTATTTCCATATTTAAAATGATTCTTCAACGAGTTCTTTATTGATCCCCGCGCCTGCCATTCCCCCACCCGCAACTGCGAGCGAAACCGCGCGCATCATGGCTGTATTATCACCAGCAGCATATACGCCGGGAACAGACGTGCGGCCCAGCATGTCAACAGCCAGATAGCCCTGCTCGGTTAACGTACAACCCAATTGCACGGGGATATCACAATGTTGTATAAACGGGATCTTCGCATACATCGCTTTTAATGGCATGGTGGAACCATCTTTCAACAACACCTGTTTCAACTGGCCATTGCTGTGTTCAAACCCGGCAATTTCTGTTTCCACCACTGTTATCTTGTGCTTTTGCAGTTTCTCCAGCTGCTCTAAAGATAGGGTTGATTTCCCATTTGTAAAAAGGGTAAGGTCCGGGGTGAGGTTTGCGATCAGTTTAGAAAACTCAAAACCTATATCGCCATTGCTCATGATGCCGGTTTTCTCTTGTTTTACCTCATACCCATGACAGTAAGGACAATGGATAACCGTAATTCCCCAGCACTCGGCAAAACCGGGTATGGCTGGCATCAGGTCTTTTACGCCGGTGGCAAATAACAATTTACGGGCGAAAAACCTGGTTCCATCGGCAGTAGTTAACTCAAATCCATCTTCTTTTTTAACAGCAGATACAGCAAGGCCCGGCTGAATGCTTACGGTTTTATATTTCAGCACCTGTTCCCGCGCTTTTTCGGCTATCGCTTTTGGCGTTTCGCCATCATGGGTGATGAAGTTATGCGAGTGCGGGGTTTGCCGGTTACAGGGCAAACCGCTATCGATGATCAGCACGTTGCGTAACGACCTGCCCAGGGACATAGCGGCTGATAAACCGGCATAACTTCCCCCAACGATGACTACATCGTACCTGTTATTTCCTGCCATAGTATTGAGTTTTAGCTGTGTGAGACACAAAAGTAGGGAAAGTTTTATATTTTGCAACAATGTTGCATACCAAATAGCCAAATAGCGGTGCAAAAGTTTCCCGAAGGGTATCAACTGGCCTGAATACATACAAATTTCCAATAATAGGTTTTGCCTCTCCGTTATGTTACCCTTCTCGTAAATCATTTTCCTGATCGCGTAAAAGGTTTCCGCCTTCCCCGCTTTTCTTTGCGCTGCTAAAGCCCCTATAGCATTCGTATTTATTAAATGAAAAACAATGAAGATCACTTTACGTATTACCCTGTTATTATTTTTTGTTACCGGTTTGCAAACTGTTCTGCTGGCACAGCAAGGCAGCTTGCAGGGAAAAGTGACCACCGCCGATGGCAGCCCGGCCGAAGGCATTACGGTGGGCATTGCCGGCAAAAGATGGGCAACCGCCACCAATTCACGGGGTGACTACAAACTGACCGGCATTAAACCCGGCAGCTACACCATTCGGGTAACCGCAGTTGGTTTGAAACCCGTTGACAAAACAATTACCCTTACCGATGGCGAAATAGTAGTTACAGATTTTATATTGACCGAAAACCACGCCACCTTGCAGGAAGTGGTGATCGCTGCTAAAAAGCGTTCCCTGAGCGATGTAAGCGAAACTGTAGGCAAAATACCTTTGAGCCGTCTGGAAAACCCACAGGTCTATACTTCCCTTTCCAACAACCTGATAAAAGAACAGATCACTACCGACCTCAGTAATGCGTTGAAGAATACCCCGGGCTTATATAAAATTTCCGGTAACCGCGGTATCAATACCGATGGCGCCACTTCTTATACGGTGCGTGGTTTCAGAACAGAGGTATCCATGATAGATGGGGTTCCCACCCAAACAAACGGAGAATTTGACCCGGTGAATGTAGAAAGGATCGAAGTGTTGAAAGGCCCCTCCACTACCCTGTATGGTGGCGCTGTTACCTCATTGGGCGGTCTCATCAATGTTATTTCCAAAAAACCGGTCGATACGCCGGGTGGTGAAATTTCCTATAGCACCGGCAGTTATAACCTGAACCGTTTTACGACCGATGTGTATGGTCCCGCCAATAAAGAAGGCAATGTATTATTCCGTTTGAACGCCGCTTATCAGAACCAGCAAAGCTGGCAGGATGCCGGGTTTAAAAAATCCCTGCTGATTGCGCCGGCTTTTGAGATCCGTGCCAATGAGCAATTTAAAATAAACCTGAACGCAGAATTTTATAATGCGGAAATGACAAGCCCTTCCTCCATTTACCTGAACCGTGTCCGTCAGTTCGTAGCACATACGCCAGACGAATTAGGTTTTAACTGGAAGCGTTCCTACACCACCAATGACCTCACCATAAAAATGCCCACCACCAATATGCGGGCGATGGCCACCTATAAAATAAACAATAACTGGACGTCACAAACCATTATCAGCAGCAACACGCGCAAATCTGATGGGTACTACCAGTATGAATTCATCCGTAAGAACACCGATGATTCCCTTGAGCGTAACATCAGTATTTATAACACCATCAATACTGCGCTGGACCTGCAGCAGAACTTTACCGGCAGTTTCAACAGCGGTTCCGTTAAACACCGGCTGCTGGTTGGCCTCGACTATGTACATACCAGAATAAACAACGATAATTCTACCCAGATTGTCTTTGACTTTGTAAACGGCACAGATATCCAGGATAGAAATTATGCAAAGATCTCTAAATATGCAGTAGATCAAAAAATAGCTGCTGCCACAGACGGTGCCACCCGAAACCACACGCCTACTGATATGTACAGCGCATACGTATCGGACGTAGTAAACCTGACGGACAACTTAATTGCCATGGTGAGTTTACGCGTGGATGCGTTCGACAGTAAAGGGACCCGTAACCACTATGCCGATACCATTCTGAAAGAGACCCAATATTCGCAAACCTCTTTCTCGCATAATTACGGGCTGGTATATCAACTGGTGAAAAATAAAGTATCGTTGTTTGCCAACTATATGAATGGCTTTATTTATCTGGCGCCCGTGACCCAGCCGGCTGTACCGGGTGTAACCTTTTCGGGTATTTTGAAACCACAGCATGCCAACCAGTTTGAAGGCGGTGTAAAACTGGAATTACTGAACAACAAATTGAATGTTACAGCAAGCTATTACGACATAAGCGCTACCAACATGGTGCGTATTGAACCCACTATCATCGACAACAAAAGCTGGAACGTGAACGTACAGGATGGTACGCAATACAGCAAAGGGTTTGAACTGGAAGTTCAGGCCAACCCCATCAATGGTTTAAACATCCTGGCCGGCTATGGTTATAACGACAGCAAACTCACCAAAGCAACTGCCGCCGTTGATGGCAGGCGCCCTGCTTATGCCGGTCCCGCCCACCTGGCCAATGCCTGGATCACTTATACCGTGCCAACCGGTAAATTAAAAGGATTGGGTGTTGGTTTTGGCGGCAACTATATAGGCGACTACCAAACCGCCAACTCTGCAGCAACCGGGGAGTTTACATTGCCTGCATACACGTTATTGAATGGGACCATTTTCTACGACGCCCGCTGGTATCGCCTGGGGGTTAAAATAGACAATGCAACCGATGAATTGTATTTCGCAGGCCAGGGTACCCTGATGCCGCAAATGCCGCGCACCATCACAGCGAATGTGACTATTAAGCTTTAACAATAAGAAGCCTTGTTAACTTTTAAGATGCCGTTCTGATTACATCAGAACGGCATCTTACTTTTCTACCCACGATGCAGCTCATCCCAAATTAAAAATATCGGTTATCCATTATTGATGTCAACGATTTAACGGGTAAGGCAAAACGCTATATGTTCACATGCATAACGCCGCCTGGCGCCTCGCATTTCCCCCGGTGTTTTCGTAAATTTCCTGTCACACCCCCGGGAAAAGGAATCAAACGTATTCTAACTCCTTATGCAGCAATTAGTGGGAACCGGTTGTCTCCCTATTGTTCTCCCGCTATTTCCACTGTAACCTTCTGATTTTGACAAGTTTGGGCAAATCCGTCCTGAAACATCCGGAATATCCTTGTGTCATTAATCCATTCCCGCTGTAAGGGACTTCAGGTATTTGGTATGCGATAGCTGCTGATCGGTACCCGTATTTGTTCACAAAAAAAGACAACCAAGCATGCAAAACTACAAACGATTGCTTCTTTTAATCTGTTTATCTGCTCCTGTATGGCTATTTGCGCAAATCCGTGTGTCGGGAACTGTGGTCGACAGCAAGAATACGCCCATACAGTTCGCTTCTGTAAAGATCAAGAATTCGAATCAGGGCACTTCAACAGATGCCAATGGAAAATTCAGCTTAACCGTGCCGGGCAAGGGCGGTTTGCTGGATGTTACTTTTATAGGCTTCAAAGGCACCTCCGTTAACGTAACGGCCCCTACAACTGATCTTGTTATCAGTATGCAGGAAGATGTGGGCCACCTCGAAGAAGTGGTGGTGACCGGTTTGGCTTCTTCCACCAAACGTGCCAACCTGGCCCACGCGGTAGGTACGGTGTCGGCCAAACAGCTGGTGGGAACTACGCCCCAGGCTACGGTTGATGCCGCGCTCTATGGTAAATTCCCCGGAGCAGTCGTTTCCTCCAATTCAGGCGCTCCTGGTGGCGGGATCTCCATCAAATTGCGGGGGATCACTTCCCTGGTGGGTAATTCCCAACCGCTGTTCATTGTAGATGGCGTTTATTATGACAACTCCTCTATCAATAGCGGGCAGAATTTTATTTCAAAGGCAGCCAATCAGGGTAGTACCAATTTTCAGGAGAACCCCAGTAACCGCGTGGCCGACCTTGACCCGGAAGATATAGAGCGGATTGAAATCCTGAAAGGCGCTTCCACAGCTGCCATTTATGGAGCACGCGCTTCAACCGGTGTGGTGATCGTAACCACTAAAAAAGGAAAATCGGGAAAACCCAAGATAGAAATAGGTCAGTCTATAGGATGGCAAATGCAGTTGAAAAAACTGGGAATGCGGTCATGGGATACGGCCAAAGTACGGGCTGCTGCCGGTGCCAACGGTTTGGCCATTTACAATGCCAATGGCGGCAAGACCTATAATTATGAAGATGAATTGTTTGGCGAACATGGCTTCATGAACAATACCCGGGTTGCCGTGAGCGGTGGGAATGATAAAACTTCCTATTATGCGGGCATGACCTACCAGGATAATGATGGTATTGTAAAAAATACCGGGTACCGCAAAACTTCTTTCCGCCTCAATCTCGATCAGGCCCTTACTAAATTCCTTGACCTTTCGGTAAACGCCAACTATATTGAATCGAACGCTAACCGCGGTTACTTCAATAACGACAATACCAGCACTTCTATGGGTGTAGCCTATGTATCAACGCCTTCCTGGGTGAATTTATATCCCGATGCCAATGGCAACTACCCCAATAATCCATTGGTCCCCTCCAACTGGCTGCAAACGCGCGACCTGACAACCAATAATGAAACCGTGAACCGCATGTTGCTGGGTGGCAGGGCTACCTGGAAAGTGTTAAAAAACAGTGTGCACGACCTGAAGATCATTGCCTTTGGTGGTATTGACTATTACACCCTCAATACAAAAGGCATCTTCCCGGCTGTATTGCAGTTTGAAAAAAATGGCAATGGTACCAATGGCGCCCTGCTATATGGTACAACCGTTACACATAATGATAATTATTCAGCCCTGGCAGTGTATGAATTAAATCCCAATAACGGGTTCATCTTTACCACCCAGGCGGGGTTAAATGCCATCAACAACAACCTCAACACGGTCGTGAACACGGCCACCCAACTGATAGGTACCCAAACCAACCTTGACCAGGCCGGCGCTATACAGGTAGAACAAAACAAGATCATCTCAAAAGACCGCGGCTTTTTTGCGCAGGAAGAGGTGAATTATAAAGACATGCTGATTGGTACGGTAGGTATCAGGGGTGATAAATCGAGCCGGAATGGCAATGCGGATAAACTGTACTACTATCCTAAATTTTCGCTGGCTTTTAATATCCTGCCATTGATGGATGTAAAAATGTTAAGCCTCTTAAAGGTGCGCGGGGCCTATGGCGAAGCGGGCAACTTTGCTCCTTTTGGGGCTATCTACTCCCCGCTGGTACCGGCTAATTTCAATGGTACCACTGGTTCTTTGGTAGATGTTACGCGGGGCGCTGCCAACCTGGAACCGGAAAGACAAAAGGAACTGGAACTGGGTGTGGATGCAGGCATTCTGAACAATCGCGTTGGCGTAGAATTTACCTGGTATAAAAAAGACGTGGAAGACCTGATCCTGAAAGTGCAAACGCCAGGGTCAACCGGTTTCTCAACCGGCTGGAAGAATGTGGCGGCCATTCAGAATAAAGGGGTGGAAATTGGGTTAAGCGCTGTTCCGGTGCTCACCAAAGAATGGCGCTGGAACGCACAGGTAAACTGGTGGAAGAACACCTCCAAGGTAACCAGGTTAGATGTACCTGCCTTTAACGTAGGCGCTTTTGGCGCCTCCCTGGGAACTTATCGCATTGAAAAAGGCAAAAGCGCTACCCAGATCGTAGGTATTGGAAATGCAGACGATAAAGTGGATCCGGTAACCAACCTTGCATTATATGGAAATGCAGAACCAGACTTCAACCTCTCCTTCAACAACAACGTTACCTGGAAGAGTTTTGAATTAAATGTACTGATGCATTGGAAAAAAGGCGGCGATAACATCAACCTCACGCCTTTATTGAGTGATTTCGGCGGCACTTCACACGACTATGATGACAGGGACCTTGACCCCAAAGGACAATTGACAAATGGCGATTACCGTAAGGCTTCTTATGGTAATACTGCCCGCCCATTTGTAGAAGATGCTTCTTACTTCAGGGTGCGGGAAATCGGGCTGAGCTACGTTTTACCCGCAGCATGGTTTAAAAATATCGCCCGGGTAAAAGTAGGCTTTTCAGGCAGGAACCTGATCAATGTATTCGACTACAACAGCTATGATCCGGAAGTTTCCAACTTTGGTATCGATGCTATTTCCAGCAATGTGGATGTAACACCGTTCCCATCGGCCAAGAGTTTCCACTTCAACGTATCAGTTACTTTTTAATCATGAACCCCAAAAGATCAATTATGAAATATCAACATAAATTAAACCAGCTTATTACTTTCACCGGTTTGTTTGTTATCACCATGGGCTGGTCGTCGTGCAAAGTAGAACCCATTCTTGATCCCAATAATCCAGGCACCAATATCATTACCCAAAACGCCACCTTAGGGGAAATACAAAACCTTGCGGTGGGATGCGAATCCGGCATGAGAATTTATTTAGGCACCTACCTGGACAATGTAAGTATGATAGGCCGGGAATATTATCGCTATGCCGCCAGCGACCCCCGGGTAACCGGTGACCTGCTGGGCAAAGGCAGTGCTACGCTCGATAACAATACTTTTTACACTACCAACCCGTTCGATGGCCGGTACCGGGTGGTAAAGAATACCAATGTGCTTATTGAGGCATTGCAAAACACAAAGGCAGACGGCCTTCCCGATGCACAGCGAAAAGCCGGCATCGCTTATGCCAAAACAATACAGGCGCATGAATTGCTGATGGTATTAAACTCACAGTGGGAAAACGGCATTCGGGTAGATGTGAGTAACCCGGATAAACTAGGCCCCTTCCTTTCAAAAGACGAATCGTTGAATGC
Organism: Niastella yeongjuensis; assembly: GCF_900110245.1. Lineage (GTDB taxonomy): Bacteria > Bacteroidota > Bacteroidia > Chitinophagales > Chitinophagaceae > Niastella > Niastella yeongjuensis. The sequence goes on from NZ_FOCZ01000006.1 coordinate 349,752, forward strand.
CATTCAGAACTTACTGAATGAAGCCAACAATGATTTGAAAGGCAGTAGCGTTGACCTCCCGTTCAATACTACCCTATATGATAAGAAGGCCAGTGAGTTCTCCAAGTTCAACCGGGCACTGGCAGCGAGGGTGGCTGTTTACCGTAAAGACTGGACCACCGCCAGCAACGCCCTCAATGAATCTTTCCTGGATTTGAATGGCAGTCTTACAGATGGTTCGTATTATTTATTCTCTACAGGAGGTGGCGACCTGTTAAACCCGGTATTTAATCCACGAAACACCCCTCCCGCCGAAGTACGGGTTACACAACCTAACTGGATAACCGAAGCCATACCCGGTGATACCAGGTTGAGCAAAGCCCCCAAAAGGGATGCTACAGCTACACAGGATGGACTGAACAGCGATTATGATTTTTTCGTATATAAAACAAACGTAGCTCCGATCCCAATTATCCGCAATGAGGAATTGATACTATTATATGCAGAAGTGAAAACGCAGCAAAATAGTTTACCCGATGCTATTATTGCCATCAATAGAATTCGTACGGCGGCTGGCCTCACCCCTTATTCCGGGGCAGTTACGCACGATGCGCTTATTACGGAAATCTTATACCAACGGCGGTACTCCCTCTTTGGTGAAGGCCATCGCTGGATCGATATGCGTCGTTATAACCTGTTAAGTACGCTGCCTATCGACCGGCCCGGAGATGATGTATGGGTTCAGTTCCCAAGACCGGCTACAGAAGTAACTCAATAAAGAGATAGCAGGAGGTGTGCCACGGCTTGTTTGCGTGGCACACCTTCTAATTTATTATATGGAATTATTTCGATAATTTCATAAAAACACCTTAAAATGACAAGTAGCAACCCGTCTAATTCTTTCTTAGGCACCGACCAGTCGCCTGCTTACACCCCCACCAGTGATGAAAGAACACTGGCCATCCTTTGCCATGTGCTGACCATCTTTTTCTGGATCTTTCCGCCACTGATCATTTATCTGATAAAAAAAGATGATTCCAGTTTTGTGGCTGAACATGCAAAGGAATCAATGAACTTCCAGCTTACAGTAAGCATCATCGCTATTATTCTTTTCATTACCATTATAGGCATCCTGCTGTTATGGGTACTGGGCATTGCAGTGCTGGTACTGGTAATTGTAGCCACCGTAAAAGCCAGCGAAAACAAATTGTACCGCTATCCTTTTGCGCTTAGATTGATCAAATAAATAAAAAGTCCTGCTAGAAAGCAGGACTCTCACTTACTCCCCGATGAATCGGGACTTATCACATGATCCCATTTTAATTTCTTATTACGAATCGTATTGTTTGTAATCTGCCATCATCCCCTACCCCACGCAACGCATATACGCCACTTGCCAAACCAGCCAGCGATACATTGATATCATTTACCCCAGCCGTTAACGAAGTGCTGAATTTTCTGGCCAGTGCGCCGGTTGCATTTATCACAGACCAGGTCATCGTCATGGTACGCCGGCTGCTGATCCGCAGTATGGCATGGCCGTTGGTAACCAGGGTGGGCAATAGTTGTACGCTGAATTCATATACCGGTGCTTTTAACATGCCCTGATTGGTGATCACGATTGAACCCAACTGAGTTGTAGACAAAGTTACCAGTCGTGCCGTTGATGTTCCTGTTGGCAGCACACCACCCGTAGGTGAAACAAGCGCCCAGGTTACGCCATTGTAAGCGCCCGCATCCATACTGGCGGTTGGATTACAAGCAGCATTGGCATCACCATCCGCATATTGTAAAGTAATATTCACCGGGGCTGCAGGTGTGGTGGTGGTGGTAACCGTCCACGTACGGTTGATGGCCTTGCTGTCATCGATCACTGAAGCGATCAACCCTTCCATTACCCGCACGGTGTACGTCATACCCTGTCCATTATTAAGCGTTACCGGATTATAGCTGTTGACAGTAGGTCCAACCGGCACAGTGATTGAACTGGTATTGTTTGTAACAATAGCCGAACCGGTTCCATTGGTAATGATATGACTGGCCGTATTTCCTGGCGTTGCATTTTGCAGATAGATGTTAAACGAACCGGCAGTTATATTCCCATTGGTCATGGTAAGGGTATTGCCAATGTTTAAATTACCGTTGAGGGTAACACCTGCGCCATTCATCATCACATTGCCAACCGACAAACTGTTGATGGTTTGACTGGCGGTACCACGGAAAGCGATCGTGCCTGCGTTTGCATTCAGCGTGCCGGTATTGACAAAATTGCCATAGAGGTTTAAGGTACCGGTTCCATTTATCGTGAGCGAGGCGCCCGTACCAATGGTAACTGTATGCGCGTTGGCAGTTCCACTGATCACCGGACTAAACGGCGTGCCAGACGTAATACTTACATCGGTGGTGGCCACCGGAATGCCGCCGCACCAGTTGGCTGCCGTATTCCAGTCACCACTTACGACGCCCACCCAGTTGTTGGACGATTTCACAGTAAGGGTGGCTACACTGGAAATTACCAGTCCGCAGGCGTTGCTGATCACTACATCATAATCACCATTATCAGCGCTCACTATATTGGCAATGGAATACGTATCGGCAATGGCATTGGAAATATTCACGCCATCTTTCCGCCATTGATAGTTCAGGCCGGAACCACTGGCTGTTATACTCAGGTTAACCGCACTTCCCATACATACACTGGAACCCGCAGGTTGGGCCGTGATCGCAATGCGATCATTTACCGTAGCCACCACAGCCGTACGCGGGGTTTCACAACTACCGGCCATAGCCGATACATAATAAGTAGTGGTAGTAGTTATGGCAGGAGTTGTATAGGTTGAACCAATACCAATCGGATTTGTAGCGGTTGCATCAGGATACCAGTACAGGGTTGAACCGGCAGAACCCGTAGCCTGCAAGTTCACCACGCCGGCATTACAACGGGCAGCGGGTGCGGTGGTTGTTACGGCGGGACTGTTCACTTCCACTTTTATCGCCGGGGTAAACACCGTATCGGTAATACAAACGGAGGCCAGCCGGTAATAAAGCGTTTGCGTAGCTGCAGTTGTTGTATAAGGAGAAGAAATACCATTCACCATATTACTATAAGTGGCCGAGTCAGTACTTTGCTGCCATTGAATACCGGCAAAACCGTCACCACCGATTACTGTTAATACCGGCGCCCCATTGAAACAGTAACTGGTTTGTGAAGCGCTGATGACACCTGATACCAATGGCACCCGTGTGCGGGTTACCATCGACATGGCATCGTTCGAAGGCTTCGCATCGCCGCTAACGGTTGTTTTGGCGTTGAAAACATAGGTACCCGGGGTACGCATATCGATAGAATCGGTAATGCCGTTCAGCAGCACATCCATAGTAGCGCCGGCCCCCAGTGTACCCGTGTTGATCGTTTTGGTAACCGTGGCCGTTGCAGCACCTGTAACATTCACCGTAATCGTTACCGGGTTCACAGCGAGATCTAATGGGGTAGCACTATTATTTCTCACTTTGATAATCGCTGCCTCTTTGCCATAACAGCCTTTACCTGATGCGGGTGTTTCCAGAGAAACAGCCTGCAGATCTATACCGGTCAGTTGAGCAAATTCATCAGCGCCCACATCAGGCGTAGTCGCATTTCTGGCCTCGCCATCTATGTCATCGGTGACCAGGGTTACCGGCAAGGCAGCACCATTGGCCGGAGAAACCGCTGCAGTACTTATATGCAGATCAACCGTAGCAGCAGCGCCGGAAGCATCCACAAACAACGGATCTGCTGCCTGGCTGGCCAGGTCGTTTCCTAAGATCCAGCCACTGGTATAAATAGCCGCAAATGAAGTGCCGCCCGGTGTAGCCGCAGCAAAATTGCCACCGGTTCCACCATAGCCATAAATATTATGGTCGAAAGTCATTCCTGCCAATGCATCCACCCAAATGGCATTGTGCATACCACCGGTTGTTGCGTTGGAACGGTTGTTCACAAAGATGTTGTTTTGAACATTATCGGTACCGCTATTGGTTTCCTTGCGGAAAGCGTTTGAGGGCCTTGCAGTGGTACCCACTCCGGCTCCACCGATATAAATACTGTTATAGAAAATACTACTGTTCAAACCGGAGCCCTTCATAATACCATCTATGCGAATGGCATTGGTTAAGGAAGTACCATCCGGTTTAATACCCAGTCGAACCATATTGTTGTATACATCTGCCTTGCCCTGATTGAGCTCGATACCCCGCATATTAACATTGGTATTGGCCGTGGTGACATCAAAACTATGCACCGTATTTTTCGAGATCGTATTGGTAATGGTGGCGGAATTGGCGCCCCAGAAAAAGATCCCTTCTATATACACACCCGCCGTAGCAGCACCGGAAACCAGGCTATGCACCGTATTGCCGGTAACCGAAACCGGGTTGCTGGTTGAAGCGCCCATGTAGATGCCCAATACGGCTGAGTTGCCGCTGCCCAGCGTATACGCCGTGGCTGAATATAAATCACGTACAGTATTACCAGCGACAGCAGACACGGTGGAAGCAGCCGAACCAATATTGATCCCGGCCACCTGTGCCCCGGTACCTGCCGATGTTGAGTTATTAGTAAGATTGGCGATGGTATTATTCGTAATCGCAAACACACCATTTCCGCTGGGAATATTGATACCCCGTACATACAGGCTGGTAGTGCCGGCGTTGATGGCTTTGATGCTGTTGGCGGTGGTTAAACTACCCACCAGATTACCATCGATAGTCACTATCCCTGCGGTGTTATCATATATGCCGGAGAAGTTGTTACCTGCATTGGAAAGCGTGATACCACCGGTACTATTTTGTTTCAGGTTGATCACCGCGGCAGCATTTGTGTTACCGGAAATGTAATACGGGATCGTATGCGCACCATTACCACCGGCAATAGTGATGGCATTGGTACCGGCAACCGAACCTACTGTATTACCTGTTACCGTACCCACATTCACGCTGCCGTTTGAACCGGTTACGGCAATCCCATGGAACACATCGGTGGTAATGGTACTGGTAATCGCTATATTGGTGATAGTGTTTCCCTGTACGGAACTCGGGTTTACACTCGTGCCATCAGCAATTTCCAGCCTGATACCATCGAAGGAGTTACCCAGTCCTGATAACGTATAAGGCGTGCCGGTACAATCGGGCGCCGAACCACCGATATAGTTGTCGGTTACCACAAAGCCATTGCCCACGCTGCCGGTATTTCGGTTAGAGACGATCCAGATGCCTCTGTTGAACGCAGCAGCCGAATAAACCCGGGCGCTGGTTTGGAAGAAATGATTTCCGGATACCACCCAACTGCTTACCCCATTGTTCAACAATACGCCGGCAGAATTACCATTCGGCAGGAAGTAATCGTAAATGTTACAATTGGAAATGGTATCGTTATCGTTGAAGTTGGTATTGACACCGGTATTATTAGCGCCCAGGGCATACACGCCTATTGACGGTATAGAAACCCCGGTTCCGCTGGAGTGAATGTTACAATGATCGATGGTATTGTTATCGTTCCCATTGGCACCATTGCTGCCAAAGAACACCACACCCGCAGACAGCGTAGTAGTGGCAGCAGTCACCGCATTCATCCCCTGCAGATCACAATACTTTACCACATTGCGAAAGGCACCATTATCGAAACGGATGGCAGTACCCAATGCACTGGTATTTATAATATTCAAATTAGTGGCATTCAAATTACCTGCTGTCGTTACAGTCAGGGCAGTTCCTGTTCCCCCCGGTCTTCCATCGATGGTGACATACGTTCCACCAGTAAGATCGATGGTAGGTCCGGGCAGGGAGCTGGTGATTACCAGTCCGTTTGCATTGGCTGCCGGACGGATCAATACTGTATTGACCGGACTAAAACAGGCATTGGAGCCTATAACGATCGGGAACGTTTCATTAGCGCTTGTATAATCACTTTGCAGCTCCACGGTCACCGCACCACTGATACCGCCGCTTAAGGAAGCTAATGCAGCCGTAAGCGTTTGGAAGGTGCCGGTTTGTCCAACAGTGATTAACCCGCTAGGTCCCGTACAACCTGCCGTGTTTTTTGAACCGAAAACAGCCGTACTGTATTTGATGGCACTGAGACAGGCATTGTTATAAGCATATACATAATAATCGTAAGCGGTGCTGGCCAGCAGATTCGAATTGGCAAAGTTGGGCGTTGCACCAATGGCCACTACCGTACCGGTCCCCAGTGAACTGCCTGCGGCATAGATCACGCCATCTACCGGCGCTGCCGGGGTTGCACCAGCCAGATACCGCACGATCAGATAACCGTTGGCACCGCCAGCAGAAGCCGTAAAGCTGCCGTCTATTTCGGTTGCTGACACGGTCGTTAACACCAAACCGGTGGGTGTATTGGGCGTGGTACAGGTAGCAGCCGCTGCCACAAAATTACCGGCATCGGCCCCAATATCAACCGGGGTTAAGCCGCTGCGGGTATCATTGTCGTAATCGTCGGTTATTGACGTTATGGCCGTACCCGTGCCTTCAGCCACAGACACGCCGGTAGTATTGATATGCAGATTCAGGGCTGACAAATTCCCGGTTGGATTGATAAAGTTAGGATCACCCGTTACGCTTTTCAGGTCACCCGCCAGCCAGCCGGTTGTAGGCGTACCACTATTCATATAGGTGGGTATTTCCACGGCACCGCTGTTTGCAAAGCGACCGCCCGAACCATTATACTGGTATACATTGTAATTAACGGTTGCGCCTGTAGTGGCGCCACCAAAACTGATGCTGAAATGTTTGCCGCCACCGTTGGCATTGGCCCGGGCATTGACAAAGATGTTATTACGAATATCGTATGTACCCGAAGTGGCGAGCCTGCTAAATGCAGAGGTATTGCCGGTACCCGTTCCTACTCCGGTTCCCCCGATATAGATACTGTTGTGATAAAAACTATTGGCAGAAGCGGTGTTGCACACTATCCCATTTATGGTTAATGCAGTAGTAACAGAAGTGCCATCGGGTTTGATCCCCAGCCTGATCATATTATTGCTGTAAACAGCAGCCCCACCATTCAGCTGAATGCCTGTGAACGATGCACTGGTGTTTACGGCCGTCGCATCAAAGCTGTGAATGAAATTCTTTGAAACCGTATTGGTCACGGTAGTGGTACCACTGTAATACAAACCGATCACATTTACAGCAGCGGTAGTAGCCGTACCCGATAATACCAGTGAGTGAATGGTATTCCCGGTCACCGTACAACCAGCCGCATTGGAACTGTTCATATTAATACCTATGATAGCGCTGTTGATAGTAGTAGCCGTGCTTTGCGTAGCATTCACCAGGTTGCGAATGGCATTACCGGTTATGCCGCCACTCATACCTGCGGTGGTAGCTGCGATATTGATCCCAATCACCTGTGATGCTGCCGTACCCGTGGTGGCATAGTTACACGTGAGATTTTGAATAAGATTATTGGCAATGGTAAGCACCGGGCTACCGGATGGGATATGTATGCCATTCACAAATCTGCCTGTGGTAGTGCCGGTATTGGAAGCCGTAATATTGGTAATGGTATTATTACTGAAGTTTCCGGTAATGGCGCTGTTGGCGAAAATACCGGAAAAAGAGTTCCCCGCAGCCGTCAGCAAAACGTTGCCAATGGTATTGTTCTTTACAATAGTATTGTACGTACCACCAAAGAAGAGCATATGGCTCGCCACCAATCCTGTTGCATTGATGGTGATGCCGCCGTCAGCGGCTCCATTGCTGCCGGTTGCCGAACCAATGATATTGCCGGTGTTGTTGCCGATCTCTACATTTCCCCTGCCAGCCAGCACCGCAATGGCATGCAGGGCATCATTGGTAGTGGAAGTAGTTATATTGATATTAGTAATGGTATTGCCTTGTACAGAAGAAGCAGCCAGTGGAGTTGCTGCATCAGCGATTTCCAACCGGATGCCTTCAAAGAAACCGGCTGTACCATTGGCAAATGTATAGGGCGTGCCACCGCAATTGGGCGCACTGCCGCCGATAAAGTTGCCCGTAATAATAAACCCATTACCTATCTCTCCTGCCGAAGCGGCGCGGAATGGCGCAATCCAGATAGCCCGGTTAAAGGCAGCGGCAGCTGCTGACACCGTAATGCCTTCTGTTTCGAAAAAGTGATTGGCGCTGATCGTCCAGCCGCTGTTACCCATGTTCAATTCCAGTCCAACAGAATTACCGGTTGAAAAATAATCGTAAATATTGCAACCCAGCACCGCGTTGTTGTCGTTGAATGGTGCAGCATAAGCTGCCACCGAACTGGAATTATCATACCCCAGCGAATAAATACCGATAGATGGTTTGGTGATATTGGTACCGGTTGAATGGATATTACAATGATCGAGGGTATTGTTATCATTTCCATTTGCCCCGGTATTACCGAAATACACTACGCCCGACAACGTATTGGGCTGACTGGCATTGTTGGCATTCTGCCCCTGCAGGTCACAATATTTTATGATATTATTTGTAGCACCATTCTCGAGTACAATCGCTGCGCCCGAATTGTTGGTGTTGATGATATTCAAATTAGTGGCGTTCAAAACACCCGCTGCAGTAACCGACATGGCTGAACCGGTTCCTCCAGGGCGACCATCGATGGTTACATAATTAGCGCCGTTGAGATCGATGGCTGCGCCCAAACCCAAACTGGCAATCACCAGTCCGTTGGCGCCGGCAGCCGGTCTTATGGTCAACGTATTGGCTGCATTGAAACAGGCATTGGAAGCAATGACGATTGGGAAAGTTTCTGCAGTGCTGGTATAGTTGCTTTGCAACTCAAGCGTCACGGCACCGCTCACGCCGCTTGTTAAAGCTGCGAGGGCCGCTGTTAATGTTTTATAGGTTTCATTGGGCCCAACAGGAATTACACCGCTGGGACCACTGCAGGTATTGGTTGCCTGCGTACCTGTTAATGGCGTTGTTATATTGTATACCGGGCCAATGCAATTGGTATTGTTATAGGCGTATACATAAAAATCGTAACCAGTGCCACCGGTAAGGCCACCGGCACTGAAAGCGGTGGACGAATTGGCCTGTACCACCAAACCCGTTCCCAGTGTACTGCCCACCGGATACGTAGTGCCATTTACCGGAGCAAGGGGTGTAGCGCCGGCCGGATAACGTACTACGATGTATGCATCTGCGGCAGGCGATGCGGTAAAAGAGCCATTGACCTGACTGGTAGAAGAAGCGGTTAACACCAGGGCGGTTGGCTGGTTAACGGGCGCCACACAGGCATTCATGATGCTCACTCCCATTACATGCAAAAAGCCACCGGTAGCAGGCCGGCTGATGGTGATGGAATTGATCTTTTTGGTATAATTAGAACCGTTCACGGCCATGGTGGAACTGGTCTTACCTTCTTCATTGATAAATGTGGGATAACCGGAGAAAGGTTCCAGCCCTTTGTATGAAAACAACAGATCATGAACGTTTTTCAAATAGTACGGTTGGCCTATATATTATTATTACGTTAATAGCGTAAAAAAAGGGGGAGACAAGGTGACGGCAATACCGGGACAACAGCGGGACAAATGCATTTTTAACCTGCTGCATACGGGTATTCACTTAATCCGTAATGCATAACAGGCATGCGAGGGCGCAAGATTCAGCTGTAAGTTGTAAGCCATAAACTAATACACACCTTCACGGCAAAGTATGCGGCAATCCTCCCAGGCGATTAGAGCTTTTGGCTGCCTTTGAATTGGCTTACAGCTTAAGGCTTATAGCTTACAGCTAAATAGAAGCTACCAGGTCCTCCAGTGCCATATCATCCTGTACATTGATCTTTTTACGAATACGCTGCCGCGTTTTTTTAATGGAGTCGGGAGCAATGCCCAGCATACCGGCCATTTCCCGTTTCGACAGCTTTAACTTCATTAAAGCGAGTAAACGTTGTTCCGAAGGTGTTAAATCGGGGAACCGTTGTTTTAGTGTAGAAAAAAATCCTATTTGAACTTTTTCGAATAAGTTCCTGAATTCATTCCAGTCGCTTTCCGTTAAAATAGAATACTGTTTCAGCTTTGCGGCAATCTCCTCTTTTTCCTGTAGCACAATATACTGTTCGGGCTGCGTTTGTAACTGTTCAATCTCCTGTTTAAACTGGTTAATCAACTGGTTCTTTTCCCGCACACTGTCGATGTAATAATGCAACTGCGTAACGGCATTCGTCAGCAATTCTTTATTTTTCTTTTGTTTTAACTGCTGACGGAAGATGAGCTGGGCCGCAATGATCAACACCAGCAAAATCACTACAATTATAAAATTGCGCACCAGCACCATTTTGCTGTTCTCACTCTCCAGTAATTTTATCTCCGACAGGTGCAATTCAACCGCTACTTTCTGTTCCGCCTGACTGAATACCAGGGCATCTCGCCGCTGGTTCAACTGGTTAACTACCCGCCGGGCAGTGTCGAGATAAATAAATGCGCTGTCGTATCGTTTCAGGTATTTGAACAAACGCGCCTTTTGTAAAGCATAATATACAAAGGGGCGGCGATCGGTTTGCCGGCCGATCAACTCCTGCGCTTCCGATAATTTTAATGCGGCTGCCGGTAACAGGTGCTTATCCAGGTCCAGATCGGCCAGCATAATGATGGTATTGGCGGCGCTGGTCCACTCCTTACTGGCCATGCTTAACTCATAATCGGTTTTTAATAACGGAAGCGCTTCATCGTTTTGTTTTAAAAAGTAATACACTGTTCCCAGGTTCCCCGAAAGTATACCCATCCAGGCAATATTATGGATAGCGCGTGCCGTATCGAGGCCCCAGTTGAAATACAGGATGGCGCTGTCATACTGTTTCAATTCCCGGTAAGCCAGGCCCAGTGTATTCAGCGTTCGAACGGCATACAATGAATTATTGAAAGGGTACCTGATAGCTTCGGTTAAATATAGTTTTGCTTTTTCGTAATTTCCAAAGTCGCAATAGATATAACCCAGGTCATATAAATAACGGCTTGCATAGGGATAATGGACATATCCTATTTTCTGGATAATATTATTAGCCCTGATCATATATTCAAAAGCCTGGGGAAATTTATCCTGTTTGTAATACAGCCAGCCCATGTTGTTGTAGATCTCCGCTTCAGATTCTTTCAGGTCAAGCTGCGTAGCCATATTCAAGGCAGTAGTGAAGAATTCCAATGCTTTGCCACCGCGCTGGTTGCTGTAATACTCCTTATGGTAATCGCCCATGGCCATCACCGAAAATATTTTCAGCGGAATATCATGCATATTTGTGGCCCATTGATTAATACGGTTCAATGCAACAAATGCTTGTGTAGAATCGAGGTGAATGAGCTGATCGTTGTAGATCTTTCGGGCAATAGGAAGCCGTTCTTCTTTGCCGGCATTTTTTAATACGGTCAGGAAATCCGTTTGCCCGGGCCAGGCTACCACCATAGCAGGTAATAGCAGGCACAATAGCACAATAATAGTTCTCATGTTCGTTTAATTCAGTTAATTCAGAGGTTCTGGTTACACGTAACAACCTGCTCCCTATGCCCAATGGCAGGGAGATTGCAAGCAGCAATCATTATTTCAATGGTTAATGCAGGCAAGAATCTAATTCAACATCGATCTTGATAGTGGCGGAGAATAACAGGAATTGAAAAAACAGTCAGTACTGCGATAATAAATAAATATTTGCAATATAAAAAACAATTTTTTTATCTGTACCATGCAACCATTTCATAGACTATTACCAAATACAAAATCATAACATTAACTTCATTTTACACAGCCGGCAGCTCCTTTAAATTCGCGGCTCATTACAAGAAAATAATGCCTTTATTAAAATAGCTCTACTCCCGCTCTTCGATTATTGACAAAGGGCTGACCATAGCGTCAGCCCTTATTTCATATTAGCATTATATATCTATTTCCTTATTTCCCACTGTGACAAATTTCATTGTTGTGGATTTAATAAACAGGAAGCATATTCGTAATTTGGCATCTAAACCATTTGATCCTATGCGATATTCCGTACCCGGCATATGCTTATGCCTGTCATTACTGTTTAGCCATGTTATTTATTCACAATGTCCCACAGCAAATCCCAGTCAAACACTAACCCCGCCTACCTGTCCCGGTGGCAATGATGGTAAAATCTTAGTAACTGTTACTAACGGAAAGGCTCCATTTACCTATGCATTGATAAGTCCATCACCCATTACGGTACCACCCCAATCTGGCAATGAGTTCACCGGATTGATAGCCGGTTCCTATACCTACCAGGTGACTGATGCCTGTGGTAACTTTCAAACCAGAACCGTTACTTTAGCAGATGGGAATAACGGCTCGTTTGGAGTAAATATGGGGAACCTGCAATATGAAGGATGTGATTCGTTCTCCATCCCTTATAAAGTAGCCGCTGGTATATTACGGCCGCCCTACACCAGTACCATCACGTTACCCAATGGCGTTAAGCAAACCCATGTATTCAACAGCAGTGATCTGCTGCCACCCGGTAGCGGATATGCATTGCTCGATACATTCCGTTTTAAATACCACCACGCGCCAAATACGTTTGAAGACATCATCTTCGACATGACGAATGGCTGTAACTACGCAATAAACTTTACTGCCGGCCTGGCATTCTATCTGAATATGCGCGCCGTCACTTCTATACAGGGTTGTAGCAATTCACTCACGTATACCTTTGATCAAAATGTAGACAATAGTCCGGGATCCACTTACCAGGTCCATTGTAATACTATTACTTATAAACTGATCAGTCCGGCGAATGTATTATTAGCTACCCAGGTCAACAATTCCACCTTCTCTGGTTTTCCGCCAGGCAACAACTATAGAATAGTGCGGGAAGATTGCTGTGGAAAAGATAGCATTTACTTCAGGTGGGAACCAAGGCCTGCGCTGGACCTGTATGCCACTACCTTTACGGCTAACGGAAAATCCTGCAAAGAAGGAGCAGCCGGCATATCGGTATCCCTCCTCTCTCCTATGACCCAGGTTGATCTGATCCTGGCATCGGGCCCGCCATCCATTACCTTTGGCGACGGCACGGTGCATAATTATACATATCCCGACACGTTAAAGAAGGTAGCCTTTAGCGTCAACAATAATTTAACGCTCAACTATTTTACCGCCGGCACCTATACCCTGGTAGCGGTAGACACCTGCGGCAACCGGGATACCGTAGTCATTACCATGCCATCGTCAGCATTACGGCATTCTACCTTAACTACCACTTTGAAAAAAGGATGTGTCAATGATAACAAGATCATCTTTACAGCCCAATCCAACTCAAGCGGTTCTGATGGTAACATCCGCATAGCCGACCAGTTCTGGAATGCGTTTGGGTTTCCACTAACAGATTCAGTGGTAAACTTGCCACCCGGCACTTATAACGCTTCTTATACTTTTAGTAAACAGGGATCACCCTTCTATTATTTTAAAGGTATGAGTTCTTATAGCTGTGACATCCTGCAATCAACCATTGTAATACCGGCTTATACACAACCCACGTTTGCAGCGGTACCGCCGGCAATTGCCGTTTGCAGTAACCTGCGCAATATTGCCCTGTTACCCGATAGCAACACAGGTGTATCGCCCTATACGTATCGCATTTCGGCAGGGGCTGCCACTACGCCTTTTCAAAGCAGCAATGTCTTTACCGGTTTAACGGCAGGATCCTATACCCTTCAGTTAGCAGATGCATGTAACAACAGCTCCTCAAAAGTGGTGGCCATCGATACGCTCAGCGTACCGCCGGTAAACGTAGCAGGTACTGTTTGTACAGGCAGCAATACCATTCTTTCATTGCCATCGAGCCCTTATTATACGTACAGCTGGCAGCGACCCAATGGAAGCATTGAAAACAGTAATACGCTTACGCTGAATCCGCTTACCACAAACGATCTCGGCACCTATATAGTTTCAGCAACCAGCAACATCAACGGTTGTGCCAATACCAAAACGCACCAGTTGGTGGTGAAGAATTGCTCTATAGCCGTACTGCCCATGACCCTGTTACAATTCAATGGCAACCGCCGGGGCAATACCGTGGTGCTGCAATGGCGAACCGCTGATGAAATTAACACCAGCCATTTTATGGTGGAAAGAAGTACAGATGGCGTGCATTTCACTGCCATTCAAAAAGTAATGGTATCCGGGGAAAGTACCGGCAATTATACGGCGACTGATTATCAGCCCCTGCCAGGTTTATTATTCTATCGCCTGGAAATGGTGGACAGAGACGGCAAGGGCACCTACAGTGCTACTCTTTCTATAAATAATGATAACAACATTATTACAGTAACGCCGCGGCTGATCAATGACAACAGCGAGTTAAAAGTTACCCATACAGCAAGTACACAAGGTGCCGTAATTCAAATAACAAGCCTCGACGGCAGGGTCTGGTTAACCCAGCCTGTTGCCAAAGGCAGCCTGCAAACCGCTATCAATACGAATGGTTTGTCAAAGGGCAATTACCTGGTGGTGTATAGTGGAAATGGCACCCGAACAGCTGTGCATGTGGTGAAGTTGTAATTAATTTAAAACAATAGACCTGTCAGGATCGCATCATCACTCTAAACTTTCAGAACCCGATGGCGAACCTGACAGGTCTTTTTTATAACTACGGCAACAGTTCTTTTATCTTTATTTGTTGAAACACCAGGTCGCACTGGCTGCTTTCATAAACAATGCCAATGGTCTCCGCATCGATGCTGGTCATACAGGAATAACCCCGGCTTTTCCATTCATCGAGTTGTACTTTTTTGTTGGTTTGCCAGCTAGCGCCATCATCATAACTAACTTTAATGGTCATGTGGTGCCGTAAAGTTTTTGAATCAGGATTGGCAAACAACAGGATCGATCTCTTTTTACCGTTCACCACATACTCATGCCGCAGAATACTGGCCATGCAAACTGGTTCGTGCAAAGCACCACGGCTGGTTGGATGTTCAGTCCAATCCTTACCCAGGTTATGGGTTATGGCAATTAGCCGGCCGTTGGTGTCACCAGTATCTGTTTTATTCTTATTGCATCGCATGTTCAGCATAATGGCACCATCGCTCAATTCCACCGCCATATTTTCGGTGGTAGATTCCCTTGATGCGGGGTTGCTGGTAAACCAGGTGGCGCCGCCATCCTTACTATAGGTGATATTGGAAAAAGCTTTGCCGTTTTTATCGCGACCCTGGGTAGGAAAAACCAGGGTACCATCCTGCAAAGTAATGCCGGCGCCGGGTGCGGGAGCCCACAACCACCAGGCCTCCTGTTTGCATTGTTGTGTTATGTTCACCGGTTTGCTCCAGGTTTTACCATTATCCGCGCTTTGTACGATCATAAACTGGGCGGTGTGTTTTTCATCAAAACCCGGCTGCGATCCTTTGCTACGCCATTGGTGGTTCCAGTTGGTACTGGTATCAGAAAGTCCTGTTATCCATTTGCCTTCTTCATTTAACACGCCATACATCCATAAACCGGCGATAAAAATAGTTCCGGTATTTTTATCAACGAGGACATTTGCGTCAGAAACGCCATTGAATTTCTCAGGTAGTCCGCCCCATTTTCCCATATCGAGGGCAATCTGCATCGGCAGCCAGGTATTACCGCCATCGGTACTGCGGCTTACCGCCACATCGATATCCCCCTGCAGGTCACGCGCGCTTTCGCGGCGCGCTTCGTAAATGGCTACCAGAGAACCGTCTTTAGCTGTTGACAAACCCGGAATACGATAAGTATGCACACCATCCTGGTTGTGCTGCCGCAAGGCAATACCAATTCGTTGTTGACATGTTGCGGCTCCTTCAATTTTAGTTGTCTTACCATTTAACACGGCATTGGTTGCATTTATGGCAACAACATGCGTTAAGGGAACGCTTTTATTCAAATCAACAGACAGCCAGAAATAATGCTCACCCGGGGTTAAAGTCTGGGCTCCTTTTATCAATAGCTTCTTTCCTACCTCTGTTATACTGCCTGTCAATTGTAATTTTTCTACGCTGCCCAAATTGCGCATGCCCGAATCGGCGCCGGCATAATACAAACTCACCTGTTTAATGTCCTTCCAGTCGGTTGTACCAGCCGCATTGAATAACATTTCGCTTAACTGCAAATTACCGGCGCTTCCATTATGCAAATGAATACGCAAAACCGGGTTATCTTTCTTCTGTAACAAGATGGGCACCTGGTAATGTTGTTGGGTAATTACAATCCCTTCAGCTATGTTAGCTACCATTACGGCAGGTAACATACAAACCACTAAACAAAAAACCATTATTCTGAATATATACATGTCTGTCAACTTAAAAATTGTGAAACTGAAATCACGCAGCAAAAACTTTTAACTTTAAACGCTGAACTAATACCCCGGTGCCTGCACCATTACAAAATTTTTATTCAACTCACTTTGCGGTATGGGGTAGATATAATATTTATTATCCCATACACGGGTAGACGTCCTTGTTTTTACATAGAAGGCCGGATCTGTTAAACTACTTCCTTCCAGCACATTCATCCCGGTAAAATCACCGCTCTGTTTGCCTTCCGGTGTATTGGCAATTTTCCACCGGCGAAGATCAAAAAACCGGCAACCTTCATATGCCATCTCGATACCTCTTTCCAGCTGGATCTGCTTACGCATCTCGGCCTGTGACAACCCCGGCGCCAATGCCGGAATGCCACCACGGGTTCGAATGACATTTAAAAAATCAAGAATATCCTGACTTCCGGGTTTGGTTTCATTCAGGGCTTCAACATAATTCAAATACAATTCCGCCAAACGAATGTACATGGCAGGACGCACCACATTACCGGAATTGTTCGATAAATTTCTTGCCGGGTTGGTATTCTTACGCACCAGGTAACCGGTTCTGGGAAATTTTGTTTCACTGCCATTGGCATTCCCCGAATTACCCGTTGGCCAGAACTGCACATATGTTTGTCCGGTCTTGGCAACAAATGGAACGACAGCCCCATTAAAAGTGATCGTATTATAAAAGCGCGGCTCGCGGTTTATATACATGTTGGAGGTGCCGGCCACATAATAGCCGGTTTTGGCAGTAGTCGTAAAACCAGTTGCATTATAATTACTGCCGGCTTCGTTGATAGCTTTGCCATTGCTCATTCTGAATTTATCAACCATTTCCTGGGGCACTGCTAAAGTCGCATTAAACGACGTGCCATTGACAGCCCTTGGTGCCGCATCATTTTCCCAGGCCTGATAAGCAGTGACCGCGCGTGTCCAAATACCCTCGGTGCTCCAGCCGGTAAGGAACAGCTCACGAAAAGAAGTGAATGGATCATTATTGGGTGCTTTAAAGATCCCCTTGCCGTTGGCCTTGGCATGATCAATGGCCAATTTAGCAGCCTCAACAGCTTTGTCCCATTTGCCGGCATCATAACTGGCATTCATCAATTGTTTACCATCTTTATTTTTATAGTCGGCATAATCCGGATTGCCGTTGTACAAAGGACTTGCATCAAATAACAACACCTGCGATTTAACCGCATCGATCACCAACCTGTTGATGCGGCCAGCCTGGGTAGCATCTTCGGTTCCGCCAGCTGCCAGGAATTTATCAGGCACCATGGCATAAGCCGAATCCATTTCCGACAGTACATAGTCTATACACTCCTGCCAGCTGTTACGTGGCAGTTGGTAGTTGTCGTTATACTTACCCGGATCATCGCCTACCAATATAACCGGGCCATACAGCTTCATTAAATTCCAGTAATAATAAGCACGCAAAAAACGGGCTTCGCCTTTATATTGCACCATCAGCTCTTGCCCATTGGGTTCTTTCAACAGGTTGGTTTCACTATTTTCTATGTTTTTCATAAAAATGTTAGCCATGCGGATCCCCTGGTATTGGCTCGTCCAGAGATTGATAGCGTTTACCGGGTTCAACAAACCACTTGCCTGTACAGTGGCGCTGGCCGGCTCCAGTTCTTCGGTATAACCGGCCCAATAACGGGCAGAACCGCCGGTATTTGCCCACGGATCAACCAGGGTATTGTACACAGACGCCAGCCAGTTTTCCGTTTCAGCTTTGTTTTTAAAAATACCATCGGTGGAAACAAGATCCTTGGGTACTCCGTCGAAGTAACCCTTCTTACAACCGGCTATTGTTGTCAGGAAGAATATCGTTATTATAAAGTTGTGTTTCATTTTTTAAGTTGTTTATCGTGAATTGGGCAGAAGGCAAAGGGCAGAGGGCAGAGATCAATACAGCGGGTCCCGAATTTCGGGAATACTTTTCTATCTTGTATCCTGCCATTTTTTTGCCTTTTAAGTTTTCATCTCTGCCCTTTGCCTTCTGCCCTCTGCCCTAAAAACTAACCCGCACCCCAAAATTGTACGCCTTGATATTAGGATAATAGCCACCTCTCGTTACGGAAGTAGAACTATTACTTATTTCATTCAACTCAGGGTCCCAGTACTTCCACTTCGAAACGGTGAACAGATTGGTACCATTGAGAAAGATGCGCAGGTTTTTGATCCGGTTCCTGTTCAAAATTTTGGCTGGTAACGTATAGCCCAACTCGGCACTTTTTAACCGGATAAAATCAGCCGGATGCAACCACCAGTCGCTCACCAGGAAATTCGACGTGGGATCAAGGTTACTATTCAGGCGCGGATAGAAGGCATGCGGATTGGGGTTCTCTTCCGTCCAGCGGTCTTTTACGATCGCATACAGGTTCGAACTGTTTGCCCCGTTATTAAATGGCAGGGTACCATCGCCAGCGCCATACAATAACCAGACCTTACCAGTACCTTGTATAAAAGCGCCGATATCAAAACCTTTATAACCAAAAGCAATATTCATCCCGTACATCATTTTGGGTGTACCATTGGCATCCACACGGGAAACGTCAAAGTTGTTGATTACGCCATCGCCGTTCTTATCTAAATATTTGATGTCACCCACCTGAACGTTCCCGGTTTGTTTGGCCCATTTATCGATCTCCTCCTGGCTTTCAAACAAACCAACGGCGGTATACAATTCTTTGGCATCCACTTCATGCCCTTTCCATTCCATCCAGGGATATGGCTGGGGCGCCAGTCCGTCCTGCAGGTTTTTATTTTTATTATAGGTAAAAGTACCGGTGAAAGTAAGCCAGGTTGTTTTGGCAAATGATCTGTTATAAGAAAGACTTATATCGATACCCTTATTCAGGACCACGCCGATATTACGAACCGGGTTGATGCTGCCGAAACCAGAAATGCCGGGAATGGTAGCATCGGCACGCAGGATGTCTTCCCTTCTTTCCCTAAACAATTCCGCGATCAACTTCAGATCATTATGCAGGAAATTCATTTCAACACCCAGGTTATGCCGGTAAGAGGTTTCCCAGCTGGCATCGGTAGCAATTTGAGATTGAGAATAACCGGCATAGTTGGTCGACAGCGACGCAGGCGTACCAAACTGATAAACGCCGGCTGCAGCCTTGGTCAGCATATCCAGGTATAAAAAGCGGTTCCCATTATAACCACCATTACCGGTTAGACCATAACTATACCGCAGCTTGAAATAGGATAACACATCGGTGAGCGGCTCAAAGAATTTCTCACCAGATAGTATCCAGCCTACACCAAAGGAAGGAAAGAAACCATAGCGTTTCGAAGGCGCGAAGTTTTCAGAACCGGTATAGCCAAAATTTCCTTCTACAAAATACCTGTTGCTGAAGCCATAGGTAGCGCGCCCCGTTAAACCCCGGTTGCGGAAAGGGATGGCATTTGTAAATGTAGTAGCATTGGCATCTGCATACTCCGACTGGTTCAACAACAACAAGGCACCCACCTCGTGCTTTCCGCCAAAATTGGCTGAGTAATTCAACGAAGCTTCGGTATACATCCGGTGATTGGTTGACCGGGCAGAAGAATACGAAAGCAGATCGTTAGGCGTGTTGATAAACCTGGTTATGAGATTGCCGGCGGAATCGCGTCCTTCTGCATATACCATAGGGGCGGCACGTGCGGTAGCTACCGTAGCACCGGTATACACATCATAGGAGAACAAACCCGAAACAGACAATCCCTTTATAAACATGCTGAGGTCCTGTTTTATCCGGATGTTCGGACGAATGCTGGCCGAATCATCATAGCCAGATCCAAAACCAAAGGCAAAACGGGCCGGACTACTTGTGCCACCCGGTGTTCCCGGCCAGGAACCATCTGAATACCGGGCAGGAATAAGATGCGGGGGTACCCGCAAAGAATATTCAAACAGGGTGTTCAACTCATTGTCCACAGCTGAATTGTAAGGACCGTTCCGCCTGTCAATAATGGACGAGATGCCCAGATCAAGTTTAGTGGTCCCCGTTATATTCACCCCAATGTTGGCAGTAAAATTGTAACGATGAAAAAAAGACTTTGTATCATAGTTTTCATCTTTATATGGTTTTACCATGCCGGTTTCGTTATAATAGCCGCCTGAGATATAGTAGGTGGCTCTTTCTGCCCCACCGCTTACATTGAAGTTGGCGCGTTGTGTTAAGCCATGATCCCGGTATAGTTCTTTTTGCCAATCGGTATTTGGATACAGATCCGGATCCACACCACTTCTGTGCAGTTCAACTCTGTCAGCAGTATAGAAGGGATCACGGCCGCGGGTTGTAAGCGATTCATTATACAATTCCATCCAGGCAGGCGCATCGAGCATTTCAGGCAGCTGAACAAACTGGGTGATACCTGAGTTCACTTCCACATTGATGGAAGGTTTACCGGCCACGCCGCGTTTGGTATTGATCAGAATAACGCCATTGGCTCCACGTGTACCATAAACTGCGGTAGAGGTAGCATCTTTCAACACTGTAAGGCTTTGAATGTCTTCGGGATCAATATCATTAAAACTTCTGTCGGGCACCCCGTCAATGATGATGAGGGGTGTTCGGGTACTGGTGCCAAATGTAGAAACACCCCGCACCAGCACACTGGCATTATCACTGCCCGGTCCGCCGCCGCGCGACGTAGTAATAATACCGGATATGCGCCCCGCCAGCATACCGGCAATATCCCGGGCGGGTAGTTTCAGGTCTTCCGGATTTACAGTGGCCTGTGCCCCTACCACGCTCACTTTTTTCTGTTGCCCATAACCGATCACTGTTACTTCATCCATACTTCCGGCAATGGGCGATAATTTAACGTTCAGGTCAACCCGGTTTTTTACCGGCTGTTTATCCATGCGATAACCGGTGTAAGAAAATTCGAGTGAATCGCTGGGACTTACATTGATGGTATACAGCCCATCCTTGTTGGTGGCGGTTGCCAAAGAAGTACGGGTGATGCGGACGGTTACCCCCGACAAAGGTTTATCCAGTTCATCGGTAACCTTTCCGGTTACGGTTAAAATGCGGTCCTGGGCGGTTGCAGTCGCGGTGAGGAACACAAGCGCGGTAAGCGGCAGCAGTACACGCCACCTCCCCATGCGCAAGGGTGATTTTTTCAGGTTCATAAGCGTTAGTTTTAAAAAAAGCAGCTATTTATCTAGTTGTTGGGAAAATGACCGGGATGGGCGCGGGGAAATGAAAGAAAAGGCCACCTTTGGTTAGCGTTCGATTCATGACAAGCAAGTTTAAGCGTTAGTTGTTGTAGATATGTTCTACATAACAAAAATGAAAAGAATATTCGATATTCCAAAAAAATTCATGTTATCAATCGGAATTCTACTCTAAACTGTTCATTATAAGGTTAAACTGTCAGTGGTATCAATCAGAAGCAACTTATTATGTAGGTCTTATTATGATGCCTGCCCCGGAAAGAATTATCCTGTATAAACGCCGGGAGATTTAGGTAAATACCTTGTGTAACAGCGGGTAGATACCTTTTGCATTCCTCCTTCATACCTGGTTTATCCCACTATTAGCCTGATTTACGGTAATAATGACTCATAGATATCCCACCCCTTAATAGAGCCGGGACATCTATAAATCATCTGCGGGATATCTATGGAATATCTGTGGAATATCCCTTATAATTACATGAATCACAAATGGCTCTGAAATGAATAAAAAACGGCTTTTTTATGACTTATTTATAGCCATAAAAAGGCCCTATTGTTTAACAGGAAACAATAGGGCCCAATGTATTTTCAACTACAATTAACCTGAATTACAGACCAGCTGTTACATCAAATTTGATGGTAGCTTTACCTGTCATGGTAGTAGACGTAGCACGACGTGTAGTAGCTGTAAGCTTATATGTAAATGAAGTAGAGCTGAAATAGTCTTTCAATTCTACACTATTTACCGGGATCTCCAGTGTAGTCTGGTTTGCATCAGGGATAGAAGTAAGGCCGGCAATAGCGGTAAAGTCAGGCTTTGCGCTTGAAGACAAACCCACTTCAGCAGCTGAGAAAGCACCTAAGTTGTCAGATGCAGTAGAGCTTGTTAAAGTCAGGGTTACGCTTTTAATTTTTGCTGACTTGATATTACCAATACCCAGGCTGGTGTTCTGGATTTTGATAAGCGAATCGAGATTGACCCCGTACTGGAAAGTAGTTACACTTTGTGTACCATTTGCCTGTGGCTGAATGGTGAACTCTGCATTTACAGTTTGAGTAGGGATGTTAATAGAGATCGCATCTTTAACCTTGTCGCAAGAATGTAAAAGGGTACTTAAAGCTAATACAGCAACTAAACCAAGAGATCTGTACATAATTTTCATGATACTGATTTGGGTTAAATTTGGTGTTAAAACGCGCAAATATAACTTTTTCGTATACATGTTAAAATATCAATAGGTGTGAATGTTGATTTTTTGTATGCCAACGAACGTTTATTGTGCTGGAAAATTATTTCCAGTCATTACTTGGAAGTCTCGATTTATTTTATATATAGTTGCAATAATAAAAAACTGCCGGCAACAGTTTATTGCGGCAGTCTTTTATCTGGGGTTCTTAATCTATCTTTTAGTTACCTGAGCCTGAACCTGTTTTATGTACTAAAGGCAATTTTGCATATTGCACAAGTACAGTGTCGCCAGTCTTCAAAGCTGATTGGAAATTATTGCTTAAAGTATTCACCATTGGCCAGCTTGCGCTATAGAAAGTGCACTCGCT
The DNA here is from genome assembly GCF_900110245.1 of Niastella yeongjuensis. Classification (GTDB taxonomy): domain Bacteria; phylum Bacteroidota; class Bacteroidia; order Chitinophagales; family Chitinophagaceae; genus Niastella; species Niastella yeongjuensis. The sequence continues at coordinate 372,797 of NZ_FOCZ01000006.1, forward strand.
TGTAGTTACCGCATAAGTGATCAGAGGAATAAAATAGCTTTTGTTTCCATCGGTAATGATTGGGTTGGTTTCGCGATAAGTAGCGCAAGAGCTGTCTGGACAACCATAAAACGGCGTATAGGCTGGGATTTTAGCAAACAGGTCACTGCAGCTTGAAATGCCATAAGAAGGTGTAGGAGAAGAAACATAATCACTGATCAGCATCACAGAGTCTTTATAAGCAGTGATCTCTTTATTGATACCGTTAATGTTTACGCGGTTGTTGTCAAGGAAAGACAGATTTGTATTATCCTGGGGCACCGGTACATTGCTAACACCAACATAAAAACGGGCTTTCATATCGCTGTTCAGGTTGCGGTCCATGTAACCCTGAATAGCAGCTGCATCACGGATAACACCATCTTTTGTATAAATGGCAACATCTTTTATTTCCATAGTGGTGCCAGGGAGATATTTGTCAAGGACCTGATCTTCTTTAGCACCATTGTTATCATCTTTAGAACAAGAAAAAAGTACAATACCAGCTGTTAATGCTACTAAAGGAAGGAGGATTCTAAGTTTCATTGCGTTTTTTATTATAGTTTTTATAGAATACAAGGGTTTTCCGTTTGGTGCGCACACACAGGCCATTACAGCCGCATATATGCGTCCATTCAACTTTTCGTTTGGGCTAAAGCTTCGCTAATTGTTACGTTATTAGGGGAATTTCTCCCATTTTTTCAGGCAGCTGGGGGCAAACAACTGTTTAAGTTGTTATAAAAATGGGCAACTATTCGTTTGTTAAATAGAAGTGACAAGCGGCATGCAGATGTTAGCAAATATTTCGTCGGCAAGTAAAACTTTCGGTGGCAATCTGGATCTTATTTCCTGCAATCGGGGGGAGTATGATTATCAGGGATGGCAAGTATTTATAATTGTCAAAATTACACTAATCAGTTTAATTAAACAATAGTTGGGTGGAAATATTTTATAATAGGTAGGAAATTCCGGCACCGATAATGCATTACATAATAATATACGGCCGGGCGTAATCTAATAGATTTTGAATAATAAAACCAATTACGTGCCACTCTATTTGTTAACTTTCTTATAATAATAAAAAACTCCTGTATTGAAATACAGGAGCCAGAGATAATAGTTGCATTTTATTTCGTACAGCGATAATCGTTCCGCTGTGAATGTCAATGTACCGCGTGTAGTACCTGTTTTAAAAAATATTATAACTGTCCGCCCCCGGATTACATAAAGAACCGAACTAATTTTTCCCTACATTTAAGGTCTAACGATCACTGAAAGGGGGACCACATGAGTTATAAAGCCATTTCAGCAGTTTCTTTATTGCTCACGCTTGCCATACGCCTGCATGCAGATAATTACCCGGTCAGATATTTGGGTATAGACCAGGGTTTATCTAATAACGCTGTTACTACCATTTACCAGGACTATAAGGGATTTATGTGGTTTGGCACGTACGACGGGCTCAACCGCTACGATGGTTATGGCTTCCGCATTTTCCGGAACGTTATAGGCGACAGCACCTCATTAAATAATAATACCATTTATACCATCGAAGGCGATGCAGCCAATAATATTTGGGTGGGTGGGCCAAAAGGCGCCTGCGTATTCGATCCGGTGCGTTCCACCTTCTCCCGGCTGCAATACCAAAGCTGGCAGAACGCCACCCTGCATTATGTACAGGATAATGTGCATACTATTCAGGCGGCGGCCGGTTATATGTTCATCGGTTCCCAGCAAGGTTTACTGGTTTTTGAAAATAAATCAAAACCCGGTGTACAAATACCCTTGCAACACAACACGAATTATGATGTAACCGCTATTGAACCCGACAATGCCCGCCATACCGTTTGGCTTTTTATTCAACAGGTGGGGTTGTGTCAATACGATCTGTTTAAAAAGCAATTACAGATAATCAGTACTTCCATTAAACAGGGAAGTTGTCTGCAACTCGATAAGCAGGGTAATGTATGGCTGGGAAATGAGAACGGCTTATACCAGTTCAATACGGCCACCCATCAGTATTCCCAAAGTTATCTGCCCTATCGCAGTAAGATCGTTAACCTATATTTCGACAAACAACATACCGCCTGGATCGGTTCTGACGGAAATGGGCTGTTGGTGCTGCCACCCGGCGCCGCCCAGGCTATGCCTTACTGGTCATCAACGGGTAAATCTGTTGTAAACAGCAATGCCGTGTATGCCGTTTATGAAGATACCGATGGCCGCAAATGGATCGGCACCCTAAGGGGCGGCATCAATGTAGTAGAATCCAGAACATGTTCATTTGCGCATATTACGTATCATCCGCCGGGAAACGACAATCTTGTCAACAATTTCATCATGTCGTTTTGTGAAGATGAAAAACACAATGTATGGATCGGCACGGATGGCGCCGGCCTGCGTTATTGGGACCGGCAACAAAACGGGTTCACCCAATACATGAGCAACAATGGCAAAAGCGCCATCAGCAGCAATTTCATCACCAGTATTGTAAGGGATTATAACAACGAAATCTGGGTATCTACCTGGCTGGGCGCTATCAATCGTTTTAACCGTAAAACCGGCGCCTTTACCCGTTATGACTGTTACAATCCCATTACACACGAAAAAGAGAACAACGTATGGCTTTTGTACCAGGATGCGCAAAACAGGTTATGGGCCAGCGCTACCAATGAAGGCAGTCTGTATGTACTGAACCGGCCAAACGATCGCTTCGAGTTGTTTGACAATACCATCAACAACCTGCAATGCCTGTGCGAAGACCGCCAGGGTGTTTTATGGGGCGGCAACTACTCCACCCTGCTGCGTATTGACCGGGACCGCAAGCAGCACATTCGTTATAACATTGGCCACACCCTTCGTTGTATTCATGAGGACCGCACACATAATTTCTGGATCGGCACGCAGGATGGCGGCCTGTTGCTGTTCGATCGTAAAACAGGGAACTACAAGCGATTTACAACCGCCGACGGATTACCCGGCAATACCATCCTTCGTTTGCTTGAAGATGAGGCAGGTAATTTGTGGTTAAGCACCTACAATGGATTGTGCCGTTTTAATCCGCAAACAAAAGCAGTCCGTAATTTTTCACAGTCAGACGGGCTGCAAAGCAACCAGTTCAGTTTTAACGCCGGTGTGGCACTGTCATCGGGTGAGTTTCTGTTTGGTGGCATTAAAGGCTTTAATCTCTTCTACCCCGACAGTATAAAAGATGTGGCAGAACAACCGGCCATTTATTTAACCGGGCTTAAAATAAACAACACAATTGCTGAAGGCAGTGATCCCTATGTTACCGCCAGAACCTTCGACAGGATCGACGAGATCACCATTCCTTTTGAGCGGGCGGTTTTGTCGCTCGATTTTCTGGCGCTGGAATACGCCGGTGCCGACAAGATCAATTATGCTTATTTTTTACAGGGCTGGGATAAAGACTGGAATTATGTAAACCACATCAGGACCGCCAACTACTCCCGCTTACAGGAAGGGACATACTTTTTTAAGGTAAAGATCATGGACCCCGATGGTACCTGGGGCCATGAAACAAAACTGCTTCAGATCATTGTACTGCCACCCTGGTACCGCACCTGGTGGGCTTATTCATTGTATGGGTTATGCTTTGCCGGCGCCATTTGCCTGTACATTCGCTATACCCGATCACAGGAACGGTTACGTTTTGAGATCAGGCTGGCGCATGTGGAAAATGAAAAGGAAAAAGAACTGATGGAAAAAAAGCTAACCTTCTTTACCAACATTTCGCACGAATTCAGAACGCCCTTATCCCTCATTATAAACCCGGTAAAGGAAGCACTAAACAATGAGCCACGCAACGACCTGAAGATCGCTTATCGCAATGCACGCCGTTTGTTGAGCCTGGTTGATCAACTGTTGCTTTTCAGAAAAGCCGACAACGGGTCCGACACCTGTAAGATCGCCGCCCTCGACATCATTCAATTATGCGATGAAGTATACCAGTGTTTTGTTCACCAGGCCCGCACAAAAAACATCACGTACCAGTTTGTACCCGCTATACCTGCACTTACCCTATACGCCGATTATGAAAAAGTAGAGATCGCGTTGTTCAACCTGCTGTCCAATGCGTTCAAGTTCACGCCCGAAAATGGAACGATCTTATTCAAGGTAACAGAGACAACTAACTCGGTGGAACTATCTATCCGGGATACCGGCTGTGGCATTGACGCCACAGACCGGGAACGCATCTTCGAAAAATTTCAACAGGCCCATCCCGGCAGCCGGCAATCGGGTTTTGGTATCGGGCTCTTTTTAGTGAAACAATTTATCGAAAGCCATCAGGGAACAGTTACCTGCAACAGCGTATTAGGCCATGGCACCACCTTTACGATCATTTTATTAAAAGGGACAGCGCATCTTTCTGCCGGATGTGAATTTATTGCCACTGTACCGGTCGACAAAAACAACCTGCTGCAGGAACTAGCCGCCGGCGTAGTACAGCAACCCGAAGAAGAGTCAATAGTTAAGCCTGTACAACAGCAAGGCAAACTGGCCGAAGAAGTAATAACAAACAAAAGATCGATCCTGTTGATTGACGACAATCCCGAAATAACTCAATACCTGCAGCAGATCTTTGAAACCAACTACCTCGTTTTTGCCACCAATAATGGAGACGATGGATATGAGCTGGCCCTGCAACAGGTTCCCGATTTGATCATCAGCGACATTCATATGCAGGGCATGGATGGGATTGAACTCTGTTCCAAACTAAAAAAGAGTGAACTGCTGGGACATATCCCGGTGATCCTGCTAACCGCTTCTACCACCAACGAAATAAAACTAAAAGGCATTGAAGGCGGCGCCGATGATTACATAACCAAACCCTTTGATAAAACGCTGCTGCAAGCCAAAGTGGAGACCATATTGCGGAACCGCAACCTGTTACAACGATTCTTCTTCGACAGCATCACACTGAAGGAAACCAATACAAAGGTGCCGGCCGAATACCAGGAGTTTCTGCGGAAATGTATAGCGGTTATTGAACAGAACATAGACACGGAAGATTTTACCATCAAGAAATTCTCGAAGGCTATGGGTATGAGTCACCCCGCTTTGTACAATAAAGTAAAATCCATTTCGGGACAATCGCTGAATGCGTTTATCCGGTCTATTCGTTTAAGAAGAGCTGCTGTACTGATGTTAACGGAGAATATGAACATCAGACAGGCGGCCTTCCAGGTAGGCATCAATGACGTACGGTATTTCCGTGAGCAGTTTGTGAAAGTCTTTCATATGATGCCGTCGGAGTACATCAAGAAATACAGGCATTCGTTTAACAGAGAGTATAATGTGATAAAGAGTTCCTTTTTGTGAGTAGTGAGTAGTGAGTGGGTCCCCGACTTTCAGGTTTTCATCTCTGCCTTTTGCCCGTAGTTAATGCATTCATTACACCTTTAAACTCCATCCGGTTCTCCGGATAGAAAGCAGAGGGCAGAAGGCAGAAAGCCGCGTCGCGGCAACGGGTTAACTTGTTAACTTATCAACCTGTTAACTCTGTCAACCCTTTCAACCTGCAGCAACACTGATCAAGAAAGCCTCTTTATAAAAACCTGTGTCCCCTTTAATTTACCCCCTCTCTTTTAAGAATTACCCCCCTCCTTGCCCCTTGAGGTAAGTCTACTTTGCAATTACCTAACGATTTTATTAACCAAACGAGCTTGTTTGTATGAGACAATTTCTGCAACTGACAATCAGGGCAGCCTGTTCCCCATTTTACAGGACCGCCCCACCACTAATTCTCCTCACCTGTTTGCTGTTTACCCAGTTGACGCTTTTGGCGCAAATGCCGGTACAGGGCCGGGTATTAACCGGCGACGGCCCCCTTTCCGGTGTTTCCGTGACAATTAAAGGCACGCAAACAACCACAGTCACCGATGCGGAGGGTAAATTCTCTATTCAGGCGCCCGAAAAAGCCATCCTGGTTTTTACCCATGTAAATTATAAAGCCCGGGAAGCAGCCGTAACCGGCGGCAATATGGAGATCACTTTATCCCCGGCTAACAACAGCATGTCGGAAGTGATCGTGATCGGTTATAACACCCAGAAGAAAGCCACCCTCACCGGTTCGGTGTCGGCAGTAAAAGGCGCCGACCTGGTGAAGAGCCCACAGGCGAATGTATCGAACTCCCTTGCCGGTCGTTTCTCAGGAGTTATATTGAATAACCGCAGTGGCGAACCAGGTTATGATGGTTCGGGCATTACAGTGCGCGGGCTGGCGACTACCGGCAATAATGATGTGCTGGTGGTAGTAGATGGCGTACCCGGTCAAATTGGTGGCATGGAGCGACTGAACCCAAATGATATAGAAAGTATCTCTGTTTTAAAAGACGCTTCTGCCGCTATTTATGGCAGCCGTGCCGCCAATGGCGTAATTCTCGTTACCACCAAGCGGGGCCGAACCGGTAAACCTTCGATCTCGGTTAATTACAACCATGGGATCTCTTCCCCCACCCGTTTGCCGAAAATGGCCGATGCAAAAACCTACGCGCAGATCAGCAATGAAATTGCCTATTATAATAGCCAGGCCGGCGGTATGAACCAGCAATATTCCGCTGCCGAGATCCAAAAATTTGCCGATGGTTCCGACCCCTTGAATTATCCCAATACCGATTGGGCTAAAACCACGTTGAAAAACTCCACGGGGCAGGACCAGGCCAATGTATCCATTGCCGGTGGCTCTGATAACATTCGTTATTACCTGAGCGCCGGCTTGCTGGCCCAGGATGGCTTGTATAAAAACGGCGCTACCAAATACAACCAATACAGCTTTCGGTCAAACATCGACGCCAGCATTACAAAAGACTTCAAAGTAAGCCTGTACTTGTCGGGCCGCGAAGAAGACCGGCAATTCCCGGCCGCATCGGCAAGTGATATCTTTCGTTCCATCTACCGCGCTTACTCCACCATTCCGGCCTTCTACCCCAATGGTTTGCCCTCCTACGGTATTGAAGGAAATAACCCGGCCATGATGGCCACCAGTGTGGGTGGCCTGAATAAAAATCCGGGTCAGGTATTCAATGGTATTTTGAAAAGCAGTTATAACATTGCTGCCATAAAAGGGTTGTCGGTTGACGCATTTGCTGCAGTGGACAGATCGTGGTATTTCTACAAAACATTTGCTACGCCTTACTTATTATACCTGTATGATAAAACCAGCGATACCTATAATCCAAGAATGGTGGGTGGTAACAACAATGCGCCTTCCCTGAACGAAGGGCAGAAGAACCAAACGCAGCTCACCACCAACATCCGGTTGAATTATGCCAACAGTTTTGGTCTGCATAATATCAGTGCATTTGTAGGCTATGAGCAATCGGAGCTTAAACGTGATTCCGTGGGTGCTTCCCGCATAAACTTTCCAACATCGCAAACGCCGGAACTATCACAAGGCGGAACAGCCGCTACCGATCGCGACAACGGAGGTAACAGCTTTAACTATACCCGTAAAAGTTACCTGGGTAAACTCTCTTACAATTATGCAGAAAAATACCTGTTCGATGCGCAGATGCGGATAGACGGTTCCTCTACCTTTCCATCAAATAACCGGTATGGTTATTTCCCTTCTTTTTCTGCCGGCTGGCGCATCTCCAACGAATCGTTTCTGCACAATGTTTCTTTTATAAACGATTTGAAGATCCGCGCTTCCTACGGTATGCTGGGGAATGACAGCGTAGCCATGTTCCAGTACCTCAACAACTATTCTTTTAACAGCCAGGTGGTATTGGGGTCAGGGATAACGCCGGCTATTGATCTTACCAAACTGGGTAATAAACAAATTCATTGGGAAGAAGCGCGCAAAACCGACATCGCGGTGGAGGGAACACTATTTAACGATATCAATTTTGAGTTTATATACTTCAGTCAACATCGTACCAATATACTGGCAGTCCGTAATGCTTCTGTACCCAACGTTACCGGTATTGTAAATCCATTTGGCTCCAGTCCGCTGATCCCTTCTGAAAACATCGGCAAGGTGAACAGCAATGGATTTGAAGCCACCCTGGGTTACAATAACCGCAAAGGGAAACTTCATTACGGCGCCAGTGGCAACTTCACCTATGCCAAAAGTAAGATCATATTCATAGATGAAGCACCGGCGGTTTTGTCGTATCAAAAACAAACGGGCCGACCGTTAAATACTTACTTATTATATAATGCAACCGGCATTTTTCACTCAACCGATGAAGTTGCCAAATTCACGCACTTAGACAAAGCACAACCGGGCGATTTGATATTGCAGGATTACAACAACGATGACAAGATCGACGCTAATGACCAGATAAGAACAAAATATGGAAATGTACCGGAGATCACTTATGGCATTCTGTTAAATGCCGATTACAAATCATTTGATATTTCAGTGGTCTTTGCCGGACAAACACATGTAAGCCAGTTTGTGCTGCCGGAGTCGGGTACCGTTGGTAACTTTTACAGCAGCTGGGCCGATAACCGGTGGAGCCCTACAAATCCCAATGGCACCTATCCCCGGGTGGAGACCCGCACTTCTGCGTCCGTTAATGGCGGCTTATACCCAAACACCTTCTGGTTGAACAACGCATCATTCCTGCGGTTGAAAAATATAGAACTGGGTTATAATGTAACTACCACCGCCTTATCGAAAATGAAAATGCAATCATTGCGGGTATACCTGAGCGCATTTAACCTGTTCACCATTACCAAGGTAAAAGATTACGATCCCGAAGGAAGCAATTACAGCGGGCAGTTCTATCCCCAGCAACGGATCGTAAACCTGGGTGTAGCCTTACAATTTTAAACAGCAAACCGCAAGACAATGAAAACAATAATTCGAAATATAATTTATACGGCTTTTATTGCAACGGTCATTACCTCGTGCAAAAAAGACTTTTTATCTGTTCAACCTACGGACAGGCTGCCAGAGGAATATATCTTATCAGACTCGTCGTTGTTTGAAGATTATATAGTTGCCCGGTACGTGGGTATTAAGTTACAGGATAAGGAAGGTGATGGTACCAATCCTGGTTTTGGCCGTGGTTTTGATTATGCGCTCTGGAGCTCGCTCACCGATGAATCTATTTACAATAACGATGACAATACCTGGCTGGTACAAAAAGGATTGCTGGCGCCTGAGAACACCGGCATTGCCGGTACCATTTGGGGACGCAGTTATCGCGGCATCAGGGATTGTAATTTTGCAATCAGCAATATTGCCAATGTGAAAATGACTGCAGCGCACAGAGCCCGGTTAATAGCCGAATTAAAATTCATCAGGGCTTTTCGTTACCACGATCTCATCAGGAACTATGGCGGCATTATTCTGATGGGCGATTCCGCTCATAACCTTACCGACAATTTACAAGACGACGCTTTTTTTAAAAGAGCATCGCTGAAAGAATCGATCGATTATGCAGTGGCAGAACTGGATGATGCAGCCAATGGATTGCCCCTGAACAATGGCGATGGCTGGTTACCGGGTAGGGCCACCAAAGGCGCTGCGCTCGCTTTGAAATCAAGACTACTACTGTATGCGGCCAGTCCGCTGTATGCAACCGGTACCTGGCAGGAAGCCGTAACCGCCGCTCAGGCAGTTATTGGCTTAAACAAATACAGTATTTATACAGGCGGCTACGCCAATTTGTTCCTTACAAACGACAACAACGAAGCCATCTTTGAACGGTTGTATACAAAAAACGCCAATCACACGCATCTTGAAATAGCCAATGGCCCTAATGGTTATGGAGGCTGGGGCGGTAACCTGCCTTTGCAGAACCTGGTTGATGATTACGAAATGGACAATGGCAAACCCATCACCGACCCTGCTTCAGGTTATGATGTCAACAATCCATACGTTGGGCGCGACAAACGTTTTTATGCAACGATCCTGTACAATGGCGCCAGCTATCGTGGCAATACCGTTGAGACTTTTACACCCGGCGGTAAAGACAGCAAGGATGGAACCGATAACTGGAATACTTCCAAAACCGGTTATTACCTGAAAAAGTATATGAACGATGCTTATCCATTACTGAATCCCTGGGGCAATGCCGGGTTTCAACCCTGGTTCTACATTCGCTATGCCGAGATACTGCTTAATTTTGCCGAAGCGGCCAATGAAGCCTATGGCGCCGATGCAGTACCTTCCGGATCAACCCTGTCGGCCCGTACAGCGCTTAACCAGATCAGACAAAGGCCCGGCGTGGGTATGCCTGACCTGCCGGCCGGTTTGTCACAATCACAAATGCGGGATGCCATCCGTTATGAACGGCGGGTTGAACTGGCATTTGAAGAACATCGTTTTTATGATGTAAGAAGATGGAAGATCGCTGATGTAACGGAAAACAAACCAGCAGGCGGCATTATCGTTACCAAAACAGGCAGTACATTTACTTATGCCACAAAAGTGGCGCTCGACGGCCGCCACTTTGAGAGCAAACATTACTGGTTACCCATACCAAGAACTGAAATACAGGCCAGCAATAATAAAATTCAACAAAACAGCGGATACTAATGATACGGAATAATCTTTTGTTTTTGCTTTTGTGGTTACCTGCTATGCTCCATGCCCACCCCATCAGGTACACCAGCCTCTTCAACTATGGCTGGCGCTTTTACAAAGGCGATGCGCCAGGTGCAGAAAAACCTGAATTTAATGATGCCGCCTGGCGTACGGTCACTCTACCGCACGACTGGAGCATTGAAGGCCCGTTCAGTAAGGAATGGGCCAGCGGTACCGGCTATTCGCCCGGTGGCATCGGCTGGTATCGCAAAACAATTTCATATGCAGCCGAATGGAAAGGGAAACAGGTTTTCATTTATTTCGATGGTGTGTATAAGAACTGCGAGGTATGGATCAATGGCCATTATCTCGGTAAACGGCCGAACGGTTTCATCCCTTTTCAATATGAGCTAACGAAGTACCTGAAATTCGACAGTAACACCATTGCGGTAAAAGTTGATCATAGCGACTTTGCCGACTCGAGGTGGTATACCGGCTCCGGTATTTATCGCGATGTACACCTTATAGTCACCGACCCGGTACACATAGATCAGTGGGGTTTGGCATTCAGTACACCGGTGGTGTCAAGATCCAGCGCTACCGCAAATGTAAAAGTAACCGTGGTCAACAGCTCGAAAATAAAAAAGCCGATCACCGTATCCTGCAGACTCATCACCAGGGATAACGACATACCCAATGTGCAAAAAACAATAATCGTTGCACCCAATACGACAACCGTCGTTGATTGTTCATTTACCATTGCCAACCCCAGAATATGGTCTATTGAAAATCCAAACATTTATAACTTATGGGTGGAACTTTCGTCAGCCGGCAAACTGCTAGATGCAACATCGGACATAATAGGCTTCCGCACCATCCGGTTCGATGCCAATAAAGGATTTTTCCTGAATGGCCAGGCCACCAAATTACAGGGCGTTTGTATACACGATGATGCCGGTGTTTTTGGCGTTGCCGTGCCGGAGGAAGTGTGGGAAAGGCGATTGCAAACCTTAAAAGAAGGCGGCTGTAATGCCTTGCGATTGAGCCATAATCCACATGCCGATTATTTATATCGCCTTTGCGACGAAATGGGTTTTGTGGTAATGGATGAGGCCTTTGACGAATGGGAAGTGGGCAAGAATAAATGGATCCAGGGCTGGAACAAAGGGACGCCGGGCAAAGATGGGTACCATACTTATTTTAAGGAATGGGCCGACCGTGATCTGCGCGATATGATCTTACGCAACCGCAACCATCCTTCTGTTATTATGTGGAGTATTGGGAATGAAATAGATTATCCCAATGATCCCTATACGCACGAGATCCTGAATACCGGTAACAATCCGCAGATCTATGGTCGGGGACAACTTGCCGATCATCCGCCGGCAGCCCGTCTTGGTGAAATTTCAAAACACCTGGTACAGGTAGCCAAACAATACGATACTACCCGGCCCGTAACCGCTGCACTGGCAGGTGTAGTGATGTCGAACACCACCAGTTATCCCGGCAACCTGGACATTGTAGGCTACAATTACCAGGAATACCGCTATGCAGCCGATCATCAGCAATATCCGGGTCGCGTCATTTACGACAGCGAAAATGGGATGCGCCTGAGCGCCTGGGATGCGGTTGAAAACAATCCTTATGTAGCCGGTCAATTCCTGTGGACGGGCATCGATTATCTCGGCGAAGCCGGTGTTTGGCCAAACCGCAGCAACCAGGCCGGACTGTTAGACCTGGGTGGTTTCCCCAAGCCGGAATACTATTTCCGCCAGAGTATCTGGACAAAAGAACCGATGGTTTATATCGGCACTTCTGCCATTCCCAAATCAGAAGATAATGGCATCTGGAGCCACAAACAGGCAGCGCCAGTTTGGAATGGTACCGATGGCGATTCTATAAGAGTAAATTGTTTTACCAATTGCGCAGAAGCTGAGTTGTTTTTAAATGGACAATCACTTGGTAAAAAGACCATGGCCGATGCCCGCAACAGAATATTGTTCTGGAATACGATCTACCACCCGGGTGAATTGATTGTAAAAGGATACCGGGAAGGAAAGGAAGTAACACAATACAAACTGAACACAACCGGTAAACCTGCAACCATTAAAACAACCATTTACAACGACTCGCAGATAGACCTATATGGCAGAATACAACAAATTGAAGTAGCTATCACCGATGAAAAAGGGCAAAAAGTATATGGAGCTGATAATGCAATTACAGTAAGTGTTACCGGCAAAGCCTCGCTGAAAGGAATAGAGAACAGCGATGCCAACGATGTAGGCGATTACCATGCAGCCACGCGCAAAGCAAAAAACGGCGCATTGATCGTATATGTACAAAGAAAATTAGCCCAGGATAAGTATGAAGTGAAACTGGAATCACCAGGTTTGAAACCGGTGGTATTGAAGTTTAATTAATAAAAAAAGAGCCTTCTGTAACAAGCAGAGGGCTCTCTTTTTAGGATCATTATTCCCCCTTTAGGGGGCTAGGGGGTTATCAATTTCTTATAATCAGCCTCGCGTTCTTCCAACGTCTTATCATATAAGGTGCGGTCAGCAAAGGCTTCAGGGTTATAGGCGGCGCCATCTTTTCTTTTCTCATGCATATCGAACTGGCTGGCATGCGAAGCTACCCACAGATCAAATTTCAGCTGCTTCATAGCGCTCAGCGTATAGGCAAAATCCTTGCTGATGTCGGCATAACCCGGCATGCCACTCATCTTGGTATCAGGTAAGATGGTTGGCATATTGGCAATAAGCACGGTGTAACTTCTTTTTTCATCCTTTACAGTTACCAGGTAACTGCAGGAACCCATCGTATGGCCCGGGTGATGCAACAACACGAGTTTTGTTCCACCGAAACTGATGGAATCCTGGTCATGTAATAATTTATCAGCTTTTACGGGCATGTATAAAGGACCTTTCCCGCCCATATAGTAATCGGAATTTCCACCGTCGCCCAGCACTTTTGCGTCTTTTGCGTCAACCATCATTTTGGCGCCGGTTTGCTTTTTTATCTCGGCCATACCAGCCACATGATCAAAATGCGCCTGGGTGGTCAACAGGATCTTTATATCGGAATATTTAAAACCCAGTTGCTCTATGTTCTTTTTGATCATGGGTACCGATTCAGCCAAACCGGTATTGATAAGGATATGACCTTTTGGGGTGGCAATTAAAAAACAACCGAGGTCATAGGTGCCCACATAATACAAGTTACCGGCAATCCGGAAGGGCTCGGTAGATGCTGACCACTCCTTATTATTCATAGGTAAGGGCGCCAGCTTTTGCGCATGAACAGCAGCATGCACAGCAAACAAAACGAGTACAGACATTACAATTTTTCTGAACATCTAAATAAAGTTTAATCAGTAGGTAAAAAGGAAAATGATCCAGTAAAATTAAATGATAAAAGGTGAATTAAAATTGTCCAACTAGTGCCGCTCATCACAATTAACGCCCCATCTACGAACGTTTTCGTTAATCTTACACCGCAATGATCGAATGATTCCCGTAACTGAGCTTTTATGAAACAACCACTACTGCTTTGCAGTTTAACCGCTATTCTGCTCATCCTGTTCGTACCACTATTTTCACAAACCATCACTACCTTGTCAGGCACAGTTTCAGACAGCAGTAAACCGCTTGCGTTTGTAACGGTTCGGCTTTTAAAACTAAACAATGTGAAACCCTTGCAAACTGTTTTAACCAATGAGCAGGGACGTTATCAATTCAATAAACCCGATACCGGTAACTATGTGCTTTCATTTACTCATACCGGCTATGTTGAAAAAAGGATACCACTTTCTGTTTCCCTACAAAATGGGAATATAGACATAGAGCCGGTTTCCTTATCAAAAACAACCGGCGTGTTAAAGGAAGTGGTAGTAACTGCCCAGCGGCCACTGGTTGAACAGTCGGATGAGAAAACTGTGCTGAATGTAGAAGATGACCCGGCCAACAAAACGGAGACAGCAATTGATATTCTGCGCAAAACACCGTTTATAACCATAGATGGAGAAGATAATATAAAGATCAATGGCAAATCAAACTTCAAGGTTCTGCTCAATGGCCGCGAAACTTCCATGTTTGCGCGGAATGTAAAGGAAGCCCTGCGCGGATTTCCCGGCGCGCTCATTTCAAAAATTGAAGTGATCACCACCCCTTCCGCCAAATACGATGGAGAAGGAATTGGCGGCCTCATCAATATCATTACGAAGAAAAAAGTGGTCGGTTACAATGGTACCCTGTCTTCTTTTTCACGAACAAGTGATAAGATCAATAACTTTTCAGTTAATGGCAATGCCAAAGTGGGCAAATTCGGCTTCAGCATTTTTATGAACAAAGGTTTTGCCGATCCGGTTTTACAACACAATACGAATACCACCATACCCGCTTCCCAAACAGCATATGCCAAAAGAACGCTCGACGGCGGCCGGTACAATAGCGAAACCTGGAGTTTTGGCAATGCAGAACTGAGTTTTGAAGCAGACAGTCTGAACACCATCAGCCTGTATACGAACATCGATAGCTGGTCGAACAAACAGGTGACCAACCAAACCATCACTACAGATTTTTTGACTGATCCATCTACGTTGAGCTATTTCAACCAGAATAATAAAACCAGTAATCCCGGGGTAAATGTGGGCAGCGATTATATAAAACATTTTAAAGGGAATAAAGACCGGGAATTCAGCCTGCGCTTTCTGGGCGAGTTCGGCAAAAATGACAACCAGCTGAACAGCGTACAGGACAACCCGGGTACCGACCGCTATTTGATCAATAACAGTTACGCCATCAACAATCAGTATACGTTTCAGCTGGATAACATCATTCCCGTCAATAAAACAAGCCGGTTTGAAGGAGGAGTAAAAGCTATTTTGCGCCGGGCCAGCTCCGATTTTAAAAGCCAGATCAAGTATGACGAAACAGAAGACTATAAAGTAAATCCCACCAATACGGATTATTTCAAATACAACCAGGATGTGATCAGCGTATACAGCATGTATACTATAAAACTGAAGAAATCAAGCTTTCGCATTGGCGCCCGGATTGAGCACACCCGCATAAACGGCGATTTTATAGAATCGAAAACTCTGGTAAAGAGCAACTATACAACGCTGTTGCCGAACATTCAATTCACCAACAAGGTGAACACCACCACTACCCTGGTATTTACCTATAACAAAAGATTGCAACGACCAAACATCTGGGACCTGAACCCTTTTGTTGTAAACAACGATTCCCTGAATATTACAACCGGTAATCCTGACCTGGGCCCGCAAACCATGCATGCCGTGAGCGGCCAGTTGCGGTATGGTAAGGGAAATACATTCAGCGGTATTAATATTGAAGGCAGTTACAGCGGCAATAAGATCCTGCAATATGCCTTTTTCGATCCCCAAACCGGCATTACCAAAACAACCAGTTTAAACATCGGCAAAGAATACCAAACGAGTGTTAGTTTGAATTTCAGTACGAAGATCACCCCCAAATGGAATTTGTATGTTAATGGGGCGCTTCGCTACAGCAAGGTCACCAATAATGCCAATGCCAGCCAATCGAACAGCGGTTTGGGCTGTAACTTCAACTTTAATACTACCTATAAATTCACGGAGCAATTTTCGGTAAGCACTTACCTGGGTTTATGGCAGGAACCCCGCACCATTCAAACTACTTACCCATTCAATACCTGGCACAACCTGGCATTCAATTATAAAGTTTTTAAAGACAAGTTCCTTATTTCAGTAAGGGGTATCAACTATTATGAAAAGAACAGGGCCTTTAAAAACATAACCAAAGACCCCAATTTTTACAACACCAATACAACCACCCTGATCAGACGCGGCATGGTGCTGGCATTAACCTGGAATTTTGGGAAACTCGCTGAAAGCGTATCGAAAAAGAAAGGTGTTAACAACGATGATGTGTTGAGCAAACCAGCAGCGCCTGCAGGAAATTAGCAGTCACCAATAGCTCGATTA
The DNA here is from genome assembly GCF_900110245.1 of Niastella yeongjuensis. Taxonomy (GTDB): domain Bacteria; phylum Bacteroidota; class Bacteroidia; order Chitinophagales; family Chitinophagaceae; genus Niastella; species Niastella yeongjuensis. The sequence continues at coordinate 389,308 of NZ_FOCZ01000006.1, forward strand.
ACATCTAAATAACAAAGACTGCAGTGAGCCTGCAAAGATGCGATGCATCTCATTATTAGTGCGTGATATTTTTGCAAACGACTTGTTAAGGGCCGTTAATAAGTTTTTCTCCCACCAACTACTTATTAGTTTTGAACCCAAATGAGAGTAGCCATTTTTATTGTGTGTTTGTTCTATATCCTTTTTGGGGGATATAACTACCTGTTTACGGGTACGCACAGCTTCAGCTACTCATCCCTTCGTCTGGTAAAAAGTAATGTGAAGTTTACAGACAATAAACAAGGGCTGTCTGTCGTTAAGGCTGTTCCCCCTGGCAAACCTGGCGACAACATCATTCCTGATATAGAGGATGACGACTCCAACGACTCTGCTGCAAGAAAATATAAGTTACTGGCCAGGTATTTATATGCCTTCGCCTATTCATTTGTTTTAACCTATCTCTTTAGCCGTTTCAGATCTTCGAAACCATATTACAGTCTTTTTACTTTTAAATACATAACCCAACGTGTTTTAAGGATCTGATGAACTTTTTTCAGAAACCCTGGGATCGATCATGATTTTTTTTGCTGAACGTTTGTTAATAGTACATACCTCCTGCTTTACAATTTAGATCCTACCCTGGCGACTGATAATTCTATAGCATTCCCCCAAGTAAACCCTTGCTTTTAAAAAGCGTGTAATCGCATAACACCCATTTATTGTCATGAAGAGAATTGTTTTTTCTACCAGCCTGCTGGCATTGTTATTTGCCGCAAGTTGCAAATCTACCAAAGAAGAAAAGGAAGAGGTAAGCAAGTACATTGCTACAAGTCCTGTTAAAATGGACACGTCCTTTATCAAAGAGTATGTTTCGCAGATCAGGTCTGTACGTAACATCGAGATCAGAGCCCAGGAAAAGGGATTTCTGCAAAACATTTATGTAGATGAAGGCCAGTTTGTAAAAGCCGGACAGTTGCTGTTCCGTATCATGCCTAAATTTTATGAAGCAGAAGTACTGAAAGCACAGGCAGAAACCAAATCTGCAGAAATTGAACTGGCGAACTCCACCAGCCTTGCAGATAAAAATATAGTGTCTAAAAATGAACAGGCTTTAGCCCAGGCAAAACTGGACCAGGCAAAGGCGGAAATGGCGTTAGCAAAGCTCCATTTGCAGTTCACTGAGATCAGAGCGCCTTTCGATGGTACCATTGACCGCTTACCCAAAAAACTGGGAAGCCTTATCGATGAAGGCGAACTGCTTACCAGCCTGTCGGACAATAGCGACATGTTTGCTTACTTCAACGTTTCGGAACCCGAATACCTCGAGTACAAAGCCAATGGCAAAGGCACCGGCTACAAGGTAGGTTTGTTGCTGGCCAACAACAAACCGCTCAAATATTCCGGCGTGGTAGAAACTATTGAAAGCGAGTTCGACAACGAGACCGGCAATATTGCATTCCGCGCAAAATTCCCCAATCCCGACCGCCTGTTGAAACATGGTGAAACAGGAAAGGTATTAATGACTATTCCCGTACACCAGGCATTGATCATTCCACAAAAAGCCACTTATGAAATACAGGACAAAAAGTTCGTTTTTGTGATCGACAAAAACAATGTAGTGAAATCAAAGAACATCGCCATAACCGGCGAACTGGTCGACCTGTATGTAGTGGCCAGTGGCTTGGAAGAAGGCGATAAAATTCTGCTGGAAGGTGTTCAGAAAGTAAAGGATGACGATAAGATCACCTTTGATTTTGAGAAACCAGAAGAAGTAATTCATAACCTGCGGTTGAAGGCAGAATAGTTATTCAAAATCTAAAGTGTAGTCAATGTTTAATAAGTTTATACAAAGACCGGTCCTTTCTATAGTTATCTCCCTTGTCATCGTTTTCCTGGGGGTGCTGGCTATTATGGGTTTGCCGGTAACACAATTCCCATCTATTTCACCGCCAAAAGTGAATGTAATTGCATCCTATCCGGGTGCGAACGGTGATCTGATGGTTAAATCGGTGATCATTCCCCTGGAGCGGGCCATCAACGGCGTTCCGGGCATGAAATATATTGCCTCCAATGCCGGTAACGATGGTGAGGCTGAAATAAACGTAGTATTTAATCTGGGAACCGACCCTAACCAGGCATCGTTAAACGTTCAAAACAGGGTCGCGTCGGTGGTAAATAAACTGCCGCCACTGGTGGTGCGTGAAGGGGTAAAGATCTCCCGTCAGGAGTCTAGCATGCTTATGTACATCAACCTGTACAGCACAGACAAGAACGCAGACCAAAGGTTCCTGTTCAACTTTGCCGATATCAACCTGCTGCCCGAACTAAAAAGGATAGACGGTGTTGGTTTTGCCGACATTCTGGGTAACCGTGAATACGCCATGCGCATCTGGTTAAAACCCGATCGCATGCTGGCTTACAAGATCTCGGCTGATGAAGTAATGGAAGCGCTGAGCTCACAAAGCCTGGAAGCCTCCCCTGGTAAAACCGGGGAAAGTTCAGGTAAAAGGTCACAGTCGTTTGAATATGTACTGAAATATACCGGAAGGTTCAAAACCAAAGAGCAATACGAAAATGTTATATTAAAATCCAACCCCAATGGCGAGATCCTTCGATTGAAAGATGTGGCCGAGGTAGAGTTTGGCAGCTCGATGTACGATATTTATTCTACGCTGAATGGCAAATCTTCTGCCGCCATTGTGTTGAAACAATCGTATGGTAGTAATGCAAGCCAGGTGATCGAGAACGTGAAGGCGAAAATGAAAGAGATCAAAGCCGCTTCTTTTCCCAAGGGTATGGATTATGAGATCAGTTATGACGTTTCGAAATTCCTGGATGCCTCTATTGAAAAAGTAGTTCATACGCTTGTAGAAGCGTTCATCCTCGTAGGTATTGTGGTGTTCCTGTTCCTTGGCGACTGGCGCTCTACCCTTATTCCGGCAATGGCCGTACCGGTTTCATTGATCGGAACATTCGCATTCATGCAATTCTTTGGCATTACACTGAACCTGATCACGCTGTTTGCCCTTGTTATGGCGATTGGTGTGGTGGTGGATGATGCCATTGTGGTTATTGAAGCGGTGCATGCCAAAATGGAAGAAGAACATTTGTCGGTGCTGAAAGCGACCCAAAAAGCGATGCATGAGATCAGTGGCGCCATCATAGCCATCACCTTCCTGATGGCATCGGTATTCATTCCGGTGGCGTTTATGAGCGGACCAGTGGGTATCTTTTACCGGCAGTTCTCCATCACTATGGCTACCGCCATTATTTTATCGGGTGTGGTAGCGCTTACACTTACGCCCGCCCTGTGCGCCATGATATTAAAAAACAATCATGGGAAACCGAAAAGCAAAAATCCGGTCAACCTTTTCCTCAACGGATTCAATAACGGTTTTAACCGCATGCAGGGCAAATACGTGCAAATACTGGGCGGTATTGTTAACAGAAGACTGGTTACCTTTCTGATACTGGGCGCTTTTTGTGCCGGAACCTGGTTCCTGAATAAAAGTGTTCCGTCTGGTTTTATACCCAATGAAGACCAGGGTATGTTCTATGCGGTAATTCAAACCCCGCCGGGATCGTCACTGGAAAGAACAAATGAAATTGCAGAAAGGCTGCAAAAAATTGCGGAAGGCATTGAAGGCGTATCGTCCGTTTCATCCATGGCGGGTTACGAGATCCTTACAGAAGGTACCGGTTCCAACTCAGGGTCGTGCCTTATTAACCTGAAAACCTGGGACGAGCGCAAACACTCGGTACAGGAGGTCATTAAGGAACTGGAAGAAAAATCAAAAGATATTACGGGCGCTAATATTGAGTTCTTTATGCCACCAGCCGTTCCCGGCTATGGGGCTGCGGGCGGTTTTGAATTACGCCTGCTGGACAGGTCAGGAACAAATGGCAATAAGAAAATGGAAGAGGTAAGTAATGACTTTGTAAAAGAGTTAAGTAAACGAAAGGAGCTAACCTCTGTATTCAGCTTTTACAGCGCCAGCTTTCCTCAATATATGTTGAGCGTTGACAATGACATTGCCCAGCAAAAAGGCATTACTATAGACAATGCCATGAATACGCTTTCTACTTTGATAGGAAGTAACTATGAGATCAGCTTTATTGAATTTGGCCGTCAGTACAAGGTGATTGTACAGGCAGCGCCGCAATACCGGGCATTGCCGGAAGATATTCTAAAGTTGTATGTGAAGAATAACAGGGATGAGATGGTCCCCTTCTCGGCCTTTATGAAAATGGAAAAGGTATATGGCCTGTCTGAGAACAACAGGCATAACATGTACAACTGTTCGCAGATAAGCGGTTCAGCAGCACCGGGCTATAGTAGCGGTACCGCCATTAAGGTTATTACTGAAGAGGCGCAAAAAAGGCTGCCCAGAGGTTTTGGGATCGATTGGGCCGGTATCTCTAAAGACGAGGTGGCCCAGGGTAATGGCGCCATTGTGATCTTCCTCATCTGTTTGGGCTTCGTATACCTGGTTCTTTCGGCACAGTATGAAAGTTTCATTCTGCCATTGGCGGTACTCCTTTCACTTCCTCCTGGTATTTTTGGCTCATACCTGTTGCTGAAATGTACAGGCCTGGAGAATAACATCTATGCACAGGTGGCCATGGTAATGTTGATCGGTTTGTTGGGTAAGAACGCTGTATTGATCGTGGAATTTGCGGTACAACGGCACCGTGGTGGCTCTACTGTACTGAAAGCAGCGATGGAAGGCGCCCGCATCCGGTTCCGCCCCATTCTTATGACCTCGTTTGCGTTCATTGCCGGTTTGATACCGTTGTGTATAGCGCATGGTCCTGGTGCAGTAGGTAACAGAACCATCGGTACAGCAGCCGCCGGCGGTATGCTTTTCGGTACCGTATTTGGCGTGCTGATAATCCCCGGACTGTATTACATATTCGGTAAAATCGCAGAGAAAAGACAACTGGTTAAAAATGAAGATGAAAATCCGTTAACCGAAGAAATCGATCATAATGTTTAAAATCAGTATAAAGAGAACCGTAAGTCTGGCGTATCTATGTTTGGCTATAGCAGGTTGTAAAGTACCGGCCTATGTGGAGGTGCACGAAAGCAAGTCGGTACCCGGGTCCTACGACAACAAACAGGACACTACCAATATTGCAGCGCTCCCCTATCGGTCATTCTTTACCGACCAGAACCTGGTGAGCCTGATAGATTCAGCGCTGCAACGCAACCAGGAGCTCCAGATCACGTTACAGGAACTGGAGATAGCCAGGAATGATATAAAATTCAGACAGCAGCCATTGCTGCCACAGGTAGGTATAAGAGGCGGTGTTGGTGTTGAGAAAGTAGGCCGTTATACCAGTCAGGGTGCCGGTGACGCTACTACCGAGATCAAACCCGGTAAAGAAATGCCCGATCCACTGGGTGACTTTACCGTAGCCGCATTTGCCAACTGGGAAGTAGACATCTGGCATAAATTGCATAATTCGAAAAAAGCCGCTGTTACCCGGTATTTATCATCGGTAGAAGGCCGGAACTTTGTAGTGACCAACCTGGTTGCTGAAATAGCTAATTCTTATTATGAATTGCTGGCGTTCGATAATCAGCTGAACATTGTTCGGCAAAACATCGCGCTGCAAAAAGATGCGCTGGAGATCGTAAAAATTCAAAAAGAAGCAGCCCGTGTAACGGAGCTGGCCGTTCGGAAATTTGAAGCAGAAGTGCTGAAAACACAAAGCCTGGAGTTTGATCTGCTGCAGAACATACAAGTGACCGAAAACCGGATCAACTTTTTGATAGGCCGCTTTCCGCAGGCAATTACCAGAGATACCAGCAACCTGGTAAACGTAGTGCCAGCCGTTGTTAATTCAGGCATTCCTTCGCAACTGCTTATCAACCGCCCGGATATAAAACAGGCGGAACTTGACCTGGCCGCTGCGAAACTGGATGTAAAAATTGCCCGTGCAGAATTTTTCCCGTCACTGGGTCTTTCGGCTGCAGTAGGTTTACAGGCATTTAGCCCAACCTATCTGTTCCGCTTACCCGAGTCTATCTTATATAACCTGGCGGGTGAAATGATGGGACCATTGATCAACCGGAATGCGATCAAAGCTGAATTCAACAATGCCAATGCCCGTCAACTGCAGGCATTGTACAATTATCAGCGAAGCATTGTGAATGCCTATACAGAAGTATCTAACCAGGTATCGAACATCAGCAACCTGGAAAAAAGCTACGACCTGAAATCAAAACAGGTAGATGCATTGACCACATCGATCGGCATTTCGAGCGACCTGTTCAAAAATGCCCGGGCCGATTACCTGGAAGTTCTGTTAACCCAACGTGATGCATTGGAAGCGAAACTGGAATTGGTAGAAACAAGAAAAGACCAGTTAAGTGCCGTAGTAAATATTTACAGGAACCTGGGAGGAGGATGGAAATAAGACAAAGGGCAGAGGGTAAAGGGCAGAGGGCAGAGATGAAAACCTAAAAATAAAAAGCCTCGCGTAAAATTGCGCGAGGCTTTTTCGTGAAAATATTTTACCTATAGCCAGGTGACCTACGGTACCCGGATTTCTGTCTTCTTCTCTCTGCCTTCTGCCCTTTACCCTCTGCCCTTATTCAATATTCATTAACCTTTCCCGGGTAAAGGGAGCATTTCGTATTAATATATTTCCTCATCACACCTCCTGTCCTTATCATGACCCACCCCTAACACTCAGGTGTATATGAAATTTACCCAAACTAAATCCCTAAAAAACAATAAGTAAAGAACAGCGCCGTTCTGGTCCGGCCTAAATCACCAACCGGCTATTTCGCATTATATATTTCAATAAACCGTACGACCCTATGAACCCTAAATGTTTACTCTTTGCCATTGCATCGTGTCCATTGCTTCTTTCTGCCCAGCAATACAATATCAAAAAAGGGAAGATCACTGCAGACAATTCGCTTATCGCCACTTATGAAGGAAAAGGGGGCCTGTTATCGCTGTTTAATGTTACCATCAGCTCACCCGCCAATAAGCCATTGATAAATGTAAAAGAAAGATACTTTGACCTGGAAAATCCCCTGAGAAGGAATGTTTCCCGTTGGATCGAAGTAAAGTTTTTCGATAATCCTGAAAAAAAGGCAGCCTATCGGTTTCCTACCGAATACCGTTACCTGGAAAGGGAGCTGTTAGCTTTGTTATTTCCTAATAATAAACCAGCGTTGATACAGGGAGAAGCATTTAACCAACAGGCCGTGAGCGATTATATGAAAGCTAATACGTATGATTTCACAGCCGACTCGATCTACATCAGGCAATATGAGAAAGAGAACAAAGAACGTATTGTAGCCCAACTGAGCCGGGATAAAACAACCCCTTTTGAATTGCGGTTTGATTATAAACGCGAGGAGGACACGGAAACCATTTATACGCATGAAGTTTACCAGGATGGCATTTTGCTGGGAAGGGTAGAAAAAATAGTGGGTACCATTCGGGGGGGCGGCCAGGCAACATATTATGTATTCTGGAAAAGAGTGCTTACGCCCTACACTTTTGAAGGTCAAAAAATGGATGACGCGATGTTGGCTTTTATGAAAGTAACCGGTGGCAGCTTTGATCCCGAACTCGTATTGATGGCTGATAAAAGCAGGCACAAGATTAAAATTCCCGATTACGCCAAAGCCGAATGGCAACTGGTAAACTGGCTGATAACAACCAATGTATGGTAATAGGAAATCAGTCTTTGAAAAAGTTCAACCCTTTAGTAATAATAAACGTTTACTTACATTAGTTATGCAAAAATTGTTGGTAATAGCCATGGCTATACTGTTGCCGTGCATTAAAGCATCTGCACAACAAGCAGTAAAGATCGACTACGATTATGTAACCCGAAAACTAATATTACCTCCCTTACTGACGCCGGTGACCCCTGCGGAAAAAATGGAACTCAAATTACCCAAGGCTTTAACGTACCACTCGGGCTCCTACATGATTGAAACAAACATCATGGAAGAAATGTACGCCTACAGGAATCTGAAAGCAACAGCGAACTGGCAAAAACCTTCCAGTATGCCTGCAGATTACTCCTGTGAGGTTTTTGCACCGGGCATGTTAAATCTCACGCCACAAAAGACACGAAATTTCTCAACTAAACTATACGACCAAACCCATACGTTGAAAGCTGTGGATGGATTGGTTCGCGATTACACCTGCAATTTCCCCTGTAAGCTTATCATAAAAAACAAGGCGGGCCAGGTAATAAGTGTATTTGAAATTGCCGGCGAAAACGAAGTATTTACGCTGCCGCTGCACAAAGACTTTTTGGTAGACACGGTAAGACATATTTATCCTTTCTTTTCAGACTTGACGCTGTCGGATTTTGAATCAAATAACAAATCTGAAATTAACAGAAAAATGGAGGAAAAGATAGCCAGACAGGTCTTCCAAAAAATGATAGATGTCATCAACTATTCCTTCTATGGTGTAAAGACCATGCGTGAAACGTATGGGTATGGGGTGGTGAAACAAAAAAAACGGCCCTATGATTACAATGACATAGATACTGCGGTGATGAAATATAAAATAGCCCTCGACTCAATGGATAGAGGCAATAGCGAGGCCTGCAAAACAATAGCTTCGGATGCCCGTTTGGTACTGGAGCAGATTTTGAACAGCGCAGCGCCACGGGTTGACAAGAATGTACAGCAGATCCTGTATTACGACCTGAGTCATTTAAACCTGTTGACCCAGCATTTTGAGGAGGCCTGGAAGTATTACCAGATCCTTTTGAAAGACTACGGTTTTGAAGAAGGCTCGGTAATGGCAACTGAATTAAGCAGAAGAATACAACAGCACGAAGATTATTATAAGACGAAGGGAAAAATGATCAAATAGCTGGAAATAAATAAAAGCTGCCTCATAAGTAAGTAGAAAGATCAATTCCCCTAAATAAATTTTAGGTTAACATGACCCATTACGATTATCCAATACACTATTGGGATTATTACATAGCCCATTACGCGACTTAATAAGCCAATTGTCACATCGGATAAGGCAAAGACGTGAAATTATAAGCTGATTGTGTCAATCAATTTGCTAAAGCTGTCATTCAATGAGCCGATGTTGTCAAAAAATAAGTCAATATAGATTTTTTGAAAAATCGCTCCCCAAACTCGTTATACAACAACAATGCCGGTAATGATTTACCGGCATTGTGCAACTATATCAGTTATTAGCTATTTTCTAATTATTATAACCATCGTTCTGATACATTTTCACAGGATCCAACTGATATTCCTTCAGCGGAATAGGGAAATAGTAGTCCTTGGTTGTACAGTTGGTCAACGGTGAATTGTCGTAATCTGCCTGCTTTTTTGCATGGAAGTAATCAACCAGTTCGGTTGGTGAAAAGAAGCGGATCAAATCGTGCCAGCGATGGTGCTCAAATGCCAGCTCTACCCTTCTTTCATGTAAAATAGCCAGTTTCAGCGTTGGGTATCTGGTGCTATAATTTGCATCAGTTGCCTTCATGGTGGCATAATCAGGCCGCAGCGCCCGTGCGCGCACCATATTCAGGTAAGTGATAGCAGTGGGCTCATCACCCAGGTACATATTCACTTCTGCCAGGTTTAAAATTACATCTGCATAACGGATCAGAATCCAGTCGTTGCCGCCATAACCTAATGTGGTGGCTCCTGAGCTGGCATCTTTGAATTTAGAGATGTAATAGTATTTATTGATAGTCGAATACTTGATAGACGAATCTGTACGAATATCGCCTGTTTCAAATTCATTCAACAGGTCCTTTGTAAACAAACCACCAGTAGCCTTTGAATCGAACGGAGATAAACCGGCTTCTTTATTCGGCTGATTGTTCTTAGCCAATGAAGAAGACAGGTTTGGATCTCCCTGTTTGTAAACGATCTGGAAAATGATCTCGGGCACTGTTGATTTCTTAGCTACATCAAAAACATCTGCAAAAGGGATGTCGCTCAGGTTATTGAACGTTTTTTGATTGTAACAAGCCATCAGATAAGTCCTGGCATTGTTAAAATTGGCGGTTTTGTCGTTGGGCAATGATGCACCCATGGTTAAATATACCTGTCCCAACAATGCATTCACCGCCTGTAACGATACCCGGCCTTTATTGGCAGTGGGTTGTACCACCGGCAAATTACTGCCTACTGCATCCTTCAAATCAGCTACAATCTGGGCATACACATCTTCCCTTTTAACCCGGAAGGTTAAAGCAGTAGCCTGATCGCTTGTCGTTAACCGCTCGGTTACTACAGGCACATCGCCAAATTCACGAACCAGGTTGAAATACATGAACGCCCGGATAAATTTCAACTCGGCAATGTATTGTGTTTTTGTACCGTTGTCGGCGAAAGTTATTTTATCTATCATAGATAAAATAATATTAGCCCTTGAAATAGGCGTATACAAAGCCGACCAATGACTGTACAGATAGGTATTACTGGGAACAATAGCAAAGGCAGAAAACTGAAACGGCTCGCCATTATTCGACTGGTTATCGGTTGTATTCACATCATCTGCGCGGTCATCTGTCCATAACTGGGCGCCTTCCCCTACACAGTTGCTGCTTCTCAATGCCTGGTAAACCCCCATTACACCCTGTGCCACATCTGATTCCGTTTTATAGGCATTGTCAACCGATGCCGCATTCGGATTTGTTTGCTCCACGAAGGATTTGCTGCAGCTGGTAATACCCGCTATTGACAGCATACCTGCAAATATTAAAACCTTATTACGCATAAATATCTTTTAATAATTTTTGTTTTAGAATGTTACTGTTACACCTGTGTTAAATGAACGAACCAAAGGATATTTACCATAGTCAACACCCGGTGTTCTGTTATCGCCATTGTTATAATCAACCTCTGGATTGTAACCCAGGTATTTGGTAACAGTAAATGCATTGTCAACAGAAGCATACCAGCGCAGACCGGCAAGACCCAGCTTTTTAGTTACTGCAAATGAATTCAGATTAACACCAAGGGTCATATTGGTACAACGGAAGTAAGAACCATCCTGTAAATAATAATCACTCAAACGGGTACTGTTACTTTGTGAACCACCGCGTGAGCTTCTGTATTCGTGACCATTTCCGGGTTGTGCTTCGCTACGGTACCGTTGATCGATCACAGCATACTGATTACCTGAACCTTCCATATTTCTGATATAGTAATCCTGCGCATCCATGATCTTGTTGCCTTGTGATCCGTTGAAAGATGCACTAAAGCTGAACATCTTATAGCTCATGCTAAGATTGAAACCATAGTTAAATTTCGGATATGGTGATCCAATAACATCCTTATCTGCATCGGTGATCAGACCATCACCGTTTTTATCCTGGAAATACAGATCGCCGGGATTCAAAGGCGTGGTTGAGAAAGTTGAAATAGGGAATGCTTTCATTTTATAGCCGGCAGGAATCTTATTGCCATTGGCTTTGTACACCGCCCAGTCAGCATTTACATTATCCATATCGGCCTGACGTACCATGCCAGCCACTTTTACTCCATAGAAAGAACCCACAGGATCGCCTACACGGGTTATATGGGTAACATAGCTTCTTTCACCACCCGCAATCTGTATTTCACTTGCATCACCCAGGCTCATCACTTTATTTTTATTGGTCATGATGTTACCACTCACGTTCAATTGGAAATCTTTCGTTTGAACCGCCTTCACATCCAATTGTAAATCAAAACCGGCATTACGGATCTTTGAATTTTTCAGATTGGTAAGCACCTGTGAGCTACCAGTAATGGCAGATACGTTTTTATAGAACAACAGATCGTAAGAATTACTGATATAATAGTTAGCAATGATCGACACCCGATTATGCAGCGTAGTGATGTCAGTACCAAAGTTAAATTGCTTGGTAGATTCCCAACCAAGGGTATTATCTGCAATACCATAGGCCCAGTTGGCACTATTTACTGTATTGCCAATTACATAACCGCCAGAACCGGTTACGCTTTGCTCATAACCATAGTTAGGAATGTTGTTGTTACCTGTTAAACCCCAGCTGCCGCGTAATTTCAAAGAAGAACCGGCGCCCAACCAATCATGATAAAACTCTTCATTAGAAACAGCCCAGCCGGCAGATACTGATCCAAATTTACCCCAACGGTTCTCCGGGCCAAAACGTGAGGATGCATCGGTACGGAATGAACCGGTCAATGAATAACGGCTGTTATAACTATATACCACACGGCCTAAATATGACAGCAGCGTAACATTCGATTTGCCGGTATTTGTAACAGGAACACCCGCCGTATTACCTGGCGTGTTTAAAATGATATAAGAATCACCTGCTGCAGGACCACCAGCTGTTACCTGTTGCACCAGGTCATTGCTATAGTTTTTTGCCGCCACCCCTAAGATATCGGTAGTAGATTGCTGTGCAGTATAACCACCCAGCACATTAAAACTGTGTTTCCCAATCTGTTTGTTGTAAGCCAATGTGTATTCTGCCAGCCTGTCCTGAATATCGGTAGTTTGTGCAGCAGAATTGGCTGCGGTTGTAGCCGCGCTTGAACCCGGACCAGAAACACCACTACTCAAATTAGTAGGATAATAATATTCATATTTCTCCTTGTACGACTGACCACCCAGGTTTAATTTAAAAGTAAGCCCTTTCAGGATCTCATAAGTAGCACTGGCAGTTGCGGTAGTACGAAGACCTTTGCGGGTAATATTCACGCGTTGGGCCAAGGCCAGCGGGTTTTCAATACCCTGAAATGCATAGGTAAATCCATCGAACTGCTTGCCGGCATTGTCATACGACAAAGCCAGGCTGCCGTCGGGATTATAAGCCGGGAAAATAGGCATGTACACCAATGCACCCAAAATCGGGCCCTGGTTAAAACGGCCTTCCTGTACTTCCCGGTTGCTGTTATTGGTTATAAATACGCTCGATGAAATTTTCAATTTGGGAGAAACATCCGCATCGATATTTGTTCTAAGGTTAACCCGTTGTTGGAAAGTACTGGCTAAAATACCTGGCTGATCGAGATAACCGCCGCTTACCAGGTAACGAACGCCATTATTACCACCAGAGAAGGTAAGATTGTGTCTTGTTACCAAAGCATTGTTATACAACACATCCTGCCAGTCGGTATTGTACTTGGGCGCAATGATCTTTTGGGTAGGGAAATCATACAGGTCCTTGATGATACATACGCTACAGTTGTTTGCCTGCTGGCCTGATTTAGCCACACGGGTAGCATTGTCATCAGAATAAAACTTATCGTCCCAGGCTACTCCTTTTGAGATCAGGATGTCCTTGTAGTTGGCATTACGGCCATTTACAAACAGATCGGTAAACTGATCAGCATTCAACAGTTTTACCTTTTTAGCCAGCGACTGGCTGCTCAGCTGAAAATCATAGGTCAATTTCCCTTTACCTGTTTTACCTCTTTTCGTTGTGATCAGCACTACGCCGCCCGATGCTCTTGAACCATAAATGGCTGCAGAAGCCGCATCTTTCAATACTTCAATCGACTCGATATCATCCGGGTTAATAAAAACATCGTTTCCTGATGTAGCCGGGTTGTAACCATTGGTACCACCGCCGCCATTACCTACACCCTGGGTAACGTTACCGCCCACAGGATAACCATCTATAACATACAATGGCTCAGAGCTGGCATTGATAGACCCAACACCACGTACCCGTATTTTTGCACCGGAATAAGGGGCACCACTTGTTTGCGATACCTGCACACCGGCTAATTTACCTACCATCGCCTGACTGAGTGTTGGCGAGGAAAGATTCAGCTCACTTGCCTTCACACTGGAAATAGAACCAGTAACATCACTCTTCCTGAGTTTTTGGTAACCGATAGAAACCTCTTCCAGGGTTTTCACATCCTCTTTCATTTTAACCTCGATCTCTGCCTGGCTGGCAACTGCAATTTCCTGCGTTGCATAACCAGTAGAAGAAAACACCAATGTTGCATTTGCATTTACGTCAATACTGAATTTACCGTTGTCACCGGTCATAACCGCTTTATTCGATTTCTTTACCTGCACACTTACTGCAGCCAGCGGCTGCCCTTTTTCGTCGGTTACAGTACCGGTAACTTTACTGGTTTGCGCCAATACCGGTATTGACATAACCATACAGAGAACACCTATCCACCACCTGAGGTGCCGGAACATGCTACTGTAATCTGGAGTGAAACGTTTGTGTTGAATTACCTTTCCCATGGTTGATTTTTATTGTGAGTAGATTCTTAATAAGATCGCTTATACTTTATAAATTACTTCGGAGATCTATAGAAGTAGAAGTACCTCGCCCCTACTTCCAACTAACCTTCATATCATTAACATTATCTCTTCGCGATGAGCTAACCGCTATGCCTTTCGAGTCACCATCGAGGAACGTAAATCCTTCCAGTTCATCGGTGCGGTCAAGGTCCACTACTTTAATTACCTGTTGTGTGCCGGTTTCCATTGATTTATTAAAATCCAGGTAGGTGAACCGCCATCTTCTGCCTTCTATCTGGTTCTGAATAAGCACCAGTATATTCCTGGCGGCGATCCAGTGAAGATTTTGCACCCAGGGTGTACAGGTAAACTTTTTTACCAGCACGCCTTTTTCGCTGGTCTTTTTTGCATGTTGCAATAAGGCAGGATCGTATAGCCGCACTTCATTTCCTTTATCGCCATAATCGGCTGTGGCTACATACCACTTGCCTTTGTATTGCACGTATTCGGGCCGGGTTCCCTGTATGCAGGCATCATCTTCGATGGTATTGAGCAGGTTGCCATCCAGTGTGCCGGTGGTTAACAAACCCTGCCAGTTTACACAGTATATCACTGCTTTCCATTTGGTACCGGCCGCATCGAGCCGAATGCTGTTTCCAATAAAAGTGGGTGCCTGTCCATTCCAGGCAATACCCGTTGGGTGATTGATCACATCCACCCCATTCTCAGTAAGCTTAACTTCTTTATTTATGTAAACCGGTGAGTCGCCGGTCATTTTAAATTCGCGGATCATACCTACTTCCCGATCACCATATAAGAACAGGCGTCCTTTTTGAAAAGAGGCACCCTGACAGGCTCCTAGTGAATCGACTGTGCGGGCCTGCTCAATTTGCATATTGATATTGGCTGGATGGTCTGAGGAGAATAGAAAGAACAAGCTTGTTGCCACAATGGAGAAAAGTTTCATAAACAGTGTTTTGATGATATAAACGGATGAGGCAGGAAGTAAGCCGTACGAGACAGGCAATACGAATCCGAAACCAGTAGCGAGCTACGATTTTCAGCTGTTTCTTATTTCTTATTTCCTACTTCTAAATTCTTTCCCGGACTAAGGATCTAATGGTTCAGTTGGATTAATTTGTAATGCTTCAATGGCTGGAAAAAACTCAGCTTCCGTTTCCGTAAGGCGTTTGCCATTTTGAAAGGGTACTTCATTTAACTCCTTTAAGCATCTCGCGGCAAGTGTGTTAGTGATCATCATACTTTGCCCACCTGAAGTGGTAGTGACACAGGCTTTGTTGAAGGGCATTCCATATCGGTAAATGAGCCGTACGCAGTTTCGTAAATTAGTAGTTGTATGCCTGGCATGTGGCTCAATGATGATGGCGTTTTCGGGTATATTCAATTTTTCGATCAGGAACTTTTTCATTTCAATGGCTTCGCACCAGGTGGTTTTGTACGGATGTACTTTACCGCCCGATACCACCACAAAAGGCGCAGCGCCTTTTTTATATTGCACGGCAGCCAGTCTGCAACGCAACATACCTTCAGCACTTAATGGCGTCTGGGGTTCTTCAGGTCCCGCACCAGGTACCAGGATCACAGAATAGGGATACGCATTCCATTTAATAGTTTTGATCCTGTCAAACGCCGCTTTGTTCGCTTTTTCTGTCATAGGTTCGTAATCGGCTGCCTGTTCACGCTCGTTTATTTCCAGGTAACGAAGCGCACAGGTAAGGGAGGGTACAAAAAACAAACGGGCATCGGCACATTCGCTGGCTACGGTATAGGTGGTAGTATATAATAATGAACCGTAGCGTCTGTCATGTACATTGAAGCTGATGGAATCAATGAGGGGATAATTCGGTTTTTTACCTTCAGCATATACGCCAATGGCATAGTTGATACCACGTGCATCCTGCTCCCAGGCTTTTACCAGCATTTCCGCAGGGGCACTGTTCTTATATAAGATATAGGCACCGGAAGCAATCAAATGTTTTTGCACTAAACGGCCCAACGCATTGTTATTATTATATAATGCCATTAAACGGGCGCTTACGTCACTAATTTCTTTTTCGCTAAACTCCATGCGTTCTGCATAACAGGCCAAATTACCAGTGCATTCTTTACCGGCTTTTGAAAGACCTGCCAGTTTGTTTGCTGCTATAGAAGCCAGTAAGGTATCGTGTTCCAACATCTTTGCTACCACACTATCCTGTTGCAACAGGGTAAGCAAGTAGTAGTTCTTTGATTGCACAAAGTTGTTGCCCCTGATCAGTTTGTAGTGGGGATCCGGTGTAGTCTGTTGACCATTTACTATAATACCAATACCAAATAAAAGTGTAGCCAGTACAAATATTCTCATGTTGCCTTAGTTGGAATAATCGAATGCAAAATTGGTTTAGTTGCGTTATTCTATTATCAATAAGACATTATGCAATTATTAAATGTAAGTAAGAACGACAATAACGACAGTTGAAAAAGCAGGTTAATGCGGTTATGGCAACTATTAATGCATTTAATAATTGAATGAGTTGCAAAAAGGTTCAGAACATAAAACCCCTGAGAAACATATCGTTTCCCCGGGGAAGTGATACAGGATCCCGGATAATGCATCATTTTCAAAGGATAATAACCGTATACTTTGTAATCGGTTACATGCAATCAGCGGTATACAGCTTTATAAAACCGGCATTTTAAAAAAAGCTGTCCGGCAGTTAATAAAATACCGGTTTTTGCAAAAATCATATCATAAACAGCATGCGTTTCAATACCTCCACCTGTTATTAATTACTTTTTAAACAATTTCTGCCCAAAATCCTTAAACCACTGACATATATCATATTACTATGGTCATGGTTTTTAAAGGGGACTGCCAGTTCAACTCCCCACCTGCCGTGTTTTCCCAAAGATCATGGCGTCCTGCCTGGTTTTTTTGGAATCGATTTCAGGTCACCCTTATTTATGCTCCCGTCCCCATTAAAACGTTCATGTGCTGCAATTAGAAATCTTTTACCGAAAAAGTGCCAATTATTTTTGTAATCGGTTACATTTTCTTTAGAAATTATATAATTTCGTCTCTGATAGCACCGCTGCTATCTCACCGATTGATAACGATTGAGAATTGAATAACTAATTGCTGTATGCTGCTTGCGGAAAATCTTTCAATTGCCAAACCGGGGCTATGTCCTTCTTCCATAGCCCCATTCCCTGTAGTTATACCTCATTATTATACTGAATTAACAATAGTTCATTGCAATCTGACCCGGGTTGCAGAACCAGCCGGCTACCCTAACCAGTTACCCTCCCGTTCCATAATCATTTATTAGTAACGCATTAAAATCAAACTATGCTCATGCAAAAGTTAACTAAGCACAAAATAATAGCCAGCTTTTTCCGGTTATCTACCGGGCGGTTATTATTTGTTCTATTTTCCACTGCTTGTCTGTTGAGCGGGCCTATCTCAGCATTCGCCCAGGGAACAACCGTTCATGGCCGGGTTACCAGTGATTCAGGCTCAGCTATAGCAGGTGCTACTGTTTCCATAAAAGGAACCAACACCGGCACTTCCACCAACGAAAAAGGTGAATTTACCATAGCAGCCACTAAAGGGGCTGTGCTCGTTATTTCAAACATTGGATTTAAAGCAAAAGAAGTGACTGTAGGAAACAGTGATCAATTGACCGTTCAACTGACCGCTGTTACCCAAAGTTTTGACGAAGTAGTAGTGGTTGGTTATGGTACCCGCCGCAAAAAAGACCTTACTGGTTCTGTTGCCAGTGTAAACCTGGAAACAATGGCCAATTCTCCCAATACCAACGTTGGTCAATATTTGCAGGGAACGGTACCGGGACTAAATGTTGGGTTGTCAACATACGCCGGTGGCACGCCGCCCATTTCGGTTCGTGGACAAAATACCCTTAGCGGTAACCAGAATGTACTGATTATCGTTGACGGTATTCAATACACCGGCTCGCTATCATCTATCAATCCTGATGACATTTCTTCTATAGATGTATTAAAAGACGCCAGCTCTACCGCGGTATATGGAGCGCAGGCCGCCAATGGTGTATTATTGATCACTACCAGAAAAGGCCGTGCCGGCAAAACAAGGATCAGTTTTTCCAGTTCTTACGCCAGCCAAAAACCCACCAGTGACCTGCGGCCAATGAACCGTGAAGAATACCTGAAAAATATAACAGAGGCAACCTGGAATAAGGCATACCTGGCTCCCGATTATACCACACCGGACCCAAGCTTCAATGTGGCGGATTGGGTAGATGCCACCATGAAAGTCAATGGTCAGTTATTGCCCTATGATTATAACTGGTACGATGCGGCTACCAATACCGGAAACATCATTGAAAATAACCTGAGCATTTCAGGTGGCAGCGACAAGGTCACTTACCTGTTATCAGGCGGCCTGACCAATCAAAAGGGATTTGTCATCAATGATATCTTTAAAAGAAAAAGTATCCGGGCCAATATTGAGGTAAAACCGCTCACCTGGTGGAAGGTAGGAATCATTTCCAGCGGGTCATTTGTAAACCAGGATGGGGCCGAACCTTCTTTGAACAGCATTATGCGCTGGTCGCCCCTGCAAGAGCCATACGATTCTGCCGGCAAGTTGATTCCCTTCCCTACCAAAACACTGGAACCTAATCCATTTTCAACTTATTATGTTGATGATAAGGAAAGACACAATTATTTGTTTGCGAACGTGTATACCGACATCGACTTCCCCTTTCTGAAAGGACTCAATTACCGCATGAACTTCGGTAATAATTATACCGTTGATCAGCATTTTTTCAGCAGCATTTATGGCGCCAACTCGACCGGGGAAGCCTCAAAATACAATAGAGAATATTATGACTACACATTCGATAATATTCTCACCTATAGTAAAACATTCGGCAAACATGATATTTCAGCCACCTTATTATATGGTGCCATAGAAAGAAGAGCAGACTCTACCTACGCAAGAGCAACCGGGTTCGACCGGCTTAACCTTAGTTATAATAATCTTTCCCTTGGCACTGTTTTTAATGATACAACGGGCCAGTGGACAGAAAGGCTGAACTACCAAATGGCAAGGTTTAATTATAAATTCAACGATAAATACCTGTTAACGGCTACCATTCGCCGCGATGGCTTCTCGGGATTTGCCGCCAACAATAAGTATGCTTACTTTCCCACAGCAGCCCTGGGTTGGATCATTTCTTCAGAAGACTTCATGAAAGATATTTCTTTCGTGAACTACCTGAAGCTAAGAGCAGGTTATGGTTTAAGTGGCAACCAAACACCGAGATACACTTCCATAGCCAGGGTAAATGTTAATCCTTCTTATGTATTTGGCGATGGAGGCAACCCGGCCATTGGCCAGCAGGTAGTAGCCCTTGGTAACCCCGATCTGAAATGGGAAAAAACACGCGGGTTAAACTTCGGCATCGACTTCAACCTGATCAATAACCGGCTTTATGGTAACATCGATGCTTATTTCAACAGCACCAAAGATCTTTTATACAGTATTGCCATCCCGGATATTACCGGCTTCAGCATCATTCAAACCAATGTGGGCGAATTGCGCAACAATGGTATAGAGGCATCCATCTCTTATAAAATTCTGGACCAGCAAAATTTTCACTGGACAGCTACCGCCAACGTATGGGCTAACCGGAACAAGATCGTTACTATTACAGGAACCGATGCGGATCATGATGGCAAAGAAGATGACCTGCCGGCAAGCGGCCTGTTCATCAACAAATCACGCAACGCCATATACGATTACCAACCCAACGGTATTTATCAGGTTGGTGAAACGCCTATCCCTGGCTTTATTACAGGCACAGAACGCCTGGTTGACCAGAACAAGGATAATGATATTACGCCCGACAAAGACCGGGTTTTCCTGGGTCGCAGAGAACCAGCTTACCAGCTCAGCCTGTATAACCAGTTCTCGTGGAAAGCGCTGTCGGTAAGTATTTTCTTCAATTCTATTCAAGGTGGCAAAGATGGCTTCCTGGGCCCCAACAGTCCTTTCTACTTCCGTGACGATAATGCCATCCGTAATAATTATCCGGTTCAAACAGATTTCTGGTCGCCTGCGAATCCTTCGGGAAAATATCCCCGCAATATTTCAGGCACACATGCCAAGGTTGAGCCCGCTGCCGCTACAGGCAATCCAACGGTTCACCAGATATGGCAGAAAAGAAACTTTATCAGATTGCAGGATGTATCTGTTTCCTATAATCTTACCAGCCTGATCAAGACCATAAAATTCCAGTCGCTGAGTGTATTTGTAAGCGGAAAGAACTTAAAAACCTGGACCAACTGGGAAGGCTGGGACCCTGAAGCACTTGATCTCAATAATCAACCTATGGGCTTAATAACTAACGGACGACCAGTAATGAAATCATTTTCAGTGGGCGTGAACATCACCTATTAGTTTAGTTTATCTATTACGGTTAAAAAAATTAACATGAAACGATACGCATATATATTATTGGCGACGCTTACAGCCGGAAGCCTTTCCTGCAAGAAAAGCTTCCTCGATGAAAACCCTTCCTCCTTCTTAAGCACCAGCAACGCCTTTAACACAGAGGCCGATTTTAATGCCTCAATTAATGACTTATACGGTCTGGTTAGAAGTCATTATTATACGGTCAATGACTTCAACCCATTCTGGTACATGTACCGCACAGATGCTTATTACGATGCTACGGCCACTGCGGCTAACCTGCCCGGAGAGATTGCCGCCAGCGCCACAGCCATCACCAACTTTGCCTGGGCGCCGCATTACAAGATCATTGAGGAAGCGAACACCATTCTTCACCGGCTTCCTACTTCCAGCCTTACGGCAGCACAACAAACTTTATTTGAAGCAAAAGCCAAGTTTTTCAGGGGGCTGGCTTACCGGGCGCTTGGTTATTTATATGGCGGCGTTCCGCTGAACTTAAATGAAATAGAAACACCCAAAACAGACTTCACCCGCGCTACCAGGGAAGAAGTATACGCACAGGTAGAAGAAGACCTGAATTTTGCAGCTGCCAATCTACCCGATATCGCCTCCACATCCGTGAAGGATGGAGAGATCAGCAGCACGGCTGCTTATCACCTGCTTGCCGAAGTATATAATGCCGACAAACAATATCAGAAAGCGGTTGATGCAGCCACAAAGGTCATCAATAACCCGGCCATGAAACTGATGACAACCCGGTTCGGCACCCGCAGAACAGTTACGCCCGGCGATGTGTATTGGGACCTGTTCCAGCGTGGTAATCAAAACAGAAAATCAGCCGGCAACACAGAAGCCATATGGGTAATACAAATTGAAACAGATGTACCAGGCGGCGGCGGCAGTACCACCGGTGGATCACAATTTGGCGTATATGCAGCAGAACGCGTACATGCCCCACTGGTACGGGATTTAACATCGCCGGTAGGCACCACCAAAGTCCCTTTGTTTAACTGGCCTATGGGTGATTATACCGGTGGGCGGGGTGTAGGCTTCCTGGCCCCTTCTTACTGGTTCAGCGATACCGTTTGGCAAAGCGATTTCATCAACGATATTCGCAATGCGAATAACAATTTTGTCAGGGAATTTGTGTCGAACAATCCGCAAAGCCCTTATTATGGTAAAATAATTTCCACTCAAAACCCGCCTGGAGATTTAACCGGCATCAATGGACCTATTCAAAAAGGAAAATGGGACCGGGCATTTTACCCTTATCAATCAAAGTGCAGCCAGCCATACGATTATCCAACTTCTTTATATGCCAACCCAACATCAACAGACCCTGTACAAAAGTATGCGCTGAAAGCAGGTGCAGGTGGTACCTATATCGATCAGTATATGAGCCGGCTGGCCGAAACCTTCCTGCTCAGAGCAGAGGCCTATGTTGGCTTAAATAACACAACGGCGGCTGCAGCTGACATCAATGCAGTAAGAAGAAGGGCAGGTGCGTCGGATGTATTATCAGCTAACGTAAATCTTGATTACATACTCGACGAACGACTCAGGGAGTTGGGCATCG
The DNA here is from genome assembly GCF_900110245.1 of Niastella yeongjuensis. GTDB lineage: Bacteria > Bacteroidota > Bacteroidia > Chitinophagales > Chitinophagaceae > Niastella > Niastella yeongjuensis. The sequence continues at coordinate 411,530 of NZ_FOCZ01000006.1, forward strand.
AAGAAAAAAGAATGTTAACCCTGATGCGTTTGGGCAAGTGGGTGGAAAGGACCCGGAAATGCAATCCATTTTATGGCCCTCAAATGAAAGACAATTACAACTTATGGCCCATACCCGTTACTGAAATTGAAAAGAACAATAAGGCAGTACTTGAACAAAACCCGGGCTATTAACCGGGAAGGCTCTGATTAAACCAGCACTAAGGAGGGAAACTAACTCATCTCTCCTTAGTTTTTTTTAATTCAGTATATTCATATTGACAAAATAGTTGTTCATGCAGTTGAAAACAGTCCGGTGTATTTGTTCATTTATCACATTAACTATTTTCTTATTGCCAGACGGTATCAGTCAGGTTAACCCTGCCCGGGAACGCATTTCTATAAACGAAGGCTGGAGGTTTATGAAATACACTTCCACACCCGATAAACTGATCTACGACATCCGTCCGGAAGTGGCTGACCGGAACGACAATGTAGTGGCAGACTCCAAACCTACCGAAGCCGTAGCGGTCACTGCGGCAACAAACGTATTAAAAAGCTGGATCCTGCCCAGCGCCAATGATTTTATAAAAGACCCGGCCAAACAGCACCAGCGGCCTGGAGGTAACCCCGGCAGTGATTTTCCTTTTGTACAAAGCAATTTCAATGATGCCAGTTGGGAGCCGGTGAACCTACCGCACGACTGGGCCATCAAAGGCCCTTTTTTCAAAGGCGATCCTGCAGAAGTGGGTGGCGGCATGGGGCGCTTACCCAGTCCTGGTGTAGCCTGGTATCGCCGCAAACTGACCATTCCCGTTACAGATAAGGATAAAATGATCTACCTGGATATAGATGGCGCCATGTCGTATGCCATGGTTTGGCTGAATGGAAACCTGGTGGGCGGCTGGCCGTATGGCTATAACTCTTTCCGGCTTAACCTCACACCTTACATAAAACCTGGTAGCGACAACCAACTGGCAATCCGGCTCGACAATCCGGCCAATTCCGCCCGCTGGTATCCTGGCGGCGGTCTGTACCGGAACGTATGGTTAACAAAACTGGCGCCTGTGCATATAGCGCAATGGGGCACTTTCATACATACGAAAAATGTATCTGCCACCGCAGCCACTGTTGACCTGGCCATTACACTGGAAAACAATTCCACAACCAATCAACGCATTGACCTGGTCACAGAGATCTTCACCATCAATGAAAAAACCGGGAAAGCAGGCAATAAAGCAACCACCTTTCCCCGCTCCACCAATACGGTTCCCGCAGGAAAGAAAATACAAACTGACAATTCGGTTGTACTCAACAATCCAATGTTGTGGGGTCCCGCTCCTGCACAAAAACCTAACCTGTACCTGGCCGTTACCAAAGTATATGCTAATAATAAAATTATAGATGAATATGAAACCCGTTTTGGCATCCGTACGCTTCAGTTTGATGCAGAAAAAGGCCTGCTGGTAAACGGGAAACCGGTGCGTATTCAGGGAGTGAACCAGCACCATGACCTCGGCGCGCTGGGTGCGGCCTTTAATACCCGGGCGGCGGAAAGACAACTGGAGCTGTTGCGTGAACTGGGCTGCAATGCCATTCGCTTATCGCACAACCCGCCTGCCCCTGAATTGCTGGAGCTTACAGACAAGATGGGCTTCCTGGTGATCGATGAAATATTCGACAGCTGGGAAAGAAAAAAAACACCCCATGATTTTCACCTGATCTTTCCCGATTGGTATGAACCCGATACCCGTTCATTTATCAGGCGCGATAAAAATCACCCCTCCATTATTGCCTGGAGTTTCGGCAATGAAGTAGGCGAACAATATACCGGCGACACCGGAGCTGTGGTGGCCCGGAAACTGGCTGAAATAGTACATGATGAAGACAGCACCCGGCCGGCGACCGCTTCCATGAATTACGCCAAACCCGACATGCCTTTTCCCGCAGCACTCGACCTCCTTTGTTTGAACTACCAGGGCGAAGGCATCCGGGATGCACCGGCCTATGCGCACCTCAAAGGCATCAGAACATCGCCCTTATACCCGGCATTTCACAGCAAATTTCCCAATAAAATGATCGTGAGCAGTGAAACGGCGTCGACATTAAGCTCGCGCGGCACTTATATTTTCCCGGTATACAATGGTATCAGTGCGCCGGTAAGCGACAGCACCGGCGGCGATCCCGACAACCGGTTTGTAAGCGCCTATGAACTGTATACAGCCGCTTTTGGCGCCTCGCCTGACAAAGTATTTACCTCACAGGACAAACACCCGTATGTGGCCGGAGAATTTGTGTGGAGCGGATGGGATTATATCGGCGAACCAACCCCGTACTATACGGCCCGTAGTTCTTATTCCGGTATAATAGACCTGGCAGGTTTTAAGAAAGACCGCTTTTTCCTGTACCAGGCCCGCTGGCGCCCCAATTTACCAATGGCACATATACTGCCCCATTGGACCTGGCCCGAACGTACCGGCATGATCACACCTGTACATGTGTTCACTTCAGGTGATGAAGCAGAATTGTTTTTAAACAATAAATCATTGGGCAGAAAAAAGAAAGGCCCCTACGAATACCGCCTTCGCTGGGACAGCGTACAATATACCCCGGGCACACTGCGGGTAGTTGCTTACAGGAACGGTAAACCCTGGGCATATGATACGGCTCACACAGCAGGCGCTGCCGCCAAACTAAAACTACAGCCAGACCGAAGTCTGATAAAAGCAGATGGAACCGACCTGTCGTTTATTACCCTGCGTGTAACGGATGCACAGGGCATACTGGCACCGGACGCCAGCGACTTAATTTCATTCAGCGTTTCAGGTCCCGGTGAAATAGTAGCGACCGATAATGGCGATGCCGCCAACCTGGACCCTTTTCCTTCCCCAGTTAGAAATGCATTCAAAGGACTGGCACTGGTGATCGTTCGTGCAAAAAAGGGAGCGCCGGGTGTTATTACTGTAACAGCGACAGGGAAAGGACTTGCTTCTGCTAAAACAATTATAAAAACTAACTAAACCACCATACAAGACAACAAACAATACATATGAAAAGAAACAGTTTTTTATTGGCTTCCGCTATCGCTGTCGTCTGCAGTTGTAACGATGCTGCATCTGACAAAACACCGGTTCCCGATTCAACGGGAGTGAAAACCACTACAGCAAACGACAAGTATTTATCGCAACCGCTGGTAACGCATATTTATACCGCCGATCCTTCAGCGCATGTTTTTAATGGACGCATTTATATTTATCCGTCGCACGATACGGCCACAGGTACTCCTGAAAACGACAATGGCGACCATTTCAACATGATGGATTATCACATCCTTTCTATGGATTCCGTGGGCGGTAAAGTAACTGACCACGGTGTTGCCTTGCATATAAAAGATATTCCCTGGGCCGGTCGCCAGTTATGGGCGCCCGATGCCGCTTTTGCCAATAACACCTACTACCTGTACTTTCCGGTAAAAGACAAACAGGATGTATTCAGAATTGGGGTAGCTACTTCAAAAACACCGGAAGGGCCTTTTACTCCCGAAAAAGAACCTATTAAAGGCAGTTACAGTATTGATCCCTGTGTATTCAAAGACGACAACGGTTCGTTCTATATGTATTTTGGCGGCATCTGGGGCGGTCAATTACAAAAATGGAAAAACAACCAATACGACAGCACCCGCAAATTGCGTCAGCCCGATGAGCTGGCCATACTGCCCCGGGTAGCCAGGTTGAATGCAGATATGAAGTCATTTGCAGAACCAGTGAAGGAAGTTAAAATACTGGACAGCGCCGGGAACTTGTACAAAGAGAAAAACAACGACCAGCGCTTTTTCGAAGCATCCTGGATGCATAAATACAATGGCAAATATTATTTCTCGTATTCAACCGGCGACACGCATAATATCGTTTACGCCATTGGTGACAGTCCATACGGCCCATTCACCTATAAAGGTTTGCTGTTAGCGCCTGTAGAGGGCTGGACGAATCACCATTCCATTATTGAAAAAGATGGCAGGTGGTATTTGTTCTACCACGATGTTCAACTCTCGGGCAAAACACATTTACGCAACGTAAAGGTGACTCAGTTGACCTATAATCCTGATGGGACCATTCAAACGATACATTCGCAGAAATAAACTGTAAGGTGGGCCATCCGCCAGCTGGCGGATGGCCCACCTTCACAACTTACGACCTGGTAATCTCTTTCAACAACGCTTCATTAAAACCACCTTCCTTCGGATTTGGCATTCCTTTACCAGTAGTGATCAACTTATACAAACTGCCATCTATATAATTCCCCCAGCCCTTCTCACAAACCTCATAACATTCATTTTCGGGAGTCAGTCCAATCTGGGTGAATTGCAGGAGCGTTTTATTGCCGGTTGAGGTAATTTCAAAAATAATGGTATCGCCTTTCCATTCATGCTCGTCCTGCGTAAAATTGAAGTAGTTGTCGAGTACCTGCCAAACAACTTTTTTGTCAGGAACGACTTCGGTCAATTTCATATGGGCCCGATGCACATCCCGGTAGTTATAAACAAATTCATCATTCAACTTTTCGGTTTTGCCTTCAATCCCTTCCGACCACCACGCACGGGGATTGGTAATAGCCCGGAACACTTCTGCCGGTGTTTGATCAACTTCAATAGAAGTTGTATAGTTTTTTGAATGCATAGCTATAATATTTGATTATTAAAAATAAGTTCCTGATAGTAAAGGTACTGTCTTAATGCAGTATGGGCCGGGTACTAATTAGACATTTTACTGGGTTGATTTGGACAAAGTATTGCCGTATCTTTAATACAAATTTTTTATCATGAAACAGGTGGTCATACTGGTACCGAACGAAGATGTGAATTTGAGCAGCGTTACCGGCACGTATGAAATTCTAAAGCGGGCCAATGAATACTGGCAACGGCTGGGAAATGAATCCGGCATGACCATCCAGGTGGCAGGTTATGGGGAAGAATTGCAACTCGATGCCGGCCTGTTTACCATCCATCCTGTACATATACAACAAATTAAAAAAACCGACCTGGTGATCATCCCATCGCTGGCCTGCCGGGATTTCGATATTATCATTCAACAGAACCTGGAATTGGTAAACTGGATCAAAGACCAATATAAAAACGGGGCCGAAATTGCCAGTATTTGTTCCGGCGCCTTCCTGCTGGCAGCCACCGGTTTACTGGAAGGAAAAACCTGTTCAACTCACTGGAATGTGGCTACCGATTTCAAACGCATGTTCCCCAATATCAATCTGCACCTCGATAAACTCATTGCCACTGAACCGGGTATTTATACCAATGGCGGCGCATTCTCTTTTTTAAACCTGTGTTTGTTCCTGGTTGAAAAATACTTTAACCGGCAAACGGCTATTTACTGTTCAAAAATATTTCAGATAGATATTGAACGTTCTTCGCAATCGCCTTTCCTTATATTCCAAATACAAAAGAACCATGGCGATGACCTGGTATGCGAGGCACAGAATTTCATAGAAGAGAACCTGGGCGAGAAGATCTCGTTCGAAGAACTGGCTTCAAAACTGGCCATCAGCCGCCGTAATTTCGACCGGCGTTTTATAAAAGCTACCGGCAATACACCCGTGGAATATTTACAACGGGTTAAAGTAGAAGTAGCCAAACGGGCGCTGGAAAACGGCCGGAAAACAGTATTCGAAGTCATGAACGATGTTGGCTACGCGGATGACAAAGCCTTCCGGGAAGTATTTAAAAAGATCACCGGACTGTCTCCGCTCGACTACAAAGCCAAATTCAACAAAGAGGGCCATCTGAATTAACGCAAGAGGCCATCCTAACTAAAAGTCAGGACAGCCTCTATACCAATACCACATGAGAAAATCGTTGTCGTTAATTGGTAGTTTCCGGCATCAACACCAGTTTAATGTAGTTTTTGTCGTTGATGTATTGTTTCGCGGTTTGTTGAACCGTGGCTGTTGTTACTTGTTTCAACAGTTCAGTTAAACGATACACGCCAGTGGCCGGTTCCTCATTCTGCAAAGCATAGATAAGGTAGCTTAGCCAGAACCGGTTAGAGCGCAACTGGGTTTCGTTACCACGGGTTTGTTCGGCAGCGAATTTCGTAATATCATCAGCCGACACTCCGCTGCTTTTTATTTTCTTAATTTCTTCATTGGCCGCCGCCACCAGTTTTTCCACATTACCGGGCGCACAGGTAAATTGAATATGAAACGTATACCGGCTCTGCGGCAATTTACCATAATTTACACCGGCCTGTGGGGTATACGCGCCGCCTTCCAACTCCCGGATCCTTTCAATCATGCGGTATTGCAATATGGTACCCAGTGCCGATAATTGAATATTATTGACTGCACTGAACTGATAAACGCCGCTATAATACAAACGCACCGTTGCTTTATTGTCTTTGCCTTTGTAAAAGGTTTTATTGATCACCCCATCAGGTATGCGAATCCCCAGGTCTTTAGTTGTTGCTGTTTTACCAGTTACAGGCAGTGAACCCAGGTATTTTTCTATCAATGGAATAAAAGCAGCGGTATCGATACTTCCGGTGAATACAAAAGTAAAACCACCGGCATTGGCAAACAGCTCCCGGTAAATGTCATATATTTTATCGGGGTCAATAGAATCAACCTGATCAGTAGCAATAGGCTTACGCCTGTAGTGATAGTTGCCCAACACCAGGTTTACACTGTCGGCAAAAACGGCCTCCGGATTATTCAATCTATTGGCCATACCTGCTTTGGTGCGACTGATAATATTTTTAAAAATGAGCAAATCTTTACGAGGTGCCGTGAAATATAAATACAACAATTGCAGGGCGGTTTCCAGGTCTTTTGACACGGCAGCCCCATTAAAACCTTCGTAGCGCTCCTGCACCCAGGGTTGCACCTGCGCGGCCTTGCCGGTCATAAATTTTCCCAACTCAACCGGTGCAAAATCCCCTACTCCATTCGCGGCAATTAAGGTTGCATTGGATGCATTGAGGAAATCCTTGTCGGAATAGATGGAAGTGCCGCCTTCACTAAAAGCGCCAAATAATATTTCATCATTTTTGAAATCAGTGGGTTTAACCCATACCGTTATGCCATTGCTCAAGGTGTATTTGATTGCACCTACACTGTCGGCACGTTCCTGTTTTACCACTTTCCCTGCCAGGGGCATTGTTTTTAATAAGCCTGAGGGGTTAACCGTTTCTTTCCGGGGTGATAATTTGTCACTTTCAACTTTTGTGATCCAGCCGTTTACCACGGTTTCCGCAGGCAGGCTGTTTTTATCTTTTTCAGGCGCCGTGATAATGATATCACGGTTGGTTTCCTGCATAGCTTTTGCAGCAAAAGCGTTTATTTCAGTCAGGGTAATATTGCCAACAAACTCTTTGGCCAGCTTGTACTCAACTTCCATGCCTGGCGCGGCTATTTCATTTAGAAAATATTGCAGGTACTCCTGCACGTAGGAACGGGAGGGTGTTTTACTGCTTTCCTTATAGGCATTTTCAAACCCGGTCAGGTAAGCCAGTTTGCCCCGCTCTAACTCACTATTAGTAATCCCATGCTTTTGCATCCGAAGCAATTCTGTATATACAATAGAAAAAGCTTCGGCCATTTTTCCGGGCTTGGGCGAAATTGACACGCTGTATGCATCCAGTCCGCCCATAAAACCCTGTATACCGGCCTGTGCCGAAATAAATGGCGGATCGGGTTGTACCAGCAATTCCCTGAATCTTTCTGCCAACACTGCATTATATAGGGTACGGATGATGGAATTGCGGTAATCGGTCGAAGTCTTTAATGTCGACTCCGGCTGTTTTATCAATATTTCTATCGTGGTAGTAGTTTGTTCGGGATCAGTCAGGGCCCTGAACTGGTTTTTACCGGTAAGCGGAATATTGTACGTGAGTTTGCTTCGTTCCTTTGCCGGGTTCTTCAGATCTCCAAACAACATTTTAATCTGTTGTTCCATACTGTTCACGTCTATGTCTCCAACAACGATCAGGGCTTGCAGATCGGGACGGTACCAGTCTTTATAGAACCGTTTCACCACATCGGGTTTGAAATTATTCAGCACTTCTTCGGTACCAATAGGCAACCGGCTGGCATAACGTGAACCATTCACTGATACAGGAAAGGTTTGGTCCTGCAGCCGCTGTTTGGCGCCGTTGCGTAAGCGTTTTTCTTCCAGTACCACGCCGCGCTCCTTGTTGATCTCTTCCGTTTCAAGTGTGGCTTCTCCGGCCCAGTCACGCATGATCTGCAGCCCGTTTCTTACTATGGAAGTATCATCCGCCGGTAAAGGCAACTGGTACACTGTTTCATTAAATCCGGTATAGGCATTCAGATCGGCGCCAAAGCGCACGCCTGATTTTTGCAGGTAATTCACCAGTTCGTTTTTGGGATAATGTTTGGTACCATTAAAACTCATGTGCTCCATAAAATGCGCCAGTCCGCGCTGGTTATCTTCTTCCTGCATGGAGCCTACTTTATTGGCCAGGTAAAATACCACCCGTTTTGCCGGTTCGGCATTATGACGAATGAAATAGGTAAATCCATTAGGTAGTTTACCGGTGCGCACTGCCGGGTCAAGTGGCAGGGATTGCGCCCTGGCCTGCCATGTGGAAGCAGCAATTAATACCACCAGCGGCAGGCTCCGCCTTGCGGAATGAAGTGTCAGCATATCTCGTGTAGTTTATTAAGAATTGGATGCTTGTATAATGTCGATTATGTTCTCGTTTTCAATGATGATCATCCCATGCCGGTCGTTAGTAATACCTTCCGTCAGTCGATAGGTGTAGCGGGGCACAGCACCTTCCATTATAGTAGGCAAATAAGCAAACTGCAGGTTGGGGCGATTGTGTAAAGCGGCTCCTACTTCTATAATGTGGGTACTTACAATGAACACACAACGGTGGTATTGGGAAAATGCCGCCGTTACTGCCAGGGTAGCATCGTATGCGTCTTTTACGTTCGTTCCCTTGAACAGCTCATCAAAAACCACTACTATGTTCTTACCGCTGCTCACTGCTTCCGCCACCTGTTTCACCCGCAACACTTCCGCATAAAAATGGCTATAACCCAATGCAATATTATCGGGCACATTGATGGAGGAATATAACCCATCGCGAACAGAAAACTCCATGTCGCCGGCTGCCACGGGGAAACCCATATGAGCGAGATACACCGCAATGCCAAACGATTTCATAAAGGTTGATTTGCCCGCCATATTGGCCCCGGTAAGAAACAGCACGTTGTTGGCAGCGGTAAAGGCCAGGGGGTTGGATACGGCTTTGTTTAAACCCGGATGCCGCAAGGCGGTGGCACGAAAACAGTTTTGGGCAGCAGGCAGTGCCCGGGCATAACTAAACTCCTTTTCCCGCGCCACATCGCTCACTGCGACAAAAACGTCCAGTTGGTAGAGGGTATCAAGCACCCTTTCCATTTCATGCCGCAACACGCCGCGCAACAAGTGATCGTATTTAGCAGCTTTGACAAATGGCAATGGTTGTACCGCCTGCACTTCGCTCAACCACGACAAGCGGTTGTCATTTAAAATTGCATTAGCGGGTTGCACCAGTTCAATATCAAGCGTATTGAATAATTCCTTTATGATCTGCAAGGCCCTGATGGTGGTAACCAACCCGGTTTGTAAGGTATTGTATTGTTCATCGCGCAAAAAAGCGTTCATTATTTTTTTGCGCCCCATACCGGCGTAGATACTTAAGGCATTGCTGCCGGCATCGCTTTCCAGGTAATTTTCAACCAGGCTAAACTGTTCATGGCTAAAAGGAAAGGTTATTTTTTTATCCTGAAAGAACCTGAACACACTACTGCGTTTATTTATGGCATCGGCATCAATCATAGGGTTATGGAACATATTATCGAGCAACCGTTCTCCTCCTGCCGTTTTTATTTTATTAAAAACGCCATATACCGAGTTGGGTCTGAACTTTCCCAACAGGTTTAAATCATCCAGTGTTTGTTTATCTGCTATAAAGCTCATACAACGCTCCTTTGTTTTAAACCAGCTTCCAGGATATTCAGGATGCCTTCATTGCTAATGATGATCATGCCGTGGCGATCGTTGGTAATGCCTTCTTCCAGCGTATATGTATAAACTGGCTGGCTGCCATTCATACGGGTAGGCAGGTACAGAAAGCGTACATTGGCACACCGTTCCTTCAATACTTCCCCGGCTTCAATAATATGGGTGGAAATAACAAACAGGCTGTTTTTCCTGGAAGCAAAGGCCGTGGTAATGGCAATAGTTGCTTCGTAGGCATCTTTCACATTGGTGCCCCTGAACAGCTCATCGAATACAATGAACAATTTTTTGTTCTGGCTTAGCTCATGGGCAATCTTTTTTACCCGCAACACTTCCGCATAGAAATGACTGGCGCCCATACCCAGGTTATCGGGCAGGTTGATGGTGGTGTAAATACCATCCAGCACTACAAACTCCATTTGTTTAGCAGCCACCGGAAAACCCATGTGCGCGGTATACAGGGCAATGCTCAATGATTTCATAAAGGTGCTTTTCCCTGCCATATTCGCACCGGTAAGAAAGATCACATTCCCTTCAGGGGAAATATGAATAGTATTGGGTACTGCATTCTTTACTTGCGGATGGTATACCCCATTCAGTTTTACCAGGTAATTGCTGTTGCTCATTGCCTCGGGAAATACAAAATTATGCGCCACCGCTACTTTGGCTACCGCCATGTACACATCCAGGAAATAAATATGCCGCAGTAATTTCCGGATACTATCCCTGTACCGGAAGCGTAACAACGTATCAAACTGTACCATGTCGGGCTGCGACAGCCTGATGCTGCTGTTCAGTACCGGCAACAATCCCGGCTCGCTTACCATGTCAACGACCGCCTCTTTTTCTGCCTGGTAAAAGGGCGTATGAAGTGTCGCGACAAATCCCCCTACTGTTTTCAGTATTTCCGTCACCGCCTGTACGCCTTTATGTATTATCTGCGTTTCTACATCCACTGCAATCATGTTGCCCAGCTTGCGGGTAAGGGTTTGATCACCGCTGCTAAGCCTGGTACGCTCATCGGTATTGTTCAGGTAAGTTTCAGCTGCGTCAAAATGGGTGGCATTAAAAGGGAACTCCTTCTCTGATGCAGCAAAATATTTAATAATACCTATACGCTGGTTGATCGCCCTTTCATCTGACAACGGGTAACGGAACATTTCTTCCATAATCGATGCACCACCCCGGGTGATGCAACGATTATAGATATTGAACAGGGCATTGCCGCCATGTTTCCCGAATATATTCAGGTCTTCCAGCGTTTGTTTATCGGTTGTAAATAACATAGCGCTTTATTTGCGTTTACGTCTTATCAGCAGAACGGCACCTGCAGCAGCCAGCAAAGCTGGTAAGATCCATACATATATGATCCGCAGCGTGTCTACCTGGTCCACCGAAACATTTCCTTTTACATCTTTGGGATCAGGCCGCGATGCATCTATAGGAAACTCACCATAGGACAACCAGCTGAACAACGCCGTATTAAAGCCAAAGTTGGCGGTGCGCATATTGAAACGGTTTAACTCTACATTGCTCATAAAATCGGCATCCCCCGTAACAACTATGCGTTGGTCTTTCCCGTTTATTTTCCGGGTAAGGCTTACAGCCGTGGTAACAGGCCCTCTTACATCACCATCCTGTTCGGAAAAGGTAACGGTACCGGTTTGTGCCGCCAGAGTATTCTTTGATGGTGTACCTGAACGACTGCCGGCATTGGTTACTACTGCATGCGTTACCATAGGCGCAGCTACAGCAGCTCCCATTACTATCCCATTGGAGGAGGGGCCGCTGCTGGCGCTTGTAGCCAGATCCAGGTCCAGGGGTTTTATCCGGTTCCAGGTTAGTTTGGCATCGGTTATCAACAGCGGCTGTATGGCAAATGGGCCATTTGCCGTATATGATAAACCTGCCGCACCAGGCATAGCGACCTTCAGGCTATCCTCTGCATTTCTTTTCAACAAATTGTAAAAGGCAGCGGCCGCCGGTGTTATCTCAGGTGTGGCGAGGTTGGGCGCCATCTCCTTGCTTTCCTGTATAATGGTACCATTCATCAATTGCACGCCCAATGGCTGCAGCAATGGATTTAAGATTTCCTGTTTGCCCGGCTCGCCGGCAATCAACAGGTTACCGCCATTATCGATGTATTGCTGCAGTTTAGCCAGGGCGGGAGCGCTGAACTTTATTTTAGGATCAGCTATAACCAGGGCGGCAATATCGGCAGGCACGTCCTGTGTTTCCAGCGAAACGGTCACTGCATCAAAGCCCTGGTTCACGAGTGAATACCGGAATTTGGTCAGGGTGGTAATGGCTTTGTAATCGCGGTCGCCCATTTTTTCAATATCCCTTTCCAACTCACCGGTCAGGAAGGCAACCTTTGGCATTTTTGCCTGCTGCAGGCGTTTCAACGCGGCTGCTATTTCTGTTTCGCCGGGCCATTGCTGTGCATCATCAAACACCCGCAAAAAAGTGGTACGGCCTTTCCATTTCAACTGCATTACATAGCGGTTGAATTCAGGCCGCAGGTCTATTATCTTATGGATCTGTGCTGGCGTAAGAATGCTTTTATCCAGCTTTACATTCATTGTTTTGGAGTATTGTTCCGCCAGTTCCTTTAAATTTTTTGCCTGTGTACGCGACATATACTGGTTGTCCAGCGCGCTGTCGTAATAACAAACTGTGTTTATTTTGATGTTATTCTTGAACCGGACATAAGGCTCCCAACGCGCCAGGTTCGCATTGTACGATTCAGGATTTCCCAGGTACCAAAATCTGTCTAAAAGATTATTATAGGCAGTTATCTCCAGCGGTTCGTCACCCAGGTCGGCCAGTATTTTTTGCACCTGCGGTGTAATGGTCCTGTACTTATATGCAGTGGCGTCGTAATAACCAATCAAAGAAGGGATCGAACTTACGTACCCTATTACTAATGCCGAGGCTACAATGGCTGCATAGCGGCCGGCTTTCACCACTGCCGGTTTCGATTCCATGCCTGCTTTTAATTTATAAATGCTGAGGCCAAGGAAAATGTATACGATCACCAGGAAGTAAATGATGTCTTTGCTGGTGATAAGCCCCGTCAGCAATTTCCCGGTTCGGCCGTTGATCGAGAGGAAATACGTCAGTTCGCGCACAAATGCCACATCCTGCCACAGGGTGCCAATGTAACTGAGGATCCCGATCATTACGAACGTGCAAATGGCAGCTACTACCTGGTAGGTGGTAAGGCTCGACATAAACAACCCAATAGAAGCATATGCACACAACAACAGGTAAAAACCCAACAAGGAGGTCATAAGCATACCCACTTCCGGATTTTGTATATGATAGAACCCCGACACAACGAATAATGCTATAATGGCCACCAGCACCAGGTTGTATACCATCATGGCAAGGTATTTACCAAATACGATCTCCCTTACTTTTACCGGCGAAGAATATAACAATTTAATGGTACCACTGCTGGTTTCGCGGCTGATGAGGCTCATGGTAAGCAGCGGTACAAACAGGTACAGGTTCTGCATAACGGTGCCAAATAAACCACGCTGGCTTAAAAACACCTGGAATGTCAATGACATCGTTGACTTGAAACTATAGATGCTGTTGATATCCTGCATTCTGGCAACGTTTTGTAAGTTGCTCAGGTACACCACACCACACTGTATCAGGAATACGATCATTAAAAACCAGGCTATGGGCGAGTAAAACAAGGTTTTCAGCTCTGTTCTCGCCACTTTTATTATAGTCTTCATTAATTATTTTGTTGAGATGATTTCGAGGATAATTGTTTGAATATTTCATCGAGGGCGCTTTTATCGAAACCGATCTCACGCAATCTCCAGCCATTTTGTACACTGGCGGTGATGATCCTTTCTGAAATATCCTGGTCGCCATTGAAATATACCCGCACCTGCCGTTCGGTAATGAAATCGGCTTTGGTCACACCCTGTATTTTCAACAGCTCCGCTCCCGAAGGCGGATTCTCCAGATGCATCAATATGCTATGGGGTTCAACATAATTATTGAATGCATCCATGGTATCGGCAAAGACGATGCGGCCGCTTTCTATCATCCTGATCTCTTTGCACAGCACCTGCACTTCAGTGAGAATGTGTGATGAAAAGATAACGGCCCGGTCGGTAGCGATTTCCTTGATCAGCGACCGCACCTCTATGATCTGGTTGGGATCTAACCCATTAGTAGGTTCATCGAGCACTACCAGCCGGGGGCGATGCACAATGGCCTGGGCAATACCTACCCGCTGCCGGTAACCGCCCGACAGGTTACGAATGAGCCTGTTACTGAAATGATCGATGCCGCATCGTTCCTTGGCCTCTTTTATCGCAGGCTTCATTTTGTCCTTAGGCATCAAACGTAACGCGGCGCAATAATTCAGGTATTCATCAACGGTAAGGTCCATATACAGGGGAGGGTTTTGCGGCAGGAACCCGATCTCCATTTTTGCCCGGGTAGGCTCTTCACGCATATTGATGCCATTAATGAATACATTTCCTTCTGTTTGGTTGAGCGCCCCGCACAGAATATTCATGGTGGTTGATTTACCGGCCCCGTTGGAGCCCAGCAAACCTACAATACCACTCTGGCTGATCTCGATATTAATGTCGCGGATAGCCCATGACGAGGTATACCTGTGCGACAGGTGTTCAATTTTTACAATACTATTCATGACTGAGTTGATAGCTTTTTATGGTAGTTGTTTACGGATTATTTTCCATACCGGGATTGGCATCGGTAATATTACGCGGGAATTGCAACACCAACCGGTTAGGCTGTTTCAATGTATACACGGTAGCGGTACCATCTGCATTGTATATGGTATGCGTAAAGTTCATGCCTGCAAAAATGGGGTCAACACTCAGGCGGCGCATATCGAACCAACGGTATCCTTCCATGGCAAATTCCCGGATGCGTTCATCGATGATGAATTTTATCAGGCTGGTTTGGTTTCCGGCGATAGCGACAGGTACGGGTGCATCGGCCACCGGCATCCGATTCCTGCGCAGCGTTTCTACATCGGTAACCGCCCCGGTGAGATCGTTGGCCCTTGCTTTTGCTTCGGCGGTCAACAGGTACAGTTCTGGCAATTGCAAGCCAAATCTTGAAAAAGCGTACCCATACTTACGTAAGCGGCCAGCTGCATTAATAGAGTTATCCTTGTTTTTATTGGTATAGAACAACAGGCGCCAGTCGCTGCTGCCATACAAGGCCTGCGCCTGCGGTGTAAGCACCAGCCCGTTGTTGCCAGTTTGGTTACCACCCCAGGCACCGCAATTGAATACTTTCGATATCACCGCTTCGGTTACATCGGTCTGGTTCTGCCCCGGCCCTTTGGGGCCTGTAGTGGCATTAGCGGGCAGGAAGGCGCCACCCGGCGCCAGGGTTTGGTTATAGTTATACAGTACAGTTTGCCCATTAACTGCCACATCGGCCATTGCGGCTTTTAGCAAAGGCAGGGCATCGTTATACCGGCCCATGAACAGGTATACTTTACCCAACAAACCTTCCACCGCCGGCTTAGACATGCGGGTCACATAGGCTTGTTTGGCCGGAACATATTGTAACGCCTCTTGCAGATCTTTAATGATGAAATCATACGTTTCCTGCAGGGTACCTCTTTTAAAAACGGCTGTTGTTACACTGGGCTCTGTGGTGAATGGAAAACCGGGATCAGTTCCCGCGGTGGATGCCAGGTACGGTTTGCAATAATAATTGGCCAGGTTGAAAATGAAGAATGCGCGGGTAGCCTGGGCTTCCGCCCTTATTGCTTTCTTCTGCTCATCTGAGCCACCCGGAGAAGCCATTACTTCGGCGATTATTTTATTAACCTCATACATTTGCTGCGTATAATTACGCAGCGCAAATGGCGTGGCATCGGCTGTAGGGTAAATGCTGTCGGCCCATTGGAAAAAGCGCTGGCGGTAAATATCAGTGGTACCTAAACTGGCAAAGTAAGTTCCTTCTGCCGCCACTTCATCGCCCATCAATTGTGGTTCCTGGAAACCGCCTGTTGAGTAATATATGTACAGGTTCGGGTCGTTCATCAGCTTGTCGTAATCGTTGGTAGTAACAGACACCAGTTGCCCCTGGGGCACAATTTCGAGCCATGATTTTTTACAGGCTGTAAGCGCACTTAATATTGCTATGGATAGAATAATATGCTTCTTCATGTTGTGCAATTAAATTGAGTTAGAACGAAAGGTTTATGCCCAGGGCGTAACTGTGTTTATATGGAGGTACACCACCGCCGAACTCAGGATCGAAATGATCGGGGTTGGCCGACCATACCAAAAAGTTGGTAGCCTGGGTATAAATACTGGCTCTTTGTAATCGCAGTAACTGCACCACTTTCGGGTTCAATTCATAAGAAAGTGTAATGTCGCGCAGTTTTATGTAGGAAGCGCTTACTACGTTTAAGTCGCCATAAGTATAGTAATCAATATTCCTCCGGGTGTAACTGGTGCTTGTATTAGCCACATAGGAAGGAATGTTAGTGAAGGCTTCATCCCCCGGCTTCTTCCACCGGTCAAGAAAAAGGGTACGCACATTTCCACTGCCGAAACTGGCGTACGGAGCCAGGCGTCCGGTATAGAGATCGTTCACCGGACGGAACATCAATGCGCCAAAATTATACACACCATTCAGGCTAAGCGAAAAACCTTTATAGCCGAACGTATTGTTTATACCACCAAACACAGGCGGCTGTCCCGTACCCATATATTTCAGGTCGGCTACTGTAGCCGCGTTGTATTGTTTGGTTACCGATTTATTGTTGGTATATATTTGGGGGTCGCCCATATTGTCGAGCCCGGCAAACTGGTAAGCCCATACAGAGCGCAAAGGATAACCAATAACCGGCGCGCCGCCGCTTATCCTGTACTGAACGTTGGTTGCCAAAAACGGATTGGGCGCGCTATAACTAACCAGTTTATTTTTGTTCCAGGAAATATTGAAACTGGTGCGCCAGTAAAAATCTTTCGACTTCACATTTACTGAATTAATGCTCACTTCAATACCGGCATTGGTCAATTTACCCAAATTACCGGTTATGGAAGTGCTGCCGCTAAGCGGGTTCAACGGCACAGAACCAAGCATATCAGTGGTTGTCCGTTTGTAGAAATTGACAGTTCCGCTGATCCTTGATTTCAACACCGCATAATCGATGCCTATATTTACATTCGCTGTACGTTCCCACGAAGCCGTTTTATTGGCAACACCAACTACATTATAACCATCACCTGAGATTACCACTGCCTGCGTGCTGCTGGATGCAGAAAGATATTGAAGGATGTCGTACCGGGAAACGGCGTCTGAAGGCGAGTTACCGGTAATACCATATGTGCTCCGCAGGCCCAGGTAATTGAGCCAGCTTACGCCCTGCATAAATTTTTCTTTGGTGATATTCCATCTGCCGCCAAAGCTCCATACCGGTTTATCCTGGCTTGAGATATCGCTGCCGAACATGCTGCTGTTATCCTGGCGGTAACTTACATCTACGCTGTATTTCCCATTGAAAGTATAACTACCTAAACCAAACCACGATAAAAAACGCGACTTGCTTCTTTGTACATAATAAGGAGAATAATACAGGTATCCGTAACCCGTAACCGTTCCGGGCACCCCATTGCGCAGTTGTTGGTCATCGAGCACAGCATAACTGCCACTCGCATCATCGTAGCCTACCAGCGTAGTATTGTTTCTTGAACCGGAAGCTTCCTGTACATCACTTCCCGCCTGCAGGGTGATATGGTCTTTTCCTTTTCTTACTGAGGCATCATATACCAGCTGGTTGCGCACCGTCCAGTTACGCTGGTTGTTATTACCGGTGGTGTAGACGCCGCCGGTAAGCGGATATAAATATTTCGGCACATCGTTGACCGTAGGTGCAATAGTAAGCCCTACAATTTGTTGCCGTATTGTATAGGAAGTATGGTCCTGGTAATAATTAGCCGAACCTGGGTTTTGCTGGTAGCCAAAAGTTCCTGCATAACTTAACCCTTTGAAAAGCCTCACCCCTACATTTGCCGTCACATTGATGGCCAGGTTATTATTTTCTGACCAGGTACGGTTTGTTTCATCCATAGGTACATAGTCGAGGTTGATACGGCTGCGCGCCTGGTAATCCTGCCGCATATAATCGGGATAGGCGCCCATGTAGTTCATGGTTATGGGATTGCCATTTTCATCGCGGAACAACTGGTAAGGAATGTAACTGCTGGTAACCTGAATGGGATTTTTAGCAGTGTTCAACGTATTTATCAGCGAGGTATTCAACGTTACCTTTACCCGGCTGCCGGCATTGAAGTTTTGAGTAAGATTAAGCCGGTAAGCATCGTTGGTTGAACCGGGCGTGCCGCTTCGTGTGCTGGTATAACCCAATGCTGCGTAAAAGGAATACATACTGTTGCCGCCGGAAGCCGACACCGAATGATTGGTGCTCATCGCCGGATTATACCAGATGTCTTTTATTTGCCCCCTGTTATTGATGGCTGCCAGGCTATCGAGTTTACGATTGGCTTCATCGGCAGTAATAACACCACTGTACTGATCGTATAAGATCCGGTCGTGTGGAGCTATAAAGTTTTGCGAGGCCATGGGAAATGTAACCGGATCGAAGAGCTCTTTGGCCACATCAATATATTGTTGACTGTTCAACAGTTTTACTTTATCCCAATCGGGGTAACCACTGTAGTTCATAAAGCCATTGTAGTTCACCTGCAGGCGCGAATTCCTGAGACCGGATTTAGTAGTGATCACCACTACCCCATTGGCTGACCGCGCGCCCCAGATAGCAGAAGCAGCTGCATCTTTCAACACGGTTATATCATCGATATCATCTGGGTTTATTGCACTGAAATCGTTCACCACTATGCCATTCACCACATACAAAGGATCGGCTTGTAATTGAACACTACCAACACCCCTGATCACACTTTTACGGGTAGCTACGCCACTGCCATTGAGGTTGGTATTACTGCTGTTGCCGCCTGTAGCAATCAGCATACCAGGTACCTGGCCTTCCAAACGGCCAATAATATCCATGGTACCCGTACGTTTTGAAAACACTTCCATATCAGGTTTACTAAAAGAACCGGTAGCACGCTCATTGGAAAGGGTTTGAAAACCGGTATTATAAACAACCACAGCATCCAGCTTCGCCACTTTGGTTTTCATAATAACGGTCATGTATCCCCTGGTATAGGCAGGTACTATTACCGGGTCGTGGTTTACACTGCTGAACTGCAGCGTATCGCCATCGTTGAGATTGCGAAAAGCAAATTCGCCTTGTTGGTTAGTTAGGGTTACCGTTTTAGTAACACGGGCAAATATCGTAACACCTGGTACCGGGTTCCCCTTCTCATCACGCACAATGCCGCGTACTTCACCGGCTGGGGAATTGGCAGCGATTGTTTCTACAATCACCTTGTGGGGCAATGGTATAATAACCGGCTTTTTGCTAATGAAAATGGTTTTACCCTGCATGTCATAATCAATTGACTGGCCATTGAACACTTCTTCCAGTGCCACCTTCAGCGGGGTATTAAAGAAATCAACCGTAACGGGCCGGGCGCCTTTCAGGTCTTCGCTCCGGTAAAAGAACTTATACCCGGTTTGCGTTTTAAATTCAGTGAGCACTTTTATAACCGACACGTCCTTACCGCTATAAGTTACGGTTTGGCCAACAGTTTTGGCACTTCCCTGGAGCACCATTGACAGCAGTAGAATGATAGTTAACTTCATCACTAACACAGTTTTGGTTGACACCTTTCCCTTAAGCCAACAGGGATAAAGAAAGGAAAGGTGGAGATGCGTAATTTGCATACCTTTACTCAAGTTTAGGTTTAACAATAAGCAGTTACCAGAATGATTGTTTGTGTTAACTGAACCAGAAACCGGGAGTAGGACGCCAATCTTTGCACCCGGTTTTTTTATTTCAGTTAACTAAGTCGACTTGTCAGGTTCTTTAGATATTTAAGGTTCAATCAATAGTTTATTATTTTTTTGAATTGTGTAATGCACTCTTGTTTTTGTCAATCCTTTCAATACCTGGTCTAACGTAAGCGACCGGTCAATTTCACCACTAAAGGCGCCACCGGGCACTTCGCCCTCAAACTCCACTTCTACATCATACCAGCGGGCCAGTTGTCGCATTACCGTTTCCAGGCTGGCATTGGCAAAAGAAAATGATCCGTTCTTCCAGGCTACTGCAGCCGTTACATCTGCATCCTTTACCAGGTTTATACTTCCGGCACTGTTTACCTGTGCCTGTTGGCCGGGTTGCAGCAATTGGATTTGTTTTTCATGGCTAACTTTTACTGCACCTTCCAGCAAGGTGGTATTGATGCTGCGTTCATCGTTATAAGCATTCACATTAAAGTGGGTTCCCAAAACCTCAACAGTAGTTTTATTATTGATGCTCACAATAAATGGCATTCTCTTTCCTGCTGCTTTTATTTTTGATACTTCAAAATAGGCTTCGCCCGTAATCTCCACCCTTCTTTCCGCCCCCACAAAAACAACCGGGTACCGCAGGCTACTGGCCGCATTCAGCCATACTTTTGAACCGTCGGGTAATTGCAGGGCAAATTGCCGGCCTTTGGGCGTACTTATTGTATTATAGGTGGTGACTGCATTTTTCGCCATTGCCGGGTTATAGCTCAGTTCGCCAGCTTTCATTACTACCTGTGCTCCTTTCTCGCTGGCCACCAAACCATCGCCCAAACTGTCTAGCAAGATCCTTCGCCCATCAGCCAAAGTAAGATAAGCGCCCTGACGGCCTGGCTGCACATCGTTCACGGGGCCAATTCCTGCAACCGGTTGTTGTTTCGGTGTAGTATTCAAAAACCAGTACACAGTACCTGTCATCAATACAATTATAGCTGCAGCTGCCGCCCACCAACCTGCCCTGCGCAGGAAATGCACCCGGTGTACAATGGAGCGACGCACCCTGTTTTCTGTATCCTGACGAATGGATTGCAGCAGCCGGTCTTCCATTTCCTTTTCCAGGCTGTGCTTTTCTTCGCCAAAATCAGCCAACACGCCGGTTTTGCGATGGTCCATGATGGCAAGAAATTTCTCTACAAAGGCACATTCCTGAGTAGTAGCCGTTCCATTATTAAACTTTGCTAATAGCTCTAAAAAATATTGCTTGTCCTTTTCTGAAGGAGACATGATAAGGCGTTTATACTATAGTCAGGAAAAAGGAGCCGCCTTCCCGACCTCCAGGCATTTTTTTTAAAAAAAAGATAATCTTACTTTTTGGGAGATATGTGTTCGAGCAAAATAACCAGCGAAAGCAGGTGACCGTAGTGGGCGCGCAGGTATTGTATGGAAAGGCTCAACTGGTTTTGAACCGTTTTTCGGGAGATCTCCATGCTGCTGGCAATTTCTTCAGTAGTAAGGTGCAGGAAATAATGTTTTACAAAGATCTCACGCCGCTTTTCGGGCAACACTTCTATCCAACTGGAAACCAGATCGATCAATTCTTTCTCCCGGATGGCCAGGTCGGCCTCGTAAAATGATTGTTGCGGATTCTCCAATATATCGAAGAAGAAGGTATCCTTTTTTTGGATGAGCGCATTGATGATCCGGAAATTTACAGCCTTCATGAGATAAGCCGAAAAATGAGTGATCACCAGTTCCTGGCGACGCTTCCACAGATCAAGAAATATGTCATGCACAATTTCTTTAGCCAGTTCTTTATCATCCAGCTTTCTGGCTGCTGTTACATAGGCCTTTTCCCAATATCTTTTGTACAACGAGTTAAAAGCCAGCTCGGAGCCAATAGCCATCTCTCCCAGTAACTCCTGATCGGTATGTTGGTAGCTGTGCGACAATGTTGGATACGCAGAAAATATTGCCTGTAAATTAACAAAAAAGCAATAATCAATTTACAATTAATTTTATCTGATCCAATAAAAAACCCTCCCGACACGTCGGGAGGGCTCTGAATAAAAACCATATCTATACATTAAGCTAACTCCAGTTTTTCGGTATATACATTACCAAAACGGTCAGTTACTTTTACGGTAATACTTTTGGCTGAGGCCGATGGAACGGCAGCAAACAAGTGATCGGTCTCAATCGGTTCCACCCAGGTATGGCGAACCGGCAATGAACCACCCTTGTATAATTTAAAAGCTTCGGGGTCAAAACCAACGATCTGCTCCATGACGCCTTTGTCGTTCCCGTCTTCCAGCCATTCTACTTTCCACTGAGGGTCCCAGTTCCATACGTTGGCAACCACGGCATCAGGTTTCGCACTTACTTCGCCTTTTTTGAAAATGATGTGTTGTTTGCTTTTGGGATAACCAGTGGATTTATAATACCATTTTATTTCTTCGCCATTCACTTCATACACGCCATAACCGCAAGGCGTACCATCCCCGCAGATAGGGCCGCTCCACCAGGCGCCGCAAACGGTACCATGGTTGTGCTCCATCATATTTCCTTCTACCCAGTTCACATTGAAATGCGTGTGCCCGGTCATGAAGTGCACTTTATAAGATTTCAACAAACTGAACAGGCTGTCGCGGTTGCTGGTACCTGCTTCCTTGCCATTCTTACGGGCGCCCTTTAATGAATCGTCGAGCGGAATATGCAGCGATACTACCACCGTGCTGCCGGCAGGTACTGTTTGCAGGTCTTTCTCCAGCCAGGCCAGTTGATTCTCGTGCAAATAGCCAATATAACGGTGTGCCCCAATGTAAAATACATTATCCAGTACTACGTAGTGGATCTTACCACGGTTGAAGCTATAATATCCCGGACCAAAATGCTGATGAAAAGTATCTGTTGATTGTTCATCGGAACGGGAACCATAATCAATATCGTGGTTACCGATCACCTGAAAGAATGGAATACCGGTAGTAGCTACGGCTTCTTTATAATCGGGGAATAATTCAAAATGATCGAACACCAGGTCGCCGCATCCGATACCGTGAATAGGTACATTGCCTAATTCTTTCACCAGGTTGCGGGTATCGGGCGCTGCAATTGTTTTTAATTTATTGGCATCTTCTTTATCCAGGATCTGCGTATCGCCCCAAACAATAAATGCATGTTTGTCGTCAGTCATGCCCAGTTTGGTAAGTGGGAAATCAACCACCTGGCCGGTAGTGCCGCGTTTAATTCGCTCATAAAAACGGGCGATGCCTTTTTCATTGGGTATAGCGTAACCAGAAGGCAGGCTGATAAATACAAATTGCGCCTGATCGTGTACGATCAAACTGTATTTACCGCTGGCATCGGTCGTTGTCACATTAAATCCATCGCTGATAACTACATTACCGATGCCTTTACCCTGCGCGGTTACTTTACCTGTTACTGTACCGGCAGCATTAACGCCGGCGCCTGCATTGGCCATAGCAGCAGCAGGTACAACCGGGATGGCTGATAATAATCCTAAGCTTCTTAAAAAGTGTCTTCTTTGCATGCTGGAAAGATATTTATAGAAAAAAACACCCGCAGTGAAACCCGTATTAAGAAAATGTAACCTTTTTTAAACGTTAATTTAACAGGAATAAAAGCCCGCCCACCAGGCTTGAATAACGCATTTAACAGTTAATAACCTGTATGGAATGACCGCTTTTGCCGTGTCTTGAATATATATGGTGGAAAGTACGAATACAGCCAACAACCAGGTGATTGACTGGCGCACACGGGTTGAAGTTTTTGGCACCGTGTTGTTATCTGTTGCCTCACTGGTAGTTGCCTGGTGCACCTATCAAAGCACGCTCTGGAATGGGGAACAGGACTTTCGCATGGCGGAAGCTAACATCATGTACCGGCGGGCACAGGAAATTACCGTATTTGCTGCCCAGCAAAAGGAAAGGGATGTAACGATCGCATTAAGCTTTGTTGATGCCGTTTTTGAAAACCGTCGTGATAAGATCAGCTACTATCTCCACCGCACCAATACACCGTTGACGGCCGTATTAACAGACTGGTTCAATTTAGATCCTTTGCATAATACCAATGCCCCTGCCAGTCCACTGCAGATGCCCGCTTATCAACGAGTGATGCAGGCTTCTCAAAAGTCTACCGATTCAACCATGCGCACTGCGGAAGCATTATGGCAGGAAGCAAAACAAGATAACACCTTCTCCGACAGCTATACTTTGTTTACAGTCATCTTTAGTATCGTGATGTTCCTTTGCGGGGTTTGTACCAAATTGACCCGCGTTAAGGTGGCTTATACCAGCCTGATCTTTGCAGCAAGCATTTTTTTGCTGACCCTGATCATCCTGATCGTTACCATGCCTGTGGCCAAAATAACCCCATAACTTTCATTGTTTTTTCATCATAATAACATTAATTCTTCATGCATGCTCCATCCATCTTTCATTCTATAATGGAAGATGAATGGAGGAACAATGGAGAATCAATGGAAGATGAATGGAGAAACAATCCAGAAATATAGTAGAATTACGATATCAACAAGGCCTTTTAACCTGGTCTACCAATTTGTGCAGCAGCTGCCCGCCCAGGCTAAAAGTTTTTACATTTGCCATTCATTTTATAGCAGGAACCAATGACCATTGACGAAATTCTCGATAACATTCACCCACTTCCGGCAGCGTCAAAACAGACAATAAAACAATACATCACAGCTGTCAGCTATCCCAGGGGCCATATCCTGTTCCAGGCCGATAGGATCAAAATGACCGTTTATTTTATAAAGAAGGGATTTGTAAGGGCCTATGCGCACCAGGGCGACCATGAAGTAACGTTCTGGTTTGGGAAGGAAGGAGAACCTGTTATTTCCATGAAAAGCTATGTTGAAAGCCAAAAGGGTTATGAAGACGTTGAACTACTCGAAGACTGTGAATTGTACGAACTGAATGCCACCGATCTGCAAAGGCTTTTTCAGGAAGACATTCACATCGCCAACTGGGGCCGGCGCTTTGCCGAACAGGAATTGATCAGGACAGAAGAAAGGCTGATCTCCCGCCAGTTCAGAACAGCTACGGATCGCTATAAAGAGCTTTTAAAAGAAAACCCCGACCTCGTACAACGGGTGGCTTTAGGGCATATTGCTTCCTACTTAGGCATCACCCAGGTAAGCCTCAGCCGCATCCGGGCCGAGATCAGGTAGTTCCCTATTATTTATCATTTGTAAAATTTTTCTTCGCGCCCGGCACTGATCTTTGCGCTGCATAAAAAACAAAGCATGAACTTTATTATTTTGATCATTGCAGGATTGCTGGAAGTAGCGTTTGCATCCTGTTTGGGTAAAGCAAGGGAAACAACAGGCAGCACATCGGCCTGGTGGTATACAGGTTTTTTAATTGCATTATCTGTAAGCATGATCCTGTTAATGAAGGCAACCAAAACCATTCCCATTGGTACTGCCTATGCCGTATGGACTGGCATTGGCGCAGCGGGTACTGTGATCATGGGCATTTTCTTTTTTAAAGAGCCCGCTACTTTCTGGCGTATATTCTTTCTTACTACATTGATCGGCTCCATATTCGGCCTGAAATCCATGTCGCATTAAATGTAACAAGAACTGCGCATATATAACCGGTTGTTATCAGCAGCACCGGATACCCATCAGTAAAATATGCCATCAATTCAGTAGATATTGACATTGAAGCAGGATAAGCATTCCGTTAAATTAGTTTACAGGTACCATTTAGTACCATTAATCATATCCAAAATTAACGATTATGCTTGTCCTATTTCATTCCAGGGCGCGCCGGACGCGTCATGCACCTATTGTATTGGTGTTCTTGCTCTCTTCGCTTTTTTCATTTTCTCAATCACCGGTCTTTAAAGTCGACTTCAACCAAACCGGGCGAACAGCAACGGAAACAAACGAACCCGGGTACACCGCATTCGAAATTCCTGCCAGTGCTACAGATGTAATAACCGTAGCGCTGGGGCAGAATGTTACGGCCACCTTTACCCGCATGGGTTCCAATGGCACCCGCCTTACCAGTAACTGGTACAAGGCAGGTGTTCAAACCCCGTACTTCGCCAGGTTGGTCTGCGATGGCATGGTGGTTGAAAACGGAACCGCCGGTGCCCAAATTGAAATGCGCATCAGCGGTTTGCCTGCCGGTCAGCACAGCTTTCTTACCTATCACAATCAGGTCGACAATCCGGCCACCAATACGTTCAGTCCAATGGACGTATATGTAAATGGCGTAAAAACGATCAGTAAGCTGGTGCCTTCTGTGCGTGCCACCAGCACCGCCAATGTACCAACTGCCTATGTTACTGCTACCGCGGTGGCAGGCCAGGATGTAGTGATCCTGTACGCGGCTGATTTAACCACCAGCGCCACCAACCGTAACATCATTATCAATGGGCTTGAGATCAACACGCCCAATGCGGCCAACCAGGCCCGTTCGCCACAACCGGAGCATGCCGACACGCACGCCAATGCCGACAATGGCAGTATTACCCTAAGCTGGGTAAAAGCACCCAACGCGGCGAACAGCGATGTGTACTATGGCTTCGATTCCACATCAGTGGCCAATGCCACTACCAGTTCCTCGCTGTACAAAGGGCGGCTAACCGGTACCACGCTGGTGCAGAACAGCCAGTACAGCATGCAAACCTATTTCTGGCGGGTTGACCAGATCGATGCTGCCGGCAATATTACCAAAGGCGATATCTGGTATTATCAACCCCGCCACCTGGCATTTGCCGAAGCAGAAGGCTATGGCCGTTTTGCGCGGGGTGGCCGTGGCGGGAAAGTCGTTTATGTCACCAACCTGAACGATTCCGGTTCCGGTAGCTTACGCGAGGCCGTTACCAACGACATCGGTCCGCGTACCATTGTATTTGCCGTATCCGGTATCATCACCCTGCAATCGCGTTTAACAGTCGGCAGCCACAACGTTACCATTGCCGGACAAACCGCGCCGGGCAAAGGCATCTGCATTCGCAGTGCCCCCTTTGGTATGGGAGGCAACGATGTGGTAGTGCGGCATGTACGCGTACGGGTAGGCAGTGGCACTACGTACGACGGCATGGGGCTTAACGGCAACAACAGCATCATGGACAACTGTTCCATCAGCTGGACGATCGATGAAGGTTTTAGTTCCCGCGGCGCCAAGAACATCACTTTACAACGAACCATGATCGCCGAAGCGCTCAACGTGGCCGGTCACCAGAATTACCCCGCCGGCACCGCGCATGGTTATGCAGCCACTATTGGCGGCGCCACAGGCAGCTTCCACCATAACCTGCTGGCTCATTGTGAAGGCCGTAACTGGAGCATGGGTGGTGGTTTGGATGGCAACGGGTATTATTCCGGCCAACTGGATATTACCAACAATGTGGTATACAACTGGGGTGGCCGTACCACCGATGGCGGCGCCAACCAGGTAAACTTTGTAAACAATTATTACAAAACCGGCGCTGCCAGTACCATCTTCTATGCCCTCACTGCGAACCACGAAGGCACCGGCCTGGGCACGCAACAATACTATTTCGCAGGAAATGTAATGCCCGGAAAATTCACAGAGTCGAACCAGGAGGCAGGACGCAGGATCGTAATCAGCAACGGCGCGATAGTGAATTGGGAAACCTGGGTAACCTCACCCTTCTTTCCTTCTTATGTACAAACACAAAGCGCTACCGATGCCTACAAACGGGTGTTATCGAACGTGGGTGCCACACAACCACAGTTCGATACCCATGACCAGCGCATTATTACCGAAACGCTGAATGGCACTTACACCTATTCAGGCAGTGTGAGCGGTAAACCGGGTTTGCCCGATAGCCAGAACGATGTTGGCGGTTATGAAAGTTACCCAACAACAACAAGGGCGTCCAATTGGGATTCCGACAACGATGGGCTGCCCAACTGGTGGGAAACGCTCTATGGTTTAAATACCAACTCAGGCGCCGGTGATTTCTCCGACGCCAATTCCGACACCGATCTGGACGGATACACACAATTAGACAACTACCTGGAATGGATGGGTGGCCCGCATTATTTTGGGGCACCGGCTACAGCGCTCAACATCGACATTACCGCGTTGTCTAAAGGATATAACAGCAGTCCAACCTTTACGCTGAGCAATATTACCAATGGGACTGCCGTGCTGTCAACTGGTTCCGGAAACAAAACAGTGACCTTTACGCCAACCGCGCAAGGGTTTGCCTCCTTCAAATTCACTGTTACCGATGCAGCCGGCAGCAGTATGCAACGTACCGTGAACATTCTGGCCAACGGCTCGGTAACCGGCCGCGAGGAAACACCACCAGCGATACAACCGGCAGGCCCGGTATTTAAAGTATGGCCGGTTCCCAACAACGGCCGCTTTTATGTATTGGCCACCGGGACCGGGACCGATAAAAACATGTTGGTAAAAGTATTCACGCTCGATGGGAAACAAGTACTGACAAAAACCTTGCAACCAGGCGTTCAATTACCTTTATCGGTTACAACTAAAGGAACTTATATAGTACAGGTGCTGACTACCGATAAGCAGGTATTGCATACCGAAAAGCTCATCACGAATTAAGGAAGTTCAACACATGAAACAACATGGGGCTGTCTCAAAGGTAATTTGGGGCAGCCTTTTTTCGCTTCGTTTATTCTGAATATTTCTTAGAAAAGGCGGGGCTTAATAATTACTTAATGGCGTTTTAGTTACAAGGAAATGTGTTGATTATCACCCTTGTAACACTGGCGTGTTAACAGTTGTTGCCAGGTAGTTTACGCTCAAAAAACAGCTGTTCACTTTTTGTTTACGGCCATTCTTGCGATCCAGCTGCCCGTTTGCACATTTTTGCCGGGTAGAAAATATTATATGCAAAAAATCTTCCCAGTACTTGTTTCACTGCTCCTGGTTTCTTTTTCCGGTATGGCCAATTTGATCAGGGGAACGATCCTTTCTGAAGAAACCGGCGACCTGATAACCGGCGCTGTGATCCGGATTGAAGGAACTAAATACCAGGCAGTTTCAGGTCTCGACGGAAGTTTTGCTATCAAAGACATTCCTGCGGGGGAATACACGCTGATTGTTTCCATGGTTGGTTTTCATAGCGAATCAAAACTGATCAGGATTGACAAGGCGCAACTGACAGTTGATATTGAACTCAAAACCGCGAGAACAGCCCTGGGCGAGGTCACCGTAACCGGTTCAAAAAACGGGGATGGCAATGCCCGGAACCGGGAAAGGGTCGCCAGTAATGTCATGAATATCGTGTCTGCCAGAACCATTGAAATTTCCCCCGACCTTACTGTTGCTAATGTGATCCAACGGGTTTCAGGCATTACAGTAGAAAGGAACAATACCGGCGACGGACAGTATGCTTTGCTAAGGGGAATGGACAAGCGCTATAATTACACATTGATCAATGGAGTAAAAATTCCCAGTCCGGATAATAAAAACCGCTTCGTGCCGCTTGATATTTTTCCGGCCGAAATGCTGGAAAGGCTGGAAGTATCCAAATCCCTTACCCCCGATATGGAAGGAGATGGCATCGGTGGAGCCGTGAACCTGGTCATGAAAGACGCTCCCGAAAAACTGCAGCTATCGGCCAATATTGCAACCGGCGTCAATACCCTATTCTTCGACAGGCCATTTCGTACATACAATAAAGGACTCCGGGAATCCAAATCTCCTTATGAGGTCCTGGGAAGCGCCTATCCTGCAAAACCCAGGGATTTTAATCCCGATTACCTGAACCCCAAAGACGCATCGTTCAGGCCGAATATCTATGCGGGTGTTTCTGCTGGTCAGCGATTTCTCAAAAACAAACTGGGCGTGCTGGTAGCCGGCACTTACCAGAACAGCCTGAGAGGTAGCAACAGTACAGATTTTCCCTATACAACAGCTACCAGCGATGCCTCCAATCTTCCGGTGCTGACAGCCGTGAACGACCGGCAATTCTCAGAAGAACAAGTACGGGCCGGTGTCCATGCCAGACTGGATTACCGCTTTTCTCCCAACCACCAGCTCCAATGGTACAATGCCCTGCTCGACTTCACTAATGCACAGGTGCGGGAGGAACGAAAAACTGATTTCTCCATCGGCTATAACCCTGCCGAAGGAAGTTATAACCTGTCATACGATACACGTCTTCGCTTCACGCATCAGCAAATTGTCAACAGCACATTAAAAGGAATTCATCATTTTTTGGGAAATAAGCTAGTGGCCGACTGGTCGGCTGTGTATTCGAAAGCCACGAACGAAGTACCGGATAATGCATCTGTACACCTGGTTACAACAGTCAAAAACAATGTTGAAAATCCCCGGTCGGTAGTTACCCTGGGAGGTGCCGAAAGAAGATGGGAACACAATACAGATGAAGACAAAGCCGGCTACCTCAATATCAGTTATCACCTAAATAACAAGCCGTTTTCGCCGGTTATAGCTGCTGGTGGTATGTACCGGGATAAACAAAGGGCAAACTTTTTTAACCAGTACGACTTCCGGCCGCTCGATGAATCCAAACCTGTCGGTCAACAAAACAACCTGATAGAAGGTACTGACTGGACAAAATTCAGTGATATCAAATTCATGGTTTTTACGCCTAATGGTTCCGTAGGAAATCCCCTGAACTACGATGCCGCCGAAAAAGTTGCTGCAGGTTATCTGCAGGGCAAGATCACTACCGGGAAATTCGAAGTACTGGCAGGCGCCAGGCTGGAGCATACCAACCAAAGTTACCTGCTCAAATTCCCCACAGCAGGCGTAAAAAATGAAAGCGAACAAAACTATACAGATGTACTTCCCGCTCTGCATTTTAAACTGAAACTGACGCCGGCAAAAAGCATCAGAGCCTCCTATTATAAAGCCATCAACCGTCCGGGATTTTTTGAGATCGTACCGTATCGCATCATCAATGAAGAATTTGTAGAAGCCGGTAATCCTGAGCTGAAGCACACCGTAGCAGATAATATTGATGTGCGTTACGAAATGTTCCCTAACCGTACAGAGCAGCTAATGATAGGAGCATTCTACAAAAAGATCAAAGATCCTATTGAATATGGGATGGTGTTGCAGGGACAAGGCTCTTTTTACATGCCGAATAACTATGGGAATGCCACCAACTATGGCGCTGAGCTTGATTTCACCAAATACATCTATTCATTCGGGATCAAGTTGAACTATACTTATACCAATTCGTCCATCACCACTCCTAAACTCTACTATTACAACAATCCTGATCCTCAGGCAACCGATAAGGTATTGCTGAAAAATGTAGATCAAACCAGAAGGTTGACGGGCCAGGCAGCACATGTAGCCAACTTCACCCTGCTTTACAAAAGTATCAAACAAGGATTCGACGGGCAAATCTCGCTGGCCTATACCGGCGACAGGCTCTATGCTGTTTCAAGATATCTCGACAACGATCTGTGGCAGGGAGGATTCGTACAACTCGATCTTTCTGCAGAAAAAAAATTATCAAAAAGGTACGTGCTCTTTCTGAAAGCCACCAACCTGTTGAACACTCCGGTGAAATTGTACATCAAAAAATCAAACCCCGTAAACAACAATGCAGCGGGATATGAAAGCTTCAGGAATGGAACCATGACCAGAAAAGATCAGTACGGCCAGACCCTGATTATCGGATGCCGATTCAAATTTTAATTTATATACAATGGAAACAACCGTTTTTAAGGTGAACAACATGTCATCCAGATTCATGCTTGTTCTTGCCGCCTTTTTATTATTGGTAACAACCGCCTGTAAAAAGGAATCAGGCGATAAATCAGTACGGGGTATCACCCTTACCAAAACTTCGCTGACCCTTAAACCCAGCGCCACAGAGACCCTCGCTTACACCATCTTCCCGGAAGATGCGAGTAACAAAAATGTAAGTTGGGTATCCTCTGACAGTACTATTGCCAAGGTTGATGGAAATGGCGTTGTAACGGCCGTTAAGCCCGGAAGCGCTACCATTACCGTTACTACGGAAAACGGGAATGAAAAAGCTACCTGTGCAGTGACCGTTGTTCAGAACGATGCCAAAAGCGTGTCTGGTGCAGTAGAAGGTGTCTGGTCAAAATATTCCGTAGTGAATGTAACCGGGCAGAT
Organism: Niastella yeongjuensis; assembly: GCF_900110245.1. GTDB lineage: Bacteria > Bacteroidota > Bacteroidia > Chitinophagales > Chitinophagaceae > Niastella > Niastella yeongjuensis. The sequence continues at coordinate 443,572 of NZ_FOCZ01000006.1, forward strand.
CAGCATTCCGGCCGGGAAAACCCTCACCATTGAAGAAGGGGTGGAAGTGATTGTAAACACTGCCGGACAGGACCCCAACAATACCAAGATCGAAATGATCGTAAATGGCAATCTGTATGTTCAGGGCACGCCCACTTCTCCGGTGCTTATTTCGGTATCAGCTGCAGAAAGAACAGCGGCTAATACCTTTAAACGCTTATGGGGCGGCATCATTGGCTCAGGTACCTGCAGTGAGATCATATTAGACAATGCCATCGTAGAGTACACCGGTGCAGTAACTACTGCTACCTCGCCATCTGTTGTTGCCGGTTTATTTAAAGCAGGCGGTGGTGAAGGTATGGTGGCCTTCAATACTAACAACCCGCAGGGAAAATATGTAGTAAAGAACAGTGTATTCCGCAATACCGGTGAAGATGCGATCTATGTGCAGGGCGGAAGTTGTATTTTCATCAATAACACTTTTTATGCCGTCGGCGAAGCAGGTGGAGAAGCCATCAACGTGAAAGCAGGCTGCAAAGTAGACGCAGCTTACAACCTGATGTATAGCCCCAATACCAATGGTTTCAAATTGTCCAATTCAGGTGCAGATGGTGGTGCGCGCTTCCAGGCTCAGATCAATGCTTACAACAATACCATCATCAATGCCGGTTGGAGAAGGGATCCCAATAAACCCAAGGGTGGCTCTATCTGGGGTGAAGCTGGTTGTTTGATCAACGTTTACAATAACCTGATCGTAAATAGTATGTTCCGTGCCAAAGCGCCCGGTTGGGGTGTCAACGGTACTACTGGCCCGGACCTGAACAGTAAGATGAACAATAACTTTTATGCGTCTGGTCCCCAGCAAAGCACCGTTCCGCAGCATATCACAAATGGAACCATCACTGCCTACGACGGTTTTAAAGCAGGGGTGAGCGACGCTGTATATTCTGCTAACGATATTGCAGGCACAGCCGTAAACGATAAGAACCCCAATTTTGAGAACTATCCGTTTGCTACAGACCCTTTATTAAACTTTACCTATAATACCAGTTGGGATTTTCACCTGAAAGCGGGATCTCCGGCACTAACGGGCGGCAAAACTGATTTTACGCCCTACTTCAGCACTACCGGTATTTCAGTGAATGGTAAAACTTATAAATCACCTGTACCTGCCGCGTATATCGGAGCATTTGGTACAAAATAATATTGGATGAAAAGAGACAAATGGGTTGCAGGTGTTTTAATACTTACAGTGTTCTCATGTCATACACAGCAAACGGCATCAACATTAGCTGCCAAGCCGGATCAAAGGGAAGTAAAACCGCTGTTCATTACAGAGAAGGTGGCGTATGATTCGGATGATCCGGCTGTATGGGTCAACCGGCAAGCCCCATCCCAAAGCCTGATCATTGGCACCGACAAAGACATCAACGGAGCGGTATATGTATTTGACCTCACCGGAAAGATCATAAAGGAGAAAACCGTAAAAGGTCTGAAGCGCCCCAATAATGTTGATATCGAATATTCACTGCTGTTGAATGGCAAACCGGTTGATATCGCCGTGGTTACGGAACGGTTTACCCATAAGCTGCGCGTATTTACGCTGCCAGACATGAAAGCGGTTGATAACGGCGGGCTCGACATGTTCGTTGGTGATGATCAGCCGGAATTCCGGGACCTGATGGGGATCGCTCTGTATCGCGACAAATCGGGAAAGGTATTCGCATTTGTAGGCAGAAAGACAGGCCCGCCAGAAGGTTACCTGGGGCAATATCTGCTGGAAGATGATGGAACAGGGCATGTTAAAGCAAGCCTGGTTCGGAAATTCGGCAGCTTCAGTGGTAAAAAAGAAATTGAAGCCATTGCTGTAGATGATGCACTGGGGTATGTGTATTATTCGGATGAAGGCGTGGGGGTAAAACAGTACTATGCCGATGCTGATAAAGGAAACGAGCAACTGTCGATCTTTGGTACCAGTGGATTTTCAGCCGATCATGAAGGTATTTCCATTTACCCGCTAACAGATTCAACCGGTTATATCCTGGTATCGGATCAGGGCGCCAACCGATTCCGGATATTTAGCCGGGAAGGAAAATCAACTCCTTATGATCATCCCTTGCTGAAAACGGTTAACGTTCGTGCAAGACAAAGTGATGGATCGGAAGTGGTTGCCCTGCCATTGGGTACCAATTTCCCTAAAGGGTTATTTGTGGCGATGAGCACTGACAGAACGTTCCATTTGTATAAGTGGGAGGATATTGCGGGAACTGAGTTGTCAGCAATCCCATGATCAGAAGCCTTTCGTATTGAAAAAAGGAACACAAGGCCAGTGCTTTGTGTTCCTTTTTTTATTTCTCTACTTCATTCAAAAAACGGCATCCCCGGTAATGCATACTTCTTCATGCCTGCTTCATTGATCTCTACGCCAATACCCGGTTTCTCCGACACCGTTATAAAACTGTTGTTCACCCACTCCCCATCATAAGTGACAATTTCCTTAAACATGGGCTGGGTATGAAAATAAGACTGCCATTCCAGGATCATAAAATTGGGCACGGATGCGCATACATGCGCTGAAGCCATAGCACCCAGGAACGATGCCACCATATGCGGCGCAAAGGGTACATAATATAAATTGGCCAGGTTGGCAATGCGCTGCCCCTCGCCCAACCCACCGCATTTCTGCAGATCGGGCATAACAATATCAACCGCACCAATCTCCAGCATTCTTCTGAAGCCGTAAGCCAGGTACTGGTTCTCACCCACACAAATGGGCGTACTGGTTGAATCGGAGATCAGTTTATAAGCTTCCACATTTTCAGCAGGCACCGGTTCTTCAAGCCACATCAGGTTCAGGGACTCCAGTCTTTTTGCAATGGCATGGCCGGTCACCGCATCGTACCGCCCATGCATATCGGCACAGATATCGATTGTTGGCCCTACTGCTTCCCTGGCTGCGGACAATTGATCGTACATGCGTTGCAGTTCGGCCGGACTGGCCGTCCAGTTATACCGGTCGTATTTATTAGGATCGTTCGCCTGATCAAGATCGAACTTGATGGCATTAAACCCCATTGATTTTGCCTTTTTTGCCGCCTCGGCAAAATCTGCCGGTGTTGGCAGGTTCTGCTGATACAAAGCTGTATCGCAATACACACGCACCTTATCGCGAAACTTACCTCCCAGCAACTGATACACCGGTAACTGCAATGCTTTCCCCGCCAGGTCCCACAAGGCAGTTTCTATGGCCGATAAAACCGCCACATACATGCCAGCCTGTGCACCCTGAAAAAAACCTGACTTGCGAATATCTTCAAACAGGCGGTGCACATTCAACGGACTCTTCCCTTTTATCCGTTCCCCGAAATTTTTTACCAGGTGATATGTGCCGGGAATGGCATCCACACCTTCCCCACAGCCCCAGAGATCCTGGTTGGTATATATTTTTACAAACAGGCTTCCCCTGATAAATCCGCACTTTATATCGGTGATCTTCAGATTCGCGGGCGGCGACGCTTTTGGCGTTTTGTCCACGGCCTGTTCGTATCCACGGCCAAAGGTGGCTAATGGCGACATAGCGGCCGCTATGGCAGCCTTTGTTATAAACGATCGTCTTGAATTATTTGTGGTCATTTTCTTTATTTTATGAAATCGTACAAGTGAATGGCGAACGATAAGTCGAGAATCAGTTACCGGTTGCCAGGTCCCGGTTGCCGGGGTTCATATTGCAGAAGTCTGATTGTTTTTTGTATTTCCCGGTAACCGGAAACTGGTAACCTGAAACTTGTATCTTGTAACCTGAAACCTGTATCCTGAAACCTGCAACGGTATCTTTACCACGTCCTTCCTTTTAAGAACTCCTGGATCTGACTTTTAGAAACCGGCAACTCATTGATATGCTCATTGAGCCATTTGGAGAAATCCTTTTCTATTTCGTCGCTCCAGCGGGTATCGATCTGTCCCGGGGTATATTTTCCTTCGCGCAATCGCTGATGCCCGAACAGATCACGCAATCGAACGATCTCTGAAGTCTTTACTACTTTTTCAGCGAGGTGTGGAGGAATAAAGACCACGCCGCCATCACGGCCCAGCACCACATCACCCGGCATTACGGTTGCCTTACCTATACGGGTAGGTGTATTGATGCCAACCAATGTAGTATTCAATTCTCCATCCGGATTATTCAGGTGATGGGAAGGATGATAACTGCGAAAAAACGAAGTGAAGGAACCGATCTCTTTTAATCCTTTTATGTCGCGAATGGCGCCATCATAAACAATTCCATTCCCAGTTTTGGCAAATATCGAATTGCCCAGGTTATCGCCTATGGTAGGACCATCTTCATAAGCATCGAACTGATCAACCACATACACATCCCGCTTTACCAGCAGATCGATAGGCCAGGAGTTTTGCGATTTCACCCGTTTATCACGCACCCCGAATTTGTCTATTACGCGATGGATATCGGGACGACCCGGCATAAAGATAGCGGTGACGGCACGGCCTACCAGCACACTGTCGGGGTTGATCGTTTTCCATTCACCATCATATTGATGTTTGTAATTCTCATTCCGTAACACCGCCCAGGCTTCCTCCAACGTTACCAGCTTCATGCGATCGAGAATGCTGTCGGGCACCTTCGGCCTTCCATCGACAAACCTTTCCCCTTTCCATTCGGGTGTTAGTGCAATCAATTGATCCTGGGAGATCTGTTGAGAGAAACAGGTGGTGTACAGGAGAATTAGTAATATTATTAAGCTATTCTTTTTCATATGTGAATTTTAATACTGCTAAAAGCAAATACAGGTTTAATGTTGAAAGTTTAAAGTTGAAAGAAATACACTTCTGCGCAGCCCTCCTATGCCAAGGCTTCGGCGGGCGAAGAAAACAAAGAACAAAGAACTAAGACCTTGAAACCCGGAACTTTAAACTTTAAACTTTGAACTTTCAACTTGATTTAGGCGGATGGTTATGCCACCAACTGGCCAATGAAGAGCCTGAGATATTCATTACCGGTCCAAAAATAGCAGGGGCCAGACCGGCAGTAGCCAGCTTACCCATTGCCAATGCAAGACCCGAAGCAAGTCCGGCGTTCTGCATACCTACTTCCAGGGCAATGGTGCGGCAATCGCGTTCATGAAACTGCAACAGGCGGGCCGACCAGTACCCCAGAACATATCCCAGCACGTTATGAAGGATAGTGGCTATCAGTAATAAAATACCAACCTGTAACAGGTTATCCCGGCCGGCAGCAGTAATTACAACCAGGATCAGGGCAATACCTGCCATCGATACCAGCGGCATGGCTTTGTCGAGCCATTTGAATTTGCCCCGAACGAGGTAATGAAAGGCGAGCCCCGCAGCAACCGGAATGATCACGATCTTGGTAATATCCCAGGCCATGCTCCAGAAATCGATAACCACAAAACTGCCGCCCAGCAAGCGCATCAACAAGGGCGTTAAAAAGGGGGCGAGCATGGTAGAGATGGTGGTAACTGATACCGATAACGCGAGGTTACCTTTTGCGAGGTAACACATAACATTGGAGGCTAATCCGCTGGGGCAACAACCCACCAGTATAATACCGGCGGCAATTTCATTGGGAAAATTGAACAGGCTGGCGAGTGTAAACCCCACCAACGGCATAATCATATAATGACAAACCACCCCCACAATGATGCCTTTAGGCATACGAACCACATTGGCAAAATCTTTCAAACTCAATTCCGTTCCCATACCAAACATGATGAGTTGTAATAGCGGAATGATCAGGGTCGACAGTTTAAAGTCGCCGATGGTTTTAAAATACTGCGGATAATACATGGCCAAACTCACCACCGCCATAATCACCAGGGTGAAAGAAAGCCCTTTTAATAATGGATGATACCGGAATGCCATGGCCAGAAAGATAAAGAACCACAGCAACAACCAGCCGCACCAGCGCCCCTGATGCAGCAGCGTCATGATGAGATACACGATCAAAAAAACAGCAGACAATCCATATAAAATAGCAGGTCGTTTCATGTAGCGGTTTTATGGGTTTGCGAATGGCATCAGCTCCACAGCCTGTCGTGCGAACGCACATCATTCCAGTCAGGAGTTGGCGCGAAATAGGTTTTATTAGTGGGGATCAGGTGTTTTTTGATCTCTTCTTCCACCAGCTCAATGCCCAAACCCGGTGTCATCAGCGGCACATTCGCATACCCTTTTTCGAATAGCTTGCGACCATCAGTAGTTTTTACCAGACCTGCCCACCAGTCATTGTCAAGGGAGTGGTGTTCCAGCGCCAGGAAGTTTTGCGTGGCAGCAGCGCAATGCACATTGGCCATAAACGAAACCGGACTGCCGGCAAAATGCATGGCCATGGCCACGCCTTTTTCCTCTGCATAATCACCAATCCGTTTTGTTTCCAGAATACCGCCGGCTGTAGCCAGATCGGGATGTACAATATCAACCGCACCGGCATCTATCAATGGTTTGAACCCGTTTAGCAGGTAAATATCTTCACCGGTCAATACAGGTGTTTCCAATGCATCGGCCATTTTTCTGTATTGATCGGTAAACTCCCAGGGAACCATATCTTCCAGCCAGGCCAGGCGGAAGGGCTCTACTTTCTTACCCCAGCGAATGGCATTGTTCAGATCGAAGTGTCCGTAATGGTCACTCGAAATAGGGATCTCGTAACCGACTACCGAACGCACATCGCTTACGATCTGCGCCATACCGTCCAGTCCTTTTTCGGTGATCTGAATGGCGGTGAAGGGATGTTTGGTATTGGCGTAATCCATATAACCACCGTTCCACTGCGCCAGGTTGCTGCCCCAGTATTTGCTGTTCACCAATGCGCCTTCATTATTTTTAACTTCCCCAATGGAAATATCCATCTTCAGCCAGGTCATTCCCTGTTCTTCCAGGCGGTGTTTGATCCTGGCTTTGAATTCATCGAAAGTGGGTGCTTCCGGCGTATCGGCATACATCCTTACTTTATCGCGATACCGGCCGCCTAACAATTGCCATACCGGAACATTGTAAGCTTTGCCGCACAGATCCCACAGGGCCATCTCCACCGCACAAACACCACCACCCTGCCGGGCATGTCCACCAAACTGGCGGACCGTTTTGAACAACATCTCTACGTTACAGGGATTCTGGCCCAGGATGCGGCTTTTCAACATCAACGCATACCGTTCATCGGCGCCATCACGAACTTCACCCAACCCATAAATGCCCTGGTTGGTATCGATGCGAATGATCGGCGTACGGCCCACGTTTTGGATAATACAATACCGCATATCGGTGATCTTTAATTCACTTGGATTGGAATAACGACTGACCTTTTGCGTGGTTTTCGCCAGGATCTCTTCAATGGGCCACAAAGCGCTGGCGCCGCCAAGCGCAATACCACCCAGTGTGGATCGTTTTAAAAACGAACGCCGGCTGTTGTGCGCCTCTCCATTATCTTTATTATCCGCTTCCGGTTGCGGGTCCTTTAAACCGAGTTTGGTTAGAAACTGCTGAGATGGTGTCATAGTTTTATTTTTTAATTGTAGTATTGTTTCCTCTATGAGGCCGAAATAGGAAGTAAGAGGTAGGAAATAGGAGATCTTCATACTTCTGTCTTCATACTTCTTACTTCCTTAATCACCAGGTACGATCTTTCATAAACTGATCCAACTCCTGCCGGGTCATTGGCAACTTATCAGCATTCGCATCCAGCCATTTCAGAAAATCCTGTTTAATGGCATCGGTCCATTGCGTGTCTATTTGTCCCGGAGTGTATTTTCCTTCGCGTAAACGCTGATGGCCAAACTGGTCACGCAGGGAAATAAACTCGGCATTCAGCACCACTTCTTCCAACAGGTGCGCAGGAATAAAAACAACACCGCCTTTTTTTGCTAAGATGGCATCACCAGGCAAAACCGTAGCCCGGCCAATCCGGACCGGCACATTGATACCGCCCAGCATCATCTGTTGGATATAAGAAGGATCGTAGCCTTTGATCCAGGCATTGAAGCCTTTTATATCTCCCAGTCCTTCCATATCGCGTACGGAGCCATAGAAGATCACCCCGCGGCCGGATTTGGCGTAAATGGCATTGCCCAGGTTATCACCGATCAGCGTACCATCCACCACCTTTCCATAACTATCGGCTACATAGATATCGCCATTCTTTAGTACATCGATTGGCCAGGAGTTGGGCGCGCCAATACGGCCTTCGCTTTTTCCTTTGTCTTTTACGAGTTTATCTACATCGGGGCGCAGGGGCCAGTATTGAGCCGTAACAGCCCGGCCGGTCATGGCGGAATCATCTTCCAATACCATCCAGTCCCCTTCGAACTGGTTCATAAATCCTTTGTTGCGTAAAATGCCCCAGGCTTCTTCGAGGTGCACCGCTTTCAGGCGCTGCAGTAATTTGTCAGACACATGTGGCCGCCCATCGGCAGAACGTTCGCCCTTCCACTCGGGAGTGAGCGCTTTTATCTGTTCCGGGGTCAATGTAATTTGCTGGGCGCGGAGGTTTGTACTTAGAATCAGACTTAATAATAAAAGACAACATTTATTCATATAGCATTTCGTTTTATTAGTTTCCGATGTAGGACGTAAGAAGTAGGAAGAACCCTATTTTCGAAATCTCTGTCTTACTTCTTACCTCTTAATTCTTACCTCTTACTTTTTACCTCCTGCTTCACCTTCTTATTTCCTCTAACTTTACTTTCTTTTGCCGGAGCCTCTGTAATAACGTACTTCTGTTGTAAAGAACTAATCGCCTCAAACTCCTCCGCCAGCTTTACGCTCAACTTTTCATAAATAGTAAAGTAATCCGCATATACCGCATGGTGTTGTTTATTCGGTTTGTATACATCGGGCAATTCAACGGTTTGGGCTGCTTCATCAAGTGATTTATAAATACCCATTTCCGTAGCGCTTAACAAATAGGCGCCAAAACTTACGCTGTGGTATTGTTGCCGAACCCGAACAGGTTTATTGAACATATCGGCGATCATTTGCGTACAAAAAGGAATGGTACCAAAACTGCCATTCACCGACAGGCTTTTTATATTCCGTTGTTCACCCAGCGTTTTACCAATACTATATATTTCGTACAGGATCCCTTCTATGGTTGCGCGGATAAAATGTTTGCGTTCATGTTTGATGTTCAGCCCAAAATACATACCCCGCGCATTGGCATTCCAGATAGGCGCGCGTTCACCCAATAAATAAGGCAGGAACAACAACCCATCCGATCCCCGGGGCACCTTGGAAGCTTCTTCAATGAGTTGTTGTAAACTGTTCTCCATATCAAAGGGATTGGTGAACTCTCCAAACTGGCGGCTGAACCATTCAAAAATATTTCCGCCATTGTTGGTTGGTCCGCCGGAGACGTAACAATCATCGGTAAGCAGGTAGTTGAAGAAACGCATTTGTTCATCTTTCAACACGGTGGGGCCCATTACGCGTACAGCGCCGCTGTCTTCAATGGTGATGGTGGCTTTACCAATGCCTTTCACGCCATCACCCAGGGTTGCCAGACAACCGTCACTGGAGCCCAGTAAGATCTTTGTTTCGGGTGGCAATCGCAGCGATTGCTGATAGGCTTTTTTTAGTTTGCCGGCAGAAGTGAAAACAGGAGCCACATCGGGCAGACGTGCAGCTGTAATGCCGGCATATTGCAGGGCATCTGCCTCCCAGGTAACGGTATGAATATTCAACAAACCGGTAGCCGAGGCAATGCTGTAATCCATTTTGTATTCACCGGTCAATTGATGAATGATATAGCTTTTTATGGACAGGAATTTACTGGCCAGCCGGAAACGATCTTTATCACGGTTTTTCATCCACGCTATTTTAACCAGTGGCGACATGGGATGTATGGGGGTGCCCGTAGCGGCATACAGGCTTTTTCCCAGCGGGGAGCAACGCAATTCCTGCGCTTCTTTTTTGGCCCGGTTATCGGCCCAGGTAATGGCATTGCCAAGCGGATTGCCGTATTTATCAACTGCCAGCACGCTGTGCATGGACGCGCTGAAACAAATGCAGGCTACCGTATATTTTTTCGGAGGTATGTATTCATTCAATAAATTCTTCAGCACATACAGCGTGGTAATAAATATCTGTTCCGGGTCCTGCTCGCTGTGGTCGGGTTCTGTATGAAATGTAGGAAAATAACCCTTCATCGAACCGATGACGCGGCCGCTGAGGTTGAAGGCAAATACCCGCACCCCATTTGTTCCTAACTCAATTGTAATGATGCATTTCATGTTTATAATAGTTATTTATTACGCAAATGGTTTTTTCTAAACTCACTGGGCCGGTAGCCGGTCAGCTTTTTAAACGTGGTGGAAAAATGTTGCGAGGAATAGAACCCCGTATCCAGCGCTATGTCGGTCACGGTTATATCCGGCCGTTTTAATAGTTTGATGGCCTCGGATATGCGAATATTGATCAGGTAATTGATGGGTGAAAAACCCGAATAACTTTTCACCTTTTCGGTGAACAAGGTAGTACCCATGCCCACCAGGGCGGCCATTTCTTCCACAGTCCATTGATGCGCCAGGTCCTGGCGCAACACCTCCTCCAGGTGCATAAATGTTTTTGGGAAGTCGCGGTTGGCATGACTTTGTTTGGTCATTTTACGGGCCACCTGTATCAACAGTTCATCCAGCTGGTGATTGATGCTTGCCTGGTAGCCCACTTCGTTGCCAAACAATTCGGCATGAATGCATTTAAGGATCTTGCCCACTTCACTGAACCGCGATAAAACCGGCAAACTGTTCAACAACAGGGTTTTGCCAATAGCGGCTGCTTCGCTTTCAGACAGGCCGCTCCACTTACCAGGCTGTATATGCCCGTTATCGAGCCGGTGCAGGGCCAGCTGGATCCAGGTATAGGAACCGATCTCCAGCACGCCATTGTCGCTGCCAAAGGGCGTACCGGGCAGTATCAGCGCCACATCGCCAGGATAATATATATATGACTGGTGATTGATGCGCCATTCGAACCGCCCTTCTATTATATAATAGATGCGTAAACCTTCTGTTAAAGTGGTGAAAAATGCGTTGAGCTGTATAGAGCCATTCTTCTTTATGCCCAGCTCCTGGATATGCGGGAACAAAAGCAGTTCTGCCGATTTACCATGTTGTAGCACGAATTGATTCATATGGCTTTATGTACTTAGCTTTGGCGCAATCGCTAACCGTTAGGAAGCGTATATAAAATAAAGGAATTTCCCGCTCCTGCATGTACAAAATTCAACACTGTTTTATTTTGGAAGTTTTTACCCGTAATACCGGATAATTTGTTCTTTCAACGATTACTCACCAAAACAACTTGCCGGTATGAAAAATTACTCCCACGGCAGGCCACCCCGTTATGCCGGACTGTGGCTGCTCTGCATTTTTCATTTACTCCTTTCCGTTACCCATGCTCAAACAATTACAGGAACAGTGTCAGATGAAAAAGGTACGAAGTTGTCACGGGTCTCCATAATGATAAAGGGTTCTTCATTGGGGACTACTACCGATAACGATGGCAAATACAGCATTTCCGCGCCGGGCAATGCCTCCCTCGTTTTTAGTGCGGTAGGCTATAAAAATACGGAAGTAGCCATTGATGGCCGCATCGTTATTAATATTTCCCTTACGGTCGACAACCAGAACCTGGGCGAGGTGATCGTAACAGCCCTGGGCATAAAAAAACAGGCCCGAAGCCTGGGCTATTCGGCCACCAGCGTAAAACCAGAAGAGCTGAGCGTGAACCGTACCAGCAATGTGATGAATGCCTTACAGGGAAAAGTAGCCGGCGTAAACATCTCTTCCCTGGGAACCGGCCCGGGCGGTACTTCCAAGATCCGGATCCGCGGCCAGTCTTCCATTTCCGGACAAAACAACCCACTGATCGTTATTAATGGCGTACCGGTTGACAATACCAACTTTAACGACAACACCATAAATGTAAAAGGCGGTGGGGTATATGCCGATGGCGGGGATGGGTTGTCGAGCATCAACCCCGATGATATCGAAAGCATGACCGTGCTGAAGGGAGCGCCCGCATCGGCCCTGTATGGTTCCCGCGCCAAAGACGGGGTGATCATGATCACGACAAAAACGAAAGGAAAAACAAAAGGAATTGGAGTCTCCTATAATTTAAATTATACCAATGATACCCCGCTCGATTATACCGATTATCAAAACGAATATGGCCAGGGCGAGGGCGGGGTTCGCCCCACCACCCCAGATCCTACTTCGGGTGAATGGTCATTTGGCGAGAAGTTCGCGCCCGGTATGACGCAAATCCTGTTCAATAACCTTACTGTTCCCTACGAACCACAGGACAGCCGCATCAAAAATTTCTACCGCCATGGCCAGAATATTTCAAACACCCTGGCTTTCGAAAGCAGTAACGACAAAGGCGGCATGCGCCTGTCTCTCAACAATACCCAGAACAATGGCATTGTGCCTAATAACTCGTTCAACCGCAAATCGATGAACCTGGGATATAGTTATAATCTGACTGAAAAGTTCATCCTGGCAGGCAACATCAACTACTCGCGGGAGATCAATAAAAACCCGCCAAATATTGCCAACCAGGACAACTCCATACCCACTACCCTAATGGCCTTATCAACCTCAATGCCTCTGCATATACTGGATGAAAATAAATACAATGCACAGGGCAACGAGTACGGCTGGTCGAGGTTCACCAACCGTACCAATCCTTACTGGGTGTTGGCAGAACAATTTCACAATATCAAACGCGACCGGCTTTTTGGCAACGTAACCCTGAAGTATAATCTGTTGTCGTGGCTGAGTGTACAGGGGCGTTTTGGCCAGGATTACTGGTCGCGCGATGAAGATGTAAATAACTTCCCCACCGGACAGAACTCCCGTGCAGCCGCTCTTCCCGGTTTTGTAAATGGCGTGTACACACAGGAATCCCGGCGCTTCCGCGAAACCAACCTCGATTTCCTGGTGAATGCCAACAGGAAATTCGGCATCATGGAAGTGAACCTGAATGCCGGTGGCAACCGCATGCGCAAACGGTCAGACATCAACAACGTGGTGGTTACCGATTTCATCACCCGTGGCATCTACACCGTACAGAATGGCCGTGGCAAAGACCCTGTATACACGCGCATAGAACAAGGTGTGAATTCTTTGTATAGCTCCGCTGAATTGAATTTCAAACAAACCTTTTATTTAACCGGAACCGTGCGTAACGACTGGTTCAGCACCCTGGCTCCGGTTAACAGAAGTATCCTGTATCCATCCGTATCGGGCAGCTATGTTTTCTCTGAACACCTGCAGAATGTAAACTGGCTGAATTTTGGTAAACTGCGGTTAGGCTATGCAGAGGTAGGCAGTGATGGCGATGTGCCCCCCTATTCAGACCAGTTATTCTATAGTCCAAACGCAAATTTCGTAAGCAACCCCAATGGGCAACAGGTACCGGTTGGCACCAGCAACATCAGTAACAATGCCACCGGTACTACCCTTCCCAATCCCAGTCTGAAACCCAGCCGGGTAGCCGAAACGGAAGTGGGCCTCGAAATGCGCATGTTCAATAACCGCATTAACATTGATCTGGCTGCTTATCGAAAGATCACCAAAGACCAGATCGTTCTGGTACAGATCTCCGACGCATCCGGCTATCTCAATACGCCCATTAACAGTGGCAAAAGCCGTAACTATGGCTTTGAAGCCCAATTGAACCTGGTACCCGTAAGGACCCTAAATACAACCTGGGAATTCACCGCCAACACGTCGTACAACATCACCAAAGTACTGAGCATTATCAGCGACAAACCGGGTGAACGCATTACTACCGGTACGCATGTGTTCAACGGGGAAACCCGCCATGTAGTGGGTCAGGAAATGGGCCAGATCGCCGGTTATGGTTACGCACGGGATGCAAAAGGACAAATGATCTTTCAATCGAACGGGTTACCGCAGCGCACATCCGATTTTGTGTTATTTGGCAGCGGTTTGCCTAAATGGGTAGGCGGCTTTCTGAATACGGTAAATTATAAAGGTATCAACTTCACCGTGTTTATCGATTACAAACTGGGCAACAAGATGCTGTCTGGCACCAACTTCAATGCCGTACGGCACGGCCTGCATAAAATGACATTGCAAGGCCGGGAAGGTGGCGTAATAGGCTCCGGTGTGGATGCCAACGGCAATCCCAACACCGCGGTACAGACGGTACAAACTTATTGGGAACACCTGCGTACGCAACAAATTATAGAACCGGTTATTTATAACGGCGGGTATTGGAAGGTGCGTCAGCTCTCTTTAGGATATGATTTCACCAAACATGTTCCGGTTAAATGGCCCATCAAAGGCGTTAAGCTCGATTTTGTAGCCAACAATGTGTTGCTGATCAAGAAATGGGTAGATAATATCGATCCCGAAACATTTGGTTTTGGCTCCGATAACCAGGTTGGTCTGGAATCACCCGGTTTGCCTACTACCCGCAGCCTTGGCCTGAATTTAAACATTAAATTCTAACACCTTACTGTCATGAAAAAGATTGTCAACCATATATTGATCATCGCACTGCTGTATAGCGCAGCTTCCTGTGAAAAGAACCTGTCGAAACTGAATGTAAATGAAACAAACAGCACTACGTTAGATCCGGCGTTGTTGCTGAACCAGGCAATTGTCAACACTTCTTTTCCGGTGAAATCACTGGTCTTTGACCTGGGCATTGTACAACAAATGGTATCGCCCAATGGCGGGGTGTTGGCCGGCGCCAATTTCAACCAGGACAGCCGCGATGTGACCACGGCCCCTTTGTGGACGGCCTATTATCAAAGCGTGATAAAAAACACCTACGATGCGTTGGCAAAATCAAAAGACCTTGCCACCCGCACCAATATGTACAACATGGGGCGTATCTACCAGTCGTATGTGTTTATGATCCTCACCGATGAATTTGGTGAGGTCCCCTACTTGCAAGGGGGCGCCGGACTGGCAGAACATATTATGTTCCCTAAATATGATCGCCAGCAGGATATTTATCCAAAACTCATCCAGGAATTGACCGAAGCCGCTGCTGCGTTAACCACTACCAGCACGATTGAAACCGGTGATATGTTGTACGCTGGCGATGTGGCCAGGTGGAAAAAATTTGCTTACTCCCTGTTGCTGCGTGCCGGTATGCGGTTGAGTAAAATTGATCCGGCCAAAGCACAAAGTACGGTGCAGGCAGCCGTGGCCGGCGGCGTCATAACCGCCAATACCGACAATGCCTTTATTCGCCACGACGCCAATTTCAACCAACCGATAGGTAATACACTCAATGGCAGTGAGGCGGCCAACTTTTACCTCACCAAACCATTTGTTGACCAATTGAAGAACAACAACGATCCGCGGCTGCAAGCCATTGCCATTCGTTATGTAGGCGCCACAGGCAGCACAACACAAACCGTAGCAGTTGGTACTACCGACCCCACTAAACAGATGGGCATGCCCATGGGAAAAGACAATGGTACTATTGTAGCGCAGGCCAGGGCCGACGGCCTCGCCAGTTTTTATGATTACAGTCAGGCCGACCGCCGCCGTATAGTAAAAGTATCGTCACCAGTGTTCCTTATCACCGCGGCGCAAACCAATCTTTTATTGGCGGAAGCCCGCTTCCGGGGCTGGATAACTTCAGGCAGCGCTGCCCAGTATTTTTCCGATGGTATAAAAGCACATATGGACCAAATGGCATCTTACGACGCCAATTCCGCCATTGCTGCTACAGCCCGCGACACCTATATAACCGCCAACCCGCTTACCGCCGGTACAGAACTGGAACAGATCAATACCCAATATTGGATCGCTTCGTTTTTGAACGGACCCGAAGCTTTTGCTAACTTTAGACGCAGCGGCTTCCCGGCATTGACACCCAATCCCTACGGACAGCCCAATAATCCCGATGTACCCAATGGCACATTTATCAGGCGCCTCACCTATCCTACTTCAGAACTGAGTGTGAATACGGAAAATGTAAATGAAGCCATTGGCCGGCAGGGACCGGATAAGCTGAGTACACGGGTGTGGTGGGATAAACCTTAAAGTTTTAAGTTCAAAGTTTAAAGTTTTAAGTTCAAAGTTCTTAGTTTTTGGGTTCGTAGGTTATGAGGTTTCTGAGTTTTGAGTTCTTTGTTCTTTGTTCTTTGTTCTTTGTTGCCGCAACGCGGTGTATTTGCTTATAGCTTATGGCTGGCCCTGTATATCACGAATTACTATAAATAACAACAATGAGCGACCGTAAATTAAGGAGCAGCGATTGGTTTGGCCGATCAGACAAGATGGGTTTTGTACACCGGTCATGGTTTCATACACAGGGATATCCAGACGATTATTTCGTGGACAAACCTGTGATCGGTATTTGTAATACGTGGAGCGAGTTGACGCCCTGTAACCAACACCTGCGCGACCTGGCAGAGATAGTAAAACGCGGGGTGATAGAAGCAGGTGGGTTTCCACTGGAGTTTCCCGTTACCTCGCTGGGCGAAACCGTGATGCGTCCCACTACCATGTTGTTCCGTAACCTGGCCAGTATGGATGTGGAAGAAAGCATTCGCGCGAATCCCATCGATGGCGTGGTACTGCTCACCGGTTGTGATAAAACCACTCCTTCTACTATAATGGGTGCATGTAGTGTAGACCTGCCCACCATCGTAGTGCCCGGTGGTCCTATGCTGAACGGTCGCTTTCGTGGTGAATGTATTGGCAGCGGTTCTTTTAACTGGCTTATCAAAGAAAAACAAGGGGTAGAAAATTACACCGAACAGGATATTCATGAAGTGGAAACCGGCGTTGCCCGTAGCCAGGGTCATTGCATGACTATGGGTACCGCCAGTTCCATGGCCTGCATGGCCGAAGCGCTCGGGCTCACGCTTCCCGGTATGGCTGCGATTCCCGCTGTAGATGCCCGTAAAAAACAATTCGCACAACTGAGCGGCCGCCGTATTGTAGAGATGGTGAAAGAAGATCTGAAGATCTCCCGCATCCTTACCCGTGCTGCTTTTGAAAATGCCATTGTTATTAATTCGGCAATAGGCGGGTCAAGCAATTTCATTATTCATCTGCTGGCTATTGCAGGTCGGCTGGGCGTGCCCTTAACACTCGAAGATTTTGATACCATCGGCAGCAAAGTGCCCTTATTACTGAACCTGAAACCATCGGGCAAATACCTGATGGAAGACTTTTATTATGCCGGCGGGCTACCGGTGATCATTCGCGAAATGCAATCGTACCTGCACAACAATGCCCTTACGGTAAACGGTAAAAGTATCAGTGACAATTGCGCCGTTTCCCCCTGTTATAATACCGATGTAATTGCCACGGCACAACAACCGCTTCAACAGGCAGCCGGCATGGCCGTGTTAAAAGGCAATTTGAGCCAGGATGGCGCCGTCATAAAACCTTCCGCAGCTTCACCGCATTTATTGAAACACCGGGGGCGCGCCGTGGTATTTGAAAACATAGAAGATTATCATGCCCGTATAGACGATCCCAACCTGGATATAGATGAACATTGCGTGATCGTACTAAAAGGTGTTGGCCCGGTAGGGTATCCAGGTATGCCCGAAGTAGGCAATGTGGACCTGCCCATGAAACTGCTGCAAAAAGGCATCAAAGACATGGTACGCATTTCCGACGGGCGTATGAGCGGCACCGCGGGCGGAACGGTGATATTACATGTGTCGCCCGAATCATCGATAGGCGGCGTACTGGCACTGGTTCAAAACGGCGATATGATTGAACTGGATATTACAGCCAGAAAACTGCACCTGGATGTGCCCGAGGAAGAGCTGACAGCACGCAAAGCACGCTGGCAGCCACCGGCCCCTATGGCAACCCGTGGTTATGTAAAGTTTTATATCGATCATGTGCAACAGGCACACCTCGGCGCCGATCTGGATGTATTAAGGGGCGGAAGCGGGTCTGATGTTGTACGGGATTTGCATTAGTTCAACAACTTAAACCGTTTAAATGGCTTCCCCTTTCTTCTTAACCAGGCATGGTAACAGCTGGGGATATCGCATTCCGGTTTGGGCAACAGGGAACTGATGATGATCCTGTCTATTTGGGAGATCAATCCGTTTATTAGACAAATGCGGAATAACACCACCGGTTCATAACCAGCCAACAAAATGGTAAAAGTGATCAGCAAATTGATCCCCCATAATTTCGACAACCAGTTATGCGCACAACCGCTTTTTCTGAACTTAACAAAATTGATGAGGTCTGACACCGGTTCCAGTATAAATAACACGATGATAAAATAAAGATGGTCTTGTATCAGCTTGCCATTCAACAACCAGATGCTAACACCGGCGGCCAGCCAGAATACAATATCAACATTGGCATCCCATTTTCGCAGGCTGTTACTGGCCACACCGAGGTTGCGGGCAATGATGCCGTCAAAGATATCAGAAATCATGGCCGCCCATAAACAGGCAACCAGGAACCAGCCGCTTTGATGGGTTTGCAGTGTCCAGGTAATCATAACCGGCGCCAGCAACAAGCGAAATATGACCAGCGACCAGGGAATGGCCTTTTTTATTTTTTCCAAGCGTTCTTATTTATTAATTGTAAAAAGATAAAACCGATAATAAAGAACACACTCAATGTAGCCACACTCGCGCGCATGGAGCCAGTTACATATTCTATCCAGCCAAACAGGAAAGTACCGATCACCACACCCATTTTATCAAGCACATCATACAAACTGAAGTAAGTGGCATACTCATCTTTTTCGTCCTGTATCAGGGCTGCAAACGCCGATCGCGACAGGGCCTGGGTTCCACCCATCACCAACCCCACCAGCACCGCCATTATATAGAACTGTGCGATACTTTGTATGGAATAGGCGATAAAACAAACCAGCACCCACATCAGGACCGCCGTTTTTACCGAAAAAATGTTATTGACCTTTTTGGCAATGAACAAAAACACATACGACCCAATGATGGCCACCAATTGCAAAATCAGGATTACACCAATGAGGTGGGCTGTTTTTAAATTCAACGTTTTGGTAGCAAACACACTCGACATCCCCATAATGGTAGTAAGCCCCATATCATAGAAGAAAAAGGCCAGCAGAAAAACAGCAATAGCCTTGTGCCCGCGTGCACGTTGAAAAGCTTTATAAATGCGGGAATAAGACTGTATTATTGTTTGTCCGGTTATTTTATGTTCCTTCCAGTCAGCCGGCAATCCTTTGATGGAATAGCACGCAAAACCAAGCCACCAGATGCCGATAAATACAAAGGATATCCGAACGGGAATATATTGATCGATCTGCTCCGGCGTAAACCCAAGGTGTGCCGCAAACTGGATCACCAGCAAACATATAACCAGGGCGATCATGCCACCCAGATAACCCCAGGCAAAACCTTTTGCACTCACGGTATCGTATTGATCGGGTGTGGTAATTTCAGGAATATAGGCATTGTAAAACACAACTCCCAAACTATAACAAACACTGGAGACTATAAAGAGACCGGTAATAAGCGCCATTTGACCGCTCGTTGAAAAGAAAAGAAAGAGGCAACTCACCGAGCCTGCGTAAGAGAAAAAACGCATGAAAAGCTTCTTGCGTCCTGTATAATCGGCAATGGACCCAAACAAAGGGCTCAGGAACAGCAACAGCAACGAGGCTAAAGAATACATGTACGCATACAGTACAGAGTTGCTGATGTTATGCCACCACGCGTTTTTGCCTGCCGGCGGGTTCAAACTTAAAAAATAACTGGGAAAAATAGCCGAGGTGATCACCAGTGAATAACTCGAATTAGCCCAGTCATACCAACACCAGGCGTTGACGGTTTTATTGTTAGGCTGCAGGGGCATGCAACAAACATAATCAAGAAAAAGGGCTATCCATAACCGCGTGGATAGCCCTCTTTCATTTTAACATATCTTTTACTTTATTCAATCAGCATTGTCTTCACAAATACCGGCTCACCGGTAACCACATCTACAGCTTTAACTATATAGTTACCACGGGCAGCAATATGGAATGTTTTTACAGCACCGGGCAATACCCTTTCTTCTTTACCAACCAGGCTGCCATCTATGCGGTATACCCGAACAATCACCGGTTGTTTAATATCGGACAGCAATACATTGAATTGTCCTTTTGACGGAACAGGCCAGAGTCTGGCATGGGCATTCATTTCTTCTTCTGTTGCAATGCGGGCAGCCGTGCTGTCTTTTTCACGTTTTACCAGTGAAGGATCCAGGCTGCTGGCAATACGAATAGTTTGCGTGAGGGTGCTGCCTTCGGCATCGCGTACCGTAAAGGTGACGGCAGAGAATCCAATGCCCAATGGAATAAAGAACAGCTTTCCCTGAACACAATGCACCTGCACCGCAAATCCCTTCGATACTTTATCGATGGTATACGTGGGCGCATTGGTATAGCCGGCAGTAAGCGCTGCCAGATCGATCTTCAATAACCGGAAGGGCTGAGTGAAATAATGCGGACCTCCCGTGAATTCGAGGAAATCTTCCATTTCGGTAAAACCATCCTTATCGCGGTCGGTATTGGCATCTGAAAAATCACCGGGCGTTGAATGCGTGCTTAAACGCTTTAAACGCTCCCACCAGTCGGGCAGGCCATCGTTATCGGCATCCCATTCGGGTGCGCGGTGTTCTTCGGGATAGTTTTCCCAGCCGCCCACATCATTTTGATTATCGGGCAATCCGGGCAAACCACTCACACTGCCGCGATAGGTAAAGGTGCCGGTAACCGTTTCATGGATCACGCGGATATCGTGGCTGTCGATGAGGGGCTGGTTGGCGCCTACATTCGACAGTACGTTCTTGTACGCATTTGTAGCAGTTTGCGTAGTAACATACGGTACAAAAAATGGCGTATCTACAAAGGTTTCATAATTGATGATCTCGCCACCGGAAATGGTGGTATTGCGACCTTGCGTTTGCGTGTTCTCATCCCAACGGCCGGGCATTACATTGCCGGCAAAATAAGCCTGTTGTGTTCCAATGCCAATACCTTCGTGCTGCATGGTCAACGCTACAAATTTGTGCGAAGCAGCACCGGGTTTATAATAATTATTTACAAAGTTCACCTGGTGCGCGCCGCCATCGGTTGTACGCCCACCCCAGTTGTACACCACATTGTTCCGGATATCGAGCTTGCTCGCATATACGTTGTTTCCATCCAATCCACCACCCATACTCCAGTTACGGCCTTCGCAATGCGCCAGCAGGTTGTGGTGGAAACTGCCTACTTCGCCGCCAATAGTAGCCGCATAGCCATGGGCAGTACCGGGCGGATAGTTCTTATGACCGGCTACATTCAACGCTTCTGCCAGCATGGTGCGTTGCAGGGTGATGTTCTTCGCCGTTCTTGAACTGAAAGATTCATCCATCGTCCAGCTTACGGAGCAATTATCCATAATACAATGGTTACCGATCAGCCCGGTACCATCACTGGTAACCGGACCGCCTATCCGCACCCGCATGTGCCGGATGATGAGGTCATTGCCACCGGTGCCAAAAGGCGCGCCCCTCAGGCAAATACCTTTACCAGGGGCTGTTTGTCCGGCCACGGTAACATAGCTGCTGCTAAGCGTAAGGCGGCTGTTGAGGGTGATCAAACCCGATACATCAAACACAATGGTACGCGGGCCAATATCATTGGTGATGGCTTCGCGGAAACTACCCGGGCCATCGTCATTCAAATTGGTTACATGTACCACCTTACCAAAACGGCCACCCCGGGCAAAACGGCCATACCCTTCGGCATCGCTGAACGCAAGGTGCCGCGTGCGGTAATACCAAACGTTTCCATGTGTAATATTGCCATCAGCGTCTTCTTCATCAACGCGCCAGAAGTAGGTCAGCTTGCTGTCCTGGTGCTGAGCCAGAAAGCTGGCCGTTGTTACCCGGCCCTTGTCCAGGGCTGAACCAGGCAATGCGCTGGCTACCGATGCGGAATCGTTGCCATAATACAAATGGCTGGCCACCGCATTGGGCGCATTCACCCAGGTAAGGGTTATCCGGCCGCTATCTGCATTCACATGTTCTTCTGTACTGGCAGGAAACGGCTGCCGGGCCTGGTATTGCGGATTAACGGTATTGATCTCGATACCATTAATAAGAAAACTTTTGTTACTGGCGCCGCTGGTACTATCGCCAACAAACAACATCACCACATCCTGGCCGGCTGTTACATCTGCATACACGTAAGAGATGGCCGATTTTGACGGAACCAGCTCCCGTACTGTTTGTGGCAGGTTGTCGTACTTCTGTACGCCATCGAGGTAAATATCCAGCGGAGCAAATGTATTGGTAGCCGGATTGTCGACATGGTTGTGATACGTTAGAATGCTGTGTCGCCCCGTAGGCAAACCACTGATACGCATTTCAATCTGCTGACCGGCCTGCGCTCCATCTACATAAATACCATCGCCTACCAGCCGGGCCAGGTTGGGCAATTGCACATTGGCTTTGTTCCAGGTGGCCCGTAACATGGTACCATAAGGGCCTTTTCGAATAAGGGTGATCTGCACGCCGCTGTCTAACGCCAGGGTGAGGGTGTCCCTGGTAGTGGGGGCTGTAGTCCAGGGCGTATACCCCGGCTCATTTACTTCCGCCAGCTGGCGGCCCGACATGTTACAATCAATTTTAAAAACAGGCGTTTGTGCGTGTACAACAATGAATGAGCAGGCGGCAATAAGCAATAACAATGCGTACCGAACTTTCGATACCGCTTTCTGGGTAAGTCATAAACAAGATTTAATCGTTAGGTTAAATGGAATGGCATGCCCGTTCCAAATGGCATTTGAATAGTTGAAATCTTCGTACAGGAGTAGTGAGCCGGCATAGGCTCAGATGCATGAGGCGTTGGTTGTTCGTAGGAGATGAACGTATTGCATATTAATAAATCTGTAGCAAACCGCCGTGCATTTTTACGCAAACGTTCCCGGGGAATCAGTTGAAAGTTTAAAGTTGAAAGTTGAAAGTTCAGGCCTCCCGGCTCCGCCAGCTGGCGGAAGGGAGAGTTGGAAACTTCGCTATTAATCTTTGCATGCTGTGTTTTACGCCCGCGATTGAAGGTTTCAAAAAAAGTGATCAGGAAAAAAATCGCGAGGTTGTATTACTCCTCCCCCTTCCGGGGGAGGTTGGGAGGGGGCCGACAGCCGCGCATTAGTGTATTTGCTTGCAGCTTTTAGCTTAAAGCTTACAGCTGTCTTACAGATCATACCGGTACATCAGCGTAAATCCCCTTCGGGTATAAACAGAAGAGGCTATACCGGGCAGGTTAACATCGAGATAACCTGCAAACAAACTCCGGCCCCATTGCAGTTGTACATTGGGTTGCAGGGCCTCATTAAAATTCAACCCCGCGCCAACAGAAAGATGAAAGGCCGTACTTTCATTGACAGCGATTTTCCTGATAACACGAAGACCAATATACTGTTCGGGTAAGGATGTGGAGGAACCGGTTACCCAGGAAATATTTCCATAACCACTGAGTTGTGTGTTTTCATTGACAGGCGCTGTATAACCGGCCTGCACCCCATAGGTAACGGGCAATGCGCTGATGTGATCCCACTCAGTATAGGGCCGATTGATGTAACGGGTGGAAAAGCCGACATACCATTGCTGGTCTTCGACGGTGTGAAAAACAGCCGCACCGGCATTAAAAGTAAAATATCCTTTATTGTAACCCGATCCTGTAGGGTCTCTTCTAAGCGCCCAATACATGGCACCGAATTTATCGAAATCACCGGGGAAATTATAATAGGACCCTGTAACACCTACCCTATTAAAGGAATAGTTCCCCTGAAAGCCAAGGGCCAGGTAAGTATTATTATAATCAAGCGGCAGTGCATACGACAAGGCCAGCATAGCCGAAGAAGCGCTCAGCAGGTTGTCGCTGGCTTTATCTACATTTATACCTGCTGAAAGCGTAATGAAAGGCACAGTGGGGGAAACGGTTTCGATGTTCGGTTCAAAAACCAACGACAGCGTGATCGACCTGTTGTTGGTGGAAAGTATACCCGGATAATTTACTTTATGAAGCAATACATGCGCTTCCGAGTTAGTATCGGTTTTCAGGGCCGGATTATACCAGATCCTCATTTGCTCAATTCCTTTACTATGGGGATCCTGGCCATTGGTAACAACCGCTAATCCTATCAAGACAATGAATAATGATAACCGTCGCATGCTGCAACTTAACGAATACGGCCGCCTTTTATTTTTGTCTTAACATCCTGGCAACAAAAAAGACTTAAGAGGGGCAGAAGGCAGAGGGCAGAGGGCAGAGATAAATACTTTAAACTTTAAACTGTAAACGAAACGCTGAACTTTAAGACACTGACACTGTAAACTTCATGTCCGCCTCGCCCGCCGAAACCTTGGACCTGTCAGGTGGACTTTAGCTTACCGTTTGTTCAATAGCCAACTGTCCACCTTACAGGTCAGTTCATTTCCCATTGCCCATTGCCTTTTTCCTACTGCCTACTGCCCACTGCCTTTTGCCTTTCCTCTCTGCCCTCTGCCTTCTGCCCTCTGCCCTTACTTCAATTCAAACTTACTCTTCAACCGAATATCACTCGAAGAAGAACCGATCATCAAATCAAAAGCACCTGGTTCTGCCATCCATTGCAGCTGATTGTTGTAAAACGACAGCTTATCTTTTTTGATAACAAAACGCACTGTTTTGGTTTCACCCGGTTGTAATAACAGTTTGGTAAAATCTTTCAATTCTTTTACCGGACGAACCAACGTCGCCACTTCATCACGCAGGTACAGTTGGACCACTTCTTCACCCGCTACTTTTCCGCTGTTGGTTAGTTTGAAACTAACTACAATCGAGTCGCTGGCATTCATAGCGGTCTTGTTCAACTGCAGATCGGAGTAAGTAAATGTGGTATAACTTAAGCCATAACCGAAAGCAAAACGCGGGCTTTTTTGCAGATCGATATAACCGCTTCGGTACCGCGCCGGGTTGTCGTCATCCGGGGCCGGGCGGCCGGTATTATAGTAATTGTAATAGATCGGGATTTGTCCTTCGGTTCTCGGAAAGGTCATTGGCAGTTTGCCGGCGGGGTTATAATCGCCAAACAACACATCGGCAATGGCATTGCCCGCTTCGCTGCCCAGCCACCAGGTGTATAGGATGGCAGGCATGTTGTCGGCTGTCCAGTTAAATACCAGGGGGCGGCCTGCATTGATCAATACCACAACAGGTTTGCCGGTAGCCTGCAGGGCCTGTAACAGTTCCTCCTGAACACCCGGTAAATGAATATCGGAACGGCTTTTTGCTTCCCCGCTCATGTCGCGCCGCTCCCCTACACTTACGATCACCACATCGGCATTTTGCGCGGCAGTAATAGCTTCGGCAAAACCGGCCCGACTGGTATCACTTACATCGCAACCCTTTGCATACAGCAATTTGGCAGTGTTGCCTACCTTGTTTTGAATGCCTTCCCATTGCGACACCACATCGCTGTTATCGGGCCAGCCTACACTCCAGAACCCCAACATATCGTCTTCCGATTTGGCCAGCGGGCCAATAACGGCAATGGTCTTTGTGTTTTTTGAAAGCGGCAATACCCCTTTTTCATTTTTCAGCAACACTATGCTTTTTCGCGCCATGTCTTTGGCCACTTCCCGATGTTGGGGAATGCCTACCTGGTCGGTTTCGCGTTGGGCATTGCTGAAGCGGTAAGGGTCATCGAACAAGCCCAGCTCAAATTTTTTACGCAGAATTCTTTTCACCGCATCATCTACCAGGGCCACCGGTACTTTGCCTTCTTTTACCAGCTGTGCCAGGTGAGCGGTGTAGCTGCGGCTTTCCATATCCATATCGCTGCCGGCTTTGATGGCGCTTTCGGCTGCGTCTTTTTTATCTTTCACAAAACCGTGAGGTACCATTTCGCCAATGGAACCCCAGTCGCTCACAACGAAACCCGGGAATTTCCATTTACCCTTTAAAATATTGCGTTGCAGGTAAGCATTGCCCGTTGCAGGAATGCCATTGAGGTCATTGAATGAGTTCATGAAAGTAGCGGCCCCGGCTTCAGCTGCGGCCCTGAAGGGCGGCAGATATACTTCCCAAAGGGTGCGTTCACTCATGTCGACAGAATTATAATCACGGCCACCAATGGCAGCGCCGTAAGCGGCAAAATGTTTGGCACAGGCCATGATCGCATCTAAATTACCCAGGCCTTTACCCTGAAAACCTTTTACCCGGGCTTTGGCCACCAGGCTGCCGAGGTATGGATCTTCACCGGCGCCTTCCATTACGCGGCCCCAGCGTGGGTCACGGGCAATATCTACCATGGGGGCAAAGGTCCAGTGTACACCGGAGGCTGCAGTTTCAATGGCTGCAATACGCGAGCCCTGTTCTATGGTGCCGAGGTCCCAGCTGGCCACTTCGGCCAGCGGTATGGGAAATGTAACTTTATAGCCATGGATCACGTCCTGGCCAAAGATCAGCGGGATCTTCAACCGCGCCTGCATGGCCAGCACCTGCATCCGACGGGTACGGTCCGCCCCACGCACATTGAGCATGGAGCCTACTTTGCCCGCTTTTATTTCCTGGGCAATATTGCTGTTCTCCCCGGCGGGACCTGTTAATTCTTCTTTACTGGAGTACTGGTTCAATTGCCCTACCTTTTCATCGAGCGTCATCAGTTTTAAAACCGAATCAACCCGTTGATCGATCGTTTTTTTCTGGGCGGTAGCATTGAGACTAATAACGGAAACAAAAATGGTAAAACAAAAAGGCAGAAATATCTTCTTCATTGGCGTGTACATTATTCGATGGAATTTACTAATACTACGGCTGCCAAATTACGAAATACAAAGTCCTGACGCGTTTTCCTGACCTACGTCAAATGTACTTCAACCATCAAAACCAACTGCCCGGGCTCATTACTGAACCCGGGGTTGGTATATTACAGCTTCAGCACCGCCTACAATTTTATAACCTTTTGATTGGTTTGCACATCACCTATACTCACCAGGATGATATAGTTACCGGGTATAACATTATCAAGATTATTTATAACAATACTATTACCGCCTTGCTGTACAGGCAACGGTTGTTGCTTTATGGTTCGCCCCGAATAATCGATCAATTTAAATGTGGCTGTTCCGCTTTTTGCAGCTTTTACTTTTACAGTGACCATGCTCCTGATGGCAGCAGGAAAAACTTTCAAGGGCTGATCTTCTGCGTTAGCGTTGTTATTTATCCTGGAAGCCGGCAAAGTTGTTTGCGACAATACAGAATGGGGATAAATGAACTTCTGAAAGTACAAACTGCGTAAGCGTTGTTGTGAGGAACCCGATTTATTATCGCCCCCTGTACGCACGGTCAGGGAACTGATCCCGGCATTCATCACCGTGAACATGACCTGTTTGGCCACCGTGTCTACACCTGCATAGTCGATACCGGCTATATTCATTCCCTGTACCCGGCTGGCAGAAGGATAGGTCACACTCAATTCATTACCCACCATGTCATAATCAACATAACTGCTGCTATTCCTGGATATTTCATCAAACTCAAACACGTTCCCATTTTTTCCATCTACATCGATAGGGGTAACAGGTACTTCTGTTTGCACAACAGCGGTTGAAGTGCCTGTATTTACAAACACAATATTGAATTCAACATAACCTTTTGAATTGGCCGGCACGGTTATTACAGGCTGAAAGGCCTCCTGAAAACCTGAAGACGTGCCATCAAGGTCGTCTAATACCAGGCCGCCCGTTATGGCAGTGATGGTTACAAGGGCATCTGTTCCGGTTCGTACATTGGAGAAGCGATACAATGCGCCTACGCCCCGGGTGGGACCTGAGATCTTGGTCGCATTTCTAAAATCATACTTTGGTTGCGCCAAAAGGGTTGTGCTACCAAAAAGGAGTACCAGCTGCATAGCAGCCATTGTTAGGGTACCATTCGTTTTCATACGGTAAAATTTCGAGGGTGACGAAAAAGGAAATACGAATGGTCTTCCAGGGATGTCTTGGATGAATCGAACTTAGTCTTACTCAGTAAAGATATTGGAGGTGATTACTTGGAGGAGGCAGTGTTAATGGTGGAAATGGATCGTAGAAAGCTTTCTGAAGTGAAAGTAATAAGCATAATCAGTAATTGCAAGCGCCAACATCAACTTTCTTTTTTGGTATATAAGACCCATATTGATTTACAAGTACTTTCTCCGCATTACCTAATACATTCTTGTTCTGCATCAATAAATAAAGTTAACAAAAAGGCCGCCTCATCGAGACGGCCTTATTAGTTATCAGTTATCAGTGGGTTGCCCAAAATCAGGAAACCCCAAAATTCGCGAGTTCACTCACTACTCACTACTCACCACTCACCTATTGTATCATCAATTTACCAGCTTGTTCATACCCATCGCTGGTTACGCGGAACATATACAAACCTGGTTTCAACACCCTTCCAGGCGTTACTTTAATAATGTTATTGGCTGGTATGCCGGTGGTAGTATATACAACCTGGCCCGCAAGATCAGTTACAGTTACCTTATGCTGTTTGTTGTTGTTATCACCGGTTACCCGAATGTAAAAATAATCATGTGCCGGGTTTGGATAAGCAGCAGCTACCTGCGTAGCACTGGTGCGGCTTACATGTTTTACAGACGAGTATATTATCTGCGCATTCATATCGCCCGACATAACCAGCCGATAGTACACGGTACCGGTTATGGCGTTAGGATCGGTAAAGGTGTAGTTGGGCTGACCAGTTCCAGTTACCGTACCAATTGAAGTAAAGTTGATGCCGTCTGTAGAACGTTCAACCGTATAGGTAACATTCAATTCGTCGGCGCTGCTCCAGCTCAATACGGCTTTGTCGTTTTTACTTTCAGCATTGAAAAATAATAACCGAACGGGTAATACCACGCCAATTCCGCCTTGTTCCCCATCACCATCATTTCCGGCACCGCCGGGAGCGCTGCCACAGAACAAACATTTTGAACCGCCGGCCCCTGGCTTGGTACTTTGAGAGATATTACTCATCAGCGCGGAACCAGTTACCAGGATAGCTCCCTGTCCGCCGCCACCGCCGGCACCACCCGAAGACAAGATGTTTCCGCTACTGCCGCCACGGCCGCCATTCGCATCGATATCAAGACGGCAGGCACTGAGCACATTATATGATTTGATCTGTAAAATAATAGTACCCGCCGCGCCGCCACCACCAGCGCCGTAAGAACCCGAACCAACAGCAGCTTTGCCGTTGGCAGAAATTCCTGGTGAACCGCAACTGGTTTTAAGACCACCGGCTCTTATCAAAATAATCCCGCCACCATTACCACCATCGGATTGCGAACTTCTACCCTGGCCGCCACCGCCACCGCCGCCCAGGAAGGCGCGGTTTCCAGTTAGCAAACTGAATCCCAGGGCCACACCTCCTAAACCGCCGCCGTCGCTACATCCATCAAGAGCCCCATTGCCACCGGCTGAAAAATTACTACCGCCAGCGCCTCCTGCGCCATCGGAATTTCCGCCGCCCCCACCACTCAGTAATCGGGCCCTGCCGCGGGTATAGTTATTATCAGTATTCAAATAAATGCCTTCGCCTTTTGCACCATAGTTAGTAGAGTTCGAAAAATAGTTATCATCGTTACAATTTGGGTCTTTATTGGCAGAAGAAGCACCTCCGGCAAAACCCTTTCCGTCTACATTAATTTCATGTCTCAGGGTCAATGTACCGCCTACTGAAATGGCCACAATGCCTCCCCGGCCCAAATTACCATCCCAGGGAATTGCAGTGATATCGTCGTCGGTAGTAATATTTCCTGTACTTAATGAAGTAAAACTTACCACCTGCACACTGGCATTGCTGCCCGTGTTAAATGGTCTCGTCAAAGCCCTGTCAAGGGTAATGGTTTTGGGACTGGTACCTACTGCGGTAACAGTAGCCACTTCAAACGCACCCGCATTTCCAATGTTATTACCTGTTAACAGGCCACCAAAAAGGCTTGAATTAGTGGTATTACCGAGCACATTGTCCTGCATTTGTATTACGATCACTTCTTTATTCACGGCCCAGGTATAACCGTTTAAACTTTCATTGGAAATGGTCAATTGTGATTTACCACCCACCGTGGCAATGCTGTTAACCTTTGCGTAGGCATTCTTTATAGTCTGCGTATGACCTATAATAGTAAACAGTAGGAAAAATAATAGAGAAAGCGTGTAGGGTAAAAATGTGCAATACTTGCACGATAAATTACCGTTAGTGCGGTAAAGTTGTTTCATGGTACGGATTTAGGGGAAGGGTATCCCGGGGTAAACGAACGAACAATTACGTGGACAAAATAATACAAATAAACCCGTAAATCATAGTAATATAATTCACGTATGATGAAAAAATTTCCTATTAGCCGTAGCTACAGACATTATTAAATTTTATTAGATACAAACCCCACTGATCCTCAGTCAATCAACTGAAAATTAAAGCCGCAGGCCTGCGGCTTCAATTTCGATGAAATGCACAATTATTTAGATATATATCCGAACAGTCCATCCATTTCATCATCAGGACCGGCCGTAAAATACAAACGGTTAGGATCAACAGTCGTAGCCGTTGCAGGTGGGAACATAAGCGCCCACAGTCCTTCTATTTGCAAAGGCTTGCCATGCAAACCATGTAACTGGCCAATAAATTTCCCTTTCGTGTTATAAACATTAATGTATCCGTCACCGAAATTACCAATCAGTATGGCAGGTGTAGGATTGCCATCAGCATCGGTAAAGAACGTATCAGGCGCCCAGGCAACACCCCAGGGTGCATTCAGATTGTCGTTTGATGCAAACCTGTTTTGCAGTACCCCACTGGCGTTATAAACATCTACATAGCCCAACCCTACGCCCTTTTCTTCATCTCCATCAGCCCCCACTTTAGCATACATCACATATAAACTGCCACCAACCAGCTCAATATTAAACGGCGCATAATCCGAAGGAATGGCCGGATCTGAAAAAGGTAAATTAACAGCATTGAAATTCTTATCCCAAACTTCAATTTTTCCCGATTTAAAATTGGCTGCATACAAATACCACGCACCATTGTTTTGCGCCATGGTAAGCCCCGTATACACGGCCCCCATAGTAGCTGTAATTCTCAAAGCAAAATTGCCGGCAGCCGGGTTCCAACCAGAAACAACGCCGTCGAGCCCTACAAAAAAGAAACGCGCTGGCGTTCCGTTCGACAAATGAAAATCCGCGCTGCTGGTATCACTGTTCAGCACCGTGCCGGTTGGTAAACCACCTGTGGGTGCATTAGCAGACGGGATAGCCACTTCTGGTCTTGCGGCGATCATATTTCCATCTTTGTCGTATACAGTTGATACATGTCCCGCCTGACTGCTTATCCAGGCAATGCCGGTGCTGCTGAAACTTAATCCCCAGGCATTGACTAAATGGGCATCTACGTGGGGGTTGCCATACTCATCGTTATTGCCCACCAGGTTTACCTGGTTAACATCTTTCAACACGGGATCCTTGTGTTCCATGTGGTGAAACACATCGCCCAATTTTGAACAACCGGAGATAAGAAAAGAAATGCAAAGCACACCGATAGCTGTGTGAAGTGTTAGCTTCATAACAAATTGTTTTAGCTGTGAAGAAATTATAGCCGGTTTACTTCAGGTGGTTATGAGCCAGGGGAGATTAAGCAGTTTTTTTAAGGCAAAGAACGACCGGTCACTAATTATACGCACAATTGCAACAAGAGTTGCCTGCCCAATCTTTATTTTGATTGCCCTTTATGTATAATTGTATCAATACTTTTTGCAAAAACATGTGAATAGGCCGGGCATTAAAATTGTTTAGAATAATATATCCCGGGACCGGCCAGAGTAGTAGTTACAATAAATACACTTACTATGGGATATCAACCAATTGAAAATTATGGCATAATTGGCGATCTGAACACCGTTGCATTGATCGGTCTCAATGGCTCTATCGACTTTCTTTGTCTTCCCCACTTTGACTCTCCCACCCTTTTTGCCGCCCTGCTCGATGATAAAAAAGGCGGTTCATTCAGCATACAACCTGTATTCCAGGAAATGAGCACCAAACAATTGTATTTACCCGACACCAATGTGCTGCTTACCCGGTTCCTGTCGGAAGAAGGCGTGGGAGAAATAACCGATTTTATGCCGGTGCACGAATTAAACAACGGCACAGAATTGACCAGACGGGTAACTAATATAAGAGGCCAGGTAAAATATAAAATGTGTTGCCGGCCGGCCTTTAATTATGGAAGAAGTGATTATGATGTAGATAAACTTACTGATCATGAATTCGTATTGACCAGCAAAGGCGATGACAAAACCAGCCTTCGGTTACAAAGCTCCGTTGCCTTAAAAGCGGAAGAAAACGCTATTACAGCCGAATTCACCTTAGCGCCTAATGAAACGGCCGATTTCATACTGGTCTATCTGGATGGGCATGACCAACATCACGAAAAAGACCTGAAAGAATATGTAACCAAATGTCTTTTTGCCACCGTTAACTACTGGAAAGACTGGATAGCCCAATCTACTTACCAGGGACGATGGATGGAAGTGGTGAACCGGTCGGCCCTGGTGTTGAAATTGTTGTCGTCGCACCAGTATGGGTCCTGTATTGCCGCCCCTACTTTCAGCTTACCCGAAACCATTGGTGAAAAAAGAAATTGGGATTACCGTTATACCTGGATCCGCGATGCCTCTTTCACCGTGTATACCTTGTTACGGCTGGGTTATGGCAAGGAAGCCGGTAATTTTATAAACTGGGTAGAGAAACGTTGCCAGGATATAAAAGATAATACCCGGCTGGGTATTATGTATTGTATAAGTGGGGGCCGACAGATCACAGAAAGCATCCTCGACAATTTTGAAGGTTATAAACAATCAGCGCCCGTACGTATTGGCAACGATGCTTACCGGCAATTACAGCTGGATATTTATGGCGAACTGATGGATGCCGTTTATCTCTATAATAAGTACGAGGAACGCATCTCGCACGATTTCTGGAAGGACATGGCGCAACAGATAGACTGGCTGATTGAACATTGGCAGGAACCCGACGAAGGCATTTGGGAAGTAAGAGGCGGCAAACAACAATTTTTATATTCCCGTCTGCAATGCTGGGTGGCTTTTGACCGGGCCATAAAGGTCGCCATATCCAGATCATTCCCTTATAACCCAGCCTGGCGCGAACAGCGTGACCTTATCTTCAAAAGCATTTACAATGATTACTGGGACGAAAATAAAAAAGCTTTTATGCAGTACCCCGGTTCAAAAACGGTCGATGCATCGGCCCTGTTAATGCCATTGATACGTTTCATCAGTCCGAAGGACCCCAAATGGCTGTCGACTCTTAAGTGTATTGAAAAAGAACTGGTTTCCGATTCATTGGTATACCGCTATCGCCCCGACCTGGCAGCCCCCGATGGTTTTGTTAGCCATGAAGGCACGTTCACGATGTGTACCTTCTGGTATGTGGAATGTTTATCCCGGTCCGGACAATTGGAAAAAGCCCGATTGTATTTTGAAAAAATGTTAGGATATGCCAACCATTTAGGATTGTTTTCCGAGCAACTGGGTTTCCGGGGCGAACACCTGGGCAACTTCCCACAAGCGTTCTCGCACCTGGGTTTGATCAGCGCCGCCTTCAACCTCAATAAACAACTCAACAACAGCCGGAATAAAAATGTAAACCATTCAATTTAAGGCAAACTAATAAATTAAAAATTTTAAAAGAATAAGTTCAACGCAATCGATTGATAAATACTTATACGGTATCCCAATGCAACCTGTAAGCCGGATCTTGCTACTTTTAGTAGTCAACACCTGCTTTCAGATAAAAAATCCGGACATTGAATATGGATACACGTAGAGAATTCCTCAAAAAATCATTGTTGTTGTCAGGAGCTGCAGGCCTGTCAAAGGTACTGCCTGCCTCTATTCAGCGAGCGCTGGCCATTGACCCTAACCTGGGCAGCACGTACCTCGATGCAGAACATATTGTGATCCTGATGCAGGAGAACCGTTCTTTTGATCATTGTTTCGGTACACTGCAAGGTGTACGCGGCTTTAATGATCCCCGTGCGCTTATGTTGCCCGACAAAAAGCCGGTATGGCTGCAAACCAATGAACGCGGTGAAACCTATGGTCCATTCCGCCTCGACATGAAAGACTCGAAGATCACCTGGATGGGTTCACTCCCCCACTCCCGCGCCAGCCAGGTTGATGCCAACAACAATGGCAAATACGACAAATGGCTTATTGCAAAAAGATCGGGCAACAAACAATATGCGCACATGCCCTTAACCATGGGTTACTATACACGCGAAGACCTGCCTTTTAACTACGCCCTGGCAGATGCCTTTACAATCTGCGATCAGCATTTTTGCTCTGCCATGACCAGCACTACGCCCAATCGTTCTTTCTTTTGGAATGGCAAGATCACGCATAACGTAGACGGCCGGCCTAAAGCGCACATCCGCAATGATGACTTTAGCTATGGCAAACTACCATGGACAACTTTTCCCGAGTTGTTGGAACAAAATAACATCCCCTGGAAATTTTACCAGAACGAGATCAGTTGCGGCGGTGGATTCAAAGGGGAAGAAAGATCGTGGCTGGCCAACTTCGGTTGTAACAACCTGGAGTTCTTCGCTGCCTACAATGTAAAATTCAGCGCCCGTTATATACAGGCCCTGCAGAAACAGGCCGATACCTTGCCGGGTGAGATCAACAGCTTGCAGGAAGCTACACCTTCTTCAGAAGAAGCAGCTAAGAAGATAAAGGAGGAGGTAGCAAAAAAACAGGAGGTGCTGGACAATGCCCACGCCGAACTGGAGAAATGGAAACCTGAGAATTTTGACAAACTGAGCGACCGGGAAAAACGCCTATACAACCAGGCTTTTGTAGTGAACAATGGAGACGCTGACTACCGCAACCTAAGCAAACTGACTTATGACGACAATGGTAAAAAGCGAGAACTGTCAGTACCCGGTGGCGACCTGCTGTACCAGTTCCGTAAAGATGTAAATGAAGGCAAACTGCCGGCCGTATCCTGGCTGGCAGCACCCCAAAATTTTTCTGACCACCCCAGCGCCCCCTGGTATGGTGCCTGGTACGTATCGGAAATACTGGACATACTTACCAAAAATCCCGAAGTATGGAAGAAGACCATATTCATTGTCACCTACGATGAAAACGATGGTTACTTCGATCATGCACAACCGTTTTATATTCCCGACGAAAAACGCCCTGAAACCGGCAAAGTCTCCAACGGTATTGACACTGAGGTGGAGTATGTGCGTTTGGAAAATGAACTGGCGCAAGGCGTTCCTAAAAAACAGGCCCGCGAAGCGCCGATTGGTTTAGGATTCAGGGTGCCCATGATCATTGCCTCCCCCTGGAGCCGTGGCGGCAAAGTATGTTCACAGGTATTTGACCACACCTCTACACAGCAGTTTCTTGAACTGTTTTTTAATAAAAAACTGGGCAAAAACATTCGCCAGGCGAACATCAGTGAATGGCGAAGGACCATCTGTGGCGATTTAACCGCAGCGTTCAGTCCGTACAATGGTAACCAACTGGAACCATTGCCCTTTCTGAAGCGCGACCAGGTAGTAGAAGATATTTACAATTCAAAATTCAAACAGGAACCAAACAGTTATAAGCTACTGAACGAACAGGAGCTCGATCATCTTATACAAACGCCGGCTGCTATGGAGCAATTGATAGCACAGGAAAAAGGCATCCGGCCTTCGAGTGCGTTGCCTTATGAGTTGTATGCAGATGCTACCCGCAGCGCCAACAAAAAGCAAGTAAGTATTAAAATGACCGCCGGCGACAAATTATTCGGCAAACAGGCTGCCGGTTCCCCATTCACGGTATACGCACCAGGTGAATACAAAGAAAAAGGCACCTCAGCCATTTGCCGCAACTGGGGCTTTGCCGTAAAAGCCGGTGACAGTCTGACTTATACGTGGCCACTGCATGCTTTTGATAACAATGAATACCACTTGCGGCTCTATGGACCCAATGGCTTTTATCGTGAGTTTAAAGGCAACGCCAAAGACCCTGAGCCGGAAGTGAGCATAGCCTATAATGCAGAGGGCAATGTGGTTTTATATCTGGCAAACACCGATACACACCAATCGATTCAGGTAACTATCAAAGACAATGCTTATAAACAGCAAGACATCGTACAGCAGATCGAAAAAGGCGGTAAGGCGGCTGTAACCCTTTCATTAAAAGACAGCTATGGCTGGTACGATTTCAGTGTACAGGTAAATGGCGCCAACACATTTGAAAAACGGTATGCCGGCCGGGTGGAAACCGGAAAAGAAAGTTTTAGCGATCCCTTGATGGGAAAGGTAATCAAATGATTGTAGTATCTTTATAGATACACATTAATCATATGACTATAGCTGCAGACAAATACGGCACCCTCTTCAATAAAATGGAGCAGGGTTTCTGTATTGTAGAAGTGATATTTGATGACGCCGGTCAGGCAGTTGACTACCGATTCCTGGAAACCAATCCGGTATTTGAAAAACAAACGGGTTTACAAAATGCCAAAGGCAAAACGATCAAAGAACTGCAACCTGCGCATGAAGCGCATTGGTTCCGGATTTATGGGGATGTGGTAAAAACCGGTGAATCAATTCACTTTGAAAATGAAGCCGCCTATTTGGCCGGCGGCGTGTGGTACGAAGTATTTGCCTTTCCCTTCGACAAGCCGGAAAAAAAACAGGTAGCTATATTTTTTAATGATATCACTGAACGGAAAAAAACGGAGCGCAATCAGACCTTTCTCTCAGAAATCTCGAAAGACCTGGTTGAACTGGACACCATTTCCGCTACCATGGAACGGATGGGTGAAAAGATCGCCAAACATTTCAGGGTGCCCTGGGCCAGCTTTGCAGAATTCACCGATGATCTGGAGACCGGCATAGTTCCTTTTGACTGGCATGACGCGAATGTGCCTTCATTAAAAGGAAGCTACCGGATGGATCAGCTATGGACTCCTGAGCAAATGGCAAAAAACAACACGGAATTGATGGTAACAACCGATACCCAAAACGATCCGCGGCTATTTGCCCAAACTTATGCCGCGCTTGGGATCGGCTCATTTATCTCGATACCATTGGCCGAGCATGACAAATTCAGGTTTATGCTTTCTATTTTAGATGCTAAACCACGGCTGTGGCACGAGGACGAAATAGAGTTGATGCGCGAGCTTACCGTTCGCATCTGGACCCGGCTCGAAAAAGCAAGGGCAGAGGAAGCGATGCGCAAAAGCGAAGACAAATATCGCAGTTTGTTCAACACTATGGATGAAGGATTTTCTGTGCTCGAGATCATTTATAACGATGCCGGGGAAGCCATGGATTTCCTTTTTATTGAAGTGAACAAGGAATTTGAGCGACAGACGGGGCTTCAGGACCCAACCGGAAAACTCGGCTCCGAGGTAGTACCACATACAGAGCCCTACTGGTTAAATATTTATGATACAGTAGTGCGCACGGGCGAACAGACGCGTTTCGAAAATTACCATGAGGATTCCCGCCGGTGGTATGAAAGCTATGCATCGCGCGTAGGAGGTCCCGGTTCGCGACAGGTAGCCATCGTTTTCAGGGATATTACCGACCGCAAAAAGGCAGAAGAACGACAAACGTTCCTGTTAAAATTGACCGATGCACTCAGGCCGCTTGCCGACCCGGAAGAAATACAATCCGTTGCTGCCGATCTGCTGGGTGCTCATTTGAAAGTGAATCAATCTCTTTATGCCGAAACCATTGGCGATTATGTAAACATCAGCCACAGCTATGCCATTGGAGTTCCACCCATGATCGGAAAGTTCCGTCATCAGGATTATGGAATAAGACTGATACAGGGATATCGTGCGGGCGAAATGCAGGTTTGCTACAATACGCGAACAGACCCAACGATCTCAGAAGCTGAGCGGCAGGTGCTTTCATCGGCATACATAAGTGCTTACGTAGCGGTGCCCCTGATAAAAAGCGGGGAATGGTTGGGCACGCTGGCCGTGCTTAGTATTGTTCCGAGGGACTGGAAGCAAAACGAGATCGACCTGGTTAAGGAAACCGCGGAGCGCACCTGGATTGCCATAGAAAGAGCAAAATCGGAAGATGCCCTGCGTAAAAGCGAACAACAGTTAAAACAATTGCTGCAATTAAGAGAAGACTTTATTGGCATTGCCAGCCAGGAATTGCAAACACCGGTTACTACAATGAAAGTGTTTGCAGAAGTAGCCCAGGAAAAACTGGAGGAACATGGTTCAAAGGAAGAAGGCGAACTCATGCGACGGCTGAACAGGCAAATTGACCGGCTCACCCGGGTAATCAATGACCTGCTGGATGCCTCTAATATCGCCGAAGGGAAATTAAGGATCTACTTAGAGCCAACCGATATGAATGAAGTGATACAGGAACAAGTAGAGGAGATCAAAAAAATTGCTGCACATCAATTCAACCTCCAGCTAAACGAACTGCCCATCATCGATACCGACAAAGAACGCATGGGCCAGGTGATCATCAACCTGCTTGCCAATGCCGTAAAATATTCATCAGAAGATACAACGGTGACCATTACCACCGAACCGGTTACCAATGGTATACAGGTAACCGTTCGGGACGAGGGTTGTGGTATTACCCGGGAAGAACAACCCAAGATCTTTGATCGTTTTTACCGCATAACAGATAAGAACAAGACCCCATCGCCCGGCATGGGCCTGGGTCTGTACATCTCTTCGCAGATCATTCAGCGGCATGGTGGTACGCTTACTGTTGAAAGTGAGCCAGGCAAAGGATCGGTATTTGTGGTGACGTTGCCGGTGGAAGAATGATATAAAAAAAGGAGGTCGTATTGACCTCCTCAATTGGTTATATGTAAAAAAGTCTGGTGGCGTGCGTTAATAGTGGCTGTCTTGTTATTGTATTAGTCATTCAATTTTTTATAATACACATCTCTATCCTCATCTATTATTATCCTATTACCCTCTAATGGCAAGCTGCTTGAAATTACTGCTATCTTCATCGCCTCTTTAGAAAATGAATAATCTTTAGTATCAAAGTCGAGATTCAAATAAAAGTCTGATAATTCAATTCTGCCATGTTTGCCTACGAACCACTTATTCTCATTAGTCATAAGATAGTGCCCGGAAGAGTCATACAAAACTTGTTTGTATTTCTTATTCCCATACAAAAACAGCGTATCCTTAGTGTTTACTGCTGGTATCTTTATATAAACGCCAGCCAGTTCACTTTCATTTTGTTGACAACTCAAAAAGCAAGCGCTAACCAATAATGATATAAAAGCTCTTCTCATATTTATTCTCCAAAATTTTTCTCTACCCAAATATAAGTTTGATTAGTAGTAGCCATCTCAGATGGCATTGCATACTCCCTGGTAGTATTCTTTATCCACGGTAAATGGTAGAAAAAAGACTCCTTTGTCTTTTGATCTGTAATCATAACCAACCTTCGGCCATCACCTAATTCATAGAAACTTGCCCCTCCAGACCCTAACATTTGCATAGTCATATTAGTACCAGACAATATTAATCCTGTTAAACCAAATTTAATAGGTATATATTTTTTAACCTCATCCTTGCCTTTCTCTAAAATATATTGAAGTCTCGCTCCGTCAAATAAATTACTCTTCATTATCTCTTTTATCATAACATTATCTTTGCCATACATCAGGCTATTTACAGGCCCGGCACCATAAAACCAGTTATCAAAAATAGTTTGCCAATTCGCAATATTTTTATCTCTTAGCGTATAACCTCTAATATATCTTGAATCAGATATCCAATTCCTATAACCATTCTTGGTATTTACAATTTCCGTCCGGCCCTTTTCCTTTCCATCTAAATGATGGATAAAATCAACGCCATCTTCATCACCTAAATCTGAGACCTTCCTTTTTATTTCATTTCCATCTTTATCATGCTCCAATTCATATTCACCATCTAATGCACCATTAGGGTCAACTCTTAATACTGGACTATTCTGAACAAAGTTGTATGGCGATAACCATTCCCTTTTTTGAAAAACCGGATCCACACTCAAAAATCTTCCTAACCTCGTATCATACACCCGCATTCCATAGTCCTGCTGATTTCCCTCTCCTTTGACCTCATTATCATTCTCCTTACCATTAAATCCATATCGATATCCACCGGCATTCCAATTTCTTCCAGGCTGCAACATCCCAAACGGATAGTAATCCTGAGCAGAAACTAAATCCGCTTCATAATGATCGATTAAAGTACTGGCCCCGGTTTGAGAAACTGATATCCTTTTATCCGTTACAGTCGCCAGTACATTGCCCAAATGATTATTCAATTCAAAGATCTTTTCTCCACGTGTAAAGGTACGTTGTATTCCATTAGCAATACCGCAAGATAACACAACTGTAGCATCCTGGACCGTATGAGTTGTCACCATGCCCAACCGGCTGCTGCCATACAAATGCAATTCACTTTGGGTCAGGGCGCCACTGGTCGTTTTTGAATACACACTAAGCACATTTCCACTACCATCCCGTACATAAGCTGTAGCGCCCGATGGTGTTTCTTTTAAAATCCGGTTGTCTAAAGCATCGTATACATACTTCGTCATAACACCATTCCTGTTAATGCTGGCGATCTTGCCGGTAACAGTCCAGGTAATGTCAAGACCCTCGGATTCATCTCTTGTCAAATTGCCAATTTCATCATACTTATAGTTATCATCTATCTGGTTCTGCTTAATGTCGTTGTATTTACTATAATCCGTTGGAGAGGCATCCAGCGCCCGGTCTTCTACTTTGTGTAATTTGTTGGTCTCAGGCGTATAATGATAATACAATTCATCCATCGCCAGCCTTGTGGCGTCCCCATTACGCAGATAAGAAAGGATATTTCCATTGGGGTCATAACTTACCCTTTCTTTATAATCATCCAATGGACTGCCAGGAGTAAATGTACCTGCTGCTATATCCAATCCATTATACGTATCCATTGCCACCAGGCGGTTCAACTGGTCATGGTGGTAGTTGTATACTTTGCTGGCGCCCAGTTTGGGAATATTCACCGCCATGGCAGCGATATTTCCATTATACAATGATACGGCGCTGCTGCCCAGTTGCCCTAATACAGAAGTGGTTGGCTGCGCATATCCAATAGGATTATAATCGTTATTAAAATAATGCAAACTAAATCCATATGCATCCTGCGCCACAGGAAAGGCTTCCCCTGTATTGGTTCCATTGGCCAGTGTACCGCCAAAAGCCGGGTTCACTCCTTTCAGCCAGCCATTAATGGTATAGGCGTAATCCTGTTTCTGCACCATCAACTGACCAAGCGTGGTACTTGCCAGCGCTCCATGTTTATAATAGTCATAGTGCGCTTCTTTCTCATGGAAATAATTCAACATCACCTCATCCCTGCCGCTGTACACATCGGTAATCCGGTTTTCGCCATCGTATTCATACCGGAAATAGTAGGCATCGTACTCACCAGGTTGGTAACTTATCTTATTCACATTTCCGGAAATAAGATCATAATCGTAAGCGATCTTTTTGATCCGGTTGCCGTTCTGGTTCATAAAGTTCGGAGTTGTAGGATTGCCAAAATCCTGCACCATCGCATCTACATTTCCATGCACATCATACGTATAATAAGTAGAGGAAGCTGCAAAATCATCCGTGATGTTATTCCATAACTGCGTATAGGAAACCCGGTTCCGCAGATTGAACTGATCAAAATGATATCCGTCAATTAACCCAATTTCTTTATCATAAATGGTTGCTACTACATGATTTTGGGTATTGTATGCACTGTTATACCAGGTATCCAGCGTCCCTTTATCTTTCGAAGTAGCATCGCTCATTGGAGTGGAGCCTGTTAACTGTGATGTGAGCACAACACGCCCCTGCTCATCGTACTTTGTATAACCATACACATTACCGGGAGTAACAGCCTGTTTTGCGTTCTGGCTTACGACCGCTCTTCCCACCAGATCGTACCAGAATTTGTTAATACCCGCATCCGGTGTTTTTTGTTCAGCCACCTTGTCGAGGCTGTTGTAGTGGTACCTGGTCTCCAGGGTATGGTCTGGTGTTGTTATGGTGTACGGCAGCCCATTCTTCATTTTCTCCCGCTCGGCAACCACCGCATCCAGGAAGCTTTTGGTGTAATTGGGCTGTACGCCTTTGGGTGGAACCGTTTTTACCAGGTTACCCGCCCGGTCATAATAATAAAGGGTGTAATGGTACTCTTTCGGCTGATAATTGACAGTAAAGGTCTCTACAGCCGCCAGACATTTTGCCTGGTAGGCAGCCGTAAAATCATCCATTACCTGCCGCTGCAGGTACTCATATTGTATAGACGCCTTCAATTTAGCACCGCTGGTAACTCCATCACATGGCGCCGGCGGATTGCCGGCCGTAGCATCATTTAACGGTTTATCATCCCGGCAGATCGACAGGTCGCTTTGAGTTGCTACACCGCCGAGGCCGCCAATGGGGCAACCGTTCACATTGAATTTATCAGCATAATACATCCAGTTAAACTGCAGCCCTGTTTTATAGTTCACATATTTCGCAAACAGGTCATTCCATACAATCATATTATCGGGCACAGTACCTGTGAAAACAGGGGTTTGACCGAAGAGGGTATTGAATGAAGTTTGCAGATCAACGAATGCCGTACAGTTAAAACATTTTGCGATGTTCTTATCGAACCCGCATACCAGGAAAGCCGGCAGGGGTTGTGGCGATACCAATGGTATGGAAGTAATGGTTTGGCAGCCCTGACCTGGGTTAGAAGCCGCCGTACGGCAAGACTCACATCCGCCCGGATCCGTATTGGGCGGACAAATCTGGTACGACTGGCCGCATTTTTTCAACCCGGCATACAGTTCGGGCGTAATGATCTCATGATATGTAGCCGACACATACTGATTAATGTCATTCAGCGTAAAGGTCGGAAGCCCGGCCAGTGTCATTTCCTGCAATACCTTATTCCACTGGGTACAGGTACAGGGTTCTACGGAGCCGGCAGTTGGTTTGGCCACTACCGGGTTCATGCCATAAGGTTTCGGAAATTCAATGCCATAGGGATGGCAAAGTTCACTAACATCAATACCCTTATCATGAAACACCCCTAGGATCACCTGCTCAAAACTCGTATAGGTATTACCACTATAGGCAGGGGCCACTGAAGCAGCGCCCATTGGGTTGGCCGCATCGGTACCGTTGCGGCACACTTCCTGCATTCGGCTGATAATGGTATTAAGTATGTCTGCTTTATCGGACCTTGCGTCAAGCTGCGGACAATTGAGCAACGCCGCCTTCCAGGCATCGATATAACTATCGCAGGGATGTCCATACGAAGCTGCCGTTCCTGCAAAGTCGATATTGGGGAAATTTCCCTGGGCATCAGGGATCACCCCCGTCCACTCGTTGCTGCCGGGGCTGGCTGCATTTCCATTGCCCTGCGCAGCTTCGGCCAGATTTTTAGGGAAATTAAGTCTGTACCCATCGGTAAGCAGCGAGGTATTTTCATCGCCCCTGCCCCCTGCATTAATAAAGTCGTTTACCATTTCGTTGCGCACCTGTGTATACAGCCCTTTGTACACCGTCCACGCCTGTGACTGCATGTCAGCGGTCAAAGTAATGTTAGCACTACCGTTCCATATCGCACTGCCTGTATTCGTAAACCCAACGGGCATACTACCATAACAGGCGTTCCTTGAGCCATTATCCATAATAGTATTACAACCCAATGCATTGCCATAGGCCATTTGCCACATCCGGTAACCGTTTGTTCCTCCATACATATAATTGGCGACGGCATTTGCATTTCCTCCATTGTTAAAGAACGGATCATCGGGAATGGGGTCATGCGGAGTTGTATTTGCCTGCAGATTATCAATAAATTTATATTCGTCGCGCAGATTGTTCTCTGCGAATATCAGCTTACTATATTCCGGATGGTATTTCAACAAAGCGTTCCCCCATGAACTTTTGAATTCCTGGCCGAACTCCTCCTGCGTCATTCCCTGTAAAACATTGGCGGGAACCGATGCATCGACATTACCATACTCATTGAAATAATTATTACTCGCCGGCGATTCATTTTGTGGATACCTGTAATACGGCTGCGCAGAAGATCCACCACCGGTCGATAAAATATTGTGCTTATTGTATGTATTGTTGCCCGATCTATCCGGATCGCCATATTGCCCGGTGAAAGGCACCATATCGGCCAGCATTTGCTGCCTGATATTTGCTAGCGTATTGGATACTTCGGGATCAAGGGAGGAACAAAATGCAACTGCCGCATCATATTGGATCCTGATATCGTTTACCTGTTCGGGCGTAAGACTTCCAACTGCAACATTAATGGAAGTTGCATAATTATTTTCATAGGTGTTAAAGTCGCCTATCGTTGTCATACACTTGCTGCTGGTGAGCGTTTCAGCATTTTCGCAACCGGAACTACTTATATCCGCATCCTTAATGGTGGATACTAACTGCACCAATGTACTGCACACCCCTACCCCGTCTGCACCGTATTGGGTGATCAGCTCCTGCAACCAGGCCTGATTGATCGTTAATGTTTTTCGAACATTCCACGACCCTACGCCCAGGGTATAGGTATCGTTCCAATCGATATCGGTGACCGCTGTATAACTTTTCCCATAGGAAGGGCGTTCGCCGGTTTCATCCACCACAGCGATCTGCCAGTCGAATTTGCAATCGTATGTAACGGTACCATTATTACAGGAAGGCAGCGTTA
Organism: Niastella yeongjuensis; assembly: GCF_900110245.1. Lineage (GTDB taxonomy): Bacteria > Bacteroidota > Bacteroidia > Chitinophagales > Chitinophagaceae > Niastella > Niastella yeongjuensis. The sequence continues at coordinate 488,385 of NZ_FOCZ01000006.1, forward strand.
TCGTTTGCTTATTGAGCTTATACACAAATTTGTAATCGGTACTATAGGGCACCAGCATGCTGTTCACCGATTCAATACTGGTTCCCTTCACCACATTGGTTTCTTTCGTCAACAGGTTCCGGGTATTGTCTTCATACGGGGAATTAACATTGCTGGGTAAGGCCTGCTGGGTTGATTCCCCTGCCAGTGCGGTGGCAATGGTGCGCCCCTGCATATCCAAATAACTTACACTCATCTGGCCATTGGCATCCTGCACCATATTCTTGAAGTAATGGGTCTTGTCACCCACTTCTGTTCCAAACAAAGCATCCAGTTCATCCTGCTCAGGCGTACCATAAAAATATAAGGTTTCATGCCCACCGCCCATTTTATGCGCATCGCCGGGCGCACTTTGCCGCATCAACCGGCCTGTTCCATCAGGCTGATAACGGGTAACAGAATACGGGTAGCCATTGGCAGCCGGAATGTTTTGATCGACTCCGGTCAGGTGATCCGGGTTCTGATCACTGTAATACCTGGCCGCGCCTGGTTTTGAAGGGTCCATGGGCGTGGTCCCATAGTAAGACGTGGAAGCAGAATTAAAATCGAAGAAATCGGCCGGATTCGTATTATCTGCCTGGCCATTGAATTTATTCAGATTTTTTGTATAAGCTATAATATTATCAATACCTGGCGTAGGCAGTACCTGCACTGCAGGCCGGCCTTCCATGTCATACATGGTTTCTGCCACAACGGTCTGGCCGGTAGTGTTGTCTTTTGTTACTGTCTGGCGTGACCGCAATATTCCATCGAAATACTGAATAACAGATTTACGTTTTCCTTTTTCAGCATAAGAGGTGGTTACCTGCCAGTTCAAATTAGCTTCATGTCCGTCAAATGGAACTATTTCTATATTACTCCATGGGCCATCACTGCGGCTGCCTGAAGGCATTTGATTGACGGCTCTTAACCGTACATACAAACTGCCTTTCCCATCGTACAACAAAGGAATGTCATAACTTCTGCAGGTAACGCATTCAGGGAGGTCCAGGCGGGTTGCCCCGGCTTTAAAAAGCAGCTCCGGGTCAAACTGATTGTTGCTGTTCCTGTAGTCATCATCCATCAGATCCCCCAACCAGGCCCATTCCAGCTGCACGCCATTGTTGTTGATGGTGGTATTGGCCGGAAGTTCCCAGGTTACATGCACGGCATCGGCGTTGGTGGCCGGAACAACATGCTTCAGGTCATATTTCTTATTATCTGCCAGTTGGTAATACCGGGTGGCCAACTGCGTATTGGTCAGTTTCACTACATCAGCAGTATTGAAGGACACGCCATTCACCGTTATAGTCGCCGGCGCATCCAAAACCGTCACACGGGTATATTCCGCGTTTTCAAACATGAAATAGTTTATTGCATCATATTTAGCACCGGTGCCTTTAGTGTAATTAACTGTAAGTCTAACATCATTCTTATTACATAGATTGGCCGGATCATGACCATACTCTACCTGCAACAGCACACTGGCAGTAAAATCGCCCGGAATATATTTATCAGTCTCTTCAAGTACCTGTAGGGCCAGTACATTTTTAATGGTATGGGCTAACGACTGGTCGCCGGTGGCATTGTACTTTGTTTCTATTGGCGCGCCTCCGGTTACCATCGGAATGATGCTTGTATTCGGAATATCGTCTATTCCCGAACCATACTTACTCAGCCACTCCTCCTGTGAAATCACGGTAATTCCTATTTGCGCCGACCTTGAACCACATCCATCAGTAACAGTATAGGTTATGTTTACAGTTCCTGGTGCCTCCCCTTTTACTATCCCTCCCGGATCTACCGTAGCGGTTGTATTGTTGCTGCTGCTCCATACTCCGCCCGGCGTATTGTTTGTTAATTGAACTGAAAACCCTTTTACACAAGTAGTATTACTGGCTGTAATATCACCAAGTGGTTGACAAACATAAACGACAGCTGAGTTGCTAAGCAAAGTACCTAACTTAGCACGGAAATAACGGGTTTCATAAAGTACGCCGGGATCAAATGGTAAACTCGAAGATTGAAAACGAGCATCTGACCAATTGACATTATCCGATGACCCCTGCCATTGAAATAACTTGGGTATTCCCGGATTTAAGATGGTCAGCGGAGCTGCGGCAGAACCTGGCAGGATAGATTGAGATGCAGGGCTGACAATAAACGTCTGCGTATAAACTTTAACATTCAACAACAACATTATTACCAGCAAGGCACACACGGCTGCATGTCCTCGTATGGATAGGAATTTATAAAAGGATGGCATAGAAATTCTTTTAATTGGTTGTTTCTTCCGGGAAACTATATTCTTATTTAATTCCGTTAACGGTTGTACCTGCTTTAGTCCAGACTTACATTGTAGGTTTCATACCCCTTTGCAGGCTGGTATTCATCACCGGCTGTTTTCACCACCCGGTCCTGCACCTGCACCGGTGCCATTTTTTGCGCATGGTTAATGCTGGTAAAATGGCACGCTGTCACCTGCTCCTTCACTACAAAAAATAATTGCCCAGCTTTCACATTCGTAGTAACCAGCCGTCCTTTCCAGGCTGCATCTCTGCCCAACGCCACATATGTTGCCGAATCAACCGGCACCATACTTCTTTTTACCTGTTTATACTGAAGCGGCTGATAATTATCGGCATTGTAATGCACATCGATCATTTCCCTTTCAAGCTCAGTTCCGGAGATCCTGTCCCGGCTTTGCAAAATGATCCGTTTGCCGGAATGCCCCTCCTCCTCCATGGTGGCCAGAAATCGTTGTGCCAATTTTTCCATAGAGGTATCCGGCATAAACGAAGCAAGGTTGTTCCCCTGACTATAAAACTGTAACCCCTTATTGGGAAACACCTTTATAATTTGGGCCGCTTTATTCACCAGTACCAAAACGGAATCATTGGCCAGTTGCTCCATGCCCTCGGCCTGCATATAAAACGCGTGGGGGTCGTAATACAGGGTCATGTCTGTATCGGCGCTATCACTTGCCAGCACGGTTGGCGTAACATAGTGCGTAATATGCAGGTTTATTTCCACAGGCCATTGGGTATTCCATTTACCCAACCTGGCAAACTCCTGAAAAACAGCTGTATTATCCCTGTTTCGTTTATTTCGTTGTGCAGTAGCAGTTGCCGTTACCAGCAACAACACAGCCACTACCGGCATGGTTATCCGCCTCATGCTTGAATAATTCGTCATTGTTTAACTGATGTTTGTATGGCGCTTCTGGTTTCTGTTATCGTTTTAATACCTTCTTTGGTCTCCATTTTCTTTCGGATAAGCGTTCCTTCTTCATCGTATTCGTAAAAAGTTGCGTAGTTGTTGGCATCCAGTTCCGCTGTCAACCGAAGGTTCACGGGGTCATACACATAGCTTGTCATGTTGGCATTATAAGGGTGAATGCGGATATCATCGAAATAGATTGAATTAGTACTGTTGTTGATGAAATTAAGTGTCATATCATCAATACCTGCCGGTGTGGTAAACTCACCCTCAATCCGCTGCCAGCCATCGATTATAGGACCAACAGGATTCATAGTTACAGTCTGCGCCGGATTGTACTGAAATTTAACCTGCACCTGACTGTGCGTGTAAGTATATTCTTTACAGGGAATGCCGTTGGCAGCATCGCCGCAGGTTTCGTGCACCCATGCGCTCAACAACATTTTTTTATTTGGCGGAGCAGAAAATCCCGGATGATACATGTTTTCATTGGCGACAATAGGCTGATCATATTGACATGTATTTAATGTACTGAGCGATTTATAACCGGCTATATCGCCATTGGCATCTACCTGCGATGAGGGAGGATTATTGAAAAAGTGGAATTTATATCCACCCCAGGGAAGCAGTTGTTGATTTATATTATAATCAGTTGCAGTCACACTTATATGACCAGTGACTTTATAGATCCCTTTTGGCAAGCAAACCCTGTATTCATGGCGCCATAGGCCAGCCTCAGATATTAATTTAACTTCTTCAAAGTTAATATAACCGCCATGCTCCTCAATCGGAGTAAAATTAACACTCATACTAGCCGGCACAATTGCGGGAACGTTTCCCAGGTAATAATTCCGGGCCTCCGTATAATAATTAAATGTTCCCCCCTCAGTAATTTCAATATACTGATCTAAGTCAAACTCATATTCAAAATATCCTTCCGGATGCGCCCAGGGGGTATATGACTCCAGGTTTAACGTTAAATCCATACCGGCATCACCCGAATACTGTACTATAAAGGGATAGGTGAATAAATCATCTGGATACTGCCAGGTTATCGTAGTATTCATACCTCTTTCTGCAAGGCGATTGGGTACCATTCTGGTAAATGGCAGGGAATAATCCTCAGGCACGGCCGTTTGTAGCAAATTAACGTGTTTTACCATTGTGCTGTTGTGATAAACTTCCATCATATATTTTCCGGAGTGCGGCGTAACAGGAGCCATATTCCGGTCAACGATCCTCGAATTCGCAAATCCATAGAAATCGATATGCTTTTTTGCCTGACCATTAAACTGGACGGAATTAAGTGATTCTCCATAACTGTAATCTTCAAATCCTTCGGCAAACATTTCATAGTACCTGGCGTTATTTGCCATTGCCACGGGTATTGTTTTATTATACCCATACTGCACCGATGTATAGATACCCAGCGGGTCCATGGTCTCTAATTCGAGTCCTTTTGTATTTAACATGTTCAGCTTACTGTTCCACACCCATTGTTTATTCTGAACATCGGGTAACATATATCCTGGCTGCTTTATCCAGTAAGGTTTGAAGTTTAACAGAAATCCATTATCAGCGATATTGGTTTTGTTATTGAAATCTGCCGCTTTTCTTCCATCATAAAATACCATTGACCGCCAGCTATGGAAATTGCCCAACAGCCCTTTTTGGTATGGGTTGACATTCTTTTGGAGATAACCATTTGGGTCTTCTGTCACCTGATAAGCGCAAGTAGCCGGATTCATATCTTCCCTGTATCGTTTAAACTGATCATTATCCGTTTGCCATTTCTCGCGATACTCGACAGCAGAAGCATTGATAACCTTTTGTGCGTTTGCAAAAGATAATGTTCCTGATGCCAGCGGATTATCCATGCTGGTAATAGCAGCGACCGACTGTTCCAGCATATTGCGGCGGCCACTGCGGATAATCCGGAATATAACGCCCGTACGATTATACAACAACCCATCTTTATCCATAAACACCAGATCAGGCGTACCACTGTTGATAGCACTATTATCCCTGTTCTTGTCATAAGCCCAGATCAATTTCGTGTCTGCGGAAGAGCCTAAAGGACACGAAGTAGCGTTACCGGGGTCAAGTATATAAAGTTCATCGCCGCTTTCAATAGGAATACCCGGATTATTATATATTCTCCCGTCAATAAAATCAACACGTGAATAGGCAGTAGCGTCTATATTTTTATTAGCCGGCCCCATACCACTATATGCCCAGTAGGCAGGATATTTGGTATTGTAAACCGGCATATTAAATTCATTGTTTGTGCGGCTTACTAACACCTGGCCGGTTTCTGCATCATAGGCCATGTTTTGGGTCTCTACTTTGCTTCCCTTATCCATTACCACTGTCCTGTCGAGCACTGCATGGTAGTTGACAACTTTGGTGGCTGTTACTGCCCGGTAAATATTTTCGGTTGTTCCATTGATCTGCCAGTAGGTGGGAATGGGAATAGGTACCCCCAGGATATAAAAGATATCGACGTTTGCCTGGTGATCGCGACTGGTCCCTTTTACACTAAATTCCCGCGCATCGGTCATCAGTTCTATGTCAACGCCCATATTGCCATTGAAAACAGTATTATTATAGCTATCGACAAACGCAAATTGTTCGTTCAGCCCGTTTTCCCCTGTATTGCGATAAAAATTCTCCGTATAACTTATTTTACTCTCCGGGTCAGTTTCAGCATACGAAGTTTGTGACCTCATTTTACCATGCATATCATTGGTAGCTACCAGGAAGCCCTGCGACTGCGCTTTATAGTCATACGCGTATTTTTTCAGGAATTCTTTTGAGGAGTTCTGGTGAAACTCCTTTACGTCAGTTGGGGTATAACTATACGATACAGGATAGTCTTTTGCCGTATAAAATTCAGTGACCTGCCGGCCAATACCTGATCTTGATTTATTGGACCCTGTTGTTCCCGCATGAATGGAAGTGACGGTAACTTTGCTGTATCCTACCACCGACGAAGGGAAGAATGCATCGAGTACCGGCATTTCCACGGCGCCATAGGAAGTTGGTCCCATTGGCAGATCGTCTTCTATATTAATAATAGATTGCCAGGGATTTTCTTCGCCGCCAATAGAAGGCTCATAAGATGCTACCCCACTGCTGATGGTACGCGCCTTTCCATTGAAAGTTTCAGTAGTTTCATAATTGTATTTTTGCCCGTAGGAGGCCGTGTACTGGTTGGTCATTGTATTCCAGTTGTCACGCAGCACAACCGATTCAACCCGGTACCCGCCGCCGTACTTATAACCTTTCGGCGCATTCAGGCGAACAAAACATTTCGATAAGTCAGTATTTTGTGCTTTGGCATCTTTACGGAAGGCGAGCACGGGATCAGTAAAGGCATCACGTAAGGTATGTACCATATCTATCAGCATATCTCCTACCTGCTTTAGTGCGGGTTCACCTTGGATATCATATCCCTTGAATGCCTGGCCGGGCAACTGTTGCCGCAAGTATTCAAGCGTAGTAATTGACAAGGGGCTTTTTCCACCAAGTGGTTTCATTTTAACCCAAATGATATTTTTATCTGTGCCATCTACGCCATAGTCTGTCCCTTCCACTTCTCCAAAATTTGCATAACAGGGGATATATTCAGCGCCTTTAGGCATCCCCACCCAGATCTTGAAAGCCAGTTGCTTAATGCCCTCCAAATACATTTTACTATCGCCGGGGTTAACACAAGCCTCCGGCACCCTTATAAATACATAGTTATTTTCCTCCTTCAAAAAATAGTCGGAAGGATATAACCGGTTAGTGGATTTGCTGAAATCATTACTGTTGCCAAAACCAGCCACATTCATCATCATGGCAGCTCGTTTATTCTGCACCCAGGCGTAATCATCACTTTCGTAATTCACTTCTATTTGCCCGCCCGATGGCAACGTTATTGTTTTCAGTGCCCAGGCGGCGGCATTGTTGCCCGATGTAGTTTTATCCTGGATAGTATAAGGGTAATCCCGGTTTTTCAGTCCGCCCGGGTTTTGGTCTGCCGGTTTATAGGTACCCCATCTGTCTGCCTCAGCAACGGCATAACCGGGATTGTTCCCGTACGAAAACATGTACCGGCTTTTTTCCTTTTTATTTTCCTTTCCATTAAAAGTAAAATAGATGCCCTTTAAGGTGAGCTTACCGTTGTCGGCCAATCCGGAATTATTGTCTGGCGTATTTTTACAAAGCTCCCAGGTATAGTCGAAGTGTACTGTTTTGATCGGTCGGGCTTTAGCCAATCCATTTTTCAACAGGTCAGCTTTGCTGTACAACGAGATCCTATCCAGGGCCTTTAAAAAGTTGCTGTTATTAATGCCTCCATATTCATTGACAGTCCCTTTCCCATCGTACCTGTTTTTCACAAAGAACAGGGCTATCATATTTTTAGATTCAACGGAATGCAAATACCAGGACTCCCGTTCCCCATAAGAGATCATGGCCTTATCATCTTTTTTCTCGGAACGGTTTTCTGCATTGAAGTTGCCCGTCAATTCAGTTGTATGCGGTGTGCGCCATTTATAAACAGAATCGTTACCTTCTTTTATTTTTGAATAATTGAATTTAACGGCCTTGCCCAGGTCATCTTCGGTGATCCCGTCATTGGTCACATCCACATAATCCGGCGACAAAATACCTGATAATAAAAACGAATGCGCATAGGCAGGCATTGTTGAGATCTGTACGTATCCATCTACAGATTCCTGATCAAGCATCGGGGAGCTGGTTGAAGCCCACCCATTTTCTATTTTGATCTGGTCAGGAATTTCGGTGTAAGGTGTATTGACAGAGAAGGTAAAATCCTTTTGTTTGATATTATAAACCGGGATACCGTATACATATCTTTTACCATCACTTTCGGTTACATTTATTTGCGAGATGTGGTGCTTCTTACGGTTCTTACCATCCGCATCAACTCTTTTAATTGGGTAATAGAGCAAGGTATTCTTAACATTATCTAAAAAGTTTACGTTGTCATAACACTTGATATCCCTGTCTAATCCAATGTTCGACGCTTCTTCAGCAGTTAAAAAACTGATCACCTGTGAACGGCTGGCGCCAGGTACAAAATTGGCATTGGCGCCGGCGAGTGAAACAAATTGGGGACCATTACCTCTTACGGGCCGGCTATCAAATGCAAAAAAATCAAGCCGGGGTTCAATGGTTGGCGCCTGCCCTGTTCCACCCAATGCATAACGCACCAGGTTGGTGCCACCCACATTATCAAAACGGCCAAGCGGTGAAACCGTAGCTTCACCCGGGTTGCGGAAATAAACAGAACCAAAAACCGTTTTGGGTTTTGTAAACCCGGTAAGCCCGCGAAGCTTATTTCCATTTTTCCACTCACCAGTGGTGGAGGGCGTATTTATGGTTTGCAGATTGGCGCCAAAATGCCCCGGCAAATCTACATCGCCCCCACCGCTGGTGTTCTTATCTTTTGACGTAGTTATATTATCCCTCACATACCCTAAGTCATATCGGTAGGCCCTGATATTGCCACCGGTGCCCTCGCCCTGAATAGCAAAAACATCATAGGTATACTGAGGTACTGAAATAACTTTCGTATTGGGGGTAACTTCCCGGTCATTAAAACGGGTAAAATCCATTACATATTCAGGATGGTTCTCTGCGTTCTGATAATACAGATAACCCACCATCGGTTTTGTCTGCGACACATCGGATGGCGCCACTTCTGATTTTTGTCCGTATACCTCCGCTTCAACATCCACAGCACCGCCGAAAGCACCAGTTCCTACTTGTAACCGTGCGGACCATGCCGTATTGGTAATCGGCATCCGGATAATTGGTAGATAAGACGGCTTTGCAAAAGTGATGGCAGTATAATTCACGCCACCCAGGCCATTTGTTTTGAAGGATTCCTTTATCATTTCGTTCTGCCGGTCGCTCAGTTCTTTGCTCTGGATCTGGTTAAAAAAAACCTGTTCATGGATGTTCAATGCTTTTATACCCGACCGGGAATTATAAGAGGTTGAAACACCTGCGCTCCCATTAAGCGTCATGTTTTTGTACATAACAGCTGCCCCTAATGATACGCCACCGGAAAAAGAGGCGCCTGCCCTGCTATTTATATCGATGCCCCAATTAGCACTTGCTGCCAGCGAGGCACCAAATTTTTCGTTTCCACTGAACTTGGCTATACTAAATAAACTCGCACTGCCTCTTATCCCCGCATTCAATGCGGGCCCGAGGTGGTTATTGAACTCAGCCCCTAATTCAACAGATACCGGTATTTTAATGCCCATCAATTCTGCATCAGCACCAATATTGGCGCCCCAGGTTTTGTTGGGTTTCACCTGTTGCTCCTGGGTTAACTTATCCTCGCCATTGAAATCATCGGGTATGCCGCGCATATTCCGGTTAACATTGCCCGGATTTATATTCCAGCCCAACCCCACCCAGCTTGCTTCCTGCTCGGGCGTAATACCACCGCTGTAATAGATATTTATCGGATAACCGCCTACATCCAGTAACGGAATATTATAGCTGAAATCACCGGTGAATAAATTCACCAGATTGTTTGCGTTTACCGATTTGAATGATGACATCTCCGGCTGACTTGGGCCCCCAATGAATTTTTTACTAACCGCTTTGGTTGTCTTCTTATTTGTGACTTCAGCCGCTTTATGCGGAGCAGCAGCCATATTGCTTTTTTCAGGCATAAACCCGGAACCACCATAATAACTTGTTCTGTTCACAGGCATACTGCGCGCCCCTAACGGCAGCACAACGGATAAATAAAAAACAAAAAGGTAGAATCCCGCAATCTTTCTGCAGTGACGACTGGCTAACTGTAAGATCATATAGCTACAAAATCTTGTTAATAGATTATTTTGATACACTGAAAGAAGCCCGGTAATGGGTCATCTTCAGATCGGTAAGCTCTATTGAATAAGTGTTATCTGTTTTGAAGGAATGATCGAGTTTAAACTCCATAAAATTGCTTCCATACCCGATCGTTCTTTTTATTTCCTTTATTACTTCCCCTTTTTCATTCAGGAATTTTATAACCGCTTCATGGTCCTTGTCGTAAGAATAATACCGGACCCCCAGCACATCTCCCTGAATAATGGCCTTACCGGTATATGCACCCGAATTCCTTAAGTCCAGGTACATTCCGTTAACAGGTGTTAACTTTTTGGGCGCATCCTGCGATATTCTGAACGTCCATACCTCACTTTGCGCCGCGAAGGTTTCACCATTCTTTGCAATCACCCGCCAGGCATACACTTTACCGGTATCGAGCGTTTTGTTAGAGGAAGGATAATTGTTGACCATAGTAGTAAGGCGACGCACATTGTACACCGGCAAATTCTCCTGAATGGCAGCGCCGGCCGACTGATCGGGTCTCACTTCTGTTACCAGCAGGTCGTAATTCAGGTCATTGAATAATGTGACCGGCGCCGGCGGCAGCCAGCTGAATTGCGGCCAGGGATTTTGAATGGTAGCTGAATCAAACGGCATAGTCAACTGCGGCGGACTTAAAGGCTGTACATCCAGCATGATACAATTCTCAGCCAGTACCCTCTTTTCTTCTTTACCACTGATGTATACTGTATAACAGGCCTGGTAATTGCCTATTGGCATCAATGCATCAGACAATCGGCTGAATGCGGGTGAAGCATATTCATAATCTACCGGCTCAATGTCGGCAGCTTTCAATTGCTTCACTCCTTTATTAAGCGTAATGAAACGGGTGTACGCCGTAAGGGCCGGCTGGTTATCTGACAGATCGATCAGGGTAAGGCCAACCACCACATCAAAAGGATCATTAGCCGAATTGATCAATGCCAGGTTCCATAACTGTCTTTTTTGTACAATACCTGCCGGTGGCTCCTGCACAGAGATAGAGATCTGTGCATGGCCTGCAACCGTAAGCAACACCAGAAACATTACATATAAGGATCGCCTGTTCATAAGGTCTTTTTAAAATGTTTTATAATAGGTCAACCTGCCCGTTCTGTTTTTTACCAGTTGTTTATTTAGGGCCGGCAGGTATCCTTCATCTGTCATTAATTGAATATCCCCGAGCTTCGGTATCTTCAAATTAAGGTTAGCGTTATAACCCCATTGGGTTTGGGGATTCAAACTGTACCGGATCATTTTACCACCGCCGCCAACGGAAACGATCTTATTGATCATAACCTGGCACGTGTTCTCGAACGTGTACATATTGTAATCGGTACCGGTACTGAGTGAAACATTTCCCATCACCGAAAACTGGTCCCAGGCTACGCTCTGGCTAAACAAAATATTCTTTGAATTATAATACACAAAACCCGAGTCGGTGGCTGAATTGTAAAACCGGCTGTATACCACGTAGGAACACAATTGTGCCTCCCTGAAATTATAATTATAACCAGCGCTGCCGGTAAGTGTGTAATACCTGCTTTCAGAATAGGCATCATCACCGGTCTTGGTAAGCTGGTATGATGGATAATAGCCAAAGGACAATACCGGCCATTTTTTTATTCTGAGGTTTGCCTGAAAACTGGCCAGCAGCGAAGAACTTTTATAAGCCGTAGTAACAAACGGATTGTTGTAATCATTCTGCTGCAGGGAAGAAATCAACGTGAGTTGTTTTTTAAACAATGGCTGCTCCAGCTGTGTCTTCCACTTTAACTGGGAAGCGCCAGTGGTATAGGTACTAAAGGATTGAAAGTTCGCTCCTGTGTACTGCAGGTTACCACTAAAACGCGTACCCGTTTTAGGGAACCGGGAAAGTAATTTAACCGAATACGCCTCATTGCTTCTTTCACTGAACCGCGTCACTGCATTCATCCAGCCCTTGCTTTGCAGGCTGTCGAGACTGTAATACGGCATGGTTGACTTGGCCACTTCGCCAATGAGCGAAATATTTTTATTCAGCGCATAAATGCCTTCGATGGAAATACCGGCCAGGTTGTATTCGGGAATACCACCAGCGGGTTGCGAGGCAATGGAGGCATTAAAAAACTGCCTTTTACCTGTATAATAGGTGAAAATAATATGATTGCCATTCTTTGTTCCTTTACCAAACCGGGCCAACGCCAGGTATTGACTGGAACGGGCATGATTGGGAACGATATAATCCCTGAACCGGTAATCGACCTTCCCGACAGCAACCGCATAATAATAATGTGGGTTGTATTCAACCTGCAAACCGGTAATACTTACATTCTTTACCGAAAGCTCCGAATAATCAGCCACGCTTCGGCCTATACTAAACGACTGTAGGCTGTAAAGCGTTTTATACCCTTTAGGCAAAACCGAATCCGGCACCTTTAACTCATGCAACTTGTCCTCCAGCCCCTGAGCATCTTTTGCACTGTCTATCTGTTTCTTCAGGCCGGCCAGGTTGGTTTGTTCCGCTGATCTGATTTTTTCATAGGCGGCTTCCAGCGCATGGTACTCGGCAATCAGGCTGTCTAATTGCTGTTTTTTCGCATCCAGGCTATCTTTATACCTGTTGTACTTATTATCAGCACCGGCGCTGTCATTATTCAACTTTTTAAATAATAATTTTAAGCTGTCGGTTATAACATCGCGGCCAGGTACATTCGGTTGCTTCAATTGTTTTCGGGCTTCCAGCAACAACCTTTCCTTTTCTTCCAGGATCTTTTGTTTAAGATTCGGGGCTTGCAGGTCCATGCTTACAGCAGAAATGGCCAGCATTTTTTCGTTCAGCACGCGTTTGAGCGAATCACGTAAATTATTTTGCGACAACAGGTGCTGCTGCACCGCATCGAAAACCTGTTGTTTGAGCTTTCGTTTAAAATCGGCCTGACTGAATTGAAAATTAAGATCGGTGTACTTTCGGAACAGGGAAGAATTGCTGAACCGGCTGGTCACATACAACCGGAAGGGATATTTCTCTTTGTACAGCAGATCGAGCCTTGTTTGCACGGTATGCTGATACACGTTATTCTCATTATAAGGCGTATCTATCCGCGAACGGTAGTTTACATCATATAAGATATTGCCGGTAACTTTTAGCAGCTGCGGACGTTTAACCTCAGGGGCTATTTTTTTAACGGAACCTTTTTCATCAGTAAATTCAGCGGCAGGAATAGCGAAATAAAAAACATCGTGGAGTTTGCCGCTCACCGGCATCAGGATCATATTCGGCCTGGCCTGCTTGCGGGGCATAGTATCAGTACCACTCACATATAGCCGGAAAGCCACCGTATTACTACGATCAGGCCGGTTTGAACCGGAAACACCGGAAGCCCTGGCAAACGAGAGGACACAGCAATAGAATACGGTTACGGCAAGCAGCGTTCGCACCTGTTTTGGTTTAGAGGTTATAATATCTATAACTCGAAGATATAAGGTTTAGCCCCTCATATCAGTTTTTCATATGGAATAATTAAGTCACGGACACATGTAAAACAAAACATACATTAATACAAAAACACATCATTTATATTAGACCAGGAAAAGTATAAAACATTTACAAAAAAAGATATTCTTTTTAATAGGTGTGCAATTTCAGCAATAGACGTGCAGATTTTGCCGATAAGTGTGTAAATGACATTCATGCATAACTCCGGCGACCACCCTAAATATAATAAATAACAATACTATTACACTGCGAACAACCTATACTAATATTTTAATATACCAGCATGTTTATGGAAAAATACAGCGGCAACAGGTCATTAAAACAACAAAGGAATTTGTAAAGATTTTCCAATAAAAATGGTGGTAGCCTAACTAATAACAGAAGCCGCCATTACAGCGGCTTCGTAATTATAATATAATACTAATTTTTATTTGATACAAGGGGTGAACGATTGCACAAATTCAGTAGTTACTTTATTACCGCCACAGGTGCCGGGTGTCCAAAAACCTGATTTAAGGTAAACGCGCAATACCTCTTTTTCATTAGCATTCGGTTCTTTTACCTCTGTATCACCATGTATGGCCACTGCTTTTTTGATCTGGCCGGCAGCGTCTACGATCATTTTAATTTTAACTTTGCAGTCCTGAGCAGGGTCCAGATTAGCCTCATTGAGATTTCTATTGATGTACCGGCCCCAGGCCGGAGCACCGCCCGGATATTCCGGCTCTTTTTCAACACCAGTATAGACTGTTTCCTTTAGCGTTTCATCGAAATGGCTTTTGCACTCCTGAGCAGGTTGAGGGTCATTCCCCATTTTTACGCTTGGGGTTGGAGTGTGCCAGGAAAAAGAAAATAATAAAAGGGCAAAATAAGTAACAGGGTTCATGTTAAATGTAGGTTTTACGGATATTTTATATCGCGCGGCTAATATAGAGATTTATTACTACCAGTCAAATATACCTGCTGCCCAATTCCATTATCTTTAAATGAAGCGGTCAAGTTGTGTACTGTTATTGTACCGGAATGGCAGGATAATGCACGGAAAATAGCCTTTTTATTGCACCGGAATGCCATAGGGATACTCTGCGGATTGTCTGCAGACTCTCTGTAGCCCCCTTCTGCAGAGCACTTCCAGACAATATTCAGACAACTACCTGACAACTACCTGACAACTACCTGACAACTTTCCTACAGTCTACCGACCATTCTAATACTGTCTGTCTTGTCCTAAAATAGCTATAAGCCTGTCTTCTTGTTGGAACAATGAAGGGAAGCACCGGGTTGTTCAGCCCTGGCACAAGAACTGCAATGGCATATTACAGCTTAAAACCGTAATAAAATGACTACTGCAAAACAAAAAGTGGAGCCCGAAAAAACTACACAAACCGGGCAGAACAACATCAATCCTGAATTAAAGAAAGAGCTACAGAAACGCGACACCGACACGGCACCCGATGAATTCATTGGCCCTGATGCCGATACCGATGTGCCCCTTGATGGTTCCGTACAGAATGATGCAGTGCTGCGAGGGGAAAACCATGCGGATGAAATTGAAAAAATAGACAAGCTGCCGCCGAAAAAATAATCCGGCCCTGCCCCTCTTCTACGATCTGTTGAGCAACATCTTCATATAAAATGAAGGTTTGGTGAGTTTTTTACGCAAGTCTATTTCATAGAACATGCACGACATCAACTCACGCAGTTGCTTATTGCGCATGGCCGTTTTCATTAAGAAATTAAACAGCCAGGTGCGATTGGCCAGTTTTTGGATCCTGGTGCTCAATCCCAATTCCGCACCCAATACGCGATAGACTTCATCGTCATACTTTTTCATGATCGCTGCCCTGAAATCATTTGCCTGTAAACAGGCGGCTGCCTGTTGCGCCGCTATGCGACCGGAATATAACGCATTGCCTATTCCTTCACCGGTAAACGGATCTATCAAATAGGCGGCATCGCCTGTTAACATATATCGTTCGCCGGAGAGTGTTCGCTTTTTACTGCCCAACGGCAATCCATACCCCCCTATCCCACTGGCCAGCGTAGCATTTTTAAACCGTTCTTTCATCACAGGATCATTGGCCACAATATCCTGCATGGCCTTTTTCAGGTTCAACTTTCTTTTTCGTACCACGCTGCTTAAGATACTGATGCCTACATTGGCTTCACCATTTGGCAAAGGAAAGATCCAGAAATAACCAGGTAGTAATGAACGCAGAAAATGCAATTCAATAAATCCATCGGCATGTAAACCGGTAACCCCTTTGTAATATGCCCTGATGCCTGCACAGTAATGCTGCGGCTCCATATGAATACCAGCAACTTCTTTGGTAAAAGCGGAATGGGCACCATTGGCCACGATCACCAGTTTTGCCTTTACGGAAAAGGCACCGGCTGCATCCGTGAGTAAATATCCATCTTCCTGCAGGGTAAAATTATCTATGGACTGTCCTTCAAACAATTGAATATCCGGACAGCGTTTCAATTCAGTAACCAGGAAATTATCGAAATTGATACGTTTGCAAACAAAGCCTGCCGGAATGCCGGTCTTCGCCTGGGGATTGTAATCGGGTTGATAAGCGATATCAAGCGAATCGCGGCTGGGTGCCGTAAAAGTAACGCCCCAGCTATCTTCTTTCTCCTGCAACTGACACAGGCGTTCCCCAATACTTTTATCGATCCGGTTCAGCGCCGTCAACACTTTTCCGCTCAGGCCGTCGCCACAGATCTTATCGCGCGGAAAAATGGCTTTATCTACCACTATACAGGAAATATTGAGCCGTTGCAATTGCAATGCGGCAGCTGCACCCGCCGGCCCGGCGCCAATAACGCAAACATCAGTTGCTATCATAGGCGGGAAAGATAGGTAATAAATTGCATTTGTTAACTATTCCGCTTGCGGTAATGCTGCGGCGATACCCCCATCAATCGCGTGAACATCCGCGAAAAATAATAGGGGTCATCGATGCCCAGCTGACTGGCAATATGCCTTACGTTCATATCGGTGAACAACAAATACTGACAGGCCTTTTGAATTTTGAGGTGATTAAAATACTGAATAGGGGCATGACCGGTTTTCTTGCGGAACAGGGCGGAGAAATGCGCTATGGAAAATTTTGAAAAAGCTGCCAGCTCATTCAACCCGATATTGGTGTGTAGTTTTTTCTGCATCAGCGTGATGGCCCGGTCTACCATGTCTTCATCTTTCTTGTTCTCGAAATAATTGAATTTCTCTTCGTACAAAAAGGATGAAAGAAAATGCGAGAATACCATGTTAGCGTAACGCAGGTTATCGCCACTGTACCCTTTCTCCAGGTTGGCATAGATCTCCTCGAATAGTTTGATGCGGTTTTGGTTGAACGTCAAATGCGCCTGTCCTTTTTTCGACTGCTTTTGCATGTGATCAACAAAAGCATTGGCCGCCTCGCCCTTAAAATGGATCCAGTAAATACTCCAGGGATCGTTTTCATTGGCCCCATACCGGTGTGGTGCATTGGCGGCAATGGTAATAAGTCCCGATGGGTTTATATCGTGTTTCTTTTTATTGATCTCTATCCAGCCTTTTCCTTCCACACAATAAATGAGGATACACTGATCAACCCCTTTTTTTCTTTCCAGGTAATGGAATTGGGCCTTGGGATAGTACCCAATATCCGTTACATACAAACTCCTGGTCAATTTATCGATGGCCAGAAAATGGGAGATCACTTTTTTGGGCAGAACGATCAGACGCTGACCTTCAAACCCCTCCTGTTTACGGAAAGTGGTAGTCATGGGTGTAATACTTAAGGATGCGTATTATTATAGGGCTCAACCTTCAATACAGCCTTATCATTTCCCAAATCTACCTTTTTAAATTCTATTTTGATCTCCCGCTGTTCACCGGGCCTGCCCTTCAGCCTAATATTCCAAACTCATAGATCGTAGTCGACAGATACACTTCCCCGGGATGCAATATCGCCTCGGGAAAATGGGGATGGTTGGGACTATCAGGAAATGCCTGGGTTTCCAAGGCCACCCCACCGTGTTTTTCATAGGGAATGTTTTGCCGGCCAGTTATCTTGCCATTCCAGAAATTGCCTGTATATAGCTGCATGGCCGGTTTATCGGTATACACTGTGATCACTCGTCCGCTCGCTGGTTCACTCATGGTGGCTGCTTTTATGATATATTTGCTATTGGCCCGCTTAAGAATGAAATTGTGATCGTATCCGTTGTCCACCGTCAGTTCCCCGATGTCGTTACCGATGCGTTTCGGCAGGCGAAAATCAAGCGCCGTACCTGCTACCGGCAATATTTCACCGGTGGCGGTATTGCTTGCAGACTTGGCCGTATACTCCCAGGCTGAAACACTCAGTACATGATCGTAAATAACAGGGTTGGTGAATCCCGATAAATTAAAATAGCTGTGATTGGTAAGACTGATAGGCGTGCTTTTATCAGTTTTCGCCTGATATAAAATTTGCAGCTGGTTATTGCGATCCAGCAAATAGGTTACTGTAAGAGAAACGTTACCGGGATAACCTTCTTCTTCGTGGGCGCTGCTGGTGGCAAACACGATGCCGCATTCGTTTTCCGTCTCGATCAGCTCCTGCACTTCCCAGAGCTTTTTATTGAAACCCATCCAGCCGCCATGCAGGTGGTTATTTCCATCATTCACTGATAACTGATACTGCGTTCCATTCAATTGAAATTGGCCATTGGTGATGCGGTTGGTAAAACGCCCTACCACGCACCCAAAATAATCCGGATTCTCTTTATACTGATGCAGATCGGCAAAACCTGCCACAATATTAGCAGCCACTCCATTTTTATCGGGCACATGTAAGGCCGTAATAGAACAACCTATATTAGTAAGTTCTACAGTGATAATCCCGTTGCTAAGTTTTGCCTGTTTAATGGTGCCTTCATAATCACCGCACCATGTGGTTAATTTCATGAAGCCAAATGTCGCAATCGCGTTTGGCTAAAGGAATAGCAGTTCTTATGAAAAGGATGGATTTTTTTATTTGACTGCTATAACCCAGCCATTGGAAAGCGGTCTTTCACCGCCATCGCTTGGTTTGTTTCGCACTTCTAATTCGTGGTTGTTGGGGTTGCGGATCAAAAAAGTAGAAGAGCCGCCACCATCGAGGTTGATGGCGTCTTTTACGCCAAGGGCCTGCATGAACAGACCCAGCTCCCTATAGTCAATACCGTTTGAGTAGGCTGCATTGCGTCCATCCACTACTACAAACCAGATCACCTGTTTGTCAGTAATACCTGCCGCTGTGCGGGGATGAATGGCTTTGATGGTCTGGGGTACCGGTAAATAATTTTTTACCAGGTATACACCTCCACCGGCCGCCTCCTGTAAAGCTGGCCGTGTACTGTCCTTACTGCCAATAACCGCCCGCCGTTTCTTTTTTCTTTTTTCTATTCCCAGGTAAGAAAGGCCCTGCTGTTGTTTGCCTGTAGAAAAACTGTCTTTCCATGCAACACCCGCTTTATACAGAATGCCCATGGGAATACCCGTTTCGAGGTTGAAAAAATCGGCATTTACCCCGGCAATGATCTGTTGGGAATTATTACTTTTCCTGACCATGTTGCTCAGTGTTTCCCGGCCTTTGCAGTCACTACCGGCAGTCAATAGTTGCAGCTGTAGTTTTTTATTATGCAGATCGGCCCGCAGGATATAAGCATGTATGGGCTGCCCTTTACTATTGAGGTAGTGCAGATCGGTCTCTTCTACCCCCGCGGTTATCATAAAAGAAGTATCCGTTATCAGCTCCTTTATCAGGGGTGTACTGTACAGCCGTTGCCCTACGGCAGACCGGTACTGAGCCATCACCCCCACCTGCAGGCCCAGTATCAGCAGGGCCACTGCACCAATTACCTGTTTGTACATCTTCTTTATATTTTTCTGATTGCCCGAATGCGGTGGTTGGTCACCTCCGCTACATATATTTTTCCATCTGCCGCCACTGCCAAATCGGTTGGCTGGTTGAATTTGGCGCTGTTGCTTAACCCGTCTGCAAACCCGGCTGAACTGCCGGCCAGGGTAGTTACCTGTCCGCTGATTGAAACCTGGCGGATGCGGGCATTCGTCAATTCCGCTACCAGAATATTTCCTGCGGCATCCACTTCTACACCATAGGGATCTGCAAACTTAGCGGTCAGGGCATCGCCTTCCTGCAAACCCGAGGTACCAGCACCCGCTACTGTTGTCACTACACCCGCAGGGGTTATTTTACGGATCCGGTGATTGAGCCGGTCGGCCACAATGATATTGCCATCGGGGTCGAGGGTTAAACCACTGGGGTTTCTGAATTTTGTTGCGGTGCCATTCCCATCCTGGTAACCAGCTGTACCGTCACCGGCCAGTGTTGTTACTACTCCTGCCGCAGTCACTTTTCTTATTCTATGCGAAGTATTATCGGCCACATATACATTGCCCTGGTCATCGGCCACCACATCGAGCGGCTGCATAAATTTGGCTGCCCCGCCGGTGCCATCGGCAAATCCGGCCGTACTGCCGGCCAGTGTACTCACCACGCCAGCCGGGGTAATTTTTCTTATTTTAAAATTATCCCGGTCGGCCACAAAAATGTTGCCTTGTTTATCGAGCGCTACTTTCCAGGGTGAACTGAATTTGGCAGTGGCGGCGGCGCCATCTGCAAACCCGGCGGTACCATCCCCGGCTATCGTAGTTACGTCGCCGGTAGTACTGATCTTACGGATGGTGTGGTTTTGGCGGTCGGCCACAATGAGGTTTCCCTGTGCATCGATGGCTACGCCTTCGGGGTTTCTGAACTGGGCGTCTGTAGCGGGTCCGTTCAGCAAACCTGCCGTACCACTTCCTGCATACGTGCTTACCAGGTATTCCGATGGCGGCGGTGTTTTATAGGTATACACCGGCCCTTCTGCCAACTGTTCCTGTATGGTAATGGTGACTTTACCATCGCCCGCGCCTTTTGGCGACACAACCTGTAATTGCCTGTCCCCCGCTTCTATCACCGCGGCATCAACGCCATTGAATTTCACCTGGTTCTCACCGGGCACGGCGCTGAAGTTTTTCCCATTGATGGTCACTATGGTCATCTCCGGCCCACTGTCGGGCCAAATGGAAGTGATGGAAGGCAGTGTTGATATCTCAGCGGTATCATCTTCTTTCTTACAGCTGATGAACAGCAACCCCATCAGGAAACCTGTTATTATTTTGTTCATGTTGTTAAGGTTGGGTTTTTGAAACAATTAGCCAGGAATTGGCAATGGCCCGCGCACCGCCATCTGATGGCATATTCCTAACCTGCCATACAGGCGCCAGCGGGTGTTTGATCATCAGCGTGGAGGAACCGCCGCCATCAATATTGATGGCGGTTGCAACACCCAATGCATAAAAAATCTGCGCCATATCTGTATAGTTGATCCCATTGGAATAATAAAAATTCCTTCC
The DNA here is from genome assembly GCF_900110245.1 of Niastella yeongjuensis. Taxonomy (GTDB): domain Bacteria; phylum Bacteroidota; class Bacteroidia; order Chitinophagales; family Chitinophagaceae; genus Niastella; species Niastella yeongjuensis. Next base: position 509,420 of record NZ_FOCZ01000006.1, read on the forward strand.
ATCCACTACTATAAAGTACACCTGTTTGTCGTCGGTAATGCCCACCCCACTGCGTGGGTCAACAGTAGTAATGTTTTGGGTTACTTTTTTGTGGCCTCTTACCAGGAACACACCACCGCCCAATGCTTCTTTGATCTGGGTCTTCAGCGCCGGATAATCGCTGTCTTTATCGCCAATAAAAGGGGTGCCATCTTTAAGGATAGCAAGGAAACTAAGTCCCTGTTGCGGCTTGTCGGTATTATTGGTAAATGAAGGTTTCACCCCCACACCGTTTTTATAAACAATACCCATAGGCTCGTAACTGGTGGTATTGAAAAAATCGCCATTAACGCCGGCCATTACCCGGTTATTAGGCGCATCGACATACCGGGCCATATCGGTCACCGCCTGTGCACCATAACCCGGTGCATCAAAGGGTGTCGCTGCTACCATTTTTACTGCCGGATTGTTGAGATCGATCTGTAAAACGAACAGACGGGTGCTCAAACCGGCCATACTTAAATAATGGATATCGGTTTCCTGTATACCCGGCTGAACCTGGAATGTAGTATCTGAAAAAACAGTGGCCATCACATTGCTGTTGCCTGTTATTTTCGTAGTAAGGTCACTAAAGGTTTTTGGTGTTGCTGTCTCCTCCTTATCCTTTTTACAGGCCGGCAACACCGGAACTATAAACAGCAGCAAGGCATATAAGAAATGGGATCTGGTTCGCATACTAATTTGTTTTGTAGTGTTTATCAATAACCGGGGTTGGGTTCCAGTAAACCGTTAAGCACTCGTTCCGATTCGGGGATGGGTAATTTCATTTGTGCATCGCTGATATCCAGTTCCGTTTTTGCTTTATTCAGGCGTACCAGGTCGTACCAACGGAATCCTTCCGCCAGCAGCTCCCGTCTTCTTTCCAGCAGCACCGCATTAATATAGTCGGCATCGGTAACAGGATTTACTGCAGGCAGTCCCCTGGCAGCGCGTAATTCATTCAATCTCGTCAACCCATTCAACCCTTTTGCTTCTGCACTGATCAGGTACATCTCTGCCAGGCGGGTTATAATGAGGGGGTCGGTACCTGTTTGTCCACTGGGATATTTATTGATGATGTTGTCGCTTCCAAATACATCGATGGACATGGCCTTTCTTTTATCAGCATTATCGTACAGCTGCATCACATCATTCGCAGGTGCATAGGCATAACTTCCTTTTACCGGTTGTGCATAGGTATAGAACAACGTGCTGATGGCAATACCTGATTCAATCGTCAAATTTTTGAAAGCAAATATTTCCTCTGTGTTCTGCTGGCCGCGGAATATTTTTTCAAAGGCATCCAGTTTGTAATTGCCCGATGTGATCAGCTGTTCGGCCAGCGTTGCTGCTTCCGCTAATTTTCCCTGGGCTAGTTTGGTCCGGGCCAGTAGCGCCGTTGCCGCATCCTTTGACACATAATAATAATCGCTGTATGCCGGCGCCAGGTTGATGGCCTGTTCCATTTCGTTTTCAATAAACTGCCAGGTTTCCACTTCTGTATTCCGGGGAACATTGCTGATCGTGTTCTTTTCCAGTACGGGTACACCGCCCCAGCGCGTAACCAGGTTGTAATAAATATAGCCTCTGAAAAAGTGCGCCACACCAAGGATCTCATCCTTTCTGGTTGAGGCCTCCATGGAAGCCGCCGACTCCAACAGGATATTTACCTGGTACAAGGCCGTGTAATAACCATTCCAGGCGGCGCTGATCATCGCCTGTTCGGGCCGCAGCAGGCTATTGATCAATTGTGTGGGGCCGCCCGTGCCTCTTGCCGTGATCAAATTGCCCCCGATCAGGTCAAAAAAGATATACGATTCGCGGCCGGGCGCATTCTGCACTTTGTTGTATACCCCGGTAAGAAACAGTTCTACATCTTTGGCACTCAAATTTCCAGCCGCTGCTGCCGAGTGCGGATAGAGATCCAGTTTTTTTGAGCAGGAAACACCCATGATCACAGCAACCAGTAAAACCAATAATATTCTTTTCTTCATGACTGTATGCTTTAAAAAGTAAGATTGAATCCAATATTGAAAGTTCTTAATTGTGGCATCACCAGGTTATCGTCACCCAGGAACTTGGGATCGAGGTTGTCGCTCACTTCAGGATCGATGCCTGAATATTTTGTCAGCAGGAACAGGTTATCTGTCTGTGCATAAATGCGCAGCCGTTCCAGCCGCAGGCGTTTTAACACGTTTTGTGGCAGGTTATAACCAAGGCTGATATTTCTCATGCGGATGTACGAGCCATTTTCAAGATAGCGGGTAGAATTATACGTATTGTATGTATTACCGCTGATTGCCCTGGGTACGGAATTGCTGGTACCGGGCCCTGTCCATCTTTTTAATGCCTCCTCCTGCAGGAATGGGAAATAGGTGCCGCCCAACCGGGTAACGTTGATGCGCCAGGGCGCATATACTTCTGCACCATGGGAGTACGTGAAAGAGAAATTAAGGTCGAAATTCTTATAGGCAAATGAGTTATCCCAACCACCAAAGAAGTCAGGATTGGAGGAACCAACGATCTGCCTGTCGCTCACATCGATGGTACCGCTGTTGTCAACGTCTTCATATTTCACATCCCCGGCGCGGATGCCGGTATTGTATAATGGCTGCGGTACTTCATCATTCGATTGAAAGATGCCTAGTTGTTTATATACATAAAAGCTGCCCACTTCACTGCCTACCCGCAATACGCGGTTGGCTCCTATCAGCAGGTCATCATTACCCAACAAAGAAGTGAGTTTGTTTTTGATAAAGGAGATGTTGAAATTAGAGGTCCAGGATACTTTTCCCAGATCAACACTGGTATTGATGCCCAACTCGAAGCCTTTATTTTGCATAGACCCGATATTGGTGGTTACAGCAGTAAACCCGGTGGTAGCTGCTGTTGGCATTTCGTACAACAGGTTGGTCGTATTCTTGATAAAATAATCAGCGGTGAAATTTACTTTGCCTTTCAGCAAGCCAATGTCTATACCGGCATTGAACTGATTGGCGCTTTCCCAGGTAAGCTGATCGTTGCCAACCCCTGTAATGGCCAGTCCGCTTTTGTTATCGTAATTATAACCACCACCGGCCAGTGCCTGGTAAGCATAATTGCCGATCCCTTCCTGGTTACCTGTTTTACCATAACTGGCACGCAGTTTCAGGTCGGTTGCGGCCATTGGCCAGAAGGCTTCTTTCGATACTTCCCAACCTGCAGAAACAGAAGGGAAATATCCATAGCGTTGTTGTTTGGAGAAACGGGAGGAACCATCTGTTCGCATGGAAACTGCCAACAGGTATTTACCGGCATAATTAAGATTTACCCGGCTGAAATACGACTCCAACGCATTTTCCGACAAACCGGTACCCGCCTGCGTGATGGTGGCTGCCACCGAATTCACATCAAAGGAGGAAGATGGAAAGCCGCTGCCGACAACCTGGTTATTCGAAACACTCGTTTTCTGGAATGAGTAACCAGCCAAAACACCCATGTCCAGATCGCCGAATTGTTTTTTATAATTCAGGGTGTTCTCTACAACCAGGTTACTACCGAAACGGGTATTGTCTTCCAGTTTTCCATTTCCGGTTCCATAGGGATGGTTCGCGTTGTAGTACATGTAATCGTGGGTGTAAATAAGATCGGTACCCAGTGATGACCGCAGCGTCAGGTCTTTCAACAGACTGATCTCTGCAAAGAAGTTACCCAATAGCCGATAGTTATCGAGGTACACTTTTTGTTCATTCAGGATCTGCACGGCATTATTTCGTAACAATTCGGAAGTACCACCTACGTAATACGTTCCATCCGGTTTATAAGGGTGATCGAAGGGCCGTTGTTCCAGCCCTCTTGCCAGTACTGTTGAACCAAGGTTTGAACCGGGCACCCGGTTGTTGTGCGAAAAACTCATATTGGTATTGGCGCCCACGCGCAGCCACGGAAACAACTGTTGTGACAGGTTCATTTTACCGGTATACTTTTTCAGGTGGTTTGTTTTAACCGCGCCTTCCTGGTCCAGATAGCTGCCGGAGTAATAATAAGAACCCTTTTCATTGCCACCGCTCAGGGAAACGTTGGCGCTGTTGGTTTTTCCTGTCTGCAATACCAGGCCCAGCCAATCGGTATCGGGCAGCCCGGGATATGGGTTCTGGATGTAGGGAATAAAATTGCCTACACCGGGTGCATAACCATATTGTAAATTGTAGTTATCGATGCCCTCGTTAATGACATCCACATACAATTTTGAATCGGCCATTTTTAATTTATTCAGATAAGGCACTTGCTGCATGCCTGAAAACACATCCACGTTCAATTTTGATTTTCCTTTCCGGCCCGACTTGGTAGTGATTAAAATAACGCCGTTTGTAGCCCTTGACCCATAGATGGCAGCCGAGGCGGCATCCTTCAACACATCGATGGATTCAATATCGTTCGGGTTCAGTTCGGCAAGCGGGTTCATGTTTTCACCAAAATCAGCAATCGCCGCATTTTGTGACCGGATGGGTACGCCATCGATCACATAGAGCGGTTCGCTACTGGCACTTAAGGAACCTATACCGCGTATACTCACCCGGTTGGCGCCGCCCAGGTTACCTGAACCGGAGGCCACCATCACCCCGGCCATTTTACCCTGGATCAGCTGATCAGGGGCCAACACCGGTCTTGTATTCTTTTCATTGGGTTTAAATGTGCTGATAGCACTGGTAACATCCCCGCGTTTTTGGGTACCATATCCTATTACCACAATCTCACCCAACCCTTTTACCTGTTCTTTCAAAACAATGGTCATCTGCCGGGCGCTGGCAGCTATCTCCAAAGTGGCATAACTTACATGCGAGATCACCAGCACTGCTTTTTCATCTATGTTATTGAATGAAAATTCGCCATTGGCATCGGTGGTAGTCGCTATTTTACTGCCCTTTACGCTTGCCGAAGCACCTGCTACTACATTTCCAGCTTCATTCAAAACGGTTCCATGCACAGGCATAGCAGCACGAACTTCCTTAAAGCTTTCATTTACCGGCGTTTCTTTTTTTTGAATGATGACGGTTTTGTCGCGCGTAACAAGGGCATATTGTTTCTCCGGGAAGAACGTATGCAGCACGTCTTCAAGCGGCGCCTGTTTGAAGTTAACATCATGCGTGCCTGCCGATCTCATCATCTCTGCCTGGCACAGGATGCGAAAACCAGTTTGCCGGGTAATTTCATCAAACACCGTTTCTGCAGTGGCCGACTTATGTGAGAAAGTGATCCCCTGCGCCATCACATGAGCGCTTGCCTGTAGTAACAGCCCGGTTGTTATCAGCAGCATCAGGAGCTTTAAGATCCCGGGCCTTCGTTTGCTGCGGTTTGAACAATAGAAGGTCATTGTATAAATTTTATACATCACATATTGTTTTATAATTATTGGGAATAGCTAGGACTGTATAATAATAGTCCTGCCTGCTACTTTGAAATGTGCTACGCCTGTAAGCGCGATCATTTCCAGTACATCAGATACGTTGCCATATTTTGTAATGGAGCCCCATACTTCTTTATGGGCTACATCGGCTTTATATACTATGTCTACATCATACCACCGGGCCACTGAGCGCATGATGTTTTCCAACGGTTCATTCCTGAACATAAATTCCCCGTTCTTCCAGGCAACGGCTGCCGCCGTTTTTACCGGTGCTATTTTTATTTGACGGGTAAGCGTTGCCTGCTCACCCGGTTGTAAAATGGCAGATGCGGCAGTCCCTGCAGTTACTTTTACTTTTCCTTCGAGCAGGGTTGTTTTTACTGCAGGCTCATCGTCATAGGCCATGATATTGAAATGGGTGCCCAACACCTCTACCACCTGCTTGTTGCTTTTTACATGAAAAGGTTTGTCTTTATTATGGGCTACTTCAAAATAGGCCTCCCCCGTTATTTCCACATTGCGTTCTTTACCGGTAAAGGCTGTGGGATACCGGATGCTACTGGCTGCATTCAACCATACTTTTGTACCATCGGGTAATACCAACTGAAATTGCCGGCCACGGGGGGTTATCAGTGTGTTGAACGCCGGCAAATAGGCAATAGGTAATGGTGAATGGGCAATGGGCAATGATTTATATGCCAGTCTGCCTTCCTGCAATTCAACCTGAGCACCAGACTGATCAGCAATGATCCCATTTCCCATAGTATCCAATACGATCTGGTGACCATCTGCCAATGTAAGTATGGCGCCATCTTTACCGGGTATTATAGGTTGAACAGCTTGCGTTTTAGCCAGCGCCGGCTTTTGTGTAGTACGATTATCTGCGTACCACCAGCCACCAATGATCAATAGTACAATGGCAGCCGCAGCGGCTATCCTGGGCCATATGGTATGCAACACGGCTTTCCGTTTAACCGGCAATCGGCCTGCCATCCCCTTCAGGTTCGCTTCCATCTTTTTTTCATCAATGGGATTAGCTGAGCCGCCAGCCTGTTTCAGGTACCAGCTTTCCAGCAATGCCTTTTCCGTTTCGGTAAGGTTACCGGTTGCGTATTTCTGTAAAAGTGCCCTTATTTCCTCGTCGTGCATCATGAATGCTTATTCCTTTATTAAGAGACGGGCAACCTTTCAAAAGGTCATAGCTGACTATAAAATAAATTTTCGGGTTGTTATAAGTGAATGAAAAACAGGAAGGAATTGATCTTTAAACGCAGAATTTTTACCGCATTGTATACCTGTTGTTTAACCGTTTTATCGGAGATATTCAGCTGCTCCCCGATTTGCTTATAGGACAGCCGGGTATCGCGGCTCAGCTCAAACACTTTACGCATTTTTTCAGGCAGGGCTGCAATTTCTTTTTCAATGATCTGACTGAGTTCCCTTGCGCGGATGGTTTCATCGGTAATGTAGTCTCCCTTTTCGGCAAACTCCCGAATGAATTGCAGGTATTTGTTTGCTACTTTTTTATGGGCAATGTAATCGAAGATCCTGTTGCGGACAGATTGAAATAAATAAGCAGTTAAGGAGACAGTAATCTGCAGAGACTCGTGCTTTTGCCAGATGTCGAGGAACAATTCCTGTATAAAATCGTTGACAGCTTCATGATCGCTGAGGATGTGAAAAGCATGGCGGTAGAGTAAGATCTTATAGCGTTCAAAGATTTCAGTATAGGCCAATTGATCGCCTTTGTTCAAAAGGGCAACCAATTCAAGATCGGTGAGTGCGCTATACTTTACCATATTGAAAGGCCTTATTGCAATGTCGCAATAATTTGCGAAATTAATTTCAATCCACCAACCATATATTACGGATTTGTGAACTTTGAACAATCGATTGCAATAAAAAAGCCCTCCCGAAAAATTGGGAAGGCTTGTTGTTTATGGGTTTGATTGTCACCTACTTTGGTAATTCGTCAGCGACTGCATCATGCCAGTCAGTCCACATAGAGATGCCGGCATCATAACCGCTGTATCCTTCGTTCTGGCGAAGGGGGTTGCCGCCATTGGCATTGATATCGGTCTGTGGCACCGGCCAGTTGATGTTCTTTGCAGCTATGGTGTACGCACGGTTCTTCACCATTACTTTTCCTTTGTTATAAAATTCGTTGTCGTGTTGAAGGCGTTGGAACCAATAACTGTTTTTCGCCAGGTCCTCTACCTGGTAAGTATTACCCCACTCATCAGATTTACCACTTAGCGCCAGAGAATAAGATACGCGGCTCAACTCTGCAAAGCGAAATTCTTCCATATTCAATTCACGGGCGCGTTCATCCATGATGTCGCCTATGCTTACTGCCGCATAGAGTTGCGTACACTGTGCGCGCTGTCTGATCCTGTTTACGTCAGCTGTAGCGCCGGCGATATCGCCTTTATAGAATTTTGCTTCGGCACGCAGCAGGTAAGTTTCGGCCAGGCGATAACAATACAGATCTCCCGCACCACCGCGGTGATTGAGTTCGTTCACATTACCTGTTTCATTTACATCTTCAATATAATACTTGTAATGGGGCCAGTCGAACCAATTACGGATGGTATCGGTGCACAACAAGGTGCTCCCATTATACAGGCGAAGGTTTTTACCATAGAAGCCAGTAGCGGCGGGATCGTTGTATTTAAGCGAATCCATCCGCGCCCAGTTACCAACGGTACTGTTGTGACGCAGATCGCCGGCATCATTCACCCCGTTTACATACCAAAGTGAATTTTGATGAAAGTAGGTAGGTCTGATGTGCGCAATTCCACGGCCGATCGCGTCTTTATAATCCAATGCAGCCCTGAAGGAACTACTGGACTGTGCAAAATACCGTACTGCCTGTTTCTGTCCATCATAGGTAGTACTAATATTATCAAGGAACGGACACCAGTTACGCATGGAGTTCATCTTGATGCCCATATCCGTATTGTTGCGGTTGGCCATTAACAGGATGGTCTCTTTATTGGCCAGGATCCCTTTGTTCTCGGGTCGGTGCAGGTCCCAGATCACATTACGGGTTACCGGCCACGTAGTTGCATAAGGGCTAACGAAGGTGCCGAAATTGCTTGTCATCAAAGAAAGCCCGGAATTATTGATGAGGGTATCCGCCTGGCCGATGGCTTTGTCCCACTGACCGGTAGCCAGGTAACATTTCAGCAACAGTTGTCGGCAGGAAGCTTTGTTCACGAGCCCTATCAGAGTCATTTTTACCTGGTCGGGTACCCACTGCACCGCATTCTCCAAATCCTGGGTGAGCATTTGCAGAATGGCTTCGCGTTTAGTACTCTTATAATCCACCTTGGGTCCCGTCAGGATCCTTGTTATTAGCGGAACATCTTTGAACCGGAAAACAAGGCCCATATAGTGAAATGCACGATGGAACAAAGCCCGGCCCTTGTATTCATTTTTAGTAGTATCTGATATGCCTGTCACATTATCGATGTTGTTCAGGATGGTATTGGCATATTTGACACCGTTAAACGCCTCTGACCAAAAGTAACCGACACGCTCAGGCTGATCGGTAGGCGTAAGCCGGGTAGCGATGTCGATAAAAATGTTTCCGTCATCTGTTTTACTGGCTACCGCTACATCACTGAATATATAATCAGTACTGATTGGCAGTCCCAGATCCTGATATTCATAATAAGTCCAGTAAGCACGGAGTGTTTTATCGCACATAGCCATGGCAGCATCCAACCCCCCCTTTGTATTGAATGTTGTTTCAGGGATGTAAATCGACAGCGGATCGGGTGCCAGGTAATCTTTCTTACAACCCGACAAACCTGTTATCAACGCAGCACACAGTAACAGGGTCTTTGAAAAAGTATTCCTTTTATTATAGTTCGTTTTCATTACGCTACTCCTTTAAAAATTTACGTTTAATCCGAATGTAACAATCCTGGGCGCCAAACTATTCCGGTATTCATTGGTGGAAGTTATGGTAAAGGTTTCCACATCGCCATAATTCCAGTTCTTGTCTTTTTTCCACAAGGCCGCATTGCGAATGTTGGCATAGACCTTTACTTTATCAATACCCGCTTTAGAGATCAGTCTGGAAGGTACTATGTACCCCAGCGTGATGTTATCCAGACGAATAAAACTTCTGTCGTATATTTTACCGGGCGCCGATACACCGGCAGGTCCTCTGGAATCGAGACGGGCCACATTGTTTGTAGGGTTATCTACTGTCCAATAGTCTTTTTGCCAGATGTTGGCCATGTTGGTAATCAACGAGGTATTGTTATCCTGGTTCAGGTACAGGTTAACAATGCTTTTGTTTCCCCAATAAGAATACATGTTGAATGAGAAATTGAAATTCTTCCAGGTAAAATCGTTGCGTAATGACCACATGATGGGCGCAGCTGTTTGACCCAGGAATTCCTTGTCCTTATCGTTATAGGTGGGCGTAACAGTACCATTGGCATTCTTCACATCATCGTCGGTATAATTATTTGCCACTTTAGGATCGCCCGGACGCTGGCCATATCTTGCCGCCTCTGCGGCTTCACTGCCCTGCCAGATGCCGGTTACATTATAGTTCCAGATGGCACTAACTGGCTGCCCAATGAACCACGAGTTCTTCAAATCATCTCTTTCCGTGGTGCTCACCACATTCCCCTGCGCATCCACTACGGCATCATAGACGTAATACAGGTGCTTAATGGTGTTCTTGTATTTCGAAAAGCCGAAGGTGGTGCTCCAGGTAAAATCCTTAGTATGCATATTCTGGGAAGTCAAAGAGAACTCAAAACCTTTGTTCACTACTTTACCCAGGTTGGTAGTAATACTGGTGAAACCGGTAAAGCTTGGCAATCCCCGGTTCATGATCATATCGATCGTAGGCGTTACATAATAGTCGATGGTACCTGTTAAACGGTTGTTCAGGAAACCAAAATCGATACCCGTGTTGAATGACTCGGTTTTTTCCCAGTGCAGGTTGGGATTTGACAACCGTTCTATCCGCAAATACTTGTACTGTACCAGGGCACCGCTGTTATCGAGATAGCCCATAGAGCCTGGTTGCGTTGTAGGCGCAGCAGTCAGGTTAGACAAAGCGAGGTAGGGATCACTCAGCGAGCGGTTACCATTCTGCCCCCACGATACTCTTAACTTACCCAAACTCATCGGTTCCCACTTAAAAAATGGTTCATTAGTAAAGGTCCAGGCGCCTGCCAATGAAATAAAATTCGCGCGTGGGTTGGAATAACCAAATGCCGAATAACCATCCCGGCGGAAGGAGGCGGTGAACATATACCGGTCGTTGTACGTATAAATTAAACGCGCCAGCAAACCATCGGCTGTTTCTTTTACGTCATCAGCATCGTAAATGATCTTAGCCCTGTCGCCAAAAGTTGTTTCATGGTATCCAAGTGCGTCACTTGGCAGAATATTCCTGGCTTCCTGCCTGTCTTTCCACGACTGCTTTTTTTCCGCTTCCTGTACCAGCGTAACGTTTACCCGGTGTTTGCCAAAACTTTGGTCCACGTTGATGGTATTGTTCAGCGACCAGTCGAACCGCTGCGTTTGTTCGCGGTATACCAGACCGTTCGTGGCCTTCCAGTCAGGATTTTGAGAAGATTCAAAATACCGCTCGTGATAGAATTGGTAACGCGGTGAGGCATTGAATGAATAGGTGATATTGAATGGCAGTTTCACCTTGGCGCTGAAAATAGAATTAAATATGGTATAGGCTTTGTCGCGGCTAACAAACTGACGAATGTAATCGTAATTGTAACCGAGGTTGTTTACACTGTTCTCACCCATCGGATGCACCTGCAGTGCGCCGGTATCATCTTTATAAGTCGCATAGGGGGAATTATAAATGATCGCACGGCTCCAGTCTGCGGCCGAATCGCCCTCGTTGCGATGCTGAAAATTGATATTGCCGCTTATGTCTAACCACTTCGTCATTTTGGCATCCAGCTTTATGTTCGAGCGTATGGCTTTGAAAGTATTGCCTTGCACCAACCCCTCGTTGCTGAGATACCCCATCGACATATAATAGTTATAATTGTCAGAACCACCGGAAGCGCTGAGGTTATAATCCTGGTTGGTACCCGTGCGGAAAGTATTATCATACCAATCGAACGATTTACGGTTCAGGTAATTAGTCAGCACGGACCCCTGCAAGGCCAAACGTCTTGCCCAGATCTCGTCATCGCTGGCTGTACCATTGGTACTATAGGCACGCCATTGGTCCAGCGTAATACCCCATTTGGTAAGGTTTTCATCGGTGGGCTGTTCAAAATAGCCGGGCTGGATAGGTCTGGGCGAAATGGCCGTTTGATATGCCTCAAAATTACCGGTGGCGGGATTGACACCATAAGTGCCGGTCTTGTACCAGTCCTTACGGTATTGCATATACCCTTCAGGGCTCATCACCTTCCGGTTGGTGCCCATGGTTTGAATTCCGCGATTGGCAGTAAAATTAAACCGGGGTTTGCCTTTTTTTCCTTTTTTGGTGGTGATGATCAAAACACCATTGGCGGATTTGGCGCCATAAACGGCCGCGGCAGAGGCATCTTTCAAAATGTCTATCTGCTCTATATCGTCGGGATTGATCTCTGATAATTCACCATAGAAGATCATTCCATCCAACACCAGCAGCGGATCGTTGTGGCCTGCATCGGTATATACAGACCGTTGACCGCGGATCTGGATGGAACCGCCGCCCTTAGCCGTAGCATCGAACCCAATAGTTACCCCGGGTGTACCACGAATAATGTCCTGCGTGGTGTTGGGGTTTTGATCACTTATTTTATCAGGCCGTATTTGGGTAATGGAACCGGTGAGGTCTTTCTTGCGCACCTGGCCATACCCGATCACTACCACTTCATCCATGGCCTTTTGACTTACTTCCAACCGGATAGATACTTCGCCTGTTGCCGGCGCCTTAATGGTTTGGGCAACAAAGCCGGAAAATGAAAAGTTGATACTGGCATCAGTGCTTACTTTCAATGAAAAGCGGCCATGCTCATCAGTAGTTACACCTCTTTTCGTATTAACGATGGTGACTGATACTCCCTTAAGGGGTTGATCGGCGGCATCCACCACTGTTCCTTCCAGCGTTCTTTCCTGCGCCAGTGAAACAAATGGAGCTGCAAGCAGCGTTACAATAAACAAGACAATACCCCATTGCCTTGTTTGAAACAGGTTACACATAAAGCGTCGAGTTTTCATCATGAAAATTGATTAGAAAAAATTTTGTCAGTTATGGTTATTTTATTGACGATGGCCTGTAACTATCCGGCACTTTTTATCGTCTTAAGTTCTACATGTTACTTTGAAAACCGGGGTGGATGGAAGTGGAGATACACATCGAATGTACCGGGGTGATGTACTGCCCGGTCAGGTAGCATTAATTTTTTCATACCGCAAAAGTTTTGGTGGTTAAATCCACATTTTGAACCAACCTTAATATGTAATAGGGATGTCGACAGCAAGATACCCGGCCTGCCGCTGATGGGAAGGGGGGCTTTTTTGATAAAAAGGGGGCTTTTTTAACGCATGTGACTACGTCAATAGCCCAAATAAAACTAATTTAAATTTATAACCAACTCATTGCTAACTACCTGGTAAAAAAATTGACGTAGTGCACTACGTCCCGGAACGCGGAAGGATTTTTTCGTTTATGTTATACTGTTTACCCAGATTTTTGCGGTATTTCTCAATATATTCCGAAGGTTTCATGCCAAACAACCGGGTAAAGTGTTCCCTGAAATGTTTGATGTCTCCTATGCCCACCTGGTAGGCCGTTTCATTTATGTTGTAGTTGGAGTTAATAAACAATTCTGCTGCCTTGCGCAAACGTATAAAGCGTACAAATGCGTTCGCTGGCTGCCCACAGACGGCTTTGATCTTTTTATTCATCTTGGAATAACTCATGCCCAGTTCAATCGCCAGGGTTTGAATGGTGAACTGGTCATCATCGAGGTGGTCTTCTACAATAGCAATACAATTATCGAGGAAGGCTTTGTATTCGGCCGAAACTTTTAACGGGTTTTGTTGCAGCGTGATCTCATTATAAAAATACTTCTGCAGGTTGTTTTTGTTTTTTAAAAGGGCGATTACCCGGGCAACCAACAGGTCCTTATCGAAGGGTTTGGTTATATAATCATCGGCGCCTACGGCTACGCCCTGTAACCTGGTATCGGCATCGAAGCTGCCCGAAAGCAGGATCACCGGTATATGCCCCAGGTCATTATCGTCTTTTATTATTTTACACAATTCAATACCCGTCATGCCCTGCATAAACACATCGCTGATGATGATATCAGGCTGGAACCGGCGCGCCAGGGTCAGCGCTTCTTCCCCACCCGGCGCTTCATATACGGTAAATTGTTCTGTGAACAGCGCCGCAACAAACTGCCTGATGGCGGTATTGTCGTCTACGATCAGAATACGCTGGTCTTCAGTAGCCACTGCATGCAGTATAGGCGGATTGACTTTACGTTCCTGTTCCGGTATGGCGGCTGATCCTTCCACCCAATCGTCCCTAAGCACCTCCTGCCCTGCCAATAATTGCAGTTGATCTACCAGTGCCAGCATTCGCCGAGTAAGACGCTGGGTTTCCTGTAAAGCTTCCAGTTTTTCTTTCTCTGTTTCCCTGCTTTGTCGTTCGGCTTTTTCTTTCTCTTCGGTTAAGCGTAGTATTTGCACTTCGTATTTTAAACGGGCTTTTCCCGCTTTATACCACATGCACAAAAACAAAAATATTCCGGCCAGGCAGGCCGCTACCAGTGGATTGATAATAAAAGGAGCAATCAGACAAGCTACGTAATTCGGTTCTCTCATGTGAAATGGTGAGGCAGCAATCAGCCCTTTGGTTCGTTCAGATATATTTCAAAAATAAGCATATTCTGCTATCAAATAATGCACCAACCAATAACAAATCGATAATATGCTCTTCCATATCTTTGGCGATAAAATTTAAAGCGTCCCGATATGGAATACAGAATATTAGGCCGTTCAGGTCTTAAAGTGTCGACAATCACTCTTGGAACAATGACTTTTGGCGGCGCCGGTAAATTCGCGTCGGTAGGTAGTGTGGATGTACCCCTTGGCCGCACCATCATTGATTATTGTATAGAACAGGGTGTTAATCTGATTGACACTGCCAATATTTACTCAGCCGGTTTATCGGAAGAGATCATTGGGGAAATTCTGAATGGCAAGCGCCCCGGTAATGTGCTCCTTGCTTCCAAAGCAAGAATGCCGCTTGGTACCGGCGCTCCGAACGATGAAGGCTTTTCGAGATACCACATCATTCAGGAATGTGAAAAGAGTTTAAAAAGATTACGCACCGACGTAATTGATATTTATTATATGCACCAATGGGATGGCCTTACTCCACTTGATGAAATGCTGGAAGCACTGGATACGCTGGTTAAACAGGGCAAGATCCGGTACATCGGCAGTTCCAACTTCTCTGGCTGGCATACGATGAAAGCATTGAGCACCAGTGCAGCCCACGGCTATCAGCGTTTTGTTACCCAACAGATCCATTATTCCCTGGAAGCAAGGGAAGCAGAATATGAATTATTACCGGTTGGTATCGACCAGGGACTGGGTGCCCTGATCTGGAGCCCCCTGGCCGGTGGCTTACTCAGCGGGAAGTATACCCGCGACATGCAAACCCGTAATGAAGGCCGTTTTGCAGCGGGCTGGACAGAACCCCCAATCCGGGATTTCGATCGCCTGTGGAATATCGTAGATGTGTTGAAAGCCATTGCTGCTGAAAAACAGGTAACACCTGCCCAGGTTGCTTTGGCATGGGTACTGGGTCGCGCGTCTGTTACTTCTTTGGTGATCGGCGCCCGTAACCTCGACCAGGTAAAAGATAACATCAAGGCGGCTTCGGTAACCTTAACAGAAAAGGAAAGAGAGCGTTTAAATGAAGTGAGCCGCTTGCCTATGCTGTATCCTTACTGGCACCAGGCTGCGCTGGCAAAGAACCGGTTAAGCCCGGCTGATAAAATTTTACTGGACGAACATATCTGATTATGAAGTAGGAAGTAGGAAGTAGGAAGTAGGAAGTAGGAAGTAGGAAGTAGGAAGTAGGAAGCTCGCGAATTTTCTTTCTTCCTACCTCCTACCTCTTACCTCCTACTTCTTCCCTCCTATTTCTGATTGATCGGTGTTTCTATGATCAAAAACTCGCTGGATTCCCTGCACTCGATCTCGAAATGAGACGTATCCCAAATTCCCAGCGCATCCCTGGTAAATACCGGAATGCGGTTAACCATTATATCGCCGGAAATAACAAACACAAACACACACATATTTTCCTTGTTAAGGTTGTGCCTGACTATTTCATTTTTATCAAAGGCCCCCAGTAACAATTTTGCATTCTGATTGATCCAGCAATGTTTTAATCCTTCTTCGCCGGAAATAATAGTGGTCAGTTTATTTTTCCGGCTTTCAACCGGAAAACTGCGTTGCTGATAACGAGGTATAATATTCTGCTGTTTGGGTTGGATCCAGATCTGGAGAAAATTCACGTCTTCCTCGCCGATATTATATTCCTCATGTTTCAAACCGCTGCCTGCACTCATGATCTGCACACCGCCTGCTTCAATTACGGTACTATAACCCATCGAGTCTTTATGATTCATTTTACCCTTCAGTAAAATAGAAATGATCTCCATGTTTATATGCGGGTGAACGCCAAACCCTTTTCCAGGTTCCACATAATCGTCGTTAAAAGCAACGAGAGTGCCAAATGCACTTTTTAATGGATGATAATAATCGCTGAAGCTGAAATAGAAATTGCTTTTTAACCAGCCAATATCTTTCTTACCTCTTTCTTTACCACTGAAAAAATGAGTTTGCATAACAAGTATTAAATTATAAAATAGAAAGGTACCTATTTTCCCCGCCTTTTAAACAAACAAAAAAAAGCCTTTTAAACAAAACAGCCCGGCATCATTCTATGCCACCTTTGTATACGAAAAAACAGTGGATATGGAATCAATACAACATTTACAATACCCTGTCCAGTCAGGGTTTAATGCAGCCTCCACTACAGATGAGGTTATCGCAGGCATCGATCTTACGGGAAAAACAGCTATCGTAACAGGCGGTTATGCCGGTATTGGGTTGGAAACCGTAAAAACTTTTGTCCGGGCCGGGGCACAGGTAATTGTACCGGCGCGGGATCTGGCTAAGGCCCAGGCCAATTTGAAGGGCGTTGAACGGGTAACCATCGAAACTATGGATCTTATAAACCCATCTTCGATCATTGCTTTTGCCAGCAAATTCCTGGCTCTGAACAATCCCCTGCATATACTGGTTAATAATGCGGGTATCATGTGGACGCCCCTGCAGCGCGACGCCCGCGGTTACGAATCGCAGTTTGCCACCAACCACCTGGGCCATTTTCTGCTCACCGTACACCTATGGCCGGCTTTAAAAAACGCCCACGGGGCAAGGGTTGTCAACCTTTCTTCACGTGGCCATTTTGCTTCGCCGGTGCATTTTGAAGACCCTAATTACGAACACAGACCTTATGATCCGCAAACGGCATACGGACAGTCGAAAACGGCTAATATTCTTTTTTCTGTTGAACTGAACAAACGGGCACAGGCTTACAACGTGCGATCGTACTCCGTACACCCCGGCGCCATAGTAGATACCGACCTGAAAAGAACGATGTCGATGGAAAAACTGATCGAAATGGGTGTGGTGGATAAGGATGGCAACCCGGTACATGACATCTCCAGAGGGTTAAAAACAGTTGCGCAAGGCGCTGCCACCTCAGTATGGTGCGCAACCAATCCTATACTGGAAGATAAAGGCGGCGTATATTGCGAAGACAATAACATTGCCGCACTGCACACCGGCGGGCAGGATGTCAGTGATTCGGTAAACAGAACAAGGTTCAATGCCAAAGGTGTAATGGAGTATGCCATCAATGAAACCAATGCGAAAAAATTGTGGACGTTAAGCGAGCAGTTAACCAATAGCTCCTTTAATCTATAAGTAACATGGGACAACCGGAAACGTTATATCAAAGCAAGGTATTCCTATCGTGCAAGCGGGAAAAAGAGTATACCCGTGAACTGGTGCTCGACCAGCACGCGCTTTCGCATATTGTCACTGGCATTTTTTCCATTACCGATGCCCGGGCAACCTACACTTTTCATCCCGGCCAAACCGTCATCGTGCCAAGAAATCTGCCTTTACGGGTAGCCAAAATACCGGCAGCCGATGAACCTTTCCGGTCTGTTTCTATTTATTATTCGGCTGGCATGTTGCAGCAATTTTATGCAGCGCATCCCGTGAATACCACGCCACATCAACCCGCCAATTTTATGGCGATACCGTCACATCCGTTGCTGGAAAGCGTGTTCAACAGCCTCTTGCCTTATTTTGAATTGGAGGATGGTCTGCCGAACGGGCTGGCGGAATTAAAAATACAGGAAAGCCTCACCGTATTGAACAATGTGGCCCCGCAGGCAGGCCAGTTACTGGGTTCTTTGCAGGAACCGGGCAAGGTTGACCTCGTCAGTTTCATGGACCAGCACTTTATGTACAACCTGCCCCTGGAAAAATTCGCCTACCTCACCGGACGCAGCTTAACCACTTTTAAAAAAGATTTTAAAACAGTGTTTAAGGATACACCGGGCAGGTGGTTAACAGCTAAACGCCTGGAGCTTGCCCATTATCAATTATCCATACAAAAAAGAAAACCATCTGATATCTACCTCGATGCGGGATTTGAAAACTTTTCGCATTTTTCATTTGCCTTTAAAAAGAAGTTCGGCCATAGCCCCGCTAATTTGTAAAAAGGCAGAAGAAGGGCAGAAGGCAGAGGGCAAAAAGAAATACATTAAAAAGAAGATCCCAAGGTCAGAAACAACCTTGGGATCTTTATTTCGATATAATCATATATTTGAATCTCTGCCCTCTGCCTTCTGCCCTCTGCCCTTACGGCATCGGCGGTGTTGGCCGCACGGCCGTTAATGCAATCTCTTTCTTAAACATCTTCCCACCGTCTTGTGTCAATCGTAAATAGTAATCGCTTGAACATTTAGTGCCGTCTTCATCGAGCGCCACAAAACCTGAGCCTGCCGGCACATCGTTGGCCGTTTCGGCGGTTTTGGCGATCTGGTTGCCTTCATTGTATTCATCGAACATACTGATATAAATTCCCTGGCAGCCGAGGCGGGTCATATTATAAAACTGTCGCCACATAAAATCGCCATGCGCGCGGTGCCGCGATTGCAGGTCACCCGGTAAAACACATGGCTGATAGTCGATGCCGTTCTTTTTGCAATACGCCAGATCGGGCGTGTTTACGGTTGCAAAGAAATTATCAGCTTCCG
This sequence comes from Niastella yeongjuensis, assembly GCF_900110245.1. GTDB lineage: Bacteria > Bacteroidota > Bacteroidia > Chitinophagales > Chitinophagaceae > Niastella > Niastella yeongjuensis. Next base: position 528,182 of record NZ_FOCZ01000006.1, read on the forward strand.
ATGCTTTTGAAATACGGCCCACCATCCAGGGCGATAACATGTTGAAGGCTTTATATACATCCAGAAAACCCGGGCGCGAATCGCTGGTCTGGTTCAACCAGTGCGTTGGCACGCCACCGATCACATAACAACCCTGGCCTTTAAACCAGTTGATCACATCGAGACAGGCAGTTGTAGTAAAATCATGGTTGTTGTCATTAAAACCAAAACCCCAGATACATACTACAGGTTTTCCATTTTGCTTTGCATAAGCCGATGACTGGGTGTATTGCTTCATTTTGTTTGTCCAGTCGGCTTTGACTTCGGTTTGCATATTCGTCCACCCGCTTACATCGTACATGATGTAAAACTTTACGTTGTATTTTTCTGAAGCCGTTTTTACTTTGGCCGTCATGGCATCGCGTACCGGGCCTTCAATACCATTTGGGTTGAACCGTTGCAGGGCGGCCACATCGATCTTATACTGGCTCATCCACGAGAACTGTATAGCTACCGTTTGATCGCTGAACGAAGAAAATAACTGTGCCGGCTGGCCATTGCCCAGGTTGGCAAAATCGGTATTGAACTTATTGGTGTATTCCCGCACATCGGGCCAGCTGATGAACGCCTTATTGGTAGTTGAGGGCGTAGTGCCCCAGTCCTGGCCCCAATGCCACCAGGCGTTGATGGGAGAGCCGTCGCCTTTGCAGGCAAACCATCCCTGGTAACCCACGGTAATTTTTCCTACTACATCACCGGGTGGTGAAGGCACCGTATCTTCTTTATTGTCGTTGTCATTATTGTTACTGCCGTTGTCATTGCTTTTACTGCAATACACCAGCGTAAGCAGGAAAACGATCAGGATAATGTTGTTTCTTTTCATAGATGTGGTTTTTATTTTTCTACCAGTCTTAGATCATCCAAACCCAATGCCACATCAGCATGCGTTTTACCGGTTGTCCATAAATAAAGCCGGAAGAAGTTAAAGGCGCTGAGTTTGGGTCCGCCGTCGCCGCTGCTTTCGCCGGCATCACTGAAGTTCAGCGTGATTTCATTCCAGCCATTTTTCAAATTGGGCAACAGCGTGGCCAGGTTCCAGGAATATTCGTTTTTGTCGCTTTCACCCGAGCTGGTCAGTTCAAACTGGCCATCAGCTTTTATCTGGCTGATATCGCCAATGTATAACCACATTTTCAATGCGCCATTGGCTTTGGTAAGCCCGGCATTGAGTGCAGCAGGACGTTTGTAAATAAAGTGCATGTAATCTTCCCCACTTACAATGGAAGCTTTCAGCCAGCCCTGCCCTTCTTTGGCCCCTGGCTTTTCAATGGCGCCTTTGTTACCGGCGGTTTCCCAGTTATCGAGGGCATCGGCATTGTTAAACGTTTCCAGCGTTTTGGGTTTTACCCTAAAATGCAGGTCGTCTACACCAATGGCTACATCGCTATGGGTTTTATTGGCCGTCCACAAATAGATGCGAAAGAAATTAAAGGCATGAATATCGGGCCCGCCGTCATTGGATACATCGGCGGTGCTGAAGTTGAGTTTTATTTCGTTCCAGCCGTTCTTCAAACCTGGAATGATATCGGCCAGGTTCCAGGCATATTCTCTTTTATCCGATTCATTGGAGCTGGTCAGCTCAATTTGTCCGTCGTTGTTTTTCAGGTCAGCCACACTCGATACATAGAACCAGAATACAAACTGGCCATTATCAATGGTGAGTTTGGGATCAACGGGTGCCGGGCGTTTATAGATCAGGTGCATATAGTCCTCACCTGTTACAATGGAAGCTTTGAGCCAGCCGGCCCCTTCCTTACCCCCCGTTTTTTCAATAGCGCCTTTGTTTCCGGCCGATTCCCAGTTGTCGATGGCATCAGCCGGGTTAAAAGAAACCAGGGTTGGATCTGGCGGCGGCGGTGGTGGTGGCGGTGGCGGCGGTTTCAACCCGCTGGTGTCGCGGCTTGAATAGTTTTCTTTATTGCAGGCTGTGAGTAAAACAACAGCCAGCAACATTGTGCAAACTATTATAGTTAGATATAGTTTCATTTTTTGCAATTTGAATTTGTTTAGTTAAATGCAGGCCCCCCTCCCAACCTCCCCCCGGTTGGGGGGAGGGGTTTCTTTATTTAGGTATATCGATCTTAATTATTTCCGATAAATTAGAACTCTTGTCGTCGTTGTTAAACCGAACGCCTACCCGCACATAAAAGGTCCTGCCCCTTACTAAATTGGGGATCACAAACTCCGGCGATTTATCGGCGGGCGACATATCGGCCCACTCTTTATTCACCGCAACCTTGTAAACATCTGAATAATCGCGGATGGAAGCGCCCGGCCCTACCAGGGAGGTCGTGTTTACGTAAGGTTGTATTTCAGCAATGGCAGGCATACCGGCAATGGGCGCCTGCATGGTAAAACGAAGCGTTAATTGATTGCTGTCTAACTGGTGGGTGAAACTGTTCAGGTATAAATAAGGCGTGAGGTTGAAATCGTATTTGCTGCCTTTGTCAATATCCATCTCAACCGGTGGCACGGCCCAGAAGGCACCGCCTTTTATGGATACACGGTAATGGCCTTTAAACAGTTTGGAGTTTTTAAAAGAGCCATCCATTTTCACCGGAATGTCCTGGGGTGCTGGTGTGGCGCTCCAGCTCAGCTGTTCCAGCCGGATGGTAACATTACCCGTAGCGGTTTGAATATTGTTTTTTGAACCCTGGTCAACCAGGTTGCCTTCCAAAGAAGCTTCGGGCGCGTCGAAATTGTCTTTTTTCACACAGGAGGCAGCTGCCATCAACATACCTGCTGTCAGAAGTATGGTGCGCAATTGTAGTTTCATATACTAATAATTTGGATTGTTCGGATAGAGATTGGGGTTCTTGCCTAGTTCGCCGCCCGGCATAGGTTCATAATAAAATTTCTTTTCGAAATTGTAATTGCGGCCAAAGGTTTCCGGTTCTTTCAGGATAATGTATTTCTGTTCGTCGAAAACATAGTATGGCATTATTCCCTGAAAGCGGGCGTTGTTCAGGATCACATCGGCAATGCGCCAGCGGCGGATGTCCCACCAGTAGTGGTTCTCGAATGCCAGTTCCTTGCTTCGTTCATTACGCACTACGTCGATGGTCATATCAGCAATGGTCAGGGGCGTTGCACCGGCGCGGTCCCTGATCTTGTTCAAGCAGGCAAGCGCATCTGCGGCCTGACCGGTTTCAATATCCGCCTCAGCCCGGTTCAACAGTATTTCAGCATAGCGGAATTCGATCCAGTGCGTGGTGCTGGTGAAAAGATCTACATCTGCCTGTGGACGGCGATAGTCGATGTACTTGCGTACATAAAAACCGGTGCGGGTGCGTTCATCGCCGGCCGTACTGATACCGGTTTGACCAATAATGGCTTTGCCGTTGTACATCGTATTGGGATCGCCCGACAACAGATAGCTGCGCGAGGCAGCAAGTTTGGCCACCTCGGCGGCAGCCGTACCACTGAAGGCAGGATAGATGCCGCGCTGTACATCAAACGTACGGGTGCGCAGGATATCACCAGGGAAGTAGACGGTTGCTCTTAACCGTGGTTCCAGGCCCTGGAAGGCATCGGTCAATTGACTGTACCGTTTCGGTGTACCATCCGGGTTATTGAAATCCAGCAAACCAAATCGCTCCACATATTCCAGGGTTGGATAGGCGCGCGACAAAGCATTAGCCGTCATCCAGCGGGGTGAAAAAGTAGCATCCCAGCTATGAGCCGTACGACTGGGGATGGAATAATTTCTTACCAGGATGTTCTCGGGGCTTTTTTCATCGAGAAAGGCATCCACATAATTCATTACTTTATCTGAATTGGAAGTATATAAATTGTAATGGCCTTCCAGCAATTTGGCCGCAGCAATGGCCTGGTTGAAATAATCGGCTGCTTTTTCCGGTGCTATGCCAACATACCCCTGCGTACGCGCATCGCCGCTTATGAAGTTCTGCGAACCATAGCGGGCAATACTGCCAGCATACAACATGGCCCGCGACTTTAAGGCAGCCGCCACATATTTATTGGCTCTTTCAGGTGCACTGGTTCCTGATAATAACAGAATGGCCTGATCGAGGTCTTTGCCAATGAAGTTCCAGGTTTCTTCTTCTGTATTGCGGTGCACCTGCAACTCCTCGATGGTTTGTTCGGGATATTTCTGCACTACCTCTACAATAGGAACACCGCCATATCTTTTTGCCAGCGCGAAATAATAATAAGCGCGCAGGAAATAGGCTTCCCCGGTAAACTGGTCTATTTTATCCTGGGTAAAATTGGCGGCATACTTCGGCAGCGTTTCAATAAAATAGTTCACCGCGCGGATGTCGGCATAGGGCCAGTAACCAAAACCACCGCCGATATCCATACCACCCCAGGGGCCCACCATTTCGCCACAGGCTGCACCTGCATGCCAGAAATGTTCCCATTCATGGTGCAGGTTAAAACCCGGCTGGTTGTCTCGCCCGGTAGGCCGGTATGTAAAATCTTCGATGGGTAATTTTCGGTATACCTGGGCCATATATACGTTAACACCCGATTCACTGCTGAAGATCTGATCATCGGTAAGCAGGTTCACCGGTTTTATATCGAGCTTCTGGCAGGATGAAACAACAGCCAGCACAGCTAACAATACTGTAAATAATTTATTATACATGTTCATATGAATCGTTTAGAAGGTAATGGAGGCGCCAACGTTAAAGGTGCGGTTGAGCGGATACTTGTAGCCACCCAAACCATATTCAAAACCGGCACTGGGAATTTTACCCGGGTGCTCCGGATCACTGTCTTTAAGCCCGGTAATGGTAAACAGGTTATAACTGTTCACATACAGGCGGCTGTTTTTGATACCCAGTTTTCCTATCAACGCGGTGGGCAGACTGTACCCTACTTCCAGCGTTTTACAACGCAGAAAGCTGGCGTCCTGTACCGCCTTGGTTGAGTTGTTGATGTTGCCATAGTTATACCCCATGGCGGGGTATTTTCCAGCCACCCATTGGGTGTTGGGATCAAACACATTGTCATCGGGGTTCACCGTATGCCAGCTGTCGAGGAATTTGGTGAGCGAGCTGCGGCCATACATCAGCGGTTCGGCGTATTGTTCATCGTACTGCACCCAAAAACCGGTGGAACCCGCCATTACAGCAGTGAGGTCAAAACCTTTATAATATAACCCAATGGTTAAACCGAAATTGATAAGGGGCAGGTCCTGTACGGCAATGGGATGATTATCGTCGTCATTGATAACGCCATCCTCATTCCAATCCTGCAGGTAATAATCGCCGGGCACCACGTTGTTGTTGCCGCCGCCCGTATTTGTTTTGTAGTCGTAGATCTGCTGGTAACTTCCGAATTGTCCACCATAATCCTTCCCCCACCAAATGTTTTTAAACCGGTTGGTGAGGCCATTGCGCCATTGCTGGTATTCATTAGCGGCGAGGCCCTGGGTTTGATTACGGAAGTAGTTACGGGCATAGGAAACATTGCCGGTAATGTTCATTCTTACGTCACCAATAGTATTGCGATGCGTCAGGGTCAACTCCCACCCTTGTGTTCTGTCGGAGTTAAGGTTTTCCTGCGGAACGGTAACCCCTACGGTGCCGGGAATTACTACCGAACGTTGAGCAGGCAAGCCGCTGCGGTCTCTTCTATATACCTCAATAGAGCCTTCTAGTTTATTATTGAGCAGGCCAAAATCGAGCCCGATGTTTTTAGTAGTGGAGGTAGTCCAGGTAATGTTCTCATTTACCAGCCCCCGGGTTTCGGCACCATTTACAAACACCCCGTTGAACATATACCCCCAAACGCTGTTGTCGTTGGGGTTTACGGTTGGATAGTTGTAACCGGCTACATACTGGAACGCGGCTGCATTATCATCTCCCATTTCGCCATAGGAAGCGCGGAGTTTCAGATTGGTAATGATCCTGGGTGAAATAAGCCGGTTAAAAAAGGCTTCTTCACTGATGCGCCAGCCGGCAAGGAAGGCCGGGAAAAAGCCCCATTGCCCGTTACCGGGTTTGTACTTATTGGTACCATCGTAACGCATCGTTGCTTCTGCCAGGTATTTTCCTTTATAGTCATAGGTGGCACGGCCAACCCAGGAGCGCATGGCAATTTCGGTTACACCGCCGGGCGATGTATTGCCGATCTGGTCAACCGATTCGGCGCCAAACAGGTAATCAACAGGCAGCAACACATTGCGCGAGGCGTAGATGTTATCGTTCTTTGAATGGTTCTCTTCCAGCAAAGCCATGGCCGATACGTTATGCGTACTGTTGAACGAACGGTTGTATTGCAACGACAACTGGCTGAGCGTTTGATAACTGGTACCATATGTACGTGTAAGATTGGAAGGCCCGTTTACATTCGACACCTTGTATTCGTTCGAGTTGGCATCGAATGTGTACAGGTTGTAGGACTTTTTATAATCGCTGTTGTCATCAACGTTCAACCCATAGTTGAACATGCCTCTTGCCTTCAGGCCTTTTACCCCCGGAATATCATATTCAAGGTTCACCTGTCCCTGCAGGTTTTTCTGGGTCCTTTTTCTAAAGCCCACTTTATCGGCGTCGGTAATGGCAACGGGGTTGGCATTATCGGGCATTACGTTCAGGTATTGCGGGTTATTATTGGCGTAGATCTGGTTGATGGGGATCTGGTTCCAGGTATATTTGAAAATGGTCCAAAGGTCCTGGTAAGGCTGGTTCTTTTCATCCATATGGCCAGAGATCAATGCCTGCGCACGCAGGCGGTCGCTGATCTTTACATTGATATTCGAGCGCATGTTCCAGCGGTTGTAGTCGAGGTCGCCCGATTTCAGCAAACCGCTTTGTTTCATATAACCTACATTAAAGAACATATTCACTTTATCGGTACCGCCGGTAATATTCAGGTTGTGTTGTACCTGGGGCGAAGTGGTGTTAAACGCGGCGCCTATCCAGTCGGCGCCTGCATAAGTACCATCCATCCAGGGTTTAATATCGTTGTAGGAATAGGAAGGCGGCTGGTTGCTGATGAAGTTATTGGCGAAATCGCGTTTTGTTTTTTCATTCGTCAGCATCATGTAATCAACCGGCCCCACACCATCGGGCATACCGAGAAAGGTTTGCCAGGCCTGGTTGAAGGAGTACGTAATATCAAACCGGCCATTGCGGGCGCTTCCTTTTTTAGTAGTGATCAGGATAACACCATTGGCAGCGCGGTTACCATAAATAGCAGCCGACGCATCTTTTAACACCGACACGCTTTCAATTTCATTGGGGTCCAGTTTTTCGAAGCCGCCGCGTGGTACGCCATCGATCACCACCAGGGGTGCGGCCCCATAGCCGCGAATATCGAAACTGTTTTCATAACCACCGGGTTCAGCCGTACGTTGGATCATGCGTAAGCCGGGAATTTTTCCGGTGAGCATGTTCTGCACGTTCTCGTTTTTGGTGACCACGATATCACTGCTTTTTAACATGGATACCGAACCGGTGAGGGTGGTTTTCTTTTGCGTTCCATACCCCACCACGATCACATTATCGAGGTTCCGGCTGTTTTCCTCCATAGTAAGGTTGATGGTGGCGCGGCCATTAATAGGAACGGTAATGGCGTTCATGGTAACATGGGAAAAAGAAAGCCGTACGGCCGAGGAAGGAACGGTAATGGAATAACGTCCGCTTTGATCGGACATCACCGAAACGCTGGAATCACCCAATACCGTGATGGTTACACCAGACAACGGTTCTTTTGTTTGCACATGGGTGATCCTTCCTGTGATAGTTTTCTGCTGTGCCAGCACCGCCACAGGAAACAGGCAGGCAAGCAGGAGCTTACAGATAATTTTCATACAACAAGCAATTAGTTTTTATACTGATACCGGCAATTAAGCGCCCACGCCCTAAAAAACTATTAACAAACCCATTAATGCGGTATTAATTAACCCCCTCGCCCCTAAAAAGACCTGTAAGGTCCATCATCGGAACTTGCACAATCAGCCTGGTGCCTGGACCTGACAGGTCTGGTTTGTATCCCTAAAAAAGACCTGTCAGGAGCGCATGAACCTTCTAAATATTCAAATTTCTATGGCGCACCTTACAGGTCTTTATACCATTAATCACTAATTAAGACTTAATTAAGCCTCCACCATTTACTTGCAAGTGCTACCAAATATGAAAAAATGAAATGTATCGCTTTTCCCTTCTGCCTTTTGTTATTCGTTTTATTTGTACCTGGTATTACCTGGTGTCAGTTAAAACACAGCACGCAAACTTTATATCCCAGTTACAAAGGATTGATCATGGCCGGTTACCAGGGCTGGTTCAGGGCCGCTGGTGATGGCAGCGGCGCCAGTCATTTCGCCTATGGCGATGAAAAACGATGCGGCATAGACATGTGGCCCGATGTAAGCGAGTATGAAAAAACCTACCCCACGCCCTGGAAACTGGCCAGCGGGGAAACCGCCCGTTTTTTCAGTTCGTACGACAAAAGCGCCATCGATCTGCATTTTAAATGGATGCAGGACTATGGCATCGACGGTGTTTTTATGCAACGCTTTTTCGGCAATGCCAAACACCGCGACAGGGCATCTTCCACTATTCTTTCCAATGCCCTCAAGGCGGCCTCCGACAAAAAAAGAGCCATTGCCATTATGTACGACTTAAGCGGATTGGGCCGGTCGGGCGAAGATTGCTCGGCCATTATAGAAGACTGGAAATACCTGGTAGACAGCCTGCGGGTAACCAACCAGCCGGGCGCCAAAACCTATGTGCAGTTTAATGGGAAACCTTTAGTAGTGATCTGGGGCATTGGTTTTCCTGACAGGCCCTATGACATCAGGAACATTGGACTGGAAAGACTGCTCGACTTTCTGAAGAACGATCCCGTGTATGGGCATTGCAGCATCATGCTGGGTGTACCCACCGCCTGGCGCACCCTCGATGCCGATTGTGTGCATGATAATTATCTGCATACGATCATTCGCCAGGCCGACCTGGTGCTGCCCTGGACCGTACAACGCTTTTCACCTTTACTACACAACGATATGGACCGGTTACGCGACAATACCATTGCCGACATCAACTGGTGCCGCAATAACCAGATTACGTATGTACCTTGTATTTACCCCGGTTTTACCTGGCATAACCTGAGCAAACATGAATTTCCCGACGATGTAAAACCAGTAGGTTCCATTCCCCGCCAGGGCGGCCGTTTTTACTGGCAGCAGATCTATACCACCCTTACGGCCGGTGCCGAAATGTTATATGTAGCCATGTTCGACGAAGTGAACGAGGGAACAGCTATTTTTAAAGTGACCGATCACCCGCCGGTAAGCACGCAAACCAGTTTTGCAGGCCTGGACGGGCAGCCTTCAGACACCTATTTATGGCTAACGGGCGAAGCCGCCAAACGCCTGCGGAAAGAAAAACCGCTGGAGCCTAAAATGCCGGTGCGGAATTAGTATATAACAGGCTGGTTTTGGCATGAGCATAATTAGATTTTTTTCTTTTTATTTGCTCATGCTGAAACTGGCTTTTGCTTTGCTATTTCTTCTTGGTGGATTGCCTGCTTTTGCGCAGCCCTATGGATTACAATTTTCCAGTCATGAAGTGATTCCGGAAAAACGGACCTCGCTCGACGTAACGGCCAGTGGCCCGTTCCGGCTGACCGGGGAAACCGAGATCTCCTTCGACCTGATGTTCCAGCCCCATAAAAACATCTATTTCGGTTATGTAATGCGGCTGGTCACGGCGGCTAACCAGCATATCGATATCATTTACAACCAGCGTTCGGCAAGTTTTAATTTTGTAAATGGCGAACAGGTTTCCGGTACCCTGGCCATCGATACCGCCCTGTTGTTGAACGACTGGAACCATTTCAGGCTCCGGATCAACACCGATAAAAAGAAACTGTTTTTCAGTATCAATACAATTACCGGCGAAGGGCCGCTGACCATTAAACGGGAAAGCGACTACCGCCTGTATTTTGGCAGCAACAGCTATGAAGGTTTTCAAACCACCGATATTCCCCCCGCCTGTATTAAAGATATTCAGATAGCGAACAATAGAAAGCTGCTGTATAATTTTCCTTTGTCAGAATCGGATGGCGTAACAGCCGAAGACACCAAAGAACACCGGAAAGCAGTGGTGAAAAACCCGGTATGGATAAAACCCCGGCACCAGAAATGGGAAAACGTATATTCCATCAACACGAAAGCCACCGCCAGTGTGGCCTTCGATAAAAAGAAGGAAATAGTATATATCGTTGCAGCAGACTCCTTATTCACCCTGAGCCTTACCAATATGGCCGTACAGGCAATTGGGCTCAATAATAAACGGGACAGCATTCCCCCCGGCAACCAATCGATATACATCCCCCTCACAGACTCTTTATACAATTTTTATATCGACAGCAAACAGGTAAGCCGCTACGATTCAGGCGGCAAACGCTGGAACAATAATTTTAACTTTAAAGACCTGACCGTTTACTGGCAGGCGAATAAATTCTTTTCTGCCTGGGATACCTGTTTATACATCATGGGCGGGTATGGACAACTTCAATACAAAAACCAGGTACAACGTTATCATTTGAACAGCCAGCGATGGGAACCCGTAAAAATCACCGGCGATTTTTTTATGCCGCGTTATATGGCTTCTGCAGGCACCAATGAAACAGGAGATACGGCTTACCTGGTAGGCGGCTATGGCAGCACTTCGGGCGACCAAACCATTAATCCAAGGTTCACCTATGATTTCACCTTATTCGATGTGCGCAGTAAATCATTTCACACGCTGTTTCAATTGCAGGAGCCAACGCGGCAATTCTGTTTCGCCAATCAAATGGTGATTGATGCGCCCACCAATACCTGGTATGCATTGGTGTATCCCACCGACCGGTTCAATGCAGCATTGCAATTGATACAGGGCTCGCTCTACGCCAATACGTATAACCAGCTGGGTGACTCCATCCCCTTCTCCTATTATGACATTGCGTCTTACGCTGATCTGTACTATTGTAAAAGCAGTAAAAAACTGGTGGCGGTCACTTTATATACAGCGAACAACCGGAGTGAAATAAATGTATACACGCTTGATTTTCCACCAGGATCACTTGCCCTATTCACTTCAGCGCCGGCTGGCGCAGAGAAATTGTTTGCCTTTGTTGTAGTTCTATTCATACTGGGGATTTTAACAGTGATAGGTGCCGGCTGGTATTTCTATAGGAAATACCGGTCGCGGTTGAAGCAAAGGTCAGTGATTTCCGTTACCGAACCGGCAGTGGCTGAATTACAGGCACCTACACACCTAAACACCACCTCGGCCATTTACCTGTTTGGTAACTTCGAAGTATACGATAAAGCTGCCCACGACATTACCACCCAATTAACCCCTCTGCTGAAAGAATTATTGATCTTAATAGTCACCCATACCATTCGTACCGGGAAAGGCATTCCACAGGAAAAACTGTTCGAGATCCTCTGGCGCGATAAACAACAGAAAGACGCCAAGAACAATTACTCGGTAAACATTGCCAAACTAAAACCGATCCTCGAAAGCATCGGCGCCTGCCATATCGAGAAGGTGAATGGAAAAATTCAGTTGGTAGCGGAAGAAAATGCGGTCTACATCGATTACCTTACGTTTAATACAATTGTAAGAAAACAGGCCTGCACGCCGGCAGAAAAACAAACCCTGCTGAAGATCCTGGAAAGAGGCTCCTTCCTGAATGAAGTAAATTATTCCTGGCTCGATGATATTAAATCGGAAGTATCCGGGCTGGCCATCGACTGGTTACTCACCCATTTCAACACCCATACGGTTACCGACAGCAGTGTTATTATAAGAATTGCCAATGCCGTATTCCAGTTCGATCAGTTGAACGAAACAGCACTGGAATACAAATGCAAGGCCCTTATTGCCCAGGGCAGATACGGCCTTGCATTGGAAACCTTCCAAAAATTCGAAAAAGAATATGAGCACAGTTATGGCGAGAAACCGGGGAAGAGTTTTAATGAGATAGCTAATCAGTAGTGATAGGCAATGGGCAATAGGCAATAGTGGAGGCTGTAAGCAAATACAAGGCTAAGACCCAAGATTAAAGCTTATAGTAAAATACACAAAAGGCTAAAGCAAAAAGCGGTCTGCTTTGTACTTTAGCCTTTGGGCTTTCTACCTTTTGCCCTCTTCCTATTGCCTATTGCCTACTGCCCATTGCCTTTATTCATCATCATCCTCATCTTCCTTCAATTTAAAAAACGCCGCTCGTACCGGTGCAGGCATCGGTACATGCTCCCCCTTCACGAATTGCCAGATGATTTGGTTCATCAACTGATCAGGAATGAGGTCTTCTTTTGAAAAATCGAGCTTACCCGAAACCATGGAAAGTTTATTCTCTTCCGTATTTTTTTCGTTCAGGTCTACCAGTGCGGGCAAAGCGGTAAATCCCTGTGGATTGGTTTCTTTATTAAAACAACGCCACATGGGTGTAGCTGCCGCATCGTATTGCGTCATGGGTGGCATACCCAGGATCAATTCAATGGTACGCAAAATAGAGGAAGTAGAATACATGGTATGGTCAACAAAGCCACGCTTAACAAAACCACCCGCCATATAAGCAGTTGACCGGTGCGCATCCACGTGATCGGGACCAGCCTGGGCATCGTCTTCAATAACAAAGACAACGCTCTCCTTCCAGATGGGAGTTTTGCTCAGGTGTTCAATAAACATACCTACTGCTAAATCATTATCGGCTACGTGCGCAAAAGGCGTTGGCCTGCCTATGGCAGTTCCTTCCGTATGATCGTTGGGAAACTTTACCGTTACAAATTGAGGCACTGCGTTGATGGCTAACAACGAATCAAAATCCCTGCGCCACAAACCACAACGGGTAGTATCGCGGATGTTACCATTGAAGCTGGGAAAATAAGTACAGAAATGTCCTTCCAGCACCGGCACCTGCGGCCGGAAATTGTTATTGGTAAACTCTCCGTACGATCTAAAGGTTACCCCCGACCGTTTGCAATTGTCCCAGATAAAACCGGCTTTGTTATTGGCCACTTCCCTTAACCCGGAAGAGGCTTCCGTGCCGCCCTTTCTTCCATAATAGGAAGGCCAGGTCTTCTCTAAAAAATCAGTGGCATAGGCACCCATGCTCCAGTTGTGGCCATCGGAACTCACTTCCCCATCTACGTAAAAATTATCGAGCAATACAAATTGTCTGGCCAGTGCATGTTGATTGGGCGTTATCTTTTCACCGAACAACACCAGCTTTTTATCGCCATTGCCTTCGGGTATATCACCGAGCACCTGGTCGTAGGTACGGTTTTCTTTTATAATGTAGAAAACATGTTTAATGGGAGAAACGCCGCCGGTTTTTTGTGGCACGGGATTACCGGCCTCTACTCCGGAGATCTGTTCCTCCACTTTATTATACGGAACGTTGGCGTAAACTGCCTTTGAGTACACTACCATTTGTTGCGCATTGGGCACATCGATGATCTCCAGGTCACCCTGGAACATACCGGCAATGTACTGTACTTCCTTTGGTTTGTTGGGAATTCCCTCATGCAACACTACAGGTTGTTTTTTGACCATAGGATTGGGGCCGTCAGGATTAGCGAAAGGCGCCAGCCCCTTTCCATTGGTAACAAAAAGCTTTTTACCCGTAACCCGTACACAGGTGGGGTACCACCCTGCTGGTATAAATCCTTTGGAAGTGCTTTTCCCCGCCACACTTACATCAAATACCGCCAGACAGTTGTTATCTGCATTGGCAATGTACAGGGTCTTTTCATCGGCAGTTAAACTTACACTGTTAGTAGTAGAACCGCTTAATTGCGTGGTGTACAAGGCTGCATTCAACGTCTCCAGCACTTTACGCTTTGTAATATCAATGACCGATACGCTGTTGTCGTTGGCATTGGCCACGTAAAGCAGCGTGCCTTTTTTATTTAAACACATGTCATTGGGATTATCGCCCACCGCTACACTATCGATCATTGTATGCTTCCAGGTATCATACACCAGTATTTTGTTGGTAGCCCAACCGCTGATGTACAATTCCTTTTTGTTCGGTGATAATAAACAGGTATAAGCCTCGCCTCCCAATGGCAATTGTTGTACAATAGTCTTTGTTTTCATATCAACCACATACAGGCTGTTGTTTTCTTTTGTCACCACATACAACAACTGCCGCTGATCGTCGATGGTGATGCCTGCAGGTGAGATCTTGTTGGGCCAGGGCGCGCCCAGCTTGAACGTATCTACCGTACTAAGCGTATCGTGGGTGATGGCATATTTCAGGATCCAGTTATCATTGCCACCGGCTACATATAAATACTTTTCATCGTTGCTGAAAACAAGTCCGCCCCAGCTTTTTGCCATCACTTTGTTATCCAGGATCTTTTCATGCTGCACATCTACCAGCTGAATGGAATGCGTGCTTTGTCCGTTGTTGGTAACGGCCAAATATCGCTGCGACCGACTAACAGCTATATTAAGGGGCAGATCACCTACGGTCAGGTGCCGCCCGGCCGGAGTGATACTCCAGCCGTTGGGCAACTTTATTCTTTTACTTTCCAGCGTTTGCAGGTCCTGCGCTGATGCATGTATACAGGCAACTACCGCAGCGCATAGCAGAATCATTCTCTTCATGATTACTTTTCTTTAGAATTTTTCCCAGCCATATCGTTGATCAAGGGCAGGATTCAACACGGTTTCATTGGTTGGAATAGGATAATAATAGAATCGGTCGTCCCATTTATTTTTATCACGAACATCGTCATAGTTTATCAACCAATGAATATTGCCGTAGGTGCCATTGGTCAACGATACCGTTTTATTATCTACCTTATAGTAGGTTACACCGGTAGCCGGACTAGAAGGAGCAGCTGATACAAATGAAACATTATTCACGCCATCACCATTCATGGCATATACCGTATTCATTTTTGGTACATATACACCCAGGTAGGGCATGGTCATCAGGGCTTTGCCTGCTTTCCAACGGCGGATGTCATCAAAACGCAGTCCCTCGCATACCAGTTCCACACCTCTTTCCCTTCTTATTTCCAGCAAAGCAGGGTCGGCAATACCAAGGTCGCTGAAATAAGTATCCCGCAGATAGGGATCGGCTACTGTTGGATAAGGCGCATTGGTAATACCCGCTCTTGCCCGCAATTTTTGAATGGTGTTACTCCAGTCGGAAGCGTTGAAAGTATTCAACTCAGCTTTTGCTTCGGCATAGTTGAGCAGTATTTCCGCATACCGGAAAATAGGAACGGAGTTATTGTTCTGTGCCTTGTAATCAAGGTTTTTATCATCGAGCGTATATTTCATGATGTGATAGCCGGTAAACGTATAGGCAAAATCCGGTGGTGCGGAAGAACCATCGGTGCGTTTGTAGCCATTGCAACGAACAGTCTGTTGCAGGCGCAGGTCCCGGTTCTTCATTTCATCAACAAAGAAAACAGCATCGAAACTTGCCTGATCAGTAAAACGGGTGCCATCCAGGTTCAGGTAGGTATCGACAAATTGTTTATTCAGGCTCGATCTGTTACCAAGGGTTGGACTGGTAAAGAGCTGGTTCAACTGACTCCATAATTTCAATGAATTGCTGTAGGTGGAGGCAAGGATCACTTCTTCAGACCACGGTGCTTCCGTAGTGAACAGGTCCCGGTAATCAGAAGCTGGCCTGCCGGTGTTATGCAGCTTAAACTTTCCCGAATTGATAAGCTGACTGGAAGCATCCAGTGATTTGTTTAAAAAATCATCGGCTGTAGCTGTCAGGTTTGGTTTCCATTCGGTGTGATATCTGCGGAATGTGCCCTCAAACAAACATACCCGGGATTTTAATGCCAGCGCTACCCATTTTGTAATGGTAGAACAGGTAACATCAGGCGTTGCAGTCAAATTGGCTATGGCAAAATCCAGGTCAGCCACCACAGAATCCATTACCAGTACTCTGGAATCCCTGGGTTTGTACATGGAAGAATCGCTGGCGCTCAGCGCGTGGCCGTACCAGGGTACATCTCCATATCTCTTTGTCATATTGAAGTAGAACAAGGCACGGAAATACCTGGCAATACCCTTAAAACCGTTTATGGTAGCTGCGGGGATAGCAGGGTTTTTATCGCAATTATCGAGGAAATAATTGATATTCCTTAAAACACTCCAGCTATAAATATCCTTGGGGGGCGTGGTAGACGACCAGCCGCCAACGGAATTTGGGTTGGTGGTGGACAGCATTATTGCAGGAATATTATTTCCGGAAATGTAATCAGACACATTATCGTCGGAGGCAATTGTTTGGGCAGAAGGGATCTGGTCTGTGTAAAAGGAATTCACGTAAAGGGCCATATCGTTGGCATTCTGAAACACCTTTTCGGTGGTGAGGTCTGCAAACGGCTGTTTATCCAAAAACTTGCTGCATCCCTGTAAACCTGCTGCCGCCGCTATAAGGAAAAAGAAATATTTTTTCATTGTATCACGCTTGTTTAAACAGACAATTTTAAGATTAGAAGGTAAGGTTTACACCTACTGAATAAGATTTCAGCATAGGGTAAGCATAGCCATTACCCGCATCGGCTTTCACTTCCGGATCAGCGCCATCGATCACTTCAGGATCAAAATTCGCTGCATACTTGTGCATGGGCGTAATCGTAAACAAATTCTGACCGGTTACATACAATTTGGCGCTTGTCATTTTTACCAGGCTGGCCCATTTCTTTGGCAGCGACCAGGTGACGTTGATATTTTTCAGACGTGCATACGCTGCATTCTGCAGGTAGCGGGTTTGTTGCACAGCCAGCTCCCGGGTACCACTCAACGCTACATAACCCCGGTATCTTGGGAAATAGGCATTTTGATTATCTTCCCGCCAAACATTTTTCATCATATAAGCAGGCACTGATTCATATGG
This sequence comes from Niastella yeongjuensis, assembly GCF_900110245.1. GTDB lineage: Bacteria > Bacteroidota > Bacteroidia > Chitinophagales > Chitinophagaceae > Niastella > Niastella yeongjuensis. The sequence continues at coordinate 545,072 of NZ_FOCZ01000006.1, forward strand.
CCGGTTATATTGTCCCCAGAAGGCACCGGCTTCCAATCCAGGCCACCAGTCCCGGTGTCCTATACCCTGAATGAAAGCGCTGAAGGAAATGGTTTTCCATGTCATGCCCAGGTTTACGCCAAACATATACCGGGGATTCGAATTGCCAATCACTTTCAAATCGCCGTGATCTGCCATTGTTCCCTTACCGATATTGATGGCTTTATCGTCATTAAGGTCTTTGAATTTCAGGTCGCCGGGCAGCGGAACATTCGAATTGGACACCACGATATACGATTGATCGATCGCTTTTTTGTCGATATCATCCTGTGTTAAAAAGCCGTCTGTTTCAAAGCCCCAGATCTCGCCCAAACGTTCTCCTTTATAATAGGTGCCGGCATTGGTTGCCGAGGGAGCATTATTTCCGTATGGTAAAATACCGTTGGGATTATTATACCTGGTAATGTATGCTTTATAATCAGATAATACCACCCCGATATTGTAACTCAGGTTATCATTGATATTATCGCGCCAGTTGGCACTCAATTCCCAACCGTTTGTTTTCAGGTCTGAAAAGTTGCCATAGGGAACCGCAGCACCGAATACAGCAGGTAATGGCTGACTCGCTGTATACATGTGTTTTGTATACCGTTGGTAGTAATCGAAGGAAACATTTAACCTGTTATGCAGGAAGGTCATATCGATGCCTCCGTCATACGTGGTAGCCGTTTCCCAGGTGAGGCCATCAGGCAGCACTTTAGGCGCCCGAACATAACTGGGAAACGCTCCATTGATGGCCATGTTCTTATTCAACGAAACCGGCATCAACGACATAAAAGTGTATGGCTGTATCTGTCCATTACCCAAACTACCGGCAGACACACGCAGTTTCAGGTTATCCAGCCAGTTGTCGGCAAAGCTCATGAACGGCTCTTTTGAAACTACCCAGCCTGCTGAAACAGAAGGGAAAAATCCAAACCGGCTATAGGACGGAAATTTTGAAGAACCATCATACCGCCCGTTTATCTCGAGCAGGTATTTATTTCTAAAGGCATAGTTCAAGCGGTAAAAGAAACCAGCAATCGACCATTCATTACCACCGGCACCGGTTACATAGTTTTGCCCGTTCAATAAATTCAGGTTGGGCAATGAGGGATCCAGCAAACCATCCCGTTCCACATAAGTACTATCGTACCGGCTGTCTTCAATATTCACCCCGCCCAATAGTTTAACAGCGTGGTCGCCAAAATCTTTTTTTGCTTCGGCATACAGGTTGGTAGCGTAATAAGCCGTAACACCGGTAGTTTTTTTCAGTTTATTAACCGTGTTGGGACCTATTTTGCCTGGCCCTTCGCTGTATGAAACCGGGTAAAATTTACCATCGATGCTGTTATTGGTATACGCATAAGAAAAATCACCTTTCAGGCTCAACACGTTTTTTATCAAACTGGCATTGAACGAGGTGGTATTTCTTACATACAATTGTTTAGTGATCTGGTTATTGTTACCCGTGTACATATCACCAACCGACTGATAGGAAGAAGGCGTTAAGGTGCCGTCGGGATTGAACATAACAGCCATTGGAACAGCCGATACATCCATATAACGCCAAACGGGTGACCCACCGTTCACCACGGGATAAAAGTACTTGTAGGTATTAAAATCCAGGTTATTGGTCAGGGTAAACCAGGGCGCCAGTTTGATATCGCCTTTCATGCGCAGGTTATAGCGTTTGAAATCATCAGAGCTGTACCTGAACACGCCGCCCTGGTTGTAATACCGGCCGGAAATATAAAAACTGGCATTGTTGTTACTGCCCGATACACTTATTGAATTATCAAAAGCGGGTGAGCTGTTACGGTATAGTTCATGGTACCAGTCGGTGCTGCCATAGTACAGATATTTTCCAGTGGCCGGGTCAACTGTAACTTTCGGCAAAGAAGGGTCCAGCGACCGGGCTTTCAGTGAATCCAGGTAGGCCGGTGTATAAGGCAAAATACCGTTTATGGTAGTAGGCGGTGATTTATAATCGTACCAGGAATTGTAAGCATCCACAAAGTCCTGTGTCCATTCATACCCATCATTTACGATCTTGGGATCTACTGTTTTCTGATTGACAGTATAACTTGAGTTAAAGTTCACCTGCACTTTTCCTTTGTTGGCGCTTTTTGTGGTGATCAGCACCACGCCAAAAGAACCACGGGCCCCGTACACGGCAGCAGACGCTGCATCTTTCAATACGGTTACGCTTTGTACGTCGTTAGGGTTCAATAAATTCGGATCGCCGGCTACCCCATCGATCAACACCAGTGCCGACCCGCCGGTACCTATGGAAGTAACACCTCTGACGTTATAAGCCGGGGAACGGGTGGGCTTTCCATCAGTCATTACAATATTCAGATTGGGAATAACACCCTGCAGGCCGCGTGAGATATTCGGCATGGGCCTGTCGCCCAGTACTTCCCCGCCAACCTGGTCAACCGCTCCCGTGAGGTTTATTTTTTTCTGCGAACCATACCCTACGATCACTACTTCATCCAAACCCGAACTGCCGGCTTTTAACCGCACCAGCATTGAGTTGGTTTCATTTTGTTTTACGTGAATATTCCGCTGCTGCACTTCATAACCAATATGAGTAAATGTTAAGTTATAAGTAGTACCGGGGGTTAAGCCTTCAAAAACAAACATCCCTTTTTCATTGGTGGCCGTACCTGTTGAATCAACCATGCCGGCCTTCTGTAACTTTACGTTAACCCCGGCAAGCGGCTCCTGTTGATCATCCACAACGGTACCTTTTATCCCCGCATTATTCTGGGCCCATCCCTTTTCGCCGGGCGCACATATAAGTGCTATTAGCCAGAACCCTGCAATTTTCAAAAACCTGGTAAACGAATGCTTCATTGATTTGATTTTTTGATAATAGGATCCCCTTCCCGGTGGGATCTCATTTTTTTACAACAAGAATTAAATTATTATTTGCCTTTCCGGTTCTTACCGGTTTTTGGAAATAGTAAAACTGTTTCCGTTTTCTTCTACGGTAAGGTTATTCATATTGGCAATGAGCCGAAGTATTACGTTCAATGAATCATTGCGGGCAATCGTTCCGGTAAAATTCATACCGGTTATTTCTTCCGGGTTAAAATGGATGGTTTGATGGTATCTGTCCGATAATTTCGCCATCACCATAGCGAGGGCTTCATTATTAAATTCAAGATCCTGTTCCTTTTCCGGCGCCGGTGTTTTATCGATGTGTTTGTCGGAGTTCCTTACCACCTTCACCATTGACTGTATATAGTTGTAGCTGATCTTTTCGCCGGGCAACAGGTAAATTTCCTTGTCAAAACCGGGCAGGTTGTTTACTGGTTTTACCACTACTTTGCCGGTATGTAATTTTACCAAGGCATTCATTCCGGTCGCCTGCACGGTAAAAGAAGTACCCAGTGCTGTTGTATTTACTGATTGTGTGCAAACAGTAAAAGGTTTTTCTTTTTGTTTGGCCACCTGAAAAAAGGCCTGTCCTTCCAGCCACACGTCTCTTTTTGTTTCGCCATATATAGACTGGTACTTCAATACCGACCTGCTTTGTAACCGCACTGTTGAACCATCGGGCAACAAAATAGCCAGCATGCTATTGGTATTGTTTTCTTTTCTCACCCAAAGGGTATCCTTTTTGGGTAAAGGCTGGTCAACCGTTGCTACTGCGCTGTTACGTACCTGTTCCTTATTTAATATATACAACACAACAGTTGTGGCAACCAGAAGGAAGGCAGCGGCTACTGCAGCTACTGTGCGCACCCGTAACCATACCGTTTGCCTGTTTTTCTTTTCCCGGAACAACTCCTGGGTAATGGTCTGTAACATTTCATAGGAAACAGAAGAAGGCAGCACCCCTTCTTTTGTTTGCTCCCAATCTTGCCATGGAAAAAATTTTTCCATGGCTTCGGGATGGTCTTTCAGGTATTGTAATACGGCGGTTCTTTCTTCCTGATCACATTTGTTCTCAAAGAACCGTTGAATGAGTTCTGAATTTATCTGCACTAAAATTTTATTAAAGCTTTCACAAATATATACGCATCATGACCCCTGCTACCCCTGCTGGTAACATTTAGATAACATTGAGGTTTAGAAAAACAGCGCGCGGATATGCTTCAATGCTTTACCAATGTGGTCTTCGACGGTTTTTACCGAGATGGAGAGTTGTTGGGCGATCTCTTTATATGAATGGCCCTGAATGCGGCTGAGGATAAATATTTTCTTTCTTACCGGAGAAAGTGACTGGATCAACGATTGCAGGTGATCTGCCTGTTCAAAATCATTTGCCTGCTGCGTTGCTTCGAATGCGTCTTCTGCATCGATGGGCATTTCAACAATTTTGGCGCGATGCGTTTGTTGCCTGCGGAGAAGATCAATAAAGGTAGAATTGGCAATATTGAACAGCTGCAATTCAAAAGGATGATTGCCAGAAAGGGTATGCCTGAATTGCCACAACTTGATAAAAGTAAGCTGCACCAGTTCCCGGGACATTTCTTCAGACCGGCTCTTTTTCAGAAAATAGTAATAAAGCTTACTATGATACTGATAAAAGATTGATCTGAATGTAGATTCCTCCCCCGTTTTTATCTCTTGAATAATGTCCAAAGCAGCAGATAACATTGCGGGGCAAAACTAGATATATTTTAATTTTCGAATGTTAAGGAATATTTATCATGTTCGGTCTGGTGCAGCGTTGTGCAAAAGCGTAAGATTAATCCAATGGCATAATGGTTATGTAATCAACATTCACGGCATCCTTTCCTCCTCCTTCCAGCCGGATGGTATTGTTACCGGCATTCAGCTTCACTGTGAATACCGTTTTACCGGTAAAGGCAGCAGCATCCCCTGTAGCAATGGCATTCAGGTAAGAATGATCGGCGCCATTCACCAGTAATTTCATTCTGCCATAAGCAGCATTGGCATGTACAATGGTCAACGTAGCCCGGCCGCCTTTTTTGCCACCATCGATGTTTGAGAATGTTATTGAAGAAGCCCCATCTTTCAAATTGGCAACGTAATTACTATTTACAGCAGCGCCGCCATCCATGGCTGCTTTTTCCGCTTCATAGCGGGTTGATTTTTTAGTATTTGGCTTTGACGCTTTGATAGCCGCCGGACCGGTCTTTGTTTGTTCAACGAGTTTTATGGTGCCATCGTCGTTAAAATTTACATAGTCCACACAGATAGACCGTAAATTACCATGACCGGTATTGGAGATATTCTGATTGTGATAAAACATATACCACTTGCCTTTGTATTCCACTACGGATCCGTGGTTGGTATCACAATCGGTAGAACCCAGGAATACGCCCTGGTATTTCCAGGGGCCCAATGGACTGTTGCTGGTAGCATACCGCAACTGGTTTTCGCGGCCGTGGTTATCGGCATAGGTAAGGTAATAGATCCCGTTCCTTTTAAAGACCCAGGTAGCTTCGTGAAAGTCAACCAATCCTTCCATTTTTTGCAGGGCGCCGTCCATTTCAACCATGTTGTCTTTTAATTTTCCACCTAAACACCTGCTGCCGCCGCCGTAATAAAAATAGGCCTGTCCATCGGTATCGATAAACACACAGGGATCGATCATGGAGCTGCTATCGATGCCTTTTATGTAACCGGCGGAGGTAAAATCGCTGGCCGGTTTTTTACTGGTGGCCACTCCTATTTTCCAGGAATTGTTCCATTTTGTTTCGCTGGGATGTGGGAAATAATAGTAATACGTACCGTTCCTATAGGCGCAATCGGGTGCCCACATAAAACCGCCTTCTTTACGGCCCCATTCCACCTGGCTGGCGTTAAGAATTTCCCCTTCATCGCGCCAGTTCACCATATCGTCAGTTGAATATACGTGATACCGGTCCATCAGGTCGCAGCCCCGGGCCGGGTCAATGTCGTGGGAGGGATAAACATACAACCGGCCATCGGCCCACACATGCGCCGAAGGATCGGCCGTGTATATACTGGTAATAAAAGGATTCTGGGAAAAACAGCGTACGCTTATCAACAAAGCGCCCAGCAGGATCTGACAAGCAATTATTTTTTTCATAGGTGCAAGTAAGGGTTTGGGCATTAATCAGGTGCTTAATAGCGCATTAATTAAGGATTAATGGATGAAAATGCACCTTCTTTTACCGGATGAGTTCGATTGTCCCCTTTTTTCTGATAACCCGGCCTGTATAATCCACTCCTTCCAACGCCCACACAAACGTACCGGCGCTCAGGTGATTTCCTTTCAGCGTGCCATTCCATCCTGCTGCCAGATCAGTAGTACGGAACACTTCCTGCCCCCATCGGTTCATAATTACAAAATACTTCAATGCTTTCATCCCGGGTGCTGTTACTCTAAAGATGTCATTGCGGCCGTCGCCATTGGGGGTAAAAGCATTGGGCACATAGATGTCCACGTTTTTGAACACCTTTACAAAAACCGCATCCGATGCCGTGCAACCTTCCGGTGTTACGGCCGTTACCTGGTAGGTGATATTATTTTCCGGCTGGGCTATCGGGTTGGCAGTTGATGGAGTTGTCAATCCATAAGAAGGCGACCAGGCAAACTGCGTAAATCCACTTTTATTAAGATCTACCGCCTGCATTTGCAGGGGTTGCCCCAATGCAACAATCGTATCGTTACCGGCCCATACCTGTGTAGGCGGAACTACATGGAATAATACCGAATCTTCTTTTAAAGAACGGCAACCCTGTGCATCGGTAACCTGCAGGGTATACAGCACAGATCTTTCCGGATGAATTACCTCAGGCGCGTCAACAGCTGTATTACTTAAATAGGTCTCGGGTTTCCATTTATAACTTAAGCCACCGCTGCCATGCAACAAACCATCATAGGTATAACAAACGCTGGTATCATTACCTGCGTGGGCAATGGGAGCAGGCAGCACGGTCACTACCAGTGAATCGGTCAGTGTACAGGTGCCTTTGGTGGCCGATAAATAATATTTAGTGGTTGTTGGTGGCGAGGCAGAAGGATTAACAATTGTCGTATTGCTGATACCAGCAACCGGGGTCCACGAAAAATTGATTCCATTGGAAGTACCTGAAAGCGGGGTACTGAGGCCTTCACAAATGGTTGCATCATTTCCCGCGTCTACCACCAGGTCGCTTACGGTAATAATAACAGGGATGGAAACTTCAACATAATTAACTACATCTTTGATTAAGGCTACATGTGTGCCCGGCGTCAGATTTGAAAACACGTTATTCGCTCCAAAAATTAAATTATCAACACCGTACGTATATGGCGGGGTTCCACCTTTTCCAATGATCGTGATCCGTCCTCCTTTTCCACCACAAACAGTTTCGGTTTTTGCATCCAGGTCAAGGTCGCTTAACTGGAAAATATCGAGAATCGTGGTATTCTGACAATCGATAACAATATCGGCAAAAATTGTAAAGGAGTTAATCCCATGAAGATTGGTAAAGGAAGCCGTGGAGCTGGTAGCCGTACCTCCATCGGGTTTTAGCAACGTATAGGTGATCACCGCATTGGCAGGTGGCGCCGGAAATATGGTAGCTGTTACGCTATTTTTGGTAGCTTTAGCTGTTAGTATATAGTTTATGCGCGGTTTAGGTAAGGCACAATAAGCAGACAAATTCACGGCAGCTACAAACCCATCACCACCGGCATATACGTAATTCCGGTCTTCATCATACTCAAGCGCATATACGGCTTTTCCTGAATAACCGGGGATATCGATATCGGCAACCGCATTGTCATCGAATACAGTTCCATTGAACTGCAGCACTTTTATACTTCCACTGGCTGTACCAATAAAAACATGATCGCAATTGTCGGCATAAATACCCTGTTGCATCAACGCCGTGGAGGAAAATGTAAGTGGAGTACCGACTGTTGCGCCCGTTGACTTATCGAATGCTTTTAGATTTTTACCATCATAGTAGAAAAGGTATTTTGAACTTACAGCCAGTACATTGGCAGCATTGGTACCTGATCCGGAACCAGCCATGAAAGGGGCATTATTATCTTCCTGTAAAGTAGTATATCCAGTTAGCGTATTCCATTTCTGATCGGCTGCCGTATAGGGCTGGCTGTTTTTATAGATCCTGTTGTTAACAAACGGAGTTCCATCGGAGGCCAGAATACAATACAGGTCCTTGTTAGCCGGATCAACAACAAAATCTGCCACATCCTGCTTATAAGGATAAGTGGTAATACCTGTTACGTTATAAGAACTGAAACCCGTAGCTGGTGGCAACAACATGCCCATGTTATCATGATAATCACCATTGGTCCCGCCGCCACTGGCAATCAGTATTTGTGGAGAACCGCCATTGCAGTACCAACGCATTTTCCAGATCTCACCATTGTTGTTATTGGCATCGGTAAAAAAGCGTGTTCTATAATTATCATAGGTACCTGAAACGCCGTTTAGCCGAATAACCCTGCCACCACCGGCAGCGGCCCCCGGGCCAACATATACGTGCCCTGTTGTTTTTTCAACTGCCCAGCCACCAAAATTACCTCCATACTGCCAGCCGGGAACAGGAACAGAATACTTCCACAGCAAGCCACCCCCGTTACTAAGTTTCGCAATCTGTCCCGCCGTATTGTCACCCCCCTGCACGTAAACCTCTCCCCCATAATTAAAATCTACCTGCATTACCTTTCCGGCATTTACGCCGGTAAGCGCTGCCGTTGTACCAGCCACAAAAACTACTTGGGCAACCAGGTTATTATATAGCAGAAAAGATAATACCAGCGTAAGAGCAAACCTATACATGAACGTTGGAGTTATATACGCCGCTAAAATACAAAAGCTTTTTTGCAGATAAAATACCTATACGTTATAAATATTTTTCAAACCAGTTGGCGGCCAGGTCGGCCACCTTGTGTAAAGCCCCGGGTTCTTCAAATAAGTGCGAAGCGCCTTCAACAATTTCCATATCCTTTTCACCAGTGAGTTGTTCAAAGGCCTTGTTGTTTAAACCCAGCACCTGTGTATCGCGGGAGCCAACAATGAGCAGCGTGGGTGCTTTTACCTGTTTCAAAGCAACAGCCAGATCGGGCCGGCCGCCACGGCTTACCACCGCATTAATATTTTTCTCGAGCATGGCCGCCGCCTGTAAGGCGGAAGCAGCGCCTGTACTGGCGCCAAAATAACCAATGGGTAATTGGTCCAGATCAGGATGTTGCTTTACCCATTCCGTTACCTGTACCAATCGATGGCTCAACAACGCAATATCAAACCGGTTTTCATACACTTCGTCTTCTAATACGGTTAACAGGTCGGTGAGCAGCGTTGCCATGTTGTGTTTATTCAGCACATCCGCCACAAAATTATTGCGCGGACTTAACCGGCTGCTGCCACTCCCATGCGCAAAGATCACCACGCCCCTTGCCTTAGCCGGTTCAGCCAGATTGGCACTCAGGGCAACAGTCTGTAAATTGATCTGTATTTCCTTTTTGCGGGTCATGGGGCGTACTTTTACAAAAAGCTGAAAATTCCATGCCAGTGCAGGGCCTGTTATTTGTGCTTAAAAATGATCACCGCATTCTTTTTCAGATCGGAGGCTGCTTTTAATTGAAAGCGGTCTTTGCCCGCTTCAATGGTCAATAAGGCAGTATTGGGTGGAATGGTACCGAGGTTATTGGCTACCAGAACAAATTCATGAACAGGCACATTCCGGTCTAATGGCACCACCACCCGGTATGGATGTGCCGATACAAAAAGACGTGACACAAGGATCGCGTTGTTATGAAAAACAGTTACCGTATCGCCATCGACCACCTCGTTATCGGCAATACTGATCACAATGCTGTCGGCAGCAGTAATGATCGTACTCAACGTATCGGGAACCCGCAGGATCTTAACGGCAGTGATACTATCATTAAACGCTTTTTTAGCAAGTTCGTCGTGGGTAAGACTGGGCGCCGGCACAGCGATGGCCGTATTAAACGTATCAGCTTTCCTGTTTTGCTCCACAGTATTATTTTGACTATTGTGCTTTACTAACCAGGAAAACATATAATCGGTGGTATCTGCCCTTGAGCTTACCTGTCGCAACACAGTACGCACGGCCATACCCATAGAAAGTATTTGCGTTAAGGCCGATTTGGCATTGGCAGAACCGATCAGGTATTTACCATCGCTCTGTACGCTGAAGGTAAGTTTATAGGTGCACATTACATGGTTAGCTGTTCTTGCAATGAAGCTTTGGCCAGCGCCTTTTAATAGCCGGGTTGAATCATTAAAATTGCCTAAAAAATTGGTCTTGCAAAAACCCATACCCTCATCATAAGTATAGCCTATATAGGTACTTCCCTGTTTGATCAACACCAGGTTCATATACTCCGCATCGATACGTCCTTCCCAGGTTCCGGAAAGATCTTGCGCCCAACATGGCTCACCGATACACAGCCATAAAAGCAGGAAACAGAACAGCAACCTCATACACCACAATTAACATAAGAAAGTTAGTTGATTATGGGCAGATTCTATAAACACACCAGCCTTTCTTTTCAGAAAGGCTGGTGCTTATTTGCCTGATATTACCAATCCGATGTTATTTGATCCTCAGAAATTACCGATAGGCGCACCAGTACACCAATAAAAACGGCAAGTCCGTAAATATCATGGCCAATGGCGTATTGCAATACCCAGGCAATGCTTAGGCCATTCCCCTACAGTCCGACACCCAATCATACAGTGCGAGTTGTACTTCCTTTATGGCCTTTTCACATTTCATTAATAAACTTTCCCCGCTTTACTACTGTTTATTATAAAAGACAAGCAACAATTTTTACTTTTTTCATAATAAATAAGGAACCGGCCTTTGAGCCGGTTTTTTATTGCTTTCACATTTCATTAATAAACTTCCGGGCTCCGCTTCCTTCTATTATACAAACAAGCAACAAATAAAACGCTTGCATAAAAAACCTTAAAAATCAGTTATATGAAAACGATATTCACCCTTACCACTCTTGTACTTATAGTAATTGCCAGTTTTGTAAGCGCCGTAATGTTCAAATTTGGCAACTATAATTTTTCAGCCCTGTTGGTACTGACCAGCTTCCTTTCTTCTGTATTGTGGATACATGTTGTAAACAGCAAGAAAGTGATCTTGCGATAAGAAAGTATTTCAGAAACCACATAGATATGAAAAACAGGTATCGAATTCGGTAGCCTGTTTTTTTATTGTGCTTTCTGCACCGCTGCCGGTGACTTACCAAATTGTTTTTTAAAGGCGTAGGAGAAATGGGAGAGATTTTCGAAACCCACTTCCAGGTATACATCACCGGGCTTTTTGTGCTGGTTTTTTATTTGAAAGTGCGCTTCTTCCAGCCGTTTGCGGGTAAGCCAGGTGCCGGGCATTTCATTAAAGACCTTGTTAAAATCGCGTTTGAAGGTTGACAGGCTTCGGCCTGCTAAAAAAGCAAATTGTTCCAGCTTGATATTGAACCGGAAGTTTTTGTTCATAAACGTTTCCAGGTCTACGCGCTGGGGAATGCTGAAGTTGAAAAATACATGGGCCCAGGCGGGGTTTTGTTTTAACAGAATGATCAGCAGCTCTTCTCTTTTTACATCGGCAAAGTCGGGGTCCAGTTTTTCCGATCCTTTATAATAAGGCTCCAGCGAGTTTACGAAGTTTCGCACCAGGGCATTCGTTTCTACCGTTAAAATTGAATCATCGTTGTCGAATACCCCGGGTTTATATGGATGTTTTTCCAGAAATGAGCGCAAAAAAGGCTCGTCCAGCGCAATCACGATCTTATGGAACTCATTGTCCACTTTATTCTTGGTATAGCGGATCAAATGGTTTTTCCGGGCGATGATGGCATCGCCCGGATTGGAAATATATTTTTTTTCGCCATCATAGGCTACATAGGTTCCCTGCAATAAATACATGAAATAATGCTCCGGGATCAGGTGTTCCGGTGAAATTCCCGGGCCCAGGTAACAGGAATGTATTTTATCTATTTCCACGTTTTAAATTAATGCATCGATGGTCTCTAACAAGGTGGTTTCTTTTGATCTTGGCTTCCAGCCCAGCACAGTCCTCGCTTTTTCGTTGCTCATGTGCACATACAGTTCTGCCCCGATCGGTTTCAGTTCAGCCATCTTTACAGCCCGCTGTGGCCGTTCTTTCCGGATCAACTCCGCTACGTCATAAATACTCACTGACCCTTCCGAAGCGGCCAGAAAGCGCTCTCCTTTTGCTGCGGGATGTGTCATGGCTATGAGGTGAATATCCGCCGTATCACGCACATCGACAATATTAAAGGTAAAATTAGGCGTTTCTTTTATATCCCCGTTCAGCAGGCCCTTCAACGCAAATTCCATCGATGCCGAATAGTTCCCGCCAGGCACGGGACCAAAAATACCTACCGGATTGATCACCGTTAACTCCATCTGGCCGCCTTCCTGCTCCATAAAATCCCAGGCCGCTTTTTCTGCAATGGCTTTTGATTTCAGATACGGGCGCAGACCAGGCGTATGGGGATCTGTCCAGTCCATTTCTGTAAAAACATAATTCTCCGGACTTCTGCTATAACCGATCGCTGCAAAAGAAGAGGTCAATACCACACGTTTTACCCCCGCATCGCGGGCTGCTTTCAACACCCGTAAAGAACCATCTCTTGCCGGGATGATCAATTCATTTTCATCGGCAGGGTCCATGGCCGGGAAGGGTGAAGCTACGTGTAATACATAGGTACAATCGCGCACCGCTTCCGCCCAATTGTCATCTTTGGTAAGATCTGCCTCCACAAAGCTCAATTGATCGAAGTTGCCGATGCCGCCCGCTTTGAGTGCATTAATGATCTCTTCTTTTCTTGATAGGGAACGGATGGTTGTTTTTACGATATATCCTTCCTGTAACAATTGTAATACACATTGTAGTCCCAAATAACCGGAGCCTCCGGTAACCAACACGGTTGTTGTTATTGCTGATCTTTTCATCTTTGTTATTTATTTCTCAGCAAAGCTCTTGTAAATACCTACGGCATGTTTTGTTTTAAAGTTCAATCTTTCTTTGTTTTAAAGTCCATTATGTAAGCAGGAAGCCTTTCCATATTTTACAAAATCTGTTGACTATATATTAAACCGGATTGTAATTGTTTCTAACCGTTAGAACTTGATTTCAATCAAGCTGCTTTTATTGATATTATTTCTACCTTGAATGCCGTTTAGCCCCAGACCTGATAACTATACGCTCCACCAATCCGTATTCTCCCTGTTTTAAACTTGCCAGTTTAATGGAGCGCTGTTAAAACCCGTGTTAATGAAACCGAACGATTGGTACAATTTGTTTTTGCATACAAGAGATCTATCCATCCCTTCAGGCCAGCCTCTCTACAGTTATAAAATAAAACAACCCGAGTTTTTTGATTTAACCAGTACGCTTAGGGACAACCGGCCCGAGCTGCCGTACTGGGACTGCTGCTTTGTTCTTTTTGCTACTGAATGGTGGCGAAAATTTTACGAAGGCGGACCCTGGACCTGGGACCCCATTTTAAAATACATTGGTCACCCCAACCTGCCCGTAGCAGACCGGAACCGGTTTGTTTCAAACGGGTTTAGAAAATGGAAACGGCCGCTCAATGAACGATTGAATGGGAAAGACTTTATAGGCACAGTTATCATTGAATGCGGCTTGCCCCTAAAGGTACTTGAATCAGAACACTACCTGGCCGATCTGATCACGGACCTATACCAGGAAATAGGCGCTATTTCTTCTATTGAAACAGAACATATTGAACTGGCAAGAGCTATTTCAATACAACGCAGGGTACCACCGGTTTTTCAAAAAGACGCATTCCTTCACCTGCTACTGCAATTTGTAACAGAACTGGTAAGCATCAATACAAAACATGGATTTACCAGTGCCGACACCCCGGTGCCCCTGCTCGATAAACTCAGCCCGGGCTGGCGGGCGCAATTTCCGGTACGCATAGAAGATTCGGCAGGAAGAAAATTTATTGAACAGTTGCTGGCAGGCGTGTCAAAAGCACATACCCACCAGCCTGTTCTTATCCGGGCAACACACGAGATCCATCATGTAGCCCATCAGCGGCAACTGAACACCTATATACACGTAAAACCGGGTTTGTATAAATTAGCAGACCTGTCTATTTCCACTACAGATTTCGATCTGCTTTCCAATAAACTGGAGATCTATATAAGTAATGGCTCGGGCGTAAAAAGAATAGGGTATGCCTTTAAAGATCCGGACCAGGAAGGTTTTCACCTCGATGAGATCGACAAATACCCCGTACCCGGCACCAGCACGGATGAATGGAGTCTGTACCTGCTGGACCCGAAAAATTATTATAAGGTACCCCTTACAGTGGCCAACGCCGGTATTCTCAAAGATGGAGAACCGCTGATCTTTAAACAAAATGATAATACAGCACACCTCTGGAAACTGGTAGCTTCCGGTACCAGCAAATTGCCGTTTGGCATATACTGGCTATTGGTAGCAAAAAACGCCACCCTGCTATCAGGCGCGTGGACGCCACTGGACAATAACCTGACGGATGACTCGACGTTCACGCTTTATGAAGTAACCGCCAATTTGAGCATTGAACACGGCAACAACAGTTTTCACCTCAGCTTTTCCGATGAACCCGAAAACTTCACCTATGAGGTGCTTGCGCAGCCCAATGGTTTTGATTTTTACCAGGAAGCTAACAAGGCCATCTACCGCGGCTGGCCGAAAATTTATAAAATAAGGACCGATGGGATAGTGATCGGCCAAATAAGAACAGGGCTTGAATATTTACAGGATGATAGCTGGCTTAAACTATCGCCTGAGGTCATAGGAAAGGTAAAGATCAGGCTAACAAATAACAACGCGGTTGTTTTCTGTAAAACGCTCCAGGTATTACCAGCCGACTTTTCCGTGGAATTCAATACAGACGAGAAAAAGGTACAACTCCTGCATTCCAGCCGCTTTTCTGTTGCCGTTTATAGCAGCAGCCCCACCATTATAACGCAACATGGCAGTGGTCACTCCATAACCTTTACCGATCCCAACTTGTTGCGGGAGAGTTTTGAAATTGGGCTTACCCCCAAAGGCGTAAAAGCAGGCGCCATCAAACTCACTATTCCCTGCCCCAAACAACAATTGTATTTTTACAATGCAGCCAGCGAGCAGCTGCCCTATAAAGCCTCTCTTTACCTGCACGATTTGTACGGCTCCCGACTAAACATTGGCAACCTGCTGCCCTATGCGCAAACCTACCGGCTAAAACTACAACTGATAGACGCACAGCAACAGGAAGACATTTCACTGTACAGATCCATCAGAGTACCTGCCTACGGCAACTTTGAGCTGCCCCTGGTGGCCTTGAAAGACTACATGCTTTCCCTGCTTTCTATCTCGGCCAATATCGATGCGGGTATCCTCATTTCCTGCGATGATAAAGCGGCTATCGAAATCCGCCAGTTTGAATTCAACCTGGACCGATTGCCAGCAGGCTGTTTAAAAATAGCAGAGGTTAAAGATATAGCATCACCTTTTGATTTGCTGGCTTTCCGGCTTGATGAACCTTTCAATAAGGAGCAGATCACAACCATCGAATGTCAACCCGAAAATGAACAATGGACGCTGCCGTCCCGGGAAGGAATATGGTTTATATATCCGGCAGCAGACCTGAAAAAACAGTTCCGCCCTACAGCTTATAAATTACAACAGGAAGTTGAACCAGTATCAACAATAACCCCACCGTTCAATCGCCTGTACAAAGTAGCGCTTTTAAACAAAGAAGAACGGCTTGTCGAAATGGACGGTATACTGGAGGTGATGACAAGCGATCACACCCACCCCGACTGGCCCGACATGTATGCGCTTTACCAGTCGCTGCAACACCTTCCCTTAAGCAGTCAGGATGTTTTTACCCGGCTCAGTAATCACAACAATGCCATTATAACGGCAGCGCTGTTATTGCCGGAAGACATGACCATACAACTAACCCAGGAATTTGCCATCATTTGGCCGCAATACCCGGTTGAGGAATGGATACGGGCGTTCACCCGTTATTACGCGTACATGTCGACACTTACGCCTGACTACGTTGTTCAGGTAGTTAAACATAAACTTGACTGGATCGGCCATCATTTAGGACTAACCGCTATAAAATGGAAAACAGAACAATTGTTTTTTGACAACGGCGATAACCAGGCGTCAATAGTTCCGACGATGCTGGCCAGCATGCTCATTACAACGCGTTTAAATGGGGAAGAAAGAAAACCAGGGTTAAGGGCCCGCCATCCGGAAGATAAATGGCCCGATTACCTGCGGTCGGACCTTACAACCCTGTATAAAAAATTACCGGTTGAGATACGGGCATGGATTCCGGCCAACCTGCCGGCCGATCTGAAGTCTGTCGTATACCTCCCATTTGTATTGGCAGCCGCTGCAGCACAACCTGAACACTATAGCATGCCCAAACCAACCCCGCTCATCAAATTCAGGATACGGGAAATTATTTCATTTGACGAAGCGTGGTTCAACGAAATATATAATCTGATACTGGGTTTTCTTATAAACAGATAACACTAACCAACGATATGCATAAGCCTTATTTTGACTCCCTGATCCGTCGTTTGCGGGAACGCTCGCACGAAGCCACTGTAGGTGTATTAAGCCTGAAATCGGAACCATTAATGGCTTACCTGCGCGAATCCATGCGCAGGGAAAACAGTTTGCTGGCCGAACCCTTGTTCGAAGCCGTATTTCCGTGGCAGGAAAGTTCGACAACCTTTGCAGGCCTCGCCGGCAACCTGTTAACCCCTTCTGTCATAAATGCACTTGATAAGGAACAGCGAATCAAGGACACCGATAAGATAATCGACCTCAGCGGTCAGGCATTGAAAAAGCATTTCCGGCCCTATGTTCACCAGTTAAAGGTATGGGAGCTGCTGCAGCGCGACAAGCCCACTTCGGTGGTTGTTACCAGTGGTACCGGCTCTGGGAAAACGGAATGTTTTATGGTGCCCATCCTGAATGACCTGTCGAAAAAAACAGAAGCCGGCAGTGGTCCATTGCAAGGCGTACGGGCGCTTATTATTTACCCGCTCAACGCCCTGATCAATAGCCAGCGGGAACGCCTGCTTGCCTGGACAGCCTATTTTGGCAAGAACATCCGTTTTAGTTTATACAATGGTAATACGCCGCTACAATTAACCAAACATGCGCTGGCCACAAAACCGGCGAACGAAGTGTATGACCGGGAAGGTATTTGGGAATCGCCCCCGCCAATCCTCATCACCAACCCCACCATGCTTGAATACATGCTTATCAGAAGCAGTGACAAGCCCATATTGGAGAAATCGCAGGGGCTGCTGCAATACATTGTACTCGATGAAGCCCATACCTATATCGGCTCCCGTGCGGCTGAACTGGCCCTGCTGATCCGCCGCACCTTACATGGTTTTGGTGTACACCCGCAACAGGTACGCTTCATAGCCTGTTCGGCCACTGCTGGCAACGATGCGGAATCCAGGGAAAGCCTGCGTAAATACCTCTCCGGAATTGCCGGGGTAAACATAGAGCAAATTGAAGTGATCAATGGCTATCGGGATATTCCTGAACTGCCGCCCATAAAACAATCGTCAGCTAAAAACATCAGAGAACTTGTACAGAACAATCACTGTGAACCCGAGACGATCATCCACCACCCCCTGGCCCGGCAAATACGGCAATCGTTGGCCAGCTCACCCAAAACCATTTCAGAATTACATAAAGCCATTGCACCTGGTGTACCAATGACAGCTGATAAAGAGGAAGAGATCCGTTTGTGGCTCGATCTGCTTTCACGGCCTGAACTGACATTCAACAGCGCGCATTTTCTTCCCCTGCGTGGTCATCTCTTTCACCGCATCCTGCACGGCTTATGGGCATGCGCCGACAAAAACTGCACCGCCAAAAGGAATACGCCGCTCGATACGCCTCAATGGAATTTTGGTGCCGTGTATATGCAGCAAAGATTAAGCTGCACCTGTGGCGCTCCCGTATTTGAACTGGTATCGTGTAACGATTGCAACGAAGAACATTTACTGGCCAGCCGCGTTGAACAAGGCGATCAGCTGGTGCAAACCATCAGCGAAAGCGTGGCAGAATTTGAACTGGGGTATGAAGCAGCAGATACAGAAGACGACGAATCGGAAACCGATAAAAAAGTAAGGGGCCATGCCATCGCCGGCAAACACTATCCCGGCGTTACCACACCGCTTAAAATAGATCTGAACGGCATAATCGATGGCCCCGACAACCGGCAGATAGAGATCTTCATCAACCATGGGGTCAATCAACAATGCGCTAAATGCGGGTTTGCAGGCAGCGGTAAGCTGGACCTTTTCCGGCACGCAATTTTAGGTGTTCCGTTTTACAGCACCTCCATTATCCCTGTTTTAATGGAGCATATACCCGATAGCAGCAAAGAGCCGTTAAGTAAACCCGGAAACGGACGCGCCCTTATTACGTTTTCAGATACCCGTCAGGGTACGGCCAGAATTGCCATTAAACTACAACAGGATGCCGAGCGCGCACGCTTACGTGGCTTAATAGTAAGACAAATACACAACAGCATAAACCAGGAAGAAATAAACGAACTGGATAAACAGATTGCCACGCTGGAACCGCTTGCAAAAACCACCCCGGGACTCAACAGCATCCTCGATGATTATAGAAGAAAGAAGGAAGGGATTGCCAATTGCACATTACCCTGGAATGAATTGGTGAAAGGTTTAAAACATGTGCCCGATATCAAGGATCACATGCTGAATTATTACCGCGACCTGGCGCCTGATATTTTTGACAGCCAAAACGGGCTTAATAACCTGGTGCGTTGCCTGTTGATCAGCAATTTCAGTACCCGGCCAAAACGATCGAACTCAACGGAAACGCTGGGCCTTGTTCAGATCTATTACGAAGGGCTGGATAAAATAAAGAAAGTACCCGACTACTGGAAACACAAAGGTTGTACGGTAAAAGACTGGCAGGATTTCTTAAAAATATGTCTTGATTTTCATGTAAGATCAGGCACCTTCTTAAATATCGATGATGATCTGTTGAATTGGCTTGGCGGTCGTTTCACGGCCAAATACCTGCTGCCTGCAGAAGAAGGCGCCTTTAATGACCAGAAACACAAACGCTGGCCAACTTACAATCCCCAAAGACGGCTTCATCAAAACCGGCTGATCCGGCTGTTGGCAGTACTCTTCAGGATCAACCTCGATAAGATCAATGAAGAAGAGATCGACATCCTCAATACCCTGATGAACGAAGCGTGGAAAGACCTTACGTTTACCACCAACATCTTAACCAGGCAGGGCAATGGCTATCAATTGACCTATGAAAAAATGCTTTTCAGAAAACCAACCGAAGCCTGGTTATGCCCCATTTCGCTGCGCGTGCTCGACACCACGTTAAAACGCATCACTCCGTTTTTACCACTCGATACCCAGGCCGAATTCATATGCGACCGGTTAACGTTTCCGCAATACCCTTCTTTTACAGCCCCCGATGAAGCCAGCCGGCTGCAACAGGTAAGGGAATGGCTGCAAACAGATGAAGCCGTTACCACCTTGCGTAAAAAAGGGTTATGGACCGATCAATCGGATATTATCATTGAAGGCGGCAACTTTTACCGCGTAGCCGAACATTCGGCACAACAATCGCCCGAGCGGTTACAGAAGTATGAAGAGTTGTTTAAAGCCGGTAAAATAAATGTATTGAGCTGCTCCACTACCATGGAAATGGGCGTGGATATTGGCGGCCTTACCATTGTAAGCAATCACAACGTACCGCCCCACCCTTCCAATTACCTGCAACGGGCAGGACGCGCCGGGCGACGAAAAGAGTCCCGTGCGTTATCAATTACTCTTTGCAAAAACAACCCGCTCGAACTGCAGGTTTTCCGCAACCCCAAATGGCCGTTCGTAACGGCCATGCGACAACAGAATATTACCCTCAATAGTGAAAAGATCGTTCAGCGGCACATCAACGCATTCCTGTTCGGCTATTTTACCAAAGACGAGTTAAAAGGGTACAAGATCGCCGCTACCTGTGAATGGTTTTTCACCCGGCAACAGGGAGAACCTTGTACTATTTGTGAAAGAATGACTGCCTGGCTGAATGAACAGGTAAGTACCAACAACATTCAACCACCTGTTGTAGACGGAATAAAAATTATCACCGCCAACAGCATTTTGCAAAACCGCCCGGCCCGCGAGTTACTGGCAACCAGCAGTAAAAGCCTGGAAGAAATATTTGATACCTGGCGACAAACATATGACTCCCTGAAACAGGAATTAAGCACCGGCATTGAAGGCCGCGAAAAAGACCCGTATATGCGGAAGGTAGAATGGGAACTAAAAAAACACCTCGGCATTTATCTTATTTCCGAAATGGTGCACAGTGGTTATTTACCCGGGTATGGCTTTCCGACAGACATATCTACTTTCAACCCATTTTCAATAACCGACTTTAAGCGGAATAAAAACAGCGGGGCCGACAGAGAGGAACAACTGGCCATTTATAAAGGAATGCCCAGCCGGGATATGGCCATGGCGCTGTCTGAATATGCACCGGGCTCACAGGTGGTGCTGGATGGTAAAGTGTATACCTCGCAGGGAATTGTGCTGCATCAGCAAATACCCCACGAAACAGGCAAAATGGAATCGCAGAAATTCAACGTAGCCTGGCGGTGCAGGAAATGTGGTAATATGGGCATCGATTCAGACCTTATGTTCAAAGGTCATTGCACCAATGCACAATGTAACCATGAAATTGAGCTTAAACAACAACGCAAATTCATTTCCCCCAACGGCTTCAGTGTAGGGTTTTATTCCCAGCCTAACAACGATATTTCAAAACAAACCTACATAGCTACCCCCGAACCCTGGATCAATGCCAACGATGAGATCAAACAATTTCCCAATGCAGCATTGGGTTATTACCGGGCGGGGGAAAAAGGGTTGATCTTTTATCACAGTGAAGGAGAAAACGGTTCGGGTTATGCCCTTTGTTTAAAGTGTGGCCATATGCAATCCATGACAGTGGCTGGCGAAGTGCCGCCCAGCTTTTCCGATCACAAACGGCTGCGGGGAAAATTCGGCGATCAAACCGGTTCAGCCTGCGACCCCGCCGACAATCAAATAAAACGGTTCATACACCTGGGTCATTCCAACTCAACAGATATTTTTGAGATCTATTTAAAGAACAACGAGGGCGAATTCCTTACCATAAACGATTTCAATTATTCGCTATGCTGGACCATGGGCGCAGCACTGCGATACGGGCTCAGCAGCTCACTGGGAATAAACATGGAAGAAATTGGGGTAACCGTACGGCAATCAACCATCCCCATCAATGCGGAAGAACCTGTATACGCGATTTGTTTATTCGATAAAACAGCCGGCGGTGCAGGCTTCAGTTCCAGCGGTCCGCAATATTTGGAAGAGATCTTTCACAAAGCAAAACAATTCCTGCATTGTAAATCGGATTGTACGGCAGCCTGTGAAAGCTGTCTGCTTCAATATGACCTGCGCAATGTAGCCGGGGAACTCAATCGCCGACTGGGTATCGACTACCTGTCGGAAAGTATGTTGGCCAAACTGGAATTACCAGCCGAAGAAAAGATCCTGGGGCCTTCCTCCCGCTACTGCAATTTTTCTTTGTATAAAGAAATACTTTTTGCAGCGAAGAACTACCAGCAACTCGATCTGTATGTATACGGGGAGGCAAAAAACTGGAACATCAGCTTATCGCCTATACGCGCCTTCCTGGCCGATTTCCGGTTCGAAGAAACAAGGGTCTTCTTATCAAAAAATGAGTTTAAACAACTGGATGAAGATCAACGGCTCGATCTTTTCTTTTTAACCTCGGCCCAGGTTACCATAATACTTACCGACCAACTGCCTGTGCTGTCCAAAGGGAAATTGCTGGCCACCATGCGTAACAAAACCGGGAACCGGTCATTTGCCATCAACGCAATTGACAATGGCGATTTCGATGCCCATTGGGCCGACACGTCGGAGGCTATCCTTGTTAAAAGCGATCAATATTCAGTGGAGGTGAAGGGCACCTCACTCGATCGCAGTTCCCTGTTCCATGAACTGAGAACTACGCAACAGCAGGTAGATATCAGAAGTGAATTTGACGGGCCAATCAATTCGTTTGGCAGCCGGTTCTGGAACACGATCATCCAACATATACCGAAACTTGGCACTGTTGGTAATGAAACAAAATTGAGATCAATAACCTATACAGACAGATACGTGGCAACGCCCGCTCATGTACTGCTTTTACATCAGCTCATCAGCACCCTGCCATTTTCAACCAGCAGCCAGTTGACATTTCAGTTAGATACCATGGTTATAGAACATTCCCATAATACCCGTTTACCGAGAGACCTGAATAAAAACTGGAGGCCAGCGGAAAGCATAAGCAAATGTAACCTGTTGAAACAATTAATGGAGCAGTGCAATATATTCCCCCCGGCCGGGATCGATATCTCATTTAGCGACAAACGACAGCTAAGCCATGCACGCATATTGAAGCTCCAATTCGACAATGGCAGCCTGCTTCATATCCGTCTCGACCAGGGCATGGGATATTGGAATGCCTATTTATCGGGCCAGTACTATCCATTCGATCTGGCGGTATCGGGTCAGCTACAATGGATCGCGCAAAACAGTTCTATGATCAATGTGCAGGGATATACAAATTATCCCACGCACATTTTTTTGAAATACGAAGCTGAATAAAAACGTTATGTCCAAAAAAATGCGCCACAGCCCTGTAAAAACACAGAGTGTGACGCAATTGTCTTACTTACCCTTCTACAAAATTAGTTTTCGGTACTGGCTGCTGTAGCCGTTTTTGTTACACCTGCCGGCTTCAGCGTTGGGTATTTAATGCCAAGCTGTTCCAGATAGGTTTTGTACTGGCCGGGATTGTAATAATACTTTTTCATTTCGGGCCTGAACTCTGCCATGATCTTTTTATTGAGGTCAATGGCAGGTTTATCTGTAGGCGATATCAGGGCAATGTATTTCGTGTCTTTTGTTTGCACGTTCTTAAAATAAGCCCAGGCGCTGTCAATTATCTGTGGTTTTACAAACATGTCAAGCAGCGTGAGCGCCTCGGCCTTGGCGCCTGCCGTTACTCCTTTATGCGCAATAGGTGTGGCCATTGAAATGGCATTGGCCCAGTTGTGGCCGGGCAGGCCGGGAATATTGGCCGGAAACCGCAACACAATTGTTGGCACATTCCAGGAGATATCGGCGATATCATCTGACCCGCCGCCCATCGAAACTTTTTCGGGTTCCCTAAGACTGTCGAGTTTGGTATCCAGTCCATCGATAGGCCTGTTACGCTGATCTGTTTTGGGCGAGTTGATTTCTTTTTGCACGGCACGGGCCAGCAACTGGTCATCGGCGCTCCATTCGGGCATGCCCACCATTTTTATATTCTGGTACATGGCTTCAGCCATGGGTTTGTTAAAATGCCCGGGCCACGCGCTTCCCAATACCGTGTACGACATTTTTGTACCCGTCATCAACTCAGCGCCATGCGCCATTTTGATGGCATCGTCGTACATCTGTTTTATTTTAGGATAAGTGCGTTCGCGGAAATAATACCATACTGATGCCTGTGAGGGTACCACATTGGGCTGATCGCCGCCATCCACCACTACATAATGGCTGCGTTGTGTAGGTTCCATATGTTCGCGATGATAGTTCCAGGCGATGTCCATCAGTTCAACAGCGTCGAGTGCGCTTCTGCCACGCCAGGGCGCTCCGGCTGAGTGTGCTGATTCACCGGTAAAATTGAACTTCACCGAGATCATTCCATTCCCACCCCCATCACCATACGAAACACTCAGGTTACTGGCCACATGCGTGAAAATGCAGGCATCGATGTCTTTAAAAAATCCATCGCGGACGTAATATGCTTTACTGCCTAACTGCTCTTCTGCCACCCCGGGCCACATGACGATGGTACCGGGTATATGTTCGCGTTCCATTATTTTTTTGAGCGCCAGCACCGCAGTCACGTTTAAGGGCTGACCGGAGTTATGTCCTTCCCCATGCCCCGGCGCACCTTCTACAATCGGATCATGCCAGGCCACACCCGGTTTTTGCGATGCCTTGGGAATACAATCGATATCACTGCCAATAGCAATAACCGGTTTACCTGAACCCCAGGTGGCCATCCATGAGGTGGGAATACCGGCAATGCCTTCCTGAACGGCAAAACCATTCTTTTTTAAAATATCAGTGAGGTATTTGGATGTTTCTACTTCCTGAAATCCCAATTCGCCAAAGCTAAACACCATATCTACCATTTGCTGAGTAAATACTTTCTCTTTTTCAATTTCCCCGACCAGTTCTTTTTTTAACGCATCTATCTTTTTTGCAGGCAGTTTGGTTTGTGAAAATACCAGTTGCGACATACATAACAGGGATGCTACAAACCGTAACAATAATTTCAGTTTCATAATGAACAGTTTGATTGGTTTATTATTAAGCAGGTGAGCCATCCGCCAGCTGGCGGATGACCCACCTTTTACTCATCGAGCCATTCTTCTTCGGTTGAACCGATAGGCGCGCCATCGGGAGCGGTTATCGGCGTGAAAGGCGTGATCTCCTCCGGGTTTTCTTCAAAGCCCTTTATTTGCGTTTTTGCAAACAGGTAATGTGCTTTCCAGTCTACATCTTTCCCTATGGCGGCGCCCAACCATTGCTGTAGTTCTTTTACTTTTAACGTGGCAATGGCACGTACCTGGTCGGGCGAATTTTTGTTTACACTTAAGCTGATCAGTTGCTTTATTACCTGGCTGTTGACGGTGCGTTGTATTTCACCAGCATACCCTGATTGCTGCGGCACTTTAAAAGTGGCATCAACAATACGATCGATCACTTTATCCAATGAAGGCAATTCGGGATTTACCGCATGTTGCGCTACCAACCGGGCAGCGCGTTCGGGGTGAAGCACCATGCCCAGCGTCATGCCTGCGGCTGCTTCTGCCGGGCTCAATGGATCGAAGGTGATGCCGGTATATCGTTTGAATGTTTCACGCGCATCTGCCGGGTAGCCATATGGACGGGGCGGGATCAGGTCAATTACCCGTTGCGGCAAAACGAGCGCCGATGGCGTAATGGTGGCCAGCAGGGCATTCAGGGCCTTCCATTGTTCAGCCGCAGGTACTATGGCATTGGGTATTTGGCCGTCACCACGTAACGCATAAGCATAATCGTCTCCGGCCAGCACTTTCGCGGTGGCTTCTACCTGGTACCGGTGAAACAGGTACATAGGCACCAGCACTTCTTCAAGGGTAGCTAAGGGTGCGCCTGTGGGAATCTTTTTTTCTGAAAAATTATTTAACACAATCGAGCGCACCTTCATTACCCGGTTCAACTCCTCCGCAGCATTGGTGCCATTATCCCACAAATGGGTATGTGGGTGTGCGCTGCCAGCGGGACGGGCATCCTGGTCGGTTAAAAAACGAAGCCCATTGGCCAGATAACCTTTCACTAACTGGTCCATTTCTTTTTTCTCATCAGCGCCTGGAGCAAACTGGCGATAGGCCAGGGTGACAGCCACTTTATCCCACTCGCCAATTGCAGACGGATAAGCATCAGACAGATCAAGGTTGCCGTTGTTATCGATCTTGATGACCGGATGCGGATAATCCATAACGGAAGCACGCCTGGTAGCGCTGGCAATATAATTGTGAGGCAACCCGAGCGTGTGCCCTACTTCATGTGCCGCCAATTGCCGCATCCGCGACATGCACAATTCCATAATGGCCGGCGCCAGTGGTTTGCCATCTTCAAAATCGGCTATCAGTCCCTGTGCTATTAAAAAATCTGTTCGTACCCGCAGGGAGCCCAGCGTCACTTTGCCTTTTATTATTTCACCGGTGCGCGGGTCGGTAACACCGCCGCCATACGACCAACCCCTTGTTGACCGGTGCACCCATTGCACCACATTGTAGCGGATATCCATTGGGTCTGCATCGGGTGGTAATAGTTTTACCTGGAAAGCATTTTTAAACCCAGCCGCTTCAAATGCCTGCGCCCACCACGCTGTTCCTTCTACCAATGCCGATCGGATAGGCTCTGGTGTGCCGGGATCAACGTAATAAATAATTGGTTTTACTACTTCGCTTACTGCCGCAGCGGGATCTTTCTTTTGCAGGCGATGCCGCCGTACAAATTGTTTTACGATCGGCTGGTCTACCGGGGTTGCATAATCAAAAAAACTAATAGAACCGATGCCGGCGCGTGGATCAAAAATGCGCGGCGTATAATTATTATCGGGCAATTGCACAAACGAATGGTGCTGCCTGAACGTTACCGCATTGGGACTGGGCGTTACTGCGCGCAGGTATTCACCCGGTGCTTCCCCTGTGAGCGTTGTTGTTACTTCTATTTCAGTATTTAATGGAAAGTTTTTCGTGCGGGGCAAATAAAAGGCACAACGCTGCGGGTCCAGTTTATAATTACCCTGTTTTATGCGGGTAATGGCCTGTACGGCGCCCACCGCATCCTGCATAAAAAAGCCGGTAGCATCAACCAGTACATGGCCGTTTTCTTCTGCCGTCGCCTCAAAACCCCAATGAACAGATTGGGCGAAGGATTCTTCTACCGCCTGTTTTTCCATCTCATTGTCGCTGACAGCCCGGTAATCATAATTCAATTCGGTCATCAATACCCGGTTGCCCGAACGGCGAAAAACAATAACATGGGAAGGCCCTATCCGGCCCCTGTCTAACCCAATGTCGTTGGAACCCACCCCGGCCGCCAATGAAGGGTAATATAACAGCTCGGTATCAAACTGTGTGAGCTCGAGCCAGATCTTTCCTTTTTTTGCATCCCAGTACATAGGAATAAAACCCGGCATCGATTGCATGCCGGCAGTGGCAGCTTTAATGCCGCCCGTAACCGGAGCGTCAGCAGTTACCGGGTTTTTGTTTTGTGAAAACAAAGGCAGCCATACCATGGCACATATGCACCAAATGAACAATATTCTCATTACTGTTAGTTTTGTTACGCGTTCTTATTGCAGCAGTAGTTTGTTTGTCAATATTTCCGTATTGGGTAACGGAAACGTATAAGAAGCCTGTGAAGGCGCCACCGAGGGCGAGGTCAGGCTGCTACTGCCCTTGCCCGGAATGGTAAGCAGGTTCCGTAACAAGTCGTTCGAACGGAAGCCTTCCCCTAAAAATTCAATTCTTCTTTCGAGCCAGATGCTGTTCACCAGGGCATCTGCCGTACCGGTTTGGGCAGCCGAAAATATATAAGTAGGATCAGAGCGCTGGCGCACCGCCGTAAGCAGTGCCTGTGCCTTGGGCAGATCGTTCAATTTAGCAGCAGCCTCGGCATAATTCAACAACACTTCACTATACCGTATTACCGGTATATAATCGGCATAGGGCGATGGCTTGTTGTACTTCTTTAAAAACACAGTAGTGCCCGAACCCGTAAAAAAACTCCTGCGTTTATCGGTTGCCTTCCATTCTGCATTGCCCATTATACCTGAAGGGTTTACATTATATTCAGCATTGCCTGTTGGGGCCGCATTCAAAATATAACCTAATGCGTTTTGACCGGTTGAGGAATTAAGATCGGTCATGGGCATTGAAAAAATAGATTCTGTAGTGGTATAATTAGAGGAGAATACCACGGTGATATCGTTTTGTAACGTATGCGACACACCGCTGTTTGCCTTGAAGGGAGCTGTTGCACTGACTATTTTCGAAGCTTCCTCTATTACTTTATCATACTTGCCCATATTCAGGTATACCCTTGTTTTCAAGGCAACAGCGGAGTTCCGGTGTGCCCGGGTCGTATTCAACACCTCGCTTGTGTACGTGAGCGGCAGATCAGCTTCAGCTTCGTCCAGGTCTTTCAGGATCTGCGCATACACTTCTGCCACCGAACTTCTGGACAGATCGTTGTTACTGTTATTTGTTTCCGCCTGCAAGCGCAGCGGCAACCCTTTCGAGGCGCCGTTGTTCTCCACATACGGACGGGCATACAAAGTAACCAGACAGAAATAACTAAGCGCCCTTACAAATTTACCCTCTGCAGCATACTGTTTGGCAAGAGTCGCATCTACCTTTGAAATATTGTCATTGAGCCCTTGCAAAAACACATTCACCGAGTTAATGGCGGTATAGGCCGCTGCCCATAAGTTCACCACTTCATTGGAACTGGAGTTGAGGGTATGCCCCCAGGTATCGTAACCGGTAAAGATATTGGCCGTGCGGTTGATAAACTCTTCGCCGCGAAAATCACCATACATTACATATTTTCCGCCAAAGAATTGTGGATCTTTTACACTGCTATACATACCATTCACCAGGCCCAATACCCGGTCGGGTGTATCGAATGCAGCAGCATCGATGATGGACGTACGGGGCACCGGGTTCAACAGCTCCTTCTCTTTTTTGCACGAAGTCAAAAATGCTGTCAGCAACAAACAGGCTATAATTGATGATTTCATGTGACTTGATTTTATCGGTTAAAAATCCACGTTTACGCCAAATGTAAAAGTGCGGCCCTGGGGCGCGGAGTTTTTATCAACCCCGGGTGTAAGGTTCGAATTACCGTTGGAAGAGATCTCAGGATCTGAACCGGTATATTGAGTAATAATAAAGACATTCAATACCTGCGCATACAGGCGCAAACCGCTGATGCCCGAGTTCCCAAACCATTTTGCCGGCATTTTATAACCCAGGGAAATTGTTTTCATTTTCAGAAAGTCTGCTTTCTCCACGTTTGCCGATATGGGCCACGAATTTCCGTTCGACAATAGATCGCCGTATACCAGGCGCGGGATATCGGTTACCTGTCCGGGTTTTTGCCAGCGATCGAGTACCCCGGTATAGTTATTCCAGAAACGCTGATCACGTAAAGTGGCCTTGGTGCCGTTTTGTACATAGTTGCCACCGGAGAAGGTAATACCGATATTCAAATCGAATCTTTCATAGGTAAATGAGTTATTAAACCCGCCATACCATTTTGGCAACGCATTGCCGAGGATATAAAAATCTTCGGCTGTAATGGCCGGTGCTACTGAGCCGTCGAGGTAAGTCCATCTACTGCTGCCCGATGGTACTGCCTGGCTGTATTGTACCTGATCGCCGTTTTTATTGATAAAAATACGCTGGCCATTGGCCGGGTTCACCCCATTGGTAAGGGCACCATACAAACTACCTACGGAATAACCAACCCGGGTAATATTCGACGTTTCTGCTGCAGTACTGGTAGTGCCTACAATATCCAGATTGCCACCTGCCAGCTCGGTAACCCGGTTTTTAATGGCGGAGAAATTGAACGAGGTATTCCAGGTTAGTTTTGCCCTTCTAATAACGGTAGCGCTCACTGCAAATTCAAAACCCCGGTTATACATGGAACCTACATTCTGCAGGATGGCATTCCCGGGTATGCCCCGAGATGGGCTTTGTGGCGCATTTAAGATCAGCCCGTTGATGTTGTTCTTAAACCAGGTGGCTTCTATTTGTATGCGGTCTTTCAGCAAACCCAGGTCAATACCCACATTGGTTTGCTGACTGGTTTCCCAGCCCAGTTCAGGATTACCGGCCTGTGAAAAATTCCAGGTAGGCGCATTCCCATACAGGTTGGAATTGTACAGCATCAATGAAGCATAGGGGTTCGACAAATTACCATTGCCCACCCGGCCCCAGCTTGCTCTTAGTTTTGCATTGGTAATTATTTGCGAGAGCGCGAGGTTCTTGTAAAAGCCTTCTTCCGATACCGACCAGCCTCCAGACACCCCGCCAAAGTTTCCGTACTTCTTATTGCCACCCAATGCCGAATTACCATCGCGACGGAAATTGATAGTAAAGAAGTATTTTTTATCATAGTCGTATGAAATGCGGGAGAAAACAGAGGCGTAGGCTTTTTCTGTCAGCATATTGGTGGTGATGGGCGTAATACGGCCGTAATTACCTTCAAAATCGGTAAAGAAGGGATCAGACAGTTGCGTGCGCGTAGCACCCCATCTTGAATTATCGAATTTCTGCACATCGTACCCCGCTAACAGAGACAAGTTGTGATGACCAAAGAATTTCTCCTGATAAGTCAGGGTATTGATCCAGTCCCAGCTGTTATAGCGGCTGCTTATATTGGTAGCACTTCCTTTATCAGGCGCCCCGGGGCCATGCAACGGGTTGTTGAATGTTTCGTTATCTACTTTTAACCGGTCAACAGCATAGCTGGTTTTAAACTCCACCCCCTTTACAATTTTTGCCGTGGCACTGAAGGTGCCAATGATGCGGTCGTTCTCAGAAGTATATCTGTCCAGATCGAGCAAAGGAAGCGGGTTATAAAAATTGCTTACCACCCCTTTGTTGTTTCCCATGCCCAGCGTATTGGAGGTACTTACATTATAACTGCCATCCGGATTTTTTGCATATACATTGGGCGATGAAAGCAGGGCCAACCGGGCAATACCGGTTATCTGAAATGCATTGCCGGTTAACGATCCGGTATTTGGTGAGGCATTGAAGCTGGTATTGTAACTTACATTGCCGGTTAAACTCAGCCAGTCGGTCACTTTATGATTAACATTAAACCTGACCGCTTTTCTTTTAAAATTATTGGTTTTGATAAACCCGTCTTGATTGCTGTAGTTCATCGAGAAATAATAGGTGGTATTTTCTGAACCACCTGATACGCTGGCAGTATGATTTTGCGAAACGGCAGTTTGATAAACCTCATCGTACCATTTTGTATCTACAATACTTCCATCTTCTTTATAGGTTGGAAAAAACAAGGCATCCGCCACGCTGGCGTTATTTCCATTGCCTGAGAGATATTTAGAATTGAGCACTGCTTCATTCTTGATCTCCATGTATTGTTCAGCATTCAACAGTTCGGGTAAGCGGATGGCTTTGGTAACCCCTACCCACCCCTGGTAACTTACTTTTGCTTTTCCGGTCTTTCCCTTTTTAGTAGTGATCAGCAATACGCCGGCAGCAGCCCGGGAGCCATATATGGAGGTGGAAGCGGCATCTTTCAGCACACTGATCGATTCAATATCACTTGGGTTAATATCCCCAAGCGGATTGTTTGTTACAGAGGCACTGGCCGATACTTCACCGGTATTAATAGGTATACCATCTACCACCACCAGTGGGTAAGAGCTAAGCGAAATGGAGTTGATGCCGCGGATGCGGATCACGGGTGCATTGTTTAACACCCCATTGGGCTGGGTAATGTTTACCCCCGGCGCCCGGCCCGCCAATGCCTGGTCAAAACTTTGCACCGGCATGTCCCTTACTTTTTCTTCACTGATAGTAGCGATGGAACCGGTGAATTCTCTTTTCCCCTGTGTACCGTAGCCTACCACCACTACATCTGATAATGAATTACCGTTCATGTTCAATACCACCGAAAGCGGCATGCGTTTTCCCTTCACCTCAATTTCCCGGGTCTTATACCCCACGAAGGAAAATACCAGGATGGCATCGTCGGTACATTTAATGGAAAAACTTCCTTT
This sequence comes from Niastella yeongjuensis, assembly GCF_900110245.1. Lineage (GTDB taxonomy): Bacteria > Bacteroidota > Bacteroidia > Chitinophagales > Chitinophagaceae > Niastella > Niastella yeongjuensis. The sequence goes on from NZ_FOCZ01000006.1 coordinate 576,599, forward strand.
AACATCAGTAGTAGTGGCGGTTGGCTCATCTTTTACTCTTACGGTCACCCCTTCCAGGGGTTCTTCTTTGTCATTGAGCACTTTGCCGCTTATTGATAATGGGCCAGGCACATACGAGGCCTGAATAACCGGCAAGGCCCCCATGCTTCTCTTTTCAGTTATAACTATGGTTTTTCCTACGATGTTATAAGCAAAAGGCTGTTCTTTAAAGATCTCATCCAGCACCAAGGCCAGTTCAACATCTTTTACTTTGATGCTTACCTTACGGGCATTTTTTAATTTATCTAACTTATACCAGAACACGAAATCAGTTTGCCCTTCAATTTGACGGAACACTTTATCAAGCGTTTCCTGAATAACCGACAGACTGATCTTTTGCCGGGTTTCGCCTGCGCTTAGCTTGGGCGTCAGGCTCAAAAGCAGAATAGTTACTTGAATAAGCAGTTTAGTTTTGGCAGGTATACGTAATCGCATACCACTACCAACCACAAACAATTGTATCATTTGTGTTGCTGGTTTTTGATGTTAACAATTTGGTTGAACACAAAATGTTACACATGGATACCAGCACATATTACCGGAAAACGATGGTGTATACCCACATTGAGGACCGGCATCTGTGCCGGCAGCAATCCTGTGAAACTGGTCAGGTATTTTTCTTATGGCAACACAAACCTGAGCGTAGCGGGGTTTAGGTTTATTATTGTACAATAATCTTTTTGCCTTCAATTGTAAAATGCGCGCCGCTTAATTCAAGCACCCTAAGCAACTCATTGATAGCGGCGTTGCGATATATTTTACCGCGAAACAGGTCCTGCGAAACATCGTGTACGTACACCACCTGTACATCGTACCAGCGCGCTACCTGTTTCATCACTGTTTCAATGGTGACATTATTGAATTGAAACAAGCCGTTCTTCCAGGCCATTACTTCATCTGTTTGAACAGGGATGGGTTGGGATAATTGGGATGATTGGAAAATTGATACCTGCTCACCGGGCCTTAAGATAGCTGACGCAGCATCTTTGGTAATTTTCACCGAGCCTTCCAATAGCGTTGTTTTGATGGATTCCTCATCATCGTAGGCATTGACATTAAAATGCGTACCCAACACTTTCACAACCGCGCCATTCTTCATTTTTACTGTGAAAGGCATTCCGGCATGTTTCTCTACTTCAAAATAGGCTTCACCGGTAATCTCCACGTTTCTTTCATTACCCATGAAGACGGTAGGGTATTTGATTGAAGAAGCGGCATTGAGCCATACCTTAGTTCCATCGGGCAATACGATCTGATATTGGCCTCCTTTTGGCGTACTTAATATATTATAGGCAGGTGAGTTGTCAGTTCCCTGATATTCAAGCCGGCCGTCCTCTCTTTTGTTCACCACTATGCTGCCTTCTTTGGCAATGGTCCCGTTCCCGGCTTTGTCGAGATCTATCACCTTTCCATCAGCCAGCGTTAAAATAGCCTTGTTGGCGCCAGGTATTATAGCTGTATCAACAGGCGCCGGAACATTTTTCACCATATCCTTATTGATACCAGCGCTGCTTTGTAAGAACATCCAATACAATCCGACAGTTAAGAAAACAAGGGCCGCAGCAGCCGCACTACTATAGACAATCATCTTCCTTACCCGTAGTATACACTTCATTTCCCTGGCGATGATCGATTGAATAGTAGCTTTTGTGCCGGTCTTTAAGTCAATAGCCGCTTCGCTGTTCTCATTCTCGAAATAAGGCGCCTCCGCTTCGAATGAGGCGTACCACTCCCCGATCAGCTGTTCCTCCGCCGGCGAACTTCGCCCTGCCAGGTACCTGGTAAGCAGTTTTTCGGGAATTTTTGTGTTCACCTTATTTCGCATTAATTATTTTAATAACACTACTTTTATTTACTTCTTCTTATTAAATTGACGGATTAGCGCGCCTAAACCGCTATTATTTTCTGCAATTTTTTTAAAAAAGTCAGAATTACGCATATTTTAATTAAATTCAATATTAGTAGGCGCAATTATGAACTCATTTACTTATTCCTAATATGACGGCTGATTATTGTAATTTGACCGATACGGAACTATTTCTGCTACTGAAACAAGATGACGTGCGTGCATTTGATGAAATGTATGAACGCTATTTTATTCTGTTGTTAAATGCTGCATTTAAGCGCCTGCAATCAAAAGAGGATGCATTGGAAATTGTACAGGACCTGTTTGTTCAACTGTACTTCAAACGCAAAAAAATTGAGACACATAATTTAGGCGGGTACTTACACATGATGTTGAGGAATAAGATCATCGACCGGTTCCGGGAACAACTGGTGCGTAAAAAACATATTTACCGCTTACAGCTACAAAAACCAGAAACCAGCGCAGAGGCACCGGAAAACAATCTGGATGTTAAACAGCTGGAACAAAAAATATATACTGTAATAGACCGGTTGCCAGATAAATGCCGCGAGGTGTTTTTACTAAGCCGTTTCGACAATTTATCACACCAGGCTATAGCCGAGCAATTGAATATTTCAGTAAGTACGGTAGAAAAACATATCGTGAAAGCACTTAAAATTGTACGAAAACACGTTGGTCATTTTGAGGTAAATGCCCTGCTGTTTACCTGGTACCTGGCATCGAATTAAAAAAGGCAACGCGTAGCAGATAATTTTATTATATTTATATCGCTTCATCATTCAATTATAGCTGCCTATTTTTTCACATAAGAAATTATACGAACGTAGCTTTACTAGAAGATCGAGTTTTTTCCCTCTATATTTATTTTTATTTTTTATTTCGCTTGCACGTGAACAAAATGCCTTCTATTTTGTGCCAAATCAAAAAACCAATATTGATGAAGAAGTTTACCCTCGGTATCCTGATGTTAGCAAGCGTAATTGTTGCAAAAGCACAAGATGCAACTTACAAACCTTTCAAAGTAGATCTCGCATTAGGTTATGCGATTCCTGGTGGAACAGGTGCTAAAGGTGGTGTCTTATTCGCCCTGGAACCTAAGTATGCTGTAATCCCTAACGTTTCAGTTGGTCTTCGTATGGAAGCTGCTGTTATGGCACGCGGACAAGTTGATGCAAGTGGAAACTCAGCTAACGTTGACGTAAAAGCAGCTGGTTCTTATTTGTTGACTGGTGATTATTATTTCACCTCAACTACCGTTCGTCCATTCGCAGGTCTTGGCTTAGGTCTCTATTCACTGGCTGCTGCGTCTGTATCTGATAATGGTTCCAGTGCAAGCGCTAGCGGTGGTTCTAAATTTGGTGAAATGATCAGAGCTGGTGTTGAGATCGCACACTTCCGTGTAGGTCTGGAATACAACTTCGTTCCTAAAACTACCACTGAAGTGATCGTTGGTAGCACCAAATCCGAGTGGTCCTCAAAGAACAGTTACATGGGCATCAAACTTGGATTCTTCATCGGCGGCGGAAAGAATTAATATGCTAGTATAGGCTGGAAAAAAGTAATTAAAAACCCCGATAGCATTTGCTTATCGGGGTTTTTATATTTAAAACAACAGCTGTTTAGAAAATATAGTCGGTACTCAAAAAGTTAGATTCATGGTCTCTAACGATCGTATTGAACAGGCTCTTATTCGATTCGGTCAGTTTTGTTGCCACCAGTGAACGGATAGAGAATGAACGAAGCGCATCGAATACGGATAATGTACCTTCTGCACTGTCTTTTCTTCCGGTAAATGGAAATACATCCGGTGACCGTTGCGCCTGGCAATTGATATTAACGCGGCTAACCAGGTTTACAAACGGATCGATGAGGCTGGCCACTTCTTTGGCATCTTCACTAAAGATACTCACCTGCATACCATGTGATGCGTTTACCTGATAAGCTACCGGTTCATCGATAGAATCAAAAGGCACAACAGGAACGATAGGTCCAAACTGCTCTTCGTGGTACAACCGCATTTGTTCATTAACCGGATAAACAACCGCCGGGAATACGAAAGAACCTTCCTGGAAACCGCCGTTTGTATTCATCACTTTGGCGCCTTTTGAAATGGCGTCGTCGATGCAGGCCTTTAAGTAAGCAGGTTTATTGTCTTCGGGCAGCGGTGTAATTTTCACACCCGCTTCCCAGGGTAATCCGGGTTTCATGGCTGAAACAGCTGCAGACAGCTTTTCAGTAAACGCTGCGGCAATCTCTCTTTGTACGAAGATCAGCTTCAGGGCCGTGCAACGTTGTCCATTGAAAGAAAGCGCACCCAGGATACATTCGTTCACCGCTACATCTATATTGGCATGTTTGGTAACAATGGCCGCATTCTTGGCATCCAGGCTCAGGATAGCGCGTAAGCGGTTTACTTTCGGGTGTAACTTTTTAAGTCCGTTAGCCACTTTACTGCTACCGATAAAGGCCAGTACATTCACCTTGCCGCTTTCCATGATGGGTGAAATGATCTCTGATCCTTTTCCATATAATGTATTCACGGTGCCTTTGGGGAACGCTTCTTTAAACGCATTCAACAAAGGATAGTGACACAACACGCCGAATTTTGGTAATTTAAACAGAATGGTGTTGCCCATGATAAGGGCTGGTATCAGCGTGGTGAAAATTTCATTCAATGGGTAGTTGAAGGGGCCCATGCTCAATACAACGCCTAACGGCGCTCTTCTTATTTGTGCAATGGTGCCTTCCGCCTGCTGAAAATGGGATGATTCGCGGTCGAGGTCTTTCAGGGCGTCGATGGTAAAGTTGATGTACTCAACCGTACGGTCAAATTCCTTGGTGGCATCGGTCAGTGTTTTTCCAATTTCCCACATCAGTAACTTGATCACCAGCTCGCGTTGCTGGATCATTAAATACACAAACTTCTGCATGCATTTGATACGGCCTTCTACCGACATGGTAGGCCATTCGCCCAAACCATTGTCATAAGCGGCTACTGCAGCGTCGAGGGCCTCCAATGATTCTTTAGGAGTGGTATTGGGAATGCTGCCCAATAACTTTTTCTCAAATCCGTTTGCAGTAGGTATACAAACCGGGGAATAAATATTGGTAACGGGCCCATTCCAGGGAACCAGTTCACCATTCAATAAATACTCCCGCTGGTGGATCTCGGTGATCTTGTAATTGTCGGGAATGCTGCTCTCCTCTTTAAATACCACAGGTAATGTTCCCCTGTCGGAAATCTGTTGTTGCATGGAATTAATGGTTTACTTATCTATTCTTATCTTATTGTGTTCCAAATGTACTTACTTTATCTTTTTGCAGATATTACTTTATAAATAAAAAAGACTACCAGTTGGTAGCCTCTTTTGTTGTATTTGTTAGTTTTTTATAATAGTAATGGATACACTTTTATAATTTTCCAGATAACATTTTCCTCTACAAGATGGGAATTTTGGGCGGGAATTGCAAAAAAAGAGGCAACCAATACTGATTGCCTCTTTTTAATATTTTGTGCCTGTTATTACTCAAACTGGATAGTTCCTTTACCATCTATATTGGTCCTGCTATCAAATTCAAAATCCACGTAAAAAGCATCCCCTTTCTTGCCTTTAACTTTCTGATGCACCCTGCCATATTCCTGTCCCTGTGGCGAAAATACTTTAATGGTAATTTCATGATCGAAATTATTATTAAAGATCAGGTAGGCAGAAATTATATCATCTGAATGATGTTCAGAACTGTGAATTACAATTTTCCCTGCAGCCAATCCCTGTTTGGTAAGCTGGTCGGAAAATTTGACCTCGTTTTCAAAGGTCTTTTCAACGCCTTTAGCTACGCCATTGACGAATTCAGAACTGGCCTTTCCTACGACTTCACCGGTTTTATTTACTGTTTCTTTTGTTTTTTCTTTAGCCCAGTTACAGGAAGCGGTTATCAGGCCAAGACCTACAATCAGGTATTTCATTGTATAACTTTTAGGAGGATTTGGAGGGTAAAATACAGATTGTTTTAGACACTACAAATTCACATTATTCGCATGGTTTGTCCAATCGAACAATACAAAACTTTTCCAGAACGGCAATTCAGGGAGTTTGGTTCTATCATAATACTCAAAGGTATCTTCGAACCCGTCATTAAAATTCCAATACCATGTATCGTCTTCCTCATCATATACTTTATGATAAATATTCAAATGGTCTTTAATTTCATTAAGCAGGTAGTAACGAAAGTCTGATCCATAATAAACAACATCTGTACCCAGGATCGATAACACTGGTCTTTTTTCTAATGACATGTCAGCAACCTGGTATCTGTGCCCCATAACCGGAACCAGTTTGGGCGCCTTTTTAAATAATTCATCAAAAATGCTGATTCTTTCTTCGGCGTTAGTGCTTCTTAGTCCCCAGGAATTCAACCAAAATTTATTTTCTTTAATATCACGCGCAATATAATGATAGACATCGTTCAACCGGGTGCTTATATCATCATCTTCAAGCCAGTTCCGAAAAAATGATTGTTCATAATAATGCCCTGGCCTTCAGTCATGCCGACCCATTTAGCGCCAAATATCCATAGCGGACATTTGGCCTCATTCATTGATGTTCTTGGATCTTGCGCCCAGTACGTTTCGGTATGATCTTTTAACCAGTGCAGGAAATCTGTGTAATTTTCAGGGATTGGGTTCATGGGCCCAATATAAAAATTAATATTGGCAGTTGCCATAATTTAATCATTCCTGCATTCCACTACAACAAGAAGAGAATCGGCTATATGCCTTAGTATTTGATGGCTGAGCTTTGTGTTATAAATAAAAACACAATGAGCTCAAATCAAAAATTAAAAGTGGTAGTTCGCCCGGGGAGTTTCGCCATAATTTTAATTGAGATGTTGCAATACCCAATGTAAAGATGTAGGGGCGATTTTAAAAGATATGTGATCTGTTATTCATACTCTTTACTCCACACTACATCGGAAAACCTCGACTCTCTAAATGTATAAACGGCTATAAATTCATTGTCATTATAGTCAAATAGTTTATACCGGAGATCGTCCTTCTCTGACTGAATTGATTTTTCATTCAATTCGTCACTTTCGTAATAAAAGTATATAGTATAGTTAGTAAAGCTGCCGCTTTCCTTAGCGGCAGCTTGTTTGGCAAAATTATCAATTACAGCTTTAGCTTGTTGTTTATTCCCACATTCCCCTTTTACCAGGAAGTATACATGTTTATTAGCGTAATAATAGCCTGATCCTGTTTTATAACCGCCGGACGCGACATATACACGTTTGGGTAATATTTCCAATTGGCATTTTGTAACTCCACAGGCTGTCATGCCAATTATTATTATTAAAAAAGAAGCTAATAAACCAGGGGTCCTACTTTTTGAAGGCGCCATTTTTTTCGCAGCAATATCGATCTTTTTCTCACGTAATTTTAAAACATCACCTTTATTTGATTATATCGTGAAGTCTGTAGAAGCGGATACCGATCCCCATTCTTCCAGCTGTGCTGACAACTGCGCTATTTTTGAGGCAGCGCGGTTGTATGCATCCGTTCCAAGGAATAGGTTAACCGGCGGGTTGGGGTGTGTTACCAACTGCATCAACGCGGCTGCTATCTTGTCCGGATCACCGGCCTGCAACCCATCCATCTGATTGAATTTTTCATGAAACGTCCTGATGTATTGATAATCCTCTATTTGTTTTTTACCGAAAGCGATCGACTCCGGTTTTGCAAAGCTGGTGCGGAACCAGCCTGGCGACACCGCGGTTACCCGGATCCCAAGCGGTTTCAGGTCATTCGCCAACGCTTCAGACAATCCACTTACCGCAAATTTTGCCGCAGCGTAAACAGACCAGCCAACACCCGGCGCAAAACCTGCTATGGAAGAAATATTGATGAGGTGACCGAAACCCTGACGCCGGAGGTAAGGCATTGCCTGCTGAATAACCCTGATAATGGCGAAAAAATTGACATCAAAATTTGCCGCTATTTCTTCTGTAGATAATTCTTCCAGTGCGCCGCCTATGCCATAGCCCGCATTGTTTACGATCACATCTATGCGGCCGAATGTATTGAATGCATGTTGTAAAGATGCGGCAATGCTTTGTTCACTGGCCAGATCTACCTGTAATGGCAGGAACCGTTCCGTTGGTTCAATAGCTGTTGTCAGTGCCGTAATATTTCTTGAAGTAGCAGCGACTGTATGTCCTGCTGCCAATAATTGTTTTGCCAGGGAAAGCCCCATGCCTTTTGATGCACCCGTGATGTACCAGACTTTTTTGTTTTCCATTTCTGTTGATTTTTAGTTGTATAAAGTTAGCAGGGGGCATAAGGAAGGATTGGTACAACTAAAACCATTATTGGTAAAAATCAAACAGCCCGGAAAGCAGTTGGCCCTACGCCGGCATGTTTCCTGAGGAACTTATTAAAATGAGCGCCATCATCAAAGCCCAATACCCTGCTGATGTCTGAAATACTCCAGTCAGTGTGTTTCAGCAAAACCTTGGCTTCAGCCAGCAAGCGGTCAAAGATGTGCTGACTGGTAGTTCTACCGGTTGTTTTTTTAATGGCCCGGTTCAGGTGATTCACATGTACAAAAAGTTTGTCTGCAAAATCACCGGGCGTACGTAACAGAAACAAATCGGCAGGTGTTTCAATAGGGAATTGTTGCTCCAGCAGATCGAGAAATAACAGGGTAAGCCGTTTACCTGCATCTACCGGTTGAAACAGATTTTCAGGCGGCGTCATTTTCATGGCCAGGTAAAAAAGCTCGCTCACATAATTTCTGATCAATTCATATTTATAAATATAGTCGCCCTGGTTCTCCCGTAGCATTTTCTCAAACAGGCTTTCTACTTCGGGGTAACTTTCAGGCGATAATGGAAAAACAGGTTTCGCAACAGAGCGGAACAAGGGAAGCTGATCCAGATCGATACGCAGCTGCTCCTGGAAGAATTCACTTCTGAAAACACAAAAATAGCCACTGGTGCCCGGTATTAGCTCTTCATACGAATAAGGTTCATGTGGATGAAAAAACAGCAGCGTATTTCCTGTCACCGGTATGATCTCCTTGTTATACCGAAACTGGTTATCGCCCGTAAAAAGCATGATCTTAAAAAAGTTGCGGCGTACATGCAGCGGAAGACTCTGGTCATTGCTCATCCGGTCTTCAATGCGAAACACGCCAAACTGCCCAATCGTGTGATGCAGGTTTGGAGGATACCTGTTGAATTTATGCTGATAAAATGATTCAAGGGATTCCATATGGCAAAATTGAGCCCTTTTTGTTAACGGCCACAAAAAAAGAAGGGAATGAATGGTATTTGCTAAAGGTTTAACTTCAGGAATATGAAAAAGTCATTCCTCACCCTGATTGCACTAGCCTTTTTTTTACCTGTAATAAGCCAGCAGCCATTGAAAGTAGGCGTAGCTGGCCTTAGCCACGACCATGCGCTGGGACTGATGCACCAGTACAAAGACGGCAAGGTGATTTTGCAGGGCATTGCCGAGGCTGATACGGCCTTGTGCGGCCGGTATAAAAGAAGGTTTCAACTGCCCGATTCCATCTTCTACCCTTCCCTGGATGTGATGCTGCAGAAGATCCATCCGGAAGCAGTGTTGGCTTACAACCCGGTTTATCAGCATATCGATGTAGTAGAAATTTGTGCACCCAAAGGTATCTCTGTAATGGTAGAAAAACCACTGGCTACTACGGTGGCGCAAGCCAACCGCATGGCTGAACTGGCACGTAAATACCATATTCAGCTGTTGACAAATTATGAAACCACCTGGTATCCAAGCAATCAGCAACTGTATACCATGGTTAAGTCGCAATCCATCGGGGATGTAAGAAAAATGGTGGTACACGATGGGCATGAAGGCCCAAAAGAGATTGGTTGCAGCAATGACTTTCTGCAATGGTTAACGGATCCGGTGAAAAATGGCGGTGGTGCCATTACTGATTTTGGCTGTTATGGCGCCAACCTGATGACCTGGTTGATGAACGGGCAGGCGCCTGTTGCCGTAACCGCAATCACTCACCACATTAAGCCCGACATCTACCCGAAAGTAGACGACGATGCCACTATCGTACTGGATTATCCCAGAGCCACCGGTATCATTGAAGCATCGTGGAACTGGCCATTTAGTATCAAAGACTGGGAAGTTTTTGGCAAAACCGGTTATCTGCATGCGTTAAATCCCAATACGCTTCACCAGCGATTGAAGAGCAGTTATGACCCTGTTACCCTGCAACAACCGACTTATACCGATAACCTGCAGTACCTGTCAGATGTGCTGCGCGGAAAGGTGCAGCCCGCCAACGATCTTTCTTCGCTGGAGAATAATCTTATCGTTGTGAGAATACTGGAGGCGGCTAAAAGATCGGCAAAAGAAGGAAAGCGGGTGGCGTTGTAGGCACGACTTCGTCTCAAAACCAAGGCAAAACCAGGAAAGGCTTATTGCAGTTTTAAATAATATCTCCCATTCCAATTATATGGCACTTTGTACATGTTATGGTAAAACAGTTGGATTTTCATCTTTTTTCCATCAATAGCAATAGTACCCGTCAATTTATCATTGTCATTCAATAATTGTATTTCACTACGAGGAATTGTCCCATATTGCCTCGGGATTATAAACGAGGCGCTGTCATTGTAGGTATGATTTAATAACACAGAAACGGGATCATGAACCATAAGCATTCTTCTCCCTTTAACAGTTATTTTAAAGTTTTCTCCATATGGTTGTATATAGGCTGTTGAATAGTTTTTAGCGCCTGTTGAAAAAAGCAGGTATAAAAAAGGAAGTAATGCAATTATGATAGACATTAGAACTACTGCTGTTTTACCTGTCACCCATTTTACAACTGTGAATCGCCCGATAATACCTGTAAGGAATTTCACAAGGATGTAACACAATAGAATCCATGTTAAAAACAGAATTAGTGCAATTATGAGAAGAAAAGCTATCATATGAGGGTAACTATAAAACAGCGTTTACTTAATAACTGTATTCTATTATTCAGCTACTAAAGTAATAAAATTTAATAGTCCGTTGGCAGGAAATAACTCAATGTAGAACCTCGAGAATTACCCAAACATGATCTTCACCGTTTGGTAGAACAGCCTGCTTTGGAGATGTTGAGCTTGTTCAGTAAAACCCTGCAGACCAAATAAACCGGCGGCATTGCCTTTGTTGATAGCAATTTCAAGATAACCAGCCGCATTAAAGAGAGCGAGTTTTTCGCCTTCGGGTACGTCGGCATAGGTATCAGCCACTTTATCGATCACCTCATTACGTTTGAAAACGATCTTGAAGGGGCGACCTTTACGATTTTCTTCGAATTGGTCCCGGGTAATATTCACCACAATGTTCTCAAAATGATCTATAAAGATGATCTGTCCCTCCATCCAGTTCTCACCAAACATCGGACGTAAATGATTCTTTTCAATAAAAGGCACATCGGGGATGCCTATGTCCTGCAGGCGGGCTCCACCGTGTAATTTATGAATAGCTTCGCCCATTACCTGCACACAATACAAGGTGTTTTTAATTGCCTGGGGATCGAGGGGCAAACCAATGATCATTTCAGGTTTATCTTCAAGTACCATGGAGAGCAGGCCATTATCGGCACATAAAAGATATTGCTCCTTATGCCAGGCCAATAGTAATTGTTCCGGCTTTTTTTCAAACAGGTTAACCAGCAGTAAATGAAAGGTATGGGGAGGAAACTGCTTGATGGCATTGCGGCTGACGTAGGCAGCCTGTGGATAGTTGAACGGTGAAATTGTATGCGATACATCAACCAGGGTAAATTCCTGGCTCTGCTGCAATAACCGGCCCTTTACTGCACCCACCAGGTAGTCTTGCATACCAAAATCAGAAGTGAGGGTTAGTAAAGGCATTTAAGAAATAATAATTTTAAATAAGGAATGAGAAATGAAAAAGTTTGAATTTAATAAAGATATAGGAAATGAGCCGCTTACTTGCTAAGCTCATTGTTCTTAAAAAAGAATTTGTATACCAGCTTATCCGTTAGCGCGGGAAAAAGTTTGTTTAAAAAGATGGTTCTTTTACCGTTGAAGGTGAGAACAAGGGTACGCTTACGGTTTTCGATGGCCTTCAGAATTTCGCGGGAACACTCCTCAGCACTCATCAGACTGGCTTCATCGAGCGGCGATTCACCCTGGGCTTCACCAGACTCATTCAGGGCAGCATTACGAATATTAGACGCCGTAAAGCCCGGACATACCCACATTACGTGCACGCCGGAATGTAACAATTCGGTACGGATGGCTTCCAGCCAGCCCTGTAACGCAAATTTAGAGGCAGAATAAGCTGCACGACCAGGTAAACCCCGGTAACCGGCAATGGAAGAAACGCCTACTATTGTTCCTTTACGTTCTAAAATGGAGGGTAATGCGTATTTGGTGCAATACACAGAGCCAAAGAAGTTGACGTCCATTACCTTTTTGATCACTTCAATATCGGCATCGTTGAACAGGGCCCGCATGCTGATGCCGGCATTATTGATAAGGATATCTATACCGCCAAAGGTTTTGATGGTAGATTCAATAAAACGCTGGCAATCGGCTTCCTTACTAACATCGCAGGTGATGGTATGCAGCATAACGTTGGCGTGCTGCAGTTGAAGGGTATATAATTTGTCGTAATTACGTGCACAGGTAGCCACTTTGGCCCCCGCGGCAATACAAGCATCAACCAAGGCTTTTCCAATTCCATCGCTTCCGCCCGTTATAGCTACAACCTTATCTTTTAAAAATGACATAGCGTTACATTTGTAAACACAAAAATAGCGGACTTAACCCGCTGAAAAAATAGGAGTTGAGAAAATAGTTTATGATTTTTTTTAAAAAAATTTGGTGAGATATGATTTTCTCCTATTTTTGCACTCCCAAAATAAACGCACCGCTTCCAAAACGGTCAGAAAGAAAAGAGAATGAAGGAGTTGAATAGTAATTTGGGGCAAGATCTTAAAAAAACGTGACCTTTATAAATTGGAAATAATAAAGTTCTTAGGTTGATCTCGTAGCTCAGTTGGTAGAGCACAACACTTTTAATGTTGGGGTCCTGGGTTCGAGTCCCAGCGGGATCACAGAAATGGCAAAATAGCTATCAAAAAATGGTAGCTTTTTTTATGCCAGAATTATTGGTTCAGTATCTTCGCAGGTGGAAATAATAAAGTTCTTAGGTTGATCTCGTAGCTCAGTTGGTAGAGCACAACACTTTTAATGTTGGGGTCCTGGGTTCGAGTCCCAGCGGGATCACAGAAATGGCAAAATAGCTATCAAAAAATGGTAGCTTTTTTTATGCCAGAATTATTGGTTCAGTATCTTCGCAGCTCGTAAGAGTAAAGAATTTAGGTCGATTTCGTAGCTCAGTTGGTAGAGCACAACACTTTTAATGTTGGGGTCCTGGGTTCGAGTCCCAGCGGAATCACAGAAATGGTAAAGAGGCTATCAAAATTGGTAGCCTCTTTTTTTATGCCGGTAATGTACATTTTGTATTCAGAAAAGAGGATCAATTGGATCAAGTCAAATAGTTGGGGGATTAGGTTTTTACGCATAGATTTTCTGGAGCCTGAATAAGAAGAAATTAATGTCTCTTACCCCTCTGGCAGAAGCCCTAAAAGATTTGATTTTTGCATTAAAAGATTCAGCCGAAGCATTGGTGCTTCTGTTATTAAAGTAATTCAAGATACTTGGGTGGTGTGTTTCGATGGATCTATAAACGGTCCTAAAAGATTCAATACCCGCTTCTTCTATTTCATTGAACCATAAAGCCAGTTTTTTAAACGCCTCTTCTTTGCACTTGCAGGAGTTGAAGATGATAGTCAGTCTCATTGATAAATTATAGGCCTTCTTGATTGGCGGATAGCGCTCAAACATCAGTTCGGCCCGCT
>NZ_FOCZ01000015.1 GCF_900110245.1 Niastella yeongjuensis
AAGAAGCTTTAGTTATACAGTGCTTTTGTGGATAAACACGCCTTAAAAACTGAAAATGAAAAAAGGCCGCCTCAAATTACTTTTGAGACAGCCTCCACCCGTAAGGGTTGAGGTTCTGATATCAATGTAATTTGCGGAGTTAAAAATATATAATATATACACCGTATGCGTACAATTGACAAAAAAAATGTCAGAAAGTGCGGTAACAAATTTGCTGCATAAAAATGCTACACAGAAAAGACTACTAATACTATTCGTAGCATAAAAAAGCCACTGTTTTACATTAACAGTGGCTTTTATTTATACAGTAATATTTTTATTGTAAACTCTTGGCCTCCATGCTCGTTTGAAATTTTTGAAATTTCAACTTCATATGGATGACAGGTAGAGTCAAATTTATATGAAGTCCCAAAATCAGGGTTTTTAATTATTTCAAGAAATGGAATATTTTGCCTTTTTATTAATTCGATAATATTTTTCAAACTCGCCTTTTTAATATTACCATCTACTTTATCTCGTTCAATACTATAAAAAAGTTCCTCCTTTATTGTTTTCTTTGTTGCCGTATCTACAAAGAACACAATCTGCGGTGTGATTAGGTATTTGTTGAAATTTTTAATTTTTGCATCATACCAGTATGCAAAAATTTTAGTATCCAGATATTCAATATTCCTTGATACTAAAATAATTTTTCTTATAGTTGCCAGATTACTGAATAATTGAACTTTTTTACCATCAGCCAATAAATAACACTTATCTTTTTTGAAATTTTCCTGAGCCAATGAGTAAGTAGTTAAAAATATCCCTATTCCTAACAGTAAACTGATTCTAAAGTTTTTTGTTACTTTTTTCTTTAACATTATCTCGTTTAATTACCTCAATAAGAACTTTATCATTAGGTGTTCCGTTATAGCGATCTCTTACCTGTTTTATCTTATCCATGAAACTTTGATAATCTGCATTTGTTGTTCCTTTATCGTCCCACGTTCCATTTTTAATTGCATCATTCGCTTGTTGAACTGTAGTGTAAATTTGAGGGCTGCTTACAAAACCAAAACAACCATAGGAGGCTGCTAAACTTTGATCGGCTCCCGGTGTATGTTGGTATAAGCCGCCGATGTGTAAATATACGTTAGTTGCTTGTTTATAATTTGTTCTTGCTTCATCAATTGGGCTACCGCCCAAATAAGTTTCCTGTTCTTTTGTATGAGGCTGTGCATTAAGAGTGGCACTGCCTTTTTGGTTTAATCTATAACCACGTAAATCGGTGTCTGGCGGGAATCGCCTGCGTTCCCCCGTATATAGGTTTTTATTTCCATCGGCAGGTTCAAAGTGCCTATTAATTAACTCGTATTCGCCAGACGAATTGCTTCCCCTTGAATACCAGGAATCCCTGGTTACACTACCAGTTGCAATAGCTCTATCTGGTTTTTGTGCATCTGTCAATATTACCTTATATGTAGGAACTACAACCATTGTATTTGTTCCAGACGGAACAATGCCCGTTAATCTTTGTACTGTATACCCGGTTACTTCCGTAGTTACTTTGACCTTTGCTTCAAGGCCGTCTAAATCAATTGCCCATATCGGTTGATTACTGGCAAACTGGTAAGGCGTAAGCATAGGGTATTGTTTAGTTAGCGGATCAACCGAAAGGAACCGCATTACCTCTTTTTCGCTAAGTATTATTTGACTAATTAATAATGAATCTTTACCGTATATATATGCAACTTTATTAGCTGCATCAACTATTATTTTAGAAACCTTGCTTGTTCCATCTGTATTATTAACAGTTAATCCGCGATTTGTCATTACATACTTGTACTGTGGTTCATAACCAAAGCCCTCGTATGGATTAAGGGTTTGCCCATGACAACAAAAAGTCAGACTATATACAATTATAGTGCAAATAAATAGCTTCATTGTATAATTATTTATTATTTGATTTTATTTGTGTTTTGGATTCCTGTAATAACCTGTTCTTTTCATTATCCCTTACCCATTCTTCATAATCTTGTTTTGATGGTTCTTTATATGCCAATTCAGCCAATTTTTGATCTATGCCAAAAAGTATTCGATTGTAGTGATCTACTGATACGCTATTGTTTTGCTGCCTTGCTTGTAATAGCATTTTCCTGTAATGCTCAAATTTCACCATATAAATGTGTACACCTTTAGGATAGTATTTTAGTGCAGTTTCAGCAACTAGTAAATCAAAGCCATCGCACCCGAATTGAAATTGATAATTTGCTGCCAGGTCATTTAAGACGCTTGCTAAAGTTTCTTTTTCAGTAAGGGCGTTCATATAAATACCCGTTTTTATTTGTTCAACTGTTACCCCTGATTCTTGCATAATCCATTCATCCCTGGCAAAACTGCCGCTTGTCATTTCAAGATTCACCCATTTACCATTTTCGTCTTTATGTTTTATGTAGCAGTGCATCGGCGCTAATGCTAAGTAGGCAGTACACTGAAGTTCATTCGTGAGTATTTTATACAGTTCCGGCAATGAAACGCAATTACCTTTACCCGTTGTTATAAGTTTTGTTACAAAGCCAACCGTAGGGTCTTTAGTGGGTAGGAAATTGTCAAAATCATATTTATAAGGTTTGAAATCGTTTTGCGAAATTGAATCTACCATATATGTAAAAGCCGCCCAATTACCTGCCGTTTTAAACTTTTCAAAATGGCGCTCTTTAATTAGCAGTTGCAGCTTATTAGTGATGCTTTGTATCTGTTCGCTAAATTGTTCATATTTCCAGCTTCCGTTAAGGAATGCATTTTCCATTAAAAAAATGGCACGCTTAAAATTCAATGGCTGTTTATCTTCCAGCATCTGCGATATTTCAGAATAGGCATCGTGGTATAATAGCTTATGCCCATTTAAGTTTTGAGATTGAGCAAACACGCTGTTATAGAGTAATACAAAAGCAAAAGCAATCATTTTACTGGAAGCCTTACCAGTCCTGACGGCTGAAGTTATAAAGTTGTTCATAAGCGGGCAAGGGGTGAATTACTTGGAGTTTTTTAAGTAAAGGAAATTACAATATGTATGGTATTTCCCGCCGCCCCACCCTTAAAAAAGGGTGTTTTTCACGTCAAGATATTGAGCAAAGTCAACAAAATTTTCATTTACCCATTTGTGCAAATCCTTCCATCGGCCATTTCAAGAATACGGGTTGATTTTCTGGCAAAATCGTGATCATGTGTAACTACAATGATTGTATTGCCGTCTTGCACCAACCCGTTAAAAATATCGAAGATGTTGGCAGTGTTGGCTGAATCAAGATTCCCGGTTGGTTCATCAGCCATGATAATCCTGGGATCGTTGATCAATGCGCGGGCAATGGCTACCCGCTGCTGCTGGCCTCCCGACAATTTACCAGACAATTTATGCGCGTACTGATGCAGATCCATCTTCCGTAACTTTTCCATTGCCTGCTGTTCAATGGCACCATGATCACGTTTTCCCAATTTCAAAGCGGGTAACATTACATTTTCAAGGGCGGTGAACTCCGGAAGCAGAAAATGGAATTGAAACACAAAACCGATGTATTCATTCCGGAAACGTGCCATTGCATTTTCCGGCAAGCCAGTTACCCTGGTTCCATTTATATCGACGGTTCCTTCATATTGCGTATCTAAAGTTGACAACAGGTATAATAAAGTTGATTTACCGCTGCCTGATTTTCCCATGATGGAAACAAATTCTCCCTCCTCTACCGACATTGAAATATCATGCAATACATGGATCGTGTCCGGTTCATGAAAATACTTATTGAGTTTTTCCGCTTTCAATACTTGTTGCGACATATACGCTGTTTTATCCTCTTAAAATTGCCACCGGATCGACCCTCGATGCTTTCAGTGCTGGCAGCAAACCGGCAATTCCGGTAGTCAACAGGCCAAATATCAAACCTACCATGTAATAAAGTGTATCAAAGTTTACCGGGAAACGTTTGATCACAATGTACTCATCTTCGGGCCAGGGTACTTTCGACAAACTATACGACAGCAGAAAGCCCAATAAAAGACCAGCCACAGAACCTATCAACCCGATGATCAATGACTGGGATAAAAAGATCTGCACAATGTCTTTTCTGGCAAAACCCTCTGCCTTTAGGATGGCAATGTCTTTTAGCTTACCAAGGATCACCATATTCATTATGTTATAAATGCCAAATCCGGCTATTAGTAACAGGGTAAAGTTTAACACATAAGTAAACGTGTCCCTGATCAGGTTACCCGCTTTTATAGATGCATTTACCGTTTCCCAGTCATCTGCCTTATACCCATATCTTTTTGCCAATGCAGGTGCCTTCACGGCCGCCTGCTTCATATCTTTCAGCTTTAAACGAATATCGGTGATATAGTCCCTGCTTTTACCTAATAACTGTTGCATATCGGTCAAACTGACGTATGCTTTGAATTCATCCATAGTGGCAATACCGAATTTATACAAACCTACCACCCTGAAGCGCAGTTGTATTCCTGATGGCGCTGTAGCGGTTACCAGGTCGCCTGTACGTACATTTAATTTTTTAGCCAGCTTATAGCCGAGTAAAATGCCATTGTCTGACGTCAGCAGGTTTTCGGGGCGGCCGCTGGCCATCTTGTCCGACAAACCAAACAGCCGGTCCTCTTCCCTGATATCTACGCCATCCAACAGGGCGCTCAACTGAACAGGTCCATAATTAAAAAGCACCTGGGCAGATACCAGGGGCGAAACAACTTGTATTTCGTTTTGCTTCCTAAGGTCTTCAATGATACCCGGGGCATTTTTAAGATTTAAATTTATTTGCCTGGGGCGGGGATGGCGAACAATGATCCAGTTCTTTGGCCGGGCGCCAAGGTATTGTCCGGTAACTGAGGAAGAATAATCTGTTTTATAATCATTATAAATGCGAATATCCGGAGTAACTGACAGCATGATATCCTCAAAGAAGTCGTTCATTCCTTTCATAAAGCTCATCATCAGAATAAACATACCTATCCCAAAAGTAACCCCTAACATAGCCACTATCGTTTGGCGTTTGCGTGATAGCAAATGCACCTTCATGATCTTCCAGTTTACCGGCAGCATCATGGCTCTTCCTTATTTGTGAGCAATACGGGCGTTGTTTCATCAAGCCCGGCTATGATTTCTACATTTTCCAGGGTTGTTATACCAGTTTGTATATGCTTTTTGGTTTTATCTCCATTTACCTGTACCCAAACACTATCGTTCGCGGCTAATGCAGTACGGGGCAAAACCAGCGCTTTATTCTTCTTTTGGATAATAATATTTGCTTCTACTGAACTATGGATGAATGCTGGCGCTGACAGATTGCTAAATGTAGCATCCACCCGAAAGGTTTGATCCTGCTCATTCATTACCGGATATATACAGGAGACTATGGCTTCGTATATCGTATTTCCGGTAACATCAGTCTGTAACAATACCTGCTGGCCCGTTTGAACGCTGCCGATGTCCTCCTGATCTACCGACAGCCGGATCAGCTGATGGCCGGCATTGCCAATTAATGCTACTACTTCATTCGTGAACACCGTTTCCCCGGTTTCTTTAAATGTCTGGTAAACTACTCCGTCCCGGTCGCTCCTGATAAAATACTCCTGCAGGTCTTTACCTGCTGAAGCCAGCTGGCTACGGGCATTACCTGCAGACACCTCTAATTCATTGACAGCGGCATAATACTTTTGCTCAGCCATATTTTTCTGATTCAGGGATACCTGGTAATTGGCAAACGCATTATCGAGGTTATTCCTCGTACCTATATTTTGCGACCATAATGCTTTATAACGATAATAAATGCTTGAATCATTGTCGCATTTCACTTCGGCATTCTGCATGGATAGCTTTAGGTCGTTCAACAATGGAGACTGTCCGGAAAGGTTTTCAGTGGCCATATGAAAATTCTTTGAAGCTGCTTTAAACTGTTCCTTGGCTGCTTCGTTGTTGATTATATACAACAACTGCCCTTTTTGCACAGTATCTCCATCTTTAACCAATTTTTTAATAATAGTGCCATTGCTTAACGAAGACAGTTTATATTCATTTTCAGGTATAATTTTACCGGCTGCGTATACAGCCTCCACTATATCTTTCCTTTCGGGAAATACAACCGGGGTATTATTACAGCATAGACTGAATAGTAAGATACCCCCATAACCTAACCATGGCATTAAATTGTTCATACAGATTACCGGTTTGCCAAATGAAGTTATTTCAAATACCAGGCAAAAGGCCTGACTTTAAACAGGCGTGGGAATGATACTGATCAAATTAATAGTTGCTGGAATGTTTACCAGCTTGTTAAACTTTTCAAGTGTCTTTTTGTTTAATTATTATTTTAGATACCTTCAACACGTGAAAGAGAAACTGGCCATATTGCTGTTAGTGATTTACCTGTTCGGATCAACCGACGCGTATCAGCTGCTGAAATTGCCGCTGCTGGCAGGTCATTATGTGAAGCATAAAAGTGAAAGCCCCTACATGACGCTGGGTTCCTTTTTCAAGATGCATTACATTGATCCTCAGCCCTTCGATAACGATTACAAACAGGATATGCGGTTACCATTCAAGACCGTTTTAAATGTTTACGGTCGAAATTTGCCTACCGATCTCACAATAATACCCCACATCAATTTCAGGGCACCGGTTAAAAACACCGGATTGCCCGTGGCTTTGAACGATAATATCTCTCCCCTGCTACTTACTTATACCATTTTTCAACCGCCCAGGGCATAGTTCCAGATATTGAGATCAGGAGCTGGTATGTGATTTGAAAGTCTGTGAATTATTCACATGGCCAGGCATGTCCTGTAGCAGCCACATCTCCTGAAATTCTTATTACATTCAAAGGTTTGTAAAAATCATCCAATGAAGTTATTATTCCTGTTTATACTGGCAGGGAGCAACCTGCTATTTGCAGACTGGCACCCTGATTTTGAAAGTGCCAGAAAGCTGGCCAAAGAAAATGGTAAGTATATTTTATTGAATTTTTCGGGGTCAGACTGGTGTGCGCCCTGTATCAAGCTACGCCAGGAGGTTTTTGACAGTAAGGACTTTGAACAACTGGCACATAATTCCCTGGAATTATACGATGCCGATTTTCCCCGTAAAAAGAAGAACCAGCTGTCGAAAGAATTGCAGGAAAGCAATGATGCCCTGGCTGAAAAATACAATCCCCTGGGAAAGTTCCCTTATACAGTAATACTTACCGCCGATGGTAAGGTAGTAAAGGCATGGGAAGGTTACCCCGATAATAACAGCGCCCTGTTTATTGACCAGCTAAAATCGGTTTGTGATGTCAAACGTCCTTAAACAACCGTTGTTTGAATACAAGCACACGTGTAAACTGATGGGTAACACGTTTGAAATTACCGTAGTGGCCAATGATGAAACCTGGGCCTATGAAAAAATTGGCCTTGCGGTAAATGAGATCAGAAGAATTGAAAAACTACTCACCACGTTTGATGAAAACAGCCAGACAAACCAGGTAAACAGCATGGCTGGCATGGAGGCAGTGCCGGTTGACCGGGAAGTATTCGGGCTCATCAAACGGTCGTTAAAGATCTCCGGAGTTACCGACGGAGCATTTGATATCACTTATGGTTCCATAGATAAACGATTGTGGAATTTCGATCGCACCATGACCAGTTTACCCGATGGGGAAACGGCCAGGCAATCGGTGCGGCTGATCAATTATCACAATGTGTTGCTGAATGAACAGGCATGCACGGTGATGTTGAAAGAAAAAGGCATGCGCATCGGTTTTGGCGGCATAGGCAAAGGCTATGCTGCGGATATGGCCCGGAACCTGCTGGTTAAAGAAGGCGTACAAAGCGGCATTGTAAATGCATCGGGCGACCTGGTAGCCTGGGGCAATCAGGCCAATGGAGCACCGTGGACTATCGGTATTGCGCATCCTGACAATGCCCGATCGGCTTTTTCCTGGCTTAACATTTCCGATCTGGCCATTGCTACTTCGGGTAATTATGAAAAGTATGTAATGATTGACGGTAAGAAATATTCCCATACTATCAATCCTAAAACAGGCATGCCGGTAACCGGTATAAAAAGTGTAACCATCATAAGTCCGTATGCTGAAATAGCCGACGCTATGGCCACCCCGGTTATGGTGATGGGCGTAAAAGCAGGCCTGCATCTGATCAACCAGATCCAGCATCTCGGCTGCATTCTTGTAGATGACGACAACAATATCTACACCACTAAAAACATCCAATTAAAATGAGCATCAAAAAATACCTGGTTGCGTTGGCTGTACTTACCACGCTGGCCACCTCCTGCAAAACAGTTAAAGAATACCAGAAAAACAAACTGAACGATTCGGAAATGAGCCTGTCGAACCGCAAAGTGGAAAAGACTGAAATGAGTTTTCAGTCGTACCGCGAAGGTGCTTCCGGCGCCAATGCCGGTAAAAGCGGCGGCGGTTGTGGCTGTAATTAATTAACTGTTTTAACCAACATGCATGAAAAGAATATTCCTGACTGTGTTAGGTATTGCTGCATTGGTAAAATCTTTTGCGCAACAATTGCCCGACAGCAGCTTTCAAAGCAGAAAACTAAAAGTAGATGAAATAAACCTGGTATCGAGTTACTATAACCAGAATGGGGACCACGCGGCCGTAACGGGTGGTATTGGTACCCAGCAATTGACAGATCTTGCCAATGTGTTTGATATAAAGCTCACCAAATACGACCGCAAACTAAGGAAACATGCTTTCGACCTGGAATTGGGGATCGATCATTACACCTCGGCCTCTTCCGACAAAATTGATCTGAAAGCCAATTCCTCCGCTTCGCATGCAAATACCAGGATCTATCCATCGCTTACCTGGAGTATGGAGAATGAGCAAAAAGGCAGTACAATAACGGCAGGTGTATCCTCCTCTTCAGAATTCGATTATACGTCCTTTGGCGTTAATGCGGGGTTCTCTAAAAAAACAAAAGACAGGAGTGGCGAGTTATCGGTAAAGATTCAGGCCTTCTTTGACCAGGTTAAACTGGTTACTCCGGTAGAATTAAGAAGTAACCCCGAGGATAAAAGTTATGGGTCTGCCAACCGGAATACCATAGCCGGGTCTTTGTCGTGGACACAGGTTATCAATAAGAATCTGCAGGTGGCATTCCTCGCCGATATAGTACACCAGCAAGGCTTCCTAAGCCTGCCGTTTTATCGCGTGTACTTTACCGATGGCAGTGTTCACCAGGAAAAACTGCCCGATAGCCGCTTTAAAGTACCATTAGGCTTCAGGGCCAACTACTTTCTGGGCGACAGATTCATCATCAGGACCTGGTACCGGTATTATAAAGATGACTGGGGCATTAGCTCACACACTGTAAACATTGAAGTACCGGTAAAGATCACTTCCTTTTTCTCTGTGAGTCCTTTTTACCGGTTCTATAACCAATCGGCCGTAAAATATTTCGCGCCTTATGAGCAGCATACGGCACAAAATGAATTTTATACCAGCAACTATGATCTGTCAAAATTCAACAGTAATTTCCTGGGGGCAGGCATCCGGCTGGCGCCGCCCAATGGCGTATTTGGCGTTAAGCACTGGAATATGTTAGAGATCCGGTATGGGCACTATACCAAGAATATAAATATGAATGCCAATATTGTATCGCTGAATATTAAATACAAGTGACAGTTTTTTCAGGTAAAAGCCTCCTCCGGTTTCATTAAACAGGGGAGGCTTTTTTATTACCAGGCAATGATATTAATCGTACATGGATTTGATCCTGGTCAGCGGAACAGCCATGTTCATAAATTAAATTACGTTTATGAAACATTGCCCAGACATAACATTGCCCAGGTAATAAAACAATTTTACGAGGCACGTATCGATGTAAAACTGTTAACCGGTGATTACGCCGAAACAGCAGTAAATATTTGTAAGCAAACAGGTATCAAAGCTTATATGAAACATGTAACCGGCGACCAGGTGTTGCTGATGAAAGAGGAAGAATTGAAGAATACGGTGGAAGCCGTAAGCCTGTTTGTACGAATGTTCCCGGAGGCAAAACAACAGGTTATAAACGCGCTGAAAAGTAACGGGTATATAGTAGCCATGACGGGCGATGGCGTGAACGATGCGCCGGCTCTAAAGGCTTCAGACATTGGTATTGCATTGGGTAAAAAAGGAACAGAAATGGCCAAACAGGCTGCAGATCTTATCATAACGGATGATGACCTGGGAAAGGTGGTGGAGGCCATAAGGCAAGGCAGAAAAATTTTCAGTAATCTGAAAAAAGCCATCCGCTATATCATATCCATCCACATCCCAATTATTCTTACTGCCGCTGTGCCCGTTTTACTGGGCTGGAAATATCCCCATATCTTCACTCCCATTCACATTATATTTCTTGAACTGATCATGGGGCCTACCTGTTCTATTTTCTTTGAACGGGAACCGGTTGAGGATAATATCATGGTACTGCCACCACGCAAAAGAAGCATCAGCCTGTTTGAACAGGATGAATTACTCATCAGCATTGTACAGGGACTTATTATAACGATCGGGGTATTATGGCTGTATCATTTTTCAATGAACAACGGTGCTTCCTTCTATCACACCCGCACCCTGGTTTATACTACACTTGTCATCAGCAATATATTCTTAACGTTTGCCAACCGGTCATTTACCGAAAACTTCGTCAAAACAATACATTATAAAAACAGGCTGGCACCCTGGATATTATTGATCTCAATCCTGTTTCTGGCCGTTATATATTTCGTTCCCCTTATTCAATCAATTTTTGGGTTGTCAACCATTACTTTAACGGATTTTCTATTATGCACAGGAGTCGCTTTTATAGCTGTTTTCTGGTTTGAAATATATAAGACCAACCTGTATAAACCTGAGCAGCCGGTTATAAGAAAAAGATGGTAAATAGCCGCAGTTCATGGAACCATGGCCATAGGTTTCACCTCTGCCTTTATAATGTTCTCGATGCCTTTCAGCAAAGCATCGGCATTAAAAGAAATGCTATCGATACCCTGTTGAACGAGGAACTGCGCAAATTCTGGAAAATCGCTTGGCGCCTGTCCACATAATCCAATCTTTTTGCCGGCGGCCCTGGCTTTTTTTATCACCATGGCCATCATTTGTTTTGCTGCATCATTCTGTTCGCTGAATAAGCTACTCACAATAGCAGAGTCGCGGTCTATGCCCAGCGTAAGCTGGGTAAGGTCGTTAGAGCCGATAGAAAAACCATCGAAGATTTCGGCAAATTGTTCGGCTAGTAACACATTGCTGGGAATCTCCGCCATTACATAAACTTCAAGTGAAGGGTCCATTTCCCGGTTCAATCCGTTTGCTTTCATTACTTCAATCACCTGCCTGCCTTCTTCTACCGTTCTGCAGAATGGAATCATTACTATTACATTGGTAAGCCCCATTACATTTCTTACTGTTTTTATTGCTTCACATTCCAGCCGGAAGCCTTGCCGGTACCGGTCGTTATAATAACGGGAAGCTCCCCTGAATCCCAGCATGGGGTTTTCTTCTTCCGGTTCGAATTGCGCTCCGCCAATCAGGTTTGCATATTCATTGGTCTTGAAATCACTCATGCGAACAATCACATCTTTGGGATAAAAAGCGGCGGCAATAGTGGCAATTCCCTGGGCAAGTTTATCAACGAAATATTGTTCCTTATCCGGATAATGATGTGTCAGCAATTCAATAGCGTCCTTTGCTGCCTGGTCATTCAACTCATTAAATTTTACAAGCGCCATAGGATGTACCTGTACAAAATGTGTTATGATAAATTCAATACGCATCAGTCCAACGCCATTATTAGGATAAAACGAGAGGGAGAATGCTTTTTCAGGATCGCCAACAATAAGCATTGCCTGTGTTTTGGCGGGCATTTTCATATTGCTGAAATCGTGTGTAATTTCTCTATATTTTAATTCTCCCTTATAAATAAACCCTGTTTTACCTTCGCAGCAAGAAACGGTAATTTGTTCGCCATCATTTATCATCTGTGTGGCATTGCCCGTTCCCACTACCGCAGGAACACCCAGTTCACGGGCTACAATGGATGCATGGCTGGTGCGGCCGCCTTTATCTGTAATAATAGCTGCCGCCTTTTTAAGGATGGGGTCCCAGTCGGGGCTGGTAATTTCAGTTACTACGATCTCGTCTTTTTGTAATTTATCTGCATCAGCGGGTGTGCGTAATAGTCTGGCGATGCCGGTGGTTATTTTTGAACCAACGGCTTCGCCCTCTGCTAATAATACCCCTTTTTTTTCCAACTGATATTCTTTTACCAATGCAGGATCTTTCTGGGCATGGATTGTTTCAGGCCGCGCCTGAACAATATACAGTTCACCAGTAATTCCATCTTTAGCCCATTCTATATCCATGGGCCGTTGATAATGATCTTCAATTAATTGGGCCCATTTGGCTATACGGGTGATTTCTTCATCAGTCAATACAAACTGTTCTTTTTTATCGGGTGGTGTATCTATATTAACTGTATTCAGGTTTGAATATTCACTGGTTGAATAAACCATGGTCTTTGATTTTTCACCCAACTTTTTTTGAATGATGGCGCGTTTTCCCTGCTGCAACGTTGGTTTAAACACCAGGAATTCGTCAGGTGTTACCGAACCCTGCACAATATTTTCGCCCAGCCCCCATACACCGCCTATATGAATAACATTTCTGAATCCCGACTCTGGTTCCAACGTAAAACATACGCCGGCGCAGGCTTTGTCAGACCGCACCATTTTTTGTATACCAACAGACAATGCAACCTTATCGTGTGAAAAATGATTGTCTTCCCTGTATTTGATAGCCCGGTCGGTATACAGGGAAGCAAAACATTTTTGAACGACCAGCAACAATCGCTCTTCACCTAAAACATTAAGATATGATTCATGCTGGCCTGCAAAGCTGGCTTCGGGAAGGTCTTCCGCCGTGGCACTCGACCGAACCGCTACTTCAAAGTAAGTTCCTCCACACAAGTGATTATATTCCTGCATAACATCTTTAGTTAATGCTTCCGGCAGAGAAGCATTCATTATAAGACACCTGGCCTGCTTCCCTATATAGGCTAGATTTGAATAATCAGCTTTGTCTAAAAACCCCATTAACTCATTTAACTTACCACGGATCTGATTGCCATCAATAAATAGCCAGAACGCTTCAGCTGTGGTTGCAAAGCCAGGTGGTATGGCCACTTTTTTATCTGCCAGTTGATTAAACAACTCACCCAGGGAAGCATTTTTGCCACCTACCCTGGCTACATCATTAATACTGATGTCCTTATACTTCATTACCAATGGTTGCATAAAAAATATTTTAACTTAATGATGAGCAATAAATACTGGCAGGTTTATGGTTTCCAAAACCAGTTCAGCCGTACTGTGTTTGAAGAAATCAGAAAGCATATTACGGCCAAAGGCGCCCATTACAACAAAAACATTTTTCCTTGGTCGCAGGTATCGATACAGCTCATTCCCGGCATTTCCGTAAAGCCGGTGATATCCAATAGCAGAATAATGCATTTGAAGCAATTCCCCTATCCTTTCCTTTTCAATGATCGGTTCGTTATCATTTTCATTTACCTGTAGAATGGTGAGCTTTTTGTCGGTAAGCTCAGGAAAGAGATAGGTAAATTGTTTAATTGCAAACACAGCCGACTGGCTGCCATCATAGGCGAACAGTATCTCATCGATGCCGGTGAAACTGAATGGAGCAATCAAAACAGGGCATTCGCTTTTTGCCAAAACTTCTTTTATAAAAGCGGTGGGCGATCCTTCTTTTTTAGATCTCAACGACATTTCAGGATCAACAATAAGGAGGTCGGCAAAACGGCTTTCCTTAATTATTCCGGTAACCGGTAATCCCTGATCAACATGAATGGAACTGTTTGTCTGTTTTTGCCTGCACAATTCTGTAAAAAGATGTATGTTTTTATCATATTGATTTAAGGATTCCTTTGCGGGCAACGTACCAGTGCCACCCGCATTTACTGATACTCTGACCGGCGCCTTTGCAGTTGTTCCGTCTTCCAGAAAAACACCGATAATTTTTGAGTTGGTCATTTTTGCCATATAACAGGCAAAATCCAATGCATTTGCATTTATTTGATTAGCATCAATCGCCACTAGAATCTTTTCCATAAAAGAATTTTTAATTTTTATGAACCTCTTTTTGTAAACATGAACTTACTGCAATGTCATTTCATGTTTACTGATCCTAATACTCCGGTTTTTCAAATCGTGTTGAGGAACAGTAAACCCCACTGTGAATACCGCCACAACAGGTAATCAGATGAACTTAAATATAGAATCGCCGCATAAAGATGGCCTGGAAATACCGGAAACGCTTATTTATAAAAAGTTTGAACATTTTGATAAACTGTACGACCGTATTGAGTATTGCACTGTTGCCTGTTACGAAGCATAGCTGGCCCGCTCGTAAATCTTACCTTTGGTAGTGTGCTGGGATTATTTATTTTGGGTATATAAGCCCCCTCCGGCTTCACATTAAACCGGGGAGGCTTTTTTATTACCAGGCAAAGATAATATCTTCCAATTCCAGCCTGTTTACCACCTCAGTTACGCCGGGAGCTGACCAGGCAGCATCAACGGCATCTTCCTGTTCAGCAAACGACCGGACTTTCCCCTCCAGGGTAACTTTTCCACCCGACACTTCCACGTTAATTTTTTCCGCATCAATGGTAGCGCTTCGTTCAAATGCAGCAGCAATCTTTTCTTTTACATTTACAGGCGATATCACCGGTTTAACAGTCAGGAAATTATAAACCATCTTTATTCCCGGAAGATGGTCAATGCATTTTTTTGCAAAATTGCGTTGGTAATCCCACGTTACTTCCCCTTCCAACGACACATATCCATCTTCAACTTTAACCTTGATCTCTTCCTCCGGCACAAATGGATTCCATTTTAGCGAACATAAAACTGCTTCTGCTATTTCAGTATCTGATCTGCGAAAGTCCGGTAAAATACCTACCATAATTTCTTCAGCCACTGCTTTTACTCCGGCTACCTTTCTCACGGCATGCTCTGCCGCCATTTTTTTTGAGTAGTTGTCTACCCTGCCGGACAATGTAACAACGCCACGTTTCACTGACACGCCTATTTCTGTACCATTTAAAATCGGTTCCCACATCAATTGATCCATTACATCTTTTTGGATCTCAATATCACTTTTCATACAATCAATTTTAAAGTTATCAAAATAGCACTCTGTTCAAATTTATCGGAGCATCCCTACTCATTTATAAGAATCACTTTCAGCGTTTTCTCCACACTGGCATGTTGAAATGTATCATATGCCTCCAACACGTTGGCAATCGGGAATCGATGGGTTATAAGTTTACCTGGATCGAGCTTATGGGAGCATACCGTTTTTAATAACATGGGGGTTGTGACTGTATCTACAAGCCTGGTGGTAATAGTAATATTGTGCGACCACAGTTTTTCCAAATGCAGGGTGGCGCTTTTACCATGCACGCCAATATTGGCAATATGGCCGCCAGGGGCAACAATCGATTCGCATAATTCGAATGTAGCAGGCACTCCCACTGCTTCAATAACCACATCAGCGCCTTTATTTCCCGTAAGTTCATAAATTCGTTTTACAGCATCCTCGTTCCGGTTATTGACAACCTGAGTGGCGCCAAATTTTTTAGACACTTCCAACCGGTTATCATCCATATCTATCATAATAATATCTGCCGGAGTATAAAACTGAGCTGTAAGCAATGCAGCCAGCCCAATGGGGCCAGCCCCTACTATCACTACAGAATCGCCCGGCTTTACCTTGCCGTTGAGCACCCCGCATTCAAAACCAGTAGGCAAAATATCGCTTAACATTACAAGCGCTTCTTCATCAGCAGTATTGTCAGGAATGTGATAAAGACTATTGTCCGCATAGGGGATCCGTACATATTCTGCCTGCGTTCCATCAATGAGGTGGCCCAGGATCCAACCACCATCTTCACAATGTGAATACATGCCCTTTTTGCAATATTCGCACCTGCCACAGGAGGTAATGCAGGAGATCAATACCCGGTCGCCTTTCTTAAAACCGGTTACTGCAGGGCCTACCTCCCCGATAGTGCCAATACCTTCATGCCCCAATATTCTGCCATCTGTTACCTCAGGCACATCACCTTTCAGAATATGCAAATCGGTACCGCAAATGGTGGTTCTATTGATTTTCACTATTGCATCGGTAGGTTTAATAAGGGATGGTTTTGGCTTTTCTTCCCAGCTTTTTTTGCCAGGTCCATGATAAACTAATGCTTTCATTTCAATCAGTTTGATCTTGAATAATTAGTGATTACAAACCAAAGGTGTTATAAATCCCGAAAAAGAATGATAAGGACGGTCAATAGCTGCCATGATCTTCGTCAGGACTTCGTATTTTTGGCATAACCGAACTGGTACCTGGTTGAATATGATGCCTGATTTAAACTACATTAAGCTTTCTGACCTTAACCGGCAGATTGAAGAAATTATCACCCAAAACTTTGGTGGTCGTATGTTTTGGGTGGTTGGTGATGTAACCAATCACACCCATAAGCACGAAAAAAATTACCATTATTTCGATTTCGTCGAAAAAGACCCTTATTCAAACGGTATTATTGCGAAAATTTCTGCAAGTGCCTGGGGTATTGGCTCAGAAAAAATATACAATTTCGAAACGGTAACCGGACAAAAATTTACCAATAATATTAATGTGCTGCTGCTGGTATCGGTACAGTTTCATTCTATCTACGGGTTCAAATTGAATGTAATTGATATCGATGCAAATTTTACATTGGGGGTTCTGGAGCAACAACGCCAGGCAACGCTATCTAGACTGGTGGCTGAAAATCCGGGTTTCATACAAAAAGCAGGCGACCAATATTACACCAAAAACAATCGCCTAAACCATAAAATCGTCATACAAAGAATTGCGCTTATCACGTCGCAGACTTCTGCAGGCGGCGAAGATTTCAGGCATACTCTTGACAGCAATCCACATGGTTACAAGTTTCAAATTGATGATTATTTTACAGTTGTTCAGGGGGAAAACAATGCAGAACTCCTGGTCGCAAAGATCATCGAGGTGTTCAACTCCCAAATACCATATGACGCAGTGGTGATCATAAGAGGTGGAGGCGCCCAGACTGACTTCTTACTTTTTGATGATTATAACGTTGGGCGTGCGGTCGCCAGGTTTCCGATCCCCATTATTACCGGTATAGGGCACCAGAAAAATGAGACCATTACAGATTTGATGGCGCATAGCCCAACAAAAACACCTACTAAAGCTGCCGAGTTTATTATCGCTCACAATAAACAGTTTGAAGAAAATTTGCTGCTGTTTCAAAAAAACATTGTTATCAAATCGCAGCAATTCTTCTCTTATTATTTTCAAAAACTCGCCTCACTGAACAGCCTCATTGTAAACAATTCAAGAAATATTATCGCCCATAATAAAGACGGGTTGGTTGAGATCAATCAAATCACCATCAACACATCAAAGTCAATTATTTTTAATCGGCGGAGTGAGTTGACTGCCATGGCCAGTCAGTTGGCAAGCAAACCAAAGATCATTGTATATAACAGGCTTGCAGACATAAAAAATATTGCTGAGAATATTAAAACCTTCAATGCCCAGTATCTTAAAAATCAACGAAGCTATCTTGGTCATTATGTTTCCCTTATAAATTTAATGTCGCCCAAAAACATACTAAAAAAGGGGTTCGCGATCATCAAAGTAAACAATGAGATTATCAGTAATCCGGACGGCATCAAAGTAGGCAACGAAATTGATATTATTTTAGCCGAAACCCAAATAACATCAACCGTAAAAGACAAAACAACATATAATGGAAACGATTTTAACGTATGAAGCGGCTTATAACGAGCTTGCTCAAATAGCCAGGGAAATTGAAAATGAAAGCGTTTCCGTAGATGTACTGGCAGAAAAAGTAAAAAGAGCTTCCGAGCTAATTGTGTTTTGCCAGACAAAGCTTAAATCTACCGAAACGGAAGTGAACAAGATCATTGCGCAAATGGAAGGTTCAAAGCCAAAGTAGTAATGAATCATGAATATTTAAAAGGCTTATAAAACATACGTTTTATAAGCCTTTTAAATATCAGCCAGCGTTAGTTTACTTTTTAACTAACCAGGTTTCGACTGCCCTGGAAAATTCGGCTACATCTATAGGATGCCTGCTGGTGATCAGGTTGCCGTCTGTTACCACGGGTTGTTCCAATACTGTTCCGCCGGCGTTCTTCAAATCAACCTGTATATTCCAGTAACCTGTCAGCTTTTTACCTTTTAAAATATCAGCTGAAGCCAATACAACCGGTGCGTGACAAATAGCTGCAATCAATTTCCCCGACTTATTGAAATCCTGAATAAACTTTATCACATCTTTATCATTGCGCAGGTTATCAGGGTTCCATGCACCGCCGGGTATAAAAACGGCATCATAATCACTCACTTTGATTTGGTCTGCAGTACGATCAAATTTTATCCAGCCAACAGGCTGCAAATACTGAATGGCCATGATATGTGTCTTTGCCATTTCCGGGTACGTTAGTCCATACCGCTCGGGTGCAGGATTGTATTTGGGAGCTACGATATCCACTTTGGCGCCAAGTTGTTTGAAATACCATACAGGACCGAGTAATTCAATTTCCTCGAAACCATCGGCGGCAATAACTGCTATTTTTTTATCCTTTAATACGGTCTGATCTTTTACAGGCGTAAAGAAAAAAGCTCTTAAGGCCTCGTTTCCGGGCGCGTTCAGCAATTGCGATACAGGCATACTCACAACGACTGAAGGAGATCCCAATTGATTCAGGACCGAAAGTTCATGACTGTTCATTTCTGTTGTTTTTACCTGTGCGGCAGCGTTAAATACAGTAAAAACGCTTACTATACCGGCCAGCATAGGCTGATTTAAAAATTTCATCTCATTAAATTTTAATTGTTACATATATTTCCCATTACTAAAGGGGGCAAATCTTATCAGCCTGTGAAGTCCGGCCTGGAAAGGTTGTTTCTTGATACTGCTGTTTAAATAGTCAATCACCGGCTGAATAGGAGGAAAATTCAGGTGGTACCGGAAGGCGTCTTCATTCCTGAATTTTTCATAAGTTACAAACTGCGTACTGTCTTCCTCCAATTGTGAAAGCTGGTAATTGATAACACCAGGTTCGCTCCTGAATTGTGGCATTGCAGTATGGTATACTTCTTTAAACCGACCTTCGGTGCCGGCCTTGCTATCCACAAATAACATAATAGTAATGGGCGTATCTTCCTTCATGGGTTCTCTTCGCCATGCTTCTTTTGAAAGCGGCTCCAGGTCTTTTACATTGATCGTTTTCACAGGCTGCGCCAGTTTCCTTTCAGCAAATATTCCTATCTGTTTGAATATTTCACCGCTTCTCATTTTCTCCAACACGGGTTGATTGCTCCATCTTTCAATGAGCCACATTACAGCAGGGTCTTCGATTTCATAATACGCTTCCGCCATAATGTTAGCTTTATTACTAACAGCCTGTTTCACATACTTACTAAGTAATTCGTGGAATTCTTTACCGTGTTCATTTTTTACATCATACCGCGTTAACACTACTACTTCCTCCATCCTATTTGTTTTTTGTGCATTTACATATATGCCGCCCAGCAGCATATACATGGCCAGCATTATTTCTTTTGTCATGGTAAATTGTATTGATTTGATAATGCAAATCTGAGGAGAAAATAAAAGCCTTACCTGACACAAATGTGTCAATTTACCGGCATATCAAATCCGTTTAAAATAATTGCGATAAAGCAGTAGCCGCCGACAAGAAAGAAGAGTTCTGCCACCGCATCCTGTCCAAGCAACTGAACAGCCCGGTTATAAGTTGAATCTGGTACAACGTGGCCGTTAACCAGCACATGGGCAATACTATGCGCAATAGCTTCCTGTTCGTTTAATCCATCAGGATGAGTGCCTGCTGCAAGCGATGCGATCACGTCGGGTGAAAGCCCAAATGCTTCCGCCATGATCTCATGGGCATACAGTTCGAAGCGCGCGCCAAAGGATGCCGCTACCGTTAATATAGCCACCTCGCGAACACTTTTATTTAGCGTGGCATGTATGTCGAGCGTTCTAATAAAACTCAACGCCGGAATGCCGAATTGCGGATGGTGTAACATGGCCGGGAAAGGCCCTAATAACGCCCCCTGTTTATCCATCATAGGCACCTGGCTTTGGCTGCGGCCAACAAGTTTGGCAATCTCATCATGTACGGAACGGACTTCACCGTTCAGAGAATCTGGTGGTAATGGTTGTATACGCATGGTTTAATTTTTAGGAGATACAATTTCAGGTGTAAACCCCATCGATCAAAATGAAGACCATACGGCATGTTTTGCCCGAACGGTTGGCCCAGGCATGATTGGTGCCGTTTTGAATAATGATATCACCCGCCTGAATGAGGGTCTCCTCCTGATCGAGCACCAACGTTATTTCGCCTTCCAGCACAATTCCATAATCAACCGTTTTTGTGCGGTGCATCAACGGATGAGGGGCTGCTTCATTTGAGGTGGAAGCTTTTTCATCGCCCATAGATTTGAATTTGGCCGCGGCATCTGCACCGGTCAGTTTTCGTATTTCTTCACCTTCCGGCGGAAATTCAATCACCCGCAAACGGGTACCATTTTTAGGAGGGGGTAATATCAATCCCTTTTCATCAGGTTCCGCCGGCTGCCCGTGAATCAGGACCGGGGTCTCCAACGTATGCCACACTTCAAAAAAAGTAGGACCACCGGGGCCGCCGACAAGCTGGGTATGCGTTGGTGGTGCATCGGAAACAACAATAGCTTTACCATCACTGTTATGACCTGTTATAATACGTCTGAATGTTTTTTGTTGCTGGTTCATAAATCTGTTTTAATTATTCTTTGATTTTCTGAAAACGAATGCGCCCAGGTAATGGAATAGCACGCCGATACCCCATGCAATGGTTGACCATAGCGGCCAGGGGTAGCTTCTATCGGTGAAGTACCATACAATCCACATACCAGGAATGGAAAGCACAAAAACGAGGAGATGAATTCTGAAACCCTTTCTGGGGTTGACGGAGCCTTCGCTCCATTGATTGGGATATGCCATACAATTAGTTTTGATCTATATCGACTATTTGTATGCCATTCTGCTACCCGGCTAACATTCAGGGAAAAGCTATTTTGTAGTAAGCTGTAAGTAAGATCAATACTAATAATTGGTAATACAGAGCGGGAAAAAATACAGACAGGGCTCTCCGATATTTTCGGAGTTTAATTAACCGAACTCCGAAAATATTGGAGTTTAGTCAAAATCCTGCTTTCTGATATTTAGCTTAGCCATTTTCGATTCGAGGGTGGTCGGTTTTATATTCAATAGTTCTGCGGCACCATTCGCTCCCCGTATCCGCCCTTTTGTTTTTTTGAGGATGGACGTAATATATTCCCGTTCTGTTGCCTGCTGAATATGTTTTACTTCATCAAATGTATTAATGCCTGTTTTTTCGATATGGTTAAAAGCCGGCGTTGACAGGTCTCGCATTAATTGTAATTTCGACCGGCCGTCATTAAGAACAACAGATTGTTCTACCACATTCTCCAGTTCGCGAATATTTCCAGGCCAGTTATAGCCGTTTATTTTTTGGATCATCGAATCTGCAATTCCATGAAAAGGCTTATCGAATGCCTTACAAAATTTATTCCCAAAAAAGGCTGCCAGCATTTCTATGTCAGTTCTACGCTCCCGCAAAGGCGGCAGGGTAATAGGGAAAACGTTCAGGCGATAATACAGGTCAAGCCGGAACCTTCCTTCGGCCACTTCCTGTTCCAGGTTTCGGTTAGTGGCAGCAACAACGCGCACATTAACTTTTACCCGTGAGTTGCCGCCAACATATTCGATTTCCCTTTCCTGTAAAACACGTAATAATTTCGTTTGTATGGCGAGCGGCAGCTCTCCTATCTCATCCAAAAAAATGGTTCCGCCATCTGCCTGTTCGAACTTTCCTTTCCTTTTTTCAATAGCACCCGTAAATGCACCTTTTTCATGGCCGAACAACTCAGATTCCACCAATGTTACAGGAATTGCAGCGCAATTGACTTTAATAAATGGCCCCTTTTTCCTCGTTGACAATTCATGAATGGATTGAGCTACTTTTTCTTTGCCTGTACCGCTCTCGCCCAATATCAGCACAGATGTATTATAAGGGGCCACCTGTGTGGCAAGGTCTAATGCTGACAATAAAAGATGATGATTTCCAACTATACTTTTGAATCCGGGATAAAACTCCGCCTTATGTTGGTTCTTATCCGGAGAAACAGGCCAATTCTTTTCTACAGAGGAGGAGGTCTCATAATAAATGATCTTTTCTGCGAGGTCTGTCAGCCACTGTTTTATCCGGTTTAGAAAAGTAAGATGGTTTTTACTGTAAATACCAGTCTGACGGCTGTAAAAAAAGTAATGCACCGACAACCCATATCCAAGCGAAACAGGGAATACCAGATATGACTCCATTCGCAAACTATCTAACACCAGTCTTTGCAGTGAATTGTTCATGGAGCAATCGCCTGGATCTTCGCTGGAATAAACTTTCCCCTCACTGTCGAGATGACCATTTTCAATGGCGGCGTAAAAGGCGCCATTATTCAAACCCGTTATGGTGAGTAATTCTTTTTCACCAATATATTGGTATTCATCAAAACCAAGGCGCAAATAACCTATATCACTGAAGCGTTCTCCATTCAGGGGTCTTACTCCTGTTGCCATAAAATCGAACGGGATAAAAGATTGAATAGCCCCGGCCAATTTTAATATTTTTAACTGTACATCAGCATCTTCATTAATTATTTCAGTCAGCAGTTTTTGCAAACGCTCTTCCCGCCGCAATTTTGATTCAAGGCTGTGGGTATGACGATACCAGGCAATATCCAGGGTAACCAGCAGGTCTTTCTCCCTAAAGGGTTTAATCAAAAATCCGTAAGGCTCCGTTGTCTTCGCTTCTTCCAGTACTTTTTGGTCAGCGTTGGCAGACACATAAATGAATGCGATATTTTCATCCTTTAGCTTTCTCGCCAGGGCGATCCCGGAACGTTTTCCATTTAACCGGATATCCAAAATAACGAGGTCAGGCGTTTGCTGTTGCAGATACGCCTCAGCTTCTTCTACTGAAGCGGCAATTCCCAATACATTATATCCAGCCTGCGTTAATATCAATCGCAGGTCATTGGCCACTACGAATTCATCTTCTACTATAAGTAATTTTTTATTCATTTAAAGCCGCTGGTTAAGAATTTACAAATGGTTCGTCCGAAATTGGCTTACTCATCACAACAAACCGGATTATTACACGCAGCCCGTTATCGCTTATCATATTAACAGTACCGTTTAATTGCTTTGTAAGCCCTTGTACCAGGTCAAGCCCCAGTGAATTATGCCCCCTTACGTCAAAACCCTTCGGCAGGCCAACCCCATTATCTGAAATAGTGAGTAATACGTGATCGTCATTAACGGGTTGCAAATCGATACCGACAGTCCCCTTGCGATCGCCGGGAAATGCATATTTGATTGCATTCACAACACATTCATTGATGATCAATCCGAGCGGAATTGCCTGCGAGACATCAAGCGCTATGGGCGCTATGGTTTGTTGAAAAATGATCCGGTTGCCGGTATCGAAACTATCATGCAGGTAACACATGAGGTCCTTGATGTATTCAGGCATGGTAATGGTCGAAATATTTCCGGACAAATAAAGCTTTTGATGAATAAGCGACATAGCCTGCATTCGCCGCAAACTGTCTTTTATCGCCAGCACCGCTACGTCGTTATCGAGGTAAGCG
Source organism: Niastella yeongjuensis (assembly GCF_900110245.1). Lineage (GTDB taxonomy): Bacteria > Bacteroidota > Bacteroidia > Chitinophagales > Chitinophagaceae > Niastella > Niastella yeongjuensis. The sequence goes on from NZ_FOCZ01000015.1 coordinate 23,901, forward strand.
GACTGTGAATTTAACAGACTGGTCACCATTTGAAGATTGTTCTTTACACGGTGATGGACCTCTTTGATCAGCCACTCTTTTTCCTTCAATAATACCTGCTGTTTTGTATTTAGCGTTTCTAAATAAATATTTTTCTGGTCCAATTCCTTTTGATGGACCTGCAGCTTGTGATTGGTTCTATGTTTTAGCAGATAACGATTGAATAGCAATCCCACAATGATTATCAATAATGCCACACAAGCCAGGGTAATATTCTTTGTTCTGTTGGCCTGCTCAACGCCAATGCGCTGCAACTGGTTCTGACTGTTGAGTGCTTCAATATCTTTTTCCTTTTTTGCCGTTTCGTACTGGACCCTTAATTCTTCCAATTGCCAGCTTTTGGTCTCATTGAAGATGGAGTCGTTCAATAACTTGTGCCTTAGTAAATGTTTCATGGCGGAAGGATAATTACCCATGCCGGAATCTGCCCTGAAAAGCATCAGGTGAATATCTTTAGCTTCAGGAAGCGAGTTAGTAGCTTCTGCAGTATTCAGGGCCTTTTGCAAATAGACAGCAGCTTTTACATATTGCGTTTTACCGATGAAATACTGGCCTAACTCGTAATGAATATCGGTTGTAATTTCATTGTCCTTTTGCAGCTGCCCGGACAGCTTTATAAGTTCAAGATAATATTTTTCAGCCTGCCGTTCCAGCTTCAACGCATGATAACAAAAGGCCAATGAACCGAGCAGGCATGCTTCTGCATGAACACCAATGGGTTTATTTTTTGCATAAATATCCAGGATATACTCCAGTGCTTCCTTTGCTCTATTTACTTTTATCAGCTCCCTTGCAAAGAAAAATGCATCTCTGAAGATAAAACCATTGTTATCCCCTTTAAATACCCGGTCCCTGAGGGCTTTCGAAAACCACTCTACGCTTTTGTCTGGCTGGCCAGATTCCCGGTACATATTTGCCAGGCGACTGTAAAAAGTAATTGCCGAAGCCGAATCGTGCGTAGCTTCCACACTTTCTATTGATTTTGAGCCATAAAAAATACACTTACTAAAATCGCCTTTATAGCGGTAGATTACCGCCAGCAGATCATAAATATAGTGCAGGTCGCGGTATCCCATGGCTTTATACTGTTCAAGTACATCCAACAACTCCGTTTCAGCAAGATCCAGCCTTCCATTTACCAGATGTATATCTGCAATTGACTTTAAGGCCCATGCCTGCCTTTCCTGATTACCGCTTTTTTGATAAAGCGAATACATTTTTTCAAAACAATACAACCTGGTAATACCGGTCTTCTCCCGTAATGGGATAAGCGTTGCCAATTCATGCCATAAAAGCGCTTCCCTTTCTTCATTACCGGGCGCGCTTGTTTTATCTATCGTTTCCTGGTATAGCTTTTTACTTTGCTGCAAGCCTTCCGTAATAAAGGAATGCATTGCTTTGAGATGTAAATAATCAGGCTGCCATTTTTTTGCTACACGGACCACGGTAATATTATTTGCCTGTTCTAAATAAAGCAGCGAGCTATCCAGGTCTTTTTTAGTTCTTTCGGTATGAAAAAGATAATGCCGGCCTAATATGATCAGCAAACGAAAGCGGGTTGAATCATCCAGGGTACCCAACAAGGCAAGCGCAGAACGTATTTCTCTTTTTCTGATAAGCGCATCTCCCTTTACTAAAGTCGCTTCATTTATGCCACTTTTATATTTTAAAGCCTGGCTTAAATGGAGCGCTTCTTCTGCGAAGAAGCAGGCACTGTCGAGCTGGGTAAAAGGATTACCAGTTTTATACAAATAATATTCTCTTCGTATGTAATATTGACCCAGCTTTAGCAAAAGAGACACCCGGTTTGTATCTGCTTTACTTTGCTGAAGTTGAACTGCCAATTGTGTATGAATATTATCTTTTATCTGAGCAAAGGATATAAGCGGGAAAACCACCATTATAAAAATGGCGGTACGCATATAGTGGAATACTTTGCTGAAGTGCTGCATTTAACAAAGGTAAGATTCAAAAGGGCTGGTTGCCGGAAAATGGAACGGGCTTGTCCCAAACCTGGGATAAACAGCCATATACCCGGGACGGGTGATAAGTACAGGTATGAAAAAAGCCTAAACCATGTGTCAACCATGTGTGAAACATGTGTGCCTCATTAGGGAGGGAACATATTTGACACATGGTTCACACATGGATGAGGCCAGGCTGACACATGGTACACGAAATATAAACTATATGTTTTATGCGTTTGAAGAGTCAGAGAAGATAGTCACGATTTTTTCTCTACCTTGTAGGTAAACAAGATAGCATGCCATATATTCAATTAAATGAAAATCTGCCGGGTATTACCGGTTTGCTTGACTACCGGCTCGATACTGCGCTACCCATTCGCCAACTCACCCAAATGCTGCTTCGTGGAGAATCAACGCTCACCGAGGGAGAACGCGAGCTTGTCGCTACCGTTGTCAGCCATGGCAATAACTGTTCATTTTGTACTGCCGCCCATACCGCCGCAGCTAATGCGTTCCTGTCTGATCCCTTAATTGCAGAGCAAGTGAAAACAGATATAACTACTGCTGCAATAAGCGAAAAAATGAAAGCACTGTTGACTATCGCAAAAACCGTTGGTAAAAGCGGGCGTCTTGTAACACCTGAAATGGTTCAGACGGCCCGCGACCAGGGCGCAACAGACCGGGAGTTACACGATACAGTACTTATAGCGGCGCTCTTCAGTTTCTATAACCGTTATGTGGATGGACTAGCCACCGTCACGCCCGAAGATCCGGCGTTCTATAACCGGCTTGGCAGCATTTTACAGAAAAAAGGCTATTTACCATCTGAGGACAGGTATGCCGGGCTTGTTTAATTAACGGCCTTTCTAAAGATCCAAAAACAAAAGCGGATTGACAAACGTCAAGGGAAAAAACAACCCCGACGCTACGCCGGGATTTATTGTACATCAATTACCATTTAAATCCAAAATCACGCCGTTTGATCTTACACATCCGGCCGTCAGGATGATGGAATACCACCCCTTCTCCTTTGAATGATTCCAGGAAGTCTTTTATCGTTTCAAAGGTTCTTGGGAATTCGGGGTAATCGTTTTTCCCATGAGGTACCAGTATATGTTCGGTGGCGCCGTCTTTGTTGTTATTGATCTTGGGACCAATTAATTCGTATGTTCCATCCGGAACCGGATTGCCTAACGTGGCAAAGCTATTGCGCCACCCTTCCATAAAGTATTTATCTTCTTTTGCAGCAGTTACTTTTAACCATCCGGGCCAGTGACCTGTAATTGGATCCGGGTCTTGTGCCGGAATAAAACCATCTGGCGGCGTTTTACCTTGTTTGGCATCGTATCTTTTAAATAATACACCTTCTTTTATAAGGCAACAGGTCCCATCCCACTTATGGGTTGCAATACCTGCCCCTTCTAACACCCATTCGCAACCGGGTGTTACTTCATTTTTTGCAGGGTTGTTCGGCAGGCTATTCTCTCTTTTGAAAAGCGTTGGAATTTTCTTCATCTACCATTGATTGTTCGTGATTTAAAAATTGGTTGTTACCTATGGTGATCACTCATATTTAATATAGAACCTGTTGTTACAGGCACAAAAAAAGCCCCCGACGATACCGTGGGGGCTTTTATAATGTTTTATATTTCACATCATACCATTGCCAACCCGGTATCCAATGGATAACCGCCGAGGAGATATTGATATGATGCCATTTGTTTCATGGATGCAAAATTAGAAACAATTCTAAAGGAACAAAATTTATTTTGAAATAAATTTATACGAGGACTTACTTAAGCTTCTCCCAACAAGATATTTACTTTATTCAAAAAGTCCCGTGGCAGCTGATGAGTTGGGTCAATGTCGATTGCCTGCTCGAACTGTTCCTTTGCTTTTCTATAATCACCCATCTTAAAATAGCACTCACCAATCGAAAATACGGCAAGCATACTATTCGGGCTCACTTCCAACGACTCCTGAAAGTCTTCAATTGCGTCAGCCCAAAGCCCTAAGTCCATTTTACAAAATGCCATGTTGTCGATTGCTTCATAAAAAGTGGGAATCAGGTCTATCGCTTTTGAATAGGCGTCAATGGCTTCATAGTACTTTTTCTCGTCGGTCAAAGTATATCCGGCCTGATAATAACCCGTTGCAATTGGGATGTACTCTTCCGGGTCTTGGGTTCCTCTTAAATATTCATGATAACCGATCAGGTCGTCGGCAACTATTTTTGAAGCGGTAAGCAATTTAGCATCCTTGAACCCATTCCTGTCAATCGGCGAATGATAAACCTGAACTTCCAAATCGGAAAGTGTCTCGTTATTGGGTAAGGCGTTCACCGGCTCATACCTTAAAACATGATAACAGTCAAAATCTTTATCGAAAGCCAACAGCTTATAGAGGTAGTATTGTTTGTGGTCTTGCGTATAAAATATATCCCCTTCAGAAAAGTAACTTTGGCTGGCAGCCTGCTCGTTTAAGTTGCTCATAGTTTCAGGTTGTTAAGAATCCCCGAAACGACAGCCTGTTCGTTTTATTGTTATTGGCTAAGTTTAACTATCCCAACGTTACGTTTTACTTAATTTTCTGTACCTATATAAGGCTAACATACTGCTACTACCACCAATGTAATATATATCCAGTCTGGAATTGGCATTGGATCACCTTTGGCATAAGAATGGAAACCCGACAAATATGCCCAGCAATGCGCTAAGGCCTGAAAAGCCATAGCTGGCGGTGATACTGGCATCCGATCTCGATACCCGCGGTGGTGGTTATTTTTTTATCACTGATTGGTGCTACTACCAATACCTTCACCCTGCCGAATTATTACCTTTGCCCCATGCGAAAGATAATATTGAATTTAGCCACTACACTAGATGGGTTTATCGAAGGAGCCAATGGGGAACTGGACTGGTGCATACTGGAGGAAGATATGCATTTCGATAAATTTCTGGAATCTGTTGACACTATCTTCTATGGACGCGTAAGTTATGATCTATGGGGTAATTACCAGTCTGACGCAGCTGCATCGGATATGGAAAAGCGGTTCTCTTCCCTCATTCAGTCTATGAAAAAAATCGTTTTCTCCAGCCAGTCAAGAGCAGATGAGAAGGCTACCTTTATCAGTACTGACGTAGTAGCCGAAGTAGAAAGGATCAGGAACCAGCCCGGCAAAGATATCTGGCTCTACGGCGGCGCCAAACTGATCACCACCTTTATAGAAAACGGCCTGGTTGATGAATATATGATCTCCGTTCACCCAACTGTATTAGGAGCCGGCAAACCCTTGTTTGAAAACGCAGCCAGGTTTGACCTGCAACTGACCGATACCAAAGTATTCAAATCGGGCGTGGTGCAACTGATCTATGCACCCAAAACCAGGTGAAATTCATAATTGTTTATTCTAGCTATTTGATCCAGTAACGAACGTTGTTCACCCGGCCTGTTCTCAGGTCCCACACATAATGGACCACATCGTTGTCGCTGACCGTCCATATTTCGTACTGGTCGTCACCTGCCTGCTGCACATAGCGCTCTATGCCAAACATGCCTTTATGCTGTAACCGCATGGCCCGGTCTTTTACGGGCAAATTTAAATACCCGCCTGCAGCCACTTCAATAGCACTCTCCCATTGTTCGGGATATATAAAAGAACAGGCGTTAAATACGGTATCAACGTTCTGCAGGATATTGTCCCCGGGTTGGGTGGTCTCTTTAAAACCGCTATCAAGTGCAGGCCTGGGTTTCAGGAAGGTTTTTAATTGTGCCGTTCTGGCTGCAACAAACCGCGCCTGGTTCTGCTGATAAAATATGCCTGCTATTTCGCTCCGGTGCGTCATGTACCGCGTTTCCTTTTCCAGATCGTAGGATTGGTAATGGTCCCACAATGTCCTCATTCCATCAGCCCATAACCCGGTGGCTTCATCGAGCGGTTTTACCACCGATGCCGGCCATTCTATCGGCTGCACAACTGCGTACTGCATCTTTCCCAGCCTGCCATCCCGCAGATCAAATGTAAAATGGAATACATATGAACGATCTGCACACCAAACCTGCCATACATCTCCGGCAACAGGCTCTGTATATAACAGGGTACCGAAAGCTGCCCGTTTCCGATAGTATTTCATTACATCGTCAATTGGAAGATAATTGTCGGCCGTGATGAAAGGGACCATTGTATTCATTACTATTTGCGCAGGCATTCCGGGATCAAATGAACGAAGAAAAGCGAGTGACATCAGGTCTGCATTTTCCCCGATCTCTTCCATGCCACGCGGATTTCTCCAGGCAAATGCCTTTAATGCAGCCGGTGGTGGGTTATATTGACGGAACCTGGCAGTGCGTAATGCCAAATATTCATTTCCGTTATCTTTCAGGAACCGGCTATAGGCTATGTAGAAAGGATGTTCCCGAAAGCGCTTTATCATGGTAGTATCAAAAAATTGAAGGGACAGATCTTCCCACGCTGCCTGATGCGCTTTCATGAAAGCATTAGCCTTCCGGCGTACATCGGTTTCCTGGGCGCAGGTATGGAGTAGGATCATAAAACAGGCTGCCAACAGGCAGGTTAACTTTTTCATGCGCAGCTATCCACAAAATCCAGTCCAAAATAAGACAAACTCCCCATTTAGAAGAAGCTATCACGCAGCATCTAAATTTTTTATTAATTTGTAATTCCCAAAGCAATTATTATGAAGCTACTTCTCACTTCCGCCGGCATTAGCAACCCTACCATTCACCAGGCACTCGTTGACCTTTTGGGTAAACCGGTTTCTGAGGCGAATGCTCTTTTCATCCCCACCGCGATATACGCTTTGCCTAACGGCACTGACATAGCGCGCAGGGTGATCAACGGATCATTAGGTGACCCCTTCTGCGAATTAGGCTGGAAGTCGTTGGGCGTGCTGGAACTCACCGCGTTGCTCAGTGTAAAACAGGAGCTCTGGCTTCCCAAACTTCAGGAGACCGATGCCTTGCTGGTTGGAGGCGGTGATTGCCAGTATCTGAGCTACTGGATGCAGCAGACCGGACTGGCAGACCTGTTGCCCTCGTTACTGCGCAAAACAGTTTATGTGGGTCTGAGTGCAGGGAGCATGGTGATGACGCGCTTTGGAACCACTTATGGTCATCATACCCTGCCTGCCGAAAGCGATAAATCACTGGGATTATTTGATTTTGCACTACATCCTCATCTTGACCATGAATGGTTCCCGAAGAATTCCCTGTCCAACCTGGAAAAACTGGCTGCCACGCTGCCAATGCCTTCATACGCAATTGACGATCAAACCGCCATTAAAGTGACTGGTAGCACCATTGAAGTTGTTTCCGAAGGCAACTGGAAGTTGTTTACCCCTTAAGAAATTTTAAACTTACTGTAAAGCCCGGCTTGTCCTTTTGAGGTAATAACAATAGCGCGCGAATTTTTCTTTCTTCTTAACCAGTCTGCCTGCAGCATTTCATTAAGCAACGCAGCACCCAGGGAACCAGAAAGATGATATTTTCGTTCGCTCCAGTCCAGACAGGGTCTGGCAAAAAGCCGTCTTTTGTTTTTTAATTCATTTACATCAATTCCAAAGTCCCTGAAGAATTTATCCCCTTTGGTTGTAAGTGTATAGACCTTATTTTGTAGCTCAATAATTTTTTGTGCTATCAATTTTTCAGTTACCAGCACACCTACTCTACCGGCTAAGTGATCATAACATGTTCTGCAATACTTTATATCCGAAATATCAATAGCTGTTTCTTTCACCTGATCTTTATGGGAGATAAGATTGGCAAGGGCTTCAATGGCATAGGCAACTTCCTGTCTTGAAAATCTGTAATACCGGTGCCTGCCCTGACTTTCTACTGTCAGTAAATCAGCCCGCACCAGTTTACTTAAATGCATACTTATGTTTTGTGCTGAGGTATCTGCACAAATTGCCAATTCTGTGGCCGTATAAGCCCGGCCATCGAGCAGCGTCCAGAGTACAATGGAACGTATGGGATCTCCAATCAGAGAAGTTATGTTACCAAATTGACTATCCATGCTTACAACCATTGTTAAGTGTTAAATGAAGTATTAAAGATAGCGTGGATTTAGCTTTGCTGTACAAAAAATTCAATGCAATGAAATTTGCCACGCTCTTTACGTTTCTATACAACCTGCTGCTATTAAAAACATATGGACAAACTATGAATAAAACTGAAATACTGAAAACGGAAAGCCGGATTCCCGGTTTACAGATCGCTATCGCTCACCAGGCACCTAATACGCTATCGAACGATTATCCGGTCCTTTTCCTTCATGGCAGCTCTTTCCCCGCTGCGCTGGCTTTTAATTTTAAAATGGATAATTATTCATGGCTGGACAATCTATCTGAAAACGGATACAATGTTTATGCCCTTGATTTTCCTGGATACGGCAACTCCGACCGTTATCCGGAAATGCAACATACCTCAGCAACCGGAAAACCCATTGGAAGGGCCGTGGATATTTACAAAGATGTTGACAAGGCTATAGATTTTATCATTCAAAAAACCGGAAAAGATAAAGTCTATTTAATTGCCCATTCCTGGGGCAGCTCGGTTGCCGCGTTATATGCCACAAAGTTTCCCCAAAAAATAGCTAAGTTAGTTTTGTTTGCACCTGTTACTGTAAAACAAGAGGCTACTGTAGCCCCCAAAATTGAGTACGCATATGAAGCAATGACACCTTCGCAGAGAATAGCAGCCATGAAAAGCCTTACTCCTGCCGGACAAACCTGCCAGCTGACAAAAGAAGTTTTTGAAACCTGGGGCAATGAATGGTTACAATCAGATCCGCTGGCTGGCAGGTTTACTACTGACAGCGTTCGCTTTCCCGCCGGACCCACACAGGATATAGAAGACCTGCTTCATGGAAAGTCTTATTATAACCCTGCCGAAATAAAAGTACCTACATTGATCATTCGGGGTGAGTGGGATAATTATCCGGATAACGACGATGCGGAAACGTTGTTCAGATCATTGACAAACGCAACTGAGAAAAAATATGTTGTCATTGCATCAGGCACCCACGTAATGCATTTGGAAAAAAATCGATTTCAGTTATATGATGAGGTGCTACATTTTCTGCAATACAAAAGAAACATCCAGTCAGCTAACACCCATGCTATTGCTGTAATTTTTGAAGTCATCCCGGCCGATGATTCCCGCAAACAGGTATATTTGAATATAGCGGCCAGTCTGAAACCCGAACTGGAAAAAATAACCGGTTTTATTTCAATTGAACGATTTCAAAGTATTTATCACCCTGAAAAAATATTGTCTTTATCATTCTGGTCAGATGAACAGGCGATCCAACAATGGAGAAATTTGGAGGCACACAGAAATGCCCAGTTAAAAGGCAGGGAATATATTTTTAAAGATTATCATCTGCGAATAGCCCAGGTGATCAGAGACTATGGAATGTTCGACAGAAAGGAAGCACCGGCGGATAGTAAAGCGCGCTATGAAACCGGGATTGCCCATCATTAACTTACTCTCCATTTCCCTTAAAACTAAATATCCAGGCCACAAAGCTGATAAGCCAAAGAAAATAGCCTGCATTCCTTGATGCAATTACCGCTGTACGTCCGTTTTCTGCTGCTAAAATGTCTTTCCAAAATAAAAAAGATAAAGCAAGCAATACTGATGCTATGCCGGGCACGATGGCTCGGCGGTCTCCGCGGAGTCTCAAAAAAATGGAGAGCATGAACAACGGGTTTGCAACCCATATTATCCATTCCAATAAACCACCGCCAAGAATGACAAGCCCACCCGTAAGGAAAGCTTCAAATCCTGCTATTGATTTTTTACCATCGTAATCCAGCATCGTAAAAGCAGGAAGTACAAACGAAAGCATATAGATCGCTAAACTGGAAATTAGTAGTATTCTTTGATAAGGAGAATATTCTTTAAGTCGGTCTTTCATATTTAAATAATTGCGAATATAATTATTTACAACGAAAGCCGATGCCCTTATCAATTTGTCCAAAAAAAAATCATTGTTGCTGTTTTAAAGTTCCCTACTTTTAAGTGATAGTAACTGAGCAACATTTATGGTAATGAAAGCCTGGCGTTTGATCAATTTAATTTTAGCCATCATAGTACTTATTCTGTTTGTAGCCATTACCGGTTATAACTTCGAAAAAAACATTCTGTTATCAATAACATCTGCATCAATAGCTATTAATTTAACAGTTAACATAGCCAAAAGACGAAGTAATTAATTGAGCTGCGAAACATTGTAACCATATTGCTTTTTAAAAGCAAAGGAGAAGTGTGCCAGGTTCTCAAAACCTGCGTCTAGATATACGTCAACCGGCTTTTGTTTTTGAACAACGATCTGGCAGTGCGCCCGCTCCAGGTCTTACCCCTGCTAAGCGACCGCAGACTTGCCTTCACTTTATATCCCTTTTTCAGTAACGCGATGATACAATAGCTGGCTATAAAACCGGAACCGCCGGTAACCAGCACGGTTTCTTTTACGTTTTCCATATAATATTTTAGGTAAAATTATAGGGAATGTACCCGGCGAACTTTGTTGGAAAGGCGTTTTTACTTTGCTGAAAAGGCGGTGTAAATTCGCTTACATTTGCACCGGGAAGCATATGCCAACCACACTAAAACGATATCTCCTTGGACAATTCGATCAGTTTAAATAAGTTTATCAGTGACACGGGTTACTGCTCGCGCCGGGAAGCGGACAACCTCATTTCCACCGGCCGGGTAATGTTGAACAACCGGCCAGCCGCTTTGGGCAACCGGTATAAACCCGGTGATACGGTGGAAGTGGATGGCAGCATCATCACCGCCGCCAAAAAGGAAAAACGGGTATACCTGGCCCTTAATAAGCCACCTGGGATCACCACCACCACCGAATTACACATCAAGGACAATATCATCAGTTTCGTAAACTACCCCAAAAGGATCTTCCCTATTGGCCGTCTCGATAAAGATTCTGAAGGCCTGATCCTGCTCACCAATGACGGCGACATCATAAACAAGATCCTGCGAGCCGATAACAACCACGAAAAAGAATACATCGTACGGGTTAACAAACCCATCGACAATGCATTCATCCATCAAATGTCGAGCGGAGTGCCCATTCTGGACACCCGCACCCTTCCCTGTAAAGTACAGCCGATGGGCCGCCAAACCTTTCGTATTACGCTTACACAAGGCCTCAACCGCCAGATCAGGCGGATGTGCGAACACCTGGGTTATGCGGTTGTGGGGCTGCAACGGGTACGCGTAATGAACATCAGGCTCGACAAACTGGCACTGGGCAAATGGCGTTACCTCAGCGATGCGGAGTTATCGGCATTGATGGAAAGCATCTCCGATTCAACCAAGGTCCAAAGCCCGGCTAAACCAGCCCCACGCCAGCGTAAAGGCGCTGAAAACAGGGAGCAGGTTGATAAGAGTAAAGCAGCAAAGCCGGCTACCAAAGCAACAAAGCCTGCTTCTAAAGCAACAAAGCCGCCTGTTAAAGAGGGCAAACCCCAAACAGGTAAAAAGGAAGAGAAGTCGTGGAAGCGGGAAAAACCGGCGAAGAAATCTACCCAGGACCGCAAAGGGCAACACACCCGCCCCGGCAAAAACACGGGTAAAGAAAAGAAAAACCACGAGAACAAAAAGGAAAGGCGGCAAGGCGCTGAAGGTTCTTTCAAAAACTACCGAAGCAAGGGCCGTCGCTAAAGAAATATAGACAGTTTGTTTAATCCTCCCGTTAAAACGGGAGGATTATTTTTTTATCCATATAACACTATCTTACCATACATAGGAAAATTTCCAATGAACGTATCATGATGGCTGTATAAAGTTTTCTCAAAAGAGATTAATAAGTATTTTGACAGTATAACCGTACAGGTAACTAGCTGCCATACGCGCAACCAACCAAAACCAAACTGTCAGAATCTAGTATGAAAAAAATCATTGTAGCCGTTTCCCTTGTATACAGTACTGCCTTCTCATTTGCCCAGGATGGAAAAGCCAATTTCACAAAAGCCTTTCAGCAACAAAACAACGGTAAATCCTGGATCGAGATCAACGAGGTCAAAGAGCTGGTGCACATTATGATCGCCGTTACCAAATTCGGCTTAGGCAACGATGATATGGTGCAGCAACAAGGCGATTACTACCAGGATGTGTTGAAACAATTCAAACCCTTTCAAAACGAACCCATTCTTATAACATTCGATTCGCTGCTGCAAAAAAGCCCCCTCAACTATGTATTCCTAACAGGCAACGCCATCAGTTATGATTTTAACAACGATACCCTGCTGGCCAACGATATATATTCAATACCTGCCGATGAAGTAAATAAGATCAGGATCACTGAAAATCCTATTACCACTTACAAGACAGCCATCGAGAATTTTGCAAAGAAATCGTCCTTCCGGCAATTCTATGCATTACACCAGCCTGTTTACAACAACGTTATTTCGGATTACGAAAAAAATGCCAATCTCGGAAGACAATGGAAATGGCTGGAGCGAAACTTTACCACCCGTGTCAACAGCTATCAGATCCTTTGTTCGCCGTTAATCAATGGTTTGAACTACACCGGGGCTTTTACCGACGGCGATTTTAAACTGATCCAGATGATATTGCCGCCTATTATTCACAATGAAAAATGGACGGCTGCATTCACCGAGGCTTTTAACACAAGAGGCATGTTTACCGAGATAGACCATAACTATGTAAGAAAGCCGGGCGAAAAATATGAAAAGGAAATAAATGAAGCGTTGAAGGACCGTGAAAAGTGGGTAAATGTAAAGGTATATGGGACCGAGTATTATCATACCCCCCTGCACGTTTTTAACGAATACATGACATTTGCCGTCTTTTTGTTGTATTGCGAAGAGGTGTTCAAAAAAGATCCCGAAACATTGAAAGCCACATACGAGGATGTAAATGGCGTAATGGTAAAACAGCGGGGTTTTATAAAAATGAAAGCGTTTGCCGATTACCTGGTCACTCTTCGTAACGCCAATAAAAATAAAAAAATCGAAGCGCTGTATCCCGCATTGGTGCAATGGTGCGCCAAACAATAATTTCACTATTACTAAAACGCCTCGCCCAATGACAAATAAACTCCGGTAAAACCTTTACTAAAACCGATATCGATCCCGATATTGGTCCTGGAGATCTTATTGAATTTTATCCGCAGGCCTGTTCCGGCTGCCGGGTGCCAGTAAACGAAACCATTTCCTTCGTATTCGGATACTGTATGTACGTTGGTAAATATTACAAAACCCCAGAAACCATTGCGGGTGAGGTCCCTTCTGTATTCCGTTTCAAAATACAATAGCTGCCTGCCCCGGTACCTGTTTTGTTCAAAACCCCGACCTGACCGGTTATAATAATCCCAGCCAATGCTGGGCAAATCCAGGTAAGGGGCATGCCCATTTGTAACAGCCCAATAATAACTCCAGCATGCGAGGATATTTTGCTGACGTTTACTAAAAGAAAAATATTTACGGGCATCTATTAACAGGGACTGCCAGTCGTAGGTACTTCCCAGACTTTTCAGGTTAAACCGGTAGTCAACGGCGAAGTAAACGCCACGTGGCGGATTGGCGGAATTTCGCCGGGTGTCGATCGAAAAGTTAATCACCGGGCCTGAAGAGGTAGTTTGCTGGTTATAATCCTTTATGTAATCATAAAAAGGGATGGTTGCCAAAACAGAATCATTTTTTAAGCTGTTGTTGAAGTGAAAGTCAAGGTCATAGCCCGCCCCGATATATAATTTTCGTCCTATTTTTTTCAAACAGCTGTGGTATAACCGGAGGTAATTGTACTGAAGCAATGCCTTGTCACCTTCATTTGTATTGCCACCTAACCCCCATGTATATTGCGGGTAGATCATAAATCGCGTATCCCCTTTTAATAACAGGGCATCGTTTGGCAGCCAGATCAGATCCCTGAATGGCAGTACAAACTTTCCATCCAGGGTAAACCAGGGAGTAAAGGTAATGGTCGATAAGGACGTGGTGGATTCATCGTCTGTATAGAAAGAGGCGTTGAACGCTGTAGCCACGGCTTTTCCGCCACCGGCTACACTTCCGGCAACAGGGATCAGTGAAAATTGAAATTTCTTTTTCAAACGGGTGGAATCAATTTTTTGCTGATCGACTTTGAAGAGTTTTTTCAGGATATCGATCAGGTCTTTCTGGCTGGCTAACCGGGAGGTATCAACCTGCGCCTGTATCGATACCGGATATAATCCCATAAAGCAGGACAGCATCAGCACCTGTATACTCACTTTATTTTTCAAGTCAGGTTACATTAGAATGTTTCTGACGCAGCCAGGTAAAAGCCGGATGATTTATTGCCGAACGCGAAATCAACGGCCAGGTTGGTTCTTGTTTTTTTATCAACCATAATGCGCAATCCCAACCCATAACCTGGTTGTATGGATTGAAATAGTTTTACGGTCTCCTGCGGGTTGCTGGCAGTGGTGGCATTTGCAAACAAAACGCCACCCAGCACTCCCGTACAGGGTGATATTGGAAAACGATATTCTGTTTCTCCATATACCAGGTTGTTTCCGCGAAACCGGCCCTGGGTATAACCGCGTGCACTTCTGCTTCGTTGGTCGTAGGCGGTGGCTGGTAAGATCAGGTAAGGCAATTCTCCTTTTGATGAGAAATCCCCCATCAGCCAAAAGCCAATAAGGTGCCGCGGATTCCTTTTCGACAATGAATGAAAACTCCGCCACTCCCCATAAAAGAGACTGGTATTTGAATTAGTGCCAAACAATTTCAGCGAGGTGCGCCAGTTGAAAAAGAAGTAATGCCCTTTGTATGCATTGATCAGATTGTCCCGGGTATCTGATACAATGTTAAAGTTTAATGTAGAGACAGTATATTTTGCCGTATCGAATCCGTAGTGTTTGTTATACACGTAATGACTGGTAAGTAATGTATTGCCTGGTTCCAGCCGAAGTTTTTCATCTACAATTTTTGAATAGGAATCGAGGTAGTACCCGGTGCCAATGTAAAATGATTTCTTTATATGAAAAGAGATGGACTGATAAAACCGGAAGAAATTAAACCGTAAAGGCTGGGCCAGCGAATCGTCTGTTGTTTCTAATCCCAGCAGGTTGAAATGATAATTCAGCCCCCCCTCTTCAGGCGCATTGGTCCCTAAGCCATAGGTAGATTGTGAATATTCCTGGAAGCGCCAGTCGCCTGTTAGAATGAACTTGTTATTCTTTGAGAAAATAGTGTTCTTTATCAATAAGAGTTTCTGTCCTTTGGTAGTGAGTTGAACACTGCCTGAGATCAACGAATAATTGGTTTTCTCGCCTTTCAATTTAAAACCGTACTGGCCGCCAACGCCAATCATAAAACCAGTTGCGGGATTGGAGCCGATAATAGGTACCAGGATAATAGACCCTTTCTTGCCTGTATCCTTTTTGGGAGGCATTTTCAATGCTGCCCGGATCAGGTCAGCAACATCTTTTTGAACACAGGTTGTATCGCGATGGACCGTTGAATCATTTTGTGCATGGCTGCCATAATAAAGAAGCATGCTCAACACGAACAACACCACTGGTTTCCCAAACAATTCAAACACTTTTCCTGCCATACCTTATTAAATAATAACACAATATTAGTGTGTTTAGGTAGTGCAGCTAAGTGTTATACGGTCAATTGACGTAGGTATTTAACGGTTAAACGGGTCAACAGCTCATTGAACAACCAGACTTTTGGTGCTCATGCTAAAACCACTGAAGCACCCGATCACATTGTTTCCACTGATTGTATTCATTAGACTGACGGGCGTAGCAAATGGCCCGGCGTTTGATCTGGCTTTATTAAAGCTGTCCCAGAAATTGTACACCTTCCTTTCCACACTGACCAGGTAATAATTTACGGAGTCGCCAATGGCAAAACCATTGGAAAGCGTTAAGTGAATATACTGGCCGTTTACCAGGTCATCGGTGCCCGGCGTAAAACGATTGGTGCCCATGCCGCCCCATCCAAAATCGTTCCTGGAGCCGATGGTGCTCCAATAATACAACTGGGTATTGCCAATGGTATCGGGGTCTTTGTAATGAACGGTCAGCCGCGCCTTGGTTTGTACGGTATCTTCATCTTCATCTTCATCGAGGAAATGAAAGCCGCTGGTTACACTGTCTATGGGAATAAGGGGCAGCAATGTAGTGATGGCTGAATATTGCTTTCCCTCTGCTTCAATCTCCAGTAAATAATGTTTGCCAGGTTTTCCTATCAATGCTCTTGTTGGATCGGCTTTCAGCATAGGATCAAAATAAACACCGGGCAACTCCTGGTCATTGAACTGGGGAAACCGGCCTTCCTTCAGTATTCTTTTTGAAGCCAGGTCCCAGTTATAGGTATTATTGGCAAGCAGGGTCCCTTCGGTAACTGTTACCACAGCGCCGGTCACCGGAATGTTTTCAAACCCCGGTTCAAAATAACTCTGGCTGCGGCCCAACACCACATAATTATACTCAGGCAATTGATTGTTTATATAACCTTCTACGATCAGCTGAGGCTGATTGTCCTTTAATTTTATATCAAAATTCCGCTCACACGAAACGAATGTCACCATCGTCAATAGCAGGATATAAGTGATTGCTTTTCTCATTCGTTTAAAATTTAAAATTCCAGGTAATACCGGGTAAAATGGGAAACAGAAAAACCTGTTTTCCCTGGATGGTCCGTTCATCTTCATTGGCATTGATATAAATGAAATACGGATTGCGCCGGTTGTATACATTGTACAAACTGAATACCCAGTTGCTTTTAAAACGTTTGGCCCGGGGGCGCGGCGTAAGTGTAAAGGCCAGATCTAACCGGTTGTAAGCCGGCATGCGGTAGTCGTTGATCTTATCGTACTGACTGATATTCGTAAATATGGGTTGCTGGTCGCGGGAACTATAACCCACATTGTAAACAAACCGGCCTGTAGGCATGGTCAGGGCATTGCCGGTTCCATATACAAAAACGGCGGAAGCCTCCCAGTGCCTGCCGAGTTTATAATTCGCTACAACGCTTATATCATGGGTACGATCGTACCGGTATGGAAATGGTTTGCCTTCATTCATATCGGCAAATGTGCGTTCAGCCCGGCTCAGCGTGTAACCGATCCAGCCGGTAAATTTTCCGGTTTTCTTTTGTATAAACAGTTCCAGTCCGTACGCCCGGCCGCTGCCAAAGATCATCTCCCCTTCCAGGTTCTGATTTAATAATAATTGTGCGCCCGGTTTAAACTCCAGTTGATTGCCCAGGGTTTTATAATAGGTTTCCACACTGGCTTCATAACGCCCATTACCAAAGCCTTTGAAAAAACCGGCTGCCACCTGTTCTGCTTTGCCAGGTTTAATAAGCCGGCTCACAGGCACCCAAAGATCGCTGGGGAAAGTAGCCGCACTGGTAGTTGCCAGGTGCAGGTATTGAATGGTGCGTGTATATGATAATTTTACACTGGCTGCATTGGGCAGTTTGTATAATAGACTGATCCGGGGTTCTGGATAATGATAACGGGCAATGCTTTGCCCTCTTTTATAATAGGTTGTCTGGCCGGTAGGCGCCCCATCGGGCCCGTATATTACATGCTCCGTAGGACCCACCTGGTTAAAATAACTGTAGCGCATGCCAGCTACCAGGTTCAGCCGGGTGGTAAGATCGACATCGGCACTTACATACCCCGCCGCTTCGCGTGCATACTGGTCATTGATCTGCGACTGGAATTCCTGGAAGCCGGCGTTGGCACTGCCCGCACCCGGTTTGAATTTATGCCAGGTATATTGAAGACCGCCCTTCCATCTTAACCAGGTTGCCGGCGTATATACCCAATCGTCTTTTACCGTGTGATCGGTTAGACCTGATGAAAAAATAAATCCGTTAGTAGAAAAAGCTATCTGGCTGTTTAAATTAAAATCATTCCGTACCAACGATAATTCATGCCGCCACTTTCTGCTCAATTGTTGTTTCCAGGTGAGGCCAACTATGGTATTGCCCCAGATGGCATTGAACTGCCGGTGGGGGCCATCATTGTCATTGTCGGTAAAAGTGAAGTCGTCTTTTCCAATATAGAAGGTCAGATACAGGGCATTTTTACTGTTGATGGCAAAGTCGGCTTTGGCGTTTATGTCGTAAAAGAAATACCCATTGCGACCGATGCTGTCGGGGGCTATTACCCGGGCTACCTGGTCAATGTAGGTGCGGCGCGCGCTGATCACAAAGGAGGCTCGCTTTTTTATCAATGGCCCTTCCAGCGAAAGCCGGGAGGAGATCAGGCCAATACCTCCACTAAATTTTACAGAATCCCTGTTGCCATCGCGGGTATTTACTGAAATGACACTGCTTAAACGGCCGCCATATTCGGCAGGTATTCCACCCTTTATTACTTCTATATTTTTCACTGCATCCCCGTTGAAAACGCTGAAAAAACCAAGCAGATGATTGGGATTGTACACCGGTATGCCATCGAGCAAAACCAGGTTTTGATCGGGGCCGCCACCACGAACGTAAATACCGGCACTCGCTTCGCCCCCATTTTTAACGCCCGGTAACAGGGTTATTATTTTCAACGGGTCCACCTCGCCCAGTACTACCGGCAGTTTCTGGATCTGTTCCATATCCAGGCTGTGAACGCTCATCTGATTGCGCAGGATGTTACGGCTACCGGTGACAATTACGTTTTGCAGCAGGCTTTCCCGCGATCGTAAGTTCACCGTAATCGACGTATCATTATTTACTAACAGGAATTTGGTAATGTTATGGTATCCCACAGCGGTTACTGTGATCCGGTACCTTCCATTGGGTAAAATTGTCGAGATAATGCCGGTAGTATCGGCCAGCCGTTCCTTTTGATTGATCCTGATAGTGGCATTGCTTACCGGTAACTGAACACTGTCGATGACTTTTATGATAAGGGTACGACTTTGGGAGTATATGTTTTGGCTCATCAGTACCAACAACACAAATACTATAAAAGCAGTTATTTTGCTATCAGTCTTCTCCATTTTCATCAATATTAAATTACTACTAATCCCGCAAAGAATAAAACTGACTGTTGATGGAAAACGGAGAAAATATACTGTTTAAGAAAATTGAGCAATCGTTATTCCGAACCGCGCAGGATCTTTTCCATTTTCCTGCCTTTGGCCAGTTCATCGACCAACTTATCCAAATACCTGGCCTTTTGCGTCAAAGGTTCTTCAATCTCTTCCACCCGGTAACCACAGATCACTCCGGTGATCAGGGAGGCATTGGGATTTAGTGTGGCCCGCCGGAAGAATGTTTCAAAAGTTACTTTTTCTTTTATCAGCTCCTGTATGGTCTTTTTATTGAAACCTGTTAACCACTGTATCACCTGGTCCAGCTCTTCCTTTGTTCTGCCCTTCTTCTCCACTTTCTGCAGGTATAACGGATAAACTGACCCAAAGATCATTTTTGCGATACGCTCATGGTGTGTGGCTGAATTGCCCATACGTCGTATTTTACTGTTAAGATACGATTATAAATTTCCAGAATGATCTCCGGAGTGATCATTTATCAGCTCACTTCATTAAAGAATTCATAGCCAGAATATTGATCAGGTTCCTGAACCGGCAATAGCACTATAGGGATCAAATGGCTTTTCACATCAACTGATATCCCTTTTCGCCATGCCAATTTAGCGAGTGCAGTTGCTTCCAGGTTCATGAAGTCTTTTAATACAGGTGGTTGATTCTGTTTATTGTGTTTGGCCAGTAAGCTCATCAAACCTTCCTCAATTTTTGCTTTGTCGTTATCAATAAAGCCTTCAAATACGGGAATAACCCCATTATAGTTTTTTTCCCAGCCTTGGCCACTTCGCTTTTTCAAACCTTCAATATTTAAAGAGAGCCCATCTATATCATTCTTTAACACATTTTGAATGGCCTTGCCAAAACAAGCTGCAAATGAACCGGGGGAATCCATTCTCGTATACGTTAAATATCGTTCTATCAAAAAACTGCTGTCGCTTAAAAGCGGGTAAGTAAATGTTGCCAAAACATCGAAAATCTCTCCATTTATTTTTTCATAGTACCAGGCATTTGTCATGCCCATATTATACAGATGCTGCCTGGCGGCTTTAAAATCGCCTTCTACAAATGCTTTATAAATAAAATAAACCTCATTGATGCCTATAAAAGATAGAATATGAAAAGGCTTTTTGGCCGGATCCATAATCAATGCTAACTTCTTTGCCTCTCTCGCTTTATTGTCGCTGAGTAGTTGGTCTAAAAATTCAATAGTTGCCATGAATTAAATAATGTTTTATTTTTACCTGCATGTTAAACCAACCTCGTATTACCATCGGCCTCTCCCACCCTAATTCCAGGAATGCAGAAGCATTTTTAAATTCCTGGGAGGAACCTTTTCTACTCCAGGAAAAAGGAACAAACAAGTTCATTTTTCACTCTGCTATTTCTCAAACAAAACTGGAACTGATATTCTTTGATTCATACGACGAAGCCAACTCGTTTGGTATTGAACATTTAAATCCGGTTAACGAAACAAGCATGTGGAACCTTAACGGGTCTATGTTATTTTCCGCAAGCGGGAACAATGCAGACAAGGTCCAAAGTCTCGTAAGCCACTTCGCCGGAAAAGAGTAAGCACATGAAGCTTAATAATCATTCGCTATCCTTTTCCCATTTACCGGGTTCTTTTTTTTCAAGTTTATTTAACGCCCATCGTTTTATCACTTCATCTTCTGATTGAGTCAATTTTTTTAATGCTTCAAGGTTATCAGGTTCAGGCTGAACCACAATAGCATTAATGAGTTGATGAATGTAGGAACCTTTAAAATCTTCCTGATGCAAATACACTGGTATTGTATTTATTGCGGCCAATAAAAAAGGGACATTTGCTTTGTTTGTATTGAATATCAACTCAAAAATGTGGGCTATTTCTTCATGCCTTCTATGCCAATCCCCTAATATTATCTTCAATAAAATATTCTCTACCTGCGCATCAAAAAGACCAAATAAAAACCCGACAAAAAATGAGTCTTCCAGCATTTTGCTGCTTTTGTGCCGGTTAGCCATTTCTAAACAAACTTTTAGATCAGTGCTCGATACACTGTCGCGATAGATGGAAAGCAATTCTTCACTTGATTTTTTCTCATTCCAAAACGAAAACGTTATTTTCAATAGCATGTTGAAACTTTGCCATCTACTGTGAATACCATAACGTCCCCAGTCAAATTCCCTGACATGTAAAGCAAAATATTCATCAGGCAAGATAAGCCCTACGTGTTCGAGGCCTTTTTGAAGAATGGTAGTTTGTGCTTCAACGTCCAGGTTCTTAACTACCTGAAAGCCATTTTCTATTTTTCCATGACCCCGGTACACAATGATATCTCCATCAAAAACAACAGCCAGATCGTCACCACTTGGTCCGCCCCACATAAAATCCTGGAAATATAGTATTGGCACCCCGGTTTGATCGTTTAATTGCTTTAAATAATAAAACAAATTAAAATGACTGGTATTTAGCTCAGGTATTGCCGTAAGCTCATTGATCACGCCATAGTCATTAGTGATAGGCTCCATTATTCTTTCCTCATCCACACATTCTCCATAGAAACCGGTTTTAACTTCTGGCTCCACGGCCAATAATCCGCCGTCGGGGAGCCCATGCCGCATGTAACTATACTTGGTAGGCACATCACCGAATATATTCTCTCGCGAATAATCATCGACCCCTTCAAGATCATTAATTAAATAAATACTTTCAACTACCGGAATGGTTTTAAAAAAATCAATAACGTTTTTTTCTGGAAAGGTGTATATTCTTACGATATCCCAGGACATAATTTTACTTTTTGTATATTTTACTTCACTCCTTCAATAATAGAAAACGCCAAATATAATATCCCTATTTTAATAATAATAGCGGAATACTGTTATTTTTGGGCTATATAACCGCGATATATGTCCCTACCCAAAGAGATCCTGGAGATATTTTATAAAACGCTGAGCGGCGAATTGCCAGTACTTGAGTTTGAAGAATGGTTGTATGCCAACCACCAACTGGAGGCAATGATGACCCCGGATGATTACCTGGACCTCATCGCTTACGGTTATAAGGGCCAGGGTGCACTGCCCGGCTTGCATGAACTATTGAGAAAACATGTCGATGAGCGTGAGCTGGCATTTCGGACACACGTGCAAAAGAAATACGCACAGGGGTATAGGCCCACTTTGATCAAAACCCCATTTGATGAACAATTACAAAGAATAAAAGAGAAACTGGTAACGGCAGCACAAGCAGACAAAAATTGCATGGCATACGGAGCAGAACTGCATGAGTACATGTTGAGCGTGCCTGTCACAGAAGAAGAGGCAGCTGCATTCGAGCGCAGGTATTCCATTCAACTGCCAGCCGACTACCGGGCATTTTTACTGGTGGTGGGGAACGGCGGCGTTGAATTCGAAGAATCATACGGGATCTTAGGCGCGGGGCCTTATAACGGCCTTTATCCATTGGACTATGAAAACGACAAATCCAAAGATTATTTGAAATACGATTGCGTGATCGATCCGGACATGACAATAGAGCAGTGGGAGTTGTTAGCGCAATTTAAAAATAAGCAGGGTAAAATTTCCCCGGAAGCATACAGACAGGAAGCCCACAAAGTATTTGGCGGTGTTTTACCGCTGGGTTCACAAGGTTGCTCCTATATACACGCCCTGGTTGTTAAAGGGCCTTATGCGGGACGTGTGGTAAACCTGGACTACAACTACATTGTACCACCCCTTTTTGCACCTACCGCCACCTTCCTGGACTGGTATGAAGGCTGGCTGGACGAGGTCATTAACGGAACGCTTTTGAAGCGGGATGCCCCTTTTTATGGTTTCCCTTAATGAGGTGAGCTTTTGCGGGATTAATATTTAAGTAAACTGTCGAATAAACAATTAATCTGTTGCCGCAAGCCGTATATTAGCAAAAAATAATCAGGGCAACATACTCGTATGAAAAAACATTCGCGCCGTTCCATTATCAAATCAGGCACCCTTGCAGCAATTAGTTTTAGTCCCCTTGTATCCGGTTTAAATAAAGCATTTGGCAATTCAGCATCTCCCAAAACGGCTACAGCAGCCAGCGATCTGTTGCTGTGGTACCGGAAACCGGCAGAAAAATGGCTGGAAGCATTGCCCATTGGAAATGGGAAATTAGGCGGAATGGTATTTGGCGGCGCTGCCCAGGAGCGTATCAGCATCAGTGAAGATACCCTTTGGACAGGCGGACCGTATCAGCCTGCAGTAGATGTGTCGCCCGAAACGATGGCCAGCATCAAAAAGCTTTCTTTTGAAGGAAAATACACAGAAGCACAGGAACTGGTAAAACAATTACAGGGCAAACCGCACCGGCAGGCGGCCTATCAAACAGTAGGTGAACTGCAGCTCAACTTTTCCAATTTCACGGAAACCACCGATTACCGCCGTGAACTGGACCTGAATACAGGTATTGTAACAGTAACTTTTACCGCCAATGGAATTCAATATAAACGGGAAACATTTGCCAGCTATCCGAACCATGTTATTGTAACGCGCATCACCGCCAGCAAGCCCGGACAAATAAACCTGACCTGCACCTGCACGTCGTTACATCCCAGCAAAAAACTGGTTACCTCTGGTAACAACGGACTTATCATGGATGGTAAAAATGGGGACCTCATAGTTGAAAACGACGTAACCATTCCATCAGCATTGACCTGGCAATGCCGGGTAGCGGTACAGGCAACCGGCGGAAAACAAACCGCAGTTGATAATGGCATACAGGTTAGCGGCGCAAACGAGGTTACAGTATTTACAACCGCAGCTACCAGTTATATAAGTTTTAATGATGTCAGCGGCAAACCAGCACAATTGTGCGCCGCCGTTATCGATAAATGTATTGGGCAATCTTACAACGCATTGCGCGCAAAACATGTGGCAGATTACCAGCAACTCTTTAACCGGGTGCAGCTTTCCCTTACGAGTCAACCTGCTGCCAACATGCCCACCAATGAAAGAATAAAGAATTTTGCCACGGGGAATGATCCTTCACTCGCCGCGCTTTATTTTCAGGTTGGCAGGTACCTGTTGCTGTCTTCTTCGCGGCCAGGTTCACAACCCGCTAATTTGCAAGGCAGGTGGAACGATAGTTTATCAGCCTCCTGGGGCGGTAAATACACGGTCAATATCAATACGGAAATGAATTACTGGCCAGCGCAGAAAACCAACCTGGCCCCCTGTGAATTGCCCTTGTTGCAGCTGGTAAAAGATCTTGCTGTAACAGGTCAGGTAACGGCAAAAAAAATCTACCAGGCAAACGGCTGGGTTTGCCATCACAATACGGATCTGTGGCGGGCTACTGCGCCTATTGATTCGGCTTTCTCCGGACAATGGCCAACAGGCGGCGCCTGGTTATGTAACCATCTATACCAACATTATCTGTACAGCGGTGATGCCGCTTATTTGAAGGAGTTATATCCACTGATGAAGGGTTCCGCCCAATTCTTTTTCGACACGCTGGTGCAGGAACCACAACATGGCTGGTTTGTAACCTGCCCGTCCATGTCGCCTGAAAATGGCGTGGCAAAAGGAACTTCCAGTTCACCCGGCCCCACGATGGATATGCAGATCCTCCGGGAGTTGTTTAACCATTGTGCATCAGCAGCCGCCATCTTAAAAACAGATGCAGGCTTTGCGCAGGCATGCAAGGATATGGCCCTTAAACTGGCACCGGACCAAATAGGTAAAGGCGGTCAGTTGCAGGAATGGTTGAAAGACATAGATATGGAAAACGACAATTACGAGCACCGGCATATGTCGCCCCTGTATGGTTTGTTTCCCGGTTATGAAATAACGCCTGATAAAACAGCCCTGTTTGCTGCTGCCCACAAACTAACGGAAATGCGTGGCTTTTCCGGCCAGGGAATGGGCTGGGGCCAGGCATGGCGCCTGAACCTTTGGGCACGCCTGCAGGACCCTGCCAATTGCTTTAAGCTGGTAAATGCATTGATCAGTACAAAAACGGAACAGAATTTATTCGACAAACCACATATTCAGCTGGATGGTAATTTTGGCGGCACCTCGGGCATTACCGAAATGCTGTTGCAAAGCCATGCCGGTTCGGTTCATTTACTGCCGGCACTGCCCGATCAGTGGAGCGAAGGTTCGCTGAGTGGTCTTTGTGCCCAGGGTGGTTTTGAGATCACCCGGCTTGACTGGAAAAACAATCGGATAACGGGTTTGAAAATACAATCGAAACTGGGAGGCAATCTTCGATTGCAGGTACCCAATGAAGTAGCCGTACAGGCTGTTCCTGGCATCAAACCGGCCAGCGGCGCCAATCCCAATCCGCTTTTTGCCCCTATTGAAATGCCGGAGGCGGTTATTGCGCCCAATGCACCGTTGCAACAATTAGAATTGAAAAAAACCTGGACGTATGATCTGCCCACGCAGAAAGGACAGGTTTATGAGATAAAGTTCGTAAAATAAAAAAGGGGAGAAATCCCCTTTTTTATTTTATCCCATAACTCGATTTCTGTAAAAACGCGTTAGGCTACCGCAACAAATTAAAGCTGCCTTTTTTAACAACACTGGTTCCATCAGTGAGCACTAATTGGGCCGCATAAACATATACGCCTATCGGCTGCGGTTTACCCTTATAAATACCGTTCCATTTTCCATTGATATCGTTTGTCTCAAATATCTTTTCTCCCCACTGGTTGAAGATGATCAAACGCATGGTTTGAATAACATTACTGTACACCTGGAACACATCATTATTACCATCGTTGTTTGGTGAAAACGTGTTTGGAAAAAAGACCTGGTCGCTGAGGGTTTGCCCCACTACCCTTTTTGAGAATGCCGACGGACAATCCCATCTGGTACCAAGCGCTTCAACCATCAATCCTACGGTATCGCGGCCCAGTAACCCGGCGATGTAATGCGAAGTACCTGTATGGCCGGTTGAAGGATCTGTCCAGGTTATGCCATCCCGCGACACACGATAACCGGTTGCATTGGGTGAAGGTGTCCAGGAAAATTTCATCACAAAACCGCCCAGCGAATCTACGGTAAGTACCGGCTCACTGAGTGGGTAACATATAGTGAATTCGATGGCCCCTATATCAGGTTTAGTGGTACTGCGCGTAGTATTATTGATATCATTGGTAACATTTACTACAGCACCTTTATCATCGAAGGGGATGTATGTGGGTGTGAAATCAGCATTCAGTGAATCTTTATACAAGGGATAAAGACTAATGGAATTAGAATCTTTTCGAACTGCCAGCCAGTCGGTTAATTTAGCATAGTTTATACCACCCATAGAACCGGTATAAGCAACGCCGGTTAAGCCCGTAATAAAATAATTGTTGTTGTCAGCCTTCAGGGCGCTGTCCTTCCCTGCAATGGAGAACCCGATACTTTTTCCAAGCCCGCCTCTTTTTATCACTATGTTGTTGTTCTTCACTTCTGCGCCAACACTCAGATTGCCCTGGAAACCAATTCCGGCTGTAACAATGGTAGCGGTGGTAGCGGCCATTGAATCTTCCAAAGAAATGGTATTGTGATAGATCTTCACGTAATTTGAACTGTTGGAAAAAATACCATATTGCGGTGCAACTCCCCTGAAGTTATAAAGGAGGTTATTGGAAATGATGTTGGGTGCGGCTGCCTTACCAAGCACCGCTTCCATATGAATACCATGCACATCAATAGTTGCCGTTGCGCCGTTTGTCTGCAGATCATGGATCCTGTTTCTTGAAATTTGATTGCCATAAGGCGCCAACCCAAAGGCGTTGGCCTGTTTAAGATAAACGCCGCTGAAGCTGGTAAAACCGGTGCGGGCCTGCTGGCTGATGTTGTTGCTGTCTACCAGGGTATTGGCAATACCATTAAGATAAACGCCAAACCCATAAGCATCAGTTATTGTATTCGCACTTATGATATTGCCTGATGGAATAGCGGTGGCTCCCAACGTTTTAGAGGTACAGGTAATGCCGTAATATCCGCCGGTGATGGTATTGTTGGCAATAGTATTACTATCGCAAAAAGATATATTTCCGGTATTTATCGGGTCATTCCCGCTGTTGTTGAGCACGATACCTGCATAACCGTTAGTTTGGGCAGTTGTGCTCAAGGATACGGAGCAGCGCTTTATGGTGTTATGATCTGCATCGCCCATCAATTGTATGCCAAAACCAAATGAGGGGCCGTTTACTTTTATATTTAAACTGTCGATGGTAACATAATCGACACCATTCAGTTTTAATACGGCTCTTTCGTCGGGGTTGATGTCGGGTGCATAGGCAAGCGTGTTCCCGTTGCCCCTAAAGGTGATCGTTTGTGACGCCGAGGTACTGAGGGCAGGTACGATCACCTGCTCATTATAGGGGCCGGAACCCGGCGTTACATTAAATACAACTGACCCTGTAATGCCACATTCCATGGCCAACACCGCATCATTGAATGATTGAAAGTTGATGCCACCAGTTGGCTGTGCTGAATTGATGGTGTACGTGCCGCCGGTTAACCTGGTATTCACGATCACCCGCAAGGGGGCAGAATACAGGGTATTACCCAAACAGGTAACTGCTGCGCGGTAAAATAAGGTAGTATTGGGCAACAGATCCACCGACGGATAGGCAAGCGCACTGCTGATATTGCTATACGTTCCGGTTGCGGAGGAAGAACTCTGCCAGGTATAGGTTTGCCCATCGCCCCAGGAATTGCCTTGTAAACCCAACGTTATCTGCGGACCATAACATAAAATAGAATCCGGCAATACAGTAGTGCTACCCGGAACAACCGGCGTTTGACAGGCAGGCGTTACGAATTCATAGCAACCCGGATCAGGATTGAGGGGACTTCGCGCAGCGCCTGTAATGTCGGTATTTATATTTTTATACAGCGCCATGTTATCGATGGGCTGGGCTGTAGGTACAAAATTGAAAGTGGTCGGATCGGTAAATTCCGGGTCCAGGTTTACAGATGAATAATCAAGCCCCGTTACCTTTTGCCAGTCAGCCAACGTTAGCTGGTCTACAAAGGCCACCGATCCCACCGCATTGGTAATAAAAGAGCCTGTCACATAATAAACATTCCGGCTAAAGGTGATCTGCGACATCACTCGCTCAAAGAAAATGGCATAATTCCAGTTGATGGATGCCCTCGTTACACTGATAATATTATTCGACACATTCACATTACTGACATTTTCAAAATATATTCCGTTGCTCTCCGCGCCAAACACATTCTGATCGTCGAGTGAAATGGTATTATTGTAAATATTGAAATAAGAAGTGGCCGCAAAGCGTGCCGCGATGCCATATTGTACATTATCGGAGCTGAAATCGCAAATAAGGTTATTGGCAAACAGGTTTTCTTTTCCGGCCACACACTGTGCAGAATTCAAAATGCCATAAATAAGGCTGCCACCAGCAACGATATGAAAATTGTGAATTTTATTATTGGTAACTTTTACATTCTGGTCAAGAAAGTTCAGGTAAACGCCATATACCTTCCTGGTGGCGTGTGGGCCACCCTGCAGATCATTGCCATCAACGATGGCCCCATCGTTATAATTCAATTGAATACAACTGGTGTACGAGTCGGAAATAAAATTGTTCAGGATCTTATTGCCCAGCATTAGTACAGCAGCACCGGAAACCGGTGCACTGTTCAATGTAATGCCCGTATTTCCGCCGGAAATGGTATCGTTTTGAATAAGGTTGTTATCGCAATTACTGGTGCCGGCAGCGGTGGCAGTACTGTCATTACCATTAATTACGATCCCTTCGTTATTTCCGGGAGAAGTAATGCTGGTAGGTAGTACAATCCTGCAATTCCGGATATTATTATTATCTGAGTTATTCAGTAAGTGGAACCCATATCCATACTTCCCGGCCGCCTGCGGAGTAATACGAAGCTTGTCGAAAGTTACATAACTGATATTATTAAGCTTTACGCCAGACCGGCTATTGGTATTATTCGAAGTAAATGACAGCGTTACCCCATTGCAATTGAAAGTTACGGTGTTCATAGCGGTGGCCCCTATCCTGTTATCAAGAGTGATCTGTTCATTATAAGGTCCCGAACCGGCCGCTACGTTAAATGTGATAGCACCGTTCAGCCCGTTTTGCATGTAAGCGACCGCGTCAGTAAATGATTGGAAATTGGTACCGCTGGTGGGCAGGGTGGAATTAATGGTGTAGGTACCTGATACCTGCGCATGTGCCACATAAGTAAATAGAAATAACAGGCAAAGGCAAAGCACGTGCAATGCGTTTCTCATAGCTGATTAATGGATTTTAAAACTAAAGGGATGGACCGCTAAAAGCCCATCCCTCTTTTATAAACTATTTGGTTATAAGCATCCTTTCCACGAAGACCTCATTACCCGACACCACTTTTACCGAATACACTCCATTTGCCCAGGAACCAAGATCATTCATTTTGATCATCGAATATCCTTTTTGTACATGGGCGATCGTTGTTCTCATCAATCTACCGCTAACATCGTAAACAAATACCTGCACCTCTTTCTCCACATCAGAAGCGATATTTACCGATACCGCATTGTTTACCGGATTGGGCGACAGCGTTACCGCTAATTTATTTACAGCCAGTGACAACTCAATTACTTTACTGTATGTAACCGCACCATCGGTACCGGTTACTCTTATTCGATAATACACCTTCGGAACTTTTAATCCAAACACCCCATCATTCGCCTTATAAGCCGCATTAGGGGAACGGGTATCAGTTGCATTCACCGTTCCGGCCAATGTATAATGAACCCCATCGGTACTTCTTTCTATTTCAAAATATTTTACGTCGTTATTTGCCGTCACCGACCAGTCGAGATTAGCCAACCCATTATTGAGCACCCCGCTCAGATTTATTTTGTTGCTGGCCAGGATCACACAGGATGGATCAAAGGTTATGGAGGCACTGTCTGCCGCATAGAGCGGACAACCGGTTGCCAGCGTTTGAACTACTTTATAAGTACCAGGCTTATCAACTGTTATATCTGTACCGTTGTTTACTACAATGTTTCCATCCGGAGTAGACCAGGTATAGGTTGACGTAGAGAAGGGATTGGTAACCGTAACGTGTGAAATACCATGATTACCGCAAAGGATAGGCATATCAGTCGCCACATCCACACTTGGTGGTAAAAAGAAATCGAATGGTGAAATAAAGTCCTTCAATTCTGAGGTAAATGATTCTGACGTTCTGGTTTTTACCATTACTTTACTGAAAGGAATGCCACAGGGCGTTTTTCCCATCAAACTAACAGGATCGAGGCCAAGCACGGTAAGATTGATCCCGAATTCCATAAACTGGCCTGCTCCAAATCGGGTCGCAACCACACCACTGGCGCGTGGCAGCGCGAAAGGGCCTGCCCATGCAGTGGTGGTGTTTTCAAGACCGAAGTAAAATGGGTCGGTGCCTTTCGGTACAATGACTGCATACCCGTATTGAGCGCCCATACTGGCGCCATCAAAATCGCCCGTCCAGGAAAAATTGGCCGGCGGTGTAAGCAATGCACTTCTGTCTACCCAAATGCGCGCTTCAATGTAATCCAATGATCCACTGTAATTAGCTGAAAAAACCATATCGCCGGCTTGCGTTACATTCCCGGCCGCATCAAATTTCCAGGAGGTATGCCCTGCGTCAGGACCATAACCGGTAAATTTAGTAGTACTACGTGTATAAAAGATATCCGTCTGGTACAATTCAAAATCGAAATACCGGTTTCCATTGGTAGCTTCCAACGCAACGGCGCCATACAGCCACAATGGGTCTGACTGATTATAATTGGGACCTTGCCGTCTTAAATGAAGATAAGTATCGAGAATGTCATTTTTCTGAAGCACGTTATTAGTCGTCGCACCCACCCAGGTAGCAGGGCTGTCACCATTTTTATTAGACCCGGCAACGAATGTTGTTTCATCAGTATTGTGGTAATCCCTTACAAATATGGCATCAATTAAGGTTCTTTCACTTAATTTAGAAAAGGCGGGATATGACATCTTCCGGTAAAGGGGTATGTTCCTGTTAGCGGGATTCGCATAACCGGCAACGATCGCACCTGCGCCTGTTGTATCAATTACATACAGGCTGTTCCCACCATTGGGGCTTTGAGGAAAGTACCAGTCGTCGCAGTCGGTACACGGGGTGAATGGATCACCAAAAATGTCACCTTCCGCATCGGCATCGATACCGAACCTTCCCTGAACAGTAGGGGTAAATACCTGTGAATTACCTGCACAGGCACAGATTGACATAATTAGGATGAGTACAGTTTTTTTCATAAATACGGATTAATATAGTAATCGCACTAAATCCATTGTCAATAACAGGATATAGACAAACCCGTTAGGTTTCAATGCCAGCAGATCATCCTGCTGACTGTTATCGCATATAATGAGAATGGTTTAGACTAACTTCTGGGTCGGGCTGCCGATGGCTTTCACGTATTTATCAACTTCACTTACTGCAGGCCTTTTAAGGCATTTGGGTATTGTAAGCCCGGGACAAATATATAAATTAACGTCATACATAAAGTTAATTATATATGATCTAAGATATATCTTTCTTTTTTTATAAGTGTATACACATACACCTTCAGATTATTCTGAAGGAATTCTGAAGTGATCCTGAAGGGATTCTGAAGAAAGTAACAAATTGGAAGCCGGTTACAATCGCAACAACCCAACCTTATGAAGGGTATTCACGGGTTTATTGTCCCAAAACAGTTCAAAATCTTCAAGCCCGGCGGCCTGGTAACTGTCCATTACATCCTGTAACGTCAGCATTTTGAGATTGGTGATAGCCAGCGCCTGCAGCATACCGGCCAGCCATTCGCCCTGTTCGCGGCTCACGCTGATGCTGAACTTTGTGCGTTTGTCCTGAAAGGTAAGAGACGTTACTTCCCAGCTACTGCCCTTTTTACTTTTGGTGAAGTGTTCAACGATTGGAGGTTTGCCCAGGTATACGATGCGGCTGGTAGGTTTGGCTGCCGCATAAACATCCTGTTCCAGCACTTTCTGAATATAGTCGGGGGCGATTTTGGTTTTAGGCACTTTAAACTCGAACCACTTTGACAGCGGATCGTTGAGCCCAATTCCATGCATATAATTGAACAGTGATTTCTTCAGTCCGAATGCAAATTCTTCGTGTTCGGCGCCTGTTTCATCGATGTGTACGAGGTCGTTATTGGCAAAAGCGCCTACCAGTTCCGATTCTCTTTTTACTTTGAATTTCTCCGGTTGCATACCTACCGGACTGTGTACCGTCATGGTAAACAAATGCCAGAAGGCCGATTGCAATATACCGGCGGCGAATAGTTGCCGCACCATTTCGAGCGAGTCGATCGTTTCCTGTTCGGTTTGGGTGGGAAAGCCATACATCAGGTAAGCATGTACCATAATGTCTGCCTCGGTAAAATGTTTGTTCACCTGCGCTACCTGTGCCACCGTAATGCCTTTCTGGATCAATTCCAGCAGGCGGTCGCTGGCCACTTCCAGTCCGCCGGAAACGGCAATACAACCGGAGCGTTTCAACAGCAGACAGAGGTCGCGGGTAAAGCTTTTTTCAAAACGCACATTGGCCCACCAGCTCACCGTTAATTTACGGCGGATGATCTCCAGCGCCAAAGCACGCATCATGGCGGGCGGCGCGGCTTCATCTACAAAGTGAAAACCATTCTGCCCGGTCTGTTTCATCATCTCCTCCATGCGGTCTGCCAGCAGCGAAGCTGCTATGGGTTCATATAGTTTGATATAGTCGAGCGAGACATCGCAAAAGGTGCATTTGCCCCAATAGCAACCGTGCGCCATCGTGAGTTTGTTCCACCGGCCATCGCTCCACATGCGGTGCATGGGGTTTACCACTTCAATGGCCGAGATGTATTTATCCAGGAGGAAATCGCTGTAATCGGGTGTGCCCACCTGCGCCTGTTTGTAATCGGTACAGCTGTTGTTGTTGATGTATTGCACCGCCCCACCCTGCAGCGTAAATGTTCTTTTCAGTTCTTCTGTTGAACGGTGGCCTTCCACCAGCTGCACCAGTTGTTCAAGCGGCGCTTCGCCATCATCGAGGGTGATATAATCGTAGAACTCGAATACGCGCGGGTCTGAAAGCGAACGCAATTCGGTATTGGCGAAACCACCGCCCATGGCCACTTTTACGCCGGGGTAATTTTGTTTGATCCACTGGCCGCAACGAAGAGAGCTGTACAGGTTACCGGGAAAAGGAACAGAAATAGCCACCAGTTTGGGTTGCAGCCTTTCCATGTGTGCCTTCAACAGCCTGATCAGCAATTCATCTACAAAGGTGTACTCCTGTTGCAGGGCATTGTACAGTTCATCGAAGCTGTTGGCAGAACGACCCAGTTTTTCGGCATAGCGGCTGAACCCAAAATGTTCATCCACACATTCGCCGATCAGGTCACTCAGGTCTTCCAGGTACATGGTGGCAAAGTGTTTGCCTTTGTCCTGCGTACCCATGGAGCCAAATGCCCAGTCAAGGTCTTCCAACTGTGCAAAACGACTGGCTTCGGGCAAAAAGTCCCGTTTGCAAATACGATGTGCCAGGGTTGGGTTGTGCCCCTGTAAAAAAAGCACTACATCATTGATGGTATGAATATAATCATCCTCCAGGGCCACCATCCGGGCGGCATTTTCAGACAATGGTTTTCCGGACTGGTTGATACGGTTGAACAGTTCCTGCAGCCCTTCCTGGCAGAACAGGGCCAGCGTTACCTCTATGCCCAGATCACTCTGGAAGGAACGGATATTTTTGGTATTCAAAAACCCTTT
Source organism: Niastella yeongjuensis (assembly GCF_900110245.1). Lineage (GTDB taxonomy): Bacteria > Bacteroidota > Bacteroidia > Chitinophagales > Chitinophagaceae > Niastella > Niastella yeongjuensis. The sequence continues at coordinate 57,749 of NZ_FOCZ01000015.1, forward strand.
CAGGTAGGCCGTCGCCGGATACGGCGTGTTAAGCTGCGTAAAAGGCGGCGTAATCAAAAACACAGGAACACTCAAGATTCAATAATTTCCGCAAAATTACGCTAAAAACCGGGTTTTAGCAGGGTTTCAGCCATTTACCGCATCAGCATGAGGGTCCCTTTATTCTTTATCACCGTACCCGTTGAAGTAGTGATCACCATTACGTACACATAGGCGCCGGGTTCGGCCACCTGTCCGGCCAGCATGCCATCCCAGCTCTTATTCACATCCCGGCTTTCGAATACTTTCTGTCCATAGCGATTAAAGATCAGCAAGCTGAATGACTTCGGCACATCACCTGTTTTCACCCGCAACACATCATTACGCCCGTCCCGGTTGGGTGAAAAAGCATTGGGAAAGTTATAACCGGTTAAAGTTCCGCCTGCGTTGCCTCCATTTCCCGCCGAACAACCTGTCCCTATCTTCAATGTAACCTGTGCGGTGGCAGTACAACCATTGGCATCTGTACCAGTAACGGTATATACGATGTCGTTCTGTACCTGGGCAGCAGGGTTATTGATCGTCGCATCAGACAGGTTGGTAACAGGGTCCCATTGATAGGTAGCCGCACCTGACGCATTCAGGTTAACCGTATTACCAGGACAAATATTCCCGGTAACAGGCTGAACAGCCACCAATGGACTGGCGTAAACGGTCACTGATACGGGTGTTCGTAGGCTTTCACAACCGCTTGTCTGGCTGACATAATAAGTGGTCGTTCCGCTGGTGGCTGTGGAAGGAACCGGCGCTGTACCAGACCCCGTACCGGTTGCAGGATCGGTATACCAAAGCAGGCTGGAACCAGTAGCTGTTAATGCGGTGGCTGTAGCCTGCAGACAATAAGTTGGGGAAGCAGCCACAGGCGCTGCCGGCGGTGCGTTCACGGTTACGGTCACTGCTTTACGCTGGCTTTCACACCCAATGGTTTGGGTTACGTAATACGTGGTAACGCCACTGGCAGCCGTTGAAGGCATTGGCGCGGTGGCAGAACCGACACCTGTTACGGGGTCGGTATACCAAAGCAGGCTGGTGCCGATTGCAGTCAATGTACTGGGCACATCATTCAAACAATAAGTAACGCCCGTAGCCGCAGGTACAGCAGGCCCGGCGGTTATAATGGCCCTGGTAGTTATGCGCAGGCCTTCGCAACCTGTAGCATCTACCTGGCTTACATAAAAATATTCGGTGGCAACCCTGTTCGTAGCAGGTGTAGGCGCGGTTGGGTTGCCGATACCTCCTGTATAGTTGGCATACCAGAGAAGGGTATTCCCTGCATCTGCCGTGGCCGTTAATGGGTTTGCCGTGGCGTTCTGGCAATAGGTAACATCCGCTACGCCCGGGTAAAGCGGCAGCGCCGATTCATACGCCCCCATATCTATTTCATTCCCCTGTTTGCGGGCCCCATTATCCATATCGTAGTTGAAGGTAAGCGGAATGGAGGTGCCTTTGTCAACTACCGGACTACAGTGCTTTAAATGAAAATCATTACCGGCTTCATTCACAAATTGCGGATCTACGGCCAGATTGCCACCGGCCGGGCTGGCCAGGTCAAGATCACTATCATAAAAATCACTATTCGGGCCAACGTTTAATACGCTGGCATATGGCCCGCCGGACTGCCAGACAATATCATTCCCCGTAAAAATATAACTGGTGCCACCAGTTTGCTGGTTGTACAGAACTGGTGCCTGATTATCGTACAACGTGTTGTTAGTAAAATTGGTGCTATAGTTCGAACCGGGATTATCGGTGATGGCTGCCAATACCGAGCCCTTCGACATTACACTTAAATTGTTTGTAAAAATGCAGTTTTGTATTTCCCCTTCGCCCCAATCGCCGTTTAACGACAACCCCGCAATGGCACCACCGATTTGAGCTCTGTTGTTATTGAAGATACAATTGGTCACACCATATCGGGCCTGCGCGCCAACACCGTTTCCAAGGGACCCTACCCCACCGCCATAAACGGCAGTATTGTTAGTTAACACACAATTCCTTACCAGGCCATAGCTGAGGTCGTTTGCCTGGGCCAGGAAGAGTACGCCCCCGCCTGTATTATCTGGCTGTGGCGTAAGACTGGGTACCCCGGCATTGGCGCTGCCATCCCGAATGGTAAAACCATCCATAAAATACCCGTTCACAATCTTATATAAGGTAACTACATGGTACGAGTTATCGGAGGGGTCACCCGGTACGCCCAAATCACCGCTTAAAATGGTCTGGTTTACGGTGGGATTTCGCTGTGTAACCGTCGTTTCTGTACCGTCAAAACCACCATAAACGTAAAACCCGTCCGTCATGAAGAAGGTGGCGTTCCTGCCCACGCCTGTTGGTTTATAAATGCCCCGCGCAACCCAGATGTCGTCGCCTTCTCTGGCCGCAGCAATCGCCGCACTCAGATCGGTAAATGCGGTTGCCCAACTGGTTCCACCCCCAGGCGTTGGGTTATTTACATTAACATACCGGATAACAGCAAAACAACAATGGATGGGAAAAAGACATAGGATGAGCAGGCTACGAAAACGAAACATAGGGTAAAGTGCTATTGGGTTGATTATATGGTTTCCAAAATATTGGCTTGCAAATGTATACTGCAGACTTTATTAAAGAAAGACCGTTTAATCATCTCTTTATTTCTTATGAGATAATACCCAAAAACCCCAGTAATCTTTTTTAATTACACACAACGATAACAAATAGCATTGATATTCATTCCGGCGCCCACAGAGGCAAACAGGATCACATCGCCCGGATACAGGTGGTGGTCCTTTACCTGGCCATTTCGAACCAGGTTAAATAAGGTTGGGATGGTGGCTACCGAGCTATTGCCCAGCCAGTGAATGCTCATGGGCATAATATGCTCAGGGATGTCCTGCTGGCCGTATAAGCCGTAAAATGCATTTACAATGGCTTCATCCATCTTTTCATTGGCCTGGTGGATGAAGATCTTTTTTACCTGCCGGATGTCGACATTGCTTTTTTCCAAACAAAGTTTCATAGCCTCAGGCACATGCGTCAATGCATATTCATACACCTTACGGCCCTTCATTTTTATATAGTGCGTGTTGTCGCCGGATTGCAGTGAGTACGACTTGCCAAAATGTATAAAATCAACTTCCTGTGCACAATCAGACCGTGAACAGCTATTCAGGATGCCGCCATTGCTGGCATCCTCTTTATATTCAACAATACAGGCACCGGCTCCATCTGAAAAGATCATGCTGTCCCGGTCGTATTTATCTACTACACGAGAAAGCGTTTCTGCACCTATAACAAGGCATGTTTTTGCATTACCAGCTTTTAAAGCGGTATCGGCCTGTATCAATCCCTGTACCCATCCCGGGCAGCCAAATAAAATATCCCAGGCAGTGCAATACGGATTTTTAATACCGAGTTTATGTTTTACCCGGGAAGCCAGCGAAGGAACCATATCGGATTGTACCGAATTATGCTGTATATCGCCGTAGTTATGTGCTACTATGATCTGGTCTATAACCTCCGGATCGATGCCGCTGTCATTTATAGCCATTTGTGCTGCATGGGCAGCCATGTCAGATGTATTGATCCCCTCGGGGGCATACCTGCGCTCCTCTATGCCGGTGATCTTTACAAACTTTTCGATTATTATCGCTGAAGGAACATCCGAAGGCTTATTGTGACCAGTATAAAAATTTTCATTACCAAAATCAGCGTTCTTTTTAATTACGGGGGGGATGTAGGAACCTGTACCTGTTATGATGGACCTGAGCATAATGTATATGTTAATCTTTAATGGTAAGCTGTTATAAAAACAGGTACCGGCTTACAATCTAACCTTCACAAATATTGAATGATATGAAAATCAAGATAGGTGCAGGGCCGAAATAAGTTGCATGAAGGTACACTAATATTGTGGATTATTCGGAAAAACAGGATTTCTGTAGTAAGCCGCTCATTTACCAGTGACGAGTAATGGGTTACGCTGTCAGGCACATCTGATCCAGTAAAAATTGACCCATCTGCATCTGTTTCGGTATAGGTAAATTCTGTTGTTTTGCAGTATGGAAGTAAAACCTTTAAGCGAGGCCGAAATACAGGCAATAAGAGCGGAAACAGCAGGTACAGCTGGCCGTATTCACCTGAACAATGCTGGTGCTTCATTACCACCTGATGTGGTAGTAAAAACCATGGTCGATTTTCTGCAAGAGGAAGCCGTACACGGCGGTTATGAAACAGAAGCAAAATACCGGGCGCAGCTCGATCATACGCACACCCTGATTGCCCAGCTGATCAATGCCAGCCGCGATGAAATAGCCCTTACGGAAAACGCCAGCGCCGCCTGGGATATTGCGTTTAACGGGCTTTCTTTTCAACCCGGCGATGAAGTGATCGTTTCTGAAATGGAATATGTTTCCAATGTACTGGGCCTGCTGAATGCACAAAAGCAATACGGCATTGTGATCAAAGTGATCGCTAATGATGCTGCCGGAATGTTCCCGCTTCATGAACTGGAAGCTGCCATCACCAACAAAACCCGGTTGATCGCCATAACACACATTGCCTCTACCGCAGGTAATGTATTGCCAGTGGCGGCCATTGGGGAAGTGGCACGCAAACACCATATCTTGTTTCTACTTGATGCCTGTCAGTCGGTAGGTCATGTACCCGTAGACGTACAGGCAATAGGCTGCGATATGCTGGCTGTAACCGGACGAAAGTATTTACGCGGTCCCCGTGGATCCGGCTTTTTATATGTTCGCCAGTCAATACAGGACAAACTGCAACTGAATTGTTTCGATGGCCGTACCGTTACCAGTGTCACGCAACAGGATTTTGTAGTGCGTGCAGATGCCCGGCGTTTTGAATGGTATGAAAAGAACCCCGCCCTTGTACTGGGACTTCAGAAAGCTGTGGAGTATGTGTTGCACATAGGCATTGAACGCGTATGGCAACGGATTCAAATGCTGGCGGATTTGTTAAGGCAACGCCTGCAGGCGATCGAGGGCGTTGTTATACACGACCAGGGCGATGTATTGTGCGGGATCGTTACCTTTTCCCTGACCGGTATACCCGTTACGGAAGTAAAGGCAAAACTAGCCACTAAAAACATCAACGTGCATATTGGCCTCGCCCCTTCTACCTTGTATTATATGAACCGGAAAGAGCTGACCGGCATTGTACGCGCCTCTGTGCATTATTACAATACGGAAGAAGAAATTGAAAGGGTATGCCAGGAATTGCGCGGATTGTGCTGATCATTCCGAGCGCAATCCCTTTACCGGGTTGGCCATTGCCGCTTTGATAGACTGAAAGCTTACGGTGATCAATGCTATGGCAATGGCTGCAGCCCCGGCAATACCAAACATCCACCACGACACATCGATCTTATAGGCAAAATTCTGTAACCAGTAATGCATAAACCACCACGCTAATGGCGAGGCAATGGCCAGCGCTATCACTACCAATAAGATAAATTCTTTCGACAATAAATTGAACAAAGTAACAGGCGAGGCGCCCAACACCTTTCGTATTCCAAATTCTTTGGTGCGTTGTTCTGCAGTGAACATAACAAGCCCTAACAACCCCAGACAGGAAATAAAGATAGCCAGAAAAGCAAAGTATTTCGACAGGCGGTTTACGACCTGCTCACTCTTATAAAGCTTTGCATATTCATCGTCAGAAAACTTGTAGGTAAACGGAAACTTGGGATTGATTGCTTTACAAACCTTTCCCAGACTGGCCAGCGCTTCTTTTGTTTTGCCGGCTTCGGTCCGTACCAGCACCGACCCAAAGGTTTCAATTTTAACCAGTTTTAAAATTAGAGGGTTTATGGGCAGATGCAGGGAATTGAAATGAAAGTCTTTTAAAACCCCGATTATCGTTCCCTTCATTCCCCAAAAGGTCAATGACCTTCCTACAGGGTTTTTATAGCCTATTTTCTCCAATGCTTTTTCATTGATCAGGTAGGCAACAGAGTCTGTGGCAAAATCCGTTGAAAAATCACGCCCCTGCACCAGTTGCATATGCATTGTTTTAATAAAGTCATACCCTACTGCGCCATAAGCAAATTCTATATCGGCGCTGGGATCTTTACCCTCCCATTTCACGCCACCCGTTCCATTATCAATTTCGTGAGGCACATCTGTCATTCTTGTAATGGCTTTTACGCCGGGCATTTGCAATGCTTCGCGTTTGAACAATTCATAGTTAGCTACCAGTTCCCCTTCCAGCGGGATATAGACCAGGTTATCCCGGTCGAAACCAGTTTGCATGGTTTGAATGTAATTCACCTGCCGGCTTATTACAATCGTTCCAACGATCAATACAATGGAAAGCATGAACTGAAACACCACCAGCCCTTTTCTAAAATACAAAGCACTGCCCGAAAACTTTGGTAAGCCTTTCAATACCCGCACTGGCTTAAATGAGGAAAGGTACAAAGCTGGATAGCTGCCGGAAACAAAGCCGGTAAAACCTAACAAGGCCGCAATGGCCAGCCAGAACTCCAGCTTGTTAAAGGGAATATGAATCTGTTTGCCGGTAAGCCCGTTAAACACAGGCAACACCAGCATTACCAGCAACAGGGAAACCATCACTGCGATAGCTACGGTTAACAAAGCCTCCCCGATAAATTGTTTTACCAGTGCAAAACGAACAGCGCCTACCACTTTTCTTACACCTACCTCCTTCGCGCGCTTTATGGAACGGGCCGTTGTAAGGTTCATAAAGTTGATACAGGCAATCAGTAAAATAAAGATCGCTACTATGCTAAAGAGATGTACATATTGAATTCTTCCACCCGAAACATTTCCCTGTTTATCAAAACCGGAATGCAGATAAACATCACTGTACCGCGAAATGCCAAGGTGTATGTATGAATGGGCGGTTTGCTCTTTGTTGTAATTATCAAGGAATTTCCTGATCTTCTGGTCAACAGCTTTTGCATTGGCTCCATCCTTCAGCTTTATATAACAAAACGGTCCGTTGTTCGTCCAGTCCTTTGCCCAGCTATTACTTTCCAGGAAATTTTGCCAGGTAAGCAGGTAATCAAACTGAGCCGTGCTGTTGGCAGGAACATTATCAAACACGGCCGTTACGGTAAGATCCTTTTTATTTTGGTAGCGGATCACCTTTCCGATTGCAGCAGCAGGTGAACCAAAGAAATCTTCCGCCATTTTCTTTGAGATCACAATGTCCAATGGGTTTTGCAACGCAGTTTTTGCATCACCGGACAATAACGGATAAGAGAACATACTTAAAAAATCCTGTCCTGCATAATTGCCGTTCTCCTTTATTATTTTATCATTTGCTTCAAAGGTGCTCAACCTGTTCCAGGCATATTGGGTAGCATATTGCACTTCGGGTATTACCCGTTTTAATTCATCAGCCAATACACCGGGTGATCCATAAAACGCATCGATGTTACCATCGCGGTATTGCTTTTCATATACACTATATAACTGTTCACTGTTTTTATGAAAGGCATCCACCTTATACTCATCAATCACCCACAACAGGATAACCAGGCTACAGGCTAACCCCAATGCCAGTCCCATAATATTAATGAAAGCAAATGCCTTGTTTTTTAAAATATTCCGCAGCGCAGTTATGAAATAATTTTTATACATATAAGCAGGTTCACAGGAATGGAGCCACAACAATGCCAGTTAGATATTCATTTGACTATCAAACTATTGCTTTAAAAAACACAAGCCAATAGCACGTTTTCGATACAATATAATGTGCGGTTTTGAAACAGGGCGGGCATAAGAATTTCAACCATCCTAAAAATCTATGGTTATGCAATTGGAAGTGACTGGAAAGCCCAAAAGGCTAAAGTGGTGGCAACTGGCCCTATTGACTATTGTAGTGACTGCACTGGGCGGACTTTCGGGCAGAAGATCGAAAAAAAGCGAACGTAACCTGTATAGAGACTTGAAACAGGCGCCCTGGGCGCCACCGGCCTGGGTGTTTGGCCCGGCATGGACTGTCAATAATTTTTTTGTGCTGCAGGCCTTGCGCAAGCTGGTTCAGGAAACCGGTAGTCATAAGAAAAAATTGCTGACCCTTCAGGTATTTATCTGGATCATATTCTTTTCCTTCAATTACATTTATTTCAAACGCAAAAGCACCGTGCTTGCTTTTCTATGGACGATGACCGACACCTTGCTGGCAGCTGTCAGTTTTACGATCGCCCTGCGGAAGAATAAACAGCTGGCCTGGCGCTATCTGCCTTTGCTTGCCTGGACTGGTTACGCCAGCAGCCTGGCCGGCTATCAGGCGCTAGAGAACAAAGATGTGTTGCTGAATACGCCGGCCTTGTTGCCGCCGGAAAACACAGCCACGTAGCGGAAAGGTTTTTGCAATAAAATTGTAAAAGGGTATATGCAAACCATTGAAGCAGTTATTGAATCACCAAGAGCTACCCAGGCAAAATACAAGTACGATCCCAAAGATAAACTCTTCAAACTAAAGCGGCTGCTGCCCTTAGGAATGGTATTCCCCTATGACTTTGGATTTATTCCCGGCACCGTTGGTGAAGACGGCGATCCACTGGATGTGCTGGTGTTATCGGAGTTTGCCAGTTTTACGGGGGCTCACCTTACCTGCAGAGTGATAGGCGCCCTGAAAGCAGACCAAAAAGAGAAAGGCAAAAAAGTCATTCGTAACGACCGGTATTTTTGCGTACCGGTTGGCTCTATTACCTATGCACTTATTGAATCAATAGATCAATTAGGCAAAGAACACAAGGAACAGATTGAAGATTTTTTTATCAATTACAACAAGGTAGACGGAAAAGTATTTACCTGCCTGGGCGTTGTTGACTCTGAAAAAGCATTGAAACTGATAAAGAAAGGGCGCAAATAAGTAATCAGTTTTGATCCCCAATTTGTAGGTATTTTTCCCCCGGTAAGAAAACAGGTAGCTTTTATTATAAGTTAAAAAACTGGTTTCCCAGCGCATTGTCTTCGATCTCATTGTCGACATAAATAGTTACCTGGCCATCGAGTAAGCGTTGTTTTAACAGAGTAAGTAAAAAAGATACCGATGCATTTTCGCAAAACTCTTTAACCGCCCACATGCCGTTATTAAATTGTACGCCAATTATCAATGGCTTTTCCAAACCAATTCCACGGTAATAATACCTTGTTGGACAATTTTTATTCAGTTCAAAGATCAGCGTCGGTGATGACAGGGTTTCCACCGATTGCAGATACTGATCCTGGGATAGTTTTATCGCATGATCCTGACATTCTAAAACGAATTGATCAAAGAATATAAGATTGCCAGTGCAATCATATACATGGGTTAACCGATCCATAATGATGGTATTTATTGTGCTGGTAAATATATAAGTATAAACTCCCCGCTAAGAGCAGGGGTAATAGGGTGAATTGAAAAGGATCCTTTGACCGGAGAAACTGCTAATTAGATTATAAGATAATAAACTTATACGGGTTACCCAAAAAAATCAATGTTTAATAGGGTAATTTTACATGTTAAACAGGAGTGGTGGTCAGTGCGAAATTCGTAAACAGCGAGTATTTCCTTAATGCTTTACCACCATCAATTCAAAGCCGCTAAATATGAAGAATTTTAAAATGTAGACTTGAATACACAAATTCATTAATGTGAATAACCCAGTCTACATTTATAACTACCAATACCAAAGGCTCACCTTTTGTATCATAACAGTTAATCGTTAATAGAATAATTACAGTACGGGGTTGGATTTTCATCCGACCCCATTTTAGTAAAAGCATTAGTAGTAAAAAGAAAGGGCTGGATAAAATCCAACCCTTTCTACCATATATCGTTAAGATTTAACTGTCCGCCTGTTACCGGATTTATTCCGGTTCCTGGGTCTAAAACGACCACCAGATGGTTTTGCGTTACCGGCTGGTTTGAAACCAGGGCGATTGTCGCCTGGATTATTAACGTTCCTTACAGGACTATTAACGTTTTTAAATGGATGTTCGCTTTCTACAGGAATTGCTTTCCTGATCAGCTTTTCGATGTCGCGTAAATACACCTTTTCTTCATGGTCACAAAATGAAACGGCAATACCGTTTGCACCGGCCCGGCCGGTACGGCCTATCCGGTGTACATATGTTTCGGCCACTTCGGGAAGATCGTAGTTTATAACATACGACAGTTCATCGATGTCTATGCCTCTTGCCGCAATATCGGTAGCAACCAGTACCTGTATCTGCCTTGACCGGAACTTCAGCAGGGCTGATTGACGGGCCTGTTGTGATTTATTGCCATGAATGGCAGCCGCGCTGATGCCGCTGCTATTTAATTCCCGGGCAACCCTGTCGGCGCCATGTTTGGTACGTGTAAACACCAGCGTCATAGGAATGTCGGCCGTAAAGAGTAAATGCTTTAACAGAGACTGCTTACTGCTTTTTTGAACAAAATAAACCGCCTGGCGAACAGTTTCAGCGGTAGAGGAAACAGGCGTTATTTCAATATGTACCGGGTTCGTCAGTAAAGTATTGGCCAGTTGGCGAATAGCCGGGGCCATGGTTGCTGAGAAGAAAAGCGTTTGTCGCTGCCGGGGAACTTTGGCAATGATCTTTTTTACATCATGCACAAAGCCCATGTCAAGCATGCGATCTGCTTCATCCAGGATCAATAACCGAATATTGCTCAGGTTCACATAGCGCTGGTCTATAAGATCGAGTAAACGCCCGGGGGTAGCCACTAAAACATCCACGCCTCTGCGAAGCGTGTTCACCTGGGCCTGCTGCGATACACCGCCAAAGATTACCGCATGTCTTAATCCGGTAAACTTCCCATAGGCATCCAGGCTTTCCAATATTTGAATAGCCAGTTCCCGGGTAGGCGTAAGAATGAGTGCTTTTATAGTGTTAGGTTCTTTTGAAACCTGCTTTTGTTCATGTAATAATTGCAGCACAGGAATAGCAAAAGCGGCTGTTTTGCCGGTGCCTGTCCGCGCACAACCAAAAAGATCTTTTTGTTGAAGTACAAGCGGAATAGCCTGTTCCTGAATGGGTGTAGGGGTAGTATAACCTTCGTTAGTAAGAGCTCTTAAAATAGGCTCAATGATGTTTAATTTTTGAAATGACAATGGTTGAAAATTTAATAAATAATACCAGGGTAAGCTGTTGGTAATGAATAGGTCTCATGCTTAGAATCTTACCTTCACAAATGTTGAAAACCCGAAATCAAGATAGGTGCAGGGAGGAAATAAGTTGCGCAAAGATATATCAATAATTTGACTATTTGAAAATATTTTATTATAGCACATTTAACACTCTTTAACAGTTGTTCCGGTGTAACGGCCACTATGACCGATCGGGCACCTTAGGTAACTTTGAAAAATTATGGAACATAAAGAAGTAATCCGGAATTCGATGCGTGAGCAGGTTACAAAAAGGTAAGCACTTACCTTTTTGTAACTACCGCTATACGCTTTATTCGTTGCTCTACTTTTGCGATACAATCACAAAAGATGAAAGCAAAAAGAATTATTACCATTGTTGTTACCGCCCTTGCAGTTGGTTTGGTGGTGCTTAGCGGCAGTATGAAGTTGATGGGTGCCAATGCGCTGTTGCCTATCGCATTGATCTGGGTTGCTGCATTGTTAAGAGATAAAAGCATATATGGTTTTTCTCCTACCCCTGCCGCTTGGTTATATACAAAAGCAGGCTAAATCAGTTGATCTGCCTGCTTTGGCTTACACCTCAATATCACCTGTTATTACTTCTCCGGCGCGCTTGTAACTGGTTATAATAACCCCTTTTGTTGTTACCCGGCTTTCTGTTACTGTAAATGCTGCCGGGACCGCCAGGCTGTCGAACAGCTTTTTTCCTTCACCCAGAATTACCGGGTAAACTTTCAGTCGGAGCTCGTCTACCAGGTCATGCTTAAGCAACAGGTGAATGAGTTGGCTGCTGCCCCAAACCTGAATGTCGCGCCCCGCTGATTTCTTTAGCTTTTCGATATCTGCCGCCGTTTTGATGAAACTGGTATTTTTCCAGTCAGATGTTGACCTGGTCTCCGATAACACGTATTTGTTGCCATCATTGATACCTGGCCAAAAGTCGCCATGGTGAGGCCAGTAGGATTCCCAGATCTCAAATGTTTTTCTGCCCAACAGATAATCCGCCGGTTTCAGTTCTTCCTGCATGATCTCGCCAAAAATCTCGTCATTATAAGAGGCCGTCCAGCCACCATATTTGAAGCCGCCTGAGGTATCTTCCTGTTTTCCTCCGGGAGCCTGCATAATACCATCCAGTGAGATCATCGACAAAACAATTATTTTTCTCATTTTACTTGTTTTTATAATTAAGGTATCAATTATTTTTTGTGTTATTGATTACACAAAACTATCATTCCCTGGTGGATTTTATACGGTGTAAAAACGACAACTTAGGGGGTGAGTTTTGCCATAGTAAGTCATACAGGTGCATAAATATGCTTCATGCATTTGGTCAGATCGGCCTGTTAATTGCTAACCAATCCCATGCTTAACCGAAATAAATCTATTGTATGAAAAACAACCAGGCACATGCGCAGCGGGGCATTACCTTGTCCCTGCTCGCTCTTATCCTTATGTGTTCTTTTCCGGCCTTTTCCCAAAAATGGCGTTTGATCACTCCTTCTTACCCCACCACCGATGCACCTGTTATTGGCATCTCCGTGGCCGACTCCGGCGCTACGGGCGATGGGGTCACTGATGTTACCAACATTTTTCAGCGCTCGTTGAACACCCTGAGCAAAGCGGGTGGTGGTACCTTGTTTGTACCCAAAGGGAAATACGTGATCAAGGGCAACCTTACCATTCCTAAAGGTATTACCCTGCGGGGCGAATGGCAACAACCGGTAAAAGGCCAGCCGCTTGTTGGTACCATTTTAATGGCTTACGCCGGCCGTAACAATGCCAATGCGGCCGCCTTTATCACCATGCAACCTTCGGCACAGGTGCAGGACCTGAGCATCTGGTACCCTGAACAATTGCCCGATAACATTGTCCCCTACCCGCCTGCCATCCTGTTTGGCCAGCCCAACTATTTTGGTAATGAATTCTGCAATACCAAAAACCTCACGTTGGTTAACGTGTATGACGGGATCGTATTTTCCGTAGCAAACGGTGGTACCTGTCCGGTTATCTGGAATATTTACGGTACCCCTTTGCACAAAGGCATTCAGCTCGATAACATCGTGGATGTGGGCCGGGTGCAATACCTGGATTTTTCACCGGTCTACTGGGCTGGTTCCGGATTGGCCAATGCACCTGCCGCCGGCAGTGGCTTTGCCAGTTGGATCTACCAGAATGGCGCCGGTATTGTAATGCGTCGTAACGACTGGACCAACACCGCCTTCGTAAATGTGGAAGGTTATAATGTAGGTTTCTGGGTATCCGAATCGGTGGCCAATCCCGGCGCTTTTCCAAATGGCAGTAACTACGCCATGAACTTCTCCAACTGTAATACGGCCGTTCAGGTAGATGGGCTGCAAACAGTAGGCATTATGTTCTCCCGCGTAACCGTTACCGGTTGTGCATCGGGTTTTGTTCTGAACCCTTATTCAAAAAGAGGCGCTATTCAATTACACAGCTGTACTATCGCAGCCACCAACAATGCCATCTCTATCGACTCTACCGTAACCGGCAGCTTGTTGATGCAGCAATCAACTGTCAACGGTGGAAAAGTAAATATAGCCGGTGGAACCTTTACCGCATCTGATTGCGATTTCAATAACGGCAGTCAGAAAAATGTGATCGGTTCACGTGGCCGCGCTATTCTTACCAGCAACCGGTACAGCAATGGTTCCAATTTTCAAAACAACTCTTACTATGTAAGCAGTATCGACGATACACCCCTGTCATTGTCAAAAATGCCGGATGTACCCACTACTATAGCTGCCGAAACACACATGCCTTCCAGAAAGGTATTGTACCTGGCCACGGCTGCACCCTATAATGCAAAAGCCGATGGGGTAACTGACAACACAACAGCCATTCAAAATGCCCTGAACCAGGCCGGCACCGATGGCGGTGGTATTGTGTTCCTGCCGCCGGGAAAATATAAGGTATCAGGACATCTTACGGTGCCTACCAATGTGGAACTGAAAGGCGCCAATGATGTCAGCAGCGCCCCTACCGGCACCGGCAGCATTCTGGAAGCGTATGCCGATAAAGGCAATCCCGGTGGTACTCCTTTCCTGCGGCTGTCAGCAGGCAGCGGTATCCGCGGGCTGGTGTTCAATTATCCCGAACAAAAGGGTGACCTGGTCCCCAACTTCCCGCAATATCCTTACACCATTCAGGGTTTGGGCAGCGATGTATACATTATCAACATCGGCATTCGCGCCAGCTACAATGGGGTTGATCTGTTTACCAACAAATGCGACAACCATTATATCGACTACCTGGCCGGACATGTATTTCACACTGCGGTTCGTGTAGGCGGTAATTCGAATGGCGGCAGGATTTACAACCTTCATTTCAATACCATTTATTTTGCCAATGGTTCTGAATCAAAATTCGGTTCCTGGCCCAACGCGCCTACCAGAAACGGCGATTCACTGGTCTATGCTTACAATTATAACAACGTAAGCTGGATGGAACTGGGCGATTGCCAGAACGAAACGCTTTATAATGATTTTGTGTATGGCGCTAATTATGGCCTGACATTGCTTTCAGAAGGAGCAAACGCTTCCGGTATCAGCGTGGGCGTTAGTGTCGATGGCGCCAGAAAGGCCTTTGCCTTCAATGGCATCGGCACTGCCGGGCTCCCCTTCATCAACACCCAGATCGTTTCATTGAACGATACGGCCAACAGTTACATCGTTACCAATTCCGGTTTTACCGGAACGGCTGATTTTTACAGCTCCGATTACTGGGGCAATCCCGACAATGGCATTCAACTTAAGGGTGGAACCATAAACTGGCAAACCGCCAATTTTGAAAGTCCGGGCCGCGTACGCTGGGGAAATGTACAGGCAGGGGCCCTCAACCTGCACAATTCCTGGTTATGGGGCAACAACGCGATTTTAAATGCCAATACCGAGTCGCATTTGTCGGCGCGCTCTTCCATCATAGACAGTTCAAACATTCACCCGGCACAAGTAGCCTTATGGAAGAACAACCTCGGCAATAGCTGGTCGGTGTCTACTGCCGGTGCGTTAGACAGAAAGGGTTGGACAGCCACCGCTTCTGCTACCAATGGCGACGCCAGGTACGCACTCGACAGCAATGCTACCACGCGCTGGGCTACCAACGGCTCTCAGGTCCCCGGGCAAACCTTTACGGTTGACATGAAAACAACCAACACCATCAACCGGATCGTACTGGACGCATCGCAAAGTCCTAATGATGATCCTGCCGGTTATGATGTATATGTTTCTACCGATAACACTAACTGGACGGGCCCCATCGCTTCGGGCGTTGGTTCACCCGGTATGACACTGATCCTGTTCCCGGATGCAGTTGGCCGTTATATCAGGATCGTTCAAACCGGTTCTAAAGGCAATTACTGGTCAATACATGAGTTGTACGTATGGGGCAAGGTAAATACCATTCCAGTACAGGCCATTGCCATACCCGGTAAAATTGAAGCAGAAGATTTTGACAAGGGCGGACAAGGCGTTGCCTATAACGACGCCGATGCCGTAAACTCCGGCGGACAATACAGAACAACAGAAGGTGTTGATATAGAAAATTGTAGTGAAGGTGGCTATGATGTGGGCTGGACAAACGCCAATGAATGGATGAAATACACCGTAAATGTTACCACTGCAGGTGTATACACCATTCAGGCACGGGTTGCATCGCCCGGCAATGGCAGCCAGTTCTATATTGAATTGAACGGCGTTAATATTTCAGGTACCATTACCATTCCCAATACCACTGATTGGCAAAAATATCAAACAGTAACGGTAACAACACCAAGCCTGCAAGCAGGTGTACAAACTTTGCGGATTGTAGAATTAACGGGTGGGTTCAACCTCAATTATGTAACGTTCGTTCGTCCCGGCGCCCGCATGATCGCGGTGAATCAACCTTTACCAATGCAGACTGTAGTATTCCCGAACCCGGTTACCGGCAAACAGATCAATGTACAGATGATCAATCAGGCAACCGGTAATTACCAGATTCAACTGTTCAATCATCTCGGACAGTCTGTATACAGCACAAAAGTGTCGGTTACCAATGGCAATCAACTGATCCCCATTACACCCGATCACAAATTACCTGCAGGAAATTATATCCTGGAACTGTCTGTGCATAATGGCAAACCAATTACCAGCAAGCTGGTGGTACAATAACAGATCTATTTAAAAAAAAGATGCCGTCCTGTTTACACAGAGACGGCATCTTTTTTTCAGGCATTCGGCTTACAAACATTTTCATGGAAAAAAACAGGTGTTTTAACGGTTTTTGAACCGCCCGATAATTAATAGGTTCGCACCTTTTCATTTACATGCCTTACGTATGTAAACCCTAAAAAATTATACCATGAAAATGTTTTTTGTACACAAAAAGACAATCCTTACAACTGGTCTTTTAGTAGCGTTCAGCGCCATGATCCTCGCTGGCTGTGATGATGCAACCACAGCGGCAGAACAATCTTCAGAACCTGCAACTGCTTCGTCCACTGAAAAGAAATGGACAGAAGTGTTGTCGCTGAAAGGTTCCGGCACAAAGAATTCTGCTTCTTTTCATTTAAACGGCGGCAAGGCAAGAGTTAAATACTCCTTTAAGGCAGATGAGATGGGCATGTTTGCATTTTATGTAGTGCCTGAAGGTACAGACCTGAACAAAGAAGGCGGCTTTCCTGATGGAGAGAGCGAGAAAACCGAATCTTCCGAAACTTACATTACAAAGGAAGCCGGTAATTACTACATCTCCGTTAACTCAGCCAATGGTAACTGGGATATCTCCGTTGAAGAAGAGAAATAATAATTAAACAGCGCACATAAACAAAAGGGGCCTCCCCACACAGCGGGAGAGCCCCTTTTTTTATTGTCTGTTTCTTTCTATCAGCTCACTTCTTCCCTGTGTTATAATAGAAATTGCAAGATTCAATTTTATCATTCCTGAAATAAAATTCTATTCTATATCCTTCCTTTGTATAACCTGTATAGGTAACATTGGGCGTATTCAGGCGGCCATTATATCGTATGAACACATCATGGAATGCTTCTTTACAAGCCTGTAATAAACGGGCGCCTGGCCATCCAGAGGGATAATCCCCCACCAGATAGACCACTTTATCATTCGGATCACGAGACTCTTTGAATTTTACATGCTCAACTGCCTTTGGCAGACCGATGGTATTCCAGTCTACAATCGACAACCCTTTTACATATTTCTCGGTAGTGACATCTGTAACTATCATGATCCGGTCATTATCATGCACCCAGCCTTTTCTGTCACCAGATATGTAAGCAGAGTCCCTGCTGTCGTGAATAGCTTTGTCTACATCTGCAGGCAACACCCCATACTTGTTGGCAGCACCTGCGTTAACCGCCTGCCGGGAATAGTATCGCTGGCCAACACTAGCCATCTCCTCGCCATTTATTTCTTTTTTATCATAATCTTCCCAATCTTTCCATCCTGCGTTCCAGTCTTCGGCTACCACTTTCACGGGCTCTTCTTCAAATTTCAGGATCTTCTCGTACAGTGTATTCATAGCCTCTTTGTCCCAATCTGCGGGAAGTTGTTTTGTACTTAGACTCCGGATCGCCGGCCAGTACTTTTTCAGCGTTTCATACCTACCCTTCCATTTTTCATATGCTTCCTTTTTGTCCTTGTAAAGCTTATAAGCTTTTGACACGTTATCAAAGTCCGATACCATATCCTTTTGTCCTGCATCTAACTTTTCCATGTCAATCGCAGGCCTTAGCTTACTATCATAGGCGTCAAATAGCAGGTCTACTGCGGTCATCGTATATTCCAATACTTTTATTTCCTCAGCTAAATTAAAGTAGGATACGGATTTCTCCGCTAAACTCTTTGCGTTGTTTCGTAATAACTGAGCTGTTTGCCGCGCATCTACATCTAACATGTGCCACAGGTACAGGGCGGGCATCCGTATTACGTCCCCACTATGGAATAACACGGTTTGATCGGTGAGTACAAAATCTTCGCCAAAGACCACCGTAACCGCATCCAGCGGTTTAATGTAATTGATAATTCCATATCCATTATCATACATGTAAGTGGTAAGCTTCTTCTGTTTGTCAGAATTGATCTCCGGTTTGAATACCTGTTTTTTTCTTTCATGGATGGTAAACCGCGGTACATGCTGAACGGAAAAATCAATTTGATCGGTATTTACGGTAATAGAGAACTCGTCATAGTCAAATGATGCGTTATAAAAAAGCCTGTTACCCGGCAGGTCACCGCGATCAAATCCACTACGCTCATCATTCATTTTACAAAGTTCAAAGAGGGCTTCCATCATAGCATTATGATTATGGCCGTCTACATCATGCACCAATCTGTATAAAACGGTCAGGTTATCTTCACTATTAAGGTAATTGAATAACGCTGCAGCCTGCTCGGGATCTGGCACGGTCCTGACCACTTGTATCAGCTGCCCCTCTTCACATTTTAGTTCCTCATCTACGAGGCAGCCGGTGATCCAGTTACTTTCATTCGTATACACTTTTATGATCTGGATCCTTTCGGTGGCAGAAAGGCGATAGTAGTCCTCGGCACACATAGTAGCCAGGATGTCTTTTATTTCCTTAACATCGGTAGCAACTGCCAGTCTTCCATTTTGCTTTTTAACTGTTTCAATAAACCGGGTAAACGCATTCAGGTATGGATTCGCCTTTTTCTCCAAATCGCTATAAGAAAAATCAAAGGGATTAGTCATATACCCACTCATCTTTAATACATCGCCATCACGGGAGCACACAAATCTGGCATATTCATCGGGGTATAATTTTATCAGGTTGGCTATATTCATAAAAATAGGCAAGGGCATTACATCTGTCAGCGTATTATCCTTCAAAAAGGCTGCAGCTTCCACACTTCCTTCAAATTCTGAATAAGCTCCGGGGATGTCATATACAGGTACTTTTGGAGAATGGTACCTGTCGAACAAACCGTCCGTAGCAATATCCAACAGATACACTTCAGCATTTACCATATACCCGCTGGCCCTGTATCCTGAGTCCCGGGTCTTTTTCCATGTTTCTTCCTTCATCTGCGCCCATCTGGCCTTTACACTGAAGGTGGTATCAGCTTTCATTGCTGGAAAGGCGATGATGACATTTCGTTCAGTCTCTTTGGCCGACAAGCTATCGATATAGACTTTTCGGCCGCTGTCATCTGTATAAAAATACCCCATAAAGGTTCCCGATGCGTTGGCTCCCTGTCCATTTGTACCAACTGCTATGTAGCGTATCATCTTGTCATTCGCAGGCAAACTAAAACCTATCAGTGTTCCGAACGAGATCCTTCCCAGTGAATCTTTTTCTCCGATACCGTTGAAATAATTGGTCTCACTGATGTTGATAGCTGTTGCCGTAGCCGGAAGCGTAACCGGCATACCACCGGGCGACAGGAACGTATAGGTGCCTGTCTTTACATTCTTCAGTTTTTCAAAGTCGGTTACATTGTCCATTCTGAGTGCTGCATCTGCATCTTTTTCGAAAATGCTGATCACGGTTCCCGGATCATGTAACGCATCCCACTGGTATTTGGTAAAGTTGTCACCCGCCGGGTAATCCATCACATTCGATGACAGCTGCCCCTGTTTAAATCCATAATCACTATCGAACACATGTTTCAGCTTGAACAATCCATGTCCTAATTCATGGGCAGCTACTTTACCATCGGCACCATTAAAGAGATAGCCGAACTGTTTTCCTCTCGGCATATCACCGGCAATGCTGCTATCGCTGCTGTTCATTACAAACAGGTAAATGGCATCATTCTGCACGGTACGTGCTTTGGCATAGGTACTGTTCAATGCTTGCATTTCATCAGTGAGCATCGATAACCATCCACTTCCCGATACGGCCAGTTTATCATCATGATTCAGGTCCCAGCTTTTATCATTGAACGCCGCATCCTGCGTTACTTCAAACGAAACCGCCACGGGATTGTAAATAGCATTCAGCTGCTGGCTGATTGCCGCTTTGTCAATGTTGGCGTCATTTACCGGCACGAGTACCAGTTTGAGGTTTTGCGGCTTGTAGGAGGCAATCAGCAGTTTACCCAGTGACAAATAAGTAGTATCGCTATTGGGGTACAACGCATACAACTCCTGCGCATCGCCCCCGGGGCCGCCTACGATGTGTATTTCCCAGGTATTGGCCGACAGCAGTTTACTTTCAAAGCGAATGCCTTTTGCCGTAATGAACCGAACACTGTCTGCCTTGATGGCAGTATCTTTTATGGTGATCTCCGCTTTTACTACATCGACACTTGCTTCCGTCACCAGTTTGGCGTTTACATAATAATCACCAGCCAGCTTTTCATATTTCTCCTTATACAGCACGCTGTTGGCATAAACAGGCTGATAAGCATCGAATGCGTAATGCTGGTCTTTATGCGGTATGAAACGCACCACCGCTTTGTTGGGTTGCAGCGTATTCAAATCCGCCTTCGTCATCTTTCCAAGCGAACCGTTTTCGCCTACTTTGGTAACCTTGCCGTCTTTGTCAATCCCATAAATAGTACCGTCTTTGTCTTTTATAGTGGTGGGCAGCTGGTCTACTTTTATTTCTTTTACGGAACCATCTGGGCCGGTAATGATCAACGTAGCGCCGCCGCCGGTACTGTATCCATTGTGCTCCGATGGTTCATTCAACTCCACTTTAATGTTTTCTACACCGGGAATTACCATATCGATGTAGTAATTGGCAGTGTCAACACCTCTAATTACAATGCCTGCATCTTTGCCCCCATCGAGCACCTGGTCAAGATTGGCAATCTGTTTCTCCGTTGAGTCGTAAGTTGTTTCAAAATAACCACCGATCAGCTGTTTGTCGGTATTGACGCTTATACTGCTGAATTTTACCTTCACCCGGTTTTGCCCCAGGAAGGGCACCGTAACATAACCCGCTCCGGTGAAGCTGCTCTGGCCGCTCACCTGCGTTAGTTTTACCGGGAAGTCCCCGGCTACGACCACATCACCGGTCAACAGTGTTTGCACGGTTTTACGGTTGGTGATATTGGGTTCGGCAGTGAGGATGCCACAGGTGCTGTCTACCGCACTGTCTTTACCCATGGTCAGCGTTTTTATATCGCTGTAAGTATACGTATTCCCGTTATCGCAGGTACCACCCACCCGGTATTCATATGTTTTATCTTTTTTCAGGTCGGTGAGCATCATGCGGCTGGTATTGGTAGTGGCACTGTACCAGGTGGCAGCTGTTTGTCCTTTTTCGCGGGAATCAACAATAAAGGCAGTTTGATTGGGGTTTGAAACCCAGGTAACAGTAACGTTGCCGTTTTTTATTTCGGCCTGTACATTCAATGGTGCGGCACAGTTGTTCTGGCAGGTGAACCAGTATATTTCACTATAGCCATTGTTACGCCAAACATCTCCTCCTTCAGCCCCCTCGGGCACCTGGGCCCTGATGCGCCAGGCATAGCGGTGGCCAGCCAGCAATAAAGGTTCTGCAGGGCCATATAATAATGTGGTGCTTTTTGTTGTAGTTTGGTACAAAGGCTGGGCAGTACCAAAGGCCGCTTCGGGTGCCACGCCATTGTCCCACAGCTCAACCAGCGTAAATTCATATTCGGTATTGAAAGCGCTTACCGGACTGTTATAGTTCCGGGGCGTCCATTGGAAAATGATGTTTTGCGGATCTTTATATACGATGCTTTCTGCCTTTACGGGCAGGTTCAGCAGGGGCGGATCGTTCAGACTGATCCAGGCCATGGCGCAGGAGCTGCGGCCTACCACCTGGTTGGTGCCGGTTTCGGTTTCTATGGCTTCAAAACAAAACTGATAGAACCCTTCGGGCAGCTTACCGCTTTGCACGTATTGTGCACGCGTGATGCCCTGGAATATAAGATTGTCTGCATTGAAATATGGCGCCAGATCGCCCAGCGTTATGCGGAGTGGAATACCGGCATCGAGGTGGATGGGCGGATAATACATGTTATCACGACTCACCAGTTTGGCCACCTGCCCCTGTATGCTCATGCGTAACCTTACCTGCGCGGTCGGTTTGTTCAAATCGGTATTGGTAAGCAGCACCACCAGTTTTTCCTGGGTGCCATTATAATAATCGCTCAGATTCAAAGTATATGGCGCCTGCAACTGCGGCACTATCTGCACCGGGTATTGCTGACCAATAACCATATTGCCGGTCAATAAGCAAACGAACAGCAACAACCGGCTTATAGCTTTCTTATATAGGGTAACTCTCATTGTTATACACGCTTTAAAACCGAAACCTTTTTATTATAAGATCAACACCCGGAAGATGCGGCTATCGTTGGCCGTTTCCAGTACCAGGGCATACACACCGCTTCCCAGGTTTATATTATAGGGAACCGAATAATTTTTGCTGCCCCGCTGACGCCGTTCATCCAGTATGGCGCCGGTGAGCAGATTAACCAGCCGCAGGTTAATATCCGCCACATCCTGCAAGCCTACGGTAACCGTAAACTGTCCATTGCTGGGGTTGGGCGCTACTTTAAAATCCAGCACAAAGGGGTCGGTAGTGGTACCGGGATCATTGAACGATTGTCCTTCCAGGATGGTAATGCTGTTGTAATATTCTTTTGAACAACTGCCAACACCCGAACGCATACCAATGCGATAGGTGCCGGTATCGTTGAATTGCAGTTCCGCCAGCGAATCATTCTTTCTAACCACAGTAACGGCATTGCCGGCAGGCAGCAGCCAGGCAACGGTTTCGGGCCAGGGCTTACTCATATTGACAAAGGTTATTTTGCTGCCTTTAAAACCCTGGGTGCTCGAGAAAAATTCTGCCGCAACCGTGGCGTTGCTGCGGGTAATGGTAATGGCATCACCGCCCTTACAACCTTTACTATCGGTTACCTGTACTTCATATTTACCTTCGGCAACCAGCGACGCGGCTGCAGTAGCGGCGCTGTATCCATTAGGTCCGTTCCAACTATATACTGCATGGGGATCAGCTATTTCGGCACTTGCCAGCCAGGTTTGGCCGGCACATAAAGTAATATCGGGCCCCAGGTCAATCGTAAGCGGCAAAGGATCCTTTACGATAAATGAATCCTGGGTGGTACAACCCCGGGTATCAGCAATGGTCACCTTGTAAGTGCCAATACAAAGCCCGGAAATTGCAGGCGTGGTACTGCCATTGCTCCAACGGTAGCTGTAAGGCGGTACGCCCCCGGAAGTGTTATAGTTGATAGCGCCATTACAAAAGCCGGTACATACCGGTGGTGTAACAACCGCATTGTTGATCAATATGGGATTGGGGGTAAGCACCTTTACCTGCTGCTGCACTTCGCAGCCGTGTGCATCTTTTACATAAGCCAGGTAACCGCCCTGTTGCAAACCGGTAATGGTAAGCGCGGTACTGCCTGTGCTCCAGTCAAGCGAATAGGGCGTAGTGCCGCCGCTGATGATAGCCGAGGCAGTACCATTGGTGCCGCCATGACAGTCGACCGGTGTGCTGCTCAGATTCACGGCCAGCACATTGGGCTGGGTAAGGGTAAACGGCACAGATTCCCTGGTAATATTATTACTATCGGTAACCGCCATTTTATAAGTACCGGCACCAACATTTGTAACAATGCTGTCGCCCTGGTGAACGACTGCCCAGAACCCATTTATATTTTGAGACAATTGGTACACATATCGTTGGCCGGGGATCTCGATACCTCCCTGTGCGTTGGCATATAGTTCGCCATCGTTTACGCCGTTACAAGACACATATTTGTTTTCAGACACGGTTACAACCAATGGCGGTGGCTGGTGCAACTGGAAAGTATCCCGCACTATACAACCCGCGGTATTGGCGCCGGACGTCAATGCGTAATGACCATCAGTAGCCGTAACAATATAAGCGCCGTCGCCTATTTGTTGCAACGTAGTGGTAAAAGGATTGACTGAATTGGTGACCATGCTCAATACAGCGCCGGTGGAGACGTTGTTCCATGTCACGTTATAACTATTGCCATTAAACGGGGTACCGCCAATAATAATGGCCAGTGCCTGCCCATCCGTATAACCGTATGCCAGCGGGTTTTTGAATTCGCGGTGATCCACCAGCAAAGGCTGCGCCGGCTGATCGACGGGTTGGGTGGCTATCTTTTCGTTGCCGCCGGCGTCTTTTGTAAAACAGTTATTGCCATCCACTACGCGCAGTTGGTACACGCCGGAATCCAGACCGGTAATGGTATGCTGCATGACAGAAGCAAATGGAACCCACTGCCAGTTGGCGTCCTGTACTTTTTTATAGCCGGCCCTATAACTACTGTCGCCCCCTGTAGCCGTTAAATTGATGATGCCATCTGCACCGCCATAACAATACACATCGCGTGCGCCGTTGTTAAAACCAACGGCAGCAGGACTTACAAAACCTGTTACTCCATGATGGCCGTCTTCCCGGGTATAACTGGCTATGGTATCGGGACCTGTGATAATGCTACCCAGCAAATCGACCTTGAAACCACCCGGTGCCAGCGTATCCGGAAAAGTATATTTGTTATCTGCATCCAGGGTAACATCTGGTGCTGTAATGTTAGGGGGGCGGTTGATCGTATCTTTCAATATTATTGACAGTGATTCACCCGGCACCAGGGCACGGTCAAACTGCACCGTGATGGTCCCGTTCGATTCTCCAAAACATTTGTTGGCAATGGGCGTAAGGGCGGTGATACGCGGAGCCGGGATAGTAGGTTTTAAAGTCAGTGTTTCAGATTCATAAAAATCTTCTTTTACCCGGATAAAAACGCTCGAGTGGCGGATGGTATCAAAGTTTGTCCCCATGAGATCATAACCCGACACCTGGATACTGGTTTTGCCGGCAGTGTTGGTAGCAGCAGGGAAATCGACCCAGCCAGTACCGCCAATGTTATACTGCCAGTTGTATACCTGCATCGGATAGCCAGGCGTAGCCGTAATGTCTATACGGGCTGTGCTGGGTAAATATTTTTCTCCGGAAGGGTCGGTGATATCGATCCTTTCAGGGTAGATCCATAATTCTGTATTGCCATAATAACAGGGAAAGGGATCGCTGTGAAACTGGTGGACGACTCCCGGCCCCGTGTTCACCGGCCAGTTATACTGATTATCACATAAACTGGTACAGCCGCTTCCAAAGGAGGGTGATTCGTCGGTTTTACTTCTGAACCAAATTGACGTGAGCCACCTGGAGGTTTCATAGGTGATGGAATCTTCAAAATATCGTTTAACGGCGCCCGTACATCCATTTTGTCCCATCGCATTCAGATCGTGACCAAATCCGTTATCTGGATTGTTCAACCGTCCCTGGGCAACATTTACCCTTGACCCATCAAAAAACTGCGCGGCTTCGTTTATAAAATTACCTGAACATACCTCCCGGTAATGGTCATTTTTGGGACAGTATATTTGGGTAACCAGCTTAACTTTATACTTTGGCTGCGCCAGCGCTGTCAACGCTGTATTCATTAAGACCGTCATCAACAACAGTACACGTATTTTCATAGAAGACTGTTAATAATTTACCGTTACTTTTTTCATTTCGCTATAAGCACCTGTGGACAATACCGCCCGTACCGCATACTGGTAAGTAGTATTCTGTTGTACCTCGGTATCATATATTCCTTTTTGTGCGGCCGGGAGTTCTTTCCATAAAGAAAAGGCGCCGCTGCCACTGGCACGGTATACCTGGTAGGTGTTTACCTGCTTCAGCTCATCGTCCCAAACTATCTCCACTCTTTTTTTATCAGGTTGCGGATAGGCATACAGGCGGGTAAGCTGCATTGGACCGGCTCCGTCTGCTGTTATGGTTACCGCAAGCGATTCGGAAACAGTGACAAGACCGCCTTCGCTACGGGCCGCCAGGTAATACTGGTATTGCCCCGCACCAGACTGAATGGTATCGGTATAACCGGTAGTGTTCTTACCAATAAAGTTCCGCACCAGGAAATAACCTGAATCCATGGCGCCCTTGCGGTATAATCCATGTTCGGCTATATCTTCATCTACACTGTTGATCCAGTTCAGTGTAACCAGATTACTGTTTACTGTATAACGGGTTATTACGGCCGCTGAGGGCGGAATAATATTGGGCTTCTTTACCTCCACCAATGCCGACATGGCCGACTGGTTCCACCGTTTATCGAGCGCGGTAACGGCATAGTATACTTTTTTATTCAGCAGCTTAAGGCTTAGTTTATCCCGGAATTTATTACCCGCCCAAACCGAATCTACCAGCGGCACAGGTTCTTCCTCCTTTTTCATGGCGCGGTATATTTTATACCCCATCAGGTCGCGTTCGTTGTTTTTGTTCCAGCTAAGCGTTACCACCCCATTTGAATCTATCACAGCCTGCAAACCGGCTGGTATGGCGGGTGGCATGGAATCGATCGGTTGCACCAGTACCGGAAAGGAGGTTCGCCCCTCGCCTTCTTTTGGGATCGCCGTCAATGTAAAATAGCCGGAACCTGCTATGGGGTTTTTAATCTGCAGTGCCCGCCCGGTTGCTGCTATGCTGTCGAGATATATTTTATAAGGCCCTTCGGCACGGTCGGCTATATTAAGCCGGAACCCTTTGATGAGGGGGTTTGCTTTTTCATCGAACTCCCATTTCAGCTGCAACATACCTTTCTCATCCACATAAGCGGTTTGAATGCCGGGTACAAATGGCAGCATGTTCACGCCTTTTCCTTTTACTACG
The DNA here is from genome assembly GCF_900110245.1 of Niastella yeongjuensis. Lineage (GTDB taxonomy): Bacteria > Bacteroidota > Bacteroidia > Chitinophagales > Chitinophagaceae > Niastella > Niastella yeongjuensis. The sequence continues at coordinate 84,590 of NZ_FOCZ01000015.1, forward strand.
GCAGAAGGCGGCCCTGTTTCGCCAAATGGATTGATGCCACGCACGCGGTATTGATACAGGATAGTGTTATTGTGCAACGTATCGGTTAGGTACATCCGTTTGGCGGCATGTTTTTCGCCTTCGTTCAAATTGGCAACCGGCACATCGCTCAGGCGGTGAAAGGTACGGCCCTCATCTTCTGATCTTTCAACGAAGTAAGAAGTGTAATGCGTGGCTACCCGGTTAAAATCCCAGATAAGCATCACTACCTGGTTGCCGAATTGCGCCTGTATTTCCTGCACGGCAGGCAGGGATTCATAATCAGCGGCGCCAATAAAAACCGCCGCCGTATCTCCTTTTGCAATAGCGGCCGGCGCTGCGGTGGTAAGCCGGTACAGGTATTTTTCATTCGGGTGAATATCATTATCCACGTATGCCCAGCCGGCCAGCAACGACGCCTCAAAACTCATATCGGCCGCAAACAATGAGAAACTATACCGTTGTTCCAATTCCTGCGACTGGTTTATAATATGGCCCATGCCTTTACTTACGCTGCCCACCTGGAAATCGCTGCCATACAGCGCCTGTGCGATCACCGCCGCGTTCTGGTCTTTTTTTGCCAGCGCCTCCCAATCGTTCAATGGTTTTGAGTGAATGGGCATGCCCAGCACTTTCCGCTCCGGCACATCGAGCATTTTTTTATCGCGCAATACGGTATATCGTTCCAGTATAAATCCATATTGATTGGTCTGTTTCCATAATGCAGCATTGGTAGCCGCCCATCGCAACCGGATGGTATGCCCCGTACTGTCGGGCCGCGCTATCATTCTTAATTGTGTCGTCCTCATTTTACCGGCTTGCGCCCTGGCGCCAATTCCAGCCAGCATCATTCCGGTAAATAAAAGAAATAGGGAACGCTTCATAGTTTATTGAATGGGATTATAATATTGAATTAGCTGTGAACTGCCTTTGATGCCTCCGGGTATTACGAACTGGTAATTCACTTTATAATTACCCTTGCGCATGATGGGGAAATAGCCGTTAATCAACCATTCGTATTGTTTTTGCTGTGGTGTGCCCAGGTAACGGTCTACCACCTGCGTTTGCAGGTCCTGAAAATCCTGTTTGTAAATGCGGGGCAGGTCGTACACATAAGGCAGGTAACCGGTCACCTGCCGATCGGTAAAATTGCCCTGCTGGATCAAACTCTGGTACGACAACGACACCGGCAACGCCCGTACCGGCACCAATCCCAGCAAAGTCGTATCACGTTCTGCTATGGCAATAGAACCGGCTACAGGATAGTCTTTATAATTCAATGGATAAATGAATGTCTGGAAATACGCATCGTCGGTTATAGCTACAGGTTGAACAAGCGGCATATTATTGGTATAATCGGAGCCTAATAATTCATTGATATCAAAAGGTTCGGCCCCAGTTACCCCCTGTTGCATACTGATGAGGTCGGAAGCCAGTTTTTCAATACTGGTGCCACTCAGTTGCACCGTGCGCATTTTTTCGGCAAAGGTTGCATAGCGGCTGCTGTGGAAGTTGTAATTCAGCAACGGTTTACCGGTATTGGTATTTACTACATTAGCGGCAGTGTTGGAGGCGATCTGTACGCTGTCGCCATCAACCGCAGTGGTAGTAACTGCCTGACCGCCTCCTTGTGTTGTTTTGGCCGAGGGTACGCTTTGCAACACCAGTTCATAATTGCTGTTGGCCTGCACCTTGAAAATATTAAACCGGATCCGGCATTCATTTGAATCGTAACTGAATGGCAGGTTTACAGTTTGTCCGCCGTCCGCAGGTTTTAATACCAGCTGCGGAATATATCCTGGAATGGCAAACAGGTATTTCTGTCCCTGCTTCAACTGCACAATACCCTGGTTGGTTTCGCCGGGATAAAAATTATGCTGCTCCACTACCGGCCAGGCATAACTTATATTATTAAGCGGAATGCTTTCGGGCGCGGTGCCGGTAACAAAGTTCAGCGTGCGGCTTTCTTCAGCTTTCTTCCCGTCCATATATACGGTTTGCCAGGAACCATTCTGACTTTCTTTAAAACTTACTTTTACTACTGCTTTTATGGTAGTTGCCGGTGGCAATACCTCCGTTGAATAGAAGGTAGCGGCATCGTTGTTCTCATTCCATTTCAATTTACCGGGAATGGTTTTGCCATTGGCCAGCAGGTCGAACTGATCGAGCTGTACGCGGTAAACATGATCGCCTTTTTCATCAGACAACGGAATATCTTTACCAATGGCAAAGTTGAAAGCAGCCTGTGGAGCGGTAAATACATCTACATTGGCAGTATCTTTCGGACTAACATCCGAGATCACCGCAATACCCACCGGCGTTGTCTCGCCGCCGCCGGCAACGATCTTACAATCATTACCCACTTCCAGCTTGAAACGCACATTCCCTTTTACCAGTCCACCGAGCAAATTAAATCGCACGCCCAGGTATCCTACAAACCACGAAGGATTGGGTAGTTTTGCCTGCATCAGGGTGGCGGCAGCGCCTGAGATAATAGGGATCCGGGCTTTTATGAACCAGAGGTTCACCTTTACGCCCAGCTCGCCCTGTAAATAAGCATAGGCCTGCGCATTGGCATACCAGCCATCCATTCCAATGGGGTCGCTGCTGCCTTCACAATGGGCATCGCCATAATCTTTCAACATCAGATCAAAACCAAGGCCTGCTTTGAAATTGGCATACAGGAGCAGGAAGGTGATGTCGCCGGTTTCAACAGACAGGCGGGCGCCTAAAGCAATCCCACGTCCATCGCCCAACGCATTTTCATCCCGCATATAATCGAGCTGCGCAGCATCCAGCCCCAGGATATCAGCCACTTCTTGCGGTGGTGGTGGTGAGCCGGGAATTTTGGTACCCAGCATGAAGTAGAGCTGGGTTTTCAATTTGAAACTCCCCAATGAGAATTGAACGCCTATTGGGTCGGTAGGCGTACCCATGTATACATACCATTCACCGGGCGCAAAATGCATTACCGCCCACCCTGCCCGGTAGTTATTGCCAATTCCCTGCAACAATCCTTTGGCTACGTTTACATACACATCGAAGTTTGCATGAAAGGTGCTTGCTTCAAAATCGTAAAACATCCCGAGATAAGCCGAAACACCATTCTCGGTTTTCATATCTACATCGGGCGGGATCTCGCGGGCCGCCTGCTGCGGATCACTGACCTTTAGTTTTTGTATTTTTTCAATTTGCTCCAGTTTGAGCGCATCCGATAACCCTTCCAGATTGGCGCTTACTGCATTTTCCACTTTATTGAACAGGGCCGCCGATTTCTCCATAAACTTACCGGCTATGCCTGGCAGTTTGCCCATGAATTTGGCATTACCAAAGAACCCAATATAATTCATACCGCCATTGTGGTTAAAGGCCACTTCAAATTCAGCCATGCCCTGCACTGCTTCAGGTTTAGCCACGGTAAAGAAAATTCCGGCCTTGATGCCAATACCCATTACCGAATCAGGTTTGTATTCCCCCAATGGGTTACCGGTGCCGGAACCGGATGCCTTGTTCGTTTTTGACATGCGGTAATAGGCGCCACCGGCAAAACCATTCATGAGTAAGGGACCTACGATCGGTACCCCGGTGCCCCATTTAGCCTGTCCATCAACAAACCAATACCGGAAGGTGCTGTAGCCGAAAATGCAACGCATGCTTACCTCCAGACCGCCAAATACATCTAATTTTGCAGAGATGTTGCCGGCATAACCGTCGCCATAGTCTTTATCGTCCTGCATAAAAGACGCTTCCCCATTCAGCGATAAACCGCCGATCTTTACATTATTCAGCTTTATGTTTGAAATGCCTACCTTTTCAAATTCCCATTTATGGTTACCATTCTGGTCCTTATAAAATTTGCTGGATATATTTAACCGGGTACCGGCTTTAAAAGCATTGTCCATCAAGGTTAGCTTCACGCCAAACGACAGGTCCACCCGGGCTGAATCTTTGACCGCAAGTACAATGCTGTCGATAGATACCGGAAATTTGGCAATCTTTACTTCGCCATTATAACCAAAGTAATCTACGGTAAAATACGGGGCCATAGTTTTCAGCCGCATATTGCGAAAGGTAATGCCTTTGAATTCCGCGAGCGATTTGCCGGAACTGGCCGTAGCGCTTACGGTCATGCGGCCACAAAGATTTGCTTCGGGTCTGAACCGGCCACTATCAACCAGCATCTTTATATACGAATTGGAATCGAGGTCAACCTTTGCCTGCCATAATTTAAAATCGAGCGATTTCTTTGGTTTTACCGTAAGCAAGTATTTATTATCTGCAGAGATCACCGCATCATAGGCTAGCGAATCGGCTGCGGCCACCGGCAGGCCCAGGTTACCGCTGAACGAAGCGGCCACCAGGTGGTTGGCTTCCAGCCCGATACTGAAATCATTCACTGAAAAACGCCAGCCCGATGCGGTGCCGTTACTAAAAGATAAAATGTTCTTTGCCGAAAAATTACCGGTGACCCCATTATTGTCGATGAGCATTTTAGTTGCTCCAAAAGATACAGGTCCATCTGCATTGGTGCGCTTGAACATTTCGGGCAATGTTATGTCGAGCGTTTGAATATATACCCCCCGCCACATGTCAGGACTGGGATAACTCATATACTTTTTGGTATAGTCGGCCGGGAAAGCCACATTGGGACTGTTACGGAAATCACTGAAATCGAAGACGGCATTGGATACAGTAAACACCACACCTTCAAGTTTATTGATCTGGAACTTTGGCAAATCGATCGATACCAGTAAGTCGTTCCAGTCAGATATTACAGTTTTGAACGAAGCGTTCACACACGCAGCCGAATCGGCTACTTTTTTACCGTTCTTATCACAGGGGATCAACAGGCTTCGCGGAAATTGTAACAGGGCCGACACACTCAATTCCTTAAACCCGCTACAATCCATGGAAAGATAAGTAACCCCGTCTTTGGCCTGGCCGGTTTGCATATTGAGCCCGCCCTGCAGAATGAGTTTGGCATTACCGCCCTGGATGGGAATAGGAAAATCGCCCAGCAATACCAGCTTTGCATCGCCCACAATGCCGCCCTTATAGGAAAGCTTCAAACCGCTGATGCCGAACACCAGCGGTTTTTCATATTGCGGAATGTTTACACTGGCATAAGCAGTAAGCTCGGTATACTTTTCGCGAAAGATCGCGCTGCTTACGGCTATTTTATAAGTAACATTGTTGATGGTCCTGCGCAGGCCAACCGGCAGTTCATTCACGTCAGATGGCTGCAGCATCTCTACCCACTTGTTCGACTTTTCTACCTTCTGCACCGCACTGATCGCAGCTGATCGCAGGTCTGCAGAATCAGCATACTCACTTGCATAAGTATTTGTAATAAACAACAACAGTAATAAACTAAAAAGATAACGTATCATAATAATCTTAGTTCAGAGTTCTGTAATCGCAAGCCATCAGGCTGATAGTGCAAGACCCCTATAAAGGACCTTACAGGTCCTTCGCTCCACAACCTAAAAGCTATAGCTATACCCCATGGTACCGGTGAAATCGGAGGTATTCTTTGTTTGTTGGCTTTCGCGGTTTTGATTGACCAGGCTCAGGTTCAACCGGTGTTTTTTGAATACCGTGTAGGAAGCATTCCAGCGAATGCTCAATACACTGTTCACTAAGGAATTGTCCTGCTTACTGTAATTGTAAGAAGCAGTGAGCCCCGAAGACAATTTCTTTTTAAACAACCGGGCCATGAAACCCAGCGTAGGCCCCATGGTTATAAAATCATTGCGCGCAATCGTATTATAACTGATATTGTAAGCAGCCGTGAAGTTCATGCCCAGCTTCAACCATTGGATGCCATACGAAGTAGCCAGGTTGTAGAATTGTGAGCTGTTGCCTTTGGCCACACTCCCGCCCTGTTCATCAGCCGCATCCTGAAAACCCAGGTTCATATTCAGCGAATGCAACTGGCGTTCATTCTTCGTGGTGAGCACATTCACATTCAGGTTGGCGTTTTGCGACAACTGGGTAAAATTGAGCGTATCGAGCTGTTGATAGGGCAACTGGTTGATGTAATCAAATTGCGGACGAATATTCATAAAGGTTTGAAAGCTGGAATAACTCAGGCTTGTCTGCACTCTTTCAGTAGGTGTATAGTTCATATTAACAGCGCCCACAAATCGCCGGGTGGTACCCGATTTACTGTAATCGAGGTTATCGCGTTGTACGCCCACATTCGCCGATATACTGGCTTTATCCCGCAAAAGGCTTTGCGCCAGGTTTACGGTAATATTTTCCAGGTCGTTATTAAAATAATAGGCGCCGAAGGTCTGGTAGCCCGGATCTATGCGTTCATACCCTACGCCGATGGTGCTTTTACGAAAGTTGTAATTCAGCTGGCCTTTCAGCGCATGGTATATGGCGGTAGAGCCATTTCCTTTCATCAATGCTTTTGTAAAGTCTTTATTATAATTAGTAGTGGTATCCCGCACATCACGCGTTACTATACTTGTTGCATAACCGGCAGTAAAATCGAGTCCTTTTACTGGTTGCAGCCCCACTTCATAATGCACTGCCAGGTTTTGTCCGGGAAAAATAAGCAGGCTGTCAGGCGCTGCACTCAAACTGTTGGCGTTGTCTTTGGCGGCAAAGGCGGAAATACTCAGCCGGTACAGTTTTTTTTCATAAGCTACCTTAGCTCCATAGCCTATGCGGCGGTAGGTGGGCAATACGTTATTGTTCAGGCTGTCGTAGGCAATGGCCTTCCTTAAGCGGCCCGCCATGGCGCTGATTTTCCAGGGTCCTTCAGGCGTGAGGTCAACGCCTGCCCCGGTGAACTGGTGGCCATTTAAAGTATAGGGCGAGAAGCTCATGGCCACATCTCCAATATGGCCGCTGATCCAGCGCCACGTAGGATGCAGGCTCAGCCGGTTGGGGGCAGTTGGGTAACTGTACCCATTACCTGCATTGGTAAGGTTAAAAGAGAATGGTAAGTTTATTTTACCAAAAATGCTGGCATTGAGGCTGCCCTGTAAAAACCAGGTAAAAGGTGCACGGCCGTAATTGCCATTGCCCGAATACCAGGCAGCATTGGCAGCCACGCCCCCGCTGAATTTGATGGGCCGCGCTTTGAACACATCTTTTAACGCTTCCACATCAACCTGCTGGGCATTGGCCCTTAGACCAAAACCAACAACGGCTATAAGCAGAAAGCTGTGTATAATTTTTTTCATAGTTCAGGATTCAGGGTTTATCTCCAACTAAGGCGTCTTCTGCACTTTTATATCTGCCACGATGTAAGAACCGGATCCATTCGATACAAACTGTTTTATTTTAACAGCACCTTTACGGCCATCGCTGGTTTTAAATAGTACAATATGCGGCGTTACACTATTGGTAAACTGCCGCCCCCCTGCTGTCGTAAAATTGATCGCCATACCAGCCAGCAGCACATCATTGGTCATTCCATCAAACTCAACCGGTGTCATAGCGGCGCCGCAATTACATTGTTCGGGGGAATTTATAATGGTAACAGGCTGCGCACCAGGGATGGCATTGAAGGTGTAATCTGCCGACGAATCAGGTGTAATAAAGCGGTTATAGGTAAAGTTTTGGTTCAATCCAAAAAATACCAGGTCAATATCCTTACCTGCTGTGGTCAGGTCATCCGATGCTTTAAAACTGCGCTGCAGCTTCGTGGAAAAGAAGCAGCCTATTGTTGAATGGGCAGTATTGATACCCAACTGCACATCGTGGAAAGTGCGAAGGTTGCTATTGGGTAATACAGTAATGGCGTGTTGTACGGTTTTGGTTTCTTTGTCGTTACCGGCCAGCAGTGTAACCGTATAGGTGCCACCGGATGCAAAATGAACGGTTGGTTCACGGGCAGTATCGTTATCGATGACCCCGCCGCCGCTAACACTCCATTTCCAATACAGGCCACTGCTGGTTTCATTATGTAGGGTGGCCGTCAACGGCGCTTCCTGGTCGTTATCGTCGAAGGAAGGTATGATGGTGAAAGCGGCCTGTATTGCCGGTTGCAGCCAGATCTTTTTAGTAAGGGTAAAATCTTTCCGGCCATTATTCAGCACCAGTGTAAGAACATGTTCACCGGGTGTGTTGAAAACAATAGTGCCGGGATCTTTTACTGCAGCTGTCGCCGGTTGTCCGCCTTCAAAAGTCCAATTATAGTTTACACCGCCTGCGCTTTTATTGATGATAGTTACCCGGGCAGGCACAAAATCATTTACCTGTACTACTGCATCGAATGCAATAGCAACCGTACTGTCTGCCATCAGTTGCCTGGTCAACGTATCGCGGTTATCATCATTCCAGGCTTCGAGTATAATACTTAAATCACCCGCCGAATTGAATACAATAGTGCCGGGATCTTTTTTGTTGGAAGCGGCAGGATCGCCGCCTACAAACGTCCATTTGTAATTGGTGGCCCCTAAAGTATTATTGGTAACAGTCACTTTTACCGGAGCCGTAAAATCATTGTTCTCGATTGCATAGGAAAAGTCAACCGACAATGGTCTTGCTTCTTCTTTTTTACAGGCTGCCAAAGGCGCATACAACAACAGGATATACAGGATGTATTTCAAACCAGTTGATTTCAAGGGTTACAGGAGTTTGGGACAACAATCACCCATCCCATTCAACAGCATAAGCCGTGAACCGGAAAAGCAAATCGTACCAATAAATAAATGCAGATTATGGAAGCATCGTTCCCCAGGCGGTATCAGCCTGGTTGCTTACCAGTGATTGTATTCGCTGGCAATAAATAGTGTTGGGTAAAATAGGGCGAGCCGGGCAACTCCTGTATACAGGAGGCGGTGTGTTCCGTTACAAGCGGATGAAAGGCTACGATTTTCATGGATACGTTCGGTTAAATGGTTTCGGACGCTAAATTAATATCCAAACCTATATGCAGGAGTGGGAGTTTGTAACTGTGCATTTTTAGCCCAAATCCGTGCAGTTTTACCAGAAAAGCGCGCAGTATTAGCAAATTAAGCCTGAATAGTTATGTCAATAGTACCTTTTTGCTCCAATATAGCCAGCGGAATAGCCTCTAAACCGGGCACAAAATTAAAAAATCGCTCACCGGTGGTCTCCAGCCGGGTAAGCGGTTGACCCGCATTGATAGTCACAACCGCCTTGTTCTTTTGAATGGCTATTTTGTTCTTGCCGATCGTTTGTACTTTTTCTGTTGAGGCAGCAATCACCGGTACCACCATGCGGATGCTGTTTTGATAGGCAGCGGGCGCCTTATCGCAGCGCAGTGTACACGTTATTTTTTTGGGGGTGAAGATATATTCGGCCTGGCAATATACCGGCCCCAGTGGTGGATCGTTCTGGTCCTGATCTACCAGCCGGCTGCTGGTTTGTATAATGATCGTATCCCCTGTTTGTTTGGCTGTAACAGTGGCATCGAGACAGGAAATGTTCATATATAGGACTCCGTTACTGTTTAATTCCATCCGGGGTGTCAGCGTCATAGTATGCGGATCAGGGTTAGCCTGCATATTACCAGCTTCTACCAATCGATAACTATTCATACTGGCAACCAGCAAAGGCCCGGTTTGTTCATGCCACAGCATGGTAAGCGCACCACCCGATGCATGGCCATTGTGCATGGCTTTGTATTCCCGGTCGTACCCGGTTACAGTAGCCCTGAATTTCCCCGTGGCGATCAACCAGGTTTGAATGTCTTCAAAAAAGCGCAACCCATAAGTGTTTTCCCGAGGCAGCTGTATTGCTTCCTGTTTCACCGTAGGGCGTTCATGATCGAGGATGGTAGCCAGCGCCTTTATATGGCAGAACGTATGATGCACACTTACGGGTACATTATGCGTATTATAATGCGGCCCGCCCATAAGCAATCCATTTACCGTGCATTGTTGTAGTAATTGCGTGTTCTTTACTGCCGCCCGGTAAAAACGGGGATCACGATCGGCCAGCAATGCATAGGCGGGCTGGCAACCATCGCTGGTGCGGCTGCCCCAATAAGTCCATTTATAATTGCGGGTGCCCCAGCTATTGTCCCAACCCCCATCGGGCAGCATAAACTCCAAATGCGTTTGTAAAGAAGAAGTGACCATACCCAGCAATTCTTCCTCTTTATTCAACAACCCATACAGGACCAGGTTAGGCAGCGACTCTTCTACATTGTACCCCAGGTCAACAGAGAAACAACCTTTTTTACTGGCTTCGTAATAAGGCGTGCCTTCTCCGTAAATAAAATGATTGTTGCGGCTAAAGAATTTCATCGCCTGTTGGGCAAGTGTTTTTCCCTTTTCTTTAAACTTCGGATTGTCCTGTATGGTGCCCAATAATGACAAGGCATAGGCCCCGGAGATGGGATAATTGATATTGCCGTAATCGATATTGAAATTGGTATGAATGTACTCGCCTGCTTTGACCAGTCTGTCGTTTATGGCGCTTTTAAACGCAGGGTCCATCAGATCGCCATGAAAACGGAGCGCTTCCCCAAGAGCTATTACCGTGAAAGCGGTAATGCCTTTCCATTTGTCGTTTATTTCGTTTTGCCAGGAACCGTCGGGCTGGCTGACATTGGTTTCTATCCAGCGAAACAACAGCGCAGCACCATCCAGGTAACGGCTATCGCCCGTACGGCGGGCCATATTCATAAAAGGATAGATGGTATCGCCAATACGCCCATAAATACGCTGCGTGTTGGGACAGCGGATACCGCCATAATCGGCCCCCTGATTTTTATCTTTTATTTGCAGGTTCAGCAAGGTAGAAGCCCAGCTGGCAGAAAGCGAAGTACTGAGTGCATACAGGTCATCGCCGGCTAAAAACGGACTGGCCGCCGCTGCCGCCAACCGGTTGATATTGCCCAGTGCCAATCCCACTCCACCTGTTGCCGTAGTAATGATAAATTTCCGTCGGGATACCTGCATGCCCATGCTGTTTTTTTAGCGAACTTAGTAACATTGAGCCAGCTATTGATCCGGCATTTATTAAAATGCCAATAAAAGGAATACCTATGATAGTTTGACGTATAATTGACGTACCAATGCTGTAACCAAACTTGTTTTATGAAACGAATGCTTGCTGCCCTTGCCTTTTTCATCGGTTCCATCCCAGCCATAGCGCAGGAACAACTGCCCGATTGGGCATTGGGACCATTTGTTCGTCCGGCAACAATAAATCCGGTTTTGTCGCCCAATCCGCAAAGCGTTTTTCCCGACCCCATGCGCAAGACACGCGTAGCCTGGGAAGCCAATGATGTATTCAATCCTGCAGCCACCATCAAAGACAATAAGATCTATGTTATCTACAGGGCCGAAGACAAATCCGGCAAAGGGATCGGCGAACGCACTTCCAGACTGGGGATTGCAGAAAGCAGCAACGGCCTCACCATGAAACGCTGGCCGGTACCGGTCATGTACCCCACCACCGACAACCAGAAAGTATTTGAATGGCCTGGTGGCTGTGAAGACCCCCGCATTGCTGTAACGGAAGACAGCACCTATGTAATGTTGTATACGCAATGGAACAAGAAAGTACCGCGGCTGGCGGTGGCCACATCCACCAACCTCACCAACTGGACCAAACATGGCCCGGCCTTTTACAAAGCGTACCAGGGCCGGTTTAAAGACCTGGCCAGCAAATCGGCCTCCATTGTTACCAAACTGGTAAACGGCCGGCAGGTGATTGCCAAAGTGAATGGAAAATACATGATGTATTGGGGCGAACGCTTCATGAACATTGCCACCAGCGACGACCTTAAAAACTGGGAGCCCATGCTGGATGAGGAAGGGGAACTGAAAGCGGTGGTCAAAACCCGGCCCAACTACTTCGACAGCGATCTTACAGAGTGTGGTCCGCCCGCCATTATAACGGATAAAGGCATACTTGTTTTGTACAATGGAAAGAACAAATCCGGCGCAGGAAGAGACTCCGTCTATACCGCCAACACCTATGCAGCCGGACAGGTATTATTCGATGTGAATGATCCTGCCAAAGTAATTGGCCGCTTAGACAAGCCATTCTTTGTACCCACCGAGCCATTTGAGAAAAGCGGGCAATACCCTGCAGGGACCGTCTTTGTGGAAGGACTGGTATTTTTTCACAATAAATGGTTTTTGTATTATGGTTGTGCTGATAGCCGGGTGGCGGTGGCGGTGTATGAACCGGGGAAGTAAGTATTATGTTTGTCTCATCAATGGCGTATGCAGTCTGGTTGCTTTAAGCTCCTGTTTTTGTAAGAAGTGGAGAAAAAGTTTTACAGCTGACAATGTGGTAAAACTCTTTTGATCGTTGCACTATCAACTGCATCGCCTGTTCCTGATGCTTGTCTTCAGGTTTAGCGGAAAGCGTAATTTGGCGCAAACCACCCCATTTGAATTCGTTCTGCTGTATACAGGCTGATCTGGCTGCGGGTTCATCCATATTTTATGACGAACCGAACAGATTTTTGACAACCGGGTTTGCTATAGCAATTCCATAAACTGTCATTTTTTACGATCTCAAAGCATTAAAAACTAAAAAAATGACAGTAGAACTGAAAATAATTCAGTTCTTAAACTTCTGGCATACTGCTTGAAAGTGAATTTTTAGGATTGGCCGATCCACAATTCATAACCAATTTAAAAGGAGGTTTACTATGTCTGTTATTAAAAGAAATGGAAATAGCCTACCTGCTTTTCCATCCCTATTCGATGATTTCTTTAGCCGTGAATTTTTCAACTGGGGCAATAACAATTTCTCACCTACCAGCACTACTGTTCCTGCTGTAAACATCAAGGAAAGTGCTGATGAATTTATGGTAGAAGTTGCTGCACCTGGTATGGAAAAGAAAGACTTCAATATTCTCTTAGATGGCACTCAGCTTACAATCAGTTCCGCAAAGCAATACGAAGAAACAAAGAAAGTAGAAAGCTATACCCGTCGTGAATTTAGCTATCAGTCTTTTACCAGGACTTTTCAACTTCCCAAAGACGTAGTTGACGCGGAGAAAATAATGGCGATTTATGAAAATGGCCTCTTAAAATTAACTATACCCAAAAAAGAAGAGGCTAAACAAAAGGGTCCAAAACAAATCTCAATTAATTAACGGAAGCCCGCCCGTCAGGGCGGGTTTTATAACAATTTTATTTTGCTATGGAACCGCGATATGAAATTGTAGTCAATATTCGTGTGCCGGAAGGGTATGTCGAAGCTTGCCATTTTACGCTCGCTGGCGACTACGAGGCAGCAGTTGATCTGTTTGGAAAATTAGATGGACAGGAAGCGCCTGCAAGTTCTGCCGCCATTCGATTTGAAATGTTGGAGGTAAACGATACTTTGTCAACTGTTCTGCAAAGACGTTACGTTATTCTATCTGAAGCCGGTGACAACTGCAAAAAAATATTACGTGAAACCTTTCGAATATTAACCCTTTCCAACATTAAAACCTGAAGCTAAAGGATCTCGGTTGAGATTAATGCCGATTGTTATTTACTATTCAGCCTCCTGGCAGGCTGTCAGCAGCAATGGTAGGGCGACAACCGACCAAGGACAGAAATTATTTCCCCACTATCTTTTTCCGATGTACTATGCCCCAATCTGCAAGATTGCTGATGATGGTTTGTAGGGTATTGCCATGTTCCGTCAGTTCATATTGAACCGTTATAGGCTGTGTATCTAAAATGGTTCGTTTTACCAATTGGTTTATTTCTAATTCCTTTAACTCTTTGCTCAGCATTCTGTTGGAAATTCCGATGACATCATTCAAAATATCGGAAAATCGCCTTTTACCGTAACAGCAAATAGACGAAATAATAGCAATCTTCCATTTCCCATTCAGCACGTCCATGGAATCTTGAACGGCTCTCACTCTTTTCTTTTGTTCCTGTTGAAACTCTTCTATTTTACACCTCATAATGTTACTTGGTTACACCGATGTTACTGTTATTTTTCAGCACCAAGTTACTAAAAGTAACTATAACAATCTAGCTTTGTTGCTCAATCATTAGAAAAGAAATTATGAGTAAATTAAAAAACAAAGTAGCCGTGATTACAGGCGGCAATAGCGGTATCGGGTTTGGTATTGCTGAAGCGTTTAAAAATGAAGGCGCGAAAGGAGTTATTGTCGGCAGAAATCAAAATACGTTAGTGAGTGCTGCGGCTCAGCTTGGAGAAAATTTTATAGGCATTAATGCAGACGTAACCAATCTTACCGACCTGCAAAGAGTGTATAAAGAAACGGCTGAAAAATTTGGTAAAATAGACGTGATCGTAGCCAATGCGGGTGGTGGAGCTGTAGGAACTGTTGCAACTTTTGGCGAAGCCGACTTTGACAAGGCAATTGATCTGAATCTAAAAAGTGTTTACTTCACTGTTCAAAATGCATTGCCCTATATGAATGATGGTGGTTCTATTATTTTGATCGGGTCAAATGCAGCACATCGGGCCTATCCATCATTTACGTTATATGGCGCTGCAAAAGCGGCCGTGATCTATTTAGCAAAAGGATTTTCAAGCGACCTTTTAAATAGAAAGATCAGGGCAAATGTTATAACACCAGGTACAACAGATACACCTGCATTTGACAAGTTCGTTCCCGCAGAACAAATTGAAGCAGTAAAAAAACATTTTGCAGATCAAATGCCGATAGGTAGAATCGGTCAACCAGCAGACATTGGTAAAACAGCGGTTTTTCTGGCCTCTGACGATTCTTCGTTCATGCTTGGCGCCGAACTCCTTGTTGATGGCGGTATGACTTATTTAGCTAAATAATTAACTCCATGATAGCGCGAGCTTGTAACTCGCGCCATTAATAATTAGAATAATTTTCAAAATGGGTAGACGTACCGGCCAGCCATACCTGCAAAAGCCTTCAAATTTCATCGGTTTGAAGGCTTTTGCCTATTAATCCTTATATTAGTATGCTGGTTATATTATGTGATATATAGTGAACAGCCGATATTTATCCCACCAACCTCCCGTCAATATGGCATCAAAATGCCACTGTACAGTGGCATTTCAGTGGCATTCTGGTGGGAATACCAGTGGCATTATTAACGAGAAATGGCTATATTTTACATATATATGTGATAAGATAGACTAGGCATATCAGTAACCTAACGTTCCATATGAAAAGAAAAAAAACACCATTAAACCGCAAACGGGTGCTTACCGACCCCGTTTTTGAACTTAGCAGGCAGAATAGTGCCGAGTTTTCCCGCGCCTGTACGGCTAACCGCCTGCTTCGTCAGGCTTTTAGACTTGGAATGCTTAATAAGGCTGATCGTTATGTATCGGGGCGTCTTACCAAAACCATGTTTAAGATTCTGCAAAGCGACCCCGTGAACGGCCGGGGTGAACGCAGAGTGCCAAAGGGAGTATTAAGCATATTAGAAGGATTTAACTTTAATCGCGACACCAGTCTGCAAAACGTTCTAAAGGCTCCTTATTCGATTATAATCAATCAGGAGGCTATGCAGGCGACCATCAGCATCCCCTCCCTAATTCCCCGGGCCATGATCGACACGGCATCTGGCGCCAATGCATTTCTGTTAACCGCCATGGCGGCGGCGGTGAATTTAGAAAATGAGGCCTTTCCGGTTAACCCCCTGCAAACCGAAATATTGGATCTGGATCTTCAGCGTCACGAAAACCTGCAGCTGCAATTGCCAATTATTGAGCCTCAACCTAATGATACAGTTGTTGTTGGTTTGGGAATTGAATTCTTCCTTAACGAAAGAGGAAGTATTGAACCGCTTGATAAAAAGCATAATGCACTGGCTGTGGTAAAAGTGTTTTAAGACCTTTGTCATATCACCGTCCAACATTACCTACCTGTCAATATCATTGTAGTGCACCTGATAACCTCATACAATTATCTACCGTACAACGAGACTGGCAGCAGCTGCCAGTTCAGATTTACCAACCTCCGCCGTTTATCCTCGGGTTTATAATCTTTTATTTTGTCGGGATAAGGTAATTCTTCCCCTTTACCCATCCATTTGATATCATAGCTGACTAATTCCGTATTCGGAATAAACTCCTCATTGGATTTGATCTGTTCAACCACAAGATTGACAATCGACTTGGCACGAAATTCAGACAACTTCATGTTCAAATTCTCGCGGGTGGGCAGGGCTCCGCAGGCGCGGGAAATTGCCTTCAGGATCGCTTCGGTTTTAACAAGAGTTTCATCAGTAAAACCATAACTTACAATTACAGCTACGAATCTTTGACGCGGGTGATCATTAAGGAATTTAATAATATCCTGTACAATTAGCCCGACCGACTTTTCGGCTTCGTCCCCTTTATTAGGAAGAATACCATAAAGTCCTGCTGAAAAGTAGGTGTCGGTTTCAAACTGATAATGTGTTGAAATGTTGTACAGGTCGTTCAAATAATTCAAGGTCTTCTTTTCATTTTGAATGCTTGCGCCGGCAAGCTCCATGAAACGGAGTATTTCTACCCGTCTTCCTACAGAATCAAGATGCGCGCAAATGGTAAGCAGGGAGTCGGTATGCTTTGTAATTTCTTTTAGGTTGTCAATAATCTCTTTACCGGTATCAGGATCCACGTCCTCATCCTTTACTTTCCTGGCGGTCAGTATTATTGCATTGTTAGTTTCTTTATTAACCATTTTCAACTCTTCCGCAGTGGTCAGGACAAGAGACTTACCAGAAGAAGCATGTCCTAAAATCGGAAAGCATGATGGTATTAACAAGCTTACGGCTGCCAATCCGGCGAAAATCAGGGTACGGGTCATGAGAATAAATATGTTGTTCAAAAATCAAAGCCTTCGGCTTTGAGCATTTAAAATATGTGTAAAATCCCGAATCTCCAATAGCACCAGTAATAATAGGTTCGAAATGAGTTCATTTATCAGCATCTTGTAATTCAAATAGTCGCTTTTTTCTTTATATTCGTTAAAACCAACTAACGATGAAACCGAAAACCATTACCATTCTTTATTGGGTGTTCACCGTCTTATTTGCAGCACTCATGATCTTTTCTTCTTTAGACAGCCTTGCAGTTAATAAAAGGGCCATCGGCCTGATACACGACATGCTTGGGTTCCCCATCTACTTTATTCCATTCACCGGCTTTGCCAAGTTATTCGGCTCCATTGCCATTTTAATTCCCGGGTTAAAAACAATAAAGGAATGGGCCTATGCCGGTTTGTTCTTCGACCTGGCAGGCGCTACCTATTCAGGGCTTGCCGTATCCCCCAGCTTTGACCCCAGGATCCTGGGAATGCTTATCTGGTTTGTAACCGGTATTCTCTCCTATATTTTCTGGAAGAAAAGATTGAAACTGGGCAAGGCTTAAGTAAATTTGAAGCATGACAACCTTTCAAAGAACCGATTCCGGCAACGCAGACTTTCAAGACCTGGTTAAACTCCTCGATGAAGACCTGGCTATTCGTGATGGCGCAGAACATGCCTTCTATGACCAATACAACAAGATCGTAAACATTAAACATGCCATGGTTTGTTACCTCGACGGGCAACCGATCGGATGTGGCGCCTTTAAAGAGTACGATGAACACACTGTAGAGATAAAGCGCATGTATGTTAAACCGGAATATAGAAGCAAAGGCATCGGTTTATACATTTTGAGGGAATTGGAATTATGGGCCGCAGAATTGAACTATCCCACCACCATTTTAGAAACCGGCAAAAAGCAACCCGAAGCCATCCGCCTGTACGAAAAGGCCGGCTATACCCGCATCAAAAACTTCGGCCAGTATGAAAATGTTGAGAACAGCGTTTGTATGTCGAAGGATATTTCGTTGTGAATTGACGGTGGTACCTCAATTCTACCTTAAGACAATAAAGCTCACCCGGCTTTTTCGCTCTCAATACTGATTACCTCAATTGCCTGTTTTTTGCCTTTCAATACAATCATACCCAATGAGTTTGTTTCATAATATTTTTCAACGCCACTGTGCTCCAGCACATACCCGGATGTCAAAAAATATTTATTATGCTCATTGCAGATACTTTGTATCCGCGCTGTAGTATTCAGGATATCTCCATGGTAAGCTATATCCCTTTTTATTTCACCTACCTCCACCGCTGTAACTTTTCCCATATGAAGCCCGGCCTTGAATTTAGGAGATCGCCCATATTCTTTCAGGTAATAGTCAGACCGGCTGGCAAATTTCGCCTCACAGGCAAAGAAGAATTGAATGCAGAATAATGGCAACTTCCCTTTCTCAACCGTCCAGGTAACTACGATCTCATCTCCTACGTATTGATAGATCTGCGCATTGTAACGAGGCACCACTTCATTTATATCCCCAATACTATCCCGGATAAAGGCACTGTATTTCAAGTGCCCCAATGTTTCGGCTATCAAAGTCGACGACTGAAGGTCCATAAAAAGAAAGGCCCGGTTTTCTTCCTTTGGTTTCTTGTATTTTCCCAACAAGATAGGGATCAGTACCCCCGGCCCATATTTATTATTAACCTGATTGATAAAATTGATCAGCAATCCGGCCACAATATTATAGATCAACAGCAATTGAAAGAAATGTTCCCATGATTTTTCCGGGTTGGTATTCACTGTATTAAAATAACGAACCTGCACATAGGGATACAGGGAATATCGCACTATACTTATAAGGATCACAAAAATAACAAAGGAGATGACGGCCTTAATGAGAATGACAATACCCAGCGCCCGTTTATAAAAGAACCGCCTTTCAAAGATCTGATCGGTAAACCCGGAAGTGAAGCCGTTAAAAAATCCAAAGAACAGCGCAATAGTGACATTCGCTTTCAGGTTGATGCCTGCATTCAGCAAAGGCCCTGCTGTCAATAATATAAAGTGAGTTATCAGGGCAAGAAACAGATAAGCGATTAGCCAAAAGATAATTTGTGTAAATACATGACTCAGGACAGGAAATCTGGATCCAAATCGTCCTGCATACTTTGTGTATATTAAACTCAACGCCATTGAGTCTGCCGTTCTTTTATTCAACTAAAGTTAACCAATTCCTGAAACAAATAAAAAGCCTCCCGATGTTATCAGGAGGCCTTTGTGTAAGGGGAGACTACTACTGGTCAATCTGCATAATACTGATGGCTGTACCCCCGCCCGCTACGAGGGCAAGCTTCAGTTTGGTTGTGCTATCAACCGTTATTGTTCTGATGGAGTAGGCGGCTGGATTTGTTTTCCAGTTAGCCCCTGCCCCGTCTTCATACAATGTTGCTTTGTATTTTTTTCCTTTGTCAAGAAAGTTCAGCAAGAGCGTTGTTGACCGTGCATTTTCATCGGTAATAGCGCCAATGAACCAATTGTTGGTACCCTTTCCCTTTCGTGCGATGGTGATATAATCTCCTGGTTCGGCTTCCAGGATCCGGGTAGTGTCCCAATCAACCGGCACGTCTTTGATAAACTGAAAGGCATCGGGTTTGGCTTCATAATTTTCCGGCAGGTCGGCTACCATTTCAACCGGACTGTACAACGTAACATACAAAGCCAGTTGTTTGGCCAATGTAGAATGCACCGACCGGTCAGGCATTCCGGGCGCATAACCCGTTAGTTTAAAAATACCTGGGGTATAATCCATGGGGCCACCCATAAGCCGGGTGAAAGGTAAAATGGTTTCATGGTCGGGCGCATTACCATTGCTGAATGCATGGTACTCATTGCCCCGGGCCGCTTCGCAGGCCATAAAATTGGGATAGGTGCGTTGCAGTCCCGTCGGTCTTGGCGGTTCATGCGCATCTACCATAACATGATACCGCATGCCCTGTTGCAGCACCCGTTCATAATGGTTTACCATCCATTGCCCATCGTGGTGTTCACCCCGCGGAACAATGCGTCCCACATACCCGGTTTTCACGGCCGGGTAACCGAACTGTTGCATGAACCGGAAAGCCGTATCGAGCTGCCGTTCATAATTGGTGGCAGAACCAGAAGTTTCATGGTGCATGATCATAGTTACGCCTTTGGAACGTGCGTACTCCGTAATTTCCTTTACATTAAAGTCAGGATACGGCGTAACAAAATCAAACACATTTTCCTTCCAGTTGCCGAACCAGTCTTCCCAGCCCCGGTCCCAGCCTTCTACCAATACGCCGCCGATCTTGTTTGTTGCTGCAAAATCAATGTATCGTTTTACATTGGCGGTATTGGCGCCATGCCGGCCATTGGGGATCAATTGTCCATCGGTGTTGACACTATCTGCATAGTCGGAATAATTCCAGGTGCTTTTGCCGGTTTGCATTTCCCACCAAACCCCCACGAATTTCATGGGTTTTATCCACGACAGGCCTTGTTCAGTTGGCGGCTCATTCAGATTGAGGATCGTTTTTGATCCCAACAGGTCCGCAGCCTTATCACTTACCAATATGGTGCGCCAGGGCGTATGCGTGGGCGCATGCAGGTAAGCTTTGTTATTATATGCATCCGGCACCAGGTTCGATGAAAGCACGAATTCCTTTTTATCTACATGCAATTGCATGGCCGGATAATTCAGCAGCGCAGCTTCGTGTATGTTGAGATACAGTCCATCGGCTGTTTTTAGCATCAGCGGTGTTTGTACTGCCAGTGAATCGGTCACTGTACGAACGGCAATATCAGTAGCCGCCCGTACAACCGGCGTATTATTCACTTCGCTGAGCAAAGAATGGGTGTAAGCATATTCATTGCTATCGAAATCGCCGGGGATCCAGAATGCTTTGTGATTACCGGCCAGTTTAAATTGTGAGCATTCCTCTTTTACAACGAAATAGATCAAACCGGATTGCCGGGGAAATTCATAGCGGAACCCTACCCCATCGGCAAAGACGCGAAATACAATATCCAGCAGTTTTCCTGAGCCATGTTTCAGGTGAACAGTGAGTTGCTCATAGTTGTTGCGAATGGTACTGCATTCTCCCCACACGGGTTTCCAGGTTTCATCCACTACTTTTCTTTCCACGTTGATCAGCGAAAAGTTTTTATAGAAGCCGGTATCGGTTTCAAGTATAAAACCCATTGCTGAAGGTTTCACTACATCCCGGCCATTGAACAAAACGGCATACAATGGCCGCCCCTGCTCATCTATAAAAAACTGTAACTTCACTTTTTCCCTGCTTATTTCCAATGGTGGCGTTGCATAAGAAACAACGGAATATAACAGAACTAATAATACAATAACAAGTTTCATCATTGATTTAGTGTCAGATTATGAAAATCCCCAGGCCACTCAGTAACCAGGGTTTTGTTGCCCGGCCATTTTAGGATTAGTATTAAACTCATTTAACGGAACCGGCCAGCTATAGGTTTTGTCTTTCCAGGTAAGGTTGCCACTTACATTCATCGCTGTTTCATAATAGGCAGCTTCAGAAGCCCCGATGCGCCAGCGACAAACATCAAACCACCAGCCGCCTTCGTTGAACAACTCGGCAAAACGCTCATAGTACAATGGATTATTTCCCAAAACCGGGTCATTGATCGCAGCAGTAGTAGCGGTTAAACTGAGGTAATCAACCGGTGAAGGCGCATTTACCGGGTAACCATAAGCCCGGCGTTTTGTTTTGTTCAGGTATTCCAGCGCGGTAGTATTGTCATTCAATCCCCTGGCCGCTTCTGCATATAACAAATACACATCGGCCAGCCGGATCAGGTAATAATTCCAGGCATCGGCCGGCCCTGTGTTGTTGATATTATTGAAGATAGGGGCATATTTTCTAAAGCTCCAGCCATACCGGTTTGTTTGTCCGGCCCAGAATGCAGGCATCGACACCGGATACCAGTTCTTGCCATCGTACATAACAGAGTCGAGCCAGGGTTGCAACGCATTTACAAACAAACGCGGATCGCAGGTTTGACTGGCCCTTGCCTGTAACGACTTCTGTTTATATACAGGGTCCATTATTTTTTCGGGATTGGTATAGCTTTTATCCTTACCGGCGTTGAATGCAGGATTATCTACTAAAGTGTAAGCACCCAGGTCGAACCCGAAACGCGAAACGTTTTTGTCGTGAAAGATCTCATTGCCATAACCCAGCGGGTTGGAAGACTTTTCGGTCCCATCGTTGCCCAGCGCCCAGGGGCACCAGATCAAACCATTGATGGCAGTAGCATTGGGCGTGTTGCCATATACACCATAGTTGCCTTTTGAGTCCTGGTCGATATTCAGTTCAAAGATCGATTCTTCATTGAACTCATTGGCCTCGATACCGATAAATGCATCGCGGTATTTGGCGTAAGGCATCAGGCTTTTACCGCTGTTATCGATCACATCTTTCAGCACGGTCTTAGCTTCATTCCAGTTCTGCATAAACACATAGGCTTTACCCAGCAACGATTTGGCGGCCCATTCACTGATGCGGCCTTTATCATTGCCCGTCCATGTTTTTCCTTTCAACAACTGGGCAGACGTTTTTAGATCACTTATGATCAGGTCCCACACTTCTTTTACCGTATTGCGTGTTTTTTGTGTTGTTTCCAGCGTAGTTGCCAGTTCACTGAAAACGGGGATACCCTTTTTATCGCCACCACCTGATGCTGTTAGGTAACTTTCGCCAAACAAACATTCCAGGTTAAAATAGTAGTAAGCCCGTAAAAAATAGGCCTGCCCTTTTATCAGGTCAATAGTTGCCTGGTCTTGCGGTTTACCGGTATGCTTCATATAAAAATCCGCACCCAGCAGGGTCACATTGCAATTTTTAATCCCCACATAAAAACTTGTCCAGGCTTCCTGTACATAGGTGTTGTTGGTACTTAAATTGGTCGCCGCCATTTCGTTCCAGGAAGCATCGCCGTCGTACGCGCTATTAGCCGTGTGCGTAGCGTTCGACAATGCCTTTGGCCACAAATGAAAACCAAACAAGTTCGCATCACGCAAATTGGAATAACAGGGCGCCAGCGTACTGCTCACTTCGTTCAGGCTGGAAGGATAGTTGGTTGTGGAATAACTGTCTGTTGGCACCACCAGTCCGGGATCTTTCTTACAAGCCGACAATAAGGCCACCCCTATTATTATGACATTTATTTTTTTTAACATAGTAATATTTTTAACGATGAGGATTTGAAGTATGAGGTAAGAAGTAAGAAGAGAACTTTTATCTTACTTCTTAATTCCTATTTCAGATCCTTGATTTCGTGCTTCGTCTCTAAAAATTTATATCGATGCCAGCTGAATATAATTTCACCTGCGGATACTGCGATACAGCATCCAAACCGCGGGTGGTAACACCAATGGCATTGCCCACAAAACCCGACATAGCTGCAGCAGAATAAGCGCTTCCCAATTCAGGATCGAGCCCGGAATACTTCGTAATAACAAACAGGTTGTTGGCCATTACAAATACGCGTACGGTTTTGATCCCTGCCTTTTGCAACACCGGCTGGCTGAACGTATAACCCACCTGCAGATTTTTCAGCTTCAGGTAATCGCCTTTCTCTACAAAGTAGCTGTTTACAGACGTGTAGTTCTTATTAGGATCGAGTGTGAATGTACCATCGTTATTCTTTATACCCAGGCGGGGCTGACCAGTAAGCTGGTTATTGCCCAGGAAAGAAGCGCCAAATACTTTGCTGGTAGTATTGCCATCAGAGAATGGATACATTTCATAGGCTTTTACGCCATTGAAGATATCGACACCAGCCACGCCATTGAATAACAGGGAGGCATCAAATCCTTTATAGGTAAGCCGGATATTGGCCCCATACACAAACTTCGGATTGGGATTACCGATCACCTGGCGATCATCGGGCGACAGGGTAGCGCCATTTTTACTATCGTGCGCAAAGATCAGGTCACCGGCTTTTGCACCGGGTTGAGCAGTAGCCGCAGCTGCTTCCGCATCACTTTTAAACATGCCAAGCACCTTGTATCCATAAAAGGAACCAAAAGGCAATCCGGCTTTGGTAATGGTAATGCTTTGGTTGGGCATTACAGTAAAACCTGCATCGCCGGTAGAATAATAGTTATAGCCATCAAACAATTGATCGTTGGCAATACCATTCAGGTCGATCACTTTGTTTTTATTGAACCCGCCATTTACACTAACGTCGAAGCCAAAATCAGCCACCTTTCCGCGATAGCCCAACAAGATGTCGACACCTTTGCTGTTCACTTTACCAATATTGGTAAAATAAGGTGCCGTATAACCTGCGCTCAGGGCAACCGGCAGCGCATACAACATATCTTTTGTATCGCGGTTATAATATTCAACCGTGAAATAGGCTTTCCCGTTCAGCGCTTCTCCATCTAACCCCAGGTTGGTTTCATATACGGTTTCCCAATGCAGGTCGGGGTTGGGAATGGCATTAACGGTAACCCCAATATCGAGCGGGCCGCCAGGCGCAAAGTTCGTACCCGATAAAGAACCCAATCCATTGGGACCGGCAAATGAACTGTACGTAGCCATATAGGTATAAGGCGGAATATTGCTATTACCCAGCGTACCGTAACTACCACGCAGCTTCAACCGGTTTACTGCTGATCTTAAAGGAGCAAAGAAATTTTCTTCACTGATATTCCAGCCGGCTGAGAAAGCACTGAACACCCCGCGTTGTTTATTAGGCCCGAACACCGTGAAGTTGGCATCCTGCCGTACGGAACCAGTGAGGTAATAACGGCCTTTGTAATTATAGTTGATCCGGCCAAAAAATGACTTTATCAAACCCTGGTTATCATCCTTCCCTGCAATCGTTGCAGAAGATTGCGAAGTTTGTACAAAGGAATAACCGGGTCTTCCTACATAACTCTGAAAGGCATTGATGTTGCGATACTTGTTGGTGATCTGTTCAAACCCGGCAATGGCATTGATGGCATGACCACCAAATGCCTGATCGTACGTAAGTACATAGTTCGTCAACAACTGACTGCTTTTTATAGCCGTACGGGTGAGCGAATTCACGTTGTTGACCACCGTTCCGAAATTATACGTACCCTGGTAATAGTCCTGCGACTCATCGTAATACGCATAACTTATATTGGTCCTGAAGGTGAGGTGCAGCGGCAGTTTCACTTCAGCATACACATTTCCCTGCAGGTTATTTTTAAAGTTGATGGCATCGGCCGCTTCTGCTGCACCTACCGGGTTGGGGCCACCGAATTGTAAACCACCGTAGCCCGATGGCACTACGCCATAAGATCCATCAGCATTTTTTATGGGAATGATCGGTAATGTTCTGAAGGGCGCATTGTGCAATTGCGCTTCACTACCAACCGGCGGGGCTGTTTTACGTTGTGATAAAGAAAGTTGTTCGCCTATCTTTAAAAAAGGCGTCAGCTTATATTCCGTATTGATCCTGGCGCCGCCAATATTGGAGTAGTTCTTTATATAGATCCCTTTCTGTTTATTGTAAAACCCCGACAACAGATAATTCACCACGGGGGAAGAACCGGCGATGGACAGATTGTAATTCATTTCCGACGCATCGCGATACAGCGCATCCGTCCAGTCGGTATTGGCCAGCGTATCGATGCGATTGGCGCCTGCAAAAAAGGCTGGGTGCAGAATATTCTGCAGGTTGATGTATTGCGCTTTATTCAGCAGCGGGATGAGCTTGGGTTTGGTAACGCCACCCCGTGCATTGAGATTAATGGCAGGTTTTGCGGAAGCACCTTTTTTTGTAGTGACCACGATCACCCCGCCGGCAGCTGCAGATCCATAAATGGCAGCAGCGCTGGCATCTTTCAGGATATCGATGGTAGCAATATCCTGCACATTGAGGTTATCGCCATTGGTTCTAACCCCATCAACGATGTACAAAGGCGTTGGCTGGTGTAATGAGGAAAGCCCGCGGATGATGATGGTAGAACCGGCATCAGGGCTACCCGATGATTTAATGACCTCTACCCCTGCTACCCTGCCCTGCAGCGCATCGGTAACATTGGTAACCGGCATGTTCTTGATAATTTCTCCTTTTACAGAACCCACTGCACCGGTTACGTCTGCCCGCTTTTGGGTACCATAACCAACCACTACAATCGATTCAAGACTCGATTCGGTTGTTTTAAGCACAACGTCCAGCTGGTTACTGCCTTTAACAAGGGGCACCTCTTTTGTTTCGTAGCCAATAAAGGAAAATACGAGGGCATTCACCCCTTCAGGCACGGCCACTTCAAATTTTCCTGAAGTATTGGAGGTAGTGTTGTTTTTGGCGCCTTTGGCCGTAATGGTCGCGCCCGGTAAGGGAGCGCCTTTTTCATCTGTTACGGTGCCGGTAACAGACCTGGGCTGGGCATAACTGGCTTGACAAACCAGTAGTAATACAAAGCCGCACCACAGGTGGAGAAGCAATCGCTTTCTTTGCATAAACTGTTAATTTTTGGATTGAGATGAATGAGTTGTTCTTGCAAGCGAAGTCAAAAAAAGAATTAGCCGCGGGCGTTGGCAAAATATATAGCTAAAGTATAGGAAATATTGCCCTAAAAGCGGCTAACCAATATTGTAAGTAACTTACAGGCAGGCGGTTATGAACATATATATTCTGAATGAATATATCGATCAAGTAAGTAAAATCCTGTTCAAAAGTGGCAGGTTCCAGGTTTTTATTCGAGACTAATCATTAAATGCATGGCCTTCTATTTTCGCGAACTGATGGCCGCGCAACGGGAAACCGGAGACCGGCAACCGGTAACCGGTAACTGGCAACTGGTAACAGATCTCAATCGATAGTCTTTATCTGCATAACCTTCTTTTCGAATTCTTCATTCGGCACTATCGACTTATTGCGGATGCGCGTTTTGTAGGTATTGATCGTATTAACGGAATATTGCAGGATATGCGCGATCTTTTCGTTTTCATGGATCCCCATGCGGGCCAGGGCAAAAATGCGCAGGTCGGTATTGAGTAGTTCATTATCCTCCAGCTCTATGCGGTCCTCCGGTTTGAACAGGTCATTGAACTCGGCTACAAAATTGGGAAACAGTTTCAAAAAGGCCCGGTCGAAGTGTTTCAACAGATCTTCTTTTTCCCTTTTCAGGTTGATATTGTTTACCAGGAACCGGATCTCTTCGTATTTGCGGTCGGTTAGTTTCTGGTCAATCGATTTCTTGAACCGTTCAATCTTATCGAAGAACTCCGAATTAACATTAAAGAAATAGCCTATATACTCTTCTTTTATCTTGTTGGCGTCGTTTAACTTTTCATTCGTTTCCGATAACCGCCGGTTCGCCTCCTGCATATTATGGTGCGCTTCCAGAATGGCTTTCTGCGCACGCTTTAGCTTTTCCAGTTGTTTGAACACGATAATGATGAGGGCTATTACCAGCAGCAATAAAAAAGTTACCAGTCCGGCATACCACAGCAGTTTTGTTTTTTGTTGTTCTACCATGGCATATTTCTGTGCTTCAATCAGGGGCAGCACATCACCCACCTGTACCTTTCGCTGGCGGGCACCAAAGAATACGGCGTCGGAAAAAGCCTGGTTTATGCAAACCGATGCGTTTTTAATATCGGCTTTCTTATATAATAAGGTAGAAAGAATAAAGGCAGCTGAGGTTTCTTTAGTACTGGATCGTACGTCGGCTATCACCGCTTTGATGAGCAACAGAATGGCCTGATCATTATCCCCGTTTTGAATATACAGATCGCTCAACGTGGAAGCCGTAATGGCTACCTGGTGTGGGGTAAGACCCGAACGCGCCAGCAACTTTTCAAAATTCCGTTTGGCATCTACCCGGTTGCCTGATTTCAATTCTTTCAGTCCTTCATAATATAAATAGTCGTGCGAATCCTTTTCCCAAAGCGCCAGGGCAGAATCGAGGTACTGGGCACCTTTCTCATTGTACCGGGGCGTATGGTACTGGTCTTTATCATAATCCCCGAGGTCGTAATAATACCTTCCCATCAGCGCGTAATATTCGGCACGGCAGCTGTCCGGTACGGCACTGATCTGAATGGCAGCCAGTGAATCGAGCGTTTCTTTATACATACCAGACGACAGCATGGAGAAACCCATCTTAATGCGGGCATAGTTGATCAGGGCCGGCTCATTAAGGCGAAGCGCCACAGCCAGCATTTTTTTGGCGTAGTTGTAGGCAGAATCATACTGAAATACCCGGTACGCGCTGTACAGGTTTTCGTATGCTTTGAATAATGCCGGCAGGTTATCGGTATTGGTGGCAGCCAGTAATTTTTTAAATGCGTCGATATTGGCCTGTTTCTTTTGATCAAACTCAGGCTGACGCTGTAATACTTCATTCAATTGTTTCAGGGAACGGGTCAGCGAATCCGTTTGGGCATACTGGTTACAGAAAAAAAACAGGCAGGCGGAAAGCAGCAGCAATTTCTTCATATGATCGTTATGGCAAATGGGGCTTTTACCAAAACTAAAGCAGAAAGGAGTGAAATCCAAATCGGCATTTCCCCATCACGTTGTTATATTACGATTATATTCAAAAAAATCAGCTGTTCTATTAATTGATTGATTAACACAATGATTTTTGTAAAAAGACATTGAACTTTTCCCCAATTTTATAAAATACCATTATACTTTTTGGCTTTGGCAGGTCACTTGATTAGTTTACAAGCCTAACGTTTATCGCGTTTCGCATTTTGCATTTTGCGCTCGCCCCGTATACCCCCTGTTATATCATCCAACACCTTCTTTAACTGACCAGGCTGCTAAAATTATAGCTCCTGACAACTGATCATTGCCATATCATTAAAACACCGGCCGGGTGCAGGCTATCCTATGCGGTTAGCCGAACCAGCCATAAAACCAGATCCATTTAATTATGAAAAAAATTGTATCTCAACTTGCTTTACTGATAGCCTGTCAGGCGCCGCTTTGTATGCTGGCGCAAAGTGACGGGCTGCCCAGAGGCGCCAACAACATGCCCTACACCCGCTATGAGGCGGAAAACGGCAGTGTAGGCGGCAGCGCTTCGTTGCAATCCTCGGTACAGTTTGTTCAATCGGACATTGCATCCGAAGCTTCCAACCAAAAATATGTAAGCCTGCCATCCAACGGTTCCTTCGTACAATGGAAAACGACTGCCGCCGCCCGGGGTGTAAACCTGCGGTTTACCATGCCCGATAACAGTTCCGGCACCGGACAAACCGGTTCCTTAAACCTGTATGTAAACAACGTGCTGGTAAAAACCATTGACCTCAGTTCTTATTGGGCCTATCAGTATTTTGATGTGGGTGGCGAAGGTGACCCTTACCAAACGCCCCGCACCAAAACATTTATGCGTTTTGATGAAGTGCATTTTACCGTTACGAATACGATAAATTCCGGCGATACCATTAAAATTCAAAAAACTAACGGTGATGGACTCACTTACGGGGTCGATTTTGTTGAGCTGGAACCTGTGCCTGCAGCCATTACTCTGCCTGCAAACTATTTGAGTGTAACAGATTTTGGCGCGGTAGCCAATGATGCCAACGATGATTACGCTGCTTTTAATAGCTGTATTGCCGCCGCTAAAACCCAGGGCAAAAATGTATACATCCCGGCTGGCCGTTTTTTATTAAGCGATAAGATAATGCTGAATGTGACCAATATGAAAATAACCGGCGCCGGTGTGTGGTATACCCAGGTGTATTTCAGTACCGACAAACAGTTTTATGGTGGTATACTGGCCCGCAGCAGTGGCGTTGAGATCTCGAATTTCACCTTAGGCACCGCCAATAACGACCGGTTAAAATATGATGAAGCCAATCCCCGCGATGGACAGAAATACAAAATTTACAAAGGTTTTATGGGTACCTATGGCAATGGTTCCAGTATCCATGATATTTGGGTAGAACATTTTGAATGTGGTTTCTGGATAGGTGGTTATGACGCCCCCTACCCGGTTGATGTTACCCGTAACCTCACCATCGCCAATTGCCGCATCAGGAACAACTATGCCGATGGGGTTAATTTCTGCGTGGGCACTTCCAGTTCTACGGTAACCCAATGCAGCCTGCGTAACAATGGAGATGATGGACTGGCCATGTGGCCTGCCAGCGATGTACAGGGCTCGGTGCAGGAACGCAACAATACTTTTAGCAACAATACCATTGAAAACAACTGGCGGGCGGGCAGCATTGCCATCTTTGGCGGAACCGGTCACCAGGTGCACCACAACTACATTAAAGATGGTGTGGGCGGTTCGGGTATCCGTTTCACCAATGATTTCGCTGGTTTTACCTTTGAGTATCCCGGCGACGTTATCCATTTGTATGAGAATACCATTGAAAACTGCGGAACCAGTTACGACCTATGGAACCAGATGCGCGGTGCTATTGAATTCTTTGCAGGTTCTGGTATTTCTAACATGCAGTTCGATAATACCACTATTCTTAATTCCCAACGCGATGCCATTCGCATCAGCGGTAATAACCTGCATCATATTGTATTTACCAATACAACCATCAATGGAACCGGTAAAGACCCGGTGACCCGCGATATACCGGCAGACGTTTATGGCGGTTTTGGCATTTACTGCGATGCCAGCTCACAGGGCATGACGTTTAACAACCTCTCTGTTACCGATGCAGAATCGGGTACTTTTATAAATCGCAACTCCGGTTTTCAGCTTATTTTTCAAAACGTGAATGTACCGGTTACGGGTGTAAGTATTAGTCCGGCAGGTGATACCACCCTGGCGTTGAACCAAACGGTTCAGCTAACCCCGGTAATTATTCCGGCCGATGCCACCAATAAAACAGTAAGCTGGAGCACCAGCAATTCCGCGGTAGTTACCGTTGATGCTACAGGAAAAATTACGGCAGCAGGCATCGGTTCAGCTACCATTACGGTAACATCTGGTGATGGTAATAAAACCGCCACTAAAAATATCTCGGTCAGCCCCGCCGTGAATGTAAAGGCCACTGATGAAACTGCCGGTGAAGGCGGCAATACCGGTTCTTTTACTATTAGTACTGCCGGCATTACCCAGTCAGCTACCATACACTATGCCATTAGTGGCACCGCCACCGCAGGCGACTATATCGCCAACCCGGCCCTGAGCGGAACTATTACGCTCACCCCTTCGCAGCTTTCGCAGACAATCACGATCACACCGGTTGATGATACCCAGTTTGAGGGTACAGAAACTATCAGGCTCACCCTGTTGCCTGGCACTGGCTACAAACTGGGGCCGGATACAGTAGCTGTGATCAGCATCAATGATAACGACAACCCACCCTGTACTGCGCCGGTTATCGGACTGGTCAATGGTACTGCACCCGTGATCGATCAAAACATAGAAGCGGCCTGGGCCGCGGTGCCAGTTGCCAATATAAACCAGGTAGTACTGGGAAGCCGGCCGGCAGATTATAGCGGGAAATGGCGGGCGTTGTATGATAACAACAACCTGTACCTGCTGGTAGAAGTAAACGATGCTACCCGCATGAGCGATTCCGGTCCCAGCTGGTGGGAAGATGATGTAGTGGAGATCTTTATCGATGGCAACAACAGCAAGGGAACAACGTACGATGGTGCCAACGACTTTCAGTATGGCTTCCGCTGGAATGACAATACTGTACATACGGGTGGTAATTCAGTAACGAATACTACTGGTATCAACTTCAGGATGTATGCCACCGGTTCCGGTTATACCGCTGAAATAGCCATCCCCTGGACAACCATCGGCACTACTCCGGCCATTGGAAAAGCCATTGGCCTCGATGTGCAGATAGACGATGACGACAATGGTGGCACCCGCGATGCACAAACAACCACCTTTGCCACCAACACTACTGCTTTTCAAAACCCTGCAGTGTTTGGTACCGTATACATGACCAGTTGCAGCGGAAGCGGCAACCAGCCGCCCGTTGCCAATGCAGGCGCCGATACCAACCTGAATGCAGGTACTACAAGTGTTACCCTGCATGGAACAGGTACCGACCCCGAAGGCAATACAGTAACCTACAGCTGGACACAGGTAAGTGGCCCCACAGCTACCCTCTCCGGCGCCAATACCGCCAATATAGCTGTATCAGCACTGGCAGATGGCAATACCTATGTATTCCAGTTAACAGTAAGCGATGGTACTTTAACAGCCAGTGATAATGTGTCGGTTTCAGTAGGGGCCTCAGTAAACGTGGTACACAGCTATCCTGCAGGCGGCACTATTACCATCGATGGCGTAATCAACGAAGCAGCCTGGATGTTGAATAACAGTGCCGGCAAAACTGTGATCGGCACCCCGAATAACACTGTCACCTTTGGTGCCTTGTGGGACAATAACAACCTGTACATAGCAGCCAAAGTGCTCGACAATACTCTCAGCAATGATTCACCCGATCCCTGGAACAACGATGCCATTGAAATATTCATCGATGCCAATAACAATAAACTCACTACGTACGATGGCTTCGATAACCAGTTTATAAAAGCCTGGAACAATGGTTCGCTGTTCAGCAAAACGGGAGTTACCGGCGTGCAACACGCCTGGGCAGCCATCAGTGGCGGCTATGCGATTGAAATGAGTATTCCCTGGTCGCAACTGGGTATTACCCCCACTGCTGGCAAACAAATAGGATTCGACATTGCCAATGACGACGACGACAATGGCGGCGACCGCGATGCCCAGGCTGTATGGATGGGCACCATCAACAATTACCAGAATACGGCTCCTTTCGGCACCCTTACACTGGAAAGCACAGCAGCTGCCCTGGTAAATAACCTGGTTGAACAAAACCTGCGTATTGCCAATGACAACCACCTGCAGATAGTGCCCAACCCCGTTAGCAACGGAAACGCAACCGCCATCATCTCCGGTGGAAGTGAAACAGGCACCATCAGGGTATTCGATCTGGCCGGTCACCTGGTATATTCTACCAAAGGCCAGTTACGCATACCGCTGTATTTGCAAACCCTGCCCAAAGGATTGTATATGGTCAGGTTTGAATCAGATTCCCGCCTGATCAATAAAAAGTTATTGATAAAATAAATACTACAGGTATAAAACGCAACAGCGTCCCGGTAAATCGGGACGCTGTTTTATTATCATCATTACTGCAACTCGGCGCCTTTCATCAGCCCATATTTAATGCCTTCTTTATTGCTGTTACTTTATTAGGCGTATTCAACCCCTTTTGCAGGTCTTCAATAGTGAGGTTGTTCGACCTGCTTTTAAATAAATAGGTTTTGAAAAGATGCTTGTTGGCTTCCTGACTAAAATTCCCGGGATGTGCTTCCAACAGCCCTTTGGTAAATTGATCGATTTGCGCTTTGATTGGCACGTAGGCATCCAGCAACCCGTTTTTCCAGTTCCTGATGCCATCCAGGTAATTTACGATCTCCCTATCTTCTATATAAGCCAGCTTTTCCAGTTGTTTGTCGATATCGGCAAATGGCATTTCCTGCCAGTTCTTTGCTTTTAATACGGGGATCTGCCAGGTCTTTTGTTGTTCCTTCCAGTAATCGGTTGCTGCTTTTACCTGGTGAATTATAAAACCGGGCAATTCAATAGCGGTTAAATAATTTCCATGACAGGCGCCGGTATCGATGCCATAAGTGTTATTGGTAACTTTGGGCTGGTCCCCTACTACCCGATGTCCGTAAATGATGGGTTTTACACCTGTATAAAAATCTGTCCAGGAGGAACCTTCGGGATATTTCTTTTCCAGGTATCTATCGCCTGCGGTTGAACCGCTCAGTACTTCCTGTTTCTGTTTTGTAAGTTCCTGATCGTGTTCAAAAAAGGCGTGAATAATAAGGGCTTCCCCGGTTTCATAATAATAAGCAAGTCCATTCAGCCACTGTAAAAATCCTTCATAGGCATTACCCAGCTGAACCTTTACAATTTCCTGCGCATAACTCAGCACCCCGTTCTGGTGTTTTCTTTCATGGTTTCCCATTAGCACCACGCTATTGGGCCGGTTCAAAAAGTACTCATATACTTCCTTTGATTTATTTCCCCGGTCAACAATATCGCCCAAAGAAACAAGCAGGTCATCATCCGTTAAACCAATCTTTTCTACCAGCTCCATCAATTCATCATAACAGCCATGAATATCGCCAACAATAAATTTTCTCATAGGTGTATCATTCTATCAATTGCAGCCAAGATAGAAATAATACTTAATAATCCCCAACAGTGTTATTTCGCCTGCCGCTCATACCTGCCCATAATGGTCCCTTCTGCAAGCAGATGCGGTTTCATGGCTTGTAATAAGTTTTCTTTAGAATCCCCATGCATTAGATCGAGTTCCCGGTCCAGGGCATACACATGGAAATAATAACGATGGGAGCCATTGGGCGGACAAGGCGGATGATAACCGGTTTTGCCTGCAGAGTTATTGCCCGAAATACCGGGGTTTGAATGTTCATGAATGTGTACTGCGGGTTTTATATTCCATACCACCCAATGATCGTACGTACCTTTTGGCGCATCGGGGTCTTCCACTATCAGGGCGAGTGACTGCGTATTCTCAGGTATATTATTGATTTGCAGCGGCGGATTGATGCTTTCTCCGTCGCAGGTATATTTGGCAGGAATGTCTCCATCTGCTTTGAAAGCAGGGCTTGAGACCTCAAGCTGCCGGATTGCTGTTGTTGCCATAATGGTCACTTTCCTTAAACGCATCAATTTTTATACCGGCATATAATACAACGCTTCCGGTTTTAACCGGATAACCGGCTGGCAATAACATAAACCCGACTGCCTGTTTGAATTTGTCTGAATAGTTATTGGGGATGTTTCAATTATTGTACGCTGCTGCGGTTGTTTCACCGGCATGCGGCGGTCGCGCAACATCCGTTCATACGGCGTCATACGTTGTTCCCGGGTAAGCCCCTCCACGGGCGTTTTTCTTATTTTGCGAAGGAAAATAAACAGCCCGATCAAACAACATACAAATACGATCAGGCTTCCCCGTAAATGAATGGTCTCATAACCGGGGTATGGAAGATGGATGTCTGCATTTAATCCAAAGGAGTTGATGCCAGTTAGCACCTGTTTAGTGAGCCGGTCCTGCACCAGGTAATAGATCAGTCCGCCGGCCAGTATACAAACCAATAAAATAAACAATCCGGAAAACGCTGCTCTTATCCGTTGCAATACCTGGCGCCGGGAAGGAGAAAATGCAATCACCAATGGATAGATAAGAAAAAACAATGCGGGAACTATGATCATATCGATGTCGAGCGGAATGCGAACCGGAATATCCAGGAATACAACGCTTGGACTGATTTGAACACGTCCGGCAATGTTGGGAAATTGTTTGGCCACTAATAACTGACCGGGAATAACACAAAGAACAAGTAATACCAGCACAATGGCTACTGCGGGAAATGGCCGTGACTTCCCTTGAGGAATATCCATAAAATAATTTTTAACAAATGAGCGAATCGGTTGGGCCAAAAGGTCTTTATGAACATTGCCGGGGTACAGTACACAACATCATGCACGGAAGTAGACACAAGTTTTATGCCCCAAATTTTTATTGATAAGGCAGCCCAAACTATTATGAATTTCTTTACAATCCTTAATTTCGATGCAAAGGAATAACAGCATGAAAATAGCTACCTATAATGTGAACGGGGTAAACGGGCGCCTGCCTGTGCTGCTCCGTTGGCTGCATGAAAGTTCGCCGGACGTGGTTTGTTTGCAGGAATTGAAGGCGCCGCAGGAGAAATTTCCTGAAAAAGCCATCTCAGAGGCAGGGTATCATGCCATCTGGCACGGGCAAAAAAGCTGGAATGGCGTAGCTATCCTATCTAAGTACGGGCTACCCGTTGAAACGCAAAGAGGCCTCCCCGGCGACCCGGACGATGTACACAGCCGCTATATTGAAGCTACAGTGAACGACATTACCCTTGGTTGCCTGTATTTACCCAATGGCAACCCCGCGCCCGGTCCCAAGTTCGATTATAAACTGGCCTGGTTTGAACGCCTTACCACTTATGCCGCCGGACTGTTAAAATCAAAGAAGCCTGTTATCCTTACCGGCGATTATAACGTAATGCCCACGGAAAAGGACGTATATAAACCCGAACGCTGGGTAAACGACGCGCTTTTCCGCCCCGAAACCCGCGCAGCCTTTAAAAAACTCGTTGACCAGGGCTGGACCGACGCCATCCGAAAATTATACCCTAACGATACCATCTATACGTTCTGGGATTATTTCCGGAATGCCTACGAACGAAACGCGGGTCTTCGCATCGATCATTTTTTATTAAATCCTGCAATAGAAAAACGACTGCATTCTGCAGGGGTTGACCGCGATGTACGAGGTTGGGAAAAATCAAGCGACCATGCACCCGTATGGATCGAACTCAAAGACTAACTCAGTGAGAAGAATAAGCATCTCAATACGCTATTTTGGCCATTGCGATTTGCTGTTCTTTGCAATAACAAGCCTGGAGATCAGGGGGAATTGATGAAACTAAGCAAAGTTTCCCCTGGTGTCTACGCCATCATATAAATTTTAGTTGTAACTTAAATCTTCGATCACTTCCTTTTACACGCGTCCTTAACCAATCCGCACAGTCTGGAATCTAACCTGGTAATTCATTTTTATTCATCTTAAAAAACAGGAGGTTTTATGATTGTCCGACTCACCTACATCAGTTTCACGAAAGAAAATGTAGATCAGGCTAAAAAAATTTACCGCGAAGAAGTAGTGCCTGTTGTAAAAGTTCAAAAAGGTAATCTCGATTGCAGATTGCTTGAACCTATGGACAATTCGGATGAGTATATTTCAATGACAACCTGGGAAACCAAAGCAGATTCGGATGCCTATGAAAGCAGTGGTAAATACAAGGAACTTGTAGAGAAGATAAAAAAAGACTTTGCTAAAAAACCAGTATTGAAAGTATACACAACTGAAAGCATTCTTGAACACGCGCATTAAAGTAAAAAGGGCCCGCGGGCCCTTTTTACTTTTACCATTTATAATGCTGTGCTTCCGGCACCGTTGAGATATCTTTCATTTTACCCTGCCGGTATTCCCTATACAGTTGCACAATTTCCTCGGAGTTGTCGGCAATAAAAGGACCATGGGAAACAATGTGCTCATGCAAGGGCTTTCCTGCATATAGAACAAACCGCGTGTTCTCATCGTCTGTCGTTAACCGCAATTCGCTTTCCCCTTCCTGATCAAAAAGATTCAACCAGCCTACCTGGTCTTTGTACAGCCGGGTTTTATTTTCACCTACCTGTACTGAACCTTCCAGTACATACAGGAATGTATTATAGTTAGCAGGTAACTGTTGTACAGTCGTTGCCCCCTGCTTCATGACAATATCAGCAATGATCAGGGGCACGTAGTTTTGAACCGGCGATGTAACGCCCGCGAGTGTTCCGCTGTACAATTTTATCTGCGTTCCGTTTTCATTAACAACTGGTACATGCGCCAGGGGAAGGTCCTGCAACCGGGGCTCGGCCTTGCGGTTTTCCCGGCCAAGATTGAACCATAACTGCAGAATGCGCATACTACCGGGTTTATCAATCACCTCGGTATGTACTACCCCACTGCCGGCTGTCATGAGCTGAAAGTCACCGCTTTTCAATTTATGATCGTCAGCACCTAACTCGCCATCCAAAACGAGCGTTACGGTTTCAAAACCCGCATGGGGATGGGGACCGCCTGCCGGAGTAGTATCTTTCTTATTCAGAAAATCGTCCATCAGTAAAATGAACGGATCAGTTTGTGAGTAATCACCATTCATCAACGGCCGCGCAATATGTCCTGCACCCAGAAAACCAGGCTCACCTTCGGGGTTTTCTATTCTTAACAATTCTCTTACAATTGCCATAACCTGTAATTTTATGAAGTATTAAATACTACACAAATTTACGCAAGTAATTTGTCGCTTTACGCAGCGCTATACTAAAAGGAAGTGATGGCGGAGCGGGCATATTACCGGTCACACCTGTTTTTAATAACCTGTAATAATCTCTCCTGAAAGTCGGTTAAAAGCTGGTTACCATAGTAGGAACCATACCAATTGAGGTGGCTGTTCAACTGATAAGATGAGCTCAATGCCAGCTCGGTTCTCCCATCTGGTAAAACGGTTAAATTATAATCTGCCTGAAGGAATTTAAAGTAATTACCTTTTAAAATATGCTGGTCAAAAACAGTTTTTCTGATGGTGGATGGTACCACTGAAATATTGAATCCTATATGCCTGTTCCGGTCCCAGCTTATTACCTTTTCAACGAATTGCAATCCGCCCTCAAAATGTCCCACCCGGGTACCTCCCAGGGTATCTTTGTTCAGTTCTGCATAAAGCGGCCGGGGAATACCAGCATAGTTGAAAAAACCCCGGGTGTACTCTGATTCTTTAATTTGGGACACCCGGATAATATTATTCCAGATAACCTCCGGACTTGCCCGGATGATCACTTTGGTAACAACCTTATAATTTTCAACCGTGGTTTTGAATTGTTGTTCAATGGGTGAAACAATAAAAGGCAGCAATACAATGGAATATAAGGTGCTCTTTTTGTCTTTTATTTTAACTATTATTTCCCCTGCAATAAAACCGGCAAACGCTGCAGCTACAACATAGGGGATCAGGATGATCCAAAGACAGATGATGTCTTCTATCCTTGTTAGAAAACACAAGAGGAAAAACACAGTAACAGTCAGGATGGGGCTGCCTATGCGAAAAACATAACTTTTTTGAAGCAGCTCTTTCGATGCAAAAAACAAAGGGATGATCCCTATCACAACGGGTGTTACCCAAATAAAGGTTACCGTAAAAAGGCTAAAAGGCGCATCTTCTCCATTGATATTAAAAACCAGTCGAAGTACCAGCGCGTATATGGTCCCGGCAATAACGCCCAGGCTTCTTGTAAAAAAGAGTACCACTGTTCTCATAGTAATAAATTAACGTATGAGTGAACACGAAAGTACTCTTTTTCGAAAATTTATTTAGTGCCTGCCCTACTCACTCCAGGGTGATTGCAAAATACAATCACAAAAGTTTTTCCGTTGAAAACCAGGGATCATAAACGCACACACATCCGCCTTGATATTACCAAAAGTAGTATCCGTTTTATGTTTAAACCCATCAAAGAAAGTAGGAATGATGTTCTTTTTAAAACCATCACGGGGGAATTGTTTGATAATGGCTTCCCGGTTCTCCGCAGACAGATCCTCATATCCTTCACCCATTACATCCAAACCAACGCCGGAATACAGCAACGCAACTTCCGGTTCTTTATATTCTGCCACCCCAATAGTAGTATGCAGCGCAATGGAATCCCAAACCAGCTGCTGTGTCGATGCGGGCAATCCCTGTTCTTTCAAAAAGGCACGGGCCGCATTGGCGCCATCTACTTCAAATCTTTTATCGGCACTGCTGTAATGCGGGGTAAGCCCCAGGTCATGAAAAATGGCACTCACATACAACAACTCCGGATCGAATGGCAACTTTCTGTTCCGGCCATTTAAAGAGGCAAATACAAATACCCTTAACGAGTGGTTGTAAATGAATTCAGTGCCATGTTCCAGCAAAAGCTCGGTGGCTTGTTTTGCAATAGCACTGTCGGGAATGGTAATACCCGCTACTGCCTTTGGTCTGTTTACTGACATATACTTTGCTTTTATTTTATACAAAGCTATTCGGCAGCGTGTAGTTGGAAAATACCAGAAATTACATATCAGATACCAATTTTTACAAACTGGTCGCGGTACTGATTGGGACTATATCCCGTTTGATTTTTGAAAAAATTACTGAACTGGTAAGGATTCGAAAAATGCAGCTGACCGGCGATCTCCTTGATGGAGCGGGAAGTAAACTGCAGGTCTTTTTTTGCTTCATTAACCAGGTGTTGCAGGATCATTTTTTTGGCATTCTTACCCCTGCCCTTACACAGGTCAGAGAGTTTGCGGGTAGTAACACCCAATGCCTCGGCATAGTCGTCTACTTTATGAATGCTGTTACCCTTTTCATTGATGAGGGCCACAAACCGTTCAAACAATTTGCTGTCATAGGAAGGGGTATCGGCCTTAAGCAAAAAATGAATATTGGCCATTTTTATGATGATCACTTTCAGGTAGGCTGCCAGCACATCGGGTTTATTGGAATAGTCGGGCAATTCAAAATCACTAACGGTGAGCTCCAGCAATTCGAGCAGGTGATCGAAGTGTTGTTTATCGGGATGAAGGGTATAACTATCCAGGCTTCTGTTGAACAGTACTTCCTTGCAGTTGTTGGCACTGAGCGGGGTCTTTTGCCAGAACGATTCATCAAATTGAACTAAATAACCACTGATAACATTCTCTCCAAATACAACGGACTTATCCTTACAGATCAGGTACACCATGCCTTTTGACATGGTATAAGGCGCATTGGCCAGTTCCAGTTCGCCCCTTCCCTTTTCAATAACCAGTATTTTGTTAAAATGTTCCCCGGTTAGTTCTTTGGGTTCAAAACATTTGTCCCGGAATTGTTCAATGGTAAATACATCCCTGATCTGCATGGAAAGTAGTTTTACCCGATAAAGCTACAATCTTCGACCGACATTACACTTTTCCATATAATGCCTTCCATTTATTATCTTTAACCCTATGGAAGCTCTGTTCAACAGCCTTGCCTTTTTTGTTCCGGTTGGAGAACCTGAAAAGGAAATCATTGCCACGCTTTTTACTGAAAAACAGTTTAAAAAAGGAGAACCCTTTTTACTGGAAGGAAAAGTTTGCCGGCAGGTAGGTTTCATTAGTAAAGGCCTGATGCGCTATTTCCTAACCCGGGACGGCGAAGAAAAAACCTTCTATTTTGCCAGGGAATACGAGTTTGTGAGCAATTACGAAAGTTTTGTACCGCAAATACCTTCACTTAAAAGCATAGAAGCGCTGGAAGATACAACAGCCTATGTGATCTCTTACGATAACCTGAACCGCCTGTATGCCACTATGGCCAATGGGGAGCGCATGGGCCGGTTGATCATGGAACAGGTTTTTGTACAGGCTTTGCAAAACCTCAATTCTTTTTACTCAGATACCCCCGAACAACGTTACGAAAAACTGCTGCAGACCCATCCCGATCTGCAACAACGTATTCCCCAGTATTATATAGCATCCTGTGTTGGAGTGAAACCGCAGTCGCTCA
Organism: Niastella yeongjuensis; assembly: GCF_900110245.1. GTDB lineage: Bacteria > Bacteroidota > Bacteroidia > Chitinophagales > Chitinophagaceae > Niastella > Niastella yeongjuensis. The sequence continues at coordinate 125,507 of NZ_FOCZ01000015.1, forward strand.
GCCGGATCAGAAAAAGGCTTTCCCTGCGTTAATTAACCTGGGTGCACGAAAAAGTTTAAACGGGAGATGACATTTGCAGTATAAACATAATGCAATGAAAAAAATCACCCACACTATCGCGTACTGGATCTGTTTATTGACCGGCCTTGGTCTTATTTTTATCGGCGCCCGTTTCTTCTTCGTCCCTGTAGCAGCAGAACACGCCTTTGGCATTCAGGTTAATACCGGCAGCAATTTCTCTTTCCATTATATCAAGGGTATACGTGATATCTTCTCAGGATTGATATTGACCGCGTTGCTGCTTGCCCGTCAATACCGCGCATTAGGTATCCTGTCGTTGTGTGCGGTCATAATCCCCGCCACTGATATGAGCATAGTAGCTTTACAACCCACTGTTCAAACGGCTGCCCTCTACCCCCACCTTTCTGCAGTGATCATAGCCATCCTGCTTGGGATTTATTATATACGGGTAAAAGTTGAAAAAAAGGTTTAATCCCTTTCCCATTTACGTGTTGTTGACCCGTTTTGCCGAACCACCAGCCAGCCATTGCTGGCTGCTTTTTTTAACACGCGTTTTCTTAATTTTTTGGGATAAAAGATCTTCCGGTAAGTTTTGCCATAACTATAGCGGGGTAAAATGTTCAACTGGCCCAGAATATCGTATGCAGCCGCGCCGCAACGCATTCCTATAAACGCATAGTCGTAGGGCGTTTCCTTTAAATAAGCGGCCGTAATGCTGTCGAATTGCTGTTTCTGCTGGTGGGTTATGTGAATGTAAACAACTGCTTTTTTTACACTATCGGGATTGTATCGAAACAGGGAATAGAATTGTTTTTCCGTATGAACGCCATACCGGCTGTGCCTGTTTTTCTTTTTTGCAAACCAATGCAGCTTCCCTTTTTTCAGGAAGTTTACAATTCGGTCACTATCGCCTTCAATGCCTACATGCCCTCCTAAAACACCACCAAACCATTTCCGTTCTGTTTCCTTATACTTTTTCAAGGGTTTGGAACCATAAAGAAAATGCACTTTTAAAAAGACCGTGTCCTGCGAATGCGCCCGGGTCCAGACAAAGCAAATAAGTATGATCGTTACCAGCCTTACCAATATGCACCTAAATTTCTGCTAGTATACGATATTTTTAATAATTGTTGATTGCCAAAATGGGATGTATATTCGCAGCATTAAAATCTCCTGATAAAATATTGATAGGCTCATTTGTCCGGCTTTTCTTACTGAAAAGTGGGAATGGTTATTTATTTATCAATTTTTATTCATTGAGATTATGGACCATAAAATAAAGATCGCCGTAATTGGCGGTACAGGTAAATCAGGCAAATTTCTTGTTCAGGAATTAATTACACAAGGCTTTCCCCTTAGGCTGCTCCTTCGAAACCCCGCTTCATTTCAAACTACCGAACCACTGGTTGAAGTTGTTCCCGGTAATGTTACTGATTACGCCGCTGTAAACAAACTGCTGGAAGGCTGTCAGGCGGTTATAAGCATGCTGGGGCTGGGTATTCCGGCCAGCGAGCCCACCATTTTCAGCTTGTCAACTACTCATGTGCTACGCGCTATGCAGGCCTGGGGAATTCAGCGGTATATCGTTACCACGGGATTGAATGTTGACACGCCTTTTGACAATAAAACCGGTAAAACAGCCCTGGCCACCGATTGGATGAAAAACACCTACCCGGTTTCTACGGCCAATAAACAACTGGAATATGAACTGCTGGCGAGTAGTTCGGTTGACTGGACACTCGTACGGCTTCCGATGATCGGGTTAACAGCTGAACGCAGCGGAATTGCGGTGAGCTTAACGGATTGCCCGGGTGATGCCATACATGCAGGTAACCTGGCGAATTTTCTTATTGAACAACTCTTTGCTACAACCTGTGTAAAAAAGAGCCCGTTCATCGCCAATGTATAAATTTGAAACAGTGGGTCTGCAAGGGCTCACTGTTATTTTACCCTTTCAGATACGTTGTACCAGTTCCATTCCCAGGTTTTACCCTTATCGGTTGAAAATGCCTGACTCCAGATGGGGCGTTCTTTATTGCGCGCATCCCAGCGAAACACCACCAGAATTGGTTTTCCATTGTAGGTGTCTTTACAAAAGAAATGACCAATATTGTTTTCGAAGGAACCTACCATCGGCGGATCCAACACCCCCACATTACTGGCAACCCAATACAAACTCCATAACCTGGTTTTAGGATCAAAAGTACGCAGCGTAAAGCCTTCAAATGCCTGCCCTTCCATCCCGGGCATTTCGGTGGTACGGTACGTATCCACGTTTCCTTTCCCGGCCAGAATGGGCTCGTTTTCGTCCCAGGAAACAAACTCCGTCCAGTCGTGGCAGTTTACCAGCCGTTTGTTCAGCCGGCGGTGATACATTTTCCATTTACCGGCCAGGAAATCAAAATCATTATTGGCAGAAGTAGCCGAGGCGGTTACTATCAGGGCGCCTTTTGCGTCAAATTGTACAGGCGGAATGGCAACGGAGCTGTCTGTAGTCAGTTCCGATTGTTGGGCCAGCACCATTTGCGTGGCAATGGTTAACAGGAATGTGATGGTGTATTTCATAGTAAGGGTGTTGTTGTAAAAGTTAAGGCATTTGCCCTCGCAACAGGTAACCCTTGTTATTGCTGGTTATTCGCAGTGACCGGTGGCATTCATACAGGCCGTTTTTGTCATTTACATACAAAAAACGGTCGTTGACATACATGGCAGATTTTTCAGCGTGCGTGCAGGATAAGTTTGCACTCCATCACTGAAAAATTTATAACTAGTTAAATAGGGAGACGTATAAATACAATTGAGCCCCGATTTCAATCGGGGCTCTTGTTATTTTAGAATTACATCAGTCCTTCTTCCAGTTTATTCAGTAACTCAAGACCGAACCCTGAAATAAAGAAGCGTTCTTTTTTATTATTGAGCAATTGTTGGGTCCAGGTAACCAGGCCGCCGTCAGCAATTTCAAAGTCACGCTGCTGCAGGGTGATCACTGCTTTGAACTGAAGCCCTTTGTAATAATTGTTAGAACCGGGGGTTTCATCCCGGGTAACTTCCAGTGCTGGAAATTGTTGATGAAGATGCTCCAAAATGGCAGGGATAAAAGTATCCGGGTAGCCTTCCCGTTGCTGCAACCTGAACCTGACCGGGCCACAATCAAAGACATTGGTCAGCACATCTCCCAGCGCTGCAAAATGTTCGGCGATCGCTTTCTTTTCGAAAGCAAAATTCCCGGTATCGGCACCTGATGATACCAGGCAGCCGATGGTAAAATGCGGAGAGAATCCTTTTATTTGAAAAGGCTGCGACCGCACATGCCGCTGCGTAGTACAGTATTTTATGTGGCCACCGCCATCATTGCTTTGTTGCTTTTTCTTTTGACTGCTGATATACATCGCCAGTGCATTGGTTGCATCGGACAGTACCTCACAGTTGCGTAAAGCCGAAACCACTTTATCCTGGTCAACTGTTGCCACCACCGAACAGGTACCCAGCTGGCTGAGCGGCGATACCTGCAATGGCTTAAACTGATGGCCAGCCAGGCATTTTAATGTTTGTACCGATTTTTCCAGCAAATGAATAAAGTCTGTTTCCGCCGGTTGCACAAAACGGTTCTGTTCATACTGCTTCAGCAGCTCGGGCGCCGTAAGCTGCTGTGCCCGGCGCGCAAAAACCTCCAGCAACAGGGAGGTCAGGTCAGTGCCCGATAGTTCATCGGCCAGTATACTGATCAGCTGCTCGTTTCCCGTGCGTTGGGCAATTATTTTTCCTATGGATTGTTCCATATGCAAGATTAATCATTAACCCGCATTCAGTTGGTGTAAAAAACGTACTTTAGAACTGCATTTTAAAAAAGACAAACTTCCGGTAACGATGCAAGCCAAACAGACCTTAGTTCGTATTCTGATCATTGTAAGTTTTCTTCATATATCAGGAATTCCCCATGCCCTCAGTCAGCAAAAAGCAACATTTAATGTGTTGGCTTTTTACACCGCCAAACATGACCTGGCGCACATCAGTTTTGTACATGAAGCCAATAAATGGTTCGCCCAACAGGCAGCCCCGTATCATTTCCAATACGATTCTACCAATGACTGGAGCCTGCTGAACACGAATAATCTTGCCAAATACCAGGTGGTTATTTTCCTGGATACGCGTCCGGATGACAGTACCCAACGAGCCACCCTGGAAAATTATATGCAGCGGGGCGGCGGTTTGCTGAGTTTCCATTTTGCCGGTTTTGCCTTAACACCTTCTACTTATCCGCAAAACTGGGACTGGTACCACAATACCCTGCTGGGCGCGGGCCAATACAGCGGTAATACCTGGCACCCAACGCCTGCTGTCTTACGGGTTGAAAACAGCAAACATCCTGTAACCCGGCACCTGCCTGTAACCTTTAAATCTGCACCGAACGAATGGTATAAATGGGAGCATGACCTGCGGAAAAACCCGGATATCGAAATATTGCTGTCCATCGATTCAACCAGCTTTCCCCTGGGCACAGGCCCTAAACAACACGAGATCTGGCATTCAGGATATTACCCCGTAGTATGGACGAACAGGAAATACAAACTGTTGTACGTGAACATGGGGCATAATGATATAGATTACGACAATAAAACCAATAAGGAATTGTCCTTTCAGTTTGACAACAAGGATTATTGCCAGCTGATCATCGATGGCCTGTTTTGGCTGGCAGGCAAGAAAACAGGAAAAGGTACCTTGTATACGGTTGCCAGGTAGTTTATGCAGGCAGGTAGAGGTGAATGGTAGCGCCTTCGTTTTCCATTCCTTCAGCTGCAATAAGGCCATTATGGTTCTCTACTACTTTTTTGGCGATGGCCAGGCCTATACCGGTGCCTTCATAATCTTTGCGGCCATGCAAACGCTGGAACAAACCAAATATCTGCTCGCTGAATTTAGGATCAAACCCGGTGCCATTATCGGCGATGGTAATATGCCAGTATTTCCTGTCCGCATTAACATTTGGTTTGTCGATCTTTTGACTATCCACCACCTCGCTTTTTATGGTAATATGTGGTGGCACGCCTGGCCGCGCAAACTTGATGGAATTGGTAAAGAGGTTGGTGAATAATTGTTTAAACTGGAAAGGTATAATAGATAACACAGGCAATGGCCCGCAGTCGATAACCGTACCGGTGGCTGTTATTTTCTCCAACAACTCCTGCTTCACTTCTGCCAGCAGCAGTTTGAGATCGGTCTTATCAAAATGCTTTTGCGAAGTATCGGTGCGGGAATACGTCAGCAGATCGTTTATCAGCAGCTGCATTCTGCTGGCAGCATTATCCATTCGGTAAAAGTAGTTTTTCCCTTCCTCGCTCAGCGAATTTATTTCTTTTTCCAAAATGCGCTTGCTGAACATCTGGATCTTGCGCAAAGGTTCCTGCAGATCATGGCTGCTTACATAAGCAAATGAAGTAAGCTCTTCGTTCATTTTGGTAAGCTCGCGGTTCATTTCTTCCAGCTTTTTAGCATACTTCTTCTGTTCGGCAATATCCATCAATGCTTCGGTTCTTATCTGTTGTGTTTTTATCTGGGAGGCAATGCGGGAGATCAGTTCTTTTGAAGAAAATGGTTTGGTCAGGTAATCATCCGCACCGGTTTCCCACCCTACGATCTTCGATTCTTCACCTGCACGGGCAGTTAACAAAATAACAGGGATATGTGCGGTGGTTTTGTTTGCTTTTACTTCCTGCAACAATCCGATACCATCCAATATCGGCATCATGATATCACTTAAAATAAGCGCCGGTTGCTGTTGTTGTATTTTCTCCAATGCCTCCTGGCCATTACCGGCAGTGATCACCTTAAAACGAGTCCTTAGTACAGCCTGCAGGTGATCACGCATATCGGCATTATCATCCACTACCAGCACCATTGGCAAACCGTTGCTGTCAGCGACTTCTACTTCATGTAAGGTGTTGTTCTTTACCAGCAACGTACCGGCTTCTTCCACATACATCCTGGAAGCCGGCATACCATTGTGGTAATCGAGGTCAACCGACGTTATTTGCTGTTGTGGCAGGTGTTCCTTACCCAATGGCATCCGAACGGTAAATGTACTGCCTTTCCCTAACTCACTTTCAACGCAGATTTCTCCTTTATGCAGCAACACAAATTCTTTAATTAATGACAGACCTATACCAGTGCCCTCAAAAGTGCGGCCCGTTACCTGTTGCACGCGGTGAAAACGTTCGAACATATGTGGCAGTTCTGCTTCGGGAATACCAATACCGGTATCAATGATCTTAAGCACCGCATACCCGCCTGCTTCCGCCAGCTCCACTGTAATACTGCCCGTAAGGGTATACTTGAAAGCATTGGACAACAGATTAAAAACAATCTTCTCCCACATCTGCCGGTCAACGTATACCGGTTGAATAATAGCATCGGCTTTAATAATGAGTTGCATACCGGCCTTCTCGATAACGGCCCTGAAATTGGCAGCAAGATTGCCAGTCAGGTCAACCAGGTCGGTAAGTGTATAACTGGCCTGTTGCCTTCCCGATTCAATCCGGCTGAAATCGAGTAAGGTATTTACCAGCTTGAGTAACCGAAGCGCATTCCGGTGGGTAGTTTCCACACTATGTTTCTCAGTAACCGACAAATTGCTCACAGGCTGGTTGAGTAATTCTTCCAGCGGGTTCAGTATAAGGGTAAGTGGTGTTCTGAACTCATGGCTGATGTTACTAAAGAAAACAGTTTTTGCTTTATCTATCTGTTTCAGTTCTTCTGCCCGTTTTCTTTCTTCTTCAATGGCCAGCAATTTATTGATCTCCAGGGAAACCCGTTCACCGATCAGCTCACAAAATTGTTTGAAATTATTATCAAAGAGGCGGTAAGGGTTCAACGCAGCAAAAATGATAGCATAGGGATGGTTGCTGCCTACGGCCGAAATAGGTATATAAACAAATTTTGTGGCAGCTGCTTTCCACTCCCCCTTTGGAATTTCCTGGTTGAATGTATTTATTTCAGAAACCGTTAATTTATTAGCGGCATAAGCGTGGCAAAATTCCTGCGTTTCCGTTGTGGGAACATCCAGGTCAATGACTGCAGGCAGCAGGTATCGCTCATTGTTCGTGCCGGCTGAAGCGGTGAGGGTAGCCGTATTGCCATTCCCATCTAGTTTGTATACCATGGCAAAAGGAAAGTCCCTATTGTTTTTCCCTAATACTTCGCCTAAGTTCCGGTAAATAACCTGTAATGATTTTTCATCAAATACAATGGCGCCCAGGTCACGTAAGGTTTGTAACGACCGTTCATTAATGATCCGTTCGGTATTGTCGGCACAAACACAGAACAGGCCTTTCATGGTGCCGCCATCACCCGGTACGGGGCTATAACAAAACGATACATACACTTCTTCCTGGTATCCTTTACGCTCCATAATAAACAACATAGAATCGTCATAAGTACCTTCATTTTGCTCTACGCTTTTTATCTTGGGAAGCAGCAGGTCCCAAACCTCAGTCCATACATCCTCTGCTTTGGCGCCCAGCGCGGTTGGATGTTTTACCCCCAAAAAATGCGCATATTGATCATTATATATATTGATAAGAGAAGGTCCCCACCAAACAAACATGGGTTGTGCCGAGGTAAGAATAATACGAACGCAGGTCTTTAAACCCTGATCCCAGGTTTCCGGGTCTCCCAATGGTGTGCTTCCCCAGTCGAAATTGCGGATCCGTTCCCCCATGCCACCACCACCTGATAGAAAATCCAATTGATTGTTTATAGATATATTCTTTTCCATGTTGCTGTATGCCTTGGTACAAGCATATTTTGTATTGCATTGCTACCTCAGGATGAGTAATATGTTACCCAGCAAAAGGCAAAAACGCCTACTGTCAATAGAACCGGTCTACTCATTCAATCCATTCATAGTAAGCATTTGCAACAAAACGCTTTGTCTTTGGTGTTACACTTTCAAATGATATGCCATTGACCAGCCGCCTATTTCTTAATAGTCCGACAAAGACGTCATAAACGACACGGCCGGGTTTGAACACGGGTACACGCAGGCACAGTTTTTTTCCTGTATCTGGAAATACATGGTCATGAAACCGATCCAGACACTACCCGGCAGCGAAAAGCAAATGGACCATAAACCTATAGTGGATGATATAACCCATCAGCCCGCAGGTAAACTAAAAAACAAGATTGCCCTCATCACCGGCGGCGACAGCGGCATCGGTAAATCGGTAGCTATTCTGTTTGCCAAGGAAGGCGCAAAAGTGGTCATCAATTACCTGAACGAACATGAAGACGCCCAATCAACAAAAACACTCATAGAAAAATATGGCGGGGAAGCATTGCTGATACCCGGCGACATCAGTAACGAAACATTTTGCCGGCAGCTGGTTGAAAAAACGGTAAAACATTTTGGCCGCATAGATATCCTCGTTAACAATGCCGGCACCCAGCACCAAACGCAAAGCCTGGAAGACATCACCACCGAAAACCTGATCCATACCTTTCAGGTGAATGTATTTGCCATGATCTGGATCACGCAGTCGGCCTTGCCCCATATGCCCAAAGGCAGTGCCATCATCAATACCACGTCAGTAACTGCCTACCAGGGCAATGCCCTACTGTTGGATTACAGTGCCACAAAAGGCGCCATTGTCGCATTTACCCGCAGCCTCTCGGCCAGCCTCATCAATAAAGAGATCAGGGTGAATGGCGTGGCCCCTGGCCCCATCTGGACACCCCTCGCCACTGCTACCAATGACAAAGAAGGCAACAAACACCATGGCGAAAACACCCCTTTACAAAGGGCAGGCGAACCGGTTGAAGTTGCCCCCAGTTATCTTTTCCTGGCATCGAAAGATGCTTCCTATATGACCGGACAGGTACTGCACCCCAACGGTGGTTCCATCATAAATGGATAACATTATAAATGAGCAGTAACGGCAGCATGTATTTGCCGCAACACCTTGTCGCGGGTATTATTGTAGCCCATCCCGATGGTATTGTCAATCCAGCAATGCACTTCCATTTTAACCGTATCGCCATTATAGTCGGTAAACAGTATTTGTACTTTATCATCTTTTACCTCTGGCACTTTTGCCAATGCGTCTCTTATTTGTTGCTCAATGGCCTGCAGGTCCAGTTTACCAGACAGGGTCAGCACCACATCGATGCGCCGTTTGCCACTCAATGAGTAATTGGTAATTGGTTTCTGGAATATTTCCTTATTCGGCAACATAATGTGCAGGCCATCAAAAGTGCGGATGGTAGTAGACCGCAATTGTATCTCTTCCACAATTCCGGTAAAACCGTTTGTATCTACAATATTCCCAACATCGAAAGGTTTTCTGAAAATGATAAACACCCCCGAAATGAAATTGGCGGTGAGGTCCTGGAATGCAAACCCCAGGGCAAGCCCAATAATACCAGCACCTGCCAGCAGGGAAGCAATGGTTTTTTCAAGATGCAGCAACTGCAAACTGATAAACAGGCCAACCACTAGCACCACTATAAAAAATATGGAGGAAAACAACCCGCTGATGGTAGGTTTGTGAGATACCCTTATCAACAGTTTGTTCACTATCTTCCGCAGGAATTTAGCTACAAAAAAGAAAACCGTAAATACGATAATGGCCAATAGCAGGTTAGGCAGCATTTTTATCAACAGCACTAACCAGGACTCCAACTTTTGTTTTACCAGTTCGAACCATTTTTCCATAACGGACAACATTTGATACATATCAACACTTATCCCTATAAATCAATGCCAACCCAGGTTAACAAACCAGCCTGTTGAAACGTGCAGAACAATTGGCGCTTTGGGGAAAACCTACCCCGGAGATTAACAGTTTGGCGCTTTTGGCCAAACGGCCCAAATCCGGCAATTATAACCTCGGTGACTTTGCCAAAAGACCCGATGGTAAACAGCCTCATTTTAACAAACAGGCCAGTACTCTGATCCCGGCCGGCATTACATCAGACATTGTAGTGCTTACTGACCTAACAGTTACATTCAAATTTGTTGGAATTAACTGCCCCTATAAATTTTAATGTGGCAGGTGCATTTGTAAACCAGAAAAAAGAAGTAAATTAGGTTAGCGTAAAACTTCCGGTTGCTTACAATAGAAAGGATGAGTGGTATCGCTTTCGGCAGCTGTTATTGTTAAGGTCTTTTTGATACATGCGATTAAGTACCGGCATGTATTAACACTTCTTTCACCGTGCAAACGAGTTATCACTGCCAACGCAGCACAGCAATTCAACGTATAGGTAAGAAGTGAAAGACCAAATAACCATCTGCCTTTGGCCAAAGAATAACAACACCAAATAAAGGATCTCTCAAAAGAAGCATGGAATTATTGTAGCAGGAAGGAATAGTTCGCCCGGCATAATTTTTGTTCTTTTTAAATTGGTAGTATGCACACAACGAGTGCGTTTGCAAAGTGGGGGAAAAGCATTTCAACAACTTCATTACAGGTACCGGAACGATTGATGAATTAAGGAAACACAATTTTGACCACCACCATTTTGGGAACTATCCGGAACGAAAGCATAGCTAATAACAGCATACCTTTTGCATGCATATCACCAATACATTTAAAGCAGCAGATTGCAGGTAAGCGCTGTCTAATTCAGAAGTATTAATTGAATCATATTATCCTCTTTTTAGCTCCGCCCTACTAGCCGATAATATGGATGGAACCTTTATAACACCGCTAACAAATCCGAAGAAAGACGAATTGTACAATGCTCTGTATCCTATTTACTGATCAGATCGGAACAATAAGTTATTAGCCAGATTATACGCTCGTATAAGATGACCTCTTTTTTAGTATTGTTTTTTGTAACTAAAAATTTAAGAGATATGAAAAAAGAACACACCTCCCTTTTCAGCAATCTCTTTGGTGCAAAGGGCAAACCCACAGAGTCAGAAAAATCAACTCCGGTGGTAATTACTTCTTATTCTCAACCGCATGTACTGCAGCAAAGAATGAAAGAAGAAAAACTGTCGCATGGCGAAACAGTGACAGCTAACATTTCACCGGTTAGATTGGAAAGCAACTTTGGCAAAATGGTGCTTTATTTCTGCCCAATGCAATCAATCGAGATCACTGAAAAGGTTAATGCCGGTGACGGAGGCAGCTTACCGGCCGAAGCAATCATTGATGGACTTACAGTTCCAGGAAACTGCAAGCCCGGCTTGTACACATTAAAAAATGTAACATTATCCTCTAACGGAACCATGCAGGTGATAGCCACCGAAAATACCATGTGGGAAAGCGTTTAATAAGCGTAACTGGTATAAAAAAAGTGTGTCCAATGGAGTAAGTTATTTTGATGTGAAGCCCAACAGGGAGCAGGATACAGGTACATTTTCGTCTTTGTAATCCCTCGTCTGAAATGTTTCATTGTAATCTTTCTGCCTCACCAAACATGTCAATACAAAACCCTCGTTCCACTCGGAGTGAGGGTTTTTTAATGCCTGCCGGTAAATGCCTGCGCACTTATACACACCACTGTGGCTGCCCGGTTTGCAAAAAGGACTTTACCTGGTTACCATCCACATAAACAAAACAAAGTACGTTCATAAAATAACCGTTCAATAAATAACTGACTAATAAAAACAGAGGCGTGCAGTATATGCATGCCCCTGTTTTTTAACTACTCCCTTAAATATTAAATCCACCATCGATGGTCAGCGAGGCGCCCGTCATAAAACGGCTTTCTTCACTGGCCAGGTAGGCTACCAGTTCGGCTATATCTTCCGGTTCGCCATATTTAGGAATGGCCATTGCGCTCCGTAGTACATCTGCCAACGCAGTATTGGCAGGGTTCATGTCGGTATCAGTCGCTCCTGGTTGTATCAGGTTAACGGTTATGCCCTGGCTGCCCAGGTCGCGGGCCATACCCTTTGTTAAACCGATCAACGCCGATTTACTCATGGCATATAAAGTGCCGGTGGGGAATGTAACCCGTTCAGCCATATTGCTGCCAATGGTTATAATGCGGCCGCCTGCCTTCATATACTGCGCTGCTTTTTGTGAAGCCAGGAAAACAGCCCGTACGTTCACTGACATCGTTTTGTCAAAATCGGCCAGGGTATATTCAGCCAGTGGTTTGCCTACATACATACCGGCATTATTCACCAAAATATCGATGCCACCAAACGTAGCCACCGTTTTTTCAATAGCATCATTAATGGCAGTAGGCGAAGCATTATCAGCCTGAATGGCCAGTGCCTGCTGCCCCGATTTATTAATAGCAGCAACCACCTGGTTTGCCAGATCCGCAGCATGAACATACGTGATCACCACGTTGGCGCCTTCTGCAGCCATACGCTTAGCAATACCTGCGCCCATGCCCCTGCTTCCACCGGTAATAAACACAACCTTGTTTGTAAAACGCTTCATAGAATTCTTTTTATTGCTTGCAAAACTATAGGCTGCATTGTACATTTGCCGGTACATATAATGTTGTTAGGTACTATCAAAAATGTAAGTAATGCGAAAAGAAAACTCCACCAATACCCTCAATAAACAGCAAATGGATAAGGACTGTGGCATGTCGTACACCCTTAATACCATTGGCGGCAGGTGGAAACCGGCTATCCTGTTCAGATTGCTCCGGGGAAAAATGCGGTACAGCGAATTGCGCGATTCCATTCCCAGCGTAACCGAGCGCATGCTGGTTTTACAACTGCGTGAACTGGAAAAAGACGGCCTGGTAAAACGCATCGTATATGCTGAAGTTCCACCCCGCGTTGAATATCAATTAACTGAAAAGGGTAACTCCCTGAAACCGATCCTGAAAAGCCTGTCAGAATGGGGCGCTAAAAACAGGGATTAGAATTAGCAGAGAAAATCTGTAATAATGTTGCAAGTTTTTCTACTTTTGTCGGGATGACGGGAAAGCGGATCATAACCAAGCTCACCACCATACTACTAATTCTGGTGTTCAGCCAGAAGATGGGTGTGGGCTTATACCTGCACAACTGGTTACACGCTTCCATACAACACGCAACGTCATCAAAACCTGTTTCAGGCCAGGAAATACAGTTTGCCTGCGGTTGCATCAACGATTTCAATCTACCTTTTACAGAGACCATCGTTCCTTCAATTGAAGTACCGGTAACCATCGTTGAACAATCGCACATAATTCCCGTCTTCACCATCCCGGCTGTCTTCAAACATTTCCATTCCCTTCGCGGTCCTCCGGTTGTAACAGCTTAATTTATTCTTCCCCGGCTACCATCGCCTTTTATGCAGCTGCATTAAAGTCATTGTATGCATTCAATTACATCCCGGAAACAATTCAGCTAATTTAATCCAGACAGGGTCTTTTGCGGACTGTTCAAACTCATTCATTTATGAAACTGGTAAGTGCTTTTCTTACATATATATTTAGTTTACTTGGTTTATTTGCCTATAGCCAGCAGGAAATTGCACCGGCTGCTCATTCAACCACTCCTGCTGCCGCCCCCGTGCCCGGTGTACTCACCGGCATAATAACCGACGCCCAAACAGGTGAGTCATTACCCGGCGCCAGCATTTACGTACACGATCTGAAAAAAGGGACCATCTCCAACGATAAAGGCATATACCGCATCACCAATTTAAATGCAGGTAAATACCTGGTTGAGATCACTTACCGTGGTTATTCAACCATTATAGAAACCGTAACCGTAAATGGGGAAACCCAAAAAGATTTTGCGATGAAGGAAGCCGTTGTAGAAAATGAAGAAGTAACCGTAACCGGCGTTTCTTCCGCAACCCGCATCAGGCAATCGCCCCAGCCGGTTGAAGTGTTAAAGAGAGAACAGCTCTTTAATGTATCAGCCACCAATGCCATCGATGCCCTGGCTAAAACAGTGCCTGGCGTAAATGGGTTGTCAACCGGTCCGGCCATTTCAAAACCCTTCATCAGGGGCCTGGGTTATAACCGGGTTGTTACCATCAATGATGGCATTCGCCAGGAAGGCCAGCAATGGGGCGATGAACATGGAATTGAAATTGACGATTACAGCATTCAGCGCGTTGAAGTATTGAAGGGGCCCGCTTCTTTAATGTATGGCAGCGATGCCCTGGCCGGTGTTATCAATATCATTACACAACGGCCGGTAGCCGAAGGACACATTACCGCAAACGTGTTGGGTGAATACCAGTCCAACAACGCACTGCGTGGGTTTTATGGCGATGCAGCAGGCACCAAAAATGGCTTTAGCTGGAATGTATACGGTTCTTACAAAGGGGCAGAAGATTACAAAAACAAATACGACGGCCGGGTGTTCAACTCAAAATTCTATAACAAAAACTTTGGCGGCATGCTGGGTTATACCGGCACCTGGGGTTACAGCCATCTACTGGTTAGTAATTTTGACCAGCACATAGGCATGATCGAAGGCGATCGCGACAGTGCCACCGGTTCTTTTATAAAAGCCCTGCCCGGCGGTGATGAAAGCATAGCCACCCATGAAGACTTTAAATCCATTACACCGGAGATCCCTTACCAGCACATCCGCCATTTTAAAGTTGCCTCAGACAACAACTTTGTAATAGGCAAAAGTAACCTCGATGTTACCATCGGTTACCAGCAAAACCAGCGGCAGGAATTTGGCAATGCCGATGAAGTAAATACACCAGATGCCTGGTTCAATTTGAAAACAATAAACTATGCCCTGCGCTGGCACCTGCCGGCTACCCAAAACTGGAAAACAACCATTGGTCTTACCGGCATGTCGCAAAGCAATACCAATGAAGCCGAAGAAGTGATCATTCCAGATTACAGCCTGTTCGATTTGGGCGGTTTTGTGTTTACCCAGTACCATAAAAACAAATTGTCGCTCAATGGGGGCATCCGGTTCGATAGCCGTCATGTAAACGGCAAACCGATGGATGTAGACAACCAGCTTAAGTTCACCGGTTTTACCCGTAACTTTTCAAACGTATCGGGTAGTGCAGGCCTGAGTTATGCCACCAGCGACCTGGTTACACTTAAATTCAATGTAGCCCGGGGTTTCAGGGCGCCCAACCTGGCCGAACTGGCCAGCAATGGCGCGCATGAAGGCACCAACCGCTATGAAGTGGGCGCCAATGACCTGAAATCGGAAACCAGTTTACAGGTAGATGGCGGTTTTGAATTGAACTCGCAACACGTATCCCTCGAAACAAGTTTATTCTATAATCACCTCAGCAATTTTATCTTTTACGAAAAAGTGCAGGGTAGTGCAGGAACAGATTCCATTCTCACCGATCCCAATTCAGGCAATGAACTGAATGTATACCGCTTTGACCAGAACAATGCCAATTTATATGGCGCCGAACTGGCCCTCGACATCCACCCCCACCCGCTTGACTGGCTGCACTTCCGAAACGCATTTTCGTACACCCGCGCGCAGTTCGTAAATGAAGTGGATGGAACAAAAGACATACCCTTTATTCCCGCAGCCCGGTTGTTTACCGATCTGGCCGTTACCATTTTACCCAAGGGAAAAACCCTCCGCAACCTGCATATGAACCTGGAAAGTGATTATACCTTTAAACAAAACCATCCCTTTACCGGTTTCAATACTGAGACTGGCACTCCTGATTACTGGCTGATCAATGCAGGCATTGGCGGCGATTTTGTAAGCAACGGGAAAACTCTTTTCAGCCTTCGTTTCACGGCTTATAACCTGGGCGATGTAGCCTATCAAAATCATTTAAGCCGGTTAAAATACACCGCAGTAAATAATGTTACCGGCCGAATGGGCGTATTCAATATGGGCCGCAACTTCGGCATCAAACTGAATGTACCCCTCGACTTTATCTGGAATTAATAAGATCATGGGTAAAAAACAACCAGCACCTCACCGGTACCGTGATCCATTGTGATGACGGCTTTAGCTGTTAAGCGTTCATAAGAGGCGGGAGTGCCCTCATCTGGCATTTTAGCCACTGCATCGGACATTCAACACTAAACAAATACAATTCAATTTATTGAGTATGCGAAATAGCTATAATAGAAAATAAGGATGGCATAATGCTTGTTGTTAAAGGCAGCCATTAAATTGATCATATACATTTTTTTCTCGAAATCAGGAGATAGGAATGATTTTAGTGGTGATTCATAAATCCAGCCATTACCTTTCCTTACAACATTGAGATTGCAAAGGCACTGTGCGACCATCTTTCAGTAGCAGAGTTCCACTACATATCGCTGATAGCATTTGAATTCGTGCACCGCACGATAATGATATTGTATTTGTTCTAGTTCAGAAATACACTTTGGAAAACCATAGCAACCGGTAAAACGGGAGCATTCTCCAAAATTCCGGAATAAGCCACCAATGTCTTATGTTCACTGGTAAAGAGGCACCCGCCATGCGGACGCCTCTTTTTTCTTTTTGTAAGCCCCGTAAAAAGATATAATATTTGCAGAATCAGAGCGTTAACCAGGATTTTGAGCAATGGCCATTATGTTGCCATTGAACAATATAAAACCGTTTAGATGAAAAAAAATAAAAACGTACCGCAGGCGGATGGTACACCCCAAAAGAGCGCCCAACCGGTTCAACCACCACCGGCTCCGGCAACAGCTGCTAAACAGCCAGCTCCCCCTGCCACTAATGGTTTTAAAGCATTCATTTTATTGGTAGCCGCTGTCGTTGGCCTGCTTATATTTTTTGGTTTGGAACCCAATAAAATGTGGCTCGATCAACGGATCATGCCCTATTGGGAAGATTATAAAGAACAAAAACTGAACCTCGATCTGGAAGAACGTAAAATGGCCCGTTACCAGACAGATTATATTTTCGCCCGGAACGTAGCCGCCTTTTTTGAAAAAAGAGGCACTGCCGGTAAAACACTGGTGCTGGTTCCCTCCACCGATTACTTCAATGCACATGGGTTACAGATCCACGTACCCGAACCAGCCGTATTCTATTACTTCAGCGGTTTAAAAACCATTTGGGCCAACAGCCCGGAAGCCAGCAAAGCCAATTGGTACATCACCGCCCGCGATGGCGGACTGGTATTTGACTCCGTTACCAATCAACAGGCTTTACAGGATACGATCGCTTCCTTTAACAAATACAAAATTTCCTTATGAGCGGCATAGTGATCATTTTATTATTAACGATCATACAGTTTATAGCAGGGTTTGGCATTATCAACTTATTTAATATCCAGCTGAAACCCGGCATGCTTATCTCCCTGGCAATATTATTAGGGGTGGCGGTATTTTCCATCATGCCCTTTATTTTACAGCTGGCCTACATTCCACTCACCTCAACGAACGTCTTCATTTCTATATTGGCAGCCTGCGTACTTTTAAACCTCAAATTCAAATCAGGTATTGCCCGTTTAAAGGAATTGAGGGCCAATCTCCACATCCGGATCAGGCTGTACGAGATCCCCTTTGTGATAATGATCGCCTTCATTGTGTTTGTAAGTGCCTGGCGTTGTTTTTACTTCCCCCCTACACCACGCGACCTTACATCAGGGGCCGAGGTAATTGCAGAATACGCCATCCGCGAAAAAACCATGATCAACTCGGTTTTCAGCGTTAACCTCGAATCAACCAACAACATATTCAAACCACCTTATATAACCTGTTTACAGATCATTTATAAATATGCAGGGTTTGAATTCGGGCAGGTATGGCTCAGCACCATTGTGGCCTGTTTCCTCATCTTTTTATACCAGGCGCTCACCTTAAGTATTCACCGGATCTTTGCCGGGTTGCTGGTGTTGTTTTTTATGGCCATTCCCGAGATGTTTGCCTATACCTTTATGGTGTTGTTCGACTATAGCAATGCTGTGTTCTTCTTTTTGGGGGTCTGGTTCCTGTACCAGTTCTTTCAGAACCAGCAACGCAATTACCTGGCTTTTGCCGGATTGATTATGGCCATCGCCACCTATATTCGTTCCGAAACCCTTATACTGGCCTGCTTAATGGTGCCGGCTATTGTCTGGCATCACTGGAAGAATAAAACAGGTATTGTAAAAGGACTGATAAGCAGTGCATTTTTCGTAGGGCCTTCCCTATTTGCCTATATAATCTCAATCACCATTTATATTAACCGGTACCTGCCAGCGAAATACAATATTGAAGGACTGGTAAACAAGAACCTGGGTGATCTGTCGCCCTTCTTTACCCGCTTTTCAGACATCAACAACAAACTGATCTTTAGCGACCTGGGCGTTGGCTATTATGGTTACTTCATTTACTTCTTTATTTTGCTGCTGCTGCTGGAAGTGTTGATCAAACGCAAGCTGAGCAGTACCACCCGCAACTGGCTGTATGCCGTACTGGTAATATACATCGGGTTTCCATTGATGAGTTATTTGTTGCCTCTGCTCGATCTGAATAATTCAACCAAAAGAGGATTGTTTAAAATATTCCCGTTGATGTTGTTATATATGGCCAATAACAGCCTGCTGGTAAGCTGGTCACAACGCATCACGAAGTGGGAAAGCAAATAGTTTAAAGTTGAAAGTTTTAAGGTCGCTGAGTTTTAAAGATCGCTATTGTTTTTGAACTTTAAAATCCAACGACCTTAAAACTTTAAACCTTAAACTTTAAACTATTTGAGACCTTTAAACAACTTACTCTTCGCCAGTCCCATCTTATTAAAGAAGTATTGAAAACTTACCCGCAAAACACCCATCCCATAAATAGAACTCCGTTTGAAGTTAATGGAAGACGCTTCGTCGAAATACTTGGTAGGACAAGTGATCTCGGCTATTTCGTAACCTTTGTAGAAGATCTGGCCCAGCAGTTCATTGTCAAATACAAAGTCGTCTGAGTTGTCATTGAACGGGATCGACAGCAGGACATCTTTATGATATGCCCGGTAACCGGTATGGTACTCAGACAATTTCTGATTCATCAGAATATTCTGCGTCATGGTCAACATGCGGTTGAACAGGTATTTGTACTTGGGCATGCCGCCTTTTAAAGCGCCTTTGCCTAAAATGCGTGAACCCAGCACAACGGGGTACACATTATTGGCGATCAGGGAAACCATGGGCACGATCAATGCAGGCGTATACTGGTAATCGGGGTGCAGCATTACAATAATGTCAGCGCCAATTTCCAATGCCTTATTATAGCAGGATTTTTGGTTACCACCGTAACCTTTATTTTTCTCATGCCGTATAATATGCTGAATACCAATTTCGCGGGCAACTGCGATGGTATCGTCTTTACTGGCGTCATCAACAAGGATCACATCATCTACAACTGATCTGTCGATTTCATCATAGGTTGGGCGGAGTGTTTTGGCTGCATTGTATGCCGGCAACACTACCACTACTTTTTGTCCTTTAATCATACTTATATATACAAACTGTCAAATATAAAGGGTAATCCCGCACCCGGCGGGATAATCCGGCAATAATAAAGCATTTATGGCACTTTTTCAAGGCATCAGGCGTATGTTTCCATATAAACCGTCACTGATCTTTTCAACAAAGCATTGCCGATGGCGCAATCGAGGCATTTTTTAGCGTCGCAATAATGCCCTTTTAATTCGAGCAGGGCCTGCGAATCGCAGGCACTTTTGTTTACAATGCCCAGCTCTGAAAAACAATGGGTAATGGCGTTCATTTCAGGTTCCAGTTCATCTAACCAATTCAGGGCGCGGTTCTTATATTGCTCTTCGTTATGCAATAAACCATATGCAAATAAAACCGGAATTACTGTATTAATGATAAGTGTGTCAATCATTTGATTACCCAGTCTCTTAGGCCGGTTACAGGAAGTTTTTTGGAGCGTGTAATGACTGTCCCAGAATTCACTGGCCGTAACAGAAAGCCATTGCTTTACGTCGCTGAGTTGTTCTGTATCCTTGATAAATGCAAAAAGGTGGCTCGACTGGTACAGCAGCGTGGCCAGTTGCGCCAGCCGGATAGTAGGGAAGTTTACCGGCCGGGTACGCAGGAAATGCAGGGATTGCCTCACTGGTTGCAACTGGTACTTGTTTTTTGCATGCAGGTATTCCCGTTGCAGCAGTAGCGGATACTCCTCCTCAAATTCCCCTTCCAGCAAACCGCATTGACCAAACAACAGGGCTTCCAGCACCGGCAATTGATTCCTGCAACGGGCAAGCACGGTTACCGGTAAGGTTTTAGCCATGGCCTCAAACGGTTCAAAGTTCAGGACGGCCCCAAAATTACGGGCCAGCAGCCACCAGAAGGTTTCTTCCCAATGCTGGTTGGTTTGCAACAGAAACGAAAACACCAATGTCGATTTGCGCTGTATGCGTTCAGCCAGCAGCCGATCCCGCCAGGAGATCCAGGTGATGGCCGACACCTCCCGCACCTGGTTTCCGCAGGCAATAAAACCTGCGCTGTTCATCCAGTACCGGTATTGCTCCAGTAACAACAGAGGCACCTTCGATTGCATGGAAAAAACCGGTATCCGGGTGTCTCTTTCGGGCAGGTCGTGTTCCCATACTACATGCAACACCACGTTGTCGTAGTTACGGTCGAACTGGTGCGCATGCCTGAACCAGTCAGATGTTTTTACATGCACTTCTACATGGCCTACCCATAAAGTGTCTTCAATTCTAATTTTAGCTTCAAGAAAATCGGGACCCTGGTTGGTATTAAAACGTCCCGGATGAATAACCTGGAAGGTATCTCCATTATCCAGAATGGAGCTTTGTTTGTTATAATACTGGAATTGCCAAAGGTATTGCAGCAGCCTCTCGTTCATAGTACGAATTTTGAGATGAAGAATGCTGCCACTATCAGAGCTTACCTATCGCTACACCCAGTCCTTATCTACCTAAAGATACTTCACTTTTCCCGGTTTCCCATCAACTTATTCAGTTCCGTTACCACCCTGCTAACCGGTAAGCCCATAACATTATAGAAATCACCCTGTATAGATTTTATCCCCACTACGCCAATCCACTCCTGTATAGCATAAGCCCCCGCCTTATCATAAGGCTGGTACTTATCTACATAAAACGCGATCTGCTCCCGGGTAAGCGGGTGAAACCAAACATCGGTGGTATCGGCAAAGGCTATTTCCTGCCCGCCTTTCAACAGCACCACCCCGGTTATTACCTGGTGTTTGTTGCCCGAAAGCCGGCTAAGGATATCCAGTGCATCTTCCCGGTCTTTGGGTTTCCCAATGATGGTATTTCCCAATACTACCACTGTGTCGGCCGCAATAATAATATTACCGGTATCGTGGAGCGATTCATGTTTTTGCCGTACGGCGATGGCTTTCTCGCGTGCAATATGTACGGGCACTTCCGGCACCGGCATGTCGGGCGGATACGTTTCGGCGGTAGACTGCACCAGTATTTCAAAAGGAATTTCGGCCCATTCCAGCAATTGTTTACGCCGGGGCGATTGGGAAGCCAGTATGATATGGTGACCGTTCATTTAGGTATATAATTTAAAGAACAACATAGATAATATGCCGCTCAACATGATCAACTTCAACCATGTACTTATAGTATGAAAATCAGCTGGGGTTATGGCTTTCACCAGTTTGCGGATCAATATCAGCAGGGGTATGAGAATAAATACAACGCTATACCCCGCTGCCCACCACCACTTGAATGGCAGCACATAGGCCTGCATCACCACCACGCCGGCCACTAATACCATTAACCAGGTGGCAGCAAATACTTTGGAAGCGTTTATTCCCCAAACAATGGGCATGGTACGACAACCATAGCGGGCATCGCCATTCATATCTTCCATATCTTTCACAACTTCCCTGATCAGGGAAATGATAAACGCAAAACCGGCGTACAGAAAAGTACGGCGCATCAATTTGGAAGCTTCCACCTGCGCATACAGATCAGGTCTTTTTATGACCACATAATGTGTAATAAAACCAATAACCAGAATCACCCAGGCCGTAAGCAGCGAGATGATCACATTGCCGCTTAGCAGTTTCTTTTTAAATATGGTGCTGTAAAACCAAAGGGCACCAACGCAACCGATATTGGCGGGTATCAACCACCAGCACCTGGTTTTCCAGGCTACATACCCGCTGCACAACACGCCCAATCCCGATAACACCAGGTGCCAGATGATGGCCCACCGGCGTTTGATGATCTTTTCCACCACCAGCTTATTCGGTTTGTTTACCAGGTCTATATTTAAATCGAAATAATCATTAATAATATAACCTGCAGCGGCAATAAGAACAGAGGCGGCAATGAGTGTTATAAAAACAGGTATGGTAAGTACAGGAGTAGCCTGGGCATGGTAAAAAACCGGTCCAACTATGCAATACTGAAACAGCAATTGGGTAATGGCAATGAACAGCAGGTTCACTGAACGTATAAGGCGTATAAATGCTGCCAATAATTTCATGACTGCTAAAGTGGGATTTTGGGGATTTCCGGGATTTGGATTTAACCTTTCGGCTTTAGGCTTACAGCTTATTGCTCACTTACTGGCTACATCAGTATGTAATTCCCAGTTGTTATTCAGCTTCAGCACTTTTTCAATCACTTCGCGAACACAGCCTTGCCCGCCCGGTTGCTGGGCAATATACTTCGCTATCTGCTTTATTTCAGTGGCCGCATCGGCTGGTGCACAGGGCAGCCCTACCTGTTTCATCACCTCATAATCGGGAATATCGTCACCCATAAACAACACTTCGTTCCATTTTAAACCATGTTGTTGTGCATACTCCGTCAATTTCCCTTTTTTATCGGTAACCTGCATAAACACATCGTGTATACCCAACCGGTTCAGGCGTTGAATAACGGCATCGCTTGCTCCGCCGGAGATCACCGCCACCCGGTACCCCTTCTTTATCGCCAGTTGCAGGGCAAATCCGTCTTTAATGTTCATGCGGCGCACAAATTGTCCGTCGTCAAAAACAAACAGCGTACCATCAGTCAGTACGCCGTCCACATCAAAGACGAAAGTAGTTATCTGCTTGAATTGGTCTAATATATTCATGTTCATCGGATGGTTGCAAAAATAAGCGGAAAATCAATCTTATACCAGCGATCAAAGTAAAGAAATCAGCACACGTATAAACAAAAAAGCCGTTCTGTTGACAGAGCGGCTTTTTCTTATATATACAAAGAATCGACTGTTGTGCTTAATTCTTGTTTACATTGGCATACACCAGGTTCGTTTGGGTCACCATGTCATTTAACACATTGGTAGCCTCATCCAGGTAAGGATCATTACGCAGGATCTGCAGCCATTTCTTGAAACGGTCCAGTTTGCCAACATCACCCGTAGCTTCCACCCGCTTCATATCTTCAATCAGGGGATCAACATTCAGCTCATGGGGTAATTTATTCTGGCCTTCGATCTGTTTAGCGATCGCTTTGTTCTTTTTCTGTTCTTCCTGGTATTTTTTCAGGCTTAATGAAACCGTTTTATCGCTTTGTTTAGCCAGCCATTCTGCATTGTTATGAATGGTGGTGAACAAAGGATTGCTCTTTAAGCGTTCTGCACTGGCTTTTCTGATCGGGCTCAGATCAAGACCATATTTCCAGCGGGTATAATCAGCTTTTTGAATTTCATCCCAGGCCAGCGCATCCGGATTATCCTTTTCGCGGATCTTCGTGTACTCGAAAATATCGGGGATGTTTACATCAGACGCCACACCACGTAATTGGGTTGAACCGCCATTGATGCGATAGAACTTCTGCAGGGTCAGCTTAATGGTACCCAGTTCGCTGTTAGGATCCAGGAAGCCCATTGTTTTATCAAGACCAATGTTACGTTGTACAGTACCCTTACCATAGGTAGAAGTGCTGCCGATGATAACACCACGGTCATAATCCTGAATAGCCGCGGCAAAGATCTCAGAAGCCGAAGCACTGAACTCATTTACCATAACAGCCAGCGGACCGTCGTATAAAACTGATTTATCGCGATCGTAGTAAACCTGGGGTTTACCTTCACGGTCTTTTACCTGTACAATTGGACCACCTTCAATGAACAGACCAACCATTTGCACCACATCATATAAGGAACCACCGCCATTGTTGCGCAGGTCCATAATGATACCGTCTACTTTCTGTTCTTTTAATTTGATGATCTCTTTCTTCACATCCTCAGAGCAACGGGCGCCTTTTGGATTGTCGAAATCGGCATAGAACTCAGGCAGGTAAATGAAACCCAGTTTACCTTTTGGCGTGTTGATCACTGCGCTGCGGGCAAAAGTTTCATCCTGGATGATCTCATCGCGGATGAGGGTAACAGTTTTTACCGAACCGTCGGTTTTCTTTATAGTGAGACGCACTTCGGTGCCTTTTTTACCACGGATCAGTTTCACGGCATCCTGAACGGTGTAACCGCTAAGGTCTACGGGGTCAGCAGCACCCTGGGCCACTTTAATGATCGCATCACCCACACCAATTTCACCAGATTTCAAAGCAGGGCTTCCTGCCAGTACAGAACCGATCTTGATATTACCGTCTTCTTCACGTAAAGAAGCACCGATACCATAGAAACGGCCACTCATTTCTTCATCGAAATAACGTTTGTCAACAGGCGGCATGAACGTAGTGTGCGGGTCCATCGATTCGGTGATGGTTTTCACAAACTCATTAAACCGGTCATCATCGCTCACTTTTAATTTCAGGCGCTCATAATTCCTGTTCAATATTTTCAACACCTGGTCACGGGCTTCCTGTTCCAGCTGCTCATCAGTTTTTACAACAAAATTTTCTTTGCCTTTATTTTTCTCCCGGTCTTCGGTCAGGTCGTAATAACGCTCAAGCGCCATATATTTTAACCGTTTCCGCCAGGCCTCTTTTCTGTCAGCTTCGTTTTTGGGATAATCCAGCTTCTCATCGTTGAAGTTGGCTGATTCGTCTTTTGAAAAATCGAAGGGCTTGGAAAGTATTTCTTTATAGATGTCCTCGGTTTCAGGCAAACGTTTTTTATAGATCTCAGAAACGGCAGGCACAAATTGTACGGGACCGCCCAGGATCTCGTCATCTATCTTGGTTTCATATTTCTTCAATGCCTGGATGTCTGTTTGCAACAGCACATTTTTCTGGTCATCTATCTTCTCACCCAGGTATTTCTTAAAAATCTCTTTGGAAAAGTTATCGTCGATCTTTTTGGGACTGTAATGGATCTCAGCAAGCATCTCCCCCACGTTATGAAGTATCTTTTCATATTTCGTGGGTGGATTACCATTACCCAGTCCGAAACCCAGCGAGCGGAACGCAAGAAATAAACCCGCACCGAACAACAGCAGAACTATGGGTAAATTTTTTCGTTGTAGCATATATTTTAAAACTTTAGGCATCAATTCAAAAATAACGATAAAAAAGATGGGTTGTTGTACTAATATGATAATTAACAAGCCATTTTGATGAAAGGTTTTAAGAAAGTTTTGTTTCGAAATCCATTTTTTCCCTACATTTGCAACCTGAACACGGAGGTTGTAGCTCAGTTGGTTAGAGCGCTAGATTGTGGTTCTAGAGGTCGAGGGTTCGAAACCCTTCATCCTCCCTCAGATATCGCCCCCCGACAATTACGTCGGGGGGTTTTTTATTTGAAAAACCCTTGAAAGTTTTCATACATTAATAAAGTTTCCTTTATGAACTGGTGGTTATTGATCTTTCTCCCGCTCTCATCTGCCTTTGTTGGCTGGCTAAGCAATCAGCTCGTGATCAAAATGGCCTTCCGCGCTTTCTCAAAACGACAAACACAACTGGCCCAAACCCTGGCACCACTCCTTGCCCGGGAATTTGCCTCATTCAGTAAACTGGAAGAAAAGATCACCAACCCGGAAAGTATAAAAAAAATTATGCCGGTGGCTGAAGTGCACATGGACGATTTCCTGCGTAATAAACTAAAGGAAGGCTTTCCCATGATCACCATGGTGGGCGACAGAACCCTGAACACCCTTAAAGAGATCTTCATGAAGGAACTGGAATCCATTTTCCCGGTAATCATGAAAGAGTATATGCAAAACCTGGAACAGGACCTGAACCTCGAACAAACCATCACCAACAAAATAGCCAACCTGAACGCCCAAAAAATCAAAACGACCATTTACCAACACGCCGCCCCCGAATTACGCAAAGCAGCTTTGTTAGGAGCAGGGATAGGCTTTGTAGTTGGATTGGTACAGGTAACTATAATTATGGCTTTCGCTTAATTAGTTCCCGGTTTAAAGTTTTAAGTTGAAAGTTCCTGAGTTCTAAGTTCTACCTGCAAACCTAAGAACCCAATAACATAATAACCTCACAACCGGAACTTTAAACTTAAAACTTACAACTTTCAACTTTTTCACCGCTCATCACAATTAATTCGCTTTCCACAAGTTCTCCGGCAATTTTGCGTCTAATCGTACTCAACCATAGTAACACCAGCACATGAAAAATTTTACATGGCTCTTTGTACTCCTTGTTAGCTTTCATCAAATTACCCTGGCCCAGTACCCTGGTGGTGGCGCCGGCCGCGGCCCCGGTGGCAGACCCGGTGGTGGTCAGCAATTGAATATGGGCCACTTTTATGGCCGTATTATCGACAAAGCAACCAATAAAGGACTCGACGCCGCTTCTGTTCAATTAATCCAAAACAAACTCGATACGGTAAGCAAAAAAAGAGTGGACGTAGTGATAGGCGGTATGCTTACCAGCCGCAACGGCGATTTCAGCCTCGAAAACCTGCCTGTTTTTGGCCAGTTCAAACTCGTAATTACTGCTATCGGCTATAAATCCATAGAACAAAAAGCCTCCTTTGATATAAAAATGAGTCCGGGGATGGACAGGTCACAGCTCCTGAACCAGGTCGACAAAGACCTGGGCAATATAAAAATGGAGCAGGATGCCACCATGCTGCAGGACGTAACCGTTACCGGTTCCAAACCCATGATACAAATGGGCGTTGACCGCAAGATCTTCAACGTGGAAAAAAGCATTACTTCAGCCGGCGGTACCGCCATCGACGTAATGCGTAATGTACCATCTATCAACGTCGACATAGACGGGAACGTTTCTTTGCGGAATTCTGCGCCCCAGATCTTTGTAGATGGCCGGCCTACTACCCTTTCCATGGACCAGATCCCCGCCGATGCCATTCAAAGCGTGGAGATCATCACCAATCCATCAGCCAAGTACGATGCCAGCGGCGGACAGTCGGGCATTTTAAATATTATATTAAAGAAGAACCGCAAAACGGGTTACAATGGTAGTGTACGCGCCGGGGTTGATTCACGCGGCAAGTTCAATGGCGGTGGTGATATCAATGTTCGCCAGGGCAAGGTGAACGTATTTGCCAATGCCATGTACAACCAGCGTAAATCAAAAGGCTGGGGCCAAACAGACCGGCTTTCCAATGGCACCGATGATGTTTTTTCTTCCCAATACAACAAAAGCGTATTAAATGGCGCTTTTGCCTTTGGCCGGTTCGGACTGGATTATTTCATAGACAACCGCAATACCATTTCCATTTCACAGTCAATAGTGAATGGGGATTTCAAACCCAATAACGGGACCGACGTTTTTTACGATACAACCAGTAAGGGCTTTTCATACCAATCGCGGAATACCGGAGGTAAAAGTAATTTCCGGAACTATGGTACCCAATTAAGCTTCAAACACCTGTTTGCCCATGCCGGTGCGGAATGGACGGCTGATGTAAACTTCAATCAAAGCAAGAATACCAGTAACAGCAACATCCTGATCCAAAACTTCTTCGACGCCGAAAAGTTAAACCAATATGGCAACGACTCATTGGTTAACATATATAGTGGTGGCAAGAACAGGTTCCTGATAGCCCAAACAGATTATGTAAATCCGGTTACCGATAATATAAAATGGGAAGCCGGTTTGCGGGCCCAGGTACGGAAGTTTGAAAGCTTTCAGAATAATTTTCTGAATAACATATTTGCACCAGCCCTCAGTAATGAATTTGAATATACCGATCACGTATATGCTGGTTATGTGACCTACTCACAAAAAGTAAAAGAAACCTTTAGTTTTCAACTGGGTTTACGTGCCGAAAGCAGCGGGTACGATGGCAAACAAATAGGCAAGGATACTGTGTTTAACATTGACTATCCCATCAGTTTGTTCCCCAGTGTATTTTTAAGCAAACAGCTCGAACACAAACAGGACCTGCAGTTGAACTATACCCGCCGTATCAACCGGCCTAACTTTTTCCAGTTAATGCCCAACACTGATTATTCGGACCCCTTTAATTACCAAACCGGTAATCCGAATTTAAAACCTGAGTTTACGCATTCGCTGGAATTGTCGTATCAGAAAACCTATGGTAAAAAAGGCAATACGTTCCTGGCAACGCTGTTTGGGAAATATACCACCAATCTTATTTCCCGTTATCAATACCTGGGTAAACTGGGTAATTATCCCGATTCGGTCTACATAGCTACTTATGTAAATGCATCATCAGCTTATGCCAGTGGTTTGGAGTTGATCTTCCGCAATAACTTTACTAAATGGTGGGATGTTACCACCAGTGCCAATATATATTACTCAAAGATCAATGGCGGTAATGTGGTGGCCAACCTGGAAAATGAGCGCACCAGCTGGTCGGCTAAAATGAACCACAACTTTAAATTCAATAAAGGCTGGAGTGTACAGCTCAGTGGCGACTACACGGCTAAAAGCGCCTTACCAGTAAGTACCAGCAACGGTGGCAGTGGCGGTGGAGGCGGTGGTTTTGGTGGCGGCGGCGGCGGTGGCCGTGGTGGTGGCGGTTTTGGCGGTGGCCAAACTACAACAACCCAGGGTTACATCAACCCTTACTATGGTGTTGATATGGGCTTACGCAAAGATTTCCAGATCAAAAAGAATACCGCCAGCATTTCTGTAAACTGGCAGGATGTCTTCAGAACCCGCAAGTATTTTGTACACTCCGAGGCAATCGGTTTTGTACAGGACGACTGGCGCAGAAGAGACCCACAGGTGGTTCGCGTAAACTTCAGTTACCGCTTTGGTAAATTCGACGCAGCACTCTTCAAAAGAAAAAACACCAAAGGCGACCAGGAAGGTATGCAAAACGGAATGCAGGGTATGCAACAATAAAAGCAACATTAGAATAACTACATGATTATGTTGCGGGGGCTGAGTGATCAGCCCCTTTTTTAGTTACCAGGCACCAGTTCCCGGTTTCCGGGCAATAAACTTCGGCGAGGCTGGCTATTTGTAGAAATGATCAAAATTCTGAACCCGGTAACCGGTAACTGGCAACCGGTAACAGCCCCTGTAACCTGAAACCTGTAAACCCTGTAACTTGTATTTTGTATTTTGCATCCATGTCAACAACATATTCTTATTTAGCCTTAGGCGATAGCTATACCATCGGTGAAGGCGTTCCCGTATATGAGAATTTTCCTTATCAAACCGTACAGCGTTTACGCAAAGCAGGTTACGCATTATATGCAGCTGAAATAGTTGCCAAAACCGGCTGGACAACCGACGAATTACAGGCAGGAATTGACGGTCGCCATTTTTTGAACACATACGATGTGGTTTCCCTGCTTATTGGCGTGAATAACCAGTACCGGGGCAGAAGTTTGCACGAGTATACCCAACAATTTGAATCGTTATTAAAACAGGCCATCCGGTTTGCCGGTAACCGGGCCAGTCATGTTTTTGTAATATCTATTCCCGATTGGGGCGTCACCCCCTACGCCGTTAACAACGGTAAAAACGCAGCAGTAGTAGCCCATGAAATCGATGCCTTCAATGCAGTGAACAAATCGCAGGCAGAAAAGTATTCCGTACATTATATCGACATAACACCCGGTACCCGGCTGGCTGCCAATGACGCGTCGTTGCTGGCCGCCGATCAATTGCATCCGTCGGGAAAAGAATATGGCCTGTGGGCAGAGAAGCTGGCAGCCAGTATTAAGAATGTATTATCTAAATAACAGTATTCCGGGAACAAAGAGACAATTACAGGTTACAGTTGCAGGTTACAGGGTTTTAAAGAAAAGTCGCAAACCTGGCAATAGAGGCTTTGAAATCTGGAACATGAAACCTGGAACATGTATCTTGCAACCTGAAACAGCACCTTACAACTACTAAATAGATTCCCTATGGAAAAACTTTCATGGCGCGAAAAGTACGCCGGCATCCTGGTGTTGGTGATCACCATTATTTACCTGATCATGCAGCTGGCTTCGTTGCTCTCCAATACCTCACATCCTTATGCCATACAAAACGGCTCCCTTGTCATTAATAAGAATGAATTTTTATCAGACCTGAAAGCCTACTCCCTCATTCTGGCGGGTATTATTGCCGGCTGGTGTTTGTTAAAAGGCAAACGGCTGGGTTGGATGCTCGGCCTGCCCATTCTGTTATTCATTACACTGGTGATAGGCACCATGACGGTTGAATCGGCTTTGAAGCTGAAGAAATTTGACAACTCTTTTACCGGCTATGGCATCGGCATTTTTCTGGTGGCATTGGCGAGCATCTTTTTACTGTTACCTTCTGCCCGGCAAAAGTACAGGGTTAGTAAAGGCATTGCTTTCCTAACCCTGCTGTTATTTATTGGCCTTGGCGGCGCTTATTTTTTCTTACAATAGGTCTTCCCCATTGAACTGGTAACGTTCCTTTATTTTGCGCATCACTTCGTCCATGGATGCACGGTGATCGCGTGGGTTCCATTCGCCCCGCTCCCATTTGTCCAATTCCTGGTCGATGTGTTTTTGTTGCAGGGTGGTCATTTTTTCAACCAGTTGTTCAGAGAATTCTTTTTGCGCTTTGTACAGGTTGTTCTTTTTATCGATGAACATTTCCTTGTTTGCCCGCATGTCATTTTCCGAGGCAGCCATGCTGGTCAGCTCTTCTTTTGCCAGTGCAATATCATACGGACCTACCGGCATAATGAGTTTTGAAATGATGGGCCCTACTTCGATCAGGATAATGAGCAGGGATAATAAAAAGCTGGTCCAGTAAACACTGTCCTCTTCGGCTGAAAGATCGGTCAGTGCTTTGTTGCGTTCCAGGAAACCAACATTCTCCAGGGCGCTTAATTCGTATTTGGCGCGTTTGGCTTCCATGTTGTTTTTGGCATTGGCCAGAATGCTGTCCTGCACATGAATGCTATTGGTGAGTGATAACAACTCAGGTGCCGACTGCAATACAGAAGAATTGTAGGCATCCCTTTTCAGTTTGGCGATCTTTTCAACGCCGCGCATGCCCGAACCGGCGGTACCATCTGCCTCCTGTACATACGATTGTTGCAGGCGGCTCAAATCATCTTCAATCGCCTTCTTCCGCTCAAATAACCGGTTCCGTTCAGCTTCGGTGTTTTGCATTAATGCGGTATTCTCCGCCTGCAGCAAACTGTCGTTCAACTGAATTTTTTTGTGCGTGTTCTCGATCACCTTGGTGTTGATCTCCTTTTCAAAGATCTTCAGTTCCAGCGGGCGGGCAATGGTAAAACCGATCAGGATGGCCAGCGCCATACGTGGCAATGCCATGGCCATTTGCTTACGCCGGCTCACCCCATACTTACGCATGGTGGCCACCAGAAAACGGTCGAAGTTAAAGATGATAAGCCCCCAGATGATCGCAAAACAAATGGTCCACATCCAGTTGCCGAATACACTGTAAATAGCATAACCGGAACTCAATGCAGCCAGTACAAAAGTGGCGAGTATTACACCACCCAGTCCCCAGTACTTGCTGTGTTCGGAGGGAAATTGTTTTAATAGTTCCTGGTGAGCACCGGAACACCACCATAAGAAATTAGTGTCGGCCTTTTTGCCGGGGCCTCTACCGGTAAATGAATCATAGGTATACAAGCCATTATCAGGCGCTTGCTGATTGTCAGCCATAACCGTAACGGTTTAATTAATGGATAATAATTGTTGAGTAAAAAACCTTAATACCTTATAGGTGGGTTGAGTGGGTTGGAATATTACAAATAACGATAAAAAAATCGGTATATGTTGTAAACGAACAGTAAAAACCA
Source organism: Niastella yeongjuensis (assembly GCF_900110245.1). GTDB lineage: Bacteria > Bacteroidota > Bacteroidia > Chitinophagales > Chitinophagaceae > Niastella > Niastella yeongjuensis. Next base: position 157,408 of record NZ_FOCZ01000015.1, read on the forward strand.
GTCAAATAGCGCGCCATTAACAAAACTCAATGGTGCAGGTGTTAAAATAATTAACACATATGCATTCATTCATTGGTAATTCCTGCACAAACACCGGAAATCTACTAAAAGAAGAGGCTTATAATCGCCTGGCCGCCCATTATACCCATGATCACGACTACTATCCAGCCGGCCACCGATAACCAAACCGGATGCCTGTAATCGCCCATGAGTTTCTTTTTAAGAACGGCTGTCAACAACAAGGCCATCGATACTGGCAGTATCAATCCATTCAGTGCACCGGCAATAACCAGTATTTGCACCGCGCCCTGTTGCAGAAAAGTAAAAACTCCCATGGAGATCAAAATGAACAACGAAGTAATAAGACGCTGGTATTTTTCAAAGAAGGGATGCAGGGTGCGTAAAAATGAAACGGAAGTATAGGCAGAACCAACCACAGAAGTAATAGCGGCACTCCATAGTACAATACCAAAAATGCGATAGCCTACCTCACCGGCTGCAATTTGAAAAACAGAAGCAGCAGGATTTTCAGGGTTCAAAACGCCGCCGCTTGTAACTACCCCCAGGGCCGCCAGGAATAATAAGATGCGCATAGTAGAAGCGATCAGAATGGCACTTACACTGCTGCGCGATACCTGGGGCAATTGTTGCTGTCCTTTTATCCCCGCATCCAGCAAACGGTGTGCCCCGGCAAAACTGATATATCCGCCTACGGTTCCACCAACCAGTGTTACAATGGCGGTGGTGTCCGTAGTAACAGGTACAAACGACCGATAAACAGCTTCCGCCACCGGCGGATGTGAACTGATGGCAACATACAGGGTTAAACCGATCATTATAAAACCCAATATCTTGGCAAACCAGTCCATGGCCACACCGGCTTCTTTAAACCAGAAGATAAACAAGGCAATGGCGGCACTGATGCCTGCGCCTATAACGGGATGTTCAAGATTAGCATCGAAAGGATACACTACATTCATACCCAATCCGGCCCCTGCTACATTACCGATATTAAAGACCAGTCCGCCGGCTACAATTAATACAGCTAACAAATAACCCATGCCGGGTAACAACGTATTGGCCAGGTCCTGCGCCCGCATTTCAGCAACGGCAATAATACGCCATACATTCAGCTGCGCAGCTATATCCAATAAAATAGAAACCAGTATTACAAAACCAAAACTCGTAAGCAGCTTCTGGGTAAAAACCGTTGTTTGCGTAATAAACCCCGGACCAATAGCCGAAGTAGCCATCAGGAAGGCTGCACCTAAGATTACTGAGCGGGTAGACGTTTTCAATAGTTAGTTTTATGGTTTATGTGAATCAGCCCAATACAGTTTAAAGTTTAAAGTTCAAGGTTTAAAGTTTAAAGTTCAAGGTTTAAAGTTTAAAGCTGCAAATACATGCTGCAGGAACTATGAATTTAATAACCTGCGAACCCAATAACTGCAACTTAGAACGTGGGACCTTTCAACTTTAAACATTCAACTTTAAACATCCAACTTTAAACTTTAAACATTCAACTTCCTACTTCAACCCCATTAGCCATTAACATAATCCTAATCTCCTTCACAAACTCCAAAGCACGTACCCCATCCCCATGCACACAAATAGTCTCGGCCACTAAAGGAACCGTTTTCCCGTGTAAACTGGTTACGCTTTGCGTTGTTACCATTTGCAATACCTGTTGCAAGGCCTGATCGGTGCTGGTCAACAAGGCCTGGGGATGCGAACGGGGCGTAAGATGACCATCATCCTGGTAGGTACGATCGGCAAACACTTCACTGCAGGTCCTGAGTCCGGTAGCCGTGGCGGCCTGGATCAGTTTACTACCCGATAATCCATACAATACCAGGTGCGGATCATAATCATATACCGCTTTACAAATAACTTCCGCTATCGTTTCATCTTTTGCTGCCCGGTTATACAAAGCGCCATGCGGTTTTACATGATGCAGGCGGGTGTGCAGTACCCGTAAAAACGCATCGAGCGCACCCATCTGGTAGATCATCAGTTCATACACAGCCGAGGGCGACAGGTCCATATCGGTTCTGCCAAAATTATCGCGATCGGGGTAACCCGGGTGGGCACCAATAACAATGCCTGTTCCTGCGGCTGCTTCCGCCAGTGCATACATGGTGTGAGCATCACCGGCATGATACCCGCAGGCAAGATTAATACTGCTTACATATGACAATAACAGTTTGTCTTTTTCAAGGTCATACGGCCACAGATGGGTGCTCTCTCCCATGTCGCAATTAATGTCAATGCTTAACATATAGGCTGTTCAGGCGCTCTGTGCAGGCGCGTTGTAAAATATTTAATTCCTGTTGCTGGGCAATCAATAGTTGCTCGGCGTTGGTTATATCTGTTTTTATAAAATGGATTACGTCGCTTGGCCGCAGCTGCGCCAGTTTGGGCAAATGGGCCGAGATCACATGCCCAATGCGGGGGTAACCGCCTGTGGTCTGGTGATCGGCCATCAGCACTATCAGTTGCCCGTTGGGCAGCAATTGTATGGTACCAAAACTAACGGCCGAGCTCACCAGTTCTGTATTGGCAGACCGGTGCAGGTCAACACCTTTTAACTGATACCCCATCCGGTCAGAGAAGGGATGGACCGTGAAATTATCCTGCAGGAAGGCTTTTTGCGACTGGTAGGTAAGCTGCTCCCATTCATTGCCTTCAATGAAAAAGATCTCGTTGGGATGCAGGTAAGTGCTGCCGGTATCCACGCCCCATTTCAGGGCTTCAAATTCTTTACCGGGCTTAAGCAGTCCGGCAAAATAGATACTGCTTTCTTTAAAAGGAATTTCATCGCCTTTTTCCAGTTTACGGCCATGGAATCCGCCGGCGCCGGCCTTTAAATGGGTGCTGTAGCTGTTCAGCCATTGGGGAACACAAAACCCGCCATGTACCGCCAGGTAACACCGGTTGCCGTTTTGTAGTTTGGGAAAATGCAGCACGGCATTCTTGCGTACCACTATGGGGTGCCACAACGGTATGGGCTCATCGTTGAGCATAGCGTTAAAGTGGCCGCCGGTAATGCTGATGAGGGTATTTTGTTCAAACAGGAACTGGGCGCCGGGAAAGTGTATTTCAATAACCGCTTCCCGCACCTCATTGCCTACCAGCATATTGGCCACCTGCGCGGCATAACGGTCCATCACCCCACCCCGGTTAATACCCAGCCCGCCGTATCCGGGCCGGCCCAGGTCCTGCAGGGTGTCTAATAGTCCGGGTTTGATAATAGTTAGAGACATACTGTTATTTCCGGAATTCTTGGTTAGTTAGTTCCTTTGATAATTTTTGAGGGGCTGTTGCCAGTTACCGGTTACCAGTTACCAGTTTCCAGTCGCCGGTTCCCTGGCCTTTATTGCAGCAGGCCGACTATACTTAATCTGCCCGAAAACCGGAAGCCTAAACCCGGCAACCGGTAACTTCACTGTAATGACCGGCATTCACCTATTTAAGAACTATACTCTTCAAATTCCTTTTTAGTTATCGCATAAAATTGAACCCGGTCGCCAGCCTGTAATTTAACCGGCTCGGGAGCAAAGGGATCAAACAACCGGAGGGGTGTGCGGCCCAGGATCTGCCAGCCACCAGGACTATTCAACGGATAGATCCCGGTTTGTGGGCCGGCTATGCCTACACTTCCGGCCATAACGGGTGTGGGAGTTTGCTTTCGGGGCATCGCAATTCTTTCATTTACCTCACCCATATAGGAAAAACCGGGCAGAAACCCGATCATGTATACATTATAAATAGTATCGGTGTGAAGTGTTACCACTTCCTGTTCTGTCAGCCGGGCCGATTGGGCCAGGGGCAACAGGTCGGGGCCATAACCCGCTTCGTAACACACGGGTATTTTGATCAACTCGCGGGCAACGGGTTTGGTTTGAACCGATTTATCAAATGCTTGTTGTAATAAGTCAGCCACCCAGGTGAATACGGTGGTGGCTGGATTATAATATTTCTTAATAAGAACCGGATTATACAGCACAGTGAGCGAACTGTAAGCCACCAGGCAATCTTTCAGTCCTTCAAACGGATTTGCCAGCAGCCAGTGCTGCATGGCCAATGCCTTCTGGTTCAGGGCCTCGCTGATGGAGTTGCCCATGTCAAAAGTAACGGCCGAATCCCCTAGTGGAAATATTTTGTACTGGTTGGTCACTACGAACAGGAAATGATTGAAGTTAATTTTTTTAGCACTAAACCGTACATTTTGTCATAAATATCACGGTATTATATTTTTATTATGCTGATTTGTACTGGTTTTCACTTATTTTTTTGTTAGGAATGCAGTCTTTATTAGGTGCTTTTAAGGCTGTTTTACAAGTAGCCAATAACCGACATTTAGGCACGTTACGGTTTTGCCATTTAAGTACCAATTTGTTGTTTTCGTACTTATACATTAAACTTGCACGCCAGCAACTATTATTTTCTGCCCCCATTAAAGCTAAAATTCAATAAAAAAGCGCATTGAATTTTAATGAAATAGCTAGTTTTAATCTGGTTGAACCGGTTATTCAACCACTTTACAGTCATGGGCAGAGATTGTAAAAAAATGCATATAAACCATTTATTGAACCTATGGCCAAGAATTTATTGATCGTTGAGTCTCCTGCGAAAGCCAAAACCATCGAAAAGATCCTGGGTAAGGATTTCGAGGTGAAGAGTTGTTTTGGGCATATCCGCGACCTGGAAAAGGAGGAAATGGGTATTGACATAAAGAATGGTTATCAACCCCGGTATAAAATTCCCGACGATAAATCAAAGGTTGTTTCAGAGCTTAAAAGCCTCGCACGTAAAAGTGACGAAGTTTGGCTCGCAACGGATGAGGACCGTGAGGGAGAAGCCATCAGCTGGCATTTGTGTGAGGTCTTAGGCCTGGATCCGTCAACTACTAAACGCATTGTTTTCCATGAAATTACCAAGCCTGCTATTCAACAGGCGGTATCTACTCCACGTTTGCTGGATATGAACCTGGTAAATGCCCAGCAGGCCCGCCGCGTGCTCGACCGCATTGTGGGTTTTGAGCTGAGCCCGGTATTGTGGCGGAAGATGAGCATGAAGAACAACCTGAGCGCCGGCCGGGTACAAAGTGTGGCCGTACGCCTCATTGCCGAGCGCGAACGCGAGATCAACGCGTTTACCGCCACCAGCACCTTTAAAATAGAAGCCTTTTTCAGCGCCAACGATACTACCGGTAAAAATGTAACCTTCGTTGCAGAAGGCAAAAAATATGATGCCGCAGAAGATGCCGAACGCTTTTTACAATCCTGCTTCGGCGCTAAGTATACGGTGAACGATATTCAGGTTAAACCGGCCAAAAAATCACCGGCAGCACCTTTCACCACCTCTACCCTGCAACAGGAAGCATCGCGTAAACTGGGCTTTTCGGTTAGCCGCACCATGCGGGTAGCGCAAACCCTGTACGAAAGCGGTAAGATCACCTACATGCGTACGGACAGCGTGAACCTGAGCGATACCGCCATGGGCGATATCCGCAAACAGATCACCGGTCAGTACGGCAATAATTATTACCAGCCCCGTAAATACAAGAACAGAAATGAATCGGCACAGGAAGCGCACGAAGCTATCCGGCCTTCTTATATGGAAAACAGCACGCTGGAGGATGCCGATTTCGACGGCCGCCGCCTGTATGAGCTGATCTGGAAGCGTACCATGGCCAGCCAGATGGCAGATGCCGAACTGGAAAGGACCATTGCCAAAATTGCCATCTCTACCAATAAAGAAGAACTGACCGCCACCGGTGAAGTGCTGAAGTTCGATGGCTTTTTGAAAGTATACCGCGAAGACCGCGACGATGAGGATATAAACGACGACGAACAACAGGAAGGCATGTTGCCACCCCTGGCTGTTAGTCAGCAATTGCCTTTAAAAGAAATGAAGGCTACCGAACGTTTCAGCCGGCCTTCGCCCCGTTACACGGAGGCTTCACTGGTAAAGAAACTGGAAGAACTGGGCATTGGCCGTCCTTCTACCTACGCCCCTACTATCTCTACCATTCAAAAACGGACCTATGTAGAGAAACGCGATAAAGATGCCATCAAACGCAATTTCCGCGTACTGACTTTAAAGAACGATCAGATCAAACAGGTGACAGAACAGGAAAACACCGGGGCTGAAAAAGCCAAGTTGTTCCCCAGTGACCTGGGTCTGGTAGTGACCGACTTCCTGAAGCAATATTTCGACGACATCATGGATTACGGCTTTACTGCCCGTATTGAAAATGAGTTCGACGAAGTTGCTGCCGGCAAGTTGAAGTGGAACAGCATGATCGACGACTTTTATATTCCATTCAAAAAAGACGTTGACAATACCATTGAAACGGCAGAACGCATAAAAGGAGAACGTGAGCTGGGTATCGATCCGCAAAGTGGTAAAAAGATCGTGGCCCGTATGGCCCGGTTTGGCCCCATTGTACAGATCGGTGAAGCAAACGATGAAGAGAAACCCCGTTTTGCCGGGTTAAGAAAAGGCCAGAGCATCGAGACCATTACGTACGAAGAGGCGATGCAGTTGTTCGAACTGCCAAAGACCCTGGGCGAACAGAATGGTCAGGAGATCTCCGTGAACCTGGGCCGTTTTGGTCCCTATATCAAATGGGGCGAACAAAACATTTCCATGCCCCGCGGGGAAGATCCATTCGGACTTACGTTTGAAAGAGCGCTGGAACTGATACACGAAAAACAGAAAGCCGATGCGCCCATTGCGCATTACGAAGATAAGCCGGTTACAAAAGGCACCGGCCGTTTTGGTCCATTCATCAAATGGAACGACATGTACATCAACGTACCCCGTCGTTACAATTTTGAAGGGCTTAGCCAGTCAGACATCAATGAACTGATTGAAGCCAAGGTTAAAAAAGAAGAGAACCGCTATATTCAGAACTGGCCCGATGAAAAGATTTCGATTGAAAATGCCCGTTGGGGTCCGGTGCTGAAGTTTGGCAAGAAGATCCTGAAAGTAGGCAAGAAGGCCGATGACACCAAATACACGGCCGATGAACTGAGTGTAGTGCCATTGGAGGATATAAAGAAGATGATTGAAGCGCAGGTGCCCAATGCATTTGCCACCAAGAAAGCAGCAGCTAAAAAAGCGCCGGCCAAAAAAGCAGCGGCTAAAAAAGATGCCACCAAGAAGGCCGCGCCAAAAAAGAAATCTAAATAGCGAAGGACTGGAATGTGGATTAAAATGCAAGGTCAAAATATATTATGAAAAGGCAAACCCCGCTATAGTCGCGGGGTTTCTTTTGAATGGTGACCAAAGAAAAACCATTACATTTCATTACAAGCTTTCAATTAGCCATGCTTAACCTGAAATACCACCTTACAGAAGAAGAATACTTCGATTATAATTACTACACGGCCTGGGCGGCGCCCGATAAAAAGAATTACCGCGTGTGGTATTACCTGCGTGTATTTATCTTGTATGCAGCAGTGGCAGGTTTATACATTTTCAGCCGCCGGTCAGAACAGATCTTTATCGACCTTATCATATTTGGTGTTATTGCCACCGTTTATTTTTTAATGGTACCTTATCTTATTAAACGATCCATATTACGCCGGGTAAGAAACATTCTCAGCAAACCCGAGAACCAGCATGTGCTGGAAGAAGCAGAAGTAGTGCTTACCGATACCGGCATCATAGATAAAGACAATGCTTCTGAAAGCAAGTATAGCTGGGAAGCCATTGTGAAAAAAGCCGAAACCCCAGCCTGTTACTATTTGTATACAAACTCCTATCATGCCATTGTTATACCTCGCCGGGTTATAGCCACCCCCCAGGATAAACAGGAGCTGGAACGGTTATTTAACCAATATTTACCACTGAGTTCTGAGTTCCCCACAAAGTGAAGAAACTTTGTGGATAAGATTTTTATTGATATCTTTTGTAAGATTCCGAAATTGACCTCAGTTAAACGGCAAGAACTGAAGATACATAATGGAAGAAAACAAAGAAATATCGGCACTGTTCCATTTGATTGATGATCCGGATGAAGAAGTGTTCAATGTAGTATCAACACGCATAATTGATTTCGGGAAAGGGATCATCCCCAATCTCGAAAACCTATGGGAGAACACGGTAAGCGAAGACGTGCAGGAACGAATAGAGATGTTGATACATCGCCTGCATTACCGCGATCTGACGGAAGAACTAACGCAATGGAATAATAACTCGCACCAGGATCTGCTGACTGGCGCACTCATCGTTGCCCGCTTTCAATTTCCCGATCTGGTGCCCGCACAGGTATACCAGGAAGTGGAGAAGTTACGTCGCAACATCTGGCTCGAACTCAACAGCTACCTCACTCCCCTGGAACAGGTAAATGTGGTTACCAGTATTTTGTATAATTATTTCAATTTACGGGGTGCAGAAATAGGCTATCAGAATCCTGACGAATTCCTGATCAATAAACAACTGGAGGCAAAACGGGGCAACACCATTGCCAATGGCATCCTGTACCTCATATTGTGCGAATTGCTCGATGTGCCGGTTCGTGCCATCAATATACCGCACCAGTTTGTTTTAGGTTATTTTAAGACAGATTACGACTTTACCCGCCATGTAGAGAACCCGTTGTACAAAACCGAGTTCTTTATTGACCCCATGAGCGGACAGGTATTCACCCACAAAGATGTAGAGAATTACTTCAAGCGCATTAATGTAGCGCCGGCTGCCAATTACTTCAAACAGCTTTCCAATAAACGTGTGATCCAGTTTTTGATGGAAGAATTCAGTAAATGTTTTACTGATGAAAAGAACAGCTATAAACAAAAAGAATTGCTGGCGCTTTCTGAACTGATTACTATTGAGGAGAAGCCGGAGAATACAGAACCGGAAAACGATTTATAGTTGAAAGTTTAAAGTTCAAAGTTTAAAGACATAAGCGCCTTAAACTTTGAACTTTCAACTTTGAACTTTCAACTTTAAACTTTGAACTTACATAACCAGCTTCCAACCATCTCTATACTCTCTCTTCACAAACTGGTTGGCTTCATCAAAGTTGGTGATCTTCATATTTTTTGCATCCCATAACAGGCGTTTTCTGCCGGGATATTTGTTGTCGCCTTTGGCACTGGCATTTTTCATCATAAAGCTGCGGATAGCCAGGTTACCCATCAGTATGCTTTCTGTAAACGGACCGGCATAATCAAATGGAGAACTGGTTTCGCCTTTACCATACCCATCGATACAGGCGTTTACCCATTGAATATAGTGGCCTTCCGGTACGCGTTTGATTCTTTCGGCAGGCATTTTCTTTTCCTGCATCAGGTGCGTAGGCAGTAACCGGGGGTTAGCACCATAACAATCACACATGATCTTTCCTTTGGTGCCTTCCATAATAACACCGCCATCCCAGTTGCCCATGGGTTCTTCGGGCAGCAGTTCTTCGGGGCGCTCCGGCGTTAGACCACCATCGTGCCAGGATACTTTAATAGTTCCCTTTCCGTTCTTTTTAGGATAAGTAAGGTGCATGATCGATGAAGGCGGACAGCCATCAGGGTTCATGCTATCGTTCCACATTTCCTTGTATATGGTGGCTACGCTGCACTCCACTGAACTTGGGTAATCGATGGGCAGAATGCGGAACACCGGGTCCATGATATGACAGGCCATATCGCCCAAAGCACCGGTACCAAAAGCCCACCAGCCACGCCAGTTAAATGGCAGATAAGCGGGGTTGAAATCGATTTTTTTGGCGGGGCCGAGCCACAGGTCCCAATCCAGCTCTTTGGGAATATCGAATGAACCGGTTGGCGTGGGAATACCTTGAGGCCAAACGGGGCGGTTGGTCCAGCAATGTACAGTGTGTACATCACCTACCAGACCGGCATCCACCATTTCTTTCATTTTACGAACGCCGTCGCCGGAACCACCCTGGTTGCCCATTTGGGTCACTACTTTATAGCGTTTAGCCGCTTCGGTAAGAATACGGGCTTCATAAATATCGTGGGTCAATGGTTTCTGAACATACACATGCTTACCCAGCTGCATAGCCGATAAGGCCGCTACTGCGTGGCAGTTATCGGGCGTTGAAACAGAACAGGCATCAATATTGTTCTTCTCTTTGTCGAGCATTTCACGAAAATCCTTGTAGTACTTTGCATTGGGGAACTTTTCGCGTGTTTTAACTGACTGGCGATCGTCTACATCAACCAACGCCACAATATTCACTTTGGGGCTTTTGGCAAATTCAGCCAGATCGCTGGCGCCTTTTCCACCAGCACCAATACCGGCAATGTTTAATTTATCACTGGGCGCAACATAACCTTTGCCCAATACATGCCGGGGAACAATGAAGAATCCGGCCGCAGCCAGGGAAGTGTTTTTTAGGAAGTCCCGTCGTGACTGGTTGGTTTTTTTGTTTTTCTTCATATAAGAAGCAATTGTGTTTTAGAATGCTGAATGTATAGATTTAAACCGATTTAGCAAATTAAATTAATAAAAGCGAAGACGAGCAATCGATATAAAGTGTTGCAAGGAGGCAGCTGCTTTTTTGCTGAATAAATTATAGCAACAACACCGCATAAATGGCCTGCAAATTGCCGCAAAACAAAGGGTTTATAAATTAAGTTTGTGTGAATTGCCTGCGTAAAAATCGTAGCTTCATTTCATTATCCACTTATCGCAGAAGCTAAACTTTTTCAGCAAACCGTTATCCCCTTCAGTACAAGCTTACTCCACGCTTCGTTTATCCTTCCTATACTGTTTCCTTACTACCGATACACAGCGGGGCTATTCCTGCTTTATATCAGATCTATCCTACTTTCGTATTTAACTTAACCAAATTCCATGGATGTTCCGTATATGTTTCGTATCTATAAAGAGACGAGACATATACGAGACATGTACGGAATATGTACGAGACATGTACGAGACACGGTTATATCTTACTGGAATCTGACAAGACTCTGTAGTATGTTAGCGTGGTATGTTTAGTAAGTATGTGTGGGTGGAGAGTTGACGGGTTGATAAGGGAAAGGCTGAAATGAAAACAGTTGAAAGTTCAAAGTTGAAAGTTTAAAGTTGAAAGTTTAAAGTTGAAAGTTTAAAGCCAAAGGCAGACGACCCTCCTTCGCCAGGGCTGATTAAGTTGAATGTTATCACGCGGCTGTAAAACTTTGAACTTTAAACTTACAACTTATAACTATTTCTATATTCCCGTTTCACAAAAGAATTGGCTGCTTCAAAATTGGTGATGCGCATATTAGCCCCATCCCATAACAATTTTTTACGGCCGGGGAAGTCTTTGCCTTCTCTGATATTATAACTTCTGATGGCCAGGTTGCCCATGATAACGGTTTCGGTTAATGGTCCGGCTACGTCGAAGGAGGAGCTGGTATAGGTGCCGAACCCCTTTTTACAGGCCTGTACCCATTGCGTCTGGTGGCCTTCGGAGCCTCTTTCAACAAAGGGGAATTTTGATTTGGGCAGTTTGGCATCTTTCATTTTTGCGGTTGGTAACAAGGTGGGATTGCGGCCAAACAAACCGGCCAGCAGTTTGCCTTTGGTGCCTTCAAACAAAATGCCTCCGTCCCATTCGGCGAAAGGTTCATCGGGTAACAGTTCGGCGGGGCGGCCGGGTTTGATGCCCCCATCGTACCAGATCATTTCTACGGGTGACAGGCTGCCTCTTTGCGGGAACTGGATGTGTATTTTTGAGGAGGGCGGATAACTATCGGTATAAAATACTTCTTTGAAAAAACCGGTGTATACAGAGCCTACACTGCATTCTACCGATACGGGGTAGCCTAATTTCAGTGCGCGGAACGGCACATCGATGAAATGACAGCCCATATCGCCGAGGGAACCGGAGCCAAAATCGACCCAGCCGCGCCAGGTAGCCGGTAAATAAGCGGGGTTAAAATCCCGGTGTGGGGCGGTGCCCAGCCATAGGTCCCAGTCTACCTCTTTGGGAATGTCGAAGCTGCCGGTGGGCGTAGGAATGCCTTGCGGCCACACGGGGCGGTTGGTCCAAACGTGTACGGTGTGTACGGCACCAATTACGCCGGCCTGGATCCAGGTTTCCACATTGCGGGTATCATCGCCGCTGCTGCCCTGGTTACCCATTTGTGTAACTACTTTATATTGCTGCGCCGCTTTGGTCAACATGCGGGCCTCGTAAATATCGTGGGTCAGTGGTTTTTCTACATATACGTGTTTGCCCAGCTGCATGGCGGCCATGGCCTGTACGGCATGCATATGATCGGGCGTGGTAACAATTACTGCGTCGATGTTCTTATTCTCTTTTTCCAGCATTTCGCGGTAATCGCGGTAATAGGGCGCGTTGGGCCATCTTTTGCGGGCATTTACGGCCATGCGGTCATCTACGTCGCAAAGGGCTACTATGTTCTCGGCGCCATTGTTCCAGGCATAGGGTAAATTCACTTCGGCTTTGCCACCGGCGCCAATGCCGGCAATATTGAGTTTGTCGCTGGGCGCAATAAAACCACGGCCTAATACATGGCGTGGCACAATGAAGAAACTGCCGGCTGCGAGGGTGGTATTACGCAGAAAACTCCGGCGGGATGTTTTTTTTGAGGGCATATGGCTGCAAGTTGTCAGGATGAAGATTAATGCATTCAGCATATCGTAAGATCAGAAGCAGGAAGTAAGATGTAAGAGGTAGGAAATACCTACTTCTTACATCTTACTTCGTATACTTTAAATCGACTGGCATCAACATACATGGTTCGTAATTCACTGCCAGGATTTCGTAATTAAACTAAAGAAGCATCTAAAGTGATCTCGCAATTCAATACTTTGCTCACTGGGCAGTTAGCTTTAGCATCGTCGGCACACTCTTTGAATTTTTCTGCGCTGATGCCAGGAATGCTGGCTTTCAATACCAGGTGTGAGCTGGTGATGGCGCCATCTTCCAGGGCAACGGTAGAAGTTACTTCCAGTGAATCGGCAGTGAAACCAGCGCCGCCTAATACGAAGCTTAATTTCATGGCGAAACAACCTGAATGCGCAGCTGCGATCAGTTCTTCGGGATTGGTTCCTACCCCTTCTTCAAATCTTGACTTGTACGAATACTGCGTTTTGTTTAATGTAGTGCTTTGCGTAGTTAAATTTCCAGATCCTTCTTTTCCTGAGCCGTTCCAAACGGCAGTAGCTGTACGTTTCATTTAATTGTAATTTATTTTTGAAAAAAATTAAGAGCTTATGAGTACTATCTCCTGGGATGACTTCGCAAAAATAGATATCCGGGCTGGAACAATCATGGAAGTTAATGATTTTCCCAAAGCCAAAAATCCGGCTTATCAAATTACGGTCGATTTTGGTGAGCTGGGTATTAAAAGATCATCGGCCCAAATAACGCATTTATACGATAAAGCGGCGCTTATTGGCAAACAGGTGATCGCCATTGTAAACTTTCCACCCAGGCAGATCGCTAATTTTTTCAGCGAATGCCTGGTGTTGGGCATTTACACTGATAAAAAAGAGGTAGTTTTACTAACACCCGATCGCCCCGTTGAAAACGGCTGGAAAATTGGTTGATCATTTAATAAATTGTTCATATAAATTCGTTTATTACATATTACCAAAGTCCCGTTGGGCTGCTGCACATAGCAGGTACGGAGCATTACATCAGTGAAGTGTTATTTATTGATGAACCTGATAAAATTACCCCGGCTACCGATAACAACGACCTGCCCCCGATGGCCATTCAGGTAGTTGAACAATTGATAGAATATTTTCATGGCGCACGCCGCTTTTTTGAATTGCCCATCTCTCAGGAAGGTACCACTTTTCAACAAAAAGTATGGGCCGAACTGATGAACATTCCATATGGCAAAACCATCAGTTACCTGGAGCTGTCGCACCGGTTGGGCGATCCCAAAGTGATCAGGGCTGCCGCCGCCGCCAATGGCAAAAACAACGTGGCCATCATTGTGCCCTGCCACCGGGTTATCGGTTCCAACAACCAACTGGTTGGTTATGCCGGCGGATTACCCCGCAAAAAATGGTTATTGCAGCTGGAGAATAAGATAGCACATGGAGTACAAACCCTTTTCTGAACCGGGATCTTTGAGATTTATGGGATGAATGGGATATGGAATACTGGGAGGATGGGATTTGTGGAAGGATAGGATGATGGGATTTGGATGAAAGAGTACCCGGGCATAGAATTTGAACTTTCAGAATAAGACTATGATTTCATTAATACAGGGAGATATTACCAAACAGCAAGTGGATGCTATTGTAAACGCAGCCAATTCTTCCCTATTGGGTGGCGGCGGCGTCGATGGCGCTATTCACCGCGCAGGCGGACCAGCCATACTGGAGGAATGCCGGGCCATCAGGGCGAAACAAGGTGGCTGCGACACCGGCGAGGCCGTGATTACCACCGCAGGCCGGCTGCCGGCTAAATATGTAATTCATACGGTAGGCCCCGTGTGGAATGGTGGTCATAACGGGGAACCCAACCTGCTGGCCAACTGTTACCGCAACTCGTTACAACTGGCGGTTGCAAACGGAGTAACCACCATTGCTTTTCCCAATATCAGTACCGGCATTTACCGCTTCCCCAAACCGGAAGCAGCCGATATCGCCATTACCACCGTACAACAGTTTATGGCAAACGATAATGACCTTCAGCAGGTAATATTTGTTTGTTTTGATGACGAGAATTACGGACTGTATAAAGAACGGCTGGGCGGAGAAAGGCAGAGATGAAAGGCAGTAGGCAGTAGGCAGTAGGCAGTAGGCAGTAGGCAGTGGGCCATCCTTCGGCAAGGCTTACGCCTACGCTAAAGCTTCGGCGCACAAAGCCGGCGGGCGAAGCAGAGGGCAGAAGGCAGGAGGACCGAAAGGAGTTGACGGGTTAACAAGTTGACGGAGTTGATGAGGTTGATAAGGGAAAGCCAAAATCAGGCGCCCGACTCCGCCAGGGGCCGCGAACTAAGAACCCAATAACCCAATAACTTAAAACTTTCAACTTTGAACTTTCAACTGAATTCTTATTCACGAATGCCCTATAGTATTACTAAAACTACAAACGAAATAACTTATATATGCCATTTAAAGCGCTTTGGGTAACAGAAACCGAAACAGGAACTTTTGAGCGGACGATCGTTGAACGGTTGATCGATGATCTGCCGGCTGGTGAGATCGTGATCAGGGTGCATTATTCTTCCCTGAATTATAAAGACGCGCTTTCGGCAACGGGTAATAAAGGCATTACCCGAAAATATCCGCATACACCCGGTATCGATGCGGCGGGTGTGGTGGAGATCAGTCGCAACGAACAATTTGCAGTGGGCGACGAAGTAGTGGTAACAGGCAACGACCTGGGCATGAACACCTGTGGCGGTTATGGCCAGTTTATTCGGGTGCCGGCAGGCTGGGTGGTTAAAAGGCCCTCCAACCTTTCTTTAAAAGAATGCATGACCATTGGCACAGCCGGCTTCACCGCTGCCTGTGCTTTGTATAAAATGGAATTGATGAAAATGAACCCGGCCATGGGGCCTATTGTAGTTACGGGTTCCACCGGTGGCGTAGGCAGTATAGCCGTTTCTATTTTATCAAAGGCAGGGTACGAAGTAATTGCCGTAAGCGGTAAAACAAATGCCCTGGAATATTTACAACACCTGGGCGCCGCCCGGGTTGAAGACAGATCATTTGTAGCCGACCCCTTGAAAAAAGCCCTCTTAAAACCCAAATGGGCCGGTGCCATAGATACCGTTGGGGGCGATACCCTGGTCACTTTATTAAAAGCCTGTCAGCTGGAAGGCAGCGTAGTAAGTACCGGACTGGTATCATCGCCTAAACTCGACGCCACCGTATATCCCTTCATATTGAACGGCGTGAATTTATTAGGCATTGGTTCCGCCGAAACGCCTATGGCCGTTCGCCTCATTATTTGGGAAAAGCTGAATACCGACTGGAACATAAAAGATAAATTACCCGTCATTGCCAAAGAAGTTACATTGGAGGAGTTGAATAGTACCTATATCGATAGTATTTTGCAGGGGAAAATCATGGGCCGCATAGTGGTCAATCTCAACAACCTGTAACTAATGGAAATATTGCAGTGGAAAGTGATTCAGGTGATCCCCGAAACACCTGATGCCAAAACGTATGTACTGGAAGAAGTGAATGGTAAATCAGTTACCTGGGAGGCAGGGCAATCCCTGACATTTTTGTTTAGTCACCTGGGGCATGAGCTCCGCCGCTCCTACTCTATTTGCACCGCACAGGGCATCGATAAACACATAGCCATTACCGTAAAAAAGAAAGAGAATGGGGAAGTATCGCGGCATATACTGCGCAGCTGGCAACCCGGCACGTTAGTAAACAGTTTGCCGCCAGCCGGCCGGTTTATTATAGAGACAGATCCCGCACAAAAACGCCAGATCTGGTTTATTGCGGCGGGCAGTGGTATAGCGCCCATTCTGGCCCTGATAAAAAAAGTGCTTTATCATGAACCGGAGAGCCATATTACCCTGTTGTATCAAAACCGCGATGAGCGGAATATCATTTACCAGCAACCGCTGCAGCAACTGGCCACCCAGTATGCTCATCGGTTCACCCGCATCGATCTGCTGAGCAATCCCATTGACGAAGATACCAAACCTGCCCGGCTGAATAACTGGCTACTGGAAAGAATGGTAACCCTTCCTGCCAGGCCTTCCTTATTCTACACCTGCGGACCGGAACCGTTTATGCGCATGGTGCAATTCACGCTGCGGGTAATGGGTTTTAATGAAGAGCAGCTGCGGAAAGAACATTTTGAGATTGAGCCCATTCGCAAACCCGCCTTTACCATGCCTTCCACGGCATTTAAGGTAGTGGTGCATTATGACAATAATACCTATCATTTCACCTCCGAGTGGCCAGATACCATTTTAAAGGCCGCCCAAAAACAAGGCATCGACCTGCCTTATAGCTGCAATACCGGCCGTTGTGCCACCTGCGCCGCACATTGCCGTAAAGGAAAAGTAATTATGAGCAACAATGAAGTTCTTACTGACGGGGACTTACAGGGCGGACTGATACTTACCTGTACCGGTTATGCCGCCGCTGACCTGGAACTTGATATTTAAGCAGGGCTTATACATAACTTTTACGGGTACGGTCAAGCGTAACCGGGTGTTCGTGTTCACCAAAAAGATCGAGAATCGCATTTACGCCTTTTTCTTTCTTCATCGCATATTCTGCGTCGGTGAGGAAGGTAAGCCAGATAAAACCAACATCGTCCCCTTCCAGCTGAAAGGCTGGTTCATTGTCGGCAGTTACTATAGAGGATAATGTAAGCAATGTAGTTAATTCGGAATTGTCGAACAGATGGTCCATGTGAATGGTATGTCCCCAGCCCAGGAAGGTTTGTGGTTCCTGCAAAAAGGGAAAAGCGCCCGCCCAGCGGATCCAGTTGGCAATATCATCCAACTCTGTATCGGTTTCGTTTACATAAACAATGATCTCTGCCCGTTTGGTATCGGTATCTTCTGCCTGTTCATCGAGCTCCATAGGCGTAAGACTCATCCCCACAGAACATAAAGTACCCCATGGACGACCCGTTTTATCTGCGGGAAAATAAGCGCAACCAATCTGCGGGTCTTCCTCATTCGGATCCCACAACAAGGTAGGCATGGCGCCGAAGTGGTTAGTAAGATGTTTGAGGATATGTAGGTGTTGGTCGGTCATTTAGTTAGTTCAAAGTTTTAAGTTGAAAGTTTAAAGTTGAAAGTTTGAAGTTATTGGGTTATTCGGTTATTGGGTTATTGGGCTACTGGGTTATTGGGTTCTGGGTTTTTAGTTCTATGTTCTTAGTTCCAGGTTCGCGGCCTCGCCTCGACGGCCTGTCGAAGAGCCTGGGAGGTCCGCGACGAAGCTTTCTGCCCTCTGCCGTCTGCTGCCTTTCTCCTACTGCCTACTGCCCACTGCCTGCTGCCTTTCTATTTCTGCCTTTTGCCCTCTGTCTTCTGCCCATTGCCTCCTATGTAAAGGGTTTCGCTGCATTCCAGCAGCTGAAAAATGCCACATAGAAGGCTGATATTTTTGATTGTTTACTACATATTTTAATTTTTTACAAGTAGTTTATCACAGCCGGTCAATCTCCTATTAGCAGTCGGCCGGTGGCCGCTGCAGTTTTTTATCAATCCTTAAAGTAATTAATATAAAGCTGCAGACTATTGCAAAGCAATATGTCTCAATTGCAGGCAGAGGGAAGCAGTCTCTATACTTTGTGTGTTTACCTTTCTGTGATACTAACGACTTGAAAGAACTTTTTAACTTTAACTATCAGTCTCAAGGGGAAGCAG